>NZ_CM149586.1:480000-4036479 GCF_056156225.1 Pseudomonas sp. TS_SC_3
CTGCGAGACAGACACGTCGAGCAGGTACGAAAGTAGGTCTTAGTGATCCGGTGGTTCTGTATGGAAGGGCCATCGCTCAACGGATAAAAGGTACTCCGGGGATAACAGGCTGATACCGCCCAAGAGTTCATATCGACGGCGGTGTTTGGCACCTCGATGTCGGCTCATCACATCCTGGGGCTGAAGCCGGTCCCAAGGGTATGGCTGTTCGCCATTTAAAGTGGTACGCGAGCTGGGTTTAGAACGTCGTGAGACAGTTCGGTCCCTATCTGCCGTGGACGTTTGAGATTTGAGAGGGGCTGCTCCTAGTACGAGAGGACCGGAGTGGACGAACCTCTGGTGTTCCGGTTGTCACGCCAGTGGCATTGCCGGGTAGCTATGTTCGGAAAAGATAACCGCTGAAAGCATCTAAGCGGGAAACTTGCCTCGAGATGAGATCTCACTGGAACCTTGAGTTCCCTAAAGGGCCGTCGAAGACTACGACGTTGATAGGTTGGGTGTGTAAGCGCTGTGAGGCGTTGAGCTAACCAATACTAATTGCCCGTGAGGCTTGACCATATAACACCCAAACAATTTGATGTTTGTGTGTCTAATACAGAAGACCGCAACAGCCGAAAATTTGTAAGCACTGCAAAACCATTTATCACATACCCAATTCGGAGCAGCGTCTAACGACGAGGCTCCAGCTGAATCGCTTGACGACCATAGAGCATTGGAACCACCTGATCCCATCCCGAACTCAGTAGTGAAACGATGCATCGCCGATGGTAGTGTGGGGTTTCCCCATGTGAGAGTAGGTCATCGTCAAGCACCTACACCAAAACCCCCGATCAGGAAACTGGTCGGGGGTTTTACTATTAGTACAGGCATGAAGTTTTGAGCGATCAAAATCACAGCCAGTGAGATGTAACGCAAGTTGTTGAGTAGAAAGCGCTTTTAGAAAAGAACTTCGAAAAACAGCTTGACGAAAGATGAGGCTGCTGTAGAATTCGCGCCTCGGTTGAGACGAAAGACTTAACCAACTGCTCTTTAACAACTGAATCAAGCAATTCGTGTGGGTGCTTGTGAGGTAAGACTGCTAGTCGCAAGATTATCAGCATCACAAGTTACTCCGCGAGAAATCAAAGATGTAACCAACGATTGCTGAGCTAAGTTTAGGGTTTTCTCAAAACCCAAGCAGTATTGAACTGAAGAGTTTGATCATGGCTCAGATTGAACGCTGGCGGCAGGCCTAACACATGCAAGTCGAGCGGTAGAGAGAAGCTTGCTTCTCTTGAGAGCGGCGGACGGGTGAGTAATGCCTAGGAATCTGCCTAGTGGTGGGGGATAACGTTCGGAAACGGACGCTAATACCGCATACGTCCTACGGGAGAAAGCGGGGGACCTTCGGGCCTCGCGCCATTAGATGAGCCTAGGTCGGATTAGCTAGTTGGTGAGGTAATGGCTCACCAAGGCGACGATCCGTAACTGGTCTGAGAGGATGATCAGTCACACTGGAACTGAGACACGGTCCAGACTCCTACGGGAGGCAGCAGTGGGGAATATTGGACAATGGGCGAAAGCCTGATCCAGCCATGCCGCGTGTGTGAAGAAGGTCTTCGGATTGTAAAGCACTTTAAGTTGGGAGGAAGGGTAGTAACTTAATACGTTGCTACTTTGACGTTACCGACAGAATAAGCACCGGCTAACTTCGTGCCAGCAGCCGCGGTAATACGAAGGGTGCAAGCGTTAATCGGAATTACTGGGCGTAAAGCGCGCGTAGGTGGTTCAGTAAGTTGGATGTGAAATCCCCGGGCTCAACCTGGGAACTGCATCCAAAACTGCTGAGCTAGAGTACGGTAGAGGGTAGTGGAATTTCCTGTGTAGCGGTGAAATGCGTAGATATAGGAAGGAACACCAGTGGCGAAGGCGACTACCTGGACTGGTACTGACACTGAGGTGCGAAAGCGTGGGGAGCAAACAGGATTAGATACCCTGGTAGTCCACGCCGTAAACGATGTCAACTAGCCGTTGGGAGTCTTGAACTCTTAGTGGCGCAGCTAACGCATTAAGTTGACCGCCTGGGGAGTACGGCCGCAAGGTTAAAACTCAAATGAATTGACGGGGGCCCGCACAAGCGGTGGAGCATGTGGTTTAATTCGAAGCAACGCGAAGAACCTTACCTGGCCTTGACATGCTGAGAACTTTCTAGAGATAGATTGGTGCCTTCGGGAACTCAGACACAGGTGCTGCATGGCTGTCGTCAGCTCGTGTCGTGAGATGTTGGGTTAAGTCCCGTAACGAGCGCAACCCTTGTCCTTAGTTACCAGCACGTAATGGTGGGAACTCTAAGGAGACTGCCGGTGACAAACCGGAGGAAGGTGGGGATGACGTCAAGTCATCATGGCCCTTACGGCCAGGGCTACACACGTGCTACAATGGTCGGTACAAAGGGTTGCCAAGCCGCGAGGTGGAGCTAATCCCATAAAACCGATCGTAGTCCGGATCGCAGTCTGCAACTCGACTGCGTGAAGTCGGAATCGCTAGTAATCGTGAATCAGAATGTCACGGTGAATACGTTCCCGGGCCTTGTACACACCGCCCGTCACACCATGGGAGTGGGTTGCACCAGAAGTAGCTAGTCTAACCGCAAGGGGGACGGTTACCACGGTGTGATTCATGACTGGGGTGAAGTCGTAACAAGGTAGCCGTAGGGGAACCTGCGGCTGGATCACCTCCTTAATCGAAGACTTCAGCTTCTTCATAAGTTCCCACACGAATTGCTTGATTCATTGAAAAAGACGATTGGGTCTGTAGCTCAGTTGGTTAGAGCGCACCCCTGATAAGGGTGAGGTCGGCAGTTCGAATCTGCCCAGACCCACCAATTGTTGTGGGGTTTGGCCTTGTAAGAATATGGGGCCATAGCTCAGCTGGGAGAGCGCCTGCCTTGCACGCAGGAGGTCAGCGGTTCGATCCCGCTTGGCTCCACCATATACAGCCTCGTTTTAGAGTTCAGAAATGAACGTTCCTGCAAAAAGCAGATGAATGTTGATTTCTGGTCTTTGACCAGTAAGAAAATCGTTCTTTAAAAATTTGGGTATGTGATAGAAGTGACTGATTGATTACTTTCACTGGTAATTAATTTGGTCAAGGTAAAATTTGTAGTTCTCAATTGCAAATTTTCGGCGAATGTCGTCTTCACGTTATTAGACAATAACCAGATTGCTTGGGGTTATATGGTCAAGTGAAGAAGCGCATACGGTGGATGCCTTGGCAGTCAGAGGCGATGAAAGACGTTGTAGCCTGCGATAAGCTCCGGGGAGTCGGCAAACAGACTTTGATCCGGAGATCTCTGAATGGGGGAACCCAGCCAGCATAAGCTGGTTATTACACACTGAATACATAGGTGTGTAAGGCGAACCAGGGGAACTGAAACATCTAAGTACCCTGAGGAATAGAAATCAACCGAGATTCCCTTAGTAGTGGCGAGCGAACGGGGACTAGCCCTTAAGTTGATTTGAGAATAGTGGAAGGCTCTGGAAAGTGCCGCCGTAGTGGGTGATAGCCCCGTACACGAAATTCTCTTATCAATGAAATCGAGTAGGACGGAGCACGAGAAACTTTGTCTGAATATGGGGGGACCATCCTCCAAGGCTAAATACTACTGACTGACCGATAGTGAACTAGTACCGTGAGGGAAAGGCGAAAAGAACCCCGGAGAGGGGAGTGAAATAGATCCTGAAACCGTATGCGTACAAGCAGTGGGAGCCCACTTTGTTGGGTGACTGCGTACCTTTTGTATAATGGGTCAGCGACTTATATTCAGTGGCGAGCTTAACCGAATAGGGGAGGCGTAGCGAAAGCGAGTCTTAATAGGGCGACAGTCGCTGGGTATAGACCCGAAACCGGGCGATCTATCCATGGGCAGGTTGAAGGTTGGGTAACACTAACTGGAGGACCGAACCGACTACCGTTGAAAAGTTAGCGGATGACCTGTGGATCGGAGTGAAAGGCTAATCAAGCTCGGAGATAGCTGGTTCTCCTCGAAAGCTATTTAGGTAGCGCCTCGTGTATCACTGTTGGGGGTAGAGCACTGTTTCGGCTAGGGGGTCATCCCGACTTACCAAACCGATGCAAACTCCGAATACCAACAAGTGTCAGCACGGGAGACACACGGCGGGTGCTAACGTCCGTCGTGAAAAGGGAAACAACCCAGACCGTCAGCTAAGGTCCCAAAGTTATGGTTAAGTGGGAAACGATGTGGGAAGGCTTAGACAGCTAGGAGGTTGGCTTAGAAGCAGCCACCCTTTAAAGAAAGCGTAATAGCTCACTAGTCGAGTCGGCCTGCGCGGAAGATGTAACGGGGCTCAAACCATACACCGAAGCTACGGGTTCATCTTAGGATGAGCGGTAGAGGAGCGTTCTGTAAGCCTGTGAAGGTGAGTTGAGAAGCTTGCTGGAGGTATCAGAAGTGCGAATGCTGACATGAGTAACGACAATGGGAGTGAAAAACTCCCACGCCGAAAGACCAAGGTTTCCTGCGCAACGTTAATCGACGCAGGGTGAGTCGGCCCCTAAGGCGAGGCAGAAATGCGTAGTCGATGGGAAACGGGTTAATATTCCCGTACTTCTAATTACTGCGATGGAGGGACGGAGAAGGCTAGGCCAGCACGGCGTTGGTTGTCCGTGTTTAAGGTGGTAGGCTGAATGCTTAGGTAAATCCGGGCGTTCAAGGCCGAGAACTGATGACGAGTTATCTTTTAGATGACGAAGTGGTTGATGCCATGCTTCCAGGAAAAGCTTCTAAGCTTCAGGTAATTAGGAACCGTACCCCAAACCGACACAGGTGGTTAGGTAGAGAATACCAAGGCGCTTGAGAGAACTCGGGTGAAGGAACTAGGCAAAATGGCACCGTAACTTCGGGAGAAGGTGCGCCGGTGAGGGTGAAGCATTTACTGCGTAAGCCCATGCCGGTCGAAGATACCAGGCCGCTGCGACTGTTTATTAAAAACACAGCACTCTGCAAACACGAAAGTGGACGTATAGGGTGTGACGCCTGCCCGGTGCCGGAAGGTTAATTGATGGGGTTAGCTAACGCGAAGCTCTTGATCGAAGCCCCGGTAAACGGCGGCCGTAACTATAACGGTCCTAAGGTAGCGAAATTCCTTGTCGGGTAAGTTCCGACCTGCACGAATGGCGTAACGATGGCGGCGCTGTCTCCACCCGAGACTCAGTGAAATTGAAATCGCTGTGAAGATGCAGTGTATCCGCGGCTAGACGGAAAGACCCCGTGAACCTTTACTATAGCTTTGCACTGGACTTTGAGTTTGCTTGTGTAGGATAGGTGGGAGGCTTTGAAGCGTGGACGCCAGTTCGCGTGGAGCCAACCTTGAAATACCACCCTGGCAACCTTGAGGTTCTAACTCTGGTCCGTTATCCGGATCGAGGACAGTGTATGGTGGGTAGTTTGACTGGGGCGGTCTCCTCCTAAAGAGTAACGGAGGAGTACGAAGGTGCGCTCAGACCGGTCGGAAATCGGTCGTAGAGTATAAAGGCAAAAGCGCGCTTGACTGCGAGACAGACACGTCGAGCAGGTACGAAAGTAGGTCTTAGTGATCCGGTGGTTCTGTATGGAAGGGCCATCGCTCAACGGATAAAAGGTACTCCGGGGATAACAGGCTGATACCGCCCAAGAGTTCATATCGACGGCGGTGTTTGGCACCTCGATGTCGGCTCATCACATCCTGGGGCTGAAGCCGGTCCCAAGGGTATGGCTGTTCGCCATTTAAAGTGGTACGCGAGCTGGGTTTAGAACGTCGTGAGACAGTTCGGTCCCTATCTGCCGTGGACGTTTGAGATTTGAGAGGGGCTGCTCCTAGTACGAGAGGACCGGAGTGGACGAACCTCTGGTGTTCCGGTTGTCACGCCAGTGGCATTGCCGGGTAGCTATGTTCGGAAAAGATAACCGCTGAAAGCATCTAAGCGGGAAACTTGCCTCGAGATGAGATCTCACTGGAACCTTGAGTTCCCTAAAGGGCCGTCGAAGACTACGACGTTGATAGGTTGGGTGTGTAAGCGCTGTGAGGCGTTGAGCTAACCAATACTAATTGCCCGTGAGGCTTGACCATATAACACCCAAACAATTTGATGTTTGTGTGTCTAATACAGAAGACCGCAACAGCCGAAAATTTGTAAGCACTGCAAAACCATTTATCACATACCCAATTCGGAGCAGCGTCTAACGACGAGGCTCCAGCTGAATCGCTTGACGACCATAGAGCATTGGAACCACCTGATCCCATCCCGAACTCAGTAGTGAAACGATGCATCGCCGATGGTAGTGTGGGGTTTCCCCATGTGAGAGTAGGTCATCGTCAAGCACCTACACCAAAACCCCCGATCAGGAAACTGGTCGGGGGTTTTACTTTGCACATCGAAAATATCCACGCGCACCACCAACACTTGATGGGCAACTAAACAGTGCGTAGCTTGAGTTCTTTATTACACCTTTATCAGAGTTTTTCTCATGGCTGATTCTGCATCCTCTGAAAAGCTCGCAGGGCTTAGGCTGAACCAGCTAGTTGGCTGTCATGAGTGCGATCTTTTGCTGCGTCAGCCTGAACCTTCGGCAGGTGAGCGGGTTGAATGTCCCCGCTGTGGTTGTGAGCTATACACCCACCGTACTCAGGTTATACGTCGCAGCTTGGCGTTAGTGATTGCTGCGTTGTTGTTGTATGTGCCGGCCAATTTTCTACCGATCATGCAGCTCAATCTGTTGGGGCAAACCTCAAACGATACGGTTTGGACGGGTGTTGTCGGGCTTTATAACAACGGTATGCAGAGTGTGGCGGTGGTGGTCTTCCTCTGCAGCATGGCGGTGCCGCTTCTGAAGCTACTGTGTCAGTTCGCTGTATTGCTGAGCATTCGTCTGGATGTAGGGCGCCGATATGGCCTACTGCTCTATCGCATTTATCATCATATGCGCGAGTGGGGCATGCTAGAGGTCTACTTTATGGGCATCTTGGTATCTATCGTAAAGCTGGTTGATCTGGCCGAGCTGAGCATTGGTATCGGGCTGTTGTGCTTTATCGCGTTGTTACTGGTTCAGGTCTGGCTTGAGGTGACAATGTCGCCGCACCAAATTTGGAAAGCCCTGTCGGGAGAGGATGAACATGCGCGCGATTGATGCAGGGCTGCTGATTTGCCACGAGTGCCATCAACTCAATGCCATTGAGGATGAGCAGGGCAAGCAGTTTTGCTCGCGATGTGGCGGTATCGTCCATGCACGTCAGCCGAATAGCCTGGCGCGAACCTGGGCGTTATTGCTGACGGCAGCGGTACTCTATGTCCCCGCTAACCTGCTTCCGATTATGACCGTCAATTCGCTTGGCAAGGGGCAGTCCGACACCATCATGTCGGGCGTTATCGAGTTGGTTAACTACGGCATGCTGCCGATAGCGGCAGTCGTTTTTATCGCGAGTATTCTGGTGCCGACGTTTAAGTTGGTCGGCATCGCCTTGTTGTTGTATTCAGTGCAACGGCATCAGCCTATGTCGCCGCGTCAGCGGGTGCTGATGTACCGGTTTATCGAGTGGATAGGACGCTGGTCAATGCTGGATATCTTTGTCATCGCCATTCTGGTGGCGGTGGTCAACTTCGGCAGTTTGGCCAGTATTGTGCCCGGTTATGGTGCTATGGCTTTTGCCAGTGTGGTGGTGCTGACGATGTTGGCTGCTTTAACTTTTGACCCCCGTTTGATATGGGACAACACGGAATCGGATGACGATCATGAATGATTTGCCGTTGGCCAAGGCGCGCCCTGCTTCAAACTGGTCGGCGATCTGGGTTCTGCCGCTGATTGCGCTGCTGATCGGTGGCTGGTTGGGGTGGCGCGCTTATAACGAGGCGGGCATCGAGATTCAGGTGATGTTCGACAGTGGTGATGGCATTCAGCCCGGTAAGACTGAAGTTATCTATAAAGGTATGCCAATCGGCAAGGTCAAGGCTTTACAGCTCGATGACAGCGGTGAGCGGCGCGGTGTGCGCGCTACTGTCGAAATGGACAAGCGGGTTGAGAATCAGCTGCGCACTAACACACGCTTCTGGTTGGTCAAGCCGAGTGTATCGTTGGCGGGCATCACGGGGTTGGAAACCTTGGTGTCAGGTAACTACATTAGCGTGAGCCCAGGTGAGGGCGAGCCAGCACGAGATTTCACCGCGCTCAGTGAGCCGCCGCCATTGGCTGATAGCGCCCCTGGTTTGCACCTAACCCTTAGGGCTGACCGGCTGGGTTCGCTAAACCGCGACAGCCCGGTGTTCTACAAGCAGATTCAGGTCGGGCGAGTAAAAAGCTATGCCTTGGTTGAAGATCAGAATCTGATCGAGGTTAAGGTCTTTATTCAGCCAGAGTTTGCCTCTTTGGTGCGTAAACACACGCGGTTTTGGAACGCTAGTGGCGTCTCCATCGATGCTGGGCTTTCGGGTGTAAAGGTGCGAACTGAATCGCTGGCGAGCATTGTTGCCGGCGGGATTGCTTTTGCTACCCCCGAACATCGTAAGGACAGTCCTGCGACTGATCCGAGCTTGCCATTTCGCCTTTATGAAGACTTTGACAGCGCGCAGGCCGGCATTCGTGTGTCGCTCAAACTGCAGGATTTTGATGGGCTAGAGGCGGGCCGCACGCCGGTTATGTACAAGGGCATTCAGGTGGGGCACCTAAAAACCTTCAAAATTGATGAAGACCTGAGTAGTGCCAGCGTTGAATTAATGCTCGACCCACGCACCGAAGATTATCTGGTGGAAGGTACGGATTTTTGGATGGTCAAACCTTCTATTTCCTTGGCCGGTATTACCGGACTGGAGGCGTTGGTTAAAGGTAATTACATCGCGATTCGCCCCGGTGAGCAGGGCAAACCAGCGCAACGTGAATTTATTGCCAGAGCCAAAGCGCCGCCCCTTGATCTGTCCTCGCCTGGCCTGCACTTAGTGTTGTTTAGCGATGTACGTGGCTCGTTGGAGGTTGGCAGCCCGGTCCTGTTCAAGCAGCTCAAGGTAGGCTCGGTGCAGAGCTACCAATTGTCGCGGGATAATAAAAAAGTGGCGTTTGGCGTGCACATCGAGCCTGAGTTCGTGCACCTGATTAACACCAGTACGCGTTTTTGGAATGCCAGTGGAATCACCCTCAAGGGCGGCCTGTCGGGTGTTGAAGTTAAGAGCGAGTCGCTACAAACCTTGTTGGCGGGGGGGATTGCCTTTGAAACGCCCGACCCGCAGGCAGCAAAAAGCGCCAAGCGGGTACAGCGCTTCAGCCTTTACAGCAGTCAGGACAGCGCGCTTGAAAAAGGCTTGGCACTGACAATACGCCTCCCTCGTGGTGATGGCCTGAGCCCAGGGACGGCTATTCGTTATAAAGGCTTAGAGGTGGGTAAGGTCGAGCGCATTGAGCTGACGGACGATTTGCAGGCGGTGATTTTGCACGCCCGCGTAACTCAGGCAACACAGCAGATTGCACGTGTGGGCACGCAGTTCTGGGTCGTCAAGCCCGAGGTCAGCCTGACCCGTGCGGCTAACTTGGAAACCTTAGTCAGTGGCCAGTACCTTGAGGTGCGGCCTGCAAACAAGCCCGGTGCAATCAAAACCAGCTTTGTTGCAGCCGAATCTGCCCCGACGCAGAACGCCCGCGAGCAGGGCTTGCGCCTGGTGTTGAGTACGGCGCGGCGCGGTTCGATTAAGCCAGGTGTGGTGGTCAGCTACCGTGAAGTACCGGTAGGGAAGGTGACTCACTTTGAATTGGGACCGACCTCGGATCGGGTGCTGATTCATATTCTGATTGAGCCGCGTTATGCGCCGCTGGTGCGCAGCGGTAGCCGCTTTTGGAACGCCAGTGGCATTGGCGTGGACGCTGGGCTTTTCAGCGGCGTGAAGGTGCGTGCAGAGTCACTTGAGGCGTTGCTGGAGGGCGGGATTGCCTTCGCTTCACCGGATAACCCGCAGATGGGTGGTCCAGCACAACCGGGGCAGACCTTTGCCTTGTTTGATGAGGTGAACGAGGAGTGGTTAAGGTGGGCGCCCAAGATTGTGCTGAACCGTAACTGACCGCTGAAACACTAAGGGCCGCGATTGCGGCCCTCATTGTTTGCGTTATGCCCAGCGGCAGTACCGGTCAGCCCTGTATTTAACGCCGGTGAAAGCCTTCTGCATTCCTAGCTTGGCATGCCTCAGGGTCTGATTTCGATTAGCGTGCCGTCTTTAACCAGGCTCCAGATCTCGCGCATGTCGGTGTTCTTCATGGCGATGCAGCCTTCTGTCCAGTCCAGCGAGTGGAAGAACCACTCAGGGTATTCCTCATCCAGTGGCGTGCCGTGGATCATGATCATGCCCCCTGCCGATAAGCCTTTGGCGCGGGCCTGCGCTTGGTCGCGGGCGTTAGGGTAGGAAATGTGCATGGACAGGTTGTACTTGTCACTGGTTTTGCGCCAGTCGATCCAATAAAAACCCTCAGGGGTACGCATGTCGCCTTCGTATTGTTTGGCACCTTCCGGCTTTTTACCTAACGACATGCGGTAGGACTTGAGTGTGTCGCCGCGGCTCATCAGGTGCAGTGTGCGTTCAGACTTGACCACCAGCACTTTATCGATAGTTTTGCCATGAAGTGACGCCGTGGTGCTGGCGTGGCTCGTTAGAGCAATAGTGAGGAGCAGCAGGGTGAACAACCAGCGCATCGTAATTCCCATGGATCAAAAGGTTTTCTTGTAATGCGCGCGCAAAGCTTCGAGCGGCTCGTTGCGGACCGGGTAATGCTGCTTACGACGGTCCTCGAAGTAGCATTCTAAGGTACGCCCGATGCTCGGGAAAGCCAGC
This sequence comes from Pseudomonas sp. TS_SC_3, assembly GCF_056156225.1. Lineage (NCBI taxonomy): Bacteria > Pseudomonadati > Pseudomonadota > Gammaproteobacteria > Pseudomonadales > Pseudomonadaceae > Pseudomonas > Pseudomonas sp. TS_SC_3. The sequence goes on from NZ_CM149586.1 coordinate 490,840, forward strand.
TCTGACCAAGGAATGTCGTGTTCATGAAAGAGTTGAACCTCAAGGCTTTCCTCGCCGGGGGCAAAGTCCAGATCGACCAACTCGGCGCGAAACAACATATACACCTGATTGATGTGTGGCAGGTCAAACAGGGTATAGAGGTTGAGGCTACGCACGCGTGCGCAGGCCTCTTCATGCGTTTCACGGGCGGCAGCTTGCTCTAGGGTTTCGCCGTTTTCCATAAAACCCGCGGGTAGGGTCCAGTAGCCGCGGCGCGGTTCGATGGCGCGGCGGCACAACAGCACCTGTTCGCCCCATACCGGCAAGCAGCCAGCGATGATCCGTGGGTTTTGGTAGTGCACGATTTGGCACTGCGCACAGACGTGGCGTAAACGGTTATCCCCTAACGGGATGACGTGGCTGACTGGACCGCCACAGTTGCTACAGAACTTCATGGTAAAACCTCACGGCGTGGCGGCTATCTTGGCGTGCCGAGTGGGCGCTCGGCAAGCGGCTTAGGCACGGAGCGCCACACGCTGAATGCCGATGGCCAGCAGTGCGGGGCTTGGGCCGTAAGCTGCTTTCGTGCCATCATCGCGCGCAGAACAAAAGACCGAGAATCCTCATGCTGGATCAGCTGCTCCATCGCATGCGTGGCTATAGCCCGCAGAGTATGCAGACCGACACACGCTACCCTGAGGCTGCCGTGTTGGTGCCCATCACCCGCAGCGACGAGCCGGAAGTGGTGCTCACCCTGCGCGCCAGTGGGCTGTCTACGCATGGCGGCGAAGTAGCCTTTCCGGGAGGGCGGCGTGATCCGGAGGATCCTGACCTGGTGCGGACCGCCCTGCGCGAGGCCGAGGAGGAGATCGGTTTGCCGCCTGGCTTGGTTGAGATTGTCGGGCCGCTCAGTACGCTGGTGTCGCGTCACGGCATTCAAGTCACGCCCTATGTCGGCCTGGTGCCGGACTTTGTCGAATACAAGCCGAATGACGCTGAAATTGCCGCCGTGTTTGCCGTGCCGCTGGCGTTCTTCCGCGACGACCCGCGGGAAACCACCCACCGTATCGATTATCTTGGCCGCAGCTGGTACGTGCCGAGCTATCGCTACGGCGAATATAAAATCTGGGGCCTGACGGCGATCATGCTGGTCGAGTTGGTCAACCTGGTGTTCGACGATGTGCATATCGATATGCAGCAGCCGCCTGAGCACTTTATCAAGCTCACTTGAGCCTAGAGGAAGCATCCATGAAATATCGCCTGGGTTCGTCCCACGTCGAGGCTCATGCCGACAGTTGGGTCGCACCGAATGCCACGCTGGTCGGCAAGGTCAAGCTAGAGGCGGGGGCGAGCGTGTGGTTCAACGCCGTGCTGCGCGGTGATAACGAGCTGATTCACATCGGCGAGAACAGCAACGTGCAGGACGGCACGGTGATGCACACCGACATGGGCTTTCCACTGAATATCGGCACGGGCGTGACCATCGGCCACAATGCCATGCTGCACGGCTGCTCGGTGGGCGATTACAGCCTGATCGGCATTAATGCCGTGATCCTTAACGGCGCGAAAATTGGCAAGTACTGCATCATCGGCGCCAACAGCTTGATCGGCGAAGGCAAGGAAATCCCTGACGGCTCATTGGTCATGGGCTCGCCCGGTAAAGTCGTGCGGGAGTTGACCGAAGCGCAGAAGAAGATGCTCGAAGCCAGCGCGGCTCATTACGTGCACAACGCTCAGCGTTATGCCCGCGACCTGCTTGAGCAAGACGCCTGATGCAAGCCCATGAACACCCAGTCGCCTCACCCTGCGTGCATGTCTGCGCGCTGGATGATCAAGATCTTTGCATTGGCTGTCAGCGCTCGGTCGCTGAGATCACCCGCTGGGGTCTGATGGACAACACCGAGCGCCGCCAGGTGCTACAGCGCTGTCATGAGCGTGCCCAGGCCCAAGGCATCTTGTTGTAATACTCTGTAAATCAATTCGTTTGAGGTCTCACCATGCCCCGTATCGGAACCCCTTTGTCGCCGAGCGCGACCCGTGTGCTGTTGTGTGGCTCTGGTGAGCTGGGTAAGGAAGTGGTGATTGAACTGCAGCGTTTGGGCGTCGAGGTGATTGCTGTTGATCGCTACGCCAATGCGCCGGCTATGCAGGTGGCGCATCGCAGCCACGTGATCAATATGCTCGATGGCGACGCGCTGCGGGCGCTGATCGAGCTGGAGCGGCCGCACTATATCGTCCCGGAAATTGAAGCCATCGCCACCGCGACCCTGGTTGAGTTGGAGAATGAAGGCTTTACCATCATCCCCAGTGCGCGCGCCGCGCAGTTGACCATGAATCGCGAAGGTATTCGCCGCCTGGCTGCCGAAGAGTTAGGCCTGCCGACGTCGCCTTATCAGTTTGCCGACTCTTTCGAGCAGTGCCGCGCCGCAGTCGAGAGCATCGGTTTTCCCTGCCTGATCAAGCCGATCATGAGTTCCTCGGGCAAAGGTCAGTCCGTTCTGAAGGACCTGGATGATTTGCAAGCCGCTTGGGATTACGCCCAGGCCGGTGGCCGCGCCGGCAAAGGCCGGGTAATCGTCGAGGGCTTTATCGATTTTGACTATGAAATCGCCCTGCTTACCGTGCGTCACAGCGGCGGTACCACCTTCTGTGCACCGGTTGGTCACCGTCAGGTCAAAGGCGATTACCAAGAATCCTGGCAGCCGCAGCCGATGAGCGCTAAGGCTCAAGCCGAAGCTGAGCGTATTGCGCTGGCGGTTACCGGTTCACTGGGTGGGCGTGGTTTGTTTGGCGTTGAACTGTTCGTCAAAGGCGATCAGGTATGGTTCTGCGAAATCTCGCCGCGCCCGCACGACACCGGCCTGGTCACCCTGATTTCTCAGGATTTGTCCGAGTTTGCCCTGCATGCACGGGCGATTCTCGGTTTGCCGATTCCGGCAATTCGTCAGTTGGGGCCCTCAGCGTCCGCAGTCGTATTGGTCGAGGGCGAGTCGCAGCAGGTCAGCTTCGGCAATCTGGGGGCGGCTCTGGCTGAGCCGGATACCGCTCTGCGCCTGTTCGGCAAGCCGGAAGTCAGTGGCCAGCGCCGTATGGGCGTGGCGTTGGCGCGTGATGAGTTGTTGGCGGCCGCGCGTGCCAAGGCTACGCGGGCCGCGCAGGCGGTCACCATCGAACTGTGAGTGCCTGGCGCGGCTATGCCTGGTGGCTGGGCTTGCTGCTACTGGCGCCAGTCGCGCTACCGCTGGCTGTGTACACGCGCCGTAATGCTCTGCGTTTACCGCCCGCTGCAGGATTGTTAAGCGGCGTGGCCGGTGCGGATTTACCGGGCGAGCCATTGCGCTTGCTGGTGTTGGGCGAGTCGACCGTGGTCGGCGTTGGCGTGGATGCGCAGGACGCCGCATTGGTCGCGCAGCTGGCGGCGGCGCTGTCTGTGCTTCGTGGTCGGCCGGTTGCCTGGCGTGCGTGTGGTGAGAATGGCATTACGGCGGCGCAGGCCTGCGCGCGGCTCCTGCCGCAGGTGCTTGAGCAGCCTTTTGATCTGGCGTTATTAGTGTTCGGCGTTAACGACACCACGCATTTAACGTCATTGCCGCGTTGGGAGCGCGCACTTGGCAACATGGCTGAGGCGCTGATGACGCGGGGTGTGCAGGTGGCGTTTAGCAGCGTGCCGCCGCTGCAGCAGTTTACCGCGCTGCCCTGGCTTTTACGGCGTTTACTCGGCATGCGCGCCGGCCTGCTGGATGCACGCCTGCGTCGGTTGGCGGCAAAACTCGGGGCCGGCCATCACCCGGTTGAACTGGAGTTTTCAAGCGACTACCTGGCACGTGATGGTTATCACCCGTCAGGTTTGGGCTATCGCGTGTGGGCGCAGGGGCTGGCCGTCAGTCTTACGCCAGCGGCTCGGTGTGTACTTTAGGCTTGGCCCGCCAGGCGCGTACGCTTTTTACCCGGTTCTCTGACGACTGCAGAATTTCCAGACGATAAGGGCCGATCTTCAGGCATACCGCGCTGTCGGGGATACTTTCCAGTGCTTCGGTGATCAGGCCATTGAGGGTCTTGGGGCCATCACAGGGCAGATGCCAGTCCAGCGCTTTGTTGATTTCGCGGATATAAGCGGCGCCATCAATGACCTGGGTGCCGTCTTCCTGGGGGTGAATGTCCGGGCTGCGCAGGGTGTCTTGGTTACTGAAGTCACCGACGATTTCTTCGAGGATGTCTTCCAGGGTGACGATGCCGATCACGTCACCATATTCATCCACAACGATGCCAATGCGGCGTTTCTGCTTTTGGAAGTTAATCAGCTGGGTCGACAGCGGCGTACCTTCGGGCACGAAGTACGGCTCGTTGCAGGCCGCCAGTAGCACTTCTTTGCTCAACTCGTTATGCGTCAGCAGCCGGGCAATCTGGCGCATATGCACGATGCCTTCGATCTGATTGATATCAGTACGAAAGACCGGCAGGCGGGTGTGGGTGGTGTTGGTCAGCAGGCCGATGATGCTTTCTAGGTCGTCATCAAGGTTGATGCCGGTGACTTCGTTGCGCGGAATCATGATGTCATCCACCGTCACCCGCTCAAGATCGAGGATGCCGAGCAGCATATTTTGGCGATTCTTCGGCATGCCAGCGCCGGACTCGCGCACGACGCTGCGCAGTTCTTCGGTAGACAGGCTGTCGCTGGCGCGTTGTGACGGATCGATACCCATCAGGCGCAGCAGCACATTGCTGATGGTGCTGGTGGTCCACACCACCGGGTATAGCAAGCGTTGCAGCAGTATCAGCAAGCGGCTTGCAGGGAACGCCACCAGCTCTGGGCGCAGGGCCGCCAATGTTTTTGGGGTGATCTCACCGAAAATCAGCACCACGATGGTCAGGCCTGCAGTGGCAATCGCGATTCCCGCTTCGCCCCAAATATCTACGGCCAGCACAGTGGCGATGGACGCAGCGAGGATGTTAACCACGTTGTTGCCAACCAGAATGGTGCCCAGTAGGCGGTCTGGGCGATTGAGCAGGCTGGTCACGCGTTTAGCGCCTTTATGCCCCTCTTTGGCCATGTGCTTGAGGCGGTAGCGGTTGAGGCTAAGCATCCCGGTCTCCGAGCTGGAGAAGAATGCCGAGCACAAAATCAGAAAGATCAGCAGCCCAAACAGGTAGCTGGAGTGAAGGTCGTCCACGGAAGGGGTCTCAGATATGCAGAATGAATTCGCGAACCAGCTTGCTGCCGAAATAGGCCAGCATCAGCAAGCAGAAGCCCGCCAGAGTCCAGCGAATGGCTTTGTGACCGCGCCAGCCGAGTTGGTGGCGGCCCCACAGAAGTACAGCAAAGACCACCCAGGCAAAACACGAGAGAATGGTTTTATGCACCAGGTGCTGGGCAAATAGGTCGCTGATAAACAATGCACCAGACAGCAGCGAGAGTGACAACAAGGCCCAGCCCGCCCAGAGAAAGCTGAACAGCAGGCTTTCCATGGTTTGTAGGGGGGGGAAGTTCTTGATCAGTCCGGAGGGGTGCTTGTGCTTGAGTTGGTGGTCCTGCAATAACAGCAGCAGCGACTGGAACACGGCAATGGTCAGCATGCCGTAAGCGGTTATCGACAACAGAATGTGCGCGATGATGCCCGGTGCTTCATTAATGGTTTGGGTTGTGCCGCTGGGCATGAACTGGGCAAGCAGTACAGTGAAGAAGCCCAGCGGGAATAACAGCAGCAGTAGGTTCTCCACGGGTATTCGCGCGCAAGCCAGCAGCGTCAGCAGAATAACCGCGGCGGCGATCAGGCTGGCGGCGTTGAAAAAGTCCAGTGACAAACCATTGTCATCAAACATCTGCAGACACAGGCTACTGCCGTGCAGAAGCAGTGCCAGTGTGCCGAGCGCAATCAGCAGGCGCTTGTTGGGCGAGCTGCGCTGTTGCAAGCGCAGGCCTTGATAGAGTGCGGCGCCTGCATAGAGGCAAGCGGCAGCTAGGCTGGGTAGCAGAGGGTGCATAAATCCTTGTCAGGCAAACCCGAAAGGCGGCCAGTGTGGCATATAACCCGTGCGCCACGAAAGCGTCTGGCGGCGTCAGTGTCGGTGTCTCGCAGTCTTCGCTATAATCCGCGACCTGTTGCAAGCCCACCCTCGGTTCGCTTGAGCCTGAAAGGAACGCGCATGTTCGAAAATCTGACTGACCGCCTCTCGCAGACCCTGCGAAATGTCACTGGCAAAGCCAAACTGAGCGAAGACAACATCAAGGACACCCTGCGTGAAGTGCGCATGGCCTTACTTGAGGCTGACGTTGCCCTGCCAGTGGTCAAGGACTTCGTGAATAAGGTCAAGGATCGCGCGGTCGGCACCGAGGTGTCGAAGAGCCTGACGCCGGGCCAAGCGTTCGTGAAGATCGTCCGCGCCGAGCTTGAAGAGCTGATGGGCGCAGCCAACGAAGACCTGGCGCTGAATGCCGTGCCGCCTGCCGTGGTGCTGATGGCGGGTCTGCAAGGTGCGGGTAAAACCACCACCGTCGGTAAGCTGGCGCGCTTCCTTAAAGAGCGCAAGAAAAAGACCGTGATGGTGGTGTCGGCTGACGTTTACCGTCCGGCGGCAATCAAACAGCTGGAAACCCTGGCCAACGATATTGGTGTGACCTTCTTCCCTTCCGATCTCAGCCAGAAGCCGGTGGATATCGCTGAGGCGGCGATCAAGGAAGCCAAGCTCAAGTTTATCGATGTCGTGATCGTCGACACCGCCGGTCGTTTGGCTATTGATGCCGAGATGATGGCTGAGATCCAGGCGCTGCATGCGGCGATCAAGCCGGTGGAAACTCTGTTCGTGGTTGACGCCATGACCGGCCAGGATGCTGCCAATACCGCCAAAGCTTTTAATGATGCGTTGCCGCTGACCGGTGTGGTGCTGACCAAGGTCGACGGTGATGCGCGCGGCGGTGCGGCGTTGTCGGTGCGGCATATCACCGGTAAGCCGATCAAATTTATCGGCATGGGCGAGAAGACCGAGGCGCTCGAGCCTTTTCACCCTGACCGGATTGCATCGCGCATCCTTGGCATGGGCGATGTACTCAGCCTGATCGAGCAGGCCGAGCAGACCCTAGATCGTGAGAAAGCCGAGAAGCTCACCAAGAAACTGAAGAAGGGCAAGGGCTTCGACCTCGAAGATTTCCGTGACCAGCTGCAGCAGATGAAGAGCATGGGCGGCCTCGGCGGCCTGATGGACAAGCTGCCGCAGATGGGCGGCGTCAATCTGGCGCAGATGGGCAACGCCCAGGGCGCGGCCGAGAAGCAGTTCAAGCAGATGGAGGCGATCATCAACTCGATGACGCCTCAAGAGCGTCGCGACCCGGAAATTATCAGCGGCTCGCGCAAGCGCCGTATCGCCATGGGCTCCGGCACCCAGGTGCAGGACATTGGTCGCTTGATCAAGCAGCACAAGCAGATGCAGAAGATGATGAAGAAGTTCACTGCTAAAGGCGGTATGGCCAAGATGATGCGTGGCATGGGCGGGATGATGCCCGGCGGCATGCCGAAGATGTAAGGAATCCGCGTCGGTTGCGATGCCGACGCAGACCCTCGCGCAACGCGGGGATAGACAGTAAACCCGCCTTTTGCGGGAGCTGATCGGCCGGTTTGGATGGCGGCCCTCTGGCAAATCTTGATTGCACAGGCCCATGCGCTTGAAAAAGCCATTTGCAAAAGTCCGGATATTCCTTAGAATATGCGGCCTTTCGGGTACCCATTCCCGCTGTGCATTTAGATTTGCAGCACCGACTACAGGAACTATGTTCACATGCTAACGATTCGTCTTGCCCTCGGCGGCTCCAAAAAGCGCCCATTCTACAAAATCAACGTGACCGACAGCCGTAACCCACGTGACGGTTCGCACAAAGAAGAAATCGGTTTCTTCAACCCGATTGCTCGCGGTCAGGAAGTTCGTCTGTCCGTTAAGCAAGATCGCCTGGCCCATTGGCTGAGCGTCGGCGCACAGCCGTCTGACCGTGTTGCCCAGCTGTTGAAGGACGCTGCTAAGGCTGCGGCCTGAGCAATATGAGCGCAACGCCTGCTTCTACCGATGATTTGATCGTTATCGGCAAGATCTACTCTGTACATGGCGTTCGCGGTGAAGTGAAGGTGTATTCCTTTACCGATCCTGTTGCAAACCTGTTGCAGTACAAGTCCTGGACGCTTAGGCGCGAAGGCAGTGTCAAACAGGTCGAGCTGGTTAGCGGACGCGGGAATGATAAGTTCCTGGTCGCAAAGCTCAAGGGTCTTGATGACCGCGAAGAAGCACGTCTTCTAGCGGGTTATGAGATCTGCGTGCCGCGCAACCTGTTCCCTGAATTAACAGCCGGTGAGTACTACTGGTACCAGTTGGAAGGTCTCAAGGTTATCGACCAGGCAGGGCAATTGCTCGGCAAGATCGATCACTTGTTAGAAACCGGTGCCAACGATGTGATGGTGGTTAAACCCTGCACCGACAGCCTGGATGGTCGTGAGCGCTTATTGCCCTACACAGAGCAATGTGTGCTGTCGATTGATTTGAGTGCTGGCGAAATGCGGGTTGACTGGGATGCGGACTTTTAAGCCTGATGCCAAATCTGCGCGTTGAAGTCATTACGTTGTTCCCGGAAATGTTTACTGCTATTAGCGATTACGGCATTACCAGTCGCGCGGTGAAACAGGGTTTGTTGCAACTGACCTGTTGGAATCCGCGAAGCTACACCACTGACCGTCACCACACTGTGGATGATCGGCCTTTTGGTGGTGGCCCCGGCATGGTGATGAAGATCAAGCCGCTTGAGGATGCTTTGCTCGACGCCAAGCACGCCGCAGGTGAAAAAGCGAAAGTGATTTATCTTTCGCCGCAAGGTCGCCAGCTGACTCAGTCAGCAGTACGCGAACTGGCCAACGTTGAGGCATTAATCCTCATCGCAGGTCGCTACGAAGGCATTGATGAGCGCTTTATTGAGGCGCATGTCGATGAAGAATGGTCGATTGGGGATTACGTCCTGTCTGGCGGTGAGCTGCCGGCCATGGTGCTGATCGACGCGGTAACGCGCCTATTGCCTGGTGCATTGGGTCATGCAGACTCGGCCGAGGAAGACTCCTTTACGGATGGCTTGCTTGACTGCCCGCACTACACCCGCCCGGAGGTGTATGCGGATAAACGTGTTCCACAGGTGCTGCTTAGCGGCAACCACGAACACATCCGGCGCTGGCGTTTGCAGCAGTCCCTTGGTCGGACGCACGAACGACGCGCTGATCTTCTGGAAAGCCGCTCGCTTTCTGGAGAAGAGAAGAAGCTGCTGGAGGAATACATCCGCCAGCGGGACGATAGTTAATGTATCGATGGCAGGCCTGATTGCCTGTCTTAGGAGCGCAGCATGACCAACAAGATTATTCAGCAGATCGAAGCTGAGCAGATGGGCAAAGTGATTCCTCCTTTTGCACCGGGCGATACCATCATCGTTCAGGTAAAAGTAAAGGAAGGCGATCGTCAGCGTCTGCAGGCGTTTGAAGGTGTTGTTATCGCTAAGCGTAACCGTGGTCTGAACAGTGCGTTCACTGTTCGTAAGATCTCCAACGGTGTTGGCGTTGAGCGTACTTTCCAGACTTACAGCCCGCTGGTTGACAGCCTGGCCGTTAAGCGTCGCGGTGACGTACGTAAAGCCAAGCTTTACTACCTGCGCGACCTGTCCGGTAAAGCAGCGCGCATCAAGGAAAAACTGGGCTAAGTCTCAGCTTTCCAATAAAAAGCAGCCCTCGGGCTGCTTTTTTCGTTTCTGGGCTTTGGCTATTACGTTGTAACGCGTTGATGTCATCTCGGCTCAAGCAGGCAAAGCGCTGGCCCATGGCGCTGCGCTCGTAGACACTAGCGGCCATATTGTTTGAGGTTTTTTGATGGCAGCTCTCGACCATCCGCTGATTGACCGTTTTCTTGAGTCGTTATGGCTGGAGAAGGGCTTGTCGGCCCACACCCGCTCGGCTTACCGCAGTGATCTGGCGTTGTTTAATGGCTGGCTGCAGGTGCGCGATGTGCAGTTGCCAGATGCAGGCCGTGAGCTGATTCTCGACCATTTGGCCTGGCGTCTGAATGAGGGTTACAAGGCGCGCTCTACCGCGCGGCTGCTCTCGGGGTTGCGCGGTTTTTACCGGTTTCTCTTGCGTGAGCAGCTGATCAGTCGGGATCCAACGTTGCAGGTGGATTTACCGCAGCTGGGCCGGCCGCTGCCCAAGTCGCTGTCCGAGGCGGATGTTGAGGCCTTGCTGGCCGCTCCGGAGCTGGATGACCCGATCGGTTTGCGTGACCGCGCCATGCTCGAGGTGCTGTATGCCTGTGGCCTGCGCGTCAGTGAGCTGATAGGTTTGACGCTTGAGCAGGTCAATCTGCGTCAGGGTGTGCTGCGCGTATTTGGCAAAGGCAGCAAGGAGCGCTTGGTGCCGCTCGGTGAAGAGGCGATTGCCTGGATTGAGCGCTACAGCAAAGAGGCTCGGCCATTCTTGCTGGATGGCAAACCCAGCGATGTGCTGTTTCCCAGCCTGCGTGGTGAGCAGATGACCCGGCAGACCTTCTGGTACCGCATCAAGCACCAAGCACGCGTTGCGGGGGTTGCCAAGAGTTTGTCGCCGCACACTTTGCGCCACGCCTTTGCCACGCACTTGCTCAACCACGGTGCAGATCTGCGTGTGGTGCAGATGCTCTTGGGGCATAGCGATTTATCGACCACGCAGATTTATACCCACGTCGCCCGCGCGCGGTTGCAGGAGCTGCATGCCTTGCACCACCCGCGTGGTTGAGCACGCCGTCTGGCCTGCTGTAGTCGGTCTGTATGGGCTTGTATGGTAGGCTGCGACACTCTTTGTTAGATCGTTTTCGTTAGGAGTTTGTATGCGCTTTAATCGCAGTGTTGTCGCGTTGGCCTTGAGCCTGGCCAGCAGCATTGGCATGGCTGCCGATCCTGATCAGGCTATCCGCACTACGCTCAAAGCGATTGACCCTGATCTGCCGATTGAAGCCATTGCAGAGAGCCCGATGAGCGGTCTGTATCAGGTTCAGTTGCAGGGCGGCCGTCAGTTATACGCCAGCGAAGATGGCCAGTTTCTGCTTCAGGGTTATCTGTTCCAGGTTAAGGATGGCAAGCCAGTCAACCTGACTGAAGTTGCTGAGAGCAAAGGCGTGGTTAAGTTGATGGAGGCGATTCCCGCTTCTGAAATGGTGATCTTCGCGCCCAAGCAAGCGAAAACTCATATCACCGTGTTTACCGACACCGACTGCGGTTATTGCCAAAAACTGCACAGCGAAGTGCCTGAGCTAAACCGTTTGGGTGTTGAAGTGCGTTACCTGGCCTTCCCGCGTCAGGGTCTTGAAAGCGCTGCCGCCAAAGAGCTGTCTAATGTCTGGTGCGCCAAGGACAAACAGGACGCCATGAACCGCGCCAAAACCCGCCAAGGCGTGGCCGATGCGCAGTGCGACAGCCCGGTGGCCAAGCAATACGCATTGGGTCAGCTAATTGGTGTCAGCGGCACACCGGCCATCGTGTTGGCTAACGGCAAGATCATTCCGGGCTATCAGCCGGCGCCGCAGTTGGCGAAAATCGCCTTAGAGTCCAAGTGAGCGAAGGCGTACGCCTGATTGACTAATAAACAGCCGCTTCGTATGGTGCGGCTCTTTTCCACGGCCGGGGCTTGCTCCGGCCGTTTTTCGCAGTGCAGATGGGGAGTTCAGTGTGAAACCGGTCAAAGTAGGCATCTGTGGGCTCGGTACCGTCGGTGGCGGTACGTTGAATGTACTTAAGCGTAATGCCGAGGAAATTACCCGGCGTGCAGGGCGTGGTATTGAAGTTGCCCAGATTGCCATTCGCTCGCCCAAGCCACAGTACGACACGACCGGTATTAGCCTGACCAGCGACGTTTTCGAGCTGGTGAATAACCCTGAGATCGATATTGTTATCGAGCTGATTGGCGGTTACACCCTGGCCAAGGAGCTGGTGCTCAAGGCCATCGACAACGGCAAGCACGTGGTCACCGCCAATAAGGCGCTGATAGCCGTACACGGCAATGAGATCTTTGCCAAAGCCCGCGAGAAGGGTGTGATCGTCGCCTTCGAAGCCGCCGTAGCCGGCGGTATTCCGGTGATCAAGGCGATTCGTGAAGGCCTGGCGGCTAACCGCATCAACTGGCTGGCCGGCATCATCAACGGCACTGGTAACTTTATCCTCAGTGAAATGCGTGAGAAGGGTCGCACCTTCGATGACGTGTTGGCCGAGGCGCAGGCGCTGGGTTATGCCGAAGCCGATCCAACCTTCGACGTCGAGGGCATTGATGCTGCGCACAAGCTGACCATCCTGGCGTCCATCGCTTTTGGTATTCCGCTGCAGTTCGACAAGGCCTACACCGAAGGCATCACCAAACTGACCACCGCTGACGTGAACTACGCAGAAGCCTTGGGCTATCGCATCAAGCACCTCGGTGTTGCCCGTCGCACTGAAGCCGGTATCGAGTTGCGTGTACACCCGACGCTGATCCCGGCGGATCGGCTGATCGCCAACGTGAACGGCGTGATGAACGCGGTCATGGTCAACGGTGACGCTGCCGGTAGCACCCTGTTCTACGGCGCTGGCGCAGGCATGGAGCCGACTGCGTCTTCGGTGATCGCTGATCTGGTTGACGTAGTCCGTGCGCTGACCGCCGATCCAACCAACCGCGTGCCGCACTTGGCCTTCCAGCCCGACTCGCTGTCTGATCACCCGATACTGCCGATTGAGGCTTGCGAGAGTGCTTATTACCTGCGCATTCAGGCCAAGGATCATCCGGGCGTGCTGGCTCAGGTGGCGAGCATCCTGTCGGCGCGTGGCATCAACATCGAGTCGATCATGCAGAAGGAAGCCGAGGAGCAAGACGGCCTGGTGCCGATGATCCTGGTCACCCATCGTGTGGTTGAGGCGCAAATCAATGAGGCCATCAGCGCCCTTGAAGCCTTGACCGATGTGGTCGGCAGCGTTGTGCGTATCCGCGTCGAGCAGCTGAACTAATCCATTTCGGGCGCCGTGGCTAAGCTGCGGCGGCTCTTGAAGATTTAACCGAAGGTTTGCCCCTATGCGCTATATCAGTACCCGTGGCCAGGCACCGGCCCTGAATTTCGAAGATGTGCTGCTCGCTGGCTTGGCCAGCGATGGCGGCCTGTATGTGCCGGAAAACCTGCCGCGCTTTACTCAGGAAGAAATCGCCTCCTGGGCCGGCCTGCCGTACCACGAGCTGGCGTTCCGCGTGATGCGCCCGTTCGTCACCGGCAGCATTCCGGATGCCGACTTTAAAAAGATCCTCGAAGAAACCTACGGCGTGTTTGCCCATGGCGCTGTCGCGCCGCTGCGTCAGCTGAACGGTAACGAGTGGGTGCTGGAGTTGTTTCACGGCCCCACCCTAGCGTTCAAGGATTTCGCCCTGCAGCTGCTCGGTCGTTTGCTCGATTACGTGCTGGCCAAGCGTAACGAGCGCGTGGTGATCATGGGCGCGACCTCCGGTGACACCGGTTCGGCCGCCATTGAGGGTTGTAAGGCCTGCGATAATGTCGATATTTTCATCATGCACCCGCACAACCGTGTGTCTGAGGTGCAGCGCCGGCAGATGACCACCATCCTCGGCGACAACATTCATAACATCGCCATTGAAGGCAACTTCGATGACTGCCAGGAGATGGTCAAGGACAGCTTCGCTGACCAGGGCTTCCTCAAGGGCACTCGCCTGGTGGCAGTCAACTCGATCAACTGGGCGCGGATCATGGCCCAGATCGTTTACTACTTCCACGCAGCCCTGCAGCTGGGCGGGCCGGCGCGCTCCATCGCGTTCTCGGTGCCGACCGGTAACTTCGGCGACATCTTCGCCGGTTACCTGGCGCGCAACATGGGCCTGCCGATCAGCCAGCTGATCGTTGCGACCAACCGTAACGACATCCTGCACCGCTTTATGAGCGGTAATCAGTATGTGAAGGACACCCTGCACCCGACGCTGTCGCCGTCCATGGACATCATGGTGTCGTCGAACTTCGAGCGCCTGCTGTTTGACCTGCATGGCCGTAATGGCGCGGCGATCGCCGAATTGATGGCCAACTTCAAGCAGGGCGGCGGTTTCAGCGTTGATGACGATCGCTGGAGCGAAGCGCGCAAACTGTTTGATTCGCTGGCGGTGGATGATGCGCAAACCTGCGAAACCATCGTCGAGGTGTTCAACGAGTGCGGCGAGCTGCTTGACCCGCACACTGCGATTGGCGTGCGTGCGGCCCGTGAGTGCCGTCGCAGCCTGGCGACACCGATGGTGATTCTGGGCACCGCGCATCCGGTCAAGTTCCCCGAAGCGGTGGAGAAGGCTGGTGTTGGCCAAGCGCCAGCGTTGCCCGCGCATTTGGCTGATCTGTTCGAGCGTGAAGAGCGCTGCACGGTGCTGGCCAACGACCTTAAAACTGTTCAAGCCTTTGTGGCGCAGCACGGTAACCGTGGCAAGCCGCTGTAACGGCTGCTGTTGTTGAAAAAACCGGCCCCCGCAAGGGGCCGGTTTTTTTATGGGCGACGGCTAGCTCCTGAGCCGCAGGCTGTGGCGCACCCGCAGCGGGCTGAACAGCTGGCGTGCTCGGTAGTGGCAGAACTGCAGGCTCTTTACCCGCAGCTGACGTGGGGCTTCTTCAGCCAGTTCAGCCAGGCGCGCGCGGAGCAGGGCGGCATCTACACTTCGCCGATAAAGGCCGAGGGTGATGTGCGCGTGATAGGGGCTTTGTCGTACTTCGCTGCTCTGCTCGCTCAGCCGTGTGCGCCAGTGTTGCAGCTGCCCGGAGGGGTCGTAGACCGGCAGAAAGACGGCGCTGGCAAAGCTGTCGGGCTGGCCAATCAGCAGATCCAATGGCTGCCGTGATTGACGGCCCATAGCCTTGAGTTGCTGCTGCAAGTGTTGCTTGCTGAAGTCGTCATCATGACGCGCGTTGCCGCTGATAAAACCGCAAACGAAGAGCGTGATGTGCGCTTGGCGGCGTCCGGGTGGGTGCAGCACATCGCTCAACTGTTGCTGCACGCGGTCAATGTGCGCCAGCAGAGTGGGGCATTGCACGGGCAGCACCCACACGGCGTACCGGCTGCGCCCGCGATGCCACTCAGGGTAATCGCGCAGCTCGCAGGCCAGGCTGTGGGCTGGGCTGGTGAGTGGATTGGACATCAGCACGGCTCAAATAGCGCCAAGGCTTTTCAGCTCGGCAATTTGCGCCTCGCTGTAGCCAAGAGTGAGCAGGATGCGTTGGGTATGCTCGCCCAGCGCAGGGCCGACCGACTCCACTGCGCCCGGTGTGTCGCTGAGCTTGGGCACGATGCCGGGCATCTTGAAGGCTTTGCCATCTGGCAGCGTGGCCGACAAGAGCATTTCGCGCGCGAGAAATTGCGGGTCGTGGAACATGTCTTCGGCGCTGAAGATACGGCTGGCCGGAACCTCGGCTTGGTTCAGCGTTGCCAGCACCTGCTCTAATGGTAGCGAGCCAACCCAGCGGTCGATCACGCCATAAATTTCATCGCGTCGCGCATCGCGGCCGTCATTGCTGGCCAGGGTCGCGTCGTCGGCCAGGTCCGGGCGGTCGATGGCCTGCATAAAGCGTTTGAAGATCGCATCACCGTTGGCACCGATCTGGATGTGTTTGCCGTCGCTGCTGGTGTGAATCGAGGAGGGCGTGATGCCGGGCATGATGTTGCCGGTGCGCTCGCGGATAAAACCGAACACATCGAACTCCGGCACCATGGACTCCATCATCGCGAAGATCGCTTCATACAGCGCCACATCCACCACTTGGCCGCTGCCGCCGTTGACCTCGCGATGGCGCAGCGCCATCAGCGCGCCGATCACGCCCCACAGCGCGGCAATCGAATCGCCAATGCTGATGCCGGTGCGCACCGGCGGGCGATCCTCGAAACCGGTGATATAGCGCAGCCCACCCATGGATTCGCCCACCGCGCCAAAGCCTGGCTGATCCTTCATCGGGCCGGTCTGGCCGAAGCCGGACAGGCGCACCATCACCAATTTTGGGTTGAGTGCATGCAGCACTTCCCAGCCCAGGCCGAGTTTCTCCAGCACGCCGGGGCGGAAGTTCTCGATGAGAATGTCCGCCTCGCTGAGCAGCTTTTTCAACACCTCGCGCCCGGCCTCATGCTTGAGGTTAAGGGTGATCGACTGTTTGTTGCGTGCCTGCACAAACCACCACAGCGATGTGCCCTCATACAGCTTGCGCCACTTGCGCAGTGGGTCGCCGCCGTCGGGCGACTCGACCTTGATCACCTCGGCACCAAACTCGGCGCAAATACGCGAGGCAAAAGGACCGGCGATCAAGGTGCCGAGTTCGATGACTTTAATGCCGGCGAGGGGCTTGCTGGGGTTGCTCATGAGGACTCCTGAAGGACGATGCCGGCGTAGCCTATTGCATTGCGTGCAGGGGGACTATGTCTGCGCGCTACCGGCCTGCTCTCGCCGAGGCCGGCTGGTGTCATGGCGTGTGCTTAGCCTACGGCGCAACTTGCGCTGCGAGGGCGGTGTATCAGCAGGGCGGTCAGTAATCAAACTGACTCAGGCTGAACTTATCTTGATACCCCATGTTCACACGCAAGCCTGCAACGCACGGGTGGTTCGGCTATTTGCCGATGAAAGGTCGTGAGTAATGCGCCGGGTTTGACCTGGATCACACGACGTCTAACCAGTGGGGGCATTGTGATTTTGGCGGGTAGTGCCAGCGCTTGAACACGCTGGCTGTTATCTCCTGTCGACCCGGTATTCGGATCAAGGAGCGGCGCCATGAGTTCGCAAGAAGATAATTCCCCGGCCGATCAGCATGACGATCTGGCCACGCGTTTCCCCACGGCCTACACGATTCTGTTTCTGCTGATTGTCTTTGTCGCGGCCCTGACCTGGGTGATTCCCGCCGGCAAGTACGAGCGGGTAATGAACGAGAGTGTCGGCCGTGAAGTGGCGGTGCCAGGCACCTACCAGCAGGTTGAGGCCAACCCTCAGGGCTTCGTCGAGGTCATGCTGGCGCCCACGGCAGGCTTCTATAACCCAGACAGCTATGCCGCCAATGCCATCGATGTGGCGCTGTTTGTGCTGTTTCTCGGCGGCTTTCTCGGGGTGATGAACGCCACGGGGGCCATCGACACGGGTATCCGTAGCGCCATGCGCAAACTCAAGGGCCATGAAATCTGGATGATCCCCATCCTGATGACCCTGTTCGCCTTGGGCGGCACCACTTATGGCATGGCCGAAGAAACCCTGGCCTTTTACGCCATTCTGATCCCGGTGATGATCGCCGCCGGCTACGACAGCATCACTGGTGTGGCGATCATTCTGATCGGTGCCGGTATTGGCGTTGTTGGCTCGACCATCAACCCCTTTGCCACGGTGATCGCAGCCAATGCGGCCAGTATTCCGTTCACCGATGGCCTGGCCCTGCGCCTGGTGATTCTGCTCGGCGGGCTGATTATTTGTGCCGTCTATGTGATGCGCTATGCCAAACAGGTGCAGGCCGACCCCTCGCGCTCGGTGGTGGCCAAGCAACGCGAGGCGCACAAAAAGCTGTTCCTGCAGGGCCATGAGGACGATTTTAAAGACACGCGCCTGACGCGCACTCAGATGCTGGTGCTGGTGATCTTTGCGCTGACCTTTGCGGTGATGATCTGGGGTGTGTCATCCCAGGGCTGGTGGATGGCCAGCATGGGCGCGTTGTTTCTCGGCTCGGCCATCGTGATCGGCATCGTCGCCCGGCTGGGCGAAAAGAAGCTTACCGGCAGCTTTGTTGACGGCGCCCGCGATCTGCTCGGGGTGGCCCTGGTCGTCGGCCTGGCGCGCGGCATCGTGGTGATCATGGAGCAGGGCATGATCGCCGACACCATCTTGCACAGTGCCGAGACCTCGCTCGGCGGCTTACCGCCGCTGGCGTTTATCCATGTGATGTTCTGGATTGAGGCCGGCATGAGTTTGTTTGTGCCGTCGTCCTCGGGCCTGGCGGTGCTGTCGATGCCGATTCTGGCGCCTCTGGCGGACTTTGCCAGCGTCGGCCGTGATCTGGTGGTCACGGCGTACCAATCGGCCAATGGCCTGGTCAATCTGATCAACCCCACCTTTGCCGTGGTGGTCGGCGGGCTGGCAATAGGCCGGGTGTCCTATGACCGTTGGCTGGTCTTTATCTGGCCTTTACTACTCATCCTCACGCTGTTCGTCTCGCTTGTGCTGAGTGTCGGCGTATTGCTTTGACGCGCCGCTGCAGCCCTTCAGTAAAGGAGCTTCGTCATGTCTGATAAAACCTTTGGTGTGCATTCTGAAACGGGCGTTCTGCGTCAGGTGATTGTGTGCCGGCCGGGGCTGGCCCACCGCCGGCTTACCCCGTCCAACTGCGATGCGTTGCTGTTCGACGATGTGTTTTGGGTCAAGCAGGCGCAGAAGGATCACGATATCTTCACCAGCCTGATGCGCGCTCGCGGCATTGAGGTGCTGGATGTTAATGAGCTGCTGGCCCAGGCCCTGGATATTGCCGAGGCGCGGCGTTGGCTGCTGGATTTGCGCATCACCCGCAATGACATTGGCCTGGGCATGCTCTCCGACCTGCGGGCCTGGATGGATGAGATGCCCGCCACGCAGCTGGCGGAGTTTCTGATCGGCGGGCTGCAGGTCGGCGACATGCCCTTCAACCCCAGCGGATTATTTGGCAACCATCTGGGGCGCTCGGGTTTCGTTCTGCCGCCACTGCCCAATTTGCTGTTTACCCGTGACAACAGTGCCTGGATTTATGGCGGGGTGACGTTGAACCCGATGTATTGGCCTGCCCGCCGCCCGGAGACGCTGTTGATGGCGACCATTTACCGCTTTCACCCGATCTTCGCCGGGCGTGTGCCGGTGCTCTGGGGTGACCCCGCTCGTGAGCATGGCCTGGCTACCCTCGAAGGCGGCGACATCATGCCCGTGGGTAACGCCACTGTACTGGTGGGCATGGGCGAGCGTTCATCGCCCCAGGCCATTGGTCAGCTGGCGGATGCCTTATTCAAGCAGGGTGCGGCGCAGCGGGTAATTGCCTGCCAGTTGCCCAAATCCCGCGCGGCCATGCACTTGGATACGGTGTTTACCCTGTGCGGCGGCAATATCGTCACCACCTTCAAAGAAGTTGCCGATGAGGTGATCTGCTATGACCTGCGCCCAGGCGAGGGCGGCAAGCACCTTAGTTTTCGCCAGGACCCGCGCCATTTGTTCGATGTGGTGGCGGAGGTGCTGGGTTATCCATCCCTGGAACTGGTGCCCACCGGCGGCAGCAATGCAGCCGAGCGTGAGCGTGAGCAGTGGAACGATGGCAATAACGTTTTGGCCCTCAGCCCTGGTGTGGTCATCGGCTATGACCGCAACGACGACACCAATGCCGCGCTGCAGGCGGCGGGCATCGAAGTGCTGGCCATACCCGGCGCCGAGCTGGGTCGCGGTCGCGGTGGCGGCCATTGCATGAGCTGTCCAACCATCCGTGACGCCGTTTAATCTGACAGGGATACCACCATGGCTTTTAATCTGAAAAACCGTCACTTCCTCACCCTGCGCGACTTCACCCCGCAGGAAATCAACTTTCTCCTCAAGCTGTCGGCTGATCTGAAAGCTGCCAAATATGCCGGCACAGAAGTGCCGCAACTACGTGGCAAAGACATCGCGCTGATCTTCGAGAAGGACTCCACCCGCACCCGCGTCGGTTTCGAGGTGGCGGCCTTTGATCAGGGCGCACGCGTCACCTACTTAGGCCCGACCGGCACCCATATCGGTCACAAGGAATCGGTAAAAGACACTGCCCGGGTGCTGGGCCGCGTGTATGACGCCATCGAGTATCGCGGTTTCGGTCAGGCGATCGTCGAGGAGTTGGCCGAGTATGCCGGTGTACCGGTGTACAACGGCCTGACCAACGAATTTCACCCGACCCAAATACTCGCCGACTTTCTCACCATGCAAGAGCATGTGGAAAAGCCGCTGCATGAAGTGGCCTTCGTGTTTATTGGCGATGCGGCCAACAACATGGGCGACAGCCTGCTGATCGGCGCCGCGAAGATGGGTATGGATGTGCGCCTCTGCGCCCCGCGGGCCTGCTGGCCAAACCCGGCTATTCAAGAGGAAGCGCAGCGGGTTGCCGCAGATACCGGCGCCAGAATCACCATCACTGAGGACATCGACGCCGCCGTTGCAGGCGTGGACTTTGTCTACACTGATGTCTGGGTATCAATGGGCGAGGCCAAGGAAAAATGGGCCGAGCGCATCAAGTTGCTGATGCCGTATCAGGTCAATGCCGAGCTGATGGCCAAAACCGCGAATCCACGCGCCCGCTTTATGCATTGCCTGCCGGCCTTCCACAACACCGAAACCGCCATGGGCCGCGAGATTCAGGCCGAGTTCGGCATTGATGCCATGGAAGTGACCGATGCGGTCTTTGAAAGCCCGGCGTCCATCGTCTTCGATCAGGCGGAAAACCGCCTGCACACCATCAAGGCCGTATTGGTCGCCACACTGGGAGCCTGACATGCTGGTTGTCGCAGCCTTGGGCGGTAACGCCCTGCTAAAACGTGGTGAGCCGCTGACTGCCGAGGTGCAACGCAGCAATGTGGTGGTGGCAGCGCAGGCGCTTGCCCAGGTGATCCGGGCGGGCCACAGCCTGGTGGTGACCCACGGCAACGGCCCGCAGGTGGGGCTGCTGGCGCTGCAAGGCGCGGCCTATAAACCCGATGAGGCCTATCCGCTGGATGTGCTGGGGGCGCAGACCGAAGGCATGATCGGCTACATCATCGAGCAGGAACTGGAAAACGCCCTGCAGCATGACCGGCCGGTGGCAACCCTGTTGACCCAGGTGCTGGTTGATCACAACGACCCGGCCTTCCTGCACCCCAGCAAGTTTGTCGGCCCGGTTTACAGCAAGGCCGAGGCCGAGAGTCGCGCTGCCGCTGCCGGCTGGCAGATTGCCGCCGACGGCGCGCACTGGCGGCGTGTGGTGCCTTCGCCAAAGCCCCTGGAAATTCCTGACCTGCGCGTGCTCAAACTGCTGCTGGAGCAGGGCGTGGTGGTGATCTGCGCCGGCGGCGGTGGCATTCCGGTGTTGCGCCTGGACAACGGCAGCCTGATTGGCGTTGAAGCAGTGATCGACAAGGATGCCGCCAGCGCACTGCTGGCCGCGCAACTTGGCGCCGATGCGTTGCTGCTGCTGACGGATGTGGAGGCCGTGTACCGCGATTTCGGCAGTGCGGATGCGTGCGCCTTGTCCGCACTTAGCGTCGCCCAGGCCCGTAGCCTGAACGTGCCGGACGGTTCCATGGGCCCGAAGGTGCAGGCCGCCTGCGACTTTGCCGACAGCGGGGGCGTCAGCGGCATAGGCCGGCTGCAGGATGCCCTGGCTATTCTCGAGGGCAGGGCGGGCACCTGTATTGGCCGGGCCGCTGAGGCTTAGGGCCATTGCACTGGGCGTATCGGATGCGATGACGCCGGTGGGGCGTCTATGCAACTGGGGTGGGCGCGGGATTCGGGTTAGACTTACCGGCTTATTCGACCAGTCAAGAAGCCCCGTCCATGGCCCTGCCGTCTACCACCTACAAAATCGAGTTGAACCTCACCGACATGGACCGCAGCGTCTATGAAAACCTGCGTTTCACCGTGGCCAAGCACCCTTCGGAAACCGAAGAACGCCTGGCGGCGCGCCTGGTGGCCTATTGTCTGTTCTATCACGAGCACTTGGCGTTTGGTCGTGGCCTGTCGGATGTGGATGAGCCGGCATTGTGGGAAAAGAGCCTGGACGATCGCGTGCTGCACTGGATCGAAGTCGGTCAGCCGGACAGTGACCGCATCACCTGGTGCTCGCGGCGCACCGAGAAGTTCAGCTTGGTGGCCTATGGCAACCTGCGCGTATGGCAGACCAAAGCGCTTGATCCAGTGCGCAGCCTAAAGAACATCAATGTTGTGGCTCTCGACCAAGAAGCCTTGGCCAAGCTGGCGCTGGACATGCCGCGTTCGCTGAACTGGAGCGTGATGATCAGCGACGGCGAGCTGTTCGTCACCGATGAGCGCGGCCAGCATGAGCTGCCGATCGAGTGGCTGATCGGCGAACGATAAGCCGTCCTGTAGGAGCCAGCTTGCTGGCGATGTGAGCGATCATGATCGCCAGCAAGCTGGCTCCTACAAAGTGGCGTGATGATTGTTCCAACGCTCCAGCGTGGGAATACAGCCGGTGACGCTCCGCGTCCGCCCTACACGAAAAAGAATGCCCATGCGTATCGAAGCCCGTCCGCTACCCTCCACTCTGCCTGATCTGGGCGCGCTGCCGCCACTCCTGACCCGCCTGTATGCCGCCCGTGGGGTGCAATCCGCCGCTGAGTTGGATAAGGGGCTGGCGCGGTTGATTCCGTATCAGCAGCTCAAGGGCATGGACGCTGCGGTCGATTTGCTGGTGCTGGGGCTGCAACAGGGCCAGCGCATGCTGATCGTCGGCGACTTCGATGCCGACGGTGCCACCGCCAGCACGGTGGGTGTATTGGGGCTGCGCATGCTGGGTGCGGCGCACGTCGATTATCTGGTGCCCAATCGCTTCGAATATGGCTATGGCCTGACCCCGGAAATTGTCGCGGTGGCGCTTGAGCGTGCGCCGCGGTTGCTGATTACCGTGGATAACGGCATTTCCAGCGTCGAGGGTGTGGCGGCGGCCAAAGCGGCGGGTTTGACTGTGCTGGTCACCGACCACCACCTGCCCGGCGCCGAGTTGCCTGCAGCGGATGCCATCGTCAACCCTAACCAGCCGGGCTGCGCGTTCCCCAGCAAGGCATTGGCTGGGGTGGGTGTGATGTTTTATGTGCTGCTGGCGTTGCGCGCCCGGCTGCGTGAAATGGGCTGGTTTAGCGCGCAGCGCCCGGAGCCGAACCTCGGTGAACTGCTGGATTTGGTCGCGCTGGGCAGTGTGGCCGATGTGGTGCCGTTGGATGCCAACAACCGCATTCTGGTGCATCAGGGGTTGGCGCGCATTCGTGCCGGGCGGGCGCGAGCGGGTTTGCGCGCGATTCTGGACGTGGCCGGGCGCGATCATCGGCGTATCACCTCCACCGACCTGGGCTTTATCCTCGGCCCGCGCTTGAATGCGGCCGGGCGGTTGGATGACATGGCGCTGGGCATCGAATGCCTGCTGTGTGAAGACGAAGCGCTGGCACGTGACATGGCCGTGCAGTTGGATCAGCTCAATCAGGACCGCAAGGCCATTGAGCAAGGCATGCAGCGTGAGGCGCTGGCCCAGCTCAAGGACTTGCCGCTAGAAGATATGCCGTTCGGCCTGTGCCTGTTCGAGCCCGACTGGCACCAGGGCGTCATCGGCATTCTCGCCTCGCGGATGAAAGAGCGTTATCACCGTCCGACCATTGCCTTTGCCGATGCAGGCGATGGTGTGCTGAAAGGTTCGGCGCGTTCCGTGCCGGGGTTTCATATCCGCGACGCACTGGATGCTGTGGCCGCCAAGCATCCGCAGCTGATCAGCAAGTTCGGTGGGCATGCCATGGCTGCGGGCTTGTCGTTGCCCGAAGCCAATTTCGCCGACTTTGCGGCGGCCTTCGATGCCGAAGTGCGTCGCCAGCTCTGCGAGGACGATCTCACCGGTCGTTTGCTCTCCGATGGAGCACTCTCGATTGAAGAGTTCCACTTGCCGCTGGCCAAGGAATTGCGCAATGCCGGGCCGTGGGGGCAGCACTTCCCGGAGCCGCTGTTCCATGGCGTGTTCCAGTTGGTGCAGCAGCGTGTAGTCGGCGAGCGCCATCTTAAGGTGGTGTTGAAAAGCGAGTGCGGCAGCGTGCAACTCGATGGCATCGCCTTTGGCGTGGATCGCGAAATCTGGCCGAACCCGACCGTGCGCTGGGTCGAGCTGGCCTACAAGCTGGACGTCAACGAGTTTCGCGGCCAGGAATCGGTGCAGCTGCTGATCGCCCACATCAGCCCGCGATAAGCGCCCCGTAGCGGCGTCGGATTAACAGCGGTCATGGCCCTTAGCGCCATTGGCTGCGGTCGCCATCCGCTTAGGTAGCACGTGTGCGACGCACCGTATTTGACGCTGTGCGCCAGCTGAGCCGCCCCGTAGTTGTTTTTCTCTCAGCCGCTGGCAATCTTTCGAAGCACTCTGGCGTTAGCGACGGTTAAGCCTGTGTCTCTAGAATCAACTCGTGTGCTTGCACAATCATTTTTAGGGAGAGCGCTTGATGATTACCCGTGGCTTACTTGACCAGTTGTTAAAGTCCGGCCAGGACTTGTTGCAACAGAAATCTGCCGGCAGCTCTGCCGGTGGTTCGACCGGCGGCTTGGGTGGCAGCTTGGGCGGTTTGCTCGGTGGCGCCGGTAAAAGCGGCCAGGGTGGTGATCTCGGCTCTCTGTTGAAAGGCGCCGGCGGCGGCGCTCTGGCGGCAGGTGCGCTGGGCTTGCTGCTGGGTAACAAGAGTGCGCGCAAAATGGGCGGCAAGGCCCTTACCTACGGAGGCTTAGCGGCGCTTGGTGTGGTCGCCTACAAGGCCTACAACAACTGGCAGGCGAAGCAGGCCAGCGCACCGCAAGGCGAGCCACAAACCCTGGATCGCTTGCCGGCACCGCAGGCCGAGTTGCACAGCCAGGCGATTCTCAAAGCGCTTGTCGGTGCGGCCAAAGCCGATGGCCATGTTGACGCCCGCGAGCGTCAGTTAATTGAGGGCGAGCTGGTTAAGCTCACCAGTGACGTCGAACTGCAGCAGTGGCTGCAGGCCGAGCTGAACAAACCGCTGGACCCCGCCGAAATAGCCCGCGCCGCCAGTACGCCAGAAATGGCCGCAGAAATGTATGTGGCCAGCGTGTTGATGGTCGACGAAGAGCATTTTATGGAGCGCGCTTACCTTGAAGAGTTGGCCCGCCAGCTCAAACTGGACCCGGCGCTTAAAACCGAGCTTGAGGCCCAGGTGCGGCAAGAGCTGATTGCCGGCTAGCGTGCAGCGTCGTTCCTCGGCGGCGCCGGTCCCCGCCCTGGCAAAGTCGGCGAGGCATTTGCTGGCGGTTTCGTTGCGCGGCAAGCAGGCGTAGGCTCTGTCGTTGATAACGATAAGAATCGCGTGAGGTCGCCATGCCTGTGACTGCAGATAACTATGATTACTTAATCATCGGCGCCGGCCCGGCCGGCTGCCTGTTGGCCAATAGACTCTCTGCGGACCCGGCCAACCGCGTATTGCTGCTTGAAGCCGGTGGCCCGGACAACTACCCGTGGATTCACATCCCGGTCGGCTACCTGTATTGCATTGGCAACCCGCGCACCGACTGGTGTTTTGACACCGAGGCGGTGCCTGGTTTGCATGGCCGCGCCCTGAAATACCCTCGGGGGCGGGTGCTCGGCGGTAGCTCTTCTATCAACGGCATGATCTACATGCGTGGCCAGTCGGGCGACTATGACGGCTGGGCGGCGGCGGGTAACCCTGGCTGGAGTTGGCAGGAACTGCTGCCGCTGTTTCGCCGTATGGAAGACCACTATGCCGGTGACAGCGCGCTGCACGGCGCTGGCGGCGAGTGGCGAGTTGAACAGCAGCGGCTGTCCTGGCGCATTCTTGATGCCTTCCGCCTAGCCGCTGGGCAAAGCGGCATTGCCAGCGTTGAGGACTTCAACGGTGGCGACAATGCTGGCTGCAGTTACTTTCAGGTCAACCAACAGCGTGGCGTGCGTTGGAATGCATCGAAGGCGTTTCTGCGTCCTATCAAGGGGCGCGCCAATCTCACGGTTTTGACCGGCGTTGAGGCGCAACGGCTGATCCTGGAAAACAGCCGCGCCGCCGGTGTGGTGGTGGATTGGCAAGGCGCACGCCACGAGGTACGGGCACGGCGCGAGGTAATTGTATGTGCCGGCTCGATTGGCTCGCCCACGCTGTTACAGCGCTCCGGTATCGGCCCGCGCGGGCTGCTTGAGCGCCTTGGTATTGGTGTGCGGCATGCGTTGCCGGGCGTTGGCGCTAATCTGCAGGATCACCTGCAGCTGCGCCTGATCTACCGCATCACCGGCGCGCCGACCCTTAACCTTATTGCCAATAGCCTGTGGGGCAAGCTGGGTATGGGCGCCGAGTACCTGTTGCGCCGCAGCGGGCCATTGTCGATGGCGCCCAGCCAGTTGGGCGCTTTCGCTAAATCAGACCCTACTCAGGCCACGGCTAACTTGCAGTACCACGTGCAGCCGTTGTCGTTGGAACGCTTTGGTGAGCCGCTGCATAACT
Organism: Pseudomonas sp. TS_SC_3; assembly: GCF_056156225.1. Taxonomy (NCBI): domain Bacteria; kingdom Pseudomonadati; phylum Pseudomonadota; class Gammaproteobacteria; order Pseudomonadales; family Pseudomonadaceae; genus Pseudomonas; species Pseudomonas sp. TS_SC_3. Next base: position 517,061 of record NZ_CM149586.1, read on the forward strand.
TCCCAGCGTTTACGGCATCGGTCTGCGACCTGCGCCCACACAGCCGTGGCAGCGTCAGCATTCGCTCTGCCGATGCGCGGGAAAAACCGCTGATTCAACCCAATTACCTCAGCGACCCGCGAGACCTTAAAGTGGCCGCAGATGCCATTCGCCTGACCCGCCGGATTGTCGCTGCGCCGGCGCTGGCCGCCTATTGCCCGCAAGAGTTCAAACCAGGGCCGGACTATCAGAGTGAGGCCGACCTGCAGCGGGCCGCCGGCGAAATTGGCACCACCATTTTTCACCCGGCCGGCACTTGTCGTATGGGCACGGGCGAGCATGCGGTGGTTGATAGCCGCCTGCGTGTGCATGGTATTGCCGGGCTGCGGATTGCCGATGCCTCGATTATGCCCACTCTGACCTCAGGCAACAGCTGCTCACCGGTGTTGGTGATTGCCGAAAAAGCCGCGCAGATGATTCTGGCTGACGCAGCGCGGCCTCTGCCGGCAATCCCCGCTGCGGCGGCGCTCGCGTTGTCGTAGGCGTGCCGCACACCGGGTCTGCTTGTGTCATCGGGCATTTCAGTGCTTGCCGCTGGCGGAGGCAAACTCTAGAGTCCTAGCGTTTTTTGCGCGTTCAGCATGTTGCTGGCCGGGTACGCTTAACCAAGTGGGGAATACTGTGAAGAACTGGACTGTCCGGCAACGCATCATCGCGAGCTTCTCTGTGGTGGTCGCCATCCTTTTGCTGCTGTCTGCCACCGCGTATCACCGCTTGGCGACGGTGGAACAAGCCGCCATTAACGTGCGTGTGTCTGCCGCACCGGGGATGCGTCTGGTTGGGGTAATTCGCCTGGCCTGGGCCGACCACTTGCTGGAGAGTCAGCGCTTGTTGATGGTCGGCCATGATCAGGCTGGCCGCCAGGCGCTGACGGCTGAGAAACGCGAGACGTTTGCGCGCTTGGCCCGTGAGGTGAACGCCGGCCTCGTGGCTTATGAAGGCACCATTACCAGTGATGAGGACCGGACTCAGGCGCAGCTTTTTGCGCAGAAACGCGATCAGTACTTCCAGCTGCACGCTCAGTGGTTGGAGTTGGTCGCAGCCGGCCGTGACGCGCAGGCGTTAGCCCTGAGCAGCGAGCAGCTTCTACCGGCGTGGGCGCAGGCGCGTGCGGTTTTGACCCAGTTATTCGAGACCAACCAGGCGTTTGTCGATCAGGCCGTACAGCAGATCGTCACCGATGCAGAGTTCACCAAGTTGAGTTTGCTGGTGGCGATTCTGGTGGTTCTGGTGGTGGCCGTGCTGAGTGCGGTCGTTCTGCAGCGCACAATCAGCCAGCCCATCACCCAAGTGGTCGAAACCTTTAAGATTTTGGGTTCGGGGGATCTATCAGCCCGCCTTGATATGGGCCGGCGCGATGAGTTCAACGCCATCGAGGAAGGGTTCAATCGCATGGCCGATGAGCTAAAAAGCCTGGTGGCGCAAGCGCAGCGGTCGGCTGTGCAAATGACCACGTCGATCACCGAAATCGCCGCAACCTCCCGGCAGCAGCAAGCCACGGCTACGGAAACAGCTGCCACAACCACGGAAATTGGCGCCACATCCCGTGAAATCGCCGCCACATCGCGCGACCTGGTGCGCACCATGAGTGAAGTGTCCGGCACCGCCGAACACACCTCGGTACTGGCCGGTTCTGGTCAGCTGGGGCTGGCCCGCATGGAAGACGTCATGCGCCAGGTGGCGGGCGCTGCCGAGGTGGTGAATGCCAAGCTGGCGATCCTCAATGAGAAGGCTGGCAACATCAACCATGTGGTCACCACCATCGTCAAAGTGGCCGATCAAACCAATTTGTTGTCCCTCAACGCCGCGATTGAAGCCGAGAAGGCCGGCGAATATGGCCGTGGTTTTTCCGTGGTGGCCACCCAGGTGCGTCGCCTCGCCGATCAAACGGCTGTGGCCACCTATGACATCGAACAGATGGTGCGCGAGATCCAGTCGGCGGTGTCGGCTGGTGTTATGGGCATGGACAAGTTCTCTGAAGAGGTGCGCCGCGGTAATAGCGAGATGGCCCAGGTTGGTGACCAGCTGTCGCAGATTATTCATCAGGTGCAGGCCTTGGCGCCTCGGGTGCAAATGGTCGATGAGGGCATGCAGGCCCAGGCCACAGGCGCCGAGCAGATTACCCAGGCCCTGGTGCAGTTGAGCGAAGCCAGTGGTCAGACGGTTGATTCATTGCGCCAAGCCGGTGCCGCGATTGATGAGTTGAATCAGGTCGCCGGCAGCCTGCGCAGCGGCGTCAGCCGATTTAAGGTCTGAGCATGCACAGCCCAAATGCCGGTCTGGCGTCTTTTAAGCGCGAGGCGGGCGAGCTTTATCTGCTGTTTAGCCTGGACCAAGACCGCTATGCGCTCAGTGTCCATGAAGTGGTTGAGGTGCTACCCCTGCGTCGCCTTAAGGCATTTCCGCAGGCGCCAGCCTGGGTTGCGGGTGGCTTTGAATACCGTGGGGCGTTGGTGCCGGTGATTGATCTGCTGGCGCGCGCCTGTGGTCGGTCTGCCGTCGCGCTGGCCAGTACCCGACTGGTGCTGGTGCATTACCTCCCCGCCAATCGCGTGCTGGGGTTGATCCTGGAAAAAGCCAACCAGACCCTGCGTCTACCTGCCAGCGCCTTTGCAGATTCGGGCCTGAGCCCTGGCGCGGCGCATTACCTGGGCGGCGTGCAGACGTCTACGCAAGGGCTGGTGCAGCGTATTGAGGTTGCCGGGTTGCTGCCGGCGGATGTCAGCGCGCTGCTGTTCCCCGATGCCGGGGGCGCAGCATGATTGCCCAAGTGGAGCGCCTGCTTAAACAGCTGATCGGCCTGGATGCGGAGTCCATCGGGCGCTTGGTGATCGAGCGCGCGGTGCGTCAGCGGATGCAGGTTCTAGGCGTGGCTGTGGACGCCGATTACTGGCGGCAGGTCAGCCAATCGCCTGTTGAGCAACAGGCGTTGGTTGAGGCCGTTGTTGTGCCGGAAACCTGGTTCTTCCGCTACCCAGAGTCTTTTGTCACCCTGACCCAGCTGGCACTGAAACGAAAAGCGGCGTTATGTGGCAGCCGCCCGCTGCGCATCCTCAGTGTGCCGTGTTCTACGGGGGAAGAGCCCTACTCGATTGCAATGGCGCTGCTGGACGCGGGGTTCGCCCCGGCTGCATTTCAAGTTGACGCGCTGGATGTGAGTGCCCGCGCGCTTGAGTTAGCACGGCTGGGGCACTACGGGCGCAACTCGTTTCGCGGCCAGGACCTGAATTTTCGCGCGCGTTATTTCGACGCCACGGCCAGTGGCTTTCAGTTGCAGGCGCGGGTGCTTGAGCGCGTCAGGTTGCGCTGCGCCAATGTGTTGGACAGCCACGTACTAGCGGGTGAAGCACCGTTTGATTTTGTCTTCTGCCGCAATTTGCTGATCTATTTTGACCGCCCGACACAGGGCGCGGTGCTGGACGTACTGCAGCGTTTGCTGCACGCCGAGGGCACTTTTTTCGTCGGCCCTGCCGAGGCCAGCTTACTGACCCAGCGCGGTATGCAAGCGTTGGGTGCGCCGCTGACGTTTGCGTTTCAGTACGCGCTCGCGCCGCTGCCCGTGATGGCGCCGGCACGCATGATTGCGCCAGCACCGGCTCGCCCTGCGCTGCCGCTGCCGCTGCCGCGTGCGCCAGTTGTCAGGGCCGCAGCGCCTGCTGCGCCCATTGCGCCGCGCGACGATGCACTCAGCGCATTGGCCAGCATTGCGGCCTTGGCGGATGCCGGGCGCAGTGATGAGGCGCTTCGCGAGTGTGATCGCTACCTGCTGGAGCATGGCCCCAACGCGGACACGTTCTACTGGATGGGGCTGCTCAATGACATGGCGGGCCAGGGGGATCAGGCTCAGGATTACTACCGCAAAGCGCTTTACCTTGAGCCGACGCATGTTGAAAGCCTGGTGCACTTGGCGGCCCTGTTGGCGGCGCGCGGTGACCATGACGGCGCCAAGCGCTTGCAGCAGCGAGTGAGCCGAGCGAGCACGCCTGGAGTGACGCGTAATGAGCGATAACCTGGTGCTGACGCACGGCGGGGCAGCCATCGATGATTGCTGGAACCGTATCGGCGTGCAGGGCGATAAAAGCTGTGAACGCCTGCGCGAGCATGTGCACTGCCGCAATTGTGAGGTGCATGCCGCAGCGGCGCTGCAGTTGCTGGAGCGTTATGCGCTGGTGCAAGACGATGACGCGTGTGTGCCGGACGAGCCAGCCGTTGAGCGCTGCTCGTTGCTGGTGTTCCGGGTTGCCGATGAGTGGCTGGCACTGGCAACGCGTGGCTTGGTTGAAGTGGTGGCGCAAATGCCGATTCACTCATTGCCTCACCAGCGCTCGCGCAGCCTGCTGGGGGTCGCCAATGTGCGCGGCACCCTTGTGGCTTGTGTATCACTTGGCGAACTCTTGGGCATTGCGCCCAGCAGTGCCCCGGCAGCGGGCCAGCGCGTGATCCCGCGCATGCTGATTCTGGCTGGGCAGGGCGGGCCGGTGGTGGTGCCGGTTGATGAAGTGGAGGGTATTCACACAATCCCACTGCAGCACGTGCAGCCTACCCGGAGTGAGAGTGGGCTGGCCGTGAGCCAGTTCGCCAGCGGGGTGTTGCAGTGGCAGGGCCGCAGCATTACCCAGCTTGATGATGAGTTGCTGCGCCAGGCCATCAGCAGGAGCTTTACATGACGCCCGATCAGATGAGGGATGCTTCGCTGCTGGAGCTCTACCGCATGGAAGCGGATGCCCAGGCGCAGGTGCTGGATGCTGGGTTATTGGTGCTGGAGCGTGAGCCCAATCACGCTGGGCAGCTGGAAGCCTGCATGCGTGCGGCCCATTCGCTCAAAGGCGCCGCGCGCATTGTCGGCCTGGAGCATGGCGTGAAAGTCGCTCACGCCATGGAAGACATCCTGGTTGCAGCCCAGGAAGGCCTATTACGTCTATTGCCCGAACAGATAGACGGGTTGCTGCAAGGCACTGATCTACTGCGCCGGGTCGGCGCGGCGTTGAGTGCGGATGCGCCGTCTGCCGAGCGCGTTGAGCAATTGGTGGACCTGCTTGAACGTCAGTTGGCGATTGCAGTGCCTGCCCTGGGGCGCTCCGCTGCAGCTGAACCGCTATTACCGGCGCTGGCGCCAAGCGCGGTGCTAGAGGCGGCTCCCGCAGACGCGGCCGAAGAGCCGCTAGATGAAGGGCGCGGGCGCGTGTTGCGGGTCTCGGCCGAGCGCCTGGATCACTTACTGGATATGTCCGGCAAGGCATTGGTCGAGTTCCAGCGCATCCAACCGCTGGCCGACTCGTTACTGCGGCTCAAGCGTCAGCAGTCCTCCGTACGGCGGACATTGGATGCGTTGCGTGAAGTCACCCTTGGCGGCGCGCTGGAGCCGCAAGCACTGGCTTTGTTGGAAGAGGCCAGGGCGCAGCTGGGCGAATGCCAGATGCAGCTACAAGAGCACTTTGAAACTTTTGATGAATTTTCTTGGGAGGGCGGCCTGCGAAGCCGCTCACTCTATGACGCGGCGTTGTCGTCGCGTATGCGGCCGCTGGCTGATGTGCTGGTTGGCCGCGCCCGCATGGTGCGTGACCTGGGGCGCTCATTGGGTAAACAGGTGCGTCTGGATATCGAAGGCGAAGGCACCCAGGTTGATCGCGATGTGCTGGAGCGCTTGGATACGCCCTTAACCCACTTGCTGCGCAATGCGGTTGACCACGGCATCGAACCGCCGGAGTTGCGTGCGCGCAAGGGCAAGGCGACAGAAGGGCGGCTGTTGCTGCGCGCGCGGCACCGGGCTGGCATGTTGGTGCTGGAGTTGAGTGATGACGGCGCCGGAGTGGATATCGAGCGGCTGCGTGAAGTGGTGGTGGCGCGTAAATTTGCCAGCGCTGAAACAGCTACCAAGCTGTGCGAAGACGAGCTGCTGGCGTTTCTGTTTTTGCCGGGCTTCAGCCTGCGCGATCAGGTTACCGAGGTGTCCGGGCGCGGCGTAGGCCTCGATGCGGTGCAATACGGCTTGCGTCAATTACGCGGCAGCGTGCGCCTGGAGCATCGCCAGGGCGAGGGCAGCACCTTCATTCTGCAAGTGCCGCTTACCTTGTCGGTAGTGCGCAGTCTGGTTGTAGAGATTGCCGGGGAGGCCTACGCCTTACCGCTGGCGCACATCGAGCACATGGTGCGGGTAAGCGCCGAGGATGTTGTGCAGCTGGAAGGGCGTCAGCACTTCTGGCACGGCGACCGCCATGTCAGCCTGATTTCGGCGAGCCAGTTGTTGCAGCGTCCGGAGGGCCGCGCTGAAGACGCCGGCATCGCGCTGGTGCTGATCCGCGAACGCGACAACGTGTATGGCCTGGCCGTGGATCGTTTTATTGGCGAACGCACGCTGGTGGTCATGCCGCTGGATGCGCGCCTGGGCAAGGTCAAAGATGTGGCTGCTGGCGCCTTGCTGGATGACGGCACGCCGGTGCTGATCCTGGATGTTGAAGATGTGTTCAGCTCGATTGCCAAACTCTTGGGCAGCGGCCAGCTGGAACGGGTGGACCGGCGCAGCCAGCGTGCTCAGGCGGCAATGCGCAAACGGGTGCTAGTGGTCGATGATTCGCTGACGGTGCGCGAACTTGAGCGCAAGTTGTTGCTCAGTCGTGGTTACGACGTGGCCGTTGCTGTGGACGGCATGGACGGTTGGAACGCCCTGCGTGATGAACACTTTGATTTGCTGATCAGCGACATCGACATGCCGCGCATGGACGGTATCGAACTGTTGACCCTGGTGCGCCGCGATAGCCGCTTGCGCACCTTGCCGGTGATGGTGGTGTCTTATAAAGACCGTGAAGAAGACCGTCGTCGGGGGCTGGATGCCGGCGCGGATTACTACCTGGCTAAAGCCAGTTTCCATGATGAAACGCTGTTGGACGCGGTGCAGGCACTGATAGGCGAGGCATAGGGATGAGAATCGGAATAGTCAACGATATGCCGCTCGCCGTGGAGGCATTACGCCGTGCCCTGGCGCGTGCGCCTGAGCATCAGGTGGCCTGGGTCGCCGGCAGCGGCGCGGAGGCCGTGCAGCGTTGCCGTGAGGATACGCCGGACTTGTTGTTGATGGATTTGCTGATGCCGGAAATGGACGGCGTTGAAGCCACCCGCCAGATCATGGCTGCAAACCCCTGCGCCATATTAATTGTCACCTCGGATGTCGAGCGGCATGTCAGTCGCGTGTTTGAAGCCATGGGCCATGGCGCTCTGGACGTGGTAGCAACGCCTGCGCTGGGGGGTGCGCAATTGCCGGATGCCGCTGCGCTGTTACGCAAGATCCATAATTTAGGCCTGCTATTGGGGCAAAAAAATGTCCGTACGGTCGCGAGTCCCGTGCGCCGGGTCGGCGCCGGTGGCCGCCAGCGCTTGGTGGTTATTGGCGCCTCGGCCGGCGGGCCGGCGTCCTTGGTTGAATTGCTCAAACAGCTACCGCCTGGTTTCCCTGCAGCCGTGGTGCTGGTGCAGCACGTGGACCAAACCTTTGCGGCTGGCATGGCCCAATGGTTGGCTAGCGAGTCACCGTTGCCGGTACGCTTGGCCCGCATGGGCGATGTGCCGCAGCCGGGAACGGTGTTGCTGGCGGGCAGCAATGACCACCTGATTTTGCAGCGCAACGGTGAGTTGACCTACAGCGCCGAGCCCAGCGCACATATTTACCGCCCGTCGATTGATGTGTTTTTTGACAGCGTGGTGGCCAATTGGCCGGGTGAGTCCATCGGCGTACTGCTCACCGGTATGGGCCGCGATGGCGCTCAGGGGCTGCTCAATATGCGCCAGCGCGGGTACCTGACCATCGCCCAGGATCAGGCCAGCTGCGCCGTGTATGGTATGCCCAAGGCTGCTGCGCAGCTTGGCGCCGCAAGCGAGATATTACCGTTAGCCGAGATTGGCCGGCGTCTGGTCGCGCTGTTTGATTAACGACGTGGATGGCGAAGTGCTATTGGATGTTGCAGGGTCTAAAATGATAACGGGCGCCAAGCCTGGAGAAAGTAGTATGCAAAGTTTTCCGCAATTTAACGGTGTTCAGGAGGATGCACCGATATCGACTCCACTGATGGTCTTGCTGGTCGATGACCAAGCAATGATCGGAGAGGCCGTGCGCAGAGCGTTGGCGACTGAAACGAACATTGGGTTTCACTTTTGTTCAGACCCCCTGCAGGCGATTAGCCTGGCCGAACAGATAAAACCATCGGTTATTTTGCAAGACCTGGTCATGCCAGGGGTCGACGGCCTTGAGCTATTGACCCAATACCGTGCGCGCAAAGCGCTGCAAGATGTGCCGATCATCGTGCTGTCGACCAAAGAAGACCCCAAGATCAAAAGCGCCGCCTTCTCCCAAGGGGCCAACGACTACTTGGTCAAATTGCCCGATGTGGTTGAGTTGGTGGCGCGTATCCGCTACCACTCACGCTCCTACCTCGCCATGCAGCAGCGCGATGAGGCGTTTCGAGCGCTGCGCGAGAGTCAGCAGCAATTACTTGAAGCCAATCTGGTTCTGCAGCGCTTGATGCGCTCCGACGGCCTCACCGGTCTGGCCAACCGCCGCCATTTTGATGATTGCCTTAATTCCGAATGGGCACGCGCGCTGCGTGAGCAAAGCGAGCTGTCGCTGCTGATGATTGATGTCGACTACTTCAAAGCCTTCAATGACCGCTTTGGGCACGTGGAGGGCGATGAAGCCTTGCGCCAAGTGGCGACCTGCATGAGTGACATGTGCAGCCGCTCTTCAGACCTGGCCGCGCGCTATGGCGGTGAAGAATTCGTCATGATTCTGCCGGGGACCTCGCGCGGTGGTGCGCGCTTGCTTGCCGAGAAAGTTCGGCTGTGCGTGCAGGCCTTGGCCATTGCCCATGAACACCCTGCACCGGGTTCTGTTGTCAGCATCAGCTTGGGGGTCGCCACCCTCACGCCTCAGGCAGGCATGGCGCCAACTGATTTGATCGAGTTGGCGGACCGTGGCTTGTACCTGGCCAAAAAAAATGGCCGCAACCAAGTCGGTGTTGCTGAGCCCGGTTGAGGGGCCGCCCGGCAACCCAATGGCGTTCGTCGCAGACTGCCAGCAGGGCGTTGACTGGGGTATACTCGCCGGCTTTTCTAAAACTTCGGGGCCACGGTCCGCTTGCCGCAACGATCAGCAGCCATAGGGCTGGCTTATCGGGCCGCACAGGGCCGCTGTACACCTCAATTGCCTGCGAGTGCTGAACGCCATGGAAATCAACCCGATCCTCAACAGCATCAAGGATCTGTCCGAGCGCACCCTGACTATTCGGGGGTATCTTTGACTACGATCACAAACATGATCGTTTAGTCGAAGTAAACCGCGAGCTCGAAGATCCAACGGTCTGGAGCAACCCAGAATACGCGCAGAACTTGGGCCGCGAGCGCGCCTCCCTGGCGTTGATTGTCGACACCCTGGATGACCTGCAGGGCAGTCTTGCCGACTCCCGTGACCTGCTCGACATGGCTGTTGAAGAAAACGACGAAAACGCCGTGGCCGACGTCGCCAGTGAAGTCGAGCGCCTGCGCGGCATCCTCGAAAAGCTTGAATTCCGCCGCATGTTCAGCGGTGAAATGGACGAGAACAACGCCTACCTCGACATCCAGGCCGGTTCCGGTGGCACCGAGGCTCAGGACTGGGCCAACATCCTGTTGCGTATGTACCTGCGCTGGGCCGACAAGCGCGGCTTTGATGCCACCATCATGGAGCTGTCCGCTGGTGAAGTTGCCGGCATCAAGGGCGCAACCGTGCATATTAAAGGCGAGTACGCGTTCGGCTGGCTGCGTACTGAGATCGGCGTGCACCGCCTGGTGCGTAAAAGCCCGTTTGACTCGGGCAACCGTCGCCACACCTCGTTTTCTGCGGTATTCGTCTCGCCGGAGATCGATGACAACATCGAGATCGAAATCAACCCGGCGGACCTGCGCATTGACACCTATCGTTCATCCGGTGCCGGTGGTCAGCACGTAAACACCACCGATTCGGCGGTGCGTATTACTCACGTGCCAAGCAACACCGTCGTCAGCTGCCAGAACGAACGTTCGCAGCACGCCAACAAAGACACCGCTATGAAGATGCTGCGCGCACGGTTGTACGAGCAAGAAGTGCAGAAGCGCAACGCCGCCTCGCAGGTGTTGGAAGACAGCAAGTCGGACATCGGCTGGGGCCACCAGATTCGCTCCTACGTGCTGGATGCCTCGCGGATCAAGGATCTGCGCACCAATATCGAGCGCAGCGACTGCGACAAGGTGCTTGATGGCGATATCGACGAATACCTCGTGGCGAGCCTGAAACAAGGGCTCTAACCGCTGAATGATGGTTTTAGGCAGGTTGAGCTACGCGCTGCGTAGCCCAACCATCGGCCGGGCCCGTGCCCAACCAACGATTTACAGGACAGACAAACGACCATGAGCGACCAACAACACGACCAGCAGGCCCTTTCCCACGAAGAGCGGCAGCACGAAGAAAACAAGCTGGTTGCCCAGCGCAAGGAAAAGCTTGCCGCTATCCGTGAGCAGGGCAACGCCTTCCCCAACGATTTTCGCCGTGACAACTACTGCGCCGACCTGCAGAAACAGTACGCCGAGAAGACCAAGGAAGAGCTGGCCGAGGCCGCTATTCCGGTCAAGGTTGCCGGGCGCATCATGCTTAACCGTGGCTCGTTCATGGTGATCCAGGACATGACCGGGCGCATCCAGGTTTACGTCAACCGTAAAACCCTGTCCGAAGAAACCCTGGCCTCGGTGAAAACCTGGGACATGGGCGACATCATCGCAGCCGTTGGCACCCTGGCCCGTTCCGGCAAGGGCGACCTGTACGTGGAAATGACCGACGTGCGCCTGCTGACCAAGTCACTGCGCCCACTGCCGGATAAGCACCACGGCCTGACCGACACCGAGCAGCGCTATCGTCAGCGCTACGTTGACCTGATCGTCAACGAAGAAACCCGCCACACCTTCCGCGTGCGTTCTCAGGTGATTGCGCATATCCGCAGCTTCCTGATGCAGCGTGACTTCCTCGAAGTAGAAACGCCGATGCTGCAGACCATCCCCGGCGGCGCAGCGGCTAAGCCGTTCGAAACTCACCACAACGCCCTGGATATGCAGATGTTCCTGCGTATCGCCCCGGAGCTGTATCTCAAGCGTCTGGTAGTCGGCGGTTTTGAGAAGGTGTTCGAGATCAACCGCAACTTCCGTAACGAAGGCGTCTCGACGCGGCACAACCCTGAATTCACCATGTTGGAGTTCTACCAGGCTTACGCCGATTACGAAGACAACATGGACCTAACCGAGGAGCTGTTCCGCGAGTTGGCTCAGTTGGTGCTCGGTTCCACCGACGTGCCGTACGGTGACAAGGTGTTCCACTTCGGTGAGCCGTTCGTACGCCTGTCGGTGTTCGACTCGATCCTTAAGTACAACCCCGAGCTGACCGCCGATGACCTCAACGATATCGACAAGGCGCGTGCTATCGCTAAAAAGGCCGGCGCCAAAGTGCTCGGTTTCGAAGGCTTGGGCAAATTGCAGGTGATGATTTTCGAAGAGCTGGTCGAGCACAAGCTGGAACAGCCGCACTTCATTACACAATACCCGTTCGAAGTGTCGCCGCTGGCTCGCCGTAACGATGACAACCCGAACGTCACCGACCGTTTCGAGCTGTTTATTGGTGGCCGTGAAATCGCCAACGCCTACTCCGAGTTGAACGACGCGGAGGACCAGGCCGAGCGCTTCCACGCTCAGGTAGCCGACAAGGACGCCGGCGATGACGAAGCCATGCACTACGACGCCGACTTCGTCCGCGCCCTGGAATACGGTATGCCGCCGACGGCGGGTGAGGGGATCGGCATCGACCGCCTGGTGATGCTGCTGACAAATTCACCGTCGATTCGCGACGTGATTTTGTTCCCGCACATGCGCCCACACGCCTGATGCTGAAAAAACCGCCTACGGGCGGTTTTTTTATGGTCTGCTTTTTACGGCCCGTATTCGTGAGCAAGTGCGGGCGGGGCACTAGGTCAGGCGCTTGACGGCGATTATTCTGCGCGTGGAGTATCAGGGCGGCGCGATGGTGTTGATCGTCTGCGCTGTGGAAATAGGTTGTCCTCATTCAAGCGCCATGTGTATTTGCTGCGAAGCCATAACAGGCCGTTGAAAAACGACCTGCGTTGGTAATACTGCGTTAAATACAGGCTTGGGCATGAGGCCGAACGGGGTGCTCATTTACCCTGCGCAAATGCTGTGTTCTCGTCTGTTTTGCCTGCCTCGTCTGGTTTTTAACGGCCTGGTAGCCTGGTCAATCCATTTATAAGGAGAGCTCAATGATCACCTGGCGCGCGCTGCTTGCCGTGTCCTTCTTGTTGCTGAGTGGGTGTCTGGTTACCTTCAAAGACCCCATTCCCGCCAATGAAGCCGCTCCCATGCCTTTACTTGGCCAGTGGTCGCGTAAAAATGAATGGGGTGAGCAGCAGTATTTGCAGGTCACGCGCGCAGGTTCCAATGTGTACAAAGCGCGGACCTATGTGGATAACCCGGATAACCTCGAAAGCATTGAGGAGTACGGCTTTACCGTGGCCCATCACGGCCGGCGCTGGTACCTGTCGGCCGGCCTGCCGAAAAGCCTGGGGGCGAATTTCGCCATCGCCGGTTTCGAGCTGACCACCAGTAATGAGTTGGTGATCTACAACCTGGATGTCGACCGTATTCTCCATGAGCTGGAGCAGGGGGCATTGCAGGGCGAGGTGATTGACGGCGCAGAAGGCGATGGCGTGCTGATCAGCAGCCCGCTGGAGCAGGTGTTCAGCTACCTCGACGATCAGGCCAATTCGGATGTGTTTATCGAAGTCGCGCGTTATCAGCGGGCCGGCGACTAGTAGGGGATAGGGAAAGCATGAACAGTTATACCGAGTTGGACGACTACCAGCTGATTGTGCGCGCGCTGTCCGACCGTTTGGTCGACGCGCAAACGCCGATACGCGTGCTGGATGCGGTGAAGTGGGATGACTCGATCCGCAACGAGTTCCTCAAGCACAACGGTAAGCAGCTGCCTGCCGTTGACCGAGCCTACTACGCCAACCGGCCGCTGCCTTTTGATGCGTCAGCCAAGAAGCTCGAGTTCCAGAATATCGAGCGTGATATCACCCGCCAGCTTGGCCAGTTCAACCCGGTGGGCAAGATCATGCGGCGCATGTGCCGCGAGTACCGCATGGTCATTCGTATGCTCGAAGCGCGCGGCACTGAGGATTTCGGCCTGATCAGCCAGGAACTCTACGGCGCGGCCTCCGATGCCTTCCATGCCGGTGACCCCACCCTGGCCGACCTGGGCCTGATGTTTTCTGACTTCCTGAATAACATCGACAAGCGCGGCGATCTCAAGGATGAAGCCAAGACCCTGACTGCCAAAGAGGCGGTCAACCTGCTGCAACATCGCCTGAACAAGGTGTTTGGCGAGGAGGAGAGCACCATTCGGGTTTTTGAGTCAGACGGTATTCTTGCTGATGCCGCCGCTGGTGCCGATTACATCAAGATCCGCGCCGATGCCATGTTCAATGAGCGCGATGTAAAAGCCCTGGAAGTGCACGAGGGCTTGGTGCATGTGGCGACCACCCTAAATGGCCTGAGCCAGCCGGTGTGCACCTTTCTGGCCAAGGGCCCGCCCTCGTCCACGGTGACACAGGAAGGCCTGGCGATCCTGATGGAGGTGATCACCTTCGCCTCCTACCCAACCCGTTTACGCAAGCTGACCAACCGCACCCGCGCCATTCATATGGCCGAAGAGGGCGCGGATTTTCTGCAAGTATTCGACTTCTACCGCGAGCAGGGCTTCAGCCAGGAAGAGAGCTACAGCAACGCCAACCGAGTGTTCCGTGGCTCGACGCCCACCGGTATGCCGTTCACCAAGGACCTGTCCTACCTGAAAGGCTTCATCATGATTTACAACTACATCCAGTTGGCCGTGCGCAAAGGCAAGCTGGAGCAGATTCCGCTGCTGTTCTGCGGCAAAACCACCCTGGAAGACATGCGTACCTTGCGTCAGCTGGTGGACGAAGGGCTGGTTGTTGCGCCCAAGTTCCTGCCGCCGCAGTTCAGCGATCTCAACTCGCTGTCAGCCTGGATGTGCTTCTCCAATTTCTTGAACCATCTGAGTCTCGATCGGATCGAAGCCGACTACGCCAACATTCTTTAGAAGCGGCAGCGCACCTCACGCATGACGCTCCTAGCCGTTCAGTAGACGAGCCGTAGCCCGGATGAAATCCGGGCTGCTCTTTCCGCCTTAACAGGAGCCACCACATGCCCAGCCATCAACTCGACTACGAAATCCTCGGCGCCTCCGCGCAAAGCGTGGAGATCATTCTCGATCCGGGCGAGACGGTGATCGCCGAAGCCGGCGTGATGAATTACATGACCGACGGCATCCGCTTTGAAACGCGCATGGGCGATGGCGCGGCCACGGGTGTGCTGGGCACGCTGTGGGGCATGGGCAAGCGCATGCTGACCGGCGAATCACTGTTTATGACGCACTTTTCCAATGCTGGCAAAACCCAGGCGCGGGTGGCCTTTGCCGCGCCTTATCCGGGCACCGTGGTGCCGATCCAGCTGGCTGAGCACGGCGGCACGTTGATTTGTCAGAAGGACGCTTTTCTCTGCGCGGCCTACGGCACGGCGGTCGGCATCAGCTTTAACAAGCGCCTAGGGGCGGGTTTTTTTGGCGGTGAAGGTTTTATCCTGCAGAAGCTCGAAGGCGACGGCCTGGCCTTTGTGCATGCCGGCGGCACGGTGATTCGTAAAGAACTGAACAACGAAACCCTGCGCTTGGACACCGGCTGCCTGGTGGCCTTTACCAGCGGCATTGATTACGACATCGCCCTGGCTGGCGGGCTGAAAAGCATGTTGTTTGGTGGTGAAGGCATCCTTCTGGCCACGCTCAAAGGTACCGGTACCGTGTGGGTGCAGAGCTTGCCGTTTTCGCGCCTGGCTGAGCGTATTTATGAAGCCACTTTCAAGGCGCGTGAAGAAGTGCGCGCCGGTGGCAAGTAATGCGGCAATCTGGGGCTTTGCAGGCGTGTGGGTTTGTTGCAAGCTGCGCCGCCTGATGCATCGCCTGCCCAATTGTTAATCCGAGAGCCTGTTATGAGTGAAGTCAATCCTATTCCGCTGATCCTGACCGGTATTGGCAGCATCTGCGCTACCGTGGCCGTGCTCGGTTATTACGGTTATCTGCACGTGGCTAAGCCTGAGGATGCCTTGCTACTGTCCGAGTTCACCATGCTCAAAACGGTACCGGGTGAGGACTATAAAGTCTCGCTCAAGCCCGCCAGCCAAGTGGCGCAGTGCATTGATGGCGTGCTGGTGATGTTTGACCTGGAGCAGAAGGGCCTGAGCGGTGTGCTGGTTGATCAGCGCAAGCAGGCCGTTCGCTGCAACGAAGGTCAGTAACGCCTAGTCCTTATGGGCCTGCTGTTCACTGAGGCGCTGCAGATGCTGGCGTGACAGGGCGAGGAAGCGCGGCGTCAGGCCGGCATCCTCATACAGCGGGTCGCCCAGCTCATCGGTGGCCACCACTTTAGTGCCCTTCACGTAGGGCAGGCTGGCTTCCAGCTCTTCCAGCGCCGCCCCGAGCAACTCGCCGAGCAGTTCTTCGACGTGGTGTTTGGGGTACATCTCCTGCAGCGCCGCCAGGCGTGCGGCTGCTTCCAGGTCAAGGTGGATCTGATAGGGCGTTGCGCTCAGGCGGCCCCGCGCATTTTCCTGCCAGTGCTGTACCAGCTCGCGAATCTTCATGTTTGCCTCTTGTCCTTGTTATGCCCGCCGCGACGTGGCGGGCTTTCACTGTTCAGGCTAGCGCCCGCGCCGATAAGTGCAGGCGTGGCGTCGCGCACTTGTAAGAAGGTGGCGCGCTGGGCACTCTGGACACAGGATTAGCGGAGGTAACAGTCATGGCAGAAATCGATGCGCGTTTGCGCGAAGACGTCCACCAGCTCGGCGAACTACTGGGTGACACCATCAGCGTGCAGCATGGAGCCGCCTTTCTCGACAAGATCGAGCGCATCCGCAAAGGCGCTAAAGCCTCGCGCCGTGGCTCGGCGGAAGGGATGGAGCAACTCAGTGCAACCCTGAACCAGCTGGCGGATGACGAGTTGCTGCCCGTGGCGCGGGCGTTCAATCAGTTTCTCAACCTGGCCAATATCGCCGAGCAGTACCACCGTGTGCGCCGCCGTGCACCGGGTGAAGCACAGCCCTTTGAAGACAATATCCTCGCCGACCTGCTGCAGCGCCTGAGCGCTCATGGGCATAAAGGCGAGGCGCTGGCCCGCCAGTTCGGCCGTCTCGATATCGAACTGGTATTGACCGCGCACCCCACCGAAGTGGCGCGGCGCACCCTGATTCAGAAATACGACGCGATGGCCGAGCAGTTGGCTGCAGGCGACCACAGTGATCTTTCCGCCGCCGAGCGCGAGCAGGTTAAGCAGCGCCTGCAACGGCTGATTGCCGAAGCCTGGCACACCGAGGAAATCCGCCGTAGCCGGCCAAGCCCGGTGGATGAAGCCAAATGGGGCTTTGCGGTGATCGAGCATTCGCTTTGGCATGCCATCCCCAATGTGCTGCGCAAAGCCGATCAGGTGCTGCACAGCGCCACCGGGTTGCACCTGCCGCTGGATGCCGCGCCGATTCGGTTCGCCTCCTGGATGGGCGGTGACCGTGATGGCAACCCCAATGTGACTGCCAGCGTGACCCGTGAGGTGCTGCTGCTGGCGCGCTGGATGGCCGCCGACCTGTACCTGCGTGACATCGACCAACTGGCCGCTGAACTGTCGATGCAGCAGGCCAGCCCGGCTCTACTGGCTCGGGTAGGCGAGAGCGCCGAGCCGTATCGCGCGTTGCTCAAGCAGCTGCGTGAACGTTTGCGTGCCACCCGCAACTGGGCTCAGGCCGCTCTGCAGGAGGAGTTACCGGCGCCCCCGGCTGTACTGCAAAACAATCGCGAGCTGTTCGAGCCATTGCAGTGTTGCTACCAGTCGCTGCATGACTGCGGCATGGGCGTGATCGCCGACGGTCCATTGCTCGATTGCCTGCGGCGCGCGGCGAGCTTTGGTCTGTTTCTGGGGCGGTTGGATGTGCGCCAGGACTCCAGTCGACATACGGCGGCCATGAGTGAAATCACCGACTACCTCGGCCTGGGGCGTTATGCCGAGTGGGATGAAGACGCCCGTGTCGCGTTTTTGCTGCAAGAGCTGGAAAGCCGCCGTCCGCTGCTGCCAGGGCACTTCAAACCCAGCGGCGAAACTGCCGAAGTATTGGCCACTTGCCGGGAAGTGGCGCGTGCACCTGCCGCATCGCTAGGCTCTTATGTCATCTCCATGGCCGGTGCGGCCTCCGATGTACTGGCGGTGCAGCTGCTGCTGAAGGAAGCCGGGTTGCAACGACCGATGCGTGTGGTGCCGTTATTTGAAACCCTGGCCGACTTGGATAACGCCGGCCCGGTGATCAGCCGGTTGCTGGCGCTGCATGGCTACCGCGCGCGACTGCAAGGGCCGCAGGAAGTGATGATCGGCTACTCCGATTCGGCCAAGGACGCCGGCACCACGGCCGCTGCCTGGGCGCAGTACCGCGCCCAGGAAACCCTGGTGCAGGTATGCCGTGAACACGATGTCGAGCTACTGCTATTTCATGGCCGCGGCGGCACCGTAGGGCGTGGTGGCGGCCCAGCCCATGCGGCGATTCTGTCGCAGCCGCCGGGTTCAGTGGTCGGGCGTTTCCGTACCACTGAACAGGGTGAAATGATTCGTTTCAAATTCGGTCTGCCGGATATCGCCGAGCAAAACCTCAACCTGTACCTGGCCGCTGTGCTGGAAGCCACCCTGCTGCCGCCGCCCAGCCCGGAGCCGGCCTGGCGTGAGCTGATGGATAAATTAGCCAGCGATGGCGTCCAGGCTTACCGTGCGGTGGTGCGCGAGCACCCGCAGTTTGTCGAGTATTTCCGCCAGGCCACGCCGGAGCAGGAACTGGGCCGTTTGCCGTTGGGCAGCCGTCCAGCCAAGCGCCGCGAGGGGGGCGTAGAAAGCCTGCGTGCGATTCCATGGATTTTTGCCTGGACCCAAACGCGCCTGATGTTGCCGGCTTGGTTGGGCTGGGAAGCGGCGCTGGACAACGCCCTGCAGCGCGGTGAAGGCGAACTCCTGGGGCAGATGCGCGCGGGTTGGCCGTTCTTTCGCACCCGCATCGACATGCTGGAAATGGTCCTGGCCAAAGCTGACGAAACTATCGCACGCCTGTACGACGAGCGTTTAGTCGACCCCGCTTTACAGCCGCTGGGTGCACATTTACGCGGCCTATTGTCGCAGGCAGTGGCCGCCGTACTGGGGCTGACGGGCCAGTCTCAGCTGCTGGCGCACAGCCCGGAAACCCTGGAGTCGATCAGCGTGCGAAACACCTACCTCGACCCGCTGCACTTGCTCCAGGCCGAGCTGTTAGCCCGTGCGCGGCAGCGTGACAGCCAGGCCGATAGCCCGCTGGAGCAAGCGTTGTTGGTCAGCGTGGCAGGCATTGCCGCTGGTTTGCGTAACACCGGCTAGCCCATTTCAAGGGGGGATTGCCGGCGCCGGCAGCGTATGGCCAACACGTTGCCGGCAGCGCTGACACGCTGAAGGGGTTGTAGGTGTATCCGACTTTCGGCGGCTTGTGCGCTACTGGTGCGCTGTGTATCTTGATCGACCTTTTGGCACGCTGGCCCTTGCGGCAAGCGCTGTCTGAACCATTTTGAGATTGGCCCCACGAGGCGAGTCCGAGCGATTTCCACTTACATGTTGAGGAGCACATCGATGCGCGTAATTTTGCTGGGTGCGCCCGGTGCCGGTAAAGGCACCCAAGCGGGTTTCATCACCAAGAAATTTGGTATTCCGCAAATCTCCACCGGTGACATGTTGCGTGCTGCGGTCAAGGCCGGCACCGAGCTGGGCTTGGTTGCCAAGAGCGTAATGGACAGCGGTGGTTTGGTTTCCGATGACCTGATCATCAACCTGGTCAAAGAGCGTATCGCCCAAGCCGATTGTGCCAACGGTTTCCTCTTCGACGGTTTCCCGCGCACCATTCCCCAGGCTGAAGCCCTGAAGGAAGCCGGCGTGGTCATCGACAACGTGATTGAAATCGCGGTTGATGATGAAGAAATCGTCAGCCGTATCGCCGGTCGTCGCGTGCACCCGGCCTCGGGTCGCGTTTACCACACCGAGCACAACCCACCGAAAGTCGCAGGTATCGATGACGAAACGGGTGACGAGCTGATCCAGCGCGATGACGATAAGGAAGAAACCGTCCGTCATCGTCTGTCGGTCTATCACTCGCAGACCAAGCCACTGGTCGATTTCTACCAGAAGCTGGCCGCCGTTGATGGCACACCGAAATACAGCGCCGTTGCTGGTGTGGGTTCGGTTGATGAGATTACGGCCAAGGTACTGGCTGCACTCAGCTAAGCCACTGCCGATTGCAAACAACGCCCCGCCTTTGCGGGGCGTTGTTGTTTATACGCACAACCTACGCGGTGGAGCGTGCAGTGGAAGGCGGTGTGACCGCGCGTAATCTGTCGCCTACCCGGCCAGGGTGCTGGCAAAAAATACGGTAAACCGTTTTAATGCCCGCCCATTTGCTGACCAGCCTGAACCGCGATGACCACTCTGTTGGCCCTGGATACCGCCACCGAAGCCTGCTCCGTTGCCCTGCTGCATGACGGCAAGGTGCTCAGTCACTATGACGTGATCCCGCGCATGCACGCGCAGCGTCTGTTGCCGATGATCAAGCAATTGCTGGCTGATGCGGGTGTGCCGTTGTCGGCGCTGGATGCGATTGCCTTTGGCCGTGGCCCCGGTGCATTTACCGGGGTGCGGATTGCCATCGGCGTGGTACAGGGCTTGGCTTTCGCGCTGGAGCGCCCGGTGTTGCCGGTCTCCAACCTGGCGGTGCTGGCTCAGCGCAGCTTGCGTGAACATGGCGCGCAGCAGGTCGCAGCCGCGATCGATGCGCGCATGGATGAAGTCTATTGGGGGTGCTACCGTGCCGAGCAGGGTGAAATGCGCCTGGCCGGTGTTGAGGCGGTATTGCCACCTGAGCGTGCCAGCCTACCGGTTGATGCCAGTGGCGACTGGTTTGCTGCAGGTACTGGCTGGGGCACCTTTGCTGCGCGCATTCCGGTGACCGTTACCGGGCAAGATGCTGCCATGCTGCCGCATGCCGAAGACCTACTCAGCCTGGCACGCTTTGCCTGGGCACGTGGCGAGGCCGTGGCGGCTGACCTGGCGCAGCCGGTTTATCTGCGTGATCAGGTGGCCACACCCAAAGCCGCCGTTTGATCTGCAGGGTATCGGCGCACCTTCTGTCGCGCATGGGGCGGCGGCATGCGGCGCGTGATTGCCAAGCCCGGCTATGGCGGCTAAATTGCCATCACCTGTATCCATCGTTGGCTAAGCAAGCCGAGCAGTAATAGATGCGTATCGACGGTTTTACCTCCTCTTATTCGCCAGACCGCAGTGCCCGCCCAGGCTCTGCGGTCACGCCGTTTCGCGAAGCGCAGCGCGAGGTAGAGGCCCGTCGTGAGCAGCCGGCAACCCCTGGCAGTACCCAAGGCCTTGAACCGGTGGCCCAAGCGCGTAAGGTCGAAACCGGTAATGCCAGCAGCGACAGCTTGCCATCGCGTCTGCAAGACCAGCTCTACCAGCCCCAATTGAACAACCGCGCCGCTCAGGCGTTGGCCAGTTATAACTCGACCGCCAGCTTCGCCAATGAGCTGGACGCCCAGCAGGTTATGGGGCTTGATCTCTACGCTTAACCACCCTCGCTAGTTTCCGCCACGGCCTTTAAACCCATGCTGCCTTATTACCTCGGTTGCCCGTCATGGAGCGAGCCTGCCTGGCGCGGTTCGCTGTACCCACCGGGCAGCCGCAGCGCCGACTTTCTGCCGCTGTATGCGCAGGTGTTCAATGCGGTTGAAGGCAATACCACTTTTTATGCGGCGCCTTCTGCTGAAACCGTGGCGCGTTGGGCTGAGCGGATGCCGGCGCACCTGCGCTTTTGCGCCAAGTTGACGCGCGAGATCAGCCACGGCGGTGACTTACGTGAGCAGCTGAGCGCCACCGAAGATTTTCGCCGCTTGCTGGCGCCGTTGGGGGCGCGAGTGACACCTTACTGGCTGCAATTGCCGGCCAGCTTCGGTCCGCCGCGTTTGGCGGAGTTGGCTGGTTTTATTGAGCACTGGCAGGGCAGTGAGCTGGCCGTTGAGGTGCGTCATCCGGCGTTCTTTGCCAAGGGCGAGGAGGAGCGCAGCCTCAATCGCCTGCTGCATGGCCGTGGCATCGAACGTATCTGCCTGGATTCGCGGGCGCTGTTCAGCTGTGTTTCCAACACGCCTGCGGTGTTGCATGCACAGGCCAAGAAACCGCGCCTGCCGCTGCGCCCCACCGCCTTTAGCCAGGCCCCACAGCTGCGCTTTATTGGCCATCCCGAATTGTTGGCCAATGATCCGTTTATGGCGCCTTGGCTGGACAAGGTGGCGGGCTGGATCGAGGAAGGTCGCACGCCTTATGTCTTCCTGCACACCTCGGATAACCGCTTGGCGCCGCAGCTGGCGCAGCGCTTCCATCAGCAACTGATGCTGCGTCTGCCGGGATTGCCGGCTTTGCCGCAGGTGCAGGTCGAGGATCAGGTCGAGCAGTTGGGGCTGCTCTGATAGGCTGCGCCGCATGACCTACTTTCGTGCCTTTCTTATTCTCTGTGTCGTGCTCGCCGGTCTGTTGCTGGTGATCTGGCGTGGCTGGCTGGATGTCCCGCCGCGCTGGAACCCCTGGGCGGTGCTGGATATTCGCGAAACGCCGAACCTGCTGACCAGTTTCAAGCTCTGGCGACTGCAGGATGATCCTGCGTTATGCCGGCAGGCGTTAAGCACCTCGTCACTGCGCGTTACGCCGCAGGCCGACAGCAGCCCACAGGTGGCGTGCCCGCTGAATAACACCCTGCGTGTACACAGCTCCGGCGTTGCCTTCAGCAGCAGCTTTATCGCCAGCTGCCCGCTGGCGGCGGCCTTTGCCCTTTTTGAGCAGCATGATCTGCAGCCAACTGCCCAGGCAGTGTTTGGCCAGCGGGTGGCGCGGGTTGAGCATGTCGGCAGCTTTGCGTGCCGCACCATTGCCGGCAGCCAGCGGCCTAGCCAGCATGCCTCGGCCAATGCGCTGGATATCACCGGCTTTCGCCTGGCCGATGGCCGGCGCATCAGTGTGCTGCAGGATTGGCCCAAGCCGGGCAAGAACGCCGAGTTTCTACGCCAGGTGCAGAAAGCCGCCTGCACGCGCTTCAACACCACCCTGGGACCGGAGTACAACGCCGCTCATCGCGACCACTTTCATGTTGACATGGGGTTGTGGCGGATGTGCCGCTAAGTACCGGCTTAACGCTGCGCCAACAATAGATCGGCAGCCTGGCCGCTGCGACCGTCGGCGAATTCGAAGCGGCCGAGTTGGGCGATTTCGTCGTAAGCGCCCAAGGCAATCTTCACATCCCGCGCCTGCAGGTCGATGGCGCTGACGCCAGCCTCGCTCAGTGATTGGCTGGATTGCCGGCCTTGAGCGTCAAAACGCAGCAGGCTCAGACGCTCGAAGATCGCATCCTGGCTGTCGATACGGCCATCGCCGTTGTCATCGTATTTGCGCAATTCAGCAAAGCCGTTGGCGGCGCCGTTCTGGTCGCCGAACAGTTCGCGGCCATCGTCGATGCGGCCGTTACCGTTGCGGTCATAGGCGAGCAGGGCGTCGTCACCAGTGGGCACACTGATCTGGTCGAGCTTGCCGTCGGCATCCAAGTCGAAGCGTACCGAACGGTTCAGGCCGCTGGTGCTGAAACCGTTGCCGGCGATATCGAGTACCAGTGGGTCAGTCTTCTGCGGTTCGGCGTTGACCGTGACGTTCAGCTCCAGCTCGCGCTGAGCGGCCATCTGCTGAAAGTCGCTGGCTTGAACTGTGACTGCGGGTGGCTCGCTCGGCACCTCGGGCGGGCTGGTAGGTGCTTGCGCCTCTACTTCATCGGGTAGCAGGGTGCGCCGCAAAATTTGATAATTCAGCGAGGTGCGTTTGCTTTCATCCAGCGTCTCGCTGATTGAGCCGGTGTTGGTGGCCGACGGCGCGACGCTGCGCTGGGCGGAAATTACATCGAACATGGCGAACTCGGTGCGGCTGGATGCTGCCGGGTCTGGCAAAATGCCGCTTAAATGGCATATCGGCCGTTCAGGCGGTCAATTGAATGATTTTTGAGCACATTTTCTGATGAGTGATGAGCGGCTAATAGCCAGAATTCGTATGCAGGCCTTGGCTCCCCATCTGCAGGCCGCGGCTGAAACCTGGGCGCAGCGCTTGGGGCTGCCGCTGGAAGGCGACAGTGAGTTCGTCCTGCAGTTGGCCGAGGGTGGTTTGCAGCTGGTTGAGCTAGGGCCGCAGGCGCCGGGGCCGGTGAAGGTGGACTTTGTCGAAGGCGCTGTGGCGCATCGCCGGTTATTCGGCGGCGGCAGCGGGCAGATGATTGCCAAGGCGGTTGGCGTGCAGGCGGGAGTGCGCCCGGCAGTGCTGGATGCCACAGCAGGCTTGGGTCGTGATGCCTTTGTGCTGGCCAGCCTGGGTTGCCGTATGACCCTGATTGAGCGCCAGCCGCTGATCGCTGCGCTGCTGGAAGATGGCCTGGCGCGGGCGGCGCTGGACCGCGAGGTGGCGCCGATTACTGCGCAAATGCAGTTGCTGACGGGTAACGCTATCGAGCTGATGCGCGCCTGGCCGGGCGAGCCGCCGCAGGTGATCTACCTCGACCCGATGTTTCCGCACCGCGACAAGAGTGCGCTGGTGAAAAAAGAGATGCGCCTGTTCCGGCCTTTTGTCGGTGATGACCTGGATGCGCCCGCGTTGCTGGAAGCGGCGCTCAACCTGGCCAGTCATCGGGTGGTGGTCAAGCGCCCACGCAAGGCGCCGCTGATTGACGGTGCCAAGCCGGGTTACGCCCTGGAAGGTAAATCCAGCCGTTACGACATCTACCCGAAGAAGAAGCTGCAGGCCGCCAGCGAGTAACGCTGGCCACGCCTGGCGTTACTCCGCGCGGAAGGCGCGCAAAAAGACGTCGACCGCATCACGCACATGCGCTTCGGCCTCGGTGCCCTGCAGGGCTTCACCGCAGCCGATCAGCAGGCGGAAGTTGGCCCCTCCCTTGATCAGGCAGAAGAATTGATCCGCCGCGCTCAGCGGGTCGGGAATGCGCAATTTGCCGCTCTGATCGGCGCGGCGCAGCAGCTCTTCCATGCCGTGCAGTACGCGCTGCGGCCCGGCTTCATAGAACATCCGTGAGAGTTTGGAGTCCTGCGCGGCCAGGCTCACCATCACCCGGTGCAATTCCACCGACTCACGGCTGTTGATCAGTTCATTGAAGCCACGGCCAATATTCAGCAGCAGGTGTGCCACCGGTACTTCGTCGTTTAGCTCGAACAGCAGCTCTGGCAGTTGCTCCTCGCACTTGGACTGCACCGCCGCGGCAAACAACTTCTCCTTGTCAGTGAAGTGGCTGTACACCGTGAGCTTGGACACGCCGGCTTCGGCGGCAATGGCGTCCATGCTGCTGCCGTCATAGCCGTTACTGAGGAAGAGGGTTTTCGCCGCTTCCAGAATGGCTTTGCGCTTGGCCAGATCTTTGGGGCGGCCGGGGCCGCTGGGGGGCAACATGGTGTTAGGCATGGGTCGCTTTTAATACTGGACTAGTGAGTTTGCTATTTTTACTATACTCGCCAGTATAAATATTAAAAGCCTCATAAAGGTTGGTCACTATGCTCCGCCACGTCCTGTCTGTTGCGTTACCCGCCAGTCTTGTCCTTTTGCTCACTGCCTGCGGCAATGGTGAACCCGCAGCGGTTGTCATCCGTCCTGCGATGGTGGTGCAGCCGCAGTTGGCGGGGGAGTTGGTGGATGCCTACCCTGGCGAAGTGCGTGCGCGTCTGGAGCCTGAACTGGCGTTTCGCATCGGTGGCAAGGTGACCAAGCGCTTTGTAGAAGTGGGCGCGCAGGTCAAAAAAGATCAGCCACTGGCCGAGCTCGACCCGCAGGATATGCGCCTGCAGCTGGAAGCCAGTCGTGCGCAGTTGGCAGCCGCCGAGGCTAACCTGCAGCTGGCCCGTGCGGAGCGTGATCGCTACAAAACGCTGTTGGCGCGTAACTTGGTCAGCCGTTCGCAGTATGACAATGCGGAAAACACCTACCGTTCTGCGGCTGCAGGGGTCAAACAAGCGCGTGCCGAGTACGACGTGGCCAATAACCAGGCCGGCTATGCCGTGCTGCGCGCGTCGCAAAATGGTGTTGTCGCGCAGCGTATGGTCGAAGTGGGTCAGGTTGTTGCCGCTGGGCAAACGGTGTTTGTTCTGGCGGCCGATGGTGAGCGCGAAGTACTGATCAACCTGCCGGAACAAGCCTTCGAGCGTTTTAAGGTCGGCCAGGATGTCGCGGTTGAGCTGTGGTCGCAGCCGGGCCAACGCTTCCCTGGGCGTATTCGTGAAATGTCGCCGGCGGCCGATCCGCAATCACGCACGTTCGCCACCCGGGTTGCTTTTAGTGAGGGCAAGGTCCCTGCCGAGCTGGGCCAGAGTGCGCGGGTTTTTATCGCCCACAACGGTAATGTGCCCCTGGCCGTACCGCTGTCGGCGCTGACGGCGGAGAAGGGCCAGCCTTATGTTTGGGTGGTCGACCCCGCCACCTCAACGCTTAAACGTACCCATGTCCGAGTGGGGGCTTATGGCGAGAAAACCGTGCCGGTGCTGGAAGGCTTGCAAGCCAGTGACTGGGTAGTGGCGGCTGGTGGTCAGGTGTTGCGTGAAGATCAGCAGGTGCGCCCGGTTGACCGTGATAACCGCGTTGTCCAGTTGACGGCCAAGGCCAACCTGACGGTTAAGGAGTAAGCCCGATGGATTTCAACCTGTCCGCCTGGGCGCTGCGTAACCGCCAGATCGTGCTGTATCTCATGCTGCTGCTGGCTGTAGTTGGCGCGCTTTCCTACACCAAACTGGGCCAGAGTGAAGACCCGCCCTTTACCTTCAAGGCCATGGTGGTGCGCACCAACTGGCCGGGCGCGACGGCTGAAGAAGTCGCGCAGCAGGTGACCGAGCGCATCGAAAAGAAGCTGATGGAGACCGGCGACTACGACAAGATCATCTCGTTCTCGCGCCCCGGTGAGTCCCAGGTGACCTTCGTCGCCCGTGACTCCATGCACTCCGCAGACATTCCCGACCTGTTCTATCAGGTGCGCAAGAAGGTCAGCGACATACGCCATACCTTGCCGCAAGGCATTCAGGGCCCGTTCTATAACGACGAATTCGGCACCACCTTTGGCAACATCTATGCACTGACGGGCGAAGGTTTCGACTACGCCGTGCTCAAGGATTACGCCGACCGTATCCAGCTGCAGCTGCAGCGGGTTAAAGATGTGGGCAAGGTTGATCTGCTCGGCCTGCAGGATGAGAAGGTGTGGATCGAGTTGTCCAACACCAAGCTGGCCACCCTCGGTTTACCGCTGGCGGCCGTACAACAGGCGCTGGAAGAACAAAACGCCGTGGCCTCTGCTGGCTTTTTTGAAACCAGCTCGGACCGTATCCAACTGCGGGTGACGGGGCGCTTTAAGTCGGTCGATGACATCCGTAATTTCCCGATTCGCGTGGCCGATCGCACGTTTCGCATCTCTGATGTAGCCGAGGTTAAGCGCGGCTTCAATGACCCTCCCGCACCGCGCATGCGTTACATGGGGGAAGACGCCATTGGCCTTGCCGTATCGATGAAAGCCGGCGGTGACATTCTGGTGCTAGGCCGCGCTCTGGAAGGTGAATTCGCCCGCCTGCAGGACACCCTGCCGGTCGGCATGCAGCTGAGCAAAGTTTCCGACCAGCCGGCAGCAGTGAAAACCGGGGTGGGCGAATTCGTCCGCGTGCTTACCGAAGCGGTGATCATCGTCTTGCTGGTGAGCTTCTTCTCCCTCGGTTTACGCACCGGTTTGGTGGTCGCGCTGTCGATTCCGCTGGTGCTGGCGATGACGTTTGCCGCCATGTACTTCCTCGGCATTGGCCTGCACAAAATCTCCCTTGGCGCGTTGGTGCTGGCGCTGGGCTTGATGGTGGATGACGCCATCATTGCCGTGGAGATGATGGCGATCAAAATGGAGCAGGGCTACGACCGCATCAAAGCGGCCAGTTATGCCTGGACCAGCACCGCCTTCCCCATGCTGACCGGCACCCTGATTACCGCCGCAGGCTTTTTGCCGATTGCCACTGCGCAGTCCGGCACCGGTGAATACACCCGCTCGATCTTCCAGGTGGTGGCCATTGCCCTGTTGGTGTCGTGGATTGCGGCCGTGGTGTTTGTGCCGTACCTGGGGGCTAAGTTGCTGCCCGATTTGGCCAAGCAACATGCGGCCAAGCATGGCGGCAGCGCGGGTGGTCACGATCCTTACGGCACGCCGTTCTACCGGCGCGTGCGCACGGCGGTGGAGTGGTGCGTGCGCCGCCGCAAAACCGTGATCGTACTGACCGTCGCGCTGTTTGTCGGCTCTATTTTGCTGTTCCGCTTTGTGCCGCAGCAGTTCTTCCCTGCTTCTGGCCGACTGGAACTGATGGTCGACCTCAAACTCAGCGAAGGCGCCTCTCTGGCAGCCACCGAAGAGCAAGCTAAGCGTCTGGAGCAGCTGCTCAGCGGGCATGAGGGCATCGATAACTTTGTTGCCTATGTCGGTACCGGTTCGCCGCGTTTTTACTTGCCGCTGGACCAGCAACTGCCGGCAGCCAGTTTTGCTCAGTTCGTGGTGCTGGCGAAAAGCATTGAAGATCGCGAGAAAATCCGCACCTGGCTGATCGAGCTGCTCAACGATGAGTTCCCAACCTTGCGCACGCGTATTGCACGCCTAGAGAACGGCCCGCCCGTGGGTTATCCGGTGCAGTTCCGCGTCTCCGGCGAGCACATTGATGAGGTGCGTCAACTGGCCCGTCAGGTCGCCAGCAAGGTGCGCGAAAACCCGCACGTGGCCAACGTGCACCTCGATTGGGAAGAGCCAAGCAAAGTGGTGCGCCTGAATATCGATCAAGAGCGCGCCCGTGCCTTGGGCGTCAGCACCACCGATTTGTCGCGCTTTTTGCAAAGCTCGCTGACTGGCTCTCCGGTCAGCCAGTACCGTGAAGGCAACGAGCTGATCGAAATTCTCCTGCGCGGCACCGTCAGTGAGCGTCAGGAACTTGGCCTGCTGCCAAGCCTGGCTGTGCCAACCGACAGCGGCAAAAGTGTGCCGCTGTCGCAGATCGCCACCTTGGAGTACGGCTTCGAAGAAGGCATCATCTGGCACCGCAATCGCTTGCCGACCGTCACCGTACGCGCCGATGTGTATGGCCAGGAGCAGCCGGCCAGTCTGGTCAAACAGATTCTGCCGACCCTGGACCCGATCCGTGCGCAACTGCCAGACGGCTACCAGCTGGATGTCGGCGGCACCGTGGAGGACTCCAGTCGCGGGCAGAAGTCGGTTAACGCCGGTATTCCGCTGTTTATCGTGGTGGTGGTAACCCTGCTGATGTTGCAGCTGAAAAGCTTCTCGCGCTCGGCCATGGTGTTCCTCACCGCGCCGCTGGGGCTGATTGGCGTAACGCTGTTTCTGCTGATTTTCCGCCAGCCGTTCGGCTTCGTCGCCATGCTCGGCACCATCGCCCTGTCGGGGATGATCATGCGTAACTCGGTGATTCTGGTCGATCAGATCGAGCAGGACATCGAAGCCGGCATGGACCGCTGGCACGCGATTATTGAAGCCACCGTGCGCCGCTTCCGCCCCATCGTGTTGACGGCTCTGGCGGCGGTGCTGGCGATGATTCCGCTGTCGCGCAGCGTGTTCTTCGGACCGATGGCCGTGGCCATTATGGGCGGTCTGATCGTCGCTACGGCGCTGACATTGCTGTTCCTGCCGGCACTTTACGCCGCCTGGTTCCGGGTTAAGGAAGTGGAGCGTCAGCCGGGGTAACAGGCGGTTGATACTGAAAAAGCCAGACCCCAGGGTCTGGCTTTTTTATGGGCGGCGAGGATGAGTTCTGCCGTGCGCTTTGCTTTGTTTCTGTCAAAAATATGCAACTGCACGCTGTGCGCCTGCACAGCTTTTTGCAGGTATTACAGTGATTTGCTCAGTAGGTCGGCCACTCGAGCTACCTATTTTTCTACGTTTTGTCGTTTTTATTTGACATATTTTATGGTTTTGCCAGACTGCGCGCCCATGATGGGGCGTGCATTTCACCCATCACCAGTGCCTATAACAAAAACCTGTAGTCCACCGTTTCTGCCTGCGCAGCTTGCGCGGGTCACGCACGCGGTGGGCTGACGTCTGTGGAACGGGAAAGCATGCTGATCTGGTTCGTTGCGCTCTATCTACTGGTGACTGTCGCCATCGGTTTCTACGCCTCCACTCGGGTACACAACACCCGCGATTTCGCCTCCGGTGGCCGCAGCATGGGCTTCCCCATCGTCGCGGCCATGGTGTTTGCCACCTGGTTCGGCTCCGAGGCGGTACTGGGCATTCCTGCCACCTTCCTCGAAGAAGGCTTTGCCGGCATCGTCGAAGACCCATTCGGCTCCTTCGGCTGCCTGTTTCTGGTCGGCCTGATCATTGCCCGGCCGTTGTACCGGATGAATCTGCTGACGATTGGCGACTACTTCAAAAAGCGCTTTGGCCCGCAGGTCGAGTTGATCATCAGCCTGGTCATCGTCATGTCCTACCTGGGCTGGATCGCCGCGCAGCTGATCGCGCTGGGCCTGGTGTTCAACGTCATCTCCGACGGCAGCATCAGCACCACCCAGGGCATGTTCCTCGGCACCTTTATCGTGCTGCTGTACACCCTGTTCGGCGGTATGTGGTCGATTGCCCTGACCGACTTCTTCCAGATGATCATCATCGTGGTTGGCTTGATCTACCTGGTCTGGCTGTTCAGCGACATGGCCGGCGGCGCCGATCTGGTGATCAGCAAAGCGGCCAGCGATGGCAAGTTCACCTTTATGCACGCCTTCGAGCCCAAGGACATCGTCGCCTTTATCGGCGCGGCAGTGACCATGATGCTAGGCTCCATCCCGCAGCAGGACGTGTACCAGCGCGTGATGTCGGCCAAGAGCGAGAACATCGCTGCGCGCGCCTCGATGACTGGTGCGGTGTTCTACCTTGGCTTCTGCATGCTGCCGGTGTTTCTGGTGTACGCCGCCTCGATGATCGACCCGGCGCTGGTCGAGAAGTGGTTGGCCGAAGATTCGCAGATGATTCTGCCGCTGCTGATTCTCGACAAGACGCCGCTGTTTGCCCAGATCATGTTCTTCGGCGCGCTGCTCTCGGCCATCATGTCCACCGCCTCCGGCACCCTGTTGGCGCCATCGGTGACCCTGACCGAGAACGTGCTCAAGCGCTTCCTACCGGTGCTTAACGACAAGCAGTTCCTGCTGCTGATGCGCGTCACCATCGTGTGTTGCGCGGCTGCCACCCTGAGCTTTGCCCTGTATTCGGATGCGAGTATCTACGAGATGGTCGGCAACGCGTACAAGGTGACCCTGGTGGCGGCCGTGGTGCCGTTATTTGCCGGGCTGTTCTGGAAGCGTGCGACCACCCAAGGCGCGTTGGTTGCCATCGCTTTTGGTCTGGTGTCGTGGATTTATCTGGAATACACCTGGAGCGAAGCCGCCTTCTGGCCGCCACAGCTGGCGGGGCTGCTGTTCAGCATGGCCGGTATGTTGATTGGTACGCTGCTGCCGCAGTGGAGCCGTGATCAGAACGGCACGCTGGTGGCGCAGGCGGAATAAGTCTGGCGCCTAACTGACAAAACCCCGCTGATTAGCGGGGTTTTGTTTTTGCGCCCGATGAAGGCTTTCAGCCCGTGGGAGGGGCTTTAGCTGCGAGCTGGCTGCTTCTGATTGTGCTGATGATGGCCTTTTGTTAAGGCCGCTTATGTGGTGGCCACCCTACGCCCCCGCACAGTGGCGACCCTGACGTAGGGTGGATGACGCTTTTTTCATCCACCGTTGCGGTGGTTGCCCGGGCTCCAGCAAGCCTTCCTTACAGCGCCCCAAACACCTTCTTCGCCAGACTGGTCGCCGCACCGGCCGGGTTCTCACGGATGCTGGCTTCCTGCTCGGCGATCATCGCAAACAGACCGTCCAGCGCCTGCTCGGTTACATAGTTCTCGATATTCGCGCTTTTCGCATCGATCACACCGAAGCTCGCGGCTTGGCCGGCGAAGCTGTTGTACTGCTTGGCCAGGCCGACCTGGTCGGTGGCTTGTTTAACGATGGGCAGGAACTTGGCGCGAATCTGTTCGCGGCTGGTTTTGTTCAGGTACTGGGTGGCGGAGTCTTGCGGGCCGCTGAGGATGCTCTTGGCGTCCTGCACGGTCATCTTCTTCACCGAATCCACCAGCAGCGCCTGGGCTTGCGGCACGGCGGCTTCAGCGGCTTTGTTCATGCTTGCTTCCAGCTGATCAACCTGCGCGCCCATGCCCATCATCTTCATGGTTTTCGCGGCTTTGCCGAGGTTGCCCGGCAGTTCGATGCGCACGTCCGGGTTATTGCTGAAGCCACCGGGTTTGCCCAGTTGCTGCACGGCGACTTTGGCGCCTTGGGTAAGGGCGTCTTTAAGGCCGCCGCTTGCATCGCTTTGCGAAAGGTCAGCCAGCGACAGGGCAAAGGCGCTGCTGGACAGGGCGAGGCCGGCGGCCAGGGAGATAAGACGAAGCATGATGGGCATCCTTGTGCGGTTGGTAAGGCAGTAACTGGAGCTTAACGGAGTGGCGCGCGCAGGCAAATCTGCAGGTGCGCCGCCGTTTGAGTTGGAGCTGGGCTAACGGTGGCTGGAGAGCACTAGCTAGTTAAGCGCTGTAACTCACGCCGCACCATTTGCGCATAGGCGGCGGGTTTGAGGGCATACAGCTCGGCGGCCACCCAGCTAAGCCAGCGCGCGCCAAGTTCAGCTTTCGCCGCCAGCAGGCGCTGGGCGTCGACCGCGGCGCGGGGCTGGTTGGCGTGGTGAAACTCCGCGCGGGAGGGAGTAGCGGTTTTGTCGTCGCTTGTGGCCATGGTCATCTGTCGAACAGTTGTGGTCGATCCTGGGGTTATCTACAAAACGCTGTGAAACCTTAGGGTGGATGGCGCTTTATCCATCCACCAAATCGCAAGGTGGATGAGAAAGGCGTCATCCACCCTACGTCGTTTTCGGTAGCGTGTAGGGGGCGGACAAGCCTGCGGCATGCCCACCCTACGAGAGCCGGTTTACACCGGCTCGGCGACATCCTCGTTGCGATCCATGGCCACCTGGCGAATCGACAGGCGCAGCTCTGCCGGCAGCACGCGCTTGGCGGCGCCTTCGGCCAGTTCGCTGAGCAGCGGGTGATGGCTGAGCTTGCCGGCTTCGTCCTGACGCAGCACGCCATGCTCCAGCAGGCTCTGGATAAAGTGGCGGAACAGGCTCTTGTCGAAGAACTCCGGGGCGTTGAGGCCATGCAGGATCGACAGGCGCTGGGCCATCACGGTGCAGAGGTCTTCCAGTTCTTCGGCGCTGATGGCGTTCTGCCCGGCATTCAGCAGCAGGGCAGTGGCCATATAGAAGCGCTGCAGGGTCTGCACGATGGCGCGGGCCAGCAGGGTGAGCAAGACGAACTCGCGCGAGCTGGGTGCCGGGCGGACGTACATGTCGCCATCCAGCTTGAGCAGGCCCTGTTCGACAAAGGCCGCTAGCCACTGATCGACCACGGCGTCCAACTCGTCCATATCCCAGCGGATAAACAGCTCGGCTTGCAGGTAGGGGTAGAGCGCGCGGGTAAAGCGCAGGATCTGCTCGCGGCTCATCCGTGAACTGCTCTGGAAGAAGCTCGCCAGCAACGCCGGTAGGGCGAAAATGTGCAGCACGTTGTTGCGGTAGTAGGTCATCAGAACGGCGTTGTGCTCGTTCAGGTAGAGGATTTTGCCGAGGGCATCCTTCTGTTCGGCGAGCAGGTCCATCTTCTGTACGTATTCGATCAGTGCCTGGCCGTTGCCGCCTGGCAAGGTGGTGTGCGGCGAGTAGGGCACACTGCGCAGCAGGGCCAGGTAGAGGTCGAGCACCCGCGCCAGGGCGCGGTCATCCAGGGCCAGCTTGCTGGTGGAGAGCAACGCCAGGGCCACCAGGTTGACCGGGTTGATTGCAGCTGCCTCGTTAAGGTGTTGGGCCACGCGCTCGCCGAGGTTGTTGGTAACTTCATTCAGCCAGGTCGGGCGGTACTGCGTGCCATAGTCCTGCGTGCGCCAGTCGGGTTGCTCACTGTCGAGAAATTCCGCCAGCTTGATCGGCTCGCCGAAGTTGACCCAGACGTGGCCAAAGCGCTGCTTGAGCGCGCCGATGACCTTGAAGATGTCGAAGATCGACTCTTTCTTCTTGCTCGCGCCGCGCAGCTCGCCCAGGTAGGTGCGGCCTTCCAAAACGCGCTCGTAGCCGATGTACACCGGCACGAACACCACTGGCAGGCGGTTACTGCGCAGGAAGCTGCGCATGGTGATGGCCAGCATGCCGGTTTTCGGTTGCAGCATGCGTCCGGTACGCGAACGCCCGCCCTCGACGAAGTACTCCACCGGGAAGCCTTTGGTGAAGAGAGTGTGCAGGTATTCATTAAACACTGCGGTGTACAGCGGGTTGCCCTTGAAGGTACGGCGCATAAAGAACGCGCCGCCACGGCGCAGCAGGCCACCAATTACCGGCATGTTGAGGTTGATGCCCGCAGCGATGTGCGGCGGTGTCAGGCCGTTTTTGAACAGCAGATAAGACAGCAGCAGGTAGTCGATGTGGCTGCGGTGGCAGGGCACATAAATCACTTCATGGCCTTGAGCGACGTCTTGCACACCTTCTATGTGGTTGACCTTGATGCCGTCGTAGATCTTGTTCCAGAACCAGCTCAGCACCACCTCAAGAAAGCGAATAGCGGTGTAGGTGTAATCCGAGGCGATCTCGTTGCCGTAGCGCAGGGCCTGGCTTTCGGCCTTCTCTAGGCTTATGTTCTCGCGCTCGGCCTCTTCGATGATGGCCTGGCGCACTTGCGGGCCGTGCACCAAGCCTTTGACCAGATTACGCCGGTGCGACACATCCGGGCCGATCACGGCGGCCTTCTGATTGCGGAAGTGCACACGAAGGATGCGTTGAACCATGCGCAAGGTGCGCTCGTGGCCTTTGTCCTGCTCGACCAGCTCGCGCATATGAATAGGTGTGGAGAATTGCACGCGGGTCTTGCGGCCGAGAATCAGGATGCTCACCAAGCGGCGCAGACGCCCGGTGACCGCCCAGCTATCGGCGAACAGCAGCTTCCACGGGCTGGTTTCGCGGTCTGGCGATTGGCCCCAGAACACGCTGACCGGAATGATCTGCGCATCGTCCACCGCATGCTGGCTCAGCGCGCTGACCAGGCGTTGCAGGGTGGGCGAGATGCCGCGTTTGTCCTGCCGGCCGAGCCAGTCGGGCTCCGGGGTCAGGTAGAAGAAGGCGGCAGGCTCCAGCAGTTCACCCACGGCCACCGGTAGCACCGGACGCGGCAGGCCGGCCTTGCGGCATTCCGTGTCGACCACCGCCAGGTCACTCAGCGACGGCTGCTGCAGCACGTAGAACACCGGCTTGCTGCGGTCGAGCTTGAGGGTAAAGGCGGACTGGTTGATGGTTTCCGAGCGCACCCAGAGGTACAGCACGCGGCGCAGGGTGCCAAAAACGAGACGGCGGAGCGGGGATCGGGTCATACGGAGTCTGCAGGCTTGAAAACGAGCATTTGCTCGGGGCGCGTAGTGTGACGGATCGATTGCGTGGCGGCAAAAGTCTTCTGCCCGCAGCGGCATCCATGCCCGCCAATCCGCAGCGGTATGGGTGGCAGATTGCTTATGTGTAAACGAAGTAAAAAGTTCCGCTGTAATCAAATATTTATATATCAGCAACCGCGCTGAAATATCTCGCCGCCAAGATTCCCTCCAGCACAAACGAGCCCCTCGCGCTCGGGTGTTTTCAACACTTAAAAGTCCATTTAGAGGAATCTTCGATGATCCGTAAGCACAGCTTTCGTGGAGTAATGGCCGGCTTCGCAACCAGCGCTCTGGCTCTGGCCGTTTCCGCCCAGGCTTTCGCTGGCACCGTTACAACTGACGGCGCCGACATCGTGGTCAAGACCAAGGGTGGCCTGGAAGTTGGGACTACCGACAAGGCCTTTTCCTTCAAGCTGGGCGGTCGCCTGCAGGCTGATTTTGACCAGTTCGACGGCGTCTACACCAAGAACGGCAATAGCGCCAACGAAGCCTATTTCCGCCGTGCCATCCTGGAACTCTCTGGTACTGCTTACAAGGACTGGAAGTACGCCTTCAACTATGACTTCGGCAATGGCAACGGTAAGGACGATTGGGACGAAGCTTCCATCGCCTATACCGGTTTCGCTCCGGTAATTGTCAAGGTCGGTCGTTTTGACCCCGACTTTGGCTTGGAAAAAGCCACCAGCTCTAAGTGGATCACTGCCATCGAGCGTTCCGCGATTTATGACATCGCTCCTTGGGTTAACGACAAACAGAAAGGTATGGGTGTGCAGGTCAGCGGCGTAGCCGGCAACCTGTTCTACGGCTCGGCCGGTTTCTTTCATAAAGAAGACGGCGCCGAGTATGAAGATGAAGACGGCAAGAACCAAGGCACATACAACCTGCGCGGTGTAATCGCGCCGATGGCTGAAGCAGGCAACGTGCTGCATTTTGGTGTCAATTATGCAAACCGTGATGTGGAAGACTTCAACGGTTCCGTTGTCTCGCGTATGGGCGTTCGCGGCACTACTGAAGACACTACCAACGGCAACCGTCCGACCTTCGCCCCAGGCGTGGCCGGCCAGTTTGACGGCGACAGCGCCGTTGGCCTGGAAGCTGCCTTCGCTGCAGGTCCTTTCTCCATCCAGAGCGAGTACCTCAAGCGCGATATCGACGCCAAGTCCGCCGCTACTCGTGACGACCGCGAAGCCACCGGCTACAACGTACAACTGGCTTATACCCTGACCGGTGAAGCACGTGGCTACAAGCTCGACGGCGGCAAGTTCGACAGCATCAAGCCTGAGAACAAGCAGATCGGTGCTTGGGAAGTCTTCTACCGCTACGACAATATTCAGGTCGAAGAAAGTAACTTCGAAGACACTGAAGGCAAGGTTCACACCGTCGGCCTGAACTGGTACGCCAACGAGGCTGTCAAGGTTTCTGCCAACTACCTCAAGGGTAAAACTGACAATGTGGTCAACGCCGCTGGTGACGACGATGGTGATGCTCTAAGCCTGCGCCTGCAGTACGTTTTCTAAGTAACACCGCTCCACTGCTGCTCCTATTTTAAGCCCCGCCTAGTGCGGGGTTTTTTCGTCAGGTGTTGTCTGTCGGGGCAGGGCGCGGGTTGAGTTTATCTCTCCCATAGATGCCGGCGGGGTGTCTGGCGGTATAGTGCTACCTTGCCTGACTCGCCGAGCTGCCGATGTTGCCGACTTGCCTGAACTCCATCCATGAAATTGCCGCCAGCCAGTGGGATGCTCTGCTGACTGAGGCCCAGCCTTTCTTGCGTCACGCTTTTCTTTCGGCGCTGGAAGACAGTGGCAGTGTTGGCGGGCGCAGTGGTTGGCAGCCCGCTCATGCGGCTCTACTCGGCGAGCAAGGCCAACTGCTGGCGGCCATGCCGAGCTACGTGAAAAGCCACTCCTACGGCGAGTACGTGTTCGACCACGCTTGGGCCGACGCCTGTTACCGCGCCGGTATCGACTATTACCCCAAGCTGCTCGGCGCGATTCCCTTTTCTCCGGTAACCGGTCAACGCTTGCTGGGCGCGCCGTCGGCCGTCGGGCAGCTGCTTGATGAGCTAACCGGCAGTCTGGAACAGCACGGCTTGTCGAGCCTGCATATCAACTTCACCACGGAGGCTGAGCATGCGCTGCTGCAGAGGCGTGACGGTTGGCTGCAGCGCCTGGGGTGTCAGTTTCACTGGCGTAATCGCGGCTACCGGGATTTTCAAGACTTTCTCGACGCGCTCAGTTCGCGCAAGCGTAAGCAGATGCGCAAAGAACGCGAGCAGGTTGCGGGGCAGGGCATTGAGTTTGAGTGGCGTGAGGGCCATCAGCTGACTGAGCTGGAGTGGGATTTCGTCTACCTGTGTTACGCCAATACCTACCGTGTGCGTGGTCAATCCCCGTACCTGACGCGTGCCTTCTTTAGCCTATTGGCCGAGCGCATGCCCGAGATGATCCGCGTGGTATTGGCGCATCAGGCCGGCAGGCCGGTGGCCATGGCTTTCAGCCTGGTCGGCGGTGACAGTTTGTATGGGCGTTACTGGGGCTGTTTAGCGGAGTTCGATCGGCTGCATTTTGAAACCTGCTTCTACCAGGGCATGGACTACGCCATCGCCACTGGTATGCAGCGTTTCGACGCCGGTGCGCAGGGTGAGCACAAATTGATTCGCGGTTTTGAGCCGGTGATCACGCAGTCCTGGCATTACCTCTGTCATCCCGACCTGCGCGCGGCCGTGGCGAACTTCCTTGAGGATGAGCAGCAGGGCGTACGTGGCTATGCCGAGCAGGCCCGGGAGTTGCTGCCGTATCGCACGGCTGGGTAGGCGCGCTACCCAGCCGTGATGGGTTATAGGCGTTTGGCGGCGGTAATCAGCACCGGCTCACGCGGTACGTTCTGATGGCCGCCCCGGTTGGCGGTGGGAACTTGGGCGATCTTGTCGACCACGTCCATGCCGCGAGTCACCTTGCCGAATACGGCGTAGCCGAAATCACGCGAGCCGTGGTCGAGGAAGGCGTTGTCTTTGTGGTTGATAAAGAACTGGCTGGTGGCCGAGTCGCGGACCTGAGTGCGGGCCATGGCCAGGGTGCCGCGTACGTTGTGCAGGCCGTTGTCGGCTTCATTCTTGATCTGCGCTTGGGTTTCTTTCTGCTGCATATCTGCATCGAAACCGCCGCCCTGCACCATAAAGCCAGGGATGACGCGGTGGAACTGGGTGCCGGCGTAGTAGCCACTGTCGACGTAACTGAGGAAGTTGGCGGTGCTGATCGGCGCTTTCTCGGCGTTCAGTTCAATTTCGATTTCACCGAGGCTGGTGGTCAGCAGCACTTTGGGGTTTTCTGCAGCCAATAGGCTGCCGGCAAACAACACAGAACAAGCGGCGAGGGTGAGTGTTTTCAGCATGCGTTTGAGTCCTTGGTGGCAGTGGGGGCGGCCTGTTCGACTTCGGCAAGGAAGGCGAGCAAGCTGCCGTTGAAGTGTTCGGGTTGGTCCAGCGGTGTGGCGTGGCGCGAATTTTCGATCACCAGCAGGCGCGCATCTGGCATTTCATCAACGTAGGCCTGCTTCAGCGCCACTGGGGTGTAATCGCGGTCGGCTGCGACTACCAGGGTCGGACAGCTGATCCGCGCCAGGCGTTCCCGCACGCCCCAGCCGATGATCGCATCCAGGCTGGCAAGGTAAGCACGCTTGTCGTTTTGTGGCCAGCGCGCCAGGATTTTTTGCCGCAGCTCGGCCTGCTCCGGTTTGGGGAACAGCAGCTTGCCCAGGGCTTTGGCAATGCTGTCGAGGCTGAGCAAGCGCGACAGGCTCCAGCGTTTGGCGATCTCGAGATAGTCGCGCGGGCTTTTCGCCTTCACTTCCGGGCCGCTGTTGACGATGCACAGGCTTTTCAGCAGCTCGGGATGATCCACGCCGAGCTGGAAGCCGATCATGCCGCCCATGGAGATGCCCACCAGATGCACCGGCGGCAGTTGCAGGTGTTCGATCAGCGCCGCCACATCTTCGGCGAAGCCCTTAATGCTGTAGCGCTCGCGCGGTTTGTCGGAGCGGCCGTGACCGCGCACATCGAGGGCGATTACCCGGTAGTGACGCGCCAACTCAGGGATCTGGTATTCCCAGTCTCGGGTGCTTGAGCCCAGGCCGTGAAGCAGCAGTACGGGGGCGCCGTGGCCGTATTCTTCGTAGTGCAGCTGGCAGCCGTCGTTATCGAAATAAGCCATGTACGGGTTCCTCTCAAGCGGAGGGCAGGGGCGCAGCAAAGGCTGCGTTCAAAGGCGCGGCGTCGAAGCGCTGGATCAGCTCAACCAGAATCTGTGTGGCGGGGCCCATGGGCGTGTCTTTATTGGAGTACAGATAGAACAGCGGATTGCGGCTGCCACCTTGTTCCAGCGGCAAAGGTTTGAGCAAGCCGTCTTTGAGTTCACGTTCAATCAGGTGGCGTGGCAACCAGGCAAAGCCCAAGCCGCTGCTGACAAAACTGGCCGCCGTGGCCAGGCTGCCGACTGTCCAGCGTTGCTCCGCACCCAGCCAGCCGATGTCGCGCGGTTGCTGGCGGCCCGAGTCGCGGATCACCACTTGCATTTGCACTTCCAGGTCTTGAAAGGTCACGGTTCGCTGCAGGCGGTGTAGCGGATGATCAGGGTGAGCGACGGCGATAAACTCCACGGTGCTCATCTCGGCACCGAGAAAACCCGGAATATTCAGCGCGCTGATGGCCAGATCGGCCGAGCCTTCCTTGATCACTTCTTCCACGCCAGACAGCACTTCCTCGCGCAAGCGTACCCGGCAGCCGCGGCTTTGCGGCATAAACGCGGTCAATGCACGCACCAGGCGCGCATTGGGGTAGGCCCCATCGACCACCAGGCGCACTTCGGCTTCCCAGCCCTGCTCCATGTGGTGAGCCAGGTCTTCCAGTTGGCTGGCTTGTTTGACCAGTTGGCGCGAGCGGCGCAGCAGCACATCACCGGCTTCGGTGAGCACCGCTTTGCGCCCGTCGATGCGCAGCAGTGGCACGCCCAGCTGCTCCTGCATACGCGCCACGGTGTAGCTGATTGAGGATTGCGAACGGTGCAACACCTCAGCGGCCTGGGCAAAGCCGCCATGGTCGACCACCGCCTGTAGGGTGCGCCATTGCTCAAGGGTTACGCGAGGGGCTTTCATATTCAGTTCCTTTATGCAGCCATGTTCTAGGGTGCAATTGCTGACTCGATCAACCTAAACTGGCAGTCTTTAGCCGGAGACTGACCTGATGAAAAAGCTCTGTTGCGCGCTGTTAGCCTGCCTGCCGCTGACTGTGATGGCCTACCCGATTGAGGTGGAGAAACAGCTCAACGGCGCCGAAGTGTCGGTCAGCCCCCAGGAAATCGATCACAACATGGGCGCTTTGCAGCTGTACAACTATGGCCGCCGCGATGCCAAGTGCACGGCCGTTTTTCGTAATGGCCCGGAGGCGCCACGCACTCGCCGGGTCAACCTTAGCGCGGGTGAAAGCAGCAATCTGACGCTGAAGTCCAATCGCAGCATCATCAAGCTGCGGGTCGCCGTGACCTGCGAGCTGATTTAGACGCTGCAGCAGGCTCAGACTAAGCACGATCTCGTCATAAATCAAATTATTAGATTGGTTGCTGCAGTAATTTGCGCTTTTTAATCGGTTTTAGCGCTCATATGCTTGGTCCATCGATGTTCATCAACTCTTCGGTGGAGCACGCAACATGGCAACTGTTCAGATAATTGAAAGCAGCGCGCGTCAACAAGGCTCGGTGTCACGTGAGCTGACGGCGCAATTTATCGCCGCATGGCAAGCCGCTCACCCAGCGGACCAGATCAAGGTGCGCGACCTTGCGGTTGATCAGGTGCCGCACTTAGATGCCAACCTGCTGGGTGGCTGGATGACGCCGGCCGCGCAGCAAAGCGAAGCCGAGCAGGCGGCTCTGGCGCTGTCTACGTTGCTGACCGACGAAGTGCTGGCCGCCGATGTGCTGGTGCTGGCGGCGCCGATGTACAACTTCGCGATCCCGAGCACGCTTAAAGCCTGGCTCGACCACGTGCTACGCGCTGGCGTGACCTTCAAATACACCGAAACCGGCCCGCAAGGCTTGCTCAGCGGTAAGCGTGCCTTTGTGCTGACTGCGCGTGGCGGGATTTACGCCGGCAGCAATCTGGATCACCAGGAACCCTATTTGCGTCAAGCACTGGCCTTTATCGGCATTCACGATGTCAGCTTTATCCATGCCGAAGGCCTCAACCTGGGCGGTGATTTTCTGGAAAAAGGCGTCAGCCAGGCCAAGGCTCAACTGGCCCAGGCCATCTGATTCATCACGCTGCATCCTGCTCTCCTGGCGTCTTGTGCTCCTTGACGTCCCTCTACCCGCGTAGCCCAGGCTGTGCGGGTTTTTTATGGCCAGCGTGCTACTCCGCGAGCTGTGATGACCGATGCGTAACATGCCTGCCGAGCTTTTTCCGGCGCGAGCGGGTAAGGTCGCGGCCGTGCTGCTTGCCCGCGGTGGTCTTAACTACAGCGGGGCAAGGTATTCGGGTTGAGTGAGTAGGGGGTGTGATGCAACTGTCTGGGCGCGGTGTGGCGCTGTCGATTATCGCCTCGGTGCTGTTTGCCCTGGTGCCTGGCTATGTGCAGCTGTTGGCGCCGCTCGACGGTTTACAGGTCTTTGCCCAGCGTGTGCTCTGGTCGTTACCGGCGGTGTTGCTGCTGGTGACGTTGTCACGGCAATGGCCGTTGCTGCTGGCGGCCTGCGGCCGCTTGCGGCGTGAACCATGGTTGTTGGCCAGTCTGCCTTTGGCGGCGCTGCTGATGGGCATTCAGTGGGCGCTATTCGTCTGGGCGCCGCTGGCCGGGCGCATGCTGGAGGTGTCGCTGGGCTATTTCCTCCTGCCGCTGGCCATGGTGTTGGCGGGCCGGGTGTTTTACGGCGAGCGGCTGCGGCCGTTGCAACGCTTGGCGGTGTGCTGCGCCTTGCTTGGCGTCGCCCATGAGCTGTGGCTGACCCAGGCGTTTTCTTGGGTGGTGATGGTTACGGTGCTGGGCTATCCACCGTATTTCATGCTGCGCCGCTGGATGCGCCTAGATGCGTTGTCTGGGTTTGTCCTGGAGATGCTGTTTATGGCCCCAGTCGCGATTTACATGGTGGTGCAGTGGGGCCCGCCCCAGCTGTTCAGCCAGGCGCCCCCGCTGTGGTGGCTGCTGCCTGGCTTGGGCTTGCTCAGCGCTCTGGCATTTGCCGCGATGATGGCCGCCAGCCGGCTGTTGCCGATGGGCCTGTTCGGCATCCTGAGTTATGTCGAGCCGGTGCTGTTGTTTCTGGTGGCGCTGCTGTTTCTCGGTGAGCAATTCAACAGTGCGCAGTGGCTGACTTATCTGCCGATCTGGCTGGCCGTGCTGCTGGTCGGCTGGGACAGCGCGCGCCTGCTGATTAAACAAAGGCGAGGCGCGTCCTTTACCGAGTAAAAACCGTTTTCAGTCCAGTACGTTGCGCAGCACTTCGTAAACGATGCCGCTGGCGATGGCCACCAGCACCGCATCTGTGCCGGCCTGCTTCCACTCATAGCCGTCATAGTGGGGCAGTTGGGCCAGTAGCCGGCTGTCGAAGTTTTTCGCAATACCCGGCGGTAATGGTTTGCCGCGGGCCAGGTTTTTGGCGATACCGGGTGGCAATGCGCGGGTTGAGCCAATCAGGTTACGGTTCTCCCCCAGGATGATGCGTACCTGGCCGATATCTATCGACGGGCCGTTCACGCTGATCTCGCTGTGTTGGCCGCTACCTTGTTTACCAGGGTGGTCGTGCTTAGGTGCCGCGCTGCTGCTTTGCGCAGCAACGGCGAGGACCAAGGTCGTGCTGATTAACCAAGCGTGTCGAGGG
Organism: Pseudomonas sp. TS_SC_3; assembly: GCF_056156225.1. Taxonomy (NCBI): domain Bacteria; kingdom Pseudomonadati; phylum Pseudomonadota; class Gammaproteobacteria; order Pseudomonadales; family Pseudomonadaceae; genus Pseudomonas; species Pseudomonas sp. TS_SC_3. Next base: position 559,812 of record NZ_CM149586.1, read on the forward strand.
CTGCACATGATGAACTCCGGGGCCAACAGGGCGGGTTTGCTCGCTAATAAGAGTGACTATTCTGTGCTTTGTTCACGTTCAACGGTCGCTTTATTACGCTGAATATGCAAAGTCACTCGGCCGCGAGCCCGGAACGCGTTACGCTATGCGGCTGATTTTTTGTATTCCGTCGAGGTTGCCCCCGTGTTTTCCCAATTCGCCCTGCATGAACGCCTGCTTAAAGCCGTGGCTGCGCTGAACTTTGTCGAGCCCACCCCGGTGCAGCTGGCGGCCATTCCGCTGGCGCTGCAAGGAAAAGACCTGCGGGTAACCGCGCAAACCGGTAGCGGCAAAACGGCAGCCTTTGTGCTGCCCATGCTCAACCGTTTGTTGGGTGATGGCGCCTCTTCGCCGCGTATGAGCGTGCGTGCGATGATCCTGCTGCCAACCCGCGAGCTGGCCCAGCAGACCCTCAAGGAAGTCGAGCGTTTTGCTCAGTTCACCTTCCTCAAGGCCGGCCTGATTACCGGCGGTGAAGACTTTAAGGTGCAAGCAGCCATGCTGCGCCGGGTGGATATCCTGATCGGCACGCCAGGCCGGCTGATCGAGCACGCCAACGCCGGTAACCTTCTGCTTGATGAAGTTGAAGTGCTGGTGCTCGATGAAGCCGACCGCATGCTCGACATGGGCTTTACCGAGGACGTGCAGCGGTTGTCCGAATTGTGCAATGCCGAGCGGCAAACCCTGCTGTTCTCCGCCACCAGCGGCGGTGCCGGGTTGCGCGAAGTGGTGGGCAAGGTGCTGAAAGAGCCTGAGCACCTGCAGCTCAACCGCGTCAGCCAGCTCAATGAAGGTACCCGTCAGCAGATCATCACCGCTGACCACAACCACCATAAAGAGCGTTTGGTTGAGTGGTTGCTGAAAAACGAGACCTACGACAAGGCGATCATCTTTACCAATACCCGCGTTCAGGCTGACCGCCTGTATGGCAAGTTGGTCGCTCACGACTTCAAAACCTTCGTGTTGCACGGCGAGAAAGACCAAAAAGATCGCAAGCTGGCCATTGACCGCCTCAAGCAAGGCGCGGTGAAGATTCTTGTCGCCACTGACGTAGCCGCGCGCGGTTTGGATGTTGACGGTTTGGATTTGGTGATCAACTTCGATATGCCGCGCTCCGGCGACGAATACGTGCACCGCATTGGCCGCACCGGCCGCGCGGGCGCCGAAGGTCTGGCGATTTCGCTGATCTGCCATAACGACTGGGCGCTGATGTCGAGCATCGAGCGCTACCTTAAGCAGCGTTTCGAGCGCCGTAATATCAAGGACATCAAAGGCATCTATCAGGGGCCGAAGAATCTGAAGGCGTCCGGCAAAGCTGTCGGCCCGAAGAAGAAAAAGATCGACCCTAAAACCGGTAAGAAGATTGTGGCGAAAAAGCCGGTCGCCAAAGCGCCGAGCAAGCGCAACACCATCAACAAGCCCAAGCCTGATGCTTCAGTACTGGTCAGCCAGGACGGCTTGGCGCCCCTCAAGCGTCGTGCCCCTGCCGCCGAGTAACACGGTGGGCCGCTGGATCTTTTCAGCGGCGCTGCACACATGCCTGCAGGCTGATAGCGTGATGCTTTACACCGATCAGCCATTGGCGGGGCTGGCGTCGTGGCTGATGAATGCGCGGACTTTAAGCTAGGCGACAGCGGGCTGGCCGCCGTCGCTTGCCTGAGGCTTACTTCGGCACAATCAAAATCTTGCCATCACGCTCGCCACTGGCGGCGGCAGCCACGGCTTGCTTGATCTCACTGACGTCATAGGTGGCCGCTACGCGGGTGTGCAGTTTGCCGCTGGCGATCAGCTGGACCAACTCACCAAACACCTTCATCTGCTCGGCCTGGCTGGCGTTCTGGAACCACTTGGCCAGCCAGAAACCGCGCAGGCTGACATCGCGAAAGACGAAGGACGACGGCGACACCTGGCACGGTTGGCGGCTCATCATGCCGTAATTGACCAGCACGCCACCGTCGCACAGGCTGGCCGCCAGATGATCGGTGGCTTCGCCGCCTACTGCATCAATGCCAAGACGCACGGCCGCACCGCCAGTGGCTGCGCGCACGCGCTTGGCCAGGTCCGGGCCATCGACCAGCACCACATCGCCGCCTTCGGCTTCAACACCGGCGACGGCTGATTCGCGGCGCACCACGTTGATGGTTTTGAAACCGCGCAACTTGGCCAGTTGGATCAGGTAGCTGCCGACGCCTGAGTTGGCGGCGTTCTGGATTACCCAATCACCCGGCTTAAGCTCAACAAATTGGCTGAGCAACAAAGAGGCGGTTGGCGGGTTAACTGTGAGCATCGCCAGTTGTTGCGGGTCCGCTTCCGGCAGGGGGATCAGTTTATTCGCCGGCGCATTCAAATGGCTGACCCACGTGCCGCAACCTACTGGCAAGAGCACCATTTGGCCGACTTTCAGGGTGCTAACCTCAGTGCCCAGCGCTTCTACGCGGCCGACGCCCTCATTCCCACCGACTGCCGGCAGCGGCGGCAGCATGCCGTATTCGCCCGTGAGCGTGAGCACGTCGGACGGGTTGATCGGTGCTGCCAGCACTTTGATCCGTACCTGGTTGGCATCCGGTTCAGGCAGCTGCAGCTCGACGGCGGCGATCACCTCATGAGGTTGTGGGCCGCGCTGTTGGTATTCAGCTTTAAGCATGACGATTCTCCTGTGATTGGCGACTGGCTTGGGTGGAGGCAGTCTAGCCTTGTGTGGGCGCTGGGCGACTAATTCGGATTAATCGATCTCAGTGATAGGCCGATGCAGAGTCAGGGCATAGCCAGCTATGCTGGTCACGGGTTCAACGTGGGTATTGGCATGAAGTGGATGTGCTTGTTTTTTCTGCTGGGCAACAGCTTGCTGGCCTCGGCGCAAACCCTACGGGTCGGTTTTGGCACACACAAGCCGCCGTACATCTTCCAGAGCGAAGCCCGTGGTCTGGAATACGACATTGTGATGGCCGCCCTGCAGCGCGGCGACCTGCAGCCCGAGGTGTACTTTGCGCCCATGGAGCGGTTGAACCTGATGCTGGGCAGGGGGCAGCTCGACGTTATCGCCACCACCAATGAGCGCAGCGGCGGGGCCATTTATTACTCGAATGCGTATATCCGCTACCAGAATGTCGCCGTCGCTCTGCGGTCAAGAAACCTCAATATCCAGCATGTCAGTGATCTGGCTGGCTACTCGGTCAATGCCTTTCAGCGGGCACGCTTCCTACTCGGCAGCGAGTACCAGGCCATGGCCGAAAATAACCCGCGCTACCGCGAGGAGGCGTTTCAGATTGCACGCAACCGGATGCTGTATAGCGGCCGGGTGGATGTGGTGGTGACGGATATGCGCATCCTGCGTTACTTCAACCGAGAGGTGTACACCCAGGTTGATGTCGCCCAGCCGCTGGCGGTGTATTCGATTTTCCCTGCGTCTGATTACAAGCTGGGTTGCCGTAAAAAAGCCGATTGCCAGCGCTTTAATGAGGGGCTGGCAGTCATCCGGGCGAATGGTGAATACACCGCCATTGAGCGCCGTTACGCGATGCACTGACGGCGAGGCTCACGGCAGGTAGCCTGGCCCTAGGGTACGGCTTCGTCCAGACTGCTTTCCTGAACGGCCAGTAACTTCTCTTCGGTGGCCAACGGCGTGCTACTCACGCTGAAATCGACGATTTCGATAACGCCCTGGCCCTGGCCGAGCAGGTGGAAGGAGAACGCTTTGCGCGCCGTCGGGTTGTCGAAGCTGAAGCTGACTTCGACGGGTTTATCACCGGTCAGCAGCGGTAGATCGGGGATTGGCAAGGCGACATCCCGGTCGTATTCCTTGGTTTTCAAGTACAGCTTGGCGCCTTGTTTGTCTGTGCTGAGCGCACGAATTTTCAGGGTGACTGTGGTCTGCGTGTCTTTGCCCAACGTCAGGTACTGCGCGCCTACCAAGTTATCCGCCCAGTCATCGCTGGCGCCGGGTTTAAGCATAATCGGCTGCGTGTTGGCGAACTGGTGATGCTGCTCGGTGGTGCCGCTGTTCAGTGATTGGTCCAGCAGGCCGGCGCGTTGGCTAATCAGGCGAGCGGGCTTCCCCGTAACGCGGTTCAGGTAGCGCGCACTGTCAGCGATAAAGCCTGGGCTGGCATAGCGCCGACACACGTTCTGGAAGTCGCATTCGGTCAGCGTGCCTTGGCCGTCATGCTGGCGCAGCAGGCCGTTGGTGTAAGAGATAATCTCGCGGCCGGTGGTGTAGTCACGCAGCAAAGAGCGCCCAGCAATGTTGATCGGCACCGGGAAGGCAAAATAGTCGAGCACTGAGGCGGTTAGATCGACATGGCCATAGACACCTTGTTTACGCGCCGGCAGTTGCGCCTGCTCCGGGGCCAGCAGCAGGTTGAAGCCCCAGGCCGAAGCCAGGCGCACGTTCTCCAGCCCATGAGATTCATCCGAGGTGACGATCACCAGGGTGTCTTTCAGCACGCCTTGTTTTTCCAGCGCATTGAGAAAGTCAGCGACGGCATCATCAAGGTAGGCAATTGCCGCCAGTTTGGCGTTGGGGTGACGGTCGAGGTAAGCCTGCGGCGCGGAGTAGGGCTGGTGAGTGCCCACGGTAAGCAAGGTCAGCATCCAGGGTTCACGTTTTTTGCGCAGCTGTTGCACGTAACCCATGGCGCCTTCGAAGAAGGCCTTGTCGTCCATGCCCCAAGGGAATTCGATGTAGGGCTTGTTTTTGAACCAGTCGCGGCCCAGGGTTTTGTCGAACCCCATCTGCGGCATGATCTGGTCTTTTGCCATAAAACGCAGCCCCGCACCTTGTAGAAAGTGGGTGCTAAGGCCGCGCTCGCGCAATTGCGCGGGCAGGCATTGCTCGCTGCGAGCCGGATTGTTGAGCAGCTCGAGACCTTTCGGGGTGCCGGTATCGAGTTTGTTGTAGTCACCGCAGAGCATGGCGTAGAGGCCGCGAATGGTCTGATGGCCGTGCAGCACATAATCGCTTGTGAGCATGCCGCGCTCGGCCCATTGGCTCAGGCGTGGCATCGGGTCTTGGTCGTAGCGGCTGCCAATGGCCTGGCGGCTCGCCTGCAGATAAGCGCCGGTTACGCCTTCCAAAGTGATGATCAGTACGTTGCGGGCGCTGCCAGCCTGCTCCAGCAGGGGTGTGCCGTTTAGGTCAAGTTGGTTCAGGCCGCTGACATCGGGTGGGCTGCTGGGCTCATCGCCAGCGAGCCAATCAGTGACACGTTGCTGAGCGCTGCTGGTGCTTTCCGCCAGCAATTTATGCGGCAGGTTGAACTGCAGCCACTGGTCCGCTTCGCTGGGTTTGAATTGCTGACCGACAGTGTGAATGGCCAGCAGTGACAGCGGCAACAGCAGCCAAGCGCTGGCTAGGGGCGCAGCGTTACGCTCTTTTTGTACGCTGCGTAGGCCTACATAGAGCGCTACCAGCACCGCCATGGCCAAGCCCAGTAGAGGGTGGCTCAAGCCGCCACCCTGAGTCGAATGGCTGACAAACTGTGCGTCGCCCAGGTATTGCACATCGGCAGGTTCTGGCATGCGTCCCACCGCATTGACCAGCTCGGCGGTACTCAAGGTAAAGATGCACCAGACCAATAGCAGGGCAATGCTCAGCAGCCAGGCACGTTGGTGCAAGACAATCAGTAATAGGCTGCCGATTGCCAGGTCAGACAGATAGCCATAAGCGTGCGACCAGCCCAGCGCGTAGCGGCTGAGTAGCGGCAGGGCGAGTAATAACAAACCGAGGGTAAGCAGGGTGCTGGCAGGGTGTCGCAGCCAATTGCAGGTAACGCGCACGGGTACTCCTGGGGAATTGCCATCGTTCAGCAATAGCAATGCCGAATCAGCCGCAAAATGCGGGCTGACATGATTCTGAAACAAGGTTGTGCTAAGCGCCAGAGCACGGCGCGCAAATAGGCAAAACAACGGTGTGGGCGCGGAGTGGGGAATGGAGCGATTTATGCACTGGCCAGCGCCTTGTCATTGCGAGCAAAGCGCTGCGTGGCCAGAGAATGTTACTTTTTGCCGATGGTGATCTGCTTGGTGGTGCCGTACACCTGGCCGCTGACGCCCTTGGCAATTTTCTGGATTTCACCACCGGACTTCAGGAAGGCTTCGATCTGTGCGTCGATCGAGGCGCTGGTTTCCACGGCCGGAGCCGGCTTGGGTTTACTGTTAGATGCTTTTACGCGCATGACGGCCATTAACCTATTTAAAAATTAATTTGGCCGCGCATTGTACTCGAAATACTTGACAATTACTTGGTAAATAAAGCTCGAATGTTGTTAATGCCGCAGAATAATTGCCTAAATAATCTACGTAATTATCGAATGTTCCAGTAAGTAGTTGTTTTATTGGAAATAGGTGCTTAGCGCCGAGCGCGTGGGCGGGTGCTGGTGGGGGCTCAGCCCGCTGGTCGGATTGCCTTTTGAGGCGCCCGAGCGGGCGTGCCGCTGAGGTGCGCCGGCCGAGAAATTCGGGGGCGACTCGGCTAGAATGCGGGCCTGGTAATGAGGGTAGGGCATCATGGCGGTAATTGGACGGATGAATAGTTTGCAGGTCGTGAAGCACACCGACTTCGGCCTGTACCTGGATGGCGGCGCAGACGGCGAGATTTTATTGCCCAAACGCTACATCCCGAGCGATACCCCAAGTGAAGTGGAAGACTGGTTGAACGTCTTTATTTACTTGGACAGTGAAGACAAATTGATTGCCACCACGGAAAAGCCAAAAGTTCAGGTGGGCGGCTTTGCCAGTTTAAAAGTTGTGGACATAAATCGAGTGGGTTTATTCCTTGATTGGGGTTTGCCGAAAGATTTGTTATTGCCGCATTCCGAAGAAAAACGTCCGCTGCAGGTTGGTGATTACTGCGTGGTACACGTCTTTCTCGACAAGCGCAGCAAGCGCATCACGGCCACCGCGCGCTTGGACCGCTACCTAGATAACGTCCCCGCGAATTATACGGCCGGTGAAGAGGTGGATCTGCTGGTGGTTGAATCCACGGATATGGGCTTTAAAGCCATCATCAATGGCAAGCACTGGGGCCTGATCCATAAAAATGAGCTGTTTAAATTCATGCGCAGTGGCATGCAAGAGAAGGGTTTCATCAAGGAAGTGCGCGCCGACGGCAAGATCAGCCTGAGCCTGCAACCTGTTGGTCAGGAAGCCGCCAGCAGCCTTGGGGAGCAAATCCTAGCCAAGCTGCGTGAGCATGAGGGCGTACTCAAGGTGAATGACAAAAGCTCGCCCGAGGAAATTGCTGCGCTGTTTCGGGTCAGTAAGGGCAACTTCAAGAAGGCTATCGGCGGTTTGTACAAGCAGGGCCGTATCGTGATCCACGAAGACCGTATCGAATTGCCGAATAAGTAAGCACCGGTTTTATGGGGGCTGCAGTGCCCCGCCGCGAGCAACAAGCGCTGACTCATTCGCTGTCCCTGCGTTTGGAATAGCCAGCAGTGATAGTTAGCGCTAATCGGTTAAGCCTTTCAGCTTGATTTGGGGCTGGGGGAAATCAAAATCCGCTCCCTGTATGGGCCGCGGATTTTTTTATGCCGCTCGCTCGGCACTGGAATTTATTCACTGCAGCCCCCCACTCCCAGGTGCATAGCCGGGGCTGGCTGATGGCTTGATTGCGTTATGCTCCCGTTGGCATGTTGGCATGTTGGCATGTTGGCATCTGTCTGCTCGGCGCTAATGCCTGGAACCACAGGCGTGCTGGTGTTGCCAAACCTTCAGGTTCGTTTCGCGCCTCTGGCGCAGAGGTTGTTATGCCGATAGGCAGGTGTGTAATCAGTCTGCTCGGGGTGTTGCTGGTGACTCCGCTGTACGCCGAGCCGCAAGCGCCGCAGACGTTACGGGTCATCCCAAAGACCTCTATCAGCCCAGGTGCCAGCGGCAGCATCGGTAGCTCGCAGACCATCGAAAGCCACAACCTCTATGGCGGGCAGCGCCTGCCTGACGGTTTACAGCGTCATGAGCAGCGCTATGGCAGCCAATCGCAAGAAACCCGCGGGGCGATCAAGCAAACGATCGAGTACCCCAACGGTTATCGGGTGCAGCAATATCCTGGGCAAAGCACGGAGTCCTTTGAGCGCAGCCGCTAGTTTCGCCTGAATAAAGCGCTCAATGGCACGGCACCGCTGTGTTCGAGCACACCGACTCGATCACAGTGATGCTGGCGGTGCTCGCCTAGTTGCGTCAGCGGCTTATTGTTTCTTGCCCCAGAGTTGTTCCAGGCGCTGATCGCGGCCGCAGCCGTTGCGGTAGTAGGTGTAGCGCAGCGGGTTACGCAGGTAGTAGTCCTGGTGATACTCCTCCGCTGGGTAGAAGGTGCTGGCGGCGAGGATTTCCGTGACCACTGGGGCCGGCAAGCGGGCGGATTTCTCCAAGGCGGCCTTGGACGCTTCGGCTAACTGCTGTTCTTCTGCGTTGCTGTAGAAAATCGCGCTGCGGTACTGCGGGCCACGGTCGCAAAACTGGGCGTTAGCGGTCACCGGGTCGATGGTGGGCCAGAAGGCCTCCAGCAGTTGCGCATAGCTGGTTTTGCTTGGGTCAAAACGCACCCGCACCGCTTCGATATGCCCGCTGGTGCCAGCCGAAACCTGCTCGTAGGTGGGGTTTTCGACATGCCCGCCGATGTAACCGGACGTGGTTTCAATCACGCCAGGTACCTTGTCGAAGTCCGATTCGGTGCACCAGAAACAGCCGCCGGCAAAGATTGCCACGCCGGGGTTTGCCACTGTTGGCGCACTGGCCTGTGGTTGTGGCGCCTGTGCGGCGGTGGGCTCACAGGCTGCCAGCAGACCGCCCAACGTAAGGATGATGCTGGCCAGCAGACGGTTGCGCCAGGTCGATGTAATCGCAGTCATGTTCAGCTCCGCAGTTCAGGTAAGGCTTCGCCTTCGGGGACAAAGCGCAAGGCCACGCCGTTATTGCACCAGCGTTCGCCCCGCGGTTTGGGGCCGTCGTCGAATACGTGGCCCTGATGCCCACCGCAGCGCGCGCAGTGGTATTCAGTGCGCGGCAAGAACAGTTTGAAGTCGCGCTTGGTGCCCATGTGGCCCGCTATAGGCTGGGTAAAGCTGGGCCAGCCGGTGCCGCTTTCATATTTATCCTGGCTGGCGAACAGCGGCAGGTAGCAGGCGGCGCAGAGGTAGGTGCCATCGCGTTTTTCCTGATTCAGCGGGCTGCTGCCAGGGGCTTCGGTGTCTTCTTCGAAGAGCACGGCATAGGCCTCGGGTGTTAGCAATTCGCGCCACGCGCTGTGGGGTTTGTCCAGCGGTACCACGGTGCTGGCAATAGCTTGCGCCAGGCTGAGTGGGGCATGACTGAGCAGAGGCAGGGCCGGCAACAAGCCGATTGCCTTGAGCAGGGAGCGTCTTTTCATGGCAGTGCTCTCGAATAAATGTGGTCAATAGACAGAGGCAACACCGAGTTGTTACAGCGCTGCGAGCGGTGCAGGTGCATTTCCCCGGTGCAGATTGTAAGTAAAGGTGAGTTGCAGGGTTAGGCGATAGCGCGCGTACATGCGGTATCGACGCCGTCATCAATCACAATGCAGTTACGCCCGGCACTCTTGGCGTCATACAGGCATTGATCGGCACGCTGCAGCAGGTCTTCCCAGTGTTCATCCTGGCGCATTATGGCGCCGCCGACGGACATGGTCACGGCCTCGCCGGGACTGCGTAGCTGTTGGGTAATGTGTTGCTGCAGGTGCTGGGCTGCTGCGCGCAGGCCAATGTTGTCGGTATTGGGCAGCAGCAGGAGGAATTCCTCGCCACCGAAGCGAAACAGGCGATCCTCTTTACGTGAGGCGCATTTGATCAGCTCAACAAAGTCCCTCAAGACCTGATCGCCAGCCTGATGGCCGTAGTTGTCGTTGATCCGCTTGAAATGGTCCAAGTCCATTATCAGAACGCCATAGCTGTTGCCGTGGCGGCGACAGAGGGACGCGGCAATTTTGAGCTCTTCATTCATCGCCCGGCGGTTGCGTGCGCCAGTGAGCGGGTCATGGATGGCCAGTTGCTGCAGCTGGTCGCGCTGGCTGTTGGTGCGGTAGGCAAAGACGAAACTCAGGATGCTGGCCATCAGGCTGGTGACCAAGAATGAAACCATTTGGTAGTCGCTTTCGAAGACCGCGCCAGGCTTTAGCTGGCTGTAGCCGAGCAGCGTTATGACGATCAGAAGAGTGGCCGCTAACGCCTTGCCTGATGACACCATAAAGAAATTGAACAGGATCAGTGGGTAGATCCAGAACAGGCCGTTAACGCCCAGGTTGATGGCAATCAGGGTTGAGGCAATGGAGAAAATACTGGCCAGGTAGATGCCCGGTTTGACCGTATCACCGGTGCGCAAAGCGTAAAGCACCGCAAACACGGTGGAGATCACAATCACGCTGTCGGCAATGCCCACCAGGTAGTTGCCAGTAGCAAGCCGGTATACGGCGTAGGGGCTAATACCAATCACGCCAAACAGGCCCATCAGCGTAATGATGGATAACTGAAAGTCGTTACGCAGGCGCCTGAATAATCGCGGGGTTCGCATCGCTGGGACCCTAATGTCATTGTTATGGGCTAAGCATGCAGAGCTTGCCCTGACGATAGCAATAGCCAACGTGAGCAATGTGCCAGTATGCCCGGGCTTCTGCTTTAAGGCGCCGGGCATCGGCGACGGGGCTTCAGCTCTTTTGCTGCAGAGAGGGCCTTGGGCTGCGGGTAAATGCCAGCAGGTTTTTTGTGCGTTGATAGCGCGTCAGACGCTCTGCCAGTGGTTGAGGCAGCTCGGTGCAGGGGGCGAAACCCAGGTGCAGATAGAAGCTGTGTAACGACGGTTCGCAGAACAGCCAGACCGGTTTGCGACATTCGGCCAGGGCGGCCTCGACCAACTGGCGTGCCACACCTTGGCCGCGTTTCGTTGGGGCGACCAGTAGGCTGGTCAGCCAGTAACCATGGGGGAGCGTATGCAAGCACAGGGCGGCGATGATGTCCTTATCTTCCGCGACCCACAGCTGTTCGCCCGCCTTAGCGCGCATGCCCGAGCGTTGGTTGCGATAGAACTTGTCGGCAAGCGGTTTGAGTCGCGCGGGGAGTTGGCGGTAGTGCATAACGGTTGACTGTCGCGGCGTGTGTAGAAATGCCTGAGCACAAGCATACAGCTCGCCCCAGGCCGGTGATTTATGCGTTGGCGGAGTGGCTGCCGAGCACGTTTTTTGCACCTTGCTTATCTTTTTTATCCAAGCGTTTTTCGCTGGCTGTTTTCAGCGGCTTTTTCTTCAGTTGTTTCTTCGAATCCATACCTTTGCTCATGATCTTCACCTCTGACAATGTCGTGGTTGAATAGTCTGGAGCGGGCCAGCTCTGCGCCCTGAGGCGCGGCTGGTTGTTCAGTCTACGCCCATGATGGCCGAATAGCTGGGGTGTTATCGGGGGTTGATCTTGGCGGCGGTCGAGGCTTATGCCGGTGCCGATATTATTGATGAGATCATTGGCGAGTGGCTGGCGCCCACATCCGCAACGTGGTGCAGGCCACCTTGAATCAGCGGCTTAGCGCGCTGGCGAGACTGGAGTAAACCACAGCTCGCGCCGCTGCAAGGGCGTGGCGCTGGGCAGCAGCGGGTTGTGCAGTTTGATTACCCGGCGCTGGTCGAGGCGGGCCTGTTGCAGGCTGCTGGCTAAATGCTGCTGAAACAGGCGCTCGAATGAGCCATCGGCCAGTGCTTTCTCTAAACCCTGGCGAACGGTTTCCGCCAGCTCTGGGCGCTGGCGCGAGAAAAAGAAATACATCGCTGCCGGGTAATGCAGTGCCACGTGCTTATCGACGACCAGTTGTTGGCTGCGCGGTTGCGCCAGCTCATCCCAGATTTCAACCACTGAGCGTGGAAAGTAATCGAAGCGCTGCACATGCAACATGCGAAACAAGCTGTCGTAGTTGGAGGAAACGTTGACTGAAATGCCATTGCTGCGCAGCGTTTCGCTGTCCGGCCAGTCGTGCCCTTGTCCGGCTGAGAAGCGGCGCAGGTCGTTGAGGTTGCGCACATCGCTGAGCAGTTCAGCCCGGCTACTGGGCAGCAGCGCAATGCGCCAGCCGTACAGGCCTTTATCCAGCGGAATACGCACCGGTAATAAGCGTTCTTCGCGTTCGATGCTGGTAACGCTCCAGACCACGTCGAGGCGCCTGTTGTGTTCAAGGTTAATCAGGGCGCGTTCCTGCTCCATGCTGTAATCCGAGGGCTCCAAGCGCAGCGTGCTGTCGGCTTTTTGCAGGGCCAGTTGCAGTTGCGCCAACTCATAGGTGGAGCGAAATTCATCGCCATCGGCGCGCCGCGGGTAGTGAATGACGCCGCTGGTATCGGCGTATAGCGGGAGCTGCAGGCTGGCTAGCAGCAAACCTAGAAGCCAGCGCCAGGCCACGGGCGAAAGCATGTGGAGCATTTCGGTTGGAGTCCTTTCAATACCGGCCCGGCGTTACGTTGGCGGGCGGTGCGGGGCGCATTATGCCAGCCTGGCGCGCCGCTGTTACGCCGTAAGTCGCACGCGCTGAAGCCAGGTTAGGCGTTGCTGCGCAGAAACTGTCCGTAGCCGCGTGCCTGCCCCAGGTCGCTGGCGAACTCGCCCTGCTGAAAGGTAATGCGCCCGTTGATCAGCACGGCCTCCACCGCTGCGCCACGGTTGACCATGCGCTGCAGGCCGCCAAAGGCCTCCATCGGTGCCTCTTGGTAACTGGCCAGGGAATCATCCAGCGCATTTGGGTCGATGATCACCAGATCGGCACGCGCACCTTCGTAGAGCCTGCCGGCATCGATGTCGAACCACTCGCCCAGCTCGCCGGTCAGGCGCCAAATCGCGGTTTCAATCGGCATCACCGGTTGGCCGCGCAGCCCGGCGTCGCGCACCAGTTTGAGCAGGCGCACGCCGAAGTTGTAGAAGGCCATATTGCGGATATGCGCGCCGGAGTCGGCAAAGCCGATCAGGGTGCTGGGTTCGCACACCAGCTTCTCCACCACCTCGGGGCGATGGTTGGCGATCAACGTGCGCCAGCGTAGGCGCGGGCCGTGGGCCACCAGCAGGTCGAGAAACAGATCGGCCGGGTGTTCATTACGGGCCTTGGCCAGTTCGCCGACGCTTTTGCCGACCACGCTTGCGTCTGGGCAATCGACAATCCAGGCGTCGTCAAAATCACGGTGCCAAACCCGTGGGCCGAATTTCTTCTCCACGTCCTGGCGAAAGCGCAGGCGGTAGGCCGGGTCCTGAAACAGCTGGCTGCGCAGGTCGTGGTTAGCCAGGTGCAGCGCGGCCTGGCCGGCGGGGAATTCCTCGAAGACCACGAACTCCATGCCGTCTGCGTAGGTTTCGAACGGCACCGGCAGGGTTTGCCAGCGAAAGTCGGCGTTGCTCAGGCGGTTGATCCAGCGGGTCAGCGGGCCGAGTACCGGGGCGAGCCACGGGTCGGCTTTGACGTCCATCAGGGTGATCAGGGTGGTCTTCAGCGGTTTGCGCCACCAGCCGCCGATGCTGTCCCAGAGAAAGGCCAGCACATTGAGCTTGGTCACCAGGTTCGGCGCGCCCTGATGGATGCGCCCGCGTCGGCGCAGGATTTTGTTCAGCCGCGTGTACTCGGCCCAGGGTGCATACACCGACGGCAGGGATTTCGAGCGCTGGCGGTCACCATCGAGTTTGTCCCAGGGGTTGGTCATGCTCGACAGGCCGAGCAGACCGGCGTCCAGCGCCTCTTCCAGCAAGCGTTCCATCTGCTGCAGTTCGTCTTCGCTGGGGCGCACCTTGGCATCCACCGCGCGCGCAAGGCCGAGCACGGCGACGCGCAAATCGGAGTGGCCGAGGAAGGCGCAGATATTCGGCCCCAGCGGATGCTGATCGAGAAAGGCGGCGAATTCGCCGGCGCTGTTCCAGGTCTTGCGCGCCTGCAGCAGCGGCAGCACGTGTTCACGCGGCACCGATTCAACGCGGGTGAACAGGTCGGAGCAATCCTCGGGGTTGGACAACACCATGCTGATCGAGCAGCTGCCGATCATCACCGTGGTCACGCCATGGCGCACCGATTCTTTCAGCGCAGGCGCGGCCACCAGTTCGGCGTCGTAGTGGGTGTGCATGTCGATAAACCCGGGCGTCACCCAGCGGTTTTGCGCATCGATCACCTGACCACAGCCGCTTTCATCCAGGGCGCTGGCGCTGATGCAGGCCAGCTTGCCGCCGGCGATGCCGAGGTGACGCAACACTCCTGGCGCGCCGCTGCCATCGAAAAACAATGCGTTCTTGATCAGCACGTCGAACATCAGCAGGCTCCTGGGCGAATGAAATCAGCCAACCGAGCTTAGTCTGCTGTGGGCGCAGGTTGTGAGGGCGTAAGTGAACAACCTGGGGCTTATTCGGCCACGGCTGCTGAAACGCAGCTGATCGATTAAGCGTTAATACGCCGGCGCTCGGCGCTGATCTCCGGCATATCGCTACGGCGCACGTAGACCCGCAGCGGCTCGCTGATCGCCAGGCGGTCATCGATGTTCTGTTCCAGCAGCAGTTGCAGGCGCGCGCGGTCGAGGTTCATCAGCTCGCCGTCAAAGGCGCGCCAGACGAATTCGCTGGTGGGGGTGATGCTCTGTTCGAGCACGTCGAGGCCGAAAGAGTCTTCGGAGAAACGCACGATATAGCGCTCGGTCTTGGCGTTAAAACCGACAAAACCCTGCAGTTGGTCGGCCGCCGCACAGATGCTGGCAGAGGTGATGCTCATATAAACCTCGTCGATGGCAGTGGGAGGGCGAGCCCTCAAAAAATCATCGGCATAGGCTAAGGCGCTGCGGGCTGGGCATCTTGCTCAGGGTCAATAGATGCAGCTGAAATGGGACGCGGCTATGGGGCGGTGGCGGGGTAGCGGCAAGCCCGTGTAGCTTGCCGCGGGGCACTCAGTTTTTGCGCGGGGTAGAAAATGCGCTGATTTTGCCGAACGGGGAGCTGTGCATGCCCATCTTGATCGCCATCAGCGGTGAGTTGTTGACCCACACGTCGTCAATCACGATGGTTTGGCCGAGGTCGTCGTTGTCGGCGGCTACGAGCAGGTAGTAGGTGCCATCTTCAGTGGCTTCACCGTCCCAGCTCAGGCTGATCTGTCCGACCACGGCTTCGGCACGCGAAGGCTTGTCGGCAATCACTGCGCCGTAGGCATCGAGCAGCATGGCACGCGGCTTGAGGGCAAACTTGCTTACGCCGAGGCAAGGTTTGTTGCACAGCGAATGCACGTTGAGGGTGTAGCGTTCACCCTTTTTCAACTGCAGGGAAAATATCCGGTAGTTGGAGATCGAGCTGCCGAAGTCCAGGCGCGGTTCGTCAGCGCTGATCGGCCACTGCGGCGCGAGCAGGCCGGGGTTGAGCGGTAGCGGGATGGCCTGGGTGGTGTGAATGGCCTCAAGGGCGCTTTTGGCCATCGGGCTTTTGCCCGCTTTAACGTCTTGCTGGTAGGTCGTTTGCGGGTTACTGGCGCAGGCACCAAGCAGCAGACAGGCTGCCAGAATAAGAAATTTGTGCACGGTAAAGCTCCTGTGAGGCAACGTCCTTGTGTACACGCCGAGCGCTGGCTGCGCGGCGGCCGGTGATTCTACTCGGTTTGTTGCGCGCAGGGGCGGTGAGTCTGCCCGTTTGCTTGACCGCGCCGGTCAGTCTGCGCCGCTGGTTGGCCCGCGCTGCATCCTGCACGGCGGGCCTTTTAGCGGGGCGTTTAGCCAGAAAGCCCGACGTAGACGTTTTGCACATCATCGTGAGCGTCGAGCGCTTCAAGGAAGGCTTCAACTTCTTCCAGTTGTTCGGCAGTCAGGCTGCTCACTGGGTTTTTCGGGATATAGCCGATTTTTGCCGAGTTAACGTTGAAACCCTGTTCCGGCAATGCGCGGCACACGGCATCGAGGTCGGTTGGCTCGGTGATAAACAGGGTGTTGCCGTCTTCGGCGGGCTCGAAGTCCTGAGCGCCGGCTTCGATGGCGGCCATTTCCGGGTCGGCAGCGTTGTCAGTGCTGGCTTCGATCAAGCCCACGTGGTCGAAATCCCAGGTTACTGAGCCGGATGCGCCCATCTGACCCTTGCGAAACAGCACGCGGACTTCGGCCACGGTGCGGTTAATGTTGTCAGTCAGGCATTCGATAATCACGGGCACCTGATGTGGGGCGAAGCCTTCATAGGTGGCCGAGTGATAGGTCACGGTGTCGCCCAGCAGGCCGGCACCTTTTTTGATCGCCCGGTCGAGGGTTTCCTTGGGCATCGAGGCTTTTTTGGCCTGGTGGATGGCCAGGCGCAGCTTGGGGTTCAGGTCAGGATCGGCGCCATTGCGCGCAGCGATCATGATTTCCTTGACCAAACGGCCGAAAATCTTGCCTCTGGCGTTGGCCGCGGCTTCTTTAGGTTTGGCTTTCCATTGTGCGCCCATGGGTTATCTCGTCGTTACGGGTTGATAGGTGGGTCAGGGGCGCGATTCTAGCCCTTCGGGGCGTTGGCGGCACCTCTGATGCTTAAATCAACCGCGCACTCAGCGGGTATGCGGCCTGATGCTTGGAGGCTGTACGGTTGATTTGCCAAATTACTGTATGGGCGAGCTGCGGCGGCTGGCGGCTTTAATAGAGGCTTGCTCGTTTTAAGGAGCTGTTATGCAGCCCAAGGATTTGCTGTTAGCCCTGGTGGTCATCATTGTGTGGGGACTGAACTTTGTAGTGATCAAGATCGGCTTGGATGACATGCCGCCGATGTTGCTCGGTGGGCTGCGTTTTCTGCTGGCGGCATTTCCGGCGGTGCTGTTTATTAAGCGCCCGCAGATTCCACTGCGCTGGCTGCTGGCGTATGGCCTGACCATTTCACTGGGGCAGTTTGCCTTTCTGTTTTCGGCGATGTCGGTGGGTATGCCGGCGGGCCTCGCTTCGCTGGTGCTGCAGTCGCAGGCCTTCTTTACCCTGCTGTTTGCCGTGTTGTTGCTGGGCGAGCGCTTTCGGCTGGTCAATTTGTTCGGCTTGCTGGTGGCCGCCGGTGGCTTGCTGTTGATTGGCTCGCAGGGTAACGGCCTGATGACGCTGGCCGGTTTTCTGTTAACGCTGTGCGCGGCGGCCATGTGGGCAATGGGCAACATCGTCACGCGCAAATTGGGCAAGGTGAACTTGGTAGGGCTGGTGGTGTGGGGAAGTCTGGTGCCGCCGCTGCCGTTCTTTGCGCTGTCGTGGTGGCTGGAGGGGCCGGCGGTGATTGAGTCCGCGTTGCGCGGCTTTAACCTGAACAGCCTGTTAGTGCTGGCCTACCTGGCCTTTGGTGCCACTATTCTGGGCTACGGCTTGTGGAGTCGTTTGCTGTCGCGCTATCCAGCGAGCCAGGTGGCGCCGTTTTCGCTGCTGGTGCCGGTGGTGGGGATCTCGTCAGCGGCATTGCTGCTTGATGAGCACCTGAGCAGCCTGCAGTTGGTGGGCGCGCTGCTGGTGATGCTCGGTTTGCTGCTGAATGTTTGCGGCGGGTGGCTGCAGGCGCGCTTACGCGCGCGGCTGGCCTAGGGCTAGCGCTTGCCCATGGAGCGGCGCGTGCCGTTTGGCGCTGGGCCAATTTTCTTTTCATGCGCGGATTTGTTGCCCTTTTGGTGCCAAGGCTGATCGTCCTGTTTGCCGGACAGCGCTTTGGCCGCGCCGAACAGTGAGGCAAGGCCTTTGGCTTTAGGCGGTGTAAGCGTCGATTCGCTGGGCGGTACTGCGCTGTCGGCCGTCTGAACGGCGACTGAGGGTTCAGCGGCTGGAGTGTGGGTCATGGCAAGGTCCGCGGGTGCGAGGGGAAAAGGTTGACGAGTATACCTGGCTATTGCGCGGGGTTTGAGACTGTTAGTCAGCGGCGCTGAGCCTGGCTGGCGCTGCGCAATAAAGCGGGGTTCGCTGGGCCAGGGCGGCCCAGCGAGGGGAGCTGATCAGTCCTGGCGGCTGGTCACTTCCAGCAGGTGATAACCGAACTGGGTCTTCACCGGGCCTTGCACCACGTTAATCGGGGCGCTGAACACAACAGTGTCAAATTCCTTAACCATCTGGCCTGGGCCAAACGAGCCAAGGTCACCGCCGCTGCGGCTGGATGGGCAGCTGGAGTTGTCTTTGGCGACCTGAGCAAAGTCAGCACCGCCTTCGATTGCGGCTTTCAGTTCGTTGCACTTGTCTTCGCTGGCAACCAGGATGTGACGGGCAGTGGCGCGGGCCATGGGAATTACTCCTTATCAATGAAGCGGCAAAGCCTACCGTAATCGCTGCGCTATTCAAACGCTGCGCGGGCGACGTTTATCGGTCGGCTAATGGAAAGGTTATGAGGTGTTTCAAGCGTCGCACCGCGATGGCTTGTCGTAAGCGGCCCAGTGATGCACCGCTCCCAAAGGCTTACCCACTGAGTAAACCTTGCCCTGCTGTGCGATGAGCTGCTGGCTTAGGTGCGAGGCTGTTCAGCTTGGCAGGCGGCTGCGGTAAACAGCACGTCGGTGGAGGAGTTCAGCGCAGTTTCCGCCGAGTCCTGCACGATGCCGATGATAAAACCGACAGCAACGACCTGCATGGCGACATCGTTGGGGATGCCGAACAGGCTGCACGCCAGCGGGATCAGCAGCAGCGAGCCACCGGCCACGCCCGATGCACCGCAGGCGCTGATCGACGCGAGCAGGCTGAGCAGCAAGGCCGTCGGCAAATCGACGGCAATGCCCAGAGTGTGTACGGCGGCCAGCGTCAGCACGCTGATGGTGATCGCCGCGCCGGCCATGTTGATGGTCGCACCCAGTGGGATCGACACTGAGTAGGTTTCCTCATGCAGACCCAGGCGCTGGCAGAGCTGCAGGTTGACCGGGATGTTGGCCGCTGAGCTGCGGGTGAAAAACGCCGTCAGACCGCTTTCACGCAGGCAAGTCAGCACCAGCGGGTAGGGGTTGCGACGGGTCTTGAAGTAGACAATCGCCGGGTTAGTCACCAGGGCCACAAACAGCATGCAGCCCACCAGAACCAGCAGCAGGTGCAGGTAATCGAGCAGCGCGGACATCCCGGACTCGGCCAGCGTAGCTGCCACTAGGCCGAAAACCCCCAGTGGCGCCAGGCGAATCACCAGTTTGACGATGCTGGTCACCCCGTTAGACAGGTCAGCGAGCATCTGCTTGCTGCTCGGGCTGGCATGGCGGAAGGCAAAGCCCAGCGCGATGGCCCAGGCCAGGATGCCAATAAAGTTGCCGTTGAGCAGGGCGTTGATCGGGTTATCCACCACATTCAGCAGCAGGGTTTTCAGCACCTCGCTGATGCCGCCGGGGGGCGACAGTTCGGCGCTGTTGCTCACCAGCGTCAGGCTGGACGGGAAGGCAAAGCTGGCCGCTACCGCGATCAGTGCGGCGCTGAAGGTGCCGATCAGGTACAGCAGCAGAATCGGTTTGATATGGGTTTGCTGGCCCTGCTGATGGTTGGCAATTGATGCTGCCACCAGGACGAATACCAGTACCGGGGCCACGGCCTTCAGCGCCGAGACAAACACCGTGCCGAGGAAGCTGACGCTTGCCGCCGCTTCAGGTAGGAACAGCGCAAGGGCAATGCCCGCGACTAAACCGATGGCAATTTGCAGCACCAG
Organism: Pseudomonas sp. TS_SC_3; assembly: GCF_056156225.1. NCBI lineage: Bacteria > Pseudomonadati > Pseudomonadota > Gammaproteobacteria > Pseudomonadales > Pseudomonadaceae > Pseudomonas > Pseudomonas sp. TS_SC_3. The sequence continues at coordinate 579,428 of NZ_CM149586.1, forward strand.
GCTGGTGCGGTTAAGCAGTTGTAGCAGCGGGTGTTGAGCAGTGTTCATGACATACGTCTCGACTGAGCGGCTAGGCCTGCGATCTCTTTTTTGGCTACAGGGCTTGAGGGCCGAGCGCCTGGATGCATGGCTGTTGTACGCGTTATGAGGCTTTTCGCGAGGGGATAAAGCACGACCGCGCTGAAAAATAGCGCGCGACTCTACCACAGTGACCTGTCTTTACGCGCTGGCGCAGTGCCAGCCCCGCCGAGCGGCGTTTATGCCTATCAACCGGCCTTCAGCCGGGCTAGGCTAAGACCTTTGCTAGGCCATGAGGTTGTTATGTCCAACGAAGATACGAGCGCTAAGGCGGTTGAAACCCTGACGACCGTTGAGGCGCGAGTGCTGGGTTGCTTGATCGAAAAGCAGCTGACCACCCCCGAAGCCTATCCCCTGACGCTGAATGCTCTGGTGCTGGCCTGCAATCAGAAAACCAGCCGCGAGCCGGTGCTCAACCTCACCGCCGGTCAGGTCGGGCAGGCCCTGCGTAGCCTGGAAGGTCGCGAAATGGCGCGCTTGGTGATGGGCAGCCGGGCAGATCGTTGGGAGCACCGCGCCGACAAAGCGCTGGAGTTAGTGGCGGCGCAGGTGGTGCTGTTGGGGTTGCTGCTGCTGCGCGGACCGCAGACCATCAACGAGCTACTGACACGCAGCAGCCGTATGCATGAGTTTGAGGATGCCGAGCAAGTGCAGCATCACCTTGAACGCTTGATCAGTCGCGAACTGGTTTGCCTGTTGCCTCGCCAGCCTGGGCAGCGTGAAGACCGATACATGCACGTGCTGGGTGACCCGGCGGATTTGCAGGCGGCATTGGCGGCCCGGGCCAGTGAGCCGCAGCGCGCGACGACGGGCGGTCAGCAGGAGGAACGATTGGACGCGTTGGAGGCGCGCATCGCTGCGTTGGAAGAGCGGCTCATACTTATAGAATCGATGTTCAACGCATAAAGCCCCATATATGGGGCTTTATGCGTGAGATATATCCGAGGCTTGAGCAGTTACCACAGTTAGTTCATGCGCCCCGTACTGCACGCTGCGGCTTGTAAGTGCGGTCCGCGCTGCTTTCCGCTAAGCGCATCTTTTCCATTTGGGGCTTAAAGGTGCGGTCTGCACTACTTTCTGCAACGTCTAGGTTGTTCTGACCAGCACGGTCTTTTTTATGCAGGTTGCCTCCAAAACTCATAAGCGTTTTTACGCTGCTGTCCTGCATTTCACCCAGCAGTGGCTGCGGGTTGTGTTGTGGCAGGGCAAAGGCACTGATGGACAGGCTGGTCAGAATCACGGCGGTGAGAATTTGCTTTTTCATGTTTAGGCTCCTCGTAAGGGCATGGGGTAAGTCGGTAGGGCGCTAATGGTACGGATAAAAAATTGATGAAGAAGCCCTGACCATTCATGGTAATCATCGATGTGATTGATAATGTCTAAAAGACCATACTGATCAGTAGCTTAGTTATTCTTAGAGAGTTTCTTAAGGTGTTTTTAACATCCGCGCGCGTGTTTTAAATTATCGATTTATTTGATGTTTTTCTCGGTAAGCGGTCAGCATTCAATAATTAACGTGGTGCTGGCGTCGCATAGGCGCCGCCTGATTTGAAGGGTGTGTTGTTTGGTAAGAAGCTGGGGCGGCTGCAGTTCGCACGATCCCTGTACCATGTTTGGTGTTATCAAGCGTCTCAGTGCAGGGGCTTGCGTCGGAACTGTTTGGTAAAGCGTTCATCGAATATCACATTGCCAGCAAGGCCTTTGTTCTCAACCCTTTCTTTGACGAAACAGCCCCTGCGAGCGCCATGTATTGGCTGCTTATGCCTAAAACCTGGCCGCCTAGCCGGCCTCATCTGGAGTTACAAGCTGCCCTATGACGTTGATCCTGAAATCATTCAGTTCGCTGTATTTCGCCACTTTCTTGATGCTGATGGGCTCGGGGCTACTGAGTACCTACTTGGCGTTGCGTCTGGCACAAACGGCAGACGGGCTGTGGGTCGGTGCGCTGATGGCAGCCAACTACCTAGGGTTGGTGCTGGGCGGCAAGCTGGGGCACCGGCTGATTGCCCGGGTTGGTCATATTCGAGCTTATGTCGCGTGTGCCGGCGTGGTCACTGCAGCAGTGCTTGGGCACGGCCTCAGTGACTGGCTGCCGAGCTGGTTACTGCTGCGGGTGCTGGTCGGCTTGGGCATGATGTGCCAGTACATGGTGATCGAGAGTTGGCTCAATGAGCAGGCTGAAAACAGCCAGCGCGGTCAGGTGTTCGCGGGTTATATGGGCGCTTCTTACCTTGGTTTGATCCTGGGGCAGATGGTGTTGGTCGTGCATCCAACGCTCGGCCTTGAGCTGCTGATGCTGGTGGCGCTGTGCTTCGCCCTATGTCTGGTACCTGTGGCCCTGACCCGTAAGCTGCACCCCGCGCCTCTGCACCCGGCGCCGCTGGATATGCGTTTTTTTATTGAGCGTGTGCCGCTGTCGCTGACCGCCATTGTGGTCGCAGGCTTGATGATCGGTTCGTTTTACGGCTTGGCCCCGTTGTATGGCACACGCATGGGGTTATCCACCGAGCAGGTTGGCCTGTTTATGGGCAGTTGCATCATTGCTGGTCTACTCGTGCAATGGCCGCTGGGGTGGTTGTCCGACCGCCGCGACCGCGTCTACCTGATTCGTGCGTGCGCGGCGTTGTTAGCCGTGGCGGCGTTGCCCTTGGCGATTTTCACCCAGGCCAGCCTACTGCTGTTATTTGTCAGCGGTTTTCTGGTGTCAGCTCTGCAGTTCAGCCTCTACCCGCTGGCTGTGGCGCTGGCGAACGACCATGTCGAGGCTGAGCGGCGGGTATCGCTGACAGCCATGCTGCTGGTGACCTTTGGCGTAGGGGCTTGCATCGGACCTTTGCTGGCGGGCGTACTGATGCGGTTTTTGGGCGCGAACATGCTCTATGCCTTCGTCTGCGGCTGCGCTTTGATTCTGGTGCTGCGTATACGGCCAGAGCGCGTGACCCATTTGCATCAGGTTGACGATGCGCCGCTGCACCATATCCCCATGCCGGATAGCACCACCAGTTCACCCCTGACCGCAGCGCTCGACCCGCGTGTCGATGAGCAGGTGGTGCAAGAACAAATGCATGACAACACTGACACGCCAGGCGGCAGCCATGAGCCAGTTGCTCAATCAGAGCCGCGCACATGAAACCGCTGCTCAGTGTGGTGATCCCAGTGCGTAATGAGGCCCAGGCCCTGCCGCTTTTGTTGGACGATTTAGCCGCTCTGCGCGCCGCCGGTGCTGAGCTGATTGTGGTCGACGGTGGTAGCACAGATGACACCTGCGAGTTGCTGCTCGGGCGGGTTGATCAATTGCTCAGAACATCTCCAGGCCGTGCGCTGCAAATGAATGCGGGCGCGGCAGTCGCCCGCGGTGAATACCTGTGGTTTGTGCATGCGGATACGCGGGTCAGTACCGAGACTCTCAAGGCTCTGCAGAATGCGCTAAGCGAGCGGCCGTTATGGGGGCGTTTTGATGTGCGCCTATCCGGTACGGGGTTTGTATTGCGGGTGATTGGCGCAATGATCAACCTGCGCTCGCGCCTTACCGGTATCGCTTCCGGGGACCAAGGAATTTTTGTGGTACGAGAGCGGTTTGAAGCCCTGGGGGGGTACGCAATGATGCCGCTGATGGAAGATCTTCAGCTGTGCGGCCGTTTGAAGGCCCAGGCACGCCCTCGCTGCGTGCGGCCGCCCTTGTCGACGTCTAGTCGGCGCTGGGAGCAGCATGGCGTCTGGCGTACCGTTGTGCTGATGTGGTGCTTGCGTATTGCTTACTACTGCGGTGTCAGCCCGGAAAAGCTGGCTCGTCAGTACCGTCGAGGGTCACTGTTATGAATCTATCCGTCTCATTACACATGCTTGCCCGCGCACCTGTGCCGGGCCGGGTCAAAACGCGCTTGATTCCGGCGCTAGGCGCTCAGGGCGCTTGTGACCTGCAGCAGTTGCTGCTGGAGCGCGCCCTGCAGTTACCCGGCGAGAGCTTTAACGAGCGTTTTTTGTGGCTAGACGATTTGCCCAGTGCTGAGCTGCAGGCTATGGCGCATCGGCTTGGCTGGACACTGGTCGAACAACCGGCTGGTGATCTAGGTGAGCGTATGCGCCGCATTGCCACCCTCGGGTTGGCGGAAAGCGATGCAGTCATACTGATTGGCAATGATTGCCCAGCGCTTGATGCGGGCTATCTGCAAGCGGCGTGCAGTGCGTTGCAAGAGCAGCAGGTGGTGATCGGGCCTGCAGAGGATGGTGGTTATGTGCTGCTGGGGCTGCGCAACATAAACGCTGCATTGTTCAGCGATATGCCATGGGGAACGGAGCAGGTCTTGAGTTTAACGCTACAGCGCTTGCAGCAGCTGGACTGGCATCCGACGCTACTGCCTGCGTTGTGGGACGTGGATCGACCTGAGGATTTATCACGCCTGGCGGCGCTGAATATTGTGATCTAGCGGCCTAGAACAGACCGTCGGTTTCGAAGCGGCGTGCCTCACGCTGCAATTGGTAGACGAAGCGTTCGACCAAGCGCTGCTCCTGGCCGTTAATGCGGTGAAAGCGCGCGCCTACAAAGGTGGTATCAAGCTTCTCCTCATACTGCACATGCCGGACCTCAAGCGCCGTGGTCATTGCGCCAAAAGGAAACCTGGCAGTGAAGCGCTCATACACCTGGCCGGCTTGCAGGTTGCTACTGAGGCTGCCTGGGAAGCGCAGTTTGCAGCCGGTTGCCGAGATGTCCAGCAGCTGTCCCGGCAGGGCCGTGCGCAATTTATCGCCGGCCAGTTCTATCTTGATCGATTCACTCTGTTTGAGCGGGGCCCGAAAGGCGCTGCGCCGCTGGTGGTAGGTCATCTCAGGCGGGATTGGACTGAAGTAACAGCGCGCACCTTGGTGCTCGGTAATGCGCACGTTCTGCTCGCATTGCCAGGCAATGCGCACGCCGTCGTGGAAGGTATCTATATTGAACGCTTCGCCATTGACGAGGTAGCGCTCTCCATCGCTGGGCATCAACTCGTCAAGGATCATCAGGTTCTTGTCACGATCAACCGCAACGACATAGCTCTGGAAACGTTGATTACGCTCATGGAAGGTGACGATCAGCGGGTCATGGGCTTCTTGTAACTGGCGCAGGTTGGCAATTATTTCCATCGGTGCTTTGAGCACCTTGGGCGGCTGCGGGCCATCTTCCTGGTTAAAAGGACTGGACACGGTCCATAACTCTCCGAGCAAATGCTGTGGCACTAGCATACGGGCCGTACGGCCGCATGTTCCCCTGTGCCTTTATAGGTTTCAGGCCTGGCTGAGCGGGCGCTGCTGGCCGATTCTAGCGGCACTGCCACGGCTGTCATAGAGGCTGGGCGTCTCGTTGCCGCGCAGAATACTGAGCATGCTGTTTGCTGAGGCCTGGCTGGAGCGAATCAATCGACCGTTGCGCAGGTTGGCTGCTTGGCAGCGTTCGAGCAGCGTATTGAGCTGGTCGCCACGCTCAAGCAGCAATTCACCTTGGCTGGATTGTGTGGCCAGTGCCTGCAGGCCTTCGCGGTCGGTGCTGAGTTTGAGGCTGGCGAGCACTTGGCTTCGCTCCCTGCCGTGCTGATCAAGTAGTGTCAGCAGCGGAAGCTTCTCGCTCAGAATGCTCTGCAGGCGGGGGAGATCACGATCGCTGAGGGCTTGGAATTCGGTGTCGATCAATTCAAGCAGTTGCTCGGCGGTGCCGATATCGTTGCTGAACAGTTCAAGCAGTTTGATGTCGTGCATTACGGGCTCTTCGGGGTAACAGAAACTTCACTGGGGGCATGAAGAATCTATTGGGCGTCCAATTACCCCAGCGTAGCCCGAGGACTAGCGCTGGGATTCGAAATTAAGCAGTTTGCTGGCAACGCGCTGGCTGTCGACCTGGTAGCTACCGTCTTCAATCGCCTGCTTCAGTTGGGCGACGCGGTCACTATTAACAGTCGGCTGGTCGCGCAGCTTTTCGCTGACTTTCTGCAACTGTTGAGCTTGGCTGCTTAGCTGCACCGACTCGCCGCTTTTACCGGCTTGCGGCGCTTGCTCGGCAGTGCTGGGTGCGCTGCTTGGCTGTTTGCTGCCGATGGCTTCGTTCTGGGTGCCTGCTTGGGCACCGCTCGTACGCCCCGAATTGGCGGGCGATGCGGCATTGTTGAGCCGGTTAATGTCGATGACCATGATGCAAAACCTCGGGCAGTGTTTGGACGCTTGCCTAATTGTCGGCAGTGCCCTAAAAAACTTTAGGGCGAAAAATCTGCGTCAGGTAACAGTCTAAACACAGTGCGGATAATCGTCAGCTCACTGGGTGAACAAAGGTTAAACAAGAAGCGTGCCTACATGGCCACTTCAACCTGGCCAGGACCCACCACGCGAGCCCTGACCACGCGATTTGAACGCTGGTTACGCACGCTGATTTGCTTGCCGACAGTGCCGTCTGACAAGGCTTCGCCGGGCATGCGCACGCTAATGCCGCCGCTGCGTGCGGTGATAACAACGCTATCCCCTTTGCGTATGGCTTCGGCTAGTTGCACATGATTGGGTGTCAGTACTTGATCGGGCAGCAATGGGCGCGTCAATTTTTTGCCAATGGCCTGCTGCTGCGTCGTGAGGTAGCCCTGATTCAGTAGGCCGACATCCCGCTCGGCCAGCATGATGTCCATGTCTGTCACTAAATTGTCGCGTTTGAGTGGGCGAGTGACGATCACTACTTCGCGATATAGACGCACTTGTCCGGGTACAAACACTGTCCAGGGCGCGGCACCATCGCAGCGCACACGCAAGGTTACGCGGCCAATGGGTTCGGCAGGGCTTTCCAGTGTGGTGGTCAATGGCTCTGTACAGGCAGGCAGGCGCAGGCGCGGGTCGAGCCGGTTGATTTCAATCTCATGGCGACCCGCGATGTTGCTACGCTGTAAATAATCGCTGACTGCTTGCTCAAGAAACACTTTGCCAGCGCCGATAAGCTGTTCAGGTCGCGTCGCGTTGGCCGCTGCTAATGCGCTATGGCCGAACACCAGCAAAGCAGGTACAACTGCCAGCCAATGGCGGCATTTTGCTAGCGTGCGTCGGTTAGTTGTCGTTTCAATGTTCATATGGGTTGGTTAGCAAGGCGCGTGCCGCCTGCTACGCTGACAACACTCTGTTACTCGAATAAGGGGTTTGGGTATGGCCGGTGTGATGGATTCGGTTAACCAGCGAACTCAGTTGGTTGGGCAGAACCGTTTGGAGTTGTTGTTGTTCCGTCTGAACAGCAATCAGTTGTATGGGATAAACGTGTTCAAGGTGAAAGAGGTGCTGCAGTGCCCGAAACTCACCATTATGCCGAGATCCAGCCCGGTCGTTCGTGGGGTCGCCAATATCCGGGGCGGTACGATCCCTATTCTGGATTTGTCTATGGCGACGGGCAGTGCACCGCTTGCCAATATTGAAAATAGTTTTGTCATCATCACTGAATACAACACCAAGGTTCAGGGCTTCTTAGTGCGTTCGGTCGAGCGCATCGTCAACATGAATTGGGAGTCGATTCATCCACCACCCAAGGGCACCGGGCGCGATCATTACCTGACGGCGGTGACGCACCTGGACGACAAAATGGTCGAGATCATCGATGTCGAGAAAATTCTGGCCGAGGTGGCGCCAACATCTGAAGTTATTTCTGAAGGCGTGCTGAATGCCGAGACCCAGGCGCGTGCGGTAAGCAAACGTGTGCTGACCTGCGACGATTCATCGGTGGCGCGTAAGCAGGTAACCCGTTGCCTGGAGACTGTCGGCGTGGAGGTGGTGGCGCTGAACGATGGGCGTCAGGCACTGGATTATCTGAAGGCGATGGTCGAAGAAGGCAAAAATCCTGCAGAGGAGTTTTTGATGCTGATTTCCGACATCGAAATGCCGGAAATGGATGGTTATACGTTGACCGCTGAGATCCGCGCCGATCCACGCATGCAAAAGCTGCACATCATCCTGCATACTTCGTTATCTGGCGTGTTCAACCAGGCCATGGTGAAGAAGGTGGGCGCGGATGATTTTCTCGCCAAGTTTCGCCCGGATGACCTGGCGGCACGGGTAGCTGAGCGCGTCAATATTGCGGCAGGGGACTGAGGGTTTAACCCTCAGCTAAATATATGTTTGTCGAGGCCTCGCGAGTGTCTACAGGTAATTTGGATTTCGAGCAGTTCAGGATTTTCCTGGAAAAAGCCTGCGGCATTCTGCTTGGTACTAACAAGCAGTACCTGGTTTCCAGTCGGCTCAATAAGTTGATGGAGCAGAACAGTATCAAGACCCTGGGTGAGCTGGTACAGCGCATGCAGAGTCAGCCACGCAGCGGTTTGCGTGAGCAGGTGGTCGATGCCATGACCACCAACGAAACTCTGTGGTTTCGCGACACCTACCCGTTCGAGGTGTTGAAGAACCGCGTGCTGCCGGAAATCATCAAGGCCAGCCCGGGCCAGCGCCTGCGTATCTGGTCGGCGGCTTGTTCGTCGGGCCAAGAGCCCTATTCATTGTCGATGACCATCGACGAGTTCGAGAAAAGCAATCTTGGCCAACTTAAGGCTGGGTTGCAGATTGTTGCCACCGACCTTTCGCCGACCATGTTGATCAACTGTAAATCCGGTGAATACGACAGCCTGGCGATGGGCCGTGGCCTTTCCCAGGAACGCCTGCAGCGCTATTTCGATCCCAAGGGGCCGGGACGCTGGGTGGTCAAGCCGGCGATTCGCAGCCGCATTGAGTTCCGCCCGCTGAATCTGCTCGACAGTTACGCCAGCCTGGGCAAATTCGATGTGGTGTTCTGCCGTAACGTGCTGATCTACTTCTCCGCTGAGGTGAAGAAGGACATCCTCACGCGTATTCATGCCATGTTGAAACCGGGTGGTTACTTATTTCTGGGGGCTTCTGAAGCGCTCAATGGCCTGCCCAACCACTATCAGATGGTGCAGTGCAGCCCTGGGATTATCTACAAGGCGAAATAGTTGCTGGCAGGGTTGAATAAAAACGGGAGGCCATTTGGCCTCCCGTTTTTTATTGCGGGCCGTTTTTATGCGGACCCTACAAGGTGCTGGCCTTGGCTGCGGGTATGGGTGGCAAGCACTGGCTGTGAGTGTCCGGTTCAAGGTAGGGGAGCAGAGTCGGGGCCATGCCTTTGAGCACCTGCACTGGCAGCGCTGAAGTGAAGCGGAAGCTTTCAGCCGCGCGGCCAGGGACGAAGGCGGTGAGGGTGCCGTAGTGGCGTGGGCCGAGGTAGAACACAAAGGTCGCGGTGCGGTTCATCGCCCTTGAGCTGAGTACCCGGCCACCGGCGCCGACGGTTTCAATGCGGTTATCGCCTGTACCGGTTTTGCCGCCGACCTTGAGGGGTAGGCCATCAGCCTGGGTAAAGCTGCCAAGCAAGCGCCGCGCGGTCCCGGTTTCCACCACATCGGCGAGGGCGCTGCGCAGCGCCGCTGCGACCTCCGAGGCCATTACGCGCTTGCCTTCGGTAGGGGCGCGCACCACTAGGGTGTCGTAGGGCGTATCGGCGGCGAAATGCAGGCTGTCGATGCGTGCGGTGGGCTGCCGAATGCCGTCGTTCTGAATAATCCCCATTAATTCGGCCAGCGCCGCTGGGCGATCACCAGAGCTGCCGATGGCGGTGGCCAGCGACGGCACCAAATGGGCGAAGGGGTAGCCAAGGTTTTGCCAGCGCCGGTGAATATCGAGGAAGGCTTCTACCTCCAGCATGATGCGGATGCGACTGTCGCGCGCGCTCTTGTGGCGGCTGCGGAACAGCCAGCCGTAGACTTCCTGGCGCTCATCCTGGCTGGCGGCCACGGCATTGCTGAAGCTGGCTTGCGGATGTTCGATCAGGTAGCCCAAAAGCCACAGCTCAAGCGGGTGGACGCGGGCGATATAGCCCTGGTCCGGCAGGCTGTAGGCACCAGGGCCGTATTTTTTATACAGCTCGGCGATGCGCGTATCGCTGAGTTTTTCCTGGGGCAGGTACTTGCGCAGGAAGGCGGCGAAGCTGGCTTCATCGCTCTGCGGCATCAAGTAACGGTGCACGGCCGCCAGTCGTACCGAGGTGTGGCGCAGGCCGTTGAGAAAGGTGTCCAGGCGCTGCTGCTCGGGCTGGCCCTGGTATTTGCGCCAGAAGCGCAGCAGGAAGGTGGTGCCTTCACGGTCGGCAAAGTTTTGCAGGTAGACCTGGCGCCGTGGATCTTTGTCGTCCTTGAGCAGTTCGGCACTGTTGTTCGGACCCTGATAGGTGCTGTAGCGCACCAGGTCACGCATCAGGCGAATAAAGGGCAGGTTGAGCGACTCGCGCATGGCTTCACGCATGCTGGCAATGCGCTGATTGTCCTCGCGGCGGAAGTTGTTGAAGGTGTGAATGCCGCCGCCAGTAAAGAAGCGCTCGGCCGGGCTGGCGGAGTATTTGCGCTCCAGCGCTGCATCCAGCATGGCCGGTAAGCTGGCGTTGGGGGTGCTCTGCAGATAGCCGATGGCCCAGCGGGTGAGGTTGTCCTGGGCGTTGAAGGCGCGCAATTCGCTGGCGCTTTGGCCTGCATGGCGCTGGTGCAGTTCGGCAATGATTTCCAGGTAGGTGGCCAGCACCCTGAGTTTGGCGGTGGAACCCAGTTCCAGTTTGCTGCCTTCGTTGATATCGAACGGCTGGTCGGTGCTGTCGGTCTGCACGCGCACCACGCTGCCGTTACTGGTGCGTTCAAACAGGGTGAAGCTGTAACGCACATCGGCGGTTTTTTCCGGGGACAACAAGCGCTCGCCAAACAGGCCGATCTGCCCGGCAAATTCCGGGTCGGCCAACTGCTGCAGATAGCGGCTGGCGGCTTGCTGCAGCTCGTTATTCAGTGTGCTGGTGGCGCTCAGATCGAGGCGGTCGAGGTCATACAGCGGCATATTGAGCATTGCGGATAAGCGCGTACGCGCAACGCTGATACCTTTATTACTGTCCACCGCCTGTAGGTTGGGCTCCAGCGCCCAGTCGCGGTAGACCAGCGGCTGGCTGAGCGCCGCATCACGTAGGGCGGCGTCAATCATGCCACCGCCGGCCAGCAGGCGGATGTGGCTATCGGTTAGCCCGGCCAGGTCATTACGCCCCTGAGCCAGGTAATAGGACGGGCGGCGCTGGGCAATCATCAGGGCCAGCACCTGACGCAGTGCCAGGCCGCGCTCGGCCAGGCTGGCATCCGGGGAGCGTGCGGGATCGAGCAGTCGATTGACCTGGGCGAAGTCCGCGCCGAACCAGATGCGCAGACCATCGGCCAAACCATGCACTTCACCATGCCCAGGGGCGGCGGAGAGCGGCACGCTGTTGAGGTAGTCGCGCACTATATTTTCCCGTGCAGCCAGTGTTTGCGGGCCGCTTTGGTAGGCGCGTACGCTGGCAGAAAGCATCTGCCGCAGCTTCTCTGTGGCCGACGAGGTCAGGCCGTCCGGGGAGTGACGGTATTTCTCCAGTTGGGTGGCCAGGGTGCTACCGCCCGCCGATTGGTCCTGCATATCCAGCAGTTTGCCGACCTGGGAGATGGCCGCCATGACGAAGCGCGGCCAGTCCACTGCTGGGTTGGCCAGCGGCTGAGCGGGGTCAAGCAGCTTGCGGTTTTCGATAAACAGCAGGCTGCCGGCCACCAGCGGTGGGATGGCGTTGAAACTTGGGTAGTGCTGCTGCGGGTAGCGGAATTCATAGAAGGGGGTGCCGCTGCAGTCATTGATGCGCAGGCCGCTCTGGAGCTTCTCGGGGTAGGGCACAAATAAGCCGCGCTGGGCATAGTCGAGCAGGGCGGGGGAAAACTGCGCTTGCTGCTGCACAACAAAGTTGCGCTGGTTGAGGCGCTCCAGCATCAAGGGCAGGTAAGTGTAGCCCTGGCGCTTATCGAAGGGCCCCTCCATGGGGTAGATGATCGACGGGCTGGGCCCCGGCTGGACGCGATAGCTGAGGGTTTGCGCGTAGCGGCTGAGTTCCTGAGCCTGGAAGCGCGAGGTGCGCATTTCCTCAACAAGCAGCAGGCCGGCAGCGATGCACAGCAGCAGAACGAATAGCCACAAGGTGACTTTCAGCTTACTGGTGCGCTTGCGCCGATTGGGTTGCCCGCCGGCTGGCAAGGTGGTGATGTTGAGTTGCCAAGGTGTACCCATATTCATTTAGCCTGATGTACTCATCCATAGGTTTAACAGGTTGCTGAATCACATCAGCGGGCTTAAACGCTGAGCTCCTCTCAGCTGGCCACTGACTGCAGTTTAGCCGCTGGCACACCCTACTGGCCGGGATGTACTTGGCAGGCATCGGTTTTTCAGCGTTTTTTATGCGGTAAGAGGCGGCTTAAGTGATCAGCGGCAACCCATAAGCCGGGCATGTGGCGCAGGATTGCCCCTGGCGCTGCGAGCACCTGCAGATAGCTAGAATTTTGCCGTGACGGAACAGGCGACGAGTGAGCTATGCAACGCGACCACCGGGAGCAACTCAACCTCAGTTGGCAGGCTAATGCCGATGCCTGGACGGCCGCCGTGCGCGAGCAGCGCATCGAGAGCCGGCGATTGGTCACTGACGCGGCCATCGTCCGGGCGATTCTGGCCCTGGCGCCCAAGCGTGTGCTTGATCTGGGCTGTGGCGAAGGCTGGTTGTGCCGTGGGCTGGCCGAGCATGGCATTGAGGCGGTCGGTGTAGATGCCTCTGCGCCGCTGATTGCCGTGGCGCAGCAGGCTGCGACAGGCGCGTCGCAGTACCGCGTATGCGGTTATGCCGAGCTGGAAAGCCAGGCTGAGCTGCTGGGGCGTTTCGATGTGCTGGTATGTAACTTTGCCCTGCTGGAAGAGCCGCTGGCGCCGACCCTGAATGCCCTGCATGGCTTGCTGGCAGAAGAGGGTCGGCTGCTGATCCAGACCTTGCACCCCTGGCGCGCCTGCAATGACGAGGGTTATCGCGACGGCTGGCGGGTGGAAACCTTTGCCGGCTTTGGCGAAGGCTTTGCTCAGCCGATGCCCTGGTTCTTCCGTACCCTGGAGTCCTGGCTTGGGCTGTTCCGCGATACCGGCTGGCGCCTGCAATGGCTGCAAGAGCCGTTGCACCCGGAGAGTGAGCAGCCGGTTTCGCTTTTGATGCTGCTGAGTTCCGAGCGCAACTGAACCGGTTGTGCCGCCTATTAATCGACGATAAACAACTTTGCTCCGCTTGCGGTGGATGAGCGGTGCGCCTCGGCCTGATCGGCGACCTGATAGCTCATGCCTGCGGTCATGACAAAGCGCCGGCCATCTTCCAGCTCGGTGTGCAGTTCGCCTTCCAGACACAGCAGAATATGACCCTTCTGGCACCAGTGGTCAGCCAAATAGCCGGCGCTGTACTCGACCATGCGCACGCGGATGCTGCCAAACACCTGAGTGCGCCAATAGGCCATGCCGGTTTCGCCCGTATGTTCACTGCGCTCGACTTGGCTCCAGTCAGTGATGCCGAAGGTGATGTCGCTGATGTGCATACGTTGAGTCCTTTACTGAATGAGCCACTTTACGGCGCCGATTAGCGGTTTAGCCGTGCTGCGCCTAGGTGTTGGCGTCAGCATCTGCCCAGGTCATTGTCGGTCTGGGCAGATGCATCTCCCGCTACGGTGTGCGTTGCAGCTCGGTCTTACCGGTCGCACTGGCTAGCAGGTGTTCCGGCAAGTCGAGCAGGTCGTCGTCGAAGGTTTCCAGCGGGGGCGGGCGACGCTCGAAGCGCGAGCCGAGTACCAGCAGGCATGGCGTCAGCAGCAGGGTCAGTACGGTGGCGAAGCTCAGGCCGCCGGCAATCGCACTGGACAGCTGGGTCCACCACTGGGTCGACGGCGCGCCAAAGCCCAGGCTTGGGGTGAGCAGGTCAACGTTAACCCCGATCACCATCGGTACCAGGCCGAGCACCGTGGTCACGGCGGTGAGCAATACCGGGCGCAGACGCAGGCTGCCGGTTTCCAGCGCCGCCTCACGCGGTTCTAAACCTTGGCGGCGTAGCTGGTTGTAGGTGTCGATAAGGATGATGTTGTTGTTCACCACGATGCCCGCCAGGGCGATCAAGCCCATGCCGACCATGACGATGCCGAATGACTGGCCGTTGACCAGTAAACCCATCAGCACCCCGGCGGTAGACAGGACGATGGCCGAGAGCACCAGCAGCGACTGGTAGATGCTGTTGAACTGGGTCACCAGGATGATAAACATCAGGAAGATCGCCACCGCAAAGGCGGTGCCGAGGAAGGTTGCCGCTTCACGCTGGTCAGCATCTTCACCGGCGAACTTCACCTGTACATCGCTGGACACTTCGCCCATGGCTTCACGCAGGGCTTGCAGGCGTTCGTCCAGGCGCGCGCCTTCGGCGATGTCGGCTTGCAGGGTGATGGTGCGGTTGCCGTCGACTCGGCGCAGGGTGCCGACCTTGGGCGCCTGTTGCAGGGAGACGAAGTTGCTTAGCGGAATCTGCCCGGCCGGGGTGTTCAAGGTCAGCCGGCCGAGTTGGTCCAGAGAGCGCCAGTTGGCTGGCAGGCGCACACGGATATCCACTTCATCGGTGGCGTCTTCCGGGCGGTAGGTGGCCAGTTTCAGGCCGTTGGTGACCATCTGCACGGCGTTACCCACGCTCAGCACGTCAGCACCAAAACGCGCAGCCGCCTCGCGGTCGACCTTGACCCGCCATTCGATACCCGGCAGAGCACGGTCATCCTCGATGTCCTTGAAGCCGCCCAGACGCTGCATAGTGGCGCGCACCTGTTCGACCCACTGATCGGCCTTGGCCGGGTCCAGCGAGCTGACCTGCAGTTTCACCGGTTTGCCGCTGCTCGGGCCTTCTTCCTGTTTGCGGAATTCCAGCACGATGCCCGGGATATCCGCCGTTCGCGTGCTCATGTCGGCAAGGATCTTGCCGGCCGAACGCCGCTCATGCCATTCGACAAACTGGAACTGCAGGGTGCCAATCACATCCGCACCAAGCTGGCCATCCGGCTGCGCCAGAGAGCGGGCGTATAGGGCTTTGACCTCGCTCATGCCGAGCAGGCGGTTTTCCACTTGCTGCAGCAGAGCGTCTTTTTCCTGCACCGATAGGTCGCCGCGGGCGCGCAGCCAGATCTGCGCACTCTCCGGTTCGGTCTCAGGGAAGAACTCCACGCCATGGTTGAAGCGGCCATAGGCGGTGTAGATCAGCGCAATCAGCGCAAGCATGCCCAGCAGGGTCAGCCCCGGGCGCTTTAGCAATGTACTGAGCAGGCGGCGATAACCGATGGCGCCACGGCCAGGCTGGGTGGCTTGCGGCAATGGCTGGCCACCGGTGACGGCGCCGAGCACCGGCAGAAACACCAGGGCCATGGCCAGCGAAGCGAGCAGGCAGACAATCACCGTGGCCGGTAGGTATTTCATAAACTGGCCAACCACGCCGGGCCAGAACAGCAGCGGCAGAAACACCACCAGGGTGGTGGCGGTGGAAGCGATCACCGGCCAGGCCATCCGTGTTGCGGCGTTGGCCCAAGCCTGGCGCGGCGTCTGCCCCTGGTGCAGATAGCGGTCGGCCAGCTCGGAGACCACGATGGCGCCGTCCACCAGCATGCCGGCCACCAGAATCAGGCTGAATAGCACGACGATATTCAGGGTGAAACCGAGCATCCAGATCAGCAGAATGCCGGTCAGAAAGGCCCCTGGAATGGTCAGTCCAACTAATAGCGCCGAGCGCATGCCCATGCTCGCTACCACGAGAATCAGCACCAGCACGATGGCGGTTATCACGTTGTTGAGCAGGTCGCTGAGCATGGTTTTTACCTGCTGCGACTGGTCCATGATGTAGCTGACCTTGAGGCCTTCGGGCAGCAGCGGCTGGGCTTTGACCATCAGCGCTTTGACCTGCTCGATGGTGTCGATGATGTTGGCGCCGCTGCGCTTGGAGACTTCCAGCACTACCGCCGGCTGGCCGTTGATCCGCGCGTAGCCGGTGGGATCTTTGAAGGTGCGGTGAATGGTGGCGACGTCGCCGAAGGTCACCACGCTGTTGCCCACCACCTTGATCGGCATGGACAGCACGTCTTCGAGGTTTTCGATCACCCCGGGCACTTTCATGCTCATGCGCCCGGCGCCGGTGTCCAGGCTGCCGGCGGCGACCAGGCGGTTGTTGCGGCTGACCAGGTTGAACAGTTCGTTGTAATCGATGCCGTAGCTGTCGAGCACCTGTGGGTCGACGACGATTTCCAGCAGGTCTTCGCGGTCGCCGCCGATTTCCACCGACAGCACTTCGGCGATGCCTTCGACGTTCTCTTTCAGGCGCCGGGCGATGTAGACCAACTCGGTTTCGGCAATCGGCCCGGACAGGCCAATCGACAACACCGGAAACAGCGCCACGTTGACTTCATTGACCGTGGGTTCCTCGGCTTCTTCCGGCAGCTTGCTGCGGGCGGTGTCGACCTTCTCGCGCACATCGGCCAGGGCCAGTTTGGCGTCGAAACCGGCATCGAATTCCAGGGTTACCGAGGCTTGGCCTTCGTTGGCCATGGAGCGCATTTCTTTGACCCCTTCGAGGCTGCGCAGCTCCTGCTCCAGCGGGCGTACCAGCAGGCGTTCGGCGTCTTCTGGGCTGATGCCTTCGAGGGTTACCGAGACGTAGATAATCGGGATGCTGACATCCGGGTTGGCTTCCTTGGGAATGGCGAAATATGCCGCCAGCCCGCCGAGCATCAGAAACAGCAGCAACAACAGGCTGGTGCGGCTGCGATCGAGCGCTGCAGCGATCAGGCCATGCATATCAGCTACCCCCTTTGGCCAGCTGGCTGATGACCTGCTGGCCCGGCTCGACAAAGCCCTGGCCGAGGGTGATCAAGGCCACTTTGTTAGGCAGGCCACTGACCCAGGCGCCCTGGTTATCGACACTGATCAGCTGTACCGGGGTGAACTCCACCTGTTGCTGCTCGTTGACCCACTTGACGCCATGCCGGCCCGCTTTATCCAGGCTCAGCAGGGCCGGCGACAGGCGATGGGCTAAAGCTTCGCCTGTTTGTACATGCAGGGTTGCGCTGGCGCCCGCCAGACGCAGGGCCTGCGGGTTGGCAACCTTGACCTCAACGCGGAAGCTGCGTGAGCCGGGGTCAGCGGCGGCGGCGATAAAGTGCAGTTCGCCCTGCAGTTCGCGGCCATCGAGCAACTCGACGCGCACGCTCTGGCCCAGGGTCAACTGGGTGACTTCCTGCTGGGCGATTTGCGCGCTGACCTTGAGCTGGCTGATGTCCACCAGGGTCAGAAGGCTCTGCCCAGGCTGGACGAAATCGCCCAGCTCGACCATGCGCTGGTCATACACCCCGGCAAAGGGCGCGCTGATTTGCGTGTTGCCCAGCTGAATGCGCGCCAGATCGAGTTCGGCGCGGGCCTTGGCCAGTTCACTCTGCAGGCGAATCAGCTCGTTGGTGGAAACCAAGTTACGTTCACGAAGGCGTTCGGCGGCGCTGGCATCGGCGGCACGCTGGCGTACATCGGCCTCACCCTTGGCCACCTGGGCCGGGCGGTTGTCGGTGGACAGGCTGAGCAGCAACTGACCCTGCTTGACCGGGTTGCCTTTGTCCTGATCGAGACGAATCACCGTGCCGCTGATCTGCGAGCGCAGCTCGACCCGCCGCCAGGGTTCGATTTGCCCCTGCACCACATGCTGACGCTGCATGGGGCTGGCTTCCAGCCACTGCACTTCAACCTTGGTCAGGCCCTTTTTTTCTGCCGGTGCATCGGCCGTGGCGGTTTCCTGAGCCTTGAACAGCGAGCCGCTGAGCAGCCAGAGCACGAGTAGCAAACTGATGGCGACGGCGATCAACCAGGGGCGTTTGGACAGCTGACTGAACATGGTGGCTACTCGTGGCAATGGGGTTGAGTAAGCAGGGCGCTCGCTTGGGTACGCAGGCCGGCAATGATGAAGTCGGTGACGCGGGCGAAGTACTCATCAAGGGCAATCGGCTCGGCCCAGTGGGCAAAGCCACCGGAAGCGATGCGCGCCATGACGCCGTTGACGCAAGCTTCGACGCCCCACAGTAGGTTCTGGCAGTCGGCCTGGCTCAGGGCATAAGTGCCCAGGGCATCGCACAGCAGTTCGGCGAAGAACAACTGGTAGTCGCGCTCCATGTCGAGAAACTGCTGACGGTAGAGCGGCTCCAGGCGCTCCTGGAATTCGGGGCGGTCGCAGTGGCGGCACAGCTGCGCCTGCAGGGGGTTGCCGAGCATCTGCGCGAAGGCGCGCAGCAGCACCTGGCGCATGGCCTGCTGCGGCGCACTGCTGGCCTGCACGCTGCGCAGTTCATTAAGGTCGGCACGGTGGCGATCTAGCACCAGGCGCGCATACAGTGATTCCTTGCTGGGGAAGTGCTTGTACACCGTGCCCTTACCGATACCGGCGGCAATCGCCACTTCGGCAATCGTCACGCGGTCCCAGGGCTGCTCAGTAAAAAGGCGGCGGGCTGCATCGAGGATGGCGTTCTCGCGTTGTTCGAACAGCTGATCTTGATAGCGCATGGCGACGTGATTCAGAAGTTGTGACCGGCGGTCATGCTATGACCGTGGGTCACAATCAGCAAGCGAGCAGTTGTAACAGGCTTTGCCGCTTCGCCTGCATGGAGCGGGTTTCAGTAATAGGGGCGTTGCGGGGCCAATTTTATTAGGCCCCGTTAGGGCTCGCGCAGAGCAGTCAGTGTTGTATTTACTGCAAGATGTAGCCCTGTGGTTGCAGCGGCTCGGGCATGGCGTCGCCCAGCACTTCCAGCAAGTCAATCTCGATGCCACGCACCATGGCGTTCAGGGGCAAATCATTGTCGGAGAGGCCAAAAGGCTCCTCCAGTTCATCCCCTAGCGCATCTAGGCCGAAAAAGGTGTACGCGATGATGGCCACCAGTAGTGGCGTGAGCATTTCCAGTGAGCTGACCAAACCAAACGGCAGCAGCATGCAGAACAACCAGGCCGTGCGGTGCAGCAACAAGGTATAGGCGAAGGGCGTGGGCGTACTTTTGATCCGTTCGCAGATGGCCTGGCTGGTCGCCAAGGTATCCAGGCGTTGCTCCAGGCCGCGATAGAGCACATCGCTAAGGCGGTTTTCACGCACGCACAGGGCTAAATCCTGGTTGATCCAGTTGAGCAGGGTGTCTGGCACGTTGCGGCGCGTACGCAGTGCTGCCAGTTCAAGCGGGCTCACCCAAGCCGCACAAGCGCTGGCGGCATCCTGGCCCCGCAGATGGGCCGCCAGCGCATGGGCAAAGGCAATGCAGCGTTCTATGGTCAGGCGGCGCAGGGCGGCATTGTGCTCACCGGCCAGCAGAGCCTGGCTTTCGCGGGCCAGGCCACGGGCTTGAATAATCAACTCGCCCCACTGTTTGCGCGCTTCCCACCAACGGTCGTAACACGCGCTGTTGCGAAAGCCGAGAAACACCGAGAGCGCGACCCCCAATAGTGAAAATGGCGGGGCACTGACGTGGCTGAGCCAAGGCATCCAACCCATGCCATAAAGTCCCACCACCGCGCATGACAGCAGCGTGATGCTCAGCAGTTTGGTGGCGATGTGCGGGAAGATTGAACCACGACGAACGAAGAACAGGTGCAGCGCGTTGGGGCGCGGGCGAACGATCATGACGGCGGTGCATCCAGGGATCGGGGAGGGCGTAAGCGGCGCGAATTATGCGCCGCTGCCCAGCCTCTGACTAGGCATTAGCGCCTGCCGTTTAGGCTTTTTATTGCGCGGCCTGTGCGCGTTGAACCGTGCTGTACCAGGGTGGCTGAGCCGAGCCTGTCGGCTGGGGGTGAGCCCCGCCATACCTCGTCACATACCATGGGTTCAACAGCTTAAGTTGGCGGCTGGTTTAACGCGCCACGCTGACGCCTTCCAGGTTGGCAAAGGAGGTGTCCTTGGCGGTTAGCAGGAAGTCGCGCATAAAGGGCGCATCCAGCATATCGGTGCGGATGCCGGCATACAGCGTGGCGAACAAGCCCTTGTCGCCCAGGCGCTTGGCGGTTACGTAGCCGCGCGAGCTGTACTCATGCAGCGCCCAGTTGGGCAGGCCGCACACGCCACGGCCGCTGGCCACTAGCTGCATCATCATCACCGTTAATTCCGAGGTACGTACCTGGGCTGGTTCGACATCGGCGGGTTCGAGAAAGCGGGTGAAGATGTCCAGACGATCACGTTCCACCGGGTAGGTGATCAGGGTTTCCGTGGCCAGGTCGTGCGGCTTGATGCACGGTTTGTTGGCCAGTGGATGTTGGTTGGCCACGGCGAGCATGGCTTCGTAGGTAAACAGCGGCACGTAGGTGATGCCCGCCAGTTCGAGGGGGTCGGAGGTGACAACCAAGTCCAAGTCGCCACGCGCGAGTGCTGGCAGCGGCGCAAAGGAGAAACCCGAGGCCAGGTCCAGTTCGACCTCCGGCCAGGCATCGCGAAACTGGTCGATGGTCGGCATCAGCCATTGGAAGCAGCTGTGGCATTCAATCGCCATATGCAAACGGCCGGCTGTACCACCGGCCAAGCGCGCTAAATCGCGTTCGGCGCCGCGCAGCAGCGGCAATACCGTGTCGGACAGTTGCAGCAGGCGCAGCCCCGCACTGGTGAAACGCACGGGCTTGGTCTTGCGCACAAATAATTGCATGCCCAGGCGTTCTTCCAGCTCCTTGAACTGATGCGACAGTGCGGACTGCGTCAGGTGCAGGCGCTCAGCGGCATCCACCAGGCTTTCGCTTTCGCGCAGGGCGTGCAGGGTTTTCAGGTGACGCAATTCGAGCATGAGGGCCTCGGTGTTTGGTAGGGCGGCGTTCTGGCGACAAGCAGAACATGAGTAAAACTATAGATCAAGACGAATAGATTGAGTTTGTCTCACTTAGGCAGGGTGCCGAGAATAGCCGGCATCTTATTGATCTGCTGGAGCGTTCTGACATGGCCCTGTCCCATTCCCTTGGTTTTCCGCGTATTGGCGCCGACCGCGAGCTGAAAAAAGCCCTGGAGGCTTACTGGAAAGGCGAGCTGGACGAGACCGGTCTAAAGGCGGTGGGTCGTGAACTGCGTGCCGCCCACTGGCAGGTGCAGAAACAGGCCGGTCTCGACCTGCTGCCGGTCGGCGATTTCGCCTGGTACGACCACGTCCTGACGCACTCGCTGACCTTTGGCGTCATCCCCGAGCGCTTTCGCCCGCACAGCGGCAAGCCCACTCTGGATACCTTGTTCGCGATGGCGCGCGGCGTCAGCAGTGACAGCTGCTGTGGTAATGCTCATGCACAGGAACTCACTAAATGGTTCGACACCAACTACCACTATCTGGTCCCCGAGTTCACCGCCGATCAGCTATTTCAGCTGAGTTGGGAGCAGCTGTTCGACGAGGTTGATGAGGCGCACGCCCTAGGGCATCGCATCAAACCGGTGCTGATCGGTCCGCTGACCTATTTGTGGTTGGGTAAAGCTAAAGGCGGCGAGTTCGACCGTCTCGACCTGCTTGAGCAGTTGCTGCCGGTTTATGGCGAAATTCTCCAGCGCTTGGCCGCTCAGGGCGTTGAGTGGGTGCAGATCGACGAGCCGATTCTGGCGCTGGACCTGCCGCAGGATTGGAAGAATGCCTTCGAGCGCGCCTACAACCTGCTGCAGCGCGAGCCGGGCAAGAAACTGATTGCCACCTACTTTGCGGGCCTGGAAGACAACCTTGGTCTGGCCGCCAGCCTGCCGGTGGATGGCCTACATATCGACCTTGTGCGCGCCCCCGAACAGTTCCCGATCATTCTCGACCGTCTGCCCGCCTATAAAGTGCTGTCGCTGGGCGTGGTTAACGGCCGCAATATTTGGCGCACGGATCTAGACAGTACCTTGGCCATTTTGCAGCAGGCTCAGGAGCGCCTGGGCGAGCGCTTGTGGGTGGCGCCGAGCTGCTCGCTGTTGCACAGCCCGGTCGACCTGAACCGCGAGGACAAACTGGATGATGAGCTGAAAAGCTGGCTGGCCTTTGCCGTACAAAAATGCTCGGAAGTGGCGTTGCTGAGCACCGCCTTGAACAACCCACAGGATGCTCAGGTGCAGGCCGCGCTGACTGAAAGCCGCGCCGTGCAGGTCAGCCGTGCGCAGTCGCCACGTATTCACAAGCCGGCGGTGCAGGCCCGCCTGGCGGCCATTACCGACGCCGACAGTCAACGGCAGTCGCCATTCGCTGCACGTATCGAGCAGCAGCGAGCGCGCCTACAGTTGCCGGCATTTCCGACCACGACCATTGGCTCTTTTCCGCAGACCGCTTCAATCCGCCTGGCGCGTCAGGCATTCAAGGCCGGCAAACTCTCGGCTGCCGACTACACCGAAGCCATGCACAGCGAGATTCGCCATGCGGTTGCGGTGCAAGAAAATCTCGGTTTAGACGTGCTGGTGCACGGTGAAGCCGAGCGCAACGACATGGTCGAGTACTTCGCCGAGCAGCTTGATGGCTATGCCTTTACCCGTTTCGGCTGGGTGCAAAGTTATGGCTCGCGCTGCGTTAAACCGGCAGTGATCTTCGGCGACCTGAGCCGTCCGCAGGCGATGACGGTGGAGTGGATCCGCTATGCGCAGCGCCTGACCAACAAGGTCATGAAAGGCATGCTCACTGGCCCGGTGACCATGCTGATGTGGTCATTCGCGCGCGATGATATTTCCCGTGAGCAGCAGGCGCGGCAGCTGGCCCTGGCGATTCGTGACGAGGTGGTGGATCTGGAGTGCGCCGGCATCAAAATCATCCAGATCGATGAAGCGGCGTTCCGTGAAGGCCTGCCGCTGCGTCGGGCGCAATGGCAGGAGTACCTGAGCTGGGCCACCGAGGCGTTCCGCCTGTGCGCCTCGGGTGTGCGGGATGCAACGCAGATCCACACGCACATGTGCTACAGCGAATTTAATGATGTGATCGAGGCCATCGCCGCCATGGATGCAGACGTGATCACCATCGAGACCTCGCGTTCGGACATGCAGTTACTGCAAGCCTTTGAGGCCTTCGACTACCCCAATGACATTGGCCCCGGCGTTTACGACATCCATTCGCCACGGGTGCCCGACCGCAATGAGATGGTCAAGTTACTGCGTAAGGCGGCGCAGCGCATTCCCGCCGAGCGGTTGTGGGTTAACCCCGATTGCGGCCTGAAAACCCGTGCCTGGCCGGAGACTGAGGCCGCGTTGATCAACATGGTGTCGGCCGCTCGGCAGCTGCGCAGCGAGTTGGCCTGACCGGTGTCCTGTCGCGGCTAAAGCCCCTCCTACGGTCCTGGTTAGCTGTAGAAGGGGCTCTAACTCGCACTTCCTGTGGCTGCAAGAGAGACCGTTCGTCCCTCTTCATCAAACTGTCACGCGTGTGTGGCAGCGCGCTTGCACAAACATCACCACACTCGCGTCTTAATGGGGTGCTGCGTTCTGCTGTCCCGAGTCTGGGTGACGTTATGCGTGGGTTGATTTTTCTCGCTGCACTGTTGTGCAGCCTGCCGGTTTTTGCGGCGCAGCGTTGTGCAGTAGAGGTGCCAACGCACACCGTTGCTGTGGGTGAGGTGCGCCTGGCGTACCAGAGCATTGGCCGTGACAGTGACCCGGCACTGCTGCTGGTCATGGGCCTGGGCGGGCAGCTGATCCACTGGCCGGATGAGGTGGTGACACGCCTGTGTCAGCAAGGTTTTCGCGTGATCCGCTTCGATAATCGCGATGTCGGTCTGAGCACTTGGGCCGGCACGGCGCCGGACATCAATCTGACCTATGAAGCGCTGCGTTACCGCCTGGGTCTGTCAGTTGCCGCGCCCTATGGGCTGCGCGATATGGCCAAGGATGCCCTGGGTTTGTTGGATGCATTGGCGGTGCGCGAGGTGCATGTACTGGGCGCAAGCATGGGTGGGATGATTGCCCAGCATATGGCCGACCTAGCGCCCGAGCGTGTGCAGAGCCTGACTTTGGTCATGACCAGTTCCGGGGCTCAAGGTTTGCCGGCGCCGAGCAGCGCGTTGCTGGCGCTGCTGGCCAAGCGTGAAGCGCCCAATCGCGCCGTAGCGCTGGAGCAGCAAGCGGATCTGCTTGGTGCATTGGGCAGCCCAGCGGTTACGGATGACCGCCAGCTGCTGTTGCAGCAAGCTGAAATCGCCTACGACCGCGCCTTCAACCCAGAAGGTGTCGAGCGTCAATTACTGGCGATTCTGGCCGAGTCGAGCCGGGTGGCGTTGCTTAACCGTTTGCGCGTGCCGACCTTGGTAGTCCACGGCACGGCTGATCCTCTGTTGCCGGTTATGCACGGCGTGCATGTGGCGGCGCATATCAAGGACAGCGAACTCAAACTGATCCCGGGCCTGGCCCATCGCTTTCAAGAGGCATTCAAGGAGCCCTTGCTGGCGGCGGTGTTGCCGCACCTGCAGGCCCATCGGGGGGATGGGCAGTGGGCGCGGCTTTAAGGCGCAGAGCTACTCAGCGAGTGCCGAGAAAGTCGCGCTTACCAATGGCCACGCCGTTATGGCGCAGGATGGCGTAGGCGGTGGTGAGGTGGAAATAGAAGTTCGGCAGCACGTGATCAAGCAGGAAGGCTTGGCCCATGAAGTGGGTTTCTTTGTCGCGGCGCTTGAGGGTGATGGTGCGGGCTTCGCTGCCGTCGATCTGCGCGGCGTTCAGGCCCTGCAGAAAGCTCAGGGTTTTGGCGATGCGTGCTTGCAGTTCGGCAAAGCTGGTTTCGTCGTCGGCATGGCTCGGTGCTTCCACTTCGGCCAGCAGCGCAGCGCCCGCTTTGGCGCCATCACAGGCGATCTGCACTTGGCGGCTCAGCGGGAACATGTCCGGGGCCAGACGCGCAGTGAGAAACACGCTTTGTTCGATGTTCTTCTCTGCCGCGTGGGCCGCCGCGATGCCGAGGATGGTCGACAGGTTATTCAGCTGACGGGTGAATACAGGGATGGATGCTTGGTACATGGACAGGGGCATGGAACTCTCCAGAAGCGCCGAAACGGATTGCCCGGGCGCGATTGTGTAGCAGGGCAGTGCACCGCCGCCGGCAGCGGCGGTGACCTGAAGACGTAGGCTTAGCCGACAGTGATGGGCGGCAGCTTAGTCAATTCAACGGTTTGTGCTTTGCGTGGCGCGAGGATTTCTGCCTCGCCATCAACGACCAATTCGTCGTTCTGGTTGAACACGCGAGTGGCCACGCGTACGCGGAACTTCGGCAGTTTTTCCAAAATTTCCAGGCGCACGGTCAAGGTGTCGCCCAGTTTTACCGGTGCGGTAAAGCGCATGCTTTGGCCGATATAGATGGTGCCCGGGCCGGGCAGTTCACACGCCACCGCCGCGCTGATCAGCGCACCACTGAACATGCCGTGGGCGATGCGCTCTTTGAACATGGTGGTCGCCGCGTATTCGGCGTCCAGGTGCACCGGGTTGTGGTCGCCGGAGACTTCGGCAAACAGCTGAATATCGCGTTCACTGACGGTTTTGCTGTAGTTGGCAGTCTGGCCGACTTCGAGAAGGTCATAAGGGGTGTTGCTGCTCTGGGTCATGTGCGGCTCTCTTGAGTCGGTGAGGGGCATTGGCGTGGCAGGTCGAGGGCCTGCTGTAACCAGTCGATGATGTAAGTGGTCACCTCGTCGCGGTTGCTCTCGTTGAGCAGTTCGTGACGGGCACCGGGATAGATTTTTAGCTGGACGTGCGCGTTACCGGCACCACCCAGGGCGTTGGCCAGGTCTTGCTGACGATGGCCGTCGCTGACCGGGTCACAGGCGCCGCCAATAATCAGTAGCGGCAAGCTGCTGTCGATCTGCGCCAGGCTCTGCAAGGGTGTGATGTGTTGCAGGCCTCCGAGCAGATCAATCCACAGCTGGTTTGTGCAGCGAAAGCCACACAGCGGGTCATTGATGTATCGGTCGACTTCATGCGGGTCGCGGCTCAGCCAGTCGAAGGCGGTACGGTTGGGCTTGAACGCCTTGTTAAAAGAGCCGAAGGAGACGAACTCCAGCAGCGCGCTACGGCCTTGTGGGCCCTGGCGCCAGCGCTCGAAGCGGGCCAGCAACTGGCCCGCGCGGTACAACGCCACGGGCTGGTAGTTGGAGCCAGAAAGAATGGCGCCCTGCAGGCTGCAGCTGTGTTGCATCAGGTAGGCCTGGCTGATGTAACTGCCCATGCTGTGGCCGAGCAGGAAAATCGGTACTTGCGGATGGTTTTGCCGCATATGGTGGTTGAGGTTGGCCAGGTCATTGACCACCAGGTTCCAGCCATTGTGGTCAGCATAGTGCCCCAGCAGACCGTGCTCGGCGGTTTTGCCATGCCCGCGTTGGTCATGTGCATACACCTCGAAACCTTGCGCCACCAGCACCTCCGCCACACGTGCATAGCGCCCGCTGTGTTCGGCCATGCCATGGGCGATCATCAGCAACGCTTTGGGCGGCTGCTCGCTGTACCAGCGGTTTACGTAGAGGGGCGCGGCATCGGTGCTGCTGAGCCAGAACGCTTGGTGGAGCATGGCGAATCCCTTGGGCCTGCAGAAGCTGGGCATTGTGCACCCCGCGCGACGCGGCGCAAAGTCCGTGCAGGGTTAACGATTGTGCTCGCGCAGGATTTGCATGTATTCGCCACTGGCATGCAGGTCGCGCAGGCCCTGTTCAAACACCTTGCTCCAGTCTGGCTCGCCGGGTTGTGGCGGTAAAAAACCGACCAGCAGGGGAATGCGTTCCAGCACGTTACCTTGCCAGTGCAGCGTGCCGCGCAGCCGCGCATCGTTGTTGATCAGGTGATTCCCGACGGTGTGTTCGAGCAGCACCATGCCAAAACGACCGGCATGCAGTTTGCGCAGGTTGGTGATGTCGTCCACGGCTTCCTCAAGAATCAGGCCCGCATCGAAAATATGCTGCGGGTAGCCATAACCGCGCACGATGCCCAAGGTCTGCCCGCGCAGCTCGCGTAAGTCCGTGAACCGTAATGGATGGCCATTGCGGATAAACAGGCCTAGGTTGCCGTAAAACAGCGGGCGTGATGGGTGCAACCCTTCTTCTTTAACCTCGTTGGGCCACAGGGCCAGCGCGCCCTGGTAGTTGCGATTGCGTAACGCCATGCGCGCCCGCGCCCAGGGTAGAAAATCGATCTGCACCGAGTGGCCCTGCATGGCAAAGGCGCGGCGGGTAATAGCAACGATGCTGCCGCCATCGGGCAGGTGCTGCGAGCTGTACGGTGGGTACTCCAGAGACACCATGCGCAGTTGTGTCTCAGCCCGGGCCGGCTGCGCCAACAGGGTCAGCAAGGTAAGTGTGAACAGAATGAAGGGCATGATGAACCGTATTTGCTGGTCGCCAACCCGTTATACGTGGCGCATTTAAATAGTTCCACAGCGAGCGGCAAGATTCAGTGCGTCAATGACGCCGCCCGGCTATTTGCCAGTTTGGCGTTAGCTGTTACTTTCGAGCTAACTCCGCAACGCGGATTAGGATCATTTCAGGGCCAGAGGATAAAAATAATGCAGCCTGAATTCTGGAGCGACAAACGCCCGGCCGGCGTACCCAACGATATCGACCTGGGGGCTTACAAATCGGTTATCGAGGTGTTTGAGCGTTCCTGCAAAAAGTTCGCCGACCGGCCAGCTTTCAGCAACCTGGGTGTAACGCTGACCTATGCCGAGCTTGATCGGCTTTCGGCAGCCTTTGCGGCCTACCTGCAAAAGCACACGGATTTGCAGCCAGGTGATCGCATTGCGGTACAGATGCCCAACGTATTGCAGTACCCGATTGCCGTGTTCGGCGCCATGCGTGCCGGGCTGATTGTGGTCAACACCAACCCGCTGTACACCGCTCGCGAGATGCGCCACCAGTTCAAGGACGCCGGCGTGCGCGCGCTGGTTTACCTGAATATGTTCGGCAAGCTGGTGCAGGACGTGCTGCCGGATACCGAGATCGATTACCTGATTGAAGCCAAAATGGGTGACCTGCTGCCAAGCCTCAAAGGCTGGCTGGTCAACACCGTGGTGAAAAAGCTCAAGAAGATGGTCCCCGACTACCATTTGCCGCAGGCGGTGTCTTTTAAAGCAGCGCTTAAGCAAGGCCATGGCCATGCGCTGAAGCCGGTCAAAGTCAGCCAGGACGATGTCGCCGTTCTGCAGTACACCGGCGGCACCACGGGCGTGGCCAAAGGCGCGATGCTCACTCACGGCAACCTGGTGGCCAACATGCTGCAGGTTGATGCCTGCTTGTCGCAGCTAGGCGATGACGGCACTCCGCTGATGAAGCAAGGCCAGGAGATCATGATTGCGCCGCTGCCGCTCTATCACATCTACGCCTTCACCGCGAATTGCATGTGCATGATGGTTAACGGCAACCACAACGTGCTGATTACCAACCCGCGTGACATCCCAGGCTTTGTCAAAGAGCTGGGCAAGTGGCAGTTTTCCGCTTTTCTGGGCCTCAACACGCTGTTTGTCGCCCTGATGGATAACCCAGAATTCAAGAACTTGGATTTCTCCCATTTCAAACTGACCAACTCCGGCGGCACAGCCTTGGTCAAAGCCACGGCTGAGCGTTGGCAGGCGATGACCGGCTGCCCGGTGACTGAGGGCTATGGCCTCACCGAAACGTCGCCGGTGGCCAGTACCAACCCTTATGGCCAAAAGGCGCGCCTGGGCACTGTTGGTTTTCCGGTGCCGGGCACAGCCTTCAAAGTGATTAATGACGATGGCATTGAGCAGCCGCTGGGTGAGCGCGGTGAGCTGTGCATCAAGGGCCCTCAGGTGATGAAGGGTTACTGGAACCGCGAGGACGCCACCGCCGAAGTGCTGGATGCCGAGGGCTGGTTCAAGAGTGGTGACGTGGCGGTGATCGACCCGGATGGCTTCGTGCGTATCGTCGACCGCAAAAAGGACATGATCATCGTCTCCGGCTTTAACGTGTACCCCAACGAGATTGAAGATGTGGTCATGGCCCATCCTAAAGTGGTCAGTTGCGCGGCCATCGGCGTACCGGACGAGAAGTCTGGCGAAGCCGTCAAACTGTTTGTTGTGGCGCGCGACAGCAGCCTTAACGCCGAGGAGTTGAAGGCTTACTGCAAGGAAAACTTCACCGGCTACAAGGTGCCCAAGCAGATTGTCTTCCGCGATTCACTGCCGATGACGCCGGTAGGCAAAATCCTCCGTCGCGAGCTACGCGACATCGCTTGATCGGCGTTGCCCGGTTGCCGCTTCAACAGAGCGCATCAAACGGATGTGCTGCTCGATGCGGCAACCGGCCCGCTGCAACGCCCCTATCTCGGCTGTTCTGGCGATTTTACCAAGATGACCAGATTTGTTTGTTTGGTCATTTTTGTGACTGATGCGGCACTTAATGGTGCTAGTCGCTGTTTGGCAAAGCTGCTACCCTCGGGCGGCTTTTTTGTGATCCGCCATCCAGAGTGACCCCTCTTTTAGAGCCGTCGCTGTGCAACGTCAAAAATTGCTCTCGGCAATTTTTTTGCCGTTTAAATCGCAGAAAACACGCGAATCTACAATAAACAGCCGTCTACGCACGGTGAAGATCAAGCTGTTGCTGAGGAGTGGGCTTCCATGACCGAAAACTTTTGGAAGGATAAGTATCCCGTTGGGATTGCTGCCGAAATCAATCCTGACCAGTACCCAAATATTCAGGCGGTACTGAAAGAGTCCTGCCAGCGTTTCGCCGACAAGCCAGCTTTCAGCAATCTGGGTAAGACCATTACCTATGGCGAGTTGTATGAGTTGTCCGGCATTTTTGCCGCCTACTTGCAGCAAAACACGGATCTGCAGCCCGGCGACCGTATCGCCGTGCAACTGCCCAATGTGCTGCAGTACCCGGTTGTAGTCTTCGGTGCCCTTCGCGCCGGCTTGGTGGTGGTCAACACCAACCCGCTGTACACCGCGCGCGAGCTTGAGCACCAATTCAATGACTCCGGGGCTAAAGCCTTGGTCAGCCTCGCCAACATGGCGCATCTGGTTGAGCTGGTTCTGCCGAAAACCGGCATCAAAACAGTCATCATCACCGAAGTCGGTGACATGCTCTCGCCGCTTAAGCGCCTGCTGGTCAACAGCGTGGTCAAGCATGTGAAGAAGATGGTGCCGGCCTACAACCTGCCGCATGCGATCAAATTCACCGCCGCCATGGCCAAAGGCCGCGGTCCTGCAGTCAGGGAAGCCACGCCAAGCAGCGCTGATATCGCCGTGCTGCAATACACCGGTGGCACCACGGGCGTGGCCAAGGGCGCGATGCTCACGCACCGCAACTTGATCGCCAATATGCTGCAGGTCAAAGCGTTGATGGGCTCGGAAATGAGCGAAGGCAACGAGGTGCTGATCGCGCCATTGCCGCTGTATCATATCTACGCGTTCACCTTTCACTGCATGGCGATGATGCTGATTGGCGGGCACAACGTGCTGATCACCAACCCGCGTGACCTGCCGGCGATGACCAAGGACCTGGCCAAGTACAAGTTCACCGGCTTTGTCGGCCTCAACACCCTGTTCGTTGCCCTGTGCAACCACGAAGACTTCCGCAAGCTGGACTTCAGTACCCTGAAAGCCACGTTCTCGGGCGGCATGGCGCTGCAGCTGGCGACCGCCGAGCGTTGGAAGCAGGTGACTGGTTGCTCGATCTGCGAAGGTTTCGGCATGACTGAAACCAGCCCCGTGGCTTCGGTTAACCCGTTCAGCAATATCCAGATCGGTACCATTGGTATTCCGGTGCCGTCGACAATCTGCAAGGTGATCAACGACGAAGGCGTTGAGCAGCCGTTGGGTTCGATTGGCGAGCTGTGCGTCAAAGGCCCGCAGGTGATGAAAGGATACTGGCAGCGCCAGGAAGCCACCGACGAGATCCTCGACGCCGAGGGCTGGTTGAAGACCGGCGACATCGCGGTGATCCAGGAAGACGGTTATATGCGCATCGTCGACCGCAAGAAGGACATGATTCTGGTGTCCGGCTTCAACGTCTACCCGAACGAACTGGAAGACGTGCTCGCCACCCTGCCTGGCGTATTGCAGTGCGCCGCCATCGGTGTGCCGGATGAGAAGTCGGGCGAAGCGATCAAGATCTTCGTGGTGGTCAAGCCAGGTGAAACCCTGACCAAAGAACAGGTCATGGAGCACATGCGCGCCAACGTCACCGGCTACAAGGTGCCTAAGGCCGTGGAGTTCCGCGATGTACTGCCGACCACCAACGTCGGCAAGATTCTGCGCCGTGAACTGCGTGACGAAGAGCTGAAGAAACTGGGTAAGAAGTAAACACCCAGCTAAACAAAACCCCGCCTAGGCGGGGTTTTTTATGCTCGTCTATAAACCGGTCGTTGAAAACGTTGCGAGCGCTGGTTAGGCAAGGCGGAAGTAGCCGAAAAAGCGGAGTGTACGTCTGTACATGAGCATTTGATTCGCTGCGCTCACTCCTTCGGGGGCGCGCTAAAGCACGTTCAGCCTTCGGCTGTGAGGTTGCTTTACTCGCATCGCTCGTCCTTCGGATCAGCCTTCGGCTGTTACTCCCGTTGGTCGTTGCAACGCTGAATAGCCGAGTGCAGTAGTTTTCAGCGGTCGGTTAAGCGGTTCGCCAGGTGATTTCTTCTACCCCATCGGCGCTGATACGCATCCAGCGATCAGCTTGCTCGTCGCTTTCTTCTTCCTGCCAGCCACCGGGTGCGCAGCGGACTTCGACATTCAGCGCGGCGAAAGCGGCCTGGGCGCAGGCCAGGTCATCGGCCCAGGGGGTGGCGTTGCTTTCCAGAAGCAGGCTGTGCCATTTGCCCACCGCTTTTGGCAGCCAGGTCACGGGAATATCACCGGCCAGGCATTTGTAGGTCTGGCCTTTTTGCTGCCAGGGTGTGCAGCTGCCCAGTGCGTTGCTCAGCCATTCGCCAATCGCGTTGTGGTCAGCGTCTTTCAGGTAAATCTCGATATCGGGTTGGCGCATGGTCATAGCTTCTCGATCCAGTCGTAGCGGATGGCAACGGTCACTGCGCAGGGCTCGGCAATCACTGCCGCGCGGCGTTCGGCGCTGGCGCGCCAGCCATGTGGGGTCATGGCCAGCAAGTCAGCACGGGCTTCGCTGCTATCCAGTTGTAGGTTGAAGGTCAGGGTTTCGCTGTGGGCCAGGCGCATACCGTCGGGGATCAGCTCCAAGTGCTTTTGATCATCGTAGTCGCGCACTTCGTCATACAGTTTTTGCCGCAGTTCCATCAGATGCTCGCTGGTCGGGCCCATACGCAGCAGGCCACCGCCAGGGGCGAGCAGGCGTTTGGCCTCTTGCCAATCCAGCGGGCTGAAGACGCTGGCGATCAGTTGGCAGCTGGCGTCACTCAGCGGCACGCGGGCCATGCTCGCCACCAGCCAGTTGAGCTGGGACGCGCGCTTGCAACCGCGTTTGATCGCCTCGCGGGAGATATCCAGGGCATAGCCATCGGCATGCGGCAGGGCATCGGCGATCTGCGTGGTGTAGTAACCCTCGCCACAGCCGATATCCAGCCAACGCGCCGGGTTATAGCCGGCCGCCAGTTCGGCCAGGCGCTTGGCTAACGTTGCGTAGTGACCGCCATCCAAAAAACGTCGCCGCGCTTCGACCATGGCGGCGTTGTCGCCGGGGTCGCGGCTGTTCTTGTGCTGCACCGGCAGCAGGTTGAGGTAACCCTGGCGCGCACGGTCAAAGCGGTGGTTGGCCGGGCAGGTTACGCCGTTGTCTAGGACGCTCAGTGCGCCTTGGCAAATAGGACAGATCAGACTCATGCGAGCAGGTTAACCAGGGTTTGGTAGTAGATCTCGGTCAATACATCCAAGTCACTGGCCAGTACGCGTTCGTCGACCTGGTGGATGGTGGCGTTGACCGGGCCGAGTTCGACCACCTGGGTGCCGAGGGTGGCGATAAAGCGGCCATCCGAGGTGCCGCCGCTGGTTGAGGGTTTCGTCTCGCGACCGGTAACTGCTTTGATGCTGGCGGCCACGGCGTCGAGCAGTGCACCCGGTTCGGTGAGGAAGGGCAGGCCGGAGAGTGCCCAATCCAGGTGATAGTCCAGGCCGTGTTTAGTGAGGATGGCCTCAACGCGCTGCTGCAGGTCTTCGACCGTCGATTCAGTGGAGAAGCGGAAGTTAAAGATGGCTTTCAACTCGCCCGGAATCACATTGGTCGCGCCGGTGCCGGCATTCAGGTTGGAGATCTGAAAGCTGGTCGGCGGGAAGAAGGCGTTGCCGTCATCCCAATGCTCGGCGGCCAGTTCGGCCAGGGCAGGCGCGGCCAGGTGAATCGGGTTTCGCGCCAGGTGCGGGTAGGCTACGTGGCCTTGCTTGCCGCGTACGCTGAGGGTGCAGCCGAGCGAGCCACGGCGACCGTTTTTTACCACATCACCAACCAAAGTGGTGCTCGACGGCTCGCCGACGATGCACCAGTCCAGGCGCTCGTTACGTTCGCGCAAACGCTCGACTACGGCTTTGGTGCCATTGTGCGCCGGGCCTTCTTCGTCGCTGGTGATCAGAAAAGCAATGCGGCCTTTGTGGTTAGGGTACTCGGCCACAAAGCGCTCAACTGCGATGATCATCGACGCCAGGCTGCCTTTCATGTCCGCCGCGCCTCGGCCGCAGAGCATGCCGTCTTCGTCGATCAGGGCATCGAAGGGCTGGTGCTGCCATTTCTGTACCGGACCGGTGGGCACCACGTCGGTGTGGCCGGCAAAGCACAGCACGGGGCCGTCTTCACCGCCGTGGCTGGCCCAGAAATTATCCACTTCCTCGATCCGCATTGGCTCAATGGTGAAGCCGCACGCGGCGAGACGGCGCGTCATCTGTTCCTGGCAGCCTTCATCAAGCGGCGTCACGGACGGGCGACGAATCAGCTCGCAAGCAAGTTCCAGCGTCGGGGAGAGGGGCGTGGCGTTGGCGGTCATTGCGGCTCCAAGGCGGCGTCAAGCGGAAAGGTCGCCATCTTAAAGCAAAACGGCGGCCATTGGCCGCCGTCTAGCATTCCAGACACCTAGGGTGGATCACGCTGCATCGATCCACCGAGAGCGCAGTCAGGGTGGATGTACAAAGCGACATCCTCCCTACGCACTGAGCGTCCTTAACTAGCGCTGGCCGCTTCCTGCGCACTGGCCTGCGGTGCTGGCAATGACGACAGCAGCGCCATGATCAGTGCCGCTAGGTAAGGCAGCGACTGCACCAACAGCATGGCCACCCAGAACTTCACATCAGCGCTGGGCAAGCCCTGGACAATGCTGATACCCAGGGCCGACCCCCACAGCAGGAACATTATGAACACTTCCTCACGCGCCTCTGACAGCGCCACCAGAATACCGTGGTTGCTGGCCATTTTCGGTGTGCGGAAGAACGGGATGGTTTTGGTAAATGCCCCGTAAAGCACGGCTTTGGCGATGGTGTGTGACAACGCCAGGCCAGCGATAGCCGCCTGGAACGAGCGCACCAGGTCAACGCCCATGGCCTTGCGGTAGAGGAACAGGATCTTGCCCAGTTTGAAGAAGAACAGCGCCAGCGGCGGGATGGCGAAGATCATCAGTGGCGGGTCGACCCGCTGCGGCACGATGATCATCGCCGCCGACCAGAGCAGCGCACCGGCGGTGAAAAAGATATTCAGGCCGTCGGCAATCCAGGGCAGCCAGCCGGCGACGAAGTGGTAGCGCTGGCCCGTCTTGAGCTTGGACCCCTTACCGAGGAACAGGCTGCGCGCATGCCCCTTCATAATCTGGATGGCGCCGTAGGCCCAACGAAAGCGCTGCTTCTTGTAGTCGATAAAGGTGTCCGGCATCAGCCCTTTGCCGAAGCTTTCGTGGGCGTAGGCGGCGCTGTAGCCTTTCTCGAACACGCGCAGGCCCAGTTCAGCGTCTTCGCAGATGGTCCAGTCAGCCCACTTCAATTCATCCATTACCGTACGGCGGATCATGGTCATGGTGCCGTGCTGGATGATCGCGTCGCGGTCGTTGCGCGTGACCATGCCAATATGGAAGAAGCCTTTGTATTCGGCGTAGCAGAGCTTCTTGAAGATGTTTTCGTTGCCGTCACGGTAATCCTGCGGTGACTGCACCACGGCAATCTTCGGATCACTGAAGTGCGGCACCATGTACTTGAGCCAGTTCTTATCGACGCAGTAGTCGGCGTCGATCACCGCCACCACGTCGGCATCTGGCGCGGTGTGCGGCAGGATGTAATTCAGCGCGCCGCCCTTGAAACCGGCAATCGGCGCGACGTGGAAGAAGCGGAAACGCGGGCCCAAGACCTTGCAATAGGCTTCTACCGGTTCCCACACGGCCGGGTCTTTGGTGTTGTTGTCGATGATGATGACTTCGAAATCCGGGTAATCCAGTGCTGCGAGGGCGTCGAGGGTCTGTTTGACCATCTCCGGCGGCTCGTTGTAGCAGGGCACGTGGACCGACACCTTGGGCCGGTAGGCGCTGTCGGCCAACACCGGCTGGAATGGCCGGCGGCGGGTGCGAGTCCAGGCGGTTTCGGCCAGCTCATGGGCTTCGGTCAGCAGCACGATAAATACGCCAAAGGCACCGATACCCAGCAGCAGGCCGACCAGGGTGCTGAACCAGGTGCTGTATTGCTGGCTGTAGTCGTAACCGATCCACACCAGGGCGGAGCCACCGGCGAAGGCAACAATGGTCAGGAAGGTGCGGCCGCGCTGACGCAGGGCGCTGCCGTCGATCAGCATCAGGGCCAGGCTGAGCAGTGCCAGCACCACTGAACCAATGGCCAGCAACCGCCATTGGGGAATCGCTACCACAGGGCCTTCAAAGGCGAACTTGGCCTGACGCTCCAGGTTGTACACGCCCCAATACGCACCCACCGAGCCTTCATCGCTGGCCTTCCAGGGCTGGTCGAAGGCTTCGATGACGAAGTAGTTGTAGCCCTTGGCGTTCAGCGTATTGACCAGCGTGCGCAGGTAAATGGCCTGATCCGCCTGTGAGGCATCGGCACCGCCGCGCATGCGGCCGTTGCTCGGCCAGCCAACCTCGGAGAGCAGCAGGGGTTTTTTCGGGAAGAGTTTTTTTAGGTCTTTGGCGCGCTCAAGGACGAACTCGGTGGAGTCCTCCATCGGCACAAATTCCCAGTAGGGCAGTACGTGGGCGGCGATCAGGTCAACGTGCTGCGCCAGCTCCGGATGGTCCTGCCAGATGTGCCACTGCTCGGAGGTGGTCACCGGCACCTTGACCGCTGCGCGCACGCGGTCGATGTAGGCAATCAGGTCCTCTGGGGTTACTTCGCTGCGGAACAGGGCTTCGTTACCGACCACCACGCGCACCACGCTGCGGGAATTGTTGGCAATGTCGATGGCTTTGACGATTTCTCGCTCGTTGCGCTCCAGGTCCGGGCTGATCCAGATACCCAGGGTCACGCGCAGGCCGAACTCTTCGGCCAATACAGGGATATTGCCCAGCGGGCCATCCACCGAGTAGGTGCGGATGTTATCGGTGTGTTGGCTCAGCAGTTCGAGGTCGGCACGCATTTGCGCATCGCTGGGGTAGGTGTCCTGCTGCGGATTCTGCCCCGCGCGAAAAGGCGAGAATGAAAAACCAGAGATCTGCTCAGGCCAGTCCGGGGCGGTGACCGGGCGGTTGTACAGCGCCCACATACCAGTAAACAAGGCGGCAATCGCCAGGAAGATGACCAGGTTCAATCCAAACTTACGCGAGGGCATAGTGAGCAGGTCCAGCGAAGGGGCAATTAAAGGTGACGGGCTTGGGGGGCGCATGCTACGCCGCCGGCATGGGGCTGTATAGCTCGCCCAATGGCACTATTGATGGGACGGGGGATGGTGTTGAAGGTTCCTTTACTGGCTATGCGCCAGTGCTGTTGATCGGTTAGGCATGACCGTCACCCACACAGCGCTTGGGCGTAGCTCCCCGGCTACCTATAATGCGCGCC
Source organism: Pseudomonas sp. TS_SC_3 (assembly GCF_056156225.1). Lineage (NCBI taxonomy): Bacteria > Pseudomonadati > Pseudomonadota > Gammaproteobacteria > Pseudomonadales > Pseudomonadaceae > Pseudomonas > Pseudomonas sp. TS_SC_3. Next base: position 616,285 of record NZ_CM149586.1, read on the forward strand.
GCTTGTGGTGCGTGAGAGGTAACAAAGCCTGTGGATGAACAACGCTTTGCCGGAATTGCCCGTCTGTATGGCCGCCAAGGGGCCGAACGTCTGGCGGCTGCCCATGTCGCGGTGGTTGGGATTGGCGGTGTGGGCTCCTGGGCGGCGGAAGCCCTGGCCCGCTCCGGGGTGGGCGAGATTTCCCTGTTTGATCTGGATGACGTGTGCGTGAGCAACAGCAACCGGCAGTTGCATGCGCTCGACAGCACCGTTGGCCAGCCCAAGGTCGAGGTGATGGCGGCGCGTATCCGCAGCATCAATCCGGGCTGTGTGGTGCATGCGGTGGCCGATTTTGTCACCCGCGAGACCATGGCTGAATACATCACCGAGCAGCTGGATGCGGTGATCGATTGCATAGACAGCGTGAATGCCAAGGCCGCGCTGATTTCCTGGTGCAAGCGGCGCAAGATACAGATCATCACCACCGGCGGAGCGGGTGGGCAGATCGACCCCACGCAGATTCAGGTCGGCGACCTGAACAAAACCTGGAACGATCCGCTGGCCTCCAAGGTGCGTTCTACCTTACGTCGCGATTATGGCTTCTCGCGTACGCCGGGGCGCAACTACAGCGTGCCATGCGTGTATTCCAGCGAGCAGCTGCGCTATCCCAAGCCGGATGGCACGGTGTGCCAGTACAAAGGTTTTGTCGGCGAAGGGGTCAAGCTCGACTGCGCCGGCGGTTTTGGCGCGGTGATGATGGTCACCGCGACCTTCGGCATGGTGGCGGCGGCGCGGATTGTCGATAAATTAGTCGCTGGCACGCGTCGGCCATCAGAGCGGCCACCGCGCGTCTGACGCAGAGCGCTAAGCCTTCACGCGTCTGTATACATGGCCTGGCCAGGCCGCTGTTCAGCAGGGATGTGCTGTTTCCGCTTGATTGAGGTGTGCCGTGTTGTCCCTGCTGCGTCATGTGTTTGGTCATGCCCCGCGCTACGGGCTGCTGCTTGCAGCGCTTGCGACTTGCCTGAGTGCCCATGCTCACCCGGTTGTGCGGGTGGGTACTGGCGACTGGCTGCCCTATGTCGAGCAACAGCGCGAAGATGGCGGCGCCTTGTCGCGACTGGTGCGCGACATCTTCAGCGCGGCGGGTTATCAGGTTGAGTTCGTTTACTACCCCTGGGACCGCAACCTGCTGATGCTTGAGCACGGCAGTCTGGATGCGGTGATGCCGTATATCTGCAGTAAGAGTCGCCAGCGTTTCACTGTATGCAGTGATGCAGTCGTAGCGGGTGACGTGGTGTTATTCCAACGCCGCGATCAGCAACTTGTTTGGACCCGTTTCGACGATCTTAAGACGTTTCGTATCGCTACGACGCTTGGCTATTCCTATGGTTCGCAGTTTGATGCGGCGCTTGAGGCTGGGCAGTTGCAAGTGCAGCAACATGGTAAAGAAGACACCGGCTTGCGTTTACTGAGCCTGGGGCGGGTTGACTTCCACCCTCAGGATCGAGCAGTGGGTTATGCCATGCTGCGTCGCTTGTTTTCCGAACGGGAGCGAGCGTTGATCACCCATAATCCACGTATTTTGCATGCTGAACCGCTGCACCTGCTGTTTCGCAAAGGCGATGCCAAGGCCGATCAGTTGCGTGAGGCATTCAATGCCGGTTTGCGCCGCCTGGCACAGAGTGGAGAGCTGGAGCGTTTGCAACAGGCCCTGTATTCCGGCACTGCCGATCAGTGGCGCGTAGCGCCCTGATTATTGGCATCAAGCATGTGCTGCATCCGCGTCAGCACGGCCTGCAGGCCATTGCTGCGTGAGGGTGACAGGTGGCGGGCCAGGCCAAGTTGGGTAAACCAGTCCGGCAGATCCAGTTGCGCCAGTTCGGATGCCGGCAAGCCGTTGACTCTGGCCAGCAGCAGCGCGAGCAAACCCCGTAACAGTCGTGCATCACTGCTGGCGTGAAACTGCCAGTGCTCGCCGTTGTGCTCGGCCAGCAGCCACACCTGACTTTCACAGCCCTGCACCCGATTGGCGTCGCAGCGTTCCGCCTCGTTGAGCGGCACCAGCTGCTCCCCCCACTGCATCAGCAGGCGTGCGCGCTGCTCCCAGCCTTGGCATGCACCAAAGGCTTGCAGCGCTGTTTGCGCTTGGGCAGGCAGGCTCATTGCAACAGCGCCAGGGCTTGATCCAGAGCGCTGAAAAAACGCTGCAGGTCGCCGGCGTCGTTATACAGCCCCAGAGAGACGCGAACCGCCCCACTCACACCGAGACCCTGCAACAGCGGCATGGCGCAGTGATGGCCGGCGCGCACGGCGATGCCCTGTTCGCTCAGCAGGTGGGCAAGGTCGGCATGGTGCACGCCATCAACCACAAAGCTGGCCAGGGCGACCTTCGGCATACCGAGCAGGCGCACGCCGTGGCGCTGTTTGAGCCCGGCGACCAGCTCGCTGTGCAGGGCGGCTTCGTGGGCGCTGACCGCGCTGGCGTCGAGGCTGCTCAGGTAATCCAGGCTGGCGCCGAGGGCGATCACTGAAGCAATCGGCGGCGTGCCGGCCTCAAAGCCCAGTGGTGCTGGGCGGAAGGTGGCATTGCTGTAGTCAGTGTGCAGCAGCATCTCGCCGCCAAACTGCCAATGCGCCAGTTGCTCCAGGGCCTGCGTGCGGCCATAAAGCAGACCGACGCCATCCGGGCCATAGAGCTTATGGCTGGAGCCAACATAAAAGTCGCAGCCCAAGGCCTGCATATTCTGCCGGCCGTGCACCACGCCTTGCGTTCCATCGACCACAGTCAGGGCGCCCTGCGCCTGTGCCAGGGCCAGCAACGGCTCAAGCGGCTGCCAGCAACCGAGCACGTTGGACAGCTGGCTGACCGCCAACAGGCGGGTGCGCGGGCCAATCAGTTGCGCGGCGTGTGTGAGGTCGATCAGGCCCTGCTGATCCAGCGGCAGCATCACCAGCTTGAGCTGGCGACGCAGCGCCAGTTGCTGCCAGGGCAGCAGGTTGGCGTGGTGTTCCAGGGCGCTGATGACAATTTCATCGCCCGGCTGGAATTGCTTTTCCAAGCCATAAGCCAGCAGGTTGAAGGCTTCGGTGGCACTGCGGGTAAAGATGATCTGCTGCGCGTCGGGCGCATTTAGCCAGCGTGCAGCCTTCTCGCGGGTGGCTTCGAAGGCGCGGGTAGCGCGCTCGCCGGGTAGATGCTGGGCACGGTGCACATTGGCTGCGCCACCGGCGTAATAGCCGAGCAGGGCATCAAGCATGGTCTGGGGTTTTTGCGCGGTGGCAGCGCTGTCCAGATAGGTCTGGCCTTCGGCCGCTAGGGCCAAAATGCCAGGAAAGTCAGCGCGCCAGGGGGAAGTCAGTGACATGGGCTTGGGCACCGCAGGAACTGTCTGTTGAGTATAAATAGACAGGCCGGGCATGGGCCCGGCCTGTGGCAACTGCACCGCGCTTAGTTGTGCGCGTGCAGGGCTTCGTTCAACTCGATAGCCGACTTGTGGGTTTTGCACTCCACGGCGCCGGTTTGTGAGTTGCGGCGGAACAGCAGGTCCGGCTGACCCGCCAGGTCACGGGCCTTGAGCACCTTGACCAGGTTGTTGTCAGCATCGAGCAGCGTTACTTTGGTGCCAGCGGTGATGTACAGGCCGGATTCCACCGTGTTGCGGTCGCCCAACGGAATGCCAATACCGGCATTGGCGCCGATCAGGCAGCCTTCGCCCACGGAAATCACGATATTGCCGCCGCCAGACAGGGTACCCATGGTCGAGCAGCCGCCACCCAGATCGGACCCTTTGCCGACGAATACGCCGGCGGATACGCGGCCTTCGATCATGCCCGGGCCTGCAGTGCCGGCGTTGAAGTTGACGAAGCCTTCGTGCATGACGGTGGTGCCTTCGCCCACGTAGGCACCCAGACGAATGCGTGCGCTGTCAGCAATACGCACGCCAGTCGGCACCACGTAATCGGTCATTTTCGGAAACTTGTCCACCGAGAACACTTCCAGCAGTTCGCCTTTCAGGCGTGCTTCCAGCTGACGTTCGGCCAGCTCGCTGAGGTCGACTGCACCCTGGTTGGTCCAGGCCACATTGGGCAGCAGCGGGAAAATACCGGTCAGGTTCAGGCCGTGTGGTTTAACCAGACGGTGCGACAGCAGGTGCAGCTTGAGGTAGGCCTCAGGCGTGCTGGTCAGCGCGGCGTCTTCGGCGAGCAGGGTGACCACCAGCGGCTTCTGGCTTTCGGCCAGGCGAGTGAGCAGGGCTGACTGTGCGGCGTCGACATTCTTCAGGGCTTCAGCCAAGTCGCCAGCCTGGTTGTTGCTAATGGCGATGGCCTGGTTGCCGCCCTGGTAGCCCAGTTTTTCAACTACTTTGGCAACCAGCTCGCTGGCTGGGTTGAGCATCGGCTGAGCGTAGAAAACTTCCAGCCAGGTGTTCTGACGGTTTTGGGTGCCGACGCCGAAAGCCAGGCTAAATAGGGATGTGGTCATGCTTTTTTCCTTACCGCAAATTCGTGTGAGCCGAGTGGTTTAAGTCAATTCGGCGGCATAACGGTCGGCTTTGAAGCCGACCAGGGTCTTGTTGCCGAGATCGAGCACGGGGCGTTTGATCATCGACGGCTGGGCGAGCATCAACTCGATCGCCTTGTGCTGGTCGAGGTCGCTTTTTTGCGCCTCATCCAGCTTGCGGAAAGTGGTGCCTGCGCGGTTCAGGATGGTTTCCCAACCATACTCATTGCACCATTTTTCCAGGTTGCCACGGTCTATACCGCAGGCTTTGTAATCATGAAAGGCGTAGCTTACCCCGTGCTCGTCGAGCCAGGTGCGGGCTTTTTTCATGGTGTCGCAAGCTTTGATGCCAAACAGGGTCGTGCTCATCAGAGGCTCTTCACATAATCACGGATACGTTCGGCTGCGGCCACGCATTCGGCCAGCGGCGCGACCAGGGCCATGCGAACACGGCCAGCGCCCGGGTTGTTACCGTCCACTGCGCGCGACAAGTACGAGCCGGGCACCACGGTGACATGCTCGCGGGCAAACAGCTCGCGGGTAAATGTTTCATCGTCTATCGGGGTTTTCGCCCACAGGTAGAAGCCACCATCCGGGCGCTGCACATCCAACACGCCGTCGAGAATCGCCAGCACCGCGTCGAACTTCTCGCGGTACAGGTCGCGGTTGGCTTTGACGTGGGCTTCGTCGTTCCAGGCGGCGACGCTGGCCAGCTGGGTTTGTACCGGCATGGCGCAGCCGTGGTAGGTACGGTACAGCAGGAAAGATTTCAGAATATCGGCATCACCGGCGACAAAGCCCGAACGCAGGCCCGGCAGGTTGGAGCGCTTGGACAGGCTGTGGAACACCACGCAGCGTTTGAAATCATGCCGGCCCAGTTCGGCGCAGGCGCTCAGCAGGCCGGCGGGTGGGTTGGCCTCGTCGAAGTACAGCTCGCTGTAGCACTCGTCGGCGGCAATCACGAAGTCGAATTTATCGGCGAGGGCAATCAGCTTTTTCAGCGTCGCCAGCGGGATCAATGCGCCAGTCGGGTTACCCGGTGAGCAGAGAAAGAGAATCTGGCAGCGCTGCCAAACGTCGTCGCTGACGGCGTCGAAATCCGGATTGAAGCCGTGTTCTTCCAGGCAGGGCAGGTAGTGCGGCTGCGCGCCAGCGAGCAGGGCGGCGCCTTCATAAATTTGATAGAACGGATTGGGGCTGACAACTAAGCCCTCAACATCGCGCTGCACCACTGCCTGGGTAAAGGCAAACAGCGCCTCGCGGGTACCATTGACCGGCAGCACATGGCGCGCGGGGTCGAGTACCCCAGCGGGCAAGCCAAAGCGGCGGCTGCACCAGGCGGCAATTGCTTCGCGCAGCGCGGCGATGCCCAGCGTAGTCGGGTAGACCGCCAGCTGATCAAGATTGGCGCTAAGGGCTGCGGCAACAAATGCCGGCGAGCTGTGCTTGGGCTCGCCAATTGACAGGGCAATCGGGGTTTTGTCGGCCGGTACTGTGACACTGCCGAGCAGGGCGCGCAGCTTCTCAAATGGATAAGGCTGCAAATAGGCGAGGGCGTGATTCATGGCGGGTCGCTGCCGTAGTGCTTAAAAGGTCGCGACACTAGCACGTTAAGGCGCATTTAGAGAATTCTGCGCGGTTGATTTGCGGCTTAATCCGCCAGCGTTTGGGCGGGGCAACGAGCCCTGCTTGAATGGCCAAATGCTGCAGTGCCTTGCTGCGGCTCTTGTGCGATGAGTCTTTCCAGCCTTTTTGCGCTAAAGCTCCCGGATTCTGAGCCGATAGTCGGCTCGCCGGGCAACGAGTTGGGCGTGTAGACCTGACCTGCTAAACGAGAATATCCATGCGCAACCTAAAGTTCAGTCACAAAATCATGCTGGCGGCGTCGTTGGTGGTGATTGCGGCATTTGCCTCATTCGCTTTTTACAACGACTACATGCAGCGCAATGCAATCCGCGAAAACCTCGAAAACTACCTGCGTGACATGGGTAACGTGTCAGCGGGCAATATCCAGCACTGGCTGAATGGCCGTGTCTTGCTGCTCGACTCCCTCGGTGAAGCCATTGAAGACGGCGGCGATTCAGATGCGCTGAGCAAGAGCCTGCAACATCGCAGCATTGCGTCGTCCTTTCTGTATGCCTACCTCGGTGAAGTGGATGGCACTTACACCCAGTTTCCGGCCAGTGCCTTGCCCGCCGGTTATGACCCGCGTCAGCGGCCTTGGTACAAGGTGGCGCAAAGTGGCTCAGGCGTCGGCCTGACCGAACCCTACCTGGCAGCAGACCCGCGTGATGGCTTGCTGATTACCATCACCCGTGCCGTACGCCGTAACGGCGCGCTGGTGGGCGTGGTAGGGGGCGACCTGAAACTGGAAACCATCGACGAAATTCTTAACTCGCTGGACCTTGGCGGCTTGGGCTACGCCTTCCTGGCCGACGACAAGGGCACCGTGCTGGTTCATTCCGATCGCGAGCGGGTGCTTAAAGGGTTGGCTGAACTCTTCCCAGGCAGCACACCTTCGCTGAGCAACACCCTGCAAGAGGTGCAGGCGGCCGACGGTACCACGCGTATTGTCACCTTTGTGCCTGTGCAAGACCTGCAAGGCGTGCGTTGGTATGTCGGTTTGGCGGTAGACAAGAGCAAGGCCTATGCCGCGCTGCAGGAGTTCCGTGTTTCGGCGTTGATGGTAATGGTGATTGGCGTGGCGACGATTTTGCTGCTGCTGAGCTTGCTGATTCGCTTCCTGCTGCAGCCCCTGCACGTGATGAGCCGCACCATGGCCGGTATCGCTCAGGGCGAGGGCGACTTGACCCAGCGTCTGCAGGTCGGCTCACGCGATGAATTCGGCGAGTTGGCGCTCGCCTTCAACCGGTTTGTCGAGCGTATCCACGAATCAATCCGCGAAGTGGCCTCCACCACCCGTGCCGTGCATGAGCGCGTGCGCACCGTGGTGGAGGCATCCAATGCCTCTATGAGTAATTCCAGCGAGCAGGCAGCGCGTACCGACAGTGTGGCCGCCGCGATCAACGAGCTGGGCGCTGCCGCGCAGGAGATTGCCCGTAATGCCGCCGATGCCTCCACCCAAGCCAGCGGTGCACGGCAAGGGGCCGAGAACAGCCAGCAAATGGTTGAGAAAACGCTGGGGGCAATGAGTGACCTGTCGAGCAAAATCGAGGTGGCGGGCACGCACATTGAAACCCTGAGCCAGAAGAGCAACGACATCGGCCAGATTCTTGATGTGATCAAAAGCATCTCCGAGCAGACCAACCTGTTGGCGCTCAACGCCGCCATTGAGGCCGCCCGTGCGGGTGAGGCAGGGCGTGGTTTTGCCGTGGTGGCGGATGAGGTGCGAAACCTGGCGCAGCGCACCCAGAGTTCCGCGCAAGAAATCCAGCGGATGATCGAGCAGTTGCAAGCGGGCGCTCAGGAGGCGGTTAACACCATGGTGGAAAGCCGCCGCTTCAGTGACGACAGCGTGCGCATCGGCAAGCAGGCCGGGGAAAACCTGCAAAGCGTGACGCACCGCATCGGTGAAATTGACGGCATGAACCAGTCGGTCGCCACTGCCACCGAGGAGCAAACCTCGGTGGTGGAGAACCTCAACATGGATATCACCGAGATCAACATGCTGAACCAGGATGGCGTGCGTAACTTGGAAGCAAGCCTGCGCGCCTGCGCCGAGCTGGATCAGCAGGCGGGTCGACTCAAGCAGTTGGTGGACAGCTTCCGCATTTAAGCCACTGAGCGGGTGAGGTGCAGCGCCTCACTCGCTCACGGCTCAGATGGTGTGCTCGGCCGGTTCGTTTTCATTGGGGTTGGGTGCCGACAGCTTGCGCACAATCGTGGCTTGCAGGTTGGCGCACAGCTCGGGGTCGGACAGCGGCTGGTTGTGCGCGTCGGTGACGAAGAAAACGTCCTCTACCCGCTCACCCAGGGTGGCGATTTTGGCGTTTTGCAGCGACAGGTCGAAGTCGAGGAAGATCCGCCCGATGCGGGCCAGCAGGCCCGGGCGGTCCGGGGCAATAACTTCCAGAATGGTAACCGGCCGGTTGGCATCGTTATGGATCGTCACCTGCGGGGCAAACGCAAAATGCTTGAGCTGGCGCGGTACGCGGCGCTGGATGATGTTGGGGTAGTCGTCGGGGTGTTTCAGAACATCAATTAGGCCTTGGCGAATCTGTTCGATACGTGCCGGGTTGTCGCCAATCGAGCTGCCGTCACTTTCCAGCACAATGTAGGTGTCGAGGGTGAACTGGCTGGTTGAGGTCAGAATCCGCGCGTCATGGATGTTCAGGTTGAGCTGCGCCATGGCGGCCACGGTTACCGCGAAAAAGTCGTGCTGATCTTCGGCGTAGATGAAGATTTGCGTGCCGCCTTCAAATTCGCGCTGGGTGGTTTCTTTAATCAGCACAAGCGGGTTGCCATCGTTCGGGTGGCGGATGATCGCCAGCGTATGCCAGGCAACATCCTCCGCCGTGTGGCGCAAGAAATAGTCATCGCCCAGCTGCGCCCAGAGTTGTTCGGCGATGTCGGCATCGGTGCCGTCGCGCGCGAGGATGTCCAGCGCCGCGCTTTGCGTCAGGCGAATCTGTTCTTCGCGGTCGAGGGGGTTTTCCAGGCCGCGGTTTAACGCCCGCTTGGTCTCGGTATACAGCTGGCGCAACAGGCTGGCGCGCCAGGAGTTCCACAGGCTGGGGTTGGTGGCATTAATGTCGGCCACTGTCAGCACGTAGAGGTAATCCAGGCGTGTTTGGTCGCCGACCAAGCGCGCAAAGTCATAGATGACTTGAGGGTCTGAGAGGTCTTTGCGCTGCGCCGTCGTCGACATCACCAAGTGGCTTTGTACCAGCCAGACGATCAGTTTGGAGTCCCAGCTGGGCAATTGGTGGCGCAGGCAAAAGGCGGCTGCATCCACCGCACCCAGTTCTGAGTGGTCGCCGCCACGGCCCTTGCCGATGTCGTGGTAAATGCCGGCGAGGTAAATCAGCTCAGGCTTGGGCAGCTTTTCGACCAACTCGCTGGCCAGTGGGAATTTCTCGGCGACGCCGGGTTTGCTCAGCTTGCGCAGGTGTTTGATCACATTCAGGGTGTGCGCATCGACCGTGTAGATGTGAAACAGGTCGTGCTGCATTTGCCCGACAATCAGGCCGAACTCGGGCAGGTACAGGCCGAGAATGCCGTAGCGGTTCATCCGCCGCAGGTTGCGGTGGATGCCTTCCTGGCACTTGAACAACTCGATAAACAGGCTGGTGTTGCGAATGTCGCGGCGGAAATCATCGTCGATCAGGTGGCGGTGGTCGCGCAGTAAGCGGATGGTGTCGGCGCAGACGCCTTCGATCTCCGGGTTCTGCGCCATCACCACGAATATTTCCAGGATGGCGAAGGGCGTGCGTTTGAAGATGTGCGGATGGCTGGCTTCGATATAGCCGTTGCGTACGTGGAAGCGACTGTTGAGCGCTATTGCCTGGCCGGCATCACCGGCGCGCAGGATCTGCTCTTCAAAGTGCTGAACGATCAGATCGCTGAGTTCGGCAATCGCCATCACTACGCGGTAATACGTCTGCATAAAGCGTTCAATGGCGCGTTTGTTGTCGCTGTCCTGAAAGCCCAGCAAGGCGGCGACCTTGCTTTGGTGGTCGAACAGCAAGCGGTCTTCGGCGCGGCCGGCGAGCATATGCAGGGCGTAACGCACCTTCCAGAGAAACTCCTGGCTGGAGGCGAGCAGGGCGTATTCGCTTTCCAGCAAAAAGCCTTGGCCAACCATGGCGTGCAAATTCAGTGTGCCGAAATGCCGGCGTGCCACCCAGAGGATGGTTTGGATATCCCGCAGGCCGCCGGGGGAGCCTTTGACGTTAGGCTCCAGGTTGTATTCGGTGTCATTGTATTTGCTGTGGCGAGCGCGTTGCTCTTTTTGCTTGGCCAGGAAAAAGTGTTTGCTTGGCCACATTTGTTCGGTGCTGGTGACCGCTTGCATGCGCTGGCGCAAGCGCTCGGGGCCGGCGATGGTGCGGCTTTCCATCAGGTTGGTGATGACTGTCAGGTCGGCGCGGGCTTCGCTGGCGCATTCATCGACACTGCGCACGCTTTGGCCGACTTCCAGGCCGATGTCCCACAGCAGGGTGAGGAAGCGTTCGATGGGTTCGCGGAAGGTTTCGTGGTCGGCGTTATCCAGCAGGATCAGCAGGTCGATATCAGAGAAGGGGTGCAGCTCGCCACGGCCATAGCCGCCGACAGCAAGTAGGGCGATGTCGGCGTCGTCACTCCACGACAGGCGGTCCCAGGCTTCGCGCAGAATCTGATCAACAAACCAGGCGCGGTCTTCGACCAGGCGGCGCACATCGCGACCGCTTTTGAAGCGCCCGTCGAGCACGTCGCGGGCGTGGCGAATAACCTTTTTGAATGCCGCAATGGGGCTGGCCTTGAGGGCCAGTTCCGCTTGGAACTGGCCGCGGTCGAACAGCTCGGGGTCTACCTGCGGCATGGCGGCCTTCCTTTTATGTATCAGCTTGCGAACCTGCTCAATGTCGCGCAGCAGACGTTGAGTGGCGTCTTAGGCTGAGGTGCGGGCAATGGTGTCATCGTTGCGCAGGGTGAAGATCTCGTAGCCGGTAGCGGTCACCAGAATGGTGTGCTCCCACTGAGCCGAGAGCTTGCGGTCCTTAGTGATCGCGGTCCAGCCGTCGCCCAGGGTGCGGGTTTCCGGGCGGCCCTGGTTGATCATCGGCTCGATGGTGAAGGTCATGCCTTCCTTGAGCTCCATACCGGTGCCGGCGCGGCCGTAGTGCAGCACTTGCGGCTCCTCGTGGAACACCGCGCCAATGCCGTGGCCGCAGTATTCACGCACCACTGAAAAGCCGTTCTTCTCGGCATGCTTCTGGATCACTTCACCAATGTCGCCCAAACGCGTGCCGGGCTTAACCAGCTCGATACCTTTATACAGGCACTCTTGCGTGATCGTGGCCAGGCGTTCGGCCCACTCGGCTACCTTGCCCACCATAAACATCTTGCTGGTGTCGCCGTGGTAGCCATCTTTGATTACGGTGATGTCGATGTTGATCACATCGCCTTCTTTCAGCGGCTTGTCATTCGGGATGCCGTGGCAGACCACGTGATTGACTGAGGTGCAGATCGACTTGGGGAAGCCTTTGTAATTGAGCGGTGCAGGGATGGCCTGCTGCACGTTGACAATATAATCATGGCAGATGCGGTCGAGCGCTTCGGTGGTGACGCCGGGCTTGACGTGCTCGCCTATCATTTCCAGAACTTCGGCAGCCAGGCGACCGGCTACGCGCATTTTCTCGATTTCGTCGGGCGTTTTAATGGTGACGGTCATGTGTGGTTCTCGAACGCGAACAGAAAGGGCGCCATCTTAACAGCTGCAAGGCGCAAGCCATAAGAAGCACGTGAAGTGCCGTGTTGGGGAAGGTTTTGTGCGGCATCCGAGTAGCTTGGTGTCATCTTTTATGGTATAAAACGCGCCGCTTTACGGGCTGCGTGCCCGGGAGCTTAACCCCACACACGTATCGACACGGTTTCCTGGGTGCCTTTTGACGTGTTCAAGGGTTGGAAATCGGGATGCGTGGAGGCCTAACCCGACTTATTTAAGGAACGACCATGTCCCAAGTCACTATGCGCGATATGCTGAAGGCCGGTGTGCACTTCGGCCACCAGACCCGTTACTGGAACCCGAAAATGGGTAAGTACATTTTCGGCGCGCGCAACAAGATTCACATCATCAACCTTGAAAAAACCCTGCCAATGTTCAATGACGCGCTGTCGTTCGTTGAGAAACTGGCTTCGGGCAAAAACAAGATTCTGTTCGTCGGCACCAAGCGTTCCGCTGGCAAGATCGTTGCTGAAGAAGCAGCACGTTGCGGTTCGCCGTACGTCGATCATCGCTGGTTGGGCGGCATGCTGACCAACTACAAAACCATCCGTGCCTCGATCAAGCGTCTGCGTGATCTGGAAGTTCAGTCCCAGGACGGTACTTTCACCAAGCTGACCAAGAAAGAAGCGCTGATGCGCACTCGCGATCTGCAGAAACTGGATCGCAGCTTGGGCGGTATCAAGGACATGGGCGGTCTGCCGGACGCTCTGTTCGTAATCGACGTTGACCACGAGCGCATTGCGATCACCGAAGCCAACAAGCTGGGTATCCCAGTTATCGGCATCGTCGATACCAACAGCAGCCCGGAAGGCGTTGACTACATCATCCCAGGTAACGATGACGCCATTCGCGCCATCCAGCTGTACATGGGCGCCATGGCTGACGCCGTGATCCGTGCTCGCAACAACGCAAATGGCGGCACCGACGAGTTCGTTGAGCAAGCCCCTGCTGCTGAAGCTGCTGAAGGCTAAGTAAAACGCGTACAGCGTTTGCTTAGTTCGCAAAAAGGGGGCTTTGCCCCCTTTTTGCCACCTTTAAAACCATCACCGACGTGCAGTTGTAATTGCTTATAGTCATTGTCGGTAATGCGTTAAGAATTGAGCGCCCGCTTTCGGCGGGTGGAATGGTTAACAACCTATCCAGAGGATTTTGAAATGGCAGAAATTACTGCAGCGTTGGTAAAAGAACTGCGTGAGCGTACTGGCGAAGGCATGATGGATTGCAAGAAAGCCTTGACCAAGGCTGGCGGCGACATCGAAAAAGCCATCGACGACATGCGTGCTTCCGGCGCGATCAAGGCTGCCAAGAAAGCAGGCAACGTAGCGGCTGAAGGCGCTATCGCTGTCAAAGTTGCTGAAGACGGCAAGTCGGCTGTCATCCTTGAAGTCAACTCGCAAACTGACTTCCTGGCTCTGCAGGACGATTTCAAGAACTTCGTCAACACCAGCATCGAAAAAGCCTTCGCTGAGAAACTGACCGACGCCGCTCCGCTGATCGCCGCTCAGGAACCTGCCCGTGAAGCCCTGGTGGCTAAAGTTGGCGAAAACGTCAACATTCGTCGCCTGGCGCGCGTTGAAGGCGACGTGGTCAATGCTTACCTGCACGGCAACAAGATCGGTGTTGTAGTTGTTCTGAAAGGCGGTGACGCTGATCTGGCCAAAGACATCGCCATGCACGTTGCGGCGAGCAACCCTGAGTTCCTGCTGCCTTCGGAAGTTTCCGCTGAAGCCATCGAGCGCGAGAAAGCCGTGTTCATGAGCCTCAACGAAGACAAGATCAAGGGCAAGCCGGCTGAGATCGTCGAGAAGATGGTTGGCGGCCGCATCCAGAAGTTCCTGGCTGAAGCCAGCCTGGTTGAGCAAGCCTTCGTTAAGAACCCGGAAGTCAAGGTCGGTGATCTGGCCAAGAAAGCCGGTGCTGAAATCCTGTCGTTCACCCGCTTCCAGGTCGGTGAAGGCATCGAGAAGCCGGTCGACAACTTCGCTGAAGAAGTTGCTGCCCAGCTGGCTGCCAGCAAGTAATAAGACAGCTAACCGCTGTCGCCCCGAAGAGGCTGCCCGCTAACGCGCGCGGCCTCTTTGTCAAATTGAGGGGGCAGCTAAGCTGTCGGGTGGTTGGGCTTTGGCACCAATGACCCGGGGCGCTGTCAAAGCGCTCGATAAAAGCGAGCCCAAGGTTCGCACAGAATTCAAACGCCGCAGGAGAGACTCGCAATGGCTCAGCAGATGAGTGGTCGTCAACCGCGCTACAAGCGCATTCTGCTCAAACTTAGCGGCGAGGCCCTGATGGGGTCGGAAGACTTCGGTATCGATCCGAAAGTGCTTGACCGCATGGCGCTGGAAGTTGGCCAGTTGGTCGGCATCGGCGTGCAGGTTGGTTTGGTGATTGGTGGCGGTAACCTGTTCCGTGGTGCAGCGCTGAGTGCAGCGGGTATGGACCGCGTGACCGGCGACCACATGGGCATGCTGGCTACCGTGATGAACGCCTTGGCCATGCGCGATGCGCTGGAGCGTTCGAACATTCCGGCCATTGTCATGTCGGCTATTTCCATGGTGGGCGTGACCGACCATTACGACCGCCGCAAAGCGTTGCGTCACCTGAAAACCGGTGAGGTGGTGATCTTCGCCGCTGGCACGGGTAATCCATTCTTCACCACCGACTCGGCGGCTTGCCTGCGCGCCATCGAAATCGATGCTGACGTGGTGCTCAAGGCGACCAAGGTCGATGGCGTGTACACTGCCGATCCATTTAAAGACCCGCATGCCGAGAAGTTCGACCGCCTGACCTACGATGAGGTGCTCGACCGCAAGCTGGGCGTAATGGATCTTACGGCCATCTGTCTATGCCGCGACCATAATATGCCGCTGCGTGTTTTCAACATGAACAAGCCCGGCGCTCTGCTGAACGTTGTTGTTGGCGGCGCTGAAGGCACTCTGATTGAGGAAAATAAACATGATCAATGAGATCAAGAAAGACACTCAAGAACGCATGCAGAAGAGTCTGGAATCGCTGCTCCATGCTTTTAGCCGTATCCGCACCGGTCAGGCGCACCCGAGCATCCTCGGCGGCGTGATGGTGCCTTACTACGGTACCGACACCCCGCTGAACCAGGTCGCCAACGTGACCGTCAAGGATTCGCGCACCCTGCAGGTCGTGGCGTTCGAGCGCAATATGTTGCAGGCCGTGGATAAGGCCATTCAGAGCTCTGGCTTAGGCTTTAACCCAACCAACCTGGGTGAACTGCTGCTGATCTCCATGCCGGCGTTGACTGAAGAAACCCGTAAGGGCTTCACCAAGCAAGCACGTGATGCCGCCGAAGATGGCCGTATCGCCGTGCGTAACATCCGCCGCGATGCCTTGAGCCAGTTGAAAGACTTGGTCAAGGAGAAGGAAATCAGCGAAGACGAAGAGCGCCGTGCGGCCGACGAGATCCAGAAACTGACGGACAAGTTCGTAGCCGAAATCGAAGTGGCGGTGAAGCAGAAAGAAGCGGATTTGATGGCTGTTTAACGGCCAGGATATCGTCATGGAAAAGACCAAAGACGGTAGTCCGCCCGCTGTGCCACGCCATGTGGCGATCATCATGGACGGTAATAACCGCTGGGCAAAGAAACGCCTGTTGCCCGGCGTTGCTGGCCATAAGGCCGGTGTCGATGCGGTGCGCGCGGTGATTGAGGTGTGCGCCGAGGCGGGCGTCGAAGTGTTGACGCTGTTCGCCTTCTCCAGTGAAAACTGGCAGCGCCCGGCTGATGAAGTCAGCGCGCTGATGGAGTTGTTCCTCAGTGCGCTGCGCCGCGAGGCGAAGAAGCTCAACGCCAATGGCATCAGCCTGCGCATCATCGGTGATCGCTCGCGCTTTCACCCTGAGTTGCAGGCCGCCATGCGTGAGGCAGAGGCGCAAACTGCCGGCGACCAGCGCTTTGTTCTGCAGGTGGCGGCCAACTATGGCGGTCAGTGGGATATTGCGCAGGCCGCGCAGCGCCTGGCCCGTGAAGTTCAGGGCGGCCATTTGCGGGCTGAAGACATCACCCCGGAGTTGTTGCAAAGCTGCCTGGTAACGGGCGATTTGCCTTTGCCGGACCTGTGCATCCGCACCGGTGGTGAGCACCGCATCAGTAATTTTTTGCTCTGGCAGCTGGCCTATACCGAGCTGTATTTCTCCGACCTGTTTTGGCCGGATTTCAAACACGACGCCATGCGCAACGCCTTGGCCGATTTTGCTAGCCGCCAGCGTCGCTTTGGGAAAACCAGCGAGCAGGTGGTTGCTGGGGCCCGTAGCTAATGCTCAAACAACGAATTATCACGGCGCTGGTGCTGTTGCCGTTCGCCCTGGGTGGCTTCTTCCTGCTCAATGGTGGCCTGTTTGCCTTGTTTATCGGCGCCGTGGTCAGTCTGGGCGCCTGGGAATGGGCGCGCCTGGCAGGGTTTACGGCGCAGGTGCAGCGCGTGGCCTACGCCGCGCTGATAGCCGTTTTGTTGTTCGGCTTATACCTGATGCCCGTGTTGGCGCCGTGGGTGCTGTTGCTGGCCGTTGCCTGGTGGGCAGTCGCGACATTTTTGGTGTTGGGCTATCCCGCCAGCAGTCGTTACTGGGCGCAAGCTCCGGTCAGGGTGCTGATTGGTTTGTTGATTCTGCTGCCGGCCTGGCAGGGGCTGGTGCTACTTAAGCAGTGGCCTGAGGCCAATTGGCTGATTCTCGCGGTCATGGTGCTGGTGTGGGGGGCAGATATTGGCGCCTACTTCAGTGGCCGGCGTTTTGGTAAGCGCAAGCTGGCGCCGCAAGTCAGCCCCGGTAAAAGCTGGGAAGGGGTATTCGGCGGTCTGCTGGCGACGCTGCTGATTTGTACGGGCGTGGCGCTTTACCGGGACTGGTCGTTTACCAGCCTGCTGTTGGGTTTGCTCGGCACCGCTGTGGTGGTGCTAATTTCGGTGGTCGGTGATCTGACTGAAAGCATGTTCAAGCGCCAGGCCGGCATCAAAGACAGCAGCAATCTGCTGCCGGGTCACGGCGGCGTGCTGGACCGTATCGACAGCCTGACAGCGGCGATTCCTGTGTTCGCCGCGCTGCTGTGGCTGGCGGGTTGGGGCGCGCTGTGAGCCATCCGCAGCAGATCACTGTGCTGGGGGCGACCGGCTCGATCGGTCTGAGCACCCTCGATGTGATTGCTCGCCACCCTGAGCGCTATCAAGTGTTCGCGTTGTCCGGCTTCAGCCGTTTGGCTGAGCTGGAAGCGCTGTGCATGATCTATCGTCCGCGCTTTGCTGTGGTGCCGCAGGCTCTGGCTGCTCGTCAGCTGCAAGATAACTTGCGCGCAGCCGGGCTGGGTACGCGGGTGTTGCACGGCCCTGAAGGGTTGTGTGAAGTGGCCGCGCATCCGGACGTGGA
Source organism: Pseudomonas sp. TS_SC_3 (assembly GCF_056156225.1). Classification (NCBI taxonomy): domain Bacteria; kingdom Pseudomonadati; phylum Pseudomonadota; class Gammaproteobacteria; order Pseudomonadales; family Pseudomonadaceae; genus Pseudomonas; species Pseudomonas sp. TS_SC_3. The sequence goes on from NZ_CM149586.1 coordinate 633,541, forward strand.
CACGGTAATGGCCGCTATTGTCGGTGCAGCCGGTTTGCCGCCGACAATGGCCGCGGTTGAGGCAGGTAAGAAGGTCTTGCTGGCCAATAAAGAAGCCTTGGTCATGTCCGGGGCGCTATTTATGCAGGCCGTGCGGCGCAGCGGTGCGGTGTTGCTGCCGATCGACAGCGAGCACAATGCGATTTTTCAATGCCTGCCGGGCGATTACGCCCGTGGCCTGCCACAAGTTGGCGTACGGCGTATTTTGCTGACCGCCTCGGGCGGGCCATTTCGTGAAATGCCTTTGGAGCAGTTGCATGCTGTCACGCCCGAGCAGGCGTGCGCGCATCCCAATTGGTCGATGGGGCGCAAAATCTCGGTCGACTCGGCAAGCATGATGAACAAGGGGCTGGAGTTGATCGAGGCCTGCTGGTTGTTTGATGCCACGCCAGCGCAAATTGAGGTGGTGGTGCACCCGCAGAGCGTGATCCATTCACTGGTCGATTATGTCGATGGGTCGGTTCTGGCTCAGTTGGGCAATCCAGATATGCGCACGCCCATCAGTCATGCGCTGGCTTGGCCGGAGCGGATCGATTCAGGGGTTGCGCCGCTGGATCTGTTTGCCATCGCTCGGCTGGACTTCCAGGCGCCGGATGAGCAGCGCTTTCCTTGTCTGCGCTTGGCGCGCGAAGCGGCGCAGGCCGGCGGTACCGCGCCGGCCATGCTAAATGCGGCCAATGAAGTGGCGGTTGCCGCGTTTCTTGAGCGGCGCATCCGCTTTCCTGAGATCGCGAGTATGATCGAAGACGTTTTGCACACTGAGCCCGCCCTGGCGGTTGAAAGCCTGGATACGGTGCTGGCGGCGGATAGCCGTGCGCGTGATCTGGCTGAGCAATGGCTGAGTCGGCGCTAAGCGTCGACGCGGAGGTATTTGATGAGTGCGCTTTATATGCTGGTTGGCACCCTGGTTGCGCTCGGGGTGCTGGTAACCATTCACGAATACGGACACTTCTGGGTGGCTCGTCGTTGCGGCGTCAAAGTGCTGCGGTTTTCCGTTGGCTTTGGCAGCCCGCTGCTGCGTTGGCATGACCGCCAAGGCACCGAATTTGTAGTGGCCGCCATCCCACTGGGCGGCTACGTGAAAATGCTCGATGAGCGCGAAGGCGATGTGCCGCCTGAATTGCTTGATCAGTCGTTCAATCGCAAGTCGGTTCAGCAGCGTATTGCCATTGTGGCGGCCGGCCCGGTGGCGAATTTCCTACTGGCGCTGCTGTTCTTCTGGGTGGTGGCGATGCTGGGCAGCCAGCAGGTGCGCCCGGTTATCGGTGCGGTCGAGGCGGGCAGCCTAGCCGATGTCGCCGGCTTGCAGGTCGGTCAGGAGATTGTCGCGGTAGATGGTCAGCCGACAACCGGCTGGGCGGCGGTGAATCTGCAACTGGTCAGCCGGTTGGGCGAGAGTGGTCGGTTGGATCTCGCGGTGCGCGAGCCGGGCTCTTCGGTTGATAGTCCTCGACAGATTGTGCTGGATAACTGGCTGCGCGGTGCTGATGAGCCAGACCCCATTTCCTCATTGGGTATTCGCCCTTGGCGTCCGGCGCTGCAGCCGGTGTTGGCGCAGCTTGATCCTGAGGGGCCGGCATTTGCTGCAGGGTTGCAGGTGGGGGATCGCCTGCTGGCGCTCGATAACCAGTCGTTGGTCGATTGGCAGCAGCTGGTGGATCAGGTGCGTGGCTTACCGGGTAAACAGGTTAGTTTGCGGGTAGAGCGCCAAGGTCAGCAGCTGGAGGTGCCATTGACGCTGGCCGCACGCGGTGAAGGTGAGACCCTCACGGGTTACCTCGGTGCAGGTGTGGCTGGGGGTGAATGGCCGCCAGAGATGCTGCGCGAAGTCAGCTACGGCCCCTTGGAGGCCATCGCTGAAGGTGCCAAAAACACCTGGACAATGAGCGTTTTGACCCTTAATTCATTGAAGAAAATGCTGTTTGGCGAGCTCTCGGTAAAAAACTTGAGCGGGCCGATAACCATTGCTAAAGTGGCGGGCGCTTCTGCTGAGTCGGGTTTGAGTGATTTCCTTAAATTTCTCGCCTACTTGAGCATTAGTTTGGGGGTTCTTAATTTGTTGCCCATTCCTGTGCTGGATGGGGGGCATCTGCTTTTTTATCTTGTCGAGTGGGTGCGTGGTCGCCCATTGTCGGAACGGATACAGGGTTGGGGAATGCAGATTGGTATCAGTCTGGTTGTCGGGGTCATGTTGCTGGCCCTGATAAATGATTTGGGCCGTCTGTAGCTGCTAGTGAATTACGCTCTCGAACGTACAAAAAGTGCCGCCTCACGCGGCAGATTTTTTATTGTCAGTTGAAATAAGAAAGGACTTCATGAAACGTCTGCTGCTACCTGCGGTGCTTGCTGCACTGATGATCACCGAAGTTCACGCCGAGTCCTTCACCATCTCCGACATCCGGGTTACCGGTCTGCAGCGGGTATCTGCTGGCAGTGTATTCGGTGCTTTGCCTCTCAATGTGGGTGCCCAAGCGGATGACCGCGCATTGGTTGAGGCCACCCGTGACCTGTTCAAAACCGGCTTCTTCCAAGACATCCAGCTCGGTCGAGATGGCAATGTGCTGGTCATCACGGTTGTTGAGCGTCCATCGATTTCCGGTATCGAGATCGAAGGAAACAAGGCTATCAGCAGCGAAGACTTGCTCAAGGGCCTGACCCAGTCTGGCTTGGCCGAAGGTGAGATTTTCCAGCGCGCCACGCTTGAAGGTGTGCGTAACGAGCTGCAGCGTCAGTACGTTGCTCAGGGCCGTTATTCGGCGGAAATTGAAGCCGAAGTGATTCCGCAGCCGCGTAACCGCGTAGCGCTGAAAATTAATATCAATGAAGGTTCAGTAGCCGCTATCCAGCACATCAACGTGGTGGGTAACTCGGTGTTTTCCGATGAAGACCTGGTTGGTCTGTTTGAGCTGAAGACCACCAACTGGCTGTCTTTCTTCAAAAATGATGACAAGTATGCGCGTGAGAAACTCTCCGGCGACTTGGAACGTCTGCGCTCCTACTACCTGGACCGCGGCTATATCAATATGGATATCAGCTCGACGCAGGTCTCCATTACCCCGGACAAAAAGCACGTTTACGTTACGGTCAACGTTGACGAAGGCGAGAAGTACAGCGTACGCGAAGTCAAACTCAGCGGTGAGCTGAAGGTACCGGAAGAAGAAGTCCGCGCCTTGCTGCTGGTGCAGGAAGGGCAAGTGTTCTCGCGCAAGGTCATGACCACCACGTCCGAGCTGATCACCCGTCGTCTGGGTAACGAAGGCTATACCTTTGCCAACGTCAACGGCGTGCCGGAAGCCCATGATGATGGCACCGTGTCGATTACTTTTGTGGTCGATCCAGGTAAGCGCGCTTACGTCAACCGGGTCAACTTCCGTGGCAACACCAAAACTGAAGATGAAGTACTGCGCCGTGAAATGCGCCAGTTGGAAGGTGGCTGGGCGTCGACCTACCTGATTGACCAGTCCAAAACCCGTCTGGAGCGTCTGGGTTACTTCAAGGAAGTTAACGTTGAGACCCCGCAAGTACCGGGTACCGACGATCAGATTGACGTTAATTACAGCGTGGAAGAGCAGGCGTCCGGCTCCATCACTGCCAGCGTTGGTTTCGCTCAAAACGCCGGCCTGATTCTGGGGGGCTCGATTACCCAGAACAACTTCCTCGGTACGGGTAACAAGGTTAGCCTCGGTTTGACCCGCAGCGAATACCAGAGCAATTACAACTTCGGCTTTGTTGATCCCTACTGGACACCAGACGGCGTTAGCCTGGGCTACAACGCCTTCTTCCGTGAAACCGACTACGACGAGCTGAACACCGATGTGTCCAGCTACTCGGTAGACAGCTACGGTGCCGGCGTCAGCATCGGTTATCCGATCAGCGACATTTCGCGTTTGACCTACGGCCTAACAGTTCAGAACGACAGTATCGGTACGGGTAGTCGTACTGTTAACGAGATATTTGATTTTATCGATGCCGAGGGGGACAGCTACTTGAACCTCAAGGCTTCGGTCGGCTGGTCCGAATCGACACTAAACCGTGGCGTGCTGGCTAACCGTGGGCATTCGCAGAGCTTAGTGTTCGAAACCACAGTGCCGGGCAGTGACCTGTCGTTTTTCAAAGTTGACTACCGTGGTCAGGTCTTCAAACCCCTGAGCGACACCTACACCCTGCGCCTGCACAGCCAGTTGGGTTATGGCGAGAGCTATGGTTCCACGAGCGAACTGCCGTTTTATGAGAATTACTACGCGGGTGGCTTCAATTCGGTACGTGGCTTCAAAGACAGCAGCCTAGGGCCGCGTAGTACACCCAGTGATGGTTCAAGGCCTGGGACTATTAGGGATGAGGACCAGGATCCGCTGCCATTTGGCGGTAACGTGTTGATTCAGGGTGGTGCTGAACTGTTGTTCCCCATGCCGTTCGTTAAAGATCAGCGCTCCCTGCGTACCGCACTGTTCTGGGACGTGGGTAATGTTTTTGACACCAATTGCGGCAAGTCCCAGGACGAATGCAGCAGCATCGACCCGGGTAATCTGGCCAGCTCTGTGGGCGTGGGCCTGACCTGGATTACCGCATTGGGTCCGCTGAGCTTTAGTTTGGCCATGCCAATCATCAAGCCGGACGATGCCGATACACAGATTTTCCAGTTCTCTCTCGGTCAGACGTTCTAAGCGTCGGATTATTGAATACCAACAGTTTGCAGGAGTTGCACCGTGCGTAAGTTGACTCAACTGGTTTTGCTAAGCTTTGCCATGCTGGCTACTCCAGCATTCGCCGAGATGAAAGTCGCGGTATTGAACTATCAAATGGCTTTGCTGGAATCTGATGCCGCTAAGCGTTACGCCGTGGATGCCGAGAAGAAGTTTGGCCCGCAGCTGACCAAGCTGAAAACCCTGGAAAGCGATGCCAAGCGTATTCAGGACCGTATGGTCAAAGATGGCGACAAAATGCAAACCGCCGAGCGCGAGCGTCTGGAGCTTGAGTTCAAGCAAAAGGCCCGTGACTTCCAGTTCCAGTCCAAGGAGCTGAATGAGTCCAAGGCGGTAGCTGATCGTGAAATGCTGAAGAAGCTCAAGCCGAATCTGGACAAGGCTGTGGAAGAAGTGATCAAGAAAGGTAACTTCGACCTGGTGCTGGAGCGCGGTGCGGTGATTGATGTCAAACCTCAGTTCGACATCACCCGCCAGGTTATCGAGCGCATGAATCAGCTGCGCTGATCATGAGTGCAACAGTTTATACCCTCGGTCAGTTGGCCGAGCGACTGGGCGCCACGTTGCGTGGTGCTTCGGATAAAGCGATCAGCGGTTTGGCCACATTGCAGGAAGCCAACGCGGATCAGCTGAGCTTCCTGGCTAATGCGCAATACCGTAAGTTTTTGTCGAGTTGCCAGGCCGGCGCTGTATTGCTGACTGCCGCAGATGCCGAAGGCTATGCCGGTAATGCCTTGGTTGTGGCTAACCCTTACCTGGCTTACGCCGAACTCTCCCACGTGTTTGACCGCAAACCTCGCGCGCTGCCTGGTGTGCATCTGACTGCTGTGGTGGCTGCCGACGCGCAGATTGATGCCACTGCCAGCATCGGTGCCTATGCGGTGATCGAGAGTGGTGTGCAGATTGCTGCCAACGTAACCGTCGGTGCGCAGTGCGTCGTTGGCGCGCGTTCAGTGATTGGTGAGGGTGGCTGGTTGGCGCCGCGGGTGACGCTCTACCACGATGTGCGCATCGGCAAGCGGGTGGTTATTCAGTCCGGCGCGGTGATTGGTGGCGAAGGCTTCGGCTTCGCCAACGAGAAGGGCGTCTGGCAGAAAATTGCACAGATCGGTGGCGTGACCATCGGTGACGACGTTGAAATCGGCGCCAATACCACTGTTGACCGCGGCGCGCTATCGGACACGCTGATTGGTAATGGGGTCAAGCTGGATAACCAGATCATGATCGCGCACAACGTGCAGATCGGTGACAACACGGCGATGGCCGGTTGCGCGGGTATTTCCGGCAGCACCAAAATAGGCAAGAACTGCATGATTGCCGGTGGGGTAGGCATGGTTGGGCATATCGAGGTATGCGACAACGTGTTTGTCACCGGCATGACCATGGTTACTCGCTCGATCATCGAACCGGGCTCCTACTCCTCGGGTACCGCCATGCAGCCAGCGGCTGAATGGCGTAAGAGCGCGGCACGGATTCGTCAGTTGGATGACATGGCGCGACGCCTGCAACAGTTGGAAAAACAACTGGCCGCCGTGACCTCCGCAGCCGGCACCTCATCTGATGCCTGAGCCGGTATTTACCGGCTTCTCTTTTTTCTTTTACAGGCTCCTCTGCACATGATGGACATCAACCAAATTCGCGAATACTTGCCGCACCGCTATCCGTTCCTTTTAGTGGACCGCGTGGCTGAGCTGGATATCGAAGGCAAGCGTATTCGTGCCTTCAAAAATGTCAGCATCAATGAGCCATTCTTCAACGGGCACTTCCCCGAGCACCCGATCATGCCGGGCGTGTTGATCATTGAAGCCATGGCCCAAGCGGCCGGCATTCTTGGTTTCAAAATGATGGATCTGAAGCCCTCCGATGGCACCCTGTATTACTTTGTAGGCTCCGACAAGCTACGCTTTCGCCAGCCAGTGGTGCCGGGTGATCAATTGATCCTTGAAGCGCGCTACCTGAGCAGCAAGCGCAGCATCTGGAAGTTCGAGTGCAAGGCCAGCGTCGACGGCAAGGAAGTCTGCTCGGCAGAAATCATCTGTGCGGAACGCAAACTATGAGTTTGATTGACCCTCGCGCCATCATCGATCCCAGCGCCAAGTTGGCCGACGACGTAGTCGTCGGCCCTTGGTCGATAGTCGGGGCCGATGTAGAAATTGGCGAGGGTACAGTGATCGGCCCCCATGTGATCCTCAAGGGGCCGACGCGGATCGGTAAACACAACCGCATCTATCAGTTCTCCTCGGTGGGTGAAGACACCCCCGATCTCAAGTACCAGGGCGAGGCGACTCGGCTGGTCATTGGCGACCACAACGTGATCCGCGAGGGTGTCACTATTCATCGCGGCACCGTGCAGGATCGCAGTGAAACCACCCTTGGCGACCACAACCTGATCATGGCCTATGCCCACATCGGTCATGACAGCGTGATCGGCAACCATTGCATTCTGGTCAACAACACCGCGTTGGCCGGGCATGTGTGGGTCGATGACTGGGCGATTCTCTCCGGCTACACCTTGGTCCATCAATTTTGCCGTATCGGTGCGCACAGCTTTTCCGGCATGGGCACGGCGATTGGTAAAGACGTACCGGCGTTTGTCACGGTGTTCGGCAACCCGGCTGAAGCGCGCAGCATGAACTTTGAAGGCATGCGCCGTCGTGGTTTCAGCAGCGATGCGATCGCCGCCTTGCGCCGCGCCTACAAGATTGTCTACCGCCAAGGGCTGACAGTTGAACAGGCGATGAACGAGTTGGCCGAGTCGGCTGCAGAATTCCCCGAAGTCGCGATCTTCCGCGATTCCATTCAGGCTTCAAGCCGCGGCATTACCCGATAATTTATGACTGACCTGATGCGTGTCGCGCTGGTCGCTGGCGAGGCGTCTGGCGATATTCTCGGTGCGGGCCTGATGCAGGCCCTCAAAGCCCAATACCCACAGATCGAATTTATTGGGATCGGTGGCCCGCTGATGCAGGCGCAGGGCCTCAACTCCTATTTCCCGATGGAGCGCTTGTCGGTAATGGGGCTGGTGGAGGTGCTGGGGCGTCTTCCTGAGTTGCTGTCTCGGCGTAAGCGCTTGATCAACACGCTTATTGAGGCCAAACCAGATGTGTTTATCGGCATCGACGCGCCGGACTTCAACTTGACGCTTGAGCTCAAGTTGCGTCAGGCCGGGATCAAGACTGTGCATTACGTCAGTCCCTCCGTATGGGCGTGGCGGCAGAAGCGTGTGCTGAAGATTCGCGAAGCCTGCGACCTGATGCTGACCTTGTTCCCGTTCGAGGCGCAGTTCTATCAGGATCATCAGGTGCCAGTAAGGTTTGTCGGTCATCCGCTGGCCGATACCATCCCACATCAAGCAGATCGAGGTGCGGCGCGGGATGCGTTGAATCTGGCCCATGATCAACCGGTGGTGGCATTGATGCCGGGCAGCCGTGGCGGTGAAGTGTCGCGTCTGGGCAGCCTGTTTCTCGATGCCGCCGTGCGCTTGCGCACCTTGCGCCCCGGTATCCAGTTTGTGTTGCCGTGTTCCAGCCCGGAGCGGCGAGCGCAGCTTGAGCAAATGTTAATGGGCCGTGATCTGCCGCTGACGCTGCTCAACGGCCGCTCCCATGAGGCGCTGGCCGCCTGTGATGCGGTATTGATCGCTTCTGGCACGGCAACCCTGGAGGCCTTGCTGTACAAGCGGCCGATGGTGGTGGCGTACAAAGTGGCGCCCTTGACCTACCGCATTCTTAAACGCTTGGTCAGCAGTGCTTATTTCTCCTTGCCGAATCTGCTGGCCCAGCGTTTGCTGGTGCCCGAATTGATTCAGGACGCCGCCACGCCGGAAGCATTGGCGCAGCTGCTGGCTCCGCTGCTCGATGGTGGAGACGTGCAGACCGAAGGTTTTGATGTGATTCATCGGGCGTTGCGCCGTGATGCCTCGGTGCAGGCAGCTAAGGCCGTGCTGCAACTCACGGGGCGCGCCTGATGCAGCCTGGGCTGGATTTCACCCTGGTGCAGGAACTCGTGGCGGGCGTTGATGAAGTCGGCCGTGGCCCGCTGTGCGGTGCGGTGGTGACGGCGGCAGTGATTCTTGATCCAGCGCGGCCGATTCTCGGTCTAAATGACTCGAAGAAGTTGACCGAAGCGCGCCGCGAAAAGCTGTTTGACGAAATTCGCGAAAAAGCCCTGGCCTGGTGCATTGCCCGTGCTGAGGTGGAAGAAATCGATCAGCTGAATATTCTCCAGGCCACCATGCTGGCCATGCAGCGCGCGGTCGAGGGCTTAAGTATTACGCCCAAGCTGGCGCTGATCGATGGCAATCGCTGCCCGAAACTGCAGGTGCCCAGCGCCGCCGTGATCAAGGGCGATAGTCAGGTGCCGGCGATCGCTGCGGCGTCGATCCTGGCCAAGGTCAGCCGCGACCGCGAGATGCAGCTGCTGGATCAGCAATACCCCGGCTACGGCATTGCCGGACACAAAGGCTATCCCACCCCGGTACACCTGGAAGCGCTACGGCGCCTCGGGCCAACCCCTATTCACCGGCGCTCCTTTGGCCCGGTACGTGCGTTGTTAGACGACTGACTCCACGCTGGCGAAATTTCCCCGTTATCCTCTGCCCAGTAGCGCTTGTTGCGCGCTGCTGCGGTTGTACAATCCCCGCCTTGTCGTTTTTGCGTTTTGTATAGGACTGCTATGACCGCCTCGTTCGTCCACCTGCGATTGCACACTGAGTTTTCCCTGGTAGACGGGCTGGTGCGGATCAAGCCCTTGATCAAGTCAGTGGCTGCCGCTGGGATGCCTGCGGTGGCGGTCACCGATATGAGCAACATGTGCTCGTTGGTGAAGTTCTATAAGGCGGCCATGGGCGGCGGGATCAAGCCGATCTGCGGTGCCGACATCTGGTTGGCCAGTGCCGATGAAGATGGCCCGCTGAGCCGCATGACCCTGCTGGCGATGAATGCCAAGGGCTACCGTAACCTCACTGAACTGGTCTCGCGCGGCTGGAGTGAAGGGCAGAGCAATGATCTAGTCATCATCCAGCGTGATTGGGTTAAGGAAGCGGCCGAAGGGCTGATTGCCCTGTCTGGCGCAAAAGAAGGCGAAGTCGGTCACGCCTTGCTCGATGGCGAACAGGCCAAAGCCGAGTCATTGCTGCGTGAGTGGATGGCGGTCTTTCCCGAGCGGTTTTATCTGGAAGTGCAGCGCACCAATCGGGTCAACGACGAAGAACATTTACATGCCGCTGTGGCGCTGGCCGATAAGGTTGGCGCGCCACTGGTGGCGACCAACGATGTGCGCTTTATCAAGCAGGATGATTTCGCCGCCCACGAAACCCGCGTGTGCATCGGTGAAGGTCGCAGCCTGGATGACCCACGCCGCCTGCGCACCTATTCCGATCAGCAGTACCTGAAAACGCCTCAGGAAATGGCCGAGCTGTTCAGTGATCTGCCGGAAGCGCTGGAAAACACCATCGAGATTGCCAAGCGCTGCAATATTGAAGTGCAGCTGGGCAAATACTTCCTGCCGGACTTCCCCGTGCCAGCCGGCATGACCATGGACGAATACTTTCGCCAGGTCTCGTTCGAGGGCTTGGAAGAGCGTCTGGCAGTGCTCTGGCCGAAGGAGACCACGCCCAATTACGAAGAGAAGCGTCAGGTCTACATCGACCGGTTGAATTTCGAGCTGGATATCATCATCCAGATGGGCTTCCCCGGTTATTTCCTGATCGTAATGGACTTCATCAAGTGGGCGAAAAACAACGGCGTGCCGGTGGGTCCGGGCCGTGGTTCAGGTGCCGGTTCGCTGGTGGCCTACGTGCAGAAGATCACCGACCTCGACCCACTGGCCTATGACCTGCTGTTCGAACGTTTCCTCAACCCGGAACGGGTCTCCATGCCCGACTTCGACGTTGACTTCTGCATGGACGGCCGCGACCGCGTGATCGATTACGTGGCCGAGAAATACGGCCGTAACGCCGTGAGCCAGATCATCACCTTCGGCACCATGGCGGCCAAGGCGGTAGTGCGCGACGTGGCGCGGGCGCAGGGCAAGTCCTACGGCTTGGCGGATCGCCTGTCGAAGATGATTCCCTTCGAAGTCGGCATGACGTTGGAGAAGGCCTACGAGATGGAGGAGCCGCTGCGCGACTTCCTCAAGGTCGACGAAGACGCCCGGGAAATCTGGGAAATGTCGCTCAAGCTCGAAGGCATCTGTCGCGGTACCGGCAAGCACGCGGGCGGCGTGGTAATTGCGCCGACTAAGCTCACCGACTTCTCGCCGATTGCCTGCGATGACGAAGGTGGCGGCCTAGTCACCCAGTTCGACAAGGACGACGTGGAATCCGCCGGGCTAGTTAAGTTCGACTTCCTCGGCCTGCGCACACTGACCATCATCAAGTGGGCGATGGAGACCATCAACCGCGAGCAGGCCAAGCAGGGCCTGCCGGATCTGAATATCGATTTTATCCCGCTGGACGATAAGCCGACGTTCAGCATGCTGCAGAAAGCCGAGACCACGGCGGTGTTCCAGCTTGAATCGCGCGGCATGAAGGAGCTGATCAAAAAGCTCAAGCCGGACTGCCTGGAAGATATGATCGCTCTGGTGGCCCTGTTCCGTCCGGGGCCGTTGCAGTCGGGCATGGTGGACGACTTTATCAACCGTAAACACGGTCGCGAGCCGATTTCCTACCCGCATCAGGACTATCAGTACGCGGGCCTGGAGCCCGTACTGAAACCGACCTACGGCATCATCCTGTACCAGGAACAGGTGATGCAGATCGCCCAGGTCATGGCCGGCTACACCCTTGGCGGGGCAGATATGCTGCGCCGCGCCATGGGTAAGAAAAAACCCGAGGAAATGGCCAAGCAGCGCGGCGGCTTTATTGAAGGCTGCGCCAGCAATGGTATTGATGCCAACTTGGCGGGCAACATCTTTGACCTGGTAGAAAAGTTCGCCGGTTACGGCTTCAACAAGTCCCACTCTGCTGCTTATGGCTTGCTCTCGTATCAGACCGCCTGGCTTAAGGCCCACCACTCGGCGGCCTTCATGGCGGCGGTGTTGTCGGCGGATATGCACAACACCGACAAGGTGGTCACCCTGATCGAAGAGTGCCGCAGCATGAAGCTGCGCCTCGACGCGCCGGATGTGAACATCTCCGAGTTCAAGTTTACGGTTAACAACGAAGGTTGGATCGTCTACGGCCTGGGTGCGATCAAGGGCGTGGGCGAGGGGCCGGTGGAGGCCATCGTCGAGGCGCGTCTAGAAGGGCCGTTCAAGGACCTGTTCGATTTCTGCTCGCGGGTCGACCTCAAACGCATCAATAAGCGCACCCTCGAAGCGTTGATTCGCAGCGGCGCACTGGACCGTCTCGGGCCGCATTTCCATGAGGAGCTGAAAGCCTACAAAGCCAATATCGACCGCAACCGCGCCGTATTGCTGGGTGCGATGGAGGAGGCCGTACAGGCCGCCGAACAGACCGCGCGCAGTGCTGAGAGCGGGCATATGGACCTGTTCGGCGGGGTGTTTGCCGATGCCGAGGCGGATGTTTACCTCAATCACCTGCGCGCCCGCGATCTGACCCTGAAAGAGCGCCTCAAGGGTGAGAAGGATACCCTTGGCTTGTACTTGACCGGTCACCCGATTGACGAGTACGAAGGCGAAGTGCGGCGCTTTGCCCGTCAGCGCATCGTCGACCTGAAAGCCGCGCGCGGTGATCAGACGATTGCCGGCTTGGTAGTCAACCTTCGGGTGATGAAGAACAAGAGGGGCGACAAGATGGGCTTTATTACCCTCGATGATCGCTCCGGACGGATCGAGGCCTCCTTGTTTGCCGAAGCGTTCAACACAGCCCAAGCCCTGCTGCAGACTGACGCTTTGGTCGTGGTCGAAGGCGAGGTGAGTAATGACGACTTCTCTGGCGGTTTGCGCCTGCGTGCCAAGCGGGTGATGAGCCTGGAAGAGGCACGCACCGGGCTGGCCGACAGCCTGCGGCTGAAGGTCAGCAGCAGCGCCTTGCAAGGCGATCGCCTGCGTTGGTTGGCCGATGTATGCGGTCGTCATCGCGGCGCCTGTCCGATCACCGTCGACTACAGCGGTAGCGATGCCAAGGCGCAATTGCAGTTTGGTGAAGGCTGGCGCATTGAGCCTGGTGACGCTCTGATTCAGACTTTGCGTGACCAGTTCGGGCGAGACAACGTCTTTTTGCACTACCGCTAATTTGCGATGCACATGCTTTGCGGTTGGATGTGATGCCCTGTGGCTTCTGTATTGAAAATTTTCGTGCAGAACCGGGTGTCGACCTGAATGCGCCTACTGCTATAAGGTAGGGCGCGATAACGGATACAGCTCCCGGCCACTTGGCCGTCGACGCAAGACGGATGACTATGAACCCGAATTTTCTCGATTTCGAACAGCCGATCGCCGACCTGCAAGCCAAGATCGAAGAGCTTCGCCTGGTCGGTAACGACAACTCGTTGAACATCTCTGATGAAATCGCCCGCCTGCAAGACAAGAGCAGCTCGCTGACCGAAAGTATTTTCGGCAACCTGAGCAGCTGGCAGATTGCTCAGTTGGCGCGCCACCCGCGTCGCCCGTACACCCTCGATTACCTGCAGCACATTTTTACCGAGTTCGATGAGCTGCATGGCGACCGCCACTTCTCCGACGATGCGGCCCTGGTGGGTGGCGTTGCGCGTCTGGACGGTGAGCCGGTGATGGTTATTGGTCACCAGAAAGGCCGTGAGATTCGCGAAAAAGTACGCCGCAACTTCGGCATGCCGCGTCCGGAGGGCTATCGCAAGGCCTGTCGACTGATGGAGATGGCTGAACGCTTCAAGATGCCGATCCTGACCTTTATCGACACCCCGGGTGCCTACCCAGGCATCGACGCCGAAGAGCGCAACCAGAGCGAGGCTATCGCCTGGAACCTGCGCGTTATGGCGCGCCTGAAAACCCCGATCATCGCCACCGTAATCGGCGAGGGTGGTTCCGGTGGTGCGTTGGCGATTGGTGTGTGCGATCAGCTCAACATGCTGCAGTACTCGACCTACTCGGTAATCTCACCGGAAGGCTGCGCCTCCATTTTGTGGAAGACCGCAGAAAAAGCCCCGGATGCCGCCGAGGCGATGGGTATCACGGCAGAGCGCCTTAAGGGTTTGGGCATTGTTGATCAAGTGATCAGCGAGCCGCTCGGTGGCGCACACAGCGATCCGGTTGCGACCGCCGAAGCGGTTCGTCAGGCATTGCGTTCACAGCTGGAAATGCTCAAAACCTTTGATACCGACGCGCTGCTCAAGCGTCGTTATGAGCGTTTGATGAGCTACGGCATCGCCTAAATGAGCTTAAGCGCCAGGTTGCTGGAATCTCTAGCGCCCTGGCGTGCTGCGTCGGCCTGGCATATCGCCTTGTCTGGTGGGCTGGATTCCACAGTGCTGCTGCACCTGTTGGTCAGTCTCGCGCAACGCGAGGCGCTGCCGCCTCTTTCCGCCATTCATATCCATCACGGCTTACAGGCTGCGGCCGATGCGTGGCCAGCGCATTGTCGTGAGCTGTGCGCGGCGTTGCCTGTACCGCTGCAGGTCGAATATGTGCAGGTGGCGCCGGGTGCCAGCCTTGAGCAGGCGGCGCGCGATGCCCGTTATGCGGCCTTTGCGGCGCGTCTGGATGCTGGCGAGGTGCTACTGACTGGGCAGCACCGTGATGATCAGGCGGAAACCCTGTTGTTTCGTTTGCTGCGCGGTGCTGGGGTGCAAGGTTTGTCGGCCATGCCGGCGAGTCGTGCGCTGGGAACCGGGCAGTTGGTTAGGCCGTTGCTCAAATGCTCGCGCGCTGAGCTGTTGGCTTATGCCCGTGAACACAAGCTGAGCTGGATCGAAGATCCGTCCAATGCCGATGAGCGCTTCTCGCGTAATTACCTGCGCCGTCAGGTGATGCCTGCGCTGCTCGGTCGCTGGCCGCAGGCCTGCGCCAATATGGCCCGTAGCGCCGCGCACTTGAGTGAGGCTGCGCAATTGCTCGATGAGTTAGCGCAGCAGGATGTTGCTGCGGCCGGCGTGGCGAGTGAATTCCCCTGGCTGTCGTTACCCAATCTGGCATTACCTGTGCTGCGCGATTTGAGTGAGCCGCGCCAGCGCAATGCCCTGCGTTATTGGTTGCGGTCACTAACAGCGATGCCCGACAGCGAGCACTGGGCCGGCTGGCGAGCGCTGCGCGATGCCGCGCAGGATGCTGCGCCTTTATGGGCGTTAGCGGCCGGTGAGTTGCGCCGCAGTGATGATCGGCTGTGGTGGTTGGCTGGGGATTGGCTGCGCTCGCCTGCACTGCCCGATATCGCGGTTCAAGGTAACCAATGGTTAGTATTGCCGGGTAATGGCCGTGTACGAATTCATGGCCGGTTTCCGTCGGGCGACTGGCAGCTAGGTTACCGGTGTCCGGGTGAAAAAATGCTGTTGCCGGGGCGCGGGCATCGCGACCTGAAACGTTTATTTAATGAATGGTGTGTGCCGGTTTTTGTTCGGGATCGCCTGCCGCTGCTGCGTCTGGATAACCACGTGGTGGCAGTCGCTAACCTCCCAGGGCTGTGCGGTCCACACGATGACAGCTGGCAATTGCAGTGGCAGCCGCCGACGAGCGATCAAGGTTTGAGCTGATAAGCCCTTTCCGGTAGACTACGCTCCCGTCTTACTAGTGCTTTTGTTGACTCCCTTGGGAATCGACAGGGCTAGCTTATTGCAGTGTGCTGCAGCAAGTGGCTTGGGTACTCCTTCGCTTTCCTCGGCGGCACTGGCCGCTTAAACGCAGACTTCTAGGGTTCTTCATGACGCGCTACATATTCGTCACGGGTGGTGTTGTTTCTTCATTGGGGAAAGGCATCGCCTCGGCTTCATTGGCGGCTATCCTGGAGGCGCGGGGCCTGAAGGTCACCATGCTCAAGCTGGATCCCTATATCAACGTCGATCCGGGCACGATGAGCCCGTTCCAGCACGGTGAGGTGTTTGTCACCCACGACGGCGCTGAGACCGACCTTGATCTGGGCCACTACGAGCGGTTTATCCGCACCACCATGACCAAGAGCAACAACTTCACCACCGGCCGCGTCTACGAAGACGTGCTGCGCCGCGAGCGCCGTGGTGATTACCTGGGTGCGACCATTCAGGTTATTCCGCACATCACCGATGAGATCAAGCGCCGCATCATCAAGGGTGCTGGCGATGCTGACGTGGCCATGGTTGAAATTGGTGGCACGGTCGGTGACATCGAGTCGCAACCATTCCTCGAGGCGATCCGTCAGTTACGTGTAGAAGTGGGTGCCAAGCGCGCCATGCTGATGCACTTGACGTTGGTGCCGTATATCGCAACCGCTGGCGAAACCAAGACCAAGCCGACTCAGCATTCGGTGAAAGAGCTGCGCTCCATCGGCTTGCAGCCAGACGTATTGATCTGCCGTTCCGACCACCCGATCGACATTTCCTCGCGTCGCAAGATCGCGCTGTTCACTAACGTTGAAGAGCGCGCGGTGATTTCCCTGGAAGACGTCGACACCATTTACAAGATCCCAGGCGTGCTGCATGCCCAAGGTCTGGATGACTTCGTCGTCGAGCGCTTCGGTCTGGAGTGCAACACGGCTGATCTGTCCGAATGGGATCGCGTGGTCGATGCCAAGCTCAACCCGGAGCACGAAGTCACCATCGCCATGGTCGGTAAGTACATGGAGCTGCTGGATGCCTATAAATCGCTGATCGAAGCGATGAGCCATGCCGGCATCCAGAACCGTACCAAGGTTAACCTGCGCTATATCGACTCCGAAGATATTGAGAACAAAGGCACCGACCTGCTGGAAGGTGTCGATGCCATTCTAGTGCCGGGCGGCTTTGGTCTGCGTGGCGTGGAAGGCAAGATCAAAACCGTGCAGTTCGCCCGCGAAAACAAGATTCCTTATCTGGGTATTTGTCTGGGTATGCAGGTGGCCGTGATCGAGTTCGCACGTAATGTGCTGGGCTGGACTGATGCCAACTCCAGCGAGTTTGATACCAGCAGCAGTCATCCCGTGGTTGGGTTGATCACTGAATGGCAGGACGCAACCGGTGCCACCGAGCAGCGCAGTGATAACTCTGACCTGGGCGGCACCATGCGCTTGGGCGCGCAGGATTGTCAGCTTCAGAGTGGCTCGCAAGTACATCAGTGCTACGGCCAAGACGTGATTGTTGAGCGTCATCGCCATCGTTACGAGGTCAACAACAACCTGCTGCCGCAATTGATTGATGCTGGGCTGAAAGTAACCGGACGTTCGGCCGATGGTGCGTTGGTTGAAGTGGTAGAGGCGCCCAACCATCCGTGGTTTGTTGCCTGCCAATTCCACCCTGAGTTCACCTCGACCCCGCGTGACGGCCATCCGTTGTTCAGCGGTTTCGTCCAGGCGGCCTTGGCACAGCACGCGAAGAAGGCTTAAGGCATGACTCAGAAAATCATCAAGGTCGGCGGCATTGAAATCGCCAACGACAAGCCGTTCGTGCTGTTCGGTGGCATCAATGTCATTGAGTCCCGCGATTTGGCCATACGTGCTTGTGAAGAATACGTGCGCGTTACCGAGAAGCTCGGCATCCCCTATGTGTTCAAGGCCAGCTTTGATAAAGCCAACCGCTCGTCCGTGACCTCGTTCCGTGGCCCAGGCCTGGAAGAGGGCATGAAGGTCTTTGAGGAAATCAAAAAGACCTTCGGCGTGCCGGTGATCACTGACGTGCATGAGCCGCATCAGGCGCAGCCGGTGGCGGATGTCTGCGACATCATCCAGCTGCCGGCGTTTCTTTCGCGGCAGACCGACCTGGTAGTGGCCATGGCCAAGACCGGCGCGGTGATCAATATCAAGAAAGCCCAGTTCCTCGCACCCCAGGAGATGAAGCACATCCTGGCCAAGTGTGAAGAGGCCGGTAATGACCAACTCATTCTCTGCGAACGTGGTTCCAGCTTCGGTTACAACAACCTGGTGGTGGACATGCTCGGCTTCGGCATCATGAAGCAGATGAACTACCCGGTGTTCTTCGACGTGACCCACGCCCTGCAAATGCCAGGCGGTCGCGCCGATTCCGCTGGCGGTCGTCGTGCTCAGGTCACTGATCTGGCTAAAGCCGGCATGAGCCAGGGGCTGGCTGGTCTGTTCCTCGAAGCGCATCCAGATCCGGACAATGCCAAATGTGACGGCCCTTGCGCCCTGCGTCTGGACAAGCTGGAGCCGTTCCTCACCCAGCTCAAGCAGCTGGATGACTTGATCAAGAGTTTTGCGCCGATTGAGACTGCCTGAAACGGCAAATCTCCGGTAAAGTGCCATTTGTATACAATCTGGCTAAATAGTCAGTACATTTTGCGCGCTGGTGTAATCGCCAGCGCGCAATGAGTGTGCAGCTCGGTACTATCCTTTCGTCAATTTTTTGGAGTGCTACACGCAATGGCAACGATCGTCGACATCAAAGGCCGTGAGGTTCTCGATTCCCGTGGTAACCCAACTGTGGAGGCTGACGTAATTCTCGACGGCGGCATCATGGGCAGCGCCTGTGCGCCGTCCGGTGCCTCCACCGGTTCGCGTGAAGCGCTGGAATTGCGTGATGGCGACAAGAGCCGTTACCTGGGCAAGGGTGTGCTGAAGGCCGTGGCCAATATCAATGGTCCGATCCGTGACCTGCTGTTGGGCAAAGATGCTACTGACCAGAAAGCTCTCGACCTGGCGATGATTGCCCTCGACGGCACTGAAAACAAAGCCACCTTGGGTGCCAACGCCATCCTTGCTGTGTCCCTGGCCGCTGCCAAGGCTGCCGCGCAGGCCAAGGGCGTGCCGTTGTACGCACACATCGCCGATCTGAATGGCACTCCGGGCGTTTACTCAATGCCGGTGCCGATGATGAACATCATCAACGGCGGCGAGCATGCCGATAACAACGTCGACATTCAGGAATTCATGGTTCAGCCGGTTGGCGCCAAGACTTTCGCCGACGCGCTGCGCATGGGCACCGAGATTTTCCACCACCTCAAAGCTGTGCTGAAGGCCCGTGGCCTGAGCACTTCGGTGGGTGATGAAGGCGGTTTCGCGCCGAACCTGGCGTCCAACGAAGACGCCCTGGCTGCCATCGCCGAAGCCGTGGCCAATGCCGGTTATACCTTGGGTGACGACGTCACCCTGGCCTTGGACTGCGCTTCCAGCGAGTTCTTCAAGGATGGCAAGTACGACCTGGCGGGCGAAGGTAAGGTGTTTGACGCTGCTGGTTTCGCCGATTACCTGGCTGGCCTGTCCGAGCGTTATCCGATCATCTCCATCGAAGACGGCATGGACGAGTCCGACTGGGCTGGCTGGAAAGTCCTCACCGACAAGATCGGCGAAAAAGTGCAACTGGTCGGCGACGATCTGTTTGTGACCAACACCAAGATCCTCAAGCGCGGTATCGACGAGTCGATCGGCAACTCGATCCTGATCAAGTTCAACCAGATCGGTACCCTGACCGAAACGCTGGAAGCCATTCAGATGGCCAAAGCAGCTGGTTACACCGCCGTGATCTCGCACCGCTCGGGTGAAACCGAAGACAGCACCATCGCCGACCTGGCTGTGGGTACTGCTGCTGGCCAGATCAAGACCGGCTCGCTGTGCCGCTCGGACCGCGTGTCCAAGTACAACCAACTGTTGCGCATCGAAGAGCAGCTGGCTGGCAAGGCACCTTACAACGGCCGTGCCGAGTTCCGTGGCTGAGAATAGCCGCGCTGAAGTCACGGCGTTGAGCCCGGTGTGGTACATGGAGGCGGCAAATACCGTCATCCGTTATCAGCCGGTTTGGCCCTAGTCTTCGTTCGCGATATGTTCAGTCATCACTCAAGGCATGGTAAAAGGGGGCGGCGCGAGTCGCCCCTTTTTTCGTCCGGAAGCTTTTTTCGCTATGCGCAATAATTACTACTGGGTGTTTATCGTGCTGATTGCTGTGCTGGCAGGCTTGCAGTATCGCCTGTGGGTGGGGGACGGCAGTTTGGCTCAGGTCACCCAGTTACAGCAGCAGATCGCTAATCAGCAAGGTGAAAACCAGCAGCTGCAAGAGCGTAATCGGACGCTCGAAGCGGAAGTGCAGGAGCTGAAAAGCGGTATGGAAACCGTCGAAGAGCGTGCGCGGCATGAGCTGGGCATGCTTAAAGAGGGCGAAACGCTCTATCAGTTGGCTGAATGAATACCTCCTCACTTCCTTCTTTTTGGGCGCTGATTCCCGCTGCGGGTATCGGCAGTCGGATGCGCGCCGATCGGCCTAAGCAGTACCTGCAATTGGCAGATAAAACCATCATCGAGCATACGTTGGCGTGCTTTCTTGGCCATGCGCAACTACGCGGTGTGGTGGTCAGTCTGGCGGTTGATGACCCCTATTGGCCAAGCCTGGCATGCGCCAGTGATGCGCGTATCCAGCGCGCCGAGGGCGGTGCTGAGCGCGCTGACTCGGTGCTGAGTGGGTTGCTGCGCTTGAGTGAGCTGGGCGCCGAGCAGCAAGATTGGGTGCTGGTGCATGATGCTGCGCGGCCGAATCTGGCGCGTGCTGATCTGGACTTATTGCTCGCGCAGCTTGCCAACGACCCTGTGGGCGGGCTGTTGGCGGCACCGGCGCGTGACACCCTCAAGCGTGCCGGCCCCGATGGACGGATACAGGTCACGGTGGACCGCTCAGCGATATGGCAGGCCTTTACGCCGCAGATGTTCCGTCTAGGTGAGTTGCAGCGTGCGCTGGCGGATGCGTTGATTGCCGGTGTGGCGATCACCGATGAGGCGTCCGCCATGGAGTGGGCAGGGCTCGCGCCCCGTTTAATTGAGGGGCGCACAGACAACCTCAAGATGACGCGACCGGAAGATATGCAGACGCTCAATCTGCTTTGGCAAAATCGCCGCTAGTTCAGTCCGCACGGTATTCGCGGCGTTGCCCAAGCCCTAGCTTCAGAAAATCCACCAACTGCCGCACTTTGGGCGACAGGTGACGCTGTTGGGGATAAATCGCCCACACGGCGGTGTCGGGTGGTTGCTGCGTGTCCAGCAGCGACACCAGTGCGCCACTGCGCAGGTGCTCCAGTACGTAATAATCCGGTAGCTGGCACAGGCCAATACCCCGTAGCGCTGCTTCTAGTACCGCCTGGCCGCTGTTACAGCGCCAGTTGCCCTGCACTCGCACGCTTGTGTCACGGCTACCGGCCTGAAAATTCCACAGGTCTGAGCTGCCGATCAAACAGTTGTGCTGAGTGAGTTCGGATAACGAATGCGGGCGGCCGTAGCGCTGTAGGTAATTAGGCGCCGCACACAGGTACATCTGCCGAGGCGCTAATTTGGTCGCGATTAAGCGGGAGTCCTGCAGGCGCCCCAAACGGATGGCCAGGTCCATACCTTCGTGCAGCAGATCGAGGGTGCGGTTGCTCAGTTCGATGTCCACCCGTAACTGCGGGTGCTTCACCATAAAATCAGTCACCAGCGGCACGATAAAGCGTTCGCCGTAGGCCACCGCGCAGGTCATGCGCAGCAACCCTTTTGGCTCGCTGCCCAGGTCGCCGACCGCACGCAGGGCTTCCTCGCGGGCATCTTGTAGGCGTTGGCAATGTTGCAGAAAGGTTTGCCCGGCTTCGGTCAGTGCCACCCGGCGGGTGCTGCGGTAGAACAGGCGGGTTTGCAGGCGCTCTTCCAGGCGGGCGATCTGTCGGCTGACCTGAGATGACGACAGGCCCAAGCGTTCGGCGGCGGCCGTGAACTGGCCGCATTCAGCCACGGCGACAAATTCATCGAGGCCTTCCCAGCGATTCATGGCGGATGTCCTTGGTACGATTTGATTATCCCTATATAGCAAGAATGTTTTGTTTTTTGGTGGATTATCTATCTGCATCACTGATCTACACTCTGCGCCACCGTTGAGTCCGCTGGAGAGCGATCATGATCAAGTCCCGTGCTGCCGTAGCCTTTGCCCCCAATCAGCCGCTGCAAATCGTCGAAGTCGACGTGGCGCCGCCCAAGGCCGGGGAAGTGTTGGTGCGCATTGTCGCCACTGGTGTTTGCCACACCGATGCTTACACCTTGTCCGGTGAGGATTCCGAAGGGGTATTCCCAGCCATTCTCGGTCATGAAGGTGGCGGCATCGTCGAGGCCATCGGTGAAGGGGTGACCTCGGTGCAGGTGGGCGACCACGTGATTCCGCTGTACACCGCCGAATGCCGCACCTGCAAATTCTGCACATCCGGCAAAACCAACCTGTGCAGCTCGGTGCGCGCCACCCAGGGCAAAGGCTTGATGCCGGACGGCACCAGCCGCTTCAGCTACAACGGCGAGCCGATCTACCACTACATGGGGTGCTCGACCTTCTCCGAATACACCGTGTTGCCGGAAGTCTCCCTGGCGGTGATCCCCAAGGACGCGCCGCTGGAGAAGGTCTGCCTGCTCGGTTGCGGCGTGACCACCGGCATCGGCGCGGTGCTCAACACGGCCAAGGTGGAAGAGGGCGCCACCGTGGCGATCTTCGGCCTCGGTGGTATCGGCCTGGCGGCAATCATTGGCGCGAAGATGGCCAAGGCTAGCCGCATCATTGCCGTCGACATCAATCCAGCCAAGTTCGCCGTGGCCCGCGAGCTAGGTGCGACCGACTTTATCAACCCGAAGGATTTCGCCAAGCCGATTCAGGAGGTCATCGTCGAGATGACCGACGGCGGCGTGGACTACTCCTTTGAATGCGTCGGTAATGTGCAGTTGATGCGCGCCGCATTGGAATGCGCACACAAAGGCTGGGGCGAGTCGGTAATTATCGGCGTGGCCGGTGCCGGCCAAGAGATCAGCACACGTCCATTCCAGTTGGTTACTGGTCGCGTCTGGCGCGGTTCAGCGTTTGGCGGCGTCAAAGGCCGTACCGAGCTGCCGAGCTATGTGGAAAAGGCGCAGAAGGGCGAAATCCCGCTGGATACCTTTATCACCCACAACATGCCGCTCGAAGACATCAACAAGGCCTTCGATCTGATGCATGAAGGCAAGAGTATCCGCACCGTTATCCACTTCTGATCACGCTGGGCGGCTGTCACAGCTGCCCAATGGAGGCATCCATGACCTTGGAAAATATTTCCTGCCAGAAGAGTGCCGGTGGCTGGCATAAACGCTATCGCCATCGTTCAGCGGTGCTGGGCTGCGACATGGTATTTGCCGTGTACCTGCCGCCACAGGCCGAGCAGGGCGAAAAGTTGCCGGTGCTGTATTGGCTGAGCGGGCTGACCTGTACCGATGAAAACTTTATGCAGAAGGCCGGCGCGCACAAGTTGGCGGCCGAGCTGGGGATGATCATCGTGGCGCCGGATACCAGCCCGCGCGGCGCTGATGTGCCAGATGATCCGGACAAAGCCTGGGGCTTCGGTCTGGGCGCCGGCTTTTACCTGAATGCCACCCAAGAACCTTGGGCCCGGCATTACCGCATGTACGACTACGTGGTGCAGGAGCTGCCGGCGTTGATCGAGGCAAACTTCCCAGTGTCTGACAAGCGCGGCATCAGCGGTCACTCCATGGGCGGGCATGGCGCACTGGTGTGTGCACTACGCAATCCGGGGCGCTATCAGTCGTTGTCGGCGTTTGCCCCGATCAGCAACCCGAGCAATTGCGCTTGGGGTAAGAAGGCCTTCTCCCGCTACCTGGGTGATGAGCGTTCGCGCTGGCGTGAATGGGATGCTTGCGCCTTGCTTGCCGAGGCGACGGAAAAGCTGCCGATTCTGGTCGATCAGGGTGACCGTGATGATTTTCTGGAAGCTCAGCTTAAGCCCGATGCCCTCAAGGCTGCTGCGCAGGCCGCAGGCCATCCGCTGACCCTGCGCCTGCAGCCGGGCTACGACCACAGCTACTACTTTATCGCCAGCTTTATTGATGACCACTTGCGTCACCATGCGGCGGCATTGCACCAAACGTAACCCGGATAACGCCTGGGGAATTCGTCACCCGGATTTCATCCGGGCAACCCATCAATCCGGTTAGAATCACGCCCTGACTTTTTCAGGGCGTTGTTTCTTATGCGTATTGGCCACGGCTACGATGTGCACCGCTTTACTGCGGGCACTTTTATCACCTTGGGCGGCGTACAAATCCCCCACACGTTTGGCCTGCTGGCCCATTCCGACGGCGACGTGCTGCTGCATGCCTTGAGCGATGCCTTGCTCGGCGCGGCCGCGCTGGGCGATATCGGTAAACACTTCCCCGATACCGACCCCACCTTTAAGGGGGCCGATAGCCGCGTGCTGCTGCGCCATGTGCTCGGCCTTATTCACGGCAAAGGCTGGCAGGTCGGTAACGTCGACGCTACCATCGTCGCCCAGGCCCCAAAGATGGCCCCGCATATCGAAACCATGCGTACACGGATTGCCGAAGACCTGCAGGTGAGCCTGGATCAGGTCAACGTCAAAGCCACGACCACTGAGAAACTCGGCTTTACCGGGCGTGAGGAAGGCATTGCCGTGCATGCCATCGCGCTGTTGGTTGCCCGATGAACGAACTACAACTGCTGGGCCCTCGCGCCCACGGCGAGCCCTGCGGCACCGCGGTGCTCAAGGCTGTGGCGGAAGATTTTCAGGTCGATGAGGTGCTGGACATCCCCCTGGCTGGCGAGGGTGAACACCTCTGGCTATGGGTGGAAAAGCGCGAGCTGAACACCGAAGAAGCCGCCAAACGCATCGCTCGCGCTGCCGGCGTGCCAATACGCTTGATCAGCTATGCCGGGCTCAAGGATCGCCAAGCATTGACCCGCCAGTGGTTCAGCCTGCACCTGCCGGGCAAGGTCGACCCCGATCTAAGTGCGGCTGAAGATGCCAGCCTGAGCATCCTCAAGCAGGTGCGGCATACCCGCAAGCTGCAGCGCGGTGCCCATGCGGCCAACGGTTTTACCCTGCGCCTGACTCAGCTGGCTGTGGATCGCGAGGCGCTGGATCAGCGCCTCACGCAAATCGCTGCGCAAGGCGTTCCCAACTATTTCGGTTTGCAGCGCTTCGGCTATGAAGGCGGCAATGTCGCCCATGCCCGCCATTTTGCCGCGAATAAGAGCCTGCCGGAGAAGCGCAATGTGCGTTCGCGGGTGCTCTCGGCGGCGCGCAGCTATCTGTTTAATCAAGTGCTGGCCGCGCGGGTCGCCGCTGGCACTTGGAATCAGGCGCTGCTCGGCGACCTACTGGCCTTTACCGACAGCCGCAGCTTCTTTGCCGCGGGCGAGGCTGAGTGCTCTGATCCGCGCTTGGCCATTCTCGATCTGCATCCCACCGGCCCGTTGTGGGGCGCTGGTGTGTCCACGGCAACCGGTATTGCCCAGGCGCTTGAGCAGGATTTGGCTGAGCGCGAGGGGCTCTTGGTCGACTGGTTGGCAGAAGCGGACATGACGCACGAACGGCGGGTCCTGCGCCTCCCCATTGGCGGCCTGTCGTGGCATTATCCCGAGCCTGACATTCTGCAACTGGAATTCGTCCTGCCGGCTGGATGCTTCGCTACCGTATTGGTGCGTGAGCTTGTCGATCTTTTGCCTGCAGGGCAGGCGGACAACCCATGCGTATTCTGATTTCCAATGATGACGGCGTCGCGGCGCCGGGTCTTGCTGCATTGCATGCGGCGCTGGCTGATTATGCCGAGTGCACGGTGATAGCACCCGATCAAGACAAGAGCGGCGCCAGCAGCTCGCTGACCCTCGATCGGCCCCTGCACCCAACCACGTTGGCCAATGGCTATATCAGCCTCAATGGCACACCGACTGATTGCGTGCACCTGGGCCTCAACGGCCTGTTACCGCACGTTGCGGATCTGGTGGTGTCGGGCATCAACCTGGGGGCAAACCTGGGCGATGATGTGCTGTATTCCGGCACCGTCGCTGCGGCCTTGGAAGGGCGTTTTCTGGCCCGTCCGGCGTTTGCTTTTTCCTTGCTCTCTCGCATGCCGGACAACCTGGCGACGGCTGCTTATTTCGCCCGCAAGCTGGTCGAGGCGCATGAACAGCTCGACCTGCCGCCGCGCACCGTACTCAACGTGAATATCCCCAACCTGCCGCTGGAGCACATTCGCGGCATTCAGCTAACCCGCCTGGGCCATCGCGCTCGTGCTGCGGCGCCGGTGAAGGTGGTCAACCCGCGTGGTAAAGAGGGTTACTGGATCTCGGTGGCCGGTGACGCCGAGGACGGTGGTCCGGGCACGGATTTCCATGCGGTGATGCAGGGGTACGTATCGGTCACGCCGCTGCAGCTGGATCGTACGTTTGCCGACGGGTTCCACAGCCTGCAACCCTGGTTGGAGGGCCTGCTTTGATCCAACAGAATGAGTTGCAGCACCGCGGCATTGGTATGACGTCACAGCGTACCCGCGAGCGCTTGATCCAGCGCTTGTATGAGGAAGGTCTGTCCAATGCTCACGTATTGGAAGCCATTCGCCGCACACCGCGTCATCTGTTTGTTGATGAGGCCCTGGCCCATCGCGCCTATGAAGACACCGCCCTGCCGATTGGCAACAACCAGACTATCTCGCAGCCTTATATGGTTGCGCGGATGAGTGAGTTGCTGCTGGCCGCCGGGCCGCTGGACAAGGTGCTGGAAATCGGCACCGGCTCGGGCTATCAAACCGCGATTCTGGCTCAGTTGGTTGAACGAGTGTTCAGTGTCGAGCGCATCCAGAGCCTGCAGGAAAAAGCCAAGGAGCGCCTGCTTCAGCTCAATCAGCGCAATGTGGTGTTCCGTTGGGGCGACGGCTGGGAAGGCTGGAATGCCCTTGGGCCCTATAACGGCATTATCGTCACTGCTGCTGCCGCCAATGTGCCACAAGCCTTATTGGAGCAATTGGCTCCGGGTGGGCGTCTGGTGATTCCGGTGGGTGCCGGGGACGAACAGGAACTGCTACTGATCATCCGCGAAGACGATGGTTTCTCACGGCATGTGTTGGACGCTGTGCGCTTTGTGCCTTTGCTCAGTGGGCCTCTGGCCTGACTTCGATTGTTTACGGATAAACCCATGAAGAAGTATTTCCTGCTCTACGCCAAAGGCATCGCCATGGGCGCTGCCGACGTAGTGCCTGGCGTTTCAGGCGGTACGGTCGCCTTCATTACCGGTATCTATGACGAGCTGTTGCGCTCAATCGCAAGCGTGCCGGTGGCGTTTGGTTTGTTGCTGCGCGGGCGTATTGCCGATGCTTGGCGCGCGGCCAATGCGACGTTTCTGCTGGTGCTGCTGCTGGGCATCATGACCAGTGTGCTGAGTCTGGCGCGGCTGATTACCTATCTGCTGGATGAGCAGCCGATTCCGGTCTGGTCGTTTTTTTTCGGCTTGATTTTGGTTTCCACCCACTTGGTGGTGCGTGAAGTTCAGCGCTGGAACTGGACGCGGGTGGTCAGCTTGGTGCTGGGGGCGGCATTCGCTTATTGGATTACCGTTGCTTCACCTTTGCAGTTGGGGCATGACCCGCTGAGCCTGTTCCTAGCTGGCGCTATCGCCATTTGCGCGATGATTCTGCCGGGTATTTCTGGCAGCTTTATTCTGGTGTTGCTGGGGTTGTACAGCTTCGTGCTGACCGCGGTAAAGGGCCTGGATATTAGCGTGCTGCTGATTTTTGCCAGCGGTTGCCTGGTTGGGATTGTTTGCTTTGCCGGGATTCTGCGCTGGCTGCTGGCGCGCTGGCGTGACCTGACGCTGGCATTTCTGACCGGCTTGATGATCGGTTCGCTGAACAAAATCTGGCCCTGGAAGGAAACCCTGACCTGGCGTGCCGATAGCCATGGTGAGCAGGTGCCGTTGCTGCAGGCGAACCTTTCGCCGGAGCGCTTCGCTGAGATCAGTGGGCAGGACCCGCAGCTACTGTTGGCCATCGTCCTCGCCATCGCCGGCATCGTATTGGTACTAAGCCTGGAGTGGTTCGCCGGGCGTAATCTGCAAAGCGCTGGTGATAACCCATAATTGCGGCACAATGCCCGCCTGTTAAGTGCAGTTAGTTTTAGCCGAGGTAGATGCAGGTGAGTTTCACAGCCATTCAATTATCGAGTCACGCCAGCAGAGCCCGTGTTCTGCTGAGTGGTCTTGTCCTGGGCGCTTTGCTGAGTGCCTGTGCGAGCCCGCCTTCAGGTGGTGTGAAGGTAGTTGATCGTAATTATGGCGGTGCCAGTCAGGCGCCGCAGCGTCAGCCCGTTCGCAGTGGCCAATATCAAGTCCAGCGTGGCGATACGCTTTATTCCATTGCTTTCCGCTTCGGCTGGGACTGGAAAGCGCTGGCTGCGCGCAATGGTATCGCACCGCCTTACCTGATCCGTGTTGGCCAAGTTATTCGCTTTGACGGGCAGTCAGCTGGCCGTTCGCCTATGGTGGCGACTGCGCCCGTGGTTGTGGCGCCGCCCAGCCGGCCTAGCGCGCCGATTAGCGCCGGCTCCACGCAAAGCAAGCCGCCCGCTCCGGTTAAAGCGACTTCCGGTGTAACCGCGTTGCCGCCAACGCAGCGCTCGGCGTCAGGTTGGCTGTGGCCGTCCAGCGGTACCGTCATCGGGCGTTTCTCCTCAAACGGCAGTTTGAATAAAGGCATTGATATAGCCGGAGAATTGGGACAGCCTGTTTTAGCTGCGTCTGATGGTTCAGTGGTCTACGCCGGGAGTGGTTTACGGGGCTACGGCGAGTTGGTAATCATCAAGCATAGCGACACCTACGTGAGTGCCTATGGTCATAACCGCAGGCTTTTGGTGCAGGAGGGGCAAAAGGTCAAAGCTGGGCAAAGAATTGCCGAAATGGGTTCCACAGGAACTGACCGCGTGAAGCTTCATTTTGAAGTTCGCCGCCAAGGAAAGCCTGTAGATCCTTTGCAATACCTGCCCAAGCGTTGACCTAGAGTCAGCCTGTCTCCGCATGTAGGAGAACGGGCTCGGGTGCAACCAGGGAGTTGGTGCGCAAGAGCTTGCTGTTGAACTCAGCAAGGAATAACAAAAATGGCTCTTAATAAAAATGAAGCGCCGGGGTTTGACGTCGATGATGAAGTACTCCTCATGGAGGCCGTTATTGTTCTCGACGACGAGTCAGACGAAGAAGCGCAGCCACCACTTTCCCGCAGCAAAACCAAAGCATCCACTGCTAGTAGTAAGCAGCATAAATATATCGACTACACCCGCGCGCTAGACGCCACCCAGCTGTACCTCAACGAGATCGGCTTCTCCCCTCTGTTAAGCCCTGAAGAAGAAGTGTTTTTCGCTCGGCTGGCGCAGAAGGGCGATCCTGCCGGTCGCAAACGCATGATTGAAAGCAACTTACGCCTGGTGGTGAAAATCGCTCGGCGTTACGTCAATCGTGGTTTGTCGCTGCTCGATCTGATCGAAGAGGGTAATCTCGGTCTAATCCGTGCTGTCGAAAAGTTTGACCCTGAACGCGGCTTTCGCTTTTCGACCTACGCCACTTGGTGGATTCGCCAGACTATCGAGCGGGCGATCATGAATCAGACCCGTACCATTCGCTTGCCCATCCATGTGGTCAAAGAACTCAACGTTTACCTACGCGCGGCGCGTGAGTTAACCCAGAAGCTTGATCACGAGCCTTCTGCAGAAGAGATTGCCAACCTGCTGGAAAAGCCGGTGGGTGAAGTCAAACGCATGCTTGGTTTAAACGAACGTGTGTCGTCGGTGGACGTGTCACTCGGCCAGGATTCAGACAAAACCCTACTTGATACCCTCACTGATGAGCGCCCGACTGATCCCTGTGAGCTGCTCCAGGATGAGGACTTGTCCCAAAGTATCGACCAGTGGCTGTCGGACCTGACGGATAAGCAGCGCGAGGTGGTAATTCGCCGCTTTGGCTTACGTGGTCATGAAAGCTGCACGCTGGAGGAGGTTGGCCAGGAAATCGGCCTGACCCGTGAGCGCGTTCGGCAGATTCAGGTCGAAGCGCTTAAGCGCTTGCGTGAAATTCTGGAAAAGAACGGCCTGTCGAGTGATTCGTTGTTTCAGTAGGCCCTGTGCAGCAACACTAAACCCGGCTTATGCCGGGTTTTTTACGCCGGCTATTCATGGTCAGCGCTGTCGTACGGAGTTAGAAGCGGGGGCTTTTGATTTTTTTTGTGAGAGCGCGTGTAAGCCATTGCTTACAGAGTGCGTAAGTGATCGGCGTTTGGTGTGATCAGTCAAAGGTCTTTATTTTTACTAAGTTATTGATCTATATAAATAAATATAAAATTTTATGCATGCAAGGGGCGACGTTAATGGCATTTCCAGCGCTTGTCAGTGAGGCGTAAGTCGTTAGTATTACACCTGTGCTGACGGACAAGCACAGGTTGCTAGGACGGCAATCAGGACATCGCAGGACGCGATTCATCAGGACGATGAAGCGGGAAATACAGGGACTAGGGATAAAAAAGTGGGCGGTTTATACCGCCCCTTTTTTTGCCTGCAGAAAAGTAAAAACCCGCGCAAGGCGGGTTTTTGTGCAATCAGGTGAGCGGAATACTAGCGCTCCAGATATTGCAGTTTGTCCTTCACACCGTCCCACTCTTCAGCGTCTGGCAAAGACTCTTTCTTCTCGGTGATGTTTGGCCAGATCTCAGCAAGGTCAGCGTTAAGTTCGATGTACTCCTGCTGATCCTCCGGCACTTCATCCTCAGAGAAGATGGCTTGCGCAGGGCACTCAGGCTCACAAAGTGCGCAGTCGATGCACTCATCCGGGTGAATCACCAGGAAGTTCGGGCCTTCGTAGAAGCAGTCCACCGGGCAAACTTCTACGCAGTCGGTGTATTTGCATTTGACGCAGTTGTCGGTAACGACGAAGGTCATGTCTGATTCTCTCCTCGGGCGCCAGCCTGCCCTGTTCTGTGCGGGCTTTAGCAGGCTAGACGTATGGGCCACGGCTCAGGCTTTAAGTCGGGCAGTCATAAAAATGCGCGCGATTCTAACAGTTTGCGCGCAATAGCGTTAGAAGCGTGTCTTCCATGCATATAACAGTTCCAGCGCTTTGCGCGGAGTTAGATCATCCGGGTTGATCTTACGTAATTCCTCCTGCAGAGGGTGCGGCAGGCTGGCGAACATATCGCTTTGCATGGGCACAGCCGCTTGGCCCGGTGGCGTAGCTGGCAACTCATGGGGCAGGCTGGTGGTCTCCAGGCGCGCCAAGTGCTCGCGGGCACGAAGGATCACCTCGTTTGGCACGCCTGCCAGTTGCGCCACAGCCAGGCCATAGCTTTGGCTGGCAGGGCCAGGCAACACGTGATGGAGGAATACGATGCGCTCATTGTGTTCGGTGGCATTCAAATGCACGTTGGCCACGATCGGCTGGCTTTCCGGCAGCACGGTCAGCTCGAAGTAATGCGTGGCGAACAGCGTGTAGGCGCGCAGCTTGGCCAGTTGTTCGGCCGCGGCCCAGGCCAGCGACAGGCCGTCGAAGGTGCTGGTGCCGCGGCCCACTTCATCCATCAGCACCAGGCTGCGTTCGCTGGCGTTGTGCAGGATGTTGGCGGTTTCACTCATCTCCACCATAAAGGTCGAGCGGCCGCCGGCCAGGTCATCGCTGGAGCCAATACGGGTAAAAATACGGTCGACCAGCGACAGCTCGCAGCGTTTCGCCGGGACGAAGCTGCCGATGTGTGCAAGCAGCACAATCAGCGCGGTCTGGCGCATGTATGTGGATTTACCACCCATGTTTGGCCCGGTGATGATCAGCATGCGCGTGTCATCGTCCAGGCTCAGGTCGTTGGCCACAAACGGTGTGGTCAATACCTGCTCAACCACCGGGTGGCGTCCCTGTTCGATGCGCATGCACGGCTCATCGACAAAGCGCGGGCAGTTGAGATCGAGATTCAGGGCGCGCTCGGCCAGGTTGCTTAATACATCCAGTTCGGCCAGTGCCGCGGCGCTGTCCTGTAGCGGGCCGAGGTGGCTGATCAGCCGTTCGAGCAGCTCGTCATAGAGCATCTTCTCGCGGGCCAGGGCGCGGCTCTTGGCTGACAGGGCTTTGTCTTCGAACTCCTTGAGTTCGGGGGTGATAAAGCGCTCGGCACCTTTGAGCGTTTGCCGTCGGATATAGTCGGCCGGTGCCGACTCGGCCTGCTTGCTGGGCAGCTCGATAAAGTAGCCGTGCACGCGGTTGTAACCGACCTTGAGATTAGCCAGACCGGTGCGGGCTTTCTCACGGGTCTCCAGGTCCATCAGGTACTGACCGGCGTTTTCGCTGAGTGATTGGAGTTCGTCGAGTTCGCTGTCATAGCCGGTTTTCAGCACGCCGCCATCACGGATCACCGCAGGTGGGTTGTCGATAATCGCCCGGGCCAGCAGTTCGGCCAGCTCCGGGTAGGTGCTGACGTTCACCGCCAGATTGGCAATATGCGGCGCTTCCAGATGGGCCATGGCCATTTGCAAGTCAGGCAGTGCGGCCAGGGCGTCGCGCAGGCGCGCCAGGTCACGTGGGCGCGCGTTGCGCAGGCCAATTCGCGCCAGAATGCGCTCCAGATCGCCAATTTCCTTGAGTTGCGGCTGCAGGGTCTCGAAGCGATAACGCTCCAGTAAACACGTGATCGACTCCTGGCGCGCTTCGAGCACGGCCTGATCGCGCAGCGGGCGGTTCAGCCAGCGGCTGAGCAAGCGACTACCCATCGCGGTTTGGCAGCGATCAACCACCGATTGCAGGGTGTTATCACGGCCGCCGGCGAGGTTGATGTCCAGCTCCAGATTGCGCCGGCTGGCGCCATCGAGGATCACCGTGCCGTCCAGACGCTCATGGCGCAGGCTGCGCAGGTGCGGCAGGGCCGTGCGCTGGGTTTCTTTGGCGTAGGCCAACAGGCAACCGGCCGCGCCGATGGCCAGGGTTAGGTTTTCACAGCCAAAGCCTTTGAGGTCCTGCGTAGCGAATTGCTGGCACAGACTTTTGTGTGCGCTATCGCGTTCGAAGTCCCACGGCGCGCGCCGTTTTGCCCCTCGGCGCTTCTCTGCAGGTAAGCCCAGTGGCCAGTCGTCCGGAATCAGCAGCTCAACCGGATTCAGGCGCTCGAGTTCAGCCAGCAGGTTCTCCCAGCCTTTAATCTCCAAGACGCTGAAACGACCGCTGGTGATATCCAGCACGGATAAACCAAACAGGCGCTCATCGCCCAGCACCGCAGCCAACAAGTTGTCGCGTCGCTCATCAAGGAGCGCCTCGTCACTGATGGTGCCAGGGGTGATGATGCGTACCACCTGGCGTTCCACTGGGCCCTTGCTGGTGGCTGGGTCGCCGACTTGCTCGCAGATCACCACGGACTCGCCCAGTTTGACCAGCTTGGCCAGATAACCTTCTAGCGAGTGGTAGGGTATCCCGCACATGGGAATCGCCTGACCTGCTGATTGGCCGCGCGCGGTAAGGGTGATGTCCAGCAGCTTGGCCGCTTTTTTCGCGTCCTCGTAGAAGATCTCGTAAAAGTCGCCCATGCGGTAAAACATCAGCTCGTCAGGGTGCTGATTTTTTAGCCGCCAATACTGCTGCATCATCGGCGTGTGAGAACTGAGGTCGCTTTGGCTCATCGTTTTAACTGTCCGGCTGAATCGCAAAAGCGCTTAGTGTACGGTATCGGCCTGGCTGGCTTTAACCCCGGAGTGCAGATGACTAGCAATGATCACGCCTTGACGCTACTGGCTGCTGAACTGGGTGTGCAGTTGATAAACGCCAAGGCTCAGGTCACAACCGCAGAATCCTGCACCGGCGGCGGTATCGCTGAAGCCATTACCCGAATCCCTGGCAGCTCAGCCTGGTTTGAGGCCGGCTTCGTGACTTACTCCAACAAGCAGAAGAGTCGGCAACTCGATGTCCCGGCAGGGCTGTTTGATACCGTTGGCGCCGTGAGTCAGGACGTGGTTGAGGCCATGGTGCGGGGTGCGCAGGCCGCTAGCGGAGCGCGTTATGCCGTGGCAGTCAGTGGTGTAGCGGGACCTGATGGCGGTTCCGCGCAGAAGCCGGTGGGCACGGTGTGGTTGGCGTGGGGGAACGGTGAGCAGTTGCACAGCGTGCGTCGTCAGTTTTCTGGTGATCGCAGTGAGGTTCGTCGACAAACGGTCGAGGCCGCGCTGGCTGGGCTGTTGCGGCTGCTGGAGCAAGAAAATCCAAACGCGGGGTAGGCGGGCGACTTGCCCTGTGGAATAATACTGTCTACTTATACAGTTGTTGGTGGCCGCTAGCAGGCCCTTCTTGATTACGTGAGGACTCAAATGGACGAGAATAAGAAGCGCGCTTTGGCGGCTGCCCTAGGCCAGATTGAAAAGCAATTCGGCAAAGGTGCGGTGATGCGTATGGGCGACCAAGATCGCCAGGCGATTCCGGCCATTTCTACCGGCTCGCTCGGGTTGGATATCGCGCTGGGCATTGGCGGTTTGCCGAAAGGCCGAATTGTTGAAATTTACGGCCCTGAGTCCTCCGGTAAAACCACCCTGACGTTGTCGGTTATCGCTGAAGCCCAAAAGATGGGGGCCACCTGCGCTTTCGTCGATGCTGAGCATGCGCTTGACCCTGAATACGCCGGTAAGCTCGGTGTCAACGTCGATGACCTGCTGGTGTCGCAGCCGGATACCGGTGAGCAAGCCCTGGAAATCACTGACATGTTGGTGCGCTCCAATGCCGTTGACGTGATCGTGATCGATTCCGTAGCGGCGCTGGTGCCGAAAGCCGAAATTGAAGGCGAAATGGGCGACATGCACGTGGGTCTGCAGGCTCGCTTGATGAGCCAGGCGCTGCGCAAAATCACTGGCAACATTAAGAACGCCAACTGCTTGGTGATCTTCATCAACCAGATCCGTATGAAAATCGGCGTGATGTTCGGCTCCCCGGAAACCACTACAGGTGGTAACGCACTGAAGTTCTACGCCTCGGTACGTTTGGACATTCGCCGTACAGGTGCGGTGAAAGAAGGCGACGAAGTAGTGGGCAGTGAAACCCGCGTCAAAGTGGTGAAGAACAAGGTGGCGCCGCCTTTCCGTCAGGCAGAATTCCAGATTCTCTATGGCAAGGGCATCTACCGTAACGGCGAGATCATTGATCTGGGCGTGCAGCTTGGTTTGCTGGAAAAATCCGGCGCCTGGTACAGCTACCAGGGCAGCAAGATCGGTCAAGGTAAGGCCAACTCGGCTAAGTACCTGGAAGACAACCCGGAAATTGCACGCACCGTTGAAGGGCTGATCCGTGAAAAGCTGCTGGTGGCTGCTCCTGTCGCCAAGGCCGGTGCCACGGCTGATGACCTGGCTGACGCCGACGTCTGATTGGCCTGCCTATGTCCATTGCTCTGGATAACCCCGTCGCGGTGCGGCGGGCAGCCATGGATTTGCTGGCCCGGCGCGAACATGGCCGGGTCGAGCTGACGCGCAAGCTGCGTAGCCGTGGCGCAACCGATGACTTAATCGAAGCCGCACTTGATCGCCTCGCCGAAGAAGGTTTGCTGTCTGAAGCACGTTATCTGGAGGCCTTTGTCAGCTACCGTGCACGCGCAGGCTATGGCCCGTTGCGCATTCGTGAAGAGCTAACCCAGCGCGGCCTTGCGCGTGGCGATGTTGAGCAGGCGTTGCGTGATAGCGGCATCGATTGGCGTGAACACCTGCAGGAAACCTGGCAACGCAAGTTTGCCGGTGAGCTGCCCCGCGATGCCCGCGAACGCGCTCAGCAGGGGCGCTTTCTTAGCTATCGGGGTTATCCGCCTGAGCTGATCGGGCGCTTGCTGCGCGGTGCGTTGGACGATTAAACCGAAGCTAGTTATTCGCCGACCAGTTGTATCCGTCCCCTCCGTTCTCCCCGTTACCTACTCCCACACGCCGATACTGCAGCAGTACTGGAAGCCGATGCTTCCCATACTGAAATGCGTGTGGCTGATCTTTTCTTGTTGACCAGCTGAGCCACGATTACCGATAGCCCGCAAGCAGGCTATCGGTTGGGCGATACATCAGCCGTTTTCCGCCCAGTTGTGCGACTGATTGACCAGATCCAGCAATTCACGCAAACGGCCGTGGCTGCGGCCGTTAAAGGCGAAAGCCAAGCGCGTCATATGGCACAGCTCCGGTTCGTCCTGCTCGGAGTCACAACGTGCTTGTTGCTGGAAGTCGCCGTGCGTACATAAGTCGCGGAATTCATCGTTGAGTTGCTGCATGGCCGCTTCGTTTAACGGGTGGTTGAGGCGGATAACGAAGCGCTCCTTGAGCCAGCGGCTGGAGTGGAAGTTGCGGTAGAACTGGGCGATCTCCTCGGCGGCCTCTTCGGCGCTATGCACCAGCCGCACCAAGTGCATGTCGCTGGGCAGGATGTATCCGTTTTCCTGCAGTTGTTCACGGATAAACGTCAGGGCGCTGGTCCAAAAGGTGCCGCCCGGTTGATCGAGTAATACCACGGGCACCAGTGGGCTTTTGCCGGTCTGGATCAGGGTCAGCACTTCCAGCGCTTCATCGAGGGTGCCGAAGCCTCCTGGGCAGAGCACCAGGCCATCGGCTTCTTTGACGAAGAACAGCTTGCGTAGAAAAAAGAAGTGGAACGACAGCAAGTTATTGCTGCCCTGCACCGTGGCATTAGCGCTCTGTTCAAAGGGCAGGGTGATGTTAAAGCCCAAGCTGTTTTCCAGACCTGCACCTTCGTGGGCCGCCGCCATGATGCCGCCGCCCGCGCCGGTTATAACCATCAAGTTGTGCTTGGCCAAGGTCACGCCGAGTTCACGGGCCAGGCTGTAAATCGGGTGGTTCGCTGGGGTGCGTGCTGAGCCGAACACGGTTACTTTGCGCCGCCGTTTGAACTGCTCAAGCGCACTGAAGGCATGCTCCATTTCGCGCAGGGTTTGCAGCATGATCTTAGCATCCCAGCGATTGCGATCCGCCTGCGCCATGCGCACCACCGTGTTGAGCATGGCTTGGTAGAGCTTGATATTGGGGCTGTTGGGTGGGGCTGCCAGGTTACTCAGTTCTTCCACTTTACTGTTCAGGTCGACGCTGCTGATCTGAAAATGGCGGGACAGGTAATCGTCCGATTCATAGGGCATACAACTCCTCCTTCTGGTTGCCGGCCGAGCAGCCTATCACCACGCCGGCCTTGGCCTGAGTATGCCTGCAGGCCGCCGGTTTGGGCCAAGCATGCCCTCGCGTGGTAACCGACGACTCATGCCAGGGCTGCATCAGAGGGCGATTTGCTCACCGGGTTCTGGGATGTTGGCGATCCAGTTAAGGCGCTCGCGTAAGGCCAGTTGCAGCGCGTGCATCTTCTCCAGCTCGCCATGCACCAAGTAAAGCTC
The DNA here is from genome assembly GCF_056156225.1 of Pseudomonas sp. TS_SC_3. Classification (NCBI taxonomy): domain Bacteria; kingdom Pseudomonadati; phylum Pseudomonadota; class Gammaproteobacteria; order Pseudomonadales; family Pseudomonadaceae; genus Pseudomonas; species Pseudomonas sp. TS_SC_3. The sequence goes on from NZ_CM149586.1 coordinate 670,468, forward strand.
GGGATGGTGTTCGAAGTGGCTGACCCAGTCGAGCAGCTGCGACTGCCCTGCATGCGCGGAGAAGCCACCGAGGGTGTGCACCTTGGCTTTTACCGCGATGCGCTGGTGGAGCACTTTGACGCTTTCGGCGCCGTCGACAATGTTGCGTCCCAGCGTGCCCTTGGCCTGGAACCCAGGAAAGATCAGGTGGCAGTCTTCGCGCCAGAGGTTGTGTTTGAAGTGATGGACGATGCGCCCGCCGGTACACATGCCGCTGCCGGCGATGATGATCGCGCCGCTCTTGATTCGGTTGATTGCCATCGACTCTTCCGGGCTGGGCGTGCAGCGCAGGATCGGTAGCCAGTCTTCGATGCGTTTGTTGCCGCGCGCCTGGAAGGCCGCGCGGTCTTCGGGTGAAAACTGGTCCTGGAAGCGCGAGTAGATGGCGTTAGCGCGAATCGCCATGGGGCTGTCGAGAAACACCGCCTGCTGCGGCAACCGCCCTTCGTGATAAAAGCGCCCAAGGTAGTAGATCAGGTCCTGGGTGCGGCCAACGGCGAAGGAGGGGATCAGTACGTTGCCGCCGTCGCGATGGGCCTGCTGCAGAATATCCGCCAGCTCCTCCAGGGTGTCCTCGCTGCAACGGTGATCACGGTCGCCGTAGGTTGACTCCAGCAGTACCACATCGGCATTGCTCAGCGTGCTGGGGTCTTGCATCAACGGCGAGCAGGTATTGCCCAGATCGCCAGAGAACACCAAGCGTCGGGTCAGGTGATGGTCCTGCACTTCGAGTTCGACAATCGCCGAGCCCAGGATATGACCGGCATCGTGAAAGGTGACCTGTACGCCCTTGGCCACTTCGTGGCTTTCGCCATACAGCAGCGGCCGGCGTTGGCTCAGTGCCTGCTCGGCATCAGCCGTGGTGTACAGCGGGCTGATGGGTGGCTCGCCGCGGCGTGCGCGCCATTTATTTTCCCATTCGGCGTCTTTTTCCTGGAGAAAAGCGGCGTCGAGCAGCATCAGCTCCATCAGTTCACAGGTCGCATCGGTGGCGAAGATCGGCCCGCGATAGCCGGCTGCCGTGAGCTTGGGCAGCAGGCCGGTGTGGTCAATGTGCGCGTGGGAGATCACCACTGCGTCCAGGCTGTGCGGGTCAAAGGCAAACGGCGCGCGGTTGCCGTCTTCCTCTTCGCGGCGGCCTTGGCGCATGCCGCAGTCGAGCAATACCCGTGCGCCGTCGCGACTTTCGATCAGGTAACAGGAGCCGGTGACTTGTTGAATTGCGCCGAGGAAGTTGAGCAGGGCCATGGCTAATCCTTGAACAAGTTGAATGGGTGGGGCTTAAGGCTGTCGTATCAGGCAACCGGGGGTTTTGATGCAGGTCAGCATCCGCCTGTATCCCTCGCTCTAAGCTGATTAAAACGATCGGAGCGGCATATGACCCAGCTATTTCCCAGCGCCAGCGAGTTGGCCGAGCACGCGCGCCTTGAACCGACTTTTGCCACCTGGCAGCGCGGTTATGGCCCTTTGCAGCATAGCCCGCAGACTTGCGCTGCGGTCTACCGTATGGCCCATCAGTTGGTGCAGGCCGGCGTACAGGCGGATCTGCCGAGTGTCTACCGGCACTTTCACTCGCTGGATCGGCTGACGGCCGCAGGGCTGTGGTTGGTGGTGCACATGACCTATGCCCAACGTGTGCGCCTTGATGGGGTGGCGCTCGCGGCAGAGGATTTCAAAGCGTCGCCGGAAGGGCACACCGGCGGCGCGCTGAACATGGTGCCGGCCTATGCCGGCTACCTGGCGCTGAATAACCTGACTGGGGAAACCCGTGGCTGGTTGATGGGTCAGGGCCACTGCGTGGCCGCCATCGAAGCGCTCAACCTGCTGACAGCCAATCAGCACCCCGAACAGGCTGAGTGCTACCCCTGTGACGAGGCGGGAATGAGCCAGCTGGTAGCGGACTTCTACAGCTATGTGCAGAACGCTGCCGGCCAGGTCAGCGCGCCGCTGGGCAGTCATGTCAATCCGCATACGGCTGGCGGGATTGCCGAAGGCGGTTATCTGGGCTTTGCCGAGCTGCAATATGCCCACCTGCCGTTACCCGGCGAGAAGCTGGTGGCGTTTCTCTCCGATGGCGCGGCCGAGGAGCAACGCGGCAGTGACTGGATGCCGCGCTGGTGGCGCGCCGAAGATTGCGGCGTGGCGTTACCGTTGATGATTGCCAACGGTCGGCGCATCGAACAGCGTACCGAGTTGGCCACGCCCGCGGGCCTGGATAACTTCCGCGAGCACCTACGTCACTGCGGCTTTGACCCCGTAAGTTTCGACGGCCGCGACCCGGCGGCTTTTGTTTGTGCGCTGTGGGACATGGAGCAGCGCATGGGCCGCCGCGTGCAGGAACTGCAGGGTGGTGTGCTGAACTATCCGCTGCCGATGCCCTACGGTATTGCCGAAACGCTCAAGGGCTTCGGCTTCTATGGCGCTGGCAGTAATGCGGCGCATAACCTGCCATTGCCGGCCAACCCGCATACCGATGAGGCCGCCCGCGAGCTGTTCAACCAACATGCGGCGCAGCTCTGGGTCGCCCCGGATGAGCTGAGCACCGCCTGCGCGCTGTTTGCGGACCGGGGCGCGCGTGCACTGGAGCGCGATAACCCGTTAGCGCTGCGCCATCCCGCGCTGCCAAAACTGCCTGAGCTGCAGTATCAAGACAGCGCTTGCTCGCCGATGCTGGCGTTGGACCGTTTCTTTGTTGACCTAGTGCAAGCCAATCCGCAGCTGCGTCCGCGCGTCGGTAACCCCGATGAGCTGGCCAGCAATCGCTTGGGCGGTGTGCTCAAGGCGCTCAAACACCGGGTGACTGCGCCGGAGAGCGAGTTGGAAGCGATTGATGGTGCCATCATCACCGCGCTCAACGAAGAGGCGGTGGTGTCCGCCTGCCTGGCCAATCAGGGCGGTCTGAATCTGGTGGCGAGCTATGAAGCCTTCTGCGTGAAGATGCTCGGCGCGGTGCGCCAACGCATCATCTTTGCCCGCCAGCAGAAGGAGGCGGGGCGGCCTGCAGGCTGGCTTGGCTGGCCGCTGGTGGCGACATCACACACCTGGGAAAACGGCAAGAATCAGCAGTCGCACCAAGACACCACTTTTTGTGAAGCGTTGCTCGGTGAAATGAGCGACATGGTGCGGGTGCTGTTTCCTGCCGATCACAACTCGGTATTGGCGCTGCTGCCGGGCATCTACCAGGCGCGCGGCCAGCTCGCTTGCATGGTGATTGCCAAGCGCGAGCAGCCCTGCGTATTTAAGCGCGAACAGGCCGAGCAGCTGGCGCAGGAGGGTGCCCTTGTGCTGGCCGAACAGCCCGGTGCGCAGCCTGTGCTGCTGATTGCCACCGGCAGCTATCAGTTGGCGCACATGCAACGTGCGGCCCGTCGCTTGAGCGAGGCAGGATGCGCCTGGCGTTTGGTCTATCTGCAGGAGCCGGGACGCTTTCGCGCACCGCGCGACCCGTGGGAAGAGGCCGGTATTGCCAGCACCGAGCAGGTTGAGCGGCTATTCCCTGCGGCATACACGCGCCGTGTGCTGTTGACGCACATGCGGGCGGAAGTGGCGCGCGGTCATTTGTGGCCGCTGCTGGGGGATGCTCAGCAATCACGCGTGCTAGGTTACCGCAACCGCGGTGGCACCTTGGATGAGGCCGGTATGTTGTTCGCTAATCAGGCGACCTGGGCGCACGTGCTGGAGGCCGTTGCCCTGTTGCTGGATAAGCCGCTGGACGAGCTGCTCAGTGCTGAAGAGCACGCCGCTGTGCAAGGCCGGGGAGACCCGCGCAGCCTGCGTTAACGGCGGGCTGTTCTGCTGTGTTGGCGCTGATTAGCAGCGCCAACACAGCAGCGATTAGGCGTTACAGGCCGCAATCGGCTTTGCTGAAACGCTCGGTAGCCACTGGGCGATTACTTTTGTATTCGCTGAACTGATAGCGCAACACGGCATTGCGCATCAGTAGCTGGCGATAACCGCCATTGCGGCACACGCTATTGGCCAGCTGCGCGCGAACCACGTCCGGGTTGCCGCGCATTTTTGCCGCATGCTCGCTGCGCACGCTGAGGTGGTTGATCAGCTCGTTGCCTTCGACGGTATAGCCTTGATCCAGAATGTCTTCATTGATTGCCCGTGGCGTGCCCACGCTGCTTTCACGTGCGACTTTTTCCAGGGTTTTGCTCAGTTCGAAGTCTTTCAGGGTCGCGGCATGGGCAAATAAGGGCAGGCTCAAGGCCAGGGTCAGGCTGGTCAAACGCAGCATGGAGTTCTCCAAAGTCGATTCGCTCCTCTGACCGGCAGTGCCGGGTAGAGGTTCAGTGCGCTCTATATTACCTGTCCGCCTCCACTTGCGCAGTGGCCACGCATAGCTGCCTAAGACGCATGGTCGAATAAGCCGTGGCCGGCTTTGTTAAACTGCCTCGCTTGTCGACTCAGGATCACCTATGCCGTTCTTTCTCTTTTGTCAGGTGAATACTTGATGAGCCACGCTGTCGCACGTTTGCGGGCAGCGCGGATTGCCCGCAGCGCCAAACCTTTTCTTGCCCGCGGCAGCCGCTCGGTGCGCTGCGATGATTGCCGCTTGGTGATGAGCCACTGTCTGTGCGCCTGGCGCCCACGTATTGCCGCAACCTCAGCGGTGTGTCTGCTGATGCATGATGTCGAGGCGCTCAAGCCGAGTAATACCGGTTGGTTGATTGCTGATGTGCTGGCCGATACCTCAGCGTTTGGCTGGTCGCGGGTGGAAGTGGATGCCGGGCTACCGGCGTTGCTCCGCAATCCGCAGTGGCAACCGTATCTGGTGTTTCCGGGTGAGTATGCGGCTGCCGAACGGGTGGTCAGTGAGGTGCAGCCGGCACCAGGCAAACGGCCGTTATTTGTGCTGCTGGATGCCACCTGGAGCGAGGCACGCAAGATGTTTCGCAAGAGCCCTTATCTCGACAGCTTGCCGGTACTCAGCCTGCAGGCCGAGCAGTTGTCACGCTACAAACTGCGCCGCTCCAAGCGCGACGACCATTTCTGCACCGCTGAAGTCGCCGCCCTGTGCTTGGAACTGGCCGGCGATCAGCGTGCAGCCGATGGCTTGAATGCCTACCTGGATGTTTTCAGTCAGCACTACCTGGCCGCCAAGGCGCCGCGCACGGTACCGCTGGATGATCCGCTGCATGCGCGTTTGCGCGAGTTTCTCTAGCCCTACGCTGAGCACATGCAGGGGTGCGAGCCTGGGTTAAGAGCCCGCTCGCAGGTTTAAACGGCCTGAGGGGCGACCAGTTTTTTCGGCCACAGCTGCGCCAGCAGCATGCCGGCAAACATCAGCGCACAGCCGAAATAGCCGCGTAACTCTAGCGACTCACCCAACAGCCAGGCGCCCGCAATGGCGGCGAATACCGCCTCCAGTGAGAGGATGATCGCGGCGTGGGAGGCGATGGCGTCTTTTTGCGCCACCACTTGCAGGGTAAAACCGATGGCCACGCCCACGACGCCGCCGTAAAGAATCGCCGGTGCGGCCGCGATGATCGCTTGCAGTTGGATTTCCTCAAAGATCACTGCCAGCACTAGGCTGATCACTGCGCAGGTGATGAACTGCACCAGGGCCAGGCGCAGCGGGTCATGCCGGCCGGCAAAGAACCCGACTAGCAGCACATGCACGCCCCAGACAAAGGCGCCGGCCAGTTGCAGCCAGTCGCCGGAGGCCACGTGAAAACCTTCGCCCACACTGAGCAAGAACATGCCGACCACCGCCAGGCTAGCGCCCAGCCAGATGCCCAGGCCTGTTTTGTGGCCTATAAACAGGCCCAGCAGCGGCACGATAATCACGTACAAGCCGGTGATAAAACCGGAGTTGGTCACGCTGGTGAACAGCAGACCGATCTGTTGCAGGTTAATACCCAAGGCCAGCGCCAGGCCCATCAACACACCACCGCGCAGCAACTGGCGGTTCAACGGCACCACTGCCGCACTGCTGGTGCGGCCCTCAAGCAGGCGCAGCACGGGCAGTAAAATCAGCGCGGCAAGGCCGAAGCGCAAGCCGCTATAAAGAAGTGGCCCGATGGAGTCCATCCCCAAGCGTTGGGCGACAAACGAAGAGCCCCAGATCATGGCGGTCAGCAGCATCAACAGGTCGGCGCGTAGGGCGTGGCTTCGCATTTCAGGCTCTCGTCGGCAAAGCTGCGAACTGTGCCGTAAAGCGTCATGCTTGACCACCCCGTCAACGCTCGGCATGCTTGTGCGCCTTTCTGCGTGGTTAGGTTCAGTTGCGCGGCGATCTTGCGCCCCACATGCACTGCCTACCTTGCCTGGCCACTGCCCGCTGGCGGGTTTTCACATAACAAAAATAGGATTCACCATGGCCGCATTTGAAATCCTCATTGCTGATGATCACCCTTTGTTTCGCAGTGCCTTGCAGCAGGCCTTGACCATGGGCTTGGGGCCGGACGCGCGGCTGGTTGAGGCGGCCAGCATTGCCGAGCTGGAAGGCTACCTGGCTGAGAAAACGGACTGGGATTTGGTGCTGCTCGACCTCAACATGCCCGGGGCTTATGGTTTTTCCGGCCTGGTGCTGCTGCGTGGGCAATACCCGCATATTCCGGTGGTGATGATTTCTGCCCAGGAAGACCCCGCCATCGTCGCGCGCTCGCGTGAGTTTGGCGCCAGTGGCTTTATCCCCAAATCCAGCCCGTTGGAAACCATTCAGCAGGCGGTGCGTTTGGTGCTCGACGGTGAAGTCTGGTGGCCACAACAGAGCCAGGAAGCAATTGCCTTGTCGGCCGAGGCCAAAGCCGCCAGTGCCGGTTTGGCTAGCCTGACGCCACAGCAGTTCCGGGTGTTGACCATGGTCTGCGACGGCTTGCTGAATAAGCAGATTGCCTACGAGCTGACCGTCTCCGAAGCCACGGTAAAAGCCCATGTCACGGCGATTTTCCGCAAACTGGGGGTGCGCACGCGTACGCAGGCGGCCTTGCTGTTGCAGCAGTTGGAATCCATTCCTTCTAACTGAAGTGCTTTTCTCTAAGGCTTGGCGTAGCCTGCCGGGCTTTCTTGTATATGGTCGTGATGATGTCGCCATTCAAAGGTCAAACCGGCCTTAAACGTATCTTTAATGCCACGGGTTATTCGCTGGCCGGTCTACGCGCAGCGTTTACCGGCGAAGCCGCCTTTCGCCAGCTGGTGATGATCAACCTGTTGCTCGTGCCCTTGGCGTTCTACCTGGATGTCAGCCGCGTTGAACGCGCAATGATGGTCGCGGTGTGTCTGCTGGCGCTCATTGTTGAGTTGCTCAACTCAGCCGTGGAAGCGGCCATTGACCGTATCTCCCTGGAGTTGCACCCCCTGTCGAAAAACGCCAAAGACATGGGCAGCGCCGCGCAATTTATCGCCCTCAGTCTGATTGGCCTGGTGTGGGCAATTATTCTGCTCGGTTAATCCGCCGTTTTCAGGCAATAGACGGCAGAATGATCTGATCGCTGCGCGTCACACCGGCGGTCAATGCACGGCACAGCTCGATAAATTCACGCATGGCGGCGGTCTGGTACTTCTGCTTGTGCCAGATAAAGTAGAACTGCCGGCGCAGATCCAGCTCTGGCGTTTCCACCGCCACCAGGCTGCCACGGCGAAACGCATCGCGCAGCGCCAGACGGGAAATGCAGCCAATTCCCAGGCCCGACTCCACCGCTCGTTTGATTGCCTCGGTGTGTTCCAGCTCCAGGCGGATATTCAGGCTGGCGCGCTGGTGGCGCATGGCTTGGTCGAAGGTCAGACGCGTGCCGGAGCCTTGCTCACGTAAAATCCACGCTTCGTGCGTCAGCTCTTGCAGGCTCGCCTCACGGCGTTGGGCCAGGGCATGCTGCGGCGCGCAGAACACCACCAGTTCGTCTTCAACCCAGGGTTGCACCTCGATATCCGGGTGCTGGCAATCGCCTTCAATCATGCCCATGTCTAACTCGTAGTGAGCGATCTGCTGCACCACGTAAGCGGTGTTGTGCACCTGCAGTTTGACCCTGCATTCAGGGTGGCGCTGCATGAAATTACCGATCAGCAAGGTGGCCAGGTAATTGCCGACGGTCAGGGTGGCGCCGACATTCAGCGAGCCGAAGCCGCTCTTGCCGCCCAGCAGGCGTTCAATTTCTTTGGCCTGGTCGAGCAAGGCAACCGCTTGCGGCAGCAGTTGCAAGCCGAGGGCGTTCAGGCTCAGGCGTTTGCCGGCACGGTCAAACAGCTGGCAGTCGGATTGGCGCTCCAGTTCGCTGATGGAGGTGCTGGTCGCTGATTGTGACAGGGCCAAGGAGTGAGCCGCGCGGGACACGCTTTCTTGTTGGGCCACGGCGACGAAGACTTGCAGTTGTCTGAGGGTAAATCGCATATCTATATAACCGATAACCTATATCTTGATAATCAAGTTAACAGATATTGCGCCGCTCATTACAATGCCGTGCAATTGCGCCCAACCGCGCTGACGACATTACTTCTGCGGAGCCCCGAGCATGAGCAACCTTAACGCCGAGCGCATTCTGAGCGTGCACCATTGGAACGACACGTTGTTCAGCTTCAAGTGCACCCGTGACCCGGGTTTGCGTTTCGAAAATGGCCAGTTCGTGATGATCGGCCTGCAGCAGGACAGCGGGCGTCCGTTGATGCGCGCCTACTCGATCGCCAGCCCGAACTGGGAAGAGCATCTGGAGTTTTTCAGCATCAAGGTGCCGGACGGCCCGTTGACCTCGCAGCTGCAGCACCTCAAGGAAGGCGACGAGATCATTATCAGCAAGAAGCCCACCGGCACCCTGGTGCTGGATGACCTCAAGCCCGGTAAGCACCTGTATTTGCTCAGCACGGGTACGGGCCTGGCACCGTTTATGAGCGTGATTCAGGACCCGGAGACCTACGAGCGTTTTGAGAAGGTGATTCTGGTTCACGGCGTGCGCTATGTGAACGAAGTGGCTTACCGCGAGTTCATCACCGAGCACCTGCCGCAGAATGAGTTTTTTGGTGATGCGCTGAAAAACAAGTTGATCTACTACCCCACAGTAACCCGCGAGCCCTTCGAGAATCAGGGCCGCCTGACTGATTTGATGCGCAGCGGCAAGCTGTTTCAAGACATCGGCCTGCCACCGATTAACCCGCAAGACGACCGCGCAATGATCTGCGGCAGCCCGAGCATGCTCGACGAAACCAGTGAAGTGCTCAACGAGTTTGGCTTGCAGGTCTCGCCGCGGATGCGCGAACCGGGTGATTACCTGATTGAGCGCGCCTTCGTCGAGAAGTAAGCAGCGCCGTGATGATCGAAAACCCGCCCATTGGCGGGTTTTTTATGCGCGTTTATTCAAGTTCAAGGGCGCTATGCGAGCGGTTGCCACCGCTCTGCTTGGCCAGGTACATGGCGTTGTCAGCATGCTGGAGCAATTGCTGCTCATCTCGGGCGTGCAGAGGGTAGAGGGCAATGCCGATACTCGGCTGAATGATTTGGCGCTGTTCACGCAGTTCGAAGGGTTGGTTAAGGCTCTGGCGGATCTTCTCGGCGACGCCTTTGGCGTGCTCGGCCGACTGAAAGTCCTCCAGCAGCACGACGAATTCATCGCCGGCAAAGCGGGCCACGGTGTCGACTTCACGCAGGCATTGGCGAATGCGCTGGGCGACGCCTTGGAGCAGCAGGTCGCCCGCGCTGTGGCCAAGGGTGTCGTTGACCTGCTTGAACTTGTCCAGGTCAAGAAACAGCAAGGCCACCAGCGACTGTTCACGGCGGGCGCGAGCCAGAGCGGTCTGTAAGCGGTCGCGCAGTAGCTCGCGATTGGGCAACTGAGTGAGCGAGTCGTACTGGGCCATAAACTGGAGGCGGCTGAGCATCTGCTGGCGCTCGATGGCGGTTGCCACCTGGGTGGAAACGAACTGCAGCAGCTCGTGCTCGTCTTCGTTGTAGCCCATGCCGAGTGCGGTATTGCGCACGATCAGGGCGCCCATTACGCCTTTATGCGATTGCAGCGGCACGCCTAGCCAGCAATGCGTCAGTGAGTGGCCTGCGGGCTCTTGGGTGGCGGATGTGCGTGACAGGGTTTGGCCGCTGTGTATCACTTCAGTGCTGAGCGTGGCGACATGTGGGTGGGCGCAATCGGTTTGCTGCGCATCAGGCTGAGCAGGGTAGGGGAATGTCAGAGCATCCCGCTGTTCATCGTAGAGTGTGACGAAGAAGTTAATCGCCGGTAACAGCTCATCAATGATCAAGTGCACTTGCTGAAACAGTGCCAGCAAGTTTTTTGTTGAGTGTGCGACCTCCGCGATGCCATACAGCGCTGCCTGGATGGCCTCGCTGCGCTTACGGGCAGTGATGTCATGGGCGACCGCAATGCGGACCTGATCATTATCTGACCAGCGTGCTGACCAGAGGATGTGCACTGTTCGCCCATCTTTATGCAGGTAGCGGTTCTCGAAGTGCGGTTTGTTTACCCCCGCCATGATTTCTGCGGCGGCCTGTAGGGTTTTTGCTCGGTCTGCGGGGTGCACCATTTCGATCATGCGCTTGCCGATCATCTCATCCGCGCTGTAGCCAAAAATACGTTGGCAGGCCGCGCTGACAAAAACGAAGTGCCCGCTTTTGTCGACAACACAGATGGCGTCGAGGAGCAGGTCTACGAGGTTTTCGCTGGGTACGTAGCGGCTGAGTTTCATTGGTTCACTGTGCGTTTGTGCAGGGTGGCCAGGTGGCGCAAGTTGAATGCTGGCTATTTGGCAGCACGCGCTGCCCCACCACGATACCCGCAAGGCGCTAAACAGTGAACGCTTGTTTACCTGTAACAGCACCGCCGCGTATGGGTGAACGCTGCGGTGCTCCAGCCATTTAGGCGTTGTTTAGCTCAGCAACAGGATTAAAACGTTGCCCGGAAACGGCAGGGTGGTAGATCGGCTGGACCTTGTTGCCGGCAGGGTCGAGCAGGTGAAAGCTGTACGCCCCATCGCCATGGGCGAAAGGTTGGTCGAGCAGGGTCACGCCCTGCGCGCTGAGGTATTGGTGCCAGGCGTGCAGCTCTTCAATGCTGTCGACGATAAAACCATAGTGATCCACGGCCTGCTCACCACTGCTGGGCACAACCGCGCGGCCCAAGGACAAATTGTCATTGCCACACGTCAGGTAGACCAGGTCTTCGTTGGCGCGGTGCAGCACCTGCATGCCAAGAATATCCACGTAAAAGCGTTCACAGGCTTCCAGATTGCTAACCAGTAGAGCGAGGTGACGTAAGCCGTTGAGGCGACCGGGGCGTGCGAGCATGGGGTGATCCTTGTTTTGTATACATTTATCTTATAAATATAAGACAAAATAAGGCGCTGTGTCTGGCGGGTTCAGTACGCGTGCAGATTCCCTGCCCAGGCTGGCGGTGTCAGCCGGTCAGCAACACATCCAGCACGCAGATGGTGCCGGGCTGCGGGTAGTGCCAGTGCACATCGACATCCCAGAAGCGCACCCCGTAGCGGCGCTCAGGGCTGGGCTGCTGGTAGGCCGGGCGCGGGTCCTGAGCCAGGCACTGCTCGATCAGCTCAAGCAATGGCTCGTTCAAGCGCTGTGCGTGGTGAGTGGCCTGAACGCGCGCGTGCGCTTGCCACGTGACCTTGATCTGCGCCGGCGCGCTGTCAGCAATAAGGTTGTAGGCACCCGGCACGCTATCGGCGTAGGGCACGTAAGGTTTGATATCCAGCACCGGGGTGCCGTCGAGCAAGTCAATGCCGGAGAGCCAGAGTTTGCCTGGCTCGACTTTATCCAGCTTGACCACCGACTGGCCGATGCCATTGGGCCGGTGCGTGGCGCGGGTGCTGAATACGCCGACCGATTGATTGCCGCCCAGGCGCGGCGGACGCACTTTCAAGCGCGGCTTGTCTTCCAGCGTTTGGTGAAACAGAAACAGCAGCCAGACATGGCTGACCCGCTCCAACCCCTGCACCGCATCGCCGTTATCGAACGGCGCGAGCAGCTCCAATACACCACGGGCGGCCGGTGCCAATTGCGGCTGACGGGGGATGGCGAATTTCTCCTTGAAACAGGAGCGGACAAAGCCGATGGGGGATACGGAGTAGGGCATGGCGGCGTGATCGAGTGAAAACGCCGCCATAGTACCTGACTAGAGGTGAAAACCGCCGTCGATAGGGATGATCGCGCCGGTCATGTAAGCCCCGGCGGTGCTGGCCAGGCTGATCGCCAGGGCGGCCATTTCCGCTTCACGGCCCCAACGCTGCATGGGGATCAGCGCGGTGTCTTCGGCCATGGCAGCTTCGTCGGTGGCGATATGCTGGGTCATCTTGCTCGGGAAGCGCCCCGGCGCGATTACGTTGACGTTGATATGTTGGCCAACCAGTTCACGGGCGAGCATGCGCGACAGCTGATGCAGCGCCGCCTTGCTCGGGCCATAGGCGTAGGCGTTTTCACCGTGGGAGGTGATGCCGGCCACCGAGCCGATGTTGATCACCCGCGCCGGGTTCGCCGCGCTGCCGGCTTTGCGCAGCAGCGGCAGCAGCTGCTGGATGCAGTTGAATACCGAGGTCACGTTGAGCTGCATGACTTTTTCCCAGCCCTTGGCTGGGTAGCTTTCCAGCGGCGCGCCCCAGGTGGTGCCGGCGTTATTGACCAGAATATCCAGGTGGTCGATTGTGCTAGCCAGTTGCTCAGCCAAGACGTGCACGCCTTCCTCGCTAGCCAGGTTAGCCGCGATACCGTGGCAGGTGCCAAAGGCTGAGAGCTCGGCAGCGGTTTGTGCGCAGGCCTCGCCATCACGGGCGCAGACATATACCGTGGCGCCCGCTTCAACAAAGGCTTTGGCAATCATCTTGCCAATACCACGGGTGCCGCCGGTCACCAGGGCGGTGCGACCTTGCAGGGAAAAGTAGGGGTGCATGGCAAATCCTCAGGGGGATGGATGCCATTAGCCTAATCGTGTGCCTGCCAGGCGGCAGGCACTATTGCCCTTGGAAATACACGGCCATGCAGGGCGCATGGTGCAGGCGAGGCTTATTCGCCGCGTACTCGCAGGGTCAGGCCCTTGAGGAAGTTACGCAGGAATTGATCACCACAGGTGCGGTAGTTGCTGTGGCCGAACTTGCGGAACAAGGCGCTCATCTCCGGTTTGGAAACCGGGCAGTCGACGCTGTTCATGATCGCGTGCATGTCGTCCTCTTTCAGCTCGAAGGCCACACGCAGTTTCTTCAGTACCATGTTATTGGTGACGGGCACTTCTATCGGCAGGGCAGGGCGGCTGTCGTCTTTACCGCGCTTGAAGTACACCAAGCCGTCAAGAAAATGCGCCATCAGCTCGTCATCGCAAGGTACGAAACCTTCTTCGTCTTCCTTCTTCAACAACGGGATCAGTTCGTCGACGGTGATTTTTTTACCGCTCAGCTGGATGATCTCGGCCAACTGCGCGTCGCTGATGTTGAGGGTGTAGCGCAGGCTGCGCAGTACGTCGTTATTAAGCATGGTGCGGTCCTGAAAAGGGCTGATGCACAAAGCGCATCAGCTAAAAAATTAGAAGCGTTCTTTGCCAGCCAGGTAGCGCCATTGCCCGGGCATTACTTTGCCCATCGACACGCCGCCGATACGGATGCGCTTCATGCCCAGCACCTTGAGGTCGACGCTGTTGCACATAAACACGATCTGCCCAGGCAGGGGGTTCTTGAGGGCGAAGCGCAGGCGGGTTTCGTTCTGCCAGCTGACTTTGCACGGAGGCAAGGCCACGCCATTGAAGGTCAGGCCGTGAGCCAAGCGTTTGAGCTGGCTATTGCTTAAGGTACCGATGACCTCAACCACATATTCCTGCTCAAGCTTGTTCAGGTCTTCTTTAAGCTTGCGCTCGATGCGCCAGTCCTGGGTCAGCACATGCAGGCCGTCGGCGCCGGTTTGCAGCGGTGCGCAGCTAATCAGGCGGGCGAAGTGGCTTTTCAATGGGCGAATGCCGCAGGCGTCATCCGCCCGGTGAGTGGCTGCGCTGATGCTCTCGATTGCACGATCGGGGTAGTGTCCGGCAGGCACATGCAGCAGCAGCGTTACTGGTTCGACGGGCGTCAATACGGCATCTGCCAGCAGTTCGACGCGCTGTTCGCCGACTTTGAACTGCGGCTCTTCGACAACCACACCATCCACTGTTACCCAACCGCCCTCGATATACAGCTCGGCCTCACGGCGCGAACAGCCAACCACTTCGATCAGGCGTTTGGACAGGCGAACAGGCTCGGTCATAAAAAGCAGTCATCAATAAACAAAGGGCCGCCATTGTAACTGCCCGGCGCGGCTATGCACGGAAGATCAGGCGGACGGCGGCGATAAATCTGCCGACAATTGCAGCTTATGCCGAACGTTGCCGTGTATTCACCCATAAAAAACCGCCCATAAGAGCGGTTTTTTATCGCAGGGATGGTTAGCCACCCAAGTAAGCGTCGCGCACCTTCGGGTCATTCAGCAGCTCATGGCCGCTGCCCTGCATAACGATCCGGCCGTTCTCCAGCACATAGCCACGGTCGGCCAGTTTGAGCGCCTGGTTGGCGTTTTGCTCGACCAGGAACACCGTTACCCCGTCCCTGCGCAGCTGTTCGATGATGTCGAAGATCTGCTGAATGATGATCGGAGCCAGGCCCAGCGACGGCTCATCAAGTAGCAGCAGTTTGGGCTTGCTCATCAGCGCGCGACCGATGGCGAGCATCTGCTGCTCACCGCCGGACATGGTGCCTGCACGCTGGGCAAAGCGCTCTTTCAGGCGCGGGAACAGGTGCAACACCTTGTCCAGCTGTTCCTGATTATCGGCCTTGCTGCCGAAGAAGCCGCCCATCACCAGGTTTTCTTCCACGGTCAGGCGGGAGAACACCCGGCGACCCTCCGGCACCACGGCAATGCTCTTGCGCATGATGCTCGGGGTGTCCTGGCCGATCAGCTCTTCACCTTGGTAGCGGATGCTGCCGCTGCTTGCCTGGGGCGAGCCGCAGAGAGTCATCAGCAGGGTTGATTTACCGGCCCCGTTGGCACCGATCAGGGTGACGATCTCACCCTGACGCACTTCAACGTTAACGTCGTGCAGTGCCTGGATCTTGCCGTAGAAGGTGGAAACGTTCTCGAAATACAGCATCACGCTTCCCCCAGGTAGGCTTTGATCACGTCCGGGTTTTCGCGGATCTGCTCCGGCGTACCGTCCGCCAGGGGCGTGCCCTGGTTGATCACGTAAATGTGGTCGGAAATGCTCATGACCAGCTTCATGTCGTGCTCGATTAGCAGCACCGTTACGTTGTGCTGATCACGCAACATGCCGATCAGTGCCTTAAGGTCGTCGGTCTCGCGCGGGTTGAGACCGGCAGCGGGTTCGTCGAGCATAAGGATGCGCGGACGCGTCATCATGCAGCGGGCAATTTCCAGGCGGCGTTGCTGACCGTAGGCGAGGGTGCCGGCCGGGCGGTTGGCGAATTCGGTCAGGTTGACCTGATCCAGCCAATGCGCGGCGTAGTCCATGGCCTCGTGCTCGCTTTTGCGAAACGCTGGGGTCTTGAACAGCCCGGAGAGGAAGTTGGTGTTGAGGTGGCGATGTTGCGCCACCAGCAAGTTCTCCACCGCAGTCATGTCCTTGAACAGGCGCACGTTCTGGAAGGTGCGCACCACGCCTTTACGGGCGATCTTGTGGCCCGGCAGGCCTTCGATGTGCTCACCATCCAGGCTGATACTGCCGGACGTAGGCTGGTAGAAACCGGTCAGGCAGTTGAAGACGGTGGTCTTGCCGGCCCCATTCGGGCCGATCATCGACACCACTTGTTTCTCTTGCACGGATAAGCCCACTCCATTGACGGCCAGCAGGCCGCCGAAGCGCATGGACAGGCCGCTTACTTCTAGAATCGCGCGGCTCATCGTTTCAGCTCCAAGTGCGGACGTTGCATGGGCAGCAAACCCTGCGGACGCCAGATCATCATGAATACCATCAGCGCGCCGAACATCAGCATGCGGTACTCGCTGAACTCACGCATCAACTCAGGCAGCAGGATCATCACCACCGCAGCGAGAATAATGCCGAGTTGCGAGCCCATGCCGCCCAGTACCACGATGGCCAGAATGATCGCTGACTCGATAAAGGTGAACGACTCCGGTGTCACCAGACCTTGGCGCGCGGCGAAGAAGCTGCCGGCGAAACCGGCGAAGGTCGCCCCCAGGGTAAAAGCCGAGAGTTTGATCACGGTTGGGTTCATGCCCAGCGCGCGGCAGGCGATTTCGTCCTCACGCAGTGCTTCCCAGGCCCGGCCAATCGGCATGCGCAGCAGGCGATTGATTACGAACAGGGTCAGCAACACCAGCAACAGTGCGATCAGGTAGAGGAAGATCACCTTGTTGATCGAGTTGTAGGCGATGCCGAAATACTCGTGGAAGGTTTGCATACCTTCGGCCGCGCGGCGCTCGAACGACAGGCCGAACAACGTCGGTTTGTCGATGTTGCTGATGCCGTTAGGGCCGCCTGTGAGGTCGGTCATGTTACGCAGCAGGATGCGGATGATTTCGCCAAAGCCGAGGGTCACAATGGCCAAATAGTCACCACGCAGGCGCAGCACCGGAAAGCCCAGGATAAAACCGAAGAACGCCGCCATCAGGCCGGCAATCGGTAGGCATACCCAGAAGCCCAGGCCGTAATAGTGCGACAGCAGCGCGTAGCTGTAGGCTCCGACCGCGTAGAACCCGACGTAACCCAGATCAAGCAAGCCAGCCAGGCCGACCACGATGTTCAGGCCGAGGCCGAGCATCACGTAGATCAGGATCAGTGTGGCGATGTCCACCGCGCCGCGCGAACCAAAGAACGGCCAGGCGAGGGCGACCATGATCAGACCGAGGATAATCCAGCGCTGTGTCGAGGGCAGGGTGAGGAAGTTACTCGCCTTGCTCGGGACGCTGGGCAGGCTGGGTACCTGGCCCCAGGCCGCACTCAGTTGGCTGCGGAACAACTGCCAAAAGAACATGGCGATGGCGCAACCGATAATGGTCCAGACAATGGCTGGGCTGGCACCTTGCACTTCAAGCTTGATCCCCACGGTCGTCAGCTTCAGGCCAAGCACCGGATAGGCCACAGCCAACACCAGCAGGGCACTGAAAATCGCGGTCTTGAGGTTTTTTGCGATGGAGGTACTCATACTTTTTCAACCTCCGGACGACCGAGGATGCCTGTCGGGCGGAACAGCAAAACCAGAATCAACAGGCTGAAGGCCACCACGTCCTTGTATTGATCACCGAAGATGTCGGCACCGAATGCTTCGGCCAGGCCCAGCAACAGCCCGCCCAGTACTGCGCCTGGAATGCTGCCAATTCCGCCCAGAACTGCGGCGGTGAAGGCCTTGATCCCGGCGAGGAAGCCCAAGTGTGGGTTGATTACGCCGTATTGCATGCCCAGCAACACAGCGGCAACACCGGCCAGTGCCGCACCGATGACAAAGGTCAGGGCAATGATGTTGTTGGTGTTGATGCCCAACAGGTTAGCCATCTTGATGTCTTCGGCACAGGCGCGGCAGGCGCGGCCCAGGCGTGAGCGCGAAATGAACGCGGTCAGCGCCAGCATCACCACGAAGGTGACGACGAAGATCAGCACCTGCATGTAGGAAATCACCACGCCATTCATCGCACTTTCACCCAGCACAAAGTTGCCAGGCAGCAGGTTGGGGATGGCTTTGTCTTTTGAGTCCTGAGCCAGCAGTATTTCGTTTTGCAGGAAAATCGACATACCGATGGCGGAGATCAGCGGGATCAAACGGTTACCACCACGCAAGGGGCGGTAGGCGACCCGTTCGATGCTGTAGCCGTAGGCGCTGGCAATAATGATGCTGCCGGCGAAGGCGGCGATCATCAACAGCGGCAGGCTGTCCAGGCCCATCAGGGTCAAGCCGGCAATCACGATAAAGGCGACATAGGAGCCGATCATGTAAACCTCGCCGTGGGCGAAGTTGATCATGCCGATAATGCCGTAAACCATGGTGTAGCCGATGGCTATCAGGGCGTAAGTGCTGCCAACGGTCAGACCGTTAACCAGCTGTTGCAGGTAGTGATACAGATCAGGCATTGCCTAACTCCTGGGTGGCACGCAAGGCAGCGCCAGTGGCGCAGCATGCAACCGGAATTCTTCTAATAAGCAAAGCCCACGGCAGGTGCAGTGGGCTTTGGGTTCAGGCGGGGAGGCTTACTTGGCTTCGGTCTTGGTGCCGTCCTGGTGCCATTCGTAAACCACGAAGCTGAAATCCTTCAGGTCACCCTTTTCATCGAAGCTCAGGTTGCCTGTCGGGGTGTCGAAGCTGTTGGCGCGCAGGGCTGCGGCCACTTTAGCGGTGTCGGTATCGCCTGCTTTAGTGATGCCTTCAGCAATCACCTGAACAGCGGCATAGGCCGGGAATACAAACGGGCCGCTTGGGTCTTCGTTCTTGGCCTTGAATGCATCAACCAGTGCCTGGTTGCGTGGGTCCTGATCGAACGACTTCGGCAGGGTTACCAACATGCCTTCGGAAGCCGGGCCGGCGATGGCCGAGATTTCCTTGTTGCCCACGCCTTCTGGGCCCATGAACTTGACCTTCAGGCCTTTCTCGGACGCTTGGCGCAGCAGCAGGCCCAACTCAGGGTGGTAGCCGCCGTAGTAAACGAAATCAACACCGGCTTGCTTGAGCTTGGAGATCATTGAGGAGAAGTCTTTGTCGCCGGCGTTAATGCCTTCGAACAGAACAACCTTGGTGCCTTTGCTTTCCAGGGTCTGCTTGACAGCAGTGGCGATGCCTTCACCGTATTGTTGCTTGTCGTGGATAACAGCAACCGCTTGCGGCTTGACGTTGTCAGCAATGAAGTTACCGGCGGTTGGGCCTTGCAGGCTGTCCAGGCCGATGGTGCGAAACACCAGTTCATAGCCGCGTGAGGTGATGTCCGGGCTGGTGGATGCCGCGGTAATCATCAGGATGCCTTCGTCTTCATAAATATCGGACGCTGGCTGAGTGGAGCTGGAGCAGAGGTGACCAACAACGAATTTAACTTCGTCGTTGACGATCTTGTTGGCGACAGCAACCGCTTGTTTCGGATCGCAGGCGTCGTCATACACCACGCCTTCGAGCATGGCGCCGTTAACCCCGCCGGCTTTGTTGATCTGCTCGATGGCCATTTTGGCACCGATGAACTGCATTTCACCGTACTGCGCGACTGCGCCGGTGACAGGGCCTGCCAGGCCAATTTTGATGGTGTCTGCTGCAACCGAGTAGCTGGCAACGCCAGCCATGGCCATGGCGGCAAACAGTTTGGAAATCTGCTTAGTAGCCTTGTTCATAATGCTCCACTCTTATTGGTTTTGATTATTGTAGTTCTGGCGGCCAAAGCTGCAGAACCGGGTTGTTTCCCCGGCCATCCCCCCGGCAACTGTACCGGTGCAGTGTAGAGCGCTG
Source organism: Pseudomonas sp. TS_SC_3 (assembly GCF_056156225.1). Taxonomy (NCBI): domain Bacteria; kingdom Pseudomonadati; phylum Pseudomonadota; class Gammaproteobacteria; order Pseudomonadales; family Pseudomonadaceae; genus Pseudomonas; species Pseudomonas sp. TS_SC_3. Next base: position 689,875 of record NZ_CM149586.1, read on the forward strand.
CTTCGCGGCTTGAAAAGCGACTTGCTGGGGGCAAAACCTCGGGATGTCGCGTTAACGCAATGAATGTATAGAAAAACGGCGTGTCTTTCTCGCCGTTGATGACGTCGCGAATTTGCCAGCTGCTGGGGCGACGCTATCATGGCGGCCGATTCCTAATACGGCCATCACTAACAGGGCAATGTATGTCTGAGCGTCTCATCGCAGAACAACCTAGCACCCTCTATGCCAAGCTGCTTGGCGAAACGGCCGCTATCACCTGGCAGGAGCTGCAGCCGACCTTCGCCCGTGGCGCGTTGTTGTGGGTCGACGCTACGCACGATTTGATCGAAGTTGCGCAGGCCTTGGCGCAGAATGACCAGGTTAAAGTGGCCGCCTGGCTGGCCGCAGGTGTGTTGAGTAAGGTTGACGACAGCCGCGCTGAAGACCTGCTAAGCCGCGAGCCAGAGCTGTGGGCGGTGGTCGTGGCGCCCTGGGTGCTGGCGCAGGAGCGTATTAAACCCGCGCCGCTGCACTGATCTGGCGCATGCGTCACTTCTCATTTTGAGCCACTATGCGGGCAGCACCGCGAACGGATTACAGGAGCTGTCGACATGTTTGAACCAGGGCATCTACATCGCGCCAACACCGTGGCCACGGCCGGGTCACCATTGTTCAGCGTTGACCTGTACTACGACGTGCGCCTAGACCCGAATGAAGGTCCGATGTTGCACATGCGTATGCAAGGGCAGGTGGACGGCAAGGTCTTTGAAGAGGTTTTCGAGCTGCACCGCGACACGGCCTTCAACTTCGCCAGTGTGGCCACCCGTTTGGCGCGTAAACATGGCGTGCCGACCAACCGTGGCCTGATCATGCGTAACCATGCCGAATACGACCTGATGTTTGAGGACATTCGCGCCAAGCTCAATGCGCACAGCGGCGAGCCGGTCAACCTGGATCACCTGGAAAAAGACGGCCTGTAAGCCCGTTCGCGGCGCTGATGAGGCAGGCTCTGGCGCAGGCTACGTTAAGATAGTGGCCATCAATGAGTCGGAGTCTGTCTATGCCCACATCCCTTCCTACATTGGCATTTGCGGGTATCGGTCTAATGGGGCTGCCCATGACCCAGCGGCTACTTGCTGCCGGTTATCCGCTGAGCGTTTGGAACCGTTCCCCTGATAAGTGCGCGCCACTGCACGCGTTGGGCGCGCAGGTTATGGCGAGCCCCGGGCAGCTCTGTGCTCAGGCCGATATCGTCATGCTCTGTTTGGCAAACACTGAGGTGGTGCGTGAGGTGGTATTTGGCCCCGGCGGCATTGCTGAAACGGCCAAGCCTGGACAGGTACTGGTGGATTTTTCCAGCTTAGAGCCTGCGGCCACCCGCGAAATGGCCGCTGAGCTGCACGCCCGCTGCGGCATGCATTGGGTTGATGCGCCTGTGTCCGGTGGCACACCCGGCGCAGCCAACGGCACACTGGCGATTATGGCCGGTGGTCGGGTCGAGGACATCGGGCGGGTGCGGCCGATCCTCGCGCACCTTGGGCAACGCCTGACGCGCATGGGCGACGTCGGCGCGGGCCAGGTGACCAAGGTGTGCAACCAGATGATCGTCGCCTGTAACGCCCTAGTGATCGCTGAAGTAGTGGCCCTGGCAGAACAGGCTGGGGTTGATGCCAGCTTGATCGCGCCAGCGCTGGCCGGTGGTTTCGCTGATTCCAAGCCGCTGCAGATTCTTACACCGCAGATGGCCGAGAGCCAGTTCGAGCCGGTCAAATGGCATGTGCGTACCCTACTTAAGGATCTGGATACGGCAGTCAAACTGTCGCAACAGATCGGTTCGGCCACGCCGCTCAGTGGCCTGGCCGCGCAGCTAATGCGCCAACATGGCAGCCAGGGCAATTTGGAGCGCGACCCAGCGACGCTGGTGCAGCTGTACCGCAAGCCACAGCCGCAAGAGCCACAGGCATGAAGATCGCCGCCAACCTGTCGCTACTCTTTACCGAGTTGCCGCTGATTGACCGAGTGGTGGCTGCCGCCGCTGCTGGCTTTGATGGCGTGGAAATCCAGTTTCCCTATGAGTTGCCGGCCATTCGCTTGAAAGAAGCGCTGGCCGCTGCAGGCATGCCGCTGCGCCTGATCAACCTGCCTACCGGTGATTTGATGAGCGGCGGCCCAGGCTTGGCCGTGGTGCCTGCGCGTCAGGGCGAGTTTGATGCCGCGTTGCAGGAGGCCCTGAGTTATGCGGCGATGGTGCGTCCGGCGTTGGTTAATGTGCTGCCGGGACGTTTGGCGCCAGGGCTTGATCAAGAGCAGGCGCATGCCTGCCTGGTGGCTAACTTGCGCCAGGCCGCCGAGGCTTTTCAGTTATTAGGTATTGGCGTGGTGGTGGAGGCGATCAATCCGCTGGATATGCAGGGCTTTCTGATCAATACCCCGGCGCAGTTGGATGCGCTGCTCAAGGCCGTGGCTCACCCTAACCTGACGGCGCAGTACGACCTTTACCACATGGCGCGCCAGAAACTGGATATACAGGCGGGTATCGCTCTGCTGGCCGGGAATATCGGTCATGTGCAGTTTGCCGATTACCCGGGGCGCGGTGCGCCGGGCACTGGCGAGCTGCAGTTCGCGCCGCTGCTGACGGCGCTGCGTGACAGTGGCTATCAGGGCTGGTTGGCGGCCGAATATCGACCGGGCGAAGCCGGCACCCAGGCCAGCCTTGGCTGGTTGAGTAAATGGCGCGAGAGCTAAGCACCTACCTGCAATCCGATTGATCTCGGGTTGCAGGTTGCAGTGGCTTACTCGGGCTTGTCTTCGGCGTACTTGTTGAGCGAGATAACCCGGGTCTTGCCAATGCGGTGGCGGTAGATCTCGCGCAGGTACTTGATGGCTTTTTTTACGCTGTCGCGTGACAGGCGAATGTCGTTGATCGAGACGAACTTGCTCTGATCATGAATCAGCTCGCGGTACTTCTTTTCGTACATCGGCTTGATCGCATACCAGTTGGTGTCGAGGATTTTCGCCGGGTTCTCAAACTCGTTGAGCATGGCGTCAACGCGTACCTCGTCGAACTCATCGCTCATGATGAAATCGAGAATGGCGTTGTCCAGGCTCTCATCGAAGCGGTGCGGGTCGCGGGCGAAGCAGCGTTTGATAAAGGCCACGATCAGGGTCAGAAAATCATCCGACAGGCACGGGCTCTTGGCGATTAGGGTGGTTAGCGACAGGTTGGCCGAGGCGCCGATCACCAGCGCATAGCGCTTCAGCGTGGTGTTGGGGAACAGGCTGTTGAGGTGGGTCTTGAGCCGGTTCAGGTCCATATAGGACAGCTTGTAGTCCTTTGGCAGCGAGACGATCGACACCACCGAGGAGCAGTTCTTGAAGAAGTGCAGGTCGCTGAGTTTGGCGGCGTTGAAATTGGATTTTTTGTACTCATCCAGCGCTTCGCGGTAACGCTTGGACTCGATCGGCAGCAGGCTGATGCCTTCAATGGCCTGAGTGACCTTGTTGAAGTGCGGCAGGTCGATGGAGCGGAAGAACAGGTCGTCAATATTCAGCCGCGACGGCTCTTTTTCCAGTACGCGGAACTTGTCCAACACCGCTGCGCTCTGCTCGGGCACAACTGATTCGGCATAGGCCACGGCCACCGGGCCGGCGAGGCTCATAAACAGGTCGTTGGCGTCCAGGCGGATGGTTTCGCCAATATCAATGCCGGCACGGCGGAAGTAGTTCTGGTCGTAATCGGTGGTCACCGCCTGGGCGGTGAGGATGTTGAAAATCTGCTGCGAGATGTACTGGTTGGCGTGACGCTCCATGGCGTTGACGTCGATGTTCTGGATATTGCCGTCGTCGCTCTCTTCGGCGTAGCGCATGATGTCGTTGGAGATCAGCATCATCGCGTTCCACGGGCGGATGCGACGCATCACGCTGGCTTCGCTGTTCTCTTCGTTATCGAAGTTGTAGGAGAAGTCCCATTCTTCGGCGAGGTATTTACACAGTAGGCGGCCGGCGTTGATGTGCAGGGCCTCGGACATTTCGCTGCGTTGGTCAGAGATGTTCGGCAGGATGCAGATACCGCTGGTGAAAATGGGTTCGAAGACGAAGCTGTGATCGCGGTTCTCCGGGGTTTCTTCGAAGCTCTTGGTGTCGAAGGTTTTGCTCATGTAGGCAAACTGCTGGGCCAGGCCGAATTCCGACGCCATACCCGAGCCGGTACCGCCGCCGGCGCTAAAAATGTAGAAATACAAACGCGATTGGTTGGCCTTGATCCCGCAGGAGTCAATCAAATAGCTGTGGATGAACTTCCAGTCTTCGTTGGTGAAGCGCTGGGTGTCCTTGTTCAGAATGATCTTGGCCAGATACTGCCCGAGAATTGGCGCATTACCGGCACCGCCAGCATGCACCTCGGACAGGTCCATGATTTTCATTTTGCTGTAGTCGCTTAAAAAACCGCTGGTTTCACCTTTACGCGAAAAGCGGATGCGTCCCTCGATGTCTTTATCCAGGTCGCCGAGCATCACCAGGGGTTCTATCAGGAAAACTGGCTTGCTGTCCTTGCTCGGTGCGCGCAACAGGTTGCTGCGAATCCAGCGCGTGGGGCGAAAATCCTGCTCGGCTACGGTCTTTTCTTCGTTGTTGAACTCGCTCAGGTAAAACTGCCGGGCGTTGTATACCAGTGAGGCAACATCCAGGGCGATGTTCGAGCCACAGCGGCCGAGGCCGATCAGGCACACCGAGGGGAAGTGCTGCCCGCTCCGATCGTGGTCGTCATCCTGCGGCGCAGGCGGGAATACCAGGCTGCGCAGACCGTCGAGGTTATCGAGGATGCGATCAATGTCGCGCTCGGTGAAATACATGTACTGCTCGCCGCTGCTGTCCAGCCGCATGGGCGGTTGCTGCGGGGCTGCGGGTTCGAGTGGGGCGAGCAGGGTATCAGCCAGGTCAGCCAGGTCAGCCAGGGTGGCTTCGGTCGCGGGGGAGGTCACAGCGTCTTTTTTTGTTTTCATTTAGAGACAGTCCGGCGGCTAACTGGGTTAGGTGGGCAAATGGCCACATTGCGCTCAACACGCTTGTTTGTAGCATGAAAAATAGAAGATCTCGCTGTTGCACGCGCTTTTACTGAGGCTTATCCAGCGTTTTTTTGAGGCGTTTTGTGACTTACATGCTGGCCTAGGCGGCCATTACCCGGCATACACGCAACAAATAGTCACTGACAGCCTTGGCGCAAGGCTCTAGATTGAGCCTGCACATGCTGTATATGGCGGCTGGCCACGTGTCACCGACCTGCTTCGATAACAACAAATAGAGATGGATTCCATGCAGCAGCAATCCCTACAAGCGGCGAATGCCTGGCGCATTCTGTTCCTGCTTTTTCTCGCCAACCTGTTCAACTTTTTTGACCGCACCATTCCGGCGATCATCATTGAGCCGATCCGCATGGAATGGGATCTGAGCGACCTGCAGCTGGGCTTGATCGGTACCGCCTTTACCATCGTTTATGCGATTGCCGGCGTTCCGCTGGGGCGCATGGCCGATACCGGCGCGCGGCGCAAGATCATGGGCTGGGGGTTAGCAGCCTGGAGCGGTCTGACCGCAGTCAACGGCTTGGCCTGGAATTTCTGGAGCTTCCTGCTGATTCGTATGGGCGTGGGCATTGGCGAAGCCAGCTATGCGCCGGCGGCCAACTCACTGATCGGTGATCTGTTCCCGGCGCACAAGCGTGCGCGCGCCATGGGCATCTTTATGCTCGGTTTGCCGATTGGCCTGCTGCTGGCGTTCTTCACCATCGGTGCGATGGTTAAAGCGTTCGACAGCTGGCGTGCACCGTTCTTTATTGCGGCGGTGCCGGGGCTGATCCTCGCGCTGTTTATGTTCTTTATCAAAGAACCCGAGCGTGGCGCGGCTGAGAGCGTGCAGTCGCGCACCACGGCGGTGGAAAAACCCCTGCGCAAGGTGCTGGCGATTCGCACCTTCTGGTGGCTGGTGATGGCTGGCCTGGCCTTCAACTTCGCCACCTATGCCTGTAACTCATTCATGGTGCCGATGCTGCAGCGCTACTTTCTGATGCCGCTGGAGCAAGCGGCGATGGCCACCGGGGTGATTGTCGGCTTAACCGGGTTGGTCGGCCTGACCCTGGGCGGCTGGCTGGCGGACAAGATCCACCAGCGTTGGCAGACCGGGCGTCTGCTGTTTGCAGCAGTGAGCATGTTGATTGCTGCCGTGGCCACCGGCTATGCCTTGCTGGCTGGGCGCGTCGAGATTGCCGTATTTGTGGCCTTGTTCAGCATCGGCTGGCTGTTTGCGTATAACTTCTACACCTGCGTCTACACCGCGATTCAGGATGTAATCGAGCCACGTCTGCGTGCTACCGCTATGGCATTGTTCTTTGCCGGCTTGTACCTGCTGGGTGGTGGCCTTGGCCCATTGGCGGTGGGCATGTTGTCAGACTACTACTCCAATGCGGCGATGCTTGCAGCCGGAGCCAGTGAAATGAACGAAACCTTCAAGGCTGTGGGGCTGCACAACGCCATGTACTTGATTCCGGTTGCCTTGTTCCTGACCATGCTGGCGCTGCTGCAAGCGTCGCGCTGCTTTGTGACTGATGCGGCGCACATGCAACGGGGCATGAGCGAGGTTGAGCCCGGCTAAGTACACATGCCACCCAACAAAAGGCCCGCAATTGCGGGCCTTTTGTTGGGTGGGCAAACCTAACCGTTAACCCGCGACCAGCACGCGGATGGCTTCCAGGCGCAGCGCCGCTTTGTCGAGCATGGCCAAGCCTTGCTCACGTAGCTGGCGCAGGGCGTTGAGTTCGCTGTCGCGTACGCTGGGGTTGACCGCTTGCAACGCGATCAAACGCGCCAGTTCCTCGTCTGTTTCGGCGGCCAGGCGGCGCTTGGCTTCTGCAACGCGTTCGTTATGGCGCGGTGCAACCTTGCTTTCGCCGGCATTGATCAGCGGGTTGAGGCTGTCGCGCTGGGCCTGGACGAACTTGTTGGCGCTGGCGCGTGGCACGCTTTCCAATTGTTCGTTGAGGGTGACGAAAGCCACCTTATGCGCCAGGTCGTTGCCGTTGGCATCGAGCAGGCAGCGCAAGGCGATAGGCGGCAGGTAACGACCCAGTTGCAGCGCGCGTGGGGCGACTACTTCGCTGACGTAGAGCATTTCCAGCAGCACGGTACCGGGTTTCAGGGCCTTGTTTTTGATCAGCGCGACGCCGGTATTACCCATTGAACCGGAGCGCACCAGGTCCATACCGCCTTGCACCATGGGGTGTTCCCAGGTGAGGAACTGCATGTCCTCGCGGGCCAACGCCATGTCACGGTCGTAGGTGATGGTGACACCTTCGTCGTCGCCAAGCGGGAAGCTGGCGTCCAGCATTTTCTCGCTGGGCCGCAGGATCAGAGCGTTGTCGGAGTGGTCTTCACTGTCGATGCCGAAGGCGTCGAACAGCTGCTCCATGTAGATTGGCAGGGCGAATTGGTCATCCTGCTCAAGAATCGCCTCAACCAGGGCCTCACCTTCGCCAGCACCGCCGGAGTTGAGTTCCAGCAGGCGGTCACGACCGGCGTGCAGCTCACCTTCCAGGCGAATGCGTTCGGCCTTGGCTTCATCGACCAATGTTTGCCACTCGCCGTCATCGCCGCTTTCCAGCAGCGGCAGCAGGCGGCTGCCAAACTGGTGCTGCAGGGCGTTGCCGGTTGGGCAGGTGGCGAGGAAGGCATTCAGCGCGTGGTGATACCACTGGAACAGGCGCTCTTGCGGGCTGTTTTCCAGATAAGGCACGTGCAGCTGAATACGGTGCTTCTGGCCGATACGGTCGAGGCGGCCGATGCGCTGCTCAAGCAGGTCGGGGTGCGCTGGCAGATCGAATAGCACCAGGTGGTGGGCAAACTGGAAGTTGCGGCCTTCCGAGCCGATTTCCGAGCAGATCAGCACTTGGGCGCCGAACTCTTCGTCGGCGAAGTAGGCCGCCGCGCGGTCGCGCTCAAGGATGCTCATACCTTCATGGAACACGGTGGCCGGGATGCCTTTGCGCACACGCAGGGCGTCTTCCAAATCCATCGCGGTTTCGGCGTGGGCGCAGATCACCAGCACCTTGAACTTCTTGAGCATCTTCAGGGTGTCGATCAGCCACTCAACGCGCGGGTCAAACTTCCACCAGCGCAGGTCTTCATCGACATCCGGCTGCGCCTGGTAGCTAACTTCCGGGTATAGGTCGGCATGCTCGCCGATGGGCAGCTCCATGTACTCGTCAGGGCTGGACAGCGGGTAGGGGTGCAGCTCACGGTCGGGGAAACCCTGCACGGCGGCGCGGGTGTTGCGAAACAGCAGGCGGCCGGTGCCATGGCGGTCAAGTAGCTCGCGCACCAGGCGCGCGGAGGCATCGCTGTCTCCCGCATTAACGGCGCTGAGCAGTTCTTCGCCGCTTTCGCCGAGGAAGTCATGGATGGTTTTGTGCGCGGCATCGGACAAGCGGCCTTTATCAAGCAGCTCCTGTACGGCTTCGGCAATCGGTTTGTAGTGCTCGCTTTCGGCGCGGAAGGCGGCCAGATCATGGAAGCGATTCGGGTCGAGCAGGCGCAGGCGAGCGAAGTGGCTGTCCTGGCCGAGTTGTTCCGGGGTGGCCGTTAGCAGCAGTACGCCGGGGATAACTTCGGCGAGCTGTTCAACCAGCGCGTATTCAGCGCTGGCATGTTCTGGGTGCCAAACCAGGTGGTGCGCCTCGTCGACTACCAAAAGGTCCCAGCCGGCGGCAAACAGGGCGTCCTGGGCTTTCTCGTCTTCGCACAGCCACTCCAGCGCAACCAGCGCCAGTTGGCAGTCTTCGAACGGGTTGCCGGCATCGCTTTCGATAAAGCGCTCTTCATCAAACAACGCCACATCCAGGTTGAAGCGGCGGCGCATTTCCACCAGCCACTGGTGCTGGAGATTTTCCGGTACCAGGATCAATACGCGGTTGACGCGCCCAGAGAGCAACTGGCGATGAATGACCAGGCCGGCTTCGATGGTTTTACCCAGGCCCACTTCGTCGGCCAGTAGTACGCGCGGGGCGATACGGTCGGCGACTTCGCGAGCGATATGCAGCTGATGCGCAATCGGTTGCGCCCGCACGCCGCCCAGGCCCCACAGCGTGGACTGCAACTGACGGCTGGTGTAATCCAAGGTGTGGTAGCGCAGGGCGAACCAAGGTAGCGGGTCGATCTGCCCGGCGAACAGGCGATCGCTGGCCAGGCGGAACTGGATAAAGTTCGACAGCTGGGTTTCCGGCAGGGTGACGCTTTCATGCTGGGCATTGAGGCCGTGATAGACCAGCAGACCGTCGACATCGTCGACTTCCTGCACGGTCAGCTTCCAGCCTTCAAAGTGGGTGATTTCATCGCCCGGCGAGAAGCGTACGCGGGTCAACGGCGCATTGCGCAGGGCATACTGGCGCGTTTCGCCGGTGGCCGGGTAGAGCACGGTGAGCATGCGGCCGTCCTGCATCAAAACGGTTCCCAAACCCAGCTCTGCTTCGCTGTCACTGATCCAGCGTTGCCCCGGTTCATACTGCGCCATGCTTGTCTCCCGCGTGAAAAAGCCGACTATGGTAACGGAACCCTGGGTTAAGGCCCAAGGCGCATTGCAGCGCATCGGGCACTTTGTGTGGTTAGGTGGATCGAAAGTGTAGTGAGGTCGTGCTCAAGTCGTGGCCAGGCTGGCCGACAGTCTGACCAAAGGAGGGCTTAATAGATGCTGCCGCCAATCCCCCATAGCCTGGTACCCGTGACCGTCCAGCAGGACGTGGTCAAGCCACGGCCGGAGATACCGCCGGTGACGGCGTCCGCCGAAAGCGCCAAGGAAAGCGGTGTTAGCCTGGATAAGCGGCATCCGCAGGAAGCACAGGTGTTGCTACGCGAGGAGCAGCGCCGCCGCCAGCGTCGACACGGCTATACGCCTCAGGAACTTGCCGAGGGCGAGGTGGCTGAAGCGGATGAAGCCGCGTTGGAGGAGCTGCCGCGTCAAGGTCTATGGGTGGATGTGGAGGTCTGAGGCGTGCACACTTACTGGCATCACCTTGTGAGTGTTGCCCTGTGGATCTATTCGACGACCATCAATTGCGGCTGGCCAACGCCGAGCTTGAGTTACATGCGCAGTGGCTGGACGCGGTAACCGCGGATCGCTGGCTGGCTGAGTTAACCACGCAGACGCCCTGGCAGCAGCCACAGGTGCAGATTTATGGCCGGCAACTGCCGGTGCCGCGTCTGGTGGCCTGGTATGGCGATGCCGAGGCCCGTTACCGCTACTCCGGCTTGACCCATCAGCCACTGCCCTGGACACCACTGCTGGCGCAAATTCGCGCGCAAGTGGCTGCAGCGGTTGGGCAGCCGCTAAATGGCGTGTTAATCAACTATTACCGCGACGGTCAGGATTCTATGGGCTGGCACAGCGATGATGAGGCTGAGCTGGGGGCTAATCCGTTGATCGCCTCGCTAAATTTAGGTGGTACTCGCCGCTTCGACCTGCGCCGCAAAGGGCAGGGTCGTATCGAGCATTCACTGCTGCTGCAGCATGGTTCGCTGCTGGTCATGCGCGGGCCAACCCAGCATCATTGGCAACACCAAGTGGCGAAAACGCGCAGCCCCTGTGCGCCACGTCTGAACCTGACCTTTCGATTGATCAAGCCAACTCCATGAGCAAAGACAACAAGCTGATTGATTTCGCGGCTGAGCGCGACAAGCGCATCCATGACCTGCGCGACAAAAAACTCAATGAAATGCGTGATGCCTTCGAACAGGCCCTGCCGCTGCCCAAAGGCAAGAAAAAGCCCAAGGGCAAACCGAAAAAGCCTTGAGGCGGCTCCTTGATAGGCTGATTTGTTGATCTGGATCAGCTAAGCACTGCCTTGTCTGGTAAGTGCCTGACGCTTGTTGATCTGGATCAATAGCACTTCAGCGGCCCCTGCTAACTTGAAGCCATACCCACACAGGCTTCACGCAGGAGGCAACCATGTTTATCGATGTCGTAGTTCTCGCCGGTATCGGCACCGTCGGTCTAATGCTCGCCTTCTTCGCCGGTGTCGGTTACTTCATCTGGCAGGATTCGCACAAGCGCAAGCAGGGCTGATTCTGTTTTAGGGGCACGCAAGGCAATTTGGGCGACTTAGGTCGCCCTTTTTTATGTCTGGAATGTGACCACTTAAAGTGCTCACGCCGCGTGTGCATCTTCCGGGCTGCGCGGTGATCCGATGCGCAGGTAACTGTCGAGCTTGGCTTGCTGCGCCGGGGTGGTGAACAGGCCGAGCTTGCTGCGGCGCCAGAGAATGTCGTCCGCCTGCATGGCCCATTCTTCCTGGCACAAGTAATCGACTTCACGGGTGTACAGGCCAGCGCCGAGGTGTTCGCCCAGGTCGCTGAGGCTGCTCACGCCTTTGAGCATCAACCAGCTGCGGCTGCCGTAGCTGCTGGCCCAGCGCCGCGCCAGTGAGGTGGGCAGCCAGCCATAGCGGGCGCACAGGGCTTCAATCAGCGCGTTCTGGCTGTCCAGTTGCTCGGCGCCGGGCAGCAGACTGCTGGCGGTCCAGCTTGGGCCCATCTTGGGGAAGAAGGGCGCCAGTTGCGCCAGCGCCGACTCGGCGAGCTTGCGGTAGGTGGTGAGCTTGCCGCCGAACACGGAGAGCAGCGGTGCTTCACCAGGTTGGCCCGACAAAGACAGGGTGTAGTCACGGGTCACTGCTGACGGGTCGTCTGACTCGTCGTCGCACAGCGGCCGCACGCCAGCGTAGCTGTGCAGAATGTCGCTGCGGCTGAGCTGCTTTTTGAAGTGAGCGTTGACTACGTTCAATAAGTAATCGGTTTCTTCCTCACTGATCGTCACCTTGGCTGGGTCGCCTTGGTATTCGCGGTCCGTGGTGCCGATCAGGGTGAAGCGTTCCTGATAAGGAATGGCGAACACGATACGGCGGTCTTCGTTTTGCAGAATGTAGGCCTGCTCGCCGTCAAACAGGCGCGGCACAACGATATGGCTGCCTTGAATCAGGCGGATGCCGTAGGGCGATTCCTGTTTCAGATCCTCGCGAATAAACCGCGCCACCCAAGGCCCAGCTGCATTGACCAGGGCGCGGGCGCGAATCGAGAACAGGCTGCCGTCGCTGCGCTCCAGATGGATATGCCACAGGCCCTTGCTGCGCCGCGCGCTGACGCAGCGGGTGCGGCTGTGTATGTGCGCACCTTGTTCGCGGGCAGCCATGGCATTGAGTACCACCAGGCGGGCGTCATCGACCCAGCAATCGGAGTATTCGAAGCCCCGGCTGATCTCGCTTTTCAATGGGCTGCCGGCGCCGAAGCGTAGGCTGCGTGAACCGGCCAGCTTCTCGCGCTTGCCCAAATGATCATAGAGAAACAGACCGGCGCGGATCATCCACGCCGGCCGCAGGTGCGGGCGGTGGGGGAGGATAAAACGCATGGGTTTGACGATATGTGGTGCTTTGCTAAGCAGCACCTCGCGCTCAGCCAAGGCTTCACGCACCAGGCGGAATTCATAGTGCTCCAGGTAGCGCAGGCCACCATGGATCAGCTTGCTGCTGGCCGATGAGGTGTGTTGCGCCAGGTCGTCTTTTTCACAAAGAAACACAGACAAACCCCGGCCCGCAGCATCGGCTGCGATACCGACACCATTGATGCCACCGCCGATCACGGCAAGGTCATAGACTTCAGCGAGTGGAGTGTTGCTGGCGGGACGGGTAGGCATGGCTGCACCGAAAGTCAGTATTGAACTTTTAATGTTCACTTTCGAAAATATGCTAGTCGAATACCCACAGCTTCGCCACCCCGAAGTGCGCTTTCGCGCCCAGCGGTTGTGAGGAATGGGTAACGGGATATCGGCTAAGCAGGTGCCAGGCCAGTGTTGACAGTCTTACACCAGGTCGAGGTGTACTTTGTGCTCGGCGAGTAGGCGGTTGATTGCCGCGGACGGCGCGGCATCGGTGAAGAGCCGATCAACAAGGGCAACCGAGCCCAGGCGCACCACGGCATTGCGGCCGAACTTGCTGGAGTCGACGGCCAGAAAGACCTGGCGCGCATTGCTGATGATGGCCTGGGATACCCGTACTTCCTGGTAATCGAAGTCGAGCAGGCTGCCGTCTTCATCGATGCCACTGATGCCGACTAGGGCGAAGTCGACCTTGAATTGCTGGATAAAATCCACTGCCGCCTGGCCCACAATGCCGCCGTCGCTGCGCACCGTGCCGCCTGCCAGTAGCACCTCAAAGTCCGCCTTGGCGCTGAGTTGCGCGGCCACATGCAGGTTGTTGGTGATGATTTTCAGGCCCTTATGCCCCAGCAGTTCGCGGGCAATGGCCTCGGTGGTGGTGCCGATGTTGATAAACAGCGAGGCGTGATCGGGAATCTGCGCGGCAATTGCCGTGGCGATACGCTGCTTCTCATCACGCATAAGCCCGGCGCGCATGCTGTAGGCGGTGTTTTGCGTGCTGGAGCTTTCACTCGCTGCACCACCGTGGGTGCGGCGTAGTAGGCCCTGTTCAGCAAGTTGGTTGATGTCGCGGCGAATGGTTTGCGGAGTGACGGCAAACGCCTGGGCTAACTCATCGATGCTGACATAGCCGCGTTCACGGGCGAGTTCAAGAATATCGTGTTGGCGGGGCGGCAGGGTCATGGAAGCTCCTTGAAGGTGAGCTTCATTATAGGCGGTCACTCGGTAAATAATGCTCTGCCCCGTAAGGCGCTACCCTGCGCGGCGTTGCTGGGCAACCTTAAAAACTGCTCCGGATGTTTTTTTCGGCTAATGTACGCCAACGTTGTCAGATTATTTTCACATTCGAACATGACTCCAGCCATCGACCTGCTAAAAAAAGCCAAAGCCGTGCACCACGTGCACAGTTATCACCACGACCCCAAGGCCGCTTCCTACGGCCTGGAAGCGGCGGAAAAGCTCAATCTTGAGCCTGCTCAGGTGTTCAAGACGCTGCTGGCAGCCAGTGAAAAAGGCGAGCTGCTGGTGGCAGTGGTGCCGGTGGCCGGTACGCTTGATTTGAAAGCCCTGGCTCACGCTGCGGGGGTGAAAAAAGCCGATATGGCTGACCCCGCCGCGGCGCAACGGGCCACCGGTTATCTGTTAGGTGGGATCAGCCCGCTGGGGCAGAAGAAGCGCCTGCGCACTTTTATTGATGAGTCGGCGCAGCAGTTTCCCAATATCTACGTCAGCGCCGGGCGGCGCGGGCTGGAAGTGCAGTTGGACGCCGCAGTGCTGGCGCAGCTGACGCAGGCGTTGTTTGCACCTATTGGTCGCGGCTAGCGGCCGCTCTACAACTTATAAAAACAAGGAAATCTGCATGTCTCATTACCTGCTTGCCATCGACCAGGGCACCACCAGCAGCCGGGCGATTGTGTTCAGTGCCCAGGGTTTACCGGTGGCGCGCGCACAGCAGGAGTTCAAGCAGTATTTCCCCCAGGACGGCTGGGTTGAGCATGATGGTGAAGAGCTGTGGCTGAGCACCCTCAAGGTATGCCGTGAGGCGCTCAAGCAGATTGGCTTGAGTGCCAGTGACGTGGCGGCGATCGGCATTACTAACCAGCGTGAAACCACCCTGGTCTGGGATGCGCAGACTGGCACGCCAATCCACCCTGCAATTGTTTGGCAGGACCGGCGCACCGCCGATTACTGTGCGCAGCTAAAAGCCGCAGGCCACGAAGCGATGGTGGCCGCCAAGACTGGATTGCTGATCGACCCCTATTTTTCCGCAACCAAACTGCGCTGGGTTTTGGAAAACGTGCCGGGTGCCCGCGAGCGGGCTGAGCGCGGTGAATTGCGCTTCGGTACCGTCGACTCATTTTTGTTGTGGCGCCTGACCGGTGGCAAATCGCACAAGACCGATGCCAGCAACGCCTCGCGTACCTCGCTGTTCAATATTCACACCCAGCAATGGGACGATGAGTTGCTCGCGCTGTTCGACATTCCGCCGAGCCTGCTGCCGGAGGTGCTCGATTGCGCCGCCGATTTTGGCGTTACCGAGGCCAGCCTGTTGGGCGCATCGATTCCGGTGTTGGGTATGGCGGGTGATCAGCAAGCCGCGCTGATCGGCCAGGCGTGCTTTGCTCCTGGCATGGTGAAAAGTACTTATGGCACTGGTTGCTTCATGATTCAGAACACCGGCAGCACCCCCGTCACCTCAAAGAATCGCTTGTTGACCACGGTCGCCTATCGCCTCAACGGTAAGGTTACCTACGCGGTTGAGGGCAGCATCTTTGTCGCTGGCGCCGCTGTGCAGTGGCTGCGCGATGGCATCAAACTGATAAGCCATGCCCGCGATAGTGAGGCCATGGCCGAGCAAACCGGCGATGCCTGCGGCGTGTACTTGGTACCGGCGTTTACCGGTCTGGGTGCGCCGTACTGGGACCCGAAAGCTCGTGGCGCTATCTTCGGCCTGACCCGTGATACCGGGATCAAGGAAATCGTCACCGCCGGCCTACAGTCGGTGTGTTATCAGACCCGTGATCTGCTCGAAGCCATGCGTCAGGACGGTGCTGCCGAGCCCAATGCGCTGCGGGTGGATGGCGGCATGGTGGAAAACAATTGGCTTATGCAGTTTCTTGCCGACATTCTGGGCGTGCCTGTTGAGCGCCCTGAGGTCACCGAAACCACCGCTCTTGGCGTCGCTTACCTGGCAGGCCTGCAGGCTGGGCTTTATCAGGACCTGCAGAGCATTGCCCTGCACTGGCATCGTCAGCAGCGTTTCAATCCGCGCATGGCTGATAGTCACCGCAGCAGCTTGTATGACGGTTGGCTGGATGCAGTCAAAAGAGTGCGTAGCGAAGCGTGAGGCTGCTCTGAGGTCTTTGAGTTTGTGTCTGATCGCTGTTTTGCGGCATGCGCGAAGGCATCGGCAGCTGTTCGAGTGTGTGGGTGCTAAGGCATGCTGCGCGCTGTTAGGAATCAGGAGAGGCATCCATGCAGCTTGAATTTCACCAGGTCGATGCTTTCGCCACGCAGCTGTTTACCGGTAATCCGGCGATGGTTTATCGCTTAGACAGCTGGCTTGACGATGCCCTGATGCAGCAGATTGCCGCCGAGCACAACCTGGCGGAAACCGCCTTTGTAGTGAAAGACGGTGCCACCTGGCATATCCGCTGGTTTACCCCCACGGCCGAAGTGCCGCTGTGCGGCCATGCCACGCTGGCGGCTGCGCATGTGCTGTTTGAGGTCTACGACGAGCCGGGTCCTATTATCGATTTCAGCTGCTTGTCCGGGGCGTTGCGCGTTACCCGTGAGGGCGCTCAGCTGGTGCTGGATTTCCCGGTGCGCTTAGCGCAGCCCCATGCGTTGGTGGGCGAGGTGGAGCGCGCCTTGGGTATGCCCGTGCAGGCGGTACTGGCCTGGTCAGGTGCTGAGGGTATTCAAGAGTTGTTGGCTATTCTGGCTTCGGAGGCTGCGGTACGTGCTTGTCAGCCAGACTTGGCGGCAGTGGCAACATTGCCAGGGCTGGGGCTGCTGATCAGCGCGCCCGGTAAGCAGCATGATTTCGTTTCGCGTTACTTTGCCCCAGCCATCGGTATTGATGAAGACCCCGTCACCGGCTCGGCCCACTGCATGCTTACGCCCTATTGGGCTGCGCGCCTGGGTAAACGCCAGTTGCGCGCGTTTCAGTGTTCAGCGCGTGGCGGCGAGTTGCAGTGCGAGTTAGCTGGCGAGCGGGTAAAGATTGCCGGCCAGGCGCTGTTGGTCGCCAGTGGCCGGCTGTTACTACCGTGAGTTGATTAGCTGTCGCTGCTGAAGCGGCGCACACCGGACTCGCCCAGAGTGACTTGAGCGGCAATGCTTCCAAGTGCCGGGAACACCACCAAGTGGTCGGCGGCTACGCGAATACCGACCTGTTGGCCTGGCTGGTGGTCGGCGTGGCTGGGGAACACCGACTCCAACTGGCTGCCAGTCGGCAGTTGCAGGCGATACAGGGTCGCTGCACCGAGGAAGGTCTTGCCGACGATCAGCGCTTTTTGTGGGCTGTCGGGGTCATAGACGATGTCGTCCGGGCGCAACAGCACATCCACCGCGCTGCCGCTTGGCCAGGTGTAGGCGCGGTTGCCGCGAATCAGGCCGAGTTCGGTCTGCACCGAGTCCGGACTGAGCAGTTGCCCGCGAATGAAATAACCCTGGCCGATAAAGCTGGCGACAAAGGGGGTCAGCGGCTCGTGGTAGAGATTAAACGGGGTGTCCCACTGCTCCAGCTTGCCTTCCTTGAACACACCGACATGATCACTGACAGCAAAGGCTTCTTCCTGATCATGGGTGACCAGAATCGCGCTGGTGCCGCGCGCCTTGAGGATGTCACGCACCTCATGGCTTAAGCGGCGGCGCAATTCACCGTCAAGATTGGAAAAGGGTTCATCGAGCAGCAGCAGTTGCGGTTCCGGCGCGAGCGCACGGGCAAGGGCCACGCGTTGCTGTTGGCCGCCGGACAGCTCGTGCGGGTAGCGCTTGCCCAGATGACCGAGCTTGACCAGCTCCATCAGCTCTTGGGTGACGCGCTCGCAGTTGGGCTGTTTGCGAATACCAAAACCGATGTTCTCGGCCACGCTCAGGTGCGGAAACAGCGCGTAATCCTGAAACACCATGCCGATCCGACGTTTCTCCGGGGCCAGGGTAAAGCCGGCCTTAGAGATCACCTGATCGGCCAGCTGAATCTCACCTTCCAGCACCGGCTCAAAACCGGCAATGGCACGCAATGTGGTGGTTTTGCCGCAACCGGAAGGGCCGAGTAGGCAACCAATATCCCCCGCATTTAGGTGCAGGTTGAGTTGCTGCACCACTTTGTGGTCCGGGTAGCCGCAGCTGAGTTCGCGTAGGTTTAGCAGGGCTTGGCTCATGCGTGGTGGTACGCCGGTTCAACCAAAAATTCGAGCAGCGCTTTCTGCGCGTGCAGACGGTTTTCCGCCTGATCCCACGCCACTGAGCGAGGGTCATCGAGCAGGTCGACGCTGATTTCCTCGCCGCGATGCGCCGGCAGGCAGTGCAGGAACAACACGTCCTCGGCGGCGGCGTCGAGGAGGGCGCGCGTCACCTGATACGGCTGGAACTGACGCATGCGCTCGGCGGCTTCCTCTTCCTGGCCCATGGAGGCCCAGACGTCAGTGCTCACCAAGTGCGCGCCGGCCACAGCCTGCAGCGGATCACGTAGCACCTGCACGCGCTCGCCCGCCAGGGCCAACAAGCGGGCGTTCGGCTCGTAGCCCTCGGGGCAAGCCACGCGCAGCTGGAAGTCGAACTGGATGGCCGCTTCTATATAGGAGTTGCACATGTTGTTGCCGTCGCCGATCCAGGCCACGGTTTTACCTTTAATGCTGCCGCGATGTTCCTGATAGGTCTGCATGTCAGCCAACAGTTGGCAGGGATGCAGGTCATCGGACAGGCCGTTGATTACCGGCACGCGCGAATTGGCGGCGAACTCAGTCAGGGTGCTGTGGGCGAAGGTGCGGATCATTACCGCATCAAGCATGCGCGACATGACGATGGCAGCATCACCAATCGGCTCGCCACGGCCCAGCTGGGTGTCACGTGGCGACAAGAAGATGGCCTGGCCGCCGAGTTGGATCATGCCGGCTTCGAACGACAGGCGGGTGCGGGTTGAGGCCTTCTCGAAGATCATGCCCAATACGCGGTTTTTCAGCGGCTCAAACAGTACGCCGCGGTTACGCAAGTCCTTCAGCTCCATGCCTCGGCGGATCAGGCTCACCAGTTCAGCGGGCGTGCAATCCATCAGCGAGAGAAAGTGTCTTGCGCTCATCGTTAACTACCTTTTGACAACGGGGCGCAGGTTCAATGGCCTAATTAAATTGAAGAAACGGCAGAACCTACGGCTTGGGGCCGCATCATGCGACGAAACGGGGAAGTCGCGATCTTATAAGGAAATGACAAGCAGGCGCAAATTGCCCGCGCTTTCACGCTGGAAGGCGGTGAAGGCACTGCGGTGAACACTTACGCCTATATCGGTTGATCTAATGCCGCGCAATTCACGGAATAAACCCTGCTGGTACAGGGTGCTACCAGCCGCCATAGTCATGCCTTTACGATATTCAGCGTGTTGACTTAGAACTTGTCGCGGATCTCGCGAGCTAGAGCAAAACAAGGCGAAAACGGCTGAGGAGGCGGAGTGTACTTTTGTACATGAGCATTCCGAAGCCGTTTTCAACGCAGTTTGGCCGACGCGCAGCAGATACGAACAGGTTCTTAAAACAAGAGGCCAGGCCATGACCAAGTCCCTCCATCACCGTGCATGCCATCTCTGCGAGGCCATTTGTGGTCTGAGCATCGAGACCGAAACCCAGCCCGACGGCACGGTGCAGATTCGCTCAATCAAGGGCGATGCCCAGGATACCTTCAGCCGAGGCCATATCTGCCCCAAAGCCGTAGCCCTGCAGGACATCCAGAGCGACCCTGATCGTCTGCGCCAGCCGATGCGCCGCGTCGGCAACGAGTGGCAAGCCATTGGCTGGGATGAGGCCTTTGAGCTTGTTGCCGAGCGCTTAAGCTCGATCCGTTCGCTGCATGGGCAGAACGCCGTGGCGGTGTATCAGGGCAACCCGAGCGTGCACAACTACGGCCTGATGACGCATAGCAATTACTTTCTTGGCCTGCTGAAAACACGCAATCGCTTTTCTGCCACCTCGGTCGATCAGCTGCCGCATCACCTGACCAGCCATTTGATGTACGGCCATGGCCTGCTGATTCCGATTCCGGATATCGATCACACCGATTTTATGCTGATCCTCGGCGGCAACCCGCTGGCCTCCAACGGCAGCATCATGACCGTGCCGGACGTGGAAAAGCGTCTGAAGGCCATCCAAAAACGCGGCGGCAAGCTGGTAGTGGTTGATCCGCGCCGCAGCGAAACGGCGGTGATTGCCGACCAGCATGTATTCGTCCGCCCCGGCCAAGATGCGGCCCTGCTATTTGGCCTGCTCAATACCCTGTTCGAGGAAAACCTCGGTCGCGCCAGCCACCTGGCGATAGAGGGGTTGGATGACGTACGCCAGGCGATTGCCAGCTTTACCGCCGAAGCCATGAACGCCCGTTGTGGCGTGCCGGCTCAGGTGATTCGCCAGTTGGCGCGGGACTTTGCCGCTGCCGAGTCGGCGGTCTGCTATGGGCGCATGGGCGTCTCCACCCAGGCTTTTGGTACGCTGTGTCAGTGGCTGGTGCAGCTGATCAACCTGGTCACCGGTAATCTCGATCGCGTCGGCGGTGTGCTCTGCACCGAGCCGGCCATAGACCTGGTGGCTTCGACCTCCGGTGGGCATTTCAATTGCTGGCAGAGCCGTGTTTCCGGCTTGCCGGAGTACGGCGGCGAATTGCCGGTTGCAGCCCTGGCCGAGGAAATGCTCAGCGAGGGAGAAGGGCAGGTGCGCGCGCTGGTGACGGTGGCGGGCAACCCGGTGCTGTCCACACCCAATGGCCGCCAGCTGGAGCAGGCTCTGGATGGCCTGGAGTTTATGCTCAGCATCGATTTCTACATCAACGAAACCACCCGCTATGCCGACCTGATCCTGCCGCCAACTGGGCCGCTCGAACATGATCACTACGACACCACCTTTAATATGTTCGCCGTGCGTAATGTCACTCGTTTTAACGAGGCGGTGCTGGCTAAGCCCGAGGGTGCGTTGCATGACTGGGAAATTTTTGTTGGCTTGGCTAAGGCCTTTGCTGGCAAAAATGAGTTGCAGCTCAAACCGACCATGCCACCTGAGCAGATGATCGACATGGGCTTGCGTATGGGGGGCTACGGCGACCAATCCGCGCATAAGTTGTCGCTGGCAAAGTTGCGTCAGCACCCGCACGGGCTCGACCTGGGCGCGCTCAAGCCCAACTTGGCCGGGCGCCTGAAAACTGCTAACAAGCAGATTCAGGCGGCGCCGGCGGTGATCATGGCCGATCTGCAACGCTTTGCCGCGCAGCCAACGGCGAAGGCTGACGAGTTGCTGCTGATTGGCCGACGCCATGTGCGCAGCAATAACTCCTGGATGCACAATTACCACCGCCTGGTTAAAGGCAAGCCGCGCCATCAGCTGCTGATGCATCCGGCGGATCTGCAGCAGCGCGGGCTGAGCGACGGTCAGCTGGTGCGCGTGCGTTCGCGGGTTGGCGTCATCGAAGTGGAGGTGGCCGCCAGTGACGAGATGATGACCGGTGTCGTCAGCCTGCCGCATGGTTGGGGCCATGCGCGACCGGGCGTGCAGATGAGCATCGCCAGCGAACAGCCAGGCGCCAGTGCCAATGATTTGACTGATGAGAGGCAGCTCGACGCTTTGTCCGGCAATGCCGCGCTGAACGGGGTGCCGGTGCAGGTTGAGGCGGCCTGAGCGGCACTCACGCGTACACGGAAACTGGCAGGGAAGGCCGAGCATTACGCTCGGCTTTTCGCTACAATGCC
The DNA here is from genome assembly GCF_056156225.1 of Pseudomonas sp. TS_SC_3. Taxonomy (NCBI): domain Bacteria; kingdom Pseudomonadati; phylum Pseudomonadota; class Gammaproteobacteria; order Pseudomonadales; family Pseudomonadaceae; genus Pseudomonas; species Pseudomonas sp. TS_SC_3. The sequence goes on from NZ_CM149586.1 coordinate 711,266, forward strand.
GCCACCGTGCCGACCCGTGAGTCGGGAAGTTAAGTCCTGAGGTGCCCAATGGATATCATCGAAACCATCAAAGAGCAGATCGCTAACAATACCGTTCTGCTGTACATGAAAGGCTCGCCGAACGCTCCACAGTGCGGCTTTTCCTCTAAAGCATCGCAAGTCGTGATGGCCTGTGGCGAAAAGTTCGCTTACGTCGACATCCTGCAAAACCCAGAAATCCGCGCGAATTTGCCAAAATACGCCAACTGGCCAACGTTCCCGCAGCTGTGGGTTGGCGGTGAGCTGGTCGGCGGCAGCGACATCCTGGCGGAAATGTTCGATAAGGGTGAGCTGCAAACCCTGATCAAAAACGCCGTGCAGAAAGCTGACGCGTAAGCAGCCCCTGCACAAACAACAAACCCCGCCAAGTGCGGGGTTTGTTGTTTGTGGCGCGGTGTTTTGCGCTTATTCGTCCATCTGCGATTGCAGGTAATTTTGCAGGCCCACTGCTGCGATCAAGCTGAGCTGAGTTTCCAACCAGTCAATATGGTCTTCTTCCGAGCAGAGAATTTCTTCGAGCAGTTCGCGACTGGCGTAATCGCCGATGCTTTCGCAGTAAGCAATCGCTGCTTTCAGATCAGCATGCGCCTTGTGCTCGATTTTGAGATCGCACTCAAGCATTTCCTGGGTGTTCTCACCGATCAGGATCTTGCCGAGGTCTTGCAGGTTGGGCAGGCCTTCGAGGAAAAGGATGCGCTTGATCAGCTTGTCCGCATGCTTCATCTCGTCGATGGACTCGTGGTACTCATGCTCGCCGAGTTTCTTCAGGCCCCAATCTTCGTACATACGCGCATGCAGGAAGTATTGGTTGATCGCGACCAGCTCGTTACCGAGGATCTTGTTCAGATGCTGGATGACTTTCTTGTCGCCTTTCATATCTGCGTCTGCCTTGCAGGGGAATTAGCACCTGATTTTGGGCTGCGGGTTTTTGGCTGTCAAACCTAAGTATTTGAATCTAAAGTTAAATTTAATCTGATTAAGAATGCTTAAGTTGTGCATCTTGCTGCTAAGGCATTGATTTATCTGTGATAAACCAGCATGTGCTGAGGCTCAAGAGTGCACAGCGATAGCGCGAAGACTGCTTACCTTAAACGGCTGGCCATAAAAAACCGGACACGAGGTCCGGTTTTTTTATGTCGCTGAATTCAGGCGGCTACGAAGTTTGCCGGATAAGTCATCACGGCCTGGCTGCTTTGCACTTCGCTCAAGGTTTCGCGCACCACTTGTTTGGCCAGGCAGGCGCATTTGCCGCATTGGCTGGCGACGCCGAGGGTGGTGCGCACATCACGGTAGCTGCAGCAGCCTTCGTAAATGGCTTCGCGGATCTGACCGTCAGTAACACCTTCGCAGAGACAGACGTACATGATTTGGGCTCATGGCAGGGCAGTGGCTGGTGCGAAAGATACTAATGTTAATGAGAATGCTTGTCAAAGCTGTATGTGGTTGGCTGACGAGTGGCGCCGGGTGGCGAATTGAATCGTTCGCAGTTTTACGTCGTCGGCTGCTAGTTATGACCTTGCAGGGTCGATTGCCGGGGAGGGTGGCAAAAGGCCGTGCGCGCTTGCCGCTTGCAGGCCCCTAGGCGGAAAGCGTTTGCCGCTTTGCCACGCATAAGGCCAGGTTTATAGGCTAACTAACTGATAAATAGCCAAAAAATAAAATGGCACACGCTTTGCTTATGGTTTTGCACGGAAAACAGCAACGCCACCTGGCAAAGGTTTCTGACCATGAGCATCAGTTTCGATCGGGCACTCGGCATACATGAAAAAGCTCTCGGCTTTCGCACTCAGCGTGCCGAGGTGTTGGCCAACAATATCGCGAACGCTGACACGCCCAACTTCAAGGCGCGTGACCTGCAATTTGCCAGTGTTTTGGCTGAGCAGAGTGCCAATAGCCAGCGTGGTCCGGTCAGCCTGAATCGTACCAATAGCCACCATATTCCTGCCGATGGCGTGATGGTTGGCGATGCCAGCCTGGCGTACCGCACGCCGATGCACTCATCGATTGATCAGAACACCGTAGACCTGCAGATCGAGCAATCGAACTACGCGGAGAACTCGGTGCAGTTTCAAGCCAGCTTTACCTTGCTTAACAGCAAATTCAAAGGGCTGGTCAGTGCCCTGCGCGGCGATTAATAGGAGCCTGAAGCTATGTCACTTACCAGTGTTTTTAATATCGCCGGATTGGGTATGAGTGCCCAGAGCACTCGCCTGAATACCATCGCCAGCAACATTGCCAACGCCGAGACCGTGTCTTCGAGCATTGATCAAACCTACCGTGCCAGGCATCCGGTGTTTGCCACCGTGTACCAAACCGCGCAGGACGGCGATCGTGGTTCGCTGTTTGCTGAGCAGGACAATGCCGGTGCGGGTGTGCAGGTGCTGGGTGTGGTTGAGGATCAAAGCAGCCTGATGCCGCGCTATGAGCCGAACCATCCGGCTGCTGATGAGGGCGGCTATGTGTACTACCCCAACGTCAATGTGGTGGAAGAGATGGCTGACATGATTTCAGCCAGTCGAGCCTTCCAGACCAACACCGAAATGATGAACACCGCCAAGCAGATGATGCAGCGCATATTGACCTTGGGTCAGTAAGCCAACGAATTAGGAGTGCAGAGCAATGAGTGTTGTTGGCGATGTTAGCGGTTCGGCGCTGGACCAATACCAGATTAAGCAGGGCAGTAGCCAAAACAAAGAGCTCGGTAAAAACGAGTTTCTCAACCTGTTGGTGGCTCAGTTGAATAACCAGAACCCACTCGAGCCACAAGGCAATGGCGAGTTTATCGCTCAGCTCGCGCAGTTCAGCCAGGTTGAGGGGATCGAGAAACTCAACACCAGCATGGGTTCTTTGTTGAGTGGCTATCAGTCGTCCCAAGCGCTGCAGGCTTCTTCGCTGGTCGGGCGTAAGGTCATCGTACCTACGGACAAGGCTGTGGTTGATACCAGTGAGAGCTTCAAGGCGAGCCTGGTACTGCCGACCAGCAGCAGCAATGTCTACGTCAACATCTATGACAAGGCCGGCTCTGCAGTGGGCCGAGTCAACCTGGGTGAGCAGGCGGCCGGCAATGTCAGCTTTATCTGGGACGGCAAAGACAGCAGCGGCAACCTGATGCCGCCCGGTACTTATAAGTTTGAAGCGCAGGCCACCTATAACGGCGAGGCCAAGGGGCTTTACACCATGTTACCGGCCAACGTCGACAGCGTAGTCCTTGGTGGCAGCGAGTTGATGTTGAACCTCGCGGGGCTCGGCAGTGTGCCGCTGTCGCAAGTGCAGGTTATCGGTCAGTAACTAACAGATTTCAGCGCCGGTTACGCCGGTACAAGGAGACAGCTATGTCGTTCAATATTGGCCTTAGCGGTTTGCGTTCAGCAACCAAAGATCTCAACGTCACGGGTAACAACATTGCTAACGCAGGCACTGCGGGCTTCAAGCAATCACGTGCCGAGTTTGCCGATGTGTATGCCTCTTCTGTGTTGGGCACCGGTAAAAACCCACAAGGTAGCGGTGTGTTGCTGGCCAACGTTTCGCAATTGTTCAACCAGGGCAACATTAACTACACGCAAAATGCCTTGGACTTGGCGATTAATGGCAATGGTTTTTTTCAAGTCAATAACAACGGTGCGTTGAGCTACACCCGTGCCGGCTATTTCGGCACAGACAAAGAAGGTTTTTTGGTCGATAACTTTGGCTACAACCTGCAGGGTTACACCGTTGACCCTAACGGCAATCTGCAGACGGGGGTGGTGGGTGACTTGCAGATTCAATCTGCAAGCCAGGACCCGAAGGCCACATCGACCATGACCCAGGTCTTCAACCTCAACTCCACCAATGCGGCGCCGGCCACTACGCCGTTTAATGCGTCTGACCCAACGACCTACAACTCGTCTACCTCGACCAATATCTACGACACACAGGGTAATGCGCATGTGCTTACCCAGTATTTCGTCAAGGACGCGCCGCCGGCTCTCAACAGCTGGACCATGAATGTATTAATTGATGGGCGTAATCCGACTAATCCTCAAAGTGTTCTACTTCCAGGACCTCCCCCTGTTTTCGACAATACAGCTGGTACTGCGCCGTTTAGTACAACGCTAACATTCAGCCCGTCGGGACAGTTTCAAGCGGCCACGGGCGGCGATTTCACTGTGAATCCCGACGGTACTTTGCTTCTCAACAACTGGAATCCTGCCGCCCCGGACAATTCCACTCCACCCGTGTGGGGGCCTAATGGTGCCTTGCAAAGCCCGGAAAACCTGACGATTGACTTGCGTCGCTCAACTCAGTTTTCAAGCAGTTTTGCTGTCAACAGTGTCAGCCAGAATGGTTACACCACGGGTGAATTGGCCGGGCTGGAAATCGACGAAACCGGCGTTATTTTCGCGCGCTACACCAACGGTCAATCCAAGATACAGGGGCAGATTATCCTGGCTGACTTTGCCAATGTGCAGGGGCTTACACCGGTTGGTAAGACACAGTGGGTGCAGTCTTTTAATTCGGGAGAACCTGTGCGTAACCCACCAGGCTCCGGTACTTTGGGTGCGATTCAGGCCGGCGCGTTGGAAGACTCCAACGTCGAGCTGTCTGATCAGTTGGTTAACTTGATCGTGGCGCAGCGCAATTACCAGGCCAACGCTAAAACCATCGAAACCGAGAGTGCGATCACCCAGACCATTATCAACCTGCGTTGATGATCGCCGCCGGCGGCAGGCAAGTGCTTGTCGCCGGCGGCAAAAAAACGCCACCACGGTTTTTAAAAAGGCTCCTTTATGGAGCTTTTTTATTTTTAAAATTCATACGTATCAATGGTTTGTGATTATTTTTCGAATGCTGGCATAGGCATTGCTTTGTAGCGTGTATAGAGCAACTGGCAACGCGCCCAACTCGGAGATTAACCATGGACAAGATGCTGTACGTTTCCATGACTGGTGCCCACAACAACACCCTGGCTCAGCGTTCGCACGCCAACAACCTGGCGAACATCTCTACCAGTGGCTTTCGCCGGGATTTTGAACAGGCGCGTTCCATGCCGATTTTTGGTGACGGTTTACCGGCGCGTGTATATGCCATGAGTGAGCGCCCCGGCACTGACTTCACCCCAGGTGCGTTGCAGGAAACGGGGCGCGATCTCGACGTGGCAGTCGGCGGTAAAGGTTGGTTGGCCGTGCAGGCGCCTGACGGCACTGAAGCTTATGTGCGCACCGCCAGCTTGAACGTCGACGCTCTGGGCATGTTGCGTACCGGCAACGGTTTGCCGGTGATGGGCAACGCCGGGCCGATTGCAGTACCGCCTGAGCAGAAAATTGAAATCGGCAAAGACGGCACCATCAGTATTCGTGCGCTCGGTGAAGCGCCCAGCGTGCTGGCTGAAGTCGACCGCTTGAAGCTGGTCAATCCTGATCTCAAGCAGATGGAAAAGGGCTCAGACGGCCTTATCCGCTTTAAGGGGCAAGGCCCGGTGCTGGCCGATGCCACCACGGAAATCACCTCGGGGTTTCTTGAGTCGAGCAACGTCAACGCGGTGGAAGAGATGACCGCGATTCTCTCGCTATCTCGCCAATTTGAACTGCAAGTGAAAATGATGCGCACCGCCGAAGACAATTCAGCGGCCATGGCGCGCGTCTTGCAGATGTCCTAATTACCAGCACGCGGCGCCGTTAAGCCAGCGCCCGAGGAGAATCGATATGCTTCCTGCACTGTGGGTCAGTAAGACCGGTCTTACCGCTCAGGACATGAACCTGACCACCATTTCCAACAACCTGGCCAACGTTTCGACCACCGGCTTTAAGCGTGATCGTGCCGAGTTTGAGGACTTGCTGTACCAGATCCGTCGTCAACCAGGTGGCCAGTCCAGCCAAGACAGCCAATTGCCGTCCGGCTTGCAGCTGGGTACCGGTGTGCGGGTGGTGGGTACGCAGAAGATCTTCACCGCAGGCAGCTTACAAACCACCGAGCAACCGCTGGATATGGCGATTAACGGGCGTGGCTTCTTCCAAGTTCTGCTGCCAGACGGCACGGTGTCCTACAGCCGTGATGGTAGCTTTCATCTGAACTCTGATGGTCAGGTGGTGACGTCCAACGGCTACGCGCTGGAGCCGGCCATCGTGCTGCCCAATGAAGTGCGCACCTTTACCGTGGGTGAGGACGGCACCGTGTCGGTGACCACTGCCGGCAACCCGCAGCCGCAGATTGTTGGCAACCTGCAGACCGCTGACTTCATTAACCCGGCAGGGTTGGAAGCCATCGGCAACAACCTGTTCCTGGAAACCGCGTCCAGCGGCGCGCCGCAGGTCGGCACCCCAGGGTTGAATGGTCTGGGTACCACGCTGCAGAACACCCTAGAAAACTCCAACGTCAGCGTGGTTGAGGAGTTGGTGAACATGATCACCACCCAGCGCGCCTATGAAATGAACTCCAAGGTCATTTCCACCGCGGATCAGATGCTCGGCTTTATTTCGCAAAATCTTTGATGGTTAAGGCGGCTTAGTCGCGCAGCGGCTGGCTTGATCCTGCTAACAGTAAGGAATCGCTTGGACGGGTAGGCGTGGCTCACTCAAACACGTCACCCCAGGCAACGCATGAGGTAGTAGATATGAACCGGCTGATGATCATAAGTGCACTGCTTGGCCCGCTGGCTTTGAGCGGCTGCATGGCGCCCGCGCCTAAGCCGGACGATCCCTATTACGCGCCGGTAATGCCGCGCACGCCGTTGCCTGCGGCGCAGAACAACGGCTCGATTTACCAAGCCGGTTTTGAGAATGGCCTATTCGGCGACCGCAAGGCTTACCGGGTGGGTGACATCATCACCATCACCCTCAACGAGCGCACCCAAGCCAGTAAGAACAGCAACAGCCAGGTCAGTAAAGACAGCTCGGCCAACCTTGGCGTGCCGAACCTGTTTGGCATGGCCGTATCACCGAAAAACCCGTTAGCAGGTCTTAGCGCATTGGGTATGACCAATGACACCCTCGGTCTGGATGCCAGTTTTGATGCCACGCGCTCGGCGGATGGTTCCGGTGCGGCGGGGCAGAGCAACAGCCTCACCGGTTCGATTACTGTGTCGGTGGCTGAAGTGATGCCCAACGGCGTGCTGCTGGTGCGCGGTGAGAAGTGGATGACCCTGAATACCGGCGATGAGTTGGTACGGATCGCCGGCCTGGTTCGCGCCGATGACATTGCCACCGACAACACCGTGTCCTCGACCCGCATTGCCGATGCGCGCATCACCTACTCGGGCACTGGCGCGTTTGCCGATGCTTCGCAGCCGGGCTGGATGAGCCGTTTCTTTCTTAGCCCAATGTGGCCGTTCTGAGGATGGCCACCATGACGCTTCGTCAATACCTCATCGCTGCTGCTGCACTGTTGCTGGCATCAATGGCCCAGGCTGAACGGCTCAAAGACCTGGCCAGTATTCAGGGCGTACGCAGCAACCAGTTGATCGGCTATGGCTTGGTGGTGGGGCTTAACGGCAGTGGCGACCAAACCACTCAAACGCCGTTCACCGTGCAAACCTTCAATAACATGATGGCGCAGTTCGGCATCAAGGTGCCGGCCGGTGGCAACGTACAGTTGAAGAACGTTGCCGCGGTGTCGATCCACGCTGACTTGCCGGCATTCGCCAAGCCCGGTCAGACCATCGACATCACCGTGTCCTCTATTGGTAACGCCAAAAGCCTGCGTGGCGGCAGCCTGCTGATGACGCCGCTCAAGGGCATTGATGGCAACGTCTATGCGATTGCCCAAGGTAACTTGGTGGTCGGCGGTTTTGACGCCGAAGGCGGCGACGGCTCGCGGATTACCGTCAACGTGCCCTCAGCGGGGCGCATTCCCGGCGGTGCGACAGTTGAACGGCCGGTGCCAAGCGGTTTTGATCAGGGCAATACCCTGACGCTTAATCTCAATCGGCCCGATTTCACCACTGCCAAGAATATCGTCGACCATATCAACGAACTGCTTGGCCCTGGCGTCGCTCAAGCCGTCGACGGCGGCTCAATTCGCGTCAGCGCACCGCTCGATCCAGGTCAGCGCGTCGATTACTTGTCGATTTTGGAAAACCTTGAAGTCGAGATCGGCCAAGCCGTCGCCAAGGTCATCATCAACTCGCGCACCGGCACCATCGTGATTGGCCAGAACGTGCGCGTGCAGCCGGCCGCCGTAACCCACGGCAGCCTGACTGTGACCATCACCGAAGACCCGATTGTCAGCCAGCCGGATGCTTTGTCCGGCGGCCAAACGGCGGTGGTGCCTCGCTCCAAGGTCAACGCTGATGAGGAATTGAAGCCGATGTTCAAGTTCGGCCCGGGCACCACGCTGGACGAAATCGTCCGCGCGGTGAATCAGGTAGGCGCATCGCCTTCCGACCTTATGGCCATCCTGGAGGCGCTGAAACAAGCCGGCGCTCTGCAGGCTGACCTGATTGTGATTTAAGGGAGCGTACGCTATGGACTCTCGACTCTCAGCCGGTTTGCTCGGCGGTGGCAAAAGTGCCGTAGACAGCGGTGCCTATAACGATTTGGGCCGTTTGCAGCAGTTCAAAGTCGGCGGCGACAGCGAAAAGAACATCAAAAAAGTGGCTCAAGAATTTGAGTCACTGTTTCTCAATGAAATGCTCAAAGCCATGCGCTCGGCCAACGAGGCGTTTGGTGAAGGCAACTTCATGAACAGCAACGAGAGCAAAACCTACCAGGACATGCACGACCAGCAGCTGTCGGTCACCTTGTCCAACCACCAGAACGGCATCGGCCTGGCCGACGTGTTGGTGCGGCAGATGTCGAAGATGAAGGATGCCGACAGCCGGCCCAACCCATTCGCCCAAGTCGATGAGCCGGTGCCGAGTGCACCCACCAAGCCACTGGCTCAGGTTGAGAACAGTCGTGACGACAGCTCGCTGCTCAACCAGCGGCGCTTGTCCCTGCCCGGTAAGCTGACCGATCGCCTGCTGGCCGGCATTGTGCCGTCCGCCACTGCCGCCGAGGGCCAGCCGTTGGCGCAAAACGACTGGATTCCGGCTAAGGCGTTTGCCGCCCCAACTGACACGGCGGTAGGCTTAAACGGCACTGACGCCATCACCGGCCGCCGCATTGCCCAGCCACCGTTGGCGCCAGGTAAGGCGGCTTTTGGCTCGAAGGATGAATTTATCGCCGCCATGTTGCCCATGGCCGAGAAGGCCGCCGACAAGATTGGCGTCGACCCGCGCTACCTAGTGGCTCAGGCCGCGTTGGAAACGGGCTGGGGCAAGTCGATCATTCGTCAGCAAGACGGCAGCAGCAGCCACAACCTGTTTGGCATCAAGACCCACAACACCTGGGAAGGCGATTCGGCGCGCGTGCTGACCACCGAATTCAAAGGCGGCAAAGCCGTCAAGGAAGCCGCCTCGTTTCGTGCCTATGAATCGTTCGAGCACAGCTTTAACGATTACGTGAGCTTCCTGCAGGGTAATGGCCGCTACGAGAAAGCCCTGGCAAGCACCGATAAGCCCGAGCAGTTTGCCCGCGAGTTGCAGAAGGCCGGCTACGCCACCGACCCGCAATACGCCCGCAAGATCGCCCAGATCGCCCGGCAGATGCAGACCTATCAAACAGTTGCGGCCGTCAGTACGCCGTCCACCAACGGATGATGAACCATGGCTGATCTCCTCAATATTGGCCTCTCCGGCTTGTCAGCGAACAAAACCTCGCTGGCCGTCACTGGCCACAACATCACCAACGTCAATACGCCGGGTTTCTCGCGGCAGGACACGGTGCAGGCCACGCGTGTGCCGCAATTCAGTGGCGCAGGCTTTATTGGCTCGGGCACCACGCTGGTCGACATTCGCCGCAGCTACAGTGAGTTTCTGAGCGCTCAGGTGCGCAGTAGCACGGCGCTCAGCAGCGATGTAAGCGCGTACAAAAGCCAGATCGAGCAACTGGATTCGCTGCTTGCCGGTTCAACCACCGGCATTACGCCGGCTCTGCAAAAGCTCTTTTCGGCGTTACAAACAGCGGCCGAAGACCCTGCGAATATCCCTGCCCGGCAACTGGTATTGTCTGAAGCGGAAGGCTTGGCCAAGCGCTTTAACACGGTCTACGACCGCATCAATGATCAAAATCAGTTCATCAATAAACAAATGTCAGCGGTAACCGATCAGGTCAACCGTTTGGCTACATCGATAGCCAGTTATAACGATGCCATCGCTATTGCCGGCGCCAACGGTGCGCAGCCCAACGACCTGCTGGACGGCCGTGATGAAGCCATCCGTCAGCTTTCCACCTTTATCGGCGTAACCGCCGTGCCGCAGGATGACAACACCATCAACCTGTTCGTCGGCTCCGGCCAACCGTTGGTGGTGGGGAGCAACAGCAACAGCCTGCAAGTGGTGCCAGGGCAGGGCGATCCGACCCGAGCGGAGGTCGAGTTTGTCAGCGGCGGCGCGCGCCAGGGTGTCACGTCGCTGCTAACTGGGGGCGAGCTGGGCGGCTTGATTCGCTACCGCGCCGAGAGCCTTGATCCCACGCTCAACTCACTGGGACGTTTGGCCCTTGCAGTGACAGACCAAGTCAACACCCAGTTGGGGCAGGGGTTGGATCTAAAGGGGCAAGTAGGTACGGCGCTGTTTGGCGATTTCAATGACCCAGCAACCGCGCAACTGCGGGTGCGTGCCTTCAGCAGCAACACGAGCAACGTTCAGCCTGCCTTGAACATTACCGATACCAGCATACTGACCACTAGCGACTATCGTCTGGAGTTCGATGGCACGCAGTATTCTGCAAGGCGTCTAAGTGATGGTGCGACTCTGGTCGTCAACCCTAATCCACCAGGCACCTACCCGGCAGCGCTGAGCTTCACCGATGCCAGTGGTCGTGATCAAGGTTTTGAGGTTGCTCTAAACTCAGCGCCGGCAGCTGATGATCGCTACTTACTCCAGCCTACACGGCGCGGAGCGACAGCCATAAGTGCAGTGCTTGATCAGCCTGATCAGCTTGCGTTTGCCTCGCCAGTACGTGCAGATAGCAATGTCCAGAACCGCGGCACTGCGACCATTGGCCAGCCGACGTTGCAAAGTACGGGTACTAATATCGACCCCACCACGTTACAGGCAGCGCTGCCGGTTACCCTTACGTTCAACTCGGCGACCTCAGACTTTACCGTGCCGGCAGGTGCCACACTGACGCGTATCAATCCCAACGACGGCACTGCAGCGACCCCTGCAACCTTTCAGGCGGGCCAGCAAAATACCTATGAGCTGGTGTTGAGCGACGGCAGTCGGCTGCGTATGTCCCTGAGCGGGCGCCCGGAAAATGGCGATACCTTCAACCTGTCATTCAACCGTAATGGCGTCTCGGATAACCGCAATGCTCTGGCCCTGGCTGACTTGCAAAGCAAAGCCACGATAGGGGTTGATCCGGCCATTGTGGGAGCCAGTACCGGCAGCAGTTTTGTCGACAGCTATGGTGATACGGTCGAGCGTGTAGGAACTCTAACTGCCCAGGCACGACAAGATAGCCTAGCGACCACCGCTATACTCAAGCAGGCGACCGATAACCGTGATTCGCTGTCGGCTGTAAATCTCGACGAAGAAGCCGCTAACCTGATCAAGTTTGAGCAGTACTACAATGCGTCGGCGCAGGTCATCCAAGTGGCGCGCTCGTTGTTTGATACCCTGATCGGTGCCTTCAGGTAGATGTAAATGCGTCAGTCCACCGATGATTAGATAACGTACAGCGGGCGCTGCCAGAACATCCACGAGGTAAGTTTTATGCGCATTTCTACCATCCAGGCCTTCAACAACGGCGTTACCGGCCTGCAGCGCAACTATGCCGACGTAACTCGTACGCAAGAGCAAATCAGCACCGGCAATCGTATTCTCACGCCTGCAGATGATCCGGTTGCCTCGGTACGTTTGCTGCAGCTCGAGCAGCAGCAGAGCGTGCTGGGGCAATACAACGAGAACCTGACGGCGGCCAACAGTAGCCTGACTCAGGAAGAGGTTACCCTCAACTCGGTCAACACTGTCCTGCAGCGAGTGCGCGAACTGACCGTGCAAGCCGGGAATGGTGCGCTGAGCAAGGAAGACCGAGCTTCTATTGCTGCCGAGCTAGGTGAGCGCGAGGAGGAGTTATTCGCCCTGACCAACACACGCAATGCGCGAGGCGAATACCTGTTCTCCGGATTTCAGGGCAAAACCCAAGCCTTTGTCCGAGATGCAGACGGCTCTTACAGTTATCAAGGTGATGAAGGTCAGCGCAAGCTGCAGATCGCCAGCTCTCTGCAGGTGCCAATCAGTGACAGCGGCAAAGCGATTTTCCAAAACATCGTCAACGCAGGTCGCTTGGACGGTGCGCTGGATCTTACCGGCGCACCGGGCTCGACCCTGCGTGCCTCGGCTCCCCTTGTGCAGGATGAAGTCGCCTTCGGCGGTAACCCACCCTTTCCCGAGGCGGGCGTAGAAATTATCTTCGGTAACCCCGACGCCAACAGCTACGAAGTTTTCGAGATAGGCGCTGCCGCGCCGGCACCGGTATTGGCCAACGGCACCCTCGACGACGACCCGGATACCAGCGACCAGCTGGTATTCCGTGGGGTCAGCATTCTGTTCGACGGTAACGCGGTAGGCGGTGAAAATATGCAGGTCACCGTCGACACGACACGCCAGAAGCAAGGCATCCTTGATACCATTGCCACTCTGCGCCGCACTTTGGAAAATCCCGCTAGCACCGACGCGCAGATCCGCGACAGCGTCGCAGTCGGTCTAACCAACTTGGATAACGGCATGATTAATGTCGACAGCGTGCGCGGCGCCATCGGCGCGCGGCTCAACGTCATCGAAACAACTCAAACTGACAACGAAGATGTTGCCCTTGTGAACAAGGGTATTCAGGCTGATCTACGTGAGCTGGATTACCCCGAAGCGCTGTCGAGGTTGTCGTTCCAGTCGATCATCCTAGAAGCATCGCAGCAGAGCTACGTGAAGATTGCTAGTTTAAGCCTGTTCAATCAGTTGCGTTAAAGTATGCCCAAGGGCATACAGACTTCTCGTTTTTTTAATGAGGTGGCGAGGGGCATAGCTCAGTGAACTGACTCCCCTGATCTGATTAAATCATCACCTCTTGCTTTGGCTTACGCCGCCAAACCGCCATCAGCAATGCATCAATGGCTAGATCACTCGTCATCTGCGGTTTCATCGATCAGCCAATGACCTGTCGCGAAAACAGATCAAGCACCACCGCCAAAAACAACCAGCCCTCGTAGGTGCGGATGTAGGTTATGTCCGTGACCCAGAGTTTGTTGGGTTCGGTGACATTGAATCGCCGCTCCAGGTGATTCGGCGAAGCGACTGGAGGCTTGCCACCATAACGCCCCGGTCGACGTCGGTAACCCGTCTGCGAACGCAGTCCTTCCTGACGCATTAATCGAGCAACTCGATTCCTGCCGCACGGCTCTCCAAGCTCACGCAGGTCCTCATAGACTTTTCGGTAGCCGAAGACACAACCGCTTTCCAGCCAAGAGTGTTTGATCAAACCCAGCAGTCGCTGATCATCCAGGGCGCGCGCTGACTTCGGTTCAGCCAGCCAGGCGTAGTAACCGCTGGAGTGTACTTTCAGTGTCAGGCACAGACGGCGAACCGGGTAATCCACGGATAGCTGATTGATAAAGGCGTGCTTCAGCCGCACTCTTTGGCAAAGTACGCGGCGGCCTTCCTAAGAAACACCTTCGACGGCCTGTAGTGTGAAGCTAAACTCGGCTGTCCTGCGGTGCAATCCCTTAACCATTCGCTCCCAATACTTCTGCTCATAGTGATCGGCTCCAGGATCCTGGTAAGCCATGCCGAAACGCATCGCGTTGTAGAACAGGATGGCAATCTTGCGGGCAGTCGCTGTTACCGCCTTGGCCTTGCCGATACGAGCCGACAAGCGCCGATAAAAAGCGCCCAACGCTGTGTTCGTCCTGCCAATGGTTACCGCCGCTAACCGGAGATGAGCCGTGACTCGATTCTTGGTCTTGCGAGTGTGAGCCGAGAGCACCTTACCGCCGCTAATACGGCACCCAGGTGCCAAGGTCAGCCAGGAGGTAAAGTGGTGGGCAGTACGCCAACGACTCAGATCGGTACCGCACTCAGCGACCAACCGCAGTGCCAAGTAGGGACCGATGCCGTGGATTTGAGTCAGGTCGACGCCGACCAACTGATTAGAGCAAGGAGCGGACGTCGAAATTGAGCGCATTCGGCTGCCGAGTACGGTGACATGGCTTCGATAGGGGCTCGCTGGGTGGGGACTTTTGCTGGGAGAGCCGCAGCAGACTCTGATCAATTTGTTGGTCGCAGACCTCAAGCTGCACCTAATAAGCGTCGTACATGGCCAGCGCTTGCGCCAGAGCAAAAACATGCTCCGGCTGGTAGTTGCCGACCAAGGCACTCTGGATAACCTCGGGGCTGGACTTGCAGCGGGTATCGCGCATGGTTGCCAATTTAGTCGGGTTTCGCTCGCCAGCGACAATGGCTCGGATGATCCGCATCCCAGTGACTCCGGTGACGTCAGACACCACATGATGCAGTTGCAGATTCATGTGGGTGAGCGCCTTCTGCATATGCTGGATATGCGCAGCCGCGTAATCGAGGTGCCGTGCTCGTAAACGCAGATAACTGCGTAACGCCGCGATCTCTCGATCAGGATGGAAGCTAGCACGCAGCAACCCGCAGGCATGTAACCGCTGAATCCACTGTGCATCGTTAACGTCGGTTTTGCGTCCAGGTACTGCACGGGCGTCCCGTGCATTGGCCAGCACGACATGCAGGACGTGGGTTTCCAGAATTTCGTAGACCGGAATCCAATACACCCCGGTCGACTCCATTGCCACTGTGGTAATCCCAAGATCGACCAGCCAATCAGCCATCCTTTCCAGGTCGGCAGTAAATGCCTGGAAGGTTCGCACTGACGCCTCAGCGAGGTCGGCTGGCACGGCTACCACATGGAAGCGCGAGCCGATGTCGATGCCAGCTGCACGGCTATGAATGACCGGCAGGCCGTGACTTTCTGAACTGATTTTCTTCATGAGCACCCTCCAACACAAGAAATGCTGGACGGGGACTCGGATCGAATCACATTCCTAAACAGGGTCACGAAACGTGCCACCACTAACGGGTCCGCAGCTTCCCCTGGGTCAGGTTTTTTGACGGGGACTTAGCCTCCAAAAAGCAGACGACCACTGTCCAGCGGACTCAGTGTATTGGTCGTGTTTCTAGTCCAGTGGGCCGCGGAGCGCCGGGGAGGCAGTTTTTTAGGATGTCTCGCTCTTCAGTCACACGCTTGAGTTCAGCGCGCAAACGACGCAGTTCAGCATGCTGGTCGTCTTCTTGCGCTCGCAGCTCTTGAGGCTTGCTGTAGCGCTTTACCCAGGCGTAAAGGCTGTGTGTCGACATGCCCAAACGAGCAGCTACCTCAGCCACCAGCAGACCTCGCTCGGTCACCTGTTTGACTGCTTCGATTTTGAATTCTTCGGGATAGCGCGGGTTGCTCATGGCACCTCCTATTGGGCCGTATTATGAGGCCTGGAGGTGTCTACGAAACTAGGGGCTATTCAATTCGACAAACAGTTGCTGCACCACCGAAAAATCCTGTTTGCCCTTGCCTTGCTTGAGCAGCAGGCGATAAAGCTGCAACGCCAGCGCGCCCATGGGCGTGCTGCTGCCGCTGGCTTGGGCGGTTTCCTGGGCCAGGCCGAGGTCCTTGGTCATCAGCTCGGCCATAAAGCCGCCGCTGTAGCCTTTGGACGCCGGGGCATTCTCCATCACGCCGGGCCAGGGGTTGTACTTCTCCAGCGTCCAGTTGCCGCCTGAACTCTGGCGCATGATCTCGGCCAGCACTGCGGGCTCCAGGCCGTTGGCCACGCCCATGGCCATGGCTTCGGCGGTGGCAATCATCTGCACCGCCAGCACCTGGTTGTTGCACACCTTGGCCACTTGCCCGGCGCCATTGGGGCCAGCATGGAAGATGTTCTTACCCATGGCCTCGAAGATTGCTCGGGCTTTTTCCAGCGTGGCTTCTGCGCCGCCGATCATAAAGGTCAGGGTGCCGGCTGCTGCGCCGGCTGTGCCGCCGGATACGGGGGCGTCGAGCAGCTCGATGCCGCGCGCGGCTGCAGCCTGATGCACCTTGCGTGCAGCCTGCGGGGCGATGGTTGAACATTCCAGCACCAGCGTGCCGGGCTTGAGTACGGTTAACAGGCCGTTATCACCCAGGTACAAACCTTCAACATGGCGGCTGGCGGGCAGCATGCTGACCACCACCTGCGCACCCTGAACGGCCTCAAGCGCGCTGCTGGCCGCCCGCGCGCCTTCAGCGGCCAGCTCATCCATGGCTGCTTGTACCAGGTCGAAAACTTTAAGGGCGAAGCCGGCCTTGAGCAGGTTGCGCGCCATGGGCAGGCCCATGTGACCGAGGCCGATAAACGCGATTGTGGTCATTGTTATTGTTCTCCTTGTGGGGTGCGTCAGGTGTCGGGTGGATGACGCTTCACCCATCCACGGCTGCGGTTTTATCGGTGGATGAAAACGGCGTCATCCACCCTACGCACTGCACGCTGTTGTCGGTTATAGGTCCGCCAGCGGGTGTTCACCTTCCCAGACGGGGGCGAAGTGGGCATCGATCACTTGCGCGGGCACGCTGGCCACATCCGGCCAGTGCCAGTGTGGTGTTTGGTCTTTGTCGATCAGGCGGGCGCGAACGCCTTCGGGGAATTCCGAGTGACGGCAGCAGTTCAGACTCATGGCGTATTCCATACGGAACACTTCGGCCAGCGATTGATGCTTGGCCCGTTTGATTTGCTCCCAGACCAAGTGCCCGGTCAGCGGGCAGCCGCCGGCGAGGGTTTTGCCGGCGCGGGCCAACAACGCGTCGCTGTCACCTTGCAGCGCACTGATGGCATTCCAGGCATGGGGCAGGTCAGCACTGTCGAGCAATTGGTCAATGCGCGCGCGGCGGGGTAGCCACTGCGCTTCTGGCAGCTCGCCCAAGGCTTGGTTTTCCAGGGCTTTGAGCAAACTGTGCAGTTGCTGCGCACTGTGGTCCTGCCAGTTGAGCTGGGCCAGGCCATCGAGCAGGTCGTCTTGCTGGCTGTCGAGCAGCACACGGTCGGCCAGGTTCAGGTCCAGTGCGTCACGTGCGTTGATGCTGCTGGCGGTCAGGCCGAGAAACAGGCCGAGTTTGCCCGGTAGGCGCGCGAGGAACCAGCTGCCACCGACATCCGGGTACAGGCCGATATTCACTTCCGGCATACCCAGGCGGCTGCCTGGGGTGACGATGCGAATACCGGCCCCTTGCATCAGGCCCATGCCGCCGCCCAGCACATGGCCATGGGCCCAGCAGATAAAGGGTTTCGGGTAGGTGTGAATGCGGTAATCGAGGCGGTATTCATCGGCAAAAAAGCGCCGCGCCAAGGGCGGGACTTCACCGGGATGTTCGCGGCACTGCTGCACCAGTTGCACCACGTCGCCACCGGCGCAGAACGCCTTAGGACCATTGCCGCGCAGCAGTACGCAGGCAATGCTTGGGTCGTCCGCCCAGGTTTTTAGCTTGGCATCCAGCGCTTCGATCATCGGCAGCGACAGGGCATTGAGGCTCTTCTCGGCATCCAGGCTGGCGATGCCGATGCGGAAACCGTTTTGTGCGGGGCGTTCTTCAAATTGCACGTTCATCGTTGCTTCCATCATGGGGCTGCACTGGTTGCATCCACTGCGCGTGTTCAGGGTGGATGTAAAGAGCGACATCCACCCTACGGTTCTCGTTGCGCTGGCCGGCGCTTTACCCATCCACCGATCGGTGCTGTGGTGGAAAACGCCATTCGGCTTTCCAGTCTGCGAGTTACTTGTTACGCCACTGCGGGTCGCGTTTTTCCAGGAAGGCGTTGACCCCTTCGCGGGTGTCGTCGGCGTCGAACAGGTCGACAAAGCGCTCACGCTCTTCACTCAGCCAGGTGTTCGGGCTGCGTTCGCGGGCGCCCTGAATCAGCGGTTTGATGGTGCGCACCGCCACCGGGCTTTGCCGCGCCACTTTGGCCGCCAGCAGCAGGGCATGGCCACGGGCTTCGCCGCTGTCCACGACCTGCTCGACCAGGCCGATGCGCTGGGCGGTTTCCGCGTCGACGCGTTCGCCGCAGAGGATCATGCGTTTGGCCCAACCTTCGCCGACCAGCCAGCTCAGGTGCTGGGTGCCGCCGGCGCAGGGCAGCAGGCCGACCGTGGCTTCTGGCAAGGCCATTTGCGCCTGGCGTTCGGCGATGCGGATATCGCAGGCCAGCGCGCATTCCAGGCCGCCGCCCATGGCGTAGCCGTTGATCGCTGCAATCGATACACCGCGGAAATCACGTAGCGCCTCGAAGGCCTCGCCGAAGCGTCGGGCCATTTCGCGTGCGCGGGCTTTGTCAC
This sequence comes from Pseudomonas sp. TS_SC_3, assembly GCF_056156225.1. NCBI lineage: Bacteria > Pseudomonadati > Pseudomonadota > Gammaproteobacteria > Pseudomonadales > Pseudomonadaceae > Pseudomonas > Pseudomonas sp. TS_SC_3. Next base: position 729,699 of record NZ_CM149586.1, read on the forward strand.
CATCGGCGAACAGCTTGAGGTCGGCACCGGCGCTGAAGAACTTGCCGCCTTGGCCGGTGATGACCAAGGCATAGATGTCATCGTCGTGGTTGAGGTGCTCGACCAGTTGCTTGAGGCCGATCAGTGAGTCGCGGTCCCAAGTGTTAGCCGGTGGGTTATTGAGGGTGATCAGGGCCGTGTGGCCGTGCTTTTCCACGGTGATCTTGTGGGTCAGGTCGAAGACCCCGGTTTTGTAGGCTTCGATGGCATGGCTCATACGATGTCCTCATCTATGCAATAAATTTAGAACCTGTTTGGGGGCCGCGCTTTGCATGGGGGTGGTCACACCATCGTCAGCCAGCGCGGCCTTCAGGTTTAACACCACATGGTTAGAGCAAACGATCCAGCATGCCGCCTTGGTCGAGCAAGCGGCGGGCGATGATCACTCGCATAATTTCGTTGGTGCCTTCCAGAATCTGATGCACGCGGCTGTCGCGCACCCAGCGCTCCAACGGGTAGTCATTCAGATAACCGTAACCACCATGAAGTTGCAGCGCCTCGTTGCACAGGGTGAAACAGTGGTCGGTGGCAAAGCGTTTGGCCATGGCGCAATACAGGCTGGCTTCGCTGTGGCCGTGGTCCAGCTTGTGCGCAGCCAGGCGCACCATCTGCCGGCTGGCGGTTAAATCGGTGAGCATGTCGGCCAGCTTGAATTGCAGGGCTTGGAAGTCACTCAGCGGCTTGCCGAACTGTTTGCGTTCCTCAACGTAGCGCAGCGATTGCTCCAGTGCCGCTTGTGCCGCCCCCAGCGAGCAGCTGGCGATATTGATGCGCCCGCCATCCAGGCCCTTCATCGCGTAAACAAAGCCCTGGCCCTCAGGCCCGATGCGGTTGCCGGCGGGGATGCGCACGCCTTCAAAGGTGATGGTGCGGGTCGGCTGCGCGCGCCAACCCATCTTCAATTCGTTACGCCCGTATTTCACGCCCTCGGCGTCGGCCGGCACCAGGAAGCACGACACACCCTTGGCGCCGCTTTCTTCGCCGGTGCGCGCCATAACGATCAGCACATCGGTGCTGCCGGCGCCGGAGATAAAGCACTTGCTGCCGTCCAGCACGTAGTCGTCGCCATCGCGCTTAGCGCGCGTGCGCAGGTGCGCGGCGTCGGAGCCGGCATCCGGTTCGGTGAGGCAGTAGGAAGCCAGCAGTTCACCGCTGACCAGGCGCGGCAGCCAGGCATCTTTCAGCGTTTGGTCAGCGAAGGAGGCGAGCATCCACGCGGCCATGTTGTGGATGGTCAGAAACGCTGTAGTGGCGATGCAGCCGGCCGACAGTTGTTCGAAAATCAGCGAGGCGGACAGCCGCGACAGGCCGAGTCCACCGTCGTCTTCCTGGATATACAGCGCCAGGTAGCCCTGTTCGGCGGAGCGTTTGATCACATCCACCGGGAAGTGATGGTCACGGTCCCAGTCGGCGGCATGTGGCGCCAGTTCACGGCTGGCAAACTGGCGGGCGCTGTCTACCAGCAGGCGTTGTTCATCGCTGAGTTCGAAGTCCATAAGTCCTCATTGCAGGGTCAGGGGTTGCCCGGCGGCGCGTCGTTCGGCCTGCCATTCGGCGAGGCTGGGCGCTGCTTGGGTGGCGTCGAGGCGATCGACGATTTCAAAGTAGTCTTGCTTAAGCGGGTCTTTCAGCACCTCGGCGCGGGTTTTAACTTTGACGGCATACACCGTCTGCAGATTTTGGTGGTCGAAGGCGCGCCAGGTTTGTTGATCTTTGAGCAGCTGATACGGATGGTCTTCCAGGGCCTTGATCAGCGCTTCGCTGTCCAGGCTGTTTGCCCGTTTGGCGGCATCGGCCCATTGATAGACGATGCTGTAGGCCGACGCGGCAGAACTAGACGGGTACATCGCGTAGCGTTCGCTGAAGGTGTTGACGAAGGCTTCGCCGCGCACAGATTTCTCCAGCGCCGGTACGCGCCAGGTCCAGGGTTCGGTGCCGATTACGCCTTCCATCAAACCGGGGCCGCCTTGCTCGACCATGCTCTGGGTCAGGTTGGGCGCCACGATCTGCATGCGCTCGGTCAGGCCCAGGTCCTTGGCGATGCGCATGGCGCGCACCAGGTCTTCGCCGAACAGCACCAGTGCTAGCACCTCGGCATTGCTGGCCGCCGCTTGGCTTAGGGCGTTCTGGTAGTCACTCAGGCGTGCGCCGGGGAAGGTCACTTTCAGGCCCGGATGCTGGGCGCTGTCTTCGCTGCCGGTGGTCTGGCGCAACGAGCTTTCGGTGGTGTGGCCCCAGGTGTAGTCGGAGGTGATGTAGAAGTAGCGCTTATCCGGCAGGTTCTTGCTCAGGTATTGGCCCAGCACCCGCGCGCTCATCCAGGCGTTGTTGCACTCGCGGAACATGTAGCGGTGGCCGTCTTTACCGGTGGTGTCGTTGGAGTAGGTGAGGGTGCCGAAATACAGCAGGCCGTGCTCCGCCGCACGCTTGCCGGAGGCGATGGCCACCGCGCTGCTTGATCCGCCAAACAGCATGGCCGCGCCTTCGCTGGCCAGTGCATCGACGTTCTTCACTGCCTTGGCCGGGCGCGACGCGGTGTCTTTGCTGGACAGGCGCAACGGACGCCCGAGCACCCCGCCCTGGGCGTTGAGTTCATCGATGGCCAATAAGGCTCCGCGCATCTGGGCCAATCCTTCTTCCTTGTACGGGCCGGTGCGCGGGTAGTTGAGGCCGAGGGTGATCGGCTCAGCAGCCTGCGCGCAGGCGGTAAGCCCGGCCCACAGGGCCAGGGTGGCAGTCAGTCGTTTCATTGCAATCCTCCATGTTCTTCTTATGCCAGAGCACTGTGACGCTCTGGCACGCAGGGAGGCATTGTCTTTTGGTCTAAACCGCTGGGTATTGCAGTGGATCAATGCCGCTACACATTCTCATTTCAACTGAATGGTCATGTTCGGTCCGGCCGGCGATCCGGCGGCCACGGCGTCTTCATCGAACCAGCGGCTGGTGACGGTCTTGGTTTCGGTGAAGAAGCGCACGCCCTGTTTGCCGTAGGCGTGCAGGTCGCCGTAGAACGAGCCTTTCCAGCCGGTAAAGGAGAAGAACGGCAGCGGTACCGGCACCGGCACGTTGATGCCGACCTGACCGACTTCCACTGCATGCTGATAATGCCGCGCCGCGCCGCCGGAGCGGGTGAAGATCGAGGTGCCGTTGCCGTAGGGGCTGGCGTTGACCAGTTCGATGGCCTCCTCAAGCGTATCGACCTCCATGCACACCAGCACCGGGCCGAAGATTTCCTCGCGGTACAGGCTCATCTTGGCGGTAACGCCGCGGAACAGGGTAGGGCCGACCCAGTTGCCCTTCGGATAGCCTTCGACTGCGCAGTGCGAGCCGTCCAGCAGGCATTCGGCGCCTTCGGCTTTACCTTCGGCGATCAGGCGCAGCACGCGCTGCTTGGCCTGCTGGCTGATCAGCGGGCCGAAGGCGGCGTGCCCGTCGGTCCAGTAGCCGGGTTGCAGGTCGGCCATCTGCGCCTGCAGTTCGTCGATCCACTGTTTCGACTCGCCGACAAACACCGCCACGCTGATCGCCATGCAACGCTGCCCGGCCGCGCCGCAACTGGCGCCCACCAGGTTGCTCAGCACCTGCTGCTTGTTGGCGTCGGGCATGATCACCATATGGTTCTTCGCCCCAGCAAAGGCCTGTACGCGCTTCAGGTGAGCGGTGCCAGTGCGGTAGATATGCTGACCAACCGGCACCGAGCCGACGAAGGAGATGGCGCGGATATCCGGGTGGGTGAGCAGGCTGTCGACCACCTCGCGGGCGCCGTGCAGCACTTGCAATACGCCCTTGGGCGCGCCGGCTTCGATAAACAGCTCGGCCAGGCGGTTAGGGGTCAGTGGGTCTTGTTCGGACGGCTTGAGAATAAAGGTATTGCCGGCGGCGATGGCCAGGGGAAACATCCACAGCGGAATCATCGCCGGGAAGTTGAACGGGGTAACGCCGACGCATACGCCCAGCGGCTGAATCCAGCTGGCGGTGTCGATGTCGCGGGCCACGCTCTCCATGGTCTCGCCCATCATCAGGCTGGCGATGTTGCAGGCCTGTTCCACCACCTCAATACCGCGCCATACATCGCCCTTGGCATCGGCCAGGGTTTTGCCGGTTTCCCCTGCGAGGATTTCCGCCAGCTCGTCGTGATGCTCTTTGAGCAGGTGCTGGTAGCGCAGCATCACCCGCGCCCGATCGGAAACCGGCACTTCGCGCCAGGTGAGAAACGCTGCCTTGGCACTGGCAATCGCTGCTTCGATTTCCTCGGCGGTGGCCTTGGGGGCCAACGCCAGCACTTCCTGGGTCGCCGGGTCGGTGACTTCGATAAATTCGCGGGCGCGGCTTTCGCGCCATTCACCGTCGATCAACTGCAGGATTGCCTTGGCCATTGTTCTCTCCGCGCGGGACCTGAGGCCCGATTGTTGTTTTGTCAGTGTTATAGACACCTTACTCGGCTTTGTGGATTGACGATCTTGGTCTGCGGATGGACTATCTTGGGATTTAATTGGTAGCCCGGATGCAATCCGGGACCCTTTCACCCGGATTGCACCCGGGCTACTTGAGCATCGTCATGCGCGCTTTTGTTGATATCTCCAACTGGCCTTTGCCGGCCAATGGCGTGCGCTTTATCACGCCGCCCCGGCTACGTCGCCTGCTAGCAAAGCATGCGCTGGGGCAGGGCTGTTATCCCCTGGCCCTGGGGTACTATCCCGAGGCCCAGGGGCATCGCATGCACCGCCTGCAGCCGGATGATCACCTGCTGATTTATTGCCGCGCAGGCCAGGGCTGGCTGGAGACGGCGGATGGACGATTAGCGGTTAGTGGTGGCGACTTACTGCTACTGCCAAAAGGCGTGATGCACGCCTATGGCGCGGACGTGGAGAGGCCCTGGACGCTGTACTGGGTGCATTTTGACGGCGAGCTGGTGGCGGACTTTCTCAAGCCCCTGGGCAAGGGACCGTTGCTGCGCATCGGCGTGCAACCGCGCCTGCTGGCCGAGTTCGATGCCTTGCTTAACTTGCGCAAGCAGGGCTTGAACCTGGCGCACTTCGTTCATGCTGCGCACCAGTTGCAGGTGCTGTTGACCTCCCTTGCGGTGCTGCCGGCGCGCACTACTTTGAAATCCGGACGGGTGCTGGATGTGGACGCCGTACACGCGGTGATGCGCGCCCACCTGCATGACTCACTGAACCTTGATGAGCTGGCTGCACAATTCAAGCTGTCGCGCTTTCACTTCGCTAAGACTTACCGCGCCCTGACCGGGCATGCGCCGATTCAGGACTTTATCCAACTGAAGATGGCCCACGCCTGCCGCCTGCTCGACGAAGGTGAGCAGGGCATCCGTCAGGTCGCCGAGCAACTGGGTTATGACGATGTGTATTACTTCTCGCGGCTGTTTCGCAAAGTGGTGGGCATGGCGCCCAGCCACTATCGGGCGCTGCATTTGGGCTAGCTCTGCTGGCTGGGGTGTAGAGATTGCAGGCAATTTGGCCTATACATAAGAAGCTGCTGAAAGCCTTACCCGCACACGAAACGCTTTTTCTGAGTGAGCACAGCCGGCAGTGACGCCGCTTGTACGAGGTGATAGTGATACGCCTAGCCTGGATGCTGCTTGTGTTGTTGCCCTTCAAGGTCTTTGCCGCCCCTATCAATCTTTATGCCTACCACCTCCAGCCGCCCTTCGTTCTGTCGATGGAGCAGCGCACGGGCCTTATGTTCGAGGTAGCAGAGTTGCTGAGCCGGCAAGTCAATGCTGAGCATTCCTTTGATGTTCGCGTGTTGCCGCGTGCCCGCTTGAACAAAACCCTGGCTGGGTGGATCGACGATCGCTGCGCAGTGGCCGGTGCGACTGAGTGTGATGACAACTGGATACTGCTTTGGGTGATTCCCGCCTGGGGCTGGGGGGAAGACGCTGAACAGCGATACCTTTGGGTTGATCTGTTCAAGGACGAGGATCTGGTGGTGTCAACCCAGCAGCGCAAGGTTGCCTACCGCAACGCCCAATCGCTGATTGGGCAACGCTTTGCCGCCCTGCGCGGGCATCGCTATCCGCAAGGCGTCGAAGAGCTGATGCAGCAGGGCAAAATTAACCGTGAAGATGGTAATGATGTGCGCGCCTCGCTGATGCGCGTCCACTCACAGCGTGCGGAGGTGACCGTTATCCGCCGTTTGGCGTTCAATTATTACCTGCAGAACGATAAGCAACTAAAGCCCATCGCCGCAGACTTCTACGTGGCCCCGCAGCCATTCAATCAGTTTACGTTACAGGCCATGATTCCCTTAAGCCGCCCTGACTTACGTGACATGTTGGAGCGCGCCAAGGCCGATCCTGCCTGGGACGCGTTATTTGCGCGTTACGGGATCCAGGCGCTTTAGCCAAGGTCACAGGGCGTGCCGATTGCTTGACTTGCCGGGGCGGCTTCCTTAGCGTGCCGTCTTCGTTGATACCCGCAGGAACCAAGCATGAGCGCTGCCGATAACGTCAAACTCGAAGCCGGCTGGAAGGCCGCGCTGCATGAAGAGTTCGAGAAGCCCTACATGCGTGAGCTGGGGGACTTCCTGCGCAGCGAGAAGGCGGCAGGCAAGCAGATTTATCCGCCTGGCTCGCTGATTTTCAATGCGCTGAATTCCACGCCGTTGGCGCAGACCAAAGTGGTGATAATCGGCCAGGACCCTTACCACGGCCCTGGGCAGGCCCATGGCTTGTGCTTCTCGGTGCAGCCTGGAGTGAAGACGCCGCCATCGCTGGTGAATATCTACAAAGAGCTTAAGCGCGACCTGAATATTGATATTCCTGACCACGGCAACTTGCAGCATTGGGCGGAGCAGGGTGTGCTGCTGGTTAACACTTCATTGACGGTGGAGCATGGCATCGCTGGCTCCCACGCCAAGATCGGCTGGCAGACCTTTACCGACAAGGTGATCGAGGTGGTCAGCCAGCAGCAGGAACGCTTGGTGTTTCTGCTCTGGGGCGCCCATGCGCAGAGCAAGGAAAAGCTGATCGATGTCAGCAAGCACCTGGTACTGAAATCCGTGCACCCTTCGCCGCTGTCAGCGCACCGTGGCTTTATCGGCAACGGCCATTTCAGTCGCACCAACAAGTTCCTCCAGCAGCATGGGCTAAGCCCGATCGACTGGCGCTTACCCGAGGCCTAACAGACTGTTAAGCGGCATCGCACTGCTGCTCGGCCAGGTCTCTGCGCAGATCGCGTAAACGGTGGCTCAGGCGCTCGCGCTGCGCCTCATCGCTGCTGCTTAGCAGCTGGCTGAACAGCGTGGCCAGCGCCTGGCGTGAGCGGCCATAGTTGGCGCGGTATTCGTCGCTGTAGAAGCTCTCGCGTTGTTGCAACAGGCGGGTCAGTTGTTCGGCGAAGTCCGCGCTGTCGCGTTCGGCGACCACCTTGCGCAGCTCTTCTTGCCACAGTTGTCGATTCTCCAGCCACAGGCGGTTCTGTTCGCCGAGGCCATTGGCCCAGGCGGCAATGTGTTCAATCTGCGCACTGTTCAGGCGGCCCATCCAGCCCCGCAGGCGTTCCTGCATACGCTCGCGGCGTTCGCTGATTTGGGTGGCCAGCGGTGGGTCGAGAAAATCCTGACGATCTTCCAGATTGTCTTCTTCAATCGCGGCATAAAGCTCGCTGACCTGCTGTTCACTCAGGCCCCGCAGCAACTCGATGGCGGTGGGTGTGATCTCGACGCCGATGCGTTTGAGCGCGGCATCGAACAGGGCAAATTGCTCAAGCAGCTGAGCGCTGTTCGGTTGCGGCTGGGCGAGGATGCTCTCGGTGGTTTGCAGCCAGTCGATATAGCGCGGCAATTCAGCGCTGCAGTGCCATTGCAGGTGCGTCTGCAAGCGGGGCTTGAGCCAGGCCTGCTGCTGGCTGTTGAGGTTCAGGTAATCGTTGAGCCGCCAGGGCACGAGCCAGTCCAGGTTGCGATACGCCAGGCCGGCGCGGCTACAGGCGCTAATCAGCAGGCTCAGGCAGAGCAATAGCAGCAGGGTTTTCACGGCGGGCCAACGCAGTACGCTCATAGAGGATGCCTCGGTGGTGAAGGCCTGAGGTTACGCCATACGTGCGCGTGTGCGTGCTCGCAGACATATCTGTTAAACAAAAACTGCTGCGTTGCAGGCAAAAAAGAGCCCGCACAAGGCGGGCTAAACGTGGTCGTTAAAGTGCTTTCAGCTGCGTTGCCAAAGCCTGAATAACGGCTCGGCGAGAAACATCACTAGAAACAAACGCAGCACCTGCAGGGCGGTGACCAGCGCCACCGAGAGTTGCAGGGCTTCGGCGGTCAGGCACAGCTCGGTGATGCCGCCGGGCATCATGCCGAGCATCAGCGCGTTCTGGTTTTCCCCGGCCAGCCAGCCCAGGCCTTGGCCCAGTGCAGCGGCGCCGAGCATGGCGAGCAGGCAGAACAACAGAATGCGCGCGAGAAACCCCGGCGCACTGCGAAAGAAATTGCGGTCGAAGTGACAACCCAGGGCGCAACCGATCAGCCATTGGCCGACTTGCCCCAGACCATCAGGCAAACCCAGGTGTAAATCGAAGCTGACACTGGCTACGGCGCAGACAGTCAGCGGACCAAGCATCCACGGGTTGGGTTGGCCCAAACGTCCCCATAGCCAAGCTAGCAGCGCGCCCCCGGGCAGCAGTACCGCCAGCCAGGGCCAGCTCACCGCCGCGGGTGCTGGCGGTGCGATGGGCGGCAGGCTCCAGGTAAAGATTGCCGGAATCAGCAACACCACCAGCAGCAAGCGCAGGCTATGGGCGGCGGCCACCTTGGCGGTTTCGGCGTGGTGCCGCTGGGCCAGATTGACCATCTCGCTGGCACCACCCGGCATGCTGGCGAAGAACGCGGTGGCGCGATCCAGACCGGCGCGGCGCAGCATGATAATACCAATCAGGCTGAGCAGCAGGGTGAGTAGGGCGCCGAGCAGAATCACGCCGAAGTGGCTGAGCAGTTGGCCGAATACTTCACGGGTGAAATGCAGGCCGATGGCGCTGGACACCAGCCACTGGCCGGTCTTGCGTCCGCCCGGCAGCTCGGTGATCAGCCAGCCGCTGCAGCGGGCTGCAATCACCGCCAGCAGCGAGCCGATGATCCACGGCAAAGGCCAGCCGATCAGGCTGGCCAGATAGCCGCCTAACAGGCCGACCAGGGGTGTGGCCCACCAGCTTTGCCAGCCGGTGAGCGCATGGAGCTTAGGCATTGGCCAGTTGCGCCGCACGGCGCGAACGCCACCAGCGCAGGCCCGGCAGGCCGAGCATCAGCGCGGTGAGTGCCCACAGGCAAAGGCTGATCGGGCTGTTCCAGAGAATGCTCAGGTCGCCAGCGGAGATCGACAGGGCGCGGCGCAGGTTGTCTTCCATCAGCTCACCAAGAACGAAGCCGAGGATCAGTGCCGACAGCGGGAAGTCCAGCTTGCGCAGGATATAGCCGAATACGCCGAGGCCGATCATCAGCACCAGGTCGAAGGTGGTGCTGTGCACCGCATACACGCCGACCATGCTGATCACGGTGATCGCCGGCACCAGCACCCAGTTGGGCACGCTGAGCATGCGGGCGAACAGGCCAACCAGCGGAATGTTCATCACCAGCAGAATTACGTTACCGATAAACAGCGAGGCAATCAGGCCCCAGACCACGTCCGGTTGCTGTTCGAACAGCAGCGGGCCGGGGGTGATGTTGTACAACGTCAGTGCGCCGATCATCACTGCCGTGGTGCCGGAACCCGGTACGCCGAGGGTCAACATGGGGATCAGTGAGCCGCAGGCCGAGGCGTTGTTCGCCGCTTCCGGCGCCGCCAGACCGCGTAGGTCGCCGTCGCCGAACTTGCCGTTCGGGCCGGCCATGCGCTTTTCCGTCATGTAGGTCATGGCGCTGGCGATGGTTGCGCCGGCACCTGGCAGTACACCGATGACAAAGCCGGCCACAGCGCTGCGCACCATGGTCCAGAAGGTGAAGCAGAACTCTTTGAAGTTGAACAACAGGCGGCCGCTGGCCTTCACCGCTTTCTGGCCGTTGTGGGTTTTTTCCAGCATCAGCAGCACTTCACTGACGCTGAAGAAGCCGATTACCACGATAACGAACTGGATACCGTCCGATAGGCTGACACTGCCGAAAGTAAAGCGATACACCCCGGTGGTCGAGTCCACCCCAACGGTGGCCAGGGCCAGGCCGATCAGGGCGGCCATCAGGGTTTTAACCGGTTTGTCACCGACCATGCCGCCGAGGCAGGCGATGGCGAAAATCATCAGCACAAAATATTCAGCCGGGCCAAAGGCCACCGCCCATTTCGCCAGCAGCGGGGCGAACAGCACCACACCGCAGGTGGCGATCATGCTGCCGATAAACGAGCTGACGGCCGACAGCGACAGGGCGATCCCGGCCTTGCCCTGGCGTGCGAGTGGGTAGCCGTCGAGGGTGGTCATCACCGCTGCGGCGTCGCCGGGTACGTTAAGCAGAATCGCCGAGATACGTCCGCCGTACTCACAGCCTAGGTATACGGCAGCGAGCAGGATCAGTGCGGTTTCCGGTGACAGGCCGAGGGCGAAGGCCAGTGGCAGCAGCAGCGCCACACCATTGATTGGGCCCAGGCCCGGCAACAGGCCGACGATGGTGCCGACAAAGGCACCGAATAAGGCTACCAGCAGGTTTTCCGGACGGGTCGCGACTTCGAAGCCTTGCATCAAGAAATTCAGGGTTTCCATTTTCAGCTCTCCACAAAGGCTTCGAACAGGCCGAGGGGCAGCGGCACATCCAACAGATAATCAAACAGGCCATACAGCAGTACACCCATCAGCACGGCGCTGATGGCGCAGGGCAGCAGGCGACCGGTAAACAGCAGGCCAAGGGCGAAGGTGGCTAGCGTGGTGCTGATAACGAAGCCGAGCACTTCGAACAGCAGCGCATAGGCCAACAGGGCCAGCACGCACAGCACCGCGCGTATGGTGGCGTGGGTATTCAGCGTCTGCTCCAGCAGGCCGGGCTTGAATACCAACCACAGGCTGCCGGCGGCCATCAGGCTGAGCAGCAGCAACGGATAGGCGCGCGGCCCTACCGGGTCATAGGCGAAGGGTGCCTGGAAGCCCCAGGCGATAACGGCGAGAACGGCGCAAAACAGCAGCCAGCTCGCGGCGAACAGGCGAACGTACATGGCGGATTACCTCAGAGCTTGGGCGTCTAATCCCCTCTCCCCTTGGGGGAGAGTGTTAGGGAGAGGGGCTTGAGCAGCGTGGTTTGTAACTGCCACCTCTCACCCCGGCCCTCTCCCCAGTTGGGAGAGGGTGTCTTACGCGTTACTGCATCAGGCCGAACTCGCCAGCCAGCGCCTTGTATTCCTCAACTTGCTTGAAGACCAAGGCTTTCAGTTCGTCGCCAGTCACCGACAACGGCAGCAGGTCGCGCTGTTCACGCAGGGTGGCGAAGTCTTCACGAGCAAGCAGGGTGTCGAACTGCTGTTTCCACCAGTTGTACTGCTCGTCCGTCACCTCTGGGCCCATGTAGAAACCGCGGATTACCGGCCAGACGATGTCGTAGCCCTGCTCCTTAGCCGTCGGGAGGTCGGCCAGCTTGCCTGGCAGGCGTTCTTCGGAGAGCACGGCGAGGATGCGCACTTTCTTCGCTGCCAGCTGCGGGGTGACTTCACCCAGGCCGCTGGAGGTGACTTGGACATGGCCGCCGAGCATGGCAGTGAGGGTTTCGCCGCCGCCTTCAAAGGCCACGTAGCGCAGGTTTTTCGGGTCGATGCCGGCCAGGCGGGCGATCAGTGCAGTCTGCATCCAGTCCTGCCCACCGATGGTGGCGCCGGCACCGAAGACGATGCTGGTTGGGTCTTTTTTCAGGGCCTGCACCAGATCATCCAGGCTCTGATACGGCGAGTCGGCACGTACGGTGATCGCGCCGTAGTCGGTGCCCACCGCTGCCAGCCAGCGCACGCCGGTTTCGTCATAACGGCCGAACTTGCCTTGCGCCAGGTTGAGCAGGGAGCCGCTGGAGAACGCGGTGATGGTGCCGGGATCATCAGCACGCTGGGCGATCACGGCGTTGTAAGCCACCGCGCCGACACCGCCCGGCATGTAAGTGACGCGCATCGGTGCTTTCAGCAGGCCGCTGTCTTTCAGGCCGCTCTGCGCCAGTTTGCAGGTCAGGTCGAAACCGCCGCCGGGCTTGGCGGGGGCGATGCATTCCGGACGCTTGGGTTCGGCGGCTAGCAGCTGGCCGGCAAAGGCCATACAGGCGGTGGCCAGGGCGATGCGGGTAAAGGCAGTTTTCATGGCGTGTTCCTCTGAACTCTTATTGTGGTTTACCAGATCGGCAGCGTGTAGCCGACGATGACGCGGTTCTCGTCCGCATCACGGGCGAAATCGGAGTGGAAGCTGGCATTGCGCAGGCGCACATAGACGTCTTTCAGCGGGCCGCTTTGCACCACGTACTTGACCTCGATGTTGCGCTCCCACTCGCCGCCGGTATCGTTACTGCCGGCAACTTGCGCGTCGCTGCCTTTGATGTAGCGGGTCATAAAGCTCAAGCCGGGTACGCCGAGTTTGCCGAAGTCGTAGTCGTAACGGGCCTGCCATGAGCGCTCATCGGCGTTGGCGAAGTCGTTGATTTGCACAAAGTTGACCAGAAACGGGTCGCTGCCATCGATGTAGGCGTAACCGGTGTCGCCGCTCATGTCCTGAAAGCCCAGGCCCAGTTTGTGGCCGTTGATGCCGTAGGTGAGCATGGCGTTGAAGGCGCGGTTGTCGATCTTGCCGGCATTGGCTGCGCCGCTGTCCTTGCTCAGCATCATCCGCATATCGGCGCTCAGGGTGCCGCTGCCCAAGGGCTGGCTGGCGAGCAGGCCGAAGAAGTGCTGGCGGTAGATGTCATCGAGGTCAGCGAAGTAATAACGCCCGCTCAGGCCCTTGGCGAACTCATAATCGAAGCCCATCAGGTCCAGATGATCCGCTGTGATGCCAGCGGCGAAGCGGCGGTTCTTGCTGTTGAGGATCAGCTCTTCAGAGTTGGTCGAGGCGCGGTCAATGACTTTATCTAGGCGCCCGCCGGTAAAGGTCAGGCCGTCGAGTTCGCTGGAGGTCAGCAGGCCGCCTTCAAACACTTGCGGCAGCAGGCGGCTGTCGCTGGCTTTGACCACAGGCAGTTCGGGCACGTGTGAGCCGTAGCGCAGCTCGGTATTGGAGACCTTGACCTTGGCCGTCAGGCCCAGGCGGCCGAACTGATCTGGAGTGCCGCCATCGTCTTGCACCGGTAGCAGGTCGGTGCCGGTGCGGTCGCCGCCGGAATCCAGTTTGACCCCAAGCAGACCCAGAGCATCCAGGCCGAAGCCGACGGTGCCTTCGGTGTAGCCAGACTGAACGTCGAGCCAGAAACCCTGGCCCCACTCTTCACGCTTGCTCTGCTGAGTGCTTGTCCCTTCGCGGAAATCGCGGTTGAGGTAGATGTTGGTGGTGGTCAGGCTGGCTTTGCTGTCGGCGATTAAGTCGGCGTTGGCAACGGGGGCGAGCAATGCGGCGGCGATTGCCAGGCTAAGCAGGTGAGCAGGCGCAAGCGCCTGATGAGATGCAGTCGGCATCCTGTGGTCTCCATTGTTGTTTTTGTCACGGCTGCGCACCACTGCGTCAGTCGTTTAGGTCGGTGGATCGAGCCACCTGCAGCCGATGCTATGAGGTCAAGCTTTCACCAGGCTTTCAGCGTGAAAGAAAGTGGCGGGTGCGTTCGCAGCGGTCTTTGCACCGTTACACTGGGCACAGAAGAACAAGTTCGTGGAGTGCAACTACCGTGCGAGTCCTACTGGTCGAGGACCATCTGCCCCTGGCTGAAAGCGTGGCTCAGGCCCTGCGTGGCATCGGGCTTAATGTGGACATGCTGCATGACGGCGTGGCGGCCGATCTGGCCTTGAGCAGTGAGGATTACGCCCTGTCGATTCTCGATATCGGCCTGCCGCGCCTGGACGGTTTTCAGGTGCTGGCGCGTTTGCGTGAGCGCGGCAATACCGTGCCGGTGCTGATGCTCACCGCCCGTGGCGAGGTCAAGGATCGCGTACATGGCCTCAATCTGGGCGCCGATGATTACCTGGCAAAACCCTTCGAGCTAAGTGAGCTGGAGGCGCGAGTCAAGGCGCTGCTGCGCCGCACTGTGCTCGGTGGCGAACGTCAGCAACGCTGCGGCAACCTGCTGTATGACCTGGATACCCGGCGCTTTAGCTTGGCCGATGCTCTGTTGGTCCTGACCTCCCGCGAACAGGCGGTGTTGGAAGCGATGATTGCTCGGCCGGGGCGGGTGATGAGTAAGGAGCAGTTGGCTGCTCAGGTGTTCGGCTTGGATGAGGATGCCAGCAGCGATGCCATCGAGATCTACGTGCATCGCCTGCGCAAAAAGCTCGAAGGCGGCGGGGTGAAGATTGTCACCTTCCGCGGCCTGGGCTATTTGTTGGAGGCCGTCGGTGACTGAGGGCTGGGGGCGTTGGCTGACGGTGCGCGGGCGCGCCTCGGCACCTGAGTCAGGCAGCCTGCGCGGGCGGCTGATCCGCCGCTTGGCGGTGTTGCTGGCGCTGATTTTGCTGGTCAGTAGCCTGAGTGCTTATTGGAGTGCGCGGCAGGCCGCCGATACCGCTTATGACCGCACCTTGCTGGCCTCGGCGCGGGCGATTGCCGATGGCCTGTACGCCACTGCCGAACGGCTGAACGCCAATGTGCCCTATGTGGCGTTGGACACCTTCGCCTATGACAGCGCTGGGCGCATCTACTACCAAGTGCTGGATATGCAGGGCGCTTGGGTGTCCGGTTACGAAGACTTGCCGCCACCGCCGCCCGGCACCAAGCGCACTGATGATTACCCGGCGCTGGCGTATTTCTACGACGGTGAATATCGCAACCAGGGCGTGCGGGTGGTCAGCCTGCTGCAGCCGGTCAGCGAGCCGGGGCTCAATGGGGTGGCGGAAATTCGCGTGGCAGAAACTCAGGGCGCGCGCGAGCGCATGGCCCGCGAGTTATTGCTGGGTACTTTGCTGCGCATGGGGTTGTTAGCGCTAAGTGCGTTGCTGCTGGTGTGGTTGGCGGTGAGCGCCGCGCTGCAGCCGCTGGAGGCATTACGCCGTAGCGTAGCGGCGCGTACCAGCGATGATCTTCAGCCCTTATCGGATGTCGGCATGCCGCGTGAGCTGCGCCCGCTGATCGATGCGCTGAACCAGTTCAATGATCGCCTGCACGGTTTGTTCGAGCGGCAGTCGCAGTTTATCGCCGATGCTTCCCATGAGTTGCGCACGCCCCTGGCGGCGCTCAAGGCGCGGGTCGAGCTGGGCCTGCGTGCGCAAGAGCCGGCAGTGTGGCGTAGTACGCTTGAAGACGCCGCGCAGAACACCGACAAGCTTACCCATCTGGCCAATCAGCTGCTCTCGCTGGCGCGGATCGAGAGCGGCGCGCGCGCGATTACCGAAGGCGGTGCGCAGCGTCTCGATCTCAGCCAATTAGCCCGTGAGCTGGGGATGGCGCTGGCGCCACTGGCCCATGCGCGGGGCATCGCCCTGGCGTTGGAAGCCGAGCAGCCAGTGTGGGTCAGTGGTGAGCCGACCTTGCTCAACGAGCTGCTGTGTAACCTGCTGGATAACGCCATGGCGCATACCCCAACGGGTGGCAACGTGATTCTGCGGGTGCTGCCCAATGCGGTGCTAGAGGTCGAGGATGACGGCCCGGGCATTCCCGCAGAGGAGCATGAGCGGGTTTTTGCGCGCTTCTATCGGCACACCCATAAGGGTGCGGGGGCGGGCTTGGGCTTGGCGATTGTCGGTGAGATTTGTCGTGCGCATCAGGCTGACATCAGCCTGCACCAAGCGCCGCCTCACGGCCTGTTAGTGCGCGTTGCATTTGCCGCCGGCGAGGGTGGCGTTAAGGGCTGAGGCTAAGCGGTTGCTGAATTTCCAGCAGGTATTGGGCGATTTTGCCGCTTTCGCGCAGCTGCTTTAGGCCGAGATTGAAGCGTTTGATCAGCAGTGCATTACCGGGTACTTCCCGCGACAGCAGCAGGTGCATGCTGTCACTGCGTAGCGGGGTGGGGTGAAAGCTGAGTTGCGCGCGCTCGGCCGCGCTGAAGTGCTGGTGCAGTACGTCAAAGCCAACGGCCTTGTCGACAGGGAAGAGGTCAACTCGGCCGGTGAGCAGTTGACGAAAGGCGGTTTCATCGCTGGTGACTCGGTTGACCCGCAGCTGCCCACTGGCTTCGGCCTGCTGAAAGGCTTGGCCGTAGTCATAGCCACGGGTGCCGACAATTCGCCGGCCTTGCAGGTCTGTTACCTGGGCCCAGTCAAAACCGTAGTTCTTGCGGTGGAAGAGGTAGTAGCCGCTTTCCATTACCGGGTCGCTGATAAAGAACTTGGCTTCCCGTTCGCTGTTGTGCAGCCACACGGCGCTGCCGTCGCGTTTACCTTGCTCAGCCAGGAGTAATGAGCGAGCCCAGGGGTAAAACTCCCACGTCACCACGACGCCTTGCATCGCAAAGGCTTCACTGACAATGCGCGAGGCAACGCCTTTATGAGGCAGTTGTTCACCCAGGTAGGGTGGCCATTCGCCGTTGGTCAACCGCACTGACTGCGCAGCAGCCAGGCTGCTGCAGATCAAGCTGAGCAGTGCGGATAACAGCAGTGTACGCATGAGCCATGTGCCAGTTGTGAAGACTGGAGCCAGTCTAGTTGCATTCGGCTGCATGCGCGTGAGTGCTTTTGTGAGGGCGTTACTGAAGCATGCTCATGGCTGCATCCATCGCGGCAGAGAGGTCTTCGTCTTCGTTGAGGTTTTGGCTAGGGTCCAGGCCGAGCTTGCGGAACGCCGGGATCTGGCTCCAGTCCAGCTGTGTGTAAGGGTGCTCGCTGCCCAGGTAGCTCTGCAGCGTGGCGACCTGGACGATGTCGACATAGTCGACCTTGGCGCTGTCGCGCGTGAAGTCCAGGTACTGGCTGGGCACCATGGCGATTTGCTCGGGGAACTCCCAGGTACGCAGAATCCGGTCACCAATGAGCGGATGAATCTGCTCGATCACATGGTTGAGGCTGATCGAGTCGGCCAGCAATTCACTGTGCTCCTCGGCGTAAGTGAGGATTGGCAGCACGCCGATTTGGTGCACCAGGCCGGCGAGGGTGGCCTGGTCAGGCAGCAGGCGGGTGTAGTGTTTGCACAGAACGTGGCAGATGCCGGCAATTTCCGTGCTCTTGTTCCACACTTCGCGCATTTTGCGATCCACTACATCGCTGGTGGCCTGGAACATCTGCTCCATGGCCAGGCCTGTGGCCAGGTTGCAGGTGTAATTGATGCCCAGACGGCTGACGGCCATCTGCAGGTCGGTGATTTCTTTGCTGGTGCGCAGCAGTGGGCTGTTCACCACTTTGATGATGCGCGCCGTCAAGGCTGCGTCATTGCCGATCACTTTGCTCAGTTGCGGTATGCCGATATTGGGGTCCTCTGCGGCCTCGCGAACCTTCAGTGCAACTTCAGGTAGGGTCGGCAGCACCAGTTCATCGCTGTCGATGGCCTGGATCAGTTCCTTTTGGACTTTTTCGGCAAGCTTGCTCATGGGCAATTCTCTGTTAAGGCGGTGAGGCAAAAATGAGTGCAGTAAAGGGTGCGTGGCTCAGCGCTGAATTTCGCGGTTTGAATCCAGTGTATACGGCAAATCGAGCAGGCTCAGCGTGCTGCCTTCGGCAGAACCCAGATGAAGTGGGCCATTGTGCGCGGCATCGTCCTGCACTACGGCGAGCAGTTCGACGCCCGTTTTGCTGCGCGCCGCCAGCACGACCTCGCCAACACTGGATGAGTGTGACGGTGAAAACAGCGCCGTGGCAGGCTCTGGCACCTGAGTGTCATGCAATTCTAGGCGATGCAGGCGGCGTTTGAGCTTGCCCAGGTATTGCATGCGCGCGACGATTTCCTGGCCGGTATAGCAGCCCTTTTTAAAGCTGACACCGCCCACGGCCTGCAGGTTGATCATCTGCGGAATAAACAGCTCGCGAGTACTGCCCATGACTTGGCCAACCCCTGCGCGCACCTGCGCCAAAAGCCAATCATTGAGGGGGGCTTCTGGCAGGTGGCTGGCCACTTGGGTTGTTATGGCCTCGGCCTGGCTGGCGGGTATCCACAGTTCTGCGCGGCCGTCAGTTAGGCGCACGGCGAGCAGTTCATTGTTGCGTACCACGCTATCAGCAGCCTCTGGCAGCGCCAGGCCGATGCTGCGCAGCGCTTCATCGCCGCCACTGAGGCCTATGCGCAGCCAGTTGCTGCTCTCATCGGTGAGTTTGGATTTGCTGAATACGGCGTATTTCTTCAGGTCGGTCAACTGCGCTTCAAGCAACTCGCTGGCCAATGCCAATAAATAGCCATCGCTGACCGTGACGATGCGAAAGCTCGACTGCATGCGGCCCTTGGGCGTGCAGCGCGCACCCAGGCTGGAATGGCTGTCGCGGAGGTAGTTGAGGTTGCAGGTGACTTGGCCCTGAAGGAACTTGTTGGCGTCCGGGCCGCGTACGGCGAGGATGCCTTCGTGGCTGAGGGTGCAATAGAACGCGGTATCGGCCATGGTGGATTGGGTATCGCTGGCTAAAAATTAGGGTGTTCATCATAGAGCGCGCCTCACGCCTTGTCAGCGTTCGTCACGGTGGATTACCGGCACATGGTCAACAGGGGGCTTTTCATCGGTATACTGCGCGCCTTACTCAAGGAGCAGACCCATGGTTGACTCGGTTGAACTCAATCGTCTTTTTTGGCATAGCCGCCGCGGCATGCTGGAGTTGGATGTGCTGTTGGTGCCATTCGTCAGGGAGGTGTACCCGCACCTTGATGCGGATGACCGCGAGCGTTATCGCAAGCTGCTTGAGTGTGAAGACCAGGACATGTTCGGCTGGTTTATGCAGCGCAGTGAGCCGGATGATGCCGACCTCAAGCGCATGGTTCAGATGATTCTGGATCGTGTCCAGCCGAAGTGATGTCTTCGAATGCCAGTGGCAACCCTCGCGGTTGCTGCTGGTGGTCTATGCCCTGATTCAAGGGCTAGCGTTGCTCAGCCTGCTGCTTGTTGACATCCCTTGGCAGGCGCGGGCACTAGGTGGGCTGTTCTGTCTCGTGCACGCTGTCTGGGTGTTGCCGCGCCACCTGTTGCGGGTGCATCCCTCTGCCTACCGTGGGCTGCGCTGCACGGCGGATGGTTGGCAGGTGTTCAGCCCGGCGCAGGGCTGGCAGCCCATTGAGTTACACCCCGACAGTCTGGCTTTGCCGTTCGTTGTGCTGTTGCGCTTTCGTCTGCCCGGGCAGTGGCGGGTGCGTTCACTCTGTATTGCCCGCGATTGCCTGCCACGTGACCAGCACAGGCGCTTACGGGTGCGGCTGAAATTCAGTCGCCATAGGTGGGCGGCAGCAAAATAGTGTCCTTGGCTTCGGCCAGCTGCTGCGGGTAGTCCAGGGTGTAATGCAGTCCGCGGCTTTCCCGACGCAACATGGCGGAGCGGATCATCAGTTCGGCAACCTGGGCCAGGTTGCGCAGCTCAATCAGGTCTCGGCTGACTTTGTAGTTGCTGTAGAACTCATCGATCTCATCAAGCAGCAAGCGCACTCGGTGTTCGGCACGCTGCAAGCGCTTGTTGGTGCGCACGATACCCACGTAGTCCCACATAAAACGCCGTAATTCGTCCCAGTTGTGCGCAATGATCACATCTTCGTCCGAATCGGTTACCTGGCTGGCATCCCAGCTGGGCAGCGCGGTGGGGATCTGTACCTGATCCAGTTTGCTCACAATATCGGCCGCTGCCGAGCGCGCGTAGACGAAGCATTCCAGCAGGGAATTGCTGGCCATGCGATTAGCCCCGTGCAGGCCGGTAAAGCTGGTTTCGCCAATGGCATACAGGCCTGGCACGTCGGTATGCCCGTGCTGGTCGACCAGTACGCCGCCGCAGGTGTAATGCGCGGCCGGCACCACTGGGATGGGCTCTTTGGTGATGTCGATACCGAAGTCCAGACAGCGCTCATACACCGTGGGGAAGTGCGACTTCACAAAGTCAGCCGGTTTGTGGCTGATATCGAGGAATACGCAGTCGATCCCCAGGCGCTTCATTTCATGGTCGATGGCGCGGGCCACGATATCTCGTGGCGCTAGTTCAGCGCGCTCATCGAAGCGCGGCATAAAGCGTTCACCGTTGGGGAGCTTGAGCAGTGCACCTTCGCCGCGCAGCGCCTCGGTGACCAGAAAACTCTTGGCCTTGGGGTGGTACAGGCAGGTTGGGTGGAATTGGTTGAATTCCAGGTTGCCGACCCGACAACCTGCGCGCCAGGCCATGGCGATGCCATCACCGCAGGCGCCGTCCGGGTTACTGGTGTAGAGATAGACCTTGGCCGCACCGCCGGTGGCAACGATCACAAAACGTGCAGCAAAGGTATCGACTTCACCGCTGGCGCGGTTGAGCACGTAAGCCCCGAGGCAGCGCTGGCCGTCTAGACCGAGCTTGCGCTCGGTAATCAGGTCGACCGCAACGCGCTGTTCAAGCAATTCAACATTGCCACGCGTTTTGGTTTGTTCGAGCAGGGTATTAAAAATTGCCGCGCCGGTAGCGTCAGCGGCGTGAATGATGCGCCTGTGGCTGTGGCCACCTTCACGGGTCAGGTGGAATTCGAAGCCGCCATCTTCGCGAGCGGTTTGGTCGTCGCGGGTAAAGGGCACGCCCTGGTCAATTAACCACTGAATGGCTTCCCGGCTGTGCTCCACGGTAAAGCGAACAGCGTCTTCGCGGCACAAACCGCCACCAGCGTTGAGGGTATCCTCAACATGCGATTCGATGGTGTCGGTGTCGTCCAGTACGGCGGCTACACCGCCCTGGGCCCAATAGGTCGAGCCGTTGGATAGAGTGCCCTTGCTCAGAACGGCAATGCGCAAATGCTCTGGCAGTGTTAGGGCCAGGGTCAAGCCAGCGGCGCCGCTACCGATAATCAGAACGTCGTGTTGGTAATGTTGGCTCATGATCGAATTCCGCAAAAAGCGGCCCCTAGTATATAGATGGGGTGGGCTGCACAATAGCTGGCTTATGACCTAGCACGTTACTCGGGAACTTTTTTAGTATTTTGGGTTCCATAGGCGGTCATTTAAATGGACTTCGCCTGTTTCAGGCGGCGTCACGATGATCCTGCAGTTTTTGCCTAATCTGCGGGTGATCCAGACTAAAAGTGCGGCAACGGAGTTCCTTTGCTGCGCTATTCCGTGCAGGGCTTTTAAGTGTTCTGCAGGAAGCTTGTTTGAAGGAGAGAACTTTTGCGCAATGCCCAAGTCTACTTTGGCATACCGGTTAACGGGTTGGCGTTGCGCTCCTTCGAACCTAATGAGGAGTTTTCATGCTAACCCAGGAAGATGATCAGCAGCTGGTCGAGCGCGTACAGCGCGGTGACAAGCGTGCATTTGATCTGTTGGTGCTCAAGTACCAACACAAGATTCTCGGGTTGATCGTGCGTTTCGTGCATGACACCCATGAGGCGCAGGACGTGGCCCAGGAAGCTTTCGTCAAGGCATACCGGGCGTTGGGTAACTTCCGCGGTGACAGCGCGTTTTACACATGGCTGTACCGTATCGCCATCAATACGGCGAAAAATCATCTGGTGTCGCGTGGTCGGCGGCCGCCCGATAGCGATGTGAGTGCAGAGGATGCTGAGTTTTATGATGGTGATCATGCGCTCAAAGACATTGAGTCGCCGGAGCGCGCATTGTTGCGTGACGAGATCGAGGCCACCGTGCATCGCAGCATCGAGCAATTGCCGGAAGATTTACGCACAGCACTAACCTTGCGTGAATTTGACGGTCTGAGTTACGAGGACATTGCCAGCGTCATGCAATGCCCCGTTGGCACTGTGCGTTCGCGGATTTTTCGCGCGCGTGAAGCCATTGATCGATCCCTGCAGCCATTGCTGCAGGAAACCTGAGACAGCGGCGTCAGCCAAGAGAGGAACCGCCATGAGTCGTGAAACCCTGCAGGAATCGCTGTCCGCGGTGATGGATAACCAAGCGGATGAACTTGAATTAAGGCGAGTGCTGGCGGCTGGCGATGACCCTGAGCTGCGCGCAACTTGGTCGCGCTATCAGGTGGCCCGTGCAGTTATGCACAAGGAGCTGCTTGAACCGCGCCTGGACATTGCCGCGGCTGTGTCCGCCGCTCTGGCTGATGACGCCGCGCCTGCTGCGCAGCCAGTAAAGCGCAGCGCTTGGCATACCGTGGGTCGGCTGGCTGTGGCAGCCTCGGTTACCGTCGCGGTGCTGGCAGGCGTACGCCTTTACAACCAAGACGATATTATCGGTACGCAGTTAGCGCAACAGGCCAACCAGCCCGCCCTGAGCATGCCGCAGGTCAATGGCCCGGCTATGCTGGCAGGGTTTAATAGCTCTGCAGAGTCTACGGCGCCGAAGGTAAGTGCTGTAGGGCAAGGTCAGCCTGGCTGGCATGAGCAGCGCCTGCCAGCCTATTTGCGCCAGCATGCGCAGCAGGCGGCAGCAAGTGCCAGCGAAAGTGCGTTGCCTTATGCACGCGCAGCCAGTCTGGAAGGTCGTTAACAAGCTGTTGTTAAGGATTTACATGCGTTTGATTCCGCTGGGCGGTCTGTTGCTGGGTAGTGTGTTGGCGTTGCCTGCAGCGGCCGATGGTGAGCAAATGTTGCTTCAACGTTTGGCCGATGCTGAGCGCACCCAGAGCTTTCAGGGCACCTTTGTTTACGAGCACAACGGCAGCTTCTCAACGCACAGCATTTGGCATCGCGTTGAAAAAGGCGGTGCGCTGCGTGAGCGCATGCTGCAGTTGGATGGTGCGGCGCAAGAAATCGTGCGCATTGACGGTCAGGTGCTGTGCGCCAGTGGTGCGCTGGCCGACCAGTCAGTTGATAGTCGGCAATGGCCTGCCCGGGCGCTCAATGCTGAGCAATTAGGGGCGTGGTATGAGCTGCGTGTGCTCGGTCAGTCTCGGGTCGCGGGTCGTAGCACTGAAGTGTTGGCATTGGTACCACGTGATCAGCACCGCTATGGCATTGAGTTGCACCTCGATCAGCAAACCGGTTTGCCCTTAAAGTCATTACTGGTCAACGACAAAGGGCAGTTGCTCGAACGTTTTCAATTCACCCAGCTACAACTCGAAGCGCCCTCAATTGTTGATCTCGAGCCCAGCGCCGAATGCCAGCCCGTGCGTTTGTCATCTGCTGCAGTGGCGGATATCGAGGCTTGGCATTCAGATTGGCTGCCGCCAGGTTTTAGTCTGAGCTCGGTTAGCCTACGTCGCAGCCCCGCATCGGACGAGCCAGTTATCTATCAGGTGTATGACGATGGCCTGGCGCGCTTTTCCGTTTTTATCGAGCCGCTTCGCGGTGCTGCAGTTGAGGATCAACGAACGCAAATGGGCCCGACCGTGGCTGTTTCGCGCCGATTAACGACGGGCGACGGCGATGTCATGGTTACTGTGGTGGGTGAGATTCCTCTAGGCACTGCTGAGCGTGTGGCGTTGTCGATGCGTGCGGCCGCAGGTGTTGCCCCGTGATCGAGGAACAAGGTCGGGTTGTGGCTGTTGAGCCAGGTGCTGTCTGGGTCGAAACCGTGCGCAAAAGCACCTGTTCCAGCTGCTCAATCAAGGCTGGCTGCGGCCAGGGTCTGCTTGATCAGCTCGGGGCGAATGGCCGTCGCGGCTATGTACGTGCGCTTTCGACGTTGCAGCTAGCCATTGGCGATGCAGTTGTCATCGGTGTGCGCGAGGATCTACTGGTGCGTGGTTCGTTATTGGTTTATCTGTTGCCATTGCTGGGTCTGTTTGTAGCAGCGCTTTCAGCGGAGCAAGTGGGCTTAAGTGAGCCTTGGGTCATCCTCAGTGCGTTTATCGGTTTTCTGCTTGCCTGCTACGCTGTGCGTTGGCGCAGTCGCGTAAAGGCCGATGATTCGGCATTGCAACCTGTGGTGTTGCGCGCTTTGCTTGCGGGCGCTGTGACAGCGGTTTAAGAATTTTGCTGAGCTGATGGGGAGCTGTATGTTGAAGCCTGGTTTGAAATCTACCTTTACTGCGCTATTTGCCGTGTTGCTGATGGGGCAAGCGCTGCTTGCCCAGGCCAGCTTGCCCGATTTTACTGAGCTGGTTGAGCAGGCGTCGCCGGCGGTCGTCAATATCAGTACCCGGCAGAAGATGCCGGAGCGCGCCGTGGCCGGTACCGCTCAACCGAATATGCCCGATCTAGAAGGGCTGCCGCCGATGTTTCGTGAGTTTTTCGAGCGTAATCTGCCTCAAGTGCCGCGCGCCCCGGGTGGTGGTCGCCAGCGTGAAGCGCAGTCGCTGGGGTCGGGCTTTATCATCTCCGCGGATGGTTACGTGCTGACCAATAACCATGTAATCGCCGATGCCGATGAAATCATCGTGCGCCTTTCTGATCGCAGCGAGCTGGAAGCCAAGCTGATTGGTGCTGACCCGCGCAGCGATGTGGCGTTGCTTAAGGTTGAGGGGCGCGACCTGCCGACCGTGAGGCTGGGCAAGTCGGAAGAATTGAAGGTTGGTGAGTGGGTGTTGGCGATTGGTTCACCATTCGGCTTCGATCACTCGGTGACCGCCGGTATCGTCAGTGCCAAGGGTCGTAGCCTGCCGAACGAGAGCTATGTGCCGTTTATCCAGACTGACGTGGCGATCAATCCGGGTAACTCCGGTGGCCCACTGTTCAACTTGGCGGGTGAAGTGGTCGGTATAAATTCGCAGATATTCACCCGTTCTGGCGGCTTTATGGGCTTGTCGTTTGCCATTCCAATGAGCGTGGCCATGGATGTGGCGAATCAGCTCAAGGCAGATGGCAAAGTCAGTCGCGGCTGGTTGGGTGTGGTGATTCAAGAAGTGAATAAAGACCTGGCCGAGTCGTTTGGTTTGGACAAACCGGCGGGTGCGCTGGTGGCGCAGGTGTTGGAGGATGGTCCTGCTGCTAAGGGCGGCTTGCAGGTGGGCGATGTCATTCTCAGCCTGGATGGTAAGCCGATCATTATGTCTGCCGATTTGCCGCATCTGGTCGGTGCGATCAAGCCTGGCGCTCGTGCCGAGTTGGATGTGGTTCGCGATGGTGCGCGCAAAAAGTTGCAACTGACCATCGGTGCGCTGCCTGAAGATGGCGAGACCCTGGCGGGCAACCCTGCACCAGGTGTTGAGCGCAGCAGTAACCGTCTTGGCGTTAAGGTGGTTGAGCTGACCGCTGAGCAGAAGAAAAGCCTCGATCTCAAAGGTGGTGTGGTGATCTCTGAGGTGCAAGAAGGGCCTGCAGCACTTATTGGTCTGCGCCCAGGTGATGTGATTACTCACTTGAATAATCAGGCGATCGAGTCGGCCAAGACCTTTACTGAGGTGGCCCAAGCGCTGCCGAAGAATCGCTCGGTGTCGATGCGTGTGCTGCGTCAGGGGCGCGCCAGCTTTATCACATTCAAACTGGCTGATTAAGGGTTCTTTGAGTGTAAAAGGGCGACTTCGGTCGCCCTTTTACGTAGAGCAGCTTTGCGGCCTTGATGACGTGCAAGGTGGCTTTCGGGTACACTTCGCGGCTATTTTCGGCGGGCAGTCGCCTGCGACCTTTTCGAGTGTTGATCCGTGAGTGATTTGAGTCATATCCGCAATTTCTCCATCATCGCCCACATTGACCACGGCAAGTCTACCCTGGCTGACCGGTTTATCCAGATGTGTGGCGGCCTGGCTGACCGTGAAATGGAGGCCCAGGTACTGGACTCCATGGATCTTGAGCGCGAGCGCGGGATCACCATCAAGGCCCACAGCGTCACCCTCTATTACAAAGCCCGAGACGGCATCACCTATCAGCTGAACTTCATTGACACCCCCGGTCACGTCGACTTCACCTATGAAGTCAGCCGTTCACTGGCGGCCTGTGAAGGCGCGCTGCTGGTGGTGGACGCCGGCCAGGGCGTGGAAGCGCAGTCGGTCGCCAACTGCTATACCGCCATCGAGCAGGGCCTTGAGGTCATGCCGGTGCTGAACAAAATCGATCTGCCTCAAGCCGACCCGGATCGGGTCAGGGATGAGATCGAGAAGATCATTGGTATCGACGCCACTGATGCAGTGACCTGCAGCGCCAAGACCGGCCTGGGTGTCGATGAAGTGCTTGAGCGCCTGGTGCAGACTATTCCTGCGCCGACCGGTGACATCGAAGCGCCGTTGCAGGCGCTGATTATCGACTCCTGGTTCGACAACTACCTGGGTGTGGTTTCCTTGGTGCGCGTGCGCCATGGCCGGATCAAGAAAGGTGACAAGGTGCTGGTGAAGTCCACCGGCAAAATTCACTTGGTTGATAGCGTAGGCGTGTTCAATCCGAAGCACACCGCCACTGCTGACCTCAAGGCTGGTGAAGTGGGCTTTATCATCGCCAGCATCAAGGATATTCACGGCGCGCCGGTGGGCGACACCCTGACCCTGGCGGCCACCCCTGATGTGGAGGTGCTGCCGGGCTTCAAACGCATTCAGCCGCAGGTGTATGCCGGTCTGTTCCCAGTCAGCTCCGAAGATTTCGAAGATTTTCGTGACGCGCTGCAGAAGCTGACCTTGAACGACTCATCGCTGCAGTACTCGCCAGAAAGCTCCGATGCCCTGGGCTTTGGTTTCCGTTGTGGCTTCCTCGGCATGCTGCACATGGAGATCATCCAGGAGCGCCTGGAGCGCGAATACGACCTGGATCTGATTACCACCGCGCCGAGCGTAATCTTTGAAGTGGTGCTCAAGACCGGTGAGACGATCTACGTCGACAACCCGTCCAAGCTGCCAGATGTTTCCTCGGTTGAGGACTTCCGCGAGCCGATCGTGCAGGCCACCATCCTAGTGCCGCAGGAGCACCTGGGTAACGTGATTACCCTGTGTATTGAGAAGCGCGGTGTGCAGCGTGATATGCAGTTCCTCGGTTCCCAGGTTCAGGTTCGCTATGACTTGCCGATGAATGAAGTGGTGCTGGACTTCTTCGACCGTCTGAAGTCCACCAGCCGCGGCTATGCCTCGCTGGATTACCACTTCGATCGTTACCAGTCGGCCAATTTGGTCAAGCTGGATGTGTTGATCAACGGTGACAAGGTTGATGCACTTGCCCTGATCGTGCACAAGGACAACGCCCATTACAAAGGCCGTCAGTTAACCGAGAAGATGAAAGAGCTGATTCCACGGCAGATGTTTGATGTGGCGATCCAGGCTGCAATCGGTGGGCAGATTGTGGCGCGCACCACGGTCAAGGCGCTGCGCAAGAACGTATTGGCCAAATGCTATGGCGGTGACGTAAGCCGTAAACGCAAGCTGCTAGAAAAGCAGAAGGCCGGTAAGAAACGCATGAAGCAGGTGGGCAACGTGGAAATTCCACAGGAAGCCTTCCTTGCTGTGCTCAGGTTGGATAGTTAAGGCCTTATGTCGATCAATTTCCCGCTGTTACTGGTTATCGCCGTCGCCGTTTGTGGTGCGTTAGCGTTGTTCGACCTGGTCTTTCTGGCTCCGCGCCGGCGAGCGGCTATCAATACTTACCATGGTCAGGTGAGTGAACCTGACTCGGCCGTGGTGGAGCGCTTGAACAAAGAGCCCTTGCTGGTGGAGTACGGCAAGTCGTTCTTCCCGGTCTTGGCGATCGTGCTGGTGCTGCGCTCGTTTCTGGTCGAGCCTTTCCAGATCCCATCGGGCTCGATGAAACCCACCCTGGAAGTGGGCGACTTTATTCTGGTCAACAAGTTTGCCTATGGCATTCGCTTGCCTGTGCTGGATACCAAGGTGATTGAGGTTGGTGATCCACAGCGTGGTGATGTCATGGTGTTTCGTTACCCCAGTGACCCCAACATCAACTACATCAAGCGGGTGGTTGGCTTGGCGGGTGACCGCATTGCCTACAGCAGTGACAAGCGCCTAACCATCAATGGTCAGCCGGTGGCTCAACAGTTGATTGGTGATGAGCCTGGCAGCTTGGGCGGCGCGACGGTGTACAGCGAGAAGCTCGGTATAGCCGAGCATCAGATCCGTAAAGAAATGCAGCGTTATCGCGTTGAGCCAGGCCGCGAGTGGGTGGTGCCGCAAGGGCATTACTTCATGATGGGCGACAACCGCGACAACTCTAACGACAGCCGCTACTGGAATGATCCTGCCATTCCTAAGCCGCTGCTGGGGATGGTCCCCGACCAGAATATTGTTGGTAAAGCCTTCGCTATCTGGATGAGCTGGCCAGACCCTAAGTCGCGCAACCTGCCCAATTTTTCCCGTGTAGGTCTCATTCACTGACCTGCTGCCGTTTTTGCGACGCTGTTAAACGCCGCGTCGCAGGCTATATATAGTCTTGCCTCCAGCCATCACGGCTTTACGAAACTCGAATTTGGGGACAAATATGAAATCTGCGCATTCGCAAAAAGGAATGTCGATTCTTAGTTGGTTGATGGTGTTAGCTGTTGTGGCCTTTTTGGCCAGCGCTGCATTCAAAGTGTTGCCGCACTACTTTGACTACATGGCGCTGGAAAAAATGATTACCGCCGTTGATACCGATAAAGCCGCAGATGTTCGCAGCGTAGGCGACTTCTACAGCCATATCAGCAAAGGCATGCAGGTCAACAGCATTCGTGATTTGAATGCTCAGGACGCGATCAAGATCAAAGTCGAAAATAACGAGTTTCGGGTGCATCTGAAATATGAGAAGCGTGAGCCGTTGATCGAGAACATCGATCTGGTGGTGCGTTTCGATAAAGAATTTCGCGTGCGCATGCCGTGAGTGCATCGTTAACCCGTCTCGAGCGGCAACTCGGGTATACCTTCAAAGACCAGGAACTGATGATCCTGGCGCTTACTCACCGCAGCTTCGCCGGGCGCAACAATGAGCGCCTGGAGTTTCTCGGTGATGCCATCCTCAACTTCGTCGCCGGCGAGGCGTTGTTTCAGCGCTTTCCGTTGGCCCGTGAAGGGCAGCTGTCACGCTTGCGTGCGCGCCTGGTCAAGGGGGAAACGCTGGCCATATTGGCGCGCGGCTTTGACTTGGGTGAGTACTTGCGCCTGGGCTCGGGTGAGTTGAAAAGCGGCGGCTTTCGCCGTGAGTCGATCCTGGCCGACGCCCTGGAAGCGTTGATCGGTGCCATTTACCTGGACACTGGAATGGACGCGGCCCGTGATCGCGTGCTGGCCTGGTTGACCACTGAGCTGGACAGCCTGACCTTGGTTGATACCAACAAAGACCCGAAAACCCGTCTGCAAGAGTTCCTACAGTCACGCGGCTGTGAACTGCCTCGCTACGAAGTGGTGGACATCCAGGGCGAGCCGCACTGTCGGACATTCGTCGTCGAATGTCAGATCACCCTACTTAATGATAAAACCCTGGGGCAGGGTGCCAGCCGGCGTATTGCCGAGCAGGTAGCCGCCGCTGCCGCGCTGATTGCCCTGGGTGTGGAGAATGGCAATGACTGATACACCTGTTACACGCTGTGGCTATGTCGCCATCGTTGGCCGGCCTAACGTGGGCAAGTCGACGCTGCTTAACCACATCCTTGGGCAGAAGCTGGCGATCACTTCGCGCAAGCCGCAGACCACGCGTCACAACATGCTCGGCATCAAAACCGAGGGTGAGGTGCAGGCCATTTACGTCGATACGCCCGGCCTGCACAAAAACAACGAGAAAGCGCTCAACCGCTACATGAACAGAAACGCCTCGTCGGCGCTGAAAGATGTCGACGTGGTGATCTTCGTAGTCGATCGCACCCGCTGGACCGATGAAGATCAGATGGTCCTTGAGCGCATTCAATACGTCGAAGGCCCGGTGATTCTGGCGATCAACAAGACCGACCGCCTGGAAGACAAAGCCGAACTGATGCCGCACCTGGAGTGGTTGGCCACGCAGTTGCCAAATGCCGAGATCGTTCCGGTCTCCGCTCAGCACGGGCACAACCTCGACACCCTGGAAAAACTGGTGGGCGAGCGCTTGCCTGAAGGCGTGCACTTCTTCCCGGAAGACCAGGTCACCGACCGCTCCAGCCGTTTCTTCGCTGCTGAACTGGTGCGCGAGAAAGTCATGCGTCAGCTCGGAGCCGAACTGCCGTATCAGATCACCGTGGAGATTGAGGAATTCAAGCGCGACGGGCGCATCCTGCATATCCATGCGCTGATTCTGGTTGAGCGCGACGGGCAGAAGAAAATCATCATTGGCGACAAGGGTGAGCGGATCAAGCGTATTGGCCAGGAAGCGCGCAAGGATATGGAGGTGATGTTCGATTCCAAGGTCATGCTTAACCTTTGGGTCAAGGTCAAAAGTGGCTGGTCTGATGATGAGCGCGCCATGCGTTCTTTGGGCTACGACAATATTTGATGCGCCTGCGGGCGCGTCTGTCCGCCATTCTGAGTAAGCCCTGATGCTTGCCTCTAGCCAGCCCGCCTACGTGCTGCACAGCCGTGCTTACCGCGAAAGCAGTGCGCTGGTCGATTTCCTCACCCCACAAGGGCGTCTGCGTGCCGTGTTGCGCGGGGCGCGGGGCAAGGCGGGCAGTCTGGCGCGGCCCTTTATTCCGCTGGAGGCCGAGTTTCGCGGGCGTGGCGAGCTGAAGAATGTGGGTCGCCTTGAGCCTGCAGGCGTGCCAAACCTGCTGATGGGGGATGCGCTGTTCAGCGGTCTTTACCTTAATGAACTGCTAATTCGTTTATTGCCCGCCGAAGATCCCCATCCCGCCGTTTTTCAACATTACGCCATGACCGTACTTGCCCTGGCCGAAGGTCGCGCCCTGGAGCCTTTATTGCGTTCTTTTGAATGGCGCCTGCTCGATGAGCTGGGCTATGGTTTCGCCCTGGATCTGGACAGCGAAGGCCAGCCCATTGTCGAGGGCGGCCTGTATCGATTGCAGACCGAAAACGGGTTGGTGCCGGTGGGGCATCTACAACCCGGGGTTTTTCAGGGGGCAGAGTTGCTGGCGATGGCCGAGGCCGACTGGACTGCAGTAGGGGCCTTGGCGGCCGCCAAGCGTCTGATGCGCCAAGCACTCGCTCCTCATTTAGGCGGTCGGCCACTGGTCAGCCGCGAACTGTTTATGACGCTCAAGGAGCCAAGCCGTGACTGATGCCAATCGTATTCTGCTGGGTGTGAACATCGACCATGTGGCCACCCTGCGCCAGGCCCGTGGCACCCGCTACCCCGACCCGGTAAAGGCTGCACTGGATGCAGAAGAAGCCGGTGCCGACGGCATTACCGTGCACCTGCGCGAAGACCGCCGGCATATCCAAGAGCGCGATGTGCGCCTGCTCAAGGAGGTCATGCAAACGCGGATGAACTTCGAGATGGGCGTGACCGAGGAGATGCTTGCCTTTGCTGAAAGCATTCGCCCCGAGCATGTTTGTCTGGTGCCGGAAACCCGCCAGGAACTGACCACCGAAGGCGGTTTGGACGTGGCAGGGCAGGAAGCGCGGATTCGTGCAGCGGTCGAGCGCCTGAGCAAAATCGGCTGCGAAGTGTCGCTGTTTATCGATCCCGACCCGCTGCAGATTGAAGCCGCCAAGCGTGTTGGCGCCCCGGCCATCGAGCTGCACACCGGGCGCTATGCCGATGCACATACACCAGAGGACGCTGCGCGCGAGTTGGCGCGGATTCGCGATGGCGTCGCCTGCGGCCTGCAACACGGGTTGATCGTTAATGCCGGCCATGGCCTGCACTACCACAACGTCGAGCCGGTGGCGGCGATTGCCGGGATCAACGAGCTGAACATCGGTCATGCCCTGGTAGCGCATGCGCTTTTTGTTGGCTTTAAGCCGGCTGTGGCGGAGATGAAGGCGTTGATTATTGCGGCGGCCAATCGCGGTTAACACGTAGGGTGGGTTAGCCGCGTCGCGCGCCTAACCCATCGATCCGGTGTGGGTCTCGTGGTGTTCAACCTGCGCGGCCCGCCCCATCCTAGGGTTTGCGCGCGATCAAAACCGCGCGGCTGGGTGCTGGTAGCCCTTCAACTGTGCGGCTGTGGTCGGCCGGGTCGAGGAACTCGGGCAGTGATTGAAAGCGCATCCACTCGGTTGAGCGTTGTTCGTCCACTGACGTGGTGCTGACGTCCACGCAGCGCACATCGACAAAACCGGCGCGGCGCAGCCACAGTTCCAGCGCCGGCACCGACGGTAAGAACCAGACGTTGCGCATCTGTGCGTAGCGGTCTTCGGGCACCAGTACTTGCTGCGCATCGCCTTCGACCACCAAGGTCTCCAGCACCAGTTCGCCGTCTTTTACCAAGCAGTCCTTGAGGTCGATCAAGTGATCAATGGGCGAGCGGCGGTGGTACAGCACGCCCATGGAAAACACCGTGTCGAAGCCTTGCAGCTTGCCGGGTAATTCTTCGAAGGCCAGCGGCAGATGCCAAGCGGGTAGGTCGGGCAGGTAGTTCTTCATCGCCAGAAACTGGCAGAGGAATAGCCAGTTAGGGTCGATGCCCACTACGCTGCTTGCACCTGCTCCGAGCATGCGCCACATGTAATAGCCGTTGCCACAACCGACATCCAGCACGCGCTTGTTTTTGAGGTCGAGGTAGGGCGCGACCCGCTGCCATTTCCAGTCCGAGCGCCATTCGGTGTCGACGTGCACGCCGAACAGATGAAACGGTCCCTTGCGCCACGGGATCAAGCCCTGCAGGGCGGTGTTCAGGGCGGCGCGGGTGTTGTCGTCGCATGGCCCGTTGAAGCTAAAGCTGTGCAGCAGCTCCAGCTGTTCGACATTCAGTTCCGGCAGGGCTTGTACCGCACCGTACCAGCGCGGCAGGTCGCCATGGCCGACGGCCAGTTTGGCGTCGATCTGGCCGGGTAGGTCGGCGGCCCAGTCCTGCAGTGGGGTGCCGGCCAGGGTGGCTTGCAGGGCGTCGAGGTCGAGGCGGTTGATCATGGCAGGGCAATCATCGAGGCGAAGTTAAGGCACTGGAACCACGGCACCACCTGGCTGAAGCCGGCGGCCAGCAGGCGTTCGCGGTGTTGTTCGAGGCTGTCGGGGAGCATGACTTTCTCGATGGCGCTGCGCTTTTGCGCAATTTCCAACTCGCTGTAACCGTTGGCGCGTTTGAACGCGATGTGCAGATCGCCCAGTAGCGCGTGTTGCTGAGCATCTTCGAACTGGAGTTTTTCCGAGAGAATCAACGCGCCGCCCGGCAGCAGTGCCTGGCGAATGCGGCTGAGCAGTTCGAGGCGTTGTTCGGGCTGAATAAATTGCAGGGTGAAGTTCAAGGCCACCAGCGAGGTGGGCTGAAAATCCAGGCTGAGGATATCGGCTTCGATCACCTCGACCGGCAATAGCTCCTGAAACATCGAGTCTTGTGCGTGCAGGTATTCGCGGCAGCGCTCGACCATGGCGCTGGAGTTATCCACGGCGATCACCCTACAATCCTCGATTTGCACATGCCGGCGCAGTGCTTGGGTGACTGCGCCCAGAGAGCTGCCCAGGTCGTAAAGCACGCTATGCGGCTGAGCAAACTGGCCGGCCAGTACGCCAATATTCTCGACAATGGTCGGGTAGCCCGGCACCGAGCGTTTGATCATGTCGGGGAAGACCCGTACCACGTCTTCGTTGAACACGAAGTCCGGCACTTGAGCCAGGGGTTGGGCGAAAAGACGATCGGGCTGTTTGCTCACGTTGGCTACGCACTGGTCAAGAAAGCCGAGCATTTTAGCCAAGTGCAGGGCATAGCTAAACGTTGATTGCAGCTATTGGTCGCAAATTAACCGTGTCGCGTCCAGTTAAGGCCTCGGGACTGGCTTGGCGGGTCTGTTTAAGGCTTTATAAAGCCATGGCCGGTTATCAAGCCAGTCACTGAGCAGGTTTTGCGCTAAGGCTGCTTGGCCTTGAGTGTGCACGTGAAGCGCTGGGCGGGCACTACGCCTACTTCCCAAGGCCGTTCATAGCTCAATGCGAGCTGGCCTTCGCCCGCCTTGACCACCTGGAAACGCCAGGTAGAAACTCCTGCGCTGCCGACCAGCCCGCTGTCTTCAGGGTTGCTGTAGACCTCCGGGCCGAGGCTTTGCAAAACCTGTGGCGCAGAATCGCGCAGCAGCCAGCGGAAACCCGTTGTGGGGTTGCTAGGCAAACGCAGAATAAATTGCTGACCGACCTGCAGCGACAGTGGGCATTGGCTTTGCTGCTTCTGCTCCAAGGTAACGCTGCGCGGGGCTTGTGCACAGGCGGTGAGCAGAGCAAGGGTGAGTATGACTGTTAGGCGCAGAGCAAGCATGATGGACTCCTGGCTTAGGCAATGCGGCCAGCATAGCTGCTACGGCGTGTCGGCGGAAATCGCCACTCAGTGCGTCAACGCCGCCAGTGGCAGCTGTGCATGCTGCGTGAAGGGCAAAGCCAGGAGTCGCCCACGGCTACCTTCGTCATGCTTGGCGGCAGTGTGCAATGTATTGGCGCGGTTTCAGGGGGCGTTCATTCTTAGCCTGAATGTTGCCCATTTGTCGTTCAGGCTGAAGTTGCACCCGGCAAACGGTTAAAGTTGCACCTTTATTATTTGAGGTTGCACTTTTAATGCTCACCGCGCGCTTGATGCGTCTTGATGACCAAGCCCACGAACACACCCACGATCATCACCAGGTGGTGTTGTCGCTGGCTGGGCGCGCTGAGTTTGAGGTTAACGGCCGTGGCGGCGAGGTCTGCCGGATGCGTGCCTGCCTGGTGCCGGGTGATGCTGATCATCAGTTCGCTGGCATGGGCGATAACCGTATGCTGATCATTGACCTGCGTGAGCAGGGCACCTCCAGTGAAGACCTGCAACTGCTGACCCGCCTGTTTGAAACCCCGCGCTATCCGCAGCTGGATGCTGACTTTCAGAACCTGTTGAGTTATGCCGGTGCTGAGCTTGAGCGTTATGGCGCCGACCCGCTGTTGCCCCGTGCTTTAGGTGGTGTGTTGCTGCGTGCCTTGCACCTGCGCTTATTTGGCGAGCCAACTGTCCGCGCCATGGGGGCGCTTAACCTGGAGCGGCTCGACAGTTACATCATTGAACATTTGGCGCGGCGCATCAGCGTGGCCGAACTGGCGCAGGTGGCTTGCCTGAGCCCCAGTCACTTTCATGCGCAGTTCAAGGACAGCGTCGGCCTAACGCCGCACCAATACCTGCTGAAAACCCGCCTTGATCGCGCCGTACGGCTACTGCGTGAGAGCGGCCTGCCGCTGATTCGCATCGCGGAAGAGTGCGGCTTTTCCAGTCAGAGCGCGCTGACCACGGCCATGCGCCGTTATCTCGGGTTGACGCCCAAGCGTTTGCGCAGCGCCGAGTAAGCGTTCTTGCTGGCCGATGCTTGGCCTTGCCTGCGGTAACCCTATCCGCCGGTGATGGCTGACATAAGGTGAACTTCTTCACGTGCCCGGCTAAGCTGTGGCGCTACAGGCACTCGCGTTGCCGGGCAAGGAAGCGGTTCAACATCAAGTGTGCCTCTTGAGTAGTCGTGATGAGCAAATACCTGCATTTATCGTTCGTGCTTTTATCGTTGAGCCTGCTGCTGAGCGCGCCGCTGCATGGCGCCAGCTTGCACGCTGAGGTAGTGGACAGCCAAGGGCAGCCCTTGGCCAACACCGTGCTCAGCTTACGCAGCTCGGTTAGCCCGGCGCGTGCACCGGCGACAGCCATCATGGATCAGCGCTCGCAGCAGTTCGCGCCGAACGTGCTGGCGGTGCGCAGTGGCACCTCGGTGCAATTCCCCAATAGCGATAATATTCGCCACCACGTTTACTCCTTTTCCCCAACCAAGCGCTTCGAATTGCGCCTGTATCACGGCACGCCGAGTGAACCGGTGATTTTCGACACGCCCGGTGTGGTGGTGCTCGGCTGCAATATTCATGATTGGATGCTGGGCTATGTCTATGTCACCGATGACCCCTGGTTTGCCGTCAGTGATGAGCTGGGGCGCTTGAGTATCGAGCAGCTCCCAGCAGGGCGCTATGCCGTCACCCTCTGGCACCCACAGGCGCCAGATGGGGTGCCGCAGGCTGCGGGATTGCTGACCGTGGCGGAGGGCGACAACCAACAGCGCTTTACCCTAGACGTACAGGCCCTGGCTGCTGCGGCCGTGCCGAGTGCGCCGGCCAGCGCTTTTGGTGATGCATTCAAGCGGGCACGTGATGCTGCGCAATAGTTTTCAGGCGCGGATTGCCGGCGTACTGGTCCTTCTGCTGCTGGTGGTGGTTGGCGCGCTTTATGTCGCCGTGCAAACCGCCACCAGCGCTGCTGTGCGCAGCCAAGCGCGCGAACAGCTGGATGTGGGGAGCCTGGTGTTCCAGCAACTGCTTGAGGTGCGCGGACGGCAGTTGCACGATGCGGTGCAGGTGCTGGCTGCCGATTTCGGTTTTAAAGATGCTGTGGCCAGTGGTGACACCGAGACCATTCGCTCGGCATTGGCCAATAACGGTGCGCGAATTAATGCCAGCGTGATGATGATGTTGGCCCTGGACGGCAATCTGGAAGTCAGCAGTGATCGGCAGATCAGCGGCGAGATTGCCCAGCGCTTGAGTGCCCAAGTGATGCAGCGCCAGCGTGAGGGCATGCCGATTTACTTGATGCCGATTGCCGACAAGATTTATCTGCTGGTGCAGGCCACCGTCAATGCGCCATTGCCGATTGCGCGGGTGGTGATGGGGTTTCAAGTTGATGATGCGTTTGCCGCTGAATTGCGCGAATTGACGCACTTGGATGTGACCCTGCTGGCAACCCAAAACGCTATCGCCGACATCTGGATCAGTACCTTGCCGTCAGCACAGCGCGAGCAGGTGCAGGCGGCAATGGCCAGCCTGACAAAGGATGCGGTGAGCATGATCGGCACCGAGCGCTACCTCAATCAGATGTTGGTGCTGGCCAGTGGCGATGGTTTTGAAGTGCGTGCGCTGCTGCATAAATCCCTAAGCCAAGCGCAGCAGGCGTTTGCTCCGCTGGATCAAAATATTTTGTTGATTGCCTTGGTGGCGCTGACGGCCTCGTTGGGCGGCGCTTTGCTGCTGGCGCGTTCAATCTCGCAACCCGTCCAGCAATTGGCCACCGTGGTCGAACGGGTGCGTCAGGGCGATTATCAGGCCAGCCTGGATCTACAGCGCAGTGATGAGTTGGGGCGTTTGGCCACGGCCTTTCAAGCCATGCAGCAGGGCATCGCAGAACGTGAGCGGCAGCTGGCGCACAATGCGTTGCATGACGCGCTGACCGGGTTGCCCAATCGCACCTTGGCCTTGGAGCGGCTGAACAGCGCGATTACGGCTGGGCGTCCCACGGCGTTGCTCTACCTGGGAATCGGGAATTTTCGTGCGGTCAATGAAATCCTCGGGCCGCAGGGCGGTGACTTGGTGCTGCAGCAGCTCAGTCAGCGCCTGCAAACCACCTTGCGTCCCGGTGACAGTGTTGCCCGCATCATTGCCGATCAGTTTCTCCTGCTGCTGGAAAACAGCGACAGCGACAGTGCTGTGGCAGTTGCTGACAGGGTTCAGCAACTGCTGCTGAAGCCTTTGCGTATAGACACGCATGATTTTGCCCTGGATTGCCGCATCGGTATTGCCAGTTATCCCGTGGATGGCGATACCGCGCTTGAGTTGCTGCGCCGTGCAGCCATCGCCATGCACGATGCCGCGAGCATGGCCAGCCACCTGCAGGTCTACCAGCGCGGCCGCGATGATGCGCATCAGCGACAAATTCGCCTGATTCGTGACCTGCGCCATGCGCCGGCCAAGGCCGAGCTGCTGCTGCATTATCAGCCCAAACTGGATCTCGCCAGCGGTCGCGTTTATCAGGCGGAAGCCCTGCTGCGGTGGCAGCACCCTGAGCTGGGGATGGTGTCGCCAGGCGAATTTATTCCACTGGCTGAGCGCACCGGCAGCATTCAATTGCTCACGGCCTGGGTCATCGAGGACGTGATGCGTCAGCTGCGCGAGTGGGCTACGCGCGGCCTGCGGGTGCAGGTGTCGCTGAATATCTCCACCGAAGACCTGCTCGACCCGCAGCTGCCAGTGCAAGTCAGCAGGCTGCTGGCCCAGTACCAAGTGCCGGCCGAACAGCTGCTTTTTGAGATAACCGAAAGCGGAGTGATGCTCAACCCTGAGGTCGCCTTGCAGGTGTTGCAGGGCTTGCGCGCGTGCGGTATCAGCCTGTCAGTGGATGACTTTGGCACAGGCTACTCGTCCCTGACTCAGCTCAAACGTATGCCGGTGCAGGAGTTGAAGATCGACCAGTCGTTTATCCGCGACCTGGACGATGCCAGCGAGGATGCCGTGATCGTTCGCTCCACCATCGAAATGAGCCATAGCTTGGGCCTCAAAGTCGTGGCCGAGGGCGTCGAGTTCGAGCGTAGCCTGCTGTTGCTCAAGCGCTGGCAGTGCGACATCGCCCAGGGTTACCTGATCAGCCGGCCATTGGCGGCGCAAGCCTTCGAAGCCTGGATGGCGCAACACGCCCATGCCCCCTCGACCCTGGTGCATTAACCATGACCTTATTGCCTCGTTGCATAGCCCTGCTACTCAGCCTGTTGGCCAATCTGGCCTGGGCGGACGGGCGTTTGCTGGCCACGGGTGGCGCCAGCAGTATTGAAGGCGCGGCCGGTGGTGGTATTACGCCTTGGGCGGTGCTTTCCGGTTATGGTGAGCGCGGGGAGTGGGGCGCGGATGTATTTGCCACGCGGGTGGAAACCGGCGATTACCGCCTGGATGTGGCCGGTGTTGGCGTGGCGTTCGATAACCGTATCGAGCTGTCCTATGCGCGCCAGCACTTTGATCTGGGCAACCTGGCACGCAACCTGAGTCTGCCGGAAAACAGCCTGAGCCAGGATATCTTCGGCCTCAAAGTGCGCCTGTTCGGTGACCTGATCTACGACCAACTGCCACAGGTGTCATTGGGCATTCAGCACAAACGGCAGAAGGATTTTCTGATTCCCAGCCTGGTCGGCGCGCAGCGCAGCGAAGACACGGAGGGCTATCTCACTGCCAGCCGATTGATCCTCGGCGGTGCGTTTGGCTACAACCTGCTGCTTAACGGCGGTCTGCGTTATAGCCGGGCCAACGAGCTGGGCTTGCTGGGTTTTGGTGGGGATCGACGTGATCGGCACTCGGTGCTCAAGGAAGGCTCCGTGGCGGTGTTGTTCAGTCCGCGTTGGGCGCTGGGTGTGGAGTACCGCGAGAAGCCGGATAACTTAAGCTTTGCCGGCGAAAGTGATTGGGCTGATCTGTTTCTCGGTTACTTCCCCAGCAAAAACCTAGCGCTGGTGTTGGCCTATGCACGGCTTGGGGAAATCGCCACGCTGGATCATCAGGACGGTGTCTATCTGTCCGTGCAAGGGAGTTTTTAAGCATGCGCAGTCTGCTTTTGGCGCTTTTTCTAAGCCTGGCGGCCTGCGCCCAGCAGCCGCCGAAAGACGACAGCCTGTACCGTGAGCTGGGCGAGCAGGCCGGTATCATCCGTATCGTCGAAGGCATGCTGCTGAATATTGCCGCCGATCCGCGCATCGTCCGGCACTTCGAGAAAGTCGACATTGTGCGACTGCGCGACAAACTGGTGGAGCAGGTTTGCGCCGAAGCCGGCGGCCCTTGCATTTACAGCGGTGACAGCATGGAAGAAAGCCACAAGGGCCAGAACCTTACGCCGAGCGACTTCAATGCGTTGGTGGAAAACCTGCAGGATGCAATGCGCGCCCAGAACATTCCCATGCCTGCGCAGAATCGTCTGCTGGCCCGCCTTGCCCCTATGCGGGCACAGATAATCGACCGTTAGGGGCGTGTGGTTCAGCGCAAGGTCTGAGTAAGTGTCGCAATGTCCGCCCGGTGACTGCTCAGTAGGCTGAGGCAGCCGTTCTCGTCGATAAGATCCTGGGGGGCAAGCAGTTTCGGGTAGGCCGCCAGTGTGTGCAGGGGCGGTAGATCGTTATTGGGATCGCCTTCTTTAATGGCGTGATAGCGCGCCAGGTTGACCAGGTCCAGCAACTGCAAGCGCTGCCCGGGGCTGAATTGCCAGTTGCCGGTGTGGCGGATGATCTCGATGTAGTCGTTATCCACCGACCACTTTTTCAGCACGATAATGCCAAGTGATTTGCTGTATTCATTGCACAGCTTGGCATACAGCTCTTTTGAGGGCGCCACGTGTTCACTGCGCAAGGCTGAAAGAACGACAAGGGTGCCGATTTCACTGAGCAAACCAGCCAGCAGCGCGTGTTCGGCAGTCGCCTGGCCAAGCAGGCGAGCGAGCATGGCGCAAGTGCTGGCTGTACTGGCCACGCGTTGCCAAGCCTGAATAAACAGCTGCTTATGGCCCGCGCTGTGCAAAGTGAACAGGCTCTTGATGCTGTGCACCATGGTAATTCGGTCGACTTCGGCCATGCCAAGGCGGTTGATGACTTCAAGCAATGTTTTGGGCGCTGTGATCTGCCGATGCAGGGCGCTGGAGGCATGTTTTATCAGCAAGGCACTGAGGGCGGGGTCGTGGCTGATGAGTCGCGCCAAGGCAGCGATGGAAGTTGTTGGGTCGCGCAGAGCGCGGCGGATATCCATCGTAATAGTCGGCAGGCTGGGTAATTGTTCTTCACCCTGCATCAACTGCGAGACCAAGCGCCGGTAGATTGAATAATCCGATGTTTCGCTGTGCAATACACACCTCCCTGTTGAGTGAAGCAGTCTAGATCGGGGCTGAACGCGTATGCCAGTGCTGTAAAATGCTGTCTGCTCTTTGCGCTACAGGTTAAACATCTGTTTAACGGAAGTTCCCTGCTTGGAGGATTGTGCAAAAACTCCAGAGTATTTTGTAAGAAGCACTCATGCCTCTGCCACTAAATTCCGTCCTCCACGAAAATGCTGTGCAGGTTTCTAGCCGCAGGATGCTCAGGTAAGACCCTGGAGTTGAACTAGACCTAACATCAACCGTGAGCAAGTAACGGAACCGGGTGATAATGCGTGCCCGTGTAACATTGCCCCGTCACTTTTTGTGTGCAGGCCTTAGTTGTGAGTAGTGTCGCGTTTTCTACCGGCGCGTAGCCTTTAGCAAAATGTTGAATGTGCGCAGGGCCTGGCTGGTCACTAAACGGATTTTCACGGGCGACTGTCTTGCGGCATGCGCCCGTTGTTGTATTGAGGTCGTACCTCGACAGCGTTAATTGACTATCACCCGATAGACAGATGTGAAGTGCCACGTTGGCAATGGGGCTACCCCTGTTGCTGAAATAACAACAATCAAGAGGGGAGCCCCCCAATGACTGCAAATACTCCGATGCTGGTCACCTTTGTGGTGTACATCGCGCTTATGGTGCTGATCGGCCTGTTCGCTTACATGCGCACCAAGAACCTTTCCGATTACATTCTGGGCGGTCGCAGCCTGGGTAGTTTCGTCACCGCGTTGTCGGCAGGTGCATCGGACATGAGTGGCTGGCTGCTGATGGGCCTGCCTGGCGCGGTCTACCTGTCTGGCCTGTCCGAAGGCTGGATCGCCATTGGCTTGATTATTGGTGCCTACCTCAACTGGCTGTTCGTTGCCGGTCGTCTGCGCGTGCAGACCGAGCACAACGGCAACGCCCTGACTCTGCCGGATTACTTCACCCACCGCTTCGAAGACAGCAGCCGCGTGCTGCGCATCTTCTCTGCGTTGGTGATTCTGGTGTTCTTCACCATCTACTGCGCTTCGGGTGTTGTAGCCGGTGCCCGCCTGTTTGAAAGCACCTTCGGCATGTCCTACGAGACTGCGCTGTGGGCGGGTGCTGCAGCGACCATCGCTTACACCTTTATCGGTGGTTTCCTGGCGGTGAGCTGGACTGACACCGTACAAGCCACGCTGATGATCTTCGCGTTGATCCTCACCCCAGTCGTGGTGTTGATTGCCACCGGCGGTGCTGATGCCACCTTCGCGGCGATTGAGCTGAAAGATGCCACCAGCTTCGACATGCTCAAAGGCGCAAGCTTTGTCGGCGTGATCTCGCTGATGGCCTGGGGCTTGGGCTACTTTGGTCAGCCGCACATCCTGGCGCGCTTTATGGCGGCCGATTCGGTTAAGTCGATTCCCGCCGCCCGTCGTATCTCCATGACTTGGATGATCCTGACACTGGGTGGTGCAGTGGCGGTCGGTTTCTTCGGTATCGCCTACTTCGCAGCCAACCCGGACCTCGCTGGCCCGGTGACTGAGAATCCTGAGCGCGTGTTTATCGAACTGGCCAAGCTGCTGTTCAACCCATGGATTGCCGGCATCCTGTTGTCCGCCATTCTGGCTGCGGTGATGAGCACCCTGAGCTGCCAGTTGCTGGTGTGCTCCAGTGCCCTGACCGAAGACTTCTACAAAGCCTTCCTGCGTAAAGACGCTTCGCAGTCTGAGCTGGTG
The DNA here is from genome assembly GCF_056156225.1 of Pseudomonas sp. TS_SC_3. NCBI lineage: Bacteria > Pseudomonadati > Pseudomonadota > Gammaproteobacteria > Pseudomonadales > Pseudomonadaceae > Pseudomonas > Pseudomonas sp. TS_SC_3. The sequence goes on from NZ_CM149586.1 coordinate 772,014, forward strand.
TGGGTGGGTCGCGGCATGGTGCTGTTGATCGCTGTTGTGGCCATCATGCTGGCCGCCAACCCGGAAAACCGCGTACTGGGCCTGGTGTCCTACGCCTGGGCAGGTTTCGGTGCTGCGTTCGGTCCGGTGGTAATCCTCTCCCTGGTTTGGAAGCAGATGACCCGCAACGGCGCTCTGGCCGGCATGCTGGTGGGTGCCTTTACCGTGATCCTGTGGAAGAACTTCCTCGGTCACCTGGGGCTGTACGAAATCATCCCGGGCTTTATCTTCGCCACTCTCGCCATTGTGCTGTTCAGCAAGGTCGGTAACGGTCCTTCGGCCAGCATGATCAAGCGCTTCGACGAAGCTGAGAAGGAATACCAGTCGGTCTGATTGCTTGCGGCGCCGGCTACCGCGGGGGCGCTCAGTACCCTCGCGTACCTGTAAGGCGCTGATGCACATGACTTGATAACGCTGCGCCGGTCCACACCTTGGGTGTCGGGCCGGTTTTTTTTGGTCGCCAAAACGTCTCGCGATGGGTTTGGCACTTTCGGTCAGGCGCGGGCTTGGCTAAGGTGGCGCATGTTTTTCAACCAGGCTGTTTTTACAGGTTCTGCATGATTCAATCACCGAAAAATCCGCTGCATGGCGTGACCCTTGAAGCCATTCTCATCGCTCTGGTTGCTCAGCATGGCTGGGACGGCTTGGCGCAACGCATCGACATCCGTTGCTTCAAGAGTGACCCGAGTATCAAATCCAGCCTGACGTTCCTGCGCAAAACGCCCTGGGCGCGGGAGAAGGTCGAGGCGCTGTATATCCGCTCGCACGCGGGTAAATAAGCGGCGAAACCCCATTCGGAAAACTGGCACCCTTGTTGCAATACCTCTGCAAACGCCGCGAAGCGTCAAAAAACCGCGGCCATTGGAGGTAATGATGAGCCAGGGTGTTGAATTCAATCGTTTGATGCTGGAAATGCGTTCCATGCAGGCCGACGCCATGATGCGTCAGAAGCCTGTAGCCAGCACACCCGAGCCTGGCGCACCCAGCTTCTCCGACATGCTTGGGCAGGCCGTGAATAAGGTCAGCGAAACCCAGCAAGCCGCCAGCAAACTGGCAGCCGCCTTTGAAATGGGCACCAGTGGTGTGGATTTGACCGACGTGATGATCGCCTCACAGAAATCCAGCGTTTCCATGCAAGCCATGACCCAAGTGCGCAACAAGCTGGTTCAGGCTTATCAAGACATCATGCAGATGCCGGTTTAAGGGTAGGGCAGAATCATGGCTGAAGCCGTTGTAAACGTTCCTGCCACCACCGGCGCAGATGAACCGAAGAAACCGTTGTTCGGCCTGGCTTTCCTGGAAAACCTCGCCGATATGTCGATGTTGCGTCAGATCGGCCTGATGGTTGGCCTGGCTGCCAGCGTGGCCATCGGTTTTGCCGTGGTGTTGTGGTCGCAGCAGCCGGATTACCGTCCGCTGTATGGCAGCCTCGATGGCATGGATGCGTCGCAGGTGATGGAGACGTTGGCGGCTGCTGATATCAAATACACCGTAGAGCCCAACTCAGGCGCACTGCTGGTCAAGTCGGATGACCTGGCGCGTGCACGTATGCGCCTGGCTGCTGCCGGCGTTGCGCCGAAGGACAACAGCGTCGGCTTTGAGATTCTCGACCAGGAGCAAGGCCTGGGCACCAGCCAGTTTATGGAGGCCACGCGCTACCGCCGCGGCCTGGAAGGCGAGCTGGCGCGCACCGTTTCCAGCTTGAACAATGTCAAAGCGGCCCGCGTACACCTGGCCATTCCCAAAAGTTCGGTATTTGTGCGCGATGAGCGCAAGCCCAGCGCTTCGGTGCTGGTTGAGCTGTATTCGGGGCGCAACCTGGAGCCGAGCCAGGTGATGGCCATCGTCAACCTGGTTGCCAGCAGCGTGCCGGAAATGAACAAGGCACAGGTCACCGTCGTCGACCAGAAGGGCAACCTGCTGTCGGATATCCAAGAAATGTCCGAACTGACCATGGCCGGTAAACAATTCGATTACAGTCGCCGCATGGAAAGCCTGTTCACCCAGCGCGTGCACAATATTCTGCAGCCGGTGCTGGGTTCGGGCCGTTACAAGGCCGAAGTGTCGGCGGATGTGGATTTCAGTGCGGTGGAATCTACCTCGGAGATGTTCAACCCGGATCAACCGGCGCTGCGCAGTGAGCAGTCCGTCAACGAGCAGCGCACCAGCAGCCTGCCGCCACAAGGTGTGCCGGGGGCGCTGGCCAACCAGCCACCAGGCCCAGCTGCCGCGCCTGAACAGGCGGGCGGTGCGGCGGCCGTACCGGGTCCGATTGCCGCTGGTCAGCCGCTGCTGGATGCCAACGGTGCGCAGATCATCGACCCAGCCACTGGCCTGGCCATGCTCGCGCCTTACCCCGCGGACAAGCGTGAACAGTCGACGCGCAACTTTGAGTTGGACCGTTCCATCAGCTACACCAAACAACAGCAGGGCCGTCTGCGCCGTTTGTCGGTGGCGGTGGTGGTCGATGATCAAGCGAAAATCGATGCGGCCACCGGTGAAGTCACTCGTGTGCCGTGGAGCAGTGATGACCTGGCTCGCTTTACCCGCCTGGTGCAGGACTCAGTGGGCTTTGACGCCAGCCGTGGCGACAGCGTTAGCGTGATCAATACGCCGTTCTCCGCCGAGCTTGGCGAGGAGATGATTGAAATTCCTTTTTATACCCAGCCGTGGTTCTGGGATGTGGTCAAGCAAGTGCTCGGTGTGCTGTTTATCTTGGTCTTGGTATTCGGCGTGCTGCGTCCGGTGCTGAACAACATCACTGGCGCTGGTAAAGGCCAGGGCGACGGCCGTGGTGCTGACGTTGAGCTGGGGGAGATGGGTGCGTTGGGCGGTGATCTGGCCGAAGATCGGGTCAGCTTGGGCGGTCCACAAAGCATCCTCCTGCCGAGCCCGAGTGAGGGGTATGATGCACAACTAAACGCCATCAAGAGCCTGGTCGCTGAAGACCCAGGCCGCGTAGCCCAAGTTGTCAAAGAGTGGATCAACGCCGATGAGTGACAATCGAACCGCTGCTAAATTGAACAAGGTCGACAAGGCAGCGATTCTGCTGTTGTCGCTGGGTGAAACCGATGCCGCCCAGGTGCTGCGTCACCTTGGGCCAAAGGAAGTGCAGCGGGTCGGTGTGGCCATGGCTGGTATGCGCAACATCCAGCGCGAGCAGGTTGAGCAGGTAATGGGCGAGTTCGTCGACATCGTCGGCGATCAGACCAGTCTGGGCGTCGGTGCTGACGGCTACATCCGCAAGATGCTTACTGCGGCGTTGGGTGAAGACAAGGCCGGCAACTTGATTGACCGGATTCTTCTGGGCGGCAGCACCAGTGGCCTCGACAGCCTTAAGTGGATGGAGCCGCGCGCGGTGGCGGACGTGATCCGTTTCGAGCACCCGCAGATTCAGGCCATTGTGGTGGCTTACCTCGACCCCGATCAGGCCGGTGAAGTGCTGGGCCACTTCGACCATAAAGTGCGTCTGGATATTGTGCTGCGTGTGTCCTCGCTAAATACCGTGCAGCCGGCTGCGTTGAAAGAACTCAATCTGATTCTGGAAAAGCAGTTCTCCGGCAGCTCCAACAACACCCGCGCCGCGCTCGGCGGGGTCAAGCGTGCCGCCGATATCATGAACTTCCTCGACAGCTCGGTTGAAGGCCAGTTGATGGATTCGATCCGTGAGGTCGATGAAGACCTGTCCAGCCAGATCGAAGACCTGATGTTTGTCTTCGACAACCTCGCGGATGTCGATGACCGTGGTATTCAGGCGTTGATGCGCGAAGTGTCCTCGGATGTGCTGGTGCTGGCGCTCAAGGGGGCTGACGAGGCGATCAAGGAAAAAGTCTTCAAGAACATGTCGAAACGCGCTGCCGAACTGCTGCGCGACGATTTGGAAGCCAAAGGGCCGGTCCGCGTCAGCGACGTGGAAACCGCGCAGAAGGAAATTCTCACCATCGCCCGACGTATGGCCGAAGCTGGGGAAATTGTCTTGGGCGGCAAAGGTGGCGAGGAAATGGTTTAAGCCATGTCCGCTAAAGAGCCCGCAAGTGAACTGATCCGCGCCAAGGACCTCAAGGGTGTAGACCTCTGGGCGCTGCCCAGCTTCGACCCGCAAGTAGCTACGCCTGAGCCTACGCCCGAAGAGCAGGCCGCCGAGCACTCGGTGGCGGAGAGTGAGCAGGCGCCGGTCGAGAGCGAAGACGTAGCCCTGGAAGATGTCAAACCCTTGACGTTGGATGAGTTGGAGGCGATCCGTCAGGATGCTTACAACGAAGGGTTCGCCACAGGCGAGAAAGACGGCTTCCATGCCGGCCAGCTGAAAGCCAAGCAAGAGGCCGACACGGCCCTGGCCGCAAAAATGGCTGGCTTGGAGCAGCTGATGACCCAGCTGTTTGAGCCCATTGCCGAGCAGGATCAGCAAGTCGAAGAAGCGATGATCAGTCTGCTCGGGCAGATGGTGCGGCAGGTGGTTCAGCGTGAGCTGGTTAGCGATTCCAGCCAGATTCGCCAGGTGCTCAGCGAGGCGCTCAAGTTGCTGCCAATGGGCGCCGGCAACATTCGTATCCACCTTAATCCGCAAGATTTCGAGATGATCAAAGCGTTGCGCGAGCGCCACGAAGAGAGCTGGCGGATTCTCGAAGACGACGCTTTATTGCCTGGCGGATGCCGAGTGGAAAGCGAGCTTAGCCGCATCGATGCCACCGTTGAAACTCGGTTAAATCAGGCGATCAAGCAGCTGTTTGAACAACAGCGTGAGCAGGCCATGCATCCGCTGGAAGCGGATTTGCACACCGAGCTGGAGGCTGTACCGGCCGATACTCAGGCGAGCCCGGATGCGCCTTGATCGAGTCAGCTTCGCCAAGCGTTTGGCCAGTTATGGCGATGCCGTAACGCTGCCCACTCAGCCGCAGGTTGAAGGCCGCTTGTTGCGTATGGTCGGCCTCACGCTGGAAGCCGAAGGCCTGCGTGCCGCCCTAGGCAGCCGCTGCTTGGTCATCAACGACGACAGCTATCACCCGGTGCAGGTTGAGGCCGAGGTGATGGGCTTTTCCAACGGCAAAATTTTCCTTATGCCGGTCGGCAGCCTGGCCGGCATCGCCCCCGGTGCCCGTGTAGTGCCGCTGCCGGATACCGGGCGCCTGCCGATGGGCATGTCGATGCTTGGCCGCGTGCTCGACGGCACCGGCCGCGCCCTCGATGGCAAAGGCGGGATGAAAGCCGAGGATTGGGTGCCGATGGATGGCCCAACGATCAACCCGCTCAATCGCCACCCCATCAGTGAACCGCTAGATGTCGGCATCCGTTCGATCAATGGCCTGCTGACTGTTGGCCGTGGTCAGCGTCTCGGTCTGTTTGCCGGTACTGGTGTAGGTAAATCGGTACTGCTGGGCATGATGACGCGCTTTACCGAGGCCGACATTATCGTGGTCGGGTTGATTGGTGAGCGGGGCCGTGAAGTTAAAGAATTTATCGATGAGATCCTCGGGCACGAGGGCCTCAAACGCTCGGTGGTGGTGGCGTCGCCCGCCGATGATGCGCCGCTGATGCGTCTGCGCGCCGCCATGTACTGCACGCGTATCGCCGAATATTTTCGCGACAAGGGTAAGAACGTTCTGCTGCTGATGGATTCGCTGACCCGTTTCGCTCAGGCCCAGCGCGAGATCGCCCTGGCCATTGGCGAGCCACCGGCAACCAAGGGGTATCCGCCTTCGGTCTTTGCCCGCCTGCCCAAGCTGGTGGAGCGTGCTGGTAACGCCGAGAAGGGCGGCGGTTCAATCACCGCGTTCTATACCGTGCTCAGCGAAGGCGATGACCAACAAGATCCCATCGCCGACGCTGCCCGTGGCGTGTTGGACGGCCATATTGTGCTGTCGCGGCGGCTGGCAGAAGAAGGCCATTACCCGGCGATTGATATCGAAGCCTCGATCAGCCGGGTGATGCCGCAGGTGGTCAGCGCCGATCACATGCGTCTGGCGCAGCGTTTCAAGCAGTTGTGGTCGCGTTATCAGCAAAGCCGCGACTTGATCAGCGTCGGCGCCTATGTCCCGGGCGGTGATGCCGACACCGACCTCGCCATCGCCCGTCAACCCGCCATGGTCAAGTACCTGCGCCAGGGCCTGCATGACAACGAAAGCCTGGATAGCAGCAGTGCGCAGCTGGCGGCAACCTTCAACCCTGCCGCAGCAGGCGGGTAAGCCATGGCGCAAAGTCGTGCTGCGCGGTTAGCCCCGGTGGTCGATATGGCCGAGCGTGCCGAGCGTGAAGCGGCCCTGCAACTAGGTCACTGCCAGGGGCTTCTGCGTCAGGCCGAAGTGCAGCTGGGCGATCTTGAGCGCTACCGCGGTGATTACCAGCAGCAGTGGATCAGTGAAGGGCAGCGCGGCGTTTCCGGGCAATGGTTGATGAACTACCAGCGCTTTCTCACTCAACTGGAAAGCGCCATCGGCCAGCAGCGCAACAGTGTCGATTGGCACCGTGCCAATATGGATAAAGTGCGCGAGGTCTGGCAACAGCGCTACGCACGCATGGAAGGGCTGCGCAAATTGGTTAAGCGTTATCAGGATGAAGCGCGGATGGCGGAAGACAAGCGCGAACAGAAACTGCTTGATGAGCTCTCGCAGCGCATCGCCGGGCGTGATCCGCAGTACTAAGCACCGCCGCACCGGCATCAGTCGCTTTGATTAAGCACGGCCTAAACAGTTGCCGCATGGGCGCTGCGATGCTACATCTTGATCATGCATAACCTGCAGCTTGGCTCACCCAAATGTGCCGCCAGGTCCTTTTGTCGATGGGAGTACTTCATGGCTATCACTTCGCTACCTTCATCCGATGGGCAAGAGCTAACCATTATGATTCAGGGACGCTTCGATTTCGGTGCGCATCAGGCATTCCGTAATGCGTATGAAAATGCCAGCAGTAGCCCGCTGCGCTTTATCGTTGACCTCAAGGAAACCACCTACCTCGACAGTTCGGCCCTCGGCATGCTGTTGCTGTTGCGTGACCATGCCGGCGGCGACAGCTCACAGATCAGCCTGCTCAACTGTAACCCGGATGTACGCAAAATCCTGGCTATTTCCAATTTCGAGCAACTGTTCAAGATCGCTTGAGCGGCTCGCCTGCCATGCCAGAGCGCCTGTCTATTCTGATCGCTGAAGACAACGCGGCCGACCGCATGTTGCTGTCGACCATCGTCAGTCGTCAGGGGCACCGCGTGCTGACCGCCAGCAATGGTTTGGAGGCTGTGGCGCTGTTTGAGCAGGAGCGTCCTCAGCTGGTGCTGATGGATGCGCTAATGCCACTGATGGATGGCTTTGAAGCGGCGCGGCGGATTAAGCAGGCTGCCGGCGAAGAGCTGGTGCCGATCATCTTTCTCACCTCCCTGACTGAAGGCGAAGCGTTGGTGCGCTGCTTGGAGGCCGGTGGTGACGACTTTCTTGCCAAACCCTATAACCGGGTCATTCTCGAAGCCAAGATCAAGGCCATGGATCGCCTAAGGCGCTTGCAAGACACTGTGCTGCAGCAGCGCGACCTGATTGCCATGCACAACGAACACCTACTCACCGAGCAGCGAGTGGCCAAGGCGGTGTTTGACAAGGTCACCCATTCTGGCTGCCTGGACGCGCCAAATATTCGTTATCTGCAATCACCCTATGCCGTCTTTAACGGCGACCTGCTGCTGGCTGCGTTCAAGCCCTCAGGCGGCATGCATGTGCTACTGGGCGACTTCACCGGCCACGGCTTGCCAGCGGCGATTGGCGCAATGCCGCTGGCCGAAGTGTTTTATGGCATGACTGCCAAGGGTTACTCCCTGGCCGAAGTGCTGCGCGAGATCAACGCCAAGCTCAAACACATCCTGCCTGTGGGCGTGTTTTGCTGCGCGACCGTATTGAACATCAGCTTCCAGCGCCAAGTGGTTGAGGTGTGGAACGGTGGCCTGCCGGATGGTTATCTGCTGCGCTGTAATGGCGAGCGCTTGCCGCTGGTGTCGCGGCACTTGCCGTTGGGGGTGCTGGAGCCCGCCGCGTTCAATGATAAGTACGAGGTTTATCCGCTGGCGCTGGGTGATCGGGTTTTTCTGCTGTCTGATGGCGTGCTGGAAACGTGCAATAAGTTGGGTGAGTTGTTCGGTGAAGAACGCTTGCTTGAGGTGTTCGCTGCTAATCGGCAGCCGACTGAGCTGTTTTCTGAAATCCAGCAGGCACTGGCGCATTTCAGTGGTGAGCAGCAGGATGATGTCAGCCTGCTTGAGGTCAGCCTGGTTGAGCAGGGGCAGCTGAGTAGGCCGCCGCTGGCCTTTGCGGACAATGGCCAGAGCCATTCACTGGACTGGTCGGCCAGCTTCGAGTTTCGCGGCGAAACCCTGCGCCATTTCAATCCGTTGCCGTTTCTCCTGCAGCTGTTGCTTGAGGTGCAAGGGTTAAGGCCGCAAGCGGGCGCGTTGTTCAGTGTGCTGGCCGAGTTGTATTCAAATGCCCTGGAGCACGGCGTGCTGGGGTTGGATTCAGCGCTTAAGGCCGATGCTAAAGGATTTGCCGAGTACTACCGCCAACGCAGCGTGCGTTTGGCTGCGCTCGCGGACGGCTTTGTACGTTTTCATATGCAATTACTCCCCGAAGGCGCAGGCGGGCGTTTGATTATCCGCGTCGAAGACAGCGGTTCTGGCTTTAATGCGCCGCTGATAGCTGCGCAGCCCCGCAGCTCCCACAGTTTGAGCGGTCGCGGGCTTGAGCTGGTCAGGCAATTGAGTGAGCGGTGCAGTTGGGATAACGACGAGCCAGGGGTGCGCGTAGAGTTTTCCTGGTTGCCTGGTGCATAATCCGACGCCTAACGCCAGGAGGGCGAGCTGTTGTCTGATATACACCTTGATAGCGCAGTACTAGCGGCGTTGCAGGACGTTATGGAAGATGAATATCCAGTATTACTGGATACCTTTCTAACCGACTCAGAGGAGCGGTTACTGTCGTTGCGCCAGGCTGAACGCTCGGCGGATGCACAGAGCCTGCGACTGGCAGCGCATAGTTTCAAAGGCAGCTGCAGCAATATGGGCGCGCTGACGCTAGTGGGGCTGTGTAGACATCTGGAGGAGGCTGGGCGGCGTGAACAGCTGGAGCAGGCGCCTGAGCTGGTCGAGCAAATTGAGCGTGAATTTGCCATTGTGCGCATCCTGCTTAAATCCGAGCGTCAACGCTATCGGCATTAGTCTCGCTCCCCCCGCACGGCTATACCCATCTTCGTTTACCCCTGCGCCAATAAGTTGGCCCGCCCCTTGCAAATACCTTCGCACGACTAATCCCGAGCGGAGAGTATCCATGTCCGTTGCCCCCGATCTGCTGCTCAAATCGGCACCTGCAGTAAAACCTAGGGCTGCTGCCGCAAAGCCGCCGGAAAACAACGCCCAAGCCAACAAGAATGAGGCTTCCAACTTCTCTCAGGTATATGCCAAGGAGCGTCAAGCCAAGGCAGCTGAGCGTAACGAAGCCTCCGCCAAACCTGCGCGTGAAACTAAGCCGAAGGAGGCATCAGACGACGAGTCGCAGGTGGTTGCTGCCACCGGGCAGGCTGAGGTTGCCGATAGCGGCAAGCCTTTGCCGAGCGACCCGGCAAATGAGGGTGCGGTGCTTGATCCGTTGCTGTTGCTCGGCATAACTGGCGAGATGCCAGCGCAAGAGGCTGAAGCGTTAGCGCTCGACACCGAACCCGCGCCACTGTTGGTGACCACCGGTAATCTGAACAGCTCGGGTCCGGCGAGCCTGACTGAGGCCAGCTTTGACGCGGAGCTGGATGCACTCAATCAACTGCCGGCGGTGCGCATGGCATTGGAAATGGGCGCGAAGGAAAAAGCCTTGGCGGATCAAGCCGCGACACCTGTGGCGCAGGCTACCTTGGCGACGCAGAATGCGAGCCAGGGCATGTTGGCTGGTCAGGTGCTGCAGGATGAGGTGCCGATAGAGGGCGATGCGCTTGAACTCTCGGATATGCAGCTCGAAGCCCTGACCGGCAAAAGTCTTGAGGCATTGAAGGAAGGTACGGCGAACAGCACACCGGAGAACTTTGTCAGCAAGCTTAATGCGCTGAGTCAGGCCATCGGCCAGCAGAGCCCCCTCTCCGCACGTGCGCCGGTTGTGGTTGGGCAACCCGTACCGATGCAGCAGGGCGGTTGGAGTGAAGCGGTAGTTGACCGGGTGATGGTGATGTCCAGTCAGAATCTCAAATCCGCCGAAATTCAACTCGACCCTGCCGAGTTGGGCCGCCTGGAGGTGCGCATCAGCGTCAATCAGGAGCAAAGCCAGGTCACCTTTGCTAGCCCACATGCCGGCGTACGTGAAGCGCTCGATGCACAGATGCACCGTCTGCGTGAGCTGTTTGCCCAGCAGGGCATGAACTTGATGGATGTAAACGTCTCAGATCAGTCGCTGAGTCGCGGCTGGCAAGGCCAGGAAGGTGGCAGTGGTAACGGCAGGGGGGGCAATGGTGGTGTTGGTGAGTTACTCGGCGCCGATGAGGAGCTGCACGCAAGCCCTGTTGAGTCCTCTCAAACTCACTCCGGCAACCTGCGCAGTTTGGTTGATTACTACGCCTAGAGCGCTTGCTGCTGTAGTTGCTTAGCGCACTGATCTAAACTGCGTTTCGCCCGGCTCCCATTGTGTGGGAGCCGGGCGATTTTGTTTAAGGCATGTGCGACCCGCTGCCTTGGCCAAATCACCGTCAGGTGCTGGGCCACCCGTAGTGAGCAAGCGTGTTAATACACTGGCATAACACTTGCTCCCAACCCTTTGAAAACGGATAGAACTCCGAATAACGACGGATTATTGGCATGGCTAAGAAAGAAGCAGCGCAAGCGCCGGCAGATGCCGAGGCGAAACCAGCCGGCAAAATGAAGTTGATCATTATCATTGTTCTCGCCGTGCTGTTGGCTGTGGGGCTTTCCGTAGGCGGGACGTGGTTCTTCTTGAGTAAGAACGATGCTGGTGCTGATGAGGCCAAGGCAGAAGCCAGCGCCGAGCCTGCCGTGCCGGTTAAGCAACCGGCGATTTATGAAGAACTGACGCCAGCCTTTGTGGTGAATTTTACCCATCAAGGTCGTGCCCGTTATATGCAAGTCAGCGTCGCCCTTATGACGCGCGATCAAGCCGCTCTGGATGCGCTGAAAGTGCATATGCCGGTGTTGCGTAACCGCCTGGTGATGCTGTTTTCCGGTCAGGACTTTGCTTCTTTGATCACGCCGGTGGGCAAGGAAATGCTGCGTCAGCAGGCAACCGCCAGCGTGCAGGAGCTTGCCGAGAAAGAAACCGGCAAGGTCACCGTCGAACAAGTGCTGTTCACCAACCTCGTGTTGCAGTAACCAGGAGCCGTATATGGCTGTGCAAGACCTGCTTTCCCAAGATGAAATTGATGCCCTGTTGCATGGCGTTGATGACGGCTTGGTGGAAACCGAGGACGAAGCCGAACCGGGAAGCGTCAAACAATATGATCTGACCAGCCAGGACCGGATTGTCCGTGGGCGTATGCCAACGCTTGAGATGATCAACGAGCGTTTTGCCCGCTACACTCGCATCAGTATGTTCAACCTGCTGCGTCGTTCCGCCGATGTGGCGGTGGGCGGTGTGCAGGTGATGAAATTCGGCGAGTACGTGCACTCGCTGTATGTGCCTACCAGCCTCAATCTGGTGAAGATGAAGCCGCTGCGCGGTACCGGCTTGTTTATTCTGGACGCCAAGCTGGTGTTCAAACTGGTGGACAACTTTTTTGGCGGCGACGGTCGTCACGCCAAAATCGAAGGCCGCGAGTTTACGCCCACCGAGTTGCGCGTCGTCCGTATGGTGCTGGATCAGGCCTTTATCGACCTCAAGGAAGCCTGGCACGCAGTGATGGATATCAACTTCGAGTACGTCAACTCGGAAGTGAATCCGGCGCTGGCCAACATCGTCAGCCCCAGTGAAGTGATCGTGGTGTCCACCTTCCATATCGAACTGGACGGTGGTGGCGGCGACCTGCATATCACCATGCCTTATTCGATGATTGAACCGATTCGCGAGATGCTCGACGCCGGCTTTCAGTCTGACGTCGACGATCAGGATGAGCGCTGGATCAAGGCCTTGCGTGAGGACATTCTCGGCGTCAGCGTACCGTTGGGTGCCACCGTGGCACGGCGCCAGCTCAAGCTGCGCGATATTTTGCACATGCAGCCAGGGGACGTCATTCCCGTGGACCTGCCCGAACATATGGTGCTCTGTGCAAACGGGGTGCCTTCATTTAAAGCCAAGCTGGGCGCCCACAAAGGCAACCTGGCCTTGCAGGTGCTCGGTCCTATCGACCGTCAGCGCTAACGCCCATTTAACGCCAGCCGAGGAAAAACGATGGCAGACGAAAACGAAAACGAAGCCAGTTCCCCAGAAGAGCAGGCGCTTGCCGATGAGTGGGCAGCGGCCTTGTCTGAGGCCGGCGATACCGGGCAGGACGATATCGATGCCATGCTCGCGGCGAGTAACGCGGCGCCAGCGGTGCCGCGTGCGCCGATGGAAGAATTCGACAACGTACCGAAGATCAACCTGCCGGTTAATCTAGACGGGCCGAACCTGGATGTCATTCTGGATATCCCGGTATCGATCTCGATGGAGGTCGGCAATACCGACATCACCATTCGCAACCTGCTGCAGCTTAATCAGGGCTCGGTGATCGAACTTGATCGGCTGGCAGGCGAGCCCTTGGATGTTTTGGTCAACGGCACCCTGATCGCCCATGGCGAGGTGGTGGTGGTGAATGAGAAATTTGGCATTCGCCTGACTGACGTGATCAGCCCAAGCGAACGTATCAAGAAGTTGCGCTAACCATGTACAGAACCCTTCTGCTGGGCCTGGCGCTGCCCTTTGCTGCTATTGCCGCTGAGCCCGTCGCGCCCGCGGCTGAACCGCTGGCCAGTGCCGGTATGGGCGGGCAAGTGGTGCAGTTGGTGCTGGGTTTGTTGTTGGTGATTGGTTTGATCTTTCTGCTGGCCTGGGTGATGCGTCGGGTTCAGCAAATTGTGCCGCGTGGTGGGCAGGTGATCAAAATCGTGGCCACCCAAGCGTTGGGGCCACGTGATCGACTGGTGTTGGTGCAGGTGGGCGGCGAGCAGGTGCTGTTGGGGCTAACGCCGGGGACGATTACCTCGCTGCATGTGATGAAGGAACCGGTGCATTTGCCGGATGCCGAGCCGGCTTCCACCGAGTTTGCCCAGCGCCTGATGGAGCTGTTGGGCAAGGATCAGAAGGACAAGTCCTGATGCTGCGTTTCTTACTGGTTTTGGTGTTCAGCCTGGGCGCTTCGCTTGCCTTGGCTGCCGATCCACCGACGGCCAGCTCGCTGATTCAGTCGGGCAGCAGCCCGCTGTCAATTCCGGCGATCACCCTGAGCACCGATACGGAAGGGCAGCAGGAGTACTCGGTCAGCCTGCAGATTCTGCTGATCATGACGGCGCTGAGTTTTATTCCGGCGTTTGTCATGCTGATGACCAGTTTCACCCGGATCATCATCGTCTTCTCGATACTGCGTCAGGCCCTGGGCCTGCAGCAAACGCCGTCTAACCAGATTCTTGTTGGTTTGGCGCTGTTTCTGACCATGTTCATCATGGCGCCGGTGTTCGATCAAATTAACCGCGAGGCGCTGCAGCCGTATCTGAACGAGCAGATGCCTGCCCAAGACGCGATTCTCAAGGCCGAAGGGCCGATCAAGAATTTTATGCTGTCACAGACCCGTGAAAGCGATCTGGAGCTGTTCGTGCGTCTGTCCAAACGCACCGACATCGCGTCCCCGGAAGAGGCTCCCTTGACCATTCTGGTGCCGGCGTTTGTCACGTCCGAGCTGAAAACTGCTTTCCAGATCGGCTTTATGATCTTTATTCCGTTTCTAATCATCGACATGGTGGTGGCCAGTATTCTGATGGCGATGGGCATGATGATGCTCTCGCCACTGATCATTTCTTTGCCATTTAAAATCATGCTGTTTGTGCTGATTGATGGGTGGGCGCTGATTATGGGCACCCTGGCTGCCAGCTTTGGAGGCACCTAGCCATGACGCCTGAGGTTGCTGTTGATCTGGTGCGCGATGCCTTGTGGCTGACGGCCGTGATTGTCGGGATTCTGGTAGTTCCCAGCCTGATTGTGGGGCTGTTGGTCGCAATGTTTCAGGCAGCCACGCAGATCAACGAACAAACCCTGAGTTTCTTGCCCAGGTTGCTGGTCATCCTGCTGGTGCTGATCTTCGCCGGCCCGTGGCTGGTACGCGAGCTGATGGAGTACACCGAGAACCTGATCATGAATATCCCGATGTTGATCGGCTGACATGTTCGAGTTAAGTAACGCGCAGATCGGGGCATGGGTGGGCAGTTTCCTGCTGCCATTGTTTCGCATTTCTGCGCTGCTGATGTTTATGCCGCTTATCGGCAGCCAGTTGGTCCCGTCCCGTGTGCGGTTGTACCTGTCTTTGGCCATCTGTCTTGTGATCATGCCGAGCCTGCCGCCAATGCCGGAAATTGACGCAATCAGTGTGCAGGCCTTTATCTGGATCGCTCAGGAAATCCTTATCGGCGCGATGTTGGGGTTTGTCCTGCAGCTGTTTTTCCAGATATTTGTGATTGCCGGGCAAATCATTGCCATGCAAATGGGCCTCGGGTTTGCCTCAATGGTTGATCCTGCCAACGGTATTTCGGTGCCGGTGATCGGTCAGGTATTTACGATTCTCGTGACCCTGTTGTTTCTCGCGATGAATGCTCATCTGGTGGTCTTTGAGGTGCTCGCCGAGAGTTTCTTTACCCTGCCGGTGGGTAGCGGTTTTCTGTTGGAAAACTACTGGGAAATTGCCCACAAGCTGAGTTGGGTGATAGGCGCTGCTTTGCTTCTAGTGTTGCCGGCAGTCACCGCGCTGCTGGTGGTCAACCTTGCATTCGGGGTCATGACCCGAGCGGCGCCGCAGCTGAACATCTTCTCCATCGGTTTTCCCCTGACCCTGGTACTCGGGCTGGTGATTGTTTGGATCGGCATGGCGGATTTCCTCGCGCAATATCAGATGTTCGCCACCGAAGCCTTGCAGTTCCTCCGTGAAATGGCGAGGGCGCGCTAAGCCATGGCTGAGTCCGAGAGCGGTGCAGATAAGAGTGAGGAACCCACGGAGAAACGCCTGCGCGAATCCCGTGAGAAGGGCCAGATTGCCCGCTCCAAAGAGCTGAACACCCTGGCCGTTACGTTGGGTGGGTTTGGCGGCATGTTGGCGTTCGGCGGCAGCATCGGTAAGGCCATGATGGACATCATGCGGGGCAATTTTTCCTTGCCGCGTGACGTGGTTATGGATGAGCGCAGCATGGCGTTGTGGCTGGCGGCATCCGGGGAAATCGCGCTGAACGCGCTGTTTCCACTGCTGATACTGCTGTTGATTGTCTCGATTGTTGGGCCGATTTCCCTTGGCGGTTGGCTGTTTTCCGCCGAAGCCATGGCGCCCAAGGCGAGCCGGATGGACCCGCTGGCAGGCCTTAAGCGCATGTTTTCCGTACAGGCGCTGGTCGAGTTGCTTAAAGCCCTGGGCAAATTCATTTTGATCTTGTTGGTGTGCGTGGTGGTGTTGTCTGCCTGGCAGGAAGACCTGCTGGCAATTGTTCACGAGCCTCTGGAATCGGCCATTCTGCATTCGATGACAGTCGTGGGCTGGAGCGCCCTATGGATGTCCTGCGGGTTAATTCTGATTGCAGCGGTGGATGTGCCGTTCCAACTGTGGAGCAGCAAACAGAAGCTGATGATGACCAAGCAGGAAGTGCGCGACGAGTACAAAGACAGCGAGGGTAAGCCCGAGGTCAAGCAGCGCATTCGCCAGCTGCAGCGGGAAATGGCTGAGCGGCGCATGATGCAGTCAGTGCCGGACGCTGATGTGGTCATCACCAACCCGACGCACTTTGCCGTGGCCTTGAAATACGATCCGGCCAAGGGTAGTGCGCCGGTTTTGCTGGCCAAAGGCGGTGACTTCATGGCATTGAAGATTCGTGAAATCGCCAATGAACACAAGGTCATGGTGCTGGAATCGCCGGCCCTGGCGCGGGCGGTGTTTTATTCCACCGAACTGGACCAAGAAATACCCGCCGGCCTGTACCTGGCAATCGCTCAGGTATTGGCTTATGTCTACCAGCTGCGCCAGTACCAAGCGGGTAAAGGTAAGCGGCCTGGGCCCCTGCCTGAGATACCCATCCCACCGGATTTACGCCGCGACGAGTAACGGCGCACAGTCGGTAGCCGGATTGCCTGCTGTTTAGCCTGTGCTGGCAAAGTTGGACGGCTTCTTGCAAACCCCTCCCCAGAGGCGCGCAAAGCGTCAAAAGATTGAATGGGCTGGGGTAGTGGTGTGGCAATAGATCGTTCGCAAATGATCGGTGACGTACGCAGCAACCTGTCGGGGTTAAAGCAGGGGAATCTGGGTATCCCGTTGATGCTGCTGGTCATGCTTGGCATGGTCATGCTGCCGATTCCGCCGTTTCTCCTCGACGTGTTGTTCACCTTCAGTATTGCCCTGTCGATCGTGGTATTGCTGGTGGCGATCTACGCCTTGCGGCCGCTGGACTTCGCTGTGTTCCCAACCATTCTGCTGGCGGCAACCTTGCTGCGCCTGGCGCTTAACGTAGCCTCTACGCGGGTGGTTTTGCTCAATGGGCAGGACGGTCACGGCGCTGCCGGTAAGGTGATTCAGGCCTTTGGCGAGGTGGTGATCGGCGGTAACTACGTGGTTGGTATCGTGGTGTTCGCCATCTTGATGATCATTAACTTCGTGGTGGTGACCAAGGGTGCGGGGCGCATCTCCGAGGTTAGCGCGCGGTTTACCCTGGACGCCATGCCAGGCAAACAAATGGCCATTGACGCCGACCTCAACGCCGGCCTGATTGATCAGGAAACCGCCAAGTTGCGGCGCAGTGAAGTGTCGCAAGAGGCAGACTTCTACGGCTCTATGGACGGTGCCAGTAAGTTTGTCCGCGGCGATGCGATTGCCGGTTTGCTGATTCTGTTTATTAACCTGATCGGCGGCATTGCCATCGGCATCTTCCAGCATTCGCTGAGTTTCGCGGACGCGGGCCGTATCTACACTTTGCTGACCATCGGCGACGGTCTGGTGGCGCAGATCCCTTCGCTGCTGCTGTCAACGGCGGCCGCAATCATGGTGACCCGCGTTTCCAGCTCGGAAGACATGGGCGCCCAGGTCAATCGGCAGATGTTCGCCTCGCCCCGTGCGCTGGCGGTGACAGGGGCGGTGATGATCGCCATGGGCTTGGTGCCTGGCATGCCGCACTTCTCCTTTATCAGCCTGGGCCTGGTCGCCGCCGGTGCCGCGTACTGGATCGCTAACAAGCAGCGCACAACCAAGGAAAGCGAAATCAAGGAAGTGCAGCGTCAGCAGGAATTGCTGCCCGCGCAGAAGGCTCAGGAAGTCAAAGAGCTGGGCTGGGACGACGTAACGCCGGTCGACATGGTCGGCTTAGAAGTGGGCTATCGATTGATTCCTTTGGTCGACCGAAACCAGGGTGGCCAATTGTTGGCGCGGATCAAGGGCGTACGTAAGAAGCTCTCCCAGGAAATGGGTTTTCTCATGCCCTCGGTGCATATTCGCGACAACCTTGACCTGCAGCCCAATGCTTATCGCCTGACCCTGATGGGTGTCAGCGTGGCGGAGGCCGAGGTGTACCCCGATCGCGAGCTGGCAATCAACCCTGGGCAGGTGTTCGGTCCGCTCAACGGGATTGCTGCCAAAGACCCGGCCTTCGGCCTGGAGGCGGTGTGGATCGACGCGAACCAGCGCGATCAGGCGCAGTCCTTGGGCTACACCGTGGTCGACGCCAGCACTGTGGTCGCCACTCACCTCAACCAAGTGCTGCATAAGCATGCCCACGAGCTGCTCGGTCATGAGGAAGTGCAGCAGTTGATGCAACTGCTGGCCAAGAGCTCGCCGAAGCTGGCCGAGGAGCTGGTGCCAGGGATGATTTCCTTGTCGACCCTGCTCAAGGTGCTGCAGAGCTTGCTACAGGAACAAGTGCCGGTACGCGACATTCGCACCATTGCCGAGGCCATCGCCAACGCTTCGATCAAGAGTCAAGATCCCGCCGCCATGGTGGCCGCAGTGCGTGTCGCGCTTGCCCGCGCAATTGTGCAAAGCATCGTGGGACTAGAGCTGGAGCTGCCTGTGATCACCCTTGAGCCAAGGTTGGAACAGATATTGCTAAATAGTATTCAGAAGGCCGGTCAAGGCTCCGAGGAGGGCATCCTCCTGGAGCCGGGTATGGCCGAGAAGCTGCAGCGTTCCCTGGTGGAAGCGGCGCAGCGCCAGGAGATGCTCGGCAAGCCAGTGATACTGCTGGTGGCCGGTCCGGTCCGGGCGATGCTCTCGCGATTCGCGCGGCTGGCGGTTCCGAGTATCCATGTACTGGCATACCAGGAAATTCCGGATAACAAGCAGGTCACCATCGTTGCGACGGTGGGGCAGAACTAACCGAGGTTACAGGCCATGCAGGTCAAACGCTTTTTCGCCGCCGATATGCGTACCGCCATGAAGCTGGTGCGTGATGAGTTGGGTGCCGATGCCTCGATCATTGGCAATCGCCGAGTAGCCGGCGGTGTCGAGCTGACTGCTGCGTTGGATTACCAAGTGCCTGCTGCGCCGTCCCGTCAGCCCAACCCCGCGCTGGAAGCCGAGTTGCGCAAGACCCAGGCGAAAATTGCCACCGCCCAAGCTGAGCTGACTACACGTGCGCAAGTGGATGCGGGCAAAGATCGCCAGTTGTTTGGCGCCATGCCTGATGCCCCGGCAGATAGTCTGGCTGATGTTCTACGTCCCGCGCGTGCCCCGTCGGCCCCTGCTGATCAGGGCGCCCTTGATGCCATGCGTTTTGAGCTGCACGGCCTGCGTGAGCTTATTGAAGTGCAGCTGGGTTCAATTGCCTGGGGGCAGTTGCAGAACCGCCAGCCGCAGCAAGCCAATCTATGGCGCCGTTTGCAGCGTATGGGATTGTCTGCCGAGCTGTCGAAAGCACTGCTTGAGCGTGTCGCTACTATTGCCGAGCCACGTCAGGCCTGGCGTATGTTGTTGGCGCATTTGGCGCACGCGATCAAAACGCCCCAGCAAGAACCGATGGAAGAGGGCGGCGTGATCGCTCTGGTTGGCCCGGCGGGTATGGGCAAGACCACCACCTTGGCCAAGCTGGCCGCGCGTTATGTGCTCAAGTACGGCGCGCAGCATATCGCTTTGGTCAGCCTGGATAGCTACCGCATTGGTGCGCAAGAGCAGATCAAAACCTTGGGCCGAATTCTTAATGTGCCGGTAACACTGGTCGATCCTGGCCAATCGTTGACCCAGGCTCTGGCTCCGCTGGCGCGCAAGCGGGTGGTGCTGATTGATACCGCCGGCTTGCCCGCCAATGATCCTGCGCTTCGTATGCAGCTGGAAGCTCTGGCCAGCCGTGGCATCAATGCCAAAAACTACCTCGTTATGGCTGCAACCAGTCAGGGCCAAGTGCTCAAAGCCGCCTACCATAGTTATAAACGCTGTGGTTTGGTCGGTTGCATCGTCACCAAAGCGGACGAAGCCACCAGTCTGGGTGAGGTTTTAGGACTGGCTATTAGCCAGCGTCTACCGGTAGCCTATCTCACTGATGGGCCACGTATTCCCGATGATTTGCACGTTCCGCGCAGTCATCAATTGGTTAGCCGGGCTGTTGGGCTGCAGGCGACCCAAGAACCGAGCGAAGATACGATGGCGGAGATGTTTGCCGGTCTTTACCAGCAGCCCGCACGCCGCGTCAGTTAAGCGTCATGTTATTGGGATTGAGCGGTGCTTAGCCGACCAAGTGGCTCCAGTCGAAGTTAGACAAGGTGTTAGAAATTATGGGTATGCATCCCGTACAGGTGATTGCAGTGACCGGCGGCAAAGGTGGCGTCGGCAAGACCAACGTCTCGGTGAACCTGGCATTGGCACTGGCTGACCTAGGTCGCAGGGTTATGTTGATGGACGCCGACTTGGGCTTAGCCAACGTTGACGTTTTATTGGGGCTCAGCGCCAAGCGCACCCTGGAAGACGTTATAAGTGGCGAGTGCGAGCTGCGTGATGTGCTGTTGCAGGGCCCGGGCGGGATTCGCATCGTGCCTGCAGCCTCGGGCATTCAGAGCATGGTGCAGCTGTCGCCCATGCAGCATGCCGGGCTGATCCAGGCTTTCAGCGATATCAGTGACAACCTCGATGTGCTGATTATCGACACCGCCGCTGGTATCGGTGATGGCGTCGTTAGCTTCGTGCGCGCCGCGCAGGAAGTGCTGGTGGTGGTGTGCGATGAACCCACCTCAATTACCGACGCCTACGCCCTGATCAAACTGCTCAATCGTGACCACGGCATGAATCGTTTCCGGGTATTGGCCAACATGGCCCATAGCCCGCAAGAAGGTCGCAATCTATTTGCTAAGCTGACCAAAGTGACTGATCGTTTTCTCGACGTCGCCCTGCAGTATGTAGGCGCAGTGCCGTACGATGAATCAGTGCGAAAGGCCGTGCAGAAGCAGCGTGCGGTCTATGAGGCGTTCCCGCGCTCGAAGTGCGCGCTGGCGTTCAAAGCGATCGCCCAGAAGGTCGATGCTTGGCCCTTACCGGCTAACCCGCGCGGCCATTTGGAGTTCTTTGTTGAACGCTTGGTGCAGCAACCGATCACAGACGCGACCCTATGACAGCAGCCTCTGGACTTCGTATGTATAGCAAGGCGCAGGCGCAGGATTCTCAGCACCAGTTGATCGAGCGCTATGCGCCCTTGGTCAAACGCATTGCCTATCACCTATTAGCGCGGCTACCCGCCAGCGTGCAGGTTGACGATTTAATTCAAGCCGGGATGATCGGCTTGCTTGAAGCGTCAAAAAAATACGACTCCAGTAAAGGCGCCAGTTTCGAGACATTTGTTGGTATTCGTATCCGTGGTTCCATGCTTGATGAGGTGCGTAAAGGCGACTGGGCACCCCGTTCGGTGCATCGCAATAGCCGTATGGTCAGCGACGCAATTCGAAAAGTTGAGGCCAGAACAGGCCGAGACGCTAAAGATCAAGAGGTTGCGGCCGAACTCCAATTGAGTCTCGAGGATTACTACGGCATTCTTGGCGACACTTTAGGCAGCCGCCTGTTTAGTTTCGACGACCTGTTGCAGGACGGTGAGCACGGAGGCCTGACTGAAGACGCGGGCAGCAACCACCTCGAACCTTCTCGTGATCTGGAAGATGAACGCTTTCAGGCAGCCTTGGCGGATGCCATTGGTAACCTGCCGGAGCGCGAGCGCTTGGTGTTGGCGCTTTATTACGATGAAGAGTTGAATCTTAAAGAGATCGGTGCAGTGTTGGGGGTTAGCGAATCACGCGTAAGCCAACTACACAGTCAGTGTGCCGCACGTTTACGCGCCCGTTTGGGTGAGTGGCGTGCACGCTGAGCTGTTTAGCTCACGCAGCCGGTTTCACGAATAAAGGCGCATGCAGGGTGCTGGGTGCGTTTGGGACTGTACGGAGGTCGACTTGGACAAGAATATGAAAATCCTCATCGTTGATGACTTTTCAACGATGCGACGGATCATTAAGAACCTCCTGCGTGACTTGGGGTTTACCAATACCGCAGAAGCTGATGATGGCGTTACCGCGCTGCCGATGCTGCAAAGCGGCAGTTTCGACTTTCTGGTAACTGACTGGAACATGCCAGGCATGACCGGCATCGACCTGCTGCGCGCTGTGCGTGCAGATGAGCGCCTGAAAACCTTGCCGGTGCTGATGGTAACGGCAGAAGCCAAGCGTGATCAGATCATCGAAGCAGCCCAGGCTGGCGTTAACGGTTACGTCGTTAAGCCGTTTACTGCCTTGGTACTGAAAGAGAAGATTGAGAAGATCTTCGAGCGGGTCAACGGCTGATGTCTGCCATGAGGGTTCTATGGAACATAAAGATTCCGTTCAGGGCGACCTTGAGTCGTCCCTGAAACACAACGCTCGCCAATTGGTAGAAAGCCTGGAACATGGCAACTTTGGTGAAGCGGTACAGCTGATACACGAGCTGAACAAAGCACGTGACCGTGGTCTTTACCACGAGGTCGGTAAGCTGACCCGCGAGCTGCACAACGCCATCGTTAACTTCCAGCTTGACCCTCGTATGCCGCACGCAACCGAGGTCTCGCAAATCACCGATGCCACCGAGCGCCTCAATTACGTGGTGACGATGACCGAGAAAGCGGCCAATCGCACCATGGATCTGGTCGAGCAGAGCGCACCGCTGGTCAACGATCTCAGTGATCAAGCGCAAAGCCTGAGTGTAGACTGGGGGCGTTTTATGCGCCGCGAGATGAGCGCCGATGGGTTTCGTGAGCTAGCCAAGCGCGTTGAGTTATTTCTTGCAAACAGCCAGCGCGATGGCGCCAAACTGTCTGGCCACCTCAACGATATTTTGCTGGCTCAGGACTACCAAGACTTGACCGGGCAGGTAATCAAGCGAGTGACTCAGTTGGTCACTGAGGTTGAAAGCAACCTGCTGAAACTGGTGTTGATGGCCAGTCAGGTGGATCAGTTCGCCGGCATTGAGCACAACCACGAGTTGCTCCGCGCTGAACAAGAAAAACAAAAACAGCCTTCACATGGTGAAGGTCCGCAGATTCATGCCGATAAGCGTGAAGACGTCGCATCGAGTCAAGATGATGTCGACGACCTGCTTTCAAGCCTGGGATTTTAGGAGCACGACTTATGAGCTTCGGCGCCGATGAAGAAATCCTCCAGGACTTCCTGGTAGAGGCCGGCGAGATTCTTGACCTCTTGTCCGAACAGCTCGTAGAGCTGGAAAGTCGCCCGGATGACATGAATCTGTTGAACGCTATTTTTCGCGGGTTTCATACCGTCAAAGGTGGCGCCGGTTTTCTCCAACTCAATGAGCTGGTGGAATGCTGCCACATTGCAGAAAACGTCTTCGACATCCTGCGAAAGGGTGAGCGGCGCGTCGACTCCGCGTTGATGGATGTGGTGCTGGAAGCACTGGATGCCGTTAACAGCATGTTTACCGAAGTGCGT
Organism: Pseudomonas sp. TS_SC_3; assembly: GCF_056156225.1. Classification (NCBI taxonomy): domain Bacteria; kingdom Pseudomonadati; phylum Pseudomonadota; class Gammaproteobacteria; order Pseudomonadales; family Pseudomonadaceae; genus Pseudomonas; species Pseudomonas sp. TS_SC_3. Next base: position 795,107 of record NZ_CM149586.1, read on the forward strand.
GAGCGCACTGATCTAACTCCCGCCACTCCCGCGTTGCTGGCTGCTTTGGCGCGTTTGGCTGAGCCCGCGGGTGCTGTTGAACCCGCGCCAGTCGAAGAGCCTGTTGAGGCGCAGCCTGAGCCCGCCGCCGGCGATATCACCGACAGTGAATTCGAGCATTTGCTCGGCGCCTTGGATGAGCCGTCGGCAGCCGTGCCCAGCGCCGGCAGCAGCGATGAAATCACCGATGATGAATTCGAGTCGCTGCTTGACCAGCTGCACGGTAAAGGCCAATTCGTAGCGCCTGATCCCGCTGTCGTACCTGCTAGTGCAGTCAGTACAGCACCTGCTGGCGCTGATAATGAAATCACCGATGATGAGTTCGAGTCGCTGCTTGATCAGTTGCATGGTAAGGGGCAGTTTGCCCCGCCTCCGGCATCACTACCTGCCGCGCCTGAGGCCAAGGCTGAGCCTGACGCCGCGCCAACGGGTGATATCACCGACGATGAGTTCGAAGCATTGCTCGATCAGCTGCATGGCAAAGGCAAGTTTGTCGAGCCTGAGGCAATCAAGCCTATTCCGTCTGCTGCTAAGCCTGCGGAGCCGGCCAAAGCCGCTCCCAAGCCTGCGGCAAAACCAGCAGCCAAGGTAGAGCCGGCCAAGGCACCTGCTGCCCCAGCCGCTGCGCCTGTAGCAGAAAAGGCTGCGGCACCCAGCGAAGCGGAAACCACCGTACGGGTCGATACCGCGCGCCTGGATGAAATTATGAACATGGTCGGCGAGCTGGTGCTGGTGCGTAACCGCTTGGTACGCCTGGGGTCTAGCAGTGGCGATGAGGCCATGTCCAAGGCCGTGTCCAATTTGGATGTGGTTACGGCCGATCTGCAGACTGCGGTGATGAAAACCCGTATGCAGCCGATCAAGAAGGTTTTTGGGCGCTTCCCGCGCCTGGTTCGTGATCTGGCGCGTAACCTGAAAAAAGAGATCAACTTGGAGCTGGTCGGTGAAGAAACCGACCTCGATAAGAACCTGGTTGAAGCATTGGCCGATCCGCTGGTGCACTTGGTGCGTAACGCGGTCGATCATGGGATTGAAACGCCAGAAGAGCGTGAAGCATCGGGCAAGGCCCGTGGCGGGAGAGTCATCCTCTCTGCCGAGCAGGAAGGTGATCATATCCTTCTGTCGATTTCTGACGACGGCAAGGGCATGGATGCCGACGTACTGCGTGCCAAGGCGGTAGAGAAGGGACTGCTTGATAAAGATGCGGCCGACCGTCTTAACGAGTTCGAATGCTACAACCTGATTTTTGCGCCAGGGTTCTCGACCAAGACCGAAATTTCCGATGTGTCCGGCCGTGGCGTGGGCATGGATGTGGTGAAAACCAAAATCTCCCAGCTCAACGGCACGGTCAACGTATTTTCCGTCAAGGGCCAAGGCTCGAAGATCGTCATCAAGGTCCCGCTGACCTTGGCGATCATGCCAACGCTCATGGTGATGCTGGCCAACCAGGCATTCGCCTTCCCGCTGGTTAACGTCAACGAAATCTTCCACCTCGACCTATCACGTACCAACGTGGTGGACGGTCAGGAAGTCGTGATCGTGCGCGACAAAGCCTTGCCACTGTTCTACCTCAAGCGCTGGTTGATCGGCAGCGCAGCTCATGTCGAGCAGGGCGAAGGCCATGTGGTGATTCTCACCGTCGGCAGTCAGCGCATCGGCTTTGTGGTTGATCAACTGGTCGGTCAGGAAGAGGTCGTGATTAAGCCACTGGGCAAAATGCTCCAGGGCACTCCGGGCATGTCCGGCGCAACCATCACCGGTGACGGACGCATTGCCTTGATTCTTGACGTGCCGAGCATGCTTAAGCGTTACGCTCGACGTATCTGATTGTTAGCGGCGCAGGTGTTTGTTGCGCCGTTTAGGAGTGTTTATGGCTGTTAAGGTGTTAGTGGTTGATGATTCCGGCTTTTTTCGTCGGCGCGTGTCGGAAATTCTTTCAGCCGATCCGAATATTCAGGTGATCGGTACTGCCACTAATGGTCGCGAAGCCATCGAGCAAGCGCAGGCACTCAAGCCTGATGTGATCACCATGGATTACGAGATGCCGATGATGGACGGCATCACGGCTGTGCGGAACATCATGCAGCGCTGCCCAACGCCGGTATTGATGTTTTCCTCGCTGACTCACGAAGGCGCGCGCGTCACTCTCGATGCGCTTGAAGCCGGCGCCGTGGATTTTTTGCCGAAGAATTTTGAAGATATTTCGCGTAATCCGGAGCGGGTCAAGCAGCTGCTCTGCGAGAAAATTCATACCATTGCCCGCAGTAACCGGCGCAGCTTGAGCCCTCCAGCGGTGGTTGCCCCTGCTGCGCAAGCGAGACCGGCGGCGCGGCCCACGACTCCCGCCAGTACGTTGGGCCGACAGGCTACTGCGCCAGCTCCCGCAGCCGTGAGCGCTGCTCCCAAGCGTAAATCCTACAAACTGGTGGCAATCGGCACCTCAACCGGTGGCCCGGTGGCGCTGCAGCGGGTGCTGACCCAACTACCGGCTAATTTTCCGGCGCCCATCGTGTTGATTCAGCATATGCCGGCCGCGTTCACCAAGGCCTTTGCCGAGCGCCTAGATAAACTATGTCGCATCAGCGTCAAAGAAGCCGAGGACGGTGATGTATTACGCCCTGGCCTGGCCCTGCTGGCCCCCGGTGGTAAGCAGATGATGGTTGACGCCCGTGGAGTAGTGAAAATTCTTCCCGGTGATGAACGCCTGAACTACAAGCCCTGCGTCGACATCACCTTTGGCTCGGTGGCCAAATCCTATGCGGATAAAGTACTGGCAGTCGTGCTCACGGGTATGGGCGCTGACGGTCGTGAGGGCGCGCGCCTGCTTAAACAAAGCGGCAGTCAGGTCTGGGCGCAGGATGAAGCCAGTTGTGTGATCTACGGCATGCCCATGGCCATCGTCAAAGCCAATTTAGCCGATGCTATTTACCCGCTGGATGAGATCGGCAGGCATTTGGCGGAGACCTGTATTTAATGGATGTTCTGAGCCTAATTGGGGTCATCCTGGCATTTGTCGCGATTTTGGGCGGCAACTACCTCGAAGGTGGCCACGCTGCTGCTCTGATCAATGGACCTGCGGCACTGATCGTAATCGGCGGCACCTTGGGCGCTGCGTTTTTGCAGGCTCCTGTGCATGTATTCAAGCGGTCTCTGGCGATCATCAGCTGGATTTTTTTCCCACCGCGCATCGATTTGGTAGGCGGGATTAACCGGGTGGTCGGCTGGAGCATGACTGCACGTAAAGAGGGGCTGCTGGGGCTTGAGGCCGTGGCTGATGTCGAGGCCGATCCTTATGCACGCAAAGGTTTGCAGCTGTTGGTTGATGGTGCTGAGCCGGAGGCGATTCGCAGTATTCTCGAGGTCGACCTGTACACCCAGGAAGGCCGTGATATTCAGGCGGCCAAGGTGTTCGAAAGCATGGGGGGGTACGCGCCGACCATTGGCATTATTGGTGCGGTCATGGGCTTGATTCACGTGATGGGCAACCTAGCTGACCCGAGCATGCTTGGTAGCGGGATTGCTGTGGCCTTTGTGGCAACTATCTATGGCGTTGGTTTTGCCAACCTGCTGCTGCTGCCCATTGGTAACAAGCTCAAAGCCATCGCCCAGCGTCAATCGCGTTACCGCGAGATGCTACTCGAAGGCATCCTATCGATTGCCGAGGGTGAAAATCCGCGCTCCATCGAATTGAAGCTGCAAGGCTTTATGGACTGATGGGGACACCACATGGCCCGCAGGCGTCATCAAGAAGAGCATGAAAACCACGAGCGTTGGCTAGTCTCTTATGCCGACTTCATTACCTTGTTGTTCGCGTTTTTTGTGGTGATGTATTCAATCTCCTCCATTAACGAAGGCAAGTACAAGATTCTCTCGGACAGCCTGACTGGGGTGTTCAACCAGCCTGATCGTGCGATTAAGCCCATTCCCGTGGGCGAAGAGCGGCCGCGAACCACTGAGCCGGATCGTTCGTTGGTTGATGAGGAGAGTGCGCAGTCATCCGCTGATGATCTGCAGAGCATTGCCAGTAGTGTGCGTGAGGCGTTCGGTGACCTGATTCAATCAGATCAGCTCAAGGTCAGCGGTAACGAGTTGTGGATTGAAATCGAGCTCAGTTCCAGCTTGTTGTTCACCAGTGGCGATGCCATTCCCAATAATGCGGCTTTCGATATTATCGAGAAGGTGGCCAAAATTTTGGCGCCTTATGAGAACCCGATTCATGTCGAGGGTTTTACCGATAACCTGCCGATTCAAACGGCGCAGTTTCCGACCAACTGGGAGCTGTCTACCGCTCGGGCGGCCAGTATTGTGCGGATGCTGGCTATGGATGGAGTTAATCCGGGCCGCTTAGCCGCAGTGGGCTATGGTGAATTCCAACCCGTGGCCGACAACAACACAGTCGAGGGGCGCGGTCGCAATCGTCGTGTGGTGTTGGTGATCTCGCGCAATCTAGATGTGCGCCGCAGTGTGAGCGGTGTGGGTAGCGCCAATGCAAAACCCGATGCTGCGTTGCAGCGGGCTGGCACGCAACCTGCACCAGCACCCGCAGCGCCGGTCCCGCAAGCGGGTGCCGTCAATCCCACGTCGCCGGTCCCATAAGGGTGGCCCCGTTCTCGGTCAGGTGTATAGCTGTACCGGGAGGATGATAACGATGAGAGTCTGGGCAGTAGCCAACCAAAAAGGTGGAGTCGGTAAGACCACCACATCAATCGCTTTGGCGGGCCTGCTGGCTGATGCCGGCAAGCGTGTGGTGGTGGTCGATCTCGACCCCCATGGATCAATGACCAGCTATTTTGGCCATGATCCAGATAGCCTGGAACACAGCTGCTTTGACCTGTTTCAGCACAAGGGCAGCGTGCCTCATGGCCTGCCGCAGCAACTGCTGTTGCCCACCAGTAATGAGCGCATTTCCCTGCTGCCCTCCAGCACTGCGTTGGCCACGTTGGAGCGTCAATCGCCTGGGCAGAGTGGTCTGGGGTTGGTGATTGCCAAGAGTCTGGCGCAGCTCTGGCAGGATTTCGATCATGCGGTGATCGACAGTCCGCCGTTGCTTGGTGTGTTGATGGTCAATGCTCTAGCAGCCAGCCAGCAGTTAGTGATTCCGGTGCAGACTGAATTCCTTGCCGTCAAAGGGCTGGAGAGAATGGTCAATACCTTGGCGATGATCAACCGCTCGCGGCAGCAGGCGCTGCCATACACCATCGTGCCGACCCTGTTCGACCGCCGCACCCAAGCATCCATGAGTACGTTGCGGGTATTGCGCAACAATTACCTTGAACACCTGTGGCAGGCCTACATACCGGTCGACACGCGTTTGCGTGATGCCAGCCGGGCAGGGCTTACGCCATCCCAATTCGACAACAATAGCCGTGGCGTGATTGCGTACCGGGCGTTACTCAAGCACTTGCTGGCACAGCAGATTGCTGCGCAGGTCGCCTGAGATGAGTGTCTATGCTCAAGTTATAGGCTCAAGTCTGGCGCTAGCTCGGCCGATAGTCTGTATAGATCGTTCTGACAGGTTGTATTCATGAGTCGCCCTCTCGCCACCGCTACACGTCCGCAACTGGCTTTGCAGTCCTATTTGGATGGCTTGCTGCAGGAGGCTGCGGTCGAGTTAGCCGAAAACACTCCGCTGGATGAGTTCGAGGCCGCCGTGCTCGAAGAGCAGGTGCGTGACGCTCGGATAATGCCTCAGATGCAAGCCCTTGCTGCCAAGCCTTTGGCTGAGTTGGCGCCGCGCCCGTTAGTGCTGCCAACGATCGAGATACCTGTGCCGAAGGGCGACGTCCAGTTTAAGGCGCCGCCGCGCGTGGTCGAGACCGCTCGTGTGATTGAGCCTGCGCCTCAGGTGCTGGTTGTACCAGAGCCCGATCGACAGGGGCGACCAGAATGGGCTGAAGGTCCTTTTGAATGTTTGTTGTTTGATGTCGCCGGTTTAACGCTAGCGGTGCCGTTGGTATGCCTGGGGTCTATTTATCCTTTGGAAGGCCAGGAACTCACGCCTTTATTTGGCCAACCAGACTGGTTTCTCGGCATACTGCCTTGCCAGGCGGGTAACCTTAAGGTGCTGGACACTGCGCGCTGGGTAATGCCTGATCGCTACCGCGATGATTTTCGGGAAGGTTTGCAGTACGTAATTTCCGTTCAGGGCTACGAGTGGGGGTTGGCAGTGCATCAGGTCAGCCGCTCAATTCGCCTCGATCCTAATGAGGTCAAATGGCGCACTCAACGCACTCAGCGTCCATGGCTGGCCGGAACAGTGATTGAGCATATGTGCGCCTTGTTGGATATTGCTTCCCTGGCTGAATTGATCGCCAGTGGCGCGGCAAAACGTATGGCCGCCAAGCTGGCCCACTGAATAACGCTGAGCTGTGCGGCGCGCACAGCTTTGCAACTATAGTAATGACAGCGGGGTATACACCCGTGATCGCCGCCGTGAGCGGTTTATGACGAGGCTAAGGATATGAAGAAAAGTTCGGCGCAAGGTTCTGAAGATCCGATCCTGCAGTGGGTAACGTTCCGTCTGGATAACGAAACCTATGGCATCAATGTGATGCAGGTGCAGGAAGTCCTGCGTTACACCGAGATTGCCCCCGTGCCGGGTGCCCCGAGTTATGTGCTGGGTATCATTAACCTGCGCGGCAACGTCGTGACCGTGATCGATACGCGCCAGCGTTTTGGTCTGGACTCCACTGAGGTGACGGACAACACGCGTATTGTCATCATCGAAGCTGACAAGCAAGTGGTCGGTATCTTGGTCGACAGCGTGGCCGAGGTGGTTTACCTGCGCCAATCTGAGGTGGAAACCGCACCGAACGTCGGCAATGACGAATCCGCTAAGTTTATCCAGGGCGTGTGCAACAAGAACGGCGAGCTGCTGATTCTGGTTGAGCTGGACAAGATGATGAGCGAAGAAGAGTGGTCCGAGCTGGAGAGCATCTAGCTCATGCTCGACGCGCTGCTGGCCTTGTTGGCCCTGGTTTGCCTAGGGCTAGTGGCTGCCTGTATTTGGCTTGCTCGGCAGCTGCGCGAGGCATTAAAGCTGCAAGGTGAGCGGGATGCGGTGCGTGACCGCCGACTTAAGGAACTCAGTCGACGCTTGGACACTTACCTGACCGGAAGTGTGCAGATGGGCGAAGAGTTACATGAGTTACGCCGGGTCGTCGCGCCGCTTCCGGATAAGCTCAACCAGATTGAGCAGCGTGACCCCAGCAGTTTGTCCTTCACCCAGGCTGCGCGTTTAGCCGGCATGGGCGCTAGCGTGGATGATCTTACTCAGTCCTGTGGTCTGAGTAAGGCCGAGGCCGAGTTGGTCAGCAAAATGCAGCAGGCTAAGTTACAGCGCTCCTGACTTATCTGCGTGAGGGCAACTGCGTTCAGTGTGCAGGGCCTTCCAATAAGCGCAAGGGCGGTGTGATATCGCTGTCATGTTGGTCGCCATTCGGCGATTTACCCTTCAGGTACCAGGCAAAGGCGATGATTTCAGCGATGCAGCGATACAGCTGCTCTGGGATCGCATCCCCCAGTTCCAATCGCGCCAACAAACTCACCAGTTCGGCGTTTTCGTAGATGGGCACTTCGTATTCGCGGGCGATGGCCAGAATGGCTTCTGCCAGCTCATCATCACCTTTGGCACTGAGTATTGGCGCGCTCTGGCCATCATAGGTCAGGGCAATGGCTTGGCGTGGGCTGGTCTTCTTCATGCGGTTTCATCCACCCAACGTTGTTCCAGGGTTGTGCGCGGCCCGCGCGGCGGTGTGCCTTGGCTGCAGGCCAGTTCTGCGACCTGAACACCTGCGGTGTTGAGGCGCTGGCGCAAGTTGTCCAGCTCCGCTTCGATCAGGCTGACGGTGCTGCTGCGTTCTGCCCAGAGTTGGCTGGAAAGGCGACCGTGTGCCAGTTGTGCTTGCACCTGCAAGGGCCCTAGAGGGTCAAGGTCGAATGCCAGCTCGACCTTCCACAGGATTTCCTTTTTCTCCGGCTTGCTTTGCGGGTTGCTTTCGTCGCGCTGGATCTTGACCTGCAGCGGCACCAGGTCTTGCTGGTTGCGCATTGGTAGTTCCAGTTGCCACGTGGTCAGCAGGTTACCGTCTGGGCCAACCTGGCTCTGCGCCAGGCTCGATAGCTGATGCGTTTGTAGGCGTGAGATGGCCGCAGCCGCGAGCTTCAGTAGCGTCTCGAGGTCTGCTTCCCCTTCCATGTTTTGCAGCAGTCGCGAGGGCAGCGGGAAGTTCAGCGCTTGCTGGCGATGGCTCGCTTTGCCGAGACTGCCGAGTAAGTCACGGGCCAGGGCAGGCATCGCTTGGGCTAAGGCTGTGCTGGCATTGGCGGCGAGCGGGCTGCCGGTTGATAAGGTGGGCAATAGTTGGCTGATCAGGCGTAAAAGGTTGGCCTTGAGGTCGGTTGAGAGCGCCTGGCCTTGGCCGCCCAACAGTTTGCTTTCCAGCAACATGCCGCTGTTTTCCAGGGCCATGGCCAGCCCCTTCGGGCTGCTCAGTTGCGTTGCATCAGGAAGCGCGCCGAACAGTTTGTCGATGCTAGTGCGCAGGCCTTCGCTCATCTCCGCGTTACCGCGTAGACCCTGCAGGGCGCTGAATAATCCTTCCAGTGAGCCTTGGCGGTTACTTTGTGAGCCCAGCTGCTGGCTCAGCGCGAGTTGGTCAAGACGGCCGCTCAAGGGTAAAAAGTTAAGCGATTGGTTGCCCTGTACCTGAGCGCTGAGCAGGCTACCCACCGGCAGTGCTAGCGGGGTTTCCAGGGCCAGCTTGCTGCCGGCTAGGGGTGTATTGAGCAGGCTCACCAGCACTTTGTAGACCACTTGCTGTGAGCGCTCCTGCAGCATTTGTTCGCGAGCGACCACCTTGCCTTGCAACAGCGTGCCAACCGGTAACTGGTCGAGGTCCAGGCTCGTTAGAGGTTTGTTGCCGCCCATTAGTACGGACAGCGCCAGGCGGGTTTCCGATAATGCCGTTACCGCCAGGGATGTGCCTTGGGCGATAGGCCTTGAGCTGCTGGCTTCCAGGGTGGTCTGGCGGCCATTCTCAAGCGTCAGTTTGAGCAGCAGCTGAAAGCTTTGCGCCACCTCTTTAAGGGCAATGACTTCGGCTTTGGCGGTTTCGCCGCTGGCCAGTAGGCCTTGCATGGGTTGTAGCAGCTTAACCGCCAGATCAGCCGCTGCCGCATTAGGGCGGCTGCTGGGGGCGGTCGGCGGCAAGGGCCGTGGGCTGCTGATTTCACTCATTGGTGGGTTACACCCTGTCGAAAATGCCCACTGCGGGAGGCGGGGCCTGGCATGTATAATCGCGCCCCGTCAGGGCCGGCTACGTATTCACTTGCGTCAGTATAACGGCCAAGACGCTGTCGACTTGAGCCGCTTTTACCCTCTACGTTAGGTGCCGATGTCTTGACCAGTCCTGTTCTCGAAGCCGTGGCGCTCGCCTGTGAGCGAGATTGGCGCATGCTGTTCGAGCGGCTGGACGTGCGTCTGGTTCCCGGTGAAATGTTGCAGGTTGCCGGGCCTAACGGTAGTGGCAAGACCAGCCTGTTGCGCTTGTTGGCCGGGCTGATGCAGCCGACTGCTGGCGAGATCCGTCTCAATAATCGTCCTTTGACCGCGCAGCGTGCCGAGCTGGCGCGTAACCTGCTGTGGATTGGTCATGCTGCGGGCATCAAAGGGTTGTTGACGGCCGAAGAGAACCTCGGCTGGCTCTGTGCGTTGCATCAGCCGGCTGAGCGTGAAGCCATTTGGCAGGCGCTGGAGGCGGTAGGTTTGCGCGGTTTTGAAGATGTACCGTGCCATACCTTGTCCGCCGGGCAGCAGCGCCGCGTGGCGTTGGCACGTTTGTATTTGCCGGGGCCGCAACTGTGGGTGCTGGATGAGCCGTTCACCGCGCTGGATAAAGCCGCAGTGGCACAGCTGGAAAATCATCTGACCGCACATTGCCAGCAAGGTGGGTTGGTGGTGATGACCACGCACCATGAATTAAGGGTTAAACCGGCCGGTTATCGCGAGCTGGACTTAGGGCAGCGCACAGCATGAGTAATGTTTTTACCCTGCTACTGGCCCGCGAAGCGCGTTTGCTGTTTCGCCGTCCGGCTGAATTGGCCAATCCGCTGGTGTTCTTCGCCATTGTGATTGCCCTGTTCCCGTTAGCGGTGGGGCCACAGACGCAGTTGTTACAAAGCCTTTCGCCTGGGTTGATATGGGTGGCCGCGCTGTTGGCCGTATTGCTCTCGCTTGACGGGCTATTTCGCAGTGATTTTGAAGACGGCTCGCTCGAACAGTGGGTCCTTTCGCCGCACCCCCTGGCTCTTCTGGTTTTAGCCAAGGTGCTGGCACACTGGCTTTTCTCTGGCTTGGCCTTGGTGCTGTTGGCGCCGCTGCTGGCTTTGATGTTGGGCTTGCCTGAGCGCTGCTTGCCAGTCTTGCTGATTTCCCTGTTGTTGGGCACGCCGGTGCTGAGTTTGTTGGGTGCCGTCGGTGCTGCGTTAACGGTGGGGCTTAAGCGCGGTGGACTGTTACTCGCGCTGCTGATTTTGCCGTTGTACATCCCGGTGCTGATTCTCGGCAGCGGAGCGTTACAAGCCAGCCTGCAAGGATTGCCGGCGGTTGGCCACTTGTTGTGGTTGGCCAGCCTCACCGCATTGGCGGTGACCTTGACTCCCTTTGCCATCGCCGCTGGTTTGACCATCAGCGTCGCTGAGTAAGTAGATAACTAAGCCTCAATGGCCGGTTGATCCTGGTGCCTGCCTGCGCCCTGATCAGCCCTAGCACTGATGAGTAACCTGATGAACTGGACGTGGTTTCACAAGCTCGGCTCGCCCAAATGGTTCTATGAAATCAGCCGCCGCTGGCTGCCTTGGTTAGCCCTGGCGGCCGCTGTGTTGCTGGTGGTTGGTCTGGTTTGGGGGCTGGCTTTTGCGCCGCCGGATTACCAGCAGGGCAATAGCTTTCGCATTATCTATATCCATGTGCCGGCGGCGTTTCTCGCTCAGTCGATTTACGTGATGTTGGCGGTGGCCGGCACAGTCGGGCTGGTATGGAAAATGAAGCTGGCCGATGTTGCCCTGCAGCAGGCAGCCCCTATTGGCGCCTGGATGACCGTAATCGCCCTGGTCACGGGAGCGGTATGGGGCAAACCCACCTGGGGCACTTACTGGGTTTGGGATGCACGGCTGACTTCGATGCTGATTCTGCTGTTTCTGTATTTCGGCGTGATCGCCCTCGGCAATGCCATCACCAACCGTGACAGCGCCGCCAAAGCCTGTGCGGTGCTGGCCATCGTCGGCGTGGTGAACATCCCCATCATCAAATACTCGGTGGAGTGGTGGAACACCCTGCATCAACCCGCCACCTTCAGTGTGGTGTCCAAACCGGCCATGCCATTCGAAATGTGGATGCCGCTGCTGATTATGGTGCTGGGCTTTTACTGCTTTTTTGCTGCCGTGCTGCTGCTGCGCATGCGCTTAGAAGTGCTCAAACGTGAGGCCCGCAGCAGCTGGGCAAAAGCCGAGGTCAAGGCGCTGGTGGAGAAAAGCCAATGAGTTTTGCCAGCTTTAGTGAGTTTCTCGCCATGGGGACCCATGGGCCTTATGTCTGGTCCTGTTATGCCATCAGCTTGGCTGTGCTGGGGCTGAACATGGCGCTGCCAATCCTGGCGCGGCGCCGTTATCTGCAAGACGAGGCGCGTCGTTTGCGCCGGGAGGAGTCGAAGTGAATCCGCTGCGCAAGAAACGCCTGTTTATTGTCCTGGCGATCATCGCTGGTGTCGGCATCGCCGTGGCCTTGGCCCTGAGCGCGTTGCAGCAGAACATCAACCTGTTCTACACCCCTACGCAAATCGCCAACGGCGAAGCCCCGCAGGACACCCGCATCCGCGCCGGTGGCTTGGTCGAGGAGGGCTCGGTCAAGCGCTCCAGCGATACCCTGGACACCGATTTTGTCGTCACTGACGGCGCCAAGAACGTGACCATCCGTTACAGCGGCATCCTGCCTGATCTATTTCGTGAAGGTCAGGGCATCGTCGCCATGGGCAAACTCGACGCCAACGGCGTGTTGATTGCCGATGAAGTGTTGGCCAAACACGACGAGAACTACATGCCTCCTGAAGTGCTGCAGGCCCTTGAGCAAAGCGGCATGCAGCAAAAGCACGACGCCGCCAAAGCGGCTAAACAGACGTCTCAATCGGAGTACGCGCAATGATCCCCGAACTCGGCCATCTGGCCATGATTCTGGCGCTGTGCATGGCGCTGGTGCAGTCGACGCTGCCCATGATCGGCGCATGGCGCGGCGACCGGCAGTGGATGAGCCTGGCGGCACCTGCCGCTTGGGGCCAGTTCGCCTTCCTGCTGTTTTCCTTTATCTGCCTGACCTACGCCTTTATGGTCGACGACTTTACCGTCGCGTATGTGGCTAACAACTCCAATACGGCCTTGCCCTGGTATTACAAGTTCAGTGCCGTGTGGGGCGCGCATGAAGGTTCGTTGTTGCTGTGGGGGCTGATCCTCGCCGGCTGGACCTTTGCCGTGTCGATCTTCTCGCGGCAGCTGCCGGAAGAAATGCTTGCTCGCGTGCTGGGCGTGATGGGCATCATCAGCATCGGCTTCCTGCTGTTTCTGATCATTACCTCCAACCCCTTTGCGCGTCTGTTGTTTGATACCCCAACCAATGGCCGCGACCTTAATCCGCTTTTGCAGGATTTTGGTTTGATCGTCCACCCGCCAATGCTTTACATGGGCTATGTCGGCTTCTCCGTGGCGTTCGCTTTCGCTATCGCCGCTCTGCTTGGCGGCAAGCTGGATGCGGCCTGGGCGCGCTGGTCGCGGCCCTGGACCATCGTTGCCTGGGCGTTTCTCGGCATCGGTATCGCCCTGGGTTCCTGGTGGGCTTACTACGAACTCGGCTGGGGCGGCTGGTGGTTCTGGGACCCGGTTGAAAATGCCTCCTTTATGCCTTGGTTGGTCGGCACCGCGCTAATCCACTCCCTGGCGGTGACGGAAAAACGCGGCGTGTTCAAGAGCTGGACCGTGCTGTTGGCGATTGCAGCCTTCTCTCTGAGTTTGCTGGGGACCTTCCTGGTGCGTTCCGGCGTGCTGACCTCGGTACATGCTTTTGCCAGCGACCCCGAGCGCGGTGTGTTTATCCTGGCCTTCCTGCTATTGGTGGTGGGCAGCTCGTTGGCATTGTTCGCCATTCGCGCGCCCGTGGTGAAAAGCCAGGTCGGCTTTGCCCTGTGGTCGCGGGAAACCCTGCTGCTGGTGAACAACCTGATTCTGGTGGTCAGCGCCGCCATGATCCTGCTCGGTACCCTTTATCCGTTGGTGCTGGACGCCATGACCGGGGCCAAGCTCTCGGTAGGGCCGCCATACTTCAACGCGCTGTTTGTACCCTTGATGGGCCTGCTGATGGCGATGATTGCAGTAGGTGTGCTGGTGCGCTGGAAAGACACGCCGGTTAAGTGGTTGCTGAATATGCTCGCGCCCGTGCTGATCGGCAGCGTAGTGCTGGCTGTGATCGCGACGTTCCTGGTGGGGGATTTTAATTGGGCGGTGCTGGGTGTTTGCCTGTTGTCAGCCTGGGTGGTGCTCGCCGGTGTGCGCGACATCATCGACAAAATCCGTCATAAGGGCTTCTTCCGCGGCTTGCCGAGCTTGACCCGCAGTTACTGGGGCATGCAGGTGGCGCATTTGGGCATGGCGATCTGCGCTATTGGTGTAGTCCTCACCAGCGTAGGCAGCTTTGAGCGCGACATGCGCATGGCGCCCGGCGAGTCGGTGGACATCGGCGGCTACCAGTTTGTCTTTGAGGGGGCTGAGCACTTCGAAGGGCCTAACTTCACCTCGGACAAAGGCACCGTGCGCATTCTTGAGGACGGCAAGCAAATTGCCGTGCTGCATCCGGAAAAACGCCTGTACACCGTGCAGCAATCGGTGATGACCGAAGCCGGAATCGACGCCGGGATCACCCGCGATCTGTTTGTGGCCCTCGGTGAACCGCTGGAAAACGGCGCCTGGGCCGTGCGCGTACACATCAAGCCGTTCGTCCGCTGGATCTGGTTCGGCGCGCTGCTGATGGGCTTGGGTGGCTTTCTGGCTGCCAGTGATAAACGCTACCGCGTCAAAGTACGCACCCGCGTGCGCGATGCCTTGGGTGTGGCCGGGGTGCAGGCATGAAGCGCCTACTGCTGCTGGTGCCGCTGGCGCTGTTTTTGGGCGTGGCGGTGTTTCTCTACCGTGGGTTGTTCCTTGATCCCTCGGAGCTGCCCTCGGCGCTTATCGGTAAGCCGTTCCCGGCCTTCTCTCTGCCTGCTGTGCAGGATGGCAAGCAGCTCAGCGAGGCTGACCTTAAGGGCAAGCCGGCACTGGTCAATGTCTGGGCGACTTGGTGTGTCGCTTGCCGTGTGGAACACCCGGTGCTGAACAAATTGGCCAAGCTGGGCGTGACCATTCATGGGGTCAATTACAAGGATGACAACGCTGCCGCGCAGAAGTGGTTGGTGGAGTTCCATGACCCCTATCAGCTGAACATCAATGACGCGCGCGGCACATTGGGCTTGGACTTGGGTGTGTATGGCGCGCCTGAAACCTTCCTGATCGACAAAGACGGCATCATCCGTCACAAGTTTGTCGGGGTGATTGACGAGCGCGTCTGGCGCGAGCAGCTGGCGCCGCTGTATCAGGAACTGGTCGATGAGGTGCAGCCATGAAACGTCTGCTAAGCGCCGCTGTATTGGGCTTAGCGCTGCTGGGTACTGCTCAGGCCGCGATCGACACCTACGAGTTCGCCACTGAAACCGAGCGCCAGCGTTATCGCAACTTGGTGCAAGAGCTGCGCTGCCCGAAGTGCCAGAACCAAAACATTGCCGATTCCGACGCGCCGATTGCCATGGACCTGCGGGCACAGATCTTCCGCATGCTGGAGGAAGGCCAGAGCAACGAGCAAATCATCGACTTTCTGGTCAGCCGTTACGGCGATTTCGTGCTCTACAAACCGCCAGTCACTGCGCGCACGCTGTTGCTGTGGTACGGCCCGGCTGGTTTGCTGGCCGGTGGTTTCCTCTTGCTTGGGGTCATCCTGCTGCGTCGTCGCGGCAAATCGGGCGACACCGCTCATGGCCTGTCTACGGACGAGCAGCAGCGCTTGGCTGCTTTGCTGAGCCAACAGCCCGCCAATCAACCGCCTGTGGATAAGAACGACTGATGATTGAATTTTGGTTATGCGCCGGCTTGCTGTTGCTGACAGCCCTGGCATTTGTCCTGATACCTGTGGTGCGGGCGCGCAAGCTCCAGGCCGAAGAAGACCGTACCGCACTTAACGTGACCCTTTATCAAGAGCGCCTGCAAGACCTGCAGGCGCAGCATGCGACGGGCGCCCTGAATGCCGAGCAACTGGCCAACGGCCGGGACGAGGCGGCTCGAGAGCTGCTGGCCGATACCGAAGGCGCGCTCAGCGTGCCGGTACAGCGTTCGCTGGGCGGTAAAATTCCGCTGGTTATGGCGTTGTTGATGCCGCTGTTGGGCTATGGCCTCTACCAGCATTGGGGTGCCATTGATGATGTTGAGCGTGCGCGCACCTTTGCGGACCAACCGAAGACCATCGAGGAAATGACTGCACGCCTGGAAGCGGCAGTGAAGAACGATCCTAAGTCTGCTGAAAGCTGGTACTTCTTGGGCCGTACTTATATGGCCCAAGAGCGTGCGGCGGATGCAGCGGAGGCGTTTGAACGTGCCATTGGCATAGCTGGCCGCGAGCCCGAGCTACTCGGGCAGTGGGCGCAGGCGCTGTATTTTTCCGGTAACAAACAGTGGACGCCGCAGTTGCAGGCATTGACCGATGAAGCGTTGAAAGCCGATCCGGCTGAAGTTACCAGCCTGGGCTTACTCGGTATTGCCGCTTATGAAAGTGGGCAGTTCCAGCAAGCGATTGGCCACTGGCAGCAACTGGTGCAGGTATTACCACCTGAAGACCCATCGCGCCAGGCGATTCAGGGCGGTATTGACCGCGCCCGTGAGCAACTTGGCGCCCCGGCAGCTGATGCCACGCCGGCTGCCAGTCAGGGCTTGACCGTGCGCGTCGAACTCGCCGCCGAGCTGCAGGGCAAGGTGCAGGCGGGCGACGCGGTGTTTATTTTCGCCCGCGCCGTCTCTGGCCCGCCAATGCCGCTGGCCGTTAAGCGCTTGAGCGTGGCGGATCTACCGGCTGAGGTCAGCCTGTCAGACAGCGATGCGATGATGCCGCAGCTGAAAATGTCCGGCTTCGAGCAGGTGCAGCTGGTTGCGCGCATCTCGCGCAGTGGCAACGCCACCGCCGGTGAGTGGGTGGGTACCAGCCAGCCGTTGGCCAGTAATACCACCGATTTGCAGCAGTTGGTGATCGACAGCGCCGACAGCAAGGCCCCATGAGTCCATTACTGCGCAGTGCGGTGCTGGTCAGCCTGCTAGGGCTCGGTGCTTGCGTGCAGGCACCGCTCAGCAGCGTTCCGGTGGTGAGCCCGAGTGGCAGCAGCAACCACCCACGCCTTGCGCCCCCGCCTGGCGTAGCCAGTCGATGGGACGCGGGCCTCGGGGTGTATGCCGTGACTGGCACCGCTGACCTTTACTACCGTGAGCGCACCTATTATCGCTGGCGTTCCGGTTGGAGCTGGGCCAGTAACCCGCAGGGGCCTTGGTTGCCGACTGATAGCAGCGGTGTGCCGCCGGGTTTGCATCGCCGCTACGCCCAATAACCAAGGCGATGATCGGCTGCGCGTCGGCCTGGCTGCGTTAAAACAGACTCGGCAAGTGCTTATGGCTAGCGCGCCTCGCCAGAGGATGATTGCGACGCGTAATGCTCACGCAGCACCTTGCAGGCCCCAAACGCGCGAGCTTTGAGAGAGCTTGGTTAGTGTGCAGGGCAGGGCGTCGCCGGGCGGCGCTCGATATCGGGCTCGAAATCTTCGATCAAACGGCAGATGGCTTGGCCGTCAGGGGCGCAGTCGCCCTTGTCAGCCCAGTTATCGAAAGCAGTTTGCATCACCAGCGCCAGGCGCTGACATTCCTTGATGTGATCGTGCAGGACGGCCAGACGTTCGCTGAGCAGGTCGCGCACGTCGGTGCAGGGCGCTTGGCCGTTATCGGCGCTGGCGAGAATCTGCTGGCTGTCTTTCAGGCTAAAGCCCAGGCGCCGGGCACGGGCGATAAAGCGCAGGCGCTGCAGATCCGCTGACGAATACTGCTGGTAACCATTGTCTGGGTTACGTGTGGGCCTGAGCAGGCCGAGATCGGTGTAGTGACGCACTGTTTCGCTGCTCACTGCAGCGGCTTTGGCCAACTGGGCGACACGCATAGCACAACTCCGCACTCTTCAAAGCCGCCCCAGCCTAAAACGCTGGGGCGACTCTTAGGTCAAGCTAGTCAGCAATCTGCAGCTTGCGCGCCTCATGGTAGAAGAAGCGGATCTTCTCGTACTCAAATGGCGAGTTGAGCTGGCCGTAGCGGAAGTTCACCGTAGAGCGCTGGTCGACGACGTCCAACAGGATGATTTCCGGATGGCTGACGCTGGTTTCGGCAACATTCAGCCAGTTGACCTGGCTTTTCACCGCAAAATCCGCCACTAGCCCGCCGGTATCACGCAGGTTCGACGGACCCAGCAACGGCAGAATCAGGTAAGGGCCGGCTGGCGTACCGTAATAGCCGAGTGTCTGACCGAAGTCTTCTTTCTGCTTGGGTAAGCCCACGCGTGTAGCCGGGTCCCACAAGCCGGCAACCCCCACGGTGGTGTTAAGCAGCAGGCGGCCGGTGGTCTGCATCGTGCGCTTGCCTTTGAACTGCAGCGCGCTGTTGAGCAGGTTCGGCACATCCCCTAGGTTACTAAAGAAGTTGCTCACACCGGTCTGCACCAGAGTGGGGGTGATGTAGCGGTAGCCATCGACAATCGGCAGGAATACCCATTCATCAAAGCGGTAGTTGAAGTGATAAACGCGGCGGTTCCATGACTCCAGCGGGTCATAAACCTGCAGAGCGTTGAAAGTCGAGCGTTCGAACTCACGCTGGTCTAACCCAGGGTTGAACTGCAAGTGTTGCATTGGCTGTTTGAAACCATCGTCACCAACGCTGTGCTCGGCGTGCGCCAGGCTGCTACCCATTGCTAAGGTGAAAAATACGGCAAGAGAGATGGGCTTAGCCACGGAAGAACTCCAGCATGGCGTCGCTATTGACGCGGTAGTTGAGGTTGCCGCAATGGCCACCCAGCGGGTAAACAGTTAGGCGATCGCCCAGGGTGCGGCGCAGAAAGCCCAGGTCGCCGGGGCCGAGAATGACGTCGTCGGCGTTGTGCATGACGGCGATCTTGCTGCTGTTTTTCAGGTAATCAGCCACGGCATACAGGCTGACTTGATCAATCAGCTGCGCCACGCTGCCGCCGTCATAGCGGGCGCGCCACACGGGGATCAGCTGTTCGGTCAGGTAGCAGTCAAAGTCGCATTGCAGCGCGCGCTCGAAGAACCGCGTAAGGCTGGTGCCTTGGCTGATGGGATAGTCGACTGGAGTGATTAGGCCGCGGCGGTTGATCAGGTCCGAAGTAAAGGCAATATCGGCTGAGGAAAAGCGAAAGGCCGCGCCTATGAGCATGGCCATTTGCTCGTCGCTGAGTTGCTCGCCGGAGTTCTGAAAATCATAGAGCAGGGCGTCGTTGATATCGACGTAGCCTTTGTTCTGGAAGTAGCGGGTCAGCTTGCCCAGGACCAGTTCGTAAAAAGTGGTGCTGTTATCGATCCCCTTAACCTGAGTTTGCACCATGCGGTCGAGGTTGGTGACCGAGGTGTAGAGGTTGACCGGCGGGTTGAGCAGCAGCACGCGCTTGAAGTTGAAGCTGCGGCGGGTTTCATCCAGCTCACTGACAAAAGCGGCCTGCAGTGCGCCGAGGCTGTAGCCGGTGAGGTGAAACTCGCTGACTTTCAGGCGTGGGTGCTGAGCGCGCACGGCCTGCATGGCGCGGTACAAATCGTCGGCATCGTCGCGGGTAATGCCGGGTGTGGCAAAGCGTGAGGCCGAGCTCATAAAGTCATAGCTGGTCGGCGATGACAGTTGCACCACGTGATAGCCCGCGCCGTAGAACAGCTTCTTCAAGTATTCCGGGGTGCTGCTGGCGTAGTGCGCGCCGGTGCCGGCGATGATAAAGATCAGCGGCGCTTCGCCGGACTGCTTGGCCATGCGGTAACGCATCTTGGTGACTGACCAAAAGTTAGCGGGCAGCTCGAATTCACGCTCCGGGCGCAGCTTGATCTGGTAATCACGCTCATTGATGTCGGCATCGGCCGGTAATTCCGGGCGCAGATCTGGCGGCGTGGTTGCGATGGTCGCTTCGAATGGGTTGGTGATGGGGTAGCCATAGCTGCTGGCATCTATATCAGCAGCATTGGCGGCGGTCATCAGGGCCAAGCAACCGAGAAGGACAAGCAGGCGAGGGGCGTGCGACATGGTTAAATCTCTTAAGAGCGGGGCTGATTCTGCTGTAGCGGCATAATGCCGGCTCAATTTGACCACATAAGCTCGGTCAAGTGCCTTTTAGTTACGCGCGGCAGCCACAAAGCGAAGAAGGTTCTGTTGCAATGGCGCGCTTTAGGGCAGCACAGCCAGTTGTTCGACCCAGATCAGTTCGCACGCACCGTCACCGGTGTCTTCACGGCTGAGCGAGCTGACCCAGCGATAACCGTCATCGCCGTCGATTCGCACCAATTGTCCGCTCAGGCGAATCTGTTGGCCCTCTTTGAGCCCGGCCAGGGTGCTGGCGACCTCCGCGTTAGCCGGTATCAGGTGCATGTTGGCGCTGTGGATCTCAATTTGCCGGCGCTCGATTGGCAGTTGTTCGTCGCGCCAGAAGTACCAGCGGTTGCGCTGGCTGATGCTGATATGGCGCAGCACCTCAGGCTCAGCCATCGGTCCCCAGCCGAGTGCCAGATCAGTCGGTGAGAGCTTGGCGCCGCGGTCGAAGTAATAATCTTCACGGCCCAGGATGCGCGCCTCTAGCTGGAAATTCTCCAGCGCACTGACCGTGTGCTCAGTCACGCGCCAGCTACCGCTGGGCGGCGGCGTTGTGGGCGGCAGGCTGCCGGGCGTGGGCAGCACAATAACCCATAGCATCCAGAGGCCGAGCAAGCTGGCGGTTATGAGTATCAGGCGACGTATGATCATGGCTGGATTCTAGCTGCAGCGGCTGTGGGGACGCGATCTCGGGGGATGTTATCCGTGACGTGGCGGCTTATCCTACGCAGCCTTTTTGTCTGCTTGAGTTGCCTATGTCCCGTTATCTGCCCCTGACTGCTCTGCTGATCGCTGCAGCCTTGTGTCTAACGCTGAGCTTTGTGCTGCGTTATCAGCTGATGGAGGGTGCGCAGTGGGTTGGCTTGTGCGTCGACGCTCCGCAGCAGTTGGCGTGTCAGGTGCGCGCGAGCCTCGGCTGGTTGATTCACTTTCGAGTCCTGGCGTGGGCGGCGCTGGTGTGTGCCGTGCTGGCATTTGTGCTGCCAGGCGCTTGGGGCAAGCGCCTGGCGGTACCTGCATTGCTGCTCGGTCTGCCAGCGCTGGTGTTGTACAGCGCCAGCCTCGCGGTATTTGCCGTGGTGCTGGCGCTGTTGCGCTGGGTGCGTGCGCCGCAAACTGCCTGATCAGGCGGCCTGCGTTTTAACCCGCAGGCTGCGCCACAGCGCGGCCACCAGTAACACGCAGGTCAGCGCCCAGCCCAGAGCCTGCCCGTTGCTCAGAGTTTCCTGGTACAGCTGCGGCGCAATGCAGGCGCCGATCAGCAGGGCGAGCAGGGCGATTTCACGGCGGTAGCCGCCCACTGGGCGACACAGGTAAACCAGCGCAGGCAACAAGAGTGCGGCGCTGGGGAAGCTGCGGTAGCGCGCGTCCACCACCAGCGCGAGCATCATCACCGCCCCAGCAAAACCGCTCAGCGCTAGCCACAGCGCGCCTTTGCTATGCAGCCAGTTGAATAGCCGTGCGCGCCAGCCCGTCTTCTGGCTGAGCAGCAGGGCAGCGTGGGCCAGGATCAGCAGGTTCAGGGCAATCAGCGCGCCAGCCCAAAGCCATTCGCCCACATAGCGGCTGGTGATCAGCGTCAACTCGGCAAACAAACCGATACAGCCGGCCCCAATCGCCGCCAGTAATGGCAGGAGTAGAGCGGCACGCGGCGACTGTGGGCGCCCCGCGAGCAGCAGCGTGGCGGCAAATAGGCCCAGGCTCAACGCCAGCCAAGCCGGCCAATGCGGCAGGTTGGAGACGCTGCCGGCGAGGATCGATTTGTCCTGGCGGTCGGCGTCATACAAACCCCAGTAACCGCCCACTGCGCCCTCGCTGACACGCTTCCACGGCTGGTCAAACGCCTCAATCAGGTTGTAGTGCCAACCATTCTGCTCGGCCAACGCGACAAAGCCGCGGATGAATTTCGCCTGATTGACCAGGCTTGGCACCGCTGTTTCGCGCTGGCGGCCTTCACTCGGCCAGCCGGTTTCGCCGATCAGAATGTCCTTGGGCGCGTAGGCGTTGCCAAACGTGTGGCGCACCTGCGCGACTTCATGCAGCGCGCTTTCAATGCCCGCGGGATTATCTTCCCAGTAGGGCAGCAGGTGGATGGTGATGAAGTCCACTGCAGGCGCGACTTCCGGGTGTTTGAGCCAGAACTCCCAGACGTCGGCGTAGGTTACCGGTTGTTTGATCTGTGCTTTGACCTGCTCAATCAGCGCCACCAGTTGCTGTGGAGTCACTTCCTTGCGCAGTAGCGCCTCGTTACCGACGATCACTGCCTGAATGACGTCTGGGTGCGCGTTGGCGGTCTTCACCAAACCTGCAATTTCAACGGCCGTATCGGCTGGGTTGCGACTGACCCAGGCGCCAACAATCAACTTCAGGCCATGCTTACGCGCCATATTGGGTAGGTCTTCCAGACCGGTTACCGAATAGGTGCGCAGGCATTCAAAACGCTTAGCCAGTATCGCTAGGTCCGCATCCATGCGCTCGGGGCGCAATTGCATCGGCTGATCAAAAGGTGACTGGTCTTTATCGAACGGCGTGTAGGACGCGCACTGCAGTTTATGTGTGGGGGTGGCAGCATCGGCTAATTCAACGGGTTGGCCAATACCAAACCAAAGGCCAAAAAGTGCCAGCAAGCCAAGTAGGCAGGCAAGCAGGTAGGGCGCTGCAGGGAAGCGAGAAGTGACAGGCATGATCGGACGCGTATGGTGGCTGAGCCGCGCATAGTAGCGGATTGACTGAGCGTCCTGCTGGCTGTTTTTACGCCTCAGCCGGCTGTGTTGTACGTGTGTATCAAGCCGTCACGCCTGGTGATGCAGCCAGGCGTGTTTAGGCTGTGAATCGGCAGGCGTTGAGCGCCCTTCAATGCGCTGCCAGAGCTTTTCGTGGAAGTAGAAACCCACCGAGTTGCACAGCGGTTCGATGGCGGCCACCAAGCCACTGGCGGCAATACTGCCGGTCAGCGCGTAAGTGACGCCGAAGGCGATGCAAAAATGCATCAGGGTAAACGTCACAGTCTTGAGCACGCTGCACCTCAAATGAGAATTAACCTTTATTGAGAAGCAATGTAGGGGGCTAACGTATATTGTTAAAGTGTTTTGATGTGATGGTGTTGATAGCTTTTGATAATTAATCGAGGCGTGTAGGTGGCTAATGGCATGGGCCATGCTCTAACGGGGCTCACCGCAGGCTAGCGGGCATGCGCCATTTGGGGGGGGGGTAAAGATGCGCAACACGCATAAAAAAACCGGCCTCATGGGCCGGTTTTTTGTGCAGCATGTTTTACCGAAACAAACACGCTGCATGGGGAATGGTCGGAGAGGCAGGATTCGAACCTGCGACCTTCTCGTCCCGAACGAGACGCGCTACCAAGCTGCGCTACACTCCGAATGGGCCGAAATTTTACTGAAAAAGTTTTGCTGCACAAGGGGGGTTGGTTTTTAATTTTTTCTATTGCCGTGTGCGTGAAATGCCTATGTTAGAGCCCAGGCGTCGCCTCAAATAAAGGAGACGCCGCCTGGATCATTGGCTTACAGCTCTTTGACGGTACGCACTTGATCCTTGTTGACCTTGGCGCGTTTGCCATCGAGTTGCTCAAACTCGTAGAAGCCCGAATCCTCATCAAAGTCCGGCTCGTCGATGGTCTGGATTTCACGGCCATCATTGAGGGTAATTACAGTTGGGGACGCGCAACCAGTCAGCGCGACCAGGCCCAAGGTAAGCAGCAATGCTGGAATAATCCGCTGAGACATGGGTTTCTCCTTGATTGGATAGGGGTTTTTACCTTGCTTGTGACGAAACTTTGCCGGTCAAGTTCCCTTGTCGGTGTTTATCCGCGTGCCGTCAGCAAGTCGAGGGTATTGATGTTGGCCAGGCGAGGGTCACCGAGTGGGCACTCCACTGTCAATGGATTAAGGCTGCGCAACCAACGTTGTGGGCTGCGCTCGCCGGCTTGCCAGGCCTGTTCCAGGTCGGCAAGCAGTGCGCGGGGAATGACGCTGAACAGCGGTTCGAGAAACTCGTCCTGACGCACCACCACTGCGCGCTCAGCGGCCATGCTGAGTAGCGCCTCAACTAGCGATTTGTCGAGTTGGGGCGCGTCGCACGGCAAGATCAACACATTCGCCTGGCGAGCGGCGCGCAGGCCCGCGCGAATACCTGCCAGCGGGCCCTGGAAATCGCTGTCATCATCTTGCACCAGGCGGTCAGCAAAGGGGGCGTAGCATTCACGGTTGCGGTTGCAGGAGATGATCAAGTCGTCCGTCAGCGGCCGAACCAAATTATGCAGCCAGGCAATCAGTGGTTTGCCGTGCCACTCGAGCAGGCCTTTATCCGCACCGCCCATGCGCTGTCCGCGTCCGCCGGCAAGCAGCAACACTGAACATGTGGGTGATGTATTTACGCCAGGCATAAACGGTCTCCGAAAACAGCCCTGTGATATAACGGCCGCCATTATTGACCATAACTGGAAGCCTGCCATGAGCCATAAGGCCGACGCACCTTTTGTGCCCCTGAACATTGCTGTTTTGACCGTCAGTGACACCCGCAGCCTGGAAACCGATACCTCCGGCCAGCTGCTGATCGATCGCCTGCAAGCCGCTGGCCATCAACTTGCCGCGCGAGTTTTGCTCAAGGACGATCTGTATAAAATTCGCGCCCAAGTTGCCACTTGGATTGCCGAAGACCAGGTGCAGGTGGTGCTGATCACCGGCGGTACCGGCTTCACCGGCCGCGACAGCACTCCGGAAGCCGTGGCCTGTTTGCTGGACAAACAGGTCGATGGTTTCGGCGAGTTATTCCGGCAGATTTCCGTGCCTGATATTGGCACCTCGACCACCCAATCCCGCGCCTTGGCCGGCCTGGCCAACGGCACCCTGGTGTGCTGCCTGCCGGGTTCGACCAACGCTTGTCGCACTGCCTGGGATGGCATCCTTGGCGAGCAGTTGGATAACCGTCATCGCCCGTGCAATTTCGTCCCGCATCTCAAATCGGTGGTCGCCTGCGAGAGCCGTGGATGAGCGGCTGTGACCAGCCAGGGCTGATGCCCGTTGAGGCGGCGCTGGCGCAGTTGCTGGCGCAGGCCGAAGCCAGCGCGATTGTTGAATGTGAGCGGGTCACGCTGAGCGACGCCGCAGGCCGAGTATTGGCCGAGCCGTTGCTGGCTGAGCTGGATCTGCCGCCGTGGGACAACAGCGCCATGGATGGCTATGCCCTGCGCCATGCCGATTGGGCGGGCGAGCCTCTGGTCGTCAGCCAACGTATCCAGGCCGGCAGCGCGCCGGCACCTTTGCAGCCCGGCACCTGTGCGCGGATCTTTACCGGCGCGCCGCTGCCAGACGGCGCCGATAGTGTGGAAATGCAGGAAAACGCCGTGCTCGGCAAGGATGGCCGCGTTGCCTTTAGCCAGCCACCGAAGCGCGGGCAGAACGTGCGCGCCCAGGGCCAGGAAAACCGTGTTGGTGATTCGGTATTGCCGGCCGGTACTCGTTTAGGCCCGATCGAACTGGGCCTGGCTGCGTCCCTGGGGTGCGCCGAATTGACGGTGCGCCGGCGCCCGCGCGTGGCCGTTTTATCGACTGGCGATGAGCTGGTCGAGCCGGGTCAGCCGCTCGGCCCCGGGCAGATCTACAACAGCAACCGCCGTTTACTGATCGCCTGGTTGCAGCGTCTGGGCTGCGAGGTGGTGGATGGCGGCATTCTGCTCGATGACCTGGAGTTGACCCGCGCGGCGTTGGGCGCGCTGAGCGATGTTGACCTGATTCTGTCCACCGGCGGTGTATCAGTGGGCGAGGCGGACTTCCTGGGTATGGCCCTGCGCGAAGAGGGCGAGCTGGCGCTGTGGAAGCTGGCGATCAAGCCGGGCAAGCCACTGACCTGCGGGCAGTTCCGTGGCGTGCCGGTGATCGGCCTGCCGGGTAATCCGGCCTCGACCCTGGTCACCTTTGGCCTGCTCGCGCGGCCATATCTGTTGCGCCGTTTGGGTGTGCAGCGGGTCGAGCCGTTGGGCTTTCCGATGCCGGCTGGATTTACCTGGAGCAAGCCAGGTAATCGCCGCGAATACCTGCGTGCACGCCTGGAAAACGGCCGCGTGGTGCCTTACCCGAACCAGAGCTCCGGTGTTCTGCGCAGCGCCGCCTGGGCTGAGGGGTTTGCCGAGGTGCTGGAGAACACCACCTTGAGCGAGGGCGATAGTCTGAGGTTTATCCCGCTAAGCGAAATTCTCGGATAGGGCAGTGCGCTTGATGTGTCCCTGCACGGTGGATGGCGCTTTACCCATCCACCAACGGTGTCAGCTATTGCGTCGGCTTTCGCGAAATTCGCCCGGTGTTTGCCCGGTCCAGGTTTTGAAGCTGCGGTGAAAGGAGCGCGATTCGGTAAAGCCCAGGTAGCTGGCGATATCCTGAATCGCCAGGTCGCTGCGCAGCAGGTAGTGCTCGGCCAGTTCTTGACGCAACTCATCGAGAATCTGCTGGTAGCTGGTGCCAGCCAGCTGCAGGTGACGCTGCAGGGTGCGCACCGTCACGTTGAATTTCTCTGCTACGCGTTCTTTGCGCGGCAGGCCATCTTTGAGCAGCAGGCGCAGGGCGTTTTTCACCCGTTGCGGCAGTGGCTCGTTGTCGTCCAGCCCAGCCATCAGCGTGAGGGCGTGTTCTTCCAGGGTGCGCAGCAGGTTAGCGTCGGCCTGGCGCAGCGGCACGCTGAGGTACTCCAGCGGCACGATCAGCGCATTACAGCTTTGCTGAAAACGAATTGGGCAGCCAAAAATCGCTTCGTACTCAGCCACATCCACGCCCTGCGGTAGGGCATGCTCGAACCAGGCTTCTGTGGGTGAGCGGTCCATGTCGGCGATCCAGCGCGCATAGAGCAGCCAGGAGGCCAAGACGTTTTCCACCATGTGCCGGCGAATCGGCTCGGCCTGATGGCGGCAGGTCCAGATCATTTTGACGTGATCACTGGCCGCCTCGACCCGGCTGACCCCCATATCACCCACCAGTTTTTCATAGGGCATGATGCGGCTCATGGCTTCGCCGAGGGTGGCGCAGTTCATGGTGATATAGCCCAGCACGCTCCAGGAGCCCGGCTGCACAAACCGCGCACAGTGCAGGCCAAACAGCGGGTCATCGGATGCCTGCAGCAGATGGCCGAGCAGGCGCTCGTGGGTTTCACTGGGGATGCGTTTGCTGTTGTCGGTCAGTTCAGCGGCGTTAATGCCGGCTGCCGCCAAGGCCTGATCGGTATCCAGACCCAGTTGTTCGGCATGGCGCAGGTATTTGAGCAGGGAGGGCACAGAGGTGTAGCCGAGGTTTTCCATGGGCCTGTTCTTGTTCTGAGTGCATATTCTGAATGGCTTGATTGGCGATATCGGCTGGCTCGATACGACAGTGACGCCCACGTGTGGCCCGCTAGTATAGGCAGCCATTGCAGGTGACTGAAATATCCGGGAGACACAGATGCGACGTTGGAACGGCTGGGGTGATGACGCAACGGTGGTGGAGCTGCCCGCCCATGGTGAGGCTTTTCTGGCCGAGCTGATTGGCGCAGGTCAGACGCTGGCTGATGCCAGCCTGGAGCAGGTGCTGGCGACGGTGCCTGCCTCGCGTCTGCAGGCTCATCCACTGATCTGCCTGAATGCCGAAGACCGCGTGCGTCACGCCCGTGGCCAAAGCCTGCCGGACTGGTTGGCGATGCGCTCCGGCGATTTCGGTGTGTTCCCCGATGGCGTGGCCTACCCGGAAAGCGCCGCGCAGATCCGCGAATTACTGGCCTGGGCCAGTCAGCAGGATCTGATCGTGATTCCTTACGGCGGTGGCACTTCGGTGGCCGGGCATATCAACCCGCAGGCCAGCAGCAAGCCGGTGCTGACGTTATCGCTTGAGCGCATGGGCAAGCTGATCGAGATCGATCACGACAGCCTGATCGCTACCTTCGGCCCCGGTGCCGCTGGCCCGCAGGTGGAAAGCCAGTTGCGCGCGCAGGGCTATACCCTCGGCCATTTTCCGCAGTCGTGGGAGCTGTCGACTTTGGGCGGTTGGGTGGCCAGCCGTTCCAGTGGCCAGCAGTCGCTGCGCTACGGGCGCATCGAGCAGTTGTTTGCTGGCGGTAAGGTCGAGACCTTTGCCGGCACTCTGGAAATTCCGACCTTCCCGGCGTCTGCCGCGGGGCCTGATCTGCGCGAAATCCTCATGGGTTCGGAAGGGCGCTTCGGCATCATTTCCGAGGTCAAAGTGCGCATCACCCGCCTGGCCGAGCAGGAGAATTTCTACGCGGTGTTTCTGCCCAGCTGGCAGCAGGCGCTGAACGCCATTCGCAGCTTGGCTCAGGCGCGCGTGCCGCTGTCGATGTTGCGCCTGTCCAACGCCATTGAAACCAAAACTCAGCTGGCCTTGGCCGGCCATCCGCAGCAGATCGCCTGGCTGGAAAAATACCTGGACCTGCGCGGCGCGCGCGATGGCAAGTGCATGCTGACCTTCGGCGTGACCGGCAGCCGCACACAAAATGCCGCCTCGCTGAAGCAGGCGAAGAAGTTGCTCAAGCGCTTTTACGGCGTGTTTACCGGCACCTTGCTGGGCAAAAAATGGGCAGAAAACCGCTTCCGCTTCCCCTACCTGCGCCATGGCCTGTGGGCTGCCGGTTATGTGGTGGACACCCTGGAAACCGCCACCGACTGGAGCAATGTCGACAACCTGCTGAACAAGGTTGAGGCCAGCTTGCGCAACGGCTTGAGCGAAGAGGGCGAACAGGTGCATGTGTTTACCCACCTGTCCCACGTCTACAACGAAGGCTCGAGCATCTACACCACCTACGTGTTCCGCCCCGGCAGCAACTATGCCGAGGCCATGGCGCGCTGGCAGAAGCTCAAACATGCCGCCAGCCTGACCATCGCCGAAAACCGCGGCACCATCAGCCACCAACACGGCGTCGGCCGCGATCACGCGCCCTATCTGCCTATTGAGAAAGGCGAATTGGGCATGGCCACGCTCAAGGCATTGGCTGGGCATTTCGACCCTGAGCAGCGCCTAGCTCCTGGCGTATTGATTCAGGATTGATGATGAACAACTGGAACGCCGCCTGGCGCGAGCGAGCACTGCCTGAACTGGCCCCCCGCGATTGGGACCTGATCGTCGTCGGCGGCGGCATCAGCGGTGCCGGGATTCTGCGTGAAGCCGCGCGGCGCGGCTGGACGTGCCTGCTGCTGGAGCAGCGCGACTTCGCCTGGGGCACGTCCAGTCGCTCCTCGAAAATGGTGCATGGCGGACTGCGTTACATCGCCAAGGGCCAGTTCGGCCTGACCCGCGATTCGGTGCGCGAGCGCCAGCGTCTGCTGCAGGAAGCGCCAGGCTTGGTCGATCCCTTGAGTTTTATCATGGCCCACTACCAGGGCGGCTTTCCCGGCCCCAAGGTATTCGGCGGCCTGCTGGCGGTGTATGACGCCCTGGCTGGCAAGCGCAATCATCTGTACTACCCGTTGCAGCAACTGCGCTACCTGGCACCCGGCATCAAGGAAGATGGCCTGCTCGGCGGCACGCGCTTCTTCGATGCGGTGACCGACGATGCGCGGCTGGTCCAGCGCGTGCTGGGCGAGGCGCGTGCCGAGGGCGGTGAAGCGCTCAACGGCATGCGCGTGGTCGAGTTGCTGCGCGAAGACGGGCGCGTCACTGGCCTGCTCGCCGAAGACAGTGAGACTGGCCTGCGCTACGGCTTCAAGACCCGCGCCGTGGCGCAGGCTACTGGAGCTTGGGCCGATCAGCTGCGGCAGAAAACCGAGCTGGAATATATTCGCCCGCTGCGCGGCAGCCATCTGCTGATACCGGCCTGGCGCTTGCCAGTGGCCCATGCCTTCAGCTTTATGCACGCCGCCGATAAACGCCCGGTGTTTGTCTTCCCCTGGGAAGGCGCAACGGTGATCGGCACCACTGATCTGGATCACCCGGCTCCGCTGGCTGAAGAAGCGCGCATCAGCCCGGATGAAGTGGACTACCTGCTGGCCGCCTGCGCCCAGCAGTTCCCTGCCGCCGAAATCGGTGCGGCGGATGTGCTGTCGACCTGGGCTGGCGTACGCCCGGTGGTCAGCGATGGCGCGCCGGGACGCAAACCCTCGGATGAAAAACGCGAGCATGCGCTCTGGGTGGAACCCGGTTGCGTGACCTTGGCGGGCGGCAAGCTGACCACCTTCCGCTTGCTGGCGTTGGAAGTCTTGCAGGCCTGCGCGCCCTTTGTTGGCCGTGCCGTGCATGATCACGGCGCGCAGACATTTGCAGCGCTCGCCCCTCAACCGATGCCCGCGCTCAGTCCGGCTCAACAGCGGCGTCTGATCGGCCGCTATGGCCGCGCGTTGCCGCAGTTGCTAGCGCTGGTTGACGAACTGGGATCCGAACAGGTGGTCGGCACCGATACGCTCTGGGCCGAGCTGGCCTGGGCCGCCGAACAGGAACTGGTGCTGCATCTGGATGACCTGTTGCTGCGCCGTACCCGCCTGGGCCTGTTGTTGGCGCGTGGAGCGGCGGCTGAATTGCCACGTGTCCGGGCGTTGTGTCAGGCGCGGCTGGGCTGGAGCGATACACGCTGGCAACAGGAACAACAGGATTATTTGGCGCTGTGGCAACACTGCTACAGCTTGCCAACAGAGGCCTGAAGAACAGTAGCCCGGATGCAATCCGGGAGCGGTTTCCCCGGATTACATCCGGAATACGGCACGCATTTATAGAAAGGGTTGTGTCTTGAGCGATAAAAACTACCTGCTGGCCATCGACAACGGCACCCAGAGCATCCGGGCGCTGCTGTTCGATCTTCAGGGCAACCTGCTCGCCAAGGGCAAGGTGGAGCTTGAGGCCTACTACTCCAAACAACCCGGTTGGGCCGAGCAAGACCCGGAATACTACTGGGCTAGCCTGGGCGAGGCGTGCGCGCAGTTGTGGCAACAGGTGGACATCGACCGTAGCCAAATCCGTGGCGTATCGCTAACCACCCAGCGCGGCACCCTGATCAATGTTGACGCGCACGGCCAGCCGCTGCGCCCGGCGATGCTCTGGCTCGATCAGCGTCAGGCAGAAGTGCGCGAGCCAATCAAAGGGCCTTGGGGTTGGTTATTCAAGATCGTCAGAGCGCAGGCCACCGTGGATTATTTTCGCGCTCAAGCCGAGGTCAATTGGATTGCGCAGAACCAGCCGGACATCTGGGCCGCTACCCACAAGGTACTGCTGCTCTCGGGCTTTCTCACCCACCGGCTGTGCGGCCAGTTTGTCGATTCCCTGACCAGTTGCGTGGCCTATCTGCCATTCGATTACAAGCGCCTGCAATGGGCCAAACCCGGCGACTGGAAGTGGCAGGCGCTATCGGTGCGCCGCGAGCAACTGTCTGAATTACGCAAACCGGGTGAGTTGCTGGGCCATATCACGGCGGCGGCCAGCCGCCATACCGGGATTCCCGAAGGCTTGCCGCTGATTGCCGCTGGTGCCGACAAAGCCTGTGAGGTGCTCGGCGCTGGCGGGGTGGAGGCGAGTACGGCCTGTTTGTCTTATGGCACCACGGCGACCATCAACACCACGCGCAGCACCTACCTGGAAACCATCCCGCTGATTCCGCCATACCCATCGGCGATTCCTGATCACTTCAACACCGAGGTGATGATTTATCGCGGCTTCTGGATGGTCAGTTGGTTCAAAAAGGAATTTGGTCTGCTCGAAATGCAGCGAGCCAACGAGTTGGGCGTCGAGCCCGAAGCGCTGTTCGATGAATTGGTCAACAGCGTGCCGGCTGGTTCTATGGGTTTGATGCTGCAGCCGTACTGGTCGCCGGGGATTCGTGAGCCGGGGCTGGAGGCCAAAGGCTCGATTATCGGCTTTGGCGACGTGCATACCCGCGCGCACATCTACCGGGCGATTCTCGAAGGGCTGGCCTATGCCCTGCGTCAGGGCAAAGAAAAAATCGAGCAACGCTCTGGCACGCGCATCACCCGTTTGCGGGTGTCAGGCGGCGGCTCGCAGAGCGATGCGGCCATGCAGCTGACGGCGGATATCTTCGGCCTGCCGGCCGAGCGCCCGCATCTGTATGAAACCAGCGGCCTGGGCGCGGCGATTAACTGTGCGGTCGGGCTGGGCTTGTACCCCGATTACCCCACGGCGATTGCCGCCATGACGCGGGTGGGGCAGGTTTTTACGCCTAACCATGACGCCCTGCGCACCTATGAGCAGCTGTACACGCAGGTTTATCAACGCATGTACAAGCAGCTTAAGCCGCTGTATCAGGCGATCCGCAAGATCACTGGCTACCCGGCGTAGGATGGGTTGAACACAGCGATACCCATCGGCATATCGATGGGTAACGCCTTCGGCTAACCTGCGCGGCCCGACCCATCCTACGGGCTCTAGCTCGCGAGCCTTTGGACGGGTTCTCAGTGGCGCTTTAGGCCACATCCACCAAGATGACTTCGCTGTCTTCGATAGCCGTCACTCGGATCACCTCGACATCGCTGACGGCTACCCCATCGCGGGCCTGGGCGCTTACGCCGTTGACCTCAATGCTGCCGCTGGCGGCCACCAGATACGCCTTGCGAGAAGCGCCCAGCGGATATTCGGTGCTTTGGCCAGCTTGCAGGGTGGCGGCAGCCATGCGCGCGGGGGTGCGTATCGCCAGGGCGTCCTGGTCTTCGGCAAAACCGCTGGCCAAGGTGATAAAGGTGCCAGCGCGTTCGCCTCTGGGGAACGGCTTGCTGCCCCAGGACGGCGGTAGCCCGGATTGATTGGGCTCAATCCAAATCTGGAAAATCTTTGTCGTGCTGTCTTCCAAGTTGTATTCGCTGTGGGCAATCCCGGTGCCGGCACTCATCACCTGCACATCACCGGCTTGGGTGCGGCCGTGGTTGCCCAGGTTGTCCTTGTGGGTGATGGCGCCTTGGCGTACATAGGTGATGATTTCCATATCGCGGTGCGGATGGGGCGGAAAACCCGTGTGCGGCGCGATTTCATCATCATTCCAAACCCGCAGTGGCCCCCAGCCCATACGCGCTGGGTCATAGTATTCGGCAAAGGAAAAGTGATGACGGGCATTCAGCCAGCCATGATGGGCACCGCCGAGCTCGGCGAAGGGGCGTACTTCGATCATCTGCGTATCCTCATTGAGAAGCACCGGCTTGCAGCGGCGGTGTTCAGTGGCGATGAACAGATAATCCAATAAATCAATACGATTAAAAATGTGGAAATACTGAGTTTAATAATCTGTTTATTTGATGTTTTGTTGGGTCGGTGTTCGACAAACTGAGTGATGGCCAAACCCTGTGAAAATGCGAAAGGAATGCCGGGCATGCAAGAACGTAAAGCGCTGCTGATTCTGCACGGCAAGCAAGCCCTCAATGCTGATGTAAGAGCTGCCGTAGAAGCCCGACGCAAAGAAGGTTGGCAACTGGACGTAAGGGTTACCTGGGAGTCGGGTGATGCGCAGCGTCTGGTGAAGGAAGCCCTGCAGGCAGGTTACCCGACGCTGATTGCCGGTGGGGGGGATGGCACCCTGCGTGATGTGGCTGAAGCCATGGTGCTGGCTAAAACCAACGCCAGCCTGGCGCTGCTGCCTCTGGGGACCGCCAATGACTTTGCTTGTGCTGCAGGTGTGTCATTACTGCCTTTGACGGCACTGGCCTTGCTGGATGAGCCGGCACAACCTATTGATTTGGGGGAAGTCGACGGCCAAGTGTTCCTCAATATGGCCACCGGTGGTTTTGGCTGCAACGTCACCGCCAATACCTCGGAGGATCTCAAGCGCGTGCTCGGCGGCGCGGCCTATTTTTTGACGGGCCTGACCCGCTTTGCCGAAGTGCAGTCTTCGTTCGGCCGCTTTACCGGGCCGGACTTTAACTGGGAGGGCGAGTTTCTTGCGCTTGGTATCGGTAATGGTCGCCAGGCCGGTGGTGGGCATGTGCTGTGCCCGCAGGCACGGGTCAATGATGGTCTGCTGGATGTGTGTATTGTGCCGGCGGCGACTGATGTGGTGGGCACCTTGGGCACGCTGTTGTCTGGCGGCATCAATGGTTTGCAGAGCGTGGCCCTGAGTGCGCGGGTGGCTTGGCTGGAGGTTGAGGCACCGGAAGGGCTTGACCTCAATCTGGATGGTGAGCCGATGGACAGTCGTAAATTGCGGTTTATGGCTTTGCCGGCTGCTCTTCGGGTGCATTTGCCGGAAAATTCACCGCTGCTGACCGCCTAGGTAAGGTCTGGCTGGCCTTCGCCGAGTATCTGCCTTCAGATGCGCGGTATAAGGCCGATACATCAGGTTATGGCCATTTGAGCTAGGCTAAATTGATCAACAAACAGGAGCCAAAAATGGCCGGTATTCTCGACTCAGTGAACCAACGCACCCAACTGGTGGGTGAGAACCGCCTTGAAATCCTGATGTTCCGCCTAGCCGGTCGGCAGCTATTTGCCATCAACGTGTTCAAGGTGCAGGAAGTTCTGCAAATGCCCAAGTTGACCCTGATGCCGCAGCGTCACCGGTTTGTTTGCGGTGTGGTCAACTTGCGTGGGCAGACCCTGCCGGTGATCGACCTGTCCCAGGCCATTGGCATGCGCCCGATTGTGCCGGATGAGCGCAGCACCATTATTGTCACTGAGTACAACCGCTCCGTGCAGGCGTTCCTGGTGGGTGGCGTTGAGCGCATTCTCAACCTCAACTGGGAGTCCATTTTGCCGCCGCCAGGTGGCGCCGGCCGCCAGCATTACCTGACGGCGATTACCAAGATCGAAGACCAGATCGTCGAAGTCATCGACGTGGAGAAGGTGCTGGCGGAAATCACCCCAATGAGCACTAAGGTCTCTCCGGAAAAACTCGCCGAGCCGCTGCTTGAATACGCCCGAGGCCGTGAAGTCTTGCTGGTGGACGACTCCAGCGTCGCCATGAGTCAGCTCAAGGGCACCATGGCGCAGCTGGATATTCGCTGCCATGCGGCCAGTGATGGGCTGCGCGCGCTGAACCTGCTGAAAAGCTGGGCTGACGCCGGGGTCGATGTGCACGAGAAACTGCTGATGGTGATCACCGATGCGGAAATGCCGGAGATGGATGGCTACCGCCTGACCACCGAAATCCGCAGTGACCCGCGGCTTAAAGACCTGTACGTGGTGCTGCACACCTCACTGTCCGGTAGCTTCAACGAGGCCATGGTGAAGAAGGTGGGGTGCAATAATTTCCTCTCCAAGTTCCAGCCGGACAAACTGGTGGATGTCGTCTCTGAACGCTTGGCGCTTTTGCATCCGGCTGAATAAGCCGGGCGTCAGCGCCAGTGCATACGTCAGTAGTGTTATTCGCTCAGACGCTGGCGCAGGCGCTCAATGCGCTCGCGGTTGACCTCGAAATCGGCATAACCCAGACGTGATGCAGAGCGCACCTGCACGGCAGTATCACCGATCATAAATTCCACATCATCGACGAAGCGCATCAGCTTGCTGCTGAATTCCGCGCGCAAATAACCCGGCACTTCCTCCACCAGCGTCGCGCGCGGCTCTTCGCTGATTAGCGCTTTTAAGCGTGCCTGAGTTTGCTCGGGCGTGCCTTTCAACGGCAGTGGCTCGATTGCGTGTTGAGCATCGCTGGCCTGGCTATTCACACAGTTGGGTGAATCCGGGCAGGCGGCCAAACGGCCTTTGTGGATGCCCAGATTATCTGGCGCGGTGCCGCTGCAGGCACTGAGCAATATGGCCAAAGGTAATGCCAGTGCAGGCTTGTGGGCGCGCTGGGTTATTCGTATAAGTGCGTTTTGCCAAAGGGAAACTGGGTTCATGCTGCATCTCTCCGGGTTGTATCGTTATCCATTGAAGTCTGCGGCAGGCGAGGCTCTGCGCGAAACGGCGCTGGATGCCTTGGGCGTGCTGGGTGATCGCCGCTGGATGGTAGTCGATGCGCAATCGGGGCGCTTCCTTACCCAGCGGTTACTGGCGCAACTGACTCAGCTTCAGGCGCGCTGGTTGGGTAGTACGCACCTGCAACTGAGTGCGCCGGGCATGGCTGAACTGCAGGTGGCCGTGCCGGATGAGCAGGAGCCGTTGCAGCACGTGACCATCTGGAGCGACAGCCTGCAAGTGCCGGATGCTGGTGATCAGGCTGCGCAGTGGCTGAGCCAGTGGCTCGGCCGAGCTTGCCGGCTGGTGCATTTTTCACAAGCGCGTGCCCGTCAAGTCGATACGGCTTATGCCGAGATGGGTGACAATGTGGCGTTTGCCGATGGTTTCCCTTTGCTGCTGATCGGTCAGGCGTCACTGGATGATCTGTCGATGCGGGTTGGTCGACCGCTGCCAATGCTGCGTTTTCGCCCGAATTTAGTGGTCAGCGGCAGCGAAGCTTATGCCGAGGACAGCTGGAAGCGCATCCGCATCGGTGAGCTGGAATTCCGTGTGGTCAAGGGCTGCTCGCGCTGCATCATGACCACCCTCGACCCGCAGACTGGTGAGCGCAGCGCGGATCGTGAACCGCTCACTACCCTGAAAACCTACCGTGAGCGTGACGGCAATGTGTATTTCGGGCAGAACCTGATCGCCTGTGGCGAAGGGCAATTGCGTCTGGATATGCCGGTGCAGGTGCTGGAGTGAGTAGGCCGTGCACGCCCAACCGTTGCGGTTGAGCGTGCCTATATTAGTCATTACTGGTCGAAGTAACGCTCGTGCCAGGCCACCAGTGGCTGCGGCGCGTTGAGTTTCTCGCCGTAGATCACCGAGTAGGACAACACGTTCTGCACGTACTGGCGGGTTTCATCAAACGGGATGTTCTCGATCCACACGTCATACGACAGATGGTCTGCCCCGCGCAGCCACTGGCGAACGCGGCCTGGACCGGCGTTGTAGGCGGCAGAAGCGAGCACGCGGTTACCGTTGAATTGGCCGTAAATCTGGCTTAGGTAAGCGGTCCCCAGCTGAATATTAATTTCCGGTCGGTAAGCCAGTTGCGGCGAAGACAGCGGGATACCGAAACGCTTGGCGGTTTCCTTGGCGGTGGCCGGCATTAACTGCATCAGGCCCATGGCGCCGACGTGGGATTTGGCGTCGGACATAAAACCGCTCTCCTGCCGAGTGATGGCAAACACCCAGCTGGAATGAATATCGCGGTTACGCGCTTCGCGAACCAGTTGGTCGCGGTGGGCCATGGGGAAGCGAACATCCAGGTCATCCCAGTACTGCGCTTGGCTGATGGTGCGGATGGCCGGGAAGTACCAGCCCATCTCGTAGGCCAGGCGGGCCTGGGCCACCATTTCATCGCGGCTGAATAGGCGCGTGACGTTGTACCACTCACGCCGCCCATTGGCGACCTGACCGCGCGCATGGAACTCGAGTGCTCGGCGAATGGCAGCCGAATTACGCACTTTCTGGATGGTTTGCGGGCTTAGGGCTAGCGGCTGATTTTTCAGCTGATAAGGCGCTTGCACGTGATCGGCGGCCATAAAGCCATAGAAATCGCGCTCCTTGGCCAGTGATTGGTAAAGCGCTTTCGGCTCTTGGCTATTGGGCTGCGCCAATTGCAGGCTGCGCGCCTGCCAGTAACGCCAGCGGTTGGTGTTGCCCAGTTCAGCGGGCATTCTGCGGGTCAGCTGGTTGACTTCCTCCCAGCGTCCCAAGCGCAATAGCAGGCGCGCGCGCCATTCGCTCACGGTGTTGTCGCGCAGTTCAGGGTCATACTTGGCCATCACCGGCAAGGCGCGGGCATCAAAACGCTTCGCTAGGGTCAGGCCGATTTCGCGGGCGATAGCGACCTTTTCCTCGCTAGAGAACTTCATGCGTGGGGCATAGCTGTCGAGCAGTTTTAGTGCGGTTTCCGGATCTTGGCGGGCCAGGCGGCGCAGGCCGAGGCTGACTACATCGGCCGTGGCCGGATCGGATTGGGTGAAGCGGCTGGTTTGTTTTAGCAGCTCTGGCTTCTGCGCTACATCCAGCAAGTTTTTGCCCTGGTTACTGAGGGTTGGCAGGGTCTTGATCAGGTGAGTGACCAGGCCATAGTTACGCGCTTCGGCTGCCAGTTTGGCGCGCTGCCAGCGTTTCTGCTCCGTCAGCTGGCCAGCGGCGGCCCAGCGCTCGAACAGCGGGTCGCAAGCGTTGGGCTGCGATTTCCCCACCAGCCAGAGCTTTTCTGCGGTGGCGTTACCTTCAACCTGCATGCCGTGGCTCAACTGATATTGACCGTAAAGGCAGTCGAGCTCAGTAAAGTTGAGTGCAGGGTCGTAGTAGTTAATAAAGGTCTGCCATTCACCGCGCTCAGCCAGCCAGCGCAACCAGCGCAGCTTCATCCAACTGATTTGCGGCAGGTCACCGTGTTCGGCGAGGAACTTTTCGATTTCGTCATTGCTGGCCCACTTCAGCCGCGCGGTCAGCTCGTCATAGGCCAGATAAGGTTCCAGTGGATAGTCACGCAGGGCACTGGCATAGCGTTCATAGGGGCCTTTATCGCCCTTTTCCAGTGCGGCTTTGGCTTGGTCGTAATACAGGCGTTGTTGCGCTAAGGGAGCTGCCTGCGCCGCAGATAACCCCAAAGAGGACAGTACTAAGCAGGACAATAGGCTAATAAAGGAACCGCGCATGACACTTCCAGGCAATAGTGCGTATAGCCCTAGCTTAGTCTTTTGCCCCAAGAGGGTGAAGGCTCAATGCGTTGCAACGCGTAATTGCCGCGCTCGAGCTGTGCTTAGCGTTGATGGGGCGCGCTAGAGCGTCTGCTGGCCGGATGGCACAAGGCAGCGACGTAACTCGCCCGGCGACCGGCCGAAATTGCCTGCTCGGCCAATGCGCATCTCGGTTAGAATACGCGCCCTGTTTTGCGGGTGCCTCGGGCAGCTGCAGATGATTTTTTGGGTGTTTCAGGTTGCCGCTGTGCACTGAATGCAACGAAGCCCGTTGCTCAGCTGCGGATTTACCAGCTTTCACCCGTCGTTTTTTTGTTGAGGCGCGCCATGACCCTGCTCAAGTTCACTGATATTTCCCTGGCCTACGGCGCAATGCCGCTGTTGGACAAGGTGTCTTGGCAGATTGCCCGTGGCGAGCGGGTGTGCATCATCGGCCGTAACGGCACCGGCAAGTCGAGCATGATGAAGCTGGTCAAGGGCGATCAAAAGGCCGATGACGGCGCCGTGTGGCGTGCGCCTGGGCTGAAAATTGGTGAGCTGCCGCAGGAGTTACCTGTCGCCGATGATCGTACCGTGTTCGATGTCGTCGCCCAGGGGCTTGATGGCGTAGGTGAGTTGCTCGCGCAATATCACCACCTGGCGCAGAACTGCGTTACCGAAGACGACCTGAACAAGCTGATGCATGTGCAGCAAGACCTCGAAGCCCGTGACGGCTGGCGCTTGCAGCAGCTGGTCGACAGCACCCTGAGCCGCCTGCAGTTGCCGGCTGATAAAACCCTTGCCGAACTGTCCGGTGGCTGGCGTCGCCGTGTGCTGCTGGCCCAGGCGCTGGTTTCCGAGCCGGATCTACTGCTGCTCGACGAGCCAACCAACCACTTGGATATCGGCGCGATTGCCTGGCTGGAAGAAGCCTTGGCCGATTTCCAGGGGGCGGTACTGTTTATCACCCACGACCGTTCCTTCCTGCAGAACCTGGCCACGCGCATTCTCGAGTTGGACCGTGGCGGCTTGATCGACTGGAACGGTGACTACGCCAGCTTCCTGGTGCACAAGGAAGCGACCCTGGCTGCCGAAGAAACCGCCAACGCGCTGTTCGATAAGCGCCTGGCTCAGGAAGAAGTGTGGATCCGTCAGGGCATCAAAGCCCGCCGCACCCGTAACGAAGGTCGTGTACGCGCCCTGAAGGCCCTGCGCGTGGAGCGCAGCGAGCGCCGTGAGCGCACCGGCAAGGCCAATATCATGCTGGAAACCGCGGAGAAATCCGGTAAGCAGGTGATGGTGCTGGACAACGTCAGCTTTGCGCATCCGGGCGGACCGTTCCTGATCAAGGACTTCTCCATGGTGCTGCAGCGCGGCGATCGCATCGGTCTGCTCGGCGCCAACGGCACCGGCAAAACCACCTTGCTCAAGCTGATGCTCGGTGGTTTGCAGCCCACCAGCGGTGAAGTAGCCGAAGGCACGCGCATTGATGTGGCGTACTTTGACCAGCTGCGTCATCAGCTTGATCTGGAAAAAACTGTAATCGATAACGTTGCAGAAGGCCGTGACTTTATCGAGATCGACGGGCAGAACCGCCATGTGCTGAGCTACCTGGGCGACTTCCTGTTCAGTCCGCAGCGTGCGCGCACCCCGGTCAAAGCGCTGTCAGGCGGTGAGCGGGCGCGTTTGTTGCTCGCCAAGCTGTTCAGTAAACCGGCCAACCTGCTGGTGCTGGACGAACCGACCAACGACCTCGACGTAGAAACCTTGGAGTTGCTGGAAGAAGTGTTGCTGACCTTCCCGGGCACTGTGCTGATGGTCAGCCACGACCGGGCCTTCCTCGATAACGTGGTGACCAGCACCCTGGTGTTCGAGGGTGAAGGCAAGGTGCGTGAATACGTCGGTGGGTATCAGGATTGGCTGCGCCAGGGCGGTTCGCCGCGCTTGCTTGGAGTTGGCGAGAGTAAAGCTGGCAAGCCTGAGCTTGCTTCAGCAGTGACCCCGACTCCGGTGGCAGTCGAGCCGGTGGCGGCAGCGTCGAACAAGAAAAAGCTAAGCTACAAGCTGCAGCGCGAGCTGGAAGCCATTCCGGGGCAGATCGATGCACTGGAAACCCACGTTGCCAGCCTGCAGGAGCAGATTGCTGCGTCGAGCTTCTATCAGCAGCCTGCGGAAAAGAGCGCTGAGGTACTGGCAAAGCTGCAGGCTGCGCAGCATGAGTTGGAGCAGTTGGTTGAGCGCTGGGCTGAGCTGGAAGGTTAAGCACGCGCCTAACTAAACTGCGCGGATAAAAAGTTAGCGCTCAGGTGAGCTTTCAGGCTTCTGGTGGAGACGGTCATGGCCATCGAATACAGCATTACACTCGATGATGATCACCAGTTCAGTTACAGGATTGAACTGGATCGGGTGTATTCGGCAGAAGCTGCGCAGAGTGCGCCAGCCTGGGCGCGCCTTGAGTATCAGCAGTGCAGCAATTGCCCGTTGAGCAAGGACAACTTCAGCCATTGTCCGGCGGCTGTCGACTTGCACCGGGTGATTGAGGATTTTCAGGGCCTGCCGGCGTTCAAGAGAGTCGCTGTTTGGGTGCGCACGCCTGAGCGCGAGTACAACAAGCAGGTCGGTCTGGAAGAGGGCTTGCGGGCGCTGCTCGGGGTGATTATGGCGACCAGTGCGTGTCCGGTACTGGGTAAGCTCAAGCCCATGGCGCAGCACCATCTACCCTTCGCCAACAGCCAGGAGTTTGTTCTGCGCGCGGTGTCGCTGTACCTCACGCAGCAATATTTCAATTTGCGGGAAGGGCAGGCGGCAGACTGGGAGCTGAAGGGGTTGGTGCGAATGTTCCAGCAGTTGCAGCTGGTTAATCAGGCGTTCTGGCAGCGCATTCATGCCACCTGTGAAGGCGACTCCAACCTTAAGGCGTTCCTGACCTTCTTCTCCATGGCGTCGAGCATGACCTATTCGCTGGAGACTCAGCTGCAGAAGATTCGTCCGTTGGTCATGGGGCCTCGCGATCACACCGCATAACGCCTGCGGAACACGCCTGCGTTATGCGTGGCACACGATTACTCGGCTTTCTTTAGTCGCACTGCCAATACATCGCAGGGTGCGCCATGCAGCACGTCGTTGGCGGTAGAGCCGAGTAGCAGGGCTAGGCCGTGGCGGCCGTGGCTGCCAACAATGATCAGGTCGCACTGCTGTTCTTCGGCAAGCCGATGGATTTCCTGGCGCGGCTGACCATAGGCCAGGTGGCGATGCTCGGTGCCGAGTTCAGGGTACTTGTTGGCAAATTTATCCAGGCGCTCACGAGCTTGGTCGAACTGTTGCTGCTGCAGCATCGACAGGTCCATTGGCACGTCGCCGCCAAAGGCCATGGCCATGGGTTCGACGATGTGCACCACGGACAGCTTGGCGGCGCTGCTGGTAGCCAATTTTTGCGCGCGCTGCATGACGGGGTCGCATTCTTCGGTGAGGTCGACGGCGACCAAGATGTGCTGGTAGGGCATGGTTAGCTCCTTGCAAGTGGGTCAATGGCTTTAGTATGGCTTTCTTGAATGCTTATGACAGGTTTTTGCCTGCGAGATAATGATATGAATCCCTGGTTTGCGCTTTTACTGCTGGCCGTAATGTTAAGTCCGTTGACATGGTTGGCGCCGTCGCGACGCCAGCGCGGGCTGATGGATGTGCGCATGCAGGCGCGTCGCTTGGGCGTGGCCATGCAATTGTCGCCGCAGGAGTGGCCGCACTGGTTGTCGAGTCTGCCACCAGACTCGTGCCCGCAATACTATCGCGCGCGCCGGCCTGGTCGGTCTGACAGTTGGTGCTACTGGCAGCTGGAGCCGGGCCAGTGGGTTAATAGATGGCGCGAACCCTGTGCTGATCAGCCCTTGATGGCCCTGTTGCAGGTGTTGCCGGTGGATGTATTCAAGGTTGAGGCCAGCGATCAGATGCTGTCGGTATGCTGGGGTGAGCGAGGAGGCAACGAAGCCCTGCAAAAGATTGTTGACCTTCTCCAGGCCCAAGCCTGAAGAAAAAGAAAGCCCAGTAAAGGCACTGGGCTGGAGTACGGCCAGGCAGGCCGGTGAAGCGGATATTGATAGCAGGGGCTGTTAGAGATTGGCCGTCGCGTATTCGCTGGAAATCTGTTCGATGCCTTGAATGATGGTGTTGGAGTACTTGTTGACCAGAAATGGCACGCTGTTCTCGTTGTAATTGATCAACGATTTTTCAATATAGCGCCATTTGGTGGCGACCCCCTGCCAGGACTGCGCAAGCTGCGGGGTGTTCTTCGGGTCTTTCTTCAGTGTCTTCATGTTGTTGCTGAACTCACTCACCATGTCTTCTATCGAGCGCGTGTCACCACCGCCCATAAAGGTGGCGCCGACCGAGGCGCTGCGTGAGGCATAGTCTACGGCGATACCTTGCATCAGCAGGCTCTGCTCGCGGCTGCGTTGAGTTAGAGCGGGCACGCTGTAATTGCCCTCCTGTTGAATCTTGCTATACAGCTCCTGGCTCAGGGTCATCAGGTGTTGGTTGCGTGCAGCTAAATCTGCCACCGGTTGAAGATCGGTGTAGCCCTGGCTCTTCAGGGCGTTGACCAGGTTGTTAAGATCCATCTCATAACCCTTCCATTGCTGGTCAAGCTGCGCGCGCAGGGCTTTGGCGCCTTCGCCGGGCATGTCCGTCAGCGTCGTCAGGTGGCTATTCACCTCGCTCAGCGAGTCGTTGATCATCCGCGCATAGCGTTGATCGCCTTCCATGCCATTGAACATATAGAAGTCGCCCAGGGATTTTTGTGTGGCAAGACGAAGCTGGTGCAGCTTTAACAAGCTGGTGGCGGCGTCTGCGGCGTGGAGGGTGGCGCTAAATAGGGGGAGGGTTGCTGCGAGCAAGGTGCTCAAAACGATGGCAAGCATGCGGCTCGTCATGGGGATACTCCGTACGCCCTTTACTGGGCTCTAATTGTTTTTGTTATTGCTACGGGCTGCTTAAAGCGCCCGTATTGAGCGGACTGTACCTGCAGCCAAATCATTTTGCTAGAAATGCACGGGGTCGCTCGTTGCGTAAAAAGTTAGCGGTTTTGCTAAAGATCGCTGCGGATGGTCGCCTGTTCGCTACAGGTTGGTCTGTGCGTTGCTGGCAGCCTGAACGTAATTTTTTGTACGCCCTTACAGGCACTGCAGGCCAATTGACAAGCAGGTGCTTTTCCTTGAAGGTGTGCACACCCAAATCAAACGGGCGTATGAATTGAGCGTTTGCCTGCAAAGGCGCCGCCTTCACAGCCCGATTATCGCGTCGGTGGGTGTGCCAGGCTGATAGGGGCTACTCTGAGGCGGCTATGCCGTGGAGTAGCTTGCTGGTTGGCTCCGATGTGTACTGTTCAGCTTCCATACCGTGGAGATCAGTTGATGATTTACGAAGGTAAAGCCATCACGGTTAAGGCTCTTGAGAGTGGCATTGTCGAATTGAAATTCGACCTCAAGGGTGAATCCG
Source organism: Pseudomonas sp. TS_SC_3 (assembly GCF_056156225.1). Classification (NCBI taxonomy): domain Bacteria; kingdom Pseudomonadati; phylum Pseudomonadota; class Gammaproteobacteria; order Pseudomonadales; family Pseudomonadaceae; genus Pseudomonas; species Pseudomonas sp. TS_SC_3. Next base: position 838,707 of record NZ_CM149586.1, read on the forward strand.
TCAACAAATTCAACCGTCTTACCCTCAATGAACTGCGTCAGTCTGTTGATGCGATCAAGGCCGATGGTTCGATCAAGGGCGTGATTGTCACCAGTGGCAAAGACGTATTTATCGTCGGCGCTGACATCACCGAGTTCGTCGATAACTTCAAGTTACCAGACGAAGAGCTGGTGGCTGGCAACCTCGAAGCCAACAAGATCTTCAGTGATTTTGAAGACCTCAATGTTCCGACCGTCGCCGCTATCAATGGCATCGCCTTGGGCGGTGGTTTTGAAATGTGCCTGGCCGCGGATTATCGCGTCATGGCTGAAGGCGCCAAAGTTGGCCTGCCAGAAGTCAAGCTGGGCATCTACCCAGGTTTTGGCGGCACCGTGCGTCTGCCACGGGTTATCGGTACCGATAACGCTGTTGAGTGGATTGCCGGTGGTAAAGAAAACAAAGCCGCTGACGCCCTGAAAGTAGGCGCAGTGGACGCCATGGTTGCTGCTGACAAGCTGCAAGCCGCCGCTCTTGACCTGATCGCGCGCGCCATCTCTGGCGAGCTGGACTACAAGGCCAAGCGCCAGCCGAAGCTGGAAAAGCTCAAGCTCAACGCAATTGAGCAAATGATGTGCTTCGAAACCGCTAAGGGTTTCGTTGCAGGTCAGGCTGGCCCGAACTACCCGGCGCCGGTTGAAGCGATCAAGACCATTCAGAAAGCTGCTAACTTCGGCCGCGATAAAGCGCTGGAAGTGGAAGCGGCTGGTTTCGTTAAACTGGCTAAAACCCAAGTGGCTGCCAGCCTGATCGGCCTGTTCCTGAATGATCAGGAGCTGAAGAAGAAGTCCAAGCAATACGACTCGATCGCCAAAGACGTGAAACTGGCTGCCGTGCTCGGCGCCGGCATCATGGGTGGCGGTATCGCCTATCAGTCGGCGTCCAAAGGCACGCCGATCCTGATGAAGGATATCCGTGAAGAGGGTATCCAGATGGGTCTGGCCGAGGCTTCCAAGCTGCTCGGCGGTCGTGTTGCCAAGGGTCGTATGACTGCTGCGCAGATGGCTCAGGCTCTCACCGCTATTCGCCCGACCATGTCTTATGGCGACTTCGGCGCTGTTGATATCGTGGTTGAAGCGGTTGTCGAGAACCCTAAGGTCAAGCAGATCGTGCTGGCTGAAGTGGAAGGCGTTGTTAAAGAGGATGCAATCCTCGCTTCCAACACCTCGACCATTTCGATCAACTTGCTGGCCAAGGCCCTCAAGCGTCCGGAAAACTTCGTCGGCATGCACTTCTTCAACCCGGTGCACATGATGCCGCTGGTTGAAGTGATTCGTGGCGAGAAGTCCAGCGATGTAGCTGTTGCTACCACCGTTGCCTACGCCAAGAAAATGGGCAAGACCCCGGTTGTGGTCAATGACTGCCCAGGCTTCCTGGTTAACCGCGTGCTGTTCCCGTACTTCGGTGGCTTCTCCAAGCTGCTCGGTTTCGGTGTGGACTTCATGCGTATCGACAAAGTCATGGAGAAGTTCGGCTGGCCGATGGGCCCGGCGTACTTGTCCGACGTGGTCGGTATCGACACCGGTCACCATGGCCGTGACGTAATGGCTGAAGGCTTCCCGGATCGCATGGCTGTTGAAGGCCGTACTGCGGTCGACGTGATGTATGAAGCAGATCGCCTGGGCCAGAAGAATGGCAAAGGCTTCTATGCCTACGAAATGGACAAGCGCGGCAAGCCGAAGAAGGTTTCTGATCCGGTTGCCTACGATCTGCTCAAGTCCATCGTGACCGAGCAGCGTGAAGTGACTGATGAAGACATCATCAACTTCATGATGATTCCTCTGTGCATGGAAACCGTGCGTTGTCTGGAAGACGGCATCGTTGATACTGCAGCTGAGGCCGATATGGGCCTGATCTACGGCATCGGCTTCCCGCCCTTCCGCGGTGGTGCGCTGCGTTACATCGATACCGTCGGTGTAGCCGAGTTCGTTGCCCTGGCCGACAAATACGCCGAGCTGGGCGCGCTGTACACCCCGACTGCCAAGCTTCGCGAAATGGCTGCTAACGGCCAGAAGTTTTTCGGTTAATCGCGCAACGACTAGAGCGAGAGTGAATTTATGAGCCTGAATCCTAGAGATGCAGTCATCGTCGACTTCGGTCGTACCCCGATGGGTCGTTCCAAGGGCGGCATGCATCGCAACACCCGTGCCGAGACCATGTCGGCCAACCTGATCAGCGGCGTGCTGGCACGTAACACCAAGCTGGATCCAGCTGAAGTGGAAGACGTGATCTGGGGCTGCGTTAACCAGACCCTGGAACAGGGCTGGAATATCGCGCGCATGGCGTCGCTGATGACCCAGATCCCGCACACCAGTGCTGCTCAAACCGTGAGCCGACTGTGTGGTTCGTCCATGAGCGCCCTGCACACTGCAGTACAGGCGATCCAAACCGGTAACGGTGACGTGTTCGTTATCGGCGGTGTGGAGCACATGGGCCACGTCGGCATGATGCATGGCGTTGATCCAAACCCGCACCTGTCTCTGTACGCGGCCAAGGCCTCGGGCATGATGGGTCTGACTGCTGAAATGCTTGGCAAGATGCATGGCATCAGCCGTGAGCAGCAGGATGCGTTCGGTGAGCGTTCGCACCGTCTGGCTCAGAAAGCCACCGTCGAAGGCAAGTTCAAGGATGAAATCATCCCGATGCAAGGCTACGACGAGAACGGCTTCCTGAAGGTCTTCGACTACGACGAAACCATTCGTCCGGAAACCACTCTGGAAAGCCTGGCGGCGCTGAAGCCTGCGTTTAACCCGAAAGGCGGTACCGTGACTGCAGGTACGTCCTCGCAGATCACTGACGGCGCTTCCTGCATGATCGTCATGAGCGCCCAACGTGCTCAGGATCTCGGCATCCAGCCGATGGCTGTGGTTCGCGCCATGGCAGTGGCCGGCGTTGATCCGGCGATCATGGGTTACGGTCCAGTACCGTCGACTCACAAGGCCCTCAAGCGTGCTGGCCTGACCATCAATGACATCGACTTTTTCGAGCTTAACGAAGCCTTCGCTGCCCAGGCCTTGCCTGTGCTGAAGGACCTGAAAGTGCTCGACAAGATGGAAGAGAAGGTCAACCTGCACGGCGGCGCGATCGCTTTGGGTCACCCGTTCGGTTGTTCCGGTGCGCGTATCTCCGGTACCCTGCTGAACGTGATGAAGCAAAATGGCGGCACCTTCGGTGTGGCGACCATGTGCGTAGGTCTCGGCCAAGGCATCACCACCGTCTTCGAACGTCTGTAAGCTTTACAGATTTAGAAGGTGGAAAAACCGGGGCCAAGCGCCCCGGTTTTTGTTTTTTGGTTCGCCCCATTACAGTCATCACTCCCCGCGCTGGCGTTTGGCTGCATGCAACATGTCTTTCGTAATATGTTTATCAGCAGAAAACTTCAAGGAATGCATTTATGCAGTTACAGCCAGGCCTTTATCGTCACTACAAAGGCCCTGAGTACCGTGTGTTTGGCGTCGCCCAGCACTCCGAAACGGAACAGGCGATGGTGGTCTATCAGGCGCTGTACGGCGAGTTTGGCTTGTGGGTGCGACCGTTGGAGATGTTCTGTGAGAATGTTGAGGTGGACGGCGAGAAGGTTCCACGCTTTGCTTTGATTCAGGCTGAAACCGCGCTATTCACTCGGCCGTGAGCTGACATCGGGCCGTTGCTGCGCTTGACCTCTGCCGGACCACCACTATATATAGCGGGGCCGCGCTAGCAGGCAGTACAGCGCCTCCCGCATTTATTTATCGAATTTCAGGAATTTTCCAATCCATGGGCAAATCGCTGGTCATCGTGGAATCCCCGGCCAAGGCCAAGACCATCAACAAGTACTTGGGTAACGAGTACGTGGTGAAGTCGAGCATCGGCCACATCCGTGACCTACCCACCAGTGGTTCGGCAAGCACCGCCAAAGAGCCAGTCAAGCGTGGCAAGGCTGCGGCGGGCGAAGTGCCGGCGCTGTCACCCAAGGAGAAAGCCAAGCGTCAGTTGTTTGCGCGCATGGGGGTTGATCCCGAACACGGCTGGAAAGCCAAGTACGAGATCCTTCCGGGCAAAGAGAAGGTGGTCGAAGAGCTGCGCCGTTTGGCCAAGGATGCCGACACCATCTACCTCGCAACCGACTTGGACCGCGAGGGGGAAGCCATTGCCTGGCACCTGCGCGAATCCATTGGTGGTGACGACAGCCGTTACAAACGCGTGGTGTTCAACGAAATCACCAAGAAGGCGATTCAGGAAGCGTTTTCCAAGCCGGGTGAGCTGGATATCAACCGCGTCAACGCCCAGCAGGCGCGGCGCTTCCTCGACCGCGTAGTGGGCTATATGGTCTCGCCGCTGCTGTGGGCGAAGATCGCCCGCGGTTTGTCGGCTGGCCGTGTGCAGTCCGTAGCGGTAAAGCTGGTGGTCGAGCGTGAGAAAGAGATCCGCGCGTTTGTTCCTGAAGAATACTGGGAAGTGCATGCCGATCTTGGCACGGCCAAAGGCGCCAATGTGCGCTTTGAAGTGGCGCGCGAGAACGGCGCAGCCTTCAAACCGCTGAATGAAGCCCAGGCTATGGCGGCCCTGGCCACGCTGAAAGCCTCCAGCTACAGCATCAGCAAGCGCGAAGACAAACCGACCAGCAGCAAGCCTTCGGCGCCGTTTATTACCTCCACCCTGCAGCAGGCCGCGAGTAACCGCCTAGGCTTTGGGGTGAAGAAGACCATGATGATGGCCCAGCGTCTGTATGAGGCCGGCTACATCACCTATATGCGTACCGACTCGACCAATCTCTCGGCCGATGCTGTGAGCATGGTGCGTGACTTTATCGAGGGCGAGTTCGGCAAAAAGTACCTGCCGGCCAACCCGATTGCTTACAGCAGCAAGGAAGGCGCGCAGGAAGCGCACGAAGCGATCCGTCCCTCCGACGTCAACCTCAAGCCGACTCAACTGTCGGGTATGGAGCGCGACGCTGAGCGTCTGTACGAGCTGATCTGGCGCCAGTTCGTGGCCTGCCAGATGCCACCGGCCGAATACCTGTCGACCACGGTTACCGTGACCGCTGCGCAATTTGAACTGCGTGCCAAGGGCCGTATTCTCAAATTTGATGGTTACACCCGCGTGCTGCCGCAGCTGAGCAAACCGGGCGATGACGACGTGCTCCCGGAAATGAATCAGGGTGACGCGCTCAAACTGATCAAGCTCGATCCCAGCCAACACTTCACCAAGCCACCGGCGCGCTACTCGGAAGCCAGTTTGGTTAAAGAGATGGAAAAGCGTGGTATTGGCCGTCCGTCGACCTACGCTGCGATCATTGGCACCATCCAGGATCGCGGTTATGTGGTGCTGCACAACCGTCGTTTCTACTCCGAGAAAATGGGTGAGATCGTCACCGAGCGTCTATCTGAAAGTTTCTCTAACCTGATGGACTACGGCTTTACCGCCGGCATGGAAGAGCATCTGGATGATGTGGCTCATGGCGAGCGCGAGTGGAAGCACGTGCTGGATGAGTTCTACGGTGATTTCAAGAAGAAGCTTGAGGTGGCCGAAGCCGGCGAAGGTGGCATGCGTGCCAACCAGCCGACGCTGACTGATATTGCCTGCCGCGACTGTGGGCGGCCAATGACAATACGTACTGCGTCTACCGGTGTGTTCCTCGGTTGTTCGGGTTATGCGCTGCCGCCCAAAGAGCGTTGCAAGGCCACCGTCAACTTGGTGCCAGGCGATGAAATTGCCGCTGATGATGAGGGTGAGTCGGAGTCGCGCGTGCTGCTCGGCAAGCACCGCTGCCCGATCTGCTCGACGGCAATGGACGCCTATCTGCTCGATGAAACACGCAAGCTGCATATCTGCGGTAATAACCCGGATTGCGCCGGTTATGAGGTCGAGCAGGGCCAGTATCGGATCAAGGGCTATGAAGGCCCAAGCCTGGATTGCGATAAATGTGGCAGCCAGATGCAGCTCAAGACCGGTCGCTTTGGCAAGTTCTTTGGTTGCACCAACAGCGAGTGTAAAAACACCCGCAAGCTGCTGAAAAGCGGCGAGGCGGCGCCACCGAAGATGGACCCGGTGAAAATGCCGGAGCTGAAGTGCGAGAAGGTTAACGACACGTATATCTTGCGTGACGGTGCCTCTGGGCTTTTCTTGGCGGCCAGTCAGTTTCCAAAAAACCGCGAAACCCGAGCGCCACTGGTATTGGAAATAATCCCGCATCGCGATGAGATTGATCCCAAGTACCACTTCCTTTGCGATGCGCCGGCGAAGGACCCGCAAGGTCGTCCAGCAGTCATCCGCTACAGCCGCAAGACCAAAGAGCAGTACGTGCAAACTGAGGTTGAAGGTAAGCCGACTGGTTGGCGTGCGTTTTACGATGGCGGCAAGTGGCAGGTCGAAGACAAGAGCTGATTGCGCTGAATACGCGCCTGTCGATGATCGGCGCGTGCAGGGTTATCCGAGCAAATGGGGGCCGTATGGCTAATGAACTCTATACCCGCACCAACCAGAAAATCTTTTACGCCGGGTTAGCGCTGGAGTCCTGGCGCAAAGCCGAACAGGACCAGAGCATGAACGCATTGGCCCTGATCCAGGCTGAGCGCGAGGCTGCGCTGTTTCATTTGTACGGCGCCTTGTTGGGGCTGTGCCATGAAATTGCCGGCTACTACCGGTTGCCGGATAGCACCGCGCCGCGTGTTGAGCGCTTTCTTACTGAAGCGGTGCTACAGGCGGCTCCGAGCCAAGAGCTGGGCGAGTTGGTGGAGCTGGCACAGTCGCCCGATAGCTGGGTGGCTCAGCTTCTAAACGCCTACGCGCAGCTGTTTCAGCCACCACAGGCTGGCAAGAAAGCTAAGGTTGACCCCGCTACGCCTTTGATCACAGCCGTTAACCTTGATGAAGAAGTCGAGTTGTTAGCTCATGAAGCGCTTGAGGCCTGGCGTCAACAGCTGAAAGCCGTGGCGCAGCGCTTTCGAGAGACGCTGAGCGAGTGGTAAGGCGCTGATTGGATCGGTGGGCTAGGGCGAGCTCAGGTCGGCTGTTACACTGTGCGACTTTCACGGAGAGCCAAGTTAATGCCTACATCATTCCTGGAAATTGTCGAGTTACCCGACGGGCGCATCGCCCTGCGCCGTGGAGAAGATGAAGAGTCGTTAGTCGTGTTGGACTTCTCTGCTGATGCCAAGGCGTTTTTGCAGGGGCAACATGTCGAAGTGGCCAAGGCCATGCTCAATGTCGGTGTACAGATGGCGGGTCGGTTGGCAGAAAATAACTTTCAGCACGAAGACGGGCCTCGAGTTCTGCACTGAGTACAGAGGGGCTCGCTTTGACGTAGCGCGCTCTATCTGCCCCTGACTCTCTTGGTATCAAACCGCTGTCGGAGGTGTGCACAATCCTTGTGCGCCACCTTGTTTGATCATCCCAAGCTTATATTTAGGCTCTGTGCTTTGCCCTGGCGAGCAGCCTGCTCAAGTTGCTGCCGCGTTTGCCGTTCAAGCGGATGCAACCAGCTAATCACCGTATGGCTTCGGCCCAGCGACAACGCCTGTTGCGCGAGCTGTAGGGCGCTTTGTGCGCCACGCAGATGTAGCAGGAGGATGCGTTCACGGTTTAGACCCGCTTCGCGTAGCCAGCGTTGAGTTATGCTCGATGGTGGGGCTATCAACGTTAGCCAGCGCCCGTCATGGTTTTCGCTGAGGTCACGCAATATTGGCGCAAGCAGGCTCAGGCAGTGTCCGGCTGCGCCACGCAGCGACAGCTCACTGAAAGCCTCTGTTGCCTCATCCTGCCAAGGTACATCGTCGCTCTTGGCAAGTAATGGCGGCACAGTTGAGGCCAGAAACGCATCGAACAAGGGTAGCTGTGTACGGTTCAGTGAATGTGGAAACTGCATAGATCCTCCACGAGCAGGCGGCTGCGTGCTACCTGTACTGTCGATGGCGCGTTTAAAGGCCTCGCCTGGGTTTCTGTGTCCGGCTAGCGTCGAATAACGCCGACGCTTAAGCCTTCAATAATCAGATCCTGGTCTTCCAAGTTGACCTCAATGGGTGAGAATTCCGGATTTTCCGCAATTAGCCAGACTCTGTTGCCTTCGCGCTTGAAGCGTTTGACTGTGACTTCGTCATCGATGCGTGCCACTACCACTTGGCCGTTACGCACCTCGCGTGTGGTGTGCACGGCTAGCAGGTCGCCATCAAAGATGCCGATGTCCTTCATGCTCATGCCGCGCACGCGCAGCAAGTAGTCAGCCTTGGGATGGAAGAATTCTGGGTTGATGCGGCAGACTTCTTCGATATTTTGCTGCGCCAGAATCGGGGCGCCAGCGGCAACGCGCCCCACTACCGGCAAGCCTTCTTCATCTTCGGCGTTAGGTTCAAAGCCTGGGATACGGATGCCGCGTGAGGCCCCCGGAGTCATTTCAATTGCGCCTTTACGGGCCAGTGCTTTGAGGTGTTCTTCCGCTGCGTTGGGTGATTTAAAACCCAGTTTTAAGGCGATTTCTGCTCGTGTGGGCGGGTAGCCATTGTCTTCAAGGCATTGCTTGATGAAGGCTAGGATTTCAGCTTGGCGCGGCGTCAGTTTGAGCATGAGGGACTCTGTTCTTTTGTACAGTGACTGGGATTATATACAGTGATTGGCGGTTGGCAATCTTTGCGACCTTGTCGGTGCTCAATCCACCTCAGTACTGTCCGTGTAGTGCACTGTTACTCGGGGTGTTCTTTGGGCGTCTAGCTAGGATGAGTGTGCGGTCCTGCTGGATATTACGTGACCGCTTAGCCACAAGATGGTCGGCCCGGCTTGACAAGGCAGGCGGCTGAAACGTATGTTTCAAACAAGTGTTTGTTTAGATGAAAAAAGCCATGGCCCAGTCAGAAACCGTTGAGCGCATTCTTGATGCGGCAGAGCAGCTTTTTGCGGAGAAGGGGTTCGCAGAAACATCTCTGCGTTTGATCACCAGTAAGGCCGGAGTGAATCTGGCTGCGGTGAACTATCACTTCGGTTCGAAAAAAGCGTTGATTCAGGCGGTTTTCTCGCGTTTTCTCGGGCCTTTTTGTGTGAGCTTGGAGCGTGAGCTTGACCGTCGTCAGGCCAAGCCGGATGGCAAGGTCAATCTGGAAGAACTGCTTGAGTTGCTGGTTGAGCAAGCGTTGGTCGTAAAGCCGCGCAGTGGTAACGACCTTTCAATCTTCATGCGTTTGTTGGGCTTGGCCTTCAGTCAGAGCCAGGGTCACCTGCGTAAGTACCTCGAAGAGGTGTACGGCAAGGTGTTTCGCCGCTATATGCAGCTGGTGCATGAAGCCGTGCCGCGTATCCCACCGCTTGAACTGTTCTGGCGCGTACATTTTATGTTGGGTGCCGCCGCATTCAGCATGTCTGGGATCAAAGCTCTGCGGGCCATGTCGGAAACGGATTTTGGAGTGAACACCTCGATTGAGCAGGTCATGCGCTTGATGGTGCCCTTTTTGGCGGCAGGCATGCGCTCCGAAACGGCGCTGACTGACGAGGCCTTGGCCAGCGCCCAGCTCAAACCGCGCACTAAGACAGCGGCTGTTCCTAGCAAAGTTTGATTGCTGTGGGTGGGCTTGGTGGATGCTATCCGCTAAGCTAGCCGCCCATGGTTTCTCTCGATTTCCTGCATATTTCCCTCGCTGATCAGTGTCTGTATGGCTTTGCCAGCGGGCAGCTGCAGCTTCGCTTAAGTGTTTCCACCGCGCTCAATGGTGCCGGAGAGCGCAATGGTTCTGGCTGTACACCACGTGGTTTGCATAAGGTGCGGGCGAAGATTGGTGACGGTTTACCCATCGCGGCTGTACTGCGCGGACGACGCTGGACAGGCGAAGTTTGGTCGCCCGAGTTGCACGCGCAATTCCCTGGTCGCGATTGGATTCTTACGCGCATTCTCTGGTTGAGTGGTTGTGAGCCTGGGCGCAATCGTTTGGGCGCTGTCGACACCTTTCGCCGCTATATCTACATACACGGTACGCCGGACAGCGAGCCTATGGGCGTGGCGCTGTCGCATGGCTGCGTGCGTATGCGCAACAGCGACCTGCTGGAGCTGTTTGCGCGCGTGCCGATTCAATGCGCGGTGCAGATTGACGAGGCTGCCTGCCCCGAGTGGGCCGCGGCGCCTCTTATTTAAGGACGGGTTGTGAGTACACGCATGCAAGGTTCATTGATGCTGGATATCGCCGGCACCTGGCTGACCGCTGAGGATCGGCAGATTCTGCGCCAGCCGCAGGTGGCTGGGCTGATTTTGTTTGCCCGCAATATCGAAGACCCGCGTCAGGTGCGCGAACTGTCTGCAGCCATTCGCGCGGTGCGGCCGGACTTGCTGCTGGCGGTGGATCAGGAAGGCGGGCGTGTACAGCGTCTGCGTCAGGGTTTTGTGCGCTTGCCGGCGATGCGTGCGCTGGCCGACAACGCCAATGCCGAGCATCTGGCTGAGCAGTGCGGTTGGGTCATGGCTACCGAGGTGCTGGCTGCAGGTTTGGACCTGAGCTTTGCCCCGGTGCTGGATCTCGACCATCAGCGCAGTGCCGTGGTCGGCAGTCGCTCCTTTGAGGGCGATGCGCAGCGTGCCACCTTGCTGGCTGGCGCGTTTATCCGCGGGATGAATGCTGCCGGTATGGCAGCATGCGGCAAGCATTTTCCTGGGCACGGCTGGGCTGAGGCCGACTCTCACGTCGCCATCCCGGTGGATGAGCGCAGCTTGGAGGAGATTCGAGCCAATGACCTGCAGCCGTTTGCCCAGCTGAGTCGGCAATTAGCCGCAGTAATGCCGGCCCACGTGATTTACCCGCAAGTGGATAGCCAGCCCGCTGGCTTCTCTCGGCGCTGGCTGCAAGACATTTTGCGTGGGGAGCTGGCTTTTGATGGGGTTATTTTCAGCGACGACCTGTCCATGGCCGGGGCTCACGTGGTCGGTGATGCTGCATGTCGGATTGAAGCGGCGCTAGCGGCAGGCTGTGACATGGGGCTGGTATGCAACGACCGAGCTGCGGCAGAGCTGGCGTTGAGCGCGTTGCAGCGCCTTCAGGTCACGCCACCGCAAGGTCTGGCGCGGATGCGTCGTCAGCAGTTTACGGGGATTGAATATCGGCAGCGCCCGCGTTGGTTGGCGGCAATTAGCAGCCTGCGCGATGCGCAATTAATCGACTGAGGAAGGGTAGATGACGGTTTACGCGATCATTGGCGGTACGGGTCTGACCAAGCTGGACGGTCTGACCATCAAGGCCGCGCTGCATATGGATACGCCCTATGGCGCGCCTTCTGCTTCGGTGCTCAAAGGCGACTATGCCGGCCGCGAAGTGCTGTTTCTCGCGCGTCACGGTCACCCGCACCGCATCCCGCCGCATCAGGTCAACTATCGCGCCAACCTGTGGGCGCTGCGTGAGGCGGGCGCCCAAGCCATTATCGCGGTGAATGCGGTCGGCGGTATTCATTCGGCCATGGGCACGGGGCACTTTTGCTTGCCACATCAGGTCATCGACTACACCTATGGGCGCGAGCACACCTACTTTGAGGGCGAGCTTGAGCATGTCACCCACGTGGATTTCAGCCATCCCTACGATGCAGGGTTGCGCACCAGGTTGACTCATGCGCTGACCGCCGAGTACTGCTCATTCAGCACCCATGGTGTGTACGGTTGTACCCAGGGGCCGCGCTTGGAAACCGTGGCTGAAATTGCAAGGATGGAACGTGATGGCTGCGATATCGTTGGCATGACTGGCATGCCAGAAACGGTGCTGGCCCGTGAGTTGGCCTTGCCGTATGCCTGCCTGGCGCTGGTGGTAAACCCGGCAGCGGGCAAGTCACGTGCGCTGATCACGATGGCGGAAATCGAGCGTGCGCTTGAAGAGGGTATGGGTACGGTCAAGGCTGTGTTGGCGAGGGTGCTGTCTAGCTAAGTGGATTTTTTTCAAAGAAAGGGCCGCATGATGCGGCCCTTTTTTATGCCCTTACAGCGGCCTGACCCGGATCAGCAAACCCAAGCTGCCGTTATCCACAAACGTCAGCTCAGCACTTTTCAGTCGGCTGCTTTGCTTGATGCGCTCGCTGTCAATCAAGGTGCCGCTGGTATCGAACTGGTTGACCCAGATGTCGCTGTCCAGCTCAATCAGGCGGCCGCCTTTGAGGCTGATGGTGCCTTCGACGGGATGGTGACCGAACTGCTCTGCGCCGGTGCTAATGGCGACGCGGCTGCTCGATTCACCCACGCTCTGTGTCCAGGCTTGATGCAGCAACACTTGGTAACCGCTGGATGGGTTGAGTTTTCCAGTTTCAGCATTGAGTGCGGGACTGATGCTGTTGCTGCTGTCCACTGGCAGCGCGCTCTGCGCCCAGTTGTCGGGCGGCAACTGACCGGCTGAGATCGGCTCGCCTGCCTGGCGGAAGACGATCACTTCAACTTGGTGCAGGCTGTCCGCCAGGGTGACCGTGCTGCCGAGCAGGCTCAGCAGAATAAGCGGTAGCAGGGCCAGGGTGTGGAGCGTGCGCATGGGGCGGTCCTTTACTGAGAGGGAGTTAGGCGCGCAAACAGCGCTTCCAGGGTATTGAATCGTTCTTCCGCGCGCTCCATCGGCACTTGGAATTTAAACATTGTTGCGCCTTCGAACTTGTAGCGGTTTGGCGCGCTTTGGATCAGTTTGATGAGCGTCAGCGGCTCGACGCAGGTGTCGGCGGTAAACTCGATACGCCCACCCTGAGGGCCGGCATCAACCTTTTTGATCCCAAGTTTTTCTGCCTGTAATTTCAGCAGAGTCATGCGCACCAAGTTTTTACTCGGCTCAGGCAGCAGGCCGAAGCGGTCGATCATCTCCACTTGCAGTTCTTTCAGGCCATCCTCGTCGGTGGCGTTGGCAATGCGTTTGTACATGATCAAGCGGGCGTGCACGTCCGGCAGGTAGTCGTCGGGAATCAACGCTGGCACGCGCAGGTTGATTTCCGGGCCGCCGCCCAGCGGCTGGTCGAGGTTGGGTTGCTCGCCCTTGCGGATGGATTTCACCGCGCGCTCGAGCATTTCCATATAGAGGGTAAAGCCCACCGCCTGAATCTGCCCACTTTGGCCGTCACCGAGCAGTTCGCCTGCACCGCGAATTTCCAGGTCATGGGTGGCCAGCAGGAAGCCTGCACCGAGATCCTGGGCGCCAGAAATAGCTTCCAGGCGCTTCTGCGCGTCATCCGTCATCTGCTTGCGTGGCGGCGTCAACAGGTAGGCGTAGGCCTGGTGGTGACTGCGGCCGACGCGGCCACGCAGCTGGTGCAGCTGCGCCAGGCCGAATTTGTCGGCCCGTTCAATGATGATGGTGTTGGCGCTGGGTACGTCGATGCCGGTTTCGATGATGGTCGAGGCAATCAGCACGTTGAAGCGTTTGTGATAGAAGTCGCCCATCACCTGTTCCAGCTCGCGCTCGCGCATCTGCCCGTGGCCAATGCCGATGCGGGCCTCCGGTACCAGTTCGGCAAGGTCGGCGGCGCATTTCTCGATGGTTTTTACGTCGTTGTGCAGGTAGTACACCTGGCCGCCGCGCAGCAGTTCACGCAGCAGCGCTTCCTTGATGGTCGGGTTGTTCTGCTCCATGACGAAGGTGCGTACCGACAGGCGACGCGCCGGCGGTGTGGCGATGATTGACAGGTCACGCATGCCCGCGACGGCCATGTTCAGGGTGCGCGGGATCGGGGTGGCGGTGAGGGTGAGAATATCGACTTCGCTGCGCAGAGTTTTCAGCTGTTCTTTCTGGCGCACGCCGAAGCGGTGTTCCTCGTCGATGATCACCAAGCCTAGGTTGTTGAATTTGACATCAGCCTGCAGCAGCTTGTGGGTGCCGATGACGATATCCACCTTGCCTTCAGCCAGTTGCTGCATGGCGTCGCTGACTTCGCGGGCCGACTTGAAGCGGCTCATCACCTCGACTTTTACCGGCCAGTCGGCGAAGCGGTCGCGGAAGCTGTTGTAGTGCTGTTGGGCGAGCAGGGTGGTCGGTACAAGCACTGCGACCTGCTTGCCGCCGTGCACCGCAATAAAGGCGGCGCGCATCGCTACTTCGGTTTTGCCGAAGCCGACATCGCCACATACCAGGCGGTCCATCGGTTTGGCGGAGAGCATGTCGCGGTACACCGCTTCGATGGCGGCTTGCTGATCAGGGGTTTCTTCGAAGGGGAAGCCGGCGCTAAAGGTGCTGTAGTCAGCCTTGGGGTCGGCAAAGGCATAGCCTTCGCGGGCCGCGCGGCGGGCATAGATGTCGAGCAGTTCAGCGGCCACATCACGCACCTGTTCGGCGGCTTTGCGTTTGGCTTTCTGCCAGATTTCTGAGCCCAGGCGGTGCATGGGCGCCAGGGCATCATCGCTGCCGGTGTAGCGGGCGATCAGGTGCAGGCTGGAGACCGGCACATACAGCTTGGCTTCTTCGGCGTACATCAGGGCGAGGAATTCGGCGGCTTGGCCATCAAACTCCATGGTCACCAGGCCCAGGTAGCGGCCGACGCCGTGGTCGATGTGCACCACCGGCGCGCCTTCGCGCAGCTCGGTAAGGTTTTTGATGACGTTATCGCCGCCATCGCGGGATTTTTCGCGGCGTCGGCGCTGCATGACGCGCTGACCAAACAGCGGGCTTTCCGCGACCAGAGCCAGGTCTTCTAGTAGCAGGCCGTCATCCAGCGGTGCGATGCAGATGCCCAAGCGCTCTTTGCTGGCGGTGAACGCGGGCCAGCTTTCGAATTCGTTGGGTTTCAGCTTGAGTCGGGCAAGCAGCTCTAGGAGTACTTCGCGGCGGCCGGCGGACTCGGCGCAGAACAGCACGCGGCCTGGGTATTCCTCGATAAAGCGCCGCAGCGCGGCCAGTGGTTCGCCGGCCTTGGCCTGGATCGCCAGGTCGGGGAGTGGCTTGGCGTTGAAGCGCAGGCGGCCGACACCTGCTTCGATGTCATCCTGGCTGACCACTACACGCGGCCAGTTTTTCAGGCGGGCGAAGCAGTCGTCCACCGGCAAGAAAATGTCGGCGGGTGGCAGCAGTGGCCGTTCCGGGTCTACGCGGCGATCTTCGTAGCGGCTGCGTGCATCCACCCAGAACTGCTCAGCGGCTTTCTCGATACCCGGTAGGGAAAATACCTGGGTGTCGGCAGGTAAATAATCGAAGAGGGTGGCGGTTTCTTCGAAGAAGAGTGGCAGGTAGTACTCAATGCCCGCAGGGGTGATGCCGGTGCTGAGGTCTTGGTAAATCGGGCAGCGACGGAAATCCACGTCAAAGCGTTCGCGAAAACGCCCGCGGAAATCGGTAACGGCTTTTTTCTCCAGCGGGAACTCACGCGCCGGCAGCAGCTTGATCGATTCAACTTTATCGATGGAGCGCTGGGTTTCCGGGTCAAAGGTGCGCAGCGTTTCAATTTCGTCATCGAACAGGTCGATGCGAAACGGCTGGTGGCTGCCCATCGGGAACAGATCAATCAACGCGCCGCGTACGGCGAATTCGCCATGCTCATACACCGTATCGACGCAGCGATAGCCTGCGGCTTCCAGGTTGGCGCGCATCTGGTTGACGTCGAGTTGCTGACCGACCTGCATGACCAGGCTGCTGCCGAGCAGGAAGCGCTTGGGTGCCAGGCGATGTAGGGCGGTGGTAATGGGCACTACTAAGACGCCGTGCTTCAGTTCCGGCAGGCGATAAAGCGCGGCAATCCGCTGAGAAATGATGTCCTGGTGCGGCGAAAACAAGTCGTAGGGCAGGGTTTCCCAGTCGGGGAAATGCAACACCGGCAAATCCGGAGCGAAGAAGCTCAGCTCCTCCTGCAGGCGTTCAGCACTCTGGCTGTCAGCGGTCAGCAGCAGGGTGAAGCGTTTGGCATCGCTGGCCGCTTCGGCAATCGCCAGGCTCAGCGCGGCTCCGGGCAGGTTGCCCCAATGTTGTTTGCCGGCGGTGGCCGGCAGGGACGGTAGGCGCAGTACGGACACAGGCGGCTCACGGTCATGGCACAAGGGCGCCGATTGTAACGGGCGTTTATGTGCGGTGTCAGTTTCGACAGTCGTGCATTGCTCATGTGTGGCTGCGCCGTCATAATGTAGCCCCTTTTTTCAGCCCCTACATGTGGAAGGTACTGCCCGTGACTCAGAAGCCCGACCAGTGTCTCGGTGAGTGGATCGATCGAGAAGCCCTTGCGGAAGCTATGATTCCGATGATTGGCCAACTCTACCGTAACAACAACGTGGTCACCTCGATCTACGGCCGTGGTTTGATCAACCGCTCGGTGATCGACATTCTTAAGGCCCACCGCTTCGCTCGTCACCGCTTGGCGGACGGCAGCGAATTGTCGGTGCACGATACCTTCCTGATCCTCAAGGCTATGAGCGAGCTCAAGCTGGGCGCCGCGTCTGTTGACCTGGGCAAGATGGTCAGCAAGTTCAAGACCGACGGTAAGGGTCGCAGCATTGAGCAGTTCGTCAAAGACGAGCTGGTTGAAGTGGTTGGCAAGCAGAGCAGCGAAGCCCGTGAAGGTACCGACGTGGTGCTCTACGGTTTCGGCCGTATTGGCCGTCTGCTGGCGCGCATCCTGATCGAGAAAACCGGTGGTGGCGACGGTCTGCGTCTGCGCGCCATTGTTGTGCGCAAAGGTGCAAGCAACGACCTGTCCAAGCGTGCCAGCCTGCTGCGCCGCGACTCGGTACACGGCCCGTTCGATGGCACCATCACCATTGATGAAGCCAGCAACACCATCACGGCCAACGGCAACCTGATTCAGGTGATTTACGCCAAAGACCCGAAAGAAGTCGACTACACCCAATACGGCATCAAGAACGCACTGTTGGTGGATAACACCGGTGTGTGGCGTGACGCCGACGGCTTGGGTCAGCATTTGACCTGCCCGGGTATTGACCGCGTGGTGCTGACTGCACCGGGCAAGGGTGCGCTGAAGAATATCGTGCACGGCGTTAACCATGCTGAGATCACTGCGGATGACAAAATCATCTCGGCAGCATCCTGCACCACCAATGCCATCGTGCCGATTCTCAAAGCAATCAATGACCAGTACGGCATTGCCAATGGTCATGTCGAGACCGTGCACTCGTACACCAACGACCAGAACCTGATCGACAACTTCCACAAAGGCGATCGCCGTGGTCGTTCGGCGCCGCTGAACATGGTTATCAGCGAAACGGGCGCGGCCACCGCTGCGGCTAAAGCGTTGCCGATGTTGAAGGGCAAGCTGACCGGCAACGCCATTCGCGTGCCGACGCCTAACGTGTCGATGGCCATTCTCAACCTCAACCTTGAGAAAGCCACCAGCCGTGATGAGGTCAACGAGTACCTGCGCCAGATGGCCATGCACTCTGACCTGCAAAAGCAGATCGACTTTGTTCAGTCGCAGGAAGTGGTGTCCACTGACTTCGTTGGCTCGCGTCATGCCGGTGTGGTCGATGCTGAGGCCACTATCTGCAACGATAACCGCGTGATTCTGTACGTCTGGTACGACAACGAGTTCGGTTACAGCTGTCAGGTGGTTCGCGTGATGGAAGACATGGCCGGGGTTAACGCGCCAGCTTTCCCGCGCTAAGTCTGGTTAGTAGATAAAAAATACGGGAGCTTCGGCTCCCGTTTTTTTATGGCTGGCCATTCTGCGGGCCGTTGTTGCGCGACGTTAAAAATGACTTCCGGTGATTGTTTATTGCCTGGAGTTAGTCGGCCAGCAAGCTGGCGCGCAGCTTATCTGACAAGCCTTCGGGAGCGAGCCAGATGCCCAAGTAGGCCTTGGCTAGGGCTGGGTTCTGGCTGGTGTGGGCGACCTTGCCATTCACCTCCAGCGTCAGGCCGCTGTCAGTATTGAAATTGAGGGCATAGCGATCGCCGGGGCGTATGTCACGAAAGGTGCCATGGAGTGCATCTAGCTCTGGGCGCAGGCGTTCAAGCGTGGCGGCGTCGTGCTGGCGTTCAAGTGCGACCCAGGCGGCTTTGATCACGTCTTGGCTGTCGATATCGCGAAAGTAGTAAAGCTCCAGGCGCTGCGTAAGTGGCTTGTCGACCGCTTTGCGGGCGCTGGTGGCGGCGGGGGCGTAAAAAGCTGCTGCGTATACATCGACCCATAGGTAATTCAGCACGCTCTGGTTCTTGCGCTCCAGGGTGCTCTGGGTCAGCGTATGGCTAGCGGGGAAGTTGGCTTCTTGCAGGCGTTCGCGGTTGCTGGCGAATAGCTCGCCACTGAGTAGCAGTAGGGTGGTAAGCGCTATTAGCAGGCGCATGGCAGAGCTCCGTTTAGTCTATTGGTCTTATGTCGCGCGCCTGGCTTCAGCAGTCAAGCCGCGATCTGTTGCCTTCTGTTACGTTTAACTGGATAAAAGCAAGCGCTTGGGTGGCCAGTGGCCGAGGGCGCGACTTATAATCGGCCAGATTTTTTCCGCGACCGACATCCTGCCCAGCGCCCACTCTGTTTCTGGCGTTGCGGTGCATCTTTTGCGTTGGTGTCGCCCGTATTCTAAAAAGCTTTTAAATCAGTGGTTAGGCAAACCTATGATCAAAATAAACCATGGGCTTGATTTGCCCATCACCGGCGTGCCGGTGCAGCGCATCGAGGCCGCAAGGCCAGTGCGTAGCGTCGCCGTCATAGGCTTCGATTATCACGGTATGAAACCTTCGATGGAGGTTCAGGTCGGTGACCGGGTCAAGCGTGGCCAGGTGCTGTTCTCGGACAAGAAATCGCCAGGCGTGCAATACACCGCTCCAGCTGCGGGCGTGATCAGCGCTATCCATCGCGGTGAGAAACGGGTGTTGCAGTCCGTGGTCATCGATGTTGAGGGCGATGAGTACATCACCTTTGATCACGTGGCCGTGGATCAGCTGGCGACTGTTGGCGATGCCAAAGTGCGTGAGGTGCTGCTGCAATCAGGGCTGTGGACCGCATTGCGGGCCCGTCCGTTCAGCAAGGTGCCGGCTGCTGACGCGCAGCCCAGCTCGATTTTCGTCACGGCCATTGATACCCATCCGCTGGCTGCCGATCCGGCGGTGGTGATTGCCGAGTACGCCGCTGACTTCACTAACGGCCTGCAAGTGCTGAGCAATCTGGCCAAGGTGTTTCTGTGCAAGGCCGAAGGTGCCAGCTTGCCTGGCGAGCAGCTGAGCAAGGTGCACACCGAAGCCTTTGCGGGTCCGCATCCGGCGGGCTTGGCGGGCACTCACATTCACTTCCTGGATCCGGTCAGCGCGAGCAAGAGCGTGTGGACGATTAACTATCAGGACGTGATTGCAGTCGGCAAACTGTTCACCACCGGGCAACTCTGGGCTGAGCGCGTTGTGGCGTTGGCCGGCCCTGTGGTCGAGCAACCGCGCTTGGTGCGCACCCGTCTTGGTGCCAGCCTCAGTGAGCTGACGGCCGGTGAGCTGCAGCCTGGGTTCAATCGGGTTATTTCCGGTTCGGTGCTGGGCGGTCGTACCGCGCACGGCGCGTTTGTCTTCCTCGGTCGCTATCACCTGCAGGTGTCTTGCCTGGCTGAGGGCAATGACCGGGAAATGATGCATTACCTGCGTGCTGGGGTGAACAAGCATTCGGTGATGAACATCTTCGTCTCCAAGCTCAATGCGGCGAAGAAGTTTGCCTTCTCCACCACTACCAACGGTAGCCCGCGCGCCATGGTGCCGGTCGGTAACTACGAAGCGGTTATGCCGCTGGATATCCTGCCGACGCAACTGCTGCGCTACCTGATCGTCGGGGACACCGAGATGGCTCAAAAACTCGGTTGCCTGGAACTGGATGAAGAAGACTTGGCGCTGTGCAGCTACGTGTGTGCGGGCAAGTATGAATACGGCCCGATCCTGCGCGATAACCTCGCGCGCATCGAGAAGGAGGGTTAAGTCATGGGTATCCGTGCATTCCTCGATAAAGTCGAGCACAACTTTGAGAAAGGCGGCAAATACGAGAAGTGGTATGCCCTCTATGAGGCCATCGACACCTTCTTCTATCGTCCTGGCAGCGTCACCAAAACCACTGCTCACGTGCGCGACGGTATCGACCTCAAGCGCATGATGATCACGGTGTGGCTGTGCACCTTCCCGGCCATGTTCTTTGGTATGTGGAACACCGGTTATCAGGCCAACCTGATCTTTGCTAACAGCCCTGATCTGCTGGCCGCTCAGGAAGGCTGGCGTTTCGCGCTGATTGGTTCGTTGGCTGGGTTTGACCCAAACAGCCTGTGGGATAACTTTATCCAGGGCGCTGCATATTTTCTGCCGGTCTATGCGGTGACGTTTATCGTCGGCGGCTTCTGGGAAGTACTGTTCGCCTCGATCCGTAAGCACGAAGTTAACGAAGGTTTCTTCGTCACCTCCGTACTGTTTGCCCTGATTCTGCCGCCGAGCATTCCGCTGTGGCAGGTCGCGCTGGGTATCAGCTTCGGCGTGGTGATCGGTAAAGAAGTGTTTGGCGGTACTGGCAAAAACTTCCTCAACCCAGCGCTGACGGGGCGTGCATTCCTGTTCTTCGCCTACCCGGCGCAGATGTCCGGTGACGCTGTGTGGACTGCGGTTGACGGATTTGCCGGCGCAACCTCGCTGAGCCTGGCGGCAGCGGGTGGCATTGAGAACGTGGTGAGCAATGGCATCACCTGGATGGATGCTTTTGTCGGCACCATTCACGGCTCCATGGGCGAAACCAGCACCCTGGCAATCCTGATTGGTGGCGGCATTCTGCTGATTACCAAGATTGCTTCCTGGCGAATTGTGACCGGCGTACTGCTGGGTATGATCGGCTTCAGCCTGCTGCTTAATCTGCTCGGTTCAAACACCAACCCGATGTTTGCCATGCCGTGGTACTGGCATCTGGTCGTCGGTGGTTTTGCCTTCGGCATGTTCTTCATGGCCACCGACCCGGTATCGTCGTCCATGACCAATACCGGTAAGTGGATTTTCGGTGCACTGATCGGCGTGATGGTGGTGATGATCCGTGTGATCAACCCGGCCTTCCCGGAAGGCATGATGCTGGCGATTCTGTTCGCCAACCTGTTTGCACCGCTGATCGACCACTTTGTCGTTCAAGCCAATATCAAGCGGAGGCTGGCACGTAATGTCTAGTCAAAAAGAATCCACCGTCCGTACCTTGGTGGTGGCCCTGTTGGTCTGCCTGGTGTGCTCGGTGTTTGTGGCAGGTGCAGCCATCGCGCTGAAACCGACGCAGGTGGAAAACCGCCAGCTGGATAAACAGCGCAGCATTCTGGCGATTGCCGGGCTGGGTGATGCCAGCATGAGCAGCGCGCAGGTCAAAGCGCTGTTCGCCGAACGCATCAGCGCGCGGATTGTTGACCTCGAAACGGGCACTTTCAGCGATGCGCAGAACCCCGCTACGTTTGATCCGCTTAAAGCGTCCAAGGATCCAAAGTTGTCGGCTGTGCTTGAAGGCTCTGACGATATCGCCTCGATCAAGCGCCGCGAGCGTTTCACCACTGTTTATCTGGTGGAGCAGGATGGCAAGCTGGAGACCGTGATTCTGCCCGTGCGTGGCTATGGCCTGTGGTCGACTCTGCACGGCTTTATGGCGCTGCAGGGTGACCTCAATACCGTTGCTGGTTTTGGCTTCTACCAGCATGCCGAGACCCCGGGTCTGGGCGGCGAAGTGGATAACCCAAAATGGAAAAGCCTGTGGCTGGGTAAGACCTTGTTTGATGACAAGGGTGACCTAGCGATCCAGATCATCAAGGGTAACGTCGATGCGCAAAGCGCGCAGGCGACTCACCAGGTCGACGGCCTGGCGGGTGCAACCCTGACCAGCAATGGTGTGAATAACTTGCTGCACTTCTGGCTGGGAGAGAACGGCTTCGCCCAGTTCCTCGCCAATCTGCAAAAAGGGGAGGCTTGATCATGTCGCAGCCGACTATTAAAGAAGTCCTGCTTAACCCGATTTTCAACAACAACCCGATTGGTTTGCAGATTCTGGGTATCTGTTCCGCCCTGGCGGTGACCTCGAACCTGAAAACCGCGCTGGTGATGTCGATTGCCTTGACGCTGGTAACCGGGTTTTCCAACCTGTTTATCTCGATGATTCGCAGCCAGATCCCCAGCTCCATCCGCATGATCGTGCAGATGGTGATCATCGCGTCCCTGGTGATCGTGGTCGATCAGGTGCTCAAGGCCTATGCCTTTAGTTTGTCTAAGCAGCTGTCAGTATTCGTTGGTCTGATCATCACCAACTGCATCGTGATGGGCCGCGCCGAAGCCTTTGCCATGCAGAACCCGCCCGTGCTGTCGTTCTTCGATGGTATCGGTAACGGCCTGGGCTACAGCGCCATGTTGATCGTGCTGGGTATCGTTCGTGAGCTGTTCGGTGCGGGCAAACTGATGGGCTACGAGATCATCCCGGTGATCAACGACGGTGGCTGGTACCAGCCTAACGGCATGCTGTTGCTGCCGCCTTCGGCGTTCTTCCTGATCGGTTTGTTTATCTGGGCACTGCGTAGCTGGAAAAAAGACCAGGTTGAGAAGCCAAGCTTCAAGATGGCTCCGCAGGTCTCGAACAAGGAGGCGTACTAATGGAGCATTACCTCAGCTTGCTGGCCAAGGCGGTGTTCGTTGAGAACATGGCGTTGGCCTTCTTCCTCGGCATGTGCACTTTTATCGCCATCTCGAAGAAAGTCGAGACGGCCATTGGCCTGGGTATCGCGGTTATCGTGGTGCAGGTTATTACTGTGCCGGCGAACAACCTGATCTACACCTACCTGCTGAAAGATGGTGCGCTGGCTTGGGCCGGTTTGCCGGAAGTGGACCTGAGCTTCCTTGGTCTGCTCAGCTACATCGGGGTGATTGCGGCCATCGTTCAGATCCTCGAAATGCTCTTGGATAAGTATGTCCCCAGCCTGTACAACGCTCTCGGCGTGTTCCTGCCGCTGATCACGGTGAACTGCGCCATCATGGGCGGTACCTTGTTCATGGTCGAACGTGACTACAACCTCGCGGAAAGTACCGTGTATGGCTTCGGTTCTGGTTTGTCTTGGGCACTGGCGATTGCTGCACTGGCGGGTATCCGCGAGAAACTCAAGTACAGCGACGTGCCTGCAGGCTTGCAGGGCCTGGGCATCACCTTTATCACCATCGGTCTGATGTCTCTGGGCTTTATGTCCTTCTCCGGCGTGCAGTTGTAAGGAAGGGGTGCATAGATGATTAATTTAGAGATTCTTATCGCCATCGGCATGTTCACCGGCATTGTGCTGGCGTTGGTGCTGGTCATTCTCGCGGCGCGCGCCAAGCTGGTTTCCAGCGGTGACGTGAGCATCGAGATCAACGGCGAAAAAACCATTGTGGTACCTGCGGGCGGCAAGTTGCTGCAGACCCTAGCGGCCAACAATATCTTCCTGTCGTCGGCGTGTGGCGGCGGTGGTACCTGCGCCCAGTGCAAGTGTGTGGTTGAGCATGGCGGCGGCGAAATGCTGCCGACCGAAGAGGCCGCTTTCACCCGTCGTGAAGCCAAGGCGGGCTGGCGTCTATCCTGCCAGACGCCGGTCAAGCAGGACATGAAGATCGAAGTGCCGGAAGAAGTCTTCGGTGTGAAGAAGTGGGAATGCACCGTTGAGTCCAACCCTAACGTGGCCACCTTCATCAAGGAGCTGACGCTGAAACTGCCGGAAGGTGAGAGCGTCGACTTCCGCGCCGGTGGTTACGTGCAGCTCGAGTGCCCGCCGCACGAAGTGCATTACAAGGACTTCGACATTCAGCCGGAATATCGCGGCGACTGGGACAAGTTCAACCAGTGGAAGTATGTATCTAAGGTCGAAGAGACCGTGATCCGCGCTTACTCCATGGCCAACTACCCGGAAGAAGTGGGCTTGGTGAAGTTCAATATCCGTATTGCTTCACCGCCACCGGGCAAGGACGATCTGCCGCCAGGCAAGATGAGTTCCTGGGTGTTCAGCCTCAAGCCGGGCGACAAGGTTACCGTGTACGGTCCATTCGGTGAGTTTTTCGCCAAAGACACCGACGCTGAGATGGTGTTTATCGGCGGGGGTGCTGGTATGGCACCGATGCGTTCGCACATCTTCGACCAGCTCAAGCGCTTGAAGTCGACCCGCAAGATCAGCTTCTGGTATGGCGCGCGCTCTATGCGTGAAGCCTTCTACGTTGAAGAATACGATCAGCTGCAGGCCGAGAACCCCAACTTCAAGTGGCACCTGGCGTTGTCTGATCCGCAGCCGGAAGACAATTGGACGGGTCTTAAGGGCTTTATCCACAACGTGCTGTATGAAAACTACCTCAAGGACCATCCGGCGCCTGAGGAGTGCGAGTTCTACATGTGCGGCCCGCCCATGATGAACGCCGCAGTGATCAAAATGCTGGTCGACTTGGGTGTGGAGGAGGAGAACATCCTGCTCGACGACTTCGGCGGTTAAGTATGAGTTATGCGGTACTACGGCCCGTTATCGCTGTCAGCTTGCTGGCAGCCCTAACGGGCTGCTGGTTTTCAGAGCCAGTAGAAGAGTTCAGCGGCCCGACTATGGGCAGCACTTACACGGTCAAATATGTGCGCAGCAAGGATTCGCCGAGCGTTGAATTACTCAAGCGCGAAACGGATGCAATCCTGGCTGAGGTTGACGTGCAGATGTCGACCTACCGTGATGATTCCGCTATTGAGCAATTCAACCAGGCTCCAGCGGGTACCTGTCAGGTCATGCCCGATGCTGTGCTGGAGCTGGTCGAGGCTGGGCGATTACTGCATGAGCAAAGCCAGGGTGCGTTAGATCTGACCCTGGAGCCGCTGCTCAATCTCTGGGGCTTTGGCCCCAAGGCACGCGCCGAAAAGGTGCCGACGGCTGAACAACTGGCCGCTGCGCGTGCGCGAATGGGCATGCAGTATTTGCGGCGTGACGGGCAGCAACTGTGCAAAGCGGTTGATGTCCAGGTCGACTTCAACAGCATTGCCGCCGGTTATGCCGTGGACACCCTCGTGCAGCGCTTTACCGAATTGGGCGTGACCAGCTACATGATTGAGGTCACCGGCGAGCTTAAAGCAGCGGGCAAAAAGCCCGATGGTCAGCCGTGGCGCATCGGCTTGGAAGCACCGCAGGACGGCCAGCGCGTCGCCCAGCGGGTGCTGGCGGTGGATGGTTACGGCATTTCCACCTCAGGTGATTACCGCAATTACTTCGAGGAAGAGGGCCAGCGCTATTCGCACACCCTTGATCCATTGACCGGTGCACCGATCACTCACAAGCTGGCGGCGGTAACTGTGGTGGATAAATCGACCCTGCGTGCTGACGGCTTGTCTACAGTGCTAATGGTGATGGGCACTGAGCGTGGCTTAGCATTTGCTGAACGCATGGGGATTGCAGCGTTTTTCGTGACCCGCGAAGGTGACGCCTTCGTCACACAGACAACTCAGGCTTTCGAGCAGCTATTTGCTGCAGGAGACGAGCAATGACGTTTTTAGTGGTGTTTCTGGTCATGGTGCTGGTAGTCGGCATGATGGCGGTGGGTGTGATCATGGGGCGCAAGCCCATCGCCGGTTCCTGCGGCGGTATCGCCAACCTGGGTATCGAGAAAGAGTGCTCGATCTGTGGTGGCAGCCGCGAGAAGTGCGAGGAGATCAACAGCGACCCACAAGGCAAAACCGAAGACCTGGCCTACGACGCGACCAAACGCTAGTCGTCTTGCGGTCGGCTAAACGGCTAGGCTTGCAGCTACGAATTGATTGTCAGGCTGCGCGTGCAGTGCTGGCCCTGCCGAGAGCGCGGTATAAGTGCTCCGGTGTGATCTGAAGGAGTAAACATGGCGGTCTACAACTACGACGTAGTGGTGCTGGGTTCCGGCCCTGCGGGTGAAGGCGCGGCAATGAACGCGGCCAAAGCCGGGCGCAAGGTGGCC
Source organism: Pseudomonas sp. TS_SC_3 (assembly GCF_056156225.1). Lineage (NCBI taxonomy): Bacteria > Pseudomonadati > Pseudomonadota > Gammaproteobacteria > Pseudomonadales > Pseudomonadaceae > Pseudomonas > Pseudomonas sp. TS_SC_3. The sequence goes on from NZ_CM149586.1 coordinate 864,518, forward strand.
GTGGTTGATAGCCGACGTGAAGTCGGCGGCAACTGCACTCATCTGGGCACCATTCCGTCCAAGGCGCTGCGCCATTCGGTGCGGCAGATCATGCAGTTCAACACCAACCCGATGTTCCGCCAGATCGGCGAGCCGCGCTGGTTCTCCTTCCCCGATGTGCTGAAAAGTGCCGAGCGGGTGATCGCCAAGCAAGTGAGCTCGCGCACGGGCTACTACGCGCGTAACCGCATCGACCTGTTTTTCGGCACCGGCAGTTTTGCTGATGATCACACCATCGAAGTGGTGTGCCCGAACGGCGTGGTGGAAACCCTGGTCGCCAAGCAGATCGTGATTGCCACCGGCTCGCGGCCTTATCGCCCTGTGGACGTGGACTTTCATCACTCGCGCATCTACGACAGCGACACCATTCTCAGCCTGGGCCATACCCCGCGGCGCATCATCATTTACGGCGCCGGGGTAATCGGTTCCGAATACGCATCGATCTTCAGTGGCTTGGGCGTGTTGGTTGATCTGATTGATAACCGTGACCAGCTGTTGAGCTTCCTCGATGCGGAAATTTCCGATGCGCTGAGTTACCACCTGCGCAATAACAACGTGCTGATCCGTCACAACGAGGAGTATGAGCGCGTTGAAGGGGTGGAAAACGGTGTGGTGCTGCACCTGAAATCCGGTAAGAAGATCAAGGCTGATGCGTTTCTCTGGTGCAATGGCCGTACCGGTAACACCGACCAATTGGGCTTGGAGAATATCGGCGTCAAGGTCAACAGCCGTGGGCAGATCGAAGTTGACCAGTCCTACTGCACGCAAGTCCCTAACGTTTATGCCGCGGGCGATGTAATCGGTTGGCCGAGCCTGGCCAGCGCGGCCGCTGACCAGGGGCGTTCAGCGGCTGGCAGCATTGTCGACAATGGCAGCTGGCGTTTTGTCGATGACGTGCCGACGGGCATCTACACCATTCCGGAAATCAGCTCGATTGGTAAGAATGAACGCGAACTGACCCAAGCCAAGATTCCCTACGAAGTCGGTAAAGCCTTCTTCAAGGGCATGGCGCGGGCGCAGATCTCCAATGAGCCGGTGGGTATGCTGAAAATCCTCTTCCACCGTGAAACGCTGGAAGTGCTGGGTGTGCACTGCTTTGGTTATCAGGCTTCAGAGATTGTGCATATCGGCCAGGCGATCATGAACCAGAAGGGTGAAGCCAACAGCATCAAGTACTTCGTCAACACCACCTTTAACTACCCAACCATGGCGGAAGCCTACCGGGTAGCAGCGTTCGACGGCCTTAATCGGCTTTTTTGAGCGGCTCCGGCCGGTGGCCTGAGCCGGTCGGGGAGAACCCGTTCAGCGACTCCCGCGACTGGCGATGGCCCAATCGTGAAAGTTTCTGATCAGGCTTAACGAAAAACCGGCCCTTGCGGCCGGTTTTTCGTTTCTGTAGCTGGGGCTATCCGGGAGGTTATTCCAGGGTCGCCACTGCCAGGCCGGGAAAGTCGGTGATGATGCTGTCTACACCGAAGTCTGCCAGGCGGCGCATCAGTGCCGGTTCGTTGACCGTCCACACCGAGACATGCAAACCGGCTTTCTGCGCTTTGAGCAGGCGCTCTGGGGTACACAGCGTCCAGTTCAGCGCGAGCAGATGACAGCCGTAGTGCTTGGCGACCTTCAGTGGGTCGAGCCAGGCATATTCAGCGACCAGCCCGCGTTGCAGGTGCGGCGTCAGGCGCTGTAAGGCGCCGAGCACTTCGCGGGAGCTGGAGGTGACGGTGACCTTATCCGTCAGTTTGTAGCGTTCGGCTAGTTCGGCAATCGCCTTGACCATGCGCGCCGAGCGAACCTTCGAGGCGCTTTTGACTTCCAGTTGCCAGTGCTCGAAATCGCAGTGCTGGAACAGCTCTTCCAGGCGTGGGATCGGGCAGGGCGTGACTGCGCCAGGGCCGCCTTTGCGTGCGTCATAGGTCACCAGTTCGGCGGCGTCATGCTCGACTACCTTGCCGCGGTGGCCGGTGGTGCGCTTTAGGGTCGGGTCGTGAATCACCATCAACTCGCCATCGCGCGACAGGTGCAGATCCAGCTCGCAGCGGCGTACGCCATGCTTCAGGCATTGCTGGAAGCTGGCCAGGGTGTTTTCCGGCACCTCGCCTTTGGCGCCGCGATGTCCATAGATGACTGTCACTGTTGCTCCTTGTCGGGCAGGGCGGCGCCGGGCTGATGATGACGCACGCTGTTGATTACGTGTTTGTGCTCGAAATAGATGCTGAACTCGCGGTAATCCCAGCGGGTGATCGGCGGGTTGCCGACGCTTGGGTGCTCTTCATCGGCTAGGCCGAAGCGCTCGAGCACCGCGCGCTGGGATTCACCAAGCTGCGGCAGCTGCAGCGTGCTGCCGCCTTGTTGGCCAATAGGGATTTGTAGGGTATCGGCGACAGTGCCGAGGGGCAGTAACAGGGCGATAAGCAGAAGCAGACGGGGCATGGCGGCTCACTATTACGGTTGCAGAGGCTGCTCGCGGGCTTGGCGACGCTCCAAGGCCTGGCGTTGCAGAATATGCCGAGCCAATAGCTGGCGTTGGGCGTCGCTGAGGGCTTCGAACTCTGCGCCAATTTCAAATTGCTGTGACGACAATGCTTGGCAATGCACCACCTTGGCCCGCAGCAGCAAGCCCAGTGCTTGTGGCATCAGCACCATTTTCAGCGCCAGGTGCGCGCCTTCGGCCACCGGCTGAGCGTTATTGAAACTCACGCCGCCCTCGGAGAGGCTGACCTTGCGTGGTGTACCAATGTCGCGCAGCAGGCTTTGCGCCATGGCCTGCCCGAGCAGGTCGATACGCTTGTTCATCACCTTGAGGTAATTGGCCAAAGTACGATCACGCTCGGTAATGTGCCGCAGCAGATGCTGCGACTCAAAGTCCATCAGGTGAAGATCGCTCAGCAGGTTGAATAGGGGTGAATTATCGTGGAGTTCATAACTGGGCAGGGCTTCGGGGCCCGACAGGAGGGTGAATTCCAGTGCGATCGTATCGTCGATACGATAGTATTCGCGGCGATCATCTTCATCTTGAGTCGGCATGGCGAACCCATGGCAGCAGTAGTGGTCAGAGTGTAAGGCTGCTCGCCAAGCCCCGCCACAAGGACGTTTCTTTTTCCCTCGAATCAGCCCCGACATGTTCAGACCTCTGTTCGTATTTATCGGCACGCGCTACACGCGGGCCAAGCGTCGCAACCACTTCGTATCCTTTATTTCCCTGACCTCGATGATCGGGCTTGCACTTGGTGTGCTGGTGATGATTTTGGTGCTGTCGGTGATGAACGGCTTCGACCATGAAATGCGCACCCGCGTGCTCGGCATGGTGCCGCACGCCACCGTCGAGAGCGCTACGCCGATCAAGGACTGGCGCAGCCTGGCCAACCAGGCGCAGAGCAACCCGCAGGTGCTCGCGGTTGCGCCCTTTAGCCAGATGCAGGGCCTGCTGACCAACGACGGCAAGGTGCAGAAAGTGCTGATCAATGCGGTCGATCCGCTGGAAGAAGCCAAGGTCTCGATCATCGGCAACTTCTTCAAGCAGGGCCGCCTGGAGGATCTGCAGCCCGGCGAGTTCGGCATGGTGCTGGGCGACAAGGCCGCGGCCAAACTCGGCGTCGACCTGGGTGACAAGGTCACCTTCGTCGCCCCGGAAGTCACGGTTACTCCTGCCGGCATGTTTCCGCGCCTCAAGCGCTTTACCGTGGTTGGTATCTTCCATGTCGGCGCTGGCGAGATCGACGGCCACTTAGCGCTGACTCATGTGCAGGATCTGGCTCGTTTGCAGCGTTGGCAGGTCGATCAGGTACAGGGCATTCGCCTGAAATTCGCCGACCTGTTCGAAGCCCCACGCACTGCCTGGGCGTTGGCGCAAACGCTCGGCGAGGGCGATTACTACGCCCGCGACTGGACCCGTACCCACGGCAACCTGTACCAGGCGATCCGCATGGAGAAGGCGATGATTGGCCTGTTGCTGCTACTGATCGTCGCGGTGGCAGCGTTCAATATCATCTCCACCCTGGTCATGGTGGTCACCGACAAGAAGGGCGATATCGCTATCCTGCGCACCCTGGGTGCGACGCCGCGGCAGATTATGGCGATCTTTATGGTCCAGGGCACGGTGATCGGCGTGTTCGGCACGGCGATTGGCGCGGTGCTGGGCTGTCTCGCGGCATTGAATATCAGCAGTGCGATTGCCGCGCTGGAAAGGCTGTTGGGGATCAAATTCCTCAATGCCGATGTGTATTTCATCGACTATCTGCCATCGCAGCTGATGCTGGCGGACGTGCTGCTGGTTTGCGGCGCGGCGTTGATTCTAAGTTTCTTCGCCACCCTGTATCCGGCCTGGCGCGCGGCGCGTACCCAGCCCGCGGAGGCTCTGCGTTATGAATGATCAGGCTATGAGTGATTCGGTTATGCAAGATCGTGCAGTGTTGAGCTGTCGCAACCTCGGTAAAAGCTACGACGAGGGCCCGCAATCGGTGGTGGTGCTGCAGGACCTGCAGCTGGAACTGCACCCTGGTGAGCGCGTGGCGATTGTTGGCAGCTCCGGCTCGGGCAAGAGCACCTTGCTGAATATGCTCGGCGGCCTGGATACGCCGAGCACCGGCAGCGTCTGGCTGGCTGGCGAGGAGTTGTCGGCGCTGAATGAAAAGCAGCGCGGCCTGCTGCGTAACCGCGCCCTGGGTTTCGTTTACCAGTTCCACCACCTGCTGCCGGAGTTCACCGCCCTGGAGAACGTGTGCATGCCGTTGTTGATTGGTCGCACGCCGATCAGTGAAGCGCGTCAGCGTGCCACCGCGCTGTTGGAGCGAGTTGGCCTCGGCCATCGCCTGGCGCATAAGCCGTCGGAGTTGTCCGGTGGTGAGCGTCAGCGTGTGGCGATTGCCCGTGCCCTGGTCAATCAGCCTGGCCTGGTGCTGCTCGATGAGCCCACTGGCAACCTCGATCATCACACTGCGCAAGGCATTCAGGACCTGATGAAGGAGCTGAGCAGCTCGTCGCAAACCGCCTTTCTGGTGGTGACCCACGACATGGCGCTGGCCCAGCAAATGGACCGCATCCTGCGTCTGGAAGACGGCAAGCTGGTGGCCGCCTGATGTTTCGTCCGCTGAGTATCTTTATCGGTATCCGCTATACCGGGGCCAAGCGGCGCAACCACTTTATTTCCTTTATCTCGATGACCTCGATGATCGGCCTGGCCTTGGGCGTGTTGGCCATGATCGTGGTGCTGTCGGTGATGAACGGTTTCCAGAAGGAAATGAGCACGCGCATCCTCGGTATGGTGCCGCACGCCAGCATCGCCGGGACGCAGCCGCTGGATAACTGGCAGCAGGTCGCTGCTGCAGCCAAAAAGAATCCGCAAGTAGTCGCGGCAGTGCCGTTTGCCGAGCTCGAAGGCATGCTTTCGGTGCGTGGCGCGATGCAGCCGGTTCAGCTGCACGGCGTCGATCCGGCGCTGGAACCGCAGGTGTCGATTATCGACAAGCATATGCAGCAGGGCCGCCTGAGCGATTTGCGTGAAGGTGAGTTCGGCGTAGTGCTGGGCGAGATCACCGCGCGGCGCTTCCAGCTGCGGGTGGGCGACAAGCTAGCGCTGATTGTGCCGGAGCTGAGCAGCGTGCCGGGCGGTATCAGCCCGCGCATGCAGCGCCTTAACGTAGTCGGCATCTTCAAGGTTGGCGCCGATCTGGACAGCTCGCTGGCGCTGATTCATGTCGCCGATGCAGCGCATATCCAGCGCATGCAGCCGGGCCAGGTGCAAAGCGTGCGGCTGAAATTGCAGGACCTGTATCAGGCGCCGCAAGTGGCCGCACAGATTGTCGGTGAGCTGGGCGCGGGTTACAGCTCCGCAGACTGGACCCTGACTCAGGGCAGCCTGTTCAGTGCGATGAAAATGGAAAAGACCATGATTGGTCTGTTGCTGCTGCTGATCGTCGCGGTGGCAGCCTTCAATATCATCGCCACGTTGATCATGGTGGTGGCGGACAAGGGCGCGGATATCGCCATCCTGCGCACCCTGGGCGCGACGCCGGGGCAGATCATGGGCGTCTTTATGGTGCAGGGCACCGTGATCGGCGTGGTCGGTACCCTGATCGGTGCGGTGCTGGGTATTCTCGCGGCGCTGAATGTCAGTCAGCTGGTGGGCTGGATCGAGCGCCTAAGCGGCCAGCAGGTGATGAGTTCGGACGTGTATTTCATCAGTAACCTGCCGTCGGAACTGCTGCTGTCTGACGTTCTGCTGATTTGTGGCGCGGCGTTCAGCTTGAGCTTTTTGGCCACCGTCTACCCGTCCTGGCGGGCCGCGCAGATTCAGCCGGCCGATGCGCTGCGTTACGAATAAACCACGCTCATAGATGCAGAAAAGCCGTTACTGAGTAACGGTTTTTTTGTGTCAGTGCTGAGCGTTTTGTTGGCGACGCTTTTCTTGGCGCTTACGCCAGCTATGCTGCACCCACCAGCGCCAGTAAGCGTTGGTGCCGAAATAGCCGATTGCAGCAAACAGCAAACCGAGCGCCAGAGAACCCAGATACAGCGGCTGCCAATGGGTTTGCAGCACATGGCCGACCCAGCCGAGGGTAATGTGATCGGGCATTTGCAGCGTGGGCGTGTTCATCAGCCAGGCGCCGAACTTGTAGCTGCAATAAAACACGGGGGGCATGGTGATCGGGTTGGTCAGCCAAACCAGACCAATTGAGATGGGCAGATTGGCCCTAGCCGGAATGGCGACTGCGGCAGCGGCGGCCATTTGCATGGGCATCGGGATCATCGCCCAGAACAGACCAATGGCCATGGCGCGCGAAACGGAATGACGGTTGAGGTGCCAGAGGTTGGGGTCGTGAATCACGTTGCCCAGAAAGCGCAGGGATTTATTATCCTTGATCCGGTCTGGGTGAGGCATGTAGCGCTTGAATAAACGACGCGGCATGAAGGCTCTCTGGCAGATAAAAGCGCCGACATTATGCATCCATTGCCGCCAGCCTGCTTTCACAGTTTGTGACAGCAAGTATTTAACGATGCATCAGTAGGTTAAATGCTCTAGTCGACTCATGGAGCGAGTCTATGCGTTTAGGGATATTGGCGTTGGTGGCCGGGCTGCTGACGTTACGCTTTCTTCCGGTCTTGCCTCCGTTGTGGCTGTTGGGACTTTTACCCATAGTCGGCTTGATGCTGTTGCCGTTTCGCACCTACCCCATCGCTCTGTTTCTGTTCGGTTTCAGCTGGGCCTGTGTGTCGGCGCAGTGGGCGTTGGATGATCGCCTGGCGAAACCGTTAGACTCTCGCACGCTCTGGCTGCAAGGGCAGGTGGTTGGCCTGCCTGAGGTGGGTGAGGAGGCCGTGCGTTTTCAGTTGGAACAGGTGGTTTCACGCCGCGATGCATTGCCCGCGCGTTTGCGCCTGTCCTGGTACGGCGGGCAGCCGGTACGTGCGGGTGAAACCTGGCGCTTAGCGGTTCGCCTCAAACGCCCACATGGCTTGGTCAATCCGCAGGCCTTTGATTACGAAGCCTGGCTGTTGGCGCAGCGCATTGGCGCCACGGGCATGGTGAAAAGTGGCGAGTTGATCGCGCCTGCCAGCGGCTCCGGTGCCTGGCGTGACCGTTTACGGCAGCACCTATTGGCGACGCCTGCGCATGGTCGTGAGGGGGCGCTGGCAGCTTTGGTGTTGGGCGATGGTTCGGGGTTATCAACGGCGGACTGGCAGGTGTTGCAAAACACCGGCACGGTGCACCTGATGGTGATTTCTGGCCAGCATATCGGCCTGCTGGCCGCGTTTCTCTATGCGCTAGTGGCTGGGTTGGCGCGTTTCGGTTTTTGGCCGCGCAGCTGGCCCTGGCTGCCCTGGGCCTGTGGATTGGCTTTTGTTGGGGCATTGGCTTACGGCCTGCTGGCAGGTTTTGAAGTGCCGGTGCAGCGCGCCTGCGTCATGGTCGGCCTAGTGCTGCTGTGGCGCTGGCGCTTTCGTCATCTGGGCGTGTGGTTGCCCTTGCTGCTGGCACTGCTTGCAGTGCTGTTGCTGGAGCCGCTGGCTAGTTTGCAGCCAGGTTTCTGGTTGTCCTTCGGGGCGGTGATGTTGTTAGTTCTGATCTTCAGCGGTCGGCTGGGTGCATGGCCTTGGTGGGTCACTCTGCTGCGCGCGCAGTGGGCCATGGCCATTGGTTTGCTGCCGTTGATGCTGGCGCTTGGCTTGCCAGTGAGTGCCAGTGGACCGGTTGCTAATCTAGTCGCCGTGCCTGTGATCGGCCTGCTGGTGGTGCCACTGGCATTACTTGGCACGTTGTTGCTGCCTTTGCCTGGGGTGGGGGCTACGCTGCTCGGTGGTGCAGGGTGGCTGCTGGATGTGTTGTTTGCAGTGCTGAGTCAATTATCCCTGTGGCTACCGGCCTGGTTGCCCAGTGTGCTGCCTTTCTGGGCCTGGCTGCTGGTGGCGCTTGGCGCGCTGGTACTGCTTCTACCCGCCGCCTTGCCGATGCGCAGTTTGGGCGTACTACTGCTGTTGCCTTTGTTGTACAGCCCGCAGCAGCGTCCAGAATATGCGCGGGCCGAAGTGTGGATGCTGGATGTCGGTCAGGGCTTGGCGGTGCTGGTGCGTACGCACACGCATGACTTGCTGTATGACGCCGGACCGCGCTTTGGCGAGTTCGATACCGGCGAGCGCGTGGTCGTGCCGTCCTTGCGTGCGTTGGATGTACGTGGGCTTGATCTGCTGGTGCTCAGTCATGCCGATAACGATCATGCCGGCGGCGCTGTTGCAATCACACGTGGGCTACCCGTTCGGCAAGTGCTCAGCGGTGAGCCCGATAAATTGCCAGGTTCACTCCAGGTTGAGGCCTGCACTCAGCAGCGCTGGCAATGGGACGGTGTGCAGTTCAGCACTTGGCGCTGGGAAAATGCGAGCGATGGTAATCAAGCGTCCTGCGTGATGCGTATTCAGGCTAATGGCGAAAGCCTATGGCTGACTGGGGATATCGACAGTCGCGCCGAGCGGGCGTTGCTCGCCAGCACATTGCCTATGTCGGCGCGCTGGCTACTGGCTCCGCACCATGGCAGTCGCAGTTCATCGTCAGCGGCGTTTTTGGCACAGGTTCAGCCAGCGTTTGTTTTGATTTCTCGCAGTGCCCATAACGCCTTTGGCCACCCGCATGCCGAGGTCATGAGGCGTTACCAGGCGATTGCGGCGCAGCCCTACGACACAGCCCGGCATGGCGCAGTGCGGATTCGTTTAGGCGCGTTTGAGTCCGCGCAAGGTTTGCGTGATCACGCACGTTTTTGGCGGGAAAAATGAGCGCTGGAGCGGTCGGCGAGGCCGCGACCCTATGCTAGAGTGGCGCCACTTTTGTGAAGGGGATCTGCCACCGTGTGGGAACTGGTTAAAGCTGGCGGCTGGATGATGCTGCCGATCATTCTGTGTTCTATCGCTGCGGCCGGCATCATTGCCGAGCGCCTGTGGACGCTGCGGCCGAGCCGCATCACCCCACCCAACCTGCTCGGTCAGGTATGGAAATGGATCAAAGAGAAAAAACTCACTAACCAGAAACTCAAGGAGCTGCGCGCCAACTCGCCGTTGGGGCAGATCCTCGCCGCTGGCCTGGCCAACTCCAAACATGGTCGCGAGATCATGAAAGAGTGCATTCAGGAAGCTGCCGCACGGGTGATTCACGATCTGGAGCGTTACCTGAATGCCCTGGGCACCATCGCCGGTATCGCGCCGCTGCTGGGTTTGCTCGGTACGGTGCTGGGCATGATCGAAATCTTCAGCTCCTTTATGGGCTCGGGCATGGCCAATGCGTCCTTGCTGGCGGGCGGTATTTCCAAGGCGCTGATCACTACGGCGGCGGGTCTGATGGTGGCCATTCCGGCACTGTTCTTCCACCGTTACCTGCAACGCCGCATTGATGAGCTGGTGGTCGGTATGGAGCAGGAGGCGATTCGCCTGGTGGAAGTGGTGCAGGGCGACCGTGACGTCGATATGGGCGAGGACAAGGCGTGAAATTCCGGCGCAAACCGCGGGAGAACGTCGAAATCAACCTGGCCTCGTTGATCGACGTGGTGTTTATCCTGCTGCTGTTCTTCGTGGTCACCACCACCTTTACCCGTGAGACCCAGCTCAAGGTCGATCTACCGGAGGCCGCCACTGGCACGCCGCCGGAGCAGACCGAACTGAAGCAACTGGAAATCCTGATTGCCGCCGATGGCAGCTACTCGCTGAATGCCAAACAGTTGCTGAAAAGCGATCTGCAAAGCCTGATGGCAGCGCTGCAGAAGGAATCGGAAGGTGATAACAGCCTGCCGCTGATCATCAGCGCCGATGCCAAGGCCCAGCATCAGGCGGTGATTACCGCCATGGATGCGGCCGGCAAGCTGGGTTTTGCCCACCTGCGCATGACCACCATCGAGGCGCAAGCCGCGCCTTGAGGGTTGCCTACTGATGAGCCTGTCCGCACGCCTTACTGCTGCCTGGTACGCCGGTCATCCGGCGCTGGGCCTGCTGCGTCCGCTGGAGTGGCTGTATCGCGTGGTGGTGCTGCGCAAGCGCGCGCGATTCCTGGCGGGTGAGGGCGAGATCTACCGTGCTCCCGTGCCGGTAGTGGTGGTCGGCAATATCACCGTCGGCGGCACCGGCAAAACCCCGATGATTCTCTGGCTGATTGAACGTTGCCGCCGCCAAGGGCTGCGCGTCGGTGTGGTAAGCCGTGGCTATGGCGCCCAGCCGCCGCAGCTGCCCTGGCGCGTGCAGGCCGATCAGGCTGCCAGCGTTGCCGGTGATGAACCGCTGCTGATTGTGCAACGCAGCGGCGTGCCGCTGATGATTGATCCTGATCGTGGGTGCGCAGTGGCGGCCTTGCTGGCGGCTGAGCCGCTGGATCTGATCCTCAGTGACGACGGCTTGCAGCACTACCGTCTGGCCCGAGATCTCGAACTGGTGCTGATCGATGCCGCGCGCGGCTTGGGCAATCGCCATTGCCTGCCTGCCGGCCCGCTGCGTGAGCCGGTTGAGCGTCTGCAGAGCGTGGATGCGCTGCTGTATAACGGCGCGTCCAGCGATCCGCAGGATGGCTACGGCTTTACCCTGCGGCCGCGCACCTTGGTCAACCTGCGCAGTGGCGAGCAGCATCCGCTTAGTCATTTCCCGGCCGGTCAGGCCTTGCATGCGGTCGCCGGTATTGGCAACCCGCAGCGTTTCTTCAACACCCTCGAAGGGCTACACTGGCGGCCTGTAGCGCATGCCTTTGCCGACCACGCGCCGTACAGCGCCGAGCTGCTGAATTTCAGCCCGGCGCTGCCGGTGCTGATGACGGAAAAGGATGCGGTCAAGTGCCGTGCCTTTGCGGCTGACGATTGGTGGTACCTGGCGGTGGATGCCGAGCCTTCGGCCGCGTTTGTCGCCTGGTTTGATCAGCAATTGCAGCGTCTTGTGCCGCGCGCCTGACTGTTCTGATCATTCGGCGGTTTCGTCCGCCCCAGCAGCTGCTTCCTATCAAGGATCTCCCATGGACCCGAAACTACTCGACATTCTCGCCTGCCCACTGTGCAAGGGCCCGCTGAAGCTCGCAGCTGACAAGAGTGAGCTGATCTGCAAGGCCGACGCACTGGCTTTCCCGGTTCGCGATGGTATTCCGGTGATGCTGGAAACCGAAGCCCGCACCCTCAACGTCGACGAGCGTCTGGACAAATAAATGAGCACTGCCTTTACCGTTGTGATTCCGGCACGTTTCGCTTCCAGCCGTCTGCCGGGCAAGCCGCTGCAGGATATTGCTGGCAAGCCGATGATTCAGCATGTCTGGGAACAGGCGTGCAAAAGCAGTGCTCAGCAAGTGGTAGTGGCGACCGACGATGCGCGCATCGTTGAGGTCTGCCGCAGCTTTGGTGCACAGGTGGTGCTGACTGACGCTTCTCACAACTCGGGCACTGACCGTCTGGCTGAGGTTGCTACGGCTCTGGGGCTGGCGGCTGGCGCCATTGTGGTCAACGTGCAGGGCGACGAGCCGCTGATTCCGCCATCGATCATTAATCAGGTGGCGGCCAACCTGGCGGCCAATCCGCAGGCGGCCATCGCCACCCTGGCCGAGCCGATTGAGGATGTGCAGGCGCTATTCAACCCCAATGTGGTCAAGGTGGTCAGTGACAAGACTGGCCTGGCCCTGACCTTCAGCCGCGCGCCGCTGCCCTGGGCGCGGGATGCCTTCGCCAAGAGCCGTGACGAGCTGCCCGCCGGCGTGCCGTACCGTCGCCACATCGGTATCTACGCCTACCGTGCGCAGTTTCTGCATGACTTCGTCGCCTGGGGCCCATGCTGGCTGGAAGACACCGAGTGCCTGGAGCAGCTGCGCGCGCTCTGGCATGGCGTGCGTATCCATGTCGCCGATGCCCTGGAAGCGCCACCTGCGGGCGTCGACACGCCGGAAGACCTGGAGCGGGTTCGTCGCCTGCTGGGGGCCTGATGCGCGTTCTGTTCGTATGTCTGGGCAATATCTGCCGCTCGCCCACGGCCGAAGGTGTGTTGCGCCATAAGCTGCGTGAAGCAGGGCTGGAAGGGCGCGTAGAGGTCGATTCAGCCGGCACTGGCGACTGGCATGTGGGCAAGGCGGCAGATATCCGCACGCGTCAGGCGGCGCAGCAGCGTGGCTATGATCTGTCTGCGCTGCGCGGTCGGCAGGTCAAGGCGGCGGATTTTCATGCCTTTGACCTGATTCTGGCGATGGATAACAGCAACCTGCACGACCTGCAGCAGCTGCGTCCAGGCAATGATGCTGCCGAGTTGGACCTGTTTCTGCGTCGTTATCAGTTGGAGCTGGATGAAGTGCCGGACCCCTATTACGGTGGTGAGGCCGGGTTTGCCCAGGTGCTGGATTTGATCGAACAGGCCTGTGATGCCCTGGTTATCGAACTCAAGGGGCGCTTATGAACTTGCAGGTGCGCACCCAGGTCTCGCTGAAACCCTATAACAGTTTTGCCGTCGAGGCCCGGGCCAGCCATTTTGCCGAGGCTGAGAACGATCAGCAGGTGCGCGAAGCCCTGAGCTATGCGCAAACGCAGCAGTTACCGCTGTTATTGCTCGGTGGCGGCAGCAATCTGCTGCTCACCACCGACGTTGAGGCGCTGGTGCTGCGTATGGCTAGTCGCGGTATTCGCCTGCTCAGCGATGACGGCGAGCGTGTGGTGGTCGAGGCTGAGGCAGGGGAGTGCTGGCATCCGTTTGTGCAGTGGACGCTTGCCCAGGGCTTTGCCGGCCTGGAAAACCTCAGCTTGATCCCTGGCACCGTGGGTGCGGCGCCGGTGCAGAATATTGGCGCGTATGGCGTCGAGCTTAAAGACCTGTTTGCCGGGTTGACGGCGCTCGACCGGTTGACCGGCGAGCTGCGTGAGTTTTCTCTGCAGGACTGCGCCTTTGCCTACCGCGATAGCCTGTTCAAACGCGAAAGCGGGCGCTGGGTCATCCTGCGGGTGCGCGTCGCCTTGAGTCGTGCGGTTGCACTGCATCTGGATTACGGCCCGGTACGTCAGCGTCTGGCGGAGCAGGGCATCACTGCGCCGACGGCGCGGGATGTCAGCCAGGCGATTTGCGCCATTCGCAGTGAAAAGCTGCCTGACCCGGCTCAATTGGGTAATGCTGGCAGCTTCTTCAAAAACCCGTTGGTCTCGGCCGAGCTGGGACAGCGCTTGCGCGCCGAACATGCCGATCTAGTGGCCTATGCCCAGGCGGATGGGCAGGTCAAACTGGCCGCAGGCTGGTTGATTGAGCGGGCGGGCTGGAAGGGTTTTCGTGAAGGTGATGCGGGCGTGCACCGTCTGCAGGCGCTGGTGCTGGTGAATTACGGCACAGCCAGCGGTGCGCAGTTGTTAGCGCTGGCGCGGCGTATCCAAGCGGATGTCGCGCAGCGTTTTGCGGTGGAATTGGAGATCGAGCCGAACGTGCTGTAAGACGTTTTACGACCAGCTGCCTAGCGGATGGATCGCGCTGTAATAAACGCTACAACGCAAAAGGGGATGCCAAAGCATCCCCTTTTTTATTGCCTAACGGATCAAATCTGCGGTTTGGTCGCTTCTTTGTCCTGTTGTTCAGCCTCTACTTCAGTAAACAGCGAGCTCTGCGGCGCCTGGCTTACTTCTGTTTCAGCTTTTGGCTCGACTGCTGCGGTGCTTGCAGGTGCTTCGGTTGTAGTTTCCACGACGGCTTCGACAACTACTTCCGCCACTTGCATTTCGGCTACCGGAGCAGCCGCTGGCGCTTCGGCTACTTCGCGGGCCAAACGCTCAGCTTCACGCTGCAGGCGACGCTTTTCGCGTGGGTCGTTAGGTGCGCGACCGGTGCTGCTGACAGCGACTGCAGGTGCAGGTGCAGCTTCTGCTACCACAGCTTGAGCCACTACAACGTCTACAACTGACTCGGCAGCTTTCACCACAACAGGTGCTTCAACAACCTCTGCAACCGGGGCTGGCGTTTCTACAGCAGCGGGTGCTGGTGCAGCTTCGTTGACCTCGGCGGTTTGTGTCGGTGCTTCGCTGACTTCGATAGCCGGGCTGCTTACTGCTTCTACCGCAACGGTTTCAGCCGCGATTTCAGCTGTGGTTTCAACAACAGGTTGCGGCGCTTCAACTACAGCGGCTTCGCGAGGCTGCTCCTGCTCGACAACTGCCGGTGCGGCGTCAGCTGCTGCTTGGACGGCTTCATCTGCGCCAGTGATAACGGCAGTGGTGACGGCTGATGTAACGACTGCGTTGTCGGCAGCACTTGGTGCTTCTGCGCCCTCTTCGCTGCCTTCAATCGGATTGCCGTTGGCGTCGTTCTGGCGCTCGCGACGATTGCTGCGACGACGCTGACCACGGGAGCGGCGACGTGGGCGATCGCCACCTTCGCTGCCTTCCTGCTCATCGTCCTGCAGCGCTTCTTCAGTGTTCAGTACGTCTTCATCGGCAGCGACTGCGGCTTGTTCGGCACGTGGCTGGCGCTCTTCACGCGGTGCGCGCGGCTGGCGCGGTTCGCGTTGTGGGCGTTCAGCGCGGGCTTCTTCACTAACGGTTGCGCTGTCACCTGGTGCGGCATCCAGTGGCTCACGCAGTTCGCGCGGCTGGCGCTCTTCACGTGGTTTGCGGTCGCGTGGCTGACGCTCTTCGCGCGGTGGGCGCGATTGGCGAACTTCCTGCGGCTCACGAACTTCTACGACGTCACGTGGGCTGCGTTCTTCACGCGGTGTGCGTTCCTCGCGTGGGGCACGCTCTTCGCGCGGTACGCGCTCCTCACGTGGCGCGCGTTCTTCACGGGCTGCGCGGGGCTGGCGCTCTTCACGCGGTGCACGTTCTTCGCGCGGCTTGCGCTCTTCGGTGCTGCGACCGCCACGGCTGCGGTTCTGCTGGCGACCGTTACGACGCTCATCGCTGCGTTGCGGGCGTTCGCTGGTTTTCTTCTCAACGACGGTAGGCTTTTCTTCTTCCTTGCTGGCGAACAGGCTGACCAACGACTTGACCAGCCCCTTGAACAGGCTTGGCTCGGCGGCCGCTACAGGCTGTGCTACGGCCACTGTTTCAGCAGGTGTTGGTGCTGTGCGCTGTGGCGCAGCTTTAATTGCGGCTTCCTGGCGAACCAAGGTGCGCGTGGCGGCAGCCTGTTTCTCTTCTTCCACTTCAATGGTCGCCATTTCATAGCTGGATTGAATGGATTGGGCTTCCGGGCTGTCGTCACGGATGCGCGTAACTTCGAAGTGCGGTGTTTCCAGGTGGTCATTAGGAATGATCACGATGCGCGCACGGGTACGCAGTTCGGTCTTGGTGATCGAGTTGCGTTTTTCGTTGAGCAGGAAGGCGGCAACTGGAATTGGCACCTGGGCGCGAACTTCAGCTGTGCGGTCTTTCAGTGCCTCTTCTTCAATCAGGCGCAGAATGGCCAGCGACAGCGATTCGACGTCGCGGATGATGCCTTGACCGTTGCAGCGTGGGCAGACGATACCGCTGCTTTCACCCAGGGATGGACGCAGGCGCTGACGCGACATTTCCAGCAGGCCGAAGCGCGAGATGCGACCCACTTGTACGCGGGCGCGATCGGCTTCCAGGCTTTCACGGACTTTTTCTTCCACGGCGCGTTGGTTCTTCGCCGGGGTCATGTCGATAAAGTCGATCACGATCAGGCCGCCGATGTCTCGCAAGCGCAACTGGCGGGCGATCTCTTCAGCCGCTTCCAGGTTGGTCTGCAGCGCAGTTTCTTCGATGTCGCTGCCTTTGGTCGCACGGGCCGAGTTGATGTCGATGGACACCAGGGCTTCGGTCGGGTCGATGACGATGGAGCCACCGGACGGCAGTTTCACTTCGCGCTGGAAGGCGGTTTCGATCTGGCTTTCGATCTGGAAGCGGTTGAACAGCGGCACGCTGTCTTCATATAACTTGATCTTGCTGGCGTACTGCGGCATCACCTGATTGATAAAGCTCAGGGCTTCTTGCTGGGCTTCGATGCTGTCGATCAGCACTTCACCGATGTCTTGGCGCAGGTAATCGCGGATGGCACGGATTATTACGTTGCTTTCCTGATAAATCAGGAACGGCGCAGCGCGGTCCAGCGAAGCTTCTTTGATCGCGGTCCAGAGTTGCAGCAGGTAATCGAGGTCCCACTGCATTTCTTCGCTGGAGCGGCCCAGGCCGGCAGTGCGCACGATCAGGCCCATGTCGCTAGGGGTGATCAAGCCATTGAGGGCTTCACGCAGTTCATTGCGCTCTTCGCCTTCGATACGGCGCGAGATGCCACCGGCGCGCGGGTTGTTCGGCATCAGTACCAGGTAACGACCAGCGAGGCTGATAAAGGTGGTGAGGGCTGCACCCTTGTTGCCACGCTCTTCTTTCTCGACCTGAACGATGACTTCCTGGCCTTCCTTGAGCACGTCTTTGATATTGACGCGGCCTTCTGGGGCCTTGCTGAAGTATTCGCGGGAGATTTCTTTGAGCGGGAGAAAGCCGTGGCGCTCAGAGCCGAAGTCGACGAACGCGGCTTCAAGGCTAGGTTCTACGCGGGTGATTTTACCCTTATAGATGTTGGATTTTTTCTGCTCGCGGGCGCCGGACTCAATGTCCAGGTCGTAGAGTTTCTGCCCATCTACCAGGGCAACACGCAACTCTTCGGGTTGAGTGGCGTTAATCAGCATTCTTTTCATGTAGTACCGTCGGTTTCCGGTGCTGGCGGAAGCGGCGTTCGGCACACACGACTTCAGGGGTCGGTGTCAGGTGCGTCAGGAACGGTCGTAAAGCGTTCCAGTGTCTAGCGGCGATCAGCCAATTGTGCTGGGCCGCGACGGACGTCTCCTGCTCGCTGTGATAACAGAAAGCACTAAGTCAGGAGGAGGAATCAGCTGTTGGTAGCGGACGAGATAAAGCGTCTTGGTAAAGCGAGCTGCTACGCGGACCAACAGTTGTACATCTCCACCCTACACGTATCGCTGAAACTCGGGTGCCGCTCGCGAAAATCCGCAGCGGGTTAACTATTACCGCAACTGTCCAGGGGGCAGGCTGCGCATCATGGCTTATTAGGCTTTGTTTCCGAGTTATTCACAGCCTTGCAGGCGTTTCTTTCACTGAATAACCCGTTGGACGGCCTCACGTCCCAAATGGGTTGCGTTGGTAGGGGATGGCAGTTTTGGCGATCATCCGCAAACCAGACCGCTTTTGGCGGCGTTCCCGACTATAGCAGCAATGATTAAGTGCTTCAATTCCATAAAAAATTGTTATGATTGCGCGATGACAAATCCTTCCCCTCCAACCTCCGGCGTTCAGCTGCTCGAGGTTGCGCCGGAACTTGCCGGCCAACGCATTGATAACTTCCTGCGCACCCAGCTCAAAGGTGTGCCCAAGACTTTAATTTACCGGATTTTGCGTAAAGGCGAAGTGCGCGTGAATAAAGGTCGGATCAAGCCCGAGTACAAGCTGCAGGCTGGCGACATTATTCGTGTGCCGCCACTGCGTTTGGCTGAGCGCGATGAGCCCGAGCCGCTGGCTCAGGGGCTTTTGCAGCGCCTTGAGGCGGCAATTGTCTATGAAGACAAGGCGCTGATCGTGTTGAACAAGCCGGCTGGCATCGCTGTGCATGGCGGTAGCGGTCTGAACTATGGGGTTATTGAAGCTTTCCGTCAGTTGCGTCCGGATGCCAAGGATCTGGAGTTGGTGCACCGCCTGGATCGTGATACTTCGGGTCTATTGATGATTGCCAAGAAGCGCAGCATGTTGCGTCACCTGCACGAAGCCTTGCGTGGCGATGGTGTGGATAAGCGTTATATGGCGTTGGTGCGTGGTAACTGGGCGACGGCCAAGAAACAGGTTAATGCGCCGCTGCTTAAGAGCAATCTGCGTTCTGGTGAGCGCATGGTCGAGGTCAATCCTGAAGGTAAGGAAGCACTGACCATCTTTCGTGTGCTGCGCCGCTTTGGTGAGTTCGCCACGCTGGTCGAGGCCAAGCCGGTTACCGGGCGTACCCACCAGATTCGTGTGCATGCGCAGCATGCCGGGCACTGCATTGCCGGTGACAGCAAGTACGGTGATGACGATTTCACCAAGGAAATTCGCGATCTAGGCGGCAAGCGCCTGTTTCTGCATGCCTATGAGTTGGTTGTGCCGCTGCCTGAAGGTGGTCAACTTAAGCTTGAAGCGCCGGTCGATGAGATGTGGGCGCGGACTATGGTGCGTCTCGGTGCGTGATTCTCAGATGCGTGGCTGTCGGGAGCACGGCTATCAGCTGCTGATCTTCGATTGGGACGGCACGCTGGTTGACTCCATTGGTCGGATCGTCGCGGCGATGCATCTGGCTGCCGATGCCTGTGAGTTACCGCGCTGCACGGATGAGCAGGTGCGCGGCATTATCGGCTTGGATTTGCCTGAGGCCATCCGTTGTCTTTATCCGGATATGCATGATGCACTTCGTGCGCAGCGTCTGCGACAAAGCTACAGCGAAAACTACCTGGCGCTTGAGTCCGAGCCTTCGGCGCTGTTCCATGGTGTGGCTGAGGGGTTGGAAGCGTTTCGTGCAGAGGGTTATCGTCTGGCGGTCGCGACCGGCAAAGGACGGCATGGTTTGCAGCGCGTGTTGGCGGACCGGGGCTGGCTGGATTATTTCGACTACAGCCGCTGCGCCGACGAAACGGCGAGCAAGCCGGATCCGCTGATGCTGCACGAGATCCTTGCGCAAAGTGGCGTCACCGCTGATCAGGCGCTGATGGTTGGTGATTCATCCTTCGATCTGTTGATGGCGCAGCGCGCTGGCGTGGATTGTGTGGCGGTCGGCTATGGCGCGCAGCCTTTGCAGGTATTGCGTGAGTGTCAGCCAACGCTGGCAATAGAATGTTTTACCGAGTTGCGCGCCTGGCTAGGTCGGCGTGCGTCTAATCAGTCAGTTGAGGTGGTTTTGCATGGCAGATGAATGGAAGGCGTCGGCAGCGGCTGATGGCGACGGTAAAAGCTGGCAGCTGCTGGAGAAGACCCTGCTGGCCGGTGTACAGGAGCAGCGTCGCGCGCGGCGCTGGGGGATTTTCTTCAAGCTGCTGACCTTCATTTATATCTTCGGCGCATTGGCGCTGTTCTCGCCCATGCTGGCGATGAAAAAAGGCGCGACCACCGGCAGTCATACTGCGGTGATCGAAGTGCGCGGGATGATTGCCGATCAGGAATCGGCCAGTGCCGACAATATCGTCAGCAGCCTCCGTGCGGCGTTCGAGGATGCCAACACCAAGGGTGTGATCCTGCGCATCAATAGCCCGGGCGGCAGTCCGGTGCAGTCGGGCTACATCTATGACGAAATTCGCCGCCTGCGCGCCGAATATCCGGCGATCAAGCTGTATGCGGTGATCACTGATTTGGGTGCGTCGGGTGCCTATTACATTGCCAGTGCGGCTGATGAAATTTATGCCGATAAAGCCAGCCTGGTTGGCTCTATCGGCGTGACGGCGGCAAGCTTTGGCTTTGTTGGGGTGATGGAAAAGTTAGGAGTCGATCGCCGCGTGTATACCTCCGGCGAGCATAAAGCGTTTCTTGACCCGTTCCAGCCGCAAAAAGCCGAAGAAACCAAGTTCTGGCAGGGCGTGCTGGAAACCACTCATCGCCAGTTTATTACCAGCGTTAAGCAGGGGCGTGGTGAGCGCTTGAAGGATGCCGAGCACCCTGAGTTGTTCTCCGGTTTGGTCTGGTCGGGCGAGCAAGCGTTAAAGTTAGGGTTGGTTGATGCCTTGGGCAATACCAGCTATGTAGCGCGGGAAGTGATTGGCGAGAAGGAAGTTGTTGACTTCACCGTGCAGGAGTCGCCTTTTGATCGTTTTGCGAAAACCCTGGGCACCAGCATGGCTGAGCGTATTGCCCTGTGGATGGGTTTTCAGGGGCCGGCGTTGCGCTGAGGTCTAGATTTGTTGCAAATGAGCCCGGTCATTGATCGGGCTTTTTGCTTTTAAGGAATATCGATGCCGCTGGCCTGCAGCATGTCTACCAGGCGAATCAGGGGGAGCCCTATCAGGCTGGTGCTGTCGCTGCCTTCAGTGCTGCGAAACAGGCTGATGCCCAAACCCTCTGCCTTGAAGCTGCCGGCGCAGTCGAAGGGTTGTTCGGTGGCTATGTAGCGCATGATCTGCGCTTCGCTAAGTGGGCGAAAATGTACGGTGAAGGGTACGCAGTCGGTTTGTAGCTGGCCGGTGGCGCTGTTGAGTAGGGTCAGGCCGGTCAGGAAGGTCACGCTGTTGCCGCTGGCGGCTACTAGCTGCTCGCGAGCACGTTCCGCTGTGTGTGGTTTGCCGATGATCTGTGAGCCGAGCACCGCTACTTGGTCCGAGCCAATGATTAGGTGTTGCGGGTGGGTTGCGCTCAGTGCTTGGGCTTTTTCCAGTGACAGTCGGCGAACCAGGGCTTCTGCGTCTTCATTGTTGTGTCTTGATTCATCAATGTCCGGGGCGCTCCAGCTGAAGGGCAGGTGCAGGCGGGTTAGCAGTTCGCGTCGATAAGGTGAGCTTGAGGCGAGCACCAGAGGCAGCACGGTAGTTTCCTTCTATATTAGGGTCTGCGGAGGGTGGTCGATTCTAGTCGTCGCCTCAAATGCTGGACAGGCCGAATTTCTTTTGACAGCGGCGGGTTGCATCCCTAAAATGCGCCGCCTATGTCAAATGACCCGATTCCACCTCACGTTGATCCGCGCAAGTTAGCAGATCGCAGCGCTACCCTTGAGGGTAAGCTGCAGCTCGCTGATTTGCAGCGTCTATGCGGCCCGCTTGCCGATAACCAAGGCATGGTGCGTACGAAGTTTTCTTTCGAGCGCGACGAGCGCAATGCTGTAGTTTTTCACAGCGAGCTCGAGGTTGAAGTCAAAATGGTTTGCCAGCGTTGCCTGGAACTAGTCACTTTGCCGATCTACAGCGAGTGTGATTACGCCGTAGTGAAAGTGGGTGGGAATACCCAGTCAGTGCCGCAAGGCTATGACGTGATTGAGTTAGATGAAGATCCATTGGATCTGCTGGCGTTGGTTGAGGAGGAGCTTTTGCTTGCCTTGCCCATTGTCCCTGCTCATGACCCTAAAGATTGCCAGCAGCCGGCCGGCCTCGAAGAGCCCGAGTCGAGCGAGGACGAGGTAACGCGGTCCAACCCGTTCAGTGTATTGGCGCAGTTAAAGCGTGACCCAAACGTTTAGGAGTTAATTAGTTATGGCTGTTCAGCAGAACAAAAAATCCCGTTCCGCCCGTGACATGCGCCGTTCGCACGACGCTCTCACTGAAAGCACTCTGTCGGTTGAGAAAACCACGGGTGAAATCCACCTGCGTCACCACGTATCGCCAGAAGGCGTCTACCGTGGTCGTAAAGTGGTCGACAAGGGCGCTGACGAGTAAATCTTGTCCGTCTCGATCATCGCGATTGATGCAATGGGTGGGGACTTCGGTCCCCACTGCATTGTTCCAGCCTGCATCTCCTGCCTGGCTGAATACCCTTCGTTGCACCTGGTCCTCGTCGGCCAATCCTCTCTACTTGAATCTCTGATCGCCCGCTATGCCGGTGTTGATCGTGCACGCCTACGCGTTGAGCATGCTGGTGAGATTATCGCCATGGACGAGCGTCCGGCCCAAGCGCTGCGTGGCAAGCCGGATTCGTCGATGCGTATCAGCCTTGAGTTACTGCGCAGTGGTGCGGCGCAGGCTTGCGTCAGTGCTGGTAATACCGGGGCGCTGATGGCGTTGTCGCGCTATGTGCTGAAAACCCTGCCTGGCATTGATCGCCCAGCCATGGTTACCGCCATTCCAACGCAGGCGGGTTTCTGCCATCTGCTCGACCTAGGTGCCAATGTCGATTGCAGTGCCGAGCACCTTTACCAATTTGCCGTGATGGGTTCGGTTACCGCTGAGGCGCTGGGTACAGTGCGTCCACGCGTGGCGCTGCTGAATGTCGGCACTGAAGACATTAAGGGTAATCAGCAGGTCAAATTGGCAGCCAGCCTGTTGCAGCACGCGCAAGGTCTGAACTACATCGGCTTTATCGAAGGTGATGGGTTGTATCGCGGTGAGGCTGATGTGGTGGTGTGCGACGGTTTTGTCGGCAATATTCTGCTCAAGTCCAGTGAGGGGCTTGCGGCGATGATTGCCGGGCGGATTGAGTTGCTGTTCAGCTCTAGCCTGGCGGCGCGCTTGGTGGGTTTTTTGGCGTTACCGCTGTTGCGGCGTTTGCAGGGTGAGTTGGCCCCGGCGCAGCACAATGGTGCCAGTTTTGTAGGGTTGCAGGCTATTGTGGTGAAAAGCCATGGTGCGGCCGGTTCTGATGGCTTTAAAAGCGCGATTCGCCGAGCTTTGCAGGAGATTGAAGAAAATCTTCCACAGCGTTTGCATGGTCGCCTGGGTGAGCACCTGCTTTAGAATGTGACTACAGCCGTCAGCCTGTCATCCAACTGTCAGTTTCTTGCGCTTGGCTAGACTAGGCGCGCATTACCGACGACCACGATCATTAGGAACAGGTTTCCATGTCTGCATCTCTCGCATTCGTCTTTCCAGGTCAGGGTTCCCAGTCGTTGAGCATGCTCGCCGAGCATGGTGCGCAGCGACCGCTGATCCTCGAAACCTTCGCCGAGGCTTCCGAAGCCCTTGGCTATGACCTCTGGGCGCTGACCCAGCAAGGTCCTGAAGAGCAACTCAATCAAACCGACAAGACTCAGCCAGCGATTCTCACCGCCTCAGTAGCGTTATGGCGTGCCTGGCTTGCCGAAAGCGCCGCGCGTCCGGCGTTTGTCGCCGGGCACAGCCTGGGTGAATACTCGGCGCTGGTTGCGGCCGGTAGCCTGTCCTTGGCCGCAGCGGTCAAACTGGTGGAGCATCGCGGCCAACTGATGCAGCAGGCTGTTCCAGCCGGGCAGGGCGGCATGGCGGCGATCCTAGGTTTGGAAGATGCCGATGTATTGGCGGCCTGCGCCGAGGCGGCGCAGGGGGAAGTGGTTAGTGCGGTGAATTTCAATGCGCCGGGCCAGGTGGTGATCGCAGGCGGCGCTGCTGCAGTTGTGCGCGCCATTGAGGCGTGCAAGGCGCGTGGCGCCAAGCGCGCGATGCCGTTGCCAGTTAGCGTGCCGTCGCATTGTGCACTGATGCGGCCCGCGGCTGAGCGTTTTGCCGAAGCTGTGTCGGCAATTGACTGGCAAACTCCGCAGATTGCTTTGGTGCAGAACGTCAGCGCTGCGGCAGTGACGGATCTGGAAGGGCTTAAGCGTGATTTGCTGGCTCAGCTCTACAGTCCGGTGCGCTGGGTTGAGTCAATCGTCTGTCTCTCTGCGCAAGGCGTGACGGATCTGGTTGAGTGTGGGCCGGGCAGGGTGTTGTCTGGTTTGAATAAGCGCTGCGTCAAAGGCATCAATACACATAACCTGGACACCCCGGACGCTTTCGCTGCTGCGAACGCGGCCCTAGTCTGATTAAGGAGAAACGTTATGAGCCTGCAAGGTAAAGTTGCATTGGTGACCGGCGCGAGCCGCGGTATTGGCCAGGCGATCGCCCTGGAGTTGGGGCGCCAGGGGGCGGTGGTTGTCGGTACTGCCACTACCGCTTCGGGGGCCGAACGCATTGCTGAAACCCTCAAAGCCAATGGCATTGAGGGCGCTGGTTTGGTGCTGGATGTCAGTGACAGCGAATCAGTCGCCAGCACCCTTGAACATATTCAGCAACATCTTGGCCAGCCCTTGATTCTGGTCAATAACGCCGGTATCACCCGCGATAACCTGATGTTGCGGATGAAAGATGACGAGTGGTTCGATGTCATCAACACCAACCTGAGCAGCTTGTACCGCCTGACTAAAGCCGTACTGCGCGGTATGACCAAAGCGCGCTATGGCCGCATCATCAATATAGGCTCAGTGGTGGGTGCCATGGGCAACGCCGGGCAGGTCAACTATGCCGCTGCCAAGGCTGGCCTTGAAGGTTTTGGCCGTGCGCTGGCGCGTGAAGTGGGCTCGCGGGCGATTACCGTGAACGCCGTTGCGCCCGGTTTTATCGACACCGATATGACCCGAGAATTACCGGAAGCGCAGCGTGATGCGCTGCTGGCACAGATTCCGTTGGGCCGTTTGGGGCAGGCCGAAGAGATCGCAAAAGTGGTCGCTTTCCTCGCTTCTGATGGCGCAGCCTACGTTACAGGCGCTACTATCCCTGTTAACGGTGGAATGTACATGAGCTGAATGTGACGGATGGCTTCAGAAAACTGTCATAGGTGCTGTCTAAAATCCGTTATAAAGCTGCAACAGGTTTATAGGCAGATCGTTGAAGTGTTTGTGGGGCATCCCAGCATTCAGCTTGAAATGCTAAAAACCCTTTCTATACACTTGGCCGCAGATTTAGTGGCCTAGACATGTCCCATTAGGAGTGAGAACAAGGTATGAGCACCATCGAAGAACGCGTCAAGAAAATCGTTGCCGAGCAGCTGGGCGTTAAAGAAGAAGAAGTAACCAACAGCGCTTCTTTCGTTGAAGACCTGGGTGCCGACTCTCTTGACACCGTTGAGCTGGTGATGGCTCTCGAAGAAGAATTCGAGACTGAGATCCCGGACGAGCAAGCCGAGAAGATCACCACTGTTCAGGAAGCGATCGACTACGTTACCGCTCACGCGTAAGACGTAATCGTCGGATCCCGACTCGGAAAAGCCGCACGCCCTTGATCAGGCGTGCGGCTTTTCTTTAAGCGCTTTCCAGGCGTTGATAACTAGAAAAGGAGATTGCTGTGTCGCGTAGACGCGTCGTGGTTACCGGTATGGGCATGTTGTCGCCGCTGGGTAACGATGTGCCGAGTAGCTGGCAGGGCATTTTGGCCGGGCGCAGTGGCATTGGTCTGCTTGAGCATATGGATCTTTCCGCTTTTTCCACGCGTTTTGGTGGGGCGGTAAAGAACTTTAATGTCGAGGAGTACTTGTCCGCCAAAGAGGCGCGCAAGATCGACTTGTTTATCCAGTACGGTCTCGCGGCCAGCTTTCAGGCTGTGCGTAGTTCCGGCCTGGAAGTTACCGACGCCAATCGTGAGCGTATTGGTGTGTCTATGGGTTCTGGTATCGGTGGCCTGACCAATATCGAGAACAACTGCAAATCGTTGCTCGAGCAGGGGCCGCGGCGCATTTCGCCGTTCTTTGTGCCCGGTTCGATCATCAATATGATTTCCGGCTTCCTGTCGATCCATCTGGGGTTGCAGGGGCCTAACTATGCCATCGCCACGGCCTGTACCACCGGTACGCATTGCATCGGCATGGCGGCGCGTAACATTGCCTATGGCGAAGCTGATGTGATGGTCGCTGGCGGTGCTGAAATGGCGGCGTGCGGCCTGGGGATGGGCGGCTTTGGTGCTGCCCGTGCGCTGTCGACCCGTAATGACGAGCCAACTAAGGCCAGCCGACCATGGGACAAAGACCGTGATGGGTTTGTGTTGTCCGATGGCGCTGGTGCACTGGTATTGGAAGAGTTGGAGCACGCCAAGGCGCGTGGTGCGACCATCCATGCTGAGTTGATTGGTTTTGGCATGAGCGGCGACGCTTACCACATGACCTCGCCGCCGGACGATGGCGCAGGTGCAGCACGCTGCATGACTAATGCCCTGCGTGATGCCGGCCTGAATCCTGAGCAAGTGCAGTACATCAACGCTCATGGCACCTCGACATCAGCCGGTGATAAAGCTGAAGTGGCGGCGGTCAAGTCGGTATTTGGCGAGCACGCGTACAAGCTCGCCGTTAGCTCAACCAAATCCATGACGGGTCACCTGCTCGGTGCGGCCGGTGCAGTGGAAGCAATTTTCAGCATTTTGGCGCTGCGTGATCAGGTGGCTCCGCCGACCATCAACCTGGATAGCCCAGGCGAAGGCTGTGATCTGGACTTCGTCGCACATCAGGCCAAAGCCATGGCACTGGACGTAGTGCTGTCCAACTCCTTTGGTTTTGGTGGTACCAACGGCTCGCTGGTGTTCCGCCGGTTCGCCGGTTGATGCTGAGCTGGATCGATGGTCAGCCGGCCGAGTGGCTGTCCGTCAAGGATCGTGGCTTGGCTTACAGCGATGGGTTGTTTGAAACCATCGCTGTGAGCGGCGGGCGCCCGTCGCTGCTTGAGCGGCACCTGACGCGCCTAGCCGAAGGCTGTGCGCGGCTGAAGATACCCGTTGAACTGCCGGCAGTGCGCTCGCAGTTGCTGGCTTTCAGTCAGCAGCTCGGTGAGGGCGTGGCCAAGCTCATCCTCAGTCGGGGTGATGGACAGCGTGGTTATGCGCTGCCCCAGCCCACACAACCGCGCCTGATACTTCAGGCCGGCGCCAAGCCGGTTTATCCAGCGACTTATGCAGAGCAGGGTGTGCGTCTCTTTCCTTGCGCCACACGGTTGGCTGAGCAGCCTTTACTGGCGGGCCTGAAACACCTTAATCGCCTTGAGCAGGTGCTCGCACGCAGTGAGTGGCATGACGCCGAACATGCCGAAGGTTTAATGCTGGACACCAGCGGCCGGGTGATCGAGGGCGTATACAGCAACCTGTTACTGGTCAGCGCGGGTGTGCTGATAACGGCCGACCTGTCGCGCTGCGGGGTTGCCGGTGTGATGCGTGCCGAGCTACTGGCTCAGGCAGCCGCGCTGGGCATTGACTGTCAGGTGCGTGATCTCACGTATGCCGAGTTGCTGGCGGCAGATGAAGTGCTGCTGTGTAACAGCCTGTACGGTGTCTGGCCGGTACGCGCTTTGCTTACACATGGCTGGTCGGTCGGCCCGCTCACCCGTAAACTGCAGGCCATTTCCCGCGATTTATTGGACTGCTGATTCGTGATACGCAAACTTTTGCTGCTGCTCGAAGCCGGCGTGTTGCTGGCCGGTTTGCTGATTGCTTTTGCCGCCTGGCAGGTGCACACGGCGCTGCATCAACCTTTACAACTCACCGAAGACTACTTGGTTGATGTGCCCACCGGTGCGACCCCTGGTGGTGTAATCAATCGCCTTGAGGCTGATGGCATTCTCGATCAGGCGTTTTGGTTACGTCTGTATTGGCGCTTCAATCTGCGTGATCAACCTCTGCACAGCGGTGAGTACCGTTTGACGCCGGGTTCCAAGGTGATCGATATGCTCGGCCTTTGGCAGCGCGGCGAAGTGCTGCAGTACAGCCTGACGCTGGTTGAAGGCTGGAGTTTTCGTCAGGTGCGCGCAGCATTGGCGCGTGAAACGCGCCTCAATCTGACCTTGAGCGAGCTAAGCGATGCCGAGCTGATGAAGCGGCTTGGTCTGCCAGGCCTTAACCCGGAGGGGCGGTTCTTCCCGGACACCTACAGCTTTGTTCGCGGGATGACGGATGTGGAGCTGCTCAAGCAGGCGCATGTGCGACTGGAGCAGGTGCTGGCCGAGGAATGGGCGCAGCGAGCCGAGGATCTACCCTATAAAGAGCCTTATGACGCCCTGATCATGGCGTCGATGATTGAGAAGGAAACCGGCGTGCCGCATGAACGTGGCGAAATCGCCGGCGTATTTGTCCGGCGTCTGCGTATCGGCATGCGCCTGCAGACCGATCCAACGGTGATCTACGGTATGGGTGAGCGCTACAGCGGCCGTATTACTCGCAATGATCTGCGCGAGCCGACGCCCTACAACACGTACACCATTGACGGGATGCCACCGACGCCGATTGCCCTGGTAGGGCGTGAGGCGATTCATGCCGCGCTGAACCCAGTTGCCGGCAGCAGTCTGTATTTTGTCGCCCGTGGCGATGGTAGCCATGTGTTTTCCGATACCCTCGAGCAGCACAATCACGCCGTGCGCGAGTATCAGCTCAAACGCCGTGCGGATTATCGTTCGAGCCCAGCTCCCATAGCGCCCAATAATCACTAAGGACAATCTGTGAGCGGTTTGTTTATCACCCTAGAAGGGCCCGAGGGGGCAGGTAAAAGCACCAATCGTGATTACCTGGCTGAGCGTTTGCGTGAGCAGGGTATTGATGTGCTGCTGACCCGTGAGCCCGGTGGTACACCGTTGGCTGAGCGGGTGCGTGAACTGTTGCTGGCGCCCAGTGATGAGCCGATGGCGGCTGATACTGAGCTGCTGTTGGTGTTTGCCGCACGCGCCCAGCACCTCGCGCAAGTTATTCGTCCAGCCTTGGCGCGTGGCGCGGTGGTGATTTGTGATCGATTTACCGATGCTACTTACGCCTATCAGGGCGGTGGCCGTGGCCTCTGCGAGGAACGTATCGCCTTGCTGGAGGAGTTTGTTCAGGGCGCGCTACGTCCTGACCTGACCCTGGTGTTCGATCTGCCGATTGAAGTGGGTTTGGCCCGTGCTGCGGCGCGTGGTCGGTTGGATCGCTTCGAGCAGGAAGGTAGGCAGTTTTTTGATGCTGTGCGCCATACCTACCTGCGCCGCGCTGCTGAGCAGCCGCAGCGCTACCGCATCCTTGATGCTGCGCAATCGTTGAGTCAGGTTCAGTGCGCGCTGGATGAATTGCTGCCGCAACTGCTGGAGCTGCAGCGTGGCTGAGGCTTACCCCTGGCAGGATTCACTTTGGCAGCAACTGGCGGGGCGCGCGCAGCATGCCCATGCTTATCTGCTGCACGGCCCGGCGGGCATCGGCAAGCGCGCGCTGGCTGAGCGCCTGATGGCGCGGTTGTTGTGTCAGCAGCCGGCTGGCTTGGATGCCTGTGGGCAGTGCAAGTCCTGCCATTTGCTGGCGGCTGGCACCCACCCGGATAACTACATTCTGGAACCGGAAGAGGCCGACAAGGCGATCAAGGTTGATCAGGTGCGGGAGCTGGTCAGCTTTGTGGTGCAGACCGCGCAGCTGGCCGGGCGCAAAGTGGTACTGGTCGAGCCGACCGAGTCGATGAATACCAACGCCGCCAACGCCTTGCTGAAAAGCCTGGAAGAACCGTCCGGCAATACCGTGCTGCTCTTGATCAGTCATCAACCCAGCCGTTTGTTGCCGACGGTGAAAAGCCGCTGCGTGCAGCAGGCCTGTCCGTTGCCAAGCGAGGCGATGAGCTTGGCATGGCTGGCGCGAGCGTTGCCAAGCTGCAGCGCTGAAGAACATAACGAGTTGCTATTTCTTGCTGCCGGCTCGCCGCTGGCGGCGGTGAAGATGCATGAGCAGGGCGTCATTGCTCAGCGTGCGCAGGTGGTCGAGGGGGTGAAGAAGCTGCTCAAACAGCAGATTGCGCCCAGCCAGCTGGCCGAAAGCTGGAATGCGGTATCCCTGCAATTGCTGTTCGACTGGTTCTGTCAGTGGTCACAACTGGTGCTGCGCTACCAGCTGACCCTTGACGAAGGCGGGCTTGGGCAGGCGGATATGCGCAAAGTGGTGCAGTACCTAGCGGATAAAACCCCGCAAGCGAAAGTGCTGAACATGCAGGATTGGTTGCTGGCGCAGCGTCAGAAAGTGCTCGGCAAGGCTAACCTTAACCGTGTCTTGCTTCTCGAAGCCTTGCTGGTGCAGTGGGCAAGCTTGCCCGGGCCGGGCTAGAATCGGCTATTGAGTGAATAAAATCAGGAATGCCGCATGAGTCTGCCTCCTAACTTGGGCCCGCGTAACGGAATTTTGTCGCTGACAATCAAAGACAAATCCGTGCTCTATGCCGCTTACATGCCCTTTATCAAGAACGGCGGCCTGTTTATTCCAACCAACAAGAGCTACAAGCTCGGTGATGAAGTATTCATGCTGCTCAACCTCATGGATGAACCGGAGAAGATTCCGGTCGCCGGCAAGGTGGTCTGGATCACTCCCAAAGGTGCCCAGGGCAACCGCGCTGCCGGTGTGGGTGTGCAGTTCAACGATGGCGACAACACTGCGCGCAACAAGATCGAAACCTACTTGGCCGGCGCGCTGACCTCGGATCGCCCGACGCACACCATGTAAGCAGTTTCCTCCGTACTGCGGTGCGCACGTTGCGGCACCGACTCTCAAATAATTGGTTCCCATGCTGGTTGATTCCCACTGTCACCTTGATCGCCTTGATCTGGCCGCCCATGGCGGTTCACTGGATGCGGCGCTGGATGCTGCGCGGGCGCGCGGCGTTGGTCATTTTCTGTGTATCGGCGTCAGTGCCGACAATGCCGCTGCGGTCAAAGGCCTGGCGGAGCGCTATGCCGATGTCGATTGCTCGGTCGGCGTGCACCCGCTGGATCTTGAGCCGGGTGCGGCGCCGGCGCTGGATTGGTTGCTCGGTGAGCTGAACCACCCGCAGGTGGTGGCTATCGGCGAAACCGGCCTGGATTATCACTACGAGCCGGAGTCTGCTGCGCTGCAACAAACATCCTTCCATCTGCATTTGGAGGCGGCGCGTATTACCGGCAAACCGGTGATCGTGCATACCCGCGAGGCGCGTGCCGACACCCTGGCGCTGCTGCGCGAGGCTGCATTGCCGCAGGCCGGCGTGCTGCATTGCTTTACCGAAGATTGGGAAATGGCCAAGGCCGCGTTGGATATCGGCTTTTATATTTCGCTGTCCGGCATCGTCACCTTCCGCAATGCTGACGCGCTGCGTGAGGTGGCGCGCCAGGTGCCGGCTGATCGCTTGCTGGTGGAAACCGATTCGCCTTACCTGGCGCCGATTCCCCATCGCGGTAAACCCAACCTGCCTGAGTATGTGCGCGAGGTGGCTGAGTACCTCGCGGTGCTGCGTGGCGTCAGCGCTGAGCAATTGGCCGAGCAGACTACAGCCAACTTCAAGCGCTTGTTCCCTCTGGCGCGCGTGAGCTGAGCTTCGTCGTGTCGAGCGCCAACTATGCGCTGAGCAATCTTGACGCCGCTTAGCGGCGCCCTGGCAGGTGACTAGCTGGAATGGCGGCCATAAAAAAACCCGGGCTCTGGGGGATGAGACCGGGTCAAGACCATTAGGAGTAAATCAAGGCACGCGGTCCACGGTACCTTGCCTGGTGGGGCGCTTGGGGGATACGCCGCACACCAGTAAGTACGAGTATTGGCGAAGATTGCTGATCGTCCAGGCTAATTACCCTCATTCTTAAACGTATTTGGAATACAGATCGCGCTGCTGAGTCCTCAACCAGCAGCCAGCTACTGCCGCGCTACCGGCGCGTGCCTAATAACCACGAGTTCGCTATTGCGGTTTGGCGACCGGCTGACGTCTGATTGTGACGCACCTTAATGTGGCTTTGTTGTTCTGTCCGGCATGCAGGCAGGTCTGGATACCGCTAACTATTTGAATAAAGCGGCAGGACCCAGGCCTGGCGTTAGAGTGGCGACGTCCATGCAAGCAGCGTTCACTGCTCGGCTGCCATTGCCTATGTGGCTGCCTGACGGCTATGAAGGTGCGCTACGGTCAGCGGCTGGCGGTTTGATGATCCTTTCTGCGCTATCTGGAAGTGGCG
The DNA here is from genome assembly GCF_056156225.1 of Pseudomonas sp. TS_SC_3. Lineage (NCBI taxonomy): Bacteria > Pseudomonadati > Pseudomonadota > Gammaproteobacteria > Pseudomonadales > Pseudomonadaceae > Pseudomonas > Pseudomonas sp. TS_SC_3. Next base: position 896,321 of record NZ_CM149586.1, read on the forward strand.
CGAACGCGACATGAACTGCGTAAATGGTCGGATGATCCGTGCAATTTGCCGCTACTTAGGCATAATACGCGCCTTCGTTTTTTCGACTCCATAGTCCTTTTATGCATAAAGAACCCCGCAAAGTCCGTGAGTTTCGCCGCCGCGAACAAGAAATTCTCGACACCGCACTGAAGCTCTTCCTCGATCAAGGTGAAGACAGTGTGACCGTGGAGATGATTGCCGACACGGTTGGCATCGGCAAAGGCACCATCTATAAGCACTTTAAATCCAAGGCGGAGATTTACCTGCGCCTGATGCTCGATTACGAGCGCGATCTCAACGAGTTGCTGCACTCAGCGGATGTCGACCGTGACAAGGAAGCCCTGTCGCGCGCTTATTTTGAGTTCCGTATGCGCGACCCGCAGCGTTATCGTCTGTTTGATCGGCTGGAAGAGAAGGTGGTCAAGGGTAACCAAGTACCCGAGATGGTTGAGCAGCTGCACAGTATCCGCGCCTCCAACTTTGAGCGCCTGACCCAGTTGATCAAAGGCCGTATAGCCGAAGGCAAGTTGGAAGACGTACCGCCGTATTTCCATTACTGCGCCGCCTGGGCGCTGGTGCATGGCGCTGTGGCGCTGTATCACTCGCCGTTCTGGAGCAATGTGCTGGAAGATCAGGAGGGCTTCTTTCAGTTCCTGATGGACATCGGCGTGCGTATGGGCAATAAGCGCAAGCGTGAAGGCGATACGCCGGCTACCTGAAGTATTCAGCGAGTAGATAACCAACCTGCAGTGCAGGGGGTGCCCCTATACTCGGCGCATACTTTTGCTGGAGTCGTGCATGATCGTTGACCGCCAAGGCAGACGCTTTCGCAACTTGCGTATTAGCCTGACAGCTGCTTGCAACTATGCCTGCACCTACTGCGTTCCCGATGGTAAACGCTTGGTGGCGGCGCAGGATGAGTTATCTGCTGAGGCCATGTTGCGTGGCGTGGCCTATCTAATTGAAGCCGCCGGTATTGAGCAATTGCGTGTTACCGGCGGTGAGCCCCTGGTAAGCCCCAAGCTAGAAGCCTTTCTACGGGGTGTCAGTCAGTTGGGGCTGGCTGACATCAGCCTGACCAGCAACGGTCAGCTGTTAGCGCGTAAATTACCGCTGTTGCTGGAGTGCGGCATTCGCCGCTTAAACATTTCCTTGGACACCCTCGACGCGGCGGCTTTCCGTACGATTGCCCGTGGCGGTGATTTGGCCACCGTGCTGGATGGTTTACAGCAGGCGCGCGCAGCGGGCATACAGATCAAGGTCAATATGGTGCCGCTGCGTGGGCAGAATCTTGATCAAGTGCTGCCGATGCTCGACTACTGCCTAGCCAATGGCTTTGAACTGCGCTTTATCGAGTTGATGCGCATGGGTCATTTGGCCCGTGACGGCAACAGCTTTCAGCGCCAGTTTGTCGGCATGCCTGAGTTATTGGCGTTGATCGGCAATCACTATGAGTATGTCCAGGCCCATGCTGCGCTGGATGCTACTGCGCTGCGTTACGCCATCCCCGGTGTTGGCCACTTCGGCGTCATTGCCAACGAAAGCGTGCCGTTCTGCCGCACGTGCTCGCGGCTGCGTCTGTCATCGACCGGCTGGCTACATGGCTGCCTGTCATCCAGTAATCGTCACTACGTCGGTGATCTGCTCGACAAACCGCGCCACCAGGCTTTACCCGCTCTGCAGGGGCTGCTGGTGAAAGCGTTGGGTGATAAGCAGGATCTGGCGTTTTCTGGCGGTGCGACGGTTATGAAGATTATTGGCGGCTGAGGCCGCTGCCTGCTTTGAGTGCAAACCATGCAAACGTTCCCCATCAGCTATATCGAGCCTGTATTCCGTCCGCCCAGCGAGGCCCACTCGCTGATTCTGCCGGTGACCAATGGCTGCTCTTGGAACAGCTGTACGTTTTGCGAAATGTATACCCAAGAGCAAAAGAAGTTTCGCGCCCGTGATGAGGCGCAGGTGCTTGAGGAGATTCGCCGCACAGGTGCGCAGATGATCGTGCAGCGGGTGTTTCTGGCTGATGGTGATGCGCTGGTGATGCCGACGCGACGCTTGCTGACCATTCTTCGCGCCATTCGTGAGCTCATGCCTGAGGTTTCACGGGTCTCCAGCTATTGCTTGCCGCGTAACTTGCGTAAGAAGTCAGTTGACGAGCTGAAAGAGCTCGCCGATGCCGGCCTGCGTATGGCCTATGTGGGCTGCGAGTCGGGGGATGACGAAGTGCTGGCGCGGGTCAATAAGGGTGAGACCTATGCGTCCAGCCTGAGTGCGCTGGATAAGCTGGGGCAGGCGGGGATCACCCGCTCGGTGATGATCCTCAATGGTCTGGGCGGCACGAGCTTGAGCGCGCAGCATGCGGATAACTCGGCGCGTCTGATGAATGAGGCGCCGCCTGAGTTTCTTTCGACTCTGGTGGTGAGCTTTCCTCAGGGCGATGCTCGTTTTCGTGAGGGCTTTGCCGATTTCCAGCCCCTCAATCAGCAGCAGTTGTTTGTCGAGGTTGAGCGTTTACTGAGCGGTCTTGAGCTGCGCGATACGGTTTTTCGCAGCGACCATGCCTCCAACTACTTGGTGCTTAAAGGCACTCTCGGTGCGGATAAACAGCGCCTCCTGGCGCAAGTGCGGCAGGCCATCGAGCAGCCGCAGCAGGCACACCTGCGTCAAGAGTGGCAGCGCGGCCTTTGAGCTGCGGCAGGTGGCGTGAAATCTGCATCTGGGCGCTATCTGCCGGGTTTTTGTCACTGGCTGTGGGAGAAGCGTGATGCGTGGTGTGGTGTTGCTAGTCGGTGTGTTGCTGCTTGGCGGCTGTATGAAACCCAGTGATCTGGCGGATAAGGCTATTTATCAATTGCGTGATGTTGGCGTGCTTGACCACAGCCAAGCCCGTCGCGCCAGCCCGTGGCGGTTGCAGGCTGATTCCTTTATCTACATCGCTCAGGGGCATTTTGTGCCGCCGGGCGGCGCTTATCCGCGACCGAATGTGGTGGCCGAAGAGGCCTACAAGGGTTTTGTCGAGTACTTCCCAATGGTGCGTCGCGCCAAGTCGCCGTTGGGGCTCGAAGAGGCTCTTACTGAGGCGCGTTCAGCCGGTGCGCATTATCTGCTTTACAGTCGCTTTGCCTATGCCGATGACCGTATTGGCACGGTGGAGGAGTGGGAGGATCAAGAAGCGCTGGACCGCTTAGGCGTCGACAATGGGGTGATCCAGTTGATGCTGCTTGAAACCAATACCCGCTATTTGGTCGACACTGCGCGCATTCGCAGCCGCGGAGGTCTGTTGACACTCTATGATGCTAAGCCGGAGGACTTGATTGGTCCGGCGCTGCAGGACTATGCGCGGCGTTTATTAGGGTTGGGGCATTGATTGATGACAGATACTGATAAAGCCGGCGACCTGCTGGCGCAGATACCCAAAGGCGAAGGCAAGGGTCTGCCTCCAGTACACCTGTGGCACCCTGCGTTTTGCGGTGATATCGATATGCGCATCGCCCGCGATGGCACGTGGTATTACATGGGTACGCCGATTGGTCGCAAGCCGATGGTTAAGCTGTTCTCCAGCATTATCCGCCGTGACGGCGATAAGTACGTGCTGGTGACGCCGGTGGAGATGGTGGGTATTCAAGTGGATGATGCGCCCTTTGTGGCGATCAGCCTGCAAGTGGAGGGTGAGGGTGACGCGCAGGTGCTGCGCTTTATCACCAATGTCGACGATGAGGTGGTGGCCGGTAGCGAGCATCCGCTGCGGGTTGAGCTGGACGCCCTGACCGAAGAGCCAGCGCCCTATGTGCACGTGCGTAGCAATCTTGAGGCGCTGATTCACCGCAATGTGTTCTACCAACTGGTTGAGCTGGCAGTGCCGCGCGAGATTGACGGCCAGAACTGGCTCGGTGTGTGGAGCAGTGGCGAATTCTTTCCCATTGGCCCGCAGCCGGACTGATCTTCTCTCCCAGTAGCTGTCGAATTCAGCGCAATAAAAAAGGCTCCCGAAGGAGCCTTTCTTTTTGTCTTACATATTGGGGTAGTTAGGCCCGCCTGTACCTTCAGGTGCCACCCAAGTGATGTTCTGGGCCGGATCCTTGATGTCACAGGTTTTGCAGTGCACGCAGTTCTGCGCATTGATCTGGAACTTCTGCTCGCCATCTTCCTTGGTGACGATTTCATATACGCCGGCCGGGCAGTAGCGCTGCGCTGGCTCGTCATACATCGGCAGGTTCTTGCTCAGCGGAATGCTCGGATCAGTAAGCTTCAGGTGGCAAGGTTGTTCCTCTTCGTGGTTGGTGTTGGAGAGGAATACCGAACTGAGCTTGTCGAAACTGAGCTTCCCGTCGGGTTTCGGGTAGCTGATTTTCGGTGCGTCTGCAGCAAGCTTCAAGCAGGCGTAATCCGGCTTGGTGTCGTGCAGGGTGAACGGCAGTTTGCCGCCGAAAATGTTCTGATCCAGCCAGTTGAAGCCTGCACCCATCAATGGACCGAACTTGTGCATGGCCGGAGCGAAGTTACGGGTGGTGAATAACTCTTCATACAACCAGCTGGCTTTGAATCCATCAACATAGCCGGTCAGTTGGTCGCCGCCTTCCTTGCCTGCAAACAGTGCATCAGCCACGGCTTCCGCCGCGAGCATGCCGGACTTCATCGCCGTGTGGCTGCCTTTGATCTTGGCAACGTTCATGGTGCCGAGGTCGCAACCGATCAGGGCGCCACCGTTGAAGACCATTTTCGGCAGCGAGTTGATGCCGCCTTTGGCCAGGGCGCGAGCACCATAAGCCACACGCTTACCACCTTCCAGGTACTGGGCAATCACCGGGTGGTGCTTGTAGCGCTGGAACTCATCGAATGGCGACAGATGTGGGTTGCTGTAGGACAGGTCGACGATCAGGCCGACGACCACCTGGTTGTTTTCCAGGTGATAAAGGAAGGAGCCGCCAGTGTTTTCTTTGGCGACGAGATCCAGTGGCCAGCCCGCGGTGTGAACTACCAAGCCCTGTTCGTGTTTGGCCGGGTCGATGTCCCATATTTCCTTGATGCCAATGCCGTAATGCTGAGCGTCGGCTTCGGAGTCCAGGTTGAATTGCTTAATCAGCTGCTTGCCGATGTGGCCTCGGCAACCTTCTGCAAAGAGGGTGTACTTGGCACGCAGTTCCATACCCGGGGTGAAGTAACCCTCTTTCGGGTGACCTTCACGGTCAACACCCAGATCGCCAGTGAGAATGCCATAGACTGCGCCGTTCTCGTTGATCAGTGCTTCCTGAGCAGCGAAGCCCGGGTAGATTTCAACGCCCAAGTTTTCCGCCTGCTGCGCCAGCCAGCGGCACAGATTGCCCAGGGAAATGATGAAGTTGCCATGGTTGTGCATGGTCTTGGGTACAAAGAAATCCGGAACTTTGGTGGCTTTCTCTGCATCCTTGAGTACGTAGATGTCGTCACGCTTGACCGGCGTGTTCAGCGGGGCGCCGAGCTCTTTCCAGTCCGGGAACAGTTCGTTCAGTGCGCGCGGTTCAAACACCGCACCAGAGAGGATGTGTGCGCCGACTTCGGAGCCTTTTTCGACCACGCAGACGCTGATTTCTTTGCCGGCTTCGGCCGCTTTCTGCTTCAATCGGCAGGCGGCGGACAAACCAGCAGGGCCGGCGCCGACGATGACGACGTCGAATTCCATAAATTCGCGTTCCACAGGCTATCTCCTACTCAAGGCTCTCTAATTTTATTTGGCGATCAAGCTCGTTCCGTGAGCGATGCTGGCGCATTATATCCAGACGCTCCGAGCGGGCCAATACAAACGTTTGTTTGAATTTTCTGTAGGGCTGTTAGAATCTTACTACATCGCTGACGATTGGCCGCTGCGTTGTATTGACCAGCCTAGGTCGTGCGGTCAAGATACCGGCGGTTTTGTGTCTGCCGTGATTGGCCGACTCCCGGTTCCGGCCGGCTTGCAGTTCACGCCATGTTCGCTTCTGGCGACATTCTTATTCACCGGAGAGTAACGAGGAATCCATGAAGGTTCTTGTAGCTGTCAAACGAGTGGTCGACTACAACGTCAAAGTGCGCGTCAAAGCGGACAACAGCGGCGTTGATCTTGCCAACGTCAAGATGTCGATGAATCCTTTCTGCGAAATCGCCGTGGAAGAAGCTGTACGCCTGAAAGAGAAGGGTGTGGCGAGCGAAATCGTCGTCGTCACCATCGGCCCGGCCACTGCTCAAGAGCAGCTGCGTACTGCGCTGGCACTGGGTGCTGATCGTGCCATCCTGGTTGAATCGGCCGATGAGCTGAACTCCCTGGCTGTAGCCAAGCTGTTGAAAGCAGTTGTCGATAAAGAGCAGCCGCAGCTGGTCATTATGGGCAAGCAGGCCATCGACAGCGACAACAACCAGACTGGCCAGATGCTCGGCGCGCTGACCGGTTTTGCCCAAGGCACCTTCGCTTCTAAAGTTGAAGTAGCAGGCGACAAGGTCAACGTAACCCGCGAAATCGACGGCGGTCTGCAGACCGTTGCGTTGAGCTTGCCGGCCATCGTGACCACCGACCTGCGTCTGAACGAGCCGCGCTACGCGTCGCTGCCGAACATCATGAAAGCCAAGAAAAAGCCGTTGGAAACTGTTACCCCGGCTGATCTGGGCGTTTCCACCGCTTCCACCGTGAAAACCTTGAAAGTCGAAGCGCCTGCTACCCGCAGCGCCGGCATCAAGGTCAAGTCTGTGGCTGAACTGGTCGAGAAATTGAAGAACGAGGCGAAGGTAATCTAAATGACTATCCTGGTTATCGCTGAACACACCAATGCCGCCCTGGCTCCAGCCACGCTGAACACTGTTGCAGCTGCTGCGAAGATCGGTGGTGACATCCACGTTCTGGTTGCCGGTGCCGCTTGCGGCGCTGCTGCTGAAGCCGCCGCAAAAATGGCTGGCGTCGCTAAAGTGCTGGTTGCTGATAACGCAGCCTTCGCTCACCAGCTGCCGGAAAACGTTGCGCCGCTGGTTGCCGAACTGGGCAAGGGCTACAGCCACATCCTGGCTGCCGCCACCAGCAACGGTAAGAACATTCTGCCGCGCGTTGCCGCTGCACTGGACGTTGATCAGATCTCGGAAATCATTGCTGTTCAAAGCGCTGATACCTTCAAGCGTCCGATCTACGCCGGTAACGCCATCGCCACCGTGCAGTCTTCCGCTGCCGTTAAAGTCATCACCGTGCGTGCCACTGGTTTTGATCCGGTTGCTGCTGAAGGCGGCTCGGCCGCAGTTGAAGCCGTTGGCGGCGCCGCTGACGCTGGCAAATCGTCTTTCGTCGGTGAAGAACTGGCCAAGTCCGATCGTCCAGAACTGACCGCTGCCAAAATAGTCGTTTCCGGCGGTCGCGGTATGCAGAACGGTGACAACTTCAAGCATCTGTACACCTTGGCTGACAAGCTGGGTGCTGCCGTGGGTGCTTCGCGTGCTGCGGTTGACGCAGGTTTCGTACCGAACGACATGCAGGTCGGTCAGACCGGTAAGATCGTTGCGCCACAGCTGTACATCGCTGTCGGTATCTCCGGCGCGATCCAGCACCTGGCCGGTATGAAAGACTCCAAAGTGATCGTTGCGATCAACAAGGACGAAGAGGCGCCGATCTTCCAGGTCGCTGATTACGGTCTGGTCGCTGATCTGTTCGAAGCCGTACCTGAGCTGGAGAAGCTGGTCTAAGCCGGTTTCCCCAGTGCATAAAAAACCCGCTCACTGAGCGGGTTTTTTATGCCTACATTTTTCTGCTAATCCGGCAGGTTTTGGAGAAAGGCCCGGTGGTGCTGTGCGGTTAGTTCCGTCCGCTCGATCATTGGCGCATGGCCTGCTCGGCGAAATAACCCTCGAGTGAGTCGGTCGGTAAGGCGGCTGCATGAAGATAAAGTTCAGTATTTGTTGGCGGCAAAGCCATGCACCATCAAGATGGTTTGTGCGCCGCTCGGGCCGCCTTCGTAGTAATGAATGTTAAGATCGCCCATGCTGATTTGTTTGAGGCTGAGCCCTGCTCGTTGTCGCTCAAGTAGTTGCAGGCTTTTCAGCTGTGCGGCTGGCGACAGGCAGAGCAGGGTTGCACTCGCCGCAAGTAAGAGTGCCAAGCCTGCGATCAGTTTTTTCATCATGGGTGTTTATCGCGAATTTGTCAGAATGCGTATTAAGCTAGCATGAAGAATGTGTTTTCCCGTGCGTGTCCACAGACGCCCATTCAAGGTTAAATCGAGTAGTCGCCAATGCTTGAGCGTGGTTTATATAAATCAATTTTGCTGTTATTCGGTCTGCTGCTGGTGCCGGTTATGGGCGTTGCCGCGGGCAAGTGCGAACGTTTGGTGGCTACCGGTAATCCGGAATATCCGCCTTATTTATGGCGTGATCCGCAGAACCCCCAGCAACTGATCGGTGCCAATGCCGACCTGCTACAGCACTTGGCCAAAGAGCTGGGCGTGGTGATCGACATCATCTATACCGGGCCTTGGTCGCGCGCGCAGGATGAAGTCAGAACGGGGCGGGTTGATCTGATTGCCGGCGCGTTTCTGACGCTGCCACGTCTGGATGTAATGGACTATGTGCACCCTGCATTCTACTTCACGCCCAGCGTGGTGTGGGTGCATCGAGGTGCCGAGTTCCCCTACGCCGGTTGGGAAGACTTGCGTAACCGTACCGGCGATACCTTGGTCGGTAACAGTTTCGGCCAGCAATTTGATGCTTACGCCGAGGGCAATTTGACCTTAGAAGGCGTTTCCAGCATTACCCAAGCCTTCCAAAAGCTCGTACTAGGGCGTACTGAGTATGTGCTGTACGAGCGTTACCCTGGTCAGGCACTCGCCGACAGCCTGGGTATGCAAGATGACTTGCTGGTGCTGGATCCGCCCATCTCCAGTGAAGGCCTGTATCTGACGCTGTCACATAACTCGGCCTGTAACGATGCCTGGCTGCGTGGCATGTTGGCGAAAAAAATGACCGAGGCAGTGGCCGCTGGTTTGCCTGAGGCCTTTCTGCAGGCCAATTTACAGCGCTGGAAAGTCCAACAGCACACCGCCGACAGTGATGCTGAACAGTAGGGAAATTCTGTGATTAATCGACATATCTGTGTGGCATTGCTGCCGCTCATGCTCAGTGCCTGCGCAACCGATCCTGCGCCTAATGAACAGCTGCTTTTGACTGAGAAGGCGCTCAGCCAGGCCAAGGCATTGGGTATTTCCGCGGAGCAGTCCGCGTCACTGCGTCTAGCCGAGGAAAAGTACGCCTTGGCACAAGCAGCCATGCAGGACGAGGACTACAAGCAGGCGCGGGTATACGCCGAGCAGGCCGAGCTGGACGCCCGTCTAGCCGAAGCTGAGCACTTGACCGCAAAGAGTCAGCAGCAATTGACAGAGCTGAGTAACGCCATCAATCGCTTGCGCAAACAGTTGGGGAGCATGCCATGAGGTTCTTTCATGCCGGTATGGCGCTTACCTGCTGTGCGTTATTGCTAAGTGGCTGTGCTTCGTCGCACAGCGCCAGTGACCACACGTTGGCTGCCGCACAGAGTGCCTTCCAGCAGGTTAAGGATGATGCAGACGTGCTGCGCAGTGCGCCCAAAGACCTGATTCGAGCGGGTGAGTCGTTGGCCAAGGCTGATCGCTTGTCGAGTTACTGGGGCAGTCGGGATGATGTGGCTCACTATGCCTATCTGAGCCAGCAGTACAGCGCCATTGCCGGGCAGAAGAGCAGCCTTAACCTGAATCAGGAGCGCGCGGCCAAGTTGGAGTTGGAGCGCCAACGCCTGCAACTGGCACTGCGCGAGGCCAAGTTGCTCAGCGTGCAGGACCAGAGTAACTGGCTTGAAGAGCAGATGGTCAGCCTGGCCACCACTCAGAGCGAGCGCGGCTTGGTGATGACCCTGGGGGATGTACTGTTTGATGCCGGGCGCAGTGATCTGAAAGGCTCAGCCAATCGCACTGTGCTGAAACTGGTGCAGTTCCTGCAGCTCAACCCTCGACGCATTGTGCGCATTGAGGGCTATACCGACAGCCGTGGTGATGCCCAGGAAAACCTTGAGCTGTCCCGCGCTCGCGCCCAGGCAGTGGCCGATGTACTGGTCGATCTGGGTATCGATGCCAAGCGCATCGAAGTGCAGGGCCATGGCGAAAGCTTCCCGGTAACCGAAAATGCCTCAGCCAAAGGGCGGGCGCAGAATCGGCGTGTGGAAATTGTGTTCTCTGATGAGCAAGGCCGGCTCGGTTCGCCGCGCTAGTGCGTTTGCAGGTCAAAAAGCCCCGGTATACCGGGGCTTTTTATTAGGTTCTCAGCGCCAGGCAATCGGTTAAATCCGCCCGCTGAACCGATACAGTCCTGGCGGCTTGGTACTGTATCGCCGACAATTGACTGAGCTGTACCGGTGCAATTGTAAAAGCCCGGTTTACTGTTACGGTTCAGTCAAGCAGGAACGCGGTTATGACCAGTCTGTTGCTCTATCAGCGCATTGCCCAGCAGCTGGCGGAAGATATTCGCCGTGGCGTTTACCAACCCGGCGAACGTGTGCCGTCGGTGCGCAAGATGAGTGCGCAGCTCAATGTCAGCCATGCCACGGTGCTGCAGGCTTACGCCAATCTGGAAGACCAGGGCCTGATCCGCGCGCGCCCGCAGTCCGGCTTCTACGTGCACCAGACGCCGGCCCTGACCGCGCCAACCCCGGACATTGCTCGCGTAGAGCGCCCAGGCTTGGTAACCCGCAGCAGTATCATCAACCAAGTGCTTACTGAGTCGCGCCGCGAGGGCGTCTTCCCCCTTGGTGCGGCGGTGCCGCATGTGGATTACCTGCCCGTGCGCGCGCTGCACCAACAACTGGCTAAGGTCACGCGTTTTCATAGTGCGCGGGCCTTTAGCTATATGTTCAGCCCGGGTTTCGAGCCGTTGCGTCGGCAAGTGGCGATCCGCATGCGCGACGCCGGTGTGGTGGTCGACCCCAGTGAAGTGGTGATCACCCACGGGTGCGTGGATGCCCTGCAGATGAGCTTGCGGGTGCTGACTAAGCCGGGTGACCTGATTGCCGTTGAGTCGCCGACTTACTATGGTCTGCTGCAGCTGGCTGATCTGCTCGGCCTGAAAGTCATCGAAATCCCTAGCGATCCGACCACGGGTATCAGCCTGGAAGCCCTGCAGCTGGCGGCCAATCAGTGGCCGATCAAGGCATTGGTGCTGACTGCGCGGCTGAGTAACCCGCTGGGCGGCACTATTCCTGAGGCACGTCAGCGCCAATTGCTGCGTTTGGCGGGTGATTACGATATCCAGATTATCGAAGACGACATCTATGGCGAGCTGATGTTCGAGCAGGGGCCGACCAAGGCGCTCAAGTCCCATGACCGCGAAGGGCGGGTGGTGTATTGCTCCAGTTTCTCGAAAACCCTGTCGCCCGGCGTGCGCATCGGCTGGATAGTGGCCGGTAAGTACCAAGATGAAATTCAACGCTTGCAAACCTTCAGCACTCACTCGGCGTGCAGCGTGACCCAGATGGCGGTAGCGGCTTACCTGGAAAACGGCGGTTACGATCGTCACCTGCGCTTTATCCGTCAGGAGTACCGCAAAAATCTCAGCGCCTTCCAGCTGGCCGTGCAGCAGTACTTCCCAGAAGGTACGCAGATGAGCCGGCCCAAGGGCGGCTTTATCCTCTGGGTCAGCCTGCCGGCGCGGGTTAACACCAAAGACCTACACGTCAGCGCGCTGCAGCAGGGTATTAGCATCGCGCCGGGGCTGATCTTCAGTACAACCGAGCAGTTCAATCACTGCATCCGTCTGAACTGCGGCATCCCATGGGACCGTGAAGCCGAGCGCGCCTTGATGACGTTGGGCATGCTCGCCGGCCAGCTGTGCCAAGAAGGAGCGAGCAGTTTTTAACAGCGGTCTAGCCCGAATCGGCTAAGCACTGCGTCTACCTGAGCGAATGGCTTGCTTCATCACTGGCGCAGGCCGCACGGTAACTGCGTTGTATGAAGTGGTGCCGGTGGGCGGCAAGGGCTGGCTGGAGCCGCCGCGCGATTAACCAACGGCTAAGGCCGGCAGTCAGGCGAGTGAGTTGGCTTGGCTGCGCATTCGTAGTCGCCTGAGTAGGGCGGTTGGCAACACCCGCTCACTTGGCCGCGCATTGCCGTAGGCGGTTTGGCTGCAATGCGTGATGATATTTCAGACCGTATAGATTGCAGGCTTGCCAGAGGTGTCCATCAGCGGCGAGCATAGCGTTCTATGCCTCTGTGTTTGTATTTCCCATGACCTCTATTCGACGCCTCGCGCTGCTGTTTACGGCATTGTCCTTGACTGCTTGCGAGCAACCCGCAGCGCCCTCTGCGCCACCCAAGCCACAGGTCGTTCAGGTACAACCCGCCAAACCGCCTGCTGAGAAGGCGCCCGTGGCGGTGAGCCCAGTCCCTGCTAATCCTGCACTTGAATCCGCGGAGAAGGCGCCGAGCCGTACGCCCGTCAAACCGCCTGCACCCGCACCGGCATCTGAGCCTGAGCCAACCGCTCCGCTGGATTTGAGTCTGCACCCAAACGTGTTTGACCCCCTGCAGCCATTGGCGCCGATTAACGATGCCTCGATGCCGTTATTACCGCCGTTGTTTGGCGAGAAGGTGGAGCCTGAGAGTCCTTTCCAGCTCAATGGCAAGTTGATCACCAATGAACGCGATGACGACTACTGGCAGTCAGTTGAGGGCGCGCAGTTGCAGTTCGAGTTCAAGCACTAGGCGTTTAGCCCACGCGTGCGTTCACCGTGGTTGCCAGCAGGGCTGACGGCGGTCGCAGTTGAGCCCCTGCAGGCGTGTTAAGCGTTAAACACCTGGAACTCTTGGCTTCCCGCTTAATCGCACTGCTGTTACAGCGACCGGGGCCGCTGCAGCCACTGACACTGCGGCCTGTTTGCCGTTCGACGCGACGGGCCACTTCGGGGTCGTCGGCGAAGGGCAGCATAGCGGCCTCATCAAGGTCGTGCTGGCTACTGCGTGCCGCGCAGCATGAGCCGCTGAGGGTTTACAACAGGTGAACGCCTGCAGGCTTGCCGCCGTTCAGCGGCAAGCCTGAGAGCGTTCCAGGGTGAGTGTGCTGGTTTATTTAGTCGACAAACAGATCAGGGATTAGCGCGCCACCGTGCGGGTCGAAGCGGTAGTGCTCGAACTCAGTCGCACCCTGCTCGCGCAGGAGGTCTTCGTCAATGAGCAAGCGCCCGCTGATGCTGCGTGCCTGGCTGCAGAGTATGGCGTGGGCCGCGTCGGCCATGATGGCTGGGGTTCGGGCGCGTTTGAAGGCATCACGGCTGCCCAGTTCGAACTCGATGGCGGCGGTGGCGATCATGGTTTTCGGCCACAGCGAGTTGACGCTGATGGCGTACTTCTTGAATTCCTCATGCATGCCCAAGGTCAGCATGCTCATGCCGTACTTGGTCACGGTGTAGGGGCCGTGTTGGGCAAACCACTTGTTGTCCATATTCAGCGGCGGCGACAGGTTGAGGATATGGCCATTGCTGCTCTGCTTAAGAAACGGCAGGGCCGCCTGGCTGCAAACCATCACCGCGCGGGTGTTGATCTGAAACATCAGGTCGAAGCGTTTAGGGTCGAGTTTTTCCACGCCCACCAGCTTGATCGCACCCGCGTTGTTGATCAGCGTATCGATGCCGCCAAAGTGCGCGGCGGCCTGCGCCATGGCAGCCTTGACCGCGTGTTCATCGCGCACATCAACCTGCAGGGCCAGGGCTTTGCCGCCAGCTTGCTCGACCTCGGCGGCCACCGAGTGAATGGTGCCGGGTAGCTTGGCATGCGGCTCGGCGCTTTTCGCCGCAATCACGATGTTGGCCCCATCGCGCGCGGCGCGCAGGGCGATCTCCCGGCCGATGCCGCGGCTGGCACCGGTGATAAACAGGGTTTTGCCGTGCAGTGACATGGGGCTTCTCCATTTTTGTTGTTATGTAGGGTGGATCGGGGCGAGTAGCTGGAGCTTTTCATCCACCGTGAGGACCTGATGGTGGATGGATAAAGCGCCATCCACCCTACGCAATTGGCCTGGAGGATGGCGGTGACGGTCAGGCCTCGCTGGCGTCGATTTCCACCAATAGCTGGCGGTTCTTCACTTGATCGCCACGGTTGACGCCAATGCGGCGCACCACGCCGTCGATGCTGGCTTTCAGCGGGTGCTCCATTTTCATCGCCTCCAGCACCACCAGCAGTTGGCCTTTGCTCACCGTTGCGCCTTCTTCAACCAGCACCTCGACAATTGCGCCGTCCATGGGCGCCTTGACGCTGCCCGAACCGGCCCCGGCGGCGCTGCTGACCGGTTGGTGGGTGATGTCGGTGAAGTGCAGGTTGCCCGCGTGGCCGTATAACCAGATGTGTTCGCCATCCAGGTGATAGGCCAGACGCTGGCGAATGCCATCGCGCTCAACAGTGGCCCAGCGGCCGTCAGTGGCGAGCAACCTGAGGCTCACCTGTTGTTCGCCCGCAGTGGCCAACAGGCTTGGCTGCAGGCCCTCTGCGCGCACTTCCAGCTCAACCGTCAGTGATTGTTCGCCGTGCTTGAGGACAAAGTGCCACGGCGCGCTGCCAGCATTGCGCCACCCGGCCAGCCCCGGCTGATGAGCGCGGGCGTTGGCCGATTGCTGGAACAGCAAAGCGGCAGCAACAGCCAGTTCGCCGGCGGCAGGCGGCTGCGGCGACAGGCTTGGGTCGTTGGCAAAGTGCTCGGCGATAAACGCGGTGGTGGCGTTGCCAGCGGCAAATTCAGGGTGGCTGAGCAGGTTGGCGAGAAAGCGCTGGTTGCCGTTCACGCCCAGCAGCACGCAATCCTCGACAGCACGCACCAGCTTGCGCCGTGCTTCTTCGCGGGTGGCACCGTAGGCAATCACCTTGGCCAGCATGGGGTCGTAGAACGGGCTGACCACCTGACCTTCAAGCAGGCCATGGTCGATGCGGATGCCGTCACGCAGCGCCGGTTCCCAGCGCAACGCGGTGCCGGTTTGCGGCAGGAAGTTATGGGCGGCGTCTTCGGCGTACAGGCGCACTTCCATGGCGTGGCCGGTCAGGCGAATTTCGTCTTGTTTGAGTGGCAGCGGCTGGCCTTCAGCGACGCGGATTTGCCAGGCGACCAGGTCTTGCCCGGTGATAAGTTCGGTGACCGGGTGTTCCACTTGCAGGCGGGTGTTCATCTCCAGAAAGAAGAATTCGCCGCTCTGATCCAGCAGAAACTCGACGGTGCCGGCGCCGACATAGTTGACCGAGGCAGCGGCCTTGACCGCCGCTTCGCCCATGGCTTGGCGCAGCTCGGGCGTCATCACCGGGCAGGGCGCTTCCTCAACCACTTTCTGGTGACGGCGCTGCACCGAGCAGTCGCGCTCGCCCAGGTACACGATGTGGCCGTGCTGGTCGCCAAACACCTGAATTTCCACATGGCGCGGCTGGATCACCGCACGCTCAAGGATCAGTTCACCGCTGCCAAAGGCGTTCTGCGCTTCCGAGCGCGCCGTACGGATTTGCGCGAGCAACTCGCTGGATGCATGGACCAGACGCATGCCACGGCCGCCGCCACCGGCGCTGGCCTTGATCATCAGCGGGTAGCCGATGCGCTCGGCCTCGCGGCTCAGGGTGTCGTCATCCTGAGCCGCCCCTTCGTAGCCGGGAATGCACGGCACGCCGGCTTCGAGCATGGCAATTTTCGACAGGCGCTTGCTGCCCATCAGGTGGATGGCTTCCACGGTCGGGCCGATAAACACGATGCCGGCGGCTTCGCAGGCGCGGGCGAAGTCGGCGTTTTCCGAGAGAAAGCCGTAGCCGGGGTGGATCGCATCCGCGCCGGTTTGTTGCGCGGCGTGGATGATGTTGTCGATCACCAGGTAGGACTGGTTGACCTGCGCCGGGCCGATGCATACCGCCTCATCGGCAACGTGCACGTGGCGCGCATCGCTGTCGGCTGCGGAGTAAACAGCCACGGTGCGGTAACCGAGGTCTTGGGCGGTGCGCACCACCCGGCAGGCGATTTCCCCACGGTTGGCGATCAGAATCTTATTGAAGGCGGGCATCTGGGTGCTCCTGCTTGTCGACCCGGATGGCATCCGGGCGGTGATTTGCGATCAGGGTGTGTGGGAGGGGCCGGGCGGCGATCCGCTTTAGTCGCGAAACAGCGATACCCATCGCGGCTAAAGCCCCTCCCACGTTGTTATTCAGCGGCCCACTTCGGTGGGCGTTTTTGCATAAAGGCCATGGTGCCTTCGATGCCTTCGGCTCCGGTGACGGCGGCGGCAAACTGCTCGGCGGCGCGGTCCAGCAACGGGCCGAGGGCTTCGTGTTCGGCAGCCAGCAGCAGGGCTTTGGTTTGTGCGTTGGCCTGCGGCGCGCACTGGCGTACCTGGCTCAGTACCTGGTGTAAGCGGGCATCGAGGTGCTCGCTGTCGACTTCGCTGAAATGCACGAGGCCCAGCCGTTCGGCCTCGCTGCCATTGAAACGGGCGGCGGTCAGGGCCAGGCGGCGGGTCTGCGTCAGGCCGATGCGCTTGACCACAAAGGGCGCGATTTGCGCCGGGAGAATGCCCAGCGTGGTTTCTGGCAGGCCGAATTTGGCGTCCTGCTGGCAAAGGGCGATATCCGATACGCAGGCCAGGCCGAAGCCGCCGCCCAGCACCGCGCCTTCCAGCACGGCAATCAGCACCTGGGGTGCATGCTGCGCTTCTTCCAACAGGCTGCCGAAGGCGCGATTAAGGGTGCGGTAGGCCTCAGCGCCAGCGGCGCGTGCACCTGCCATGTCCTTGATGTCGCCGCCAGCGCAGAAGTGCCCACCGGCCCCGCGCAGCACAATGGCGCGCACGCTGGCGTCGTGGCGCACACTTTCCAGTACCCCGCGCAGTTCCCCGACCATGGCCAGGCTCATCGCATTGCGGCTGTCCGGGCGGTTGAGGGTGACGTGCAGCACACCGGCGTCGAGGTTCAGCAGCAGGGTTTGGCAATCGGGTAGAGCGGACATCAGGTAATCCTCTTACATGGCGCTGAATACGCAGGCCGTAGGGTGGGTCACGCTTTATCGACCCATCGAGCGGTGCCACGGTGGACGTAAACAGCGACGTCCACCCTACGGTTTCCGGTCTTAGCCCTTCTTGATGGCCTGCCATCTTTGGCGGCCACCCTTCGGGCCGTCGCTGTGCGACGTTAAAAATAGCTCCCGGCTATTTTTTCTTGCCCGGCAGAATGCCCATCAGCTTGCAGATAATGCCCAGCATGATTTCGTCGGCACCGCCGCCGATACTCACCAGGCGTACGTCGCGGTAGGCACGTGACACCGGGTTGTCCCACATAAAGCCCATGCCGCCCCAATATTGCAGGCAGCTGTCGGTCACTTCACGGCCCAGGCGACCGGCCTTGAGCTTGGCCATGGAGGCCAGGTTGGTCACGTCGCGGCCGCGCACATATTGCTCGGTGGCTTGGTAGACCAGGGCGCGCAGGCACTCGATTTCGGTCTGCAGTTCGGCCATGCGGAAGTGAATGACCTGGTTATCGATCAGCGCATTGCCAAAGGTCTTGCGCTCTTTGCAGTACTCGATGGTGGTGTTGATGCAGTGCTCCAGGCCTTTGATCATGTTGGCCGCGCCGAACAGTCGCTCTTCCTGGAACTGCAGCATCTGCATCATGAACCCTGCGCCTTCGTGGCCGATGCGGTAGCGCTGCGGCACGCGGACGTTGTCGAAGAACACCTGGGCGGTCTCCGAACTGCGCATGCCGAGCTTGTCCAGGTGCGGGCTGACGGTGATGCCCGGCGTGTTCATCGGCACCATGATCAGCGACTTATTGACGTGGGGCTTGTCGTCGCTGGTGTTGGCCAGCAGGCAGATAAAGTCGGCGCTCGGCGAGTTGGTGATCCACATCTTGCTGCCGTTGATCACATAGTCGCTGCCGTCTTTTTTTGCCGTGGTTTTCAGACCCGCCACATCGGAGCCGGCACCGACTTCGGAGACGCCGATGCAACCGACCATTTCGCCACTGATGGCTGGCTTGAGGAACTGCTCGCGCAGCTCATCCGAACCAAAGCGGGCCAGGGCCGGGGTGCACATGTCGGTTTGCACGCCGATGGACATCGGAATGCCGCCGCAGTGGATGGTGCCGAACTCTTCTGCGGCAACGATCGAGTAGCTGTAGTCCAGGCCCATGCCGCCAAATTTCTCTGGTTTGGATATGCCCAGCAGGCCGAGGTCGCCGGCTTGTTTGAGGATTTCATGGATGGGGAAGCGGCCGTCCTTTTCCCACTGCGCCACATGCGGGTTGATTTCCTTGTCGACAAAGTTACGCACCGTGCGACGCAGTTCTTCGTGTTCCTGGGTGATGATCATTGTTGTTTTCCTCAGAAATTCGGGTGGTGTTCGTTCTGTAGGAGCCAGCTTGCTGGCGATCAGGGCAGCAGAAGCGTATCGCCAGCAAGCTGGCTCCTACACGATGTCAAAGTCGGGCAACACCGAAACTGTTGGCTTTCAGTGGCCGCCTGGCCGCTTCGGCACAGATATCCAGCAAGTAGCCCAGCAGTTTGCGGGTGTCACGTGGGTCAATCAGACCGTCATCCCACAGGCTGGCGGTGCCATAGAGCGCGGTGGATTGGCTGTCGAGTTTTTGCGCAGTGACTTGCTCAAGCATGTCGAGCATTTTCGGATCGGCTTCCTTGCCTTCCTTGAGGTGTTTGTCCTCGGTGACGATACGCAGCACCTTGCCCGCCTGCGCGCCGCCCATGACGGCGGTTTTGCTGTTGGGCCAGGCGAAGATAAAGCGTGGGTCCAAACCCCGGCCGCACATGGCGTAGTTGCCGGCCCCGTAGGAGCCGCCGACGACGATGGTCAGCTTGGGCACGGTGGCGTTGGCCACGGCCTGAATCATCTTCGAGCCGTGCTTGATCACGCCGTTTTGTTCCGACTCGGTGCCGACCATAAAGCCGGTGGTGTTGTGGAAGAACAGAATCGGCGTATTGCTCTGCTCGCACAGTTGAATAAATTGCGCGGCTTTGGCTGCGCCACGCGGGGTGATCGGGCCGTTGTTGCCGATGATGCCGCAGCTGTGGCCTTCGATCTGCAGGTGGCCGCAGACGGTCTGGCTGTCGAACTCGTTTTTGAAATCGAGAAACTCCGAGCCGTCAGCGATGCGGGCGATGATCTCGCGCACGTCATAGGGCTTTTTCGCATCCGCCGGGACGATGCCGAGCAACTCCTTCGCCGAATACAACGGCTCGCGCCAGGCTTTTGCGGGGCTGGCAGGCAGCTGCGCATTCCACGGCAACATGCCGACAATCTCGCGCGCCAGGCGCACGCCATCGGCATCGTTTTCCGCCAGGTATTCAGCCGTACCGGCGATTTGTGCGTGCATTTCAGCGCCGCCCAGTTGCTCGTCGGTGGCGATTTCACCGGTGGCGGCTTTTAGCAGGGGCGGGCCGGCGAGGAACATTTTCGCCTTGCCGCGTACCACCACCACGTAATCCGACAGGCCCGGCTGGTAAGCCCCGCCCGCCGTGCTGGAGCCATGAACCACGGTCACTTGCGGAATGCCGGCCGCCGACAGGCGCGCCTGATTGGCAAAGGCGCGCGCACCTTCCACAAAAATCTCGGCGGCGTAGGTGAGGTTGGCACCGCCGCTCTCGGCCAAGGTCACCACCGGCAATTTGTTCTCGAAGGCGATTTGCTGCAAACGCAGGGATTTACGCAACCCGCTCGGGGAGATGGTGCCGCCCTTGATGGCGCTGTTGTTGGCGATGACCAGGCAACGCACCCCGGCGATGTAGCCGATCCCGGCAATAATGCCGCCGCCGGCCTGGGTGCCGTCTTTGTCATCGTGCAGTTTGTAACCAGCCAGTGACGCCAACTCCAGAAAGGGGGCGCCGCTGTCGACCAGCAGGTTGAGGCGCTCGCGTGGCAGCAGTTGGCCGCGTTTGGTGAATTTGGCTTTGGCTTCAGCGGCCTTGTTCAGGCAGTTTTGCTCCACATCACGGAAGCTGGCCACGGCGGCCAGCATGGCCTCGCGGTTTTTCGCGAAGTCTGCGCCATGCACATCGATGTCGGACTGAATGACGGGCATCGCCTTACTCCTTCAATACTGCAGGCACATAGGCCCGGTGGAAGCCGTTATAGGATCCGCTGTTTTTCGCCTTGCCCAGGGTCCAGGCGCGTGTGCCCTGGCTGGCCGCGCCGTCGATGCGGATGGTGTTGCCGCTGATAAAGTTGGCCCCCGGCGTGAGCAGGAAGACGATGGCGGACGCTACCTCCGATTCACTGCCGATGCGTTGCAGCGGCACGTGATCCTTGAGCGAGCGGATCATGGTCTTCATCGATTCGGGGTAGGTGTCCATGCCGCTGGAGGCGATCCAGCCCGGTGCCACGGCGTTGACCCGCACCCCAGCATGGCCCCATTCGTAGGCGGCGGTTTTGGTGAAGTTCTCCATACCGGCGCGTGCCGCACCCGAGTGGCCCATACCGGGCATGCCGCCCCACATGTCCGCGAGCATGTTGACGATTGAGCCGCCGTGTTTGCTCATGCTTTGCAGAAAGACTTCCTTGGCGATGAGAAAGCCGCCGACCAAGTTGGTGCGCACCACGGTTTCGAAGCCTTTCTGGTTGATGCCGATCAGCGGCGCGGGGAATTGGCCACCGGCATTGTTGACCAGATGGTGGATCTGCCCGCGTTCGGCGACCACGCTTTTGACCATGGCCTTGACCGCGTCTTCGTCACGGATGTCGCACACCTGAAAACTGGCTTGGCCGCCGTCCTCAATAATCTCGCCGCAGGTGGCTTCAAGCTTTTCCAGCTTGCGCCCCACCAGCACCACATGGGCACCCAGGTGTGCCAGTTCATGTGCCGTACAACGGCCGATGCCGCTGCCGCCGCCGGTGACCATGATGGTCTGGCCGCTAAACAGGCCGGGTTTAAACACCGAGTCGTAGCTCATTGTTATTGTCCTTGTTCGAGGCTAGCGGCCAGCGCCTTGGGCACCGGTATCGGGAATTCCAGCAGCTGTTGGGCGAAGGCCTTGCCTTGCGGGTCGATCCACAACGAGGCGACGCCGCCGCCGCCCAGGGCGTTCTCCAATAAAAAATTCAGGCTGTGGCTACCCGGCAGATACCAGCGGCTCACGCGGCCGGTTTTCTCATCCAGTGTGTGCTGCATCCATTCGGCCACGGCGGCCTCCGTCAGCGCAGCGGCGATCCACGCCAAGTATTCGGGCTTTCTGGCCATCACGCCGATATTGCTGTGGTTGCCTTTGTCACCGGAGCGGGCCACGGCCAGCTTGATCAGCGGCACGCTGCCATCCGCCTGACCGCTTGGCAGCGGCGCGGCGATATCGGCGGCAATCTGTGCGCTATCCAGCGCGTCAATCTGCGGCAGGCTGACGGGGGTGTGCTCACCGTTGAGTTCCACCGACAATGCACAGGCATTTTTATCCGCGAGAAAGCTGAACAGGCGAATCACCGGATACACCGTCGGGCGACCGCCGACGATGCCGGTCAGCCCGGGTGCCATGCCGGTGGCGGCCTGAGCGATCTCGCGGGAGAAGAGAATCAAGGCTTCTTTCTTGGCATGGCGCACGGCGATTTTCAGCACGATTTCGCGGGTGTCCGCACGCTGGCCACGGCTGCCGTAAGTCGCCTCGCTGCCGAGTAACTCAATGCTGACTTCTTTGTAGGCTCCCCAGCCGCGCTCAGCGAACATTTCTTCGGTTTTATTGATAATCGCCTGGCTGACGCGTTGGGCTTTCTTCACCGCATCGATACCGGCCAGTAAGCAACTGGCGGTGCAACGGAAGCCATCCGGGTGGGTGGCGCTGACCTTGTACTGAGCGGTGGGCGGCAGGCCGCGTGCGCCTTTAAGTTCCACGCGGTTTTCGCCCACCTGAGTCAGTTGCACCTGGGTGAAATCACACAGTACATCGGGCAGGTAATACGCCCGTGGATCGCCGATTTCATAGAGCATCTGCTCGCCCACGGTAAAGGGCGTGACCAAGCCGCCAGAACCTTCCGGCTTGGTTACGACAAAGCTGCCGTCGGCGGCCACTTCTACTACCGGGAAGCCAATATGTTCGTAGTCCGGCACGCTGTCCCAATCGGTGAAGTTGCCGCCCGTACACTGCGCGCCGCATTCGATGATATGCCCGGCCAAGGCGGCCTGAGCCAGCTGGTCATAGTCACTCCAGCCCCAGCCGAATTCATGCACCAGTGCGGCGCTGACCACGGCGCTGTCCACCACGCGGCCGGTGATGACGATATCGGCACCCAGCTTCAGGGCTTCGACAATGCCGGGCGCGCCCAGGTAAGCGTTGACCGAGACGCAGAAGGGCGGCAACGGCGCACCGCTGAACATCTCCACGGTGCCGGCTTTGGCCAGTTCGCTGAGTTTGGGTTGCAGGTTGTCACCGCGCAGCAAGGCGATTTTTAGATCCACACCAGCCTGTGCGCACGCCGCTGCCAATGCCGCAGCGCAGGCGCTGGGGTTGACCCCACCGGCGTTGCTGATCACGCGGATGTTCTTCGCGGCGATCTCACCCAAAAGCGGCGCGAGTGTCTCGACAAAATCTGTGGCGTAGCCAGCGTCCGGTTTTTTCATCCGTGCGCCCGCCATGATCGACATGGTCACTTCAGCCAGGTAGTCGAATACTAGGTAATCCAGTTCAGTGCCTTTTACCAACTGGGCGGCGGCGGTGCTGGTGTCGCCCCAGAAGGCGGAGGCGCAGCCGATGCGTACGGTCTTGGTCATTGGAGTTATCCGCAACACAGGAATAAGGTGACTTGAAGGCTACCAAGCAAGCGCTTGGTTGAAAAGCCCGGGGGCGATATTTCTCACACAAACTATCCCCAAGCGCTTGCTTGGGTGGCTGGCGCAGCATAAATTTCACTAATTACGACAAGCACTTGGGTAAACCTGCTGAGAACCAGCGTGCATTTGCAGGCGCTAACGGTTGGCCCGAGGCATATAAAGAGAGTTGGAGAGTATTTAGCGTGGATGATCAACAAGCGCAGGCGGTGATGCGTGACCTGGTGGCCAGTGGGCAGATTACCGACCCAGACAGCGCACGCGGCAAGCTGCTGCAAACCGCAGCGCACCTGTTTCGCAGCAAGGGCTATGAGCGCACCACGGTGCGTGACTTGGCCAGCGCCGTGGGCATTCAGTCCGGCAGCATCTTTCATCACTTCAAGAGCAAGGACGAAATCCTGCGCTCAGTGATGGAAGAAACCATTCGCTACAACACCGCCTTGATGCAGGCGTCGCTGGCTGAAGCGAGTGACCTGCGCGGCCGAGTGCTGGCGCTGATTCGCTGCGAGCTGCAGTCGATCATGGGCGGCACCGGCGAGGCCATGGCGGTGCTGGTGTACGAATGGCGTTCGCTGTCAGAGCCCGGGCAGGTTTTTATCCTTGAGCTACGTGACAACTACGAACAGCTCTGGCTGCAGGTGCTGGGCGAGGCCAAGGCCGCCGGTTACTTCAAAGCCGATCCGTTTATTCTGCGGCGTTTGCTGACTGGCGCACTCAGCTGGACCACGACCTGGTTTCGCCCAGAAGGTCCGATGACCCTTGACCAGCTGGCCGAAGAGGCGTTGTCGCTGGTGATCAAAGAAGCTTGAGGAAATTCGACTACGCTCAGGTGGCACTTTGATAGTACTTTGGCGCCAATGGATTGTGAGTGGTTTGGGTCACGGAAGAAGTTGCTGCATCTTTTGCTGAGGTTCACCGTTTGGCCACACTGTTACGAGGTTTGCTGCTCGGGTTGATGCTTGTTGCGGGCTGCGTTGCGCAGGCTGCGGAAGAAGTGCGAGTGGGGGCCTACCACTTCCCTCCCTATGTGACTAAAGCGGACAGTGAGCGCCCGGGTGGCCTGCTGCCAGAGTTGCTACTGGCGCTCAATCAACTGCAAAGCGACTACCGCTTTACCTTGGTAGCAACTTCGGCCAAGCGCCGCTACCGCGACCTGCAAAGCGGCCGTTTTGACCTGATCCTGTTTGATTCCCCGGTCTGGGGTTGGCAAAACATTCCGCGCACCGCGCTGGATCTGCACATCGAAGATGCCGAGGTTTATGTCGCCCGCCAGCAGCCGGGGCGTGATGAGCGTTACTTCGACTCACTCGCGGGTAAGCGCCTGGCCTTGTACAGCGGCTATCACTATGGCTTTGCCGGGTTCAACTCGGACCAGAAGTACCTCACCGACTCATTCAATGCGGTGCTGACTTATTCCCACGACAGCAATTTGGTCATGCTGCTGCGCGGTCGGGCCGATGTGGCGGTGGTCACGCGCTCTTATCTGCGTGCCTACCAGCAGCGTTACCCGGAGCAGAGCAGCGCTTTGCTGGTTTCCCAGCGGGTTGACCAGGTTTATCAGCACCAGGCGCTGTTCCGCCCCGAGTCGGCGCTGCAGCCGCAAGCCCTGGCCGAGTTGCTCCAGCAGCTTAATCACGACAAACAGCTGGATAAGCTGCTGGCGCGCTATCACTTGTATGACACATCCGCGCCGATAAGTGACTGAACGTGTGCTGTTCGGGCCGATTCGTCTGAGTTAGGCTGCGGTCATTCGAAAAATAGGGAAGTTGGCGTCAAATGGGCTTCATCAGGCGTGGGTTAAGCAAGTTTTTAGGTGTCGGTTTGGCAATGCTGCTTGCCGGGCCACTGATGGCTGCGCAGGAAGTGCGCGTGGCGGCCGTATATTTCCCCCCTTATGTGTTCAAGACAGAACATACCCAGGCCAGCGGTTTGCTTGATGAACTGGTGGCTGCGCTGAATCAGTCGCAGGCTGACTACCGCTTTGTGATGGTGCCAACCTCGCTAAAGCGGCGCTTTCGTGATTTCGAACAGCAGCGCATCGACTTGGCGATTTTCGAGAATCCAGACTGGGGCTGGAAGAATATTCCGCACCAGGCGCTGGATATGCGCCTGGAAGACTCCGAGGTGTTTGTAGCCCGTGTTGCGCCAGGTCGGGATCAGGGCTATTTCGACTCGCTCGAAGGCAAGCGGCTGGCGCTTTACCACGGTTATCACTATGCCTTCGCTGGCTTCAATGCCGACCCGGATTACCTGGGCAGGACGTACAACGCCACCTTGACCCATTCCCATGAAAGCAACCTGTTGATGGTGCTGCATCAGCGAGCAGAAATTGCTTTGGTAACGCGGTCTTATATCGGCGAATTCCTTGAGCGTAACCGGCAGTACGCCGGCCAGTTGCTGATATCTGAACGCGTCGACCAGCGCTATCGCCATCATGTGCTGCTGCGCCCGCAGGCGCCCATTACACCTGAGCAGTTTATGGCGATTTATGAGCCGTTGAGTGAGAACGGCCAGCTAGAGAAAATTTTTAGCCGCTATCAGGTCGCCGTTATGCCACGCGCAACGGATAGCTCAATAGCAACAGATGCAGCAGATTGACCGCGCCATGCAGGGCGATGGCCAGGCTGATCCGCCCGCTAAAGTGAAAGATCAGCCCATAGCCCAGGCCTGCGATACCCGCGACCAGGGCGAATAACGGGCTGAACGGCACATGCACAGTGGCAAACAGCAGCGTCGTCAGACCAATTCCTGCCCACGCCCCGAGCCAGCCGACCAGGCGGCTTTGCAGCAAAGCGCGAAACAGCAACTCTTCGGCCAGCACCGCCACACCCAGGTTAACCGCCAACCACAGCAAAAGCCCGTCTGGCCATTTCGGCTGCCAGCCGACGAGGCCCAGCGCCACTGCCAGTAGCGGTACGCCTAGCAAAGTCAGTGCCGCCGTCAGCCAGACGCTTTTTGAGAGTTGTTTGCTCGGCGTTTTTTGCCCCAGCCACCAGGTCAGCAGGGTGACGCCTACCAGCAACTTATCCCACGACAAACGCAGGGCGTAAGGCGCGGCATCGACACTGAGTTGGCGCGGCGGCCACAGCGGTGTGGCGCTAAAGCCGGGGGCGATGCAGGCCAGCAGGCTCAGGCTTGCCCATAGCGCGCTGGGCAGGTACTTGTCGCCATAAAGCAGTAAGGCGCCCAGAGCGGCCCCTGCGGCGAGCCCCGACAGTTGGATATAACCCAAGGCAAAACCACTTGCCAGGCACAGGGCCGGCAGCATCATGCGCAGATGCAATGGCAGGGTTACGTCCTGTCGTTGGCGGTTAACGCTCGCGGGCGTCCTCAGCATCCTTGGCGTCCTGTTCAAGCTGGCGTTGGCGGATTTTCTCCAGTTGCTCTTCGCTTAGCGGCGGTTGTTTGCTGCTGCGCAGCAACATCAGGCCACCGACAATGGAACCTAGCACCACAAACATCAGCAGCCAGATATACCAGGTCATACGTTCATCCTTGCAGAGTTGAGTCTCCACCTTAGCGCGCGGCGGGCGGCAATTAAACGACAACAGTTCCCTTCGCGGAGGAATGGCCGTATTGACGGCCAATACGGCAGTAACTGGGCACTGCCATGACAACGGCGTGCCTGAAAAGCAAGTGCGTGCCGCTTATCGGCAGCGACCAGCGCATGCCGCGAGTAGGCGCGGTGGTGGCGCGGGCAGGCAGTCACCCGTTCCTACGTCCGTAAGCGGCGTAGGAACGGTGCGAGCAGTAGCCGTTAGCGGCGGACTTGCTTGAGGGTTTCGGCGATCAGGAACGCGAGTTCCAGCGACTGGTCGGCGTTCATCCGCGGGTCGCAGTGGGTGTGGTAGCGGTCCGACAGGCCATCTTCGGTAATCGGTCGCGCGCCGCCGATGCACTCGGTGACGTTCTGCCCGGTCATCTCGATATGGATACCGCCGGCGTAGCTGCCCTCGGCTTGGTGCACGGCGAAGAACTGCTTCACTTCGGCCAGAATCTGCGCGAAGTCACGGGTTTTGTAGCCACTTGAGGCCTTGATGGTGTTGCCGTGCATCGGGTCTGAGCTCCACAACACCTGGCGGCCTTCACGTTGCACGGCCTGAATCAGGCGCGGCAAGCCTGCTTCGACTTTGTTGGCGCCCATGCGCACGATCAGGTTGAGGCGGCCGGGATCGTTGTCCGGGTTGAGGATGTCGATCAGGCGGATCAGCTCTTCGCTGTCCATGCTTGGGCCGACTTTCACCCCGATGGGGTTACCTACGCCGCGCAGGAACTCGACATGGGCTCCGTCTAGCTGGCGGGTGCGGTCGCCAATCCACAGCATATGGGCTGAGCAGGCGTAGTCGCCGCCGGTCAGGCTGTCACGGCGCACGAAGGCCTGTTCGTAGTTGAGCAGCAGGGCTTCGTGGGCGGTGAAGAAGCTGGTCTCGCGAACCTGCGATGAGCCGTCCATGCCACACGCACGCATAAAGGCCAGGGTTTCATCAATGCGCCCGGCCAACTGGCTGTACTTCTCGCCGAGGTCTGAGTTGGCAATAAAGTCGAGGTTCCACTGGTGCACCTGATGCAGATCGGCAAAGCCGCCTTGAGCAAAAGCGCGCAGCAGGTTGAGGCTGGCAGTGGACTGGTGGTAGGCCTGCAGCAAGCGCTCCGGATCCGGTACGCGGCTTTTTTCGTCAAAGCCGATGCCGTTGACGATATCGCCACGGTAGGCGGGCAGGGTCATGCCGTCGATGGTTTCATCGTTGGCTGAGCGCGGCTTGGCGAACTGGCCGGCCATGCGTCCGACTTTGACCACCGGGCAGCCGGCTGCAAAGGTCATAACGATGGCCATCTGCAGCAGTACTTTGAAGGTGTCACGGATTTTCGCGGCGCTGAACTCGGCAAAGCTCTCGGCGCAGTCGCCGCCCTGCAGCAGAAACGCGCGGCCCTGAGTCACCTCAGCAAACTGACGGCGCAGCTCGCGGGCTTCACCGGCAAATACCAGCGGCGGATAACCAGCCAGGGTCTGCTCGACCTGGGCCAGTTGCGCAGCGTTAGGGTATTGCGGTTGCTGCTGGATCGGCTTGGCTCTCCAGCTTTCAGGGCTCCAGGGTTGCGACATTGTGGCTCTCGGCTTAAGTCAAATTAGGCGGACAGGCATGGTAACCGATAAGCCCCGGTGGGCAAGCCGATAGGCGCGATAGAGCGGCTGCATGAGGTCACACGGCTTATCGCCTAATTGAGTAGGCATTTATGACCAGCAGCTGTCATCAGCAGCAGGTGTTGATTAAGCCGCTGTGATGGCTCAGCGAGCCGATGGGTAATTATTGCGTGACCCAGGTGGTGCACCTCCATGACAATCATTACCTTTGCTCCGGCCGAAATGGTTGGGGATGTCACGGTGGAGAGTGGTGGATGCCAGGTTTACCCCCGGTCGGTGAAATGCCGGACCCGTTGTTGATCGCCGAAGTGCACGATGCTTTTGGGGTGATCCAAGTGGTCGAAATGGGCGCTTACCGCTTTCTGGAGTTCGGCGAGGCGATTGAGCAAAGTTGCGTCTACATGCCCGACCCGAGCTGGCTGGAGTACGACTACACCCGTGCGATGCTGCTCGGTGCGCTGTGCCATGAACATCCGGAAAGTGCGTTGTTTCTGGGGCTTGGTGCCGGCAACCTGACCCAGGCCTGCCTGAAATTTCTGCCGCTCGATGATGTGGAAGTTATTGAGCTGCGCGCCGATGTGCCGCGTTTGGCCATGGAGCACATGGGTCTGGAAGACGACCCTCGGCTGACCATCCGTATCGGCGACGCCCTGGAGTTGTTGGAGAGTGCGGAAAAGACCGACCTGCTGTTTGTCGATCTCTACACCGATCATGGACCGGCAACGGGGCATTTGGCCTGGCGCTTTCTGGAAAATTGCCAGAAGCAACTCAACCCGGGTGGTTGGTTGATCATCAACCAGTGGGCTGGCAGTGACGGTAAACCACTGGGTGCGCCGCTGCTGCGCGGCCTTTATCACCGGCATTACTGGGAGTGCCCAGTGAAAGAGGGCAACGTGGTGTTGCTGGTGCCAGCTGATATGGATCAGGAAATTGATTTTGACGAGTTACGACGCCGTAATGCCGTGCTGGCGCCGCAGTTCGGTTATTCGCTGGAGTCACTGATTAAGGCTGTGCGTCCGGCGTCTTGAGCAGAACGCCAAACAGGTCGCTTCAACGTCCCTTATAGTCACCCGGGCGCCGCTCTAACATGGCCTTCACGCCTTCCTGCGCATCTTCGCTGGCCATAAGCCGGGTTATGTTCGGGTGCAAGCTGGCGATCGCTGCTGCCTGCCCCTCGTTTACCGCCTGGCGAGCCGAAGCCAGAGAGGCTTGCACACCCAGCGGAGCTTGGGCGGCAATGCGCTCGGCCAGCCACAGCGCTTTGGGCAGCAACTCCTCGCTGGCAGCGACTTCCTGGACCAAACCGAGACGATAGGCTTCATGTGCGTCAAACTCATCACCTGTCAGCAGCCAGCGCATGGCGTTGCCCCAGCCTGCTGCTTGGTGCATGCGTAAGGTGGCGCCGCCGAACGGGAATATCCCGCGTTGCACTTCCATCTGCGCAAAACGGGTATTGCTGGCGCACAGGTTAATGTCCGAGGCCAGCATCAGTTCAATGCCGATGGTATAGCAGTAGCCTTGCGCGGCGACGATCACCGGTTTGCTCACTCGCGGCCCGCCGAATACGCCCCAGGGGTCGCAGCCGCCCTGAGGTATTTGCCAGCCAGCTGCAAACTGCGCCGCGACGTTGGCCAGGTCCAGGCCGGCGGTGAAGTGCTCGCCATGTGCAAACACCAACGCCACCCGTGCCTCGTTGTCGCGTTCGAACTCGCCGTAGGCCAAACACATATCGTCGAGCATGGACAGGTCGAATGCGTTGCGTTTGCTCGCTCGGTCTAGGCCGATCAACATGATGTGGCCACGTTTTTCGCGGCTGACGCGGCCGTTGCTGGTTGGGGTCATGACGGTGAGTCCTGTGCGCAAATTGAGTGATGATTGAGGGGGATGGCCGTTTCAGCCTCTCGAAGGCCAGTCATGTGGCACGCTATTGGCATTATTTATGATCTTTTAGTGGAAATTTCGGCACATCAATCAGGTTTTCCGGTATAGTGCGCGCCGGTCAATTCTTGGCCACGTTCAGGTAGTACAGCTCGCCCGAAGGTTAACTTTGGCAGTTAGTCCGTTTTGCGGACTATCCTTGACGATTCATTTATCACACGTTTTCGCAAATCCCCGCCGACATGGCTGCCAGGGTGACTCTCGGGTCTTACACGGCATGCGTAGCTTTGGAATATGGGTCTTTGCGGATGCACTTGAGGCAGACCCATGACCCAGGAAATCGGCGGCTTCGCCGCTCTCGATCTACACCCCAATGTTCTCGCTGCTGTTATCGCCACTGGCTATGAAGAGCCTTCGGCTATTCAGATTCAAGCGATTCCCGTCATCCTCGCTGGCCACGACATGATCGGCCAGGCGCAGACCGGCACCGGTAAAACCGCCGCTTTCGCCCTGCCAATTCTCAGCCGCATCGACCCGGCCAAGCGTCAGCCACAAGCGCTGATCCTGGCGCCGACACGTGAACTGGCGTTGCAGGTTGCCACCGCGTTTGAAACCTACGCCAAGCAAATGCCGGGCGTTAACGTGATTGCCGTATACGGCGGCGCGCCGATGGGCCCGCAGCTCAAGGCCATCCGCAATGGCGCACAGATTGTTGTAGCCACCCCAGGTCGTTTGGTTGACCACCTGCGCCGCGACGAGAAAGTGCTGTCGACCATTCAGCACCTGGTTCTCGACGAAGCCGACGAGATGCTCAAGCTGGGCTTTATGGATGACCTCGAAGTCATCTTCAAGGCCATGCCGGAAAGTCGTCAGAGCGTGCTGTTCTCCGCCACGCTGCCGCACTCGATCCGTGCCATCGCTGAAAAACACCTGCGTGATCCTAAGCACGTCAAAATCGAAACCAAAACCCAGACCGTAACTGCTATTGAGCAGGTGCATCTGATGGTTCACGCCGACCAGAAGCACGCCGCTGTCCTGCGTCTGCTTGAAGTCGAAGAGTTCGACGCGCTGATCGGTTTCGTGCGTACCAAGCAAGCTACCCTGGACCTGGCCGCCGCGCTGGAAGCCAAGGGTTATAAGGCTGCTGCGTTGAACGGTGACATCGCGCAGAACCAGCGTGAGCGCGTGATCGACTCGCTGAAAGATGGCCGTCTGGACATCGTGATCGCCACCGACGTTGCTGCTCGCGGCCTCGACGTACCGCGCATCACCCACGTGATGAACGTGGACATGCCGTACGATCCGGAATCCTACGTTCACCGTATCGGCCGTACCGGTCGTGCTGGCCGTACCGGTCGTGCGCTGCTGCTGGTAACGCCGCGTGAGCGTCGCATGCTGCAGGTGATCGAGCGTGTAACCGGGCAGAAAGTCGGTGAAGTGAAGCTTCCGGACGCCCAGCAAGTACTGGACGCACGCATCAAGAAATTGACCAACAGCTTGGCACCGCTGGTGGCCGATGCCGAAGCCAGCCATGGTGATCTGCTTGATCGCTTGACGGCCGATATCGGTTGCAGCCCACGTGCTTTGGCCGCAGCTCTGCTGCGCAAGGCCACCAATGGCCAAGCCCTGACCCTGGCTGAAGTCCAGCGTGATCAGCCGTTGGTTCCGGGTAGCGGCAGCAGCGCTCCGCGTGAACGCAGCGAGCGCAGTGACCGTCCTGAGCGCGCCGAACGTGAAGGTGGCCGTGAGCGTCGTGCTCCAGTTCCCTTGAGTGAAGGTAAAGCGCGTTGCCGCACCGCCTTGGGCGCTCGCGACGGTATCGCCGCGAAGAACCTGCTGGGTGCGATCCTCAATGAAGGCGGCTTGGTCCGCGAAGACATCGGCCGCATCCAGGTGCGCGAGAGCTTCAGCTTGGTCGAGTTGCCGGAAGAAGGTCTTGATCGCCTGTTGGGCAAGCTGAAAGACACCCGCGTGGGTGGTAAGCCGCTCAAACTGCGTCGTTATCGCGAAGATTAATGCTTCGCTGAGTAAAGAAGCCCCGCCCTGTGCGGGGCTTTTTTTTGCTGTTTTGCTGGGGCAGATTTCTACCTCGGCTTAGATATTCTCCTCTTGGTGCTAAGGGCGAGGCCGTGGTGCCTGATCTTTAATAGCTTGCTCGCTGCGCGCGCGAATGTGCGCCACGGGCAAACCCGACCTGCCGATGCGCTGGGCAAGCGCACCTAGGTACTTCGATCCCGCGTTCGTTTTTACCGTGTCCTGTGTTGCTGGGCGGGTAGGGCGTGGGGTGAATCGAGCCGCCAATGACGTGGCGTGCTTCTGATCACTCTCAACATCACCTATCGATTATGTGTATGTGGTGGTATGAGGTTGGTTTTCGCGGCTGCTTTGCGGCAGGATCGCCGGTAAATATTTACAGGAGTCGTTATGCACGCAGAATTTTGGCAGGCGCGTTGGTCGCGCAGTGAAATTGGCTTCCATCTGGCTGAGGTCAATCCTTACCTGCAGCAGCACTGGCCAACGCTGGGTTTAACGGATGGCGCGCGAGTGCTGGTGCCGCTGTGTGGCAAGAGCCTGGACCTGGCGTGGCTGGCGGGGCGGGGCCATCAGGTGGTGGGCGTTGAGCTGGCGCAGCGTGCGGTGGAGGACTTCTTTGCCGAGCATAAGCTGCAGCCGGTGGTCAGCGAAGTCGGCGCGTTCAGGCTGTACCGGGCCGGGGCTGTGGAGATCTACTGCGGTGATTTTTTCGCCCTGACGGCGCAGCACCTTGCCGGTTGTACGGCGTTGTATGACCGCGCCGCGCTTATTGCATTGCCGCCGGAGATGCGCGCGCGTTATGTGGCGCACCTGACGCAGGTTTTACCCAGCTGCAGCCAGGGGTTACTGGTGACTCTGGATTATGCACAGGCGCAGATGGATGGCCCGCCCTTTGCCGTGGCAGATGATGAGGTGCAGCGATTGTTTGCGCCCGGCTGGCAGTTGCAGGAACTGGCCAGCGCTGATGTGCTGGGCGAGAACTGGCGATTTCTCAAGCGTGGGCTTGAGCGCCTGGATGAACGGGTTTACCGCTTAGGTAAAGCCTGAAACCTGAAAAGAAAAAGGCGGCCCGTTTGGGCCGCCTTTTGCGTTGTTGCTGAGCTTAGCCGCGCTGGCGCAGAGCTTCGATACGCACTTCCAGTGGCGGGTGAGTCATCAACAGGCCAGCCAGGCCGCCTTTCAGGCCGCCGTTGATGCCGAAGGCGGTCAGGCTGTTTGGCATGGTGACTGGCACTTCCTGTTCGGCGCGCAGGCGCTGCAGGGCGGCGATCATCGCGCCAGTGCCGGCCAGGCGGGCGCCTGCTTCATCGGCCTTGAATTCGCGCTTACGCGAGAACCACATAACGATGATGCTGGCCAGGATGCCCAGAACAAGCTCGGCGAAGATCGTGGCGACGAAGTAGCCGATGCCCGGGCCGTCTTCGTTTTTCAGGATCACCTTGTCGACGAAGTTGCCGAAAATCCGTGCGAAGAACATCACGAAGGTGTTCACCACGCCTTGGATCAGCGCCAGGGTGACCATGTCGCCGTTGGCCACGTGGCCGATTTCGTGGGCCAGCACCGCGCGTACTTCGTCAGGCGAGAAGCGCTCCAGCAGGCCCTGGCTTACCGCGACCAGTGCATCGTTTTTGTTCCAGCCGGTGGCGAAGGCGTTGGACTCGTAGGCCGGGAAGATACCCACTTCGGGCATCTTGATCCCGGCTTCGCGGGACAGTTCTTCCACGGTCTGCATCAGCCACTGTTCGTGGCGGGTGCGTGGCTGGGTGATGATTTCGGTTTTGGTGCTCATCTTCGCCATCCACTTGGACAGGAACAGCGAGACCAGCGAACCGGCGAAACCGAACACGGCGCAGAAAACCAGCAGGCTGCCATAGTTCTGGCCGGTAAAGCGGTCGACCCCGAGCAATTTCAGGGTGATGCTGGCGATGATTAACACCGCAACGTTGGTGGCCAGGAACAGCATAATGCGCATCATGGTGTATTGAGACTCCTCACGGGAAAGATCTGTCAGGCCGCTGAAAACCCTGTTTTGGCTGCTTCGCCTAGTTTTTCAACAACCACTGTTGGTTATGACGGCTATATAAGGGCGCACCCCTTGGCACTTCAACCTGGCGACTATTTCAAACTATGTCGCTTGCGCCGTTCAGGTTGGATTCGAACAACAGGCGTGTGAGGCGGGCGACCCGTTCGCCATGGCGTTGGGACAGCGCTTCGCGCAATTGAAAGGCCAGGGTGGCATGCACGCGGCGCACGCTAGGCGGCAGGGCATCACCCTCGCGCAGGGCGTGAGGCACGCCGCGGGTCAGGCGCAGAAAGCCTTTTTCGCTGAGTACGGCTTGATCCAGGGCGTCGTAACCGATGGTGGTGTCGAAGCGGATATAACCTTCCTCGGCCAACCACAGCAGGGCACCGAGGCAATTTTGATGGCGTGGTGTAGGCAGGCCAAATTCGTCCGGATCTTCGCGGCCGATCAGGTCTTCAACATACAGCGCGGCTTTGCTGGGGAACGCCTGGTACAGGGTCAGCATGCCGGCGGCGGCGTCCTTGTAGAAGTCGTCGATCTGCAGGTCCATCAGAATTTTCCAATCATGGAGGTTGGAAGGTATGGCAGCACGCGGCCCAGTAACGCCCAAGGCCAGCCAGGTACATAGGCACTAACATGGCGTTTGTCGATGTGCTTGGCGATCAGCGCTGCGCCGCGCTCCACGTCAATCAGAAACGGTCGGTTGGCCATGTCGCTGTTCAGTGGCGTGTCGATAAAGCCCGGCAGTAGCAGGGTGGTGTCGATGTTCTTGCCCAGCAACTCGGCGCGGGTGGCTTCCATATAGCTGATCAGACCGGCCTTGCTCGCCGAGTAGGCCGCCGTATGCGGCAGGCCGCGTTTACCGGCGACTGAGGCGACGGCAACCAGGTGGCCGTGGCCTTGCTGACGAAACAGTGCGCAGGCGGCATCCAGGCAGGCAATCGCGCCGATCAGGTTGGTTTCCACGGTCAGTCGGGCACGCTTGAAGTGTCCA
Organism: Pseudomonas sp. TS_SC_3; assembly: GCF_056156225.1. Taxonomy (NCBI): domain Bacteria; kingdom Pseudomonadati; phylum Pseudomonadota; class Gammaproteobacteria; order Pseudomonadales; family Pseudomonadaceae; genus Pseudomonas; species Pseudomonas sp. TS_SC_3. Next base: position 931,180 of record NZ_CM149586.1, read on the forward strand.
CCGCCGGCTTTACCGGTCAGTGCGATACCGGCATTGGCAATAATTCCGTCCAGACCACCGAGCAGATTCGCGGCTAGACCTACGGCGTCCTGGCATGCGTCGTAGTCGGTCACATCCAACGGCAAGACCACCACTTTACGCTTGAAGCGCGCCTGCAGTTCGGCGGCCAAGAGGTGCAGGCTGTCTTCGCGGCGTGCGGCCAGGGCCAGGTCGTAACCCTTGCCCGCCAACTCGCGGGCCAGGGCGGCACCGATGCCAGAACTGGCCCCAGTCAGCAGATAGCGTTTGCCCTGGCTCATGGCTTGCTCCGATTACTGTTGGTAAGTCTTGAGGAAGCTGCCGATGCGGCCGATGGCCATTTCCAGCTCATCCACCCGCGGCAGGGTGACCACGCGGAAGTGATCCGGCCACGGCCAGTTGAAGGCGGTGCCCTGAACGATCAGCAGTTTTTCCGAGAGCAGCAGGTCCAGCACGAATTTCTCGTCGTTATGGATTGGGCAGACTTTCGGGTCGATCTTCGGGAAGGCATACAGCGCGCCCATTGGCTTAACGCAGCTGACGCCCGGAATGTCATTGAGTAGTTCCCAGGTGCGGTTGCGCTGCTCCAGCAGGCGACCTTGCGGCAACACTAGGTCATTGATGCTCTGGTACCCGCCCAATGCGGTTTGGATCGCATGCTGGCTTGGCACGTTGGCGCACAGGCGCATATTGGCAAGGATATCGATGCCTTCGATATAGCTTTGTGCGCGGTGCTTGGGCCCGGAAATCGCCACCCAGCCGGAGCGGAAACCCGCCACGCGGTAGGACTTCGACAGGCCGTTGAAGGTCAGGCAGAGCACGTCCGGCGCCAGCGAGGCGGTAGAAATATGCTGGGCTTCGTCGTAAAGAATCTTGTCGTAGATCTCGTCGGAGAACAGCACCAGGTTGTGCTGGCGCGCCAGCTCGACGATGTCCATCAGTACTTCTTTGGAGTACACCGCGCCGGTGGGGTTGTTCGGGTTAATCAGCACCAGGGCCTTGGTGTTCGGGGTGATTTTGGCGCGCATGTCGGCGATATCAGGGAACCAGCCCGCCTGCTCGTCGCACAGATAATGCACCGGCTTGCCGCCAGCCAAAGCCACGGCTGCTGTCCACAGTGGGTAGTCCGGTGCCGGGATCAGCACTTCATCACCGTTGTTCAGCAGCGCCTGCATGGCCATCACGATCAGCTCGGAGACGCCGTTGCCGAGGTAGATGTCCTCGATGCCGACACCTTCCACCTGCTTTTGCTGGTAGTACTGCATCACCGCCTTGCGTGCGCTGAACAAACCCTTGGAGTCGCTGTAGCCCTGCGCGGTGGGCAAGTTGCGGATCACATCCTGAAGGATCTCCTCAGGCGCTTCAAAACCGAACGGTGCCGGGTTGCCGATGTTCAGCTTGAGGATGCGATGGCCTTCCTCTTCCAGGCGTTTGGCGTGCTTGAGCACCGGTCCGCGGATGTCGTAGCAGACGTTGGCGAGCTTGTTCGATTTGCTGAACTGCATATTAAGTGATCCCGAATGGTGGAACGCCGCTGAGAGGGTGTTTACAAATTACTGCGCTCGACCATGCAGCGTTGAAACCAGCCTCAAAATGCTCATGTACAACTTGCACACTCCGCTTTTTCGGCTGTTTTCGCCTTGCCTGGCCATCGCTCGCTACTTTTGTAAACACCCTCTGAATTACCCTGCAAAAAGACGCGATCTAACGCGCCTTGGCAGGTTGTAACGCCGGTGACAGACTGGGGTCGAATGATACGTGGCAGCCCGACCTTGGCAAAGGTACTGGTCGGGCTTTTTTATGGCGTGCCATCCATGGCCGCCACCCTTTGGGCCGTCGCTGCGCGACGTTAAAAATCGCTCCCTGCGATTTTTCTATTGAGGAGACCTGCCTGTGGACAAGCTGGAAAAACCCCTAGAAGCCTGGCGCGAAGAGCTTTCCGAGGAGCAGTTTCACGTCTGCCGCTTGGGCGGCACCGAGCGCGCGTTTACTGGCCAATACCACGACAGCAAGGTGCCGGGTATTTATCACTGCGCCTGTTGCCAGGCCGAGCTGTTTGACTCGGATGCCAAGTACGACTCTGGCAGCGGCTGGCCGAGTTACTTTCAGCCGGTCAGTCAGGAGGCTATCGCCAGCTTGGATGACTTTAGTCATGGCATGCACCGCATTGAGGTGAAGTGTGCCCAGTGTGACGCTCACTTGGGTCATGTGTTCCCCGACGGGCCGGCCCCCACGGGATTGCGTTATTGCATCAACTCGGCATCGCTCAAGTTAGTGCCGAAGGCTTAATGCCATTGCACAGGCCTGCTATCAGCGGGCCTTATTTTACTTTAATTAAATTGCATGCAATTTAATTGCTAGCTATCTTGCGTTCATTCCCACTCATCAGGATGACCCGCATGAGCAACGCACTCTTCGATATTCCGGTTACCACCATCAAGGGCGAGCAGAAGACCTTGGCTGATTTCGGCGGCAAGGCCGTGCTGGTGGTCAACACCGCCAGCAAGTGCGGTTTCACCCCGCAGTACAAGGGGCTTGAGAGTGTCTGGCAGCAGTACAAGGATCAAGGTCTGGTGGTGCTGGGTTTTCCCTGCAACCAGTTCGGCAAGCAGGAGCCGGGCGATGAGGGCGCGATCAGCGAGTTTTGCGAGCTGAACTTTGGCGTGAGCTTCCCGTTGTTCAAGAAGGTCGATGTCAATGGCAGCGATGCCCACCCACTGTTCGTCAACCTGAAAAAAAGCGCGCCGGGCTTACTCGGTAGCCAGGGCATCAAATGGAACTTCACCAAATTTCTGCTGAGCGCCGACGGTCAAGTGATCAAGCGCTTTGCCCCCACCACCAAACCTGAAGACCTGACTGCCGAAATCGAAGCGCTGCTGAAATGACCCAGGCCAGTCTGCACGCGGATGACGGGCTGCAGCTGGATAACCAGCTGTGCTTCAAACTTTACGCGGCCTCGCGGGCAGTGATTCGCGCCTACAAGCCGATGCTCGATCAGCTCGGCCTGACCTACCCGCAGTACCTGGCCATGCTGGTGCTGTGGGAATGGCAGCGGCAACCGCCAGCGCTGCCGACGGTCAAGGCCTTGGGTGAGCGCCTATTGCTCGACTCCGGCACGCTAACGCCGCTGCTCAAACGCCTGGAGCTGCAAGGTTTGCTGCAGCGCCAGCGTTCAGCCGGTGATGAGCGTGAGGTGCACCTGGCATTGACGCCAGCAGGCTGTGCGTTGCGTGAGCAGGTGCTGCCGTTGAAAAGCCAGCTGCTGTGTGAGCGTGGGGTTGACCTCGAAGCGGTCGCCGCGTTGCGCGAGCAAGTTGGCGCGCTGCTGGATCAGTTCAAGTTGCTTAACCACTGATCCAGCAGCGCGGCCAGCTCATCTTTGCGGAAGGGCTTGGCCAGATAATCATCCATCCCTGCCGCGCGGCAACGCTCGCGTTCATCGGACAGTGCATTGGCCGTCAGGGCAACGATGGGCAGTTTGGCGAGTTCAGGTTTTTGACGAATTCGGCGAGTGGTTTCATAGCCATCCATGACCGGCATGTTGCAATCCATCAGGATCAGGTCAACCGCTTCGGTTTCCAGCAGGGTTAGGGCTTCGGCGCCGTGATTGGCCAGCAGCACCGCGCAGCCAAGTTTGCCGAGCATGCCCTTGGCCACCAGTTGGTTGACGTGATTGTCTTCTACCAGCAGCACGCGGGCTTGGCGCTTGCGTTGCGGTTCGCGGATGCTGGCGGTGGTCTGTGCCTCGTTTTGGCCCAGGTTGCGCTGCAAGGCCTGCAGCAGAGTCTGGCGCGACATCGGCCGGGCCAGCTGCTCGATGGGTGAGAGCTTGTCGACCTGCTCACTGCTCAGAAAATTGCCATAGGCGCTGACCAGCAGAATGGGCAGGCTGGAAAAGGTGCGCAGTTCTTTCAGGCGCTGCGGGCAATCGCTAATGAGCAGGTCCGCGTCAATTTCGCCAAGGGCCGTATCGGTATCCAGGTGCTGGTAGTGCAGCCCCCAGCTGGGGAGCAGGCATGCCAGTTGTTCACTGAGCCCCGAGCTGGCGGGGGTAAGCCCGATAACGCGGCCGCGTAGCTGTGGCGGCTGTGCTTTGCTGCCCTGGCTGGGAGGGGGCAGGGGCAGGTCCACGCAAAAAGTGCTGCCAAAGCCTTCCTGGGTTTCCAGGCTGAGCTGGCCATGCATGGCTTCGCACAAGCGGCGGGTCAGGGCCAAGCCGAGACCGGTGCCGCCAAATTGCCGGGTGATCCCAACCTCCGCTTGGGCAAAGGGATGGAAGATCCGTGTCAGGGCTTCTTCGGCGATGCCAATCCCGGTATCACGCACGATGATCCTGACGCCGCCAGCCTGTGTATTGACGCTGATGTCGACGCGGCCGAAGCGGGTGAACTTCAGTGCGTTGGACAGCAGGTTGCTGACGATTTGCCTGATCCGGGTCGGATCGCCGAGCAGTTGTTTGGGCAATTGTGGATCGATCAGGCAGGTCAGTTCGACGTTAGGTGCGGCATTTTGCGAAAGCAGGCTGGCGGTTTCTTCGACCATGCTGCCGAGGTCAAAGGGGATGTGTTCCAGCTCCAGCTGGCCGGCCTCGAATTTCGACAGGTCGAGAATGTCGTTGAGCAGCTCAACGAGCACCTTGCCGGAGTCATGCGCAATTGATAGTTGTTGGCGTTGCTCGTTATTCAGCGGCCCGTCCAGCGACAGTGCGAGCATGCCCAGCAGGCCATTAAGCGGCGTGCGAATCTCGTGGCTCATATTGGCGAGAAATACCGAGCGCGCCTGGGCCATGTCCAGCGCTGTGCGCTTGGCGGCTTCAAGCTCGCGGTTAGAGTCAAGCAGGCGACTGTTGGCGGCTTCCAGCTGTTCGGTGCGCGCCGAAACCATATCTTCCAATTCGGCCAGGTAGTGAGTGAGGCGGTCTTCTGCCTGCTGGCGCTGGGCGATTTCGCTGGCAATGCTGCTCAGCTGGCGGTTGGTCACATCCACCAGTACGCCAATTTCATCGCGCTCATGGTTGGGCGGGTAGGGCAGTTTGGCGTTATTAGGGCTGCGCAGATCGCGCTCGCTGAGGGCGCGGATAAAGCTGGTCAGCGGTTTGGTCAGCATGGAATAGAACAGCACCAGCAAGATCAACGACAACAGCAGGCTGCGGGCGAAGCCGGTGGCCAGGGTCAGCAGTGATCGGCGCAGAAAGTGGCTGCCAAACGCATAGGTGTCCACCTCAAGGCTGAGCTTGCCCAGCGCTTCGGTAGGCGCGTGGCTGACGAACAGGTCGGTTGCGAAGTGGCGGCGCGGGCCGAAGATGAAGTCACTGAGTACCCTGTAGCGACTTTCCAGTGCTGGGCGGCTAACGCGGGCCAGGGTCAACTGGTTGTTGTCGACGATCTCGGCACTGATCACGGCTGGGGAGCGCAGTAGGCCCAACACCAGTTCTTGGGCCAGTTCTGCGTCGATGTTGTAGGCGATGCGCGCCGCGGGGTTATGGCTGATTTCCATCAGCGCATTAATCTCGCGGTTGATGGAGGCATCTTCGCTGGCATAATCCACGCCCACTTGGATAAAGCTAAGCGTCGTGCCGAGGATAAAGGCTACCAACACGGTCAAGGCAGCCTGTTTAAATGACAGGCGTTGGGTTAGCGCTATATCCATATTGAGCCGATTATTCCCGTATTGAATTGCCTGCCAAGCATAGCCCATCTGCTTTCTCTGGCGGCAGTGGCTGAGTTGCTCGGCCTTCAGGAGTGTGTTGTGGATGCGCGTTTAAGTGATTTTTTGTTGCGTGCCGAGGGCGTGCTGGCGCGGTTAGAGCCATTGTTGCCGGCGCCACGCCCGCTGATTGAGTGGCAGCAAACGCTTGCGGCCCGCTGGCAGCGAGAGGGGAGTAGTGGTTTTCTTGCGCCGCTCAAGGTCAGTCTGGACGTCGGTCTGGCCGGTTTGATCGGCGTGGATCGTCAGCGCGACCAGTTGGCGCGCAATACCCAACAGTTTATGCAGGGCCTGCCGGCCAACCATGCGTTGCTCTGGGGCGCACGTGGGACGGGCAAATCATCGTTGGTCCGGGCGCTGTTAGCTGAATACGCGGCGGCAGGGCTGCGCTTGATCGAGGTTGAGCGTGATCACTTGGCTGATCTGCCACGTATCGTCGAGCAGGTTGCGGGCTTGCCGCAGCGCTTTGTGCTGTTCTGCGATGACCTGTCGTTTGAAGCGGGTGAAGGCGACTACCGCATGCTGAAAACCGTGCTCGATGGCTCTCTAGAGCGGGCACCAGACAATGTACTGCTGTATGCCACGTCCAACCGCCGTCACCTGGTGCCGGAAAAGCAAAGTGACAATGAAAGCTGGCAGCGAGTGGATGGCGAATTGCATCCCAATGAGGCGGTAGAGGACAAGATCGCGTTGTCTGATCGCTTTGGCCTGTGGCTGTCGTTCTATCCCTTTACCCAAGAGCACTTTCTTGACGTGGTGCGCCATTGGGTCGAGGTGCACGCTGAGCAGGCGGGTTTGATCTGGCAGTGGAATGAGGCGTTAGAGAAGGCGGCCATTCGCTGGGCCTTGGGGCGCGGCAATCGCAATGGCCGCTGTGCGTATCAATTTGCCCGTGACTGGGTAGGGCTGCAATTACTGAGTAAGGCTGATGATTGATCTACAACCAAGCGGGCAGGGGCCCGAAGACTATCCGTTACTGGTGGCGCAGTTACAGGCGCTGCTGGCCGATGAGCGTGACTTTATTGCCAATGCTGCGCAGTTTTCTGCGTTTTTGTTCCAGCAGTTAGCTGATTTGAACTGGGCCGGCTTTTACCTGACACGTGGTGAAGAGCTGGTGCTGGGGCCTTTTCAGGGCAATGTGGCGTGCGTACGAATTCCCTTCGGGCGCGGTGTATGCGGCGCCGCCGCGGCCACTGGGCAAACCCAGCGGGTTGAGGATGTGCATGCGTTTGCCGGGCATATCGCCTGCGACAGCGCATCCAATAGCGAACTGGTCGTGCCTTTGATCAAGGACGGGCGACTGTTCGGCGTGCTCGATCTCGACAGCCCGCTGCTGGGGCGTTTCAGTGCAGCGGATCAGGCAGGTATTGAGCGGTTGGCTGAGGTGTTTATCGAGCTTACCGACTGTTAGGTTGGCAGACAGCAAAGAGCCCGGATTAACCGGGCTCTTTGCTGTCCAGTGGGCGCTTTCAGGCCTTGGCGGCCATCTTGGCGAGCATCTTTTGTTCGCTCGGCAAGACGTTCTGCAGCGACGTGCGTGCTTTGATTCGTGCGTAGTGGGCGCTCAGGTTAGGCCAACGCTGCGCATCTACCAACTCACCGCCATGTTCCATATTGACCAGTTGGCAGGTGAGCGCCAGATCGGCCAGGGTCAGGCTGTCGCCGACCAGGTATTCGCCTGCACCAAGGGTTGTTTCTAGGTAGTCGAAATGTGCCGGCAGCTGCTCGTGCAGGGTGTCCTGCACTGCAGTCTCGTCGCAACTCTGCCCCATGCTGGGCTTTAGTACGCGGTTGCGAAACACGCTGAAGGTGCACAGGGGCGCCAGTTCATAATCAGCGTATTTCTCCAGCCAGCGCACCTGTGCGCGCTGTTGCGCAGACTGGCCGAGCAGGGGAGTGGTTTCAGCATACTGCTCGTCGAGGTATTGGCAGATCACGCTGGAGTCAGCGAGGGTAAACTCGCCGTCTTTGAGGGCCGGAATACGTTGCAGTGGGTTCAGCTCTTTGAACCAGGCTGGCTGGGCGAACGGCAAAATGATTTCCAGCTGGTAGTCCAGCGCCTTTTCAGCGAGTACTAGGCGGACTTTGCGGACGAAGGGCGACAGGGGTGCACCGTAAACAATCAGGCTCATGTATGGCTCTCGTTGGCTAGGCGTTGGCGCGCATGCGGCGCGCCGCAGGGGTTAGTCGTAGATATTCTTCTTTTTCCACTCATTCTCGCCCAGCGATTCGATGCCGGCATCCAGCTCACTGGTTTGCTCGGTTACCGGCTGGCTGGTTTCCAGCACCATGGCATTGGCACGCGTGAGTTGTTCTTCAAACTTCTTCAAGGTGTTCTGGTAAAGAGTTGGGTCAGGTTGTTTGCGCAGGTACTGAACGCCGCGCTCGAATGCCAAGCGGGCCTGACCAGGCTGGTTCTGGAGCAAGGCTTGCTGGCCGAGGGTGCTGAAAAACTCGATATGCACTTGGGTCAGCATAAGCCGCACTTCCTTCAGCCAGTGTTTGGCCTCATTGGTCGGGATAATCCCGTCTTTGGCGGCGCGGGTCAGTTGGCTATGCAGGTTTTCCAGCTGGAAGCGCACTTCCTTGGCCTTGTCTTCACTGATGATGGGCTGTGGTGGGTTGTTTACCGGAATTGATTCACCCAGGGCGATCAGCTTGCGCAGCTCTTCAATACGCGCTTTGACAGCGTTGCTACTTTTATCCAAAGGCAGCATGCGTTCATTGAAATGCAGTTGCAGGCGGCTCAGTAGCAGTTTCAGTGCTGGCGTGATCAGTTGGCCAGGGAGTGTTTCGGCAAGATCCTGGCAGCGGCGCAAACGATCGCTGAGCTCGGCTTTGAGGCGCGCCTTCTCCAGGTTTTTGTTCTCGACCATATGATTGATGTAGGCAATGGCAATCAATAGGGCTATGCCAGAAGCAATCAATATGGTGATCACGAGTGGGGACATGGGGTGGAGCCTCTCGGTTACCGGTTTTTCGTCCGAGTGTAGTGCCTTAGCCAGGAGGCTGATAGGGCAGCCTCATATTCGGTGCTGAAGTCATTGATTTATAAAATTTTTTACATGGAGGTTGACGGGGCTTTAAAGGCTCCATAGAATGCGCGCCACTTCATAGCGCAATGCTTAACAGCAAAGCACTTTGAAGCCGGATAGAAGTTATAATTTCCGGGCTGCGTCCCCTTCGTCTAGTGGCCTAGGACACCGCCCTTTCACGGCGGTAACAGGGGTTCGAGTCCCCTAGGGGACGCCACTTCTTATTGAAGTGAGTTGTTCGATCTAGATTGTTATAAAGCGGGAATAGCTCAGTTGGTAGAGCACGACCTTGCCAAGGTCGGGGTCGCGAGTTCGAGTCTCGTTTCCCGCTCCAGATTCAGGTCATCTGCCCAGGCAGGTAGCCGACAAGTTCCAAGGTCCCCTTCGTCTAGTGGCCTAGGACACCGCCCTTTCACGGCGGTAACAGGGGTTCGAGTCCCCTAGGGGACGCCATTTTTAGTACCAAGCTGTATTGCGGGAATAGCTCAGTTGGTAGAGCACGACCTTGCCAAGGTCGGGGTCGCGAGTTCGAGTCTCGTTTCCCGCTCCAAATAAAACGAAAACGCCGCTCATTGAGCGGCGTTTTTGTTTCTGCTGTTTTTTGATGCATGTAAAAAAGCCCGCCGGTTATGCCGTGCGGGCTTTCTTATTTTGGGCTGTGGCCTAGTGTGTACCGCCCTGAGCGGGCATGGCCAGCAGTTGCTTTTCCTGATTCCAGTCGAAGGGTTCGTCGTTTTCTTCGGCGTAGAAGCGGCGTTCTTCGAGGGCTTGGTACATCCCGATTTCTTCGTCGGGCATGAAGTGCAGGCAGTCACCGCCGAAGAACCACAGCAGGTCGCGCGGTACCAGGTGGGCGATCTGCGGGTAGCGCTGGAAGATCTGACTGATCAGGTCCTGGCCCAGGTAGAGGCTTGCTTCCGGATCGCTCGGCAGGTCGCTAAGTAGTTCGTCGTAGCGCTCCAGGTACATGGCGTGGCTGTCATCGAGAATCTGCTCTGCTTCGCCCAAGGCGACCAGAATGGTGCGCAGGTGCTGCAGCAGGGCGAGGTGATGATCGATATGAGTGTTGGCCATGGGGCAATCCTGTAGGTAAAACGGGCGCGCAAGTATAAGGCTCGCGTCGCCCGCTGTCCTGTCGGTTTAACGGACCCTGCCGGAGCCTAAGGTCAGTTCCTCCTTGGCGAAGTCGTCGACATCAATCACCACCCGCCGCGCCGCTTCGGCCTGATGCAGGCTGTGCGCCTCTTCCGGGTTGAGAACCCCAGCAGCCAGCGCGGCATCGATCAGGCTTTGCCCTGGCAGTTCCTGTACCTGGCCGGCTTTGACGGCCTTGTGTAGTTTCTTCTGCAGGCCCTGTACGCCCTGAAGCAGGTTCATCGCATATTGCAGCGCCCCTACGGGGTCCTGTTCGCCTTGTGGGCGGTAGCAGCCTTCGAGCAGTTCCTCCAGCGCCGGATCGCCACTGTTGCGGCCGATAATGCCGGCCACTTCGGCGTCCAGTTCATCGCTTGGGCCTTTGTGACGGCGGCCCAGCGGCAATACCAGCAGGCGCAGAGCGCAGCCGAGCAGTTTGCTGGGGAAGTTGCTGAGCAGCTCTTCCAAGGCTTGTTCGGCCTTGCCCAGGCTTTCTTCCACGGCCCAGCGCAACATGGGCTGCGAATGGTCCGGGTAACCGAGGTCGTGGTAGCGCTTGAGTGCCGCCGAGGCCAGGTACAGGTGGCTGAGTACATCACCCAGGCGCGCCGACAGGCGTTCGCGGCGTTTCAGTTCGCCGCCGAGCAGCATCATGCTGGTGTCGGCGAGCAGGGCGAAGGACGCTGCCAGCCGGTTGAGCGCGCGGAAATAAGGGCGGCTGATACGGTCGCCCGGCACCTGGCTGAAGACGCCAAAGCCGAGGCTGAGCAGCAGGCTGCTGGCGGCGTTGCTCACGGCAAAGCCGATATGTTGCAGCAGCAGTTCGTCAAATTCCTGTAGCGCCTGATCCTGGTCTTCGCGACTGGCTAGGGCCATTTCCATGAGCACGTAGGGGTGGCAGCGAATCGCGCCCTGACCAAAGATCATCAGGTTGCGCGAGAGGATATTGGCCCCCTCCACGGTGATAAAAATCGGCGCACCTTGCCACGAGCGGGCCAGGTAGTTGTTCGGGCCCATGACGATGCCCTTGCCGCCGTGCACGTCCATGGCGTGGCTGATGCATTCGCGGCCGCGTTCGGTCAGGTGGTATTTGAGGATGGCCGAGAGCACCGAGGGTTTTTCGCCCAGGTCCACCGCATTGGCAGTGAGGATGCGTGCGCTGTCCATCAGCCAGGCGTTGCCGCCGATGCGGGCCAGGGCTTCCTGAATCCCTTCAAAGGCCGAGAGCGGCACGTTGAACTGCTCGCGGACCTGGCTGTACTGGCCGGTGGTCAGGCTGGTGAACTTGGCGGCGCCGGTGCCGACGGCCGGCAGGGAGATGGAGCGGCCCACGGACAGGCAGTTCATCAACATCATCCAGCCCTTGCCGAGCATCTCCTTGCCGCCGATCAGATATTCCAGCGGGATAAACACATCCTTGCCGGAGTTCGGGCCGTTCATAAAGGCGGCGCCGAGCGGCAGGTGGCGGCGGCCGATTTCGACGCCGGTTATTTCTGTGGGTACCAGGGCCAGGCTGATGCCGAGGTCTTCCTCTTCACCCAGCAGATGCTCGGGATCGTAAGCCTTGAAGGCTAGGCCAAGCAGGGTGGCGACGGGGCCGAGGGTGATATAGCGCTTTTCCCAGTTCAGGCGCAGACCGATGACTTCCTCGCCGTGCCACTGGCCTTTGCAGATGATCCCGGTATCCGGCATGGCGCCGGCGTCTGAGCCTGCCAGAGGGCCGGTAAGGGCGAAGCAGGGGATGTCTTCACCGCGCGCCAGGCGTGGCAGGTAATGGTCACGCTGCGCTTCGGTGCCGTAGTGCAGCAGCAGTTCGGCAGGGCCGAGGGAGTTGGGCACCATCACGGTGGAAGCCAGATCGCCGGAGCGGGTGGCCAGTTTCATCGCGACCTGAGAGTGGGCATAGGCAGAAAAGCCCTTGCCGCCATATTGCTTGGGGATGATCAGGGCGAAGAAGCCGTGTTGTTTGATATGTGCCCAGGCCTCGGCGGGCAGGTCCATCTGCTGGCCAATCTGCCAGTCGCTGACCATGGCGCAGAGGGATTCGGTCGGACCGTCGATAAACGCCTGTTCTTCTTCGGTGAGTTGCGCCTTGGGGTAGGCAAGCAGGGTGTCCCAATCCGGGCGGCCGCTGAACAGTTCGCCATCCCACCACACCGTGCCGGCTTCGATGGCGTCGCGTTCGGTGGCCGACATCGGCGGCAGTACGCGCTTGAACCAGGCAAACAGCGGTGCTGTGAACAGGCTGCGGCGTTGTTGTGGCAACAGCAGTGGTAAAGCCACGGCCAGCAGGAGCAACCAGAACAGGCCCATCAGCCAGACCGGTGCATGGCTGAACACGCCCATCAGAATCAGCAAGCCGGCCACGATGCCCAGTGCGGGCAGAGGCGCGGTGCGGCGGTGAGCGAGAAAGGCCGTGCTAAGCAGCAGGGCGAGTAACCAGAGAGCGAGCATGCAGAATCCTCCATGATGACAATGCGTTGTTACGCACCATCACGAGCGTAGTCGTCATTGATGGCGACAAGAGCGGTGAGCTTGGCCGAATCGTCGTGACATTGGCCGGAGCCGCGTCGTTAGACTGGGTCTCTGTCATGGAGAAACCCTGATGCGTGAATACCTCGAGCCCGGCCGCTTCATCGATAGTGACCACCCTGCGCTGGTGGAGTTCGCAGAAAAGTTTCGCGGGGCCAGCCGCGACCCGCGTCAACAGGCGATCAATCTGTACTACGCGGTGCGCGATGAAATTCGCTACAACCCCTATGTGTTCAGCCGCGACCCCGACACCCTGAACGCCAGTCACGCACTGCAGGCGGGCGAAAGTTACTGCGTGCCCAAAGCCACTTTGCTGGCTGCCTGCGCCCGTCATTGCGGCATTCCGGCGCGCATCGGCCTGGCCGATGTACGCAACCACCTGGCCACTCCACGGCTGCTGGAAATGCTGCGCAGTGAAGTGTTCGCCATGCACGGCTACACCGAGTTGTACCTTGAGGGCCGCTGGGTCAAGGCCACGCCGGCGTTCAACCTGGCGCTGTGTCGGGTATTCAAGGTGGCGCCGCTGGAATTCGATGGCCTGAGCGACAGCGTATTTCACCCGTTCAACCAGCAGGGCGAGCGTTATATGGAATACCTGCACGACCACGGCCAGTTTGCCGATGTGCCGGAGCCGCTGTTCTTCGGTCATCTGGCTACGTGTTACCCACATCTGTTTGCCGATGACGCGTTGTCGATCAGTGGCGACTTCGCCGCTGAGGCCGTGCCTGGATGATTTATCGACAGGGTTGATAAGCACCATCGGAAACGGCCGGGTTTAATCTGCGCCTGGCGCTGGTAGGCTGCTGCCCAGCCGTGGGGGCGGCAGTTTTGCGCAAAGATGCTGTGGTGGAGAGGTTCCAGGCGCTAGACTTGGGCCACTTCGCGCTGCGTGGCGCAGCCCCTCTCGAATTTCTTTTCTCTGATCAGGTGTGCGCATTTTTATGAGTACTGCTCTGTCCATTCGCCAGTTGACCAAGACCTATGGCAACGGCTTCCAGGCGCTGCACGGCATCGACCTGGACGTGGCTGAAGGCGATTTCTTCGCCTTGCTTGGCCCCAACGGTGCCGGCAAATCCACCACCATCGGCATTCTTTCCACCCTGGTGACTAAAAGCAGCGGCACGGTAAATGTGTTCGGTCACGACCTGGACAAACAGCCCTCGGCGCTCAAGCGCTGCTTGGGCGTGGTGCCGCAGGAATTCAACTTCAACCAGTTCGAGAAGGCCTTCGACATCGTCGTGACCCAGGCCGGTTACTACGGTATCCCGGCGAAAATCGCCAAGGAGCGCGCCGAGCAGTACCTCAACCAGCTCGGCTTGTGGGGCAAGCACAATGTGCCGTCGCGCGAGCTTTCCGGCGGTATGAAACGCCGCTTGATGATCGCCCGCGCCCTGGTGCATCAGCCGCGTCTGTTGATTCTCGATGAGCCGACAGCTGGGGTTGATATTGAATTGCGCCGCTCGATGTGGAGCTTTCTCACCGAGCTGAACGAGCAGGGCATCACCATTATCCTGACCACCCACTACCTGGAAGAGGCCGAACAGCTGTGCCGCAATATCGGCATCATCGACCACGGGCGTATTGTCGAGAACACCAGCATGAAGGACCTGCTGAAGAAGCTGCATGTGGAGACCTTCCTGCTCGACCTCAAGGAGTCGCTGCTGGTTGCGCCGCAGTTGATTGGCTACCCGGCGCAGTTACTCGACGGGCATACCCTGGAAGTGCAGGTGGACAAGGCTCAGGGCATTACCGAGCTGTTCCGTCAGCTGGCTCTGCAGAATGTTGAGGTGCTCAGCTTGCGCAATAAAACCAACCGCCTGGAGGAGCTGTTCGTCTCCCTGGTCGAGAAGAATCTGGCGAAGGTGGCGGTATGAGCACGGCTTATCTGAACTCTGAATTCACCGCCAACATGGTGGCGCTGCGCACCATCGTTTACCGCGAAATCCGCCGCTTTACCCGCATCTGGCCGCAGACCCTGCTGCCGCCGGCGATCACCATGGTTCTGTACTTCGTGATCTTCGGCAACCTGATCGGTAGCCAGATTGGCGACATGGGTGGCTTCACCTATATGGAGTACATCGTGCCGGGGTTGATCATGATGTCGGTGATCACCAACTCCTACGGCAACGTGGTGTCGAGTTTCTTCGGCAGCAAGTTCCAGCGCTCCATCGAGGAACTGATGGTCTCGCCGGTGTCGCCGCATATCATCCTTACCGGCTATGTGGTCGGCGGCGTACTGCGCGGCCTGGCGGTGGGTTTTATCGTCACTCTGCTGTCGCTGTTCTTCACCAAGCTGCAGGTGCATCACCTCGGCGTGACGGTGCTGGTGGTGCTGCTGACCGCGACCATCTTCTCCCTGGGCGGTTTTATCAACGCGGTGTTCGCGCGTAACTTTGATGATATTTCGATCATTCCAACCTTTGTGCTGACGCCTTTGACCTACCTGGGCGGGGTGTTTTATTCAATCACCTTGCTGCCGCAGTTCTGGCAAACCGTGTCCTTGGCCAACCCGGTGCTGCATATGGTCAACGCCTTCCGCTACGGCATTCTCGGGGTGTCCGATATCCGCATCGGCGTGGCCATCGGTTTTATGCTGGTCGCAACTGCCGTGCTGTATGGCGTGTGCATCCGCTTGCTGGTTAGCGGTCGGGGCATGCGCCAGTAACCGGCAACCAACATCGGGAAACATTTTTAACGGCTGATCTGCACGGCTCGGCCGTTAGACTCAGCCTCTACAAAGAATTAGGGGTTGTATATGTTTGCCCGCGCACCTGCTCTTCTCGGTACAGTTTTCTGGCTGTGTTCGCTTGCCAATGTGCACGCACAAGCCAATGAAGGGCCGCTGGTCGAGGTGGTCAAGGTCGAACAAAGCCTGGTGCGCGATGAGCTGGTGACCTTTGGCTCGCTGAGCCCTGACGAGTCGGTGATGATCCGACCGGAAATCGCCGGGCGAGTGGCGCAGTTGCATTTTCGTGAAGGCCAACGCGTCGAGGCCGGTGCGTTGCTGATCAGCCTGGATGATTCGATTGCCCGCGCCGAATTTGCCCAAGCGCAGGCCAACCTGAACCTCGCGGAAAAGAACTTTCAGCGCGCGCAGATGCTATTCAAGCGCGGCGCCAGTAACGCCCAAGCGCTGGATGAAGCCAGTGCGCAACAACAGGCTTCGCGCGCCAGCCTAGCGCTGTCTCAGGCGCGTTTGGACAAGACCCGCATCCTCGCCCCCTACGACGGCGTGCTGGGTTTGCGCGCCGTCAGCCCCGGCGATTACCTCAGCGAAGGTCAGGACATCGTTAACTTGGAAGTGCTCGATCCGCTCAAGGTGGATTTCCGCATTCCGCAAAAAGCCGTCAGCCAGATTCGCCTCAAGCAGCTCATTGAAGTCAGCCTGGATGCTTACCCGGGTGAGCGGTTTAACGGTGAGATATTCGCCATCAATCCACGCCTGGACGAAGCCGGACGCAGTCAGGCGATTCGCGCGCACATCAGCAACAGCGATGGTCGCTTGAGCCCAGGGCAGTTCGTGCGGGTTTCGGTGATCCTCGCCGAGCGGCCGAATGCTCTGGTGATTCCAGAAGAAGCCATCATGCCGGTGGGCGACAAGCTGCTGGTCAATCTGGTTGTGGAGGGCAAGGTCGAGCTGCGTGAGGTCAAACTGGGTAAGCGTCTGGCTGGCAAGGTCGAGGTGCTGGAAGGCCTGCAGGGTGATGAAACCCTGATCAGCGCCGGCTGGCAGAAGGTTCGGGCCGGCGCGCCGGTACGCACCAAGGTGGCGGAGCACGCGTCATGACTCTGTCGGATATCTGCATCCGGCGGCCGGTTTTCGCCACCGTACTGTCGCTGATTGTGGTGCTGCTTGGCTTAATGGCCTATGACCGCCTGGCCGTGCGCGAGTACCCGAATATCGACGTGCCGATTGTCACGGTCAACGTTACCTACCCGGGCGCCAGCCCGGAGATCATGGAGTCTCAGGTCGCCCAGCCGATCGAGGACGTGCTGTCGGGTATCGACGGGCTGGACTTCGTCAGCTCCATCAGCCGTTCGGAAAACACCCAGATCACCGCGCAGTTCCGCCTGGGCAGCAACTCCGATGAAGCTGCCAACGATGTACGCGACCGGCTGGGCCGGGTGCGTGGCCTGCTGCCGGATGAAATTGCTGAGCCCATTGTGCAAAAGGTCGAGGCCGACGCCCAGCCGGTGATCTGGATCGCCTTCTACAGCGAACGCTACAGCGCCATGGAGATTACCGACGTACTGGAGCGGGTGATCAAGGATCGTCTACAGACCATCCCCGGTGTCTCCGAAGTGCAGATTCGCGGCGCGCGTACCTTCGCCATGCGCATCTGGCTGGACCCGGAGAAGCTCGCCGCGCACAACCTCACCGTGCAGGACGTGGAAGACGCACTGCGCCGGCAGAATGTCGAGATTCCCGCCGGGCGTATCGAATCGCAGCAGCGCGAATTCACCGTGCTCTCGGAAACCGACATGAACACCCCGGAGCAGTTTAATCAGCTGATCCTCGATGATTCGCGCGGTTACCTGCTACGCCTGGCGGATGTCGGTTACGCCGAAATCGGTGCTGCGGATGAGCGCAGCATCGTCCGCTACAAGGGCAAGCCGGCGGTGTCGATGGGCATGATCAAGCAGGCTACCGCCAACCCGTTGGATATCTCCGACGGCCTGGCTGAGGCCATGCCCGATGTACGTGCGCTGCTGCCGGAAGGCATGGAAATGGCCGTGGCCAACGACAACTCGCAGTTTATTCGCGAGTCGATCGATAACGTGTTTATCACCATCTGGGAAGCGGTGGGGCTGGTCATCCTGATCATCTTTATCTTCCTGCGTTCGCTGCGTGCCACCATCATTCCGCTGGTGACCATCCCGGTGTCGCTGATCGGTGCATTTGCCTTGATGTCGTTGATGGGATTCACCATCAACACCCTGACCCTGCTGGCGATGGTGCTGGCCATCGGCCTGGTGGTGGACGATGCCATCGTGATGCTGGAGAACATCCACCGGCATATCGAGGAGGGCATGCAGCCGCTGCAGGCGGCGCTCAAGGGCAGTCGCGAGATTGCCTTTGCTGTCATCGCCATGACCCTGACCCTGGCCGCAGTATTCGCCCCCATCGGCTTTATGCAGGGCACCACCGGCAAACTGTTTACAGAATTCGCCTGGACCCTGGCCGGCGCGGTGCTGGTGTCGGGTTTTGTCGCCCTGACCCTGACGCCGATGATGTGCGCGTTGTTGCTTAAGCCGCATCAGACCGGTGAGCGGCACAACCGGGTGTACAATCTGATCGAGAATTTCCTCAATGGCCTGACTTACAGCTACAAGCATCTATTGGCCAAAGCACTGAGTGCCTGGGTGTTGGTGGTGGGCGTGTTGTTACTGACTATTGTGGCCTGCGTGCTGCTGTTCTCAGGGCTTAAATCCGAGCTGGCGCCGACCGAAGACACCGGCACCATTGTCGGTGTGTTCAACGGCCCTGACGGCGCCACTATCAACTACACCGGGCGTTATGCCCGCGAGATCGAAGCGGCCTACGACAGCATCCCGGAAACCAATCGCTACATGGTCATCGCTGGCTTCCCCACGGTGGCTCAGGGCATTTCCTTTATGAAGCTGGAAGACTGGGCGGACCGCTCGCGCAGCCAGTTCGAGATTCGTAATGAGCTGCTGCCCAAACTGCAGGATATTGCCGGGGTGCGCGCCTTCCCGGTCAACCGTCCACCGCTCGGGCAGAGCGCGCGAAACCAGCCGGTGAACTTCGTGATTCGCTCATCCATGGAGTACAGCGAGTTGCAGGGTTATGTCGATCAGTTGCTCAATCAACTGCGCGATTACCCGGGGTTGGAAAGCCTGGACAGCGATCTGAAGCTCAACGCGCCGCAGCTCAAGGTCGCGGTTAACCGTGAACAGGCCGTAGCCGTGGGCACTGATGTGGCCACCATCGGCCGCAGCCTGGAAAGCCTGTTCGGCAGCCGCCAGGTTACGCGCTTCAAGCAGAACGGTGAGCAGTACGACGTGCTGGTGCAGTTGCAGGACATGGACCGCAGCAACCCGCAAGATCTCGACCGCGTCTATGTGCGCGGCCGCGATGACAGCATGGTGCAGCTATCCAATCTGATTGAAGTGCGCGAAACCGTGGCGCCGCGCGAGCTCAACCACTTCAACCAACTGCGTGCCGTGACGGTGAGTGCCAACGTGGGCTCCGGCTACACCCTGGGTGAAGCTCTGGCACACTTGGAAAGCACAGCGCGCACGGTATTCCCGGCAGAGACGCAGTACGACTACACCGGCACGTCGCGGGACTTCAAGGAGTCCAGTGCAGGCATTGCACTGATCTTCGCGCTGGCTTTGGCGTTTATCTTCCTGGTGTTGGCGGCGCAGTTTGAAAGCTTTACTGACCCGCTGATCATCCTGTTCAGCGTGCCGCTGTCGATGGCTGGCGCCTTGCTGGCCCTGACGATGTTCGGCGGCACTTTGAACATCTACTCGCAGATCGGCTTGGTGACGTTAATTGGCTTGATTACCAAGCACGGCATCCTGATCGTCGAGTTCGCCAACGTGTTGCTGCGACAAGGGCATGAGTTGCGAGGGGCGGTGATTGAGGCGTCGGTGCAGCGTCTGCGGCCGATTCTGATGACGACCGGGGCGATGGTGTTGGGTTCGCTGCCGTTAGCGATTGCCACTGGGGCGGGTGCGGAAAGCCGTCAGCAGATCGGTATGGTGATTGTCGGCGGCCTGGTGGTCGGCACCTTCTTCACCCTGTTTGTAATCCCGACGCTGTACATGCTGCTGCGCCGCTGGCGGCCAGTTAAAACGCAAGACGAAGACATGGCAGTGGTATAGAAAGGCTTACGCGGGGCAGTGGTTTAATCAACGCGGTATTATTCGCGCTTTGCGCCGCTGACCAACCCTGCGGATGCGTCTTAACCGGAATTCGCCATGTACCAACTCGACGACTTGCTGCATCTGATGGCCCGGCTGCGTGACCCGCAGCATGGCTGTCCATGGGACCTCAAGCAGAGCTACGCGACCATCGTGGCGCATACGATCGAAGAAGCTTACGAGGTGGCCGATGCCATCGAGCGCAGCGACTTTGAGCATTTGCCTGGTGAGCTAGGTGATCTGCTGTTTCAGGTGGTGTATTACAGCCAGTTGGCTCGTGAAGAAGGCCGCTTCGAGTTTGCGCAGGTGGTCGATGGCATCACCCGCAAGTTGCTAAGCCGCCATCCCCATGTATTCCCCGACGGCGATCTGTATGGCGCGCCGGGTGTGATCACGCTTGAAGAGGCGACGGTCAAGCAGCGTTGGGAAGCGATCAAAGCCCAAGAGCGCGCCGCAAAGGCTGCTGCTCCCGAGCAACTGTCGTTGCTTGACGACGTACCCACGGCGCTGCCGTCCCTAAGTCGGGCGATCAAGTTACAAAAGCGCGCCGCCCAAGTCGGCTTCGACTGGCCCGAGGCGTTGCCGGTGGTGGACAAGGTACGCGAAGAGCTGGATGAAGTGCTCGAAGCCATGAGCGAGAACGATGCTGACGCCATCGCCGAAGAAATTGGCGATCTGCTGTTTGTGGTCAGCAACCTGGCGCGGCACCTCAAGGTAGAGCCGGAAAGCGCCTTGCGTGCGGCCAACGCTAAGTTCGAGCGGCGCTTTCGTTTTATCGAGCAGGCATTGCGCGACGCGGGGCGCAACATGGAAGATTGCGCCCTGGACGAATTGGATGCGCTCTGGGGTGAAGCCAAAAAGCTGGAAAAACAACCCCCGAGTTGCTGAGCCCGTAGGGGGTGATGACGCTCTTTTATCCACCACTGCCAGGGACTCTGTGGTGGGGTGAAGCGCCATCCACCCTACGGATAACGCGTTACGATTATGCTGGGTACGCCCAGTCAATATTGAAGGTTGGAAAGGTAGGTTATGGCTCTCTCACTACGCGATCAGCTGCTTAAAGCCGGGCTGGTCAACGAAAAGCAGGCCAAGCAGGCCGGCAAGGAAAAACAGAAAAAGCAGCGTCTGGAGCAGAAAGGCCATATCGAGAAGGACGAGTCGCAAAAGCTCGCCGCTCTGCAGGCCATGGCTGAAAAAGCTGCGCGTGACCAGGAGCTCAATCGCCAGCAACAGGAAAAGATCGAGCAGAAGGCCCGTGCTGCGCAGATCAAGCAGCTGATCGAAGTCTCACGTCTGCCCAAGCTGACCACCGAGGATTACTACAATTTCGTCGACGACAAGAAGGTCAAGCGCTTGTCGGTCAACACCCTGGTGCGTAACAAGCTCAGCAGCGGCTCGCTGGCCATTGTTCGTCATGGCGGCGGCTATGAAGTGATCCCGCGCGAGGCGGCGCTGAAGATCCAAGAGCGCGACGCGCAGCGTGTGGTGCTGCTCAATACGCCGACCGAAGCACCGGATGCCGATGATCCTTACGCAGCCTACCAAGTGCCGGATGATCTGATGTGGTGATCAGCTGAGCGTGGGCTTATTAAAAGTCAGCCCTGCTCGTAGGTTACAGGCAATAAAAAGGCGACTTATCAAGGTCGCCTTTTTATTGCCTGGACACATTCAGTTCATGGAAATGATTGATAGGCCAATTGCCTGGCGGCCATCTTCCATGGCGCTTACACGCACCACCTCGGCGTGTGCATCCAGCCCGCGCAGTTCGTTGTGGTCTGAAGCGATATGGACACGGACGTTGTCGCCCATGCGCACGGCGCTTTCCGCCTCCAGTTGCATGCCAGTGCTGGATAGATCGAGGCACAGCGCGGGAATTTCCTTGCCGTCATGGTGCAAGGTGACGGGGGCTTCTAGCCGCATGCGGATGTAATCGCGTTTTTCACTGTAGTCACGATCATTTTGGCTCATGGGCATTTTCCTGTTGTTATGGGGGCTGTCCTGCAGTTCTTATAACCTTGGCTGATTTGAGGTGTAAAGGCGTGTTTCGACGACTGGCATGCGCTTGAATCGCATAGCGGATGGGAGTACCGTCTGCGCCTTGAAGCAAGCTGAGTTCGCGCGTTCAGGAAATTGCCCTGACGTATCAAGCCAACCCATACCCGGCGCTGTTTGCCTGGAAACCCCATGCACAAGACCAGTGCCACACTGCTGATAATCGATGACGACGATGTAGTGCGTGCAAGCCTCGCCGCCTACCTGGAAGACAGTGGTTTTCACGTGCTGCAAGCCGCCAATGGCTTGCAGGGGCTGGAAGTCTTTCATGCTCAGTCGCCGGATCTGGTGATCTGCGATCTGCGCATGCCGCAAGTCGATGGCCTTGAGCTTATCCGTCGTATCAATGCCCTGCACGTGGAGACACCGGTTATCGTGGTGTCCGGCGCGGGGGTGATGAGTGATGCCGTCGAGGCATTGCGTTTGGGGGCTGCGGACTACCTGATTAAACCCTTGGCTGATCTCGCCGTGCTTGAGCATTCGGTACGCCGGGCATTGGATCGCGCCAATTTGCGCTTAGAAAACCAGCGCTACCGTGACCAGCTGGAAACGGCCAACCGCGAGTTGCAAGCCAGTCTGCACTTGCTGCAAGAAGACCAGAACGCCGGTCGCCAGGTGCAGATGAATATGCTGCCAGTTACGCCCTGGCATGCGGATGGACTGGATTTTGCGCATCAGATTATTCCTTCGCTGTATCTGTCGGGCGACTTTGTCGACTATTTCCGCGTTGATGACAGCCGCATTGCCTTCTACTTGGCTGACGTGTCCGGGCATGGCGCCTCTTCGGCGTTTATCACGGTGTTGCTGAAGTTCATGACCACGCGCCTGCTCTATGAGTCGCGCCGCGCTGGCAACCTGCCGGACTTCAAACCGTCCGAAGTGCTTGGGCACATAAACCGTGGCCTGATCAACTGCAAGCTGGGTAAGCACGTCACCATGCTCGGCGGGGTGATTGATCATGTAAACAATCGCCTGACCTACAGCATTGGTGGGCATCTGCCACTGCCGGTGCTGTACAGCGACGGCCAGGCGCACTATTTAGAAGGTCGCGGCTTGCCGGTGGGGTTGTTTGTTGAGGCTGAATACAACGACTTGGAACTTGAATTGCCCGAGGCCTTCAGCCTGACGCTGCTCTCTGATGGCATCCTCGATTTGCTGCCGGGCGATACCTTGAAGGATAAGGAAACCTTGTTGCCGCAACTAATCAGCAGTGCCGGCGGCACGCTAGATGGCTTGCGCAAGGCTTTTGGGCTGGCCAATCTGGGGGATATGCCGGATGATATTGCCTTGCTGGTGTTAAGCAGGAACCTTGCATGAACCCTGGGATAACCCCCGGTAGAATTCAGTTTGCCGAACAAGATGGCACCTTCATCCTGAAGTTTGTGGGTGAGGTGCGTCTGACCCTGTGCTCGGCTCTGGATTCAACCATCGAGAAGATTTTTACCGCGCTGAATTTTTCAGCCATCGTGATTGATCTCACCGAAACGCGCAGTATCGACAGCACAACACTGGGCCTACTGGCCAAACTATCGATCTTGTCGCGGCAGAAAATCGGTCTGCTGCCAACGGTGGTGACCACCCACGCCGACATCAACCGTTTATTGCAATCGATGGGCTTTGATCAGGTCTTCAATATTGTTGATACGCCGCTGCCTTGCCCGGATTGCCTGGATGATTTGCCATCGCAGGATCAATCGGAAGAGCTGGTACGCGCCAAGGTGCTGGAAGCGCACCGAATTCTGATGGGGTTGAACGAATCCAACCGTGAAGCCTTTCATGACTTGGTTAATGCCCTCGAACATCATTGATGCTTGCGAGGCACATCAAAGGGGCGCTGATCAGCGCCCCTTTTGTATTTAGGCGCGGGTCAGTAGCTTTTCCAGCTTTTCTTGGTCGCGGGCGAACAGGCGAATGCCTTCGGCCAGTTTTTCGGTGCCCATGGCGTCTTCATTCATGGCCCAGCGGAATTGGCTTTCGCTCAGGTTCTGCTTGGCTTCGGCGGTTTTGCCGGGGCTGAGTAGACGCGCCAGTGGCTGCGGATCATCGGCCAGTTGCTGCAGCAACTCGGGGCTTATTGTCAGGCGGTCACAGCCTGCCAGTTGTTCGATTTGGCCGATATTACGGAAGCTTGCGCCCATCACCACGGTTGGGTAGGCGTTAGCTTTGTAGTAGTTGTAGATGCGTGTCACCGACTGTACGCCAGGGTCTTCGGCACCGACAAAATCACGCCCTTCGCTCTTCTTGTACCAGTCATAAATCCGCCCGACAAAAGGCGAAATCAGAAACACGCCGGCATCGGCACAGGCTTGGGCCTGAGCGAAGGTGAACAGCAGGGTCAGGTTGCACTGGACGCCAGTCTTTTCCAGCTGCTCGGCGGCGCGAATACCTTCCCAGGTCGAGGCGATCTTGATCAGCACGCGCTCGCGACCAATGCCGGCCTCTTCATACAGGCCAATCAGGCGTTCAGCGCGGCGCAGGGTGGCTTGCGTGTCGAAGGACAGGCGCGCATCCACCTCGGTGGAGATGCGCCCGGGGATGATCTTGAGGATTTCACCGCCCACAGCGACGCCAAAATGGTCGCAGGCCAGGCCTAGATCGCCTTTGCCGGCAGTCACTGCGCTGTTCAGCAGTGCGCTGTAACCAGGCATGGCAGCGGCTTTGAGCAGCAGAGATGGGTTGGTGGTGGCGTCGACCGGCTTCAGGCGGGCGATGGCATCAAGGTCGCCGGTATCGGCGACTACTGTGGTGAACTGCTTGAGTTGATCCAGCTTGGAGGTCATGACACAGCCTTGTGATTGCGGATGCACCGACCTTACCCGACTCAGCGACCTTGCAGCAATTGCGCCGCTTGGTCGAATAGCGCCAGCGGGTCGCTGGTTTTGTGAATATCCACAGAAAGCAGCTGGCGAAAGCGTCGCGCGCCATTAAAACCTTGAGCCAGGCCGAGCATATGACGCGTGATGTGGTGCATGCTGCCGCCCTCGGCAAGGTGCGCAGCGATATAGTCGCGCATGCTGTGCATGGCCTCGAAGCGGCTTATCACCGTGCGTGTGGAGCCAAACAGTTGTTGGTCAACCTGAGCCAGCAAGTAAGGGTTGTGATACGCCTCGCGACCAAGCATCACACCATCGAAGGTTTGCAGGTGCTGCTGGCAATCGTCTAGGGTCTTGATCCCGCCGTTCAGAATGATTTCCAGCTCGGGGAAGTCCTGTTTGAGCTGCGCGGCAATGTCGTAGCGCAACGGCGGCACTTCGCGGTTCTCCTTGGGCGATAGCCCTTCAAGAATGGCGATGCGCGCATGTACGGTAAAGCTGCGGCAGCCGGCATCGCGCACCGTACCGACGAAATCGCACAGCTCGGCATAGCTGTCGCGACCGTTGATGCCAATACGGTGTTTGACTGTCACGGGTACTTCAACAGCATCCTGCATGGCTTTCACGCAGTCAGCGACCAGCTGCGGATGCCCCATCAGGCAGGCGCCGATCATGTTGTTTTGCACCCGATCACTGGGGCAGCCAACATTAAGGTTGACCTCGTTATAACCCACTTCCTGTGCGAGCTTGGCACAGGCCGCCAGGTCCGCCGGCACACTGCCGCCCAGCTGCAAGGCCAGCGGATACTCCGCCGCGCTATGACGTAAAAAACGCGCAGTATCACCATGCAAAATCGCCCCGGTGGTAACCATCTCGGTGTACAGCAGGGCGTGATGTGACAGCTGGCGCAGAAAGAAGCGGCAATGGCGATCTGTCCAATCCATCATCGGCGCGACGCTGAATTTTCTTGAAAATTGATAGTGGGTTGAATCTATAACTGATTGATTCATATGAATATTTATCTTTTAAATGCTCTGGTTGAAGTGTAGGTAAATGCCTGTCTTTTGGTCTTCATATGCATGTAGTGTGCGAGAAATTGCGTCAATGACTGAGTTGCCTGGTGGCCTTTGACGTGTTCAAGCCGCCAAAAGGGATGCGCGCCGGTCAACGAAACGTTTTTTACAGAAAACCTTGCAAGGGCTTTTACCAAGCAGAAAGAGGCTCAGCTTGAGCAGAGCTACGCCCCGGCCGTTATTAGACCTGAAAAGACACTGACATTCGCTGGCCGTATTAATGACTTTCTGGGCCGGCCTGCATCCATCTGGTGCTGTAGATCTTTCGTCTCGCCTGCCTGGGCCTTAGCGGCCGGGGAAACCTCACTTTTGTAATTTCGCTAAAGCCCGCTCTTCTCCCGCCGATTGAGTAGGGTGGCTTAACGCTTATTCATCTATAACTCATTGCAGTCATTACCGTTTAAATCGCGTACATAAATGGCCGGGGCAACGGCGTATCGCAGTGCCTGATTTTGCTGGTGGAACTAGGAGCGGTTCGTAAGCAGATCTGGTAGTCCCCTTTAAGCATCCTTCCACGCAGGAGTAATGGTATGACGTTTGTCCCCGCTCGGTTGTCGCAGCGTTTGACCCTGGGTTGTATCGTTCTTTTGATTCTTACTGCGCTGGCGGTGTTTGCCGTGATGGCCTTGCGTGGCCAGCCGCGTGTGGTGGCGGCCAGTGGCGAGCTGATTGAGCAAACTGGTAGTGCCATTGTGCGTCAGCTGGCGCTGCAATTGGCCCGTATTGAGGGGGTGACGTCCAGCCTGGCGCACCTCGCCGAAGTGCTGCCGCGTGAAGAGTCGCTGTACCTCAATAGTTTGCCCAATGTGATCGATAGCCAGGGTGACCGGGCGATTGCCGGTGGCGGTGTGTGGCCGGAGCCAAATGCCTTTAGCGAGGGCGCGGCGCGGCGCAGTTTCTTCTGGGCGCGGGGCGCAGATGGCCGTTTGAGCTATTCCGACGATTACAACGCGGTTGATGGCCCTGGCTACCACAACGATGCCTGGTACACCGGCGCGCGCAGCAGCAAGCCGGGCCGATGCCTGTGGTCGGAGGCTTATCAGGATGCTGTGACCGGCGTGCCGATGGTCACCTGTAGCGTGCCTTACCAGCTGGAAGGCCGCTTTGCTGGTGTTGCGACCTTGGACCTGCTGCTGGACGATCTGGCGCGTTTTCTAACCGAGCAGGGCAAGGTGACTGATGGCTATGCCTTTGCCCTTGATCAGGCCGGAAACGTGCTGCATTTCCCGAATTTGACCGGCGCCAAGGGCAGCGCGATGGTTAAGTTTGCCGACCTGGCGCAGCAGCACAGCTGGCTTAAGCCGGTGCAGGCGGCGCTGAGCAGCGGCAGTGCGGGTGCCATTCGTAACCTGGATTTGGAAAACGATGAGCAGCTTAAACAGGCCAGCCGCGTCAGCCTGTTTGTGATGCCTGATACCGGCTGGGTAATCGGCCTGGCGACCCCGCAAGAGCGAGTGACGGGTTTGGCGCGTGCACTGACCTGGGAGATTCTGTTGTTTCTGCTGCCTTTGCTTGCGGTGTTGTTGGCCCTGGCCTGGTTGGCCGGGCGCAAGTTGATCGGCCAACTGGAAGAAACCACTGCGCAGATCGACTCCCTGGGCCGTGGTTCGGCCAGCCGCGATGTCGAGTTGAGCGTCGAGCGCGAGGATGAAATCGGCGCGCTGCGCCATGCGGTCAATCGCTACGCTGGGCAGTTGCGCATGATGCTCCAGCGCATCGCCGAAGAAGCCGACCATTTGCAGAGCGAAGCGGCGCAACTCGGCGGTCTGAGCAGCACCCTGGCCGGGCGCGCCGAGCAGCAGCGGCAAGAGAACACCCAACTCGCGGCAGCGATTACCGAGATGTCGTCCAGTGCTCAGGAAGTGGCGCAGAACACCAACGACTGCGCCAATACCGCGCAGAGTTCGCTGGTGGTCGTGCAGCAGGGGCAGCAAAAGGTCGCGTCCAATAGCTCTGCCATCAAGGCGCTGTCGGCGGAAATGGCTGATGCGGCTTCGGTAATCACACGTCTGGAGAAGGACAGTCAGCAGGTTGGCGCGGTGCTGGATGTAATCAAAGCCATTTCCGAGCAAACCAACCTGCTCGCACTCAACGCCGCCATTGAGGCTGCGCGTGCGGGTGAGCAAGGTCGCGGGTTTGCCGTGGTCGCCGATGAAGTGCGTACCCTGGCGGGTAAAACGCAGGCCTCAGCTAATGAGATCGGTACCATGATCAGTGCGTTGCAGCAGGCTTCACGCCAGGCGGTGCAGGCGATGCAAGCCGGCGAGGCGCGTACCGAACACGCCGTTGTTGAAGCCGAGGGCGCAGCGTCGGCGCTCTCCAGCACGGTGCAGAGTTTCGATGACATCTCCCAGCGCGCCCAGCAGATCGCCGTGGCAGCGCAGCAGCAAAGCCATGTCACCCAAGAGATCAACGAGCTGGCGGTGCGTATCCACAGCATCAGTGAAGAGAATGCCCGTGATGCTCAGGCGCTGGATGAGGTCAGCAACGCCATGCAAGCGTTGTCATCACGCCTGACGGGGTTGAGCAGAGGCTAGTTATGTACGCGCGGGGCCTGGCGCTGCCGACAGGGTGGGCCAAGCTCCGCAGATGAAGGCGTCAGCCCAAGCCCCTTCTGGCTCTGATTGCCACAGGCGCTGTAGCAATCAGAGATTAGGCGAGTGGACAGGTCCCCAAAGGGTTGAGACGGTGTCGGTGTGTTCTGGCTATGTATTAATGCCTTTGTAGACGACTGGTCTAATTTATTGGTAGCCTGCGCCGATGAAGCAAGCCTACGACGATACACGCCAGCATTTACTCGACACCGGCCACCGGATAATGGCCGTGAAAGGCTTTACGGGTGTGGGCCTTAACGAGATTTTGCAAGCCGCAAGCGTGCCGAAAGGCTCGTTCTACCACTACTTCAAGTCCAAGGAGCAATTCGGGCAGTCCTTGCTTGAGGATTACTTCCGCCATTACTTAGCGCAGATGGATGAGCGTTTCGCCGCGACGGGTAATACCGGCCGTGAGCGGCTCATGGGCTATTGGCAACAGTGGCTGGATAGCTATTGCGAGCCTTGCGATGAGCAAAAGTGCCTGGTCGTGAAGTTGAGCGCAGAGGTGGCGGATCTTTCTGAGTCAATGCGTCTTACCCTGCGTGATGGTGCCGATCAAATTATCGAGCGCATCTTTGGCTGTATCGAGCAGGGGCAGGGCGATACTTCCTTGCCGCAGGGGGATGCCTACCGAACAGCCATGGCCCTTTACCAACTTTGGCTGGGTGCCAGCCTGCTGAGCAAGCTGCACCGCAATAGCCGGCCGCTGGAAAACGCCATGGCCACGACCTTGCTCATGCTGAGCGTTGACAACACCTGAAGACGACTCGCCCACCTGACGGTGGGCTCTATGACCGGTTTACATAGCTGGCTGATCTCATTGATCTTTACCGAAATAGCCACGTCTTTAGCACCGCCAGGAGTTTGCCCTCCGTTAACGCTAATCAATCGGCGCATTGCTCTGGCATCGCGCGAGCACGGGGCGCTCCTTGAAGCCCGTTCTTGTGGGGCAAGGCCCACGCTTCACTGCCTGTTAAGAGTCCCGATGGACACTGCGTTATGAGCGCTTGTCACGCTGCTTATTTCCTGTGCATTGACGGGGCACCGGGCTGCTGGGTTAAAGCAGGTTAATTAATGACTGCGTGAGGCGATTTCAGTAAGCGCCACGTGCCGTAAAACATGCACAAAGCGACAACCCCAGTTGTCGGCCACAACACTTTAGGCAGGGGAAATACCATGCAAACGTTAATCATCAACGGACAGTCGCAGCAGGTTGATGTTGCTGCGGATATGCCTCTGCTGTGGGTTCTGCGCGATGTGCTGGGCCTGACCGGAACCAAATATGGCTGTGGCATTGCCCAGTGCGGGGTTTGCACTGTGCATCTCGATGGCCAGCCGATCCGTTCGTGCGTGACGCCGGTTGCCGCTGTGGCCGGCCGCGCCATCACCACCATTGAAGCTATCGGTGAAACAGCCGTGGGCCAAGCCGTACAACAGGCCTGGCTGGCGCATGAGGTGGTGCAGTGTGGTTACTGTCAGTCAGGGCAGATCATGGCGGCCACGGCTCTGCTGCGAAGCCAGCCTGCGCCGGATGACCAAGCGATTGATGCGGCCATGGCGGGCAATCTCTGTCGCTGCGCCACCTACACCCGGATTCGTTCGGCCATTCACAGTGTTGGCCGTGTGGAGGAGGCGTGAGATGAAAAAGCCCAACGAAATGAATGTTGATATGTCTCGCCGCCGCCTCTTGCAAGGCAGTGGTATCGCCCTGGGTGGTTTGGTGTTGAGTGCCTGGTTACCGCCGCTGATGGCCAAGGGGGCCGCCGCTGAGGCTGCTGCCGCGGGCCGGTTGGGCGACCACTTTGCTGAAGGTTTTGGTGCCTTCGTGCGTGTCGGCCATGATGGTGTGGTCACGGTTATCTCGCCGAAAATTGAAATGGGCCAGGGTGTGCAGACAGGCATAGCCATGATGGTGGCGGAGGAGCTTGAGGTCAGCCTTGAGCAGGTGGTCATCCAAGAGGCACCACCCAACTCGGCGCTGTATACCGATACCCTGCTGCAATTTCAGGCCACCGGCGGCTCTACCTCGACTCGCTACACCTGGGAGCCGCTGCGCCGGGCGGGTGCTACGGCGCGCGTCCTGCTGATCCATGCGGCTGCTCTGCAATGGCGTGTCGCGCCTAGCCTGTGCCATGCGCATAACGGCTACGTTGTTGGCCCCAATGGCCTGCAAGCGCACTATGGCGATCTGGTTGACGCCGCCGCAGCGCTGCCACTGCCCAGTGACGTAGCGCTGAAAACGCCTGAGCAATTCAAGCTACTGGGCACTCCCGCGCAGCGCCTGGACACGCCGGCGAAGGTCAACGGCAAAGCGCGGTTTACGATCGACCTGCAAATCCCCGGCATGCTGGTGGCCTCCAGCATCACCTGCCCGGTGCACGGTGGGCGGCTGCGTACGCTTGATGACACTCAAGCGCGCCGCGTGCCTGGCGTGCGCGATATCGTGCGTCTGGACAATGCCGTTGCCGTCACCGCGAGTAATTTTTGGGCCTGCCAACAGGCGATCAAAGCGCTAAAAATCGAATGGGATCTCGGCCCGAATGCCGCGATCAGCTCCCAGCAGTTAGACCAGGAGCTGCTCGCAGCCAGCCGCCGCGATGGCGTAGTGGCTAAGCGTACGGGCGACATTGAGATAGCCACGCAGCAAGCGGTCAGTCAGTTCGAGGCCGTTTACGAGCAAGCGCTGTTGTCACATTCGCCGCTGGAGCCCATGACCTGTGTGGCTCACGTGCGCAAAGACGCCTGCGAGCTGTGGGTGGGCACCCAAGTCCCTGTTTTCGCCCAGCAGACGGCGGCCGCCATTACCGGCTTACCTGTCGAAAAAATTCAAGTGCATAACCAGCTGATCGGTGGCGCATTTGGCCGGCGTTTGGAGTTTGATTTCATCACCCAGGCAGTCGCTATCGCGCGTCAGGTTGATTACCCGATCAAGCTGATTTGGAGCCGTGAAGAGGACATGACCCACGACCTCTACCGGCCGTTGTATGCCGACCGCATGCAGGCTGCACTCGATGCGCAGGGGCGTCCGCTGGGTTGGGAGCACCGCATAGCCGGCGCTTCGATTCTCGCCCGCTATGTCGGCAGCCTGCCGGCGAACGGCGTAGATGCCGATGCTGTTGAAGTGGCGGTGGATCCCATCTACAGCTTGCCGCACTTGCAGGTTCGCTACATCCGGCAGGAGCCGAGCGTTGTGCCTGTGTCCTGGTGGCGAGGTGTGGGCCCCATGCGCGGCACTTATGCTCTGGAGTGTTTTATTGATGAACTGGCGCACAACGCCAAGGCCGACCCGGTGGCTTACCGTTTGGAGCTGATGGCGGACCAGCCCCGCGCTCAGGCCGTGCTGCGCTTGCTGGCCGAGAAAGCTGACTGGAACCAGCCTTTGCCAGCAGGGCAGGGCCGTGGTGTGGCGGTCAGTGCGGTGTTCGGCAGTTATGTGGCGACCCTGGTTGAGCTGGAGATGCAGGGCGACTTGGGTATGCGCATCAAGCGCCTGGTGAGTGTGGTGGATTGCGGTTTTGCGACCAACCCGACCTCGGTTAAGGCGCAGATCGAGGGCGGTACGCTGTTCGGCCTGTCTGCCTCGCTGTTCAACGAAATCCTGATTGAAAACGGCCAGGTGCAACAGACCAACTTCCACAACTACCGGCAGCTGCGCATCAGCGAAGCACCGGCGGTGGAGGTGCATCTGCTGCCTAGCCTGGAGGCGCCCGGTGGCGTCGGCGAAGCCGGTACCGCACTGATCGGTCCGGCTCTGGTTAATGCCCTGCACGCGGCATCCGGCCAGCGTATCCGTCGACTGCCGCTGAGCCGCTCCGGCTATTACCCGGTTTAAGGAGTTACTAATGACATTACTCAGAAGCCTACTGCTGCTCGCCAGCGGTGTTGTGCTGGGGCAATCGGTCTACGCGCAGGACGAGGTGCTGGCCAAGGGCGAATACCTGACGCGCGCCGCCAACTGTGTGGCCTGCCATACCGTGGCGGGCGGTGAACCCTTTGCTGGTGGCGTGGAGTTCAAATTGCCGTTCGGTTCTCTGTTTTCACCCAACATCACCCCGGACAGGCAAACCGGCATCGGTGCCTGGACGGATGACGAATTCGTCAGCGCGCTGCAGACCGGCGTGGGCCGTGATGGCAAGCATTACTACCCGGCGTTTCCCTACACCTCTTACAGCAAGATGTCGCGTGATGACCTTCTCGCCATCAAAGGCTATCTCGCCAGCCTAAAGCCTGTGGAGCAGGCGCCGCGCGAAAACCAGATCAGCTTCCCCTTCAACCAGCGCTGGGGCATGGTTTTCTGGAATTTTCTCTTCCTAAACGATGAGCCCCTTCAAGCGGACAGTCAGCACTCTGACGAATGGAATCGCGGTAAATACTTGGTCGAAGGACCAGGCCACTGCGGCGAATGCCATTCCCCGCGTAACCTGTTTCAGGCCGTCAGCAGCGACCGCTCGCTGGCCGGTAACCTGATCCAGGGCTGGAATGCCTACAACATTAGCGCCGATCCCGTGTATGGCGTGGGCGCCTGGCCTACGGACGTGCTGGCCAACTACTTGAAAGACGGTGCCGCGCCAGGTTTGGGCATGTCTGCCGGGCCTATGGCGGATGTGGTGGAGCACAGCTTGCGCCATCTGACCGACGCCGACCGCCACGCGATAGCCGTCTTCCTCAAAGACTCTCCGGCGCGCAGCGAAGGTGTGGCTCGGCCGCAGTTGGCAGCGTTGACAAAACAGGGCAGTAGCAATGCCCTCGGTCATAAGCTGTTCGCCGAAGCCTGTGCCAGTTGCCACCGCTGGGATGGCACTGGCAGCCAGAGTGCAACGGCCATGCTGCTGGGCTTGAAGACAGTCAACGACCCGGCGGCCAGTAACTTATTGGGCATTCTGCTGAGTGGTCATGGCGCGGCCGACACCGGGGTGGATCGGCGTATGCCGTCGTTCGCCACCATCTACACCGACCAGGAGTTGGCGGCGCTGAGTAGCTTTGTGCTGCAGCGCTTTGGCGACAGTGCTGCGCAGGTGTCGGCAGAGGCCGTCGCCAAGCGGCGGACCGAGTCCCTGCATTGAGTGGAGGTATGTCATGTCGGGCCTGAATGCACTGCTCGATGCGCTTCTTGTGGAGCGTGAGGCCGGCCGCGAAGCGGTGCTGGCGACTGTGGTAAAGGTCGAAGGCTCGGCCTACCGGCGGCCGGGCGCACGCATGCTGGTTTCGCGGTTTGGCCGGCCTGAGGGCACCATCAGTGGTGGCTGCCTGGAGGCGGAAGTGGCCAAAAAAGCCTGGTGGCTGACTGAAGCGGGGCCTGCGCTGCGCAGCTACAGCACCGCCGAAGCGGATGAAGCCAGCGAGGAAGCTCTGAGCTTTGGCCTGGGCTGTAACGGCACAGTTTTTGTGCTGTTCGAGCGCCTCCCCGCCAACGCGCCCTGCGCATTGGTCGATGCCTTGCTTGGCGTTCGCGACACCCAGCAACCGGCGGCCATCGCCACGGTGATTACCCGCCCGGCGGGTGCTTCGCCTTGCTTAGGTGAGCGCCTGTTTTTAGCGCCTGGGCAGTGCGCCACGGGTGAGCTGCTGCGCTCCCCGCTGGCTGAGCAAATCACTGCCGACCTGCAGCAAACCCTGGCCCGTGCAACGTCAGCGCGGTGCCTCTACCCCGATGGTAAAGATGCGGTGGAGGTGCTTCTGGAGTACCTGCCTCCGTTGCGACGCCTTGTGATATTCGGTGCGGGCCATGATGCTCAACCACTGGTGCGCATGGCCAAGTTGCTGGGCTGGCACGTGACGGTAATCGATGGACGGGCGCACTTCGCCCGAGCCGAGCGCTTTGCCGACGCTGATCAAGTGCTGGTCGGTGATGTTGAGCAGCCTTTCGCCTATCGCGATGTGGTGCGCGGCGCGGCGGTGGCGGTAATGACGCATAGCCTGGTGCAAGACGCACACTGGTTGCACGGCGTGTTGCACAGTGAACCCTGCTATGTCGGCCAGTTAGGGCCGCGCGAGCGCACCGAGCGCTTGTTAGCCGGCATCCACCAGCAGGTGGACAAACAACAGGGCGAGTTGCCGGGGCTGGCGCGCTTGCATTACCCGATTGGCCTGGACTTGGGAGGCGACACCCCGGAAAGCGTGGCCATGGCCATGCTGGCGGAAATTCAGGCAGTGCTTAACGGTCGCAGTGGCGGCAGCCTGCGGTTCAGGTCCGCGAGCATCCATGACAGTGCCCCTGTGCGGGTGGCTGAGCAGGGTGCGCCGGCTGTTACGGCAGAGTGTTCTCAGCTTCTAGCTGCGCCGCGTTGACGCGCTATCCACCGAGGGGCATATGCATGAGTGAATTTGTAAGCGTTGTGGCTGTACTGACTGCCAAAGAGGGCAAAGCATCAGAGGTCGAGCGAGTTCTGCGCGCGTGTGTGCAGCCCTCGCAAGCGGAGCATGGCTGTTTGTCTTACCGCCTGAATCGGTGCACGGAGCAGGCCGGCCGTTTTGTGTTTGTCGAGCGCTGGGCCAGTCACGAGGCGATAGCACTCCATCGGCAGATGCCGCATTACCAAGCAATGGCCAATGCGCTGGGCGATCTGTTGCTTGAGCGTCAGGTTTATGTGCTTGAAGCGCTGGCGGAAGACAGCGAACCCACTGCTGTTTCGCCTGCGGACATTGCCGGCTGAGGGTCGTTGAAGGGGCGCTGTTGACTTAAATGTCCCTATCGCCCTGCGTGCATCCAGCCGCTCACTGCGTAACGGGGCGGAGGTCCGCCGGCCTGTCGACGTCTTGCAAAATGCCGTTGTCATCGAGCGCCACTTCAATCACCTGTTGCGGGTAGGCGCTGATCAAACCCTTGGCGCCACGCTCTCCCTGCAGTTGCATCAGCTCGGGCCAGAAGCGCCGACCAAACAGCACCGGGTGTCCGCGCTGGCCGTCGCAGTAAGCGACAACGATACGGTCCGCATGGGCATGTGCGCGCAGTTGGCGCAGCGTTGCACCAGAAATCCAGGGCATATCCCCGAGCAGCACTGCCACTGCACTGGCCTGGCTATTGGCAAGGCTGCTGATGCCTGCCGCTAAACTTGAGCCCATACCCTGGTGGGCATGCGCCGCACGAACAACCTGAATGCCAGGCGGAATGGCCAGGGCATGCGCATCATCCTCAGTCTTTAACACCACGCGCACATCGGCGAAGGCTTCCTGCGCCCGCAGCAATGTCGCCAGCAGCAGGTTGTTACCGTCTGCTAGTTGGGCAAGGCGTTTGTCGCTGCCAAAGCGCTGGCCATTGCCGGCTGCGAGCACCAGGCCAACACACTCGGAGTTGGCGTAGGGGACTGTCATTAGGAAATATCCTTCATGCTTTGCGGGGCTGTTTATCTTCAGCCCGCCGCTGTGCGGGGAAAGAATTGAAGGTGGGCAATGCTGAGGCCATAAAGCGACTGGGTAAAGGCACTTTCACCCAGTCGCGTCAGGTTCAATTGTCAGCACCCTTGCCCAGGCGGTTATTGCTCGAAGCGCGCCAAACGCCGGCGTAAGTGGCTGTTTTCGGCGCGCAGCTGTTCCAGCTCATCGAGCAGTTGCAGTGCAAGAGCAACGCCTGCCCATTCGATCTGCAGTTCGGCTTGCAGGCGAAACGCACGTTTGACGATGGCCAGGGCGTTGGCATCGAACAGCCACTGCTCAGGAGAGCTGCCGCGTGGCTCGATGATGCCGTGGTCGACAATTTCCAGCAAAACGGTTTGCGGCAGTTCGGCGTATTGGCAGAACTCGTGAATGTTTAGTTGCATGATCAGGCTACTCATCACTGACTCCACTGCGCGCGCGGGTTGAAAGCGGCTTGTTCGGCCAGTTGCGCCCACAGTGGGCGCGTGGCGTCATCGGTCTGGGCGGGAATGACGATTTTGAATAGCGCATACAGGTCACCTGGCTCACCAAGTTTATTAACCAGCCCCTTACCCTTGATCCGCAGCCGTTGCCCGCTTTGTGTGTTGGCAGGGATGCGCAGGTTTATTTTGCCGGTCAGCGTAGGCACTGTGATTTGCCCGCCCAGTGCGGCCTCCCAGGGTGCTAGCGGCACCGTGAGGATGAGGTTGTGTCCTTCAACATCGAACAGCGGGTGTGGCACCAGTTGAATAATCAAATACAGGTCACCGTTCGCACCACCACCCACTCCAGGCCCCCCCTGGCCTTTTATGCGGATACGTTCGCCATTGCTTACGCCGCGGGGGATTTTCACATTTAAGGTCTTGTTGATGGCCGGTAATGGCTGGCCTTCGGCGCTGTATTGCGCAAGCTGAAAAGCGATTTGTTTACTTTCCTCGGCCAGGGTTTCCTCTAGTAACAGCGGCAGCGCCATTTCCACATCCTGGCCGCGCCGTGAACTGCTGCGACCTGCGTTTTGATGACGGCCCGCGCCACCAAACAGCGACTCAAAGAAGTCAGAGAACTCGCTTTGGCTGTTTATGTCATCAGTGAAGCCCGCGCCGCTTCGTGGTTGCCAGCCGGGTGGCGGCTCAAAGGGTTGGCCTTGATTCCCGTATTGGCGCAGTGCGTCGTACTCAGCACGCTTCTCGGCGTTTTTCAGCACCTCATAGGCTTCGGCGACTTCTTTGAATTTGTTTTCCGCGTCTTTTTCCTGGCTGACGTCGGGATGGTATTTGCGTGCTAGTTTGCGATAAGCCGTTTTCACGGCTTTATCATCGGCTCCTGGCTCAAGCCCGAGCACCTTGTAGTAATCCTTGAAGTCCATCGAGCCACCCTGGTTCGTCTGCTGACTAATTTCCCACCCCTGTTGACGCATGCCGGAGGCAAGCGTCTTGCCAGTGATCAGGATAGTTGCATATCGCTCAATTGCTGACGGTGGCGATTCTCTACACGCTGCTGGGGTATCCAGCGGCAAATGGCTGGGATGGGTTGGGTCATCGGCACTTCATCGTTATGCTCTGCGCCACAAACAAGTCAGTGGGTGAGTGATGTTTCAGTCTGTGCGCGTAGTAAAGCTTCTGCCGGTTGCCCTGTTTATTTTGCTTACTGGCTGCGCTGGTGGGCCGCAGCTGCTGCCTGAGACCAAGCGCCTGCCCGAGCGGGTTGAGCTGGCGGATGTGCCGTTCTTTCAGCTCAGTGATGCGCAGGGCGGGCCTTCGGCGTTGGCGGCGCTGCTTAATCATCATGGGGTGATCAGTAGCCCAGGCCTGGTGGATGAGCGCATACAGCAGCTGGCTAAAGGGCAGGATGTACAAGCAGGGCTCGAGGTGGTGGCGCGATCGTATGAGCTGTTGGTCTATCCCTTAGCCGGCAATCTAGATGCGCTGATGCAACAGGTGTCGGCAGGGCACCCGGTGCTGGTGATGCAAGATCGTCTGTTCGGCGGGCCAGGGTCGCAGTTTGCACTGCTGGTGGGCTATGACCAGCGCGAGCGCACGCTGGTGTTGCGTTCGGGTAATACCCGGCGTTGGTACACCAGCTTCGCTAGTTTTGACGATGCATGGGAAGAGGCGGGGCGTTGGGCGGTATTGGTCACGCCTACCCATCAATTGCCGGCGCAACCGAGCAAAGACGTATGGTTGAAAGCTGCCCGTGATTTGCAACAACAAGGCCGAGCCGAGGCTGCGCAGCGCGCGTTACGAACAGCGCAACAAAGGTGGCCGGATGCGCAGCTGTAAACGCGTTAAAAGCTAGAACGCAAAACGGCACCCTTGAGGTGCCGTTTCTGTCTGCGCCGCTTTAGATGCCCAGCTTGTCGCGCAGGGTGTAGTACCAGGCGCCCAGTGCGCTGAACGGCACTTGGAACAGACGGCCGCCCGGGAAGGGGTAGTGCGGCAAATCAGCGAATGCATCGAAGCGCTCGGCCTGACCGCGCAGTGCCTCAGCCAGAACCTTGCCAGCCAGGTGGGTGTAGGTCACGCCGTGACCGCTGCAGCCTTGCGAGTAGTAGATGTTGTCGCCCAGGCGACCCACTTGCGGCAGTCGCGACAAGGTCAGCAGGAAGTTACCGGTCCAGGCGAAATCGATTTTGACATCCTTCAGCTGCGGGAAGGCTTTGAGCATTTTCGGGCGGATAATTGCCTCGATATTGGCGGGGTCGCGCGCACCGTACACCACGCCACCACCAAAAATCAGGCGGTTATCACCGCTGAGACGGTAGTAATCCAGCAGGTAGTTACAGTCTTCTACGCAGTAGTCTTGCGGCAGCAGGCTTTTCGCCAGTTCGGCAGACAATGGCTCGGTGGTGATGACCTGAGTGCCGCACGGCATCGATTTGGCCGACAGTTCCGGAATCAGGTTGCCCAGGTAAGCGTTGCCGGCGACGACCACGAACTTGGCTTTGATCCGACCGTTAGGCGTGTGCACCACCGGGTTGGCGCCGCGCTCGATGCGGATGGCAGGTGACTGTTCGTAAATAACGCCGCCTAGGGACTCAACCGCAGCGGCTTCGCCCAGTGCCAGGTTGAGTGGGTGGATATGACCGCCACTCATATCGAGCATGCCACCGGCGTAAATGTCGGTGCCGACCACTTCACGGATGCGCTTGGCATCCATGAGTTCCAGCTGGGTATGGCCGTAGCGCTCCCACAGCTTTTTTTGCGACTCGAGGTGTTTCATGTGCTTGGGCGTGTTGGCGGCGAATACCCCACCGTCCTTAAGGTCGCAGTCAATGTTGTACTTGGCGATGCGCTCACGAATGATCCGGCCGCCCTCAAAGGCCATATCGCCGAGTAGCTGAGCTTGCTTCGGTGCAACGCTGCGCTCAATCACATCGATATCACGGCTGTAACTATTAACAATCTGCCCGCCATTACGACCGGACGCGCCAAAGCCAACTTTAGCCGCTTCAACGATGCTCACCTTAAAGCCGCTTTCCAGTAGGGCGATGGCCGTCGACAAGCCGGTGTAGCCAGCGCCGACGATGCACACGTCAGTTTCAACTTCACCATTTAGCTCCGGGCGCGCCGGAACAGGATTGGCGGAGGCCGCGTAATAGGATTGTGGATAAGCTGTGTGCGCCATATTGCAACCTCTGTTCTTTATTTTTTACGAATGAGCGGATGCTACCTGAGTTAAAAATGCCCGGCTAGTAGCCTGTGTGAAATATAAAACGCGTTGTAGAACAGTAAATAATTCAATTATTCAGGCAGTTAGCGGAAAAATAGGTTGACAGTTTTTTCCGTGGCCGTAGAATGCGCACCCATCGTAGGCACGTAGCTCAGTTGGTTAGAGCACCACCTTGACATGGTGGGGGTCGTTGGTTCGAGTCCAATCGTGCCTACCAGATTTGGTAGGAAAAAGGGTCGCTTAGGCGGCCCTTTTTTATTGGGTTCTTGTCAGTAAGCCTGGCTTTCTGCAAGCATCCCTGCGGTTCGTAGCTGTTTAAACCTCCAGTGACTGCGGTTCGGTTTTGGTTTGGCTCACAGGCTTCTGCTTCTGTATGGCAGGTTTACCGCCGAATCGCTTACTGGCTCATCCCAACCCATGTGGCCTTTGGTAGAGGTCACCACTAGGAGAGGAGGCGCCATGCCCATCATTACTCTTCCCGACGGCAGTCAGCGTTCGTTCGATCACCCGGTATCCGTACTTGAGGTGGCGCAATCTATTGGTGCTGGTCTAGCAAAAGCCACGGTGGCCGGTAAGGTCAATGGCAAGTTGGTTGATGCTTGTGACCTGATCGATAGCGACGCAACCCTGCAGATCATTACGCCGAAAGACCAAGAAGGTCTCGAGATCATTCGCCACTCCTGTGCGCACTTGATTGGTCATGCGGTCAAGCAGCTGTTTCCGTCCGCGAAAATGGTGATTGGTCCAGTCATTGATGACGGTTTTTACTATGACATCGCGTCTGAGCGCCCCTTTACTTTAGATGATGTGGCCGCCATCGAGCAGCGCATGCAGCAGCTGATCGAGAAGGATTACGACGTCATCAAGAAAGTGACGCCGCGCGCTGAGGTGATTGAGGTGTTCGCTGCGCGTGGTGAGGAATACAAGCTGCGTCTGGTTGAAGACATGCCAGATGAACAGGCTATGGGCCTGTACTACCACGAAGAATACGTTGACATGTGCCGTGGTCCGCACGTGCCGAACACGCGTTTTCTCAAAGCCTTCAAAT
This sequence comes from Pseudomonas sp. TS_SC_3, assembly GCF_056156225.1. Taxonomy (NCBI): domain Bacteria; kingdom Pseudomonadati; phylum Pseudomonadota; class Gammaproteobacteria; order Pseudomonadales; family Pseudomonadaceae; genus Pseudomonas; species Pseudomonas sp. TS_SC_3. Next base: position 971,098 of record NZ_CM149586.1, read on the forward strand.
TGACCAAGCTGTCCGGTGCCTACTGGCGCGGCGATGCCAAGAACGAGCAATTGCAGCGCGTCTATGGCACGGCTTGGGCTGACAAGAAGCAGCTGGCGGCTTATATCCAGCGTATCGAGGAGGCCGAGAAGCGCGATCATCGCAAGATCGGCAAGCGCCTTGATCTATTCCATACTCAGGAAGAAGCGCCGGGTATGGTGTTCTGGCACCCGAATGGCTGGACCATTTATCAGGTGCTTGAGCAGTACATGCGTGGTGTGCAGCGCGAGAATGGTTACCAAGAGATTAAGACCCCGCAAATCGTTGATCGCGTGCTGTGGGAGAAGTCTGGGCACTGGGGTAACTACGCCGACAACATGTTCACCACGGAGTCAGAGAGTCGCGACTACGCCATCAAACCGATGAACTGTCCGTGTCACGTGCAGGTTTTCAATCAAGGGCTTAAGAGCTATCGCGAGCTGCCGCTGCGTTTGGCTGAGTTTGGCTCGTGCCATCGCAATGAGGCCTCGGGCGCCTTGCACGGCATCATGCGCGTGCGCGGCTTCACTCAGGATGATGCGCACATCTTCTGTACTGAAGAGCAGGTTAAGAAAGAAGCGGCTGATTTCATCAAGCTGACCTTGCAGGTTTACGCTGATTTCGGTTTTAGCGACGTCAAGATGAAGCTCTCCACGCGCCCAGCCAAGCGTGTAGGTGATGATGCGTTCTGGGATCGTGCTGAAGAGGCGCTGGCCAATGCGCTGAATGAAGCGGGCTTGCCTTGGGAGTATCTGCCAGGTGAGGGTGCGTTCTATGGCCCGAAGATCGAGTTCACGCTGCTCGACTGTCTTGGTCGTGCTTGGCAGTGCGGTACGCTGCAGTACGATCCGAATATGCCGCAGCGTCTGGAAGCGAGCTACGTTTCTGAAGACAACAGCCGCAAGGTGCCGGTCATGTTGCACCGGGCGATTCTCGGTTCGTTCGAGCGTTTCATCGGTATTTTGATCGAACACTACGAAGGTGCTTTCCCTGCCTGGCTGGCTCCGACCCAGACCGTCGTGATGAATATCACTGACAAACAGGCCGATTTTGCCCTCGAAGTGGAAAAAACGCTCAATCAAAGCGGTTTTCGTGCCAAGTCTGACTTGAGGAACGAGAAGATAGGCTTTAAAATCCGTGAGCATACTTTGCTCAAGGTTCCTTATCTCTTGGTTATCGGAGATCGGGAAGTTGAGACGAAAACTGTCGCCGTGCGTACTCGTGAAGGTGCTGATCTGGGCTCAATGCCCGTCACTCAATTCGCTGAATTCCTTGCGCAGGCGGTTTCCCGGCGTGGTCGCCAAGATTTGGAGTAATCATTATTAAGCGTGAAATGAGACAAGATAAACGAGCTGCACCGAAGGCCCCGATCAACGAGAATATCTCGGCACGCGAGGTTCGGTTAATTGGCGCTGAGGGTGAGCAGCTTGGGATTGTGTCAATTGAAGACGCGCTTCTTAAGGCCGAAGAGGCCAAGCTGGATCTGGTAGAGATTTCTGCCGATGCAGTGCCCCCTGTTTGCAAGCTGATGGACTACGGCAAATCGATCTTCGAAAAGAAGAAGCAGATTGCTGCTGCAAAGAAAAACCAGAAGCAGATTCAGGTTAAAGAAATCAAGTTTCGTCCAGGGACGGAGGAAGGGGATTACCAGGTAAAACTACGCAACCTGGTACGTTTCCTTAGTGATGGGGACAGGGCCAAGGTATCGCTTCGATTCCGCGGCCGTGAGATGGCGCATCAGGAGCTGGGCATGGAGTTGTTGAAGCGGGTTGAAGGTGACCTTGCTGAATACGGCACCGTTGAACAGCATCCAAAGATGGAAGGACGCCAGCTGATAATGGTCATCGCCCCCAAAAAGAAGAAGTAACCACCAGGGCACGGCAGGCCTTGCGGTTATGTTTATCAACTGAATGCGGAGTATCCGAACATGCCAAAGATGAAAACTAAGAGTGGTGCAGCCAAGCGTTTTCTCAAAACCGCTAACGGCTTCAAGCACAAGCACGCTTTCAAGAGCCACATCCTGACCAAGATGTCCACTAAGCGTAAGCGTCAACTGCGCGGTAGCACCATGGTGCATCCGTCTGACGTAGCAAAAGTGGCGCGCATGCTGCGCGTTCGTTAATCGGTCAAGATAGAGGAAATTACTCATGGCTCGTGTTAAGCGCGGCGTTATCGCTCGCAAGCGTCACAAAAAAATTCTGAAACTCGCTAAAGGCTACTACGGCGCACGCTCGCGCGTGTTCCGCGTTGCCAAGCAAGCGGTGATCAAGGCAGGCCAGTACGCCTACCGCGACCGTCGCCAGAAAAAACGTCAGTTCCGCGCTCTGTGGATCGCTCGTATCAACGCTGGTGCTCGTGTTAACGGTCTGTCCTACAGCCGTTTCATTGCCGGCCTGAAAAAAGCGTCCATCGAGATCGACCGTAAGGTTCTGGCTGATCTGGCAGTGAACGAAAAAGCGGCGTTTGCTGCGATTGTCGAGAAAGCGAAAGCCGTACTGGCTTAAGTCCCCGACAATCACCGGGCTCGCCCGGTGCTAAACGTCACCAATAGGGGAAGAGCCTTCAAGCTCTTCCCCTATTTCGTATCTGGAGTCTGTAAATGGAAAATCTGGATGTGCTGGTCTCGCAAGCGCTTGAGGCCGTTAGCCACACCGACGATGTGAATGCCCTGGAACAACTGCGGGTTCACTATCTGGGCAAGAAAGGCGAATTGACTCAGGTGATGAAGACCCTGGGCAATCTGTCGGCAGAAGAGCGCCCGCAAGCCGGTGCGTTGATCAATGCCGCCAAGGATCAGGTTCAGGATGCGCTGAACAGCCGTAAGGCAACTCTGGAACAAGCCGCGCTGAGCGCCAAGCTCGCCGCCGAAAAAATCGACGTAACCCTACCAGGCCGTGGTCAGACTTCTGGTGGTCTGCATCCAGTCACCCGGACCCTGGAGCGCGTTGAGCAGTTTTTCACCCGTATTGGCTACGGCATTGCCGAAGGCCCGGAAGTGGAAAACGACTATCACAACTTTGAAGCACTCAATATCCCAGGCCATCATCCAGCCCGGGCGATGCATGACACCTTTTATTTCAACGCGAACATGTTGCTACGCACCCACACCTCTCCGGTTCAGGTGCGCACCATGGAATCGCAGCAGCCGCCGATCCGCATCGTTTGTCCCGGCCGCGTTTATCGCTGCGACTCCGATATCACTCACTCGCCGATGTTCCACCAGGTCGAAGGCCTGCTGGTCGATGAGGGTGTGAGTTTTGCTGACCTCAAAGGCACCATCGAAGAGTTCCTTCGTGTGTTCTTCGAAAAGCCGCTGGGTGTGCGTTTCCGGCCTTCGTTCTTCCCCTTCACCGAGCCATCGGCCGAAGTCGATATGCAGTGCGTGATGTGCAGCGGCAAAGGCTGCCGCGTGTGCAAGCAGACCGGCTGGCTGGAAGTCATGGGCTGCGGCATGGTGCACCCGAATGTGCTGCGCATGTCTGGCATCGATCCGGAAAAATACTCCGGCTTCGCCTTCGGTATGGGTGTTGAGCGTCTGGCCATGCTGCGTTACGGCGTCAACGATTTACGGCTGTTCTTCGATAACGACCTGCGGTTCCTGGCGCAATTTCGCTAGCGCCCTCGCATTCCGTAATCGAATTGGTTCAGGAGAACAGACAGTATGAAATTCAGTGAACAATGGCTGCGTAGTTGGGTAAGCCCGCAGGTTTCCCGCGACGATCTGGTTGCCCGCCTGTCCATGGCCGGCCTTGAAGTCGACAGCGTATCGCTGGCTGCCGGTGTATTCAGCGGTGTGGTGGTGGGTGAGGTGCTGAGCACCGAGCAGCACCCCGATGCGGACAAGCTGCGCGTGTGCCAGGTCAGCAATGGTGCGGAAACTTTTCAGGTAGTGTGCGGCGCGCCCAATGTGCGCCCCGGCTTGAAAATTCCTTTCGCCATGATCGGCGCTGAACTGCCCGGCGACTTCAAAATCAAGAAAGCCAAGCTGCGCGGCGTTGAGTCCAACGGCATGCTTTGCTCGGCCTCTGAGCTGCAGATCAGCGAAGAAAATGACGGTCTGATGGAACTGCCGGCTGATGCGCCGGTGGGCCAGGATATTCGTGTCTACCTGGATCTGGATGACGCCAGCATCGAGGTGGATCTGACCCCGAACCGTGGTGACTGCCTGTCGTTGGCTGGTCTGGCGCGTGAAGTCGGTGCTTTGTACGCCTCGCCTGTCGTCCGCCCGGTAGTTGCTGCAGTTGCGCCGAGCCATGATGAAGTACGCCCAGTTGAAATTCTGGCTACGCAAGCCTGCCCGCGTTACCTCGGTCGAGTTGTGCGCAATGTCGATTTGTCCAAGCCCACGCCGTTGTGGATGGTTGAGCGCCTGCGTCGCGCCGATGTGCGCAGTATCGATGCAGCGGTCGACATCACCAACTACGTGATGCTTGAACTGGGTCAGCCACTGCATGCGTTTGATCTTGCCGAGATCAATGGCGGCATCCGTGTGCGTATGGCCGAGGAGGGCGAGAAGCTTGTCCTGCTTGATGGTCAGGAAGTCAGCCTGCGTAGCGATACGCTGGTGATTGCTGATCACAGCCGCGCCCTGGCAATTGCCGGCGTGATGGGCGGCGAGCACAGCGGCGTCAACGAAAAGACCCGCGATCTGTTCCTTGAAAGTGCGTTCTTCGACACCATTGCCATCGCTGGCAAAGCTCGCTCCTACGGTTTGCACACGGATGCGTCGCACCGCTTCGAACGTGGCGTGGACTGGCAGCTGGCGCGCGAGGCGATGGAGCGGGCGACTGCGCTGTTGCTGGAAATCGTCGGTGGCGAAGCCGGGCCGATTATCGAGGTCGTCAATCAGGAGCACTTGCCGAGCGTTGCGCCGGTCACGCTGCGCGCTGAGCGCATCGAGCAGATGCTCGGCCTGAAGATGGATGATGCCGAAATTGTCCGTTTGCTGGCGGCTTTGGGCTTGGACATTAGTGCCGATGGCGAAGGGCAGTGGAAGGTGGGTGTGCCAAGCCACCGCTTCGATATCAGCCTGGAAGTTGACCTGATCGAAGAGCTTGCCCGTTTGTATGGTTACAACCGCTTGCCAGTACGTTACCCGCAAGCGCGTTTGGCTCCGCAAGCCAAGGCAGAGGCAGCTGTCGAACTGCCTGCGTTGCGCCGTTTGCTGGTTGCCCGTGGTTATCAGGAAGCGATTACCTACAGCTTTATCGATCCCAAGTTGTTCGAGCTGTTCAATCCAGGCGTTGAGCCGCTGATGCTGGCGAACCCTATTTCCGCAGATATGGCGGCGATGCGTTCTTCCTTGTGGCCCGGTCTGATTAAGGCGCTTGAGCACAACCTGAATCGTCAGCAGCCGCGTGTGCGTCTGTTCGAAAGCGGCTTGCGCTTTGTTGGTCAGCTTGAAGGCTTGAAACAAGAGCCGATGCTGGCTGGCGTGATTTGTGGTGGGCGCTTGCCAGAAGGTTGGGCGCACGGTCGTGATGATGTCGACTTCTATGATGTGAAAGCCGATGTTGAAGCATTGCTGGCCAGCGCAGGTGCGGGCGATAGTTTTGCATTTGTGCCGGGTGAGCATTCGGCGCTGCATCCGGGGCAAACGGCGCGCATTGAGCGTGAAGGGCGTGTCGTCGGTTTCCTCGGCGCTATTCATCCCGAGTTGTCGAAGGCACTGGGGCTGGATCAAGCCGTCTTTATGTTTGAGCTGGTGCTGGGTGAGATCACTCAGGGCGTTATGCCGAAGTTCCAGGAGCTGTCTAAGTTCCCTGAGGTGCGACGTGACCTGGCTTTGCTGGTCGATCGTGATGTGCCGGCGCAGGATTTGCTCGGTGCGATCCGTGAAGCTGCAGGCGAGTGGCTGACTGACCTCAAGCTATTTGACGTGTATCACGGTAAAGGCATTGATCCTCATAGAAAAAGCCTTGCTGTTGGCTTGACCTGGCAGCATCCATCGCGCACTCTTAATGACGATGAGGTGAGTACCACAACGCAAAATATTCTCACCTCCCTGGAAAAAAGGTTCAACGCCACGTTAAGGAAGTAGCGTATGGGGGCTCTGACGAAAGCTGAGATGGCGGAACGTCTGTATGAAGAGCTGGGCCTGAATAAACGGGAAGCCAAGGAGTTGGTGGAGCTGTTTTTTGAAGAGATCCGCCAAGCGCTGGAACTCAACGAACAGGTCAAGCTCTCGGGGTTCGGCAACTTTGATCTGCGCGATAAGCGTCAGCGCCCCGGTCGCAATCCAAAAACAGGAGAGGAAATTCCGATCACGGCTCGCCGTGTGGTGACTTTCCGTCCGGGCCAAAAACTTAAATCCAGGGTCGAGGCGTATGCTGGAACCAAGTCATAACGACGAACTACCCGTCATACCCGGTAAGCGCTACTTCACCATTGGTGAGGTTAGTGAGCTCTGCGCTGTTAAACCGCATGTGTTGCGTTATTGGGAGCAGGAGTTCCCACAACTCAACCCGGTTAAGCGGCGGGGTAATCGCCGCTATTATCAGCGCCAAGATGTACTAATGATTCGGCAAATCCGTGCGCTTTTATACGATCAGGGCTTTACCATCGGTGGCGCGCGTCAGCGTCTGTCCGGTGATGAAGCCAAAGATGACAATACGCAGTACAAGCAGCTCATCAAGCAAATGATTGCCGAGCTTGAAGATGTGCTTCTAGTGCTTCGTAAGTAAGCAGGTAAAAGTAAAAAAACTTCCACAAATCAGCGGTTTATTGTAAGGTACCTCCCGCTTGCAGTAACTTGTAAGCATCGTCGGGGCGTAGCGCAGCCCGGTAGCGCACTTGCATGGGGTGCAAGGGGTCGAGTGTTCGAATCACTCCGTCCCGACCAAAAAACCCTAAGCGGCTCAAGCACTTACGTGCTTGGGCCGTTTTATTTTGTGGGCCGTGCGCAAAACTGGCGCAAAATGCGCGCAAAACTAACCGGCGATTTCGCTGATATCTAGGTCGGGTATAGCTTCAGACCAGATGATTTCGGCGTGATCGCGCTGATAGTTTTTCGTCATGTCCTCGCTGGCATGGCCTGCGATTTTCTGACCGTCCTTTCCGGCTTTCTTGTACAGGTGCAGTGATAGCGCCCGCACTTCGTGGAAGCCCGGCTGCTCTTCATCCTTCCAGCTGGCATAGCACCCGGCTGCATCCCTCGCATCCTTGAATGCCCTGGTCAAAAACCTTTCCTCGATCTTCGTCCAGTGCGCTTTCTGTTCGGCCTGCTTTTGCCGTTTGCGCTCAGGCCGCCGGTGGATCAGGTAGGGCGACAGGATGTTGTCGCGACACCGATCAATTACCGCCTGCAGCTCTGGCGTTACCTTGAATCGTATCCAGGCCGTGTCAGTGGCCTTTGCCGTCTTCTGCTGGATCACGTACAGGTGGCCATCGCGCACGTCTTCAAACTTCATCGACAGAATGTCGGTGCGCCGCTGGGCAGTGATCAGCGCCAGATCAATGGCATTCTGGAGCCAGTCGGGCGACCGGGCGCGAATAGCACGGATGCCGTCGACGGTGTGCCGCTTGCGCTGTTTCTTCTCGATGCGGGCGATGGTGCACGCTGCTGGGTTGTCGACGCACAAACCCTTAGCCGCGGCGTGGTTGAATATGTCTATCAGGTAGGCCCTGGCCTGATTAGCAACCCGAGCAGTCAGACTGTCGAGCAGCTCGGCCACCATGCGAATGGTGATTTCATCGATTCCTTTGCCTTCGAAAGCCTTGCGAAGGCGCCGGAAGTGCACCGCGTACAGGTCAAGCGTGCCCTTTGCCAGCTCGCGCTGCGGCAGAACCTGGGTTTCGTAGTGGTCGAGGAAGGTATTGAACAGGTCGGAATGCTTGCCCATCACCGCCGACACCAGGTCACCGCCCTGCAGGAACTCAATGTTCAGCTGCTTGGCGGCGTCAATGGCCTTTATACGGTCGGTTCCGAACTGGAACCACTTGCCATCGGTCGGCCGGCGATAACGGTAGGTGCCTCGCCTGGCGTCGTAATACAGGTTTGGCGGCAAACCCTTGTTCGCCTTATTGCGAGGCCGTGGAACCATCACGCAGCTCCTTTCAGCACCATGGCAACAAGGTCGTTGCCGTTCGATTTGTTGAATGCAGTCCAGTCGATATACCACAGCTTTCCGATTTGCTCGCCGGGTAGATCGCCGTTGCGGATCTGGTTGCGGATGGCCTGTGAGCACATCGGCGTGCCGTTTTCACCCCAGCGCCGGCGGCGGAACTCGCTGATCTTGATCAGTTCGCGCTTCATAGAAAACTCTCTACCCCCATTCCGGGGAGTGTGGAAAAGGTTAGCGGTGGCGAATATCGCCAGACATTGTTTTGACTGAGCCGCGTATTGCCCCACAGGTAACGTCTCCGCTCATGGTTCCTACGTCGCCGGTCACGTCGCCGCACTGAACATCGCCGCTCATCGTCTTAACGCGCCCAGCGCTGCCCGCGACCTCGATGCGACCGGAGCCGCTTTCTACCGACTCAGCATTGCCGTTGACGGTTACGCTGACCGGCCCGACCAGTTCGCCAGGCTGTTCAACGCCATCGACCACCACCTTGTTGCTGACAATGCTCACGCTGCGCCCGCTGAATGTTTTGCCGTCAATGGTCACGCTTGAGCCGCTGGTTTTGATTTGCACAGGAATACCTCTCCACCGGCATGGCCGGCACAGTTGTTTGATAAGAATTGGTTACTTGGTGGTGCGGCTGCGCTTAGCTTTCACAAGCGACTTGCTTGTCATCGCCACGCCGCTGGCAACGTCTTCGGGCAGAATTGCCGTCATGCAGTGTGGGCAGAGTGGTGCCATTTTCTGGCTTCGCCATGCTTGATCCATAACCTTGGCTGCACGGCTGATAATTCTGAAAGTGGCTGCTTGCTCAACTTCTTTACGTTGTCGTTCCAAGCTGGCCACGCCATTGGCAAAAACATCGACCAGGTATTCAAACGCATCGAAAGCCTCAACCTCAGCCTCGCAATCGCTACACCAGACGCGCCGCTCCTTGTTGTCGTAGACCAGCTTGCGGTGGCGACAGGACGAAACGGGCCGGCGTGTCATTCCGCGAGCAACCCGTAAGTCTTCTATCTGCACGACCTTGGTGCCGTAGAGATAGTCTTGCGGTTCAATTGGCGCGCTCACGGCTTCACCTCCAGCAGTGCGCGGAGTTCGGCTAGCCCCTGGCATATCCGTAGCTCAACACTTTCTGGCACGCTTTTAGGCCAGCCGTTCGGCACTCGCCAGCTCTGCTCGATCAAACGCAGCAACTCCACCGGCACAACGCGGCTGTCTGCTGGTGTGTTTTTCGCGTGAGCGTATAGCGGGATGTAATCGCAGATATGCCCAGTGCCTTTGTACTTGACTGGGTGCCAGTGCTCGCCCGTTTCACGATCTACCGGGATGAACGCAACCGCCTCGCCCCCTTGGCTGGGCTGCTGGGCGCGGGCATATCGCACGCCTTGGCGAAATGCGTCAGAAAGCTGGCTTGGCGTACCAATATCCAGGCCGTGGGCGCGCAGGCCAGCTTCTTCAATCGGCGTAAGTGGTATTTTGTGCATGCTCATCGTCAGCTACTCCTTATCTGCGAGCCATGCGTCACGCTGCGCATTAATCTCAACCATGATCTGATCGCGAGTCTTTAGCGAGCCATCCGCGCACTTGTTGAACGGGTTGATTGTTTGCCAGAACTTGCGGGTTTTCTGGCGCTTCTTGCCGGCTTCGTCCGTCCAGCGTTTTGTTGCGGTCACTGCAACTTGATCGAATGTTGTGCGCATCGTTAGCTACTCCGCTGCTGGTTGGTGGTGGCGATTAGGGCGTGAGAAGGGCGCAGCCCATGCATTGGGTCGAATCCATGGCGAAGCTCTGCCGACTTCCTGACTGCCACAGCGTCAAGCAGGCTGCTGTATTGGCCCAGGTAATACTTCTTCTTGTCGGCCGCTATCTGAACCTGCCATTTCGAAGTGCCGTTTACCCAGCAAACACCAACCACGCCTGATTTATTGGCGATTGAAATTCCAGAGTTTTTGGCGTTTTCTACCCTGTTCGAAAGCCGAAGGTTGGATATGGAGTTGTTCTTGCGGTCGCCATCAATGTGATCAATCGGATGTTCTGGCCACTCGCCATAGTGAAGAAACCAGCAAAGGCGATGCGCAAGGATCGTTTTCTCCATGCACATGATGCTTAGGTATCCATGGCTGTTTGTTTTGCCTACAGGGCTGCTGGCAGATTTCCCGCCAGCCCTTCTTGTGCGCCGGATAACGCCAGTGTCTGCGTCGTAGGCGAACAGGTCTTTGATCAACTCATTCAGATTGTTGTCCATGTTATTCGCCGCCCTGACTGCCTGCTGATGGGGTGGCGGGCAGCGGCATCCAGTGGGTTACATCGCGCTCTTGAGATTGCTGGTCATACCAGGCGACACCAGTGGTTGTTCTAGCAAGAAGGGCGATAATTACCTTCCCTGAGCGAGTGCGGCAGAGAACGTCATTGGTGTGGCAGCCATAAGCATGTGTCTCGTCAGGCAACCGCTCGCTGACCGGAACCCACGCACGCACCTGCTCACTATGGTTAGCGGATAGGGCGGAGCGTAGGTATTCTTCCAAATCCAGCTCCACGCGGCAGTGCGGGCAGTTACCATCCGCATCTGCGCGCTCATCGAGCGAGACGGATAATTTGCAGGACCAGCAGTTAATCGAGGTGTCACTAACTTTGGTTCCCGCCTGCTGCTCATCGCCAGCACTGGCAGGCTGGCGGAGGCGAGCGAACGCAGCGCGTATCAATCGCGCACACTCTCCGCGCCCGAGAGGCGGGCTGATGTTCTGCATTTCCACCATTGCCGCGTCTACCGCAGCAGTAAGACTTGCTTGACTCAGAAAAACCCCGCTCGGCTGGGCTTTCAGTTCAGCCAGCTCCTGCATGCAAACCTTGCAGATTTTCGGGCCGCCGCAGCGCGCTTTGTCGCCGTTTGCGTTAGGCGTTACGTGGCCGTGGCCTTTGGGTTTATCACTCACGTCAATTTCTCCCACACTTGGTTGTTGTTAGTGAGGTGCTCTGGGTTGATAGGTGTGCAGCGCAGGCACTGGCATTCGGCTGCAGGCAGGCGCTGGGTGCGGCAGTAGGTGGGGCGGCTCATGCTGTTTTCTTCAGCTCCGGCTCAATGAGGTCGTATTGCTGAATGCCCCAGCTCAGTGCGTAGCAACACCAAAGGAAAGTGTTGGTGTACTTGGTGAAGGTGTAATCAAACAGGTCTTCAAACTGGAACTCATGGCCGCCGATTTCGGTGTGGAACTCATTGGCTCGGTCGAAGTTTCCGCGCTCGTCCTCGTCGATGTAGTCCAGAATTTCGTCCTGAACCGTTGCGCGCAGCTCGGCGCGCTGCTCACGATTAAGTCCGCTATGGCGCATCCAGCCGACTAAGAACTCCTTAATGACGCGCTCAAACTTGAGCGGATCAAACTCAGTTGCCGAGCCGTTCCGCCGCCCGCCGTCGACGGCAAGCAATTTCTCTGACCAGTAGCCAGGGTTAATGCGTAGCTCGCCTAGCTCATGCCGATCTGTTCGGAAAAACTCAAACATATCGGCCAGGCGGCTAAACACGAATGTGCCCATATCGCCCGTATAGCAAAGCGCGCCTGGCCAAGTGATCAAGTCGAAGTAATAGGCGCTTGAGCCTGGACGCTTGAAGCGGAGGTGACGGTAAAGGCCGTCATCGCGCAGGACGCTAAGCTGGTGGTCTTTTACATCCCGCAGGAAGTTTTCAATCTGCATGGTTATCCCTCGCCAGTGGCGTGATTCGATTAGGTGGATTGACGCGCCAGGCGTCGTGATAGCAGTGGAAAAAGCCCAAGAGGATTGGTTGTGAGGCGGTCGGCACCCTAGGTGCGCATAGCGGGGCAGGTGCGCCCCAAGCTAGGTGCGTAACCACTACCGGAGCTCTACCGCATGAAACGACTCACTGATGCGATAAATCTGATAGCCGCGCTGATCCGCCTGGCCGAATTGATCATCCGTACTGGCTGGTTGTGATCTGCTTGAGGATGCGTCGACCCAGCCCCATGGGTTTGCAGTCCACCCTCCCGCCCAGGTATCAGACAGGGAGCGGGCGGGTAGGGTGGTGACTAGGCGGCCAAGGCCTGCCGTGATCGGGGTGACCAGGTGTCGTTGGCTGCTGCGATGGCGGCCATTGGCGGCGGACTGACACTGTTGCCGCACATGAACACCTGCTCCGACTTCGTGAACTTCCGACCATCGTGCCCGTGGGTGATGATGTAGCTTGGCGGGAAGCCCTGAGCTGCGTAAAGCTCATGCGGCTGCAGCATGCGCAGGCAGATGTCGACGATCACATACGGGTCGCCGCCGATCCAGACTGTGACCAGTGCCAGCCGGTCCTTAGTGGTCACGGTGCTGACTGGCTCACCCATGCCGATCACGTTCTCGCCGATGCCGTGGTACTTCATCAGGAAGGCCGCACAACGCAGCGCTCCCTTTTCGGCGTCAGGCGAAAGCTTCAGCTCAACCAATCCGAACCGGGTGCCACCAGCCAGAACAGTCGGCAGTGGTTCCTCAGGATCAACGCTGATCACGTTCTCTGCCATCGCAGTCAGGTGAGCTGTTACCAGTGCCGACTTGCCGCCACCGCCTGCGGTTATGGTTGGCGACGGCTCATCCACGGCCTGGCCAACGCTTGCGCCGAACTGACGCGAAAGGAAGGCCGTGCACAGAGCATGGTGCGTGCCGCCGGCGCTGACGGTGTGCAGTGGGTCTTCTACATCTCTCGCATCACAGTTGCCGCGTAGGTGCACCAGGTTGGCTGTCACCAGTCGCTGCTGGCTGCCGCTGTTGGTGACCGTTGAGACTGTCTGATCCATGCCGCGAGACAGCATGGTGTTGAAACCGCCGTTGGCCTGCTCAAGAAAGGCGGTTGCCACCGCGAATGAGCCGCCTTTCGGCCAGGCTGTTACTGTGTTCAGAGGCTGATCAACCGAGTGCAGCGCATCGCGTGACCAGTTGGCTATTGGCACGATAAAGGGCTTGGCCTTTTGCAGCACCTCCCGCTTGATGCCCTTGGCAATGCGCCGTTCGGTAGCTTCGGCCAGTGGCTTCTTGCGATCAAAGATGCTCTGCGTTGGAAGACTGAAATCAATGCACTCGGCGGCGGTGCGGTATGGCTTCTGGCCCTTGCCCGGCTTGGCTGCATGCGTTGGCTTTGGCCATACGATCGGGTTTCCGTCGCGGCGGGCCACCAGAAACAAACGCTCTCGGCTGGTTGGTGCTCCGAAATCGCAGGCCTTGAGAATGTTGTGCTCGACGGTATAGCCCAGCGCCCGAAGGCAGCTGAGGAACTTGTGCCAGGTGGTGCCTTTGCGTTTCGGGTCAGGCACTAGGAACTGCTCACCGCGCTGCGTGCGCTCACCTGGTGCTGCAACAGTGCCATCCAGCTTCATAACCCGGCCGGTCTTCTTACAGCGCTTGGCGATAAGCGGACCCCATTGGCGGATCTGCTTCACGTTCTCCAGGCTGATGATTCGTGGCTTGCCGATCCCGGCCCACTTGATCACCACCCAGGACAAGTCGCGCACCTCTTTCTTGCGAGGCTGCCCACCAGCCGCCTGGCTGTGGTGGGTGCAGTCTGGTGATGCATGAAACCATCCGATATGCCGGCCAGCCAGCACCTCAACCGGATCAACCGCCCACACGTCCGTCTGCAGGTGCAGTGCGCCCGGGTGGTTGGCCTCATGCATGCTGATGGCTGCCGGGTTGTGATTGATGGCGATGTGCACCGGGCGACCAAGGCCCATCTCAAGGCCGGTGCTGGCGCCGCCACCGCCGGCGAAGAGGTCGACGTTTATCTCGTCGTCAGTCTCGACCAGCGGCAGGCCGTACTGGGTGTGGAAGTCGAACGGCGCTGGCTTCTTCATTGAGGTCATGCGAACTGCTCCGTGGAAAGAGTTATAACCGCTGGCCGCGCCGTGCGCTTAGGAATGGCTTGTCCGCCCCCGCCTTCTCGGCAACAAACTCTGTGCAGATCACCACCGCATCTACTCCGTCGTGCCGGTGCACTGGCATGGTGTGGAAGGGCAGGTGGTTGCATTTGTTTATGCGCTTGGTGCAAGCAAGGCAGCGCCCGCCTTTGGGGTAGTAGTTCATGCACTTGATTCCGGATCATCTTCTGTGACCGACGCGACACCCGAGTCGAGGTCACGAAGCTCTTGAATGGTGAGGGTTGTGGTGCCATCAGTTACGGCCCACTGGTTCAGCTCTAGGCTGCGGAAGGTGCCGCAAAAGTGACGGTACGCACCCAGTGCAGCGCGGCGGAATGACTTGGCAGCCACCGGCCCAATCGGTATGTCCTTACCCCCCCCTGTGAGGGTTAGGTTGAAGGTGGCGAGGTCAGCGATGCGCTTATGTGCCGCACGCACCGTGCTCGGTTGCAGCGCCATAAGCTCAGCTACTTCACTGATCGACCTGTCAGCCAGGGCGTTGAATATGTTCTGGTCGCGCTCAGGGTTGCGCAGGCCGGCATAAAGTACGTTGGGCATAACTTTCTCCAGGCAATAGCAGCCCGTTGCGCTGCTGGCGCTGGGCTTGGTTGGGTTACGTGATGTGGGCGGTGTTTTCGTCGCCCGGGTCGGCGCGGAGTTCGCGCAGGCTTTCATTGTGGAATTGCTGCGCCACGTTTTCGGTTATCTCGAAAGTGTGGCGCGGGCTTTTTAGTGCATGGGCTGAGCCTTCCGGCCCGAGGGCATGCAGGTTGATGATCATGTTCTGAATGGCTTCGGATATAACCGTGATGCCGTGCCAGCGCATGAGGTCGGCAAGCATGGCGCGAGTGCCAGGGCGGAGCTTGTTGCGCAGTTCTTCCTCGCCGGCTGCTGCCGCCTTTTTGGCCGAGTTCGCTGAGCGCTCCTTGGTAGTCTTGGCCATCACGCCTCCAGATCAGTTTGGCGGCCGCGTGGAATGCGGTGGGTCCAGATCATGTTGAGCACGTACTTGGGCGTGAGCTTTGGCGTGAAGGGCGCCTGGTCGGCGATGTCTTCAATCGTCAGGCCCTTGCCGGCCAGCTCGGTGATGGCGGCGATCTTTCTTTGCTTGAGCACCATGTTGGGCCGTGGCTTGCGCTCGCTCGCCGTCTTGCGCACACGCACCACCGGGATTGCCTTGGGCTTGTCGGGGCAGTTGATGCGGAAAGCCGGCATGGGCTCGTTGCCGATGCGGATGGGCAGCGTTTGAACGGGGCCGTTGTGGGCTTCGAATGCGGCCATTTTGGCGGCCAGGTTGTGGCGCAAGCTGTTGCGCGCCTCGATGCTTGATTGGTCGATCATGGTGTGACTCGCAAGTTATGCGGCGCAGTTGAGAAATTCACGCACCACTGGCAGGCGTGAGCGGCTGCAGGGCAGGGGATCGGCAACGCCCTGCAGGTACACAAGCCCGGCGATGTGCTTGGGCTCAGGGATGACCTGCAAGATCCGCCCGCGCGCCACCAGCACGCCGCGGTTGATGAGCAGGAAGTGCTCGCGGAACTCATCAGCCAGCGCCCGGAGGCTGTCGTTAAGCAGCAGCTCGCGGCCGTCGACGTGGTGCGCCACGGTGTACTTGTCAGCCGAGTGGAAGTGGGTGATCTGCTCGACAGGCCACACCACCGGTTTGCCCCGGTACTGAGCCTTTACTGTTGAGCGCTGCATGCTGCCCCCTGGTTGGCAGGCAGGTGGGCGCCGCTTTCCAGCGCCTGCTGGAGCCATGCGGCCTCTTTGGCAGTGCGGCGAAAGCCCAGGACGCGGTGGCTGGTGCTGTCGATGACGCGAACCATGCCCTTGCCGCTTATGTAGGCCTGGGTGCTGTCCGGGCGGTAGCCCTGGTGCAGGCTGCGCGCAGCAAATGCGGCGCGGGCATTGCGGGCCAGGGTGAGCAGGTCGGTGAGTTCTGCGGCGCTGGCTTTGGCTTGCTGGATGGCATTCATGATGTGGCCTCTCGGTTGGTCATACCCATAAGTCAGCCGCACCAACGCGCCAGACTTCCGCAAGGCTGCGTGCTGGGTTGGCTGCTTATGGGTACGGGGTAGCGAAAAAGCCCGGCATCGGGAACCCTGTGCCGGGAATTGCGCTGTACGTTCGGGTGGGGCTTTGGGCTTGGCCCAATGATGCGCGGTCACATCGTCGCCCCGCTTGGCCGCTGCCTGTCAGGTGTTGGGCGCAGCCTTCAGGCTTACTGCGCCGCGCAGGTGTTGCGATGGCTTACTTCATGGCTATGGCCTCCGGTTGCGCGCTCACTGGGCAGGCAGTGGCCACCTATTGAATTGGTGCCGGCTTGCGACCATTCCGGCTGACCTGCGGGGTGATCTAATCCCCTGGCGGCTTCGCTCCTGCTTAGCCGTGGCCCGAGTGCTTGCCGCCTCCCGGCGGTGTACCTACCCAGTCGGAATGAACGATTCGTCTCTAGGTTGTGATGCGCGAAAGTGCGCATCGGGAAGTGATGGCCGGAGCTGAACCCGGCATTCTTGGTTTCACTGCTGGCTTAACGGCGAACTTCACCAGTACGCAGCGCCATAGAGCCTCGCCTTGCTCCATCCTCCAAGCCACGTCTTCGCGCATCAGCCTGCGCATTCATCGCTTCCCGATACGCCCTGCATGCAGGTGATCGGTGCCTTATGCCCAGGCGGCAAACCTGCATAGCGCTAGCCTCTCTCCTGATCAGCTAGTGGGCGCCCCGGATTTGTCGGGCGGGGATTCGAGGCTCAGCGTGTAACCGTCTTTGCCGTAATGCGTGGTTAGGCGGCGGTGTATTTCATCAAGTGAATAAGCGATGCCGGCGTGGCCCTTATGGCCCCGGTAGAGGTATTGTTCGCCTTTCACCTCATACGTAAATTGCATAGGGATATCTCCATGTTTGGCAAAATCGAACCTCGCTATGGCGCAGAGGTTTATATCTCCGAAACAGATAAAATCTGCATCAAGCAGAACCAAGGCGATCACGATGATGTGGTTTTGATCTTTGATGAAGGCGAGCTGGATAGCCTTATTGGCTATTTGCAGGACGCCAAGCGCAGCCTGGATGAATCTCGGCGTGTAGCTGAAGAAAACGAAAACAACTGACCTCCCGGTTGTCATCCCAAGCAGCCCTGTCGCCAAGGCTGCTCAGTGATGCTGTCCGCTACTGCGCCACGCGCAGCTCTTGCCGTGGCACCCAGCTGCCATTGACCGACACCATGCAGCCCACAAAGGCGGCGTAGCGGGTGTCGCGGTCGGTTTTGTAGCCGTAGTAGGCGCAAGCGCCGCGGCTGATGGCGCTGTTCACGATTGCTGCCGCGATTAGCAGCAGCATCCCAACAATCAGCACCGGCCTAAGCCGGCGCTTCACGCCTCAATACCGAAGTCTTTAAGGCGCAGGCCCAGCTCGTTACCGATTTCAGCCAGCACCTTCATTTCCTCGGGGCTGATGTTGCCGTCGCCTTCGGCCACGGTGAGCATGTTGACGAACACTTCTTCGGCGTCTGCCGGGTTGTTCTTGATGTCGCGAATCTCGCGCAGGATGTTCATGCGCCCCAGGCGAAAGCCGGCCTGCAGCTGCTCGGTGAACAGGTTGACGGTGGTGGTGATTTCGCTGCCGAAGTGCTCAAGCGCCTTGTTGGCGCGGATCTGGATATCGATCTGCGCTGCTTCGTTCTTGCTGATTTCGCCATCGGATGCCGCTACCAGTAGGCAGCCACCGACGATGGCCTGCATCAGGTCACGGTTTTCCAGTTTCTTCACGGCGCGCTTGGCGCCAAACAGCTTCTTGCCTAAACCGAACATGGTCTTTCCTCTTGCTGGTGGGGTTTTCCCAATGCGCCCTGTTGCCAAGGCGCATCAGTGAAAACTTGCAGCCGCACTGCTTTCCGGGTCATTCGCTCGGGTGGTAATCCATCGTCAGCCGTGTGCGTTCGCACCGTTGGCAGGCTTTCCTCGTTCGCCTGTCTGACGCCGGTCGCCGGTAGAGGCGTGCGGTTTGTGTTGCTGCAGGTTGTTAAAGAGTGGCGGCCTTTCGGCCTGGCCGGTGTTGCTTCGGCTTGGTCTAATAATCACGCAATGTGTTTAATCTGTCAAACACGTTTCGTGATTTATTTTCGCGCAGGCACAAAAAAGCCCGCACAGTGACGGGCTCGGGGGCTGGCTATTGGTGCCGGGGTATCGGCTTTTGGATGGGCAATAAAAAGCCCCGCGAGTGGCGGGGCTTTTTAGGACGCTGTGTTTTTAATTGTGCTGGGGTTGAGCGCTGCTCATTACCTGATTCTGCTGGCGGGTTGCTTCAACCAAGACGGCGGAATAAACGCGCTTCTTTTCTTCGGACTTCGCGTTGCGGATGAAGTCTGCGAATTTGCTTTTGGTGCCTTTTTTGGCCCCGAATGCCATGTTGAATACATTCATGATATTACCCCTCAGTTACCCCAAGCATGGCCATTAGCGTGGCTCTAGTGTGCTTCTCGGGTATATGGTAGTCGATCTTGTCGACACCCGCTTTGTAAAGGCGCCCGCTGTTGTCGATGTTCTTCAGCAGCAAGTCGACGCTGATTGCCTTGCCGTACTTTAGCTTGAGTCGGTTCACTACGTCACGCGCCGCGAAGTACTGCTCGACGAAATGCTCTGGGCGTATACGCCGCCCTTCGGCTATCTCGCGCGCGGCCACGAAGTTCCAGGCCAGCTCTGGCTCTTGGTACACGTAGAGTATTTGTACTGTGCGATTTCTGGAGAGCGAGCGCTCTATATTGCCCTTAGCCTTCGAGTAGTTTGAGAGCGTGCCGTCCAGCACGAACGATTGAGACTGGCTAAGCGCACGATCAATGATCTTCTCGACTAGGATCGAAACGCCCGCCTGGAACAGCCATGCATTGCCCCCGGTGTAGGCCTCAAACTCGCCGCGTAGCTCGTCGGGGTCTATGCGTAGGGTGTGGCTGTCACTGAATAGGCCGATTAGCGCTTTTGACGCCTCAGTTTTGCCCGCTCCTGGCGAGCCAGCCATAAAGACTGACACCGGGTCTTCCTCTCTTGGGAAGATGGCGAGGTCTGTCAGGCGGCGGGCAATCTTCTTTTTGTTGGCGCGCGCAAATGCCACGGCTTCGTCGTGTATGTGCTGCTCATCGGGATTCATCATTTGGCAATGCTAAGCCCGCGCCGGCGGCGCACGGTTGACCACCAGAAGACCCAGCCCAACATGCGGATGTTGGCGAACTGTTCGGCGCTCAGGGTTTCGTCGGGGAACTCGTCATCATTCTCGCTGCGCACTCGCACCGCGCCGCCGGGCAGGCGGTAGAGGTATTTGACGCGCAGCATGCCGTCTTGGTCGAAGGCGTATATCTCGCCGTCCTCGATGTGCTTGCTGCCGGTATCAATGCCGATGGTGGCGCCGTCCATGATGAGGCGCTCCATGCTGCGGCCTTTGACGGTGGCGCACACGGCGTTGGCAGGCATCACGCCAGCTTCACGCAGGGTTGACTTAGCGAAGCGCAGCAATCTGCCTGGCACTTCGATTACCTGGGTAGCTCCGCCTCCTGCAGCCAACTCAACCTCCTTGTATAGCGGTATGGCGACTTCATCGTCACCCAATGGTGTGCTGCTGTCCCAGGCTGACATGGTGCCGATCAGCTCGGCATTGGCTTCGATTCCTGCACGGGGCTGGTTTGTAAGCAGCTCCCGCTCATTTACGCCTAGCACTTTGGCCATAAGCGCAATGTCTTCAAGCGTTGGCTCGCGGGTGTCTCTTTCGTAGTTGCCGACACGCGACTGGCTCGCCCAGCCGCAAGCCTTGGCCAGCCCTGCTTGGGATAAACCCTTGATGTTCCTGTAGTGCGCAATGCGCGATCCGAGCGTTTTCATACCCGAAATAATAAACACGGAACGTAATGGCGGCCTTTCACTAATTGTGTTTGCAGTAATCACGATGCGTGTTTATCCTGTGCATAGTTAATCAGGAGAGAATCCATGAACCGTATCCGTGAAGTTCGCGAGGCGGCTGGCATTAAGCAGGTGGATTTGTACAGCCGCCTGCGCTGGAAACAAAGCCGTCTGAGCAACTTTGAGAACGGCCGCCGCACCCCTGACTTGAATGCAGCGCGCGAGCTTGTCGCCGCGCTGAATCACCTGGGCGCTGACTGCGACCTTGATTCGGTCTTCCCGGCTGCTGCCGCTGCCGCTGCCGCCTGAGCCAGCAATTACAGAGTAGAGGCGCCGCCTCAAGGAAAAAACTAGGACATGAGCAAGCAAGTGCTAGAGACCCGCAGAGAAGTGATGAAGGAAGTCACCAAGCATTTCCCAGGTGGGCAGGACTGCGCCGCCGCGAAGCTTGGCATTAAGCCAAAGCGCTTGGAGAACCAGGTTTATGAGACGGCCGGTTGCACGCCCCTGAGTGACGCCGAAATTCATGCGCTTGAGCAGGTTTCCGGCACCCATCACCTGCCGGATTACATCTGCCGCATGTATGGCGGCGCATTTATGCCTCTGCCGGTGGCTGACCAGATTGACAGCGTTGAGCTGCATTCCCGCTCGGTTGACGTTGCAGCCAAGCGCGGGCGCGTTGACGTGCTGATCGCTGAATCCTTAGCGGACAACAAGATCACTAAGGCAGAGGCCGAGCTTCTGCATGCGGCGCTATCGAGCTACCAGGCGGCGCACGCCTCTGAGCTGCTGGCAACCATCAGCCTGTACCGCGAGCAGTAGCCAAATCGCAGGCAAAAAAAAGCCGCTGGTCTAGAGCGGCTTCTTCAACAACAACACACGGAGTCGATTATGCACATGCAGCCTTCCCCGAGCAATACCACCCTTACCGCGCCACGTTTTGCGCAATGTGAAAACGTGGCGCGGACGATGAGCAGCCGAGAGATTGCCGAGTTGACTGGCAAGCGTCACCCGGATGTGAAGCGTGACATTGCGGCCATGCTCGATGCGCTGAATGGAGATGTGAGCAGTTTTGCGCGCATCTATCGGGACAGCCAAAACCGTGAGCAAACCGAGTATCACCTTGATCGTGAGCACACCGATTGCTTGCTGAGCGGATACAGCGTGCCGTTGCGTATGAAGGTGATCCGCCGTTGGCATGAACTGGAGCAGGGGGCTTTGGCTCCGGTCATCCCGCAGAGCCTGCCTGAGGCGTTGCGCTTGGCCGCTGACCTTGCCGAGCAGAACAACCAGCTGCGCCTTGTGGTAACCGAGCAGGCGCCGAAGGTTGAGGCGCTGGCGCGCATTGCGGCGGCGCGCGGCTCGATGTGCCTGACAGATGCGGCCAAGCACCTGGGCGTACAGCGCAAGGTGCTGATCGCTTGGCTGCGTGAGAACCGCTGGGTTTACCGCCGTGAGGGTTCGATGCGCTTGGTGGCTTACCAGCCGCGTGAGGCTTCTGGCCTGCTTGAGCACAAGGTTTCGGTGATTGGCTTGGATGATGACGGCGAGCAGCGCCTTGCCGGCCAGGTGCGCGTTACCCCGAAGGGTTTGGCGGTGCTTGCGCAGAAGATGGGGGCCACCCGATGAGTGTGCAGGCAATGACTTGGGCGCTTGAGCAGACCCTGGTTAAAACCCCAACCGCGCGCCATGTGCTGCTGTGCCTGGCCAATTACGCAGATAAGCACGGTCGCGCTGCTTTCCCTTCCGCCAACAGCTTGAGTGAAGACACTGGGTTGTCTGTGCGTACCGTGCGCAGCGCGCTTGATCATCTGCGTGAGGTGGGCGCTATTGCTCCGGGTAACCAGGCCATTGCGGCGGCTTATATCGACCGTCACGACCGCCGCCCGGTGGTTTATGACCTGGCCATGCAACGGGGTGCAGCTGCTGCATGCGGCACTGAGCGGGGTGCAGTAGATGCATGCCGTTGTGAGGGCACGGGGTGCAGCTCTTGCACGAACGGGGTGCAACTGACGCAGGAACGGGGTGCAGCAGCTGCACCCAATCCGTCCACTAATCCATCAGTTAAACCAAAAGCTGGGCGCACCTGTGCGCCGGGTGCCGCGAAGTACGACCCGGTGACTGAGTGCCCTGGCAACGTCAGCCCGAGCATTTGGGCGGAGTGGTGCCAGTACCGCCGTGAAATCCGCAAGGCGTTGACCGCCACCACCGTTCGCAACCAAGCCGCCGCCCTGGCTGGCCACCACAACCCCGATGCCGTGCTGAGCCAGTCAATGGCCAACGGCTGGACGGGCATTTTCCCGGAGAAGATTACTCATGACGCCAGCCAGCCAAATCGCCCAGCAGGTGACAAGTCAGCCGTTGGGCAAGTGCGCGCCGCCATTGCCGCCCGTGAAGCCCGAGAAGCTACGCCAGGGGCTGCTGGACAACCTGTGGCTCAAGATGACGGAGCTTTACGGGCACCGCTGGACGGGGAGTTTCGGCGTGTCGGCTGATCAGACTCATGCTTGGGCGGCAACGCTTGGCGGGCTTACTGGTGCGCAGATCGCGGTTGGCCTCTCGGCGTTGGCAGTGACCCAGGACCCGCAGTTGAAACGGTGGCCGCCGGCGGCACCTGAGTTCCGGGCAATGTGTGAGAACCGTGACCCTGAGGCGTTTGGTTTGCCGGCTGAGGGGGCCGCCTACCAAGAGGCCTGCAAGCGTGCTCACCCGGCTGGTGGTTCGCTTGATGCGCCGTGGAGCCATCCAGCTGTTTGCCACGCCGCGCTTGAGACGGGCTTTCACTGCCTGCTCAGCTCGAAAGCCGATGTGAGTCGCAAGCTGTTTGCCCGCAACTACCAGGCCGCCTGCCGGATGGTGATGGATGGCCAGCCGCTGAAGGCGATCCCGCTGGGGCTGCCTGACCCGTATTCGGTTTCATCCGTGCGCACCGAGGAAGGTGGGCGCAAAGGGCTGGCCGCTTTGCGTGCGGCACTGCGCGGGGGCTCAGTTCAATGAAGTGGGCCAAGCAATCCGAGTTCGTTGCGCTGAGCAACACCACGCCGACCTACAAGGTGGCGAAGTTCGTCGTCGACGGCGCAGCGCTTTACCGAGCCAGCGTGCGCGGGGAGTTCATCGGCAAGGTGTGCGATGACCCGAAAGAGGCTCAGGCGATCTGCGAGCGGCATTTGATGATTGTTGGCGAAGAGAAGGAAGTGGCGTGATGGTCGTTGAATGGTACGTGTACTGGGTTGTGATCTGTGGCCTGGCCTTGAATCTATGGCTTGGCGTGAAGCTTGGCGGCCTATTGGGCCGACTGGCTTATTCAGTGGTTGCTGCCACCTCATTCGTGCGCTTTGCGTGGGCCTGCGCGAAGGTTCACGGCTTTAAGCGCCGCCGATTCCCAGCCTGGATGTATGCCCCGCTGATTTGGTGGGAGTTCTTTGTGGTTGAGCTTTGCGGGTCAAAGGGCTCTGTCTCTCACATGGGTGGTGCAGGCACTTGGAACGGCATTGGTGACTGGACTGTTTTCCCAGCAAAGAAAGAGGTGGTGTGATGGGCGGCCTAAAAGAAGCCAACCCCAAGGACTCTATCGGGTCGCAGAAGCTGCCTTTGCACCTGTGGCCAACTACTGCCACTGCCATGGGTTGCTTGGGGCTGATGGACGGTGCGTTGAAGTATGGTCGTGCCAACTGGCGGGTTAGTGGTGTGCGGGCTTCGATCTACTTTGACGCAGCAAGCCGCCACCTCAATGCGTGGTTCGAAGGTGAGGCGGTCGACCCTGATAGCGGCTTGCCGCATCTGTCACATGCTCTTGCGTGCTTGGCCATTCTGGTGGATGCGGAGGCAGCTGGTCTGTTGGTGGATGATCGCCAAGTGCCAGGCGGTTACCGCTCGCTGATTGATGCACTGACCCAGCATGTGCCGCGCCTGCAGGACGTGCACGCCGATCGCGCGCCGAAGCACTTCACCATCGCTGACCAGGTGGCGCCCTGATGGCTGCGAAAGGCGGGGAGCTGCGCACCACGGGTGATGTGGTTCTCTGGTGGCTGCGCAGGGTTGAGCAGAAGTATCCGGCGAACTCGGACTACAGGAAGAATGTGGTCTCGATGGCCAAGGTGAACATTCTCCCGGCGCTGGCGCGTGTGGCCATCAAGAAGCTGGATCGGCGGGTTGTGGATGACAAGCTGATCTGGCGCATGGGTGGCGACGGGAAGGCGCCCGCCACCCAGCAGAAGGCTATTCAGGTGTTGCGCCGGGCGTTCGCGACGGCCGAGAAGACGGGTCGCATCAAGATCAACCCGATGGCCTCGATCACGTTCAAGGATTTCGACAGCGCGCCCATCAAGAGCAAGCCTGCTGCTTTGTCACGCATCGACCTGCCGCCTTTGGTTGCGCAGCTTTCCGAGGCCTTCGACAAAGACCCGGTGAACGGTCTGTTGCCTTTGATGATGCTGGCCCACGGCACGCGCATATCGGAAACGCTCAAGGCCACCTGGGCGCATATTTCGAGGGCTGAGCGCTTTTGGGTGATCCCCGCGAACAAGTCCAGCCGCCTGCATGAGCTGCCTTTGACGCCTCAGGTGCTGGCGTTGCTGGCGCGCTATCGGGCTGCGTTGCCTGACGCCCGCGCCCAGGGGGACTGGGTGTTCCCAGTGAGGGGCGGTGCTCGGTTGTCGGCCACTACGGCTCACTCAATGTTCCGGTCGATATCGGGCGGCAAGTGGTCGAGCCATGACCTGCGCAAGCTGATGCGGGCCTCGCTGTCTGAGCTGGGTGTGGATCACTTCATTGGCGAGCGGCTGATCAACCACAGCCTTGGCAAGACGGCTGAAACCTACCTGACCCGCGACGTGGCAGGCCGCTGCCGTGAGGCGCTTGAGCTATGGCACGCCCGTCTTGATGAGTGCGGCTTTTCAATCGCGCACGGCCTAAATGTTGCCGCTGCTGCATCCCCGCAAACAGACGCAAGCCTAGATGCTGCGGGCACTCCGGGCGTTTCCAGTGTATTCACGGGTAGAGGATGAAGATGAACGGAAAACAGACTTTGGAGTGCACCAAGCACGGCCTGCGCTTCGAACAGTTTGACGACTGGGCGGACAAGAAAGATTCCCCTGTTCCTCAGTGCTACATGTGCGGCCATGAGCAGCATCAGGCAACTCGCCGTGAGCTGGCAGAGGTAACCCGCCAGCGTGACCTGCTGCTTGGCGCTATCGAGGTGAAGCTGGCTGTTCCGGTTAGCAGTGGCCGGAGTTTGAGCTGATGACTGCTAACCAGGTGCTGCTGCCCTGGCCGCCGAAGGTGCTGAGCCCGAATGCTCGCAGCCATTGGGCGACCCGCAGCCGTGCTGCCAAGGCGTACCGCGACAGCTGCTTTCTGCACGCCAAGCTGGTTGGCCTGACTGCGCCTGCTGGGCGGTTGCTGCTGGTGATTGAGTTCCTGCCGCCGAACCGCCGGCGCCGCGATGACGACAACCTGATCGCCGCGTTCAAGTCTGGCCGTGACGGCTTGGCCGATGCCTTGGGCGTTGATGACTGCCTGTTTGTGACGCAGTGCAGCCTGAGCACTGAGGTTCGGCCAGGCGGCGCCGTGCGGGTAACGCTCAAGCCTTATGTCGAGGCGGCGCAGTGAGCAGGCAGGTGGCGGTGATCCCTCTGGTGCGCTGCGAGGTGTGCCAAGGGCAGGGCGTTATCAAGGGCATCTTTCATGTGATGGATTGCGCGGGCTGCAACGGCGCGGGGTTGATCGATCGGGCGACCAATGAGGCGCTGAGCCTTGAGCAGATGGTGCAACAGCTGAGGTTAAGGCTTAACCGGGCCAATCGGCGGGTTGAGCAGCAAAGAGAACAACTGGAGCGTGCTGGCCTGGTTCCCGTAACGGGGCCTGCAGCTGACTACCAGGGCAACAACAAGAAGGGCGCGGGCGGCGCGCATCGAACTGGCGACTGAGGGGAAAGCCATGCAGGTCACACGTGATACAGAGGAAATGCTTGAACAGTGGGGCCTGTGGGTGGTTCAGGGTTCAGGCGTGGCTGGTTGTGCGGTGCCAACTGAGCAGCGTACGCCGATGATCACCGATGATGAGGCGTTGCTAATTGACCGGCTCATGGGGCGCTTGGGGAAGCGCTATCCAGAGTGCGGCGAGGTCATGCTGCGCTATTACACCAGCAGCAGCTCCTTTGCCCAAGTTGGTAAGCGGATGGGGTTCGGTGAGGAGAAGACGCGGCAGTTGTGGAAAGCTGGTGTGGCCTGGATTGATGGTGCTCTCGAAACTCGTCGCTTAGCCGCTTGACGTCCCCGGGCCGAAACCTATAGATTACAGCTAATTTGCGGTTGTACCGCTTGAAAAGCCCTGGCCTAACCGCCGGGGCTTTTTCGTTTCCGCTATCCCTCAGCTGTTACCCAACAGCCCTTGCCCGATCACACCGGGCCTTTTATCCCTGACACCCAGCACGCATGCCCGCCTCCTTGCCCCGAGCAGATGGCGGCGCATTGCTGTGCTGGACCTATAAGCAGAGACCGGCCGGCGATGGCCAAGGTATCCACTATGCGAGCACGTGACATGACTGAGCCAGCATCCACCGCATTTGGCGGGATTGCGCTTTACAAGCTGGGCCTGCTGGGCGCGTTCTCTGCTGTGTTGGTGACCATCGTTGTGATGGCCATGACATTGCCAAAGACGCCGCGTGAGTTCGTGGTGGCCTTGATCTGCACCGTTGTATCCAGCCTGACTGGTGGCGCGTTCGTGATCCGCTGGTTTGAACTGCAGCATTGGGCCAACGACGATATCGGGCTGATTGCATTGGCCGGCGCCTTCTTTGTGTGCGGCCTGCCTGCTTGGGTGATGGTGCGCGGTTGGTTCGTGTATGCCGAGCTGAGCAAGCACATGAGCCTGCCTGACATGCTGCGTGAGCTTAAAGCGGTGGTGTGGAAGTAGCAGAGGCCCAGCATGATCCAGGTGACCTTCAAGGGATTGCGCGAAAGACTGCAGACCCTTGATCGCCTTGAGCGTGAGCAGCTTCCATTTGCGGCTGCTCTTGCCCTGACCAGGACAGCCCAGGAAGTGCAATCTGCGCTGTATGCCGAGATGCAGATAGCCTTTGACCGCCCCACGCGCGCGACCCTGAACAGCCTGTATGTGCAGCCGGCAACAAAGGCAAAGCTGGAGGCAAGGGTTTGGATCAAGGATGGCAGGTCCCGCAGCGCTAGCGGCAATACGATCGTTGGTGAGAGTGGGGCTTGGGGTAAGGGCCGAGCCGCGAGTAAGTGGCTGCAGCCTCAGGTCTATGGTGGGCAGCGAAGCAAGAAGGGGTTTGAGCGGCGCCTCGAAAGATCAGGCGTTCTAGCCCCAGGCCAGTACGTTGTCCCTGGCGACTCAGCCAAGCTCGACTCTTACGGCAACATAGGTAAGGGCAAGCTAAACAAGATCCTATCGGGCGCCGGGGTTCTCTCAGGCGCGGGCTATGACGCCAACGCAACTGATAGTGAAAGGTCGCAAGCAAAGGGCAACAGACGCTTCTTCCTTGTAAGGAAGGGCAGTCGGCCCATGGGTATTGCTGAGCGCCTGGGCTACGGCAAGGGCACCCAGAACAACATACGCATGGCACTGGCATTCGTTAAGCGTCCCGCGTACGGCATAGGCTTCGACTTCTTCAAGGTTGCCGAACGGACAGCCGACGACGCGCTGCCTATCGAGTTCGAGAAGGCTATGGCTCAGGCCCTAGCTACGCGGCGTGGCTGACGACTCATTGCCGACGAGGTTCGAGCTCGGGCGCTAGACATGCTGCGATCAGCGTCAATTCAGCGGCGCTTTTATAGATTTATAAGAATCATATTTTTTTAAGCCGAAAACACGGCGGGGCCCCTAGGGGCTTTGGCCCGTCAAGGGTAATTCGGGCCCCGACCTTTCGCTTCATACGAACTTTTTCCAGGGAAGCCGGTTCCGGTTCCGCTTGGGGTAATCATGGCAACGCAAGTTGAAGTAGCTGCTCACATCGATCTGAGTGATCGACAAGTGCGCAGCTTGCTCGCAGATGGCGTATTGCCTGGCTCTAAAGGTTCTGGCGGTCTTGATATTGACGCCTGCCGCTTGGCGTACATCCGCTATTTGCGAGGCCTGAACAACGGCCAAGTACGACCGGAAGTGCCAGAGGGTTTTGAGGGTGTTGACCCCAGCGTCGAGGCCAAGCTGTCACAAGAGCGCCTGAGGCTCACCGCCGCCCAGGCCGAAGGGCAGGAGCTGAAGAACGAAGTCACCAAGCGCAAGTCGGTACCGACTGACTTTGCCGTGTTTGTGCTCTCGCGCTTGGCCGCCGAAATCGGCTCGATTCTCGACACCTTGCCACTCACATTGAAACGCCGGCACCCTGACCTAGAGGTTAGGCACATTGAATCTGTACAGCGCGAGCTGGCCAAAGCTCGTAACAGGTCGGCGACCCTGGATGATCGCCTGCCTGGATTATTGAATGAGTATCTCGACGCCGCAGATTGAAGAGCTGCAAACAGCTGTTCGTCAGGGGCTTGTGCCGCTCATGCGCCCGGTACCGCAGACGCCCGTTGAGTGGGCGGATGATGACAACTTCTATCTGTCGAGTGAGTCCAGCTACCAAGAGGGTAAGTGGGAAACACTGCCGTTTCAGGTGGCCATGCTCAACGCCATGGGCAACGACGAGATCCGCACCGTCAACGTGATCAAGTCCGCCCGCGTCGGCTACTCCAAAATGCTGCTCGCAGCATCTGCCTACCAGATCGAGCACAAGCGCCGGAACATCCTGATTCTGCTGCCAACCGATGGCGCGGCGCAGGGCTTCATGAAGTCTCAAGTCGAAACCATGATCCGTGACGTACCGAGCATTTATGCGCTGGCTCCCTGGTACGGCAAGAAGCATCGCGACAATACGCTCGATACCAAGCGCTTCAGCCATTCCAAGCAGCTCTGGTGCCTGGGTGGTGCGGCTGCGAAGAACTACCGTGAGAAGTCTGTCGACACCATCATCTATGACGAGCTGGCAGCTTTTGAGCCGGACGTAGAGAAAGAAGGCAGTCCGACCTTTCTGGGTGACAAGCGGATTGAAGGCTCGACCTTCCCCAAGTCCATCCGGGGCAGCACACCCAAGATCAAAGGTATCTGCCAGATCGAGGCTGCGTCCAGCGAATCGCCGCACCTGCTGCGCCTCAACGTGCCATGCCCGCATTGTGGTGGTGAGCAGCATTTGAAGTGGGGCGGCAAGGACTGCGCCTACGGCATCAAGTGGGACCCGGAAAAACCGCAGAGCGCCTGGTACGTTTGCGAGCACAACGGCTGCGTGATCCAGCAGCACGAAATGCAAGAGCAGCACGCTAAAGGTCGTTGGATATGTGAGCGCACCGGCATCTGGACGCAAGACGGAATTGATTACTTCGATGCCGAAAGCCAACCGATACCGACGCCTGAGTCGCTGACCTTCCACGTATGGACGGCCTACAGCCCATTCACCACCTGGGGCCGCATCGTCCTCGACTTCTACAAGGCCAAGGGCGACATCAGTAAGCTCAAGACCTTCACTAACACCACGCTGGGTGAAACCTGGGAAGAAGACCAGGGCGAGAAAATTGAGTGGGAGCACTTATACGCCCGCCGAGAGATCTGGCCGAGTTTGCCCGCTAGGGTTGTTGTTCTCACGGGCTTTATCGATACGCAGGATGATCGGTATGAAGGACGGGTGTGGGCGTGGGCCGAGGGCGAGGAGGCCTGGCTGGTTGAGCGATGGATACTTTACGGCGACCCAGCCAGCGAGGAACTGCGCCGCAAGGTCGGGGTAAAACTTCATAACACCTACCTCCGTGAAGATGGTCAGCATCTTCGCGTAGCGCTGTGGGGCTGGGACTCTGGCGGTCACTACACCGATGAGGTGTATGCCGAGAGTCGGAAGCACGGCATACGTTGGGTTATCCCGACTAAAGGCCACAGCATCTACGGCAAACCCATCGCAGATTTCCCGCGCACTAAGAGCAAGGCCGGCGTGTACTTGACGATGATCGGCACCGACAACGCCAAAGAACTGATCTGTAGTCGGCTGCGCTTGCAGCCACAACCAGGTGTCGTGAGCCCCGGAGTGATCCACCTACCAGCTAACGATGCCATCTGTGATGAGTCCGAGCTTAAGCAGCTAACTGCTGAATCCAAGGTCTTAAAAATCGTAAAGGGCCGCCGTGTCCATCTATGGGATGCGGGCGGTCGTCGTAACGAAGCACTCGACTGCCTGGTTGGCGCGCTGGCGATGGTGCGACTTGCCCAACAGAACTTTGGCATCAGTCTGACAATCACCCCAAATGAAGCGCCTTCGGCTCCAGTTTCACGCCGTCGCACTACCTCCAGCACCTACTTGAAACGCTAACCGGAGCAACCATGACCACTGCCCAGCAGCGCCTAGATAACGTCCGTGCGGAAATCGACCGCGTGCTGAGCCAAGGTCAGCGGCTGCGTAAAGGCGACCGCGAGGTCCAGCGCGCAGAGTTGGCCAGCATGCGTATTTTGGAAGAGCAGTACGCCAAGCAAGCCGCCCGTGAAGCGACGGCACTCAACGGTCGCCCGCGAGTGTCGCGGCTCTATCACGGAGGCAAGGGCATCTGATGACTCGCATCCGTAATACCCCCAAGCGCATCCGCAACAGTTACGAAGGTGCAGGCACGGGCCGCCGTGCCAAAGGTTGGGACGCCCCGGATGCAGCGCTGAACGCGGTAGCAATCCCGGCCCTACCAGCCCTGCGCAAGCGGGCCCGGGCTGCGGTGCGCAATGACCCCTATGCGTTCAGTGCTATCTCCAAGCGCGTCACTAACATCATCGGCACAGGCATCGTGCCGCGCTCGCAATTGGCTGACGCTAATCAGCGCGCGGCATTGCATCAACTCTGGGAGGACTGGGTAGACGAAGCGGACGCCGACGACCGCTCAGACTTTTACGGCCTGCAAGCGTTGGTCTGTCGCATGGTGGAGGAGGCCGGCGAGTGCTTTGTGCGCCTACGCCTTCGCCGTGCTGAGGATGGCCTAGCGGTTCCCCTGCAGCTGCAATTGCTCCCGGCTGAGTTCGTGCCCCTGGACAAGAACTTCAAAACCCGTGCGGGCAACAACGTGCGTGCGGGCATTGAATTCAACAGCATCGGTAAGCGGGTTGCTTATTGGATGTACCACAACAACCCCGGCGACTCTGTAACTGCCGGGCTGCGCTACAACACCCTGCACCGCGTACCGGCAGACCAGGTGCTGCACATCTACGAAGTTGTTGATGCCGGCCAGCTGCGTGGCATCCCGCGCTTAGCGCCGGTACTGCTGCGCCTGCGCTCACTGGACAACTACGACGATGCCGTGTTGTTCCGGCAAGAGGTCAGCAACCTGTTTGCCGGCTTTATCAAGCGCCCTGCATCTGAAGGTCAAACACCGCTCGACCCGCTGACCGGGCAACCGATTCAGGCGGATCGTGACGGTGCTCCACTGGTTGCCCTTGAGCCTGGCTCAATGCAGGAACTGCTCGAAGGCGAGGAGGTTGAATTCTCCGATCCGCCGGATGCCGGCAACACCTACATCGACTTTATGCGGCAGCAGTTGCAGGCCGCAGCAGTGGGTGTCGAGCTGCCCTATGAACTGCTGACCGGTGATATGGGTGACATCAGCGACCGCGTGCTGCGCGTATTGCTCAACGACTTCCGCCGGCGCATCGAGCAGCTGCAATTTGCTGTTTACGTTCACCAGCTGTGCCGGCCTATACGTGCAGCCTGGATGGACGCCGCGGTGCTGTCAGGTGTTATCCGCCTGCCGGACTACGCAGTCCGGCGCCGTGACTACCTGCGCACCCGCTGGGTACCGCAAGGCTGGACCTACATCCACCCCGTGCAAGACCCGCAGGGCAAGATTCTGGAGATTCGCGCCGGCCTCACCAGCCGCAGCGAGCAAGTGCTGCGCACCGGTTACGACGCCGAGCTGATCGACCAAGAGAACGCCCAGGACAACCAGCGTGCCGACAAACTCGGCCTCAACTACTCCACCGACACCGCCGACCTGGCACCCGAAAAAGAGGATCAGTAATGAAACGAATTCCAAGCGCACTGGCTCTCGCCTGCGCCATGGCGGGGCTGGCGGCGTGCACCCTCGCACATCCGCGCATCATGAATAAAATCGCCACGCCTGATTTGCAGGCCGAGCACTGGTACAGCATCCGTGCAGTCGGTGAGGCCGATCAGAAGGTCATTGAAATCTACGTCTATGGCGAGATTGGTTATTGGGGCATCACCTCTGGCGATTTTATTCGCGACCTAAAGTCACAGGATGATGGCACCTCGCCGGTGATGGTGCTGTTCGACAGCATCGGTGGCGACCTCTTCGACGGCATTGCCATCCACAACACGCTCAACGCCCTGGGTGAGCGCTGCACCGCACGGATTGTGGGAGCCTGTTTCAGTGCTGCCAGCGTCGCAGCCTGTGGCGCGCATCGGGTCGAAATGGCCGACAACGCCTTGTTTATGATCCACAACCCTTGGACCTACATGGCCGGCGGCAGTGACGAGCTGCGCAAGATGGCCGACATGATGGACAAGGCACTGGACGGCATTGTGGTCAGCTATCAGCGCCGGCCTCTGACAATTGATGAGGTTGAGCTGCGTCGGCTCATCAATGACGAAACATGGCTGACGCCCGCCGAAGCCAAGGTGATGGGCTTTGTAGATGAAGTGCTTGAGGGCAGCCTCCCACAAGTCAGTAACTGCGCCCACGGCAAGATACTTAATCGGTATCGCAACACCCCCCAAGCCGCACTTGATTTGGTCAGCAGCCAGCCGGCTGAACCTGAACTTGAACCTGATCCGGCCTCTGAACCAGACCCTGCGCCCGACCTGTTAGCCCTGGCGGCACAGCTGACCACTGAGTGTCAGGCGGCTGGGCTGGCCAACGTGGCCCATGTACTCATCAATGCCAGCGGCTTGAAGAGCCCAGCAGCTGTGCAGGCCGCTGTGAAAAACGCCATCGATGTTCGCGATATCTGCGTGGTGGCCAAGCTACCGGGTGAGGCCGAGCAGTTCATCAAAGACGGCCTCACCGCTGACCAGGTCCGCGCCAAGTTATTCGACAAGCTGCTGGCCAATAGCAACCAGGTCGAGCTCAACAACCACCCGCCGTTGCCGGATGACCCAGCACCGACAATCACCGCAGTAACTCCCAAGGCTGTCTACGCCAGCCGCAAACCCAATGCCTCGAAAGGAGCGCATCAATGAACATCAAAACCGAAGGCGTGCACGCCGGTGAATTCCTCCGTTCGGAGGCCAACGGTGCGCGCAGCCGCGAAAATATCGTCATCAGCGCCGGTTCCGGCATTCTTGCTGCTGGCACCCTGTTGGCCGTACTGACTGCCGCCAACGCACTGGTACCCACTGCTCAGGCTGGCAACACCGGCAACGGCATAATTGGTTCGGCTACCGTAACCACTGCTGCCATCACCGGCACCTACGTAGTGGAAATCACTGAGGCTGCCGCTGACGGCGGTAAGTTCGAAGTGATTAACCCGCTGGGTATTTCAGTGGGTGCCGGCACGGTAGGCATCGCATTTACCGGCGGCGGCATCACCTTCACCTTGGCTGATGGCGCCACCGATTTTGCGGTGGGCGACGGCTTCAACCTGGCAGTCAAGGCCGGGCTTGGTGAGTACACGCCTTACGACGATGACGGTACCGACGATGGCCGTCGCACGGCCAGCGCCATTCTCTATGCCGGCGTTGACGCAACCGACAATGACATCCTCGCCGCCGCCATCGTGCGCGATGCAGAAGTGATTGAGCGTCTGCTCACAGGCCTAGATGCCAACGGCGAAGCCGACCTGGCCGCACTGGGTATCGTTGTTCGCCCCTGACGCAAGTCCATCCGCCCACCCG
The DNA here is from genome assembly GCF_056156225.1 of Pseudomonas sp. TS_SC_3. Classification (NCBI taxonomy): domain Bacteria; kingdom Pseudomonadati; phylum Pseudomonadota; class Gammaproteobacteria; order Pseudomonadales; family Pseudomonadaceae; genus Pseudomonas; species Pseudomonas sp. TS_SC_3. The sequence continues at coordinate 1,004,841 of NZ_CM149586.1, forward strand.
ACACCCTAAACCCCGCCTTTGCGGGGTTTGTCATTTCTAGGAGCCCATCATGGCCGAGATTTCCATTTTTGAAGACGAGGCGTTCAGCGTCTCCTCGCTGCTCACCGTCATCAACGAAGAGCACGCACTGCCAGGCCAGATCGCTGGCATGGGCCTGTTCGAGGAGCAGGGTGTTTCCACTACCACTGTTCAGATCGAGAAGGACGGCAACGTCCTAGCGCTGGTCCCAGCTGCGCCACGCGGCGGTACCGGTTTTGCAGTTATCGCAGACAAGCGCCAGTTGATCCCTTTCAACACCGTGCACCTGCCGCAGGTATTTCAGATTCTCGCTGATGAGATTCAGGGCATCCGTGCAGTCGGCAGCATGACTGAGTTGCAAGGGGTTGAAGCAGTCGTAGCGCGGCGTGTTGAAAAGGCCCGCCGCCAGCTCGACCTCACCCACGAGTTCCAGCGTATTGGCGCGCTGGGTGGCAAGGTGCTGGACTCTGACGGTACAACTGTACTGCTCGACATTTACCAGCGCTTCGGCATCACCCGCCCACCGGTGGTATCCATGGGCCTGGCCGATGAGACCACCGATGTAAGCGCCAAATGCGTTGCCGTACTCGAGGCTCAGGAAGATGCACTGGGTAACGTTGCCAGCAGCGGTGCACGCGCCCTGTGTGGTCGCACCTACTGGGCCAAGTTGATTGCTCACAAAAACGTTCGTGAGACGTATCTGGCGAGCGAGGCGGCATCCGCTCTTCGCGGCGACCGCCGCGAGTCGTTCAGCTTCGGTGGCATTCTCTGGGAGCGTTCGCGTGGTCGCTATGCCGGTGAGGGCTTTATCGCTGACGACCGTGCTCGTGTGATTCCAGAAGGCGTACCGGAGCTGTTCATCAGCGCCTTCGCCCCGGCGGACTACATGGAAACGGTCAACACCGAAGGCCTGCCGTACTACGCCAAACTGGAGCGCCTGCCGTTCGACAAAGGTGTGATGGGTGAGGCGCAGTCCAACCCACTGCACCTGTGCACCCGCCCGCTGGCCGTGCGCGAGCTCAAGATCTGACATGGCTGGCTTCGGCGATCTAGTAGACGACATGGACGCCATGATCATGTCGTCACTCAACGATGGCACTTGCGACTACCTGGGCCCACAGGTTGAGTCGCCGGCTTATGGCATTGAAGTCATCATTGATCACAACCTGCAGCGCGTTGGTCCTGACGGCCTTTTCCGAACGGATGCAGTGGGCTTTACATGGAAGAAGCGTGATCTGCCTGCTGCTGTTCGTGGTGGCATTTTCAAGCGCGGCTGCAAGCGTTACTGCGTAGAGGATGTGATCGCAGACGACGGACACATGGTTACCGCTGCCTGCATGGTGGCCTCATGAACCGCCTAACTGCTGCGCGCAACGCGCTGATTGCTCGCCTGTCCGTCATCACGCCCGCCAACGGCTACATGACGGCTGCCGGCGCAAACGTCAAAACAGGGTGGTTCAACGAAGTCATTGCAACAAAAGAAACCGGCTTCCCCCTAATCGTTGTGCAGCAAGCCAAAGGCAAGCCGCCTGAGCAGGGTGCCGGCGTGTTGCGCGTGTTCTCTGGCTTCAACGTGATCGGCGCAGTGGATGTTGGCCTTGATGGTTATGAGGCCGCGCTGGATGACCTAGAACTTGACCTGCTGCGCTGCCTCATGCCATCCGGCGGCCAGTACGTGGAGTGGGCCACCGGCATTGGCGTTACCGGCTTCACCTTGGGCGCCGCAGAGCATTACCCCCCCGGCAACGGCGAGCGCGCCGCCAGCGTGTTGCTGCCCATACACCTACACACCGTCATTACCCTCGGAGAGTGACCCATGAGCAAAGAATTGCAGGCGGCTGCTCAGCAGCCCGCCTTGGTCGAGGTCGTCCTCGATAAAGCCCACGAACACGCAGGCAAGCAGTACAAGGCCGGCGAAAAAATCAAAGTGACCGAAGATCAAAAAGTGTGGCTGACTAAGCACGGCGTGATCGGCGGCCAGCAAAAGGAGCAGGGCAATGACTGATCTTCGCGGCGCTTACCTCGGTGTAGGCAAAATCTACCTGGAAGACTTGGACGACCCGAAGGGGCTCATCTTCATCGGCAACTGCAGCAGCCTCACCTATGAGGCCACCCCGCAGCAAATCGAAGAGCAGGACTACACCACCCCCGGTGGCGGCCTGGATTCGTCCGTGCAGCGTATCCAAGCGCTCAACATCAACTACAACGCCCGGCACTTCAACAAGGCCAACATGGGTCGCGCTATCTACGGTGCCAGCACCGAAGTAGCCGCCGGAACCGTAACCGGTGAAGCGCACACCGCCCACCCTGGCGCAATGATCCTGCTGGCAAACCCTGGCGCTACTGGTGTTGTGGTGAAGGACAAAACAGGCACGACCACCTTTGTGGAAAATACCGACTACGTGATCAACGCGGCGGGATTCCCTGAAGTAATCGAGAGCGGGACCATCACCGCCGGCCAAGAAATCCAAGTGGATTACGCCTACGCCAAGCACGTCACCATTCAGGCGCTGGTTAAGTCCGGTAAACGCTTCCGTATGGTCTTCATCGGCCTCAACGAAGCGCGCTCTGGCAAGCCGGTGGTGATCGAAGTGTTCAAGATCAACCACTCGCCGGCCTCGCTCAGCTTTATCGGTGACGAGTTCCAGGGCATGGAATTCACCGCCAAGGCTGAGAAAGATGCCACTAAGGTTGGTAACGGCATCTCGCAGTACATGACCATCAAGGACGTGGATTGATCGGGCGGCCAAGGAGGGCCTAATCGTCGCGCTGAATGGCTCTGCCCTTCAGCGTGCTGATCTGCCCCCTGATTCGGCTGGGCAGGTCATAGCTTATCTCGGTGTGCAGGCTTTGCGCGCCGCCAGGGTGGCGTAGGTGCTTGCGGTCGCTATAGAAAATGTCGGCAAGGCTCGCGATCCGGGAGGCTTTCTCTGCGATGTAAGCATCGATTCCCGAAAGCTGGGCCGCCAGGAATCGTATGCGCCTGACGGCATTAGGGTTTGGCTCAGCGTAATTGTGATGGTTGAGGATCTGCTCGATTTCTTCGAGATCCTTCAGCGCTTTCTGGAGGTCTTCCATGCCAGTCCCTTTCCATATCCCACCCAGCAGAGTGGAGATTGTCGAATTGATCCATGTGCCCGCTCACCGTGGCGATGGTTCAAAAGCAAACCCCGAACGGATTATTAACCTGTACTTCAGCAAGGAAGGCGAGTTGATGGCTTGCTATGACCCACTTAACGGCCCGCCGGATAGCTACATTGCTGATCAGGCATGACCGCTCCTCGGCTGAGGGTTAGCGTTCGTAGCTCTTTATAAGGTTGCCATCATCATCAACGGTCTGGGAGTGTTCGCCGGTCTTCTGGTCGTAGAGGCGCTCGACGGCCTTTAGCCCGGTCTCTGCGCTGCTGATTAGCGAGCGAAGATGGGCCAGCATGCCAACAATGTTTTCACCGTCAGCTTCATCAGGGTTTTCTTTACGCCACGCCATGTACTCAGCAGCTTCATTGAGCTGATTGTCGCTCGCAAAGGTCCGCTCAAGGCGTTCGACAAGCTCCGCATTGACTGAGCGGTGGTTTTTATCTGCGGATGCCTTTAGCTGCTCATAGAGCTGATAGGGCAATCGGAATTGGGATCGGTATATTTCTTCCATGTCACTAGCTTGACACTACGAAAACTCATTCGTATAGTGACAGTGTGTCACTACATTGGAGTTTTGAGTGATGAGCCAGATAGTTCGTACACAGGTGCGCATACCTGATGATTTGATGGAATGGATTAAGCAGAAAGCTAAGCAAGAAAACCGCTCCATGAACGCACAGCTTGTTGCCTTTTTGAGCCAGCTCAAGAGCGCAGCGTTATGACCGCTGGAAACGAAGAAGCCCCAAGTGCGGGAACACTTAGGGCTTCGGATAACGAGTTCAACTACCAGGAAGAAAACGTCATGAGTAATGCTACCGCAATTCCGAAAGAAAACAATGTCCAGGCCTCGACAGCGAAGATCATCCCGTTCCGTCAGAAAGAATTGCTGCTGGTCGACAATTCCGGTGTGCCATTCGTGCCGATGAAGCCGGTTGTCGAAGGGATGGGGCTTGATTGGAAGAGCCAGCACGCCAAGCTCCAGGGCGGCCGATTCAATTCAGTTATGGTGATGATCACCACAACTGGTTCAGATGGTAAGCAATACATGATGGCTTGCCTCCCGCTGCGCAAGCTGTCCGGTTGGCTCATGTCGATTCATGCTAGCAAGGTCCGCCCCGAGCTTCGCGAAGGCATAACCGCATACCAGAACGAATGCGACGATGTGCTGTGGTCTTACTGGAACGATGGATTGGCGGTACGTACTCACGGCCGTAACGCCATGACCGTGCTTGATGAGCTGATCGGAATGTCCGAGCTTAACGTCATCAAGGGTTTGATTCGCGACAAGGCCAAGGCGGTGCCGGTTGAGCACCGGCTCAGCTGCCAGCAGACGCTGCACAGTCGGCTGCATACTCGCTTCAATGTGCCGCGCACTGAGCTGATTCCGGTTGAACAGTTTGAAGCAGCTTGCAACTTTGTTGCGGCTTACGCGCTGGAAGGAGAGTGGCTGGGCAAAGAACAACCCATGCAGTGCGCTATGGCCCTGGACGAAAACAGCGCCGCCAACTTGCGCGCACTTTGCCACCATGCGGAATGGCTGCTGCGCAACTGGAACGCTACGCTAGCCCCAGCCCTGCGCCATGTACGCAGCCAGATTGAATCGGACTTTCATGAGCACTTTGTTTCAGCCGGCCTGCTGGCCCGAAACCTTACGGCGCCGGTAAAGGCGGAGCTGCGCCGGGCTGGTTAATCGGTAACGCCTTGGGCTAAAGTCCCTCCCATTCAATTGGGAGGGATGCCCTATGCAGTGCCCAAAGTGTAAGTACGAACCAACAATGGTAGAGATGCAGCGCAGCGCTGGGAACTGCATTAAATGCGGCGCCGACTATGAGAGCTATAAGCAAACCCGCTTTGCGTCTAAGCCCGTAAAAATTGCTGGGTTTGTTTTTTTATCGGCCGCTATTTTAGCGGCTGCTGTTTTTGGGTGGCAGTTGAATGACAGCAGACAGAAAAAGGAACTGCTATTTTCTCAGCTAAGTCAGCAAGTCAGAGTTGTTAATGGTTTGGTTGGCGAGCTGTTAGATCAAGGTTCAGGCATGACTCGCGGCCAGTTTTTCGAGAAAGCTAATCGCCGAGTGATTGATATAGATGCAACCATCGCCAAAACTTTGTCGGTAGATGATTCCGTAATGCCTGGGTTGAGTCAGCAGGCGGCAGCATACGGAAAGGCGGCCAGATCATTAATCAAAGCAATTGGGGTGCAGCAGCACGCCGAGATTGCCTTGTCAGTAGCGAAAGCCGGGCATTCTGTTTACGAAAAACACGAAAATGATCCAAACTTTCGGCTGCTACTTAGTCGCACGCCTGCTCAGATTGAGTCGGAGGGAAAGGCGGCGCTTGCTGCTGTAGAGAATGAGCCTGAGCTTTATAAGAAAGTCGACCTGCTAAAAAAGGCTGCTGATATAGGTAATGTGCACACCCTGAGGATTAATTATCTAAAATCAAAGGACGAGGTTGATATTGCAGAATCCTCTTTTGACACAGCTCAAAAGGATTTAGCGAAGGCTGTTGAGCGAATAGGTCTTGTGGGTGCGCGGCTAAATGAAAGTAGTGGGCATAAGTTTCCCGTAGAAAAATGGGAAATTAATTAGTTTTTTTGAATTTTAATAGACCCGCCTCGGCGGGTTTTTTATTACCCGGAGAAAAGCATGAGTGAATTAGGCAGCACCACACTAGTAAAGATTGGCGATAAGGAAGTGATCTGCCGTGAATTGACGGTGGCCGGTGTGCGCCAGCTTATCGCTGCGTCTGGCTCGGGTGATCTGGTCAAGGACGCCTTGTTCCAAGACCTACGCCTCGGCGACCTGCCGGCGCTCACTAACCTCACCGAAAGCGACATTGACGCCATGCGCCCAAGCGAGTTGGCGCAAGTGGTGGCGGGCTGCAAGAAGGCCAACCCCGATTTTTTCGCGATGCTGGCCCGGCTCAAAGCGCAGACGCCAGCCTAAGCCAGCTCGACAACCTGATTTGCAAGCTCACGGTGCTCGGCCATCACCGTGTTTTGGATTACCCCTGGCCACTCTTTTGCCGCGCCTTGAAGGGCTAACCCATGACTGATATCGAACTGCGCCTGACCGCTGACGTAGCCCAGGCCACCAAAGGCGTGGGTGGCTTCCGCAAGGAATATGAGCAGACGGTTAAAGCGATTGAAAAACCGCTGCGCCAGATTGACACCCTGCAGAAGGTGCAGGAGAGCGCCAAGCAAGCCAGTGCCGCCTTCTTTGACGCCCGGCAAAAAGTTACCAACCTGCAGCAGGCTCTGGAGAAAGTCAGCCCGCCCGCCGCCAAGCTTGGTCAGGCGTTGAGCCAGGCAGAAAAGGAGATGAACCGCGCCAGCTCTGCCGTGGATCGACAGAAGCAAAAGCTTGATGCTCAGCGTGCTGCTGTGCTGGCCGCCAAGCAGGCGCTTGATGCCCTCAAGAAGTCTCAGGCCGGTGTCGATGGTGGTTCTAAAAGCGATGGGGATACAGCAGCGATGGCTGCTGCCAAGCAAGCAGTTGCCGCGGCAACTGCTGAGTATGAAAAGCAGCGCACCACCCTTGCTTCCCACCAGCAAGCCCTTAGCGCTAGCCGTGCCAGCGTAAAAGTATTGGGTGATGAGTACCAGGCCGCTACGCAACCGGTTCGCCTTCTGGACGCGGAGCTGAGCAAGGCTGAGCGTAACCTGGCGCGCACCACGCAAGAGTTCGACCGGCAAAAGGTCAAAGTGCGTGAGCAGCGTGCTGAGCTTAAAGCCGCCGGTATAGATACCCGCAACTTGGCCGGCGAGCAGCAGCGTCTTCAAGCAGAGATGGCCAAGGCCCAAGTTGATGGGCGCCGGGGTGAGGCCGTACAAGGCATTCGCGCTCAGGCTGCAGCCTTGGGTCAGCTGGCCCGCGAGCAACGCCAAGCCAACCTGGAACAGGCCAAAGCCGACTTCGGTATCAGCCGTGCACGCCAGTACGAAGGGGCCTTGGCACAGCTTAATAGCCAGTACCAGCTGCTGCGCCGCAATGGCAACTTGACAACCCGCGAGCTATCGATTGCCCAGCGGGCCTACACCCAGCGCGTTATCGAAACCAAAACCGCCATGGGCCAGCTTGCCGCCGAGCAGCGCCGCTTGGGTGCAGGCGGCTCGATGCTGCCGGGTTTGGTTAGCGGTGTGGGCGCGGCTTATGCCACGGTGGCCGCGATTAAGGGCATTGCTGCCCAGGCGGATGCCTACAACCTGATGAGTGCCCGCTTGAAGCTGGCCACCAGCTCGCAGCAAGAGTTCACCACTGCGCAAACCGAGCTGGCGCGTATTGCCCAGGCCACGCAAAGCCCCTTGGCTTCGCTGGTTACGCTGTACGGCCGCATCAGCCGCCCACTAAAAGAAGCCGGGCGCAGCCAGGCCGATATCCTCAAAGTAACCGAGGCTGTGGCCACCTCGTTCCGGGTATCCGGCGCAACTGCCGAGGAACAACAGAACGGCGTCATTCAGTTTGCACAAGCACTGGGTGCTGGTGCGCTACGCGGTGAAGAGTTCAACAGCGTGGCTGAGCAAGCACCGAGATTAATGCAGGCGCTGGCGGCATCAATCGGTGTGCCGGTCGGCGCCCTGAAAGAAATGGCCGCCCAGGGCTTGCTTACAGCAGACGTGGTCTCTGATGCTCTTGTGAGCCAGCTTGAAGTACTCCGCAAAGAGGCAGAGACCCTGCCAGAAACAGTTGGCGGTGCAATGACCGCCCTCATGGATCAGTGGAACATGGCAATTGGCGGCACCGATGTTCAGCCGCTAATTGACCAGATCAAGCGGTTGACCTTGGCCGTATCTGACCCAGCGTTCCAGGAGGCGCTTCAGTTTTTTACAGGTCTTCTTATAGAGATGAGCGCACTCGCCATAGGGCTGGTGAGTGACTTTGCCCGGCTAGGCCCGGAGTTTGGGACTATCGCTGCTGCTATTACAGGAAACCTAACTGAGCTGGATCGCCTAGATGCGAAGATTAAAATGCTACGCACCACCCTCTCAGATTCCGGCCCCACTGACGCTGTCTTTAATTTCTTTACAGGCACCACTGACGAAGAAATTCAGGCAGAAATCAACGCGCTGTCTAAGGCCCGCGCTGCGCTAATTGAGCAGCAAGGTGGCCTCAATGAGGAAATGCAATTCCTTTCTGAGGTCGCTGCTGCCGCCGCAGAAGCCGGCCGCCAAAAAGAGGTGGACGCGAACACCAAGTACATCGGCGAGCTGAAGAAGCTGCAAGGCCAACTGGTTGATGATGCTGAAAAGCAGAGCAAAGCTCTGGTCAGCGCTCAGAAAAAAGCCAACGCCGAGCTGGAGAAAGTCCGCAAGGATCGGCTCACGATAGAAACCCGCTACAAGGAAGCCCTGGCTGGGCTGGGTGGTGAGGGCGAGGCTTCTTACAATGCGGCGCAGGATCTCAAGATTGGCGCCCGCAATGCGCTGCAATCCGGCGATGTAGCGGGTGCCCAGGCCCAAGCCCAAGCCGCCCTGAAAATGCTGCAAGACTTGGCCGCCGCCGGCGAAAACACCTACGGCTTCAGCGGGTTTATTCAGGAGCTGCAAGCCATTGAGCTGGCCGCCAACGACATCGAGCAAACCAACGCAGAGAGCAAGATCGAGGCTATCCGCGAGCAGATCAAAAGCTTGGAGACGGACGCCGCCAAGCTGAAGGAACTGCCGCTTAGTATTAAGTCTGACGAGTCCAGCATCGAGGCTGTGCGCACACAGATACAGGCGCTTGTAACGGAAATGGGCCAGAAGGAGATTGTGCTGCCGGTGCGCGTTGTTCATCCGGACGGGCCAATCCTGAAAGATGTAGCACCTTACTCGGGTGACTTTGTGTTGAAAGACCTGCAGCCGCCCGGTTATGCCACTGGCGGCCGCGTAAACGGGCCTGGTACTGGCACAAGCGACAGCATTCTGGCTCGCCTGAGCAACGGCGAGTTTGTAATGCGCGCTGATGCCGTAAGCCACTACGGCCCCGAGCTGCTTGCTCAGATGAATGCCCGCCGCCTGCCGAAGTTTGCCGAGGGCGGCTACGTCAGCGAGCGGGCTCTGCCGGCTATACCAGCGATGAGCCCGGCGCTAATGGAAAGCGCCGGGCCTCGGGATGAGGTGCGCGTTGTATTCGATATGGGTGGCGAGCAGATCAACGTCACCGCCCCGCGCAGCGAGGCGCTGAACATCCAGCGGCTTGCGCGAAAGTTCGCTCGCCCGGGGCGGCGCTAGTAATAGCAGCCCGCCCAGCACCTATTGCTGGGCCGCCAAGTAAGAATTGCGAGGTGGGCGCCCAGGTTCTTGACTATATCGCTGTTGGACTTATCCACAGCTATGGGTAAAAATCACCCGAAGCGGTATTTTGCTTGGCTTAAAGGGGAGGCCGCATGCTGAGTCTAAAAACCAGAAAACGAGAAGAATACGATGGCCTCTAGAGGCTGGGTCTGACTTGCGAGGTCAATCGTTTTCGCTCCCCGTGTCCGCATGATTTTTTGCGGCAAGGCTGCCAAACCATGTACAGGTGATTTAGATGGCTGTTCCCAAGCTAAAGTTAAGTGAGCTCTCTAAGGCTAGGGGTGAAATCCTAAGCCACTATGCGCAGTGCGGTCAGTTTAATGAGTTAGCATATAAGAAGCTTGAGAGCGAACTTAAAGATCTTTGTAAGATGCATGATTTTGAAGGTAGTGCTCGGGTAGAGCTTGGGCTTCTTCAAGCGATGCGATTCAAATATGATGACGCAATGCATAACATTCGCAGGGCTGGACAGATCTTTGGTGCTGGTAGTAAGTACGCTTTGCTCGCTGAAATAAATGCAAAGCTTTACTGTTGGGATGTTAAAGGTGCATATGAGTGCATGCACAATACTGATTTTGAGATGTCGCCTGAGTCAGTTCGTGAGCTTCGAATTATGGCCATGCATGCCGGCATGTTTTGTCTTGCAGATAAGTGCAATGATAGATTGTCAAAAATGAATGTCGATTTAGCGCCTGAGAATTTTACAGGCGTCGATAAGCACTCCGTGGAAGATATTAGAATTGGCGCTGAAATAATTCGCCGTAATGGTCTTACTGATTTTGACATATCCGAACTTACACACGTAGCAGCGCAGGTTGTGTCGAAGTATTCTCTAGGAAAGCCATTTGTGGTTTACGGCTACTCAGTGACTTACGATGCGGGGCTGCTCTTTGAATTTCCTTTAGATCTACCAGTTGATAAACTTGTTGAAATTGACTGGGAGATTTCTTCGGCACTGGTAGATACTTTTGAAGATCCTCTAGGTGAGGTGATTGCTTTTTCAACAAAGCCTTTTGGTATAAATATGTTTAAGTGGGCGTCTTAAAGGGATTTTTATGGCGGTTTTATCTTGTGATTTCATGACGGTTGCCAACGATTTGTTTGGTAACTCAAACTGTGATGAAATTACTTTGCGCACTATTATAAATAGAGCCTACTACTCCACTTATCATGAGGCTAAATTAACAGCTGATGCGCTTTCTCTAGCCCTAGGCAAGACGAATACGGGGGAGCATGATCAGTTGATATCCCGTTTCCAGGTAGGTGGCAAACGCCTTAGCATCATCGGCAATCGGATGTATGCACTCAAGAAAGCCCGTGCAGATGCCGATTACAAAATTTCTGAGTCCATAACTTCTGCTGAAGTTACTAAACACCTAGCAGGTTGCAAGGCTGTTATAGATCAGCTGGTTTCGCTCAGGGCGTCCCAGTTATAAGGCCAGTAATCAGTTGAATAATTTTAGAGCCCGCCACTGAGCGGGCTTTTTACTGCCTGGAGTTCCCCCAATGTCCGTACCCCTCATGCTCGGCGGTGTGCCGATTGTGCTGCATGCTGGCGCCCCGGATTTGACCGAGCAGCCCATTGGCGGCTGGTCGCAGGACCGCATGAGTGACGGCGCCCTGGTCAAGCAAACCCACTGGGAGAAGGCCAGCGGCACCATTAGCGCTCAGGGCTGGATGCCGCCGGGCCTTGATGGCCTGGACTACAGCGGCCCGCTTGAGTTGCGCACTACGCAGGTGAGCAACATCCAGGGCACTGGCCTGGTGTTCACGCTCACCAGCACCCCGCGCCCAGACCAAGCGCCATGGGCGTTTGCCCTGGTTGATGAGCAGTGGGTGCCGGCCGCTGTGGTCACCGTTGAAGGCGTTGCCACGGTACCCGCGGTACCCGGTGCGACGCTGTATCAAGTGTGGTGGATGCCGGTGTATTCGGTCTTCGCCAGCAAGCCGCCTAAAACCCAATCCTCGGGTGCTGGCACGCAGGGTTGGTCCATCAGCTGGGAAGAAGCCTAATGCTTATCGGTTTCAGCCAACTGGGCTCCGCACCCCTGGGCAGTGCCGGCGCAAGCGCTGCGCCTATGCCCGAGCCGGTTTATGTGGTGCGCGGTATCTCGTTTGTATGGCGTGTGCGCCTGCTGGTGGGCGGTGTCGATCTTACCCAGCTGCTGACTGGCCTGATCGATATCGACCGCGAAGAAGGTGCCGCCGGGGTGGCGGGCTTTAGCCTGTTGCTGCCGCCTGGCCCTGTTGTGCCACCGGACTGGACCGGCAAGCCGCTTGAGCTGGATTACATCAGCCGCAACCGTGAGGGCGTGGTGACCACAGCGCGGCTGTATACCGGTACGCTGGAAATGCCAGCCTGGGACAGCACCACCCGCATTCTGTCGTGTGAGTGCAGCGATCAACGCCAGGACAGGGTAGAAGCGCTGACGATCGAGCAGATCAACGCGCTGATCCCGGGCACCTGGTCGCCTGATGCCTTTGAGCCGCTTGAAGGCCGCAGCCGCTGGGAGTACGCCGAGGAACTGCTGAGTACGGTCACTGCCTCGCTGGATTGCTCAGCAACCGGTGAGCTGCGCACCACCAGCTGGTACGCCGGCCCGGCTGCATTCGTGTTCGGCCCCGGCACCACGCTGTACAAAAGCGTGCAGATTGATCTGCAGCCGCAGGGCGCGAGTAGCAATAAAGTCGAAATTGAGGCCAGTTACCGCTACCCGCGTTTGTATCAGCACAACGTGCAATATGGCTGGTCGCACCCACAGACAGGCGGCAGCGGCGGTATTGCTGGGTTTTGTAACTGGCGCACCTGGACGAGTGAGCTGCCCACTTCTGACATGATCGAAAGCGCCATCAGTGGGGCTGGCCTTACTGTTGTTGGTCGCGTGGGTGGCTTCAAGCTGCCGGGTAACATGGCCAACCCATGTGGCGATGGCAACGCCTGGGCAAACCCCTTCGACAACCTATGGCTTTCGCTCACTGCAAGTGGCGCGCTGCGCTGGGTGCAATCGGTAACTCATCGCTACACGCTGACCATGACGGCCGGCAATCTGCAAACCCCCGTTATTGTGCGTGAGTCGAGCAGCTTTGAAATTGAAGATAGCCGAGCTGATGACTGGGAGAGCAAGCCGCCAAGTGGCAATGGGCGGATTGAAGATCTGGCCGATGAGAGCCGTCGAGTCAGCTTCTTATCGTGCTTGCTGAGCAAGGGGGAGGCCACGCTAGTGAGCGCCCACCGTGGCACCACCCTAAGTTGGCAAGTGCCCACGGATATGACCCTGGCCGTTGACCTCACCCATACCTTGCGCCTTGACGATACCGCCAAAGCGACGGGCAAGTGCCGCCGCATTCAGCACAACATAGACCTTGGCTCAGGCCGCGCCGTAACAACCTTGAGCGTTGCGGTGATGCGTGGTGGTGGTGTGGCAGACCCGCTCACGGTGCCGGCCGCGCCGGATACTAGCCTGCCGCCGATACCCGGCTCAGGCGGCTCGCTGCCAACCCAGCTTGGCGGTCGCCGTAATGACCCGATCAGCGGATTCCCGATCCCGCCTTATGACGAAGAGCGTCTTGGTTTCTCGGGCAACTGGGACGCCAAAGATGACCTGACCGCCGAAGACTTCCCGCGCCGCTTCAAGGTTGCGGGTGTTGAGGTCGGCGCGATTTATCGCGATGAGCTGATTGCTGAAGTGGCCGCCACCTATCGTGTGGCTATCCCCAACGACCCGCTGGAGCTGTGACATGACCAACGCAGAAAAGCGCCGGGCATCCGGCGCCGCTAATGCCGCCGAGCGCCGCGCCAGTGATGGTGCCGCTGCCCGCCGCGCAAGTGGTGACGCCATGATCGAGCGGCGTACCGGCAAGAGTCAGGTTGATGAAATCAATTCCGTGGTCAATAAGCCGCGGGCACGCCAGGGGTTGCGCCCGGTATCGCCGCGCGGACCGTTGGCCGCCCAGGTTGGCACTGGTACGTATACACCGCCTGCTACCGGCGGTGGCGGCGGCATCGCCAGCCCGCTGACCGAGCAAAACTACGCGCTGCGTGAATACTGGCCCAACGGCGAGTACAGCAATGACGGCTTGCTCACACTGCCTGCGGCTAAAAAACTGGTGCTGGCCGATGCTGATGGCGCAGAGGTCATTATCAATCTGGCGCAGCCGGTATGACCTGGGGCAACCCGCACCGGGGGCTGGCGCGCAACGGAGCCTTAGCGCTGCCCGGAGGCTTTGTTCGGCCTGTACAGCAGCCCGGCGGCGATGGGCTGACCGATGCATACGGCAACACACTGCTACAGCGCGGCCCCAGCGCCGCAGTTAGCCGCACGCCGGACGAGTTAGCCGACGATGCCGCGCGGGGTTACACATGGCGTACGGATGCGCTGATCGGCGGTGGCAACATGGACCTCTACGGCCACACCGTTGGCGGCTACGTGTACTGCTCGCCCGATGGCAGCCGCTGGCTGATCGAGGCCGCGCAGCTGCCTAACGTGGCCACCGATCAGCCGCTTACTCTGAGCCTACAAGTGCGGCGCTTCGGCGATTTTCGCAGTCCGGCGGCAGAGCCTTTCCAGCTCATTGCCACGCTGGCGGACATGGGGCAGGCGGACGAAGACCCGCAGCAGAGCATCGGTAATCAAGCGGAACTGTCTGTGTGCGACATCCGCCCGGACGGCAGCGCCGCGTTGCTGATGCTGTGCGTGCCGGCGGCCGTATTGCAGGCGTGGCGGGAGGGGCGGCAGGACATTTGCCGGCACCCGATGGGCTGGCTAGAGCTGACCATTGCCGGCGGCGTAGACGGCCTAAGCGCGGCACTGACCGTTGTGCGCACTCGCATTCAAACCCTGGGCAGCCAGTCGCTTACCCTGCAGAACTGGTCAGGCGTCGGCAGCCACACGCTCGCCGGACAGGTGACGACAACTCAGGGCTTCGACGGCTACAGCATCGACACAACAACGTGGGTGGCCGGCGCAGGCGCCACCTTTGGTTATGACAGCCTGAACCTCGCCGATAGCGCGGCGTTTAGCGGGCGCATTTTGGCGCTGTGGTACTCGCCGACTGGGCTGGACGAGGTGACGGTTTCGCTCAGCTACAGCAGCAGCGGCGGCAATGAGGTGCCGACAGAAACAACAACGGGCCAGCGCGTGGTACGCCGCGATGATGACGGCGGCCCCGTTACCGTGCTGGAGGATTCGCTCTACCAGCGCATCGACCGCGCCGGCGAAATCACCAGCACCCTCACCGTGCAGCTTGCGCTCAACGGCAGCGTTGTTGATCAGTTCAGCGGCAATGCCAGCAACGCCTCGGCATTGCGCCGGGTGGTGGTGGATTCAGCTGGCGGCCCCGTTGGCGCTACACGCACAGAAACGGGCAGCGGCACGCTAGACGGCCAGTCGAGCAGCATCGTGCAGAGCATGCCAACGGACATCAACACTGCTTTTTTTGACCCCTTACTGAATGGCCGCATGAGCGTGCGGTTTTCAGGCAGCACTGCAAACCTAGCCCGTATCGCCGTTCTCAGCTCTGGCTGGGGCGGCGAGATTTTCATGACTGACTGGATAGCGGCGCAGGCCACGCCACGCCGTTACAGCAATAACCTGTTGGCTCTAGTCGTGAGCAGCGGTCCGTTTGATTTTCAAGCCGGCAGCTACAGCTACGTCCACCGCACCGGCCCGGCCGCCCACCCAGGCGGCCTCCATAGCGGCGGGCTTGCTTCCGGCGCTCAGGGCCGATTTTACGGCAGCTACAACCCCGCCACCGGCCAGGTCATGCGTGACCAGGATGAACCCGTCTGCTGGATATAACCGAGGTAACCCATGGATTACGTGAACAACTGGAGCCGCCCGCTGACGCTGGCGCTCGGCGCGACTACGGCCGTGCTGGATTTGCCTGATGGCACATACCGGCTTTGCATCAGCAATGCCGACCGCTCGCAATTTGAAGTGGTTGATGCTGCAGTCGTGAGCGGCACCGCCGCGCTAACGCGAGGCCTTGAGGGCACCGCCGCGCAAAGCTGGCTTTCTGGTAGCACGATCACCGCCTCGGTAACTGCCGAGATGCTGGAGAGCTTCGCGGCTGCGGGCGCGACTTGGGGTGGGATCGCCGGCTCCCTGGCCAACCAGGCAGATTTACAGGCCGCGCTAAACAGCAAGGCTACAAGCGCGCAAGGTGCCAAAGCTGATTCTGCTGTTCAGCCCAGCAGCCTGGCCGAGGTCGCTACCAGTGGAAGCTACTCAGACCTTGCCAGCAAACCATTTATCCCGGCCGCGCCAGGCGATATAGGCGCCGGCACAGCTGCGCAGGGTGCGCTTGCTGACACAGCGGTACAGCCTGCAGCACTAACAGCAGGGCTGTCCCTAAAAGTCGACAAGGTGGCGGGCTACGGCCTCAGCCAAGAAAACTACACGCCGGACGAGAAGGCTAAGCTGGCAGCTTTAGACGGCAGCCTGTGGAAGGGCGAGTATCCGACACTTGTTGCGCTGCAGGCTGCGCACCCAACTGCAGCGCCAGGAAGCTCTGCGAACGTCGATGCGGGTGCCGGCGACCCCGTACTGCGCTATATCTGGGACGACAATGACGGCGTGTGGGTGGCGCAGGCAGGCAGCGCTGATCCTATAACAGCAGCTCAGGTAAAGGTGCTGTACGAAATCAACGCCGATACCAATGCCTACACCGATGCGGAAAAGGCAAAGCTCGGAGGTATTGCCACGGGCGCCACAGCCAACACGAACACCGACAGCTTGAGCGAAGGCAGCAGCAATTTGTATCACACCGCTGCTCGCGTTCGGGCTGCCGTACTAACTGGCCTTAGCCTGGCATCCGCGGCGGCGGTATCTGCGACCGATAACGTGCTATCCGCTATCGGCAAGCTGCAGAAGCAAATCAGCGACCTGACTACAGTGGTGGAGGGCAAGCAGGCCGCGCTGGTCAGCGGCACCAATATCAAGACCGTCAACGGCCAGTCGCTACTGGGGGCTGGCAACCTGACCGTTTCAGCAGCGCCGGCACCCGTCACCACCGAGTCAACAACCGCTCGCACCCTTGGCGTGAACGATGCGGGCGCTTACATCCGGTTCACAAACGCAGCAGCATCCACCGTCACGGTTGCTCCGCAAGGCCAAGCGGCATGGGCTGCCGATACCGAGGTACACATTCGGCGCGCTGGCGCCGGCAATCTAACCCTAGCCGCAGGCGCAGGCGTAGCCCTAAACGCTCCGAGTGGAGGAACCTTAGTTATGACGGATCGCATGAGTGCAACCATTAAGCGCGTAGCGCCTGATGTGTGGGATGTGATCGGCCAGACGGTGCCGGCATGATCCCCGGCATAACAGCGGGTCAAATGCGCCTGACAGCCGCCGCAACGGACTCTTTGTGGGCTTCCGTAATGGGCCTGTGGCATTTTGATGGTGCCGCCGGGGGCACTACCTTCATCGATAGTAAGAATGGCCAGATTGCAGAGAGAGTCGGAGCCTGTGTCTTGGACGATACAGTTAAGGTTTTCGGGCCGACAGCACTAAGGCATCCGACTGGAACATACCTGCGCGCCCCTAAGAGCCCGAACACGGCTGGGTTCGGCTATTCGGACGCTTGGACGGTAGAGGGTCGGGTTTACTTCGATGTCGAGGGAACGGGGGATGTTGACGCCGGTGTTTTTGAGCTTTCCGCTAGCGGCCCTTACCAGGCGGGAATGTATTTCAGCCGGTATCTCGGTAACTGGTCTGCCTTTTGCTATGCTCAGGGTTCCGCGACCGCTTACGCGGCGTATAATTTGCCCATATCGCATAGGCAATTTTTCTCCTTCAGACTAGTTAGCACTGGCAGCAGTTTTGCTATTTTGATTAACGGTGTATTGATTCCGCTAACTCCGTTTTCTTTCGGAGCCCGGAATTCTTCCGATTACGGTTTGCTAATCGGAACGGCCAAGGCTTCACTGGCCAGCGAAGGAAATTTAGCGGTAAACGGTGTGATTGACGAACTGCGAATTACTAAAGCATCTCGCGGGGTTGAGGCATATACACCGGACGCCGTGCCGTTCCCGAACGGGTAATAGCCGTTGTGTAAAATCGGGTATATCTGCCCGCCCCGCGCGGGCCTTTTACGATGTGGATGTTTAGCGCTTACGGGTAGAGCGTGATCGGCTCGGCATAGTAGCCTTCCTCGCCCACGGCGAAGCCTTCGGGCGCGGCGTATAGTTCAGGCGTCTGCTGAGTTTCGTAGGCTCTTATAGGTTTTGGGCCGTCGCCTGCTCTGAGCGGACAATCCAGATTTGTTTGCTCACGTTCGCTCCGTGGGTGCCTGGAGGCCCCCAGAATATACCGCTACAAGATAACTACTAAGGCCCAGAGTAGTCCGTTTGATGATTTATTAAGAGCCCGCACAAGTGCTATTGTTCAAGCAACATCGCCAAGACAGGAAGTCACGTGCGCACGTTTATCATCACCGCTGCCCTAAGCCTTATTCTTCTCCGGGTCATCCTGGGTATCGCCGGTTATCACGTAATGCCGCCGTTCTAGCGCCTCGCGCTACGTTGCACCGGGTGCGTTAATCCGTTGGCATCTGCAGCCTGGCCTCGATCTGCTCAGCTTCAAGTAGCAGCTTGTTAGAGATCGATCTGATCTCTGCATAAATGGCCACGCGCTCTTCTGCCGTGAGCCGGTCTTCTTTGTTGAAGTCGTGTTCGTTCAGGTCGATATCGGCCAGTGCCTCGGCTGCGAGCCTGGTTGCTGTTGCGCGTATCAGGCTCGTTCGCTTTCGCCCAAATCTGAGTGCCATTACCACCTCTTATCAATGCCCGCCCTGTGCGGGCTTTTTGTTGCCTGGAGAAAAGTATGACTCAGCGTGACCGTGACATTGATGTGCTGGCCCGCACGATATGGGGTGAAGCCAGAGGCGAAGGGCTTGCCGGGCAGATCGCCGTTGGCTGGTGCATCCGCAACCGGGTAGAGATTGATCTGCACAATGATGGCAAGCCTGATTGGTGGGGGGAGGGGTATGCCGGTGTGTGCCGCGCGCCATGGCAGTTCAGCTGCTGGAACCGCAACGACCCGAACTCGGCCTACCTGCGCGGCGCGAAGCAGATCCCGGCCGCGCAGTTCATCCAATGCCGTGAAGCTGCGCTGGCAGTTATAGATGGCCATGAGAAAGACCCGACCGGCCAAGCCACTCATTACTACTCAACAACCATGAAAGACCCGCCAGCCTGGGCGAAGGTGGCGACGCGCACCTGCAAGATTGGGCGCCACATCTTCTTTAAGGATGTGCCGTGATGGCCGGCTGGTTGAAGCTGGTCCCGGCCTGGGGGTACTGGGTGCTGGCGATGTGCATTGTTGCCGGCACCCAGCAGTTGAGGGTTGCTGCTGCAAAGTCAGATGCTGCTGGCGCTGTATCGGCGCTTGCCGACTACAAAACCGAGGTGGCCGAGCGTGACCGCCGAGCGGCCGTGGCAGCCCTGCAGGAAACCAAGCGCCGCATGGCGGCCATTGATGAGGTGAAGAGGCATGCTGAACAGCAACTTGAAGTGGCCCGCGCTGATGCTGCCGGCGCTGGTGCCGCTCTTGAGCGCCTGCAGCAGCGCCTTGCCGCTGCCGAACAGCGCAGTCGAGCAGCCGGCAATACCATCACTGCCCAGCTCAGCCAGGCAAGTACCGCCACTGCCCGAGTGCACGCCGACCTGCTCGGCCGGCTTGGTGAGGCTGCTGGACTCTATGCAGCCGTCGCCGATGAAAGCCGAGTAAGAGGGCTTGGGTGTGAAGGTGCATTTGATGCCCTAGGCGGGGGCGGTTAGCAGAACGCCAGAAAGCAAAAAGGCCCGGCACATGGGATTACCCCCATGTGCCGGGCCTTTTTTTGTGCCTGCGATTTGGCTGTAAATCTAAGGCAAATAAAAAAGCTGCTGAAAAGTCGCTGAACTCGGCCCAAAACAGCCTTAATCCACAACAACTTTCAGCAGCTTTTTATCTGTAGCCCAGTATTTCCGGGCCTTGTATGGTGGAGCCGGGGGGATTTGAAACCCCGGCCATTGCTGCGCAAAACCACCGCTGCAGGCCGCGTGCTGTGGTTTGCAAAAGCACAAATAATCTCGTTTTTTGCGGCGCGTGAATGGTGCTATTCTCTTTATGTATCAACAGCTTAGCGCTGTAAAGGCTGTAGCATGGGGTGCAAGGGGTCGAGTGTTCGAATCACTCCGTCCCGACCAAAAAACCCTAGAAAATCCAGTCACTTAGCGGTGACTGGATTTTTTTATGGGCGGGTGTTTTGTCTGGAGCCGGAATTTTGTGCCACTTTTTGTGCCACCGCAAAGTTTGGCAGCAGATTAGAGTGGCACAACTAAAAGAGCATGGTTCGCTGAGCTCATTGGGCTGCCTGAGCCATCGCGAGTATGAAGCCTTACTTGAGGTGACTCATCCACAACCTCGAAGCCGTGTTCAGCTTGACGGGCCGCCATGCTTTGCTGCCGATCTGCCTTAAACGTTAGCTGATTGGTCAGCTTTCTTGAAGCTCTAGAGCCGAGCGTAAACGCTGGCTTATTTCATCTCGTAGCTGTCTGGGCTTTCGAATCTGAATCGAGCCCGCATGAGAAAGAATCCACCAGCGGAGTTCCCAGCTGTCGTTGACCGTTGCCGTCAGGCGAGCACCGCCGTCCTCTGGTGCGAGAAGCATGTCGTTTGACAAGGGCGTCTCTGCAAGGAGCCGGCTCAGACCCTCGTTTATCCAGGCTTCAATCACCATCTTTGCCGGTGTGCCGAATTGCATTGCACCGCTGGCTAGATAGGTCTTCAGATTGAAACCATTAGGCTTGTTCGCTGCAACTGAGGTCTGTTGCAGTGCTTTGAGTCGGTGTAGTGCAAACTGGCGAACGTCCTCGAATGGCTCTACCGTCGCCAGCAGGTACGTCACCTGACCGCGTTGCACGAGTGCGAGCGGGTTGAGAGTGAACTCATGGTGACGATCCTTGTGGGCAGCGTAATAGCTGCACTCAAGTTGCTTGTTGTGTAGGAGTGCTTCCTGGACTGTCTCCAGGTGCGTTTCGTCAACTACTGGCGGAACTAGAGCCAGCTCGGGGTTCACCGTAGCTACCTTGTCCAGCCAGCTGGCTGTCGGGACTTCCTCGCCCAAAGCCTGCAGTTTCAGGCGAGCTTGCTGGAACCTAGGCTCTAGGGTTTTCAGTAGGTGGTTTGGGATCAGAGGGCGCAGACTGCCCTCCATCAATTGCAGGGTCAAAGCATCGCTCAGGGATAGTCCAGGTAATTCGGTCGCGCTGCCTGGTACCCAATACCAGCCATACGGCAAGCCTTTGTCATTGCACTGCAAAGGAAACAACTGCGAGAGCTCGATCAGGTCGCGCTCAACTGTGCGCTTGCTGGTTTCATGCCCAGCTTCCTGCAAGCGTTGCAGCAGGTCGGATGCGGCTAGGCCCGGAGGTTTGTTGGGCAAGAGCTTGAGCAGTTCCCACTGACGAGCAAGCGTACGGCGGGATGAGTTATTGGGCACCTGAGCATCCCTTGGCTATGTGTTAGCAGATGATGTCTTTTGCTCGATGCCAGCGCAATTAGCGGCTGCAGTCTGCTCAGGGTGACGCAGCTGAATGGTTGGCATCCCTGCCGAAACGGATGTCGTGCAGGGGCGTTCGTGGGCACCAAATTCATTTCCCTGGCTGAAAACGTCATCTAGGCGGTCAGCGTAGGTTTCATCCTGCATCCCTTATGGAGGGGTGATCCGAGTCAACCGATCAGGCTGGTTACTGTTTCTCCCAGCAGCATGACCTTGGCGGGCTCGTCCGGCAGGATGGCGGTACCAAATACCATCGCCTCAAGATTGGGATTCATTTCCTCCGCGACTTCTGCCAGTTCGCAAAGCGCATGTAGGTCAGGCATCTCGTTGTCGATGAGTAGCAGGTAAAGCGTACGGAAGTCATGGCAGGGTAGGTGCAGCAGTGGCAGCGGACTTGTGTAGTCGAAGTCCGAAAGTGAGAAGTGCAGCTGTCTGCCCCTGCTATGGGACAGGAACTGGCAAAAGTCGGTGTAGTTGCGACCAGGCCAGTCACATCCCAAGGCTGCATGGCGAACATAGCGAACGACCTGTGCGGACCAGGCTTGGAATTCGGTAGAGGCGATGTGCGGCGCCGGCAAGATCTGGTAGCCACGCCGTCCAAGCTCCCGGGCGCGGGGAGCCGGCTCGATGAAGAACACGTGGCTAGCGTCGTCGTCGTCAGCCAGATAATGCAGAGGGGCGTTGATCACGAAGGCTATATCGCTGGGGTCGAGCAGGGTACGTTGGTGCTCCCAGTTGAGTCGCGTATGTATGGATTCACAACGCGAATTGAAATCCATCACGCGTAAACGCAGCGGCAGTGGAGGGATTAGGTTGCTCAGGTCTGCCATGATCAGCCTCCGGCTTCCAGATTTTTCACGCGGAGAATTCGGCGTGCCTGGGCTTGCCCCACTAGCCATGCGATCAGTT
Source organism: Pseudomonas sp. TS_SC_3 (assembly GCF_056156225.1). Lineage (NCBI taxonomy): Bacteria > Pseudomonadati > Pseudomonadota > Gammaproteobacteria > Pseudomonadales > Pseudomonadaceae > Pseudomonas > Pseudomonas sp. TS_SC_3. The sequence goes on from NZ_CM149586.1 coordinate 1,026,727, forward strand.
CGGCGTAATTAATCTCACCCACCTCTGTGATGGCTTGGCGGGTTGCCTCCAGGCTGGCGATCATCGCGTGCATCGCCTGTGCGTCGAGCATGCGTGACATACCAGCGCGGGATTGCAGGGTGACAGGCTCCAGCAAGGCGTCGAAGGCATCTTGCAAGACCAGAAGTCGCGACAAGCAATTGAGTTGGACTTGTATATTGACTGGTGGCGCAGTTGTACCAAGAAAACCGGCGAGATTGATGAGCCTGCGTCCCAGGCGTTTGCTACCAGAGGCGTCTTGCAGCAGGGCTTCGAGGTTTTCTTTAATCAGGCGATCCATGGGCACGCTCCCGAATGACGTGTAGGGAGCATGTTGCATTGGTGCGACAGAATGCGTCGCGATGTTTTCAGCCGAGCTCAATGCTCCAGGTGCCATTGCTATAAGTTGCACCGGGTCGGTTGGTTTGCCACTTACCCTCCAGCAGATCCTCGGCGGTACGCCTCAGTGTGGCGCTATATCGATATCCATCCTCATCATGCTGAAGTATGAAGTGGCCATCTTCAGTCATGCGCCCGTGGTAAGTGATCCTGGCGCTGCCGTCCATATACTCCACGACTATCTCATCGTCACGTAGTACCACTGTACAGTGGCAGTGCTCTTCTCCAGTGTAGCCTGCATAGGTACTGATCATCTCGGAGTTAGGGTAGCAGTTCATGATGATTTCCTTAGTAGATGCTACAGCACTGTATTGTTATTTATGCCACAGGGTGGATAGCAGAAAAAGAGGCTTGGCAGCTAAAGTTTTTCAGGCGTTGAAAGTGCCAGTTGGCAAGTGTCAGCAATGAGCCCAGAAAATGCTATCTCCTCCCAGGTAATGGATACGTAATGAATGATCTTTGCTATTGATTTGGGTAATTCAAAATTTGAGGTCAGGGTGTTGTTCAAGATGTGCTATTAGCTTTTCGCTGAATACTCGTAACAGTTGATATCAACTATCATCGCATTCGAATCCTCAGCACATTGAGCTTCCTGTTGGTGGTTTGGTATGGCCAAAGTATAGATTCGGAAAATCGGTGTACAGGCGGTGCGTCAGTTGATTATTCATTGAAATTGACTATTACTGTTCTCGCTGTTCTATTATGAAGCTATGGATGCTCCACCGTGCATGCTCATGCAATAGTCTAATTGGCGTGGCCTATTGAAAGTATCAGTACAAAACTAAAATTTTGAGTCCGCTACGCGTATCCTTTATAGAAGGCGCCAAAGCCGACCTCGGGCTCAATGTGGTGCGACCATCCAACGTTTCGAATAAAAACATGCCTCATTGAACTATATGTTTGGGCTTTCATTGTGTTCGCCATTTCGTCGTGCCAATTGCAATAAATGAGAAGGCCTTCCATTAGGCTAATAGTTTCGTCTGTGGCCCGTCCTCGCTCAAATTTCGGTGTCCCAAGAGTTAGCATGAATTGAAGTTTAGGGTGAGATGCCTTGAGTTCTGCGAGTCGCTCTCTGTGATCTCGTTGTTGATTGCGTAATGCGACTGTTTGCCTAGTGGTAATTCCAATGTAATAAGGAATCCAAGCGTCACTGTTTTGAGCAACGATAGAATAGAAATAGGCTGTTTCGTTGTCGGGTATGCCTGTAGTGAATAGGTCTTGGTGAGATACTGGCTCGGACCACCTAATTTCTGCTATTACGTCGAAATAACTTGGCCATGCTGCTTGAAAATTGCCATCAATCATTTTTAACTGAACCAGTTTAGGGGGTTAGTCGCAATTGTGTAGATTTTTGTATGTGTTAAGTTTTTCGCAGTGCGCGCCGTCGGGTTTATTTGGTCTGAGATTTTTCTTAGGAATAGAATTAGTCGTCCTGGCTTGTCGGGTTTAAAGTGGTTTTTAATTTTTCTATAGTGCCTAAGTCTAATGATACCCCTTCGTTAAGTAGTTTTTCTGATAATGTTAAAGCTATGATTCTGAGTGCCTCTATCTGTCCTTCTTGCTCTTTAATTTTATTTTTCAATTCAGAAAGTTCAGAGCGATGGGCTGCTGTATTCTCTATAGTGCTGCTGAGCTTGTTAATCTCCCTAGAAATGCCGATCTCTCTCTTGGTTTTTATAGTTTTTACTTTTTCTTCAAAAACACGCTTGTAGTGTTGTTTGGCTGCGTGGTTGAGGTCAATTATTTCTTCTAGGGTTTCGGTCAGGCCGCGTTTGCCTTGAATTTTTTTAAGTGTACTAAAGGCTGTCGGTGAAATATCGCAGCTAAGAGATTTTCTCTTTGCTCTGTATATGTGTGAATACCAGCGTTGCTTTGTCTTCTTAAAGTCATCCTCATTTAGCATATTTAAATATTTCAGGATGCTATGGTCATCGCGTGCCCAAATCGGAGCTGTTTTTTTCAGCCAGTCATGGATGTTTGGGTCTTGGTTAAACCAGTCGCTGCGTGATAGATTTTTTTTCATGTAATCTCTTGTGATTTATTCTAGTATTACATGAGATCTTACGTGGTATTTTTTCAAGGTGTAAAGGGGTGGGAAAAGAGGATTAACAGGGTGGAAAACAAGGATAAAGGGATTCAGGTTTACGCTGCATGCCGTGTTTTCGCTTGTAAGAAGGAGCTCTCGCTTAGGGCGCGCTTCCTTCTTTTCAGACTGGTTGAGTTTTATGGTCTAGGGGTGGTTGATCAGCGTGGGGTAGGTGGAGTGCAGCGTCTTGCCGAAGCCGCTGGCTTTAGCAAGGGCTCGCTGAGTAATACCTTAAAGGCTCTCGTTGATCAGGGCGTGCTTATAGAGGAGCGTGAGTTAACCAACGGGAGGCCCAGAAAGACCTACAGCCTTTCGCCGGACTTGAAGGAGGAAGTGCTCACTAAGTCGCCACGAGATTTTCAGGCGCCTTGGCTGGCCCGATTGCTGGGCTCAGATGATCCTGTTTTTAGCGGACTTTCGATATCTGAAAGAACTCTATTAGCGATCTTGTGGGGTTTGCTCCCTAAACCGATGTTATGTGTGCTTGATGGCTGGAGTGTTCAACGTCTATCAAAATTGGCCGGTGTTGATCGGTCCACTTTTAATGAAAACGTCCGTAGGCTCGAGCAGAAGAAGATGCTGGTGGTGCCTGGTGCGGCGTTTGCTTCTGGCGGAGCGAGGGATAAGACCAAGACTTACTTTTTGCTCGGACCCGCAGTGATAGAGTGTTGGCCCAGAGCCTACACATGGACACTTGATTTGACGGGTGTGTTAGGTTGGTTTGCAGGAAAGGAAGATCAGTTCAGCGCTAGAAAGCTGATGCAGCTTGTTGATAGTAGGGCGTTAAGGGTAAGTGAAATTGAGATCGGTGTCAGGGCTGAGTTACTTCAACTCTTTAATGATGCGGCCAGTCGTGACTTTGTCTTTCATCAGTGCTGCGCTGCTATCTCACATGCCTTCTCCCATGGTGGAAGTGATTTTTTGAATGCAAATATTTTTTATCCTAGAGTGCAGGCGGCGCTGTTAAGGCTATTACGAATGCCAGTGGCAGGTCATGGCTGGTACCACAAGGCCATTGAGGATATGGACTTAAGTAAACTTGATGCCAGATCTCGAGTGTTATTTGTCTTTGCAGAACAGGTTGCATTTTTCTTGGGTGTCGAGTTAAAGAAGCTGCTTTCCTTTGCTCTTGGTTCTAAGGAGTTTGGGCGAGGGAGTCGGCATATGGTTTGCTATCTCGTGGGTGAGGGTGAGGCATGCAAGATGCGCCTTGACCTTGTCGCTGATAACAGCGATGCAGGGGATAAGTTCAGAGCAAATTTGTTGGTCTGACACCAACGAGGTCTGCTTGATTTACCTGATCATCTGCGGCTAAAGGCTGATCATTGAGCACTGCTATTGTGTTGGTTAGTTAATATTATTATTAGATACTGGGGTGTTTAACCCTAGTGTTAGCCAGGGGCTGTTACTGTGTGTAGTTTGTGCTGGTAGGTGTGAGTATGTGAATGTTTACCGGTCGGGGTAGTTCCTATGAAGCTCATCATAGGAACTGCTCATGTACTATCAACCACCACTTGGCTCGACTCAATGGCGAGGACTCTCTGTCCACTGCCGACCCCATGAAATTAACTTTGACTATCTGGAGAGCATCCACTCCTTGCTCTCAGATATTGTGATGATCCACCCACGGTGGACAGTGATTCGGTTAGACCTGCATGTGCCCGAGGGATGTTTTATGCCCCAGAGGGTAATAACCGAATTCATTGAATCTCTCAAAAGCCAGCTTGCTCATGCTCAGTCTATCAAGGCTGCAGCAGGGAAGAGAGCGTACAACCCGATGCTCCGCTATGTCTGGGTACGCGAATGGGAGAGTGCTAGTAATCCGCATTACCACGTGGCGCTAATGCTCAACCGTGATGCTTATTTTTCCCTGGGAAATTATACGAATTTACAGTCACTTGATTGCAGTTATGACCAAATGCTTGCTGGCCGCATGTGCAAGGCTTGGGGGGTTGCGCTGGGCCTAGATTGGACGGTCGCCATGAATGGCGTTCAATTTGTACTTAACCCCGTATCGCCTCTACAGGTCCAGGACGAAGACTTCGAGAAACAGTTTCGTTCGGTCTTTTATCGCCTGAGCTACTTCGCCAAAAAGAAGACCAAGGTGTATGGGGACGGGCAGCGTAACTTTGGCATGAGTCAGCTTAGCCGTCTTCAAACCTTACAGCCCTGAGCCATCTCATGGACTAACTATCGGAGTGCCGACCATGAGACTGATTCGACTGAAAGAAGTGATGCGACTGACCGGCCTTGGCCGCTCTACTGTTTACAAGGTCATGAAAGAGGGGCGCTTCCCTGGCTCGGTTGCTTTGGGAGGCAAGGCTGTAGCCTGGGTTGAGTCTGAAGTGCAGGAGTGGATCCTGGCCCGGCTCCGTGAGCGAGACGGTCAGCCATCTCTGTGATGCGCTGTATAGCGGGTAGTGGGACATGTGTCCCACTGGCTGCTGCAGGGGATCACTCTATCAAGACAAAAAAATATCAGGGCAATGAATCAGCGTGGGCAGCCGCTGAGCTGCCCACGCTGATCAAAGCCAGTGCCTGTCTGTTCCATTTTTCTTCTTCAGGTAGCCCTGAATTAGCTTTCACAGGTATCCCTGTTCGGCCAGTGATACGCAGCCTTCAGAGCCCACAATGATGTGATCGAGCGTGCGTATGCTCACCAACTCTAGTGCTTGTTTGAGCTTACTGGTCAGCACGCGGTCTGCTTGGCTGGGTTCAGGATCACCTGAAGGGTGGTTGTGAACCAGGATGACGGCAGCCGCGTTATGAGTAAGGGCGAGTTTCACGACTTCCCTCGGGTAGACGCTGGCGGCGTCCAGAGTGCCGCGAAAAAGCTCTTGGAATCGAATCACACGGTGCTTGCAGTCCAGCAGTACCAATGCAAACACCTCGTGCTCATAGTCCTGCAGCAGGATCTGCAGGTAACTGAATACTTCCTTGGGTTGATGCAGGACCTGCCCTTTGCGCAGCCGCTGGCAGGCAAGGCGCTGGGCCATCTGCAGTATGTCATTTTCGGTCACAGGTGCATCGGCGATGTAGGTGCCGGCCGATTCACCGGCCCTGAACTTGGCAGTCATAAGACCTCCATGAGGCTGTTTTGAATGGGCATAAAAAAACCGCCAGATCAGTCGATGATCTGGCGGCTTGATGGGGCGGACTGAGCGGGGTCAGGGCGGAGTCAGGGCTGCTTGCCTTTGCTGCACCAGTCTTCCCACTCGCTGATCTGGTCACGGATGATTGCTACCTCTTCACCTTCCTCCTCGCGATAAGCTGCAATCCACGCATCCAGGCAAGCATCAGGATTTAAACCCGCAGAAGCGGGCTTTGGTTCAGGAATACGATCCAGTTTTATTAGCAGAGGTGCTTTATGGCGCATCTCTGCATATGTCTTTGGCGTATTGCCGTAAACGTCTCGGAGGCTGCCAAGTCCGGCATTACCGTGCCCAAAGGTTCTAGCCTGTCCGTCGCTATAGATGCCTTCCAGGCCTGACCAAACAAGCTCGATTTTTTCGTCTTTGACGACCCACTGAAAGACTTCAGCTACTGACTCGATAAAGGCAGCGTTTTCAAACTCGGCCATTTTTTGGCTGCGCTCGGCTTCAAGCGCTGCCTGCTGGGCTTCGTATTGACTCTGCATCTGCGCAATGGTCTCTTGCGCCTTTCTGACCCTCTCCTGTGCATAGGCGGCAGACTCGGCACCCCGAGCTTGCTGGACGCCAGCTAGGCGAGCGCGTTCTTCTTCAATAGCGGCTTGTATTTTGGGGAGGGTGGCTTCTATGGCCAGGCGCAACTCATTCTCAGTCTGCTTATGTTCATGAAACCCTCGTGATGTAGGGTCTAGAACGTATCCGTTGTAATAGCGCTGGGTGAGCGCTACGACTTCTTGTGCAAGCGGGAGGTTGCTATACAGGCTTCTAGGTGGCGGGTTCTCGTTGAGCATTTCACTCAGATTTTGCAGTTCAACGAGGCGATCGCTTTCCAGTGGTGCGCGATTAGTGGGGGCAGGCTTGTTCAGGGCATTTTCGGCTGACTCCAACTCCTGCTGCCACCCTTCCAAGTGCGGCTTGATGGCAGGTCTTACCGATTCGTAGTAGCTGATCAGGTAGTTCTTCTGCCGATCGTATTCAGTCTTGTAGAACGCCTCGATACCGGTGATGTGGCACTTGTACTGGACGAGCTCACGATCTCTGTTGTCGGTGATGACATCCCATTCGACGCTGTCACAGATGTCTCGATTACTGAATGCCTGATCAACAGTGTATTGCTCGTTCACCTTCAGGCGGGCGTTTTTGACGGTGTCGATAGACTCGTTGCATCCGGCCAGAGCCATCGGCAGAAATGGCACAAGAATGATCTTTCGCAGGCTCATGTGATCCTCGATTTGTAGGTGATATGAATTGGGGGGATGTTGCGCGGGCTGCTTCCTGCAGGTGCATCTCCTGAGTGTTTAGGAGGGATTTCAACCTTTAAGGTTGAGGTTCGGCTTTTTGTGTCCTTCATGTCAATGGGTCGTTGGCCAACCATCTAGGTTGAGATGGGAGGCGACATGTCCGAGATTGATCAGAAGCACTTGGCAGAAGCGGTAGGCCGGGCAATTGCCAAGCAGCGAGTGCGCCAGGGCATGACCCAGGAGGAAGTTGCCGAACGCCTGGGCGTTGGCGGCGAGGCGGTGTCTCGTATTGAGCGAGGTGTCGTGATCCCAAACATCTCGCGCCTACTGGAGTTTGCCGCCATCTTCGAATGTGAGGCCGCAGACTTGCTGACAGAGGCAAGCCCACGGCCTGACGACCAGGCCCAGCGGATCAGTCGGTTGTTGGCTACGGTAGGATCGACTGATCGCCAGTTGATCCTGGGGTTGGTTGAACAGCTGGTGGATCGCCTGGCTGAGGCGTAAGGCCAGCGCTGGGCTGCTGGTCGAAGCGCGCGCCGCAACGCAGGCACAGGCAGTCAAAATCTCCGAAGTGATAGCGCTGAACATCTTGGGCGAATTCCCAGCTCTGGGCGCACCCTGATGTCGCACCATCTACTCCTCGTGCTACCAGCTCAAGCCCAGCCTGAACGCTCACACCTACACGATCATTCATGTGTTGTGTCTGCGTGAAGCCGCGCAGAAAGCCACCCAGCGTTCCCAGTAGCAGCGAGCAGGCTTGCGCTTGCGCTTGCGCTTTGGTGATGATCAGGGTTGATTCGCAGATAAGGCATCGTGTTTCCATGATGGATCTCCTCGTGGGTCAGGACGCCGGCTCTCCGCTGAGCGACTCCAGCTTGGCGGCCAGGGTTGCGCGTTGTGGAGGCAAGGACTCATTGGCCGCTGGTGCGGGGTCAGTGAGCGGAAAGAACTCTTCGGCAATAGCGCCGCTGTCCTCCTCGTTGTCTTCGAAGGCTCCATTGCTCAGCCCCTGCTGTGCTGCGCTATCCAGTGCGCGCTGATCGAAGCCGGCAGATTGCCGCGCCTCATCCAATTGCTGGGCAGCCAGCAGGTTTTCCTCCACGCTCATTCCGCTACGCAGAGTGATGTCCACGTAGAAGATCGGTGTGCCATGGCTTTGCCGGGTCGATTTACCGCGCAAACGTAGTTCCAGCGCCAGGCAGGCCAGGCGGTTGCCGGAGATGGCTTGGAGGTAATGCAGGCGAGCCGCCAGGGTTCGGATGCTGTTGAAGCCAGTGGTGCGAAAGACAAAGCTGCCCAGCGGGTCGTCATCGCCAATGACGACATTCAGTCGACCGTAGGGCTTGCAGGCACCGCCTTTGGCCAGCGGGCAGGCATCGGGGGAGGGGCAGGGCAGTGACTGGATGCCTTCCTGACAGATGCGCTTGCAGGTTTCACCATTACCCACACACACCGGTCGCCCCGTCTGCCGGTCGAACAGGGTGTAGTCCGCACGGAAGTTGAGCTCGGGTTCGTTGAACATAAGACGAATCGGAATGCAGCGCAGCTTGTCTTCTTTGCCTGGGCGTAGCTGGTCATTGAGTGGATGCAGCAGCCAGCCATCCTTGCCCTGGACCTGCGAGGTGATGGTGAATTGATCGTCCTTTTCCGGCAGTCGTTTGCCGTTCCTCTCAACGACCTTGCCAATAGAAATGCGCCCAATCACCGGGGGCGTGAGTGCCAGACCTTTCAACATGATGGTTCTCCTGAACATAAAAAAGGCCACCGGGCATATGCCCAGGTGGCCAAGAGGGAACGAGTGAGTGGGGTAATTCAGTTGATCAGAAAGCGCCGGCTGCCTTCCTTGAGCTTGGAATAGCGGGCCTGCAGGTAAGGCTTTTCTTTAAGCATGCGCTCGACATCGAGCACGTTGCTGTCCTTGGCTTTCTTCCAGCTGATGTAGCCGTGGGAGAACTCCGCCCGTGTGGCATCGCCCATGGCCTGTTGCAACATTTGTTTGAGCTCGGCCTCACGTTTTTCCTTATCAGTAATGGATTGGCGAACGGCCTTGAGCTCCAGGTAGGCGGCTGTCAAACCGGCCCGGCCACTAAAGTCGACGGTCTGGCCGTTGTCCTGCGGATACAAGCATCGCAGCGCTAGCTCAGCCGAAGCGCTGCCATTGGCAGGCGGCGGCGTATCTGTTTCGACGTACTGCCAGAAACGGCGCTCCAACTCGATCAAGCGAACGATCATCTGTTCGTCTCGCTCGATACGGTGAATCTCCAGCGTCTGACCGCCGAGTAAGACGGCCACATCGGCCGCCTGCTTACCGGTAACGGCGAGCTGGTGCATGACCTGCAATTGCACATACTCGGGCACGCCTTCTTTCCAGAGGCGTGCGCCGTTTATGCCGGCGGTTTTGCATTCGAGGATCTGCACATCGTCGGCCCCGATCACCTCACGGTCGATGTTGGCCAGCATCCAAGGCAGTTCAGAGTTGGGGTGTTGCAGTACGGCATTGATCCTCCGTACGCGATTTTTGGTGCGCTTGCTGTAGTGCCAGGCCACGATGGGTTCCAGCACGTTGCCCCAGTACGCGGGGCTTTCTTCGTCGTGGGGATCGGTCTTCGGCAGCTTGGTGTCACGACCGGTTTTCTCCAGCCACAGTTCCAGCTGGGATTTGTAAGGGTTAAGGCCAACTGCCGCTGCAGCATCCGAACTGCCGATGCCTTGCTTACGGATCTGCAGCCAGTCCTCGCGCGGCAGCTCCTTGGTGCTGACCAGGCGCAGGGCAGGGCGTTTCTTAGTGGTGCTGCCATTCAATGACGTTGCTTTCATCGTATTTACCTGCAGACATAAAAACGCCCGGCCAGCACAAGGCTGACCGGGCGCGAGGGTTGATGGAATAGAGGGTTAGGCGGCGAGTTGCAGTGCTGCATTCAGCGCGCGCTGCTTAATCTGTGCGCCCTGGCCGAACCAGGCCGAGTCCATACGGTATTCGTTACTTCGGGCACGGCGTTCGTGGTCGACGTATTCGGTCACCGCATTGAGCAGGCCCCAGGCGGTGCCGCGCGCCGAATCCAACTGACTGCCTCGGCCACGGCCTTCATACAATTCCTGAACCTTGCGCAGGGCGCGCTCGTTGGGCAGCTGTTCGGGTAGCTGAGCAGTGGGGCTGGTCTCGCACATCACGTTCATGAAAAAGCCCAGCGCTTCATGCCACTGCACTTTGCGCTCAGCCAGTGCTCGCATGCGGTACATAAAGTCGTCCCATTGCGAGACGGCGATACCGAGCTGCTTTTTCACCGTGTTTGGATCAAAACGGGTGTTGTGCGGCACCTTGATCGCGCGGCTGGTGCCGTCAAGGGCGATGGTCAGGGTGTTATTGCACACCACGCGAACGGTGGTGGGCGTTGCTGTAGTGGCCAGGGTGCCGTCGCAGGAAGTCGCCAGCAGCAAGTAACCATTCACCTGGTCATTACCCTTTAAGGCCGCACCTTGTCCGGTACGCGCCAGCGCCCAAAACTTACGCCCCCCTTTGAGCACACCGGCAGTTTCCAACTCGTAGCCGGAGACTTCGGTCAGATCCCGATAGAACTCCAGTACTTCACGCGGTTGCACGGTGTGGTAGCGGCTGGAGACCACCGACAGCGGGACCTTGGTATCCGAACGAAAGAGCACCTTCTGTTCTGGAAACGAGTGGATCGTACCGAGGTGACCGATGGCGTCTGATTTGAAGTGCACCGGGCTCTCCATAATCTGCCAGTCCATACCGGCTTCGCGTTGCCAGACTTCAAGGGGCTGCTTTTGCGTGAGCTGATTACCCAGGCCATGCCAAGGTGTGGTGCCGACATAGGCAATTTGCTCGATTTGATGAGCCATAACGATCTCCTTGCCAGAGGAACTGGCTATCGCCCGGCAGATGAGTGCCGAGTCGTTGAGTAGAGGGAATAAATGAAGGCGGATGACGCGCCTGGACACCGAGAAGGGATTACTGGTCGTTGAGGGAAAAGACGTGACCGCAAGCGTGGCACTCGAAGTTATCGAGCACGCGGGCATCAATTTCTTCCCCCATGCGCGCACCGGCCAGGCTGCCTACGGCACCGCCGGCCAAACCGCCGAGGATTGCACCGGCTAAGCCACCCAAGGCAGCGCCGATAGGACCTGCGACCGCACCAAGGGCCGCGCCGCTTTGCGCGCCGGCCACAGCACTCGCCGCACCGGTTGCAGCGCCACCGACAGCGCCAGCAGCTCCGCCTACCTTGCGGGCATGATTACGTGTTCTGACGCGTTCAGAGTTACAGAAAGGGCAGTTGATCGACATCATTCAGACTCCTGAAAAAGGGAAGGCTTAAGAGGGCAATACGCACCCGTCTTCCCTTGAATGATTCAGGTCTGAAATTTCGTTATATCTGGTCGCTGCAGTCAGTAGCGGTGCTCGTCACTGCGGAGAAAAAAACAGTAGTTTCATTTTGCACCCTTCATGCCGATCTGAGAGATGAAGCACTGGAGCGACTTCACATCCGAGTACTTCCTCCAGACCGTCGATTATCTGTGCGTATTCACCGAGCGTAAGCGTAGGCGTGCCTTCAACGACTAGCAGTGCCTCCTGCGCACGATCTGACTGGTGCAGTCGCGCGCGGCTTCGTAAACGCTGCAATGCTTGAAGGGCGGATTTCGCTTGCGCTGAGACGTACCTGCCGATCAGTTGTTGCGGACTCCAGTTGGCATAACTGCCCCAGTCCAGCCCAAACGAATTTGGATTGTCTCGGGCCGCGTATAGGGCGTGCCAGAAGTCGAATATGTCTTGTTCTTTCCGCCATTGATAGACACGAACACCGGGCGCCGACAATGAAGTAACTGATTGGAGGTGATGCACATGGATGATGTAGGCGAGTCCCTTCAGGCGCTCAATATCGGCTGGTGAGGCTAGATGGCCGCATAACCAATGGAGCTCATGGAATCGCAGTTTCGGCCAGGGGGCATCCAGTCCGATGGCTTCGAAACGGTGGTGTGATTGCCTAAGCTTGAGCACTCCGTGTGAACGCTTACCTGCATCATGGAATGCCTTGCATGCCTGAATCGCATCAGCCTCTGTAGCAGCAAGCAAGGCAACCTCGTAGAAACCTTCCTGAATCGGTAGTAGTGACTGCTGCGTAATGATCGACGAGGCGGCGTCCGGATCGTCGCCAATGCCCAGTAGGTAGAAGAGATAATCTCTAGGCCGCATGACCGCGTGCACCGCTATCGGACTTGCACCGGAGCATTGATGCACCTGTACCCGGGGTACTGAGCTTCCGCTGTCACACGTGCCATTTCCGAGTTCACTGCCTGTACAGTGATCTTGAAGTTCGCGCGGGGGCCGGCATTCGCCACCACACGTTGCAAAAAGGCAGAGTAGGTTTTCATTGGCGAGTCTCCCTATTGAAGTGGGAGACATGCTGCTGCAGATGAGCGACGTCCTATGTCGCAATCAATCCTCATTGTAAAGGGCGGCCATACGCTTGGCCGACGCTGCAATTTGTGCACGCAGTGCAGTGGGTTCGAGAACTTCCAGATGCTCACCCTGGCTTAGCAGCCACAAGTCCAAGCCCTGGCTGAGGTGGATGCTGCCGCTCATAAGCCACCAGCCCGTCGTTTCCGGTTCCAGCGTTTGGTCATCGGTGAGCGGGTTCTCATGTAGGCGCTCGCTCAAGGCCTGGCTGACACGGAGGCGGATCTGGACAGGATGATCCGTTCGCAGGCCCACCAGGCTTTGTTGTGCAGGAACTGAATTGATGTCGTAGTCATCTGGCGAAGCGATATCCTCGCGCATCGTGCGTGCGGTTTTAAAACGATGCAGGGGGAGCGCAGCGATACTGCCTTGGGGCAGTCCCTTGAATACGCACGAGAGGTAAATGTTGGAGTCTTGATAGGACAGCCCCAGCGGCTTCAGTTGGAGACGCTTGGGCTCATCGGCGCCACGTTTTTGGTAGAGCGCTTCGACTGACATGCCGTCTAACAGGGCTTGTTGAATGACATCCAGCACCTCTGGTTTGACCACGCTGGGCTGCAGGGTGATGAAGCGCGTGTTGCTGGTGATCTTGCCGGACACATCCTGAGTGGGGCGGCTGCCTTTGAGTAGTGAAACAGCGTAATTGCGCAGCGGAGATAATCGTTCAACCTGTGCCGCCATCCCAAAGCGAGTGGCGTGATTCATGATCATGACCAGATTCATTGCATCTGTTGGCAACATCGATAGTCGAGACAAAGACTTTTCCGCCCACCAAAGTTTTGAGCTTCCGTCTTCCCGGCTGCGTACATGAGGATACTTTTCCTTGAGATCGTTCAGGTCTCGTTGGATTGTCCGCAGGTCGACATTTAGGCCTTGTCGAGTCACACGTTCATGAACGGCTGCGCTGCCCAAGGCGTTTTCCTTGCCGGGAAGAATTCCCAGAATCAGGTCCTGGCGAAATAGCTGATCCACTTGTGCATCCTTGTGCTCAACACGACATGAGGTGTCGCAAGACTCACGGAAAATAGCCCTGCGATCAACGAGAGGGCAGCAGCATGAGCAGATCGGTCTGTGTGTTCAATCTGCTGGAGCGATTACTCCCGATTCCTGAGCAGGTTGTGGTTGTCGAACCGGGTGAGATGCAGCGTCTCTACAGCGGGGTTGGAATTCCATCCTTGCGCACCGCGGAGCTCGTGGGGCAGGCCAGGTTCGCCAATCTGCACGAAGTCAAAGCGGCCAATTCGCTGCTGGGATTGGTTGACCCGATCGAGATCCATCAGGCGTATGCCTGTCTGAGGGCTGCGGCTGTTGAAGGTGACTCCGATGCAATGAATGACTTGGGCTGGCTATGGCTTAACGGCACTAAGTTGGCCTATGCCCCGACATTGGCTAGGCGGCTGTTTAAGCTAGCTGCTGTCGAGGGCAGTGGCGAGGCGCTATTCAACCTGGCTGAGCAGGCTTACTACGGCAAGGGTATGGCCGCGAATCTTGCTCTTGCTATCGACTACTACGAGCAAGCGTTCGAGTACGGCGTGCCAAGTGCTGCGCTGGCGATTGGAGCAATTTACGAGGAGGGCGATGAAGGTGTCATTGTCGACCATGGCAGGGCAATGCTCTGGTACAAGCGGGCGGTCGAGGAGGGGGATGTACTAGCAGGATTTTATCTGGGGCGGCTGGCACTGAATGAAGCATCGGCAGAGCACGACATGGCCTGCGGAGTGTACTGGTTGCAATGGTCTGCAATGCTCGGTGAACGATGCGCGAGCGAAGCGCTTGTTGATCTGTACGGTTCACCGTTCAATACACCACCTGATCCCGAGCGTCGGCTGTACCGCTTCTGGCGTGATTTCGCTATTGAGCAGGGGAGTAACACAACGATCGCGATGAGGGATGTAGATGAGGTTTCTAGATTGCGCTTCGCTGAGGACAATTGATTTACTCCCAACCTTAGGCTTTGGTCTGGCGCAGCAACCAGGTTGATTCAAGATTATTTTCAGGGACGTTAAGAATGGAAAAGAACACCTATTTACAGACCCCTGCCGTAGCGAATTTCGTTAAATGGATGAGTGAGAACCTTGACGGCGACACATTCGCGCATCAGTACACGAACCGTCGTTCGGGATGTGTCTGGCGCTGCGATAGCCTCTATGACGCTTATGCTCAGTATCACTGGCCGCATCCAGGTAACCAGCGTCTCGGCGAGCCTGCTGGTACCACTTTCGAATCTAGCGCAACCACTCTGCAGGCGCTCAGTCAGGATCTTCAGAGCGCGTTGGGATCCCAGGGAAGCGATCATTCGGTTGTAACTGCTGCAGTCGATGTCATGACATGGGGTGGCGTACGTGCTGGCAACGTACGTTGGCTGCATGCGAACCAAGCCAGCCTACCTCGGGTTCTATCCAGCACCAGGCAAGCTTTGGATGCAGGAAACACCGGTCATCCTCTGCTAGTCGCCAAAGACCTCAGATTCAATGCCGGGATGACCAAGGTCTATTCCCTCATTTGCGATCGCTTTGTTATTTACGACAGCCGGGTTGCTGCGGCGTTGGGTTGGGCCGTGGTGAAGTTTTGCCAGGCCGCTGAGCTATCGGAGGTGCCGCAAGAGCTTCGTTTCCCGTGGGCTCCTGCAAAGAGCGCAGCCAAGGATCCCTCCCCAAAACGGCGTAACGCAGGCCAGTCGGGATTCATCTTTCCGAGACTAAAGTCTGGTTCTAACCATGCTGCTTGGAATCTGAAGGCCAGTTGGCTGCTCAGTGCCGTGCTTGAACAGGATTCGGTGCAGAACAGTCAATTCCATCAGGTTGAGCGTTTTGACACGCGTCTCCGTGCTCTAGAGGCGGCGCTTTTCATGATCGGGTATGACTTGGATGCTACTAAGGCAGGCGCATATGCGGAGATTCCCGAGCCGATCATGGACTGCGCCCTGGACGATGAGGCCGATAGTTTTTGGAACGACTGTCAGACGCTAAGCAAGGGGAATCCCTTTCGCTACAGACTGACTGACAATGGCATTGTTATCGAGAATGGTCCGACCTTTACGCTGACGGACATCTCTTCAACCTTGATGCAGCTCTGGACTGACTTTGGTTCGAGTGCGTTCCCCCTCGCAAACAGCGCTACCGATGTTCGTGATGGCACCGCTCCAAAAGGTATGGGGGTAGCCTACTTTCAGGCGACCGGCGCAAATCCGCCCAATACCAGTAAGCTCGCTGCTGCCTTGGAGGAGCTGGGGGCGATTGTCCCAGCTGCGGGATATTCGCCTCGATCGCTGAGTTGGACGCTTGATTTGCGCCGGCTTGGGCTCGATCAGCGGGCGCGTACACTTGATATCGCTTCTTTCTGGGCTGAGGTGCTAGGTGCTGAGCAGGAAGGCTGATTTTTTGCACGTTAGGCATTTCACGGGCATAAGGGGCTCATTGTCATCGGCTGCAGGTCAGGTGGCTCTAGCCTTCGGTGCTATTGTCCAGGGGAGTGCTAGTGGAGCCTAACTTGCGGTGCAAGGACTACTACCAGACGCAGTTCGCAGGGTATGCGCGCTACCTGGCATCAGGCGTTGCGCTTGATGAATGCCTACATGACTTTCTCGATCAGCGACCAAGCGGAAAGTACACCCAGAGGAATCGTGCATCCGGCCTTGCTGAAGCCGATTTCTGGTGGCATCCAGCAAAGATAGAGGGGGCTGCTCTGGTCAGCCTGGCGCTTGCGCGTGTACTGCATTTTGATGACGCGATCAGTACTGAACTGCTGGATCACCTGGCAGTTCATCACCCGGATCAACTGCGCTGGGCCATTCGCTACTCCAAGCTTTTCACTCGTAGGGATTCGCCTCCCTGGATTCACCTTAGAGAAAGTTGCACTTGCGAGCAGTGGCAGACGTTCTTCGGGGGTTGCGAGCGCCTGCTGCTGCAGCTGGAACCCTTTGAGGCCATGATTAAGAGTGCTGAGCGCCAACTGCAGTCTCTGACGCTTTTAGAACTGCTTTCCTATCTCAGCGTATTGGCCTATGTCCGTCTCGGGGAGGCTGGTGACGATCCTGCAGGCATGGATTGGGTTGCTTATGAGCGGATCATCCTGCGTAAGCTGAAGTCTTGTAGCGAGTCCGACTTTCGGCTTTCTACGGAGGTGCTTGGCCGTTCGTTGAGACAACATTTGTCGCCTATGTTGTTTCCGCAGCCCGGGGAGGGAGCGGGGTGCGCTGTGAACCTAGAAGCGGTCGGCGTGATGATTGAGGCAACGCGCGAGCTCATTGACTATGAGCGCTCCATCGACTGGTTTTGCTTCGATGCAGAATGCGATTACCAACTCAAGCCAGGGCAATCAGTCATTTTCAACAAAACAGACGAGGGTACCCTGCGCTGGCAGCGCACTGAGCGGAAAAGCCAGCTGCTGTGGTGTTATTGGATGCGTCGCGCGGTTGATGTCTTTGCGGCGTCTGAGCTGGCTGGGCAGGTCATCGGTAGTGCTGAAAATCATGAAGCCAACCAGCTCGCGTACATCAAAGCGATACGCAGCCAGCTCTATCTACAGGTGGTTTTTGGGCTGGACGACAGCATCAGGCTCAACAATGGGGCTGAGGTCACGCTGCACCACGCCATGTTGGCCAGTGAGCTGACTAACGCTTTTTTCGAGCAGGCCTATCTGCAGCCTTATCGACGAAACTTGGCTGAATCTGGTGACCCCTTAGCGGCACTGCGGCGTTTGGCTTTTGAAGGTCTGCAGCAGGGAGAGAATCGCTTTCCCATGACGTGGTCGGAGTTGCCGGAAAAATTGGCTCGGATACGCGCCTGGACGGTCAGTGATGAGCATCCCACCGGCGATCCCGAGGCCGCCAAAGCCATTCTGCAGTTTTGGACCAGTGATCTTCAGGCGCTGTCCGAGCAAATCAAGCAAGCGCCTAATCAACCGACGCCCAGACTCTACGAGAGGCCGTTCTATAAAATCGGTCGCTTTAGCTTCCAGTTTCCCTGGGTTGCGGGAAGACAGAACAGTCTCACCGCCGCAGTAAACAATTTGCGTCGCGTAGATTCGCGCAGACCGGAACTGCGCTCCGAAACAGAGCGGGTCGAGCACGAACTGGCTGTTTCTCTTCGGCAGAGAGGTTTTCGCGTGGTTGTGGGCTACCAGCCGCCTCGTATGGATGAGGGCGATGCAGGAGAGATCGATGTACTGGCGTGTCTCGAAGGTGTGCTGCTATTGCTTGAGGTCAAGTCAGGATTTATCCGTTCCAACGGCCACGAAGTCTGGCTTCACCGCACGAATACGTTGCGTAAGGCTGCAAGGCAGCTGAAGCGTAAAAGCCCTGCGGTGCTCACAGCATTGCTGACGGACTCTGACTTGCGTAACGCGCTGGGGCTGGCGATTTCCGATCCGTCGCCGGCCTTGCACACTTGGGTTGTAGACACCTCGATTGAGCTGGATGGGGAGGTTGTTGATGACGCTCTTGTGGTATCCCGAGAAGTCCTGGAAGTCGCGCTGCGTGATGAGCAGCATTACCTGAGGGCTCTCGATCAGGACGCGGAGGAAGAGGAGGCGATCGCCACACTGTATCCGGACGGATTCAGCGCTCAGGCATTTATCCGTGTCATCGAGCGTAGCGAGGTTTGGCGGGGCTTACTTTAAGCGACGTTTACCTGGCGTAGGCCTTAGCAACTGGGCTTGCCCTAGGCACTGACGGCAGCAGTGGCTTGCTCGTTGATTCAGCGAAACAAAGCTTGCTATGACTCTAAATTATGACCAGAATTAAGGTCTTATTTGAGGGCTTGGATATGCAAAGTATCTTGGCTGACGTCGCTGTCAGCGTTTCTGAGTTGAAGAAAAATCCATCGGGCGTTCTGGCTGACGCAGGTGGTATGCCTGTCGCCGTGCTCAACCACAATCGTGTCATGGGATACATGGTGCCAGCAGAGCTTTACGAACAGATGATGGAGCGTCTGGATGATCTGGAACTGGTCGAAATAGTGAAGGCTCGCTCGGGCGAGGAGCCTATCCCGGTTCGCTTGGATGAGCTATGAGCTGGAGTTCCTGCCCTCGGCGCTGAAGGAGTGGCAGAAGCTTGGCCATACAGTGCGCGAGCAGATCAAAAAGAAACTGCGCGAGCGCCTGGATAATCCCAAGGTCCAGGCTGATGCCCTCAGGGATATGCCGGGGCACTACAAAATCAAGCTACGCGCATCGGGCTATCGCCTGGTATACCGCGTCGAAGATGAACGTGTGGTGGTCGTGGTGGTTGCCGTTGGCAAGCGCGAGCGCGGGGCCGCTTACCAATCTGCCAAGGGTCGTTAATGACCGCAGGCTAGTGCAGATCCGGATGTGTCCGAAACCTTTACAGGCGGAAAGTTTACGTGTCGCGGCACGTGAGGATCGTGGTTATGGTCATCCCATCACTACCGAGGAGGCCTTCCATGATCATTCTGAGTTCACTGAGTGAATACCTCATGTTGTTGGGTTCGATGTTGCTGATGATTGGGTTGGCACGGCTCGCTTACGGTGGCCGTGCCATCTGATTGAGCCCAGCCGGATTCAAGTGATGGGGATGGTTAGACTGCCGTCTATCTGCGTGATAACGGTCCGTCTAATTTCATGATCCAAATCCGTCCAAATTGATGGTGCAAGGCTGTTCTTGTTGGGCAAGTCACCCTGAAGGGGGCACCAGCCCCTAGCTTGCTAGTCCGCAGATGCGCTGCGTCTCCTTGCCAAATTGTTCAGCCCCAGAAGTTGTTGCGGATCCGCTGTACTGCCGCATTGGCTGCTCGCTGATCAAACAGCTCGGGATTGAAGCTGCCTCCTGCCCACACCAGGGCGCTGTGGCCTTCTTTGCTTTCTGATTGCTGGAGCGAAGCCAGAAAGTCCAGATAGCCCGGCACACCGCCAACATCCTCTGGTGGGCAGGCGCGAGCGCCGCCGAGTACCTCGCACCAGGTGCCGCTAACGTCACTAGGCTCTGCGGTTTCGACCGCGATAACATGTTGCCAGCTGTCACCGAAGTCGTAGAGGTAGCGCAGTCGGTCAACGTCCTTCAGCACGCGGCGCAGTTTAATTTTTCGGTCATCCAGCGCGTCTTCGAACATGTGCATCAGTTCGGCATCCAGCGGTAGATAGCTATTCATGCCGTCGCTGAACTCATGCATGTGGCTGCTGTGCCAGCCAAAGGCAGCTTGGATGAAGTGATGCAGCTTGCGTAACGTACAGTCGCCGTTCACGCGAATGCGTCGCCAGATCGGCGGATTGAAGTGCAGTGGCTCCAACTGAATATGCAGGGTATAGAGCAGAGGATGCGTGGCCATTCAGGCTCCGTTGGTCAGTGGTATAGCCAAGGCTTCAGCTCATCGAGGTTGGCGACCACAATCTGCTGTGCTTCTGGCTTTGCGTGCACTTTGGTTGGGTCGATCTGGTAGCGCTGCAACACGTACTGCACGAGCGCACCACGGGTTTCGATCAGCAGTTGGCCGTCCTGCATGCCGTAGTCGGCCTCGATGATGGTGCGTTGCTCGGGCTTCAGGCGCGAGTCGGGCACAATCATTACCGCAAGCTCCGTATTCCATCCGCTATCCATGTTACGGGTGTGTTCTGACAAATCGTCCATTAGTCCGGGCTCGCCACGGAAGCGGCTTAGCACAAAGTCCCGGTAGTCCCGGTTCTTCTCGCAGTAAGCACGTACATGCCAACGCATACCTGTGTAGATCAGGGTGTGTGGAGCAATCAACCTGGTCTCAACGTCCGGGGTGCTGAAAGACACATACTCGCATTCCAGTCGCAGCCCCTCTCGGCAGGCTTTGAGCAGGGGACGCAACACCTCTGGGCGAACAGATCGATCCGGTACGCCCAGTACTTCGGTGTGGGCATAGGCTAGGGCCAGTCCATCGATATGAGGCGCCCGCTCGTAGTTTTGATTGAGCAGATGCAGGTAAGCGCTGGCTCTGTCGTCAATGAACAGTGGCTTGAAGTGGCGGCTTGGCACATACCCCTTCAAATGTTTGTCGTATTCCAGATTCTTCGGCGCGTAGTCAGTGATGTAGGAGTTGATGTCCTTCGACGCCTGCTGGCGGCTGATGCCGAAGCTTTGCATCAGGTGGCCTGTGGTCAAGCGGCCTTCCCACCAGGCGACTGTCTCGATCAGTCGGTAGCGCAGCGCCAGATCCCAGCGCACGGATTCGATTGCTTGCTTGCGTTTCATGGCCTCTCCATCTGCTCGAAAACTTTACCTGTACGAGTAAACACTGTGGATGCGTCGTCTTAAGCTACATATTCTGATGGCGTCATTCAAGTTGGCGCAGTGACCGCCACGAAAAGGAGAAGCATCGTGAACGGTATTGGAATGTCTTGGGGAGTAGCGGGTATCGTTCTGCTGTCGGTATGCGTGATGGCACTGGCATTGTTCTGGCAAATCATGCGCCGTCGAGAAGCCGTGGTCACTCTGCAGCATTACCAGCCACAGCTAGGGCAGTTGCAGCAGCAGAGTCAGCAGCAAGAAGCTGATCTGCGTGAGCAGACGGCTGCCGCACGAGCAGAAAAAGCCCATGCCGAACAGCTACAGCGACAGCTGGACTTTGCCCAAGAGGAGCTCGCTGGCCTGCGCGATGAGCAGAAATTACAGCTTTCCCGATTTGCGGAGGTGCAAAGCCAGGCCAGTGCAGCGCGTGCTCAGCACGGCCAATTGCTGCAGCAACATGCTGAGCTCAAGCAGTCTCATGAGCGCCTGCAGAACAGCCATGAGGTGATGCAGGATAAGTTCGCCAATCTGTCCAAGGAGCACGCCACCCTCAGTAGCAGCCTGGAGCAGAAGCAGCAGCACTTTGCCGAGCAACAGCAGCTGCTCAAGGAAAGCCGCGATCAGCTCAAGCTGGAGTTCGAGCAGCTTGCTGGGCAAATCTTCGAGGCCAAAGGCCAAGCCTTCTCGCAACACAGCCAGCAGTCTCTGGATGCGTTGCTCAAACCCTTTCGTGAACAGATCGAGGGCTTCCGAACCAAGGTCGAAGACATCCACCACAAGGATGTTCAGCAGCAGGCCGCGCTGACCCAAGAGTTGCTGCACCTCAAGGAGCTCAACCAGCAGATTACCCAGGAAGCACATGACCTAGCCACTGCGCTCAAAGGGCAGAAGAAGGCTCAGGGCAACTGGGGCGAGCTGGTGCTGGAAAACGTGCTGGAGCGCTCCGGTCTGGTTAGCGGGCGAGACTTCAAGCGCGAGGTCAGCATCAATGGCGAGGATAGTCGCCAGCGCCCGGATGTGATCGTCTACCTGCCGCAGGGCAAGCACCTGATTATCGATGCGAAGGTCTCGCTCAACGCCTACACCCGTTACATCAATGCCGAAGACGAAGCTGAGCGTCGTCTGGCCCTGGCCGAGCACGTCAGCGCTGTAGGGCAGCGAATCAAGGAGCTGTCTGATCGCCATTACTTCGATCTACCGGGTCTGAATGCTCCAGAAATGGTGTTTATGTTCGTACCCATCGAGTCGGCCTTCGTCGAGGCGCTTAAGGCGGACGAAACCCTGTTCCAAAAAGCTATCGAGCAGAACGTATTGGTCGCCACGCCGACCACCTTGCTCACCAGCCTCAACATCGTCCGCCAGCTCTGGCGTTTCGAAGACCAAAACAAACACACCGCCGAGCTGGCCGAGCGTGCCGGCAAGGTGTACGACAAGCTGCGCACCTTCCTTGGCAGCATGGATGCCATCGGCAACAGCCTGGACAAGGCCCAGGACGCCTACCGCAAGGCGCGTGATCAACTGGTCAGCGGCAAGGCCAATCTCGTCAAACAGGTCAGCGACTTCCGTCAGTTGGGTGTGGCAGTTAGAGGTGAGCTGGACGAAACCTGGGTGGACCGAGCAGATCTTGAACTGGCCTTGGTTGAGCATGAGCCCAGCGAATTGACACAGTAAGCGCATCGGGGCACAGGGGGTAGTGTGTGCGGGAGTCGTACGACTTTGCGTTCGAGAGTTTTCGGTTGGCACAACTGTGCGAGCAGTTTTTGAAGGGGACCGCTGTGGACGGGGAAATCGTGTTCCATAGCGTGACTGCTGAAAATCGACTCGATGCAGCCTCCTTCTTCTTTTCGGACGCTGATCTTGAAACCCTGGAGGCGTCTGGTTTTAAAGCCTCTGCACTAGCTCTTCTGGATGACCTGATCATCTATCGAGCGCGATGTCAGGAGCAGAATTGCCGCGATGGAATTTTGCGGTTGGAGCAGTCCAGACCATCTGTCGTCTGGCTGCCGAATGGGGGCGGTGAAGTTATGGTTCGGGCCCGTCGAGGTTGGTAGCCAGGGAGTAGTCTTAATGCAGTCGGGGCATATAAAACAGCGTCTTGGGGATGCCTACCAAGCGGTACTTAGCCAAGAGATGCTTGTCAAGTTTGATGGCTGTAGCGGTGGGTTGACTGGAGTGTTCTTGCCCTCGGCAGCAGAAAAGCCGATGAGGCTCATGATCGTTGGTATGGAGACGCGTGCCTGGAATGGTTCTTTCAATCGGATCCATGATGGGGATCTGAGAGACTACATTGAGGATTCCATGCGTAAGCACCAGGCGTATCTAGATGTGCCGCCTGGTCGATCCTGCTTTGGGCGCTTTCACCAATATGCCGCGGAAAAGCTTGGCTGCCCGCGTGAGGAAATCGGCTGGGGTAATTTATTCGCGGTGGCTTATCAAAAAGGCTCGCCCAAGAAAGACTCCACGTCTTTTGCAGCAGTGCAGGAGCTGTCTATGCACTTGCTGCGTGAGCAGTTGAGGGTCATACGCCCTCAGTCGATCATATTTGTTACGGGATGGCGATATGACGCGGACCTGAAACGATCCCTGGATGGGTTGATCGACCGCAGTCACGTGCTGGAAAAGAAGGCGCTGTGGGAGTTTTATCTGGGCAATACCTTGTGTTACCGCACGAGTCATCCGCGAAATATTCGGGCTGCACAGCACCGGGAAGACGCCCTCAGCAAAATTTCTGCGCATCTGATCGCCGGTCGAGAATGACGAGTATGCAAAAGCCACAAACCGTAAGTGCCCTCGAAGAACTGGGGCGTGTCAGGCTGTCCAAAAGCTTTTTCATGCGCGATTTTCTCTATTCGGAAATCAGCCAGATCGACGGTATCCCGAATATCCCTGACTTCCCCGACCGCGCCATCGAGGCAGGGCGTCAGCTATGCGAACAGTTGCTGGAGCCTCTGCAAGAGCGCTTCGGTCGAATAGCCATTCGCTCGGCATATCGTTCCCCGGCAGTGAATACCAAGGGGGCAGAAGACGGCAACAATTGTGCGAAGAACGAAAGCAACTACGCCGCCCACATTTGGGACTACCCGGATGCCGATGGCCACCTGGGAGCCACTGCCTGCATCGTAGTGCCGGCATTGCTGCCCTGGTATGAGGAACGCAAGGACTGGACGCCGTTAGCCTGGTGGATTCACGACAACCTGCCGTATGCCAGCCAGTTCTGGTTTCCCAGACTTGCGACATTTAACCTTCGGTGGAGTGCAAACCCGAACACGTTACCCAGCATCAGCACCTACGTTACCAACCCCCATACCGGTGACAAGACAGCGTTGGTGAAGGGCGGGGTGGCCACGCTGAGCTTGGATGAGCGCAAGGCGATCGTTCGCCCATGGTTGGCGAGTCTCAACTAGGTTGCAGAACGATCAACCGTTCAAGTGGCCTGCGTTGCTAAGACATCTGCTTGAAAACTTTACCTGTACAGGTAAACACGCTAGATGTATCTCGAAAGGCTACATATTTTTCGGGGTATCCGCTGCGGCAGCGGCTTTTGGGCAGCAATCATCTGGAGTGTGAATGCAATCTGTTACCTACCGTCTTGATCAGAGTCCCGTGACGCCATTTCAGTACCAGCAGGATGTCGAGAAGTACGCGGGCAATATCGAGTGCTCAGAGTGCGAGGCCAGTGCCTGGTTCGTAAGAAGTTCAGTCAGTGGCGGTCGGGAGCGTGTTGCTTGCTTCGCCGCGCACCACCAAGACGGTTGCCAGATCAAGACGGTGGTACTGGTTGTTGATGATGAAGGGGCTGAGCCAGATGAGGGTACAGATACTACGCGCATCAATGTCGATCTAGATAAGCGCAAACCCCAGGAAATCTTGGTACCAGAGCCCAGAGAACGGCAGCCCGTCGATTCTCCATGGGGTGTGCTACAGCGGAAATACGCAAACGCTGCAGACTACCCGATCAACAAATCACTCCGGCAGATCCTGTCGTGCCTGATCAAGAGCCCCGACTACCCAGAGGATGATATTTCGATCCGGATCACAACTGACGGTGGTCGAGTCGCTCTGGAAGGGGAAGTCCGTAAGCTGCTCTCCCATCAGCGACATCTTGCTGGGATCGAACTCGGTACGGTTCGCTTGTTCTGGGGGCTGGTCACCAACGTCAACCGGAAGGAGGGCGAGGTCTGGCTCAACTGCGGGGATTACCGTACCGAACCAAGCCTGCTCGTCAGAGATGAGAACCTTGAAGAGGAAATGCTGAAGGCGTTCCGCCTCAAAAGTTTGGATGAGCTCGAGGGTGCCTATTTCCTTGTCATGGGATGGCTTGCCGGCTCGGAGCGCAAGCCCATAATCAACTTCGGCTTTGCGAAGTACATCGCCTTTGTTAAGTACCGCGTCAAGCATGACGAAGAGGCTTGAGCCCTCACAGGCCAGCTTCTCCGGCTTTGTGTACCAGTGATTCCCTGCAAATGGCAGAGTCTGTACTGGGCCGTACTCTGCACTACTGCCCCATCAGATCACAGGTGGTGCGCTGCGCCAGCGCGCTACGCAACGACAATTCCGTTATTCAAAAGCTAGGGAAATTCTGAAAAGGTCCCTGTTTCGCGAAATCGCTGCTCTGAAACCCTCATGTTTGCTGAGCTGCATTTTTCGAGAAAGGACTTTTTCAGACCATCCCTAGAGACTCAACACCTCTACCGGGTTGAACTGAACGCGTCATCAATCCGCACGGGTTCCCTGGCGAGCTGCTCCGTTTTTGATCGACAGCATCTCTAGAGGCTGCCGACCTGCCTGAATACTTGACCTGTATGAAAGCCCATTATTGGTGTGTCCAGTTGAGCGACATATCCTGCAGCTATGCCCACTGAATGGGCTGGATGAAGGCCACTGGCAGGGATGCCTAATTCAAACAGGATGGGTTGTCACAGCGCAGAGGAGACGGGTAATGGAGTACACCACACATGCCATACAACGATGCAGTCAACGCGGTATTCGGCAGCAGCAGGTTCAGTGGCTTCTCGATTTTGGATGCCATACCTGGAATCGTGGAGCGCAGGTGTACTTCTTCGACCGAGCGCGGTTGAAGCGGCTGTTGCTCAAGCTCTCCTCGGCTGAACGGCAGTTGGCCGAGAAGGCCCAGAACGTCTATGTGGTTGTGGTAGATGGCGCAGTGGTGACTGTTGGGCACAGAAGCCCTGACTTCTGCGTCAGCAAGCCTGGAGCTCACCACCATCGACGTCGATCGCAGCACCAAGCAGCTTGAGTCGCGGCAGATGACAATTCCTGGCTGATTAGGCAGGATGCGGGTTAATGTCGAACTGATATCAAGCTTGACGATTAACGGATTGAAGCAAGACCAACATTGGATAGTCAGAGATAATGGCAGCTTTGCAGATCATTCCCTCCCTCAACACCCGTTCAGCGGGTGCTGTGAGCTGGGAACCCACAAGTGATGCCATGACCAATCAGCAGTCTCTGATCAATTTCGGCTTCAAGTTCGGCAGAAGCGGAGCGCATGACTCCCGCACCATGATGTTGCCGGAGTTGCGCAGCCTTTTCGCTTGCACGCAGGCCAGCGATGGCCGACCGCAGTATCGTGAGCAAATCACAGAGTTGAACTGCCTGGACAAGCCGACCAGTCGAGCGCGCAAGCTAACGGCTGAGCACTTGGTTGATCTCTATGGTTTGTCGCCCGATATCACACTGTTTCGCGTTTTTCGCCAGCTTTGGGATGTGCGCGTAGAGGCGCAGCCTTTGCTCGCGCTCCAACTCGCTGCAGCTCGTGATCCACTGTTCCGCGTTTCTGTTCCGCTGATGTTGGAGCTACAGCCTGGTGAGCCTCTGCGGCGTGAACAAACTGAGGCGGCATTGGCTGCTCAAGATCCCAATCGATTCAGTCCCGCGTCGCTCAAGTCTTATGCGCAAAACATCAACGGCAGCTGGACTCAAGCCGGGTTTCTCCGTGGGCGTGTCAAGAAGAGTAGGGCGCAGCCACAGGTAACCGAGGTGAACGTCGCCTATGCCCTGTTTCAGGCCTACCTCAACGGTTTGAGCGGGCAGCGCTTGTTCTCCAGTGAGTGGTGCAAGCTGCTGGATTGTCGAGTTGAACGCCTGATAGAGCTTGCACGTACGGCATCCTTGCGTGGGCTGATCACATTCAAACAATCGGGTGAAGTCATTGAAGTTGGGTTCCCCGACTTCCTCACCGCCACTGAGAAGGCCTGGCTCCATGAGTAGTCGCCTCAATAAGCTCATCAAAAACTACGCTCGCCATATCGGCCTGCCTTGGCAAGCGGGGCTGGCTGACGAGCAGCGCGTTCTATTTGCCGTTTATCACAAGGAAGACGAGCTCAAGCTGCGTGCGCGAATCGAAGAATTCAAAGTGGCCACTGAAGGCGCTGGCCACCCCTGGCTGGCGCTGGATATCACCAATGCATTTCCCGAGTGGATGGCTGCAGAAGAGTACCGGGATGCCTATTTCACTGACCCCAGCGATCTGATCGGTAACTACCCCGATTTCATTCAGGACCTTCTAGATCGACTGGAGCAGCAGCTGGGTGACCAAGCTAACGAGAACACCCTCGTAGCGCTGATTGGCAGCGGTGCCTTGTTTGGTTTCGGCTCAGTCGCGGGCTTCGTCAAAGCGCTCTCTGCACATGTGCCCGGTAGGCTGCTGGTGCTCTTCCCGGGTGAGTACATCGACAACACCTATCGCTTATTGGACGCCCGTGACGGCTGGGGCTACCACGCCACGCCGCTTACGGCTGACAACTGACTGTTTTGCTTTAAGGGACTGACATGCTTAACCGCGAAATCTACCTGAACGATCCGCTGGAAAACCGCCTGGCCAACAACGGTGTCGCCGAAGTGAAGGATGATCTGTCCGAGCAGGCGCTCAACACTCTTCGTTATGAGCTCAAGACGTTCGTCTGTGAAGGTGAGTACCAGGCCGGTATGGACAAGATCCTATCCACCTACCTGCGCAACCTGGGCAGTAATCATGAGCAGCCGGGTGTATGGATCAGCGGCTTCTTCGGTTCGGGTAAGTCGCACATGGCCAAGATGCTGCGCACTCTGTGGGTCGACCAGGCTTTCCCGGACGGCCTTACCGCGCGCCATATTGCCAACCTGCCGCAGAACGTTGCAGACGCATTCAAAGAGCTGAGCATTCAGTCGCGTCGCTATGGTGGCCTGCATGCTGCGTCCGGCACGCTCGGTGCGGGTGCGAACAACAATGTGCGCCTAGCCCTGTTGGGCATCATCTTCAAGTCAGCGGGTCTGCCGGAGCAGTACCACCAAGCTCGATTTGTCCTCTGGTTGAGAGAGCAAGGCTACTTCGATGCCGTTAAACAGGCAGTAGAAGATGCCGGTAAACCCTGGGAGCGTGAGCTGAGCAAGCTGTACGTCTCTCCACTGATTGCCAATGCCTTGCTCACGGCCTACCCAGATATGGCTAACGACGCTCAGGGCGTGCATCAACTGCTCAAAGGTCAATTCCCGACAGTCACCGATGTGACCAACGATCAAATGGTTCAGGCCATCGCAGATACGCTGGATCGCGACGGCCAGTTCCCGCTAGCCTTGGTTGTGCTCGACGAAGTCCAGCAATATGTGGGTAACGATGTAGACCGTGCGCACATGATCCAGGAGGTCGTCGAGACCTGCTGCAAACACTCTGCTTTCGGTAATCGTCTGTTGTTCATTGCGACCGGCCAGAATGCGCTGTCCGGTATGCCGAACTT
The DNA here is from genome assembly GCF_056156225.1 of Pseudomonas sp. TS_SC_3. NCBI lineage: Bacteria > Pseudomonadati > Pseudomonadota > Gammaproteobacteria > Pseudomonadales > Pseudomonadaceae > Pseudomonas > Pseudomonas sp. TS_SC_3. The sequence continues at coordinate 1,055,038 of NZ_CM149586.1, forward strand.
GATGCGCCTTATGGGTCGTTTCCAGATCCCTATCATGCTCAGCGACACCGATGTGGAGTCGGTCATCCGTAAGGTCATTCTGCAGAAGGTCGAGACCGCTCGTGCCGGTCTACAGGCGCTTTTGACCAAACACCTAGGCGAGATCTCCCGTCATCTGCGCGGTACCAAGGTGGAGTATCACCAGGATGACGAGAAGGTCATGCTGGCCGACTACCCGCTGTTGCCCGTGCGCCGCCGCTTCTGGGAGAAGGTGCTGCGTATTGTTGATACCACCGGCACTGTTTCGCAGCTGCGTAACCAGCTCAAAGTCATCCACGAGGCCGCCAAGGCCACGGCCGAGAAGGAGCTGGGCAATATCGTTCCCGGCGACTTTATCTACCAGCAGATCGCGCCCAATCTGTTGCAGACCGGCGTCATCTCTAAGGAGGACTACGAACGCATTGCCGAGCTGTCCGCCGGAAATGACGACCAGCAACTGCAGTCGCGTCTGCTCTCGCTGATTCTGCTGATTGGCAAGTTGCATACAGACCCGATTTCCGACTGTGGTGTACGCGCCACAGCCGACATGCTGGCTGACCTTCTGCTCGACAATCTCAACCAGGGCAAAGACGAGCTGCGCGCGCACATCCCGGTTCAGCTGGAGGCCATGGCTAAGAATGGTCAACTGATGGCCATGGAGACCAGTGCTGGTGTCGAGTACCGCCTGCAAACCCAAGAAAGCGCTCAGTGGTACGACACATTCCGCCAGCAGGAGGCTGACCTGCGCGGTAACATGCAGCGTGTCGAGAATTTCCGGATTGACCTGCTACACAAGCAGATTAAGTCCGAACTGGCCAAGGTCCGTGTCACCCAGGGGGCGTGCAAAGAGAACCGCCAGGTCATTGCCTGCTTCGATGCAGAAGTGCCCAAAGACGCCAACCAGAAAATCTACCTCTGGGTACAGGACGGCTGGAGCCTGAACGAGTCATCCTTCCTGGCTGAGGCGCGTAAAGCCAATCCGGATCTGCCGACGCTTTACCTCTATATACCAGCGCGCAATCGTTCCGAGCTGAACAACGCCATCATCCATCAGGAAGCCGCCGATGCGACTCTGAGCCTGCGCGGCATGCCCAATACCGAGGCGGGCAAAGATGCCCGCAAGGCGATGGAGACCCGCCAGCGCGATGCACAGAAGCAGGTTGACCAGCTTCTAAAGGAAATTCTTTCGGGCGTGCAGCTGCTGCAAGCAGGTGGTGCGGAAGTTGACGGCAACAGCATTGCCGAGCGCATTCAAACCGCCGCTCAAGCTTCCGTGGTACGGCTGTACCGTGAATTCGATATGACCGACAGCCCGCATTGGGCCAAGGTCTACGACCGCGCCCGCAAGGACGGCGGTCAGAACGCCCTGGAAGCCGTTGGTTTCAGTGGTGATGCCGAAAAGCACCCGGTCTGTGCCACGATCCTGCGCTTCATCGGTGCCTCCAAGAAAGGTAACGAGATCCGCGATCAGTTTGCTGCTGCTCCCTATGGCTGGCAGCAGGACACAATTGATGGCGCACTGTTCGCGTTGGTCGCAGCGGGCGTACTGCGTGCCACCGATGCCAGCGGCAATGCCTTGACGGCGCAAACTCTGGAACGCCAGAAACTCACCCAAAGCACCTTCCGTCCGGAGACGGTGACGATTCGCCCTGTGGATCTGATCAAGATCCGTGGCCTGATCGGCTCGCTGGGTATCGACTGTCCGCCAGGTGAAGAGCAGGCCCGTTTGCCGGCACTGATCAACCTGGCCCGCGAGCTGCACCACGCAGCAGGCGGTGAGGCACCGGCGCCTGCGCGTCCGAACGCCAGCTTGATCGATGAGATTGCCAGAGAGAGTGGCAACACCCAACTCAAGTTGGTGCTGGATAACAAAGACGCCATCAAGCCGCTGCTTGACGCCTGGCGCAGTCTGGCTGAACAGCTGCGTGCCCGCCGCAGTGATTGGGAGCTGCTGCAAACCCTGCTGCGTCTCAGTAAGGGATTGGCCTTCAGTGAGAAGCTCAGTGGCGAAGTGGATGCCATCAAGAGCAATCGCAGCCTGTTGGCCGAGCCCAATCCGCTCGAGAGCCTGATCAGCACCACCGTCAGCCAACTGCGTGAGGCGATCAACCACCACTTCCGCGCCTTCCAAACCGAATACCAAAAGCGCCAGGCTGAGCTGGTGGCAGACAGTCACTGGCAGCAGCTCTCTGCTGCTCAGCAGAATGAGCTGCTGGCTCGCCGTGGTCTGGTGGAGCCTGACGCGCTGAGCCTCGGTAGCCGTGAAGAAGTTATCGACAGCCTGGAAACCACCAGTCTGGAGCAGTGGACTGATCGTAAAGATAGCCTGGCTGCTAAGTTTGAAAGCGCCCGCCAGGAAGCGGTCAAGCTGCTGCAGCCCAAGGTTCAGCATGTCAGCTTGCCCAAACGCACCTTCGAAAACGAAGCGCAGCTACGTCAATGGTTGGCGGAGATTGAGGCTCAGCTGCTGGCCAAGCTGGCGGAAGGCCCCGTGATGGTCTGATTCCCCCGCAGCATAGTGGCCCGTAGGGTGGGTTAGCCGCAGCGCGGCATAACCCACCAAAGCAGTGCCAACAGAATGAATACATGAATTCTCACCTGCGCTTTGATGCGGCAGGCCGACTGAATACCCCAGCATTGGCTGTGGCAAGGACGTACCCATGCGCGAGTTCCTCGACAAAAAGCTTCGCAAACAACTGGAAACCACCGTCATCCGGGCGCGCTATATCGCCGAGCAGGCTGCGCAAGAGGCACTCACCCGGCTCAGTGTTGGCGACGCCAGCGCGGCCAGTTACCTGGATGACGAGCAGCGTGCATTGCGCAACCGCTTGCGTGCCCATGGTCGCCAGCTGGGGGATCTGCGTGATGCCCGTACTGGCCAGCAGGAAACGCAGCGCCTTTGTGTGGAGATTGCCTACGAGCATTGGCACCGCATGCTATTCGCGCGCTTCCTTGAGCAGAACCATCTGCTGATGTACGACCCGCATACCGCACTCACCCTGGAAGAGTGCCAGGAGCTCGCGGCGGATGAAGGCTGTGCCAATGGCTGGGAGCTGGCCGGCAAGCTGGCATCGCGCATGCTGCCCCAGGTGTTTCGTGCCGACTCGCCAGCTTTGGCGCTATCCCTTGCCTTTAACCACGTACGTGCGCTGGAAAAGTTGATTGCTGACCTAGACAAGGCCACCTTCCAGGCGGCCGATAGCTTGGGCTGGGTTTACCAATACTGGCAGGCCAAGAAGAAGGATGAAGTGAACGCCTCGGGCGTGAAGATCGGTGCCGACGAGTTGTCGCCGGTGACCCAGCTCTTCACTGAACCCTACATGGTGCAGTTCCTGCTGGATAACAGCCTGGGTGCCTGGTGGGTTACCCACTACCCGCAGCATCGAGATCTACTGCCGCTCACCTACCTGCGCATGGTGCCTGCATCTGCCGAGGATGATTCATCCGCCAATGCACAGGTGCCTGCCGCAGGTACCTTTGACGGTTGGCCGCAGAACCTGGCGCAGTTCAAGATGCTGGATCCGTGCTGCGGCTCGGGTCATTTTCTAGTGGCTACTCTGTTGATGCTGGTGCCAATGCGGATGGAGGCCGAAGGCCTGTCAGCTGATCAAGCCATTGATGCGGTTATCAGCCAGAACCTCCATGGCCTGGAGCTGGATCAGCGCTGTGTCGAGCTCGCTGCTTTTGCGGTAGCACTGGAGGCCTGGCGTTATGAGGAAACTGGTGGTTATCGTCCCCTGCCGACACTCAATATTGCTTGTGTAGGACAGCGGATTCAGACACCGCGCGAGCAGTGGCTGGCGCTTGCCGGTGAAAATTCCGAAATCAAAGCCGGCATGGCTCGGTTGTATGACACCTTCCGTGATGCGCCGATTCTTGGCTCGCTAATTGATCCAGCTCGTAGCCTAAAGGGAGATCTGTTCACGGCTGATTGGACACGAGTGCAGCCCCTTCTCGCTAAGGCTTTGGCCGTAGGCGAGATTGGTGAAGAGCTACGCGAGGCAGCTATCACTGCGCAAGGGTTGGAGCGAGCAGCAGAGCTGCTTAGCCAGCTGTATCAGCTAGTAATTACAAATGTCCCCTATCTGGGGCGTGGTGATCAATGTGAGAGGCTAAAGGACTTTGCTGAGTCTCATTACTCGTCCGCGAAAGCTGACTTAGCGAATGTTTTCCTAGAGAGAAGCCTTGAACTCTCTGCTCCGCACGGCGCTGTACAAATTGTAATGCCTCAAAATTGGTTATTCCTTGGCAGCTATAAGAAGCAGAGAGAAAGGTTGCTTAAGAGTGTCTCATGGAACTTTCTCGCTCGGTTAGGTGAGAGGGGGTTTGATAGCCCTCAGGCGGCTGGTGCATTTGTTGCTCTTCTAACACTGACTGATAAGGAACCGGGTCCTGACAGTAGGCTGAGTTGCATTGATGCAAGCGTGCCGAGAACGCCGCAAGAGAAATCTAATTTACTGCGTAGCGGGGAAGTAACATCTATTAGCCAGAGCGGGCAGCTAAAAAACCCAGACTCTCGAATTTTGTTGGTTGATCTCGAGCAACATGCTGAAGACCTTGGAAAGTATGCAGATTCATATCAAGGTATCGTGACTGGCGATAAGAATAGATTTTGCTGTCAGTTTTGGGAGGTGGGTTTCGGCGGAGGATGGGATCCTTTACAGACCTCGTCGGATGATGAAGATCCATACTCTGGCTTGTCTCTTGCGGTCTTTTGGCAGGAAGGTAGAGGGCAGCTGCATGAGTACGCGGCGGAAACGAGAGAGCAGCTGCATGACATGCATGAAAGTGGAAATAGAGCTTGGGGGTACTCTGGGGTTGCGATAAATAGAATGAGGAATCTTCGAGGCGTTACCTATTATGGTGACAAGTTCGAAAATAACCTTGCGGTGCTTGTTCCAAAAAATGAAGCATACTTGCCGGCTTTGGTTGCCTATTGCTCTAGTACTCAGTTTTCAGAAGATGTACGAAAAATTGACATGAAGGTTAGTTTGACAAATGTAACTCTAACTAAGGTCGGATTTGATTATGAGTATTGGGATAAATTTGCTGCAGATAATTTTGGAGGGGTAGTACCAAAACCTTATTCTGATTCGCCTGCTCAGTGGATATTCCATGGTCATCCACGGCCTGCTACTGAGCCTTTGCATGTTGGCGTTGCCCGGCTGCTTGGGTATCACTGGCCTGTTGAATCCGATATCGAGATGGAGTTATCAGATGAGGCCCGCGAATGGATCGCTCGCAGCGCTGCGCTGAATCCCCTTGCCGATGACGATGGCATCGTCTGTCTTTCGCCTTTACGCGGTGAGAAAGCGGCTGCTGATCGTCTGGAAAGCCTGCTGCACGCGGCGTTCGGTACGGATTGGACGCCGCAGTGTCGTAATCAGCTATTGGAGCAGGCCGGCGCCAAAAGCCTCGATGTTTGGCTGCGCGACAAGTTCTTCGAGCAGCACTGCAAACTGTTCCACCACCGTCCCTTTATCTGGCAGATCTGGGATGGCCTCAAGGACGGCTTTAGCGCCTTTGTCAACTACCACAAGCTCGACCGCAACAACCTGGAACGGCTGATCTACACCTACCTGGATACCTGGATCAGCAACCAGCAGCGTGCCGCGAGTGAGAAGGTGGACGGCGCCGATGCCCGCCTGGCTGCAGCACAGGATCTGAAAGCTCGCCTGGTGCGCATCCTCGAAGGCGAAGCCCCTTACGACATTTTCGTACGCTGGAAGCCGCTGGAGCAGCAGCCCATTGGCTGGAACCCCGACCTCAACGACGGTGTGCGCCTCAACATCCGCCCCTTTATGACTGCCGAAGTCCTGCGCCACAACAAAAAGCCCAAACTCAACATCGAGTGGAAAAAGGATCGCGGCAACGACGTCCCCAGTGCCCCTTGGTACAACCTGGGCCTTGAATACGGCGAAAAAGAAGGCGCCCGTATCAACGACCATCACCTGACCTTGGCCGAGAAAAAAGCTGCACAACAATAAAACTGCAGCCCTGCCAGCTTCCTGTTGGCAGGGCCTATGCACCGCAGGAGGCGAAAGATGAAGCAGCTCTGGCAGCAACTGGAAAACCACCTAAGCGCTCACAACCCCGAGCAGTTTGCCGACCTAAACCCCCCGGCCACCGACGCGCAGATTCGTGAGTTCGAAAAGACCCTCTGTGTGCAATTACCAGCCGACTTTGTCGACTGCCTGAAAATTCACAATGGGCAAAAGGGCAAAGCAGACTGGTTGTTCGAGGGGCACGAGTTTCTCTCAATAGAGAAAATTCTGATGGACTGGGCGACATTGAATCGGCTGCTTAAAGGTGGTGATTTCGACGGGGAAGCCGCAAAGCCAGATCCTGAAGTGATCGCTGAGTGGTGGAGCCCAAGCTGGGTGCCATTTACTTCCAGTGGTGGTGGCGACCATTTCTGCCTGGATCTTGAGCCTTCCTCAAAGGGCACGTCTGGCCAAGTCATCAAGTATTCAGGTGAGTTGCCCTCCAGACGTTTGAAGGCATCGAGTTTCTCTAAGTGGTTTGAGTCGTTTGTTAAAGCTAAAGTCGGCTGCTGAGGTGCGATATGGAAAAAACGCTTACCGAGCTGCGCGAGGAGCGCCTGCAGAAATTATTTGCTGACTGTCAGCAGCAAGTGCTTGGGCAGATCATTGGCCCCTTTGGCCTGTCCATGGCCATGTTCGAAGACAAAAACGGGGGCAACGTTACGACGCTGCATAATTTCTCGCGCGATGACGATACCTATGTCGCGACGGAGTCAGACAAGGTTCTCCATGCTCATTCGAAGAAAGAGTATGACGAAGAGGTGAGGGCGCTTTACGAGGTTGATACAAAAGATAAGGCGAGTACTGCAGGTGGCAAGACCTGGAAAGAGAAGCGCGACGAGCGAATCGCGAAAGGGCGCGATGAATACACTGGGGCTGATGTCTCTGCAGACGGTACCACTACGGTTAAGAGCGGTGACGTTGTTTCTGTTGAGCTTGACCATGTGGTCTCGATTGGCGAAACCCATGCCACGGCGAAAAATCACCTTGCTTTAGGTAAGGTTGTTGTCGATCCGGCAACGGGGGAGAAGGTGGTTGATACCGCTCGCATTCGTGAGATGGTTAACCACGATGACAATCTGGCTTTGACCAATAAGCCAGCTAATGCCTCTAAAAAAGCCCAGGATCTTAAAGAGTGGGCTGAAAAGGAGCGAGCTGACGGTACTACAAATGCTGAAGAGTACGGCCTAAACGAAGAGTTGGTCGACAACGCACACACCAAAGCCAAAGCTCACGCTGAGCGTACGGCAGACACTGCTCTTCTTAAGAAACAAACAACTGAGCTGCTACAAACCGGTGCCAAACAGGCAGCTCTGATGGGGCTCAGGCAGTCGTTGGGTCTACTGCTGACCGAGCTAGTGAATTGTCTTTTTAACGAATTCAAAGTACTGATCAAGGCTGGCGTTGAAGCAGGCAAGACGCTCTTCGAGGAGATCAAAGAGCGTCTTCAGCGCGTGATAGCCTCTGTGGTCAAGAAAATCCCCGCAGCTGCTTCCCAAGCCTTTCAGGGTGGGGTCAGTGGCTTTATGAGCAACCTGATCACCTTCTTGATCAACAACTTCCTTTCGACGGCCAAGCGCTTCGTGACCATCATCCGCGAGGGGCTGCTGGGGCTGGTCAAAGCTTTCAAGATGATCATGTTCCCCCCTAAAGGCATGACATCCAGTGAGGCGCTGCAGGAGGGGCTGAAGATATTAACGCTGGTTATCGTTACCAGTGTTGGCTTTATGCTGCAGGAAAGTGTGGCGACTTTTCTAAAGACTCTGCCTTTTCTTATTCCTGTCGCCGATGCGGTCTCCGGGGTGTTGATTGGCATCATGACGGGGCTGCTGTCTGCGTTCCTGGCTTACCAGCTGGATAACCTCTTTGAGCGTTATCGTTACGCGTATGACGAGAAACTCTTGGATGCCATTGCAGCCGACGCAAAGCTCTCCGATAGATTTGCCAGCGATATGGTCAGCCAAGCAGAGGCCTCGCTTGCCGCTATTGCCATGTATGCCGACTCGATCAAGAGCTACCAGCAGACAGGTGAAACGCTTGCCGCTGCTGGTATGGCCTCGCAGGCCACAATTTTTAGCCTGGATCATGTTGTAGCGAGCGCTAAGGCACAGGTTGAAGAAACGAAAGAGATGATTTCGTATCTTGATGAGACTGAGGCCATGCTGGACGATTTTTTTAATAAAAGGTAGTTCTATGAGCAGTTTGACAGGTAAGGAAGTTCAGATTGTTAATGCGCTATCGTCTGCAGATTTGCCAGAGAGTCTGATTGGAGAAAGTTGCGTTAAAGAATTAATTTCGGCAGTAGTGGGTGCTCAGCAAGAGGCCAGTAGCGCCGCCGATCGCTTGCAGTGGGCAAGAATGGTCAAAGCCAACAGTAATGCGATTAGCAACTGGTGGAACAATAGCGAGGATAACGTTAAGGATGCTCAGCTAAAGCTCACCACTACTGTAGCGAATCTTAATCGCCACTCCTCCCAGCTGCTGATATTTAACACTGCTATTTCCAAGGTACTGTGTGATCAGCAAGAAGTGTTGTTACGCCAGCAGAAAATTCTTGAGGAGCAAGCAGAACAGCTAAAGCAGCAAAACTTAGATATTTTTGCTCAGCAGAAAACTCTTGAGGTCCAGCAGGATGAAATCCGTAAAGCCAACCAAGGGCTGATGGAGGCCAAGGGTGTTACCGCTGAGCAGGCCCGTAACCTGGTTGGGTGCGTCCAACGAGTTGAAGCCACTGAAGAGCGAATCTCAGAGGTCAATCGCCAGCTCCTGGTTGCGATTGAGCAGCATCTTCATCAGGTTCGTGAAGAGCTAAGCACCTCCCAAGCGTCTGCTGTGAGTTCTCTAGAGGCACGCGACAAGCAGTTGCTGCAGTTCATTCAGGATCAACAGCAAAAAATTGCCAGCCACGCTTCGCTTCAGCAGGGGCTTGATGACCGTGTTCAGCTTCTAGAACGTACGCTACTGCAACTGGTTGAAGAGGCTGTAAACAAGCAGATGGCTGCAGTATCACAGCATGCTGAAGCCATGGAGCTGCGTTTGAACGAGCTGAGCTTGCAGCATTCGGCCCACAGCAAGCGAATGATCATTAGCATGAGTTTGCTTGCCATTGCGTTGGCGGGAGTTGGGGCTGCAGGTTTTCTGCTTTGAAATACGATTAGTTCTAGAGGCTAAGTAGTCCGAGAAAAGAGCTGTATATTGGGCAGACTTTTTGCAGCATCCAATGTTTCATTTTCCCCTGCCAAGTCTGGGATGACCTGAGAGTTTTAGATGAGCAAAAAAATTAGTGGTGCCGAGTATCCGCTGTCAAAAATATTTAGCTCTGAATTCGATTATGTCATTCCGCCTTATCAGCGCCCCTATGCTTGGACAAAAGATCAGGCAGGTGAGCTCTTTGACGACCTCTATGATTTTTTTAGGAATGAGGCTGAGGACAGCTACTTTCTGGGATCGATTGTTCTTATAAAGGATGAGGGCAAGCCCGCTGCTGAGGTTATTGACGGACAGCAGCGTTTAACAACCCTAACAATTTTGCTTTCAACCCTGACGTCCCTGTTGTCCGGGGACAACCATACGTCCTTTTATAGCTTCATTCGTGAACCGGGGAACGTAGCGTTGAAGCTCAATCCCAAGCCGCGTTTAGCCTTGAGAGAAAAAGATCGAGAATTTTTCGCTCAGTATGTTCAAGGGTTGCGATTTGCTGATCTGGTGCAGATTGATCCTGCGCAACTTGCGAATGAGTCGCAGCGAAACATTCAAGGTAATGCTCGCCTGTTGATCGAGCGGCTTCAGGAAAAATTTAGAGGTGAAGAAGCCGCTCTGGTGAACTTCGGCTCATTTCTGCTGATGCGTTGCTTTCTGGTGACAGTCACCACCCCGAGTCAGCAATCGGCATTCAGGGTCTTCTCGGTTTTGAACAATCGAGGTTTGGATCTTCTACCGACAGATATCATCAAAGCGGAGGTCATCGGCAAGCTTCCAGAAGACAAGCGCGAAGCTTTCAATGATCGCTGGGAAGACCTTGAGGTCGCGACCGGCCGCGATGGCTTTAACGAGCTCTTTGGCCATATCCGGATGATTTATGCCCGCTTTAAGGCTCGGCGAATGCTGCTTGAGGAGTTCAAGGACCACGTGCTGAGCCAGGTGACGTCCTCTGAGGCCTTGGTCGATGAGGTGGTAGCGCCTTATGCCGAGGCCTATTTGATCGCCAAGCAGTGCCGGTATGTCTCGACATCCTCGGCCGATAAAATTAATGAGCTTTTCACCTGGCTGAACAGGATCGACAACTCAGACTGGCTGCCTGTAGCGATAGCCTTCCTGGCGCGAGAAGGCAATGATGCAGCGGCTGTGTTGGACTTCATTTCGCGACTTGAACGGCTGGCAGCCTTCCTGCACCTGACTGCCAAGAATGTGAACCAGCGTATCGAGCGTTATGCCCTGGTTATCGAGGACATTCTGAAAGGGGTTTACGTCGACCGAGTCGAGCTAACGCCGGGTGAGTGCGCTGAGATGTTGCGAGCTCTGGATGGTAACGTCTACGAGATGACCGCCCGGCGTCGAAACTATTTGATCCTGCGCTTGGACTCCTTTGTGTCTGCGATGGCAGCCAACTACACGCCGAATGTCCTGACAATCGAACATATCTTGCCTCAGACTGTAGATCCTGCGAGCGAGTGGGCAACCACTTGGCCGGACGCCATTGAGCGTATGAAGTGGTTGCATCGCTTGGCGAACCTAGTGCCTCTGACACGTGCTAGAAACTCCAAGGCATTGAACTATGACTTTGCCAAGAAAAAGTCTGCGTATTTTGCCGGTAGCACGGGGGTGACGCCGTATGCTTTGACGAGCCAAGTGCTGCACCAGCATGAGTGGACACCTACGCAGGTTGAAGCTCGTCAGAAGGATCTTTTGAAAGCGCTTTCTGCCAGCTGGCGTTTGGGGTAGTTGCTCAGGTATTTCCCGTTTTTGATTGTGAGCTAATTGATGATCGTACTTGAGGCTTTGGCTGCGAGCCTTCGTGCTGCAGCGCAGTACAACGCCAGTTCCCAGGTTGCACCTACAGCGATCCTTTGGCCTGACAAGGATCGAGAGTGGTTGCCTGTGCTTGGTCAACTCCAAAGCGCGCTTCCAGAGCTTTTTTCGCTGGGAAGCTACAAGCCTGATCACCGGCAAGGCCCCGCCATATGGCTCAAGTGTGTAATCGCTGATGCGTTGCCTGAGATTTCCCTCCCGGTTGGTCAAACCCCGATCATTTATTTGCCAGGGGTAAGCCGGCAGGATTTGCGGGCAATCACTGCCTGCCCTGTGGAGCTGCAGCCCCTGGCTGAGCTGCAGTATCGAGGCGTGCTGTGGAGTCAGGTGAACGCTAAGGACTGGACCGTCAATGCGTTTCTGATTTCTCGCACTGGTGGCTTGGGGTTGGATGTTGCGCAGGACGCCAAAACCCAAACAGCAATGCTGCGTGCGCTTGAGCCATTACTCGATACTGATGCTTCACGGCTCCAAGGCCGGCGACTGGAGGCCAGTGACTTCAACCAGCTTCTCAGTACCGACAGCGTACGAGATGTGCTGACGTGGCTCAGTGACAGCAAGGCTGTGCAGGCCAGTTGGGAAGGGGCTCGTTGGGATGCCTTTGTTGGCATCTCCCATAGCGAGTTTTTGGTTCACCCAGAGAAAGATGGCGACCTAGTTGCGGCAGAGAATCTCTGCGCCCGGTTGGGGCCCTGGGCACGCGTCTGGGAACGGTTCATTGAGAACACCGCTGCTTTTTCAAGGCTGCCGAATGCCTTGATGCGCTGCCAGCCAGATCTAGCAGCGGATGTCTCGACCTATCCAAGCTATAACCAGCAGCAGGAAAACGATCTGCTGGCGCAGCTGCGTACGCTTTCCACTCGGGGTAGCAGTGTGCTGCGTCAGGGGCTGATTGATCTCGATGCTCACCACGGCGTACGTCGGTCATGGGTGTGGGCAGAGATAGGTTTAGCGCCTATTGTTCAGCTGCTCGAACCCCTGGTGCTGATTGCTAAAACAGTTGCTGATAGTGGCCTTTCCGGTACCACCCCCGAGGAAATGGCCGAGCATTATCGGAGTCATTATTGGGTCGTTGACGATGCTCAACTCCGAGCCCTGGCGATGGCCCGAGAGCCCTCAATGCAGTTGTTGGTGAGAGATATCCTCAACACCCTGTATACGCCCTGGTTGCACGAGACGGCGCTGAACTTCCAGCAGCTGGTGAGAGCGAAAGGCTACCCAGGGAGCGACGGTGTCAATGAAGCTGTTGCCACCTATCAAACCTCCAGTGAGGTCGTTTTCTTTGTCGATGGACTGCGCTATGACGTAGCGCAGCGTTTGGTCGGTCGCCTGCAGAGCTTGGGCGAGGTTAGACAGCGGTCAAACTGGGCTGCGTTGCCTTCGGTGACGGCCACGGCTAAAGCTGCCGTGATGCCGATTCATTATCAGGTAACGGGGCGTACAACCGATACTGACTTCCAGCCCAGCTTGAAAGCTGATGACAAGCCCCTGAGCGCTCATTATTTCCGCAAGTTAATGGAAGAGGGCGGTTGGCAAGTGTTGGGGGCGGATGAGAATGGTGATCCGCAAGGATTGGCCTGGGTGCAGACCGGAAATATCGATGAAGCAGGCCACACAGACAATCTGCGCCTGGCCGGCCGGATTGATTCTCTGCTGCAGGATGTATACCTACGCGTTGAGGAGCTACTGCAGGCCGGTTGGCGAAAAATCCGTATCGTCACGGATCATGGCTGGCTTCTGACGCCGCAGCCGATGGCTAAAGTTGATCTACCCAAGCACCTTGCAGAGGTGCGCTGGGCTCGCTGTGCTGAAATCAAGGGTACCGTCCAAACCACTCTGCCCACCGTTAATTGGCACTGGAACCCAGAGCAAACGATTGCCGTTGCACCAGGGGCCAGTGCCTTCCTTGCTGGACGTCATTACGATCATGGAGGCTTGAGCCTGCAGGAGTGTTTGACGCCGATAATCGAGGTGCTCAGCACGGCTGCGCCGTCGTTGAAGCTAAGCGCTGCGGCTATCACAAAGGTGCAGTGGCTGGGCCTGACGTGTCGCGTAGAGGTACAAAGTACAGCCGCTGATCTGAGTGTCGATCTGCGCAGTAGCCCTGCGGATCCGGCAAGCTCGCTTGTGCGTGCCAAAAGCCTCAAGGGGGGCAAGTGCAGCCTGCCGGTGGAGGACGATGAGCGGGAGGGGGATGCAGTCGTAGTAGTTGTTCTAGACAGCGCGGGGAATGTGCTCGCTAAGCAGGCGACCTTGGTTGGAGAAGAAGTGTGATCGAACTGGACATTCTTGACTCGAAAGCTGCGGCTGCGTTTGAGGGATATATCGTCCGTAAGGATCTGGTGAGGACCTTTGCCAGGCAATTCCCAGTGCCGACCTATGTTGTTGAGTTTTTGTTGGGTCGATACTGCGCCAGCACTGATCCCGATGAGATCGAGGAGGGTATCGAGATCGTAGAGCGTCAGCTCTCCTCCCGTACAGTCAAGGCCGGCGAGGAGGAGCTGTTCAAGGCGCGTGCATACAAGAATGGCACGGTGAAGTTGATTGATCTTGTTAGTGCGCGCTTCAGTCAGAAAGACAACGGTTATCTCGCAAGCCTGCCTAGCGTGCAGCTCACAAACGTTCGCATCGCAGACAAGTTAGTGGACGATAACGAGCGCCTGCTCACTGGTGGTTTCTATGCGGAAATCACGCTGGAATACGACCCCGCAATAGCGGAGGAGCGAGGCAACCCTTTTGGCGTGCAAGATCTGCGGCCCATTCAGCTTTCGAAACGCGACGTGCTCGACACCCTTGGAGAGGCGCGAAAGTCTTTCAGTAGCGAGGAGTGGAAGGATTTTCTGCTGAGATCCATCGGCCTTGAGCCTGAGAGGCTGGATGCCCGAGCCAAGGATGCGCTACTGCTCCGTATGGTTCCTTTCGTTGAGCGGAACTACAACTTGGTTGAACTGGGTCCTCGCGGTACGGGTAAGAGCCATCTGTTTCAGCAGGTCTCTCCTTATGCGCACCTGATCTCAGGTGGCAAGGCATCCATTGCCAAGATGTTCGTTAATAACGCCAGCGGGCAGAGAGGTCTGGTGTGCCAGTACGACGTGGTCTGCTTTGACGAAATCAGCGGAATTTCCTTCGACTCGAAGGAAGGCATCAACATCATGAAAGGGTACATGGAGTCGGGCGAATTCAGCCGCGGCAAGGAAAGCATCCGTGCCGATGGTTCGCTGGTCTTTGTGGGGAATTTCGATGTAGACGTTGAGCACCAGCAGCGAGTGGGGCATCTGTTTGGGCCGCTGCCTCAGGAAATGCGTGATGACACCGCCTGGATGGATCGGATTCACTGCTTCCTACCTGGTTGGGATGTGCCCAAGATGAGTCGTGAGCTGACCACCGATCATTTCGGGCTAGTGAGTGATTTCTTTTCGGAGTGTCTGAGCCGTCTCCGCTATGAGAGCAGGGTCAGTGCGCTGCAGAACCGAGTTCATCTGGGCGGCGCGTTGAGCGGCCGAGATACCAATGCGGTGAACAAGACGGCGTCAGGCCTTCTCAAGCTGCTTTATCCCGACTCATCTCAGGCAGTTGCAGATGACGACCTGGAGTGGGCAACGCGCCTTGCTCTTGAGGTTCGCCGCCGGGTTAAAGAGCAGCAAAAGCGTATCGGTTCTGCTGAGTTTCGAAACACCCACTTCAGCTACTTCATCGGTGATGACGGCGTCGAGAAGTTCGTTGCGACCCCTGAGCTGCGTGCGGATAACGAGATTGGGGACGACCCTCTCGAGCCTGGCCAGATCTGGACAATCAGCGAGGGTGGGGCAGAGATCGATGATAACGCGGGGCTTTACAGGATTGAGGTCAACGAAGGGCCAGGTTCTGGGGTGAAGATTCTCAATAATCCAGTACCGCCAGCCTTCAAAGAGTCGGTTCGTTACGCAGAGCAGAATCTTTACGCTCGAGCCTCCCAACTGATTGGTGACCGCGATCCTCGCGCGCATGAGTTCACTGTGCAGTTACGTGCTTTTGACGCCGCCAAGCGCGGCTCCAAGCTAGGTGTAGCGGCGCTTATCGCGATGTGCAGCAGTCTGCTGAAGAAGTCTGCTCGGGGTGGGTTGATTGTGGTGGGTGAGATCAACTTAGGTGGGTCTATCGAGCCTGTGCTTAACCCGGTGAGCATCGCCGAGTTGGCGGTAGAGAAGGGCGCTACTGCCCTATTGATGCCGGTCACCTGTCGGCGCCAGCTCTATGACCTGTCTGATGACATGGCCACTAAGATTGATATCCAGTTTTATCAGGATGCTAGGGATGCGTTTTTGAAGGCGATTGTTGAGTAGATTGAGTTCACTGGCCTGTTGCTTATACGTGTAACTCGTCGAGCAGCACTTATTAACGCCAAGGTTAACTTTCCTAGACGTAGATGGTCGGCTAATTGCTCTTAGTGGTAACGTCACAGAACTCACAGGGACCGCCCCTCATGCCCATCCTGCTAGAGCTTGTGCGGCTACCCGATTTCAAGTGGTATTTCTAGCTATGCAGGGATGTCATGGTGCGTATATCTAGTCCATCCAACAAGGGTGGGCCTGCGGCAAGGCAAGGCTTCAAGTATCAAGATCACGTTGCAGTCAGCTTCATTTTCAAGATGCTTCGCGACAGCACCTACGTACAGGTCGAGTGCGAAACAGCCGACGACATCGTTGCCGTGTTCCAGTGCTCGGGGCAGACCGTCTACGAGTACATCCAGGTCAAAACCACTGAGGGTAACCACAAGTGGAACTGGAAAGAGGTGACCGATCTTGAGGGCAAGAAGGCGGAGTCCTCCCTGTTGCAGAAGTCGCTTAAGTGTGATGTTCGATCAGGCATAGCACGCTTCCGGATAGTGACTAAGCGGGACGTCGCCACCATATTGGAAGGCTTCAAAACAGAGCTGGGAAAGCGAGTCTTGCCTGACGCTACCACGGAGCGTGGTGCGGCACTTCTCAAGAAATTCAAGAAATCCCGCTCTCCTCAAAACCGAGACTTCTCCTACTGGGCGGAGAATTTCGTGTGGCAGGTCTACGGCGAAGTGGATGCTCTGGCAGCGATCAACGTCAACAAGCTCGCGAAGCTGGCCGAGCACTATGGCAATCGGCCCAACTACAACCAGCTAAAAGGCATCTACGATGAGTTCTTGGAGCTAGCTGACAAGGCCGCGACTGCCGATGTAAAGACCGATGCCGCGACCAAAATCATTCATCGCGAGACTACGTTAGCCCTCCTCAGGCAGCGATTGGACGAAGCCGATGCGGTTGCAACCTCTACCTCAAAACCCTATAAGGTCCGGCCTGACCCGTTTCTGGTGGAGTTTCACGCCAGTACTGAAGAGGAGTTGCTCCGTTCGGTCACCGCTTTCGACGTGCGCTATTCATTGAGGAAATGGCGATGTGATGGCCTGGCAAAGCACCTTATCGAATGGTTACCAGAGTTCTCGCTCAAGGCCAGCGAGATTGTGAACATCCAAGCGCACAATGCCGAGGCCATCATTGCACGGTCGATCTGCGCTTTTAACGATAATGATCTGCCGCGAGACAGACTCGTTGCAGAACTCATTCTCCACGCCATTCTGCGAGGCCGAGCAAATAGCGAGCCTATTGCCTGTAAGGTCTTCTACAAGACTGCAGGCAAGCTTTCCGAATTCGGCAATGCCCACATTGTCCAGGAACCTGGCCAAAACGACCAACTGTGGCTTGGATTTGCGCGGTTGATTCAAGCCGGCAGCATGGACTCTACTCTGAAGCAAATTTGCGAAGTCCTGGACGCCACTATCTCGGATGCCGCTCTGTCCGCTGAGCGCGAGATCATCATTGCGCTACGCGAACCTCATCACCACCTGCCCAAAGCCGAAACATTCAATCAAGCGTTGCATCGAAACTCGCCTGTGGACGATATGCTCAACGTCCTGTGCTTTCCCATCCTATTGACCTACGACAGCGCAGCGCTCGCCTCTGGCTGGCTGGCCGACTACGTAAACAACCTCAAGAGTGAGATCGTTGACCACTACAGTGCCCTGAAGGCACAACTCCCTGAAAATCTTGAACAGGTAAAGATTGCAGTCTTCCTGGTGCCCATGGAGAGCGTTGCAAAGTTAATTAAAGCCTTCAACGACCGCTGCCAAACACTTGAAAATTTACAGACGCTGAGCTGACGGTTCGCTGCTAGTAGCTGTGCGCCAAAGGGATAGAGGGTATGGGAAACGTTATGAGCGCAGCCCCCCGTGGGGCCTAAGGAATGAAGCGGTCATGAATTACGAAACAGCCAAAGAAAACCTGGCTCATCTCAACGAGAACAGCTCATTCAGGGTCGATCTGCTACTGGCTATTAACAGGTTGGTCAACAGAGGTGATCCGGAGTGGGAGGGGCGTGACCTGGTCATCCGCGCTCTGGACAAATTCGACCTTTTCGATGTCGTCGAGCAATCGTTGTTGCTCAATATGGTGCGCACGGTAGGCCTATTTCCCTACATCACACCTTATTTAAGCAGCATCGCCATGTCCGACCGTCTAGCTTACGAGGCGCATCGGGTTGAGGGGGTCGAACAGGGGATGGTGTTCCATCACCTACAGGCGCATGTCTTCAGCCTCATCATGCAGGGCAGGAACGTGGTGCTTAGCGCATCGACGAGCGTTGGGAAAAGCCTCGTGGTCGATGCTGTCCTAGCACAGCGCTGCTTCAAGAAAGTCGTTGTGATCGTTCCAACCATTGCGTTGATCGACGAAACCCGTCGCCGCCTGGTCAAACGATTCAAGCAGTTCAACCTGATCACCCATCCCAGCCAGGAAGCAGAGGCGGGAACGACCAATGTCTACCTGCTGACCCAAGAACGAGTCATCCAGCGCAAAGATTTAGATGATGTTGAATTTTTTGTTGTCGATGAGTTTTACAAAATCGACCTGACCAGCGACAAGGACGAGAGTACCCGTGCTGTCGATTTGAGCTTAGCTTTTCACAAGCTCGCCAAGACCCGCGCCCAGTTTTACATGCTTGGTCCGCACATTCAGCGGATCACCGGGCTTGATAGCTATGAGTACAACTTCATCCCGTCCGACTTCAGTACGGTCGCAGTCGACATACAGAACTTCAGCCTGGGCATGCGCTCGGAGGAGCGGAAAGAAAAACTCCTTGAGCTCGTCAAGACACTTGATTCCCCAACGCTGATTTACTGCCAAGCGCCACCCAGTGCCAATCGAGTTGCTCAGTACCTAATCGAGGAGGCTGGGCTGTCGGAGGTGCCGGAGACGCAGGAGATTGCTGCATGGATCGCCAAGCATTACCACCCTCAGTGGAACGTCGCCAAGGCAATTTCCTTGGGCGTCGGTATTCACCATGGAGGAGTCCCGCGCGCCTTACAGCAATACATCGTCAAGCTGTTCAACGAAGGTGTCATTAAGTACATCATCTGCACGTCAACGATGATCGAAGGGGTAAACACCTCTGCTGAAAACGTCATCATCTATGACCGACGGCTGAAGGGCTCCAATTTCGACTACTTCACGTTCAAGAATATTTCCGGCCGCGCTGGCCGAATGAATAAATACTTCATCGGCAAGGTATTCATGCTCGAAGCCCCGCCAGCGGAGAAAGGCCTGACCGTCGAGTACCCCATCGGTCACCAGACCGAGAGTTCTCCAATGGGGCTGTTGATGCAGCTGGAGAATGAGTACCTCACCGACATCTCGCGTGGGCGGCTTCAGGTGGCGTACGCCAACCCTGTACTGTCCGCTGCAACCCTGATTGAGAATCGGCATATCCCCATCGATCGACAGCTGGAAGTTGCGAATACTATCGTTCGCGAGTTAGCAGCAAGCCGTCAACTACTCACCTGGAAAGGCATTCCAGAGCAGCCACATCAGCTCAACTATCTCTGCGAGCTCGTTTACGGCTTGGAAGGCGGCAACCTGATGGACTATGGGATTTCCTCAAGCTCCCACTTGGCCTGGCACATCAATGAGCTTCGCGCGCAGAAAAATCTGGCCTCCTACCTACAGCACGCTGTGGAGAATCGCAGGGTAGATGATACCCCCAGTGAGGCGATCAACCTGCGGCTGAAGTTCATCAGGAACATGGTTTGCTTCCGGCTACCGCGGGACATCATGGCCATCAGCAAGATCCAGGCGGACGTATTCACACAGAAGGGTATCGAACCCGGGGATTTCAGCTTTTTCGCGGAGCAGTTGGAGAACCTGTTCCTTGACCCATTGCTCACTGCCCTTGACGAATATGGCATTCCTACTCAGGTATCCACCCAGATCAAAGGGCTGATCCTGCCTTCAGAGCACCTGAATGATTTGCTTCGGAAACTCCGGGCATTGGCACCACAGGTAGAAAGGATGCAGTTGAGCAACTTCGAGAAGAGCTTGGTGAGCTGGGCTATCGCGGAGATGTAGTTTTCTTTTGGCCTCATTCTTAAACCCTACCGTCCAGCATGTTCGATGTTGGCTGGTGCTGGGATATTGCAAGCAGTGCTTTGGGGCGTTTTGACCTGAAAACTGGTTAGTCAGCCAAAGGTGCGACCATGATAGTACTCAGCCTCTCTCCGAGAAGCCGCCAAGCCTCGGTCTTCTCCTTCGCATAGTCATGATGCAAATAGTGTCGTCGAACCTTGGATCCGCCTAGCAGGTGATTCTGGCAGCGATCGATGATCTCCAGCGTGACGCCGAGCTCCTGCATCATGGTTGCACCCGTCCGGCGCAGGTCATGCGGAGTCCACTCACCCTTGGTACCTTTGCTCAGTACTAGCGAGTCGTCGTGATGGCGCCCCGTCAGAGGTTTGCTGCGGTTCTTGAATCGGCATTGGCGATCGCCAATCAGCTTGCTTACCGTCTTGGTATCGACATGACTATCGCCGTCCTTGCTGGGGAAGCAGAACGGTGTATGGCCGGTTTCTTTGTGCAGCCGTTTGAACTGCTCAAGGGCAAAGGCTGAAAGAAATACGTGGTGATCCTGGCGCTTACCCTTATGCCCCTTGGTCGCTTCGGCTGGAATGAACCAGGTGCCTTTATCCAAATCCACGTACCGCCATTCCGACTTAAGTAGCTCGCCGATGCGGCAAAGAGTGCTCAGGCAGACCCATACAGCGCATTGAACGCGCAGGTTGACCGGACGAATGCCGGAGTACTTCTGGCCGGCAGGTAAGTCCTCGTAATCGCGCTCCAGGCGCTCGAAGATATCGCGTAGTTCGCGGATTTCAGCCGGCGAAAGCAGTCGGTCGCGCTGTTCTTCGTAGTCATGGTCGAGCAGCTTATTGGCGTCGATCAGGTCGGCAGGATTTCCGTCAGCCATCAGGGTGCGCCACGGCTTACGCTTTTCTCCCCAGCGCAGCATTTGGCCGATGTCCTTGCTGCGGATTACGACGGTACGGTTCAGGCCGCGCGCTTTGACCGAGCGTAGGACGGTGAGCAGATCTTTCTCTGTCAGACTGCGCAACGGCTTCTTGCCAATCAGGGGGAGCACGTCCTTTTTGAAGCTTCGCACCAGTTCGGCATTGCCATCCTGGCGGGAGACGCCGTCGCGTATCCATTCGTCAAACAGGTCAGCCACTGTTTTGTTTTCGGCGGCCTCACGCTCTGCTTCAGCGATAGTGTTGGCAATCGCAGCTTGTGCCTCGATCCGCGCTGCTTTTGCGGCAAGGGTAGGGTGCAAGCCTTTCGTGACGAGAGCCCGGGATTCGTCTCGCTCAGATCGGATTTGCGCCAAGCTTTTCTTTGGCCAGCTACCAAGCCGCTTTCGGGTTCTGGAGCCATCCAGTTTGAATTCATAGCTGAACTGAACCGTTACTCCGCGTATTCCGGCTCGTACCTCGGCAACCAGCCCACCATCCTCTCGGAAGACCTTTCCGTGATCTTCAGCTGTGAAAGCCTCCAGTTGCTTGATTGTCAGCTTGGCCACTCTCTACCCCTAGTAAAATTCTTCGCTCTCGAATTTTGTGCCACTTTTGTGCCACCGAAACGCTTGGCTGGTGGTGGACGGGAGTGGACGCTGTGGGAAGGTAAAGTAGCCTGAAAGGCCCGTAATTGCTAGTGTGTGCGTTGTTTATGGGCGTCTATGGACATCCATGGAAATCCACTAAATAAGCGCATGGGGTGCAAGGGGTAGAGTGTTCGAATCACTCCGTCCCGACCAATCAACCCCTACATTATAGCCTGGTCAGTGATGACCAGGCTTTTTTGTGTTTGGGATTTTTGCGTTACTTTCCTTTTTGTAATAGTTAGGGCCGAATTGCGAGTCGCCTGCGCCATTCAAACGATGACAAACTATGCAGTTCTTCTGGTGCTGGGCAAAACCGGATTGCACCGCCGAGCGGGCTTATGCCGCTGGCAGTAGTTGCGGGAAACCCTGTGCTAACGGGGCAAGTTTGTGGGTAGTGGCCCGTTGGAACAGCAATTTCTCCGGGCCGATCTGCCTGGCGGCTGGGTCTTCAATGGTAAGCCAGGTCTGGCTGCCGGTTTGGCTGAGCGCAGGTGTGGCGGAGAGTCTGGCGGCAAAGCTGTCGCTAACCACCAGCTGCAGGTGATTACCCGGTTGCACACCTTCCAGCAGAGCTGGCTAACGATGCGGCGCGGTAGTGCATGTTGCGTTTGTAGCTGACGTCGTCGCTGATCTCGACGCTTTGCGCTTGTGTTTGGGCGATCAGGTGAGCGTTGGCTGGCGTAGCCCCTTCTAAGGTCAGCTCGCTCGGCAGCGTGCAGATGTGTGAAGGGTTAAAGGGCGAGCAGGAGGATACCAAGAGTGCGTTTTTTTTAATCCTGCGACTCTAGAGCCAATTTCAGTTCCTCATAGCCTCCGGCATTGATTAAGTTGCTGTAGCCCATGGCTCGTAGGCTTTCCTGAGCGATGCTGGAACGACGGCCGCTGCGGCAGTAGAGAATTATGGGTGTGTTTTGCCGGGTGCAATGGCGCTGATGCGGCTTGCGATTTATTCGTGGTCAATACGCTCGGCGTTTGGCAAAGCGCCAGTTTCAAACTCTTCAGCGGTGCGAACATCGATCAGCATCGTATCGGGCGATTGCAGGGCAGTGACTGCAGTGCTCAGTTCGGCTTCGCCTGCTATCAGTGGCTGGCTGACAAGCAGGCCGAGGATGGTGATTAGATGACGCATGGCAGGCTACTTATGGTGATTGAAATCACCCTATCACAGGCGCTGCTGTTCAAGTATTGGCGTGCGTCGTGCTGCCCTTGCCAGCGCACCCTACTGCGGATGGCAAGGGGGAAATGTTTGGAATTGTTGTGGTTTGAATGGCCGGTAAACAAACAGGAGTGGTGGCAACGTCAGCTGACCAAGCGGGTGAGGTTGGGAAGGATCAAAATGACGGTGATGGCAAAAACGATCATGCCTGCTTGGCGCATCTTCACGGGATTGAACATGGCGGTTGGCCTTTTTGTTTTTTGCGGCGAGCGATCACTGTCCAACTGACTGCTTGGATGCAACGTCCCACCTCATATGGGGCATTTGAATCGCCCCGGCAAAGCCCGGTAGCGATACCTAGAACCAGCGTCCTGCAAGCTTTTCAACTGGTCTAATCTAACTCTAGGGTGGCTGGCCGGCGGTCATAGACGCCTTGATTACTATGGCTTGCAGGCTAGTTTCCAGCAGTTATGAGGCCGATCCTCGCACTCACGAGTGAGCCCTGTGCTAGACACCTTTATGCGCTATTGCCCAGTGATTGACCGTTTGTCTGAGCTGAGCGGTCAATGGCCCTGAGCGCTTCGGTCATTGAGCCTGCCGGTGTGCGGCGTATGGTGACAACACTCAACAAAAACAGGCGCGGGCCTCACCTGCGCCATCAGCCACCCTCCATTGGAGGTCTGAGGACGCCATGACCGAAGCATATATTTTCGATGCCGTGCGCACGCCCCGCGGCAAGGGCAAGAAGGACGGCGCGCTGTACAGCGTCAAGCCGGTCGACCTGATCGCCGGCCTGCTCAAGGCTCTGCAGGCGCGCAATAACCTCGACACCAGCCAGGTCGATGACATCGTGCTTGGCTGCGTGACGCCGGTGGGTGATCAGGGCGCGGACATTGCTAAGACGGCCGCCATGGTAGCCGATTGGGATGTCAGCGTGTCGGGCGTGCAACTCAATCGTTTCTGCGCTTCGGGTCTGGAAGCGGTGAACATGGGCGCGATGAAGGTGCGTTCCGGCTTCGAGGACCTGGTGGTGGTAGGCGGCGTCGAATCAATGTCGCGCATTCCCATGGGCTCCGACGGCGGTGCCTGGGTGATGGATCCGGCCACCAACATGCACACCCACTTCACCCCGCAGGGTATCGGCGCCGATCTGATCGCCACCCTGGAAGGTTTCAGCCGCACGGACGTCGACAGCTTTGCCCTGCGTTCCCAGCAAAAAGCTGCCCGCGCCAGCAAAGACGGCTCATTCAGCAAATCGCTGATTCCGGTGGCCGACCAGAACGGCATCGTCCTGCTCGATCACGATGAATTTATCCGTGGCGAGTCCACCCTCGAAGGCCTGGGCAAGCTCAAGCCGAGCTTCGAAATGATGGGCCAGATGGGCTTCGACAGCACCGCGCTGCGCGTCTACAGCCATGTTGAGCAGATCAACCACGTGCACACCCCGGGCAACAGCTCCGGTATCGTCGATGGCTCTGCCCTGATGTTGATCGGCTCCGAGGCCAAAGGCAAAGAACTGGGCTTGAAGGCGCGTGCGCGCATCGTCGCCACTGCCGTGACCAGCACCGACCCGACCATCATGCTCACCGGCCCGGCGCCGGCCACCCGCAAGGCGCTGGCCAAGGCCGGGTTGAACGTCAATGACATTGACCTGTTTGAGGTCAACGAGGCGTTTGCCTCGGTGGTTATGAAGTTTATGAAGGACATGGGCGTCAGCGAGGACAAGGTCAACGTCAATGGCGGTTCCATTGCCATGGGCCACCCGCTGGGTGCAACCGGCTGCGCCATTCTCGGCACCCTGCTCGACGAGCTGGAGAAGCGCAAGCTGCGCTACGGCCTGGCCACCCTGTGCGTAGGTGGTGGCATGGGCATCGCCACCATCATTGAACGAGTTTGAGGCGGAGATAAGAAAAATGACTGACGCCATCCGTTACGAAAAAGGCCAGGACAATATCGTCGTTCTGACCATGGACATGCCCGGCCAGAGCGCCAATACCATGAACACGGTGTACCGCGAAGCCATGGGCAAGATTGTTGACCGCCTGGAGGCCGAGAAGGATTCCATCGCCGGGGTGATCGTTACTTCTGCGAAGAAGACCTTCTTCGCCGGCGGCGACCTCAATGAGCTGATCAAGGTCACCAAGGCCGATGCGCCGGCCTTCTACCAGATGATCCTCAATATCAAGGGCCAACTGCGCCGTCTGGAGTGCCTCGGCAAGCCGGTGGTTGCGGCGATCAATGGCGCGGCCCTGGGCGGCGGCTGGGAAATTGCCCTGGCCTGCCACCACCGTATCGCCCTGAACAACTCCAGCATCCAGCTCGGTTTGCCGGAAGTGACCCTCGGGCTGCTGCCGGGCGGCGGCGGGGTGGTGCGCATGGTACGTATCCTCGGCTTGGAAAAAGCCCTGCCGTACCTGGCCGAAGGCAAGAAGGTACGCCCCGATGCGGCGCTCAAAGCCGGCCTGATCCATGAACTGGCCAGCGATAGCGATGATCTGCTGGCCAAGGCTCGCGCCTTTATTGTCGCCAACCTGACCGCTGTGCAGCCGTGGGACGTGAAAGGCTACAAAATTCCTGGCGGTACACCGTCCAGCCCGAATGTGGCGCAAATGCTGGCCATCGCGCCAAGCGTGCTGCGTGACAAGACCAAGGGCTGCTTCCCTGCGCCGGAGAAGATCATGTGCGCCGCCGTTGAGGGCGCGCAGGTTGACTTCGACACCGCGCAGATCATCGAAGCACGCTACTTCACCGAGCTGACCACCGGCCAGGTGGCGAAGAATATGATCGGCACCTTCTGGTTCCAGCTCAATGAAATCAACGCCGGCGGCTCACGTCCGCAAGGCTTCGAGCCCTATGTGACCAAGAAGGTCGGTGTGCTCGGAGCAGGCATGATGGGCGCCGGTATTGCCTATGTGTCCGCGGTCGCCGGTATCGACGTAGTGCTCAAGGACATCTCCATCGAGGCCGCTGAGAAGGGCAAGGACTACTCGGTCAAGCTGCTGGAGAAGAAAGTTGGCCGTGGCCAGATGAGCGCTGAGAAGCGCGATGGCATTCTGGCGCGGATTAAATCCACCGTCAGTGAAGCTGACTTTGAAGGCTGCGACCTGATCATCGAAGCCGTGTTTGAGGATCGTGACCTCAAAGCCAACGTCACCGCAGCTGCTGAGCGCGCGGCGCTGGCTGACGCAGTGATTGCCTCCAACACCTCGACCCTGCCGATCACCGGCCTGGCCACGGCGGTGCAGAAGCAGGACAAGTTTATCGGCCTGCATTTCTTCAGCCCGGTGGACAAGATGCCGTTGGTGGAAATCATCAAAGGCGAGCACACCAGCGACGAGACCCTGGCGCGTGGTTTCGACTACGTCATGCAGATCAAGAAGACCCCGATTGTGGTCAATGACAGCCGTGGTTTCTTCACTTCGCGGGTGTTCGGCACCTTCACCAACGAAGGCCTGGCCATGCTCGGCGAGGGCGTGAGCGCGGCGATGATCGAGAACGAAGCGCGCAAAGCCGGCATGCCGGTCGGCCCACTGGCGATCAGCGACGAAGTGTCGATGAGCCTGATGAACCATATCCGTCAGCAGACCATCAAAGACCTCGCAGCCGAAGGCAAGCAGATTCCCGAGCACCCGGCATTTGCCGTGATCGACATGATGCTCAATGAATACAAACGTCCGGGCAAAGCAGCGGGTGCGGGCTTCTACGATTATCCGGCGGGTGGCAAGAAGCACCTGTGGCCGGAACTCAAGGCGCGCTTTGAGAAGCGCGATGCGCAGATCTCGCAGATCGACGTGCGTGATCGCATTCTGTTTATCCAGTCCATCGAAACCGTGCGCTGCGTGGAAGAGGGTGTGCTCAAGTCGGTAGCCGATGCCAACATCGGTTCGATCTTCGGTATCGGCTTTGCCGCCTGGACCGGCGGCGCGTTGCAGTTCATCAACCAGTACGGCGTGCAGGACTTTGTCGCCCGCGCCAAGTACCTGGCCGAGCAGTACGGCGAACGCTTCCTGCCGCCTGCTTTGCTGTTGGAGAAGGCTGCGAATAACCAGCTGTTCTAGTGCCGTGATGTGTTTAAAAGCCGGCTACTGTGAGCCGGCTTTTTATTGCCCTCGCGCTTATAGTGACCGGTAGATGTTAAAAGACCCCTTGGCGACTATCGTGACCGTAAATCAGGTCGGGTAATTGGTCGTGTTTGGCCTGCAGCTATTGCCTTGCAGGCTGTCAGCAGGCACGCTGGCGCGCTTGCAAATCAACCCTCCTGCGCCCTAGGTAACCGCCCATATGCCGCTGCAGATCTGCATCCTAGAAACCGATGTTCTTCGCCCTGAACTGGTCGACCAATACGACAGTTATGGTCGTATGTTCGAACAGTTGTTCGCGCGCCAGCCGATTGCTGCCGAGTTCAAGGTGTACAACGTGATGGAGGGGCATTACCCGCCGGACAGCGAGTGCTACGATGCTTACCTGGTGACGGGCAGCAAGGCCGACTCCTTCGGCAGCGATGCCTGGATCCAGACGCTGAAAACCTACCTGTTACAGCGCTACAACAACGGCGACAAGCTGTTGGGTGTGTGTTTTGGCCACCAGATTCTTGCTCTGTTGCTGGGCGGTAATACTGAACGCGCCACGCAAGGCTGGGGCGTCGGTATTCACCAATACCGCATGGCGCAAAAAACGAACTGGATGAGCCCAGATTTGGAAGACCTGACCCTGCTGATCAGCCACCAGGACCAGGTGACCAAGCTGCCGGAGAACGCCACGTTACTGGCCAGCAGCGAGTTTTGCCCGATTGCCTCTTACTGCATTGGTGATCAGGTGTTGTGCTTCCAAGGCCACCCTGAATTTGTGCATGACTACTCGCGCGCGCTGCTTGACCTGCGCCAACAGCATATTGGCGAGCCTGCCTACTCCAAGGGAGTCGATAGCCTGCAGCGCGATCACCAGGGTCATACTGTGGCGGAGTGGATGATGCGCTTTGTCGCTCAAGGCCGTGCGGGCTTAGCTGAGTAATTTGCGCTGGATGAAAAAGCCCGGTCAATGACCGGGCTTTTTTATGGCATTTCACCCATAGCCGTCACTTTGCGGGCCGCGCACTACGCGACGTTAAAAATCGCTCCAGTCGATTTTTATAGCCAGCCGGAACGCTTGAAACTAATGAACAGGCCGATGTAGCCGCTGGTGATCACGCCGAGTACGACGAAATAGCCGTAGTGCCAAGTCAGCTCCGGCATGTTTTGAAAATTCATCCCATAGATGCCCGTCACTGCGGTGGGAAAGGCCAGGATGGCGGCCCAGGCGGCGAACTTGTGTTGAGTAACGCTTTGTCGGGATGACTCCAGCAACAGGCCAATCTCGATGGCGTGGTCGGCCATTTCGCGCAGGGCGGTGAGGTCTTCTAGCAGGCGGTTGACGTGAATCGCCACGTCGCGAAAGTAGGGCCGCATGTTGTTGTCGATAAACGGAAAGTCGAGACGCTGCAGCTCCTGGGAGACTTCCGCCAACGACCGGATATAGCGACGCAGGCGTAGCAGAAGAAAAACAGTCGCCAAGAAAAAGCCCAGCGCAGTGGCTGGGCTTTGATGCATGCGCCATGTACTTAAGCGTTCGCGGTCAGCTGCTTGTCCATTGCGTCGATGCACTGCTGCATCTGCGTTTGACAGGTTTCGATCAGCTGCGGCAGGTCATTTTGAGTCATGCCGGCTGTGGGGATCGCTGGCAGCGAGCGGATCAAAATCTCACCGCTATTCCAGCGATTGAGTTGGAGATGATTAACGTAGGTACTGACGCACACCGGGATGATCGGCACGCCAGCAGCAATCGCCATCTGGAATGCGCCTTTTTTGAGCGGCAGCAGGCCTTTGCCTAGGTTGCGCGTGCCTTCGGCAAATACCCAGATCGAGGTGTCTTTGTGCTTGAGTGTGTCGGTGGTGGTGAGCATCGCTTGTTTGGCCCGCACCGCATTGCCACGGTCTAGTAGCACGTTACCCGCCAGCCAGTAAAGCTGACCGAAGAAGGGGACCCACTTCAGGCTCTTCTTACCAATGCTCACGGTACGTTTGGGCACCACGCGCCCAAGCACGTAGAGGTCATAGTTGGACTGATGGTTGGCGATGATGACGCAGGAGCGTTGGTGGTCGAGCAGCGGTTGCACATCGGTTGTCAGCTTCCAGCCCAGCAGCCATTGCGCCGGAATGCTGTACAGGCGCGCGCAGAGGCGACTGTTGTCCGGGTTGAAGGGACGGCAGATACCAATTAACAGGCCCAAGATGCCCGCGAGGATAAAGTGCACGCCCATCGCCAGCATGCGCAGTAAAAAAAGCATTTGGTACGCCCGTCATAGGAAAAAGGCGCGCAGTGTACGGGCGTGCACTGCGTTCGGCAATTGATGCTGGTCAGAGGTCGTTACCGCTTGTTGCCCCATTGTTAGAGGCGCTGCCAGTGGCAGGTGGCAGGTCAACTGAGCTGTAACGCTGTGCCATACGGATGATGCTGCCATCTTGCTCAAGGGTTAGCAGGACGTGATCCAGTTGCTGCATAAAGTCCTGTTTATAGGGGTAGGAATGCTCATTGATACGCGTATAGCCCACGTGACCGTGTTCACTGGACAGGGTAGGGCCTTCAGTCAACCAGTTCAGCCCACTTCCAGCAAAGAGGCCTTCGCTGCGCATCTGCTGCAGCTCCCAGAGTATCGACAGGCGATCATTGATATACACATCAATGCGTTTTCCCCTGAGTTGTAGCAGGTTGGTGCGACTGTCTGTGGCGTAGCTTTGTGTAACCTCGCCAGTCGCGAGCATGGTCTTGTAGCTAGGTGCAGCGATGGTATTGAAGCCGCGGTTGAGGCCGATGCGCAGGCCCGCATAGGCCGCTGGGAAATCTGCGATGGCACGCTGCTGAGCCAGCTCTGTGCGTACAAAGGCCACCACGCTTTCTTCCAGAATTGGTCGCGAATAATCCATCCATGGGCGCTCCACAGGGCGGTGATACGGCGGGAACAGAGCAAAGGCTTTGCCTTTCTCCAGTGCGGCCAGCCCGCGTGGCCAGGGCACCGGACGGATGCTGACCTGGTAACCCGGCATGCGCGCAAAGGCTGCACGCAGGATGTCGCTGTACAACCCTTTGGCTTCATCGTTTTCGACGTGGCTGTAGGGCGGATAACTGAATCGCCCCGGATTCCCTAGACACTTTCCAGGCTCAGTAAATGTCGCTTCTCAAACTCTACCGGTGACAGCTGGTTGTTGAAACCATGCCGGCGTTTTGGGTTGTAGAACATCTCGATGTAATCGAACACATCGGCTCTGGCATCCTGCCTGGTGCTGTAGATCTTCCGCCTGATCCGCTCCCGCTTCAGCAGCTGGAAAAAACTTTCTGCTACCGCGTTGTCATGGCAGTTGCCACGTCGACTCATGCTGCCAAGCAAGTTGTTGGCTTTCAGGAAACTCTGCCAGTCGCCGCTGCTGAACTGGCTGCCCTGGTCTGAGTGAATCATCACTTCCTGCTTTGGCTTGCGTCGCCAAACCGCCATCAGCAAGGCATCAATAGCCAGGTCGCAGGTCATCTGCGGTTTCATTGACCAACCGATTACCTGCCGCGAAAACAGGTCTAGCACCACCGCCAAATACAACCAGCCCTCATAGGTGCGGATGTATGTTATGTCCGTGACCCAGACTTTGTTGGGTTCGGTGACATTGAATCGACGCTCAAGATGATTCGGCGAGGCCACTGGTGGCTTGCCACCATAACGTCCCGGACGCCGCCGATACCCCGTCTGCGAACGCAGCCCTTCCTGGCGCATTAGCCGAGCAACGCGATGCCTTCCGCACTGTTCTCCAAGCTCACGCAGATCGTCATGGATTTTGCGGTAGCCGTACACACCACCGCTCTCTAGCCACGAGTGCTTGATCAGACCAAGCAGACGTTGATCATCCTTGGCTCGTGCTGACTTCGGTTCAGCCAGCCAGGCGTAGTAACCGCTGGCATGTACTTTCAGAGTCAGGCACAGACGACGAACCGAATAGTCTGCGGATAGCTGATTGATGAAGGCGTACTTCAGCCGCACTCCTTGGCAAAGTACGCGGCGGCCTTTTTTAGGATGTCTCGCTCTTCGGTCACGCGCTTGAGTTCAGCACGCAGACGACGTAGCTCAGCTTGCTGGTCGTCCTCTTGCGCTCGCTGCTCTTGGGGCTTGCTGTAGCGCTTCACCCAGGCATACAGGCTGTGTGTAGACATGCCCAAACGAGCAGCTACCTCAGCCACCGGCAGACCTCGCTCGGTCACCTGTTTGACTGCTTCGATTTTGAATTCTTCGGGATAACGCGGGTTGCTCATGGCACCTCCTAATGGGCCGTATTATGAGGCCTGGAGGTGTCTACGAAACTAGGGGCGATTCAAACTGGCGTCACACAGCACCGTAACACTGATGGGTGTTTGCGCCTGTGCGATGCCATGTATGGTCAGGAACAGGAGCCACGTTACAAGTATGCGCATGCCCAACCCCCTCATCTGTTAGCGCAGGCTGCACGCACGAGTGCAGCCTGGTGGGTTGGCGTTCAGACCTTGAAACGCCCGAGCAGATGATCTTGCTGGCCGACCTGTTCAACCATCACAGCGCATTGGCGCACCTGTTCTTCGGCGCCTGCGGCCACCTCATGGCTGATGTCGCGGATATTGGTGGTGTTGCGGTTAATCTCCTCGGTAGTAGCGCTCTGCTGCTCTGCGGCGGTGGCAATTTGCAGGTTCATGTCGTTTATCCGGGTGATCGCATCGCTAATACGCCCGAGCATATCGTTGGCCGCGCCGGCTTCTTCTGCCGTTTTGCTGGCTGTATCGCGGCTTTGCTGCATGCGCGATTCGGCCTGCTTAACCCCGGATTGCAGCTGGTCGATCATCTGGCGGATTTCCTGGGTCGACTGCTGGGTACGTGAGGCCAGTGAGCGGACTTCATCAGCAACCACGGCAAAGCCACGGCCGGATTCACCGGCGCGTGCCGCTTCGATAGCTGCATTAAGAGCAAGCAGGTTGGTCTGGTCGGCAATACTGGTGATCACCGAGAGGATCGATTCGATGTTGTGGCTGAGTTTGGCCAGTTCGTTGATCGCGTGACTGGTTTCGTCCATTTCATCAGCGAGGTGCTTGATTGCTTCGGTGGAGCGCGACACCACGCGCACGCCATTCTCGGTTTCCTGATTGGCCGCCAGCGCGGCTTGTGCCGCAGCCTGTGCATTACGCGCCACTTCTTCGGCGGTAGAGGCCATTTCCTGCATGGCGGTGGCCAGCTGATCAAGCTCCTGCAGCTGTTGCTGCAAGCGATTGGCGGCCTGGTTGGCTGCGCTGGAGGTCAGTGTGGTGCTTTCACGCACCTGCCTGGAACTGCCCATCACCTCGCTGATCAAGCTCTGCAGGCTTTGCAGAAAGCTGTTGAACTCCTTGGAGACCAGGGCAATTTCATCGTTGCCGGTGGCAGGCAGGCGCCGGGTCAGGTCGCCTTCGCCGCTGTTAACCTCATGCAGAGAGTTGTGCAGGTGGTCGAGCGGCTTGAGCAGGCTGTTCATCAATACACCCAGCACGATCAGGCTGATGATCACCCCCAGTATGGTGCCGATCACCGCGCGCCAACTCAGAGCATTGGCTTCGGCCATAACGATGCCTTTATCCAATACCACACCGATATACCAGTCCATGCCTTTGAGGTTGGTCAGCGGAGTGAAGGACATCAGCAGGCCCTTGTCACCGCCACTGCTTTCCTGCAGCTCTTTGTTTAAGGCTGGACTTTGGCCACCGAACAACTCGCTGTAGTTTTTGCCGTTCAGCTCGGTGTTGGGGTGGGAAATGATGTTGCCATTGCGGGTGAGTAGAAACGCGTAGCCGGCACCGTTGAAGTCCAGGGTGTTAACGGCATCCGCAACAGTTTTCAAGCGGATATCACCGCCCATTACTCCCAGAAATTCGCCGGCATTGGTGATGCGCGTAACAGCAGAAATCAGGATTTCACCCGTAGTGGAGTCCACATAGGGTTCGGTCAGTACGGCTTGTGTGCCGTCTTTACCTGTCGCGTACCAGGGGCGCTGACGACCATCCCATTCAGGGGCAGGCTTCCATTCATCGCTGTTCTTGATCGGCTTGCCATCGCTTTGCAGTGCACCGAATACCAAAATGAATTCGTTCTTCAGCATGGGGCTGTTGACGATGCGCTGGGTTTCTTCGGGGCTATAGTTGCTGTCGATGCCTTGTGCCATCAAGTCCATCAACTTGAGCTTGGCGTTGAGCCAGTTCTCGATTTGCCTTGCGAGTGCGTTACTTGATTCTGCGATGCTCGCAGCAACTTGGTTCTGGAGGGTGACGCGAACCTGGTTTACTTGTACCAGCGACAGCAGGCTGGTGGTGAGGAACAACACGATGGCCGCGGCCAGACCAACCTTGTGGGCAATCTTCATAACACGCTCCCGGCGGCAATTTCGAATAGATCGTTGGGCGCCTCTGCTCCTTGGCTCTACCTGTTAAAAGTAATACAGCCTGGCCAGATTGCTTGCGGGCTCGCCATTGTTTTGCCATTAAATGCAAAAGCCCGGCACATGGGCCGGGCTTTTCGGTGTTGCGGGGTGTGTTTACACCATGTGCTTCTTGTCCAGCTCGACAGCCTGGTCGAGGGCTTCAAGCAGCGCCTTGCGCACTTTCAGCTTGGTGTTCTTGTGCGCCGTCATGTTGATTTTCTTCATCTGCTGGGCAACCGCCAGGGCCGTGGCCTGCAGCTGTTCGGCTGGCACTACTTTGTCGAGGAAGCCAGCATCAACAGCGTTTTGCGGGTCAAACATCTCGCCATTGATCACCGAACGGTGGAAGGCTGATTTGCGCAGGCGGTCACGGGCCAGTTCGATGCCAGCGTGGTGCATGGTCATGCCGATCTGCACTTCGTTGAGGCCGATGCTGAACGGGCCTTCGACGCCGATACGGTAGTCGGACGAGAGCAAAATAAAGGCACCCTTGGCGACCGCATGACCTGGGCAGGCAACGATTATCGGGAAGGGGTGAGCAAGCATGCGGCGCGCCAGGGTGGAACCGGAAGCCACTAGGTTGATGGCATTTTGCGGGCCGGAGGTCATCACTTTAAGGTCGTAGCCACCCGACAGAATGCCTGGCTGGCCGGTGATGATTACGATGGCCTTGTCCTGCACGGCGCGATCCAGAGCCGCATTGAAAGCAGTGATCACATCCGGGGAGATGGCATTCACCTTGCCATTACACAGGGTCAGGGTGGCAATGCCATCGTCGAGTTGGTAGCTGATCAGGTCGCTCATGGTCGGGTTCCTTGTGCTGAAGTGCAGCAGACGTTACTCATCCGCACTGGTCAGGTAAAGCACGATGGCTGACTGGCTGGTCAGCGAGCGCGGCCGCTTCAGCTATGACCTTGATCAATATCGGCAATTGGTCGGCTGGGCGGATGCACCGCTACCGTCGACGCTTTATTCATGAGCGATGACGCTATGCGTGGTTTAATCCTCTGCTTGGGATGCTGGCGCGTTGCATTGGCCTTGCTGCTAATGCTCGGGCTGCTCTGGCTGGCCAGTGAGCCGCGCAGCCAAAACCCTGTCGGCGTGCTGGGCTTGTTTGCTTTCAGCCTCTTTATCTCGCTTGGCTTTATTCTGTTCGGCCAACACCGATTTGAACCCAATCCCGATAAGTCCTCTACCGAGAACCAGCATTTGGCATAAGCACATGAATCTTTTGAAAAAAGATTTTGCCTTTGGCTGGCTGTTCGGCTACATTTGCGCGCCTCGACAGACAGCAATGACTATCGAGACCCGGTGAAGTGTCCGAGCGGTTGAAGGAGCACGCCTGGAAAGTGTGTATACGAGAAATCGTATCGTGGGTTCGAATCCCACCTTCACCGCCAGACATATAAGCCCTTGATTTTCCTAGAGAATCAGGGGTCTTTTGTTTCCTAAGATTCGCCTTTCTGCCCCGTTGGTACAGAGAGGTGGTACAGATGTGTGTCATGACCGAGCCGTGGAAGCATCCTCAATCGGGGATTTTTTACCTCCGCCGTGAAGTTCCCCAAAACATCCGTCAAATCATCGGCAAGCGCGAATGGAAGGTCTCTCTCGGGACTAAAGACTTCGCCACTGCCCGTCCTCGTTTTGCTGCAGAACTCATCCGCTGCGAAGAGCTTTTTCTGGCAGCAAAGGATCATCTCGCTGGTCGTCCTCGTATCCTTGCTTCCGATGCTCCCAAGCTAGCTGATCGCTGGGCGAAAGCTGTTCTAGAATCCTGGGAAATCAAGCCTGAGGATCTCAGTGACTTACGGCGACCTTCCGGTATCGCGGATAAGTCGAGCGCTGTGTCAGGAGTTCAAGGCGTCCCTAAGCAAGTTGCCCACCAAGGGTGAGGGTATCAGAGGGCTGGCAGCGCCAGACTTGATAGCTAAAGCAGAGGCGGAGGGGCTCCCAACTGCAGGGCTTGCAACGGTTAAGAAGCAATTGCGGGCAATGTCTGCTGTCATGAGCTTTGCCGTACAAAGGCTTGCAGCTATCAGCGAGGAGCCGATCTCTGCATCAGGAATGCTCAGGAGTATTGCCAAGGCTGCTCGACGCTCTGAGAGCAGAAGCGCAGAGGAGAAGCATTACACGCGCAGGGATCTGGCAGCGATCTTCAGTAGTCCTCTTTTCAAAGGGCAGTGGCAGCCACCGCAATCCGATTTCGGCCAGGCGCTCTATTGGCTGCCCTTGTTGATGATCTATCCTTCGAGGCCTCTGGTCAGAGTGCGGTACTCGCTCATGTGGGCGTGAGGTAGGGGCCCGTGGGTGATCGTCGTGGCCCGGATCGCCCTCGTTGTCGACAGGTAAGCCTGAGCATTGTGTTTGGTCGGGGAGGGTGTGCCCTGATTTTTTAGGCGGAGAGGGGTGGGTAGTGTCCGTAGGTGCGGAGCCGTCAGAGTAATGTGGTCTCCATCATATAGATGCTAACCCTTGTTCTGGGGCGATTCAGTGCGACAGGTTTGTGTGGTGGCTTGGTTCATTACTTTGATGTCGTCTTGATGGTGCTTCAATAACAGGTCGTTAGCACGAGGCGTCTCTCTCTTGATTGAGGGCGAACGGCTTGGTAGTTGTTAAGGCGTTGTTTTCTAGCTTACATTCATGCTGTCTTGCTCGTGGCGTTCGGTGTTATTGATGGGCGCTAAGCTCGCGAATGGTTGTTCCTGCAAAGCCGTTGAAGCGTCAGCTTCAACGGCTTTGTCGTTTCTGCAGGCTCCGCAAATCTCTGGATATATGTGTGGTTGTGCATCGCAATCACGCGATTAGCGTAGCTGTCTGGGTGCATGCAATCCTTAAACTGCTTGCTAAACAATGAGTTAGATTTGGTTGGGGGTTGCAAAGCCGCAAAAGCTGCGTAGAATGCGCCGGGCTGACAGGGTAGATGTTTGGTTTTGTCGGTGGTTCGGTCGAGATGATCGCAAGCGGTAAAGAGGCAGTTGACAGCGGTTTCAAACGCTGTAAGATTCGCCTCCCGCTGACGAGAATCGGTAAGATGATCGAAAGTGTAAGTGGTTGAGTAGAAAGCGCTTTTAGAAAAGAACTTCGAAAAACAGCTTGACGAAAGATGAGGCTGCTGTAGAATTCGCGCCTCGGTTGAGACGAAAGACTTAACCAACTGCTCTTTAACAACTGAATCAAGCAATTCGTGTGGGTGCTTGTGAGGTAAGACTGCTAGTCGCAAGATTATCAGCATCACAAGTTACTCCGCGAGAAATCAAAGATGTAACCAACGATTGCTGAGCTAAGTTTAGGGTTTTCTCAAAACCCAAGCAGTATTGAACTGAAGAGTTTGATCATGGCTCAGATTGAACGCTGGCGGCAGGCCTAACACATGCAAGTCGAGCGGTAGAGAGAAGCTTGCTTCTCTTGAGAGCGGCGGACGGGTGAGTAATGCCTAGGAATCTGCCTAGTGGTGGGGGATAACGTTCGGAAACGGACGCTAATACCGCATACGTCCTACGGGAGAAAGCGGGGGACCTTCGGGCCTCGCGCCATTAGATGAGCCTAGGTCGGATTAGCTAGTTGGTGAGGTAATGGCTCACCAAGGCGACGATCCGTAACTGGTCTGAGAGGATGATCAGTCACACTGGAACTGAGACACGGTCCAGACTCCTACGGGAGGCAGCAGTGGGGAATATTGGACAATGGGCGAAAGCCTGATCCAGCCATGCCGCGTGTGTGAAGAAGGTCTTCGGATTGTAAAGCACTTTAAGTTGGGAGGAAGGGTAGTAACTTAATACGTTGCTACTTTGACGTTACCGACAGAATAAGCACCGGCTAACTTCGTGCCAGCAGCCGCGGTAATACGAAGGGTGCAAGCGTTAATCGGAATTACTGGGCGTAAAGCGCGCGTAGGTGGTTCAGTAAGTTGGATGTGAAATCCCCGGGCTCAACCTGGGAACTGCATCCAAAACTGCTGAGCTAGAGTACGGTAGAGGGTAGTGGAATTTCCTGTGTAGCGGTGAAATGCGTAGATATAGGAAGGAACACCAGTGGCGAAGGCGACTACCTGGACTGGTACTGACACTGAGGTGCGAAAGCGTGGGGAGCAAACAGGATTAGATACCCTGGTAGTCCACGCCGTAAACGATGTCAACTAGCCGTTGGGAGTCTTGAACTCTTAGTGGCGCAGCTAACGCATTAAGTTGACCGCCTGGGGAGTACGGCCGCAAGGTTAAAACTCAAATGAATTGACGGGGGCCCGCACAAGCGGTGGAGCATGTGGTTTAATTCGAAGCAACGCGAAGAACCTTACCTGGCCTTGACATGCTGAGAACTTTCTAGAGATAGATTGGTGCCTTCGGGAACTCAGACACAGGTGCTGCATGGCTGTCGTCAGCTCGTGTCGTGAGATGTTGGGTTAAGTCCCGTAACGAGCGCAACCCTTGTCCTTAGTTACCAGCACGTAATGGTGGGAACTCTAAGGAGACTGCCGGTGACAAACCGGAGGAAGGTGGGGATGACGTCAAGTCATCATGGCCCTTACGGCCAGGGCTACACACGTGCTACAATGGTCGGTACAAAGGGTTGCCAAGCCGCGAGGTGGAGCTAATCCCATAAAACCGATCGTAGTCCGGATCGCAGTCTGCAACTCGACTGCGTGAAGTCGGAATCGCTAGTAATCGTGAATCAGAATGTCACGGTGAATACGTTCCCGGGCCTTGTACACACCGCCCGTCACACCATGGGAGTGGGTTGCACCAGAAGTAGCTAGTCTAACCGCAAGGGGGACGGTTACCACGGTGTGATTCATGACTGGGGTGAAGTCGTAACAAGGTAGCCGTAGGGGAACCTGCGGCTGGATCACCTCCTTAATCGAAGACTTCAGCTTCTTCATAAGTTCCCACACGAATTGCTTGATTCATTGAAAAAGACGATTGGGTCTGTAGCTCAGTTGGTTAGAGCGCACCCCTGATAAGGGTGAGGTCGGCAGTTCGAATCTGCCCAGACCCACCAATTGTTGTGGGGTTTGGCCTTGTAAGAATATGGGGCCATAGCTCAGCTGGGAGAGCGCCTGCCTTGCACGCAGGAGGTCAGCGGTTCGATCCCGCTTGGCTCCACCATATACAGCCTCGTTTTAGAGTTCAGAAATGAACGTTCCTGCAAAAAGCAGATGAATGTTGATTTCTGGTCTTTGACCAGTAAGAAAATCGTTCTTTAAAAATTTGGGTATGTGATAGAAGTGACTGATTGATTACTTTCACTGGTAATTAATTTGGTCAAGGTAAAATTTGTAGTTCTCAATTGCAAATTTTCGGCGAATGTCGTCTTCACGTTATTAGACAATAACCAGATTGCTTGGGGTTATATGGTCAAGTGAAGAAGCGCATACGGTGGATGCCTTGGCAGTCAGAGGCGATGAAAGACGTTGTAGCCTGCGATAAGCTCCGGGGAGTCGGCAAACAGACTTTGATCCGGAGATCTCTGAATGGGGGAACCCAGCCAGCATAAGCTGGTTATTACACACTGAATACATAGGTGTGTAAGGCGAACCAGGGGAACTGAAACATCTAAGTACCCTGAGGAATAGAAATCAACCGAGATTCCCTTAGTAGTGGCGAGCGAACGGGGACTAGCCCTTAAGTTGATTTGAGAATAGTGGAAGGCTCTGGAAAGTGCCGCCGTAGTGGGTGATAGCCCCGTACACGAAATTCTCTTATCAATGAAATCGAGTAGGACGGAGCACGAGAAACTTTGTCTGAATATGGGGGGACCATCCTCCAAGGCTAAATACTACTGACTGACCGATAGTGAACTAGTACCGTGAGGGAAAGGCGAAAAGAACCCCGGAGAGGGGAGTGAAATAGATCCTGAAACCGTATGCGTACAAGCAGTGGGAGCCCACTTTGTTGGGTGACTGCGTACCTTTTGTATAATGGGTCAGCGACTTATATTCAGTGGCGAGCTTAACCGAATAGGGGAGGCGTAGCGAAAGCGAGTCTTAATAGGGCGACAGTCGCTGGGTATAGACCCGAAACCGGGCGATCTATCCATGGGCAGGTT
Source organism: Pseudomonas sp. TS_SC_3 (assembly GCF_056156225.1). Taxonomy (NCBI): domain Bacteria; kingdom Pseudomonadati; phylum Pseudomonadota; class Gammaproteobacteria; order Pseudomonadales; family Pseudomonadaceae; genus Pseudomonas; species Pseudomonas sp. TS_SC_3. The sequence continues at coordinate 1,093,806 of NZ_CM149586.1, forward strand.
GAAGGTTGGGTAACACTAACTGGAGGACCGAACCGACTACCGTTGAAAAGTTAGCGGATGACCTGTGGATCGGAGTGAAAGGCTAATCAAGCTCGGAGATAGCTGGTTCTCCTCGAAAGCTATTTAGGTAGCGCCTCGTGTATCACTGTTGGGGGTAGAGCACTGTTTCGGCTAGGGGGTCATCCCGACTTACCAAACCGATGCAAACTCCGAATACCAACAAGTGTCAGCACGGGAGACACACGGCGGGTGCTAACGTCCGTCGTGAAAAGGGAAACAACCCAGACCGTCAGCTAAGGTCCCAAAGTTATGGTTAAGTGGGAAACGATGTGGGAAGGCTTAGACAGCTAGGAGGTTGGCTTAGAAGCAGCCACCCTTTAAAGAAAGCGTAATAGCTCACTAGTCGAGTCGGCCTGCGCGGAAGATGTAACGGGGCTCAAACCATACACCGAAGCTACGGGTTCATCTTAGGATGAGCGGTAGAGGAGCGTTCTGTAAGCCTGTGAAGGTGAGTTGAGAAGCTTGCTGGAGGTATCAGAAGTGCGAATGCTGACATGAGTAACGACAATGGGAGTGAAAAACTCCCACGCCGAAAGACCAAGGTTTCCTGCGCAACGTTAATCGACGCAGGGTGAGTCGGCCCCTAAGGCGAGGCAGAAATGCGTAGTCGATGGGAAACGGGTTAATATTCCCGTACTTCTAATTACTGCGATGGAGGGACGGAGAAGGCTAGGCCAGCACGGCGTTGGTTGTCCGTGTTTAAGGTGGTAGGCTGAATGCTTAGGTAAATCCGGGCGTTCAAGGCCGAGAACTGATGACGAGTTATCTTTTAGATGACGAAGTGGTTGATGCCATGCTTCCAGGAAAAGCTTCTAAGCTTCAGGTAATTAGGAACCGTACCCCAAACCGACACAGGTGGTTAGGTAGAGAATACCAAGGCGCTTGAGAGAACTCGGGTGAAGGAACTAGGCAAAATGGCACCGTAACTTCGGGAGAAGGTGCGCCGGTGAGGGTGAAGCATTTACTGCGTAAGCCCATGCCGGTCGAAGATACCAGGCCGCTGCGACTGTTTATTAAAAACACAGCACTCTGCAAACACGAAAGTGGACGTATAGGGTGTGACGCCTGCCCGGTGCCGGAAGGTTAATTGATGGGGTTAGCTAACGCGAAGCTCTTGATCGAAGCCCCGGTAAACGGCGGCCGTAACTATAACGGTCCTAAGGTAGCGAAATTCCTTGTCGGGTAAGTTCCGACCTGCACGAATGGCGTAACGATGGCGGCGCTGTCTCCACCCGAGACTCAGTGAAATTGAAATCGCTGTGAAGATGCAGTGTATCCGCGGCTAGACGGAAAGACCCCGTGAACCTTTACTATAGCTTTGCACTGGACTTTGAGTTTGCTTGTGTAGGATAGGTGGGAGGCTTTGAAGCGTGGACGCCAGTTCGCGTGGAGCCAACCTTGAAATACCACCCTGGCAACCTTGAGGTTCTAACTCTGGTCCGTTATCCGGATCGAGGACAGTGTATGGTGGGTAGTTTGACTGGGGCGGTCTCCTCCTAAAGAGTAACGGAGGAGTACGAAGGTGCGCTCAGACCGGTCGGAAATCGGTCGTAGAGTATAAAGGCAAAAGCGCGCTTGACTGCGAGACAGACACGTCGAGCAGGTACGAAAGTAGGTCTTAGTGATCCGGTGGTTCTGTATGGAAGGGCCATCGCTCAACGGATAAAAGGTACTCCGGGGATAACAGGCTGATACCGCCCAAGAGTTCATATCGACGGCGGTGTTTGGCACCTCGATGTCGGCTCATCACATCCTGGGGCTGAAGCCGGTCCCAAGGGTATGGCTGTTCGCCATTTAAAGTGGTACGCGAGCTGGGTTTAGAACGTCGTGAGACAGTTCGGTCCCTATCTGCCGTGGACGTTTGAGATTTGAGAGGGGCTGCTCCTAGTACGAGAGGACCGGAGTGGACGAACCTCTGGTGTTCCGGTTGTCACGCCAGTGGCATTGCCGGGTAGCTATGTTCGGAAAAGATAACCGCTGAAAGCATCTAAGCGGGAAACTTGCCTCGAGATGAGATCTCACTGGAACCTTGAGTTCCCTAAAGGGCCGTCGAAGACTACGACGTTGATAGGTTGGGTGTGTAAGCGCTGTGAGGCGTTGAGCTAACCAATACTAATTGCCCGTGAGGCTTGACCATATAACACCCAAACAATTTGATGTTTGTGTGTCTAATACAGAAGACCGCAACAGCCGAAAATTTGTAAGCACTGCAAAACCATTTATCACATACCCAATTCGGAGCAGCGTCTAACGACGAGGCTCCAGCTGAATCGCTTGACGACCATAGAGCATTGGAACCACCTGATCCCATCCCGAACTCAGTAGTGAAACGATGCATCGCCGATGGTAGTGTGGGGTTTCCCCATGTGAGAGTAGGTCATCGTCAAGCACCTACACCAAAACCCCCGATCAGGAAACTGGTCGGGGGTTTTACTATTAGTACAGGCATGAAGTTTTGAGCGATCAAAATCACAGCCAGTGAGATGTAACGCAAGTTGTTGAGTAGAAAGCGCTTTTAGAAAAGAACTTCGAAAAACAGCTTGACGAAAGATGAGGCTGCTGTAGAATTCGCGCCTCGGTTGAGACGAAAGACTTAACCAACTGCTCTTTAACAACTGAATCAAGCAATTCGTGTGGGTGCTTGTGAGGTAAGACTGCTAGTCGCAAGATTATCAGCATCACAAGTTACTCCGCGAGAAATCAAAGATGTAACCAACGATTGCTGAGCTAAGTTTAGGGTTTTCTCAAAACCCAAGCAGTATTGAACTGAAGAGTTTGATCATGGCTCAGATTGAACGCTGGCGGCAGGCCTAACACATGCAAGTCGAGCGGTAGAGAGAAGCTTGCTTCTCTTGAGAGCGGCGGACGGGTGAGTAATGCCTAGGAATCTGCCTAGTGGTGGGGGATAACGTTCGGAAACGGACGCTAATACCGCATACGTCCTACGGGAGAAAGCGGGGGACCTTCGGGCCTCGCGCCATTAGATGAGCCTAGGTCGGATTAGCTAGTTGGTGAGGTAATGGCTCACCAAGGCGACGATCCGTAACTGGTCTGAGAGGATGATCAGTCACACTGGAACTGAGACACGGTCCAGACTCCTACGGGAGGCAGCAGTGGGGAATATTGGACAATGGGCGAAAGCCTGATCCAGCCATGCCGCGTGTGTGAAGAAGGTCTTCGGATTGTAAAGCACTTTAAGTTGGGAGGAAGGGTAGTAACTTAATACGTTGCTACTTTGACGTTACCGACAGAATAAGCACCGGCTAACTTCGTGCCAGCAGCCGCGGTAATACGAAGGGTGCAAGCGTTAATCGGAATTACTGGGCGTAAAGCGCGCGTAGGTGGTTCAGTAAGTTGGATGTGAAATCCCCGGGCTCAACCTGGGAACTGCATCCAAAACTGCTGAGCTAGAGTACGGTAGAGGGTAGTGGAATTTCCTGTGTAGCGGTGAAATGCGTAGATATAGGAAGGAACACCAGTGGCGAAGGCGACTACCTGGACTGGTACTGACACTGAGGTGCGAAAGCGTGGGGAGCAAACAGGATTAGATACCCTGGTAGTCCACGCCGTAAACGATGTCAACTAGCCGTTGGGAGTCTTGAACTCTTAGTGGCGCAGCTAACGCATTAAGTTGACCGCCTGGGGAGTACGGCCGCAAGGTTAAAACTCAAATGAATTGACGGGGGCCCGCACAAGCGGTGGAGCATGTGGTTTAATTCGAAGCAACGCGAAGAACCTTACCTGGCCTTGACATGCTGAGAACTTTCTAGAGATAGATTGGTGCCTTCGGGAACTCAGACACAGGTGCTGCATGGCTGTCGTCAGCTCGTGTCGTGAGATGTTGGGTTAAGTCCCGTAACGAGCGCAACCCTTGTCCTTAGTTACCAGCACGTAATGGTGGGAACTCTAAGGAGACTGCCGGTGACAAACCGGAGGAAGGTGGGGATGACGTCAAGTCATCATGGCCCTTACGGCCAGGGCTACACACGTGCTACAATGGTCGGTACAAAGGGTTGCCAAGCCGCGAGGTGGAGCTAATCCCATAAAACCGATCGTAGTCCGGATCGCAGTCTGCAACTCGACTGCGTGAAGTCGGAATCGCTAGTAATCGTGAATCAGAATGTCACGGTGAATACGTTCCCGGGCCTTGTACACACCGCCCGTCACACCATGGGAGTGGGTTGCACCAGAAGTAGCTAGTCTAACCGCAAGGGGGACGGTTACCACGGTGTGATTCATGACTGGGGTGAAGTCGTAACAAGGTAGCCGTAGGGGAACCTGCGGCTGGATCACCTCCTTAATCGAAGACTTCAGCTTCTTCATAAGTTCCCACACGAATTGCTTGATTCATTGAAAAAGACGATTGGGTCTGTAGCTCAGTTGGTTAGAGCGCACCCCTGATAAGGGTGAGGTCGGCAGTTCGAATCTGCCCAGACCCACCAATTGTTGTGGGGTTTGGCCTTGTAAGAATATGGGGCCATAGCTCAGCTGGGAGAGCGCCTGCCTTGCACGCAGGAGGTCAGCGGTTCGATCCCGCTTGGCTCCACCATATACAGCCTCGTTTTAGAGTTCAGAAATGAACGTTCCTGCAAAAAGCAGATGAATGTTGATTTCTGGTCTTTGACCAGTAAGAAAATCGTTCTTTAAAAATTTGGGTATGTGATAGAAGTGACTGATTGATTACTTTCACTGGTAATTAATTTGGTCAAGGTAAAATTTGTAGTTCTCAATTGCAAATTTTCGGCGAATGTCGTCTTCACGTTATTAGACAATAACCAGATTGCTTGGGGTTATATGGTCAAGTGAAGAAGCGCATACGGTGGATGCCTTGGCAGTCAGAGGCGATGAAAGACGTTGTAGCCTGCGATAAGCTCCGGGGAGTCGGCAAACAGACTTTGATCCGGAGATCTCTGAATGGGGGAACCCAGCCAGCATAAGCTGGTTATTACACACTGAATACATAGGTGTGTAAGGCGAACCAGGGGAACTGAAACATCTAAGTACCCTGAGGAATAGAAATCAACCGAGATTCCCTTAGTAGTGGCGAGCGAACGGGGACTAGCCCTTAAGTTGATTTGAGAATAGTGGAAGGCTCTGGAAAGTGCCGCCGTAGTGGGTGATAGCCCCGTACACGAAATTCTCTTATCAATGAAATCGAGTAGGACGGAGCACGAGAAACTTTGTCTGAATATGGGGGGACCATCCTCCAAGGCTAAATACTACTGACTGACCGATAGTGAACTAGTACCGTGAGGGAAAGGCGAAAAGAACCCCGGAGAGGGGAGTGAAATAGATCCTGAAACCGTATGCGTACAAGCAGTGGGAGCCCACTTTGTTGGGTGACTGCGTACCTTTTGTATAATGGGTCAGCGACTTATATTCAGTGGCGAGCTTAACCGAATAGGGGAGGCGTAGCGAAAGCGAGTCTTAATAGGGCGACAGTCGCTGGGTATAGACCCGAAACCGGGCGATCTATCCATGGGCAGGTTGAAGGTTGGGTAACACTAACTGGAGGACCGAACCGACTACCGTTGAAAAGTTAGCGGATGACCTGTGGATCGGAGTGAAAGGCTAATCAAGCTCGGAGATAGCTGGTTCTCCTCGAAAGCTATTTAGGTAGCGCCTCGTGTATCACTGTTGGGGGTAGAGCACTGTTTCGGCTAGGGGGTCATCCCGACTTACCAAACCGATGCAAACTCCGAATACCAACAAGTGTCAGCACGGGAGACACACGGCGGGTGCTAACGTCCGTCGTGAAAAGGGAAACAACCCAGACCGTCAGCTAAGGTCCCAAAGTTATGGTTAAGTGGGAAACGATGTGGGAAGGCTTAGACAGCTAGGAGGTTGGCTTAGAAGCAGCCACCCTTTAAAGAAAGCGTAATAGCTCACTAGTCGAGTCGGCCTGCGCGGAAGATGTAACGGGGCTCAAACCATACACCGAAGCTACGGGTTCATCTTAGGATGAGCGGTAGAGGAGCGTTCTGTAAGCCTGTGAAGGTGAGTTGAGAAGCTTGCTGGAGGTATCAGAAGTGCGAATGCTGACATGAGTAACGACAATGGGAGTGAAAAACTCCCACGCCGAAAGACCAAGGTTTCCTGCGCAACGTTAATCGACGCAGGGTGAGTCGGCCCCTAAGGCGAGGCAGAAATGCGTAGTCGATGGGAAACGGGTTAATATTCCCGTACTTCTAATTACTGCGATGGAGGGACGGAGAAGGCTAGGCCAGCACGGCGTTGGTTGTCCGTGTTTAAGGTGGTAGGCTGAATGCTTAGGTAAATCCGGGCGTTCAAGGCCGAGAACTGATGACGAGTTATCTTTTAGATGACGAAGTGGTTGATGCCATGCTTCCAGGAAAAGCTTCTAAGCTTCAGGTAATTAGGAACCGTACCCCAAACCGACACAGGTGGTTAGGTAGAGAATACCAAGGCGCTTGAGAGAACTCGGGTGAAGGAACTAGGCAAAATGGCACCGTAACTTCGGGAGAAGGTGCGCCGGTGAGGGTGAAGCATTTACTGCGTAAGCCCATGCCGGTCGAAGATACCAGGCCGCTGCGACTGTTTATTAAAAACACAGCACTCTGCAAACACGAAAGTGGACGTATAGGGTGTGACGCCTGCCCGGTGCCGGAAGGTTAATTGATGGGGTTAGCTAACGCGAAGCTCTTGATCGAAGCCCCGGTAAACGGCGGCCGTAACTATAACGGTCCTAAGGTAGCGAAATTCCTTGTCGGGTAAGTTCCGACCTGCACGAATGGCGTAACGATGGCGGCGCTGTCTCCACCCGAGACTCAGTGAAATTGAAATCGCTGTGAAGATGCAGTGTATCCGCGGCTAGACGGAAAGACCCCGTGAACCTTTACTATAGCTTTGCACTGGACTTTGAGTTTGCTTGTGTAGGATAGGTGGGAGGCTTTGAAGCGTGGACGCCAGTTCGCGTGGAGCCAACCTTGAAATACCACCCTGGCAACCTTGAGGTTCTAACTCTGGTCCGTTATCCGGATCGAGGACAGTGTATGGTGGGTAGTTTGACTGGGGCGGTCTCCTCCTAAAGAGTAACGGAGGAGTACGAAGGTGCGCTCAGACCGGTCGGAAATCGGTCGTAGAGTATAAAGGCAAAAGCGCGCTTGACTGCGAGACAGACACGTCGAGCAGGTACGAAAGTAGGTCTTAGTGATCCGGTGGTTCTGTATGGAAGGGCCATCGCTCAACGGATAAAAGGTACTCCGGGGATAACAGGCTGATACCGCCCAAGAGTTCATATCGACGGCGGTGTTTGGCACCTCGATGTCGGCTCATCACATCCTGGGGCTGAAGCCGGTCCCAAGGGTATGGCTGTTCGCCATTTAAAGTGGTACGCGAGCTGGGTTTAGAACGTCGTGAGACAGTTCGGTCCCTATCTGCCGTGGACGTTTGAGATTTGAGAGGGGCTGCTCCTAGTACGAGAGGACCGGAGTGGACGAACCTCTGGTGTTCCGGTTGTCACGCCAGTGGCATTGCCGGGTAGCTATGTTCGGAAAAGATAACCGCTGAAAGCATCTAAGCGGGAAACTTGCCTCGAGATGAGATCTCACTGGAACCTTGAGTTCCCTAAAGGGCCGTCGAAGACTACGACGTTGATAGGTTGGGTGTGTAAGCGCTGTGAGGCGTTGAGCTAACCAATACTAATTGCCCGTGAGGCTTGACCATATAACACCCAAACAATTTGATGTTTGTGTGTCTAATACAGAAGACCGCAACAGCCGAAAATTTGTAAGCACTGCAAAACCATTTATCACATACCCAATTCGGAGCAGCGTCTAACGACGAGGCTCCAGCTGAATCGCTTGACGACCATAGAGCATTGGAACCACCTGATCCCATCCCGAACTCAGTAGTGAAACGATGCATCGCCGATGGTAGTGTGGGGTTTCCCCATGTGAGAGTAGGTCATCGTCAAGCACCTACACCAAAACCCCCGATCAGGAAACTGGTCGGGGGTTTTACTTTGCACATCGAAAATATCCGCGCGCATCACCAACACTTGATGGGCAACTAAACAGTGCATCGTTGTCAGGCTGCCGCATTCGCTGGAGCTAACATCTTCACCACGCTTAGCGGATGAGTCGTCTGCTAAATCAGGACTGTCACCTACATATAAAAACACCCCGTGAAAGTGTTGATTTCAAGGGGTGTTAGGGGACCATCTGATTAAGCCAGCGCTTAACCCGCTTCGTAGCAAGGGTTGCTCAGGTATTGATCAAGCTGAGGAACTCGCCGCGGGTTGCGGCGTTTTCGCGAAACTCGCCAAGCATCACCGAGGTGACCATGGCTGAGTTTTGCTTTTCCACGCCGCGCATCATCATGCACATATGCTGCGCCTCGATCACCACCGCGACGCCGAGCGCGCCGGTAACCTGTTGGACGGCTTCGGCGATCTGTCGGCTCAGGTTTTCTTGGATCTGTAAGCGGCGCGCGTACATATCGACAATCCGCGCGACTTTCGACAAGCCAAGCACTTTGCCGTTGGGAATATAGGCAACATGAGCTTTGCCGATAAAGGGCAACAGGTGGTGCTCGCACAGCGAGTACAGTTCGATGTTTTTCACCAGCACCATTTCGCTGTTATCAGAGCTGAATAGCGCGCCATTGGTGACTTCTTCCAAGCTCTGCTGGTAGCCCTTACACAGGTACTGCATGGCTTTAGCGGCGCGCTTAGGCGTATCGAGCAAGCCTTCGCGGGATACGTCTTCGCCAAGTTGGCCAAGGATCGCGGTGTATTGTTGTTCCAGGGACATGGACTATCTCGTAGGTCTTTCAAAAGGGCGCAGGTTAGGTCGCGTGGCACTGGCTGGCAAGTGCGCAGGCCTTCAGTCAATGCCGTTTATTCGTCACGGCCATCCATCATGGTGCGCTTGAGCATTACGTAAACCGCTCCGGTGCCGCCGTGTTTGGCCAGGCAGGACGTAAAGCCAAGCACCTGAGGGTGTTGGCGCAGCCAGGTATTGACGTGGCTTTTGATCATCGGCTTACGGCCATCCATGCGCACGGCCTTACCGTGGGTGATGCGCACGCAGCGCACCTCTAGATTGTTAGCCTCGGCAATAAACTCCCACAGGGTGTCGCGGGCTTTTTCTACGGTCATGCCGTGAAGGTCGAGACTGCCTTCAAAGCTGATTTGACCCAGCTTGAGCTTGCGCATCTGGCCTTCCTGAACGCCGTTGGCAGCCCAGTGCAGCGGGTCTTCGGCGCCTACGTCGATCACAAACTGGTCGGACAGACCGTCAACTTTGATCGACTCCACGCGCGCAGTAGCAGCCTGACGCAGGGTGGCGAGTTGGGCGCGGTTGGGTTTGGGTTTGCCGGTGTCGGCGCGGTCATGCTTGATCGGTTTGACGCCGCGCAATTCGGCTTTAAACAGGGAAAAATCGTCGTCTTGCATCTAGACCTCCACGAAGGCCGCTAGTGTAACCAAGCTGCCAGATCCGTGTTGCCCGGAAGCACTCAGTCGCGCTTTTTCATCAGGTGCGGTGCCATGCTTAGTTCGCTAGCACGACGCAAGCGGCGTCTGACTCGGCGCCAGAACAGCACGCCAAGCGCCAGTAATACCAAGCCGAAGATTACAAACAGGCTGGCAGCGGCCGGTGACTCGTTGAGCGGACCGAGTGCGGCCGGTTGACCCAGCAGGGTTGCGATGCCGGCCATAGCCAGGAGCACACCAAACGTGGCGAATAATGCGGCCGCGCCTGCGCCCAGGCGAAAACGCCAGTTACTGGCATTACGCGGACGAAGGCGGCGTGCATCAAAACCATCGGAGAGTTTCATGCCATTTTCCTCTGTGGTCATCGGCGGTATGACCGGCGTGCGCGGACGTGGTTCAACGCTGGTGACGGCTTTGCGTAACTGTGAGGCAGACTGCTCAGATTAATGCGCTAGCGTTCGGCACTACGGCGGCAAAGTTATCGGCCAGGGCGATCATTTCAGCGCGGTGCATGTCGGCGGCACTGATTATCTGACCATCAAGGCTTGGCAGATCACGGGTCGCACATGCTGCATCGACCACGGTGCAGCGGTAACCATAATCTTTGGTGGCGCGTACCGTGGTACTGATGCTGGAGTGGGTCATAAATCCGCAGATGATCAGATCCAAGTGCCCCAGCGACTGCAAGCGCTCATGCAGGTCGGTGCCGTTAAAGGCGTTCGGCATGCGTTTCTCGACAATAATTTCCCCCGGCAACGGCGCTGCTTCTGGCAGATGCGCGCCGCGCGGGCCGCGCGGATCGAGCAGGCCGTCGGGGATGCCAAGGTGTTTTACATGCACTATGGCACTGCCGAGGGTGCGTGCGGCGGCAAGCAATTTGGCGACCTCTTCCAGTGCTGCATCCAGGCCTGGTAACTGTAAAACGCCGCTGCGGTATTCCTCTTGCGCATCAATAACAACCAAGGTCGCGTTGCTCAGGCTAGCAGGCGCATGACCGCGACCGGTGAGGGCGAACATTGTTTTTGGGTGCGACATCGCAGGAACTCCGGGCTGGTATGGATGGATTGGGCATTGTCCCCCCGTGCTGCGTTTCTGTGAACCTCTGTCAGCGATGAGCGTGCTCACCACTTGAGTATTACTAGCCAGAGAAACCTGTAGCCGGGAGGTGGGCAGGGAGCGTTTTAGGTGTTGATTGCTGCGTCTAGCAGAGGCCGTCATGCGTCAGCAGCATTGCGTTGCGAGCGTGACTGCCTATGCGGTCAGCCATGCTTCGCCTCTTGTCAGCCACGCTGCTGCTTGGCCCAGTGCAGCGCTGCAGGCTGTTAGAATGGCCGACTTTTTCTGCGGAGAGCTGCCGTGACCGACGCTATACATGCCTACCCAACTCGCCTGCGCACCGTGCGTGACTATATTCGCTGGGCGGTCAGTCGGTTTCATACTGAAGAGCTGTTCTTCGGCCATGGCACTGACAATGCGTGGGACGAAGCGCGCCAGTTGGTACTGGGAGCCTTACACCTGCCCTACGAAATTGCCGACAGCTACCTCGACTGCCGCCTCGAAGACGACGAGCATGCCCACCTGCATGCGCTGCTTGCGCGGCGTATCGACGAGCGCGTGCCAACCGCCTATCTGTTGGGTGAAGCCTGGTTTTGCAATATGCCGTTTATCGTCGACGAGCGCGTGCTGATTCCACGCTCGCCGATTAGCGAGCTGATTGGGCAGCACTTCGAGCCCTGGCTGGCGATGGAACCGGCGCGGATTCTCGATCTATGCACGGGCTCCGGTTGCATCGGCATTGCCTGCGCCTATGAGTTTCCTGAGGCGGAAGTGGTGCTGGCGGATCTGTCCTACGACGCGCTGGAAGTGGCCAACCAGAACATCGAGCGACATGGCCTGGATGAGCGCGTGTACACCGTGCAGGGCGATGGTTTTGCCGGCCTACCGGGTCAGCGTTTTGACCTGATTGTCTCCAACCCGCCCTATGTGGATGCCGAAGACTTCGCCGACATGCCGGCCGAATACCAACACGAACCCGAGTTGGGCCTGGCCTGCGGTGAGGATGGCCTGAATCTGGTGCGGCGCATGCTGGCGCAAGCAGCGGACCATTTGACCGAGAAGGGCGTGCTGATTGTTGAAGTCGGCAATAGCCAGGTGCATGTTGAAGCGCTGTACCCAGAAGTGGACTTCACCTGGTTAGAGTTCGAGCGCGGTGGCCACGGCGTGTTCCTTCTCGCTGCCGAGCAGTGCCGCGTGCACCAGGCGCTGTTCCGTCAGCGTCAGCAGGGATAATCAGCGCAAGCTAAGATGGCGGCTTAGCAGCGCCCGCAAAGCCGCCGGCTTGACGGGTTTACTCAGGTAATCAAGACCGGCGGCATGCACCTGAGCGATCAGCTCGGGGCGGCCGTCGGCGCTGATCACCACACCCGGTAGCGGCTCACCCAGGCGCGTGCGCAGCCAGGCCATCAGTTCGGTACCGGTTTCGCCGTCATCCAGGTGAAAGTCCACCAGCGCCAGTTGCGGCCGTACGTCTTCACTGAGCAGGTGCTCGCACTCTAAACGGTTACGTGCCGTCCATACCTGGCACCCCCAGCGCGATAGCAGGCTGTGCATACCGGTGAGGATGCTGTCTTCATTGTCGACGCACAGCACCTGGATACCCGCCAGTGGTTGGCCTTGATGATCGATCTGGGCAACCGGCGCAGGAGCTTCTGCCTTCAGTGCCAAAGGAACGGTGACACTGAATACGCTGCCCTTGCCCGGCCAGGAGCGCACTTGTAGCTTGTGGCCGAGCACGCGGCACAAGCCATCAGCAATCGCCAAGCCCAAGCCCAAGCCTTTTTCGGCGCGGGTCTGGTGGCTGTCCAGGCGCTTGAACTCTTCAAAAATCACCTTGCGCTTGTCGTCCGGTATGCCTGGGCCGCGGTCCCATACTTCTAAGCACAGGTTATTGCCTTGGCGGCGCACACCCAGCACCACGCGGCCTTTGGCGTAGCGGAAGGCATTGGTCAGGAAGTTCTGCAAGATACGCCGTAGCAGTTTTATGTCGCTGTCCACGCGCAGGCGGCTGCCGCGCAGGCGGAAGTCTACTCGCTGCTCGGCAGCCAGCACCTTGAATTCCGCGCCGAGGGTGTCAAACAGGTTGTTCAGTACAAAGGCATGGCGGTCCGGGGTGATACGACCGTTTTCCAGGCGCGAGATATCCAGCAGGTCGCTGATCAGGTCTTCGGCCGAACGCAGTGAGCTGTCGAGATGGCGCACCAGTTCGCGGGCGTCCTGGGGCAGTGCGTCGTCCTGATGAGACAACGCGGCAGAGAATAACCGCGCGGCATTCAAGGGCTGCATCAGGTCATGGCTGACGGCGGCGAGAAAGCGGGTTTTGGATTGGTTAGCGGCTTCTGCTACGCCTTTGGCTTCGGTCAGCGCCTGATTCAGTTGCGACAGTTCATGGGTTCGCTCGCTGACGCGTTGTTCGAGGCCTTCGTTGGCGTCCTTGAGGGCGCGCTCGGCCTCGCGGAACTCGGTGATGTCAGTAAAACTCATCACGAAGCCGCCGCCGGGCATCGGGTTGCCGATCAGCTCAATCGATCGACCGTTGGGGAACAGGCGCTCTGAGGTGTGGGGCGTGCCTTGGCGCATCCAGAACAGGCGCTTGCTGACGTGCTCATCAATATCGCCGGGGCCGAGCAAGCCGCGTTCAGCATTGAAGCGGATCAATTCAGCCACCGGACGGCCTACATACACAAGGCCTTCGGGGTAGTTGAACAGCTCAATGTAACGGTGGTTCCAGGCCACCAACCGCAGGGATTGGTCGACCACGCTGATGCCCTGCGTAATGTTTTCGATGGCGCCTTGCAGCAGCGCGCGGTTGAACTGCAGCACCTCGGAGGCTTCATCGACGATGCGCACCACATCCTCAACCTGCATTTCGCGGCCTTCGATAGCGGCCTTGACCACAGCGCGGGTCGAAGAGGCACCCAGCACGCCTGCTAACAAACGCTCGGTGTGCGCGATCCAGTCACTGTTGGCCGTCTGGTTCGGGTCGAAACCTTTGCCCTGGCGGTAGGCAAAACGCATAAAGCTTTGGCGGGCGCGGTCTTCGCCGACAAAGCGGTTGGCTAACAGCAACAGGTCGCTGACCTGCACCGCGAGCATGCTGCGGTTACTCGGTTTGTTGCCCAGGTCATGGCCAATAAATCGCCCGGCCTGCCAGTGCTCAGCCACCCGCGTTCGCGAGTAATACGAGACCCAGGCGAACAGCAGGAAGTTACCCGCCAGCGACAGCACCACACCACGGGTCAGCGGGTCGACCTGAAAACCAAGCGGCCCGTATAGCAGGGTTTCGATACCCGGCAAGACTCCCACGGGCCAGCCGAGGCTGCGGGCGACGAGGGGCATGACCAGGGTGTAAAACCAAATCAGTGCACCGAAAAACAGCCCGGCAAATACGCCCTGGCGGTTGGCCTGTTTCCACACCAGCGCACCGAACATCGCCGGCGCCAGTTGGGCGATGGCGGCGAAGGACACTTGGCCGATGGTCGCCAGGCTGGCATTGGAGCCGAGCAGGCGATAACACACATAAGCCAGCAGCAGGATCAGCACGATGCTGACGCGGCGCGCGGTCAGCATCCAGTGGCGGAAGGCTTCAAAGGGGCGTTCCGTGTTTTGCCGGCGCAACAGCCAGGGCAGCAGCATGTCGTTTGAAATCATGGTCGACAGCGCCACCGAGGCGACAATCACCATCCCGGTGGCCGCTGATGCGCCGCCGATAAACGCCAGCAGCGCCAGCGCCGGGTGGGCTTCGGCCAGCGGCAGGCTGATTACAAAAGAATCGGGGGTGATGCCGGCCGGCAGCAGCATCTGTCCGGCCAAGGCAATCGGCACCACAAACAGCGCGGCGAGGACCAGGTAAGCGGGGAACACCCAGCGGGCCAAGCCAAGATCTTTGGGCTCGATGTTTTCCACTACCGTCACATGAAACTGCCTGGGCAGGCAGATGATGGCGATCATGGCCAGACCGGTCTGCGTCATCATCGCCGGCCAGTTCACAGTTTCCGCCCAGAAGTTATCCAGGGCTGGGCTGGCCTTGGCCTGGGTCAACAGGTCGGTAAAGCCGTTGTACAGGCCGTAGGTGACAAAGGCGCCGACGGCGAGAAAGGCCAGCAGCTTAACCAGCGACTCGAAGGCAATTGCCAGGACCATGCCGCGATGGTGCTCGGTGACATCCAGATTGCGTGTACCAAACAATATGGTGAACAGGGCCAGCACTAGCGACACGATCAGCGCGGTGTCCTGCGCGCTGGTGCCATTGGCGCCGGCGCCGGCACCGATAAGCAGGTTAACCCCGAGCACAATGCCCTTGAGCTGCAGAGCGATATAGGGCAACACGCCAACCAGGCAAACCAAGGCCACGACCACCGCCAGGGCCTGGGATTTGCCGTAGCGCGCGGCGATAAAGTCAGCAATCGAGGTGATGTTCTCTTGCTTGCTGATCATCACCATCTTCTGCAGCACCCAAGGTGCGAAGACCAGGATGATGATCGGCCCGAGGTAGATCGGCAGAAATGACCAGAGCTGTTCGGCGGCCTGGCCAACCGCGCCAAAGAACGTCCAGCTGGTGCAGTACACCGCCAGCGACAAGCTGTAAACCCAGGCCCGCACCCGCGGCGGCATAGGCGCTTCACGGCGGTCGCCGTAAAAGGCGATGGCAAACAAAGTGGCCATGTAGGCCAGCGCCACTGCGGCGATCAGCCCGCTAGACAGGGTCATGCATACTCCAAAAACAAACGACGGGTGCTGCTGGGGCGTAGTGGCTAGCGCAGCGGTTGTGAAAGCCTACCGCATCAGCACCGAGGGCAGATAATGAGCGGCAGTTTCGCAGCAAAGTGGCGGTGCGTCAGGCACGACAAAGGTCGCAAGCGTCCGGTCTTAATGCGGTTGTCGATTGTGCACCCAGGAGGGCGCTGTTAGCGTGAAGCGGCAGTGACGTTGTCTGAGGAGGGCTCCCATGTTCAAGCCGCAACTGATTACCTTGCAACGGGGCGGATTGCGCATCGAACCGATGATCGATGCCGACATTCCGGCGTTGGTCAGCCTGGCTGAGGCTAATCGCGCCGAGTTGGTTTACATGAATGGCACCCAGCGCCTTGACTGGTATCGCGAGGGCCTAAGCGAACAGCGTGCAGGGCGTGCATTGCCGTTGGTGATCCGCCTGGGTGAGCAACTGGTCGGCACCACCCGCTTTGCCGACTTTGTCAGCAGCCTGCCGGCCGCAGAAATCGGCTGGACCTGGCTGGATCGTCGCCAGCACGGCACGGGCCTTAACAGTATGATCAAGTACCTGATGCTCAAGCACGCTTTCGAGAATTGGCGCATGGTCCGAGTGCAGCTGAAAACAGCGGCCAGTAATCTGCGCTCGCAACGCGCTATCGAAAAGCTCGGTGCACAACGTGAGGGCGTGCTGCGCAACCATCGCCGCCTGGCTGACGGGCGCTTGGACGACACCGTGCTGTACAGCATCACTGACCACGAGTGGCCGAGCATGAAGCAGCAACTGGAGGCGCGTTTCAGCGGTTAAGGCATGGCGCACGCGGGTACCGAACAAACACGTTTTTGGCAGGCGCGCGAACTGGGCGGTATCGAACTGCTGCACGCGCACTACATCGAGCAACGCTTTTCGCCCCACGTGCACGAAGGCTTTGTCTTCACGGTGATCGAAGAGGGTGCCCAGCGCTTTCGCCACCGTGGCAGCGAGCATCTGGCCCCGGCCGGCAGCATGGTGCTGATCAACCCGGATGAGCTGCACACCGGTTCCAAGGCCCACGACCAGGGCTGGCACTACCGCGGCTTCTACCCGGACAACGCGCAAGTCTGCGGTGTGCTGGCCGAGCTGGAACTGGGCCAGCAGGGCATGCCGTCATTCGCCCTGAGCGTGCTGCATGATCCGCAGCTGCATCGCCAGTTCGGCAATCTGCATCAGTTGTTGGACAGCCAGGCCCCGGCGCTGCAGTTGCAAACCGCCTGGCGTGAGGCGATTTTGCTGCTGTTTCAGCGCCATGCGCGCGTGCCTGAAGGGCTGGCGCCGGGCGATGAACCCCGTGCCGTCAGCCGCGCCAAGGAATTGCTGGCCAGTCAGCTGGCAGCGCCGCCATCACTGGAGCAACTGGCGCAGGCGGTGGGCTTGTCGCCGTTTCATTTCGCTCGAGTGTTTCGCCGCGCCACCGGCCTGCCGCCGCATAGCTGGTTGATGCAGCGCCGCCTGGAACAGGCTCGCGCTTTATTAAGGAATGGCTGCGCGCCGCTGAGTGTGGCGATGCAATTGGGCTTTGCTGACCAGAGCCATCTCAGTCGGCAGTTCAAGCAGGCTTACGGCGTGGCGCCAGGGCAGTATCGCCAGGCCCGCACCATTCGCTAGCGCGTGGCAATCCAGATCAGCAGCCCCGCTTGAAACACGCAGAAGGCCACTAGGCAGGTGATGGTGAAGCGCAAGCCGCCGTCTTCGCGTTTGAAAACCTCGATGCGTTCTTCCAGTTTGCGCACTTTCACTTCCAGCTCGCGCAGGCTCTGATCGGCCTGCTGCAGCATATTGGCGGCGTCCAGCAGTTCGACCCTCTGCACCTTTTCCGTATGCCAGTCGCCATGCAGCGCGCTGACCCGTGGCGCGCCGCACTGGGCTTTGATTTTCAGCGGGTCGAGGTAGTCGATTACAAAGCCCTGGGCCTGCAGGCAATGATCGCGGCGCGCGCGGGCTTCTTCACTGAAGGCGTCCTTGCTCGGCAGGATGGTGTTTGCCACTTGATAGTGGGCGTAGTGCTGGCGTGCCCAGCTAATCCCCTGGGCCAGCATAAAGCGCCCCAGACCACGATTTTCCGGTTGTACCAGCAGGCCGCTGTCGGGGCCGAAGCTCAGTAGACGTTGCTCATGGTCGGCCCAAACCTCAAGAATGTTTTGCTCCTTGCGCACGCGTTGGCCGGGCAGCTGCAAGGTCAGGCGCAGCAGGCTGTGTTGCTTGCCCAGGCGCTCGACACGGCCCAGCTGAATAAAGCGCAGCGGCCGCGCGCCAGTGTGGCGGTCGGTGGGTAAGGGGGCCAGGCGCAGCAGGCTGAAATGCTCGGGGGCAAGCTCAGCCCACGGGTGGGTGGGCTCGACAACGTCCTGCTGAGTGGCGTCGGTGTCGGTTGGCGGCGCGGGGCTGTCGGTCATAAGCGGCGGTCCTGTGCGCGACACCTTTGGGTGTCGCCTGATGCGCTTATCGGCCGCCGCTCGGCTAACTGGAGGCTGGCTTTTTGCCGCTGCGCTGGATGAACTGGGCGATCTGCTCGCCCAGCCCTTGCGCCAACGGTAACCGAGGGTTGTCATAGCTGGCCAGTTGCGCCGGTAAATCCAGCGCGCTGATGCGCAGCATATGGTTCATGCCGGGGATGATCAGCAACTCGGCATCGGGCTTGGCGGCCTGCAAAGCGTGGGCATCGGCGACACTGACCTGAATGTCGTGGCTGCCTTGCACGATCAGCGCCGGAATCTGCAAGCGAGCAAAAGCTTGGCCTGGGTTCTGCCGCAGCAGTGAGATCAAATAAGGCTGCACACTGGGGCGAAACAGCACCTGCAACTCTTTAGGCACCTTGGGGCTGAATTGCCCGGCCAGCAGGCGGTCGAGTATTTGATTGCTCTGCGCCAACAGATGCGGCGGCAGGCGCGCAGCCAGCTGTTCGCGTAGCAGCTGATCAATCGGTCGCGAACTGCCCGCTATCGACACCAGGGCATCGGCCTGGGCCTGTTCGGCAGCCAGGCTGGCAATCAGCGCGCCTTCGCTATGGCCGATCAGAATTAGCCGGTCAAATCCCGGGTCGGCCCTGAGCAGCTGTGCCCAGCCTACCGCATCGCTGACATAACGCTCGACACTGAGGTCGCGCTCATCCGGCGTGGCCGCGCGGCTGGCGGCCACCCCGCGTTTGTCATAACGCAGGCTGGCGATGCCCTGTTTAGCCAGGTTCTGCGCCAGGCGCTTGAGGCTATCGCTCTGGCCACCTTCCGG
Source organism: Pseudomonas sp. TS_SC_3 (assembly GCF_056156225.1). NCBI lineage: Bacteria > Pseudomonadati > Pseudomonadota > Gammaproteobacteria > Pseudomonadales > Pseudomonadaceae > Pseudomonas > Pseudomonas sp. TS_SC_3. The sequence continues at coordinate 1,112,354 of NZ_CM149586.1, forward strand.
GTTGTTGCCGTCACGGTCGGTGGGGCCGGAGCCGGCAATCAGCAGGGCAACGGCCACCGGTTCTGTGCCGCTGGGCTTGAGCAACGTGCCGTGCAGCGTGCCCTGCGTGGTGTGCAGGCGCATGGTTTGTTGCGCGCTGCTGTGTGCGTTGCTGCTAGTTACAGTGTTGGGCGTGGCGGCTTGCAACAGGGTGCTGCAGAGGAGCAGGGGTAACAGAAGAACTCGGGTCATGGATAGGGACTGCCAGGGGTGAGCGGATTGGACGTTTATCCGCCCTGAAGGTTCGAGGATGATCTGGGCGGACGCCACGGGTATACTCGCCGCCTTTACTCAAGTGGGGTTCTGCGCGGGTTGGCGTAGCCTCGGAGCTGATTTTCGCGGAGCGTTTTGCACATGTCCGGCAATACCTACGGCAAGCTGTTCACTGTCACCACCGCTGGCGAAAGCCATGGCCCGGCGTTGGTCGCCATTGTAGATGGCTGCCCGCCGGGGGTGGAGATTAACCTGGAAGACCTGCAGCGCGACCTCGATCGGCGCAAACCGGGTACCAGCCGGCATACCACGCAGCGCCAGGAAGACGACGAGGTGGAAATCCTTGCCGGCATCTTTGAAGGCAAGACTACCGGTTGCTCGATCGGCCTGCTGATCCGCAACACCGACCAGAAGTCCAAGGACTACTCAGCGATCAAAGACTCCTTCCGCCCGGCCCATGCTGACTACACCTACCACCATAAGTATGGCGTGCGTGACTACCGTGGCGGTGGCCGTAGCTCGGCGCGCGAGACTGCTATGCGCGTCGCCGCCGGCGCCATCGCCAAGAAGTACCTGGCCACCCAGGGCATCGTGATTCGCGGCTATATGAGCCAACTCGGCCCTATCGAGATTCCGTTCAAGAGCTGGGAATCGGTCGAGCAGAACGCCTTCTTCAGTCCTGACCCGGACAAGGTGCCAGAGCTGGAAGCCTATATGGACCAGCTGCGCCGTGATCAGGATTCGGTCGGGGCGAAGATCACCGTGGTGGCCGAAGGTGTGATGCCGGGGCTGGGCGAGCCGATTTTCGACCGTCTGGACGCCGAATTGGCCCATGCGCTGATGAGCATCAACGCGGTCAAGGGTGTGGAAATCGGCGCGGGTTTCGCCAGCGTTGCGCAGCGCGGCACCGAGCACCGTGACGAGATGACCCCTGAAGGTTTCCTCTCCAATAACGCCGGCGGCATCCTTGGTGGTCTCTCCAGTGGTCAGCCAATTGTTGCGCACCTGGCACTCAAGCCGACGTCGAGCATCACCACGCCGGGGCGTTCGATTGATGTTCACGGCAACCCGGTGGATATCATCACCAAGGGCCGTCACGACCCGTGCGTGGGTATCCGCGCCACGCCAATCGCCGAGGCGATGATGGCCATCGTGTTGATGGACCATCTGCTGCGCCACCGCGCGCAGAATGCCGATGTGCGGGTTAGCACGCCGGTGCTGCCACAACTGTGATCAGTGCTGCTGCGCGACCAACCGCGTTCCGCAGCCAGGCTCCGGGTTTATGCACGGCATGAACTCGGGGTTGCCTTACTGGCGCCTGTCCAGTTTCTACTTCTTCTATTTCTCGCTGCTCGGCGCCACCGCGCCGTTTCTCGCGCTGTATTTCGACCACCTGGGTTTTTCTGCCGCGCGGATTGGCGAGCTGATCGCCATTCCGATGCTGATGCGCTGCATCGCGCCAAACATCTGGGGTTGGTTAGGCGATTACACGGGCCAGCGGCTGGCCATCGTGCGCTTTGGCGCGCTCTGCACGCTGCTGTGTTTTGCCGGCATCTTTATCAGCCAGAGCTACGCCTGGCTGGCGCTGATCATGGCGCTGCATGCGTTCTTCTGGCACGCGGTATTGCCGCAGTTTGAGGTCATCACCTTTGCTCATCTCAAGGAGCAGGCCGCGCGCTACAGCCAGATTCGCCTGTGGGGCAGCATCGGTTTTATCGTCGCGGTGGTGGGGCTGGGCCAGTTATTCGAGCTGTTAAGTCTGGACGCCTATCCTTGGGCGCTGATTGTGATCATGGGCGGTATTGTGTTGAGCAGTTGGTGGGTACCCAACGCCCAGCCGCAGATGCGCCCCAATACCCATGAGCAAGGTGGCTTTCTCCAGCAGCTGCGCCGGCCGGGGATTCTCGCCTTCTACCTCAGCGCCGGGCTGATGCAGCTGAGCAACGGCCCGTATTACACCTTTCTCAGCCTGCATCTGGAGGCGTTGGGTTATTCGCGCGGGGTGATCGGCCAGCTATGGGCGCTGGGTGTGCTGGCCGAGATCGTGTTGTTTATGGTGATGGCCAGGTTGCTGGCGCGCTATTCGATACGCACCGTACTGCTGGCGAGTTTTTTGATTACGGCGCTGCGCTGGTTATTGCTGGGTAACCTGGCTGGCCATCTGCCGGTGTTGTTGTTTGCTCAGCTGATGCACGCGGCGACTTTTGGTGCCTTCCATGCGGCGGCCATGCATTTTGTTCAGCGCAGTTTTGCTGACCGCCAGCAAGGTCAGGGCCAAGCGCTATATGCCGCGCTGGCGGGCGTCGGCGGTGCGTTGGGGGCGCTGTATTCCGGGTACAGCTGGCATAGCCTCGGCGCGGCCTGGACCTTTGCCATCGCCAGCCTGATTGCCCTGGCGGCTGCGGTGATCACTGCGCGCTATATGCGAGATGAGCGGCCATCGCCACATGTCCGCAATTCACAGGTTTGAATTGAGCCTTTTCTCACTGCACGAGAGTCTTGACCATGAGCTTCCTGACCGTCTACCACCAGTCCTCGCCCGAGTACCCGAACAAGCTGCTGACCCACGTCGAAGACATCGCCAGCACCCTGGCCACCGTTGGTGTGCAGTTCAGCCAGGTGCCGGTAGCGCAGCCGGTCACGGCCGGCACCGCCAGTGATGAACTGATGATGACCAGCCGTGCGCAAATCGACCAGCTGATGACCCAGCATGGCTATACCAGCGCCGAGGTTTTAAGCCTGTGTGATGAGCGCGGCGAGGGCAGTGACCTGGCCCGCGCCTTGCGCGCGGAGCAGAACTGTCGGCCGGCCCACCTGCATTACTACCTGGCCGGCCGTGGCCTGCTGGCGCTGCATATTGGCGAGTACGTCTACAGCCTGTTGTGCGAGAAGGGCGATCTGGTGCGGTTACCCGCCGGCACGGCGCATTGGTTCGATGGCGGCGAGCATTCGCGCTTCGCCGTGTTGCGCCTGTTTGACAGCCCGCAGGTGCCGGCCTTTACTCGGCAAACCGGTGATTTTGCGGCGGCTTTTGCCGGCCTGGATGATTGCTGAGTAATCAAAGCGCTGAACTCTGGTCGCGAGCGGTTATCCTAGCTAGGCGAGTTTTTCGCATAGGAGCGTCAAGTTATGGGTTCTACATTCAACGGTTTACTAGGCTTGGTTATCCTGGCGCTGGATATCTGGGCGATTCTCAGCGTGATCAAAAGCAACGCTGAAACGGGCATCAAGGTGTTGTGGATCTTGCTGATCGTCTTGCTGCCGGTGATCGGCCTGATCATCTGGGCGTTGATGGGCCCGCGTGGCACGGTCAAGTTCTAGCCATGCGGCGGGCAGGCGTGTGGCTATTGGCGCTGTGCCTGCTGAGCGGTGCGGTGCAGGCCAGCGATACGCAAGCCTGGACCGCGTTGCGTGAAGGCCGCGCCGTGCTGCTGTTGCGCCATGCCACAGCGCCCGGCACGGGTGATCCGGCGAATTTCCAGCTGAATGATTGCCGCACCCAGCGCAACCTCAACCAAGTCGGCCGCGAGCAGGCGCAGCGTTGGGGTCAATTGTTGCGCAGCCAGTGGATTGAACCGCGCCTGCTCAGCAGCCGCTGGTGCCGCGCTCAGGACACAGCCCGTGAAATAGGCTTGGGCGCAGTTGAAGCGCTGCCAGCCTTGGACTCATTCTTTCAAACACCCAATACCGCCCGTGAGCAGACCGCAGCGCTGATCGAGCAGATCAATGCACAACCCCGTGGTGCGCCGTTGGTGTTGGTCTCCCATCAGGTCAATATCACCGCGCTGACTGGCATCTACCCGGCGTCTGGCGAGGGTCTGATTCTGGCGTTACCGCTAGGGGCTCCGGCGCGTGTACTGGCGCGCGTCAATCCCTGAATCCCTGAATCCCTGAATCGCTGCGCCAGTTAAATACTCAGCAGCCGCTGTTCCGGCAGCTGAGCGCCCTCCAGTTTGAGCAGCAACGCCTTGCGTGGCAGGCCGCCGGCATAACCGGTAAGGCTGCCGTCACGGCCGATTACCCGGTGGCAGGGGATGATGATGGCAATCGGGTTGGCACCATTGGCTGCGCCCACAGCACGCACCGCCTTGGGCCGTTCGATTTCTGCGGCAAGGGCGCTGTAGCAGCGGGTACTGCCAAACGGGATGCGTTGCAGCGCCTGCCATACGGCCTGCTGAAACGCCGTGCCCTGCGGCGCCAGGCGCACGTCGAAACGCTGTCGACGCCCAGCAAAATACTCATCCAGTTGTCGGCACACTTCATCCAGCTCATTGGCGGCGCGGCGCCAGTGTTCGCTGATAGGCCAGGGCTTGTCATCGACATCCATCAACAGTTTTTGCAGGCCGGTTTCGTCAGCTGCCAACAGCAGGCGGCCGATCGGGCTGTCGTGGTGGCGGTAGAACATCGGTTCAGCCCTCTGAGTTGTTATGCCACTGGTGCGTAGTGGCGCAAGCGTTGGCTCCCAGCCAGAGCGTTGGGGCTATGCGCTCGTGCATTGCGCCGCTGCCAAGACGGTGGCTTAGTGCGCCGTAGCGGCTGGGCTGGATACTTAGCCGTGGCCGAACGATACCTGCAGCGTAAGCGACAGTCAGTGCTGAACTGACTTTCAAACTGGCCGTGACATTAACCCAGCGTCTGGCGGTATTGCCCAGGCGTGATGCCCTTCCAGCGTTTGAAGGCATGCAGGAAGTTCGACACCTCGCTGTAGCCCAGGCGGTCGGCGATTTCTTCCTGGCTCAGGCTGGCGATGGCCAGCAGTTCTTCGGCCAGGGCCTGGCGTACTTCTTCCTGCAATTGGCGAAAGCTGCTGCCCTGATCCTCCAGGCGGCGGCGTAGGGTGCGGCTGCTGAGGTTTAGCTCACTGGCGATCAGTTCCATATCCGGCAGCCGGCCGGGTGTGCTGAGTAAACGATCGCGAATCTGGCCAGCCAGGCCGCTGCGCACGTGTCGTTTAGCCAGCAGCGCCTGGCACTGCAGCTCGCAGAGCTGGGCGCTGTGCGGATTGGCTCGGGGCAGAGGCAAGTCGAGCAGGCGGCGCGGTAAGCTGATGCGGTTGCGTGTGCAGGCGAACTCTGGGAGCAGGCCGAATTGCTCGATAAAACGCGCAGGGTCGGTCGGCGCTGGCATGCTTAGTTGCACGCGATTCAGGGGTATGCGGCTGCCGGTCAGTTCGCGCTGAATCACCATCACTGCAACGGCGTCGCGCAGCAGGAGAAAGTCCCTGAGGTGGCTCGGTAAATGGCTGCCATCCAGATCGAGGTGTGCCTGGTCGGCCTCTTCGCTCAAGGTGATACGGTTAAAGGCAAAAGTCAGGTCTAGGTAACGCAGGCCGAGATCGGCGGCCTGGCGGAACGTCTGGCTGCTGAGCAGGGCGTAACCCCAGATGCCGTAAGTGGTCAGTTGATAACGCAGGCCAGCCTGCAGGCCGAGGTCGTGCTGTTCAGGTAAGGCATCGAGCAAATTGCGGATCAACTGCAGTTCCTGCGCACCGTCGATTTCACTGTGCAGTTCGGCCAATTGCAGGGGGCTAAGGCCGGTATTAAGCAGGCAGCGCTCAACGCTGAGGCCATGGTCGAGGCCTAATTGAGTGAGCAGCTGGGCGCTGGTGATGCTGCGTTTTGGCAGGTGAGCGGAGGTGCTTGGCATAGGGTGTCCGATGCGGTTGTCCGAAAGTCACAATCCATTGGCCGACTATGCCATAACCTCTCACGTGCCGGGCAAGTAGCATCTTGGTATCCGCACTGTTTGCGGTTGGGGATATAACAATGCACAACACTTCCCAGAACCAGGCCCCGTTGCGCGTGCTGATTATCGGCAGCGGCTTTGGCGGCCTGGGCATGGCCATCCAGTTACAGAAGGCCGGGATCGAAGATTTTCTGATCCTCGAGAAGGCCGCAGAAGTCGGCGGCACTTGGCGTGACAACAGCTACCCGGGTGCGGCCTGCGATGTGCCGTCGCACCTGTATTCGTTTTCCTTCGAGCCGAAAACCGACTGGAGCCGCAAGTTCGCGCCCCAGGCGGAAATCCATGGCTACATGCTGCATTGCGTGGCCAAGTACCAGTTGCGGCCGCGTATTCGCTGCAATGCCGAGGTAGCGTCTGCCGCTTTCGATGCGGCGGCAGCGCTATGGCGGGTGACCCTGAGCAATGGCGAAGAACTCTGCGCCGAAGTGCTGATCAGCGCCTGCGGTCAGCTCAACCAGCCGGCCTATCCGGCGTTTCCGGGCATCGAGACGTTCGCCGGTGAGGCCTTTCACTCGGCGCGCTGGCGGCATGACCTGGACCTGACCGGCAAGCGCGTGGCGGTGATCGGCACCGGCGCCTCGGCGATTCAGTTTGTCCCGCAGATTCAGCCGCATGTGGCCGAACTCAAGTTGTTTCAACGCTCGCCGGCCCATGTGCTGGCCAAGCCGGACCGTGCCTATCGGCCGTGGGAGCTAGCGGTAATGCGCCGGCTGCCCTGGCTGCAACGCATCGACCGCGGCCTCAAGTACCTGCAACACGAGGTGCGCGGCCTGGCGTTTATCAGCATGCCGTGGCTGATGAAGCTGTTTCGCTTCAGCTTCGAACGCCACCTTAATCAGCACATCAGTGATCCGCAGCTGCGCACCCAGCTGCAGCCGAATTACCCCATGGGCTGCAAGCGCATCCTGATCAGTAATGACTACTTCCCGGCCCTGGCGAAGCCCAATGTGACGGTTGTCAGCGAGGCGATCAGCCGCGTCGGCGAGCGCGCCATCATCACCGCCGATGGCCGCGAGCACCCGTGCGATGTACTGATCTACGGCACCGGCTTTGCCGCCACGGATTTTCTCGCGCCGATGCAGATTCGCGGGCTCGGCGGGCAGGAGCTGAATCAGGCCTGGCGCGACGGCGCCGAAGCCTACAAGGGCATCAGCGTCAGCGGTTTTCCCAACCTGTTTATTCTTTACGGGCCGAATACCAACCTGGGGCATAACTCGATCATTTATATGCTCGAAAGTCAGTTCCGTTACGTGCTCGGCTGCATCGATTTGCTGCGCCAGCAAGGCGCCCGTTATGTCGACGTAAAAGCCTTAGTACAGCAGCGCTACAACCAGCAGATTCAGGCCAGCTCACATCGAACGATATGGGAGCAGGGCTGCTCAAGCTGGTACAAAACCGCCTCCGGCAAAAGCACCAATAACTGGCCGGGCTATACCTTCACTTACCGCCAGCAGACCCGCGCACCGGAGCTTGATGACTATGAATGCACCCGTTGAATTCACCGCGCCGGCGGCCGATCAGGCACTTCTGCGCAGCGTTTTGCGTACCAGCCTGCGCCTGCTGTTCCGTGGTCTGGTACGCCCACCCATGCCGATTGCCGGGCAGCGCGCGGTACTGCGCCTGCTGACAGCAGTCAGCCCGGCGCCGAGTGGCGTTACCCGTAGCGCCGGCACCTTGGGTGGGCGATCCTGTGAGTGGCATAAACCACAGAGTGGTCGCGGCACGGTGCTGCTTTACCTGCATGGCGGTGCATACCTGATCGGCGGAGCGAATACCCACCGCACGATCTGCTCGACCCTGGCCAAACGCGGACAGATGGATGTGTGCGCGCTGGATTACCGCTTGGCACCTGAGCATCAGTACCCAGCCGCCCTTGACGATGCGTTGGCCGCGTTTCAGGAGCTTTTGACGCTGGGTTACACGCCTGAGCAGATTGTGATCGGCGGTGATTCGGCCGGCGGCAACCTGAGCCTGATCACCAGCCTGCGCCTGCGCGACCTGGGTTTGCCGCAACCGGAAGCGTTGGTGTGCTTCTCTCCGGTCACTGACTTTACCGGTACGCAGCTGCACGAGCCGCCAGCCGGTGACCCGCTGATTCACCGCAAATGGGTGGAGCAGGCCCTGGCGCTGTATTGCCCGGCGGGTTTGGCCCACGACGACCCTGGCTTGTCGCCACAGTTTGCTGACCTGCATGGCCTGGCCCCTGTGTTGATTCAGGTCGGTGAAGACGAGATCTTGCGTAACGACAGCCTGCGCTTTGCTGACAAGGCCCAGGCGGCGGGTGTGGATGTGCGCCTGCAGCGTTATCCGGACCTGTGGCACGTGTTTCAGGCCCACGCGGGCATGCTCAAGGCTGCCGATTTTGCCCTTGCCGAAGTGGTGAGCTTTCTGCGCGAGCGGGGCTGTTGAGTGAACAATATTCTGATTACCGGCGCCGCGTCAGGGATAGGCGCCGCCACCGCCAGGTTGTTTCATCAACACGGCTGGCAGGTTGGGCTGCTGGATATCAACCACCAGGCGCTGACTCAGTTGGCCGGTGAGTTGGGTAACGTCTGGCATGCCGAGCTTGATGTGGCCGACCCGGCGGCAGTCAAGGTCGCCCTGGCGGACTTCTGCGCCCTGCATGGCGGTCAGTTGCGCCTGCTGTTCAACAGTGCCGGGATTCTGCGATGCGGGCACTTCGAGGACATCGAGCTAAGCGAGCATGCGCGCATTCTGCAGATCAACGTGCAGGGGCTGCTGAACATGACCCACGCGGCCTTTCCCTATCTGAAAGCCTCGCGCGACGCCCAGGTGATCAATATGGGCTCGGCCTCCGGGCTCTATGGCGTACCGCATCTGGCCAGCTATTCGGCCTCCAAGTTCGCCGTGCGCGGGCTGACCGAGGCGCTGGACCTAGAGTGGGCCAAGCACGGCATCCGCGTCGGCGACCTGATGCCGCCGTTTGTCAGCACGCCGATGCTTAACAACCAGCGGTTTCAAGCGCCGGTGTTGCGCCGTTTGGGCGTTAACCTGCAAGCCGAGGCGGTAGCGCAGGCCGCTTGGGCGCAGACCCAAAGCCGCGCGGTTCACCGACCAATCAGCCTGCAATTCAAGCTGTTGTACTGGTCGGGGCAAATCACCCCGGCCTGGATCACACGGCGCATCATGGCCTGGTTAAGCCGCGAGTAACGACCTTGGCGGGCAAAACCGTGGGAGGGGCTTTAGCCGCGGAATATCTGTGTCAGAGCAGTGATGGGTCAGCCATTGATATTTCGCTGGGCAAACCGCCTGCGATGGGACTAGTCTGCAGCTAACGCTTCTGACTTGTTCGCTCTGAACAAGCCTGCGTTGTCCAGGCCTGGTTTCGGGTCTGACTTATGACCTATCAAGCAGCGTGATCGCTTGATTCTCGGGCGGCACTGCACACTGTGCCGCAACACCGCTGGAACTCTGGCGGTAGCAATGGGAAAGCGTTTAACAGGTCTTCGCACTGCAGTATCGACATCGAGTTGGTTCTTTCGCGTCCTGTAAATTTATCCATCGCCTGAGGAGATCACTTCATGAGCACAGCCTTGCATGATGATGTCGGTAACGGGGTTTTACGGCGGATGAAGGAAGGTGGCTTCGACTTTGCCAGCTTCCATCCCATCGAGTTCTACGCCCTTTTCCCTGATGAGGAGCGGGCCCGCATGGCGACCCGCAAATTTCGAGGTGAGTCTTTACACGCCCTGGTGACCGAGCGTGATGACGGTGTGTGGCACCTACAAGTCAGTAAAGTAATGTTCGCGACCTACCACGGCATTGATGACTTCGAGCATGACCTGGAGTCCGTTGTGGCGCCGCTTGGCGGCAAACTGGATGGGTGGGGTGTTACCCAGGAGGTAAGGCAGCCCTGAGAACCTGTCTACGGTCTGCTGCGCGTCGGCCCTGCTGCGTTAAAAACAGGCTCGGAATGCTCATTTACAGCCCGTAAACTCCGCTTCCTCGCCTATTTTTGCCTTGCATGGCTCTAGCTCGCGAGATCGTAAACAGGTTCTGCAATCCAAACACGGGCCGGCCATAAGCTGGCCCGTGTCATTTCTATTTGGCCAAAGCGTTCCCCAATAAATCGCCACTCGACCCCAGCCTGCGCTTTGCTTCAGACTTGGCGCATGACCGATATCCTGATTTTTACCCATATTGATTACTGCCCACCGGCCCATTTGGGCAAGGTGTTGGAGCAGGCGGGTCATCCATTCTCAGTGTTACGCGCTGACCTCGGTGAGCTGAACGGCATTGATCTGGACCGGCCCAAGGCCGTAGCCATCATGGGCGGGCCGATGAGCGTGAATGATCCGCTGCCCTGGCTGGCCACCGAGGTCGCCGCGCTGCAGCATTTTATCCGCCGCGATATTCCGCTGATCGGCCATTGCCTGGGCGGCCAGCTGCTGGCCAAGGCCCTAGGTGCAGACATTACGCGTATGCCCTATACCGAAAGCGGCTGGCAGCCGCTAAGCCGCCTCGATCATGCTGCGCCCAGCCCCTGGCTGCAGCACCTACCTGAGCAGTTCCCAATCTTCCAGTGGCATGGCGACACCTTCGCCATTCCCGAGGGCGCGCAACCCTTACTGAGCAGCCCCTGGTGCAGCAATCAGGCGTTTGCATGGGGCGACAAGTTGCTGGCCCTGCAAGGCCATCCGGAAATGGACGAAGCCTTGGTCCGCCAGTGGCTCGGCGACTGGCATCACCTGCTGGATGAAAGCCAACCCAGCCAGCAGAGCCGGGTGCAGATGCTCGAAAACCTGCCGGCCAAAGTCGCCGAGCTGAATCGAGTCGCCGAAGGCTTCTATCGCCACTGGCTGCAACTGGCTAGGCTTTGATGCTCCGGTAGGGTGGATGACGCTCTACCCATCCACCAGTGGTTGCCTGGTGGTGGATAAAAAGAGTGTTATCCACCGCACGGACTGGCCGCCTTAAAATGGCGCGCCCTGCGACTTGGCGGTCACGATTGCGCCCTGGCTTGGTGCGTTATTCGCGCGTTAAATACTCAAGCTATTGATCTAAAACATTTTTGTTGTATGGCGCGAGCCTTGCAAAGCTGACTCCATGTCCGGGTGACAAGGAGTACGGCATGGCCCGCACCTTTTATGACGAGATGTACGACGCGAGTGGCGCTGTTCGCCCGCACTATCAAGCCTTTGCCCGCTGGTTGGCGGATACGCCGGATGAACTGTTGGCCCAGCGCCGCCGGGAAGCCGACCTTCTGTTTCACCGCGCGGGTATCACCTTCACCCTGTACGGCGACGACCAGGGCACCGAGCGGCTGATCCCATTCGACATCATCCCGCGCAGCATCCCCGCCAGTGAATGGCGCATCGTCGAACGCGGCTGCATCCAGCGCGTGCAGGCGCTGAACATGTTCCTCGCCGACCTCTACCACGACCAGCGCATCATCAAAGCCGGGATCATCCCTGCCGAACAAGTGCTGGCCAACGAGGGTTACCAGATCGCCATGCAGGGCCTCAACCTGCATCGTGGCCTGTATGCCCACATAGCCGGGGTCGACCTGGTGCGCGATGGCGATGGCAGCTATTACGTGCTGGAAGACAACCTGCGCACGCCCAGCGGCGTCAGCTACATGCTCGAAGACCGCAAGATGATGATGCGGCTGTTCCCCGAACTGTTTGCTGCGCAGCGCGTGGCGCCGATTGATCACTACCCGAACTTGCTGCTCGACACGCTGAAGTCCTCCAGCCCGCTGGATAACCCCAACGTCGTGGTGCTGACGCCGGGGCGCTTCAACAGCGCCTATTTCGAGCACGCCTTCCTTTCCCGTGAAATGGGCGTTGAACTGGTCGAGGGCGCGGACCTGTTCGTGCGCGACGACAAGCTGTTTATGCGCACCACCGCCGGGGCCAAGCAGGTGGACGTGGTCTACCGCCGCCTCGACGACGCTTTCCTCGACCCGCTGGCCTTCAACCCCGACTCCATGCTCGGCGTGCCTGGCCTGCTGGCCTGCTACCGCAGCGGTAACGTTGTGCTGGCCAACGCCATCGGCACCGGGGTGGCGGACGACAAATCCATTTACCCCTATGTCGGCGAGATGATCCGCTTCTACCTGGACGAAGAACCGATCCTGAAAAACGTGCCGACTTTCCAGTGCCGCAATCCGGTGGAGTTAAACCACGTGCTGGCCAACCTGGAACACCTAGTTGTCAAGGAAACCCAGGGCTCCGGCGGCTACGGCATGCTCGTAGGCCCGGCCGCTAGCAAGGCGGAAATCGAAAACTTCCGCGCCCGGCTGATCGCCAAACCCGAGGCCTATATCGCCCAGCCGACTTTATGTCTCTCGACCTGCCCGACCTTTGTCGACAGCGGCATTGCGCCTCGGCATATCGATCTGCGGCCGTTCGTGTTGTCCGGCAAGGAAACCCGCATCGTCCCCGGCGGCCTGACCCGCGTCGCGCTGCGCGAAGGCTCGCTGGTGGTCAACTCGTCCCAAGGTGGCGGCACCAAAGACACCTGGGTGGTGGAGGACTAACCATGCTTTCAAGAACTGCCTCTGATCTGTACTGGATGTCGCGCTACCTGGAGCGTGCGGAAAACCTCGCGCGCATGCTTGAAGTCAGCTACTCGCTGTCGCTGATGCCGCAGGACGGGCGCGGCGATGGTTTGGAAGAACTGGCTTTGCCGCTGCTTATTACCGGCACCCTGGATGATTACCTCGAGCGTCACGGCCCGCTGCACGCCGAACGCATGCTGCACTTCTTCGCCCTCGATGCGACCAACCCGGCGAGCATCTACTGCTGCCTGCAGGCCGCGCGCAGCAACGCCCACGCCGTGCGCGGGCGGATCACTGCTGACATGTGGGAAAACATCAACGCCACCTGGCTGGAAATCCATGGCATCGCGCAGCAAGGCCTGAGCCGCTACGGCATCAGCCGTTTCTGCGAATGGGTCAAGGAGCGCTCGCACCTGTTCCGTGGCGCCACCTTCGGCACCATCATGCGCGGGGACCCGTACCGCTTTATCCGCCTTGGCACCTTTATCGAGCGCGCCGACAACACCCTGCGCCTGCTCGATGCGCGCTATGAAATGCTTGGCGAAGACATCGACGAAGTCGACGGCCGCCCGGCGCGCAGCTACTACCAGTGGACCGCGCTGCTGCGCGCACTGTCCTCGTTCGAGGCGTTTGCCGAGATCTACCGCGGTTCGCCCGGTACGCGCAAAGTCTCCGAACTGCTGCTGCTACGCGCCGACGTGCCGCGCTCGCTGCGTGCGTGCATGGACGAACTCAGCCTGATGCTCGCCAGCCTGCCTGGCGACAACGGCCGCCCGGCCCAGCGCCTGGCCGCCGAACTGGAAGCGCGGCTGCGCTACACCAGCATCGAAGAAGTACTCGACGAGGGCCTGCACGCCTGGCTCACCGATTTCATCCTGCTGGTCCGCCAGCTGGGCCAAGCCATCCAAAGTTCCTACCTGGAGGTCGCATGAGACTGTCCATCAGCCACGACACCACCTATCACTATGAAGATCAGGTGCGCACCAGTATCCAGTACCTGCGCATGACGCCGCACGACAGCGAGCGCCAGCACGTACTCAGCTGGCAGTTGACCCTGCCGCGCCCGGTGCGCGCCCAACTCGACCCCTACGGCAATATCCTGCATGTGCTGACCATGGATGAGCCGCACGAATCCATCGTCATCGGTGCCCGTGGCCAGGTGGAAATTGACGAAGCGCGCGAGGCCGAGCACGAAAGCCAGTCGGCCCTGCCGTTCCTGCGCTTTACCCGCCTGACCGAGGCCGACGAAGCCCTGCGCGAATTCGCCAAGCTGCAGAGCCGCAGCCGTCCTGACCGTAGCGGCCTGATCGATCTGATGCACGCCCTCAATGCGCATATCCGCTACCAGCCGGGCAGCACCGCCGTGGAAACTAGCGCCAGTGAGGCCTTCGCCGGTGGCAAGGGCGTTTGTCAGGATCATGCGCACGCTTTCCTGGCCTGTGCGCGCAGCCTGGGCGTTCCGGCGCGTTATGTCTCGGGCTATTTGTTTACCGACAGTGAGGATCACCTGGCCAGCCACGCCTGGGCCGAAGCCTGGCTGGATGACGCCTGGTACAGCTTTGACGTGACCAACTGCTTGGCCAAACCGGAGCGGCATTTGAAGTTGGCCGTGGGCCTGGATTATCTGGACGCCTGCCCGGTACGCGGCATGCGCCGAGGCGGCGGCACTGAACAGATGCATGCGCAGGTGGAGGTTGCCCCGCTGGTGCGGGTGCAACAGCAATAAGAGTGCTGCGCAGGCTTTAAACGGTGGATGGGGTGGCAGGTTGGAGTGCGTACAGCGATACCCATGCTATCGATGTGGTGGGTGTCACCGCTGCGTGATTCGATGTACTCACGCGGTGGATACGCCCGATGCTGTGCGTCGGGCGTTTTGAACATCTGTCAGAGTTGCTGAGAAGGTTTGCATGCCGCTCAGGACTCAATGACGGCCCTGCGTTCGGCCATCAGTGCTTGGCAATCAGATTGCCGGCATGCAGACCGCACTCTTTCTGCGTGGCTTCTTCCCACCACCAGCGGCCTTCGCGCTCGTGCTGATTGGGCAGCACTGGGCGGGTGCAGGGTTCGCAACCGATGCTGATAAAGCCGCGTTCATGCAGGCTGTTAAAAGGCAGCTCCAGCATGCGGATATAGGCCCAAACATCCTCGCTGCTCATCTGCGCCAGCGGATTGAACTTGTACAGGGTGTTATCCGCTGTGGAGAAGGCGCCGTCGAGCTCGACCGCTGCAACCTGGCTGCGGGTGCCCGGGCTCTGGTCGCGGCGCTGGCCGGTGGCCCAGGCTTTTACTGTGGCGAGTTTGCGGCGTAGCGGGGCGGTTTTGCGGATGCCGCAGCATTCACCGTGGCCATCCTTGTAGAAGCTGAACAGACCCTTCTCTTTGACCAGGGGCTCCAGTGCAGCGGCTTCAGGTGAAAGTATGTCGATGCTGATGCCGTAGTGCTCGCGCACCTGATCGATAAAACGATAGGTTTCCGGGTGCAGGCGGCCGGTGTCGAGGCTGAAGACGTTGACGTTCTTGTTGAGCTTCCAGGCCATGTCGACCAGCACCACATCTTCTGCGCCGCTGAATGATAGCCATAGCTCATCACCGAAGTGCTCGAATGCCAGTTTGAGAATGTCCTGGGGCGACTTGTTGGCATAGCTCGCCGCCAGTTCGGCTGCATCGAAGGGATGGCTCATCGGGCTGAATTCCTAGTTAGGGTGACGTTGCGCGTCATGTGTGGCGATGGTAACAAAAGCCGGTTATACGACTAAATAACCAAGTGCCGTAGTAGAGCTTTGATTTGGGTATAAGGCTCTGCGTTGCAGAGCTATGGGGGAGCGGCTAGAGTGCCGCCTTCTCTAATAAATCCAAGCTAGGAGTGTCCTGTGGAAATCGCTTGTCTCGACCTGGAAGGCGTGTTGGTCCCGGAAATCTGGATCGCCTTTGCAGAAAAAACTGGCATCGAATCGCTGAAAGCGACCACCCGGGATATTCCGGATTACGACGTGCTGATGAAGCAGCGTCTGCGTATTCTGGATGAGCACGGTTTGAAGCTCTCTGACATTCAGGAAGTGATCGCGACGCTCAAGCCTTTGGAAGGCGCGGTGGAATTTGTTGATTGGCTGCGTGAGCGTTTCCAGGTGGTGATTCTGTCGGACACTTTCTACGAGTTCTCCCAGCCGCTGATGCGTCAGCTAGGTTTCCCGACGCTGCTGTGCCACAAGCTGATCACGGATGAAACAGATCGCGTGGTGGATTATCAGCTACGCCAAAAAGACCCTAAGCGTCAGTCGGTGCTGGCCTTCAAGAGCCTTTACTACCGGGTGATTGCCGCGGGTGATTCGTACAACGACACCACCATGCTGAGCGAAGCCCACGCGGGTATTTTGTTCCACGCCCCGGATAATGTGATTCGCGAGTTTCCGCAGTTCCCTGCAGTACACACCTATGAAGACCTCAAGCGCGAGTTCCTCAAGGCGTCTAATCGCCAGCTGAGCCTGTAATCAGTCAGCGCTGAAGCGCCGGTAGTTCAGGCTGAGTGAGACTTAGCGGTTTGAAGGTAAGTTGAGACAATGCCCCATCGGTTGATGGGGCATTGTCGTTTATGGGCGATGTTCAAGGCGAAGGTGTCAGCCATACCGTGTGTTTGCGCCAGCTCTGCAGGTGTGCAGTGTTGGCAGGGCTTGCTCGCTGCCCCCGTTTATTGCTCCGCCGCGGGGGCTTGATCGGGCTTTTCGCCATGGCCGCCGAATTCATGGCGCATGGCTGACTGCAGGCGGTTAGCAAAATCAGCCTCGCCGCGTGAGCTGAAGCGCGCATACAACGCGGCGCTCAACACTGGCGTGGGCACGCCTTGGTCGATGGCTGCCTGCAGCGTCCAGCGGCCTTCGCCGGAGTCCGAAACCCGCCCTGAGTAACCGGCCAGTGTTGGGTTCGCTGTCAGCGCTTCGGCTGTTAAGTCCAACAGCCACGAGCCGATCACACTGCCGCGACGCCAGACTTCAGCGATCTCGGGCAGGTCCATCTGGTAGTGGTAGTGCGCGGGGTGTCGTAACGGCGTGGTTTCGGCATCAACGGCCTGCTTGCGCAGGCCGATATTTGCGTTGTGGAGTATATTCAGCCCTTCGGCATAAGCCGCCATCACGCCGTATTCAATGCCGTTGTGTACCATTTTGACGAAGTGGCCGGCGCCGTGTGGCCCGCAATGCAACCAACCTTGATCCGCCGTGCTCTGGCCTAAGCTGCGCCCCGGTGTTGCCGCTGCGCTGCTCGGCCCTGGGACCAGCGTGGTAAATACGGGCGCGAGCTGCAGCACCGACTCATGGCTGCCACCGATCATCAGGCAATAGCCGCGCTCCAGACCGGCAACGCCGCCGCTGGTTCCGACGTCCATGTGGCCGATACCCCGTGCGGCTAAGGCCTCGGCACGGCGCAGATCATCGTGGTAGTGCGAGTTACCGCCGTCGATAACGAGGTCGCCGGGGTGTAGCAGGGGCGTCAGTTGTTCGAGTAGGCCCTCGACGACCGCTGCCGGCACCATCAACCAAACCGCTCGGGGCGCCTGCAACCGTTCAATTAACTGCTGCAGCGATGAGGCGTCAGTAGCGCCCAGTCCGACCAGGTGGACGCTCGCTTCAGGCGCGTGGTCATGCACCACGCACTCGTGGCCGCCGCGCAGCAGGCGGGTCACCATGCTGGCGCCCATACGGCCGAGGCCGATCATGCCGATCTGCATCGCTGTACTCCTTTATGGGGGGAACCGCATTGCAAGCAATGCGTGGGCTTTGCCGGTATCGCCGGCAATTAAGAGGCGCCTGGGTTGGCGCTGCGGTCGACTGAGGCGTTTTAGGCGTAGGGCCTCGCGTCGCACTGTGCGGTTAGCTGGCGTGGATGTCTGTTCGTTGCCGAACCCATGGCAATGGCCCTCAACCAATTGCCTTTGGTTGCAGGCGGTCTGCTGTGCCTATCTATAAGTTTTGCTTATGTTTTAAATTGTATATGCGTCTTTGACGCTATGGGTCTGTCGGCCGATCATGGCTTCACACCCAAGCAAGCCCGATAGGAGCAGCACCATGCAACAGTCCCACGCTTACAACGACCCTAGCCTCGCGCTGACCACTGAAATTCTCGATGCCAAGGCGCGCAAAAATCTATCCTGGCAGGACCTAGCCGACGGCACTGGCCTTGGTTTGGCTTATGTAACGGCGGCATTGCTCGGCCAGCACCCGCTGCCGGAAAGCGCTGCCAAAGTGGTTGGCGACAAGCTTGAGTTGGACGCCGACGCGGTAGCCCGCCTGCAAATTATTCCTTTGCGCGGCAGCCTCTCGGGTATTCCGACTGACCCGACCATCTACCGCTTCTACGAAATGATCCAGGTCTATGGCACCACGCTGAAGGCCTTGGTGCATGAGCAGTTCGGCGACGGCATCATCAGCGCGATCAACTTCAAGCTGGACATGAAGAAGGTCGACGACCCAGAAGGCGGCTCCCGTGCCGTTATCACGCTGGATGGCAAGTTCCTGCCCCTGCGCCCGTTCTGATTCCTGCGCGCCCTCTGTAAGTCAGGCCCGCAGTTCGGCGGGCCTGCTCAAAAACCTGCACTGATTTCATCTGCCAACATTGTGATGGAGGATTACCGGTGAAAAAAATTCTGATAGCAGGCCTGTCACTGACAGCCTCTGTATCGGCCCATGCCGAGGAGTCGAGCGTGCCAGCGCACGCCGTCACATACACCTACGGTATGCACTTGGATATTGCTCACGTGCTGCGTATTTCCTCGGCTGCCGACACCTGCGGACCGACGCCAGCAGAAATGACCTACCGCGACTCAAAGGGTGAGATTCATGTGCTGCAATACAGCCTGTATGGCACCGGCTGTAGCGATTCATAGCCACTCAACCCTTCAGACGTTATCGACAGGACCATCCCATGAAAGCGCTTATTGACGGGTTTCTGAAGTTCCAGAGCGAAGCCTTCCCGCAACGTTCCGACCTGTTCAAACACCTGGCCACCACGCAACACCCAGGTACCTTGTTTATCACGTGTTCCGATAGTCGTGTGGTGCCGGAACTGCTGACTCAACAAGAGCCCGGCGAGCTGTTTGTGATCCGTAACGCAGGCAATATTGTGCCGTCCTACAGCCCGCACCCCGGTGGCGTGTCGGCGACAGTCGAATACGCCGTCGCGGTGCTAGGCGTGAGCGATATCGTTATTTGCGGCCACTCTGATTGCGGCGCCATGACCGCGGTTGCCACGTGCACATGCATGGACCATCTGCCCGCCGTGAGCGGCTGGCTGCAACATGCTGAGTCGGCGAAAGTCATCAACGAATCGCGCGTTCATGCCAATGATGCGGCGAAAGTCAGCTCAATGGTTCGGGAAAACGTGATCGCTCAACTGGCCAACATTCAAACGCACCCGAGCGTGCGCCTGGCCCAGGAAAAGGGTGCGTTGAACCTGCATGGCTGGGTCTATGACATTGAAACCGGCTCAATCGACGCGCTGGACAACGACAACCGCTCGTTCAAACCGCTGGCTGAGTGCCCGGCCACTTGCGCGGTACCGGCACGCTCAGCCGTTGCGGCCTGACGCGCTTGTGCCGTGTTTGGCGTGTGAGCAAGCACCGCGGCCGTTGCCGGCTGCTCAACGGCTTATCGTCAACTGAGTAGAGCGCTGCACGCAGCGTTCTATAGCGGCTTGGCTGTACTGGACTGTTCTTGCCCCAACGCCGAGTCCAGCATTAGGTTCATAAAAGCCTCTGACGCCGCGCTGTGGTAGTTGTTTTTACGCCGCAGCAGCGCGGCGCCGCGCTGAGGCGCATCGTCTAGCAATGCCAGTTTGCGCAGGGCGCGGTCTTGAGTGGCAATGGCTTCGGGCAAAATGGTGGCGACGCTGGTGTGCCTAATCACCTCCAGCAGGGTATTTACCGAGTTGACCTCAATCACCACCTTGGGTGTGATATGCGCGTTGGCGAAAAACTCATCAATACAGGTGCGCGTAATAAAGTCCGGTGTCAGCAGGGCAAACTCCAGCTGGGCGAGTTGTTCAGCGCTCAGTGCGGTTTGGCTGTCGAAGAGGGGGTGATCACGCCCCACCATCAGCGCCAGGGTTTCGGTAAACGCCGGTAGTGATTCAATGTCAGCATTCCTTACCTGATCAAATGCAATGGCGATGTCCAGTGAGTCATTCGCCAGCCCCGTTTCGATGTCGCTCATCGACAACTCGAAAATCTGCAAATGGATATTGGGGTACCGCGCGATGTAAGCGCGGACCAGTGGCCCGACCAGGTAGGCCATAAACGTTGGCGTCATGGCCAGTCTCAGGCTGCCGCGCGACAAATCCTTCACGTCATGCAGCGCCCGCTTGCCCGCTTCCAGTTCCACCAATACCCGACGGGCCGATTCGATATAGGCCTGCCCCGCATCGGTGGGTTTTACCGTGCGCGAGGTACGGTCGAATAGGCTGACGCCGAGGGTCTCTTCCAGTTGGCGAATCTGCTGTGACAGGGTCGGTTGGGATACATGCAGCACCTCTGCGGCGCGCGTGAAGCCACCGTTATCCGCAACCGCCAACAAATAGCGCAGGTGTCTTAGTAGCATCAGAGTCAAAACCTATAGGTAATACATATGCGCGGTATTTTATATCGTTAATTATCCTATAGGTAGGCGTGAGCAGTTGCGCGTCGTGCAAGACGCTTAGCGAGCTATGGGCAACGTTGACAGTTATTTTATGGTACGAGTATTATCGTACCTTCAGGCGCTACTGCCTGTCGTCCTGCTGTATACAGGTGTTAGGGCTACAGTCAGTCGGCTGCACATTTATAGCGAATATGAGGGAGAGCACGATGAGTAAGCATTGTTGGGGCGCACTCAGTGCCATTGTTGCTGGGGTGGCGCTGGCCTGTTCTGGCTCTATGGCTGTGGCAGCGGAAAAGACGCCGCGCATGAACACGGAAAGTGCTCAGGTGCCTGGCTACTATCGGATGGCATTGGGCGATGATGTCACCGTAACTGCCTATTATGACGGCCCGGCGTATCTGCAAAACGCGGTGCTGAAAAATGCTGACGGCCTGGATCTGGATGGGCTGTTGCACGCGATGCATGTACCCGTCAGTAAAGAGGGCGTGCAAACCTCGGTGAATGCTTACTTGGTTCAGCAGAACGGGCGTTTTACGTTGATCGATGCCGGTGCTGCTAAATGCTTTGGCGATACCTTAGGTAATTTGGTCGATAACATTCAGTTGTCTGGCATCAGCCCGAATGAGATTGACGAGGTCATTGTCACGCACATGCACCCAGACCATGCCTGTGGTGCAACGAACCCTGACGGTACAGTTGCATTCGTTAATGCTGAATTCGTAGCGCCCAAGGACGATGCGGATTACTGGCTGAGTGAATCAATTGCCAGCGCTGCGCCCGAGGCGGATCGTGCTTTTTTTGAGGCGGCCCGACGCACCGTTGCGCCTTACAAGGCTGCCGGTAAATTCCGCACCTTTGCAAAAGGTGAGTCCCCAGCTCCTGGCATTGAAAGTGTCGATGAGGCGGGTCATTCGCCAGGCATGACGGGGTATCTGATTGGCAGCGGTGATAAGAAGCTCTTGGTCTGGGGCGACGTTGTTCACAGCCATGCGGTGCAATTCAAGCACCCCGAAGTGTCTGTGGTGTTCGATCATGACCCTGAAGCGGCCATTGCTACCCGTAAGCGCATCCTGAAGTCTGCGGTGCAAGGCAAGCTGTGGATTGCGGCGGCCCACTTGCCGTTTCCTGGTATCGGCCATGTGGTGACGGATGGCGATGCTTATCGCTGGGTGCCCGTAGAGTACGGTCCAGTTCGTTGAGTTGAGTTGCAAAGGCCGCCTGGAGAAATAGCCCGGCGGCCCTTTGCGGTGTCTATACAAACCGGGCGCGCACACGAATGCGCGTTGCGCGCCTCGCTACGATAGGTCATGGCCAAGGTACTGATTAATCGCCTCTGACGTGAGCGTGTCGTGCGCCAACGGCTGCAAAATAGCGTCGAGTAAGCCAGGGAAGCGAGCGTTCAGGTCATCGCGGCGTAGCGAAAGTCGGTATTCACGCCCGACGCGTTGCTGCCATACCACACCGCTGTCTCGCAAAATCCGCCAGTGATGGGTCATGGTGGATTTGGGTATGTCGGACAACACGTCGCAGCACAGAAACTCATCGCCCTGCGCAATCACATGAACGGCGGCGAGTCGGAGCGGGTTACCCAGTGCTACAAAAACATGCTCAAGGCGAATCAACTCGCGAGAGGGGTGATTGGCGAGCATATTCTTGCCGAGCGCGGTTTTTTCAGTCATGGCCTGCGGGTGCCTATGCTGGAGTGTTGGCGCGCGATTCTAGCGTATATCGCGCTTCCCCTGAGTAGTCGCTCGCTTGTAATTGTGCCGTTGCCGGCGGTTGCCGATCAGCATCAGATCAGCAGCGTCAGGGCGCCTAATGGCAATGCCGCTCGCTGAGCACCGAAGGCTGAAACGAGCGGAGCGGCTTCAAATGGGTTTGTGTTGGCTCAGCCGCAGGCTGTAGCGATCAACCTTCCACCATGTGGGCAGCAGCTTGCGGATGGCCGGCTGGTTGAAGCGATCATCAATCAGGTAAACCACGCCCTGGTCTTTGACTGTGCGGATGACGCGCCCAGCAGCCTGCACGACTTTTTGCATGCCGGGGTAGAGGTAGGTGTAGTCGTAGCCCGTGTTGCTGCCGAACATCACTTGCATGCGCTGTTTGATTTCTTCGTTGACTGGGTTGATCTGCGGCAGCCCGAGTGTGGCAATAAACGCCCCGATCAGTCGGTCTCCCGGCAGGTCGATGCCTTCGCCAAATGCGCCGCCCAATACGGCAAAACCGATGCCACGGCCATTGCTACTAAAACGGTCGAGAAAGGCCTGGCGTTCGTCCTCATCCATTTGTCGAGATTGCACCCAGACCGGAATCAGCGGGTGGGCCGCGCGAAACTCAGTCAGTACCGAATGCAGATAGGCGTAGCTGCTGAAAAAGGCCAGGTAATTACCCGGGCGCTCAGTGAATTGGCGTGCCATCAAGGCGCTGATCGGTGCCAGGGAAAAGTCACGATGGGCATAGCGGGTAGAGAGGTTGCTGACGGCATGTACGTGCAGTTGTTCGGCGCTGAAGGGCGACTCCACATCAATCCAGGGGGTTTCTTCCGGCAAACCAAGTAGGTCGGCATAGTAGTGCGCGGGGCTTAGGGTGGCGGAAAACAGTGTGCAGCTGTGCGCCTCTGCAAAGCGCGGGGCGAGAAACGGTGCCGGTACGATGTTGCGGATACACAAGGTCGATACCGCCTGATCGTTGCTTTCGTCCCGGCTGATATCAAATAACGAGTGCGCACCAAACGCTTCAGCCAGTCGGCAGAACAACATGGCGTCGAGGTAGAAGTGCAACAGTTCGCTGGCATTGCCGGCCGGTTGTTCGCTCAGGTGGTCGGTGAGGGTGCTGACGGCTTTTTGCAGCGCCATCACGAACAAATCAGGTGCAGTGGGGTAAACCTGATACGCCACCTCTTGGTCGCGCTCCAACTGCCGCCAGTGCCGGCTGATGCGCTCCAGTGGGGCCTTCATCACGCTGGGTGCAATGCGCCGTACCGCTTCGAAACGCTGTTGGTTGAGCTCGGCGGTGTACATGCCACGCCCGCGCTCAATCAGGTTGTGGGCCTCATCCACCAGCAGTGTCACACGCCATTCATTCAGCAGCGTGAGGCCATACAGCAGACCGCCCATGTCGAAGTAATAGTTGTAATCGCAGACCACCACATCCGCCCAGCGGCACAGCTCCTGGCTCAGGTAATAAGGACAGACCTGATGCGCGAGGGCGGTTGCCCGTACGCTCTCATGGCTCAGCCATTGACCTTTGAGCGCCGCGTGACGGGCGGCTGGCAAGCGGTCATAAAAGCCCTTGGCCAGGGGGCAGGAGTCGCCATGGCAGGCTTTGTCCGGGTGTTCACAAGCTTTATCCCGTGCCACATGTTCCAGTACGCGCAGCGGCATGGCTTCTTCCTGGCCGCGCAGGGTGGCCAGGGCATCCAGGGCTAGGCGCCGGCCGGGTGTTTTCGCCGTGAGGAAAAATAACCGGTCAAGTTGCTGCTCGGGAAAAGCCTTGAGCTGCGGAAACAACGTGCCGAGGGTTTTACCAATGCCAGTGGTGGCCTGGGCCATCAGGCAGTGACCGTCACGCGCCGCGCGGTAAACCTGATTGGCCAGCTGGCGTTGCCCGCTGCGAAACTCGGCATGGGGAAAGCGCAAGCGGAGCAGGGCTTCATCGCGCTGGCGGCGATGCTCTCGCTCGTACTCGGCCCAGTGGATATAGCGGCTGCATTGCAGCTCGAAAAACGCTCGCAGCTCATCCGCGCTGACGGTCAGGTGAAAGGCGGTTTCATGCTGGGTGATGACATTGAAATAGACCACCGCCAGGTTGATCTCAGCCATGTCACGCTCCTGGCAGAGCAGCCAGCCGTAAACCTTGGCCTGGGCCCAGTGCAGCAGGCGATGGTTTTCCGGGATACGGCTTATATCGCCCCTGTGGGTCTTGATCTCCTCCAGCAGGTTTTCATCCGGGTCGTAACCATCTGCTCGGCCGCGTACCTGTAAGCCTTGGTATTCACCACTCAACGGCAGTTCGGCGTAATAGCTTGCGCCGCGTCTGGCGACGACGATGGCGTGACCGGCCATGCCTTCCTGCGCCGTTGGCGAGGGCGTGAAGCGCAAATCCAGGTCACCCACCTTGGCGGTGAACTCACACAGTGCGCGCACGGCCACTTGATAGTTCACGCGTCGGCCCACTGCACGTAACACACATCCACCGGCATGCCGTGTTCGGCGCAGAATGCCAGCCAGCGCCGCTGGTTGTCCTGCAGGCGGTCGCCCGGGCCTTTGACCTCAATCATGCGGTAGCGCTGCTCGGCCGGCCAGAACTGGATCAGGTCCGGCATGCCGGCGCGGTTGGCTTTGATATCCAGCAGCAGGCGCTTGAACCAGGCCCGCAGATGAGCGGCGGGCAGGCAATGGAGTGCTTGCTCCAGCAACGCCGGATTCAACGCGGCCCAGAACACGAACGACGACTGGATGCCGAATTTATCCGCGTAGCGTTGGCGAATGATGTGTTTGTAGGCGTCTGTTTCGAGGTGCGCCAAACAGGCATCGAACAGCTCGGCGCGGCGTGGGTAAAAGTCGGCACTGAACAAATCGACTGGGCCAGTGTGAAACGGATGGAAAAAGGCCCCCGGCAAGGGCGCAAAAATCGCCTCCCAACAAAGCAGGCCGAACAGGCTGCAAATCAGGCTGTTCTCAACATAGTGCACCGGGCTTTCAGGCTCACTCAGATGGGCTTTGACCGCGAACTCGACGCTGCCTTTTTCGGGCTTGGCTAGGCGCAGATCCAGGCGGATTGGCGCAGCGGTTTTGGCTTTGCCTGGCCGTGTTTGCCCCAGCTGGCGTGCCAGCCGCGTGAGCGCGCGTTCCACTGCTTGCTCTTCAGCATCATTCTCCGGGGCCTGTGAGGCTTGGAGGGCCAGCGCATAGGCCTGTTCCTGGCGGCCCAAACGTTCCAATAAGCGGATTTGTCGTAGCCGAGCGCCAACATAACGGCAGTCCACATAAAAGCTCAGCGCACCTGCCAGATCACCTCCGCGCTCCAGCTGTTGGCCCATACGAAATAACAGCTTGTGGCGCCGAGCGGCAAGAAAAGGCGTGTCGCAGACCAGTGCGCTGATCTGTTGCAGAACGCTGCTGATCGGCGCGCCAGCCTCGAACTGCTCGCGGCTGTGTTGCAGTTGCAGGTAGCAATCCACATCTGCGCGGTGGCGAAAGGCCCGCGAATCGGTGGTCAGCGCTACAGGTTCGTAGCGGAAGATGCCAAGTTCGGCCAATACGAACTCTGACCAGTCCTGATGCAGGTTGCCAAAGAACATCAGCCTTAGGCGTTCACACACCGCATCGATGGTCAGGCTGAACAACTGGTCATCAGAGGTCGGGCACCACTCTGCAAAGGGGCGAGGCTCGGCATGGGTCTCGCTCAGCTGCTCCCGTAGTTCGCTTTTCTTCAGCGCCTTGTGCTTCGGGTTACCTAGGTGCTCAAGCAGTTCATCCTTGCGCAGCACGCTGAACAGTTCGTCCAGTGACAGCATAGCGTCGTGCTTGATCCAGCCCGCATCGAGTAAAGGCTTTGCGGCCAAGCGGGGGCAACCGATCTCGGTGTAGGCCAGCTTGCTGGCGCGAAAGTGCGAGCCCTTACGCATGATCATGCGCACCAGCAGAGCCTGTGATGCTTTTTCTGTCGCCAAGAACTGCGTCAGGAACGCGTGTTCTGGCTCATTCAGCAGGTCGGCAGAACGCTCTTGCAGCCACGTTAAGGCCTGAAGGAAATTCGACAAGTAATAAAAACTTGGGTCAAGCAGTGGCGGCGTGGGTGTGCTGGGGGCTGTTGGCATCGTTGGGTATCAGCGCCTCGCTAGGCGGGTCATGCGGCGTGAACGGTTAAGGCTCAATAATATCGGCGACGAGTATGCCGTCTTTTAACGGCCTAGATTGGTCGGGGGAGAGTCTAACATTGCTGTTTATATATACAGTAGTTCATTTGCGAATAGGCTGCCTAAGGCTAGGTTAATCATTAACCGCGCCGATTCTGGCTGATTTGCATGAGGCCTGTGCAGGTATTGAGCCGAAGCAAATTCGCGCGGCAGAGCTGGATGCTTTCCCAGCAAGGATGCTCAAACAGTCGGCATGGTGCTTCTTTCTTGCTAACCAAGCAAGCGCTTGGTATTTTGGCCGAAACCTCATTGGGATTACCTCATGTCAGCCTTCCAAGAATATTTCGATGGTTCTCATCAGCTCGTGCGTGATTCGGTCAGGCGTTTTGTTGAGCGTGAAATTTTGCCGCATATTAATGAGTGGGAGGAGGCTGAGGCATTTCCCCGTGAGCTCTACCTGAAGGTAGGGGCGGCGGGGATTCTCGGCATCGGCTACCCGGAAGCGTTTGGTGGCAGCCACGAGGGGGACGTATTTGCCAAGGTTGCGGCCAGCGAGGAGTTGATGCGCTCAGGCTCAGGCGGGCTGGTGGCTGGGCTTGGCTCGTTGGATATTGGCTTGCCGCCGGTGCTGAAGTGGGCCAAACCTGAGCTGCGCAATCGCGTCGTGCCGCAGGTGCTGGCAGGCGAGAAAATCATGGCGCTGGCGGTGACTGAGCCTTCAGGCGGTTCGGATGTGGCCAATCTGAAAACCCGCGCGGTGCGTGATGGCGATTTCTATCGTGTCACGGGCAGCAAGACCTTTATCACCAGTGGCATACGCGCCGACTACTACACGGTTGCGGTGCGCACGGGGGGCGAAGGGTTTGCCGGTGTCAGTTTGCTGGTGGTGGAGAAAGGCACACCTGGGTTCACTGTGGGCCGTAAGCTAAAGAAAATGGGGTGGTGGGCATCTGACACAGCAGAGCTGTTCTTTGAGGACTGTAAGGTTCCCGTGGCTAACCTGATCGGTGCTGAGAACATGGGTTTTGCCTGCATCATGGCCAATTTTCAGAGCGAGCGATTGTCATTGGCGATCATGGCCAACATGACAGCGCAGCTGGCGCTGGAGGAGGCGCTGAAATGGGCCAAGCAGCGCGAAGCATTTGGAAAGCCCATCGGCAAGTTCCAGGTGCTCAAGCATCGTTTGGCTGAGATGGCGACCCAGCTGGAGGTATCGCGTGACTTTACCTATCGACAAGCAGCGAAGATGGCGGCAGGTAAAAGTGTGATCAAGGAAATATCCATGGCCAAAAACTTTGCCACTGATATTGCCGATCGGCTGACCTACGACGCGGTGCAGATCATGGGTGGCATGGGTTACATGCGCGAAAGCCTAGTGGAGCGGCTGTACCGCGATAACCGTATTCTTTCGATCGGGGGTGGCTCGCGTGAAATCATGAACGAGATCATCAGCAAGCAGATGGGCTTATAGACCCGCTGGGTTTTACAAACGACAGATAAAACAAACCCCGCGGCCGCGGGGTTTGTTTTAGATCAGGACAGAGGCTTAAGCCACCTGTACCTCTTCAGCTTGCATACCTTTCTGACCGCGAGCGGCCACGTAGGTAACAGTCTGGCCTTCTTTCAGGCTTTTGAAACCGTCGCTTTGGATAGCTTTGAAGTGAACGAAGAGATCATCGCCGCCGTTAGTCGGGGTAATGAAGCCGAAGCCTTTCTCATCGTTGAACCATTTGACGGTGCCAGTTTCGCGATTTGCCATGGTGTGTCTCTTAAATCGATACGAATTGCGGTGCCAGAGTGCTCATAGCACCTATGCGGTTTTGCTGATAACTACAAGAAGTCAGCTCAGCCATAATAGGCCGTTTTTACGGATAGTGTTGGGTTTAACATCAATTATTCATGTTTTTATCTGTGTCAAACCGGTAGGTGCCCTATTTTATTGGCCTGCAGGCAGGTTAGGCATCCGATAAAAGGTGTCGATCATGGCTATTTCCATAGCTTTAGTGGGTAAATAGCCGCTGAAAACGCCTCGGCTGCACTGGCTGCTCAGGGTTTTGATGCTGTCAATGGCCCTTACAGAATGCAATTGTGCGGCGCAGAACCCTAAAGATTCGTTGAGGTAATCGTCATGCGGCTGCTGTGGGTGCCAGTTTCTCGCGTTTTTTCGGTCGCTACACAGCGTTTCGCGACAACGCCCTGACTGATGTTGGTCAATATCGCTAGAGGCCTTAGCCTCGTATGCTGTTGGGCTGACTTACCTTGCCTATTTAGGCTGCTCTGCCGTTCGCCTGTCTTTACTTCTGTTTATAAGGATTACTGATGATTGAAGCTGCCTGGATTGCTTTTGCCTTTGGCATGGGCTTGGCTGCGCGAGGTGTGGGGCTGCCGCCACTGGTTGGTTACCTGGGGGCTGGTTTTGCTTTGGCAGCGGTAGGCAAGTTCATCGGTATTGGCGCGCGCGACAGTCAGGTGCTGCAGCACATTGCTCACCTGGGCGTGCTGCTGTTGCTGTTTACCGTTGGCTTAAAGCTGAAGCCAAGTAACCTGCTGCGGCGTGAGGTTATGGGGGGCGGGTTGCTGCACTTCGTTATTTCCAGTGTGCTGTATCTCCCGGCGATCATGCTGCTGCTCGATTTACCCTGGTATCAATCCCTCCTGCTGGCGAGTGCCTTGTCGTTTTCCAGTACGGTGTTGGCGGCAAAAGTACTGGAAAGTAAACGCGAGCTGCGGGCATTTCACGGTCGTCTGGCGATTGGCGTTCTGGTGATTCAGGACATGATCGCGCTGTTGGTGATGAGCCTGGCAGCAGGCGATTTACCTTCGCCCTGGGCGCTTTTAGTGTTTGGCTTGCCATTACTGCGGCCTCTGTTATTTCGGCTTGTTGACGCCTGTGGTCACGAGGAGTTGATGCTGCTGCTCGGTTTGCTATTGGCGTTGGCGGCCGGTGGCTTTGGCTTTGAGCAAGTGGGGTTGAGTTCTGAGTTGGGCGCCTTGGCGTTCGGTGCGCTTTTGGCGAAGCATAAGCAGGCAACCGAGCTGTCCAATTCGTTGTGGGGCATCAAAGAGATCTTTCTGGTCGGTTTCTTCCTGCAGATCGGTATTGGCGGGCTTCCAGATGTTGAGGCCTTGAAGTTTGCGCTGGTAATGACCTTGTTACTGCCACTCAAGGGTGTGCTGTTCTTTTTTCTGTTTCTGCTCTTTCGCTTGCGTGCGCGCAGCGCTTTTCTCGCAAGCGTCAGCCTTACCAACTACAGCGAGTTCGGCCTGATTATGGCCAGCGTGGTGCTGCCGCAATGGCTTATTCCATTGGCGCTCACGGTGGCGTTCTCGTTTGTGCTCTCGGCACCACTCAATCGCGTCGTCCACCCGCTCTATGAGCGTTGGGCCAAGCGTCTGATTGCTCTTGAGCGCAATACCCGCCACCCCGATGAGCAGCCACTCTCTCTGGGCGATGCACAAACGCTGGTGATGGGCATGGGGCGCACGGGGCGTGCGGCTTACGACTATTTAGAGGAGCAGGGTTATCGCGTGATCGGGCTGGACTCCGACCCTATTGTGATTGAGCAGAGCAAAGTTGCCGGGCGTAATGTGTTGTTCGCCGACGGCGAGGACTCCGTGTTCTGGCAGCACCTGGATATGCCTAATGTCGATGCGGTGATACTGACGCTCAACGATGAAGAGGCCAAGGTTATTGCAACGCAGAAGCTGCGTGATCGAGGCTTTAGTGGCTTGGTGGTGTCTCATGCCATGTATGAAGACATTGCCAAGCGTATTCAGGACGCTGGTGCTGATCGCACTTACCTGACCATGAGTGAAGCTGGGGCGGGCTTGGCTGAGCATGTCATCAGAACGCTGGAAAGCCGCGTCGAGGTGTCCTGAGCCTTGTGGTTTTTCAGCCTGCGCTTGAAGCCCAGAGGCGAAGGCTCGCCGCTTGTGCCGCGTTGAAAACGCCAACGCCCGCAAAAGCGGGCGCTGGTGGTGTTTGCGTGATTACTGGTCGTTTAGGGCGAAGCTGGTCAGGGCGAAAGTGGCAATGCCGCTGTCTTGCAGTTTCTGCGAGCCGCCTAATTCTGGCAGGTCAATGATGGCTGCGGCTTCAATGATGCTGGCGCCCATGCGCCGTACCAGTTGCGCGGCGGCCAGCAGGGTGCCGCCCGTGGCGATCAAGTCATCGAAAATCAGTACTTTGTCGCCTTCGCAGAGGCTGTCAGCATGCACTTCAAGCTTGGCCTCGCCGTATTCAGTCTGATAGCTCTCGCTCAGCACATCAGCGGGCAGCTTGCCTTGCTTGCGAAACAGCACCAGCGGTTTATTCAATTCATAGGCGATGATTGAGCCAATCAGGAAGCCGCGCGCATCCATGGCGCCGATATGGCTGAAGTCGGCTTCGACGTAGCGCTGAATAAAACTGTCAGCGACCATGCGCAGGGCACGTGGCGACTGGAACAGCGGGGTGATATCGCGAAAGATCACTCCCGGTTTGGGGAAGTCCACCACTGGGCGGATCAGGGTTTTGATGCTGAATTCGTCGAAAATCATGGGTGATGTCCTGCGCTAAGCGGTTCTATCAGCTGTCGAGATTGCCGCCGGCCAGGGCGCACAACTCGATGGGGTCGAGGATATGCACTTCTTTGCCTTCGGCTTCGAGCAGCTTGTTCTGTTGGAAGCGGGTAAACACTCGCGACACGGTCTCGACCGCGAGGCCCAGATAGTTGCCGATTTCGTTACGCGACATGGCCAGGCGAAACTGGTTGGCCGAGAAACCGCGAGCGCGAAAGCGTGCCGAGAGGTTAACTAGGAAGGTGGCGATACGCTCATCAGCGGTTTTCTTCGAGAGCAGCAGCATCATTTGCTGATCGTCGCGAATCTCACGGCTCATGATGCGCATTAATTGGCGACGCAGTTGCGGCAGCTGTGTCGATAATTCGTCGAGTCGTTCGAAAGGGATTTCACAAACCGAGGTGGTTTCAAGCGCTACAGCTGAGACTGGGTAGCGCTCATTGTCCATGCCGGACAGACCAACCAGCTCGCTGGGCAGGTGGAAGCCGGTGATCTGCTCATCGCCGCTGTCGCTCAAGCTGAAGGTTTTTAAAGCGCCTGAACGTACGGCGAATACGGAGTTAAAAGCATCACTTTGTCGGAAGAGGAATTCGCCCTTCTTTAGTGGGCGGCCGCGTTTGACGATTTCGTCCAGCGCGTCCATGTCCTCCAGGTTCAGCGACAGCGGCAGGCACAAACTCGCCAGGCTGCAATCCTTGCAATGGGCTTGATGGGGTGCATGCAACTTGATGCTTTCGGACATCGGGGAGATCCTAGCTAAACACACAATGCGCACAAGGTTACAGCAGGGCGCAGAGCAGGGCCACCCGGATACGGTTCCTCGGTAGATGTTCAAGTTTCAGGTCGGACAGTCGATAGGGCAATGGAGCTGACCGACCAGCAGGGAGCATGGCTATGCGTATTGAATCGACGGGGCTGATCAGCCGCTTGGCTCTTACGCTTGAGCGTAACAAGGCTGCTGAAAGCGACCCGATGGATGAGCAAGCACTGCGTGACGGTCTACGCGTGAGTTTGTCAGTACTGGGTAAGGCCCGTTCTGCGGCGACGCAGGAAAATAAGGACATTGACGAGAGCAGCCTGCCGGATGTGCTCAAGGATCTTCTTAAGATGATTCGCGCGCTCAAGGCGCAGATTGCCGCGAAGAAAAACGAACTGAAGGCCGCCCTAAGTGCGCAAAGCCCGAGTCCCGAGAGTAAACGCCTGAAGGTTGAAGCCCTGCAGGCGGAGCTGAGTTCGTTGCAGGGGGCGCTGAGTAGCGCCAACGCGACACTGATCAAGGTTCTGCGCGAGCAGAACCTGAGCGCGACGCAGATGCAGGAAGTGGCCAGCCTCATCATGAAGTAAGGCCACGCTCAGCGGTGGGTCAGATCACCCGGGAAAAGCGCTGCCGGCTCAGCTCATTCAGGTAGCGATCAAACAACATGCACAGCGACCGCACCAGTAGCCGCCCAGCAGGTAGTACGTCGATCCCGTGGGCGTTCAATTCGATCAGGCCGTCTCTGGCCATCTGCTGCAGTTGTGGCCAGATATCAGCAAAGTAGTTACGAAAATCGATGGCATACGACTGCTCGATATCGGTAAAGCGCAACTGGAAATGGCAAATCAGCTGCTGAATCACTGCGCGCCGCAGGCGATCATCATCATCACAATGCAGGCCGCGCAGGGTGGCCAGTTCGTTATTGCCGAGGCTGTCCTGGTACTTGCTCAGGTCGCTGTTGTTCTGGCAGTAAAGATCACCAATCTGGCTTATCGATGACACCCCAAGGCCGATGAGGTCGCAATGGCCGTGGGTGGTGTAGCCCTGGAAATTACGCTGCAGGCTGCCATCTTCTTGGGCGCTGGCGAGCTCATCATCGGGGAGGGCGAAGTGGTCCATGCCGATGTAGCGATAACCCGCTGCGTTCAGTTGTTCAATGCTGGCCTGCAGCATGGCCAGCTTGTCGCCTGGACTGGGCAGGTCGCAGGTGTTGATGCGTCGCTGCGGCATAAAACGCTCTGGCAGGTGCGCGTAATTGAACAATGACAGGCGATCAGGTTGCAGGGCGATCACTTCGGCCACGGTGCGGGCGAAGCGTTCTGGCGTTTGCAGCGGCAGGCCGTAGATCAGGTCGATGTTTACCGAGCGAAATTGCAGCGTGCGCGCGGCTTCGATAATGGCGCGAGTCTCTTCCAGCGTCTGCAGGCGGTTGACGGCGCGCTGCACGGCTGGATCGAGGTCCTGTACGCCCAGGCTGACGCGGTTGAAGCCCAGCTCACGAAGCAGGCCCATGGTCGACCAGTCGGCTTCGCGCGGGTCGATCTCGATGCTGTAGTCGCCTGAGTCATCGTCCAGTAGGTTGAAATGCTGGCGCAGGTGGCTCATCAGGTGGCGCAGTTCATCGTGGCTAAGAAAGGTCGGCGTGCCCCCACCGAAGTGCAGTTGTTCAACCTTCTGCTGTGGGTCGAGATGACGGCCGATGATCTCGATTTCGCGCTCAAGTTTTTCCAAGTAAGGCTGGGCACGCCCGCGATCCTTGGTGATGACCTTGTTGCAGGCGCAGTAGTAACAAATGTGCGCGCAGAACGGGATGTGCACATACAGCGATAGTGGCCGCAGTGCTTTGCGGCTGTCGCGCAGGGCGTGCAGCAGGTCGAACTGGCTAACGCGCTCGTGGAACTGCACGGCGGTTGGGTAAGAGGTATAGCGCGGGCCGGCCTGGTCGTAGCGACGAATCAGGTTGCTGTCCCACTGGATGGCGTTGAGCATGCGGGGGTTCCCGGTTTGGCTTTCAATACCAGGGAGTCTAAAAGGGGAATGCCGGGTGTGTTTTGACCTGTATCAAGCAGCGAGGTATCGCTTAGTGGCCCATCAACCAGTGTTGGTGCGGGCCGGGCAGGGTCCACAAGCCGAACAGGATCACCAGAATGCCGCCGGCCATGCGCACGCCTTCCTTGCGTAACAGGGCCGTTAGGCGTTCGGCAGCCAGGCCGGTTGCTAGCAACACCGGCAGGGTGCCGAGGCCAAAGGCAAACATCAGTGCGGCGCTATCCACGGCATTGCCTTGGCTGGCGGCCCACAACAGGGTGCTGTAGACCAAGCCGCAGGGCAGCCAGCCCCATAGGCTGCCCAAAACCAGCGCACGCGGCAGGCTTGTGACCGGCATAAAACGTCGGGTCAGCGGTTGAATATATCGCCATAGACCACGGCCTAGGGCTTCGATACGGGTCAGGCCGCTCCACCAGCCGGCCAGGTACAGGCCCATCGCGATCAGCAACAAGCCTGCGATAATGCGTAAGCCCATGACCAGTGGACTGTTAGCCAGCGCCCAGCCGGCAAGGCCCAGCAGCAGACCGGCGAGGCTGTAGCTAAGAATGCGCCCTAGGTTATATGCCAATAACAGCTGAAAACGCTGTGCGCGGCGTTCGGGTGGAATGGCCAGGGTCAGCGCCCCCATCAGCCCGCCGCACATACCCATGCAGTGGCCGCCACCAAGCAGGCCAAGAATCAGCGCTGAAATCAGCAGCGGCAGTAGATCAAGCACCGGGCTTTTCCTGCTGTGGGTCTTGAGGTTGATCCTGCTGCTGCACTTGGCTTACGGCAGCGGTGTGCTTGGGGTCTTCGTCATCAAACAGGATGCTGTGGGCCGGGCCGTCGAGGTCATCATACTGGCCGCTGTCCACCGCCCAGAAGAACAGCCAGATGGCAAAAGCCACCAAGGCAATGGCGACCGGGATCAGGATGTAAAGGGCTGGCATGGCTTAGTGGCTCCGGCGCAAGAGTTGCCGCAGATTGAGGCTGGCAACCGGGAAGACTCTGTCAGGACTGCGGCCGGTCGCTGCAACGAAGGCAAGCAGAGCGTTAAGAAAAACCAAGATCAAAGCGTCTGGCAGGTTTTCAGCAAACAGGCTGCTGAGCATGGCCGGCTGACTGATCAGCGCGGCGGCAAACTGGTAGGCGATGAACAGTTGCAGGCTGATCAGCGTTATGGCGAGTAAATGCACCCACCAGACGACCTTGCCAGTCACGTTGTTTCGCATAAAACCTCGCCGAGCGTGTTAGTGGGCTGTTTGACCGTGAGGCGTAGGGCGCATCGGGGCGCGTAGCTAGCGCTTCATCGATCCACCCTGGCATTGCGGTGGTGGATCGGTGAAGCGTGATCCACCCTACGTACGCGTCAGACGCAGTGCGTTGACCACCACCAGCAATGAGCTGACCGACATGCCCAACGCGGCCCAGATCGGCGTGATCCAGCCGATGGCGGCAAAGGGCAATACCAAGCCATTGTACAGGCTGGCCCAAGTCAGGTTCTCAATGATGAGGCGACGGGTTCGTTGCGCCATGTGTAGCGCTTGCACCAGGCTGCTCAGGCGGTTGGACAGCAGCACGGCGTCGGCGCTGGTTTTTGCCAGGTCAGTGGCACTGCCCATGGCCACACTGATATCAGCGGCAGCCAATACCGGCACATCATTGACGCCGTCACCCAACATCAACACCCGGCGGCCCTGGCTGTGCAGTTGTTTGAGCACGTCCAGCTTGGCATCCGGGGTGAGGCCGCCACGGGCGTCAATGATGCCCAACTGACGCGCTACTTCGCCGACCATGGGCGAGCTGTCGCCGGACAACAACATGATTTGCCAGCCCTTGGTCTTGGCCATGCTGATCAGTTGCGGTGCATCTTCACGCAGGCGGTCATCCAGGACGAACCAGGCCAGCGGGCCCTGTTCATCACCCAGCAGCAGCCATTGGCCGTGTTCACCGGTAATGGTCGGCGCAGCACTTGCGCTGAGTTCACAGACGAAGTTGGCTTCACCAATACGCAGCACACGGCTGCCCACACGCCCTTGCAGGCCTAAACCTGGATGGCTGTCGACTGCTTCAGCTGCTTCGGGGGCCTGGCCGAAGGCGCGGGCAATCGGGTGTTCTGAGCGGTTTTCCAGGGCGGCGGCCAGGGCCAGGCAGCTGTCGGCATCCAGCTCGCGCAGGGGATGAATACCGCTAAGCGTTAGCTTGCCTTCGGTGAGGGTGCCGGTCTTGTCCAGCACCAGGGTGTCGATCTGGTTTAGCCCTTCCAATACATGACCGCGAGTTAGCAGCATGCCCAGCTTGTGCAGTGAGCCGGTCGCTGCAGTCAGTGCCGTGGGGGTGGCCAATGCGAGGGCGCAGGGGCAGGTGGCGACCAGTAGGGAAAGGACGATCCAGAATGCGCGTGAGGGGTCAAGTTGCCACCAGACCAGACCGACGATGGCCGCGACCACCAGCACGATGACCAGAAACCACTGCGCGACTTGATCGGCCAATACCGCCAGACGCGGTTTGTCGTTCTGCGCCCGTTCCAGCAAGCGGACAATGGCCGATAAGCGAGTCGCGTCACCAAGGGCCTGCACTTCGACCGTAAGCGGCCCCTCGACGTTGAGGGTGCCAGCGGTGACAGCATCACCAGGCGCGCGTGGTAACGGCAGGTATTCGCCGGTTAGCAGCGACTCATCGACACTCGATTGGCCCTGCACAATGCGTCCGTCGGCGGGCAACAAAGAGCCCGGCGGCACCAATACCTGATCGCCCACCTGCAGCTCGCTGAGCAGAATGCGCTGGCTCTGGCCCTGCGCATCCAGGCGCAGGCAGGACGCCGGCAGTAGATTGACCAGCTGCGCGGTGGCGGCGGCTGTGCGCTCGCGGGCGCGGCGTTCCAGGTAGCGGCCAGCCAGTAAAAAGAGGGCGAACATACCCACGGCGTCAAAATACAGCTCACCTTGGCCGGTAACGGTTGACCAGATGCCGGCGATATAAGCCCCGCCAATTGCCAGTGATACCGATACATCCATGGTTAGGTGACGCGTACGCAGGTCGCGCAGCGCGCCGCGGAAGAACTGGCCGCAGCAGTAGAAGACAATCGGGGTGGTGAGGAACAAGCTGACCCACCGCAGGATCTTGTCTAGCTCGGGGCTGAGGTCGATGTTGAACTCCGGCCAGGTGGCCATAGTGGCCATCATCACCTGCATCCATAACATGCCGGCCACGCCCAGCTCACGCATGGCGCGGCGGTTCTCGCGTTGCAGCTGTTCGGCGGCGGCATCGGCCTGCCAAGGGTGGGCGGCGTAGCCGATTTTGCGCAGTGCCTTGAGCAGTTGGCTTAACGGCAGCTGGCTGTCGGCCCAGCGCACTTGCAGGCGGTGGTTGGACAGGTTGAGGTGTGCCTCGCTGACGCCGGGTAGGGCGCGCAAGTGTTTTTCAATCAGCCAGCCACAGGCCGCGCAGCTGATGCCTTCGATCAGCAGGCAGGTTTCACTGAGTTCGCCGTCATGCTCGACAAAGGGCTGCTGTACGTCGCTGCGGTCATACAACGCCAGCTCATCCGGCAACGCCTGGGGCAGGCTCTGTGGGTTGGCAGCGTTTTCGCTGCGGTGTGTGTAGTAATGCTCCAGGCCGCCACTGACGATGGCTTCGGCCACGGCCTGGCAGCCCGGGCAGCACATGTCGCGGGTCGAGCCCAATACATGGGCCTGAAAACGGCTGCCGGTGGGTACCGGCAGGCCACAGTGGAAGCAAGGAGTTGGGCTGGCCATCGGTGCGCTTATTGAGCATCCCCGAGAAGAATGGTCTGCCCACTTTGCACGTTTTCTTCCTCAAACAGACGCCAGTCTTTACCGCCTTCCTGGCCGATCAGCTCAACAAAGCGGCGGCCGGATATCGCATCAATCATTTGGCCGCTGTAGCTGCCATTGGCCTGCGGTTGCAGAATCACGCGGCGATCACGCTCCGGTTGAGTCGGTGAAATCAGGTTGAGCACCAACTGCTGCGGACGGCTGTTGCCGCTCAATTGCAGGGTGGCCGTACCGTTGTCATCATTGAGTACCAGGCTGGCATGCAGCTTGAGGCGAATGGCGTGATTCTCTCGCTCCAGGGATTGGTTGATGCCTTTGCCGACGTCGTAATAGTCATCGGAAATCAATCCCGGCGGGTTCTTCGTGGCGATGGTCAGCAAGGTCAGCCCCTGGACCACTGAATAGGCCAGCAGGCCAATCAGGAACCAGGGCCAGAATTGCTTGTACCAGGGCTTGATGATCTCGGCGTTCTTTTCAGCGATGGGCTCGGTCATGGTCTTCTCTGGTTAGCGCACGCTGGGGCCGATAAAGCGGCTGGGCGCGTGGGTGTTGATACTTGGGTCATCTACCGCGCGCAGTCGGAAGTTGATTTCATTGGTGCTTGAAGGCAGTTTTTCGGGCTCGATGGACAGCTCGACAGGCAATGACAAGACTTCACCGGCCAGCGCTCTAATTTCGCGCTTACCCTCGTACACCAAACCGTCGAGGCCGTCGGCTTCGATCCGGTAGGTCACTTCATGCTGAGCCTTGTTCATGATCTTGAGGGTATAAACGTTCTCGATCCGGCCTTCTTCGTTTTCACGGTAGAGCACGCGGTCTTTGAGTACATCCAGCTCCACCAGCGAGCGATCGACGATGGCCCAGCTAAACACGCAGAACATGGCCAGCAAGGCGATGGCGTAACCAATCAGGCGCGGTCGTACCAGGTGAGTTTTTTGCCCTGAGAGGTTGTGTTCGGTGGTGTAGCTGATCAGCCCTTTCGGGTAGTTCATCTTTTCCATGATGCTGTCGCAGGCGTCGATACAGGCGGCGCAGCCGATGCATTCGATTTGCAGGCCATCACGAATATCAATGCCGGTCGGGCAGACGTGCACACACATCTTGCAGTCGATGCAATCACCCAAGCCTTCGGCTTTGTAGTCTGCATCGCGCTTACGCGGGCCGCGTTGCTCTCCACGGCGTGGGTCGTAGGAGACGATCAGGGTGTCTTGGTCGAACATCACGCTTTGGAAGCGCGCGTAAGGGCACATGTAAATGCACACCTGCTCGCGCAGATAACCGGCGTTGCCGTAGGTGGCGAGGGTAAAGAAGCCTACCCAGAACAGCGCCCAGCCGCTTGCGCTGAGGGTAAACAGCTCCGGTATCAGGTCGCGAATCGGTGTGAAATAGCCGACAAAGGTAATGGCGGTGACCAGCGATACGCCGACCCAAATACCGTGTTTGGCCAGCTTGCGCGTGAACTTTTGCGCGGTCATCGGGCTTTTGTCGAGTTTCATGCGCTGATTGCGATCACCTTCGGTGACCTTTTCCGCCCACATGAAAACCCAGGTGAATACGCTTTGCGGGCAGGTATAACCGCACCACACGCGCCCGGCGAATACAGTGATAAAAAACAGCCCGAACGCGGCAATGATTAAGAGGGCTGAGAGCAGGACAAAGTCCTGCGGCCAGTAGGTGGCCCCAAAGATATGAAACTTGCGCTCCGGCAGGTTCCACCAAACAGCCTGGCGACCGTTCCAGGTCAACCATACGGTGCCGAAGTACAACAGGAATAGGGTCGCGCCACCGAGCATGCGCAAGTTGCGGAAAATGCCGGTGAAGGAGCGGGTGTAGATTTTTTCGCGATTGGCGTACAGGTCAACAACGTCGACCTTGGCCTGGGCAGGGGTGATGTCTTTAACGGGGATCTGTGCGCTCATCAGTGTGTACCACGGCGGTTGATTGGCTGCCCTGGTCGATACGTGCCGGCCGGGGTCATACGGGCTCCTGCACTATGGTACGCCTGACAATTGCTCGGCAGGTGCGACTTGCGGTCGCGCCTGCCGGGCCAGAGAATTACTTCTCGGTTTTGTCTTGCGACAGGCTGTAAACGTAAGCAGCCAGTAGATGCACTTTGTCGTTGCCTAGGAAGTCGGCCTGGGCTGGCATCTTACCGTTACGACCATAACGCAGAGTTTGTTGCACCTGGGCAAAGCTGGAACCGTAGAGCCAGACTTTGTCGGTCAGGT
Organism: Pseudomonas sp. TS_SC_3; assembly: GCF_056156225.1. NCBI lineage: Bacteria > Pseudomonadati > Pseudomonadota > Gammaproteobacteria > Pseudomonadales > Pseudomonadaceae > Pseudomonas > Pseudomonas sp. TS_SC_3. The sequence goes on from NZ_CM149586.1 coordinate 1,151,726, forward strand.
TGGGCGCGCCCATGGCCTGTTGACCCTTACCTTCAGCGCCATGACAGACTGCACAATTGGTCGCAAAGATGTTTTGACCTGCGGCAAGGTCAACTTCGATACCTTCCGGCGTCTTCAAACCCGACAAGCTGCGGATGTAGCCGGCAACGTTGCGTATGCCTTCTTCACCGATGCTGTCTTTCCACGCGGGCATCACGGCCTGACGGCCGAGCATAAGCGTGGTTTTGATGGTTTCCGGCTCGCCGCCATACAGCCAGTCGTTGTCGGTCAGGTTCGGGAAGCCATAAGCACCCTTGGCGTCAGAGCCGTGGCAGACCGAGCAGTTGGAAGCAAATAGGCGGCCGCCCATTTTCAACGCTTGTTCGTCCTGAGCCACTTGCTCAATCGGCATGGCTGCATATTTAGCGAAGATCGGCCCGTACTGAGCGTCAGCTTTCGCCATTTCCTTTTCCCACTGGTGTACGCCAGTCCAGCCCGCATTACGCTCTTGGTCATCAGCAATTTGAATGCTGGTGGCGAAAGGCGTCTTGGTCTCGGTATTGAGGTAGTCGTAGCCTGGCAGCAGACCTTTCCAGTTACCTAGGCCCGGGTAGAGCGCCAGGTAGCCGAGGGAGAAGATGATGGTGCCGATAAATAGCATGAACCACCACTTGGGCAGCGGGTTGTCATACTCCTCGATACCGTCAAATGTATGCCCCATGGTCTGTTCGGTTGTTTCCTGGCGCTGGCCCTTGCGGGTACCAAAAATGAGCCAGGTCAGGGCGAAAATAGTGCCCAAAGACAGAATGGTTACGTACCAACTCCAGAACGTGGTCATTGGTTATTGCTCCTGGAAGATTGCTCGTCACGCTCGTTGGGTTTGGGATCATCGGCGAAGGGCAGGTTAGCGGCCTCGTCGAAGCTGGATTTACGCTTGCTGCTGTAGGCCCAGAGCACCACGCCAATAAAGGCGATGAACACCACTGCTGTGCCGATGCCGCGAATAGTCCCGATATCCATCGTGCGTTACCGTTTGTTCTTGATAGAAGTGCCGAGAACCTGCAAGTACGCCACCAGTGCGTCCATTTCGGTCTTGCCTTTTACCGCGTCCTTGGCCCCGGCGATGTCTTCATCGGTATAAGGGATGCCAAAGCCACGCATGACTTCCATCTTCTTGGCGGTGTCCTTGCCGTCGAGCTTGTTCTCGACCAGGAAGGGGTACGCAGGCATCTTGGATTCAGGTACGACGTTGCGCGGGTTGTACAGGTGCGCACGCTGCCATTCATCCGAGTAACGACCGCCAACGCGGGCCAGGTCTGGGCCGGTACGCTTGGAACCCCACAGGAACGGGTGGTCCCATACGCTTTCACCGGCGACCGAGTAGTGGCCGTAACGTTCGGTTTCAGCGCGGAACGGACGGATCATCTGCGAGTGGCAGCCGACACAACCGTTGGCGATGTACACGTCGCGGCCTTCCAACTCCAGCGCGGTGTAAGGCTTGAGGCCCTCCACCGGCTCATTGGTTACGTCCTGGAAAAACAGCGGAACGATTTGAGTCAGGCCACCGATGCTGACGGCTAAAACCATCAGCAGCGCCATCAGGCCAATGTTCTTCTCAATGATTTCGTGTTTCATCAGTGCGCTACTCCGGCAGGAATCAGTGCAGCCGCTTCATATTCCGAAGCCTTGGCGGCACGCACGGTGCGGTAGGTGTTGTAAGCCATCAGCAACATGCCCGCGACAAAGAAGGCGCCGCCGATCATGCGCACGACATAACCCGGGTGGCTGGCTTCCAGCGCTTCAACAAAGGAGTAGGTGAGGGTGCCGTCTTCGTTGACTGCACGCCACATCAGGCCCTGGGTGATGCCGTTGACCCACATCGAGGCGATGTACAGCACGGTACCGATGGTGGCCAGCCAGAAGTGAGCATTGATCAGGCCAACGCTGTGCATCTGCGGGCGACCAAAGACTTTTGGCAGCATGTGGTACAGGGCACCAATGGAGATCATCGCAACCCAACCGAGAGCGCCGGCGTGTACGTGGCCAATGGTCCAGTCGGTGTAGTGCGACAGGGCGTTGACGGTCTTGATCGCCATCATCGGACCTTCGAAGGTCGACATGCCGTAGAACGCCAGCGATACCACCAGGAAGCGCAGGATTGGGTCGGTGCGCAGCTTATGCCAGGCGCCTGACAGGCTCATCATGCCGTTGATCATGCCACCCCAGCTTGGTGCCAGGAGGATGATCGACATCGCCATACCCAGCGACTGTGCCCAATCCGGCAGTGCGGTGTAGTGCAGGTGGTGCGGGCCGGCCCAGATGTACAGGGTGATCAGCGCCCAGAAGTGCACGATGGACAGGCGGTAGGAGTAGATCGGACGCTCAGCCTGCTTGGGTACGAAGTAGTACATCATCCCCAGGAAGCCGGTGGTCAGGAAGAAGCCCACAGCGTTGTGGCCGTACCACCACTGAATCATCGCGTCAGTCGCACCCGCGTAAGCCGAGTAAGACTTGAACAGGCTCACCGGAACGGCAGCACTGTTGACGATGTGCAGCATCGCGGTAACCAGAATGAAGGCGCCGTAGAACCAGTTGCCCACATAAATGTGCTTGGTTTTACGCTTGACCACTGTGCCGAAGAACACCACGGCGTAGGTGACCCAGACAATACCCAGCAGGATATCGATCGGCCACTCAAGCTCGGCGTATTCTTTGGAACCGGTGTAACCCATCGGCAGGGTAATCACTGCTGCGACGATTACTGCTTGCCAGCCCCAGAAGGTGAAAGCAGCCAGACCATCGGAAATCAGGCGCGTCTGGCAGGTGCGCTGCACCACGTAATAAGACGTGGCGAACAGGGCGCAACCGCCGAAGGCGAAGATTACCGCGTTGGTGTGAAGCGGGCGTAGACGGCCAAAGGTCGTCCATTCCATGCCTAGGTTGAGTTCAGGCCACACCAGTTGTGCGGCGATGAAAACACCTAGAGCCATGCCAATGACTCCCCAAATCACCGTCATTACGGCGAACTGGCGAACCACCTTGTAGTTATAAGCAGTCTGACTGATTGCTGTGCTCATTATGGGTTCCACGGTTAATGGATTTTTTAGGGGCAAAAATCGGCGGCAAGTATGTAGAAAGCAGATTCTCATTGCAACGACGCGAGCCGGTGCGATAGGGCTTTCAGAGCTCTTAGCAAGCATGCAGAGTCATTGATATGGACCCTTGCTGCAAGCAACAAACGCCTAAGTGGCGTAGCGCAAAGATGGGAATCGCCTTGGAGTTATGGCGTTTGGCGACTGAGGACAAGATTAGCTCAAGTCAACGCGTGCGCGTGCACTTGGTCGCAGGGGTGCGACCTTGGGTCGCAGAGCTTGGAGGGGTGTCCAGCGAGGGGGAGGGTGTTTAGGTTGCCTGGCGATGCGGGACCGCCAGGCCTTATTGCGGGTGGATTATTGCGCCGTTGCGCTCTGCTGTTGTTGGCTCAAGCTCAGCACATAAGCAGCCAACAGATGCACCTTGTCGTTGCCTAGGTATTGATCCTGCGCAGGCATCTGGCCATTACGGCCATGGCGGATGGTTTGCTGCAACTGCACCAGGCTGCTGCCGTAGATCCAACCGGCCGGGCTGGTCAGGTCGGGGGCACCGAGCATGGCCATGCCTTTACCTTCTGCGCCATGGCAGGCCAGGCAGTTGGCGGCATAAATGGCAGCGCCTTTTTCCAGGTCGAAGCTCTTGTCAGCTGGCAGTGGCAGGCCGGCCAGATCTTTGCGTACAAACGCTGCGACCTGTTGCACGCCGTCTTCACCAATGATTGCGGTCCAGGCTGGCATAGCCCCCATGCGGCCGTTGAGGATGCTGGTCTTGATTGCACTGGGCTCACCGCCCCAGCGCCAGTGGTTGTCGGCCAGGTTAGGGAAGCCCACTGCGCCTTTGGCATCGGAGCCGTGGCATACCGAGCAATATGTGGCAAACATGCGACCGCCCATTTTCAGTGCTTGCTCGTCTTTGGCGACCTCCTCCAGGGGCATGGCGGCGTATTTAGCGAAGATCGGGCCATAGAGTTCGTCAGCCTTGTCGACTTCGCGTTCCCATTGCTTGACCTGGGTCCAGCCATTTTCATAACCCGGCAGCACGCCTTTCCAGTTGCCCAGGCCGGGGTACAGCACCAGGTAGACGATGGAGAAGACAATGGTGCCGATAAACAGCATGAACCACCACTTGGGTAGTGGATTGTCATATTCCTCGATGCCATCGAAGGCATGGCCCATGGTCTGCTCGGTTTCGCTCTTGTGAACTTCACTCTTACGGGTGGCGAAAATCAGCCAGAACAGGGCGAGCAGGGTGCCGACGGTCAGCACTGTGATGTACCAGCTCCAGAACGTGCTCATGGGGTGTTGCTCCTCGGTGCAGCCAGCTTGAGTTCATCGGCAAAGGGCAAAAGGGCGGCTTCATCGAACGCCGTGCGGCGTTTGCCGCTGTAAGCCCACAGGGTGACGCAAACGAAGGACAGCAGAACCAGTGCTGTGCCAATGCCGCGTAACGTTCCGATATCAATAAATTCGAATGACATACGGCCTACCTCTTGTTCTTAACGGCAATGCCGAGCACTTGCAGGTAGGCAACCATGGCGTCCATCTCGCTCTTACCTTTGACGGCATCGGAGGCGCCAGCGATGTCTTCCTCGCTGTACGGCACGCCGAGAAAGCGCAGGGCCTGCATTTTCTTGGCGGTGTCCTCGCCATCCAAGGTGCTTTCCACCAACCATGGGTAGGCGGGCATCTTCGACTCAGGCACCACGTTGCGCGGGTTGTACAGGTGGGCACGGTGCCACTCATCCGAGTAGCGGCCGCCGACACGGGCCAGGTCCGGGCCGGTGCGCTTGGAACCCCAGAGGAAGGGGTGGTCGTAAACGCTTTCGCCGGCTACCGAGTAGTGGCCGTAGCGCTCGGTTTCGGCGCGGAACGGACGGATCATCTGCGAATGGCAGCCAACGCAGCCTTCACGGATATAAATGTCACGGCCTTCCAGTTGCAGCGCGGTATAAGGCTTGAGCCCGGACACCGGTTCATTGACTACATCCTGGAAGAACAGCGGAACGATCTGGGTCAGGCCGCCGATACTCACGGCCAGCACCATCATCAACGCCATCAGGCCGATGTTCTTTTCGAGTATTTCGTGTCTCATCAGTGGGCTCCCTCAAGCGAAAACTGCGCGGCGGCTTCCATTTCAGCGGCCTTGGTATGACGCACGGTTTGCCAAACGTTCCAGGCCATCACCAGCATGCCGGCAAAGAAGATCGCGCCGCCGATCACACGGACTACAAAGCCCGGGTGGCTGGCTTCCAGCGCTTCAACAAATGAGTAGGTGAGGGTGCCGTCTTCGTTGACTGCGCGCCACATCAGGCCCTGGGCGATGCCGTTGACCCACATCGAGGCGATGTACAGCACGGTGCCGATGGTGGCGAGCCAGAAGTGCACGTTAATCAGGCCGATGCTGTGCATCTCTTCACGGCCGAAGACCTTGGGCAGCATGTGATAGAGCGAGCCGATCGACACCATGGCAACCCAGCCGAGCGCGCCGGCGTGTACGTGGCCGATGGTCCAGTCGGTGTAGTGAGATAGGGCGTTGACGGTCTTGATCGCCATCATCGGGCCTTCGAAGGTCGACATACCGTAGAACGCCAGCGATACCACCAAGAAGCGCAGGATCGGGTCGGTACGCAGCTTATGCCAGGCTCCGGAGAGGGTCATCATGCCGTTGATCATGCCGCCCCAGCTAGGTGCCAGCAGAATCAGCGACATCACCATGCCCAGGCTCTGCGCCCAGTCTGGCAGCGCGGTGTAATGCAGGTGGTGAGGGCCGGCCCAGATGTAGACGGCGATCAGCGCCCAGAAGTGCACAATCGACAGGCGATAGGAATACACCGGACGACCGGCCTGCTTGGGCACGAAGTAATACATCATCCCCAGAAAGCCTGCAGTGAGGAAAAAGCCCACGGCGTTGTGGCCGTACCACCACTGAATCATCGCATCGGTCGCACCGGCATAGGCCGAGTAGGACTTGGTCAATGTGACGGGTACTTCAAGGTTGTTGACCAGGTGCAGCAGCGCCACGGTGAGGATAAAACCACCGAAGAACCAGTTGCCTACATAGATGTGGCTGACGTTGCGCTTGATTACCGTGCCGAAGAACACGATGGCGTAGCTGACCCAGACAATGGTGATCAGAATATCGATCGGCCATTCCAGCTCGGCGTATTCCTTGGAGCTGGTCCAGCCCATTGGCAGAGTAATCGCCGCCAGGACGATCACCAGTTGCCAGCCCCAAAAGGTGAAGGCCGCAAGTTTGGGTGCGAACAGCGTGGTCTGCGAGGTGCGTTGCACCGCGTAGTAACTGGTCGCGAACAGTGCGCACCCGCCGAAGGCGAAGATCACTGCGTTGGTGTGCAGCGGGCGCAAACGCCCGAAGCTGGTCCACGGCAGGTTGAAGTTGAGTTCGGGCCAAGCCAGTTGCGCGGCGATAAACACGCCGAGCCCCATCCCGACAATGCCCCACACCACTGTCATGATGGCGAATTGGCGCACCACCTTGTAGTTGTAGGCGCTGCTGCTGGTTGTGTTCATGTCTGGGCTTCCATCCACGGTTATAGGCAGATCATTGAAAATCAGCGGCTGTGCGCCTGTACGATCAGCGCCGCAGTCCAACAGATTCTTTAAACGAGGTAAGCATGAGCAAAGCAACGGGGGCGGGTATTGACGGGGATCAATACGTGAAGGAACAGAGCCCAGCGGGTTGGTTGTGGGATCGGCCCGTCGGTGAGTCGCATGCGACCTTTATTTTGGCCCATGGCGCCGGCGCGCCGATGGACAGTGAGTTTATGCAGGAAATGGCGCAAAACCTTGCCGCTTGTGGGGTTGCGGTGCTGCGTTTCGAGTTCGCCTATATGGCGGCGCGGCGCCAGGACGGCAAGAAGCGCCCCCCTAATCCGCAAGCGCAATTGCTTGAGCAATGGCGCGAGGTGTACCACCACGTGCGCCAACAGGTCGCAGGGCCGTTGGCCATCGGCGGCAAGTCCATGGGCGGGCGCATGGCCAGCCTGCTGGCTGATGAGTTGGGCGTCGATGCGCTGGTGTGTCTGGGCTATCCCTTTTACGCCGTCGGTAAGCCAGAGAAGCCAAGGGTGGCGCACTTGGCTGAGCTGCACACGCCGACGCTGATTATCCAGGGCGAGCGCGACGCGCTGGGTAATCGTCAGGCGGTTGCCGGCTATACGCTGTCCGCAGCGATCAAGCTGCATTGGCTCGCTGCCGGTGATCACGATCTTAAACCGCTGAAAAGTTCAGGGTTCACTCAGCCTCAACACCTGCTTAGCGCTGCTGAGGTGATTGCTACTTTTCTCACTCGCAGGTACGGCGCTTTATAAATACGGGCCAGCTTTAATCCTACTAAAACACTGGGACTTTGCCGGCGCTGGCGAGTGACGTACACTGCGCGCATGTTTGCGAGGAGTTGCCATGAGCACCATTACTATTACCGACGCTGCCCACGATTATCTGGCTGACTTGCTGAGCAAGCAGAACACCCCGGGCATCGGCATCCGCGTGTTTATCACCCAGCCGGGCACCCAGTATGCTGAAACCTGCATTGCCTACTGCAAGCCGGGCGAGCAGAAAGCCGAAGACACCGCACTGGGCCTGGCCAGCTTTACCGCCTGGATCGATGCCGTCAGCGAGCCGTTCCTCGACGACGCCGTGGTTGATTACGCCACCGACCGCATGGGCGGCCAGCTGACCATCAAGGCGCCGAATGCCAAAGTGCCGATGGTCAATGAAGACAGCCCGATCAACGAGCGCATCAGCTACTACCTGCAGACCGAAATCAACCCCGGTCTGGCCAGTCATGGTGGTGAAGTCAGCCTGATCGACGTGGTCGAAGATGGCATTGCCGTGCTCAAGTTCGGCGGCGGCTGTCAGGGCTGCGGTCAGGTTGACCTGACGCTCAAGGAAGGCATCGAGAAAACCCTGCTTGAGCGCATTCCCGAACTGAAAGGTGTGCGTGACGTGACCGACCACAGCATCAAGGAAAATGCCTACTACTAAGTAGATGGCTAAATAGAAATGCCCGCGATATGCGGGCATTTTTTATGCTGCTGGTTGTTTGTTGAAGCAAAGCCTCGCGGCTAAAGCGGAGCGCCGCCCGACCCCTCCCATGGGAGTCAGGTTTCCCGTCGATCCGTAGCTGCTTGCCGAATGATGTGGGAGAGTCTTTAGCCGCGACAGGACCAACGTGATCACGCCTTAGCGCGGCCTTTGCGCCGATCCAGCACCTCGGTTGCCCGCGCGCGCAGTTGCCCGCAGCCGCCATCAATGTCCTGACCCGCCGAGTTGCGCACCTTGGTCAGCACCCCACGGCTGTGCAGATAGCGCACGATCTGCACGATGCGGTCGCCATCCGGGCGCTGGAATTCGTCAGCTTCCAGGCTGTTGTAGGGGATGAGGTTCATGATCGCGTACTTGCCCTTGAGCAGGCGCAGGATGCCGTCCATCTCCTCCTGGCTGTCGTTGATGCCCTTGAGCAGCGTCCACTGGTACTGGATTGGGTAATCGATCTGCCGCGCGTAGGTTTCGCCCAGTTCCACCAGCTCTTCAGGATCGATACGCGGCGCGCGCGGCAGTAGCGTCTGGCGCAACTCGGCATCGGTGGTATGCAGCGACAGTGCCAGCGCCGGCTTGACCTGCTGCTGCGGCAAGCGCTCGAACACCCGTGGATCGCCGACGGTAGAAAACACCAAATTGCGCTGACCGATACCGCCCTCGGTGCCGAGCAGGTTGATCGCTTCGAGCACGTTATCGAGGTTATGGGCTGGCTCGCCCATGCCCATAAACACCACTTTCTTAACCGCTCGGAAGCGCCGCGCCAGGGCCACTTGGGCAACAATCTCGGCGGTGCTCAGCTGGCGCAGCAGACCGCTCTTGCCGGTCATGCAGAACACGCAGCCCACAGCGCAACCGACCTGGCTGGACACGCACAGCCCATCGCGCGGCAGCAGTACGCTTTCCACCATCTGCTTGTCGGCCAGCTCTACCAATAAGCGCGCCGAGCCATCAGTCGCCGGGTGTTCGGCGCTGAGGCGGGCCAGTTCATCCAGCGCGTTGCTCAGTTCGGGCAGGGCGTTACGCACCGCCAGCGGCAGGAAGTTCTCGGTCTTCTGGTTACGCGTCCCGGTGTCCAGCGGCATGCCGCGCAGCCAGGCACGGGTAATTCGCCCGATGTGCATGGGCTTGGCACCGAGGTTGGTGAGGCGTTGGTGAAAGTCGTCAATATTCATGGGGCGCGCATGCTACCACCGGCCAGGTTTCGGCGGTATGCGTCGAGGTGTGCACGCGTCTGAGATTCAGGCAAAACCGCTTAGCCTTTGCTCAAGCCGTGCGAGGCACTCATACTAGCGGGCTGATTGGCCTGACCCAGCTGTGCGGAGCGGTAGATGAAATTTATACACCAGCGCGAACACCTCAACGAAGACGACGTCGTCGTCATCGAGTGCTCGCAAACCTGCAATATTCGCCTGATGAGCGATGCCAACTTCCGCAGCTTTAAAAATGGCGGCCGGCACACCTATCACGGCGGTGCGTTCGACACCTTTCCGGCAAAGATCACCGTACCGAGCAGCGGTTTTTGGAATATCACCATCGACACCGTTTCGCGCAAAGCCATCAGTGTGACGCGTAAGCCGACGCTCAAACACTCGATCAAGATCATCCGTAAGTCGACATCGCGCCTGAGCTGACGCTTGTCCGTCTGAGGGCGATAAGCCGCTTACAGTCTAAATAGCAGCCCACCTCACACCCTGCGAAGGCCACGTTTTCGCAGGGTGTTTTGTTTCGCCGGTAATAACCGGTGTGTGGGGGTTGCCAGATATCGCGTGCCGGGCATCGCCAGCCAGCATGGTCAGCTGAGCTCAGCGGTCAGTTGATTGCGTCGCTCAACGCTTTGGCGGGTACGTATTTGACGACCTTTTTAGCCGCAATGGCTATGGCTTGGCCGGTTTGGGGGTTGCGACCGGTGCGAGCCGGGCGCTCACTTACTTTGAATTTGCCAATGCCGGGTAGGGTGATTTCATCGCCGTTTTCCAATGCGTCGCTGACAATTTCACTCAGCTGTTCAAGTGCAGCGCGTACCGTGGTTTTCGGGGTGTCGATTGCGTCGGCAATATCACTGATCAACTGGTCTTTGGTCATCGCCATGATGTTGTTCCTCTGAGGTGGGGTAGGTTTGCTGCGGCCACAATAACCAGCACGTCAAACGTCTATTCAGTAGTTAAAAGCCACTTGACGGGCGCTCGGTATGATCTTTGTCGGCCCTCGCTCGGTAGCCTATATTGATTTTACTAAGCCATTACTTAAGAGGCGCCAGAATGTTGCGTGCATTCACTGATTTAGGGTTTCGTTGGAAGATTGCCCTGCCGATTCTGGTGCTGGCGGTTTTAATGGTGTCCATGGGTTTTCTGGGGATGCGAGGTATTGGTCAAGTTGCAGACTCTAGTACCAAGTTGACCAATCGTTTTTTGCCGGGCATCAGTTTGCTTCTGAACGCGGATCGCGATCTCTATCAGGCTTTTATTGCGGAGCGCAGCTTACTTGATGAGGGGGTAACTGGGCAGGTCGCTGCGTTAACTGCCGCCCATGTCGAAAACCTGCAGCAAGCTTATGAGCGCGTACATAAATTTGCCGATATGCAGCCTGGTGCTGATGCCATGCAGTTGGTCAGGCAATTCGATGAGGGCTTTGAGCGCTGGAAAGCCACCTCGCAAAAGGTTTTGCAGTTGGCTGCGAGCGATCCGCAAGCGGCTAGCGTGCTGAGTTTTGGCAGCAGCGAAGAGCAGTTTGATGCGATGCGGGCTGTAATTAATCAGTTAGGTGAGATGGAGGATGCTGCAGCTAATGCTGAAGGGTTGGCTGCAATAGAGCAGGGGGCAGCCCTGAGTTGGCAGCAGGGGGTGATCATTGCCATCGGTCTGGGCGTTTGCCTTGTGTTGGTGGTGGGTTTTCCGATCTTGGTAACCGGGCCGCTGCACCACTTACTCAATCGCATCGAGCAGATTGCTGATGGTGATGGTGATTTGCGGGTCCGCCTGGATGTGTTGTCGAACGATGAGTTGGGCAGACTCAGCCTGGCCTTCAATCGATTTTTGGATAAATTGCAGCCGTTGATCAAGGAAGTTGGCCGGGTTACGGATGAGGTCGAAAGTGCTGCGCAAAGTTTAGCGGGGTTAGCCGCCGCCAACGATCGGCTGATTAGCAGTGAGCATGCAGCAGTCGATCAGGTCAGCACTGCGGCAACGCAGATGAGTTCTGCTGTGCATGAGGTGGCGCGTAATGCGCAAAATGCCGCTGACGCGGCGCGTAGTGCTGAAGCTCAGTCGCGAGAGGGGGCGCAGGTGGTGAGCGCCACGATCAGTTCTATTCGTCAGTTGGCGCAAGAGGTTGAAAGCGCATCCACAACCATTCAGGCCTTGGAGCAGGAGGCAGCAAATATTGGCGTGGTGTTAGCTGTCATCCGAGGGATTGCTGAGCAAACCAATTTATTAGCCCTCAATGCGGCGATTGAGGCAGCGCGTGCCGGAGAGCAAGGGCGGGGTTTTGCGGTTGTTGCCGATGAGGTGCGTGCCTTAGCGGCACGCACTCAGGAGTCGACCAAGGATATCCAGGTGATGATCGAGCGTTTGCAGGTCGGCGTGCAAAATGCCGTTAAGGCCACGCATTCGGGAAGCAGCAAAGCGCGGCAAAGTGTTGAGCAGGCTGCGGGCGTGGATCAAGCGCTCACAGATACCAGCGATTCCGTGCAACGTATTAATGATATGACTGCGCAAATCGCAACTGCTTGCGAGCAGCAGAGCAGCGTGACCGAAGAGATCGCACGCAATATCAGCGACATTCGGGACTTGTCCAACCAAGCGGCAAAAACCTCAGAGCAGAGTGCGCAAGCCAGTCAGCGTTTGTCCGAGCTATCGCATGGCTTGACCGCGCTGGTTGGTCGATTCCGTGTATAGCCTGTGGTTCGATAAGCTAAGTGTTTGAAACGGTTGTAACTTCGATTCAAGCCGGTACAATGGCGCGGCTCGCCTCTGGTGAGTAGCGTTATGGTGGCCCTGCCGGTCCCCTCGCAACGATTACCCGTGAACCTGGTCAGATCCGGAAGGAAGCAGCCACAGCGGGAACATTGTGTGCCGAGGTGCGGCTGGTAGGGTTGCCTCCATCACCTCAGCAGTCTCAGTTCCTGAGTCGCCACCAGCTTCCTTCCCTTCTTGTAGCACCCCATTCTGAAATTAGACATTTGCTGAGTTTTTATCAGCAGTGCTGCGTTTAATTATTGCCATCGTTGTGGGTTCGGCCATTTGATGGAGCGGCGTCTATTTTTGCCGCCGATCAAGGGCACGGTAACCCAATGATTTCTCACGGGTGTAAAACATTGGGTTTTAGGTAGGAGAGGCTCTGCCGTTCAGTGCGAGCCTTGAGTGCTTTCAGTTTGGGTGATAACTGAGCACGCTATCTTGTTCTTTCAGTGCTTTGCGCATATCGGCCGGGATTGTGCCGGAGCGCATGGCAAGCTCCAGGCGGATGTCTTCCAGGCTTTGCGCGAATGCTTTTGGGTCGGTGCGCTGAGCTTCGCTGAGTACGCGGCTATAGGCAGTTGCGTCGCTTGCATCCAGTAGTGACAGCACCACCCCGCCGTCAGGGCGTGGTGATCCGAATGTGGCGCGCAGTGGGGAAAACAGCTGCTCAACAAGTTCGCGGTCAATATTGTCCATGATCATGCTCCATCCTGAGGTTGACTGCTTGAGACCTCAGGGGGAGTCGATCGTTCGCCGAGTGCGCTAATCAGGCTGCGAGCGATTGCCTGGCGCGCTCAATAACTTGTTGCAGGTGTGTATCACTATATTGGCCGGGATATAGACGCTGGCTGTGCTGGGCAATGCCGGCATCATTGACAATAGTGAAGCTGAAACTGCCTTTACGAGCAGCCAGAATACGGCAGTCAAGCGGTGCAAATGCACTGGATAGGGTGCGAATAGCATCCTGAATTTGGTGTTGAGTGTTCATTTCTAGTGTTTCCTAAAACAACGTGCGCGTCATTGCGCTAAGTAGAGCTCCAGGCTGTCGACCTAAATATCGATTGCATGTGCAGATAGGAGCTGGGCTGCACGCACAAGTTCCCACCGGGAATGCATTGTGCGGGTCAGTACGTCGGAGGCGGGCTTGAGTCGGCGCTTACGCGGGACGGCCAGGTCAGTCAGCAGGTTGGGTCGTGAGCGAGAGCTGTGCGGCATTCCCAGTGGGGATGCGCTCTTACTTGGATACCAGCGAGGGGGCCTACAAGGCCTAATTGACTTACAGCGTGGTACAAACGCGGCAGATCATACCTGCCTGGTTATTTTTTCGCCAGCTAATTAATAGGCAATGCTACGCAGCGATCGCCAGTAGCGCGTGCGTCGGATGCAATTTGCCCCATGCTCCGTTAGGATTAGCCCCACTTTGGTTTTCCTCTTGTGACGGGTTTCGATGAGTTATCAGGTTCTTGCACGCAAGTGGCGCCCACGCTCGTTCAACGAAATGGTTGGTCAAGCCCATGTTCTTAAAGCGCTGATTAATGCGCTTGATAGCCAGCGTTTGCATCATGCCTATTTGTTTACGGGCACCCGCGGTGTAGGCAAGACAACGATTGCGCGGATTATTGCCAAATGCCTGAATTGTGAAACCGGCATCAGCTCAACGCCTTGCGGTGTTTGCTCGATTTGCAAAGAGATTGATGAAGGGCGCTTTATTGATCTGATCGAAGTCGACGCTGCCAGTCGTACCAAGGTCGAAGACACCCGTGAGTTGCTCGACAACGTGCAGTATTCGCCCAGTCGCGGGCGTTTCAAGGTTTACCTGATCGACGAAGTGCACATGCTCTCTACCAGCTCCTTCAACGCCCTGTTGAAAACACTGGAAGAGCCGCCTCCCCACGTCAAATTTCTCTTGGCCACAACCGACCCACAAAAGCTGCCGGTCACGGTGCTGTCGCGCTGTCTGCAGTTTTCGCTAAAAAATATGCCGCCGGAACGTGTGGTTGATCATCTCAGTCACGTGTTGACTGCTGAGCAGATCCCATTTGAGCACGATGCGCTCTGGCTGCTCGGGCGTGCGGCCGATGGTTCCATGCGTGATGCCATGAGCTTGACCGATCAGGCGATAGCCTTCGGCGAGGGCAAGGTGCTGGCGGCCGATGTCCGAGCGATGTTAGGTACGCTCGATCATGGTCAGGTATACGGTGTGTTGCACGCCCTGCTTGAGGGCGATGCACGTGCGCTGATTGAAGCCGTACGTCATTTGGCGGAGCAGGGGCCGGATTGGAATGGCGTGTTATCTGAAATGCTTAATGTTCTGCACCGAGTGGCTATTGCCCAGGCGCTGCCTGAAGCGGTAGATAATGGCCAGGGTGATCGCGAGCGAGTGCTTGAGTTAGCCCGCGTTCTGCCTAGTGAGGATGTGCAGTTTTATTATCAGATGGGCCTGATTGGCCGACGCGATTTGCCGTTGTCGCCAGACCCACGCAGCGGTTTTGAAATGGTGTTGCTGCGTATGCTGGCATTTCGTCCGGCGGATACCCATGACGCGCCCAGGGTGGCGCTAAAGCCGCTGGGGATTAGCCAGGCCACTGCTGATTCCACGACCAACTCAGTGGCCGGTGCTGCTGTAGCGTCCCCGGCCATTATCTCAGCTGTAACGCCACGTGCCGCCCCGGCTGTGGTTACCGAAGCGTCTGTTGTGGCGCCTGAATCCGTGCATGAAGCACCCAGTGAGCCGGTTGCACAGCCTGCAACAAGCGATGCCGTACATTTAGTGGCGCCAGTTGTGGACTTGCCCTGGGAAGAGCAAGTTCATGCACCAGTCGCTCAAGAGGCTGAGCCTGTTACGGAAGTGCCAGAGCCGGTTATGCCGGATGTTCTTGCTACGCAGGTCGAGCCCATAAAACCTGCAGCACCGGCGGCGCAGCCGGTCGAGGTATCACCGTCCGCTGATGCAGATGACGATGAGCCGCCGCCCGGCGACTACGACTATGTCGAGATGGATGCTGAGTCGTTTGATTATGACTTCAATACGCTAGATTCAAGCGAGACTGCCGAACCCGAGGTTGTGCCTGCGGCGCAACCGGCGACAGGGCTTGCTGCTGATTGGCTGGAGTTATTCCCGAAGCTGGGTTTGTCTGGAATGACCGGCAGCATCGGCGCCAACTGCACGTTGATTTCGGTTGAAGGTGATAGCTGGTTGCTGCACCTTGATCCAGCACAGTCTGCGTTATTCAACCCCACTCAGCAGCGGCGCCTGAATGATGCGCTCAATCAGTTCCATGGGCGAGAGCTCAGCCTGTCGATTGAGTTGCGCAAACCGGAACAAGAAACACCCGCTCAGGCAGCGGCGCGTAAGCGCGCTGATCGTCAGCGTGACGCTGAGGCCTCAATCCATCAGGATCCTGTGATCCAGCAAATGATTCAGCAGTTCGGCGCGGTTATCCGTGCGGACAGCATCGAACCTCTTGATACTCCTGTTAACCCCTAATTACCGAGGACTCACACCATGATGAAAGGTGGCATGGCCGGCCTGATGAAGCAGGCTCAGCAAATGCAGGAAAAAATGCAGAAGATGCAGGAAGAACTGGCGAACGCCGAAGTGACGGGGCAGTCCGGTGCCGGATTGGTCAGCGTGGTCATGACCGGGCGTCACGACGTTAAGCGCGTGAGCTTAGATGACAGCCTGATGCAAGAAGACAAGGAAATTCTTGAAGACTTGATCGCCGCAGCTGTCAACGATGCCGTGCGCAAGGTCGAGCAAAACAGTCAGGACAAAATGTCAGGCATGACTGCCGGTATGCAGTTGCCGCCAGGCTTCAAAATGCCGTTCTAAAGCATCGCCTTTGGTGCATTGAGTGCACTGTAAGCCGGCGTAGCCAGCTAGCCCACGCCGGCCTCTTTATATCTTTTTAGGTATCACTAGCCCAGCAGGGTTTTGCTAAGAAGAGTTGCAACTGTTGAGTATTGCGCCATGAGTTTCAGCCCGCTGATCCGCCACCTAATCGACTCTTTACGCATTCTTCCTGGCGTCGGGCAGAAGACTGCTCAGCGTATGGCGTTGCAGATGCTTGAGCGTGATCGCTCTGGTGCCCTGCGTCTTGCTCAGGCGCTGACGCAGGCTATGGATGGGGTCGGCTATTGCCAGCAGTGCCGCAGCTTAAGTGAAAGTGATGTGTGCCAGTTGTGTCTTGATCCGCGCCGTGACGACAGTTTGTTGTGCGTGGTTGAAGGGCCCATGGATGTTTATGCGGTTGAGCACACGGGTTTTCGCGGGCGCTACTTTGTGCTCAAAGGGCACTTGTCGCCGCTCGACGGGCTGGGGCCCGAAGCGATTGGCATTCCAGAGCTACTCGCGCGTATTGCGTCTGGCGGTTTCAGTGAGGTGATCCTGGCGACGAATCCGACGGTTGAAGGCGAGGCTACAGCTCACTACATCGCCCAATTGTTGGCCGGCAAGGGCCTTATTGCCTCGCGCATCGCTCACGGTATGCCGCTGGGCGGTGAGCTTGATCTGGTGGACGGCGGCACTCTGGCGCACTCGATTGCCGGGCGACGACCCATCCTGCTTTAGGTTAGCGATACATGAGAGGCTCTACTGCATGGCGCATGCAGCAGCTTTTGATTGGTGCGCAGCCTCAAGGTCATAACGTTCGAACGCTTCAGCCAGTAAGACTCTTACGGCTGCGCACGCATAGCACGCGCTATTTTGAATATGCGCCGCCAGTGCGAGCTTTATAGGTTTAGTGCAGGTATGCAGCCAATAAAAAAGCCGACCCAGAAACTGGGTCGGCTTTTCATAGCCTTGTGAGCTATTACTTGCGGCTGGCTTTTTCCAGCATACGCAGTGCGCGCTCATTGGCTTCGTCAGCAGTTTGCTGAGCCTTCTGAGCAGCAGCCATAGCGTCATCAGCCTTACGATAGGCTTCATCTGCACGGGCTTGAGCGCGAGCGGCTGCGTCTTCAGTAGCAGTCAGACGAGCTTCAGTTTCTTTGGACATGCTGCTGCAACCGGTAGCCAGAACTGCGGCCAATGCCAGAGCAGAGAATTTCAGAACGTTGTTCATCGTGTTCCCCTTGAGGTGGAGGTTTTCCATAAAAGCAACTTCCCGATAATGGGAAATTAGCCGGCGTACATACTACCTGTAACTTGTAGTAAGTAAACGGAGGCAAGGCAAGGCTCAACATTTTTTTTGTGAATCCTGTATGCCCGGCTTCTAATAAAGTATTTTTTGATTAAAAAACAACCAGAACCCAGTCGCATGACAGTTTTTACGCACTAGTTAATGGCGTATGACGGTCCAGGGGTTGTCACGCTTTACCTGGAAAGTGATCTCGCGATGTTCCGGCGGTAGAGGTGGGTACTGTCAATGCTGCCTACTTACGGCGCCGATGCACTCAGCAATTGGGCAGCGCAGGTCTCAAAATACCTTTCGCTGTCATCTAAGTCATTGATTCACGTGACCTCGCGGGTTTTGGCCTGATAAGCTTGCAGCAATTGCTTACATCGTATTAGGTGCGCACTGTTGTAACCTGATTGCCAGCGAAGCAGGTATCGGGTAGGCGAGTTATAGAGAGGGGTAGCAATGAGCGAGGCGTTGTCCATTCACCATGACCTAGCAGGCCATCAATTCGAGACCACCGTGGACGGTGATCGCTCGTATCTGGCCTACATGGATCTTGGCAAGCAAACCCTGGATATCTATCGCACCTTTGTGCCCAACTCTTTGCGCGGGCGAGGAATCGCCGCCGCTCTGACCGAGCATGCGCTGCAATATGCCGAGCGCTTGGGTTATACGGTGATTCCGTCGTGCTCTTATGTTGAGCGTTATATGCAACGCCGTGAGCGCCATACGAATAAAAGCTGAGTGATGAAGCTATAAAAAAGCGAAGCCATGGGCTTCGCTTTTTTGTTTGTATCAGGCTCAGTGCTTGTGTGGCACCGGCTTAAGCAGCTCGTCAGGTGGCATTTCGCAGGCGATCTTGTGGCCCAACAATGTTTCGATGGCGGGCAGGGCGTAGGCGTCGTCTTCCCCGGCAAAGCTGATTGAGGTGCCGCTGGTGCCAGCACGGCCGGTACGGCCGATGCGGTGCACGTAGTCGTCCGGGGTCTCCGGTAGGGTGAAGTTGATCACGTGGCTGATGGCGTCAACATGGATGCCGCGACCGGCCACATCGGTTGCGACCATCACGCGGATCTTGCCTTCACGGAAGCCTTCCAAGGCACGGATGCGTTTGTGCTGTGGCACATCACCAGACATCTGTACGGCGCTGATGCCATCGCGGGTCAGGCGTTCTTCGATGCGTCGCACTTCATCCTTGCGGTTGGCGAAGACCATCACGCGAATCCAGTCGTTTTGGGTGATCAGGTTGTACAGCAGCTTGTACTTGTCGCTACCGGCTACGGCATAAACGTGTTGCTCGACCGTGTCGCTGGCGACGTTTTCCGGTTCGATCTCGACGATGGCCGGATCGGTGGTCCACTGCTTGGCCAGGTTCATCACGTCTTCGGTGAAGGTCGCGGAGAACAGCAGCGTCTGGCGTTCACCTTTCATCGGCGTTTGGCGGATGATCTGACGCACCTGTGGGATAAAGCCCATGTCGAGCATGCGGTCGGCTTCGTCGAGCACCATCACTTCGACCATGTCCAGGTGCACTTCGCCACGCTGGTTGAAGTCGAGCAAACGCCCTGGGGTGGCCACCAATATGTCGCAAAAACGCGATTCGAGCAGCTTGAGCTGTTTGTCGAAGTCCATGCCGCCGACAAAACTCATCACGTTGAGGCCGGTGTATTTAGTCAGGTCGGCGGCGTCTTTGGCGATCTGCACCACCAGTTCGCGGGTTGGCGCAATAATCAGCGCGCGCGGCTCCCCCATGTAGCGCTCTTTCGGCGGCGGTGTTTGCAGCAGCTGAGTGATGATTGAAATCAGGAAGGCGGCGGTTTTGCCGGTGCCCGTTTGGGCACGGCCGATGGCGTCACGACCGCGGAGGGTGTAACCCAGCACTTGCGCCTGGATCGGTGTGCAGTAAGGGAAGCCAAGATCATGGATGGCGTGCATCAGCTCGGGAGCGAGCTTGAAGTCATGAAAACGGGTCTTGCCTTCAGCTGGTGCTACGGCGAAGTCTTCGAGCTTCCATGTGTCAACCGGTTTGGCTGAACGCTCACGGCGCGGTTTCGCCGGTTTTACCTTGCTCTGTAGCGGTTTTTCAGCGGCTTCAGTGGGGCGCGCTGGGGCGCTGCGGCTGGAGTTTTCAGCGCTTGCGTCAGGCTGGACGCGCGGTACGCTGGGCGTTACAGGAGTTGGGTTTGCTGGGCTGGATTGCTCGCCCTCGGCTTTGCCGAATATTTTCTTGAGTGCTTTGAGCACGGTCATCTCATCAGTTGGTTAAGGAGTGAACGGTTGCCAGTGTAAAGCAAGAAGCCGGCGCGGCGAAGTGCCGCGCCGGATGGCGCTTGGCAGCGGAAGATTGTGAGCCCGTAAGTGGACCGCAGGCTGCTGAGCAGTCAGCTTTACCTGTACCACTCATGGCGACGGCGATGACGGAATGATTAACGCCAGTCCTAAGCAGGCGCTTGTGCGTAACGCACGGGTTGAAGGGGGATTGTGGCTGGGTGCAACGCTGCAGACTAACCGCAGAGGCAGTCGCGACCTCGCTGTTTGGCTTGATACAACGCGCTGTCGGCGCGGGCGATCAAGCCCTGCAAGCTGTCCTTGGGTTGCATCTGCGCCAGGCCAATAGACACCGTCACCCCCGGCAGCTCGCCAATGGGGGCGTGGAAGGAGCTGACTTGGTTCAGTGCCATCCGCAGCCGTTCGCCAATATTGCGGGCTTCATCAATGCTGATCTCCGGCAGCAGAATGACAAACTCTTCTCCGCCGAAACGGGTCAGGCTGTCTTTGGGCCGTAGCTGATTGCGCAGAGTATGTGCCACGAGGCACAGTGCATAGTCACCGGCGAGATGACCGTGCTGGTCGTTGTAGGCTTTGAAATGGTCGACATCAAGCATCAGCATGCACAAGGGCTTGTCATTAAAAGCGCTGCGGGTGCTTTCCCGCTCAAAGATATGCTCCAGCCAGCGACGGTTGTAAGCGCCGGTGAGGGCGTCAATATTGGCGTTTTGTTCACTGTCGAGAATCAGCCGGTTGCCTTTGCGTACACGGTCGCAGAGCAGTTCGAGCAGGTTTTGCATCAGCTCGGGCGATTGCTGAAACAGGTTGTACAGCGATTCACGGTGCAGACGCAGCACGCAGCAAGGCTCTGTCGCCACCACGTAGGCAGAGGGGTGCTCGTTGTCGATAAAGCTGATTTCGCCGGCGCATTCGCCAACTTTTAAAGTACTGACTGCTTGGCTGTCGAGCGAGCCGAGGTACACCTTTAGCTGGCCCTTGAGCAGCAGGTAGAGGTACTGGTTGCGATTGAAAGGTGAGAGCAGAATCTCGCCGGTTTCGAGATCGCAGGCGCTGAATTCTTTCAGCAGTAAATTGATGCTGCTGGCGGCGACATTATTAAACAGTCGCAGGTGACGAAGTTGCTGCAGATCAGTCTGCCACGTGGCGTTTTTCATCGCGCAGATGAGGCGGATTGTGTATTGGGGTTGCTGGCCATCGCTTACGCTCCCTGCATCAAAGGCGAATACCCGCTAGCAAGGTATTCCGCTGCCTGCGGCCTGACAATCCTTGTCAGACGCACGGGCGACCAGTGGTGTTGAAATTGAATGGTTAGTCACAAATCTGGCGCCATAGTCGCGCCAGCACTTGTTTACCTGGCGGCGTGCTGCCGTTTGGCCAGCGCAGCGCCGGCCAAGCGTTGGGTCACAGGTCCGGTAGCGCAGCCAAATAGATGTGAGTGATAGCCTTGATGGTCCAGGCGTCGTTAGGGGCGTCTTTTGCCCGCAGACAGTCAACGGCTAAAGCGTTGCTCCAGCCAGTCGGCGATATCGCGAATCTCCTCATTCACCACTTCATGGCTTATCGGGTAATCACGCCATTGCACGCTGACGCCAGCGGCGCTCAGGTAGTCATGGGCTGCGCGGCCCATGGTCGGCAACACGATATCGTCGAGTGTGCCATGCAAGCACAGTACCGGCAGTTGTTTCTTTATGTCGGCGAGGGTGATTTCGTCGCTGAAGGTTGGCGCATAAGTCGACAGGGCAATGACCCCGCCCAGGGCGAACTGCCAGCGCAGGAAAGCGGTGTGCAGCACCACCGCACCGCCTTGAGAGAAGCCAGCAAGAACAATGCGCGCAGGATCAATGCCGCTGTCACGTTGCGCCTCGATCAACTCAATGACCTGTTGTGCTGACGCTTCCAGCTGTTCGCGGTTGATCGCCCGGGCCGGGCTCATGGCCAGAATGTCGTACCAACTGGGCATGGCATAGCCACCGTTGATGGTCACCGCCTGGGTTGGCGCTTGCGGCAGAACAAAGCGGGTGCTGTGCAGGCGTTGCTGGAGCATCTCGGCTACCGGCATAAAGTCATAACGGTCGGCACCAAGGCCGTGCAACCAAATGACGCACGCGTCGGCGGCAAGTGTGGGTTGAAGAATCAAGGGTTCGCTCATCTGAGGCTCCGCTATGGTGCGAGCGCACTGCTTTAGTGCGTGGTTAAAAATAGGTTCTGGCGATTATGGAAAGAAGATGTCGCCAGGGTGCAAGTTTTGCTCTTGACCTGTCTGTGCAGCCTTTAAATATCGAGTCTGGTACGGCCCTTGCTATCAACCTTCGAGACTGATGACGTTGCCTGGCCGTGGTAACACTGTCACCTAACCGGGCGCGGAGCAGACTGAAGCGTGCTTACCGACCTTTACAGGTTCGCCAGGCGCTGAATGCTGTGCGACACGTTACGTGCTACCCGTCTCTGGTCCATTCAAACAATGGGCGGGGGAGAGTTTATGGCCGCTGGAGCAATCGGCAACTAGACTCGATCCAAGGTTTGATCCCCGGCTGACTGTGTTGCTGCCGACACAGCCAACGAGCCCCATAAGGGTACGGTGGTAGAACCGAGACTCCAAACACAACAAAAGCAACTGGAGGTTTTAATGAAGATGGTGAAATCCACATTGGCAGTACTGACCACCGCTGCAGTTCTCGGTGTCAGCAGTTTTGCTCAAGCAGGCGCAACTCTAGATTCAATCCAGAAAAAAGGTTTTGTACAGTGCGGCATCAGCGATGGTCTGCCTGGTTTCTCTTATGCCGATGAGAAGGGCAACTACCTGGGCCTCGACGTTGATGTGTGCCGCGCAGTGGCCGCTGCCGTGTTCGGTGATGCGACCAAGGTCAAGTACAGCCCACTGACCGCCAAAGAGCGCTTCACCGCGCTGCAGTCCGGCGAAGTCGACATCCTCTCGCGTAACACCACCTGGACCAGCTCGCGCGATGCCGGCCTGGGTCTGAACTTTGCCGGTGTGAACTACTACGACGGTCAAGGCTTCCTGGTTAACAAGAAACTCGGCGTTTCCAGCGCTAAAGAACTCGACGGCGCAACTGTCTGCATCCAGGCGGGTACCACTACCGAGCTGAACCTCTCCGACTACTTCCGCGCCAACAACCTGAAGTACACCCCGATCACCTACGACACCTCCGACGAGAGCGCCAAGTCGGTTGAAGCGGGTCGTTGCGACGTACTGACCTCTGACCAGTCGCAGCTGTACGCACAGCGCATCAAACTGGCCGATCCGGAATCCTATGTGGTACTGCCGGAAGTGATCTCGAAAGAGCCACTGGGCCCGGTCGTACGCCAGGGTGACGAAGAGTGGTTCGACATCGTGCGTTGGTCGCTGTACGCGATGGTCAACGCGGAAGAGCTGGGCATCACCTCGGCTAACGTCGAAGAGCAAGCCAAAGCCACCAAAAACCCCGACGTAGCGCGTCTGCTCGGTGCTGAAGGTGAATTCGGTAAAGACCTGAAACTGCCGAAAGACTGGGCCGTACAGATCGTCAAGCAAGTGGGTAACTACGGCGAAAGCTTCGAGCGCAACGTCGGCGCTGGTAGCGAGCTGAAGATCGAACGTGGCCTCAACGCCCTGTGGAACAAGGGTGGTCTGCAGTACGCACCGCCGGTGCGCTGACCGTCCGCTGCCAGCGGCTCGTCCTGAGCGGCTGGCATTGTTCTGATTGATGTGAACCTCATGCCCGCTAATGCGGGCATGAGGGTTCCAAGAGGGCTCCTATGCAAACCACTGCAAATGTCCCGCGCCCCGGTAGATCGGTTTGGACCGACCCCAAGGCGCGTGCTTGGCTATTTCAAATTCTTGCCGTTATCGCCGTTGTGGCACTCGGCTGGTTTCTGTTTGACAACACCCAGACCAACCTAGAGAAGCGTGGGATCACCTCTGGCTTTTCCTTTCTCAACAACAGCGCCGGTTTCGGCATTGCCCAGCACCTGATCGACTACAACGAAAGCAACTCCTATGGGCGTGTTTTCGTGGTGGGCCTGCTCAACACCTTGTTGGTGTCGGTGATTGGTATTGTCCTGGCCACGCTATTGGGTTTCATCTTGGGTGTGGCGCGGCTGTCGCCGAACTGGCTGGTCAGCAAGCTGGCCACTGTTTATATCGAGATTTTCCGCAATATCCCGCCGCTGCTGCAGATTTTCTTCTGGTACTTCGCCGTGATGCTCTCCTTACCCGGGCCGCGGCAAAGCATGGGTATGGGTGAAACGTTCTTCCTCAACAGCCGTGGCCTGTATATGCCGGCCCCGAGCCCGGGGGACAACTTCAGTTTGTTTGCCGGCGCGGTGATTGTGGCAATTATTGGTGTGGTGTTGCTGTCGCGCTGGTCCAACGCTCGGTTTGAGTCCACCGGCCGCCGTTTCCCGGTGTCCATCGGGGCGATTGCGCTGCTGATTGGCCTGCCAGGTTTGGCGATTTTGCTCGGTGGCAATCCGCTGCAGTGGAGTGTGCCGGAGCTGGCGGGCTTCAACTTCCGTGGCGGCTGGGTGCTGATCCCTGAGCTGATGGCCCTGACCCTGGCGTTGACCATCTATACGGCTGCATTTATTGCTGAAATTGTTCGCTCCGGGATCATGGCGGTCAGCCACGGCCAGACCGAAGCGGCTCGCTCGCTTGGGCTGCCAGCCGGTAAGACCTTGCGTCTGGTGATCATCCCGCAGGCGCTGCGCGTGATCATTCCGCCGTTAACCAGCCAATACCTCAACCTGGCGAAAAACTCCTCGCTGGCTGCCGGTATCGGTTATCCGGACATGGTCTCGCTGTTCGCCGGCACGGTACTCAATCAAACCGGTCAGGCCATTGAGGTGATTGCCATCACCATGAGTGTGTACCTGGCAATCAGTATCAGCATTTCCATGTTGATGAACTGGTACAACAAGCGCATTGCGCTGATCGAGCGGTAAGGAGCAGCCATGCAAACGCATACGTTCAAATCTGATCTACCGCCACCCGCGCTCAGCGTTGGTGTGGTGGGTTGGCTGCGCGCCAACCTGTTCTCCAGCTGGTTCAACACCCTGCTGACATTGTTTGCAGCCTACTTGGTGTGGCTGATGCTGCCACCGCTGATTCAGTGGGCGTTTATTGATGCGGACTGGAGCGGTACCACCCGGGCCGACTGCACCAGCGGCGGCGCGTGTTGGGTGTTTGTGCAACAGCGTTTCGGCCAGTTTATGTACGGTTTCTACCCGACTGAGCTGCGCTGGCGTGTGGATCTGACTCTGTGGCTGGCCGTAATTGGTGCTGCGCCGCTGTTTATCCCGCAAATGCCACGCAAAGCGCTGTATGGCCTGGCCTTTTTGCTGATTTACCCGGTGCTGGCGTTCTGGTTGCTGCACGGCGGCTTCATGGGCTTGTCGACCGTGTCCACCAGCCAGTGGGGCGGGCTCATGCTGACTCTGGTGATCGCCGCTGTGGGTATTGCCGGTGCCTTACCGTTGGGCATTCTGCTGGCGCTGGGACGGCGTTCGGACATGCCGGCGATTCGGGTGATCTGCGTGACCTTTATCGAGTTCTGGCGCGGGGTGCCGTTGATCACCGTGCTGTTTATGTCCTCGGTGATGTTGCCGCTGTTCCTGCCTGAGGGCCTGAGCTTCGACAAGCTGATGCGTGCATTGATCGGGGTGATCCTGTTCCAGTCGGCTTATATCGCCGAAGTGGTGCGCGGCGGCTTGCAGGCGATTCCCAAGGGTCAGTACGAGGCCGCTGCGGCCATGGGCCTGGGCTACTGGCGGATGATGGGCCTGGTGATTCTGCCGCAAGCCCTGAAGCTGGTTATCCCTGGCATCGTCAATACCTTTATTGCGCTGTTCAAGGACACCAGCCTGGTGATCATCATCGGCCTGTTCGACCTGCTCAACAGCATCAAGCAAGCCACTACCGATCCAGCCTGGCTGGGCATGGCCACTGAAGGCTATGTATTCGCCGCGCTGATTTTCTGGATTTTCTGTTTTGGTATGTCCCGCTACTCCCAGCATCTGGAGCGCAAGCTGGACACCGGCCACAAGCGTTAGGAGTGAGTTATGAGTGAAGCCAACAAGCAACCCAGCGCCGAGCCGATGATCCTGCTGCAGGGCGTGAACAAGTGGTACGGCCAGTTCCATGTGCTCAAGGACATCAACCTGAGCGTGCAGCCGGGTGAGCGTATCGTGTTGTGCGGGCCCTCGGGCTCGGGCAAATCGACCACCATCCGCTGCATCAATCGGCTGGAAGAACACCAGCAAGGTCGCATCGTGGTGGATGGCACCGAGCTGACCCACGACCTCAAGCACATCGAAGCGGTGCGCCGCGAAGTCGGCATGGTGTTCCAGCACTTCAACCTGTTCCCGCACCTGACTGTGCTACAGAACTGCACCTTGGCGCCTATGTGGGTGCGCAAGATGCCCAAGCGTCAGGCGGAAGAGATTGCCATGCACTTTCTTGAGCGCGTGCGCATTCCGGAGCAGGCCCATAAGTACCCAGGGCAACTCTCCGGTGGCCAGCAGCAACGCGTGGCGATTGCCCGTGCGCTGTGCATGAAGCCCAAGATCATGCTGTTCGACGAGCCGACCTCGGCCCTCGATCCGGAAATGGTTAAGGAAGTGCTGGATACCATGATCGGCCTGGCTGAAGACGGCATGACCATGCTCTGCGTAACCCACGAAATGGGTTTTGCCCGCACCGTAGCAAACCGGGTGATCTTTATGGACAAGGGCGAGATCGTGGAACAGAACGAGCCCAACGCCTTCTTCACCAACCCGCAGAACGAACGCACCAAGCTGTTCCTCAGCCAGATCATTCACTGAGTTTCAGCCGCCACTAAAAAGGGAGCCTTAGGGCTCCCTTTTTAGTGCGCATGGGGTGTGCAGTTAGAGCCTGTTTCGGATCTCGCGAGTTGGCGTATCCGACGCCGTTTTCAACGCGGTTTGGCTGGCATGCAGCAGATCCGAGGCAGCCTCTTATTGGTTCTCAGGCCATAGGCGCAGTGGTTTGCCCTCGGCGGGCCACAGGCGCAGTTGTTCAATCGGCGAGAAGTCCCAACGTTCAACCTGGCTCAGGCTGTCGAGAAAACGTGCTTCTTGCTCCATCAACGCGGGGGCGCACAGTTTGCGGGTGCTGCCTGCGGCACTGAAGCTGAGTTTTTCACCTGCCAGGGTATAACCGGCAAACCAATGGTTGCAGCCGGCGTTGCCATAGGCGCGGCCGTCTTCACCGAGGGTGATGGTCAGGTGGCTGTTGTCGATCAACGGGCGCTCACCAATCCATTCCACTTGGTAGGTGTGCTCGGTTTGCAGGTGCGGCGCGGACGTGGCACAGCCCGCGAGGCCGGCAGCCAGCAGGCTAATAGTCAGTATGCGGTTCATGAAGCCTCCTTATTGATGCACGTAGGGCACACATGTTTGGCGTTTTTCGACTGCCAGCCAAGCGCTTTGATCCGTGCTTCGGCCGCTGGCGCCTGGGCCTTCTTGCCAAGCGCGGCATCGACTGCAAACTCGAAGTCCAGTTGCGTATTACAGCTGTCGCAATTGACCTGCCAGTTAAAAATGGCCAGTTCGCCGAATACCGGGCCGCTAGCCACGGCTACCCACTGGCCTCGCGGGTTAATCAGGTGACGTACTTTGTCAGCCTGCAGGCGCATGGACAGCTCGCGGCTGCCCTTGAGGGTCACCAGCAGCGTATCGCCGCTCTGGATCGAGCCGCCATTGCCGGTGACTTGATAGCGGCCAGGTGCCAGTGCGCGGCATTCAATCAGGGTGTGCTCGGGGTTGAGCAGGTTGTAGCGAAAATCGTGTTCAGCCATGAATCCTCCAAGTAGGCACAAATGCTATCACGCGGCAGGAAGCAGCTGATTAATCGGCGCCCCCCTGTACCAAGCGGCGATATTGTCGCGAGTGGTAGTGGCAATGGCTGCCAGGGCTTCGTGGGTGAGAAAGGCCTGATGCGCGGTGATCAGCACATTGGGGAAGCTCAGCAAGCGTGCCAGCACATCATCTTGCAGCGGTTGTTGCGAGTGATCTTCGAAGAACAGCTCGGCCTCTTCCTCGTACACATCCAGGCCCAGATAGCCCAGTTGCCCGCTTTTCAGGGCGCCAATCAGTGCTGGCGTATCAATCAATGCGCCACGCCCGGTATTGATCAGCATTGCGCCGTGGCGCATCTGCTGCAAACGTGCAGCGTTGATCAGGTGCTGAGTGGCTGTATTGAGCGGGCAATGCAGGCTGATGATGTCGCTGCCTTTGAGCAACTCATCCAGCGTCACCTGGTGCGCGCCGGCGGGCAGGTCGGCGATGGGCGTTGGGTCATGAATCAGCAGCTGGCAGCCAAAACCGGCCATGACTCGCGCAAAGGTCAGGCCGATTTGCCCGGCGCCGATAATGCCGACATTTTTTTGGTACAGGTCAAAGCCGGTCAGGCCGTGCAGGGAGAAGTCACCTTCACGTGTGCGGTTGAAGGCGCGGTGGGTGCGCCGGTTGAGGGTCATGATCAATGCAACGGCATGTTCGGCTACTGCGTGGGGCGAGTAGGCGGGCACCCGCACCACGGTCAGGCCGAGGGCCTGCGCAGCTTGCAGATCAACATGGTTATAGCCGGCCGAGCGCAGGGCAATCAGGCGGGTGCCGCCCGCAGCGAGTTGCTGCAATACCGCCGCGCTGAGGTCGTCATTGATAAAGGCGCAAACCACTTCGCAGCCTTCGGCCAGGCTGGTGCTGTCCTCGCGCAAGTGGGCTTCCTGGAAGCTCACCTGCCAGTCGTCAGGCAGGTGCGCCCGGCTAAAGCTCTGTTGGTCGTAGGACTTGCTGCTGAACAGAATGATGCGCATGGGGTTCTCGATCTCGTGGGTTCGTTCCGCCTGATTCAGGCGCCAACTTCGGCGTGCTGCGCCAGGCGTTCGATGGCGGCTTCCAGTTCATCCAAGGCTTGTTGGGCGGCGGGGTCATTCTGTTTCAGCAGGGTTTCGCTGCGCTGGCAGGCCGCGCGTAACTGCGGCACACCGCAGTAACGGGTCGCGCCGTGCAGGCGGTGCACACGTTCGATCAGGCTGTTGCGCTCGCCACTGGCCCGCGCCTGGCGGATGGCCTGACGGTCACCCGGCAGGCCGGCGAGCAGCATGCTCAGCATATCGGCAGCCAGGTCGGCTTTACCGGCAGCCAGACGCAGACCTTCTTCGGCATCCAGCACGCTGAGGTTGTTGTGTGTCGCGCTGATGCCGGTGTGTTCGCTGCTCTGGTTGCGAAGGGCCAGTCCGGTCCACTTGAGCACCACCTGGGCCAATTGGCGCTCACTGATCGGTTTGGTCAGGTAGTCGTCCAGGCCGCTCTGCAGCAGGGCGCGTTTCTCGTTGGCCAGGGCGTGGGCGGTCAGCGCGATAATCGGCACCGGGCCCTGGTTGCGCTCGTTTTCCCGTTGGCGAATGGCCTCGGTGGCCTGGCGGCCATCCATGCCCGGCATTTGCACATCCATAAAGATCAGGTCGAAGGTCTGCTCGGCGGCTTTTTCCACCGCCTCATAGCCGCTGTTGGCGATGCTCACCTGCGCGCCCATATCGTCCAGCAGGGTTTGCACCAACAGCAGGTTGGCCGGGTTGTCGTCGACGCAAAGAATCAGTGGTGGTCGGCTGGGGGCGTTGTGTTTGGCCTCTGTGCGGCTTTGCTGCGGGCTGACCAGCTCGGTCAGCCCGCGTTGCAGCTTGCGGGTACAGGCCGGCTTGGCTTGCAGCTGGCGATGAGCATCCGGCAGCACGCTGTGGTACAGCGCCTGTTCGGTGGTGGGGCACAGCAGCAGGGTTTTACATGCCAGGCGTTCGAGCTCCCAGATGTGCTGATCCAGGCGCTCTGGCGGCAGGCTTTGGGTGCTGACGCCAAGCACCGCCAGCTCAATTGGCTGGGCACTGTGCCGCGCGTCGGCCACCGCGCTGAGCAGACTGTCGAGGTTGTCAAAGCCACTGACCTGCAAACCGCAGTCTTCCAACTGGTGCTGCAGAGCTTGGCGGGCCAGGTCGTGATGCTCCAAGGTAGCCACGCGGCGCCCACGCAGCGGTGCACGCGGCAGGTCTTCGGCATCATCACGGGCTTTGGGCAGGCTTAGGGTGATCCAGAATTCCGAACCTTCTTCGGGGGTGCTGTCGACGCCGATTTCCCCGCCCATCTGCTCAATTAAACGCTTGGAAATCACCAAGCCCAGGCCGGTGCCACCGGCCTGGCGGCTGAGTGAGTTGTCGGCCTGGCTGAAGGCCTGGAACAGCTCGCGCAGGTCTTCATCGGACAGGCCAATGCCGGTGTCCTGCACGCTGATACGCAGCTGCGCACGGTCGGCGCTTTCGTTTTCAAGCATGGCGCGCATGACAATGGTGCCGGCGCGGGTGAACTTGATGGCGTTGTTGACCAGGTTGGTAAGCACCTGCTTAAGCCGTAAGGGGTCACCAATCAGTGACAGCGGCGTGTCGCGGTAGACCAGGCTGAGCAGCTCCAATTGTTTGGCGTGGGCCGCTGGGGCCAGGATGGTCAGGGTGTCTTGCAGCAAATCGCGCAGGTTGAATGGGATGTTTTCCAGCACCAACTTGCCGGCTTCAATCTTCGAAAAGTCGAGAATCTCGTTGATGATTGCCAGCAGGCTGTCGGCAGATTTTTCGATGGTGCCCAGGTAATCCTGCTGGCGCGGGGTCAGCTCGCTTTTCTGCAGCAGGTTGGTGAAGCCCAAGATGCCGTTGAGCGGGGTGCGAATCTCGTGGCTCATGTTGGCAAGGAATTCGGACTTTATCCGGCTGGCTTCCAGGGCTTCTTTGCGCGCTAAGTCCAGCTCGATATTCTGGATTTCGATGGTTTCCAAGTTCTGCCGCACGTCTTCGGTGGCTTGATCGATGCTGTGTTGCAGTTCTTCCTGGGCATTTTGCAGGGATTCAGCCATGCGGTTGATCCCCGAAGCCAGTTCGTCCAACTCATGGCTGCCCAGCGGCGGCAAGCGGGTTTCCAGGTGGCCGTCCTTGAGCTGGGCGACGCCGTGCTTGATCTGCAGCAGCGGGCCACTGATGGTGCGGCTCATGCGAATTGCCAGGAGGGCTGTGACCATCAGGCCAGACGCGATCAGCAGCAGGCTGGCGAGCAGGCTGCGGTAACCACTGAGCAGGGTGCTCTGGTTTGACAACTCCAAGTCGATCCAACCCAGTAGCTCGGTACCTGAGTTGCTTGGGCTCTTGCCCGTGAGGCTAAGGTGTTGCTGATACACCGGCAGCAGAAAGCGCGTCGCGTGCTTGTTGACGTTGGGTGCGGGCTGCTGCTCGGCAGTCGCCGGTGGCGGAATGAGCATACGCGGCCCCGAGTGGGCCAGCGTTTTGCGTTGCGCACTGAGAAAGCTCATCGCGCGAACGTCCGGCTGCTCCAGGGCTTCGCTGGCAATACGCTGCAACAACTCAGTATCACCGGCTTGCAAAGCCGGCGCGGCAAGGGGCGCCAGTTGCTCGACGATCATTTGCCCGCGCTGCAGCAATTGCCCCTCCAAATCGGACAACTGCCCCCAGGTGAAATAACCGCCCAGCACCAGCGCCAACAAGCTGGTGGGCAGCAGGGTGAGCATGAGCACCCGGCCTTTGATGCCTATATCCTTGATCACGCACTGCCTCCTGTACTGACGTGCGGGCAGTTTAGCGGTTGCGCCCGCCCTCATGGCAAATGCTATGGGCCGCGCGCCTCTGTTATATGGCCGGCGCAGGTTTGCCGGTATCATGGGCGCCTTCTTCGCTTCTGGATCATCCCGTTCGCCATGAGCCTGCATTACCCAACCATTGCCGATTGCGTCGGCAACACCCCGCTGGTGCGCTTGCAGCGTCTGCCGGGTAATACCAGCAACACCTTGCTGCTGAAACTCGAAGGCAATAACCCAGCCGGCTCGGTGAAAGACCGCCCGGCGTTGTCGATGATCAGTCGCGCCGAGTTGCGCGGTGACATCACTCCGGGTGACGTGCTGATTGAAGCCACCAGCGGCAACACCGGTATCGCCCTGGCGATGGCAGCGGCGATCAAGGGGTATCGGATGATCCTGATCATGCCGGACAACTCCACCGCCGAACGCAAGGCGGCCATGGCTGCTTACGGCGCGCAGTTGATTTTGGTGGCGGGCATGGAAGAGGCGCGTGACCTGGCCCTGCAAATGCAGGCCGACGGCAAGGGCAAGGTGCTTGATCAGTTCGCCAACGGCGATAACCCGATGGCTCACTACACCAGCACCGGCCCGGAAATCTGGCAACAGACGGGCGGGCAGGTCACCCACTTCATCAGCTCGATGGGCACCACCGGTACTATCATGGGCGTGTCGCGCTTTTTGAAAGAACACAAGCCCGAGGTGCAGATCGTTGGTTTACAGCCGATGGAGGGCGCAGCCATTCCTGGCATTCGCCGTTGGCCGCAGGAGTATTTGCCGAGTATCTATCAGGCCGAACGGGTTGATCGCATCATCGACATGGGCCAGCAGGAAGCCGAAAACGTCATGCGCCGTTTGGCACGTGAAGAGGGCATCTTTTGCGGCGTGTCCTCCGGCGGTTCGGTGGCGGCGATGCTGCGCCTGTCGGCGGAAGTTGAGAACGCAGTGATGGTGGCGATCATCTGTGACCGCGGCGACCGCTACCTGTCCAGTGGCGTTTACGATGCACCGAGCATGGATGGCAAGAGCAACTGATGGCTAAGAAAGACGGCGGTCTACGCTTTCAACCCAGCGGTGGTTCCCGGGCGCCGCAGGTGCCAGTGGGTAAGAAGCAGAAGCTGACCATCGAGCGTTTGGCCAACGATGGCCGTGGCATCGCGTTCAGCGACGGTCGCACTTGGTTTGTCAGCGGCGCGCTGGCCGGTGAGCAGATCGAAGCGCGGGTGCTGGGCGCTCATGGCAAGGTAGTTGAGGCGCGGGTTGAGCGGATTTTTACCGCCAGTGCCGAACGCCGTACTGAAGCGTGCCAGCATGCCAAGGTCTGTGGCGGCTGCAGCTTGCAACACATGCCCCATGCCGATCAGCTTGCTCTGAAACAGCGCATGCTCGCGGAACAGTTAAGCCGTCTGGCCAACCTTGAACCGCGTGAGTGGGCCGCGCCGCTGATGGGGCCGGAGCTGGGCTATCGTCGCCGCGCGCGCATCGCCGTACGCTGGGACAATAAGGCCAAGCGCTTGGATGTGGGTTTCCGCGCCGCCGCCAGCCAAGACATTATTGCCATTAGCGAATGCCCGGTTCTGGTACAGCCCTTGCAGCCCATCCTGCATGCTTTGCCGCAGGTGTTACGTGCGTTGGATAAACCCCAGGCCATTGGCCATGTCGAGTTGTTCAGTGGTAGCAGCAGTGCTGTGTTGATAAGGCATACCGCTGCATTGAGTGAGGCGGACGTGGCCCGTTTGCAGGCGTTCTGCGCTGAGCAGGATGCGCAGCTGTGGTTACACGGTACTGCCGAGCCGCAGCCGTTCGAGCCGGTGCAGCCGCTGGCTTACCGCCTGGAGGCTTTTAATCTCGACTTGGCGTACCGGCCTGGTGATTTTGTCCAAGTCAACCAACCGGTGAATGACGCCATGGTTGCCCAGGCCCTGGACTGGCTGGCGCCACAGGCCGATGAGCGGGTGCTGGATCTCTTTTGTGGTTTGGGTAATTTTGCCTTGCCGCTGGCCCAGCGCGTGCGTGAACTGGTGGCGGTGGAGGGCGTGCAAACCATGGTCGAGCGCGCCGCTGAAAATGCCGCCAGCAACGGCCTGGGCAATGCGTACTTTTACCAGGCCGACCTGTCCAACCCGCTGGTTGATGCGAGCTGGGGGCAGGGTGGTTTTGCCGCCGTGTTGCTCGATCCTCCACGCGATGGTGCGTTGCAGGCGGTTAAACAGATGACCGCGTTAGGGGTTAAACGGGTGTTGTATGTGTCATGCAACCCGACGACCCTGGCTCGCGACAGCGCCGAGTTGCTGGCGCAGGGCTACCAGCTGGAACGGGCCGGTATTCTTGATATGTTTCCGCAAACAGCACACGTCGAAGCGATGGCGCTGTTTGTGAGGGCGTAATCGCATCGAGATACGCCAGCGAGCGCTCGGTTTTATTAAGCCTCACGCGGGGCTCGATGCAACAGGGGGGCACAGGGAGTGCGCCTTAAGTGGTTAAACCGACCGGCTCATAGAAGTTGGCGACTGTTCGGTGTGCATGCCGCGCACCGTAGGGAAGGTAAGCAAGATGGTTCAGGTCAGAGCGCATCAGCCGATCAATGACGACGGTAGCATCAACCTTGAGGCATGGCTCGACCATGTGCTGAGTGTCGATCCTGCGTTGGAACGCAAGGCCCTGCGTGAGGCCTGCGAGTTCGCCCGTGAGGCTGAACAGCAGGCCAATGCCGCGAAAAATCTGTGGACGGAAGGCGCATCGAGTTTCCGCTCCGGGCTGGAAATTGCCGAAATCCTGGCAGACCTCAAGCTCGATCAGGACTCTCTGGTCGCTGCCGTCATCTACCGCTGCGTGCGCGAAGGCAAGGTGCCCTTAGCGATGGTCCATCAGCGTTTCGGCCCGGTGGTGGCCAAGTTGGTGGAAGGCGTGCTGCGCATGGCCGCGATCAGTGCGTCGATGAACCCGCGCGATTCACTGGTGCTGGGCTCTCAGGCGCAGGTGGAAAACCTGCGCAAGATGCTAGTGGCTATGGTCGATGACGTGCGTGTTGCACTGATCAAACTGGCCGAGCGCACGTGTGCGATTCGCGCGGTGAAAGAAGCCGACGAAGAGAAACGCCAGCGCGTGGCCCGTGAGGTATTCGACATCTACGCGCCGCTGGCGCATCGCCTGGGCATCGGCCACATCAAGTGGGAACTGGAAGACCTGTCCTTCCGTTACCTTGAGCCCGAGCAATACAAACAAATTGCCAAATTACTGCATGAGCGGCGCCTTGACCGTGAGCAGTACATCAATGAGGTCATGAGTAACCTGCGCGAGGAGCTGGATGCCACTGGCATCGAGGCGGACATCAGCGGGCGGGTGAAGCACATTTACTCAATCTGGCGAAAAATGCAGCGCAAAGGCCTGCAGTTCAACCAGATTTATGACGTGCGCGCGGTGCGCGTATTGGTGCCGCAGGTGCGTGATTGCTACACCGCCCTGGGTATCGTGCATACGTTGTGGCGGCATATTCCCAAGGAATTTGACGACTACATCGCCAACCCCAAGGAAAACGGCTACCGCTCCCTGCACACCGCCGTACTCGGCCCGGGCGGTAAAGTGCTGGAGGTGCAAATCCGCACCCAAGCCATGCACGAGGAAGCCGAGCTGGGCGTTTGTGCGCACTGGCGCTACAAGGGCACCGACGTCAAATCCGGCTCCAATCATTACGAAGAGAAGATTTCCTGGCTGCGTCAGGTGCTCGAATGGCACGAGGAGCTTGGCGATATCGGCGGCCTGGCCGAACAGCTGCGGGTGGATATCGAGCCGGACCGGGTCTATGTCTTCACCCCGGACGGTCACGCCATCGACTTGCCCAAGGGTGCGACGCCGCTGGATTTTGCCTACCGGGTGCACACCGAAATCGGCCATAACTGCCGGGGTGCGAAGATCAACGGGCGCATTGTGCCGCTTAACTACAGCCTGCAAACCGGCGAGCAGGTGGAAATCATCACCAGCAAGCACGGTACGCCGAGCCGCGACTGGCTGAACTCCAACCTGGGTTACATCACCACCTCGCGGGCGCGGGCGAAGATCGTCCACTGGTTCAAATTGCAGGACCGCGATCAAAACGTGGCGGCCGGTAAAGTTCAGCTGGAGCGTGAGCTGCAGCGCCTGGCATTGCCGCACGTGGATTTCGACAAGTTGGCCGAGAAGGCCAACATGAAAACCAGCGAAGACCTGTTCGCCTCTCTCGGTGCCGGCGACCTGCGTCTGGCGCAACTGGTCAACCTGGCGCAGCAGTTGGTTGAGCCGGATCGGGTTAACGAACAGCTGGAGCTGATTCCGCGCAAGGCGTTGGGCTTTAAGCCGGGTAAGCGCGGTGATATTCAGATCCAGGGCGTCGGCAACCTGCTGACGCAGATGGCCGGGTGCTGCCAACCGCTGCCGGGTGACCCGATTGTCGGTTACATCACCCAGGGTCGCGGCGTCAGTATTCACCGCCAAGATTGCGCGTCGGTGCTGCAATTGGCCGGGCGTGAGCCGGAGCGAATCATCCAGGTTAGCTGGGGCCCCGTGCCCGTTCAGACCTACCCGGTGGACATCATCATTCGCGCCTATGACCGCTCTGGCCTGCTGCGCGACGTGACCCAGATGCTGTTGAACGAAAAGCTCAATGTGCTGGCGCTTAATACGCGCTCGAACAAAGAGGACAACACCGCCTCGATGTCGATCACGGTCGAAATCCCCGGCCTCGATGCGCTGGGGCGTTTGCTTGGACGTATCTCGCGTCTGCCGAACATTATCGAGGTGCGTCGCCATCGTGCGTCCTAACACGGCGATACATTGAGTCGGTAACTGCGGGCGGGTTTTCTGCGCGGTGTTGCTAGAAAGGGGTTTAACCGCGCGGCGGTTAAACCCCTTTTTATTCAAGCGACTGGCGACTGGTTTTGAGGCCCAGGCGCTTAGTCGACCTTGAGTACCAACTTGCCGAAGTTCTCGCCGCTGAACAGCTTGAGCAGGGTTTCCGGGAACGTCTGCAGGCCGCTGACGATGTCTTCCTTGGATTTCAGCTTGCCACTGGCCAGCCAGCCGCCCATTTCCGCCGCCGCTTCGGCAAAGCGGGGGGCGTAGGTCATCACCACCATGCCTTCCATGCGCGCGCTGTTGACCAGCAGGTTGAGGTAGTTGGCCGGGCCTTTGACCGCTTGCTTGTTGTTGTACTGGCTGATCGCGCCGCAGATCACTACCCGCGCTTTAAAGGCCAGGCGCGTCAATACAGCATCAAGAATGTCGCCACCGACGTTATCGAAATACACGTCTACGCCCTTCGGGCATTCGCGCTTGAGACCGGCGATCACGTCTTCATTTTTGTAGTCGATGGCGCCGTCGAAGCCCAGCTCATCGATAAGGAACGTGCACTTGTCCGCGCCGCCGGCGATGCCGACCACGCGGCAGCCTTTGAGCTTGGCAATCTGTCCGGCAATGCTACCGACCGCGCCGGCTGCGCCGGAAATCACCACGGTTTCACCGGCTTTTGGTGCGCCGACATCCAGCAGGGCGAAGTAGGCAGTCATGCCGGTCATGCCCAGTGCTGACAGGAACAACGGCAGCGGTGCGCGCTTGGGGTCGACCTTGTAGAAGCCCTTAGGCTCACCGAGGAAGTAATCCTGCACACCAAGGGCGCCGTTTACATGGTCACCCACAGCAAAGTCCGGGTGCTGTGAGGCCACCACTTCACCCACGCCGAGGGCGCGCATCACCTCACCCAAGCCGACCGGGGGGATATAGGACTTGGCATCGTTCATCCAGCCGCGCATGGCCGGGTCCAGCGACAAGTAGGCGTTCTTCACCAGAATCTGCCCGGGGCCGGGTTCGCCGACATTGGTTTCCACATAACTGAAGGTTTCGCGGCTGGGCAGGCCGACCGGGCGTTGGGCAAGCAAGAACTGGCGGTTGAGTGTGGCAGTCATGGCGGGTACTCACTGAGCGGGACGTCTGTGATAGCCCTAACCCGGCCCAGGGGCAAGATCTGCCCTTGGGCCGAATGGTGATTGATCTACCTGAGTGATAGCTGGCCTGGGGTGTTAATCACTCATCTGGATGAAGCTATCACTGCCAGTTTGATAGTGCTGCCTGGGTGTGCGGTGAGCTGATTAGACTTCGGCAATTATTAACCCCGCGAGGACACATCGATGAGCTTTAGTTTTTCTGGCCGGGTTGCCCTGGTCACGGGTGGTGCAGCTGGTATCGGTCGCGCTACGGCATTGGCTTTTGCCGACGCCGGCCTGCAGGTGGTGGTGTCTGATGTGGATGTGGCAGGTGGCGAGGCGACTGTTGCGCTGATCCGTGAGGCGGGTGGCGATGCGCTGTTTGTGCGTTGCGACGTGACCCGTGATGCCGAGGTTAAGGTGCTGATGGAACGCACGCTAAGCGCTTACGGGCGCTTGGATTATGCCTTTAACAATGCTGGCATTGAGATCGAGCAGGGCAAGCTGGCCGAAGGTAGCGAGAGCGAGTTTGACGCCATCATGGGCGTTAACGTCAAAGGTGTGTGGTTGTGCATGAAGCACCAGATTCCGCTGCTGCTGGCCCAGGGCGGTGGTGCTATCGTCAACACCGCTTCGGTCGCGGGCCTTGGTGCTGCGCCGAAGATGAGCATTTACAGCGCGTCCAAGCACGCAGTAATCGGCCTGACCAAATCCGCTGCAGTCGAATACGCAAAGAAGAAAGTGCGGGTCAACGCCGTGTGCCCAGCAGTGATCGACACCGACATGTTCCGCCGCGCCTACGAAACCGACCCACGAAAAGCCGAATTTGCTGCGGCGATGCACCCGGTTGGCCGCATCGGCAAGGTTGAAGAAATTGCCGCAGCAGTGCTGTACCTGTGCTGTGACAACGCAGCCTTTACCACTGGCCATGCGTTGGCCGTGGATGGCGGCGCAACGGCGATCTAAGCCTGCTGGCTTATGAAATGGCGTCGATACACAGACGTGGTGAAAACTGAGCGCCTGAGCGGAATTGAAAACAATGCCCCATCGCTCGATGGGGCATTGCCGTTTAGGGCGACATCCAAGGCGATTATCGTCAGCAACGCAGTCTGTTTGCGTCAGCATCCGCGGCGTTGGTTTTTATGCCGGCCAGATCGCTGCACGGAGAGCTGACCGAGCAGCCGCTGATAACGGCGCAAAACCTAGGGCTGACTCAAGCCGGTTTAACGGCGGCAGTTGGCCTGACCACCAGCCACAGGGCGATGGCGATCAGCACACCGCCATACAGATAGGCCCAGGACAGGGGTTCATCCAACAGCAACGCACCCCACAACACGCCGAAGGGTGGGATCAAAAAAGTGGTGGTGCTGGCTTTGATCGGGCCGATGTCACTCAGCAACCGAAAATACAGCACATAAGCGAGGGCTGTGCAGATAAAGCCCAGCCCGGCCAGCGAT
Source organism: Pseudomonas sp. TS_SC_3 (assembly GCF_056156225.1). Classification (NCBI taxonomy): domain Bacteria; kingdom Pseudomonadati; phylum Pseudomonadota; class Gammaproteobacteria; order Pseudomonadales; family Pseudomonadaceae; genus Pseudomonas; species Pseudomonas sp. TS_SC_3. The sequence goes on from NZ_CM149586.1 coordinate 1,190,284, forward strand.
AGCCACACTTCAAGGCCGCCCCAGCTGGCGGGGGGCTGTATCGCCAGAGAGCCGCCGAACAGTGGTAATAAAAACAGCGTTGCGCCGCACAGGCTAGCGAAAGCGGTCAGGCGGTTATCCAGGCCGCCTTGTTGGCCGATCCAGCGCCGTGTGAGAAAGCCGGCAAAGCCATAGCAGGCCGTGGCCACCAGGCAGGCGGCGGCCCCCCACAGCAGGGGCATATCAAACTCCACCGGGCCGGTACGGGTCAGCACCGCTACGCCAAACAACCCCACGGCAACTCCGGCCGCTTTGCTCAAGGTTAAGGCCTCAGCAAAGAACAGCATGCCGATCAGCACGCCCATCATCGGCGTGGTGGCATTTAGAATGGCTGAATAGCCCGCCGGTAGAACCAGCGCCGCCAGGCAGTACATCGCCGAGGGTAGGCCGGCGTTGATAACGCCGAGCATCAAACAATGCTTGAGCTTGCCGCGGAAATCCCAGCGCACGCGCATCAGCAACAAAATCACCAGCAGGCCGAGCATGCCCAGGCTGGCGCGGAAAAATGCCGTCGGCATGCTGCCCAGCACGGGCGCGACGATGCGCATAAATAGAAAACTTGCCCCCCAGATGGCAGCAAGCAATAGCAGACGGATCAGGTCGGCAGGGCGCACAACGGACTCCAACGCGGTAAGAAAGGGCGAGCAGTGTTGCCGGGCTGTTGCGCCAAGGCAATTCGAAATGCGCAGGCACAGGACGGATCGGCAATATTTCGTCGCAGATAAGCGCGTACCCATGCATTAGCTGCTTTTACTTGCTGGGCCCACTGGATAAGCTCGGGGACGTTTTCGCGTTCATCAAAGGGGTTCGTTTATGCCACAGCAATGGCCGGCTGGCGCAATTGCCGCACTTATCCTCGACGGCTTCGACGATTACCGCGAGCAGTTTCGGCAGATTACCAATGGTGCGCGCCTGCGTTTCGAGCAGGCCCAGTGGCAGGAAATCCAGCAGGCCTCTGCGCAGCGCATTGCGCTGTATGAAGCCTCTGTCGGCGCCGTCAGTACGCGGCTGCGCGACGCTTACGCCGACGATGTGCTGATGGATGTGGCGCAGTGGCCACTGGTTAAGGCCGCCTATATAGGGTTGATTAACCTGCGTGATGACGACGAGTTGGCGGAAACCTGGTTTAACTCGATTTTCTGCGGGTTGTTCAGCCACGACCAGATCAATGATGGCTGCATGTTTATTCACACAACCCGCCCGGCGCTGCGGGTTACTACGCGTACGCCACAGACCCGCCTGTATGAACCCAAAAGCGATATCGAGCCGGCGTTAAGGCAGATTTTTGAAGATTTCAGCTTTGAAGTTGGCTACGAAAACCTTGAGCGCGATCTGCAGCGCCTGCTGAAGCAGCTGCGGCAAAGCCTCCCAGACTGGGTGTGTAAAGACCCAGACCTGCGCATCGAGTTGTTTGCCTCGCGCCTGTATCGCAATAAAGGTGCGTATCTGGTGGGGCGCATCTACACCCGTGACGAGCAATGGCCACTGGTGATTCCGCTGCTGCACCGCGAAGGCCAGGGCATCCAGATCGATGCGCTGATCACCGACGAGGCAGAGGTGTCGATCATCTTCTCCTTCACCCGTTCCTATTTCATGGTGCGGGTTGGTTATCCGGCCGAGTTTGTCGGCTTCCTCAAGCGCATTCTGCCGGGCAAACATATTGCTGAGCTGTACACCTCGATCGGTTTCTATAAGCACGGCAAATCGGAGTTCTACCGCTCGCTGATCAACCACCTGGCCACCACCGATGACAAGTTTGTCATGGCCCCCGGTGTACGCGGTATGGTCATGAGCGTGTTCACCCTGCCGGGCTTCAACACCGTGTTCAAGATCATCAAGGACCGCTTCTCGCCGTCGAAGAACGTTGACCGCAATACGGTGATCGAGAAGTACCGCCTGGTGAAAACCGTCGACCGGGTAGGGCGCATGGCCGATACCCAGGAGTTCGCCGATTTCCGTTTCCCGCTGAGCAAGTTTGACCCCGAGTGCCTGGCTGAGCTGTTGGAGGTGGCGCCGTCCACCGTCGAGGTTAATGACGACACGGTACTGGTGCGTCACTGCTGGACTGAGCGACGCATGACTCCGCTCAACCTGTATGTCGAAAGCGCCAGCGAAGCCCAAGTGCGTGAAGCGTTGGATGACTACGGCCTGGCGATCAAACAACTGGCGGCGGCGAATATCTTCCCTGGCGACATGCTGCTGAAAAACTTCGGCGTCACCCGTCACGGCCGCGTGGTGTTTTATGACTACGACGAGATCTGTTTTCTGACCGAGGCGAATTTCCGCCGTATCCCTCAGGCGCGCTACCCGGAAGATGAAATGTCTTCCGAGCCTTGGTATTCGGTGGCGCCGCTGGATGTGTTCCCCGAGGAGTTCCCGCCGTTCCTGTTTGCCGATATGAAGCAGCGCAAGCTGTTCAACGAGCTGCACGGCGAGCTGTATGACGCCGATTACTGGAAAAGCCTGCAAGAGGCGATACGCGCCGGCAAGGTCATCGATGTATTCCCCTATCGGCGCAAGGATCAAGCGGACAGGGAGTATTGAGCCGCATGCGTTTGACCCTCGGGGCACTCACCGCCAGTTTATGGTTGCTGAACGACAGTGCCGTTGTGCAGGCGGCCGAAGCTGAGGAAGCGGCTGTTGAGCTGGCACCACTGCTGATCACCTCGCCGCGCAGCACCACGCGCTGGTTGAGTACCCCGGCTGCAGTGACGGTGGTTGATGCCGCTGCTGCGCCAGGTGAGCAGAACCTGGCGCTGGATGCTTTGCTGGCCCGCGTGCCGGGCGTGTTTAGCCTCAACCGCTACAACCTGGCTCAGGGCCTGCGCCCAGCGATTCGCGGTTTTGGCGCACGCGGTAATTTTGGTGTGCGCGGCATTCGCGTGCTGGTCGATGGCGTGCCCTTGACCATGCCCGATGGTCAAACCGAACTCGACGGCCTTGATCTTGGCCTGGTCGAACGCATGGAAGTGCTGCGCGGCCCTGCTTCGGTGCTGTACGGCAATGCTGCTGGCGGTGTGCTGGCCATCGAAACCCGTGAACCACCGGCCATCCCGTCAATGCAATTGGATCTGAGCGCGGCAGGCCTGGGTTATCAGCGCACGCGCGGCGAGATCGGCGGTAGCGACGGTAATCTGGGTGGTTTGCTGGCATTTAACAGCACCGTTCTCGATGGCTATAGCGATCACAGCCGGGCGCAGACCAACAGCCTCACCGGCAAGCTGCGCTGGTATGCACCGACTGGCCGCTTGCGCATGAGCTTCAATGCCATCGACAACCGCGCCGAAGACCCAGGCGGCCTCACGGCTGCCGAAGTGAAGGCGGATCGCCGGCAGGCGGCGCCGAACAACCTACTTTTTGATGCCGATGAATATATCCGTCAGCAGCGGCTGGGCTTGGTCTGGGATGGTTACGCGGCGGGTGCCGATGAGTATCAGCTACGCAGTTACCTGGGGCAGCGCGAGTTTGGCAATCGACTGGGCTTTGCCACCAGCGGTCAGACGACGTTCGAGCGTTACTTCAGCGGGGTTGGTGGGCAGTACAGTCATCATCGTGAGCTAATCGGCCTGGCGCATAAGATCACCACAGGCTTCGAGCTAGAGGCGCAGCGTGATGATCGCCGGCGTTATGACAACCTGCTCGGTGAGCGTGGGCAGTCGCGCCAACAGCAGGATGAGTCGGCACTGAGTCAGGGGTTGTTTATCGAAGATCAGATCGACCTGAGCGAGCAGTGGCAGGCCACGCTTGGGCTGCGCTATGACCAGGTGCGGCTGGCAGTGGATGACTTCTATCTAGCCGATAATCGTGATGATTCAGGCTCGCTTAGCCTGGAAGACTGGAATTACAGCACCGGCCTGAGTTACCGCGTTACCCCGCAGCAATCGCTGTATGCGCGGCTGGCCAGCTCCTTTGAAACACCCACCATCAGCGAGCTGGGCAACCCGCAAGGGGGCGGCTTCAATACCACGTTGCAACCTGCCCAGGCGTTCAGCCGTGAGCTGGGCATCAAAGGTGAATGGTCTTCACTGCGTTACGGCCTGTCGGTGTACCAAATTGAACTGGAAGATGAGTTGGCGGCGTTCAGTTTTCAGTCCGGCCGTAACTTCTATCGCAATGCCGGGCAGTCGCGCCGCGATGGCCTGGAAGTGAGCCTGGATTGGCAGTTTGCCGATGCCTGGCGCTGGTCAGCGGCCTATGCCTACAACCGTTATCGTTTCGAGGATTATCAAACGACTGCGGGCGATTTTTCCGGCAAACGCATTGCGGGTATCCCACGGCAAACCCTGTTCAGCGAGTTGGCCTATGAGCATCAAGGCGCCTATGCGCGCCTTGGGGTTACAGCTCAGGCGCGGGTGTATGCAAACGATGCGAATACGCAGTCCGCACCGGGTCATGCCTTGTTCAATCTGCGCCTCGGCAAGCGTTTTCAGGTCGGCGAGCAAAGCTTGGAGCCTTACCTGGGCATCGATAACCTGCTGGGGCGTGAGTACTTCGATAACCTGCGCATCAACGACGGCAACGCTCGCTACTTCGAGCCGGGGCCGGGACGAACCCTGTATGCCGGGCTGCGTGTGGTGTTTTAGCCTGCAGTGGTGCAGCAGCAGTTTCAAACAGTCTGGGCTAGGCTGTTATGGGGTGTTCAAGCACCTATTCGATGTTCTTGGTTGGAGACTTTTATATGAACGCCAAGTTGCAGAATTCCTTGCTGGATTTGTTGGTTGCACTTGGCCTGCGCGAGCCGCCTACATTGCAGCCTATTCCTATACGCAGTGATAAGCCCGCTTCTCAGGCTGCAGGCCGGCGACGCGGCTGATAAGCAAGAGTAAGGCCCTGAACAATCTGCCCTTATCCCGAGTTTGCGCCACGTGCACTCGGGCAGATTCCCATGGTTTTAAATCCCTGCGCTTTACTGCCCCTTCTTGTGCAATACCAAGCCTGTTGCCGCCACTGCTGGCTAAAAATAATTCAAGCAAGCATTTGCTAGCGAGTTGCTACCGCTGTGCTAGACCTAAACAAAGCTACAAAAACAGTTCAGACAGGGACAGCTCACATGCGCCAGAACCTCCCAGTTACGCAGCGGGAAAGAACCTTCTCTGAACAGGAGCGGCTGATTTCTACAACCGACCTGAACAGCAACATCACCTACTGTAATGACGCCTTTGTCGAGATCAGCGGCTTTACCCGAGAGGAGCTGGTCGGTCAGCCGCATAATCTGGTGCGCCATCCTGACATGCCCGCTGCTGTTTTTGCTCATATGTGGGACACCCTCAAACAGGGCAAGCCCTGGATGGGTATTGTTAAAAACCGCTCTAAAAATGGTGACCACTATTGGGTTAGCGCATATGTCACCCCGATCTATGAACAGGGCCGGGTTGCAGGCTATGAGTCGGTGCGCTCTCTGCCCGATGAAGCGCAGAAACGGCGGGCGGAAAAGCTCTATGCACGTTTGCGTGAGGGTAAGCCGCCAGTGCCGAAACTAGAGTACTGGATGCTGGATATCATCCAGTCGTGGCCGCTGATCCTAACTGCTCTGCTGATTATTGGCGCAGGATTTACCCTCAGCGGCCCCTGGTTGTGGGGCTTTATTGTCGCGATCATGTTTGGGCTTGGTTCTTATCAATTGCACGCCAAGCGCAGCCTTATCAGGCGCACGCTTGCTGAACACCCTAAAGCATTTACCAGTTCGCTGGTCGCTCTGACCTACACCGACAGCCATGGCGCTCAGGCGTTGTTGGATATGGCGATGATCAGTGAAGAGGCGCGCTTGCAGGCGGCGTTGACGCGCATTGAGGACGCTGGCAATAACGTTAAAAAACACGCCAGCCGCTCTGCCAGCTTGTCTCGCTCTGGCGCTGAAATGCTTGACCAGCAGCGCAGTGAAACCGATCAATCAGCCACCGCAATCAACCAAATGGCGGCAACTATTCAGGAAGTCACGCACAACGTGCAGAGCACCTCGCATGCCGCTGAGGAGGCGGATCGTTTGGCCAAGCAGGGTTTGCAACTGGCCAGCGGCAGCCTGGATTCCATGCACCACATGGCCAAGGCGGTGGTGGACATCGGCCAGGCGGTGAATGACCTGGCCAATTCAACCCAATCAATTGGCAGCGTGGCGGATGTGATTACCTCGATTGCCGAGCAGACCAACCTGCTGGCGCTCAACGCCGCGATCGAGGCGGCGCGTGCGGGCGAGCAAGGGCGTGGCTTTGCGGTGGTGGCGGATGAGGTGCGCTCGCTGGCTTCACGCACGCGTGAATCAACCGAGCAAATCCACCAGATCATTTCATCACTCCGTGCTGGTGCTGAACGGGCGGTGGTGACAGCGGGTAAGGGTGAGTCGATTTCTAAACAAAGTGTCGAGAGCGTGGAGTCTGTGCGCACGGCGCTGGATGGCATCAGCGAAGCCGTCAGCCGCATTACTGGGATGAGTCAGCAGATGGCCTCGGCCTCTGAAGAGCAAAGCCATGTGGCGGAAGATATCAGCCGGCAGATTACGCAGATTGCCCAGCTTTCTGATCGCAGTGCGGAACAGGCTCACCAAGGCGCACAGATTGGTCAGGAGCTGGAAGACATGGCGGACTACCTGCACAGCCTGGCGGAGCGCTTTAATCGCTAAGTAACGCTTTGTTGGCATCGGCATCGGCTCACCTCGTGTTTGAGGTGGGCCGATTTTTTATCCGTTATGGCAAACTGCGCGGCCGAGGAGAAACCAATGCCACGCCCGCAATGCCCACGCTGCACCCGCCCATCCGAGCGCTGCCTGTGTGCGCTTATTCCTAGCCTAGCGAGCCGTACTCGGGTGCTGATCTTGCAGCATCCGAGTGAAGTCCGGCATGCGTTGAATACTGCGCGCCTGGCTGTGTTGGGGCTGACCAATGCCGAGTTGCGGGTGGGGGAAGTATTCGAAGACCTGCCGGCGTTGCTGAATCAGCCGGGTTACCAGACCTGCTTGCTGTTCCCCGGGGAGGGCGCGCTGCCATTGTCGCAGTTCGCCGAACAAGCGGCTGGGCAGCCAACCCTGCTGGTGGTGCCGGATGGTACCTGGCGCAAGGCGCGCAAGCTGCTGCATTGCAATCCGCTGCTGGCTGCTTTGCCACGGGTCAGCCTGGAACCTGGCTTGCAGTCGCGCTACCGGTTGCGCAAAGCACCGCAAGCAGGGGCGCTCTCGACTATCGAAGCGATTGTCAGTGCGCTGGCAACCCTGGAGGCCCCGGCACACTTCGATGCCTTACTGAGGCCGTTCGAGGTCCTGATCGAGGGCCAGATCGCGGCCATGGGCGAGCAGACCTATCAGCGTAACCACCTGGACTGAGCAGCCCGTTGAAAATCTGACTGCGTGTGCGATCCCGCATACGTAACCTAAATCGTATAACCCCTTAGCAAATATGGAAAAAACGGTCTTAACGATTAGTTAAACCAAGTACTCGATCTGCTTGCCCAACACCTGTGCATTGGTTTGGCACTACGGATCGGGTGCGCCTCTTGCGTTGCTCTGCCGCTTATCAAGGAGAGAATGCATGAGCAGTTCTATTGGGGTGGTTACTCAGGTTGTTGGCCAGGTTTCGGCTGTCGCCAGCGACGGTTCAACCCGCCTATTGACCGAAGGCGACCGGGTGTTTCTTGGCGAGCGGTTGGTTTGCGCCAATGACGGTGCGGTGGCAATCCGCCTCGATCAAGGTGGCGATCTGACCATGGGCCGCGCGAGCAGCCTGCTGCTTAGCCCAGCATGGCTCGTCGTCCAGGCTGAGGAGCAACTGCCACCCGAGCCTAGCGCCGAGCAATTGCGCGAGGTGGAGGCGCTGCAACGTGCGATTGCCGAGAATGAGGACCCTACCCAGGTTGCAGAGGCTCCGGCGGCTGGGCCGCAGGCGGCGGGTAATGGCGGCGGCGGTCATTCGTTCGTGCTGCTAAGCGAGACGGGCGGTCAGCTGCAACCCGAGATCGGTTTCGACACCGGGCCTCTGCATTTTGCCAGCCTGGATGTAACGTTGCTGCCGGCCGCCGATACGTTGGATGACGTCGATCCCACCGTTCCGAACCCGCCAACGCCGCCAATCGATCCGGTTTCACCAGTGGAACCGCCCTTGCTGGTGGTCGGCAGCAATGCCGACGACGAGGCAGGGGGCAGCGCGCCGCATCTGTTGCCCAGCCCGCTGGACGCCGAGGGTGCCGGCAGTCTGACCGGCAGCTCCGGTAACGATGTGTTGGTCGGCGATGCAGGTGGGGTGCAGAGCCTGGTCAATCCAGGCAAAAACTACAATATCGCCTTGCTGGTGGACGCCTCGGGCAGCATGGCCTACGAGTCGGGGTCTGGGGCGATAAAGATGCAGTTGACCAAGGATGCCTTGAGTCATCTGGCCAATCAGTTCAAAGATCACGATGGAGTGATCAACGTTCAGCTGGTGCCGTTCAACAGCAACCTGGGGACGGTCACCACTCTTTATGGGCTCAATGCGGCCAATGTGGGCCTGCTGCTGGCAGCCATCGACGCGCTTAAGGCCCATGGCCTCACCAATTATGAAGCTGCCTTCACCGAAGCGACGCAGTGGTTTAACCAGCAGATCAGCGTGGCCGGCGCCGACAGTACGCAGAATTACCAGCAACTGGCTTTTATTCTCTCAGACGGGCAACCCACGGTGTACCTGGATGCGCTGGGTAACCCGGTCACCGACAGCGGCAACATGTCCAATTTCCGTGATGTTGACGATGCCCTGCAGGCCGCCAACAGCATGCTGCAGACCGGCATTGGCGGTAATCCGATTCAGGTGCATGCAATCAGCATCGGTTCGGCCAGCACCTCGGCGGTGCTGGATATGTTCGACAACACCGGCCCGAGTGGTATCGGCACTGTGTTCCTGCCTGATGGCAGCACGGTCACTGCGCCGACGGGCGAGTCGCAGATTGTGCAAAGCGCCGGGGAATTGCAGGCGCTACTGATTGGTGGCTCCACCGACATTATCCCCTTGCCCCTCGGCCATGATCAGCTTTATGGCGCGGCGGGTGACGACATTATCTTTGGCGACAGCCTGAACACCGACCACCTGGCTTGGGCTGGTAATCCTGCCGGTAGCCACAACGGCCAGGGCTACCAGGCCCTGCTCGACTTCCTGCAAGCCAGCAATGGCGGCGGTATGCCCAGCGTGGAGCAGGTGCGCGGCTACATCGTCGAGAATGCCATGGCGCTCAACCTCAGCAGCGACCCGCGGGGCGGCGCGGACCTGCTAGTCGGCGGGGCGGGAAACGATGTGCTGTTTGGCCAGGGCGGCAGTGACACCCTGATCGGCGGGATGGGCGATGATCTGTTGCTTGGCGGTAGCGGCGCGGATGCATTCGTCTGGAACGCGGGCGATCAAGGCCATGACCGGATTCTCGACTTCACCCTGGGCGGCAGCGAAGGTGATGCGCTGGATCTAAGCGATCTACTCAGTGGCGAGACATCCGGCAGCTTGAGCGAGTACCTCAACTTTGCCGTGGTCGATAACGGCGGAGCGGTTAGTACGCTGATCTCGGTCAGCCCCAGTGGTGCAGGCCCGGCGACCCAGACCATCGAGCTATCCGGTATCGACTTGGCTGCGCATTACGGCGTCACCCCCGGCTCAGGTGGCATCGTCAGCGCCGGTGTGGATACCACGCGGATGATCGATGGCCTGTTCGGCGACCAGGCACTGCGGGTAGATACGGTGTGAACTAAATGCGCGTGACTCCGCGGTATGGCACAGAGGCTGTTTACCGACGGCCTCTGCTAACGCTCGCGCATGGCCTCCGAGCGAGCCTTCAGTACAGGTTTAAGCAGGTAGTCGAGCACGCTTTTCTCGCCGGTGATGATGTCCACGGTGGCGACCATGCCGGGGATGATCAGCAGCGGGTGCTCTTCACTGCCCAAGTGGCTTTTATCGGTGCGTACCTGGATCAGGTAGAAGCTGTTGCCTTCTTCATCGGTGATGGTGTCGGCGCTGATCAGCTCTAGGTTGGCCCTCAGTCCGCCGTAGATGGTGTAGTCGTAGGCGGTGAATTTGACCATGGCTTTCTGCCCAGGATGCAGGAAGGCGACATCCTGCGGACGCACCTTGGCCTCGATCAGCAGGCTGTCGTCCAGCGGCACGATCTCCAGCATGTCACTGCCTGGCTGCACCACGCCGCCAATGGTGTTGACCTTGAGTTGCTTGATCACCCCGCGCACGGGCGAAACGACGGTGGTGCGGCTGACGCGGTCGTCAATGGCCACGCTGCTAGCATTGAGCTTCTGCAACTCAGTGCGTATTTCATTGAGTTCCTTGAAGGCATCAGAACGAAAGCTCAGCTCGGATTCTTCAATCTTGCTCTTTATTTCATCCATCGCCGATTCAGCCCTAGGGATCGCCAGGTTGGTGGCGTCCAGCGAACCGCGCACTTCCACCAAGCTGCGGCGTAGGCGAAGGATTTCCACTTGGGAAATTGCACCGGTTGCCACCAACGGTTGCGACATGTTCAGCTCTTGCTGCAATAGGCCCGCACTGGAGCGGTATTGCTGAGCTTTGGCGCGGAACTCGGCCAGCTCCTGGGTTTTTTGCCGCAGTTGTTCGCCAAGGGTGCGTTGTTCGCTTTGCAGGCGATTTTGCCGGGATTGATAGAGTGCCAGCTCATCCTCGGCCAGTTGCGGGGCCTCGCGCAGAATATCCGCCGGCATGCTGATGGGGCGACCTTCCGCTTCTGCGGTTAAGCGCTCGACCCTTGCCACCAGTGCCAGGCGGTCGGCTTCGGCTTCCCCACGATTGGAGAGAAAGCGCGTGTCATCCAAGCGCAGCAGCACGGCACCTTTTTCGACAATCTGGCCTTCGCGCACAAATATCTCGCTGACGATGCCGCCTTCCAGGTTCTGGATGACCTGGATCTTGCTGGAGGGGATGGCTTTGCCTTCACCGGTAGTGACTTCTTCCAGTACAGCAAAGTTGGCCCATACCAATGCAGTGATCAGGCACGCGCTGACCACCCAAACGGTAATGCGGGTAAACCAGGGCGAGTCTTCGAGAATGGCACCGTCGACCTCCGGCATAAACTCGGTGTCCTGCTTGCGCTGGTGCAGGCTGGCGAAGTAGTCGCGTATCGAGGTGCTTATTTGCATGACCATTCCTATACCGCTGCGGGGCCAACTCGACCTTTGCGCAGCGCTTCAATGACCGCTTCTTTAGGGCCGTCGGCAACAATATGTCCGTTATCCAGCACTACTAGGCGATCAACCAGGCTGAGCATGGAAGCGCGATGCGTGATTAGCAGCATGGTTTTGCCCTGTGCCCAAGTTTGCAGGCGGTTGCGCAGGATTTCCTCGCTGGTGTTGTCCATTGCACTGGTGGGCTCATCCAGCAGCAGAATGGGTGGGTCGAGTAACAAGGCGCGGGCCAGCAGTACGGCTTGGCGTTGCCCGCCTGACAGCAGCTGGCCGCGCTCGCCCACGGGCCGGTCGAAGCCTTGTGGATGCTGCCGGGCCAGGTCGACCACACCGGTCAGCTCGGCCACTTCGAGCATGCGTGCATCGCTGACATAGCGCGCGCCCAAGGTCAGGTTGTCGCGCAGGCTGCCGGCCAGTAGCGGCAAATCGTGGGCGACGTAACCAATCTGATGGCGCAAATCGGCCACGTCGAGCTGACGCAGGTCGAGGTTGTCCAGCAGGATCTGTCCTTTGTCCGGGCTGTAGAAGGCCATCACCAAACGCGCCAGGGTGCTCTTGCCGGAGCCGCTGCGACCAATGATACCGACGCGTTCGCCGGCAGTCAGACGCAGGTTAATGCCCGCAAGCGCTGGGGTGCTTTGCCCGGGGTAACTGAACGTGACGTCGCGTACATCCAGCGCGCCATGCAGCTGGGTGCGATCCAGTGGGCGTTGTTTGGTTTGGCGTTCTTGCGGTAGGGCCATCAGCGCATCGGTGCTGGTCATGGTCAGGCGCGCCTGCTGGTAGCGAGTGATCAACCCGGCAATCTGCCCAAGCGGCGCGAGAATGCGGCTGCCCAGCATGTAGCAGGCCACCAGCGCACCCACACTTAGCTGGCCGGCGATGATGATGTAAACCCCTGCGACGATGGTGGCCATGCCGGCGAATTGCTGCAAAAACAGCGTACCGTTAGTGGCGATGGCCGCCAGTGAGCGGGCGTGGATATCCAGGCGGGTAAGGGCGCCGTGGGTTTTTTCCCATTGATGCTGGCGTTCGCTTTCCGCGCTGCAGGCTTTCAGGGTTTCCAGGCCGCCGAGGGTTTCGATCAGTAGCGCCTGGCGTTGCGAGGCCAGCTGCAGGCTTTTTTCTACGGTATCGCGCAGGCGCGCCTGGATGATAAAGGCGAAGAGGGCGGTGATCGGGAACGCCAGTAAGGGGATGACAACCAACCAGCCGCCAATCAGCCAGATCACCGTGATCATCAGAAATGAGAAGGGCAGGTCGATCAGGCTAGTGAGGGTGACGGCCGTGAGAAATTCACGCAGGCCCTGAAAATCATGAATGCTCTGAGCAAAGCCGCCTATGGTGGCCGGACGGGCCTTCATCGACATGCCGGTGATACGTTCGAACAACGTGGCTGACAGCACCACATCGGTTTTCTTGCCTGCAGTATCGAGCAGGTGCGAGCGCAGGATTTTCAGCAGCAACTCGAAACTCATGCCGATAAATAAACCGATGGCCAGTACCCAGAGTGTCGAGGTGGCTTGGTTGGGCACCACGCGGTCATAGGTCTGCATGACAAACAGCGGCACCATTAGGCCGAGCAGGTTGATCAGCAGGCTGGCGAGAATGGCATCGGTATACAGCCAGCGCGAGAGCTTCAGGGTGTCGCGAAACCAGGCTTCTATGCGTGGTACGAGTGGTGAGCGTGCCTCCTCCAGCTCATGCCGTGGGCGGGCAAAGAAGGCTTGGCCGCTGTACTCGCTGGCCAGTTGTTCACGGCTGACCCACTGTTCGCCGCCATCGGCCTCGCAGGGCAGTATTTGTGCCTTATTTTCCGGTCCCCATTGGCGCAGCACAGCGCTGCGGCCGTTTTTCAACAGCAGCAGTACTGGGAGGTTAAGGGTTGAGATAGTCGCCAGATCACGCTGCAGCAAACGCCCTTGCAAGCCTGCCCGCGCCGCAGCGCGGGGTAACAGCTCGGCGGTTAGGCGCTGCTCTGGCAACGGCAGGCCTGCACTCAAGCTGCCACGGCTGGCTGAGCAGCCGTGGAGTTTGCAAAGAATCAACAAGCCATCAAGCAGCGGATCGTCGTGATTAACACGCGGATCGCTGGATGGCCCCGGCCGTTCCATGGTGGTCAAGTTTTACTACTCCTTATTGTCGGTTCTACTTCATGTCCGGCAAACGGGCCTCGCTCTTCACTTCCGTGAGGGCTACAGCTTCTGCCGGCACGACCACTTGCTGCTGGCGCAACAAGTCCCCCATCGCCGCACTTACCCGGTACATCGAGAACTCTTCGCTAAAGCGCACTTCGCTGTAGCGTCGGTTAGCAGTAAACAGTTCGTTTTCACTGTCCAGTAGGTCGAGCAGGGTGCGTTGGCCCAGGCCGAACTGTTGTTGGTAAGCCTCACGCACGCGTGAGGTGTAGTCGGCGTAATCGCGGGCCTTGGGGGTTTGCAGGCGGGCGTTTTCCATGGCATTCCAGGCCAGGGACAGGTTTTCATTGAGTACGCGCAGGGCGTTGTTGCGGATGTCCATCGATTCGTTGATCTGATGGGCGGTCGATTGCAAGCGCGCTTTGTCACGCATGCCGTTGAACAAGTTGTAATTCATGACGACAGCGGCGCGCCAGCCATTGTTGTGGCCTTCATCACCTTGAGTGTTGTTATCGGCATTGGTGGCTAGCTCAAGGTCCACGCGTGGGTAGAAGGTCGATTTGGCAACCTCGTATTGTTTTTCGGCCGCATGCACATCGGCCTGTGCGGATTTCAAAAAGGGGTTGTTACTTACAACTGCTTGCCGGGCTTCGCTGAGGCTTTCTGGTAATGAACCTTTCAGTGAGGCGGGGGAGACCAGCTCGTCAGGCATACGGCCCACGGCGCTGAAGAAGTTGGCTTCAGCGTCGGCTAGGTTTACCTGCTCGGTATAAAGGTTGTTCTCGGCCAGCGCCAAACGAGCTTCGGATTGATCGAGGTCTGCCGTACTGCCAACGCCTTGCTGGCTGCGCATACCTATTTGGTCATTGATGCGCAGGTGGGCTTGCAGGTTATTACGCGCCAGTTCGACCATTTCACGGCGCATCAGTAAATCCAGGTAAACCTCGACGGTTCGCAGCGCCAGGCTTTCTGAAGTGCCCAGCAGGCGATAGGCCCGCGAGTTCACCACCGCTTTGGTGCGTGCGACTTCATTGGGCGTATTAAAACCATCAAACAGCATCTGCCGCAGTCGTAGCTCGGAGGTGCCGTAATTAAGTGTCTCGGTGTTGTGATTGCCCAGGGCCCGGGTGCTTGGACTATCGGTATTTTCTCGGCCGTATCCCATCAGCAGGTCGACGGTGGGCAGATAACCACCCTTAGCAATATTCACTTCTTCGTCCGATGAAAGGCGGCTGTTAGCCCCTGCATGAACCTCAGGGTGGTTGTCCAGTGTGCTCTGGATGGCCTCCGATAAGGTGATGCCGTGTGCCTGGGTACAGACCGCTGCCAGCACGATACTGCTCCATAAAGGGTTGAGTGCGCGCATTGGATAATTCTCCTTTTTGAAATCCCTAAAGTGAGTCGCCAATAAAATGACTTATTTTTCTCATGAATAGCTTTGAGCCTGTAACTTCATAGCTAAGAACACTTTCAAGCGTAGCTAAGAAAAATTAGTTACAAGGTCTATAAGAAAAAATTCTTATACAGGCTGAGAAAAGCAGCACATTGTTCTCGTCCACAAGCCTTGCATTTCGTGCGTTGGGTCGAATTGTGAGTTTCTTAAAGTGGGTCAGATGCGAATAGGGGTGGGATTTCGCTGGTGCGTTGGGCGACGTGAGTCAGGATGACAGTTTTTTGTCGTTATTGTTTTTAGGTGTTACGTCGCTGTTGTCAGCCAGTGGTTTTGTTCTCTCCTTGAAGGGTATTTCGATCTTTTTGAGCATACGTGTCGGCGCTGGTCGGCAGCTGTAGTGAGGATGGAGTCATGGCTACTTTGATCGGTGTCGTCAGCCAAGTGATCGGCGAAGTCTATGCAGTAGCTGGCGACGGAACGCGTCGGCCACTCAGCGAAGGCGATCGAGTTTTTGCAGGGGAGCAAATCGTTACTGGTGCCGCGGGATCTATTGCGGTTGCCATGAGCAATGGACAGCAACTCACCTTAGGCCGCGACAGCAGCCTGAACCTCACCGAGCAAATGCTCGCAGGCCGTTATAACCAACAAGCCCCTACTGCTGAAACGTCTCCGGCTGAGCCAAGTGATGGCGACTTGACCGATGTTGAACGGTTGCAAGCCGCTATTGAGGCCGGCGTCGACCCAACTCTTGCTGGTGAAGCAACCGCTGCTGGCCCAGGCGCGGGTGCGGCCGGCGGTGCAGGTGCTGCGGGCGGTGGCCATTCTTTTGTATTGCTGGGCGAAACCGGCGGCGCGCTTGATCCAATCATTGGCTTCCCAACCGAAGGGCTGAACACTGGACCGGAGTTTCCAGATCCTGAGCCAGTGGTGAGTGATGAGGCTCCGGCAGATGAGCCGACTCCGCCTGACTTTACTCCTGAAATCGAGGTGATTTATTTCGATGGCCCTCCCGATGATGGTGAGGGTAATGAAGGCGGCGATCCAGGTGTAATAGCCGGGCCAGGAGTGGTCAGTGAGGCTGCCTTATCAAATGGCAGTACCCCCGGCAGCAATGCTGAGTTCACCTATGGCACTTTGGTCATTAATTCCCCAGATGGAATTTCCCGGATCGAAGTTCAGGGTGCTGACGGTGTATGGGTCAATGTACAGGGGGGCGGTACTGTCACCGGGGAGTACGGCACCTTGCAGTTTGATGCTGCGGGCAACTGGGTTTATATCCTCAACGACAATACCTTGGATCACAGTATCGACAATGCAACTGGCGCAGATGACCAAGTAGGTGAGAGCTTCCCGATCCGAGTTTTTGATAACGATGGTGATGTCTCACCAACGGTCAACTTGGATGTTGTTGTTTATGACGATGGACCTCTAGCTGGTACATCCACTTCAACCATCACGGTGGAAGAGGAGTCGGTGCCGGGCATCGGTGGTAATAACGAGCTAGGCGATGGTCTGTCCTACACGGTGACCAACGGCACCATCGTGGACAACGTGTCCTGGGGTGCGGATGGGTTTGGCAAGGTGACGGGTGTCAGTGGTAGTGGCCAGCCGGCGGCGGTACACAACGCAGGTGCTGGTACTTACACGATCAGTACTGCGGTCTACGAGCTGGTGGTGAATGAGAACGGCACTTACATCTTCACCCTGAAGGACAACCTGAGCCATCCGATAGGGAATGATGAGAACTGGATGGATCTACTGGCTGGTGGTTTCACCGTGACGGCAGTGGATGGTGATGGCGACCCGGTTTCGGGTGGCATCAATATCGATGTGAACGTGCAGGACGACGTGCCGGTACTGGGCCAGGGGGGTGGCGACTCGATTGACGTGGAAGAAGAGTCGGTACCGGGCATCGGTGGTAATAACGAGCTAGACGATGGTCTGTCCTACACGGTGACCAACGGCACCATCGTGGACAACGTGTCCTGGGGTGCGGATGGGTTTGGCAAGGTGACGGGTGTCAGTGGTAGTGGCCAGCCGGCGGCGGTACACAACGCAGGTGCTGGTACTTACACGATCAGTACTGCGGTCTACGAGCTGGTGGTGAATGAGAACGGCACTTACATCTTCACCCTGAAGGACAACCTGAGCCATCCGATAGGGAATGATGAGAACTGGATGGATCTACTGGCTGGTGGTTTCACCGTGACGGCAGTGGATGGTGATGGCGACCCGGTTTCGGGTGGCATCAATATCGATGTGAACGTGCAGGACGACGTGCCGGTACTGGGCCAGGGGGGTGGCGACTCGATTGACGTGGAAGAAGAGTCGGTACCGGGCATCGGTGGTAATAACGAGCTAGACGATGGTCTGTCCTACACGGTGACCAACGGCACCATCGTGGACAACGTGTCCTGGGGTGCGGATGGGTTTGGCAAGGTGACGGGTGTCAGTGGTAGTGGCCAGCCGGCGGCGGTACACAACGCAGGTGCTGGTACTTACACGATCAGTACTGCGGTCTACGAGCTGGTGGTGAATGAGAACGGCACTTACATCTTCACCCTGAAGGACAACCTGAGCCATCCGATAGGGAATGATGAGAACTGGATGGATCTACTGGCCGGTGGTTTCACCGTGACGGCAGTGGATGGTGATGGCGACCCGGTTGCGGGTGGCATCAATATCGATGTGAACGTGCAGGACGACGTGCCGGTGGCCAAGGACAACACCATCACCGTAACGGAAGGAGGTGTGCCACCGTTCAACCTGATTTTGGTGGTGGATACTTCGGGCAGCATGCTCTACAAGATCGGTACAAATAATCAGGGGTCACCCAACCGGCTGCAGCTGGCCAAGGCAGCCTTGGCCAGCATGATCGACAGTTACGCTGACCTTGGCGTGAATCTGGCGATCACGGTGATCGACTTCGCCACGGGGGCTCTGCTGATCCCGCAGACCACCGATCCGGATGTGGCCAAGGTCAATATCCAGAATTTGGCCACCGACGGCGGCAATACCAATTACAACGCACCGCTGGTGCTGGCGCAGAACCAGTTGACCAATGATTTGGTCAACTTACCTGACTACGAACATCGGGTGTACTTCCTGTCCGATGGGCAGCCCAATGTGGGCAACGTCCCGGCGGGCTGGACATCCTTTATCAATGCCAGTGGCGCCGAGGTGTATGCGGTTGGTCTCAATGTCAGCGGTAACGCAGGAGCGATCGCTCAGCTGGGACTGGTCGAAGATAATGGTGATCCCGTCACCCTGATCGATGACCCCTATGACCTCGATGCGACCCTGCAGGCCACTGTGCCGCAACCGGCCATGGGTAACGTGGTGACCGATGTTGATGCGGTGGATGGCGTCGACAGCGCGGGTGCGGATGGTCTGTTGACTGTGACCCAGATCAGCTTCGTTGCAGCCGATCCGTCGGCTTACGTCGCGGTGGCCGATAGCATCGTTGGCAATGTGGTGACCTTCCTGGTACAGGGCGGTACAACCGGGCCGATCAGCACGCCGCTCGGCGGCACCCTGGTGGTCAATGCCAATGGTTCCTACAGCTACACACCGCCCAACGATGTGCTGATCGATAGCCAGGAGGTCTTCACCTACACCATCGTTGACAACGATGGTGACCCCTCCAGTGCTGATCTGAATATCAACATTCTGGATACCAGCCCGATCATTGCCAATGTCTACGAAGATGGCTTGCCCAACGGCCTTCCGGATGTGGGCTCGAATGTCACTGTGGTAGATGGCAGTTTGGCTGCGGTGGTGGCTGATAGTGCTGGGGTGACCTTCAGTCTGGGCAGCACCAGCGGTTTGCCGGCGCTGACTGCGGATGGTGTGACCATCACCTACAGCGTGGCCGATGGGCCGACGTCCGATACCCTGACAGCCAAGGCGGGCACGGAAACCATCTTCACTCTGGTGTTGCAGGCCAATGGCAGTTACACCTTCAGCTTGCTGGGGGCCATCGACCATGCGTCGCCGAGCGGGGACGACCAGGAACTGAAAGATCTGGATCTTTCCAGTGTCATCGTGGCGAAGGAGGGCGTGACCAGTGTCCCACTGATTCGCGACTTCATTGTCCAGGTCGAGGATGATGTGCCGGTCATACTGGGTACCTCCAATTTGATGTATGTCAATGCCGCCAACAGCACCACTGGCGGTACCGGCATCTTTGAGTACCGGATTGGGGCGGACACGCGGGCTAGCTATTCGCTCAGCAACTCAGATTTCTCGTCGATCCTGTTGGCGGGAACAGTTGGTGTCGGCAGCATTAGCAACTCTTCGGTTACATGGGCTTCGGAGAGTGATGCTCAGGCGGTCTTCAATGTGTTCTTCAAATATGATGCGGATCCGATATCGAACACTAATGCGTTGAGTAATGCAGGTGGGACGCTGACCTTCGACAAGGCAGCTGGTACTTATACGTTGAAGTTGAATACCCCTCTGGAAGGTTACAGCTTCCTGAAGACCAGCGAGACTCAGTCCAAGGAGAGCTTCAATATTGTCGGAAACTCCGAATCTCAACCGGAAATCGTGGTTTCCAAGCTGGCGGATAATTTCTATGTGCGTTTTACCGGTGCCGAGGAGGTAGGGGGTAATCCTAAAGTCGATCTGAATACTAGTAGCGGTGATGCCACTCTGACGGCGGGTGAAATGTTTACGGCTAGTCAAGTATGGGTGAGTATCTCTGGTAACGAGAATGGTGTGGCCAGCGATACTTTGCAGGCGGGTGAGGTTCTGAATATGGACTTCTACACCACCAGCCCCGGAGACAGCCCCAACCCGGGGGCGGGTAATGCTAAGGCCAGTGTGATGTACCTCAAGCTGGGGCAGCTGGGCTCGACCGAGGACATGGTCGTCCTGCTCAAATTGATCAATCCACTGACCAATGTGACCACCACGCGTGTCGTGGTGGTGGGGGCCAATGATATTTATAGTTCTAACGAAGCCAACCCTTACGGCATCACCTTCACCGATGGAAGTGACGGTGTAGTGATAATCGAGGCCAACGACTATAACGCCGCAGGTGAGAATTACCTGATCTACGGTGCGCAGTTGCTGGTTTCGACCGAAGGGGTAAATGGTTCGGGTATCGATCTGAACCGTGATATTGGGGGGCTAGGTGGTTCGTCGGTACTGTCGAGTTTAATTATCTTCGCGGCCGATGCGGGAAATACAACCACTAGAACCGCTGATCGTGATGTGATCAAGGTGGTGGATTTAGGCCTTCTCAGTCCGCAGACTAGTACGCTCGACGCCAACCTGAACTTCAGTTTCACTCTGATTGACGCTGATGGTGATTTCACTAGCAGCCAGCAGCTGTCCGTGGACATCGTCAGTAGCGGTAGCCTAATTGGCGATGCCTCTGATCAGGTACTTCAAGCCACGGCTGGCAATAACCTGATAGATGGCAATGAAGGTGTCGATACTGCCAGTTACCTGCATTCAACCAGTGGCGTCACCGTCAGCTTGGCAATTGCCACCGCACAGGCTACTGGGGGATCTGGAAGTGACACTCTGAGCGATATAGAGAATCTGATTGGTTCCAACTACGCCGATAGTCTCACAGGTGACAGTCAGGACAATGTTCTTTGGGGGGAGGCTGGCAATGACATCCTCATCGGCGGGCCGGGTAACGACATTCTCATCGGCGGGCTGGGTAACGACATTCTCTCCGGTGGCGCGGTGGCGGATACTTTCCGCTGGTTGGCGGGCGACACTACGGGTGCCGACAAGGTGCTGGACTTCAATCTAAGCGAAGGCGACAAGCTCGATCTCACCCAGTTGCTGATTGGAGAGTCCTACAACGCAGGATCGCTGGATGATTTCCTTAGCTTCTCGGTAGTTGATAACAGCACCATTATTGCGGTTAGTCCTACAGCAGGCGGTGTTGCAACCACAACCATTGAATTGACTGGCTTTAATGCCGCTGTTGAGTACGGTGTGACTCCGGGCGGTGGCGGCATCATTTCTGGAGGTGCTGATACAGCCAGTGTCATCAATGGGCTGTTGGGAGATAACGTCTTGCAGGTAGTGTGATGTTAGGTTGGTAGCCACACTGAAGCCTGCAATCCTAAAAGGATTGCGGGCTTTTTCTTACTTGGCTTCCTGGTCTTGGGGGCTCATTCGGATGGCGGCTATGTCGCGGTTACAGCTGTTGTAGATATGCCACCACATCCGGTGCACCCGCCAGGCGCAGACCTTCGCCCAGCGCTGTGGCTTCGCTGGAATGTTTGGGTAGCAAGAGGAATTCCGGTGAGCCGGGGGAACCCAGCAGGGATAGGCGCGCATAGGGCAGACCGTTATCTAGCAGGAGTGCCATAAACGCCGGGTCGTTCCAGGCCGCGTTGGGCATGCCCAATACGTGATAGTGCCGCTGCAGATTGCTTATACCTTGCTCACTCAAACGATAATGGCTGAGTTCGGCCGGCAGGTTGACCTCTAGCTCGCGCCGGCGCGCGTAGGCAATGGCGCAGGCGAAGGCCTCACTATAATGCTCGCCGGCCCAGAATACCCGCTCGCCACGCCAGCTGGCTTGACGCAGGATGATGCGCTCACCCGCCAGAAAACGCGGCAGTGCTAGGCTGATGGCTTTGACGAAGTCCTTGTAACTGATGATACGTACCTGACGGCAGTACTCGCTTGAGGCGAAGGCTTCAAAGCTGGTGTAGCCCGCCTCCCGAGAATTACGGGACGATAAGCCGTCGATCATGCGCAGGTCGAAGGATGTCAGCTGTTGCTCTTGCGCTTCGATCACCCGCACCAGCATTGCGTGGGCTTGCGCCTTGTCTTCCTGAACTGGGCCGGAAAGTGCGCTGCGGGGGAGGTCTATCAGGCTGTGCAGCTGAGGGCCATCTTGCCAGCAGATACTGTCATGCAGTTGCTGCAGAGGGCTGAAGGGTAGGCGAAGTTGGCTAGCGCGTTGGAGTATCTGGCGTTGTCTACGACCAATTAGGCCTAGCCGTTGCGCCAAGGCGCCGAGGCGTGAGCCGAAGGTGGAAGGCTGCTCAGGCGAACTCATGGCCAGGTACGAACTCCAAAATCACCACAGCCAGTGTGGCAGAGCCCACTGGGCGCTGCACAAGCTTTATCGGTTGCGGCAACAGGTTTTTTGCCTAGCCGCTGTGCGACGTATGGCAAGATTACGGCAATCCGTTGCAAAGGTTCCTCCATGCCCAGTTTGGTGTTTGATATTGCGTTGTCGGCCGAGCGCCTACGGGTAGTCTACCAAGGACGTGCTAATCGTATATTGGTGAAAAGCCGTGATGGGCGGAATGTCAGTGTGCCGGCTCATCATTTTCGGTCATTCCTGACCCACAACGGCGTCTATGGTTGCTTTGAGCTGGAGTTCAGCGCAACCGGTGAGTTGCTTAGCCTGCGCCGCTTGGGCTGATAGCACTGTGCGCCTCGCCTATCAGGTGCGCAGCCGGCTATAATCGCGGCCTTTGTAACTTTATCGAGCTAAGCCTGCCCATGTATACCCTGGCCCGCGAGCTGCTGTTCAAACTTTCCCCTGAAGCCTCCCATGAACTGTCCATCGACTTGATCGGTGCTGGCGGTCGTCTGGGGCTTAACGGTTTACTGACCAAGAGCCCGGCCGCGCTGCCGGTCAAGGTGATGGGGCTGGAGTTTCCCAACCCTGTCGGTTTGGCTGCTGGCTTGGATAAGAACGGCGACGCCATCGATGGTTTCGCTCAGTTGGGCTTCGGTTTTGTGGAAATCGGCACCGTGACGCCACGCCCACAGCCAGGCAACCCCAAGCCGCGTCTGTTCCGCTTGCCTGAGGCCGAGGCGATCATTAATCGCATGGGCTTCAATAACCACGGCGTCGATCACCTGCTGGCACGAGTGCAGGCAGCCAAATACAAGGGCGTGCTAGGCATCAATATTGGCAAGAACTTCGATACCCCAGTCGAAAACGCCGTGGATGACTACCTGCTGTGTCTGGACAAGGTCTATCAACATGCCAGCTACGTCACCGTTAACGTCAGCTCGCCGAATACGCCGGGGCTGCGCAGCCTGCAGTTCGGCGACTCGCTCAAGCAACTGCTCGAAGCCTTGCGTAAGCGTCGGGAAGATCTGGCCGCGCAGTACGGGAAACGTGTGCCGCTGGCGATCAAGATCGCGCCGGATATGAGCGATGAAGAAACCATCGAAGTGGCCAATGCGCTGGTTGAAGCGGGTATGGATGCGGTGATCGCGACCAACACCACGCTGGGTCGCGAGGGTGTGCATGGCTTGGAGTGTGCGGATGAAGCAGGCGGATTGTCCGGCGCGCCAGTGCGTGAGAAGAGCACACATATCGTTCAGGTGTTGGCCAGCGAGTTGAAAGGCCGTCTGCCGATTATCGCAGTGGGCGGCATTACTGAAGGTAAGCATGCGGCTGAGAAGATCGCCGCCGGTGCCAGCCTGGTACAGATTTACTCCGGTTTTATCTACAAGGGCCCTGCATTGATCCGCGAAGCGGTTGATGCGATTGCGGCACTACCGAGCAAATCGTAGGCAATAAAAAAGGCCGGGAGCCATTTTTAACGTCACGTAGCGATGGCCTTGAGGGTAGCCGCGATGGATGTTAGGCAATAAAAAATTACCGGGAGGAATTTTTAACGTCGCGTAGCGACGGCCCGGAGTGTTGCCGCCATGGATGGCAGGCAATAAAAAGGGCTCCCTAAAGGAGCCCCTGGGCTCGCGCCCGCCGCTCGGATGGAGCGTGCTTGGTGAGTCGGTAGGTTCCTTTATCAGCCGACAGCGTGAAGTTCGTTGAGTCGATGGATGCCGGCGGTGCCGGTCATGCCGTCCCAGTTGTCACCTCGGCCTTCGCGCCAGCCGTTCAACCAGGCTTGGCGCACAGAGGGGAGGGTGAAGGGGCAGAGTTCGCGGGATTTACCACTAATGCCGTACTGATAACCGCGCAAAAAAGCTCTTTCTAATGGATCACGCTTAAGTCTTCTCATAGGGTGAAGCCCTCAATGTTGACTGTTATATCCTTTAGACCTTGTCGCAAGGTCAGGCAGAGAAAGTTCTGCCTACGGAGTTCGCTGCCGGCGTCGCGAGCCTCCTTGCCATCACCGTTGCAGTGCTGGCCTGGGATGATTTCTAACCAATGCGCGAGTGCCTGTGAATGATCATTTCGTCATAAGGCCGTAACATTTTTGAGGTGCATGCAATAAGAGCTGCGTTAAACGCTCGGCTTTTTTGCTGTAACGCCTATGCTGTGGGCGTATGCACAGGGTGTGCTGGTGTTGTGCTATCGCGAATGGATTGCGATTGAGACTGTTGTTTATTCCGACGAAGGGTCGCTTTGGGCGCTTTGTCACTTATTTTGGCTGCGCTGATTAATTGGCGCGGCGCTTTTTGCCTTAGGCACTGGAAATTCTCATGTCGGATCGTTACGAACTCTTCCTTACTTGCCCCAAGGGCCTTGAAGGCCTGCTGCTTGAAGAAGCCAGCGCGCTTGGTTTAGAAGAGGCGCGTGAACACACCTCGGCCATTCGTGGCATGGCTGACATGGAAACTGCCTATCGGTTGTGCTTGTGGTCGCGCTTGGCCAACCGTGTGCTGTTGGTGATCAAACGCTACAACGTGCAAGACGCCCAGAGCCTCTACGAGGGTGTGTTGGAGGTCGACTGGTTCGAGCACCTAGAATCCACCGGCAGCTTGGCCGTGGAGTTCAGCGGTAATGGCTCGGGCATCGATAACACCCATTTCGGTGCGTTGAAGGTCAAGGATGGCATCGTCGATAAGCTGCGCCTGAAAGACGGTACGCGGCCCTCAGTAGACAAGCTCAACCCGGACCTGCGCATTCACCTGCGCCTGGACCGCGGTGAGGCCATTCTCTCCCTCGACCTGTCCGGCCACAGCTTGCACCAGCGCGGTTATCGCCTGCAGCAAGGTGCTGCACCGCTCAAGGAAAACCTCGCCGCTGCCGTGTTGATTCGTGCCGGTTGGCCGCGTATTGCGGCTGAAGGCGGCGCGCTGGCTGACCCGATGTGTGGTGTCGGCACCTTCCTCGTTGAAGCGGCGATGATCGCCGCCGATATCGCGCCAAACATGACCCGTGAGCAATGGGGCTTCAGCAAATGGCTGGGCCACGTGCCGGCTTTGTGGAAGAAAGTGCATGCCGAGGCCGAAGAGCGCGCAGCCGCAGGTATGGCTAAACCACCGTTGTGGATTCGCGGCTACGAGGCCGACCCACGGCTGATTCAGCCGGCGCGCAACAACATCGAACGCGCAGGCATGAGCGATTGGGTCAAGGTCTATCAGGGCGAGGTGGCGACCTTCGAGCCGCGCCCGGATCAAAACCAGAAAGGCTTGGTGATCTGCAACCCACCCTACGGTGAGCGCCTGGGTGATGAAGCCAGCCTGCTGTACCTCTACCAGAACCTCGGCGAGCGTCTGCGTCAGGCTTGCATGGGCTGGGAAGCGGCGGTGTTTACCGGCGCGCCGGACCTGGGCAAGCGCATGGGTATTCGCAGCCACAAGCAATACGCCTTCTGGAACGGTGCGTTGCCGTGCAAATTGCTACTGATCAAGGTGCAGCCCGAGCAGTTTGTAACCGGCGAGCGCCGCACGCCTGAGCAGCGTGAACGTGAGCGTGAACAGGCTGAAGCCGACAAGGCACCGCTGGAGCCAATCGAGCGTCAGTACAACAAAAACGGTAACCCGATCAAACCCGCGCCGGCACCGGCTCCAGTGGTTGAGCAGGCGCGCCTGAGCGAAGGTGGGCAGATGCTTGCCAACCGCTTGCAAAAGAACCTCAAGCAGCTGGGTAAGTGGGCGCGTAAGGAAGGCGTTGAGTGCTATCGCTTGTACGATGCCGATATGCCGGAATATTCCATGGCGGTGGATTTGTATGGCGATTGGGTGCATGTGCAGGAATATGCCGCGCCCAAGTCGATTGACCCTGAGAAAGCCAAAGCGCGCATGTTCGATGCCATCGCCGCGATTCCGCAAGCGTTGGGCGTCGACAAGAACAAGGTGGTGATCAAGCGCCGTGAGCGCCAGAGCGGCACCAAGCAGTACCAGCGCCAGGCCACCCAAGGCCAGTTTCTGGAAGTCAGCGAGGGCGGGGTAAAGCTACTGGTCAACCTCACCGATTACCTGGATACCGGCCTGTTCCTCGATCACCGCCCGCTGCGCCTGCGGATTCAAAAAGAGGCTGCTGGTAAGCGCTTCCTCAACCTGTTCTGCTACACCGCCACCGCGACTGTGCATGCGGCCAAAGGCGGTGCGCGTACCACCACCAGCGTTGACCTGTCGAAAACCTATTTGGATTGGGCGCGGCGCAACCTGTCGCTCAATGGCTACTCGGACAAGAACAAGCTGGAACAGGGCGATGTGATGGCCTGGCTGGCCGAAGACCGTGGCGAATACGAGCTGATCTTTATCGATCCGCCGACCTTCTCCAACTCCAAGCGCATGGAAGGCATCTTCGATATCCAGCGTGACCATGTGCAGATGCTCGACCTGGCCATGGCCCGTCTGACCAAGGACGGCGTGCTGTATTTCTCCAACAACTTCCGCAAGTTTGAGCTCGATGCGAGCCTGGCGGCGCGTTATCAGGTTGAAGACATCAGCGCATCGACCCTCGACCCTGATTTTGCCCGCAACCCGAAAATCCACCGCGCCTGGCGTTTTAGCCTGCGCGGCTGATGCTTGCGCACGCATGTAGGGCGGACATGGCGAAGCCTTGTCCGCCTCGATCCTGGATCAGAACTTATTGCGGATCAGATCACGCAAGGCGAAGCGATTCGGATGGCAGGCCTGCGCCACATCGGCGGGCACTGGCAAGGGTTCATCGTTGAGCCAGGCGGCGATCAGCTCGCCCGACAGTGGCGCGGTGATCAACCCGCGTGAGCCATGCCCGCTGTTGATATACAAGCCGTCGAGCCAGGGGCAGGGCGTATTCGGCACTTGGCGAGCATCCTTGCTCAGCACCGCATAAGCCTCGGCGAAAGCAGCTGTGTCGGCCAGTGGGCCGACAATTGGCAGGTAGTCCGGGCTGGTACAGCGAAACGCGGCGCGGCCTTGCAGTTGTTCGGGGTTGAGAGCTTCAGTATTTAGCGCGTGGGAAAGCGCGGGCGAAATTTCTGCCAATAGCTGCAGGTTACTCGCATGATCGGCGCTGCTGAGCGTCAGATCGTCACTGTTGAAATCAAAACTCGCCCCCAGAGTATGTTCATCCTGACGTACTGGCGCGACATAACCTTCGGCGCACACCACGGTGCTTAATGCGCGGCTGGCCGCCGTGGCCGGTAAGCGGCTGATCTGCCCGCGGATGCGTTTCAGCGGCAGGCCTGCACTCTGACTGAAACCCTTGATCTCGGCGGCGCTGGCCAGTACCACCACGCTGACACTGGCCAGCAGCTGATCGCCATTCCATGCCTGCCAGCTATCACCGTTACGGCGCAGTTCCAGCGCCTCCTGATGCAGTTGCAGCTGGATTGCCGGCTGCTGGCTAAGCAGCGCACACAGTGCTGGCGGGTGCGCCCAACCGGCTTCTGGATAGAACAGGCCACCGGCGGGCAGGGTGATGCCGGCTTTGGTTTCGGCGGCGCTGCGGTCCAGGTTCGTCAGCAGGTCGGCCGGAAAAGCCGCCGCCAGCTGCATTTGGCGCTGCACTTCTTTGGCGTCGAAGGCCAGTTGCAGCACGCCGCAGTTATCCCAGTCTGTGCCTTTATGCAGGCGCTCCAGTAGCCGGCGGGTATGGCCATAGCCGCTGACGATCAGGCGTGACAGCGTGGTGTGATGGGCCGAAAGCTTGAGATAAAGTACGCCTTGTGGGTTGCCTGAGGCTTCCTGGGCGATGGCGGCATGCCGTTCTAACAAGGTGACCTGCCAGCCGCGCTGGGCCAGGCTGGCGGCAGTGGCACAACCGGCCAGCCCTGCGCCGATCACCAATGCAGTGCGTGCGCCAACCGGCTGCGGCGGGCGGGCAAACCAGGGTTTTTCTGCCGCTGTCGGCTCTCCAATAAAGCTGCCCTTGAGCACTTCCCATTTTTTTCCCAGGCCCGGTACGCGCTTCATTTTGAAGCCGGCATCGTTCAGCCGGCGGCGCACATAACCGGTGCTGGTAAAGGTGCCCAGAGTGGTGCTGGCGTGGGACAGTCTGGCCAGCTCAGCAAACAGTTCTGGCGTCCACATATCCGGATTTTTCGCAGGCGCAAAGCCGTCGAGGAACCAGGCGTCTACCTTGGCATCCAGTTGCTCGAATAGCTCCAGCGCATCGCCAATCAACAGAGTCAGGGTTATACGCCCGCCCGCAAAAACCAGGCGCTGCAAGCCAGGGTGCAACGCCACATATTGCGCCAGCAACTGCTCGGCGTAAGGCGTAAGTTCTGGCCACAGCGCCAGCGCACGGTGCAGGTCGGTTTTGTTTAACGGGTATTTTTCCACGCTGACAAAGTGCAGGCGTGCGCCCGCCATAGCGTGCTCATCAAACAGCTGCCAGGTACAGAGGAAATTCAGCCCGGTACCGAAGCCGGTTTCGCCAATGACCAAGTGCTGATCGGCCGTCAGCGCGGCGAAGCGTTCTGGTAATTGGTTGTTGGCGAGAAACACATAACGGGTTTCGGCCAGCGCGTTTTCGTTAGAGAAATACACGTCGGCAAATAGGCTGGACAGCGGTTGGCCCTGCTCATCCCACTCAAGGCGGGCTTGCTGGGTTGCGGTATCAGGTGTGGAGGGCATGTGCGGCTCGGTCACGGGTAGTCGATGGCAACGATGTACCAAGTCTTCTCGCCGGTTGGGGTTTGCACCCGCACTTCGGCGTCGAGGCTTTTGCCGATCAGGGCGCGGGCCAGGGGGGAGTCGATGCTGATTAGGTTGTTTTTCAGGTCCAGCTCGTCCGGGCCGATGATACGGTAGCGCGACTCGTTGCCGTCCTCATCCTCCAGGGTGACCCAGGCGCCGAAGTAGACTTTATCCGGATCACTGGGCCGGGCGCTGACGACCTTGAGGTTTTCTAAGCGTTTGGTTAGGAAACGTACGCGGCTGTCGATTTCGCGCAGCATCTTCTTGCCGTAGGTGTATTCGGCGTTCTCCGAGCGATCCCCTTGCGCGGCAGCTTCGCTGACCGATTGGGTGACTTGGGGGCGGCGTACATGCCAGAGCTCGTGCAGCTCGGCGCGCATGCGGGCCTCGCCCTCAGGCGTGATGAGAGCAGTGCCGGCGGAGCGGGGTGGGCGGTAGCGACTCATAAGAACCTATGCAACGTCTGCTGCGCGTCAGAGCCCTGTTGCGTTAAAAACAGGCGTTCAGGCGGCTGAGAAAAGTAGTGCGCGAGTTTATCAGCCCTCGCGCAGCACCGTCAGCGGGCTGATGTTGAGCGCCCGACGAGTACCGAGCACGCCTGCCGTACCTACCAGCAGCGCACCGATCAATGGCAGCAACAGCAGCCAGGGGTGCGGCTGCCAGGCGAGGTCGAAGGCAAAGCGATAGAGCAGGAAGCTGATCAGCTCACAACCAAAGGCTGCCAACAGCCCGCTGGAGGCGCCGAGCAGGCCGAATTCGGCGCGGCGTGCCTTGATCAGCAGCTTGCGTTCCGCGCCCAGCGCGCGCAATAGAGCGCCCTGGCGGATGCGTTCATCCAGGGTCGCTTGCAGGCCCGCGAACAGCACGGCAAGGCCGGCCGCCAGCACGAACAGTAGGACGAACTCGATGGCCAAAGTGACCTGGGCGAGGATGCTGCGCAGTTGTTCCAGCAGCGCCTCGACCTGCAGCAAGGTCACAGCTGGGAAAGCGCGCGACAGGTCGACCAGTTGTTTCTCGTACTGCGGCGGTAGGTAGAAGCTGGTCAGGTAGGTGACCGGCAGATCCTGCAGGGTGCCAGGCTGGAAGATCATGTAGAAGTTGGGTTGAAAGTTATTCCAGTCAACTTCACGCAGGCTACTGACCACCGCATCGCGGTTAAGGCCGCCAACACTGAAGCTCAGGCGGTCGCCCAGCTTCAATTGCAGGCTTTCGGCCAGCTCGGATTCCACCGATACGCCCGGCAATTCGCTGGTATTGGCATCTGTCCACCAGTTTCCGGCGATGAGTTTGTTGTCTGCCGGCAAATCGGCAGCCCAGGTCAGGCTTAGGTCACGACGAATCGCCCGCTCACCTTGGGATTCCTTGCTGACGATCTGCCGTACCGGCTCGCCATTGATCATCACCAGTCGGCCTGGCACCACGGGGAACAATGGCGCGGGGTGCGGTGATAGTTCATTAAGACGAGCGG
Source organism: Pseudomonas sp. TS_SC_3 (assembly GCF_056156225.1). Taxonomy (NCBI): domain Bacteria; kingdom Pseudomonadati; phylum Pseudomonadota; class Gammaproteobacteria; order Pseudomonadales; family Pseudomonadaceae; genus Pseudomonas; species Pseudomonas sp. TS_SC_3. Next base: position 1,220,235 of record NZ_CM149586.1, read on the forward strand.
CGAAGGCGTCCTTGTCTGCCGGCAGGATATTCAGGGCGAAGTGGTTTGGCGCATTTTCGGGTAACTGATCCTGCCAGGTGTCGAGCAGCTCGCCACGCAGCAAGGCGATCAGCGCCATGGCCAGAATGATCAGGCCGAAAGCCAGCGATTGCCCGGCTGCCGCGAGTGGGTGGCGCAGCAATTGGCCCAGGCCCAACCGCCAGGGCAGCGAAGCACCGGCCAGCATGCGGCGCAGGCTCTGCAGGCCGAGCAGCAGTAATCCGCCCAGCAACAGCGCGGTTACAAGGCCGCCGCCGAGCAGGGCGAAGGTCAGCTGCAGGTCGAGGCTCAAGCGCCACATGATCAGGCCCAGCGCTAACAAAGCTGCGCCGTACACTAGCCAGGAGCTGGCCGGCACAGGCAGCAGATCGCGGCGCAGGACTCGCAACGGCGGCACACGGCCGAGTGCGGCCAGTGGCGGCAAGGCGAAGCCGGCGAGGGCGACCAGTCCTGTAGCCATACCGGCTAGCGCGGGCCACAGGCCGCCGGGTGGGATTTGCGCTGGGAGCAGGTCCTGCAGCAGGTTGAACAGCGCCAGCTGAGCCAGCCAGCCCAGCAATGCGCCGATCAGGCTGGCGGTGATGCCCAGTAGCGCCAGCTGCAGGCTGAACAGACCGAGCGCCTGGTTACGTGACAGGCCCAGGCAGCGCAGCAGTGCGCTGGCATCGAAACGTCTGGCGGCAAAGCGTGCCGCCGACAAGGCCACTGCAACCCCGGCCAGCAGTACGGCGGCCAGGCTGGCAAGGTTCAGATAACGTTCGGCGCGGCCCAGGGCGCTGCCAACCTGGCGATTGCCATCTTTGGCATCTTCCAGGCGCTGGTTGGGTGCAAGGGTGATGCCCTGGCGATACTGCGCCAATGCATCAGCCTCACCGCGCCACAGTTCCTGATAGCGCACGCGGCTGCCCGGCTGCACCACGCCAGTGGCGGCCAGGTCATCCAGGTGCATCAGCAGGTGCGGGGTCAGGCTGTAGAAGTCGCCGGCTTCGTCGGGCAGAAAGGTCAGCACGCGGGTCAGGCGCAGGGTTTTCGCGCCGACCTCGACGCTGTCGCGGGGTTTGAGGTCGAGGGCGACAAACAGGCGGGCTTCTGCCCAGGCTTCGCCGGGCTGTGGGCCAGCGCCGGCTTGTTCGACGTCATACAGCGCGGCGGCACTCTTCAGTTCACCACGCAGAGGATAAGCGCTATCCGCTGCTTTGATGCTGGCCAGCTGGATACCCGCGTCGCTGGCGACCACGCTGGAAAACTCCACCAGCTGGGCATGCTCCAGCCCCAGCTGCTTGCCACTGCTGATCTGCTCAGGGGCGCTGGGCGAGCTGCCCGTCAGGCGCAAGTCAGCAGCGAGAAATTCGGTGGCGCGCAGCAGCATGCCGTCGTTCAGGCGCGCGCTGAAATAGCCGATGGCCGTGCTGGCGGCGACCGCGATCAGCAGGGCGAAAAACAGCACACGCAGTTCGCCGGCACGGGCGTCGCGCAGTAACTGACGGCTGGCGAGGGAAAGCAGGCGGGTAAACGGCAGATGATTCATCAGGGTTCCACGTGGTCGACCAGATGGCCGCCTTCCAGACGGATCAGGCGTTGGCAGCGATGAGCCAAGCGCTCGTCATGGGTGACCAGTACCAGGGTCGCGCCGCGTTCCTTGTTCAGTTCGAACAGCAGGTCGCTGATGCGCTCGCCGGTGTGGCTGTCGAGGTTGCCGGTGGGCTCGTCGGCAAACAGCACCGCAGGCTCGGCGGCAAATGCGCGGGCGATGGCCACGCGTTGCTGTTCACCGCCTGATAGCTGGCGTGGGTAATGGGTCAGGCGTTGACCCAGGCCGACACGGTCGAGCAGGGTGCGGGCGCGGTGGCGGGCATCGGTACGGCCTTCAAGCTCCAGTGGCAGCATGACGTTTTCCAGGGCATTCAAGCTGTCGAGCAGCTGGAAGGACTGAAAGACAAAGCCGACGTGTTCAGCGCGAACGCGCGCGCGCTGATCTTCATCGAGGCTGGCCAGGTCGTTGCCGGCCAGTACCACGCTGCCGCTACTGGGTAGGTCGAGCCCGGCGAGCAAGCCGAGCAAGGTGGATTTGCCCGAGCCGGAGCTGCCGACAATCGCCAGGCTGTCACCGGATACCAGCTCCAGTGACAGATCATGGAGTATGGTTAGCTCGCCTTCCGTGCTGGGGACCACTTTGCTAAGGTTTCGCGCGGTGAGAATACTTGAGCTCATGGAGAATCCAATGCGTAAGTGGTTTATCGGTACTGCCCTGAGCCTGCTGCTGTGGGGGCCTGCGGCGTTCGCGGGTACCGTACTGGTCGTGGGCGATAGTATCAGCGCAGCTTTTGGCCTGGATACCCAACAGGGTTGGGTCGCCTTGCTAGAAAAACGCTTGGCGCAAGAGGGGTTTGACCATCAGGTGGTCAATGCTTCGATCAGTGGTGATACCAGCGCAGGCGGCGCCGCACGGCTGCCTGCGCTACTTGCAGAGCATCAGCCGGAGCTGGTGATTATCGAGCTGGGAGGCAACGATGGCCTACGTGGTCAGCCCCCTGCGCAATTGCAACAAAACCTTGCGGCCATGGTGCAAGCCTCGCAGCAAAAAGGTGCCAAGGTGCTGATCCTTGGCATGCAGCTACCGCCTAATTACGGGGTGCGTTACACCACAGCGTTTGCTGAGGTGTTCCCCAAGGTGGCGCAAGAGTTCGACACCGCCTTGGTGTCGTTCGTGCTGGAGGGCGTGGGTGGCGTGCCTTCTATGATGCAAAGCGATGGGATTCACCCTAATGCTGAGGCGCAGCCCAAGCTGTTGGACAATGTGTGGCCGCGGCTAAAACCTTTGCTCTGAGAGGCTTTTCTGTACGGTGCCTTTCGGCTAATGTGGCGCCCCCGCACTGGAGCCCTCAATGCCGCGTCCTGCCTGGTCTTTGCATGCCTACCAACTGATCGAACCTGACGAGCAGCTCGACTTGTTCGCCTGCCGAGAAGTGCGCGTGCACCTGCTCGCGCGTCAGCTTGAGTTGGGCGAATTCGCCGACCGCACGTTGTGCGGCGGTTTGCTGCCGGCGCAGCCGTTATGGCGTGATCTGAACAAAACCATGCTGCGCGATAAACGCTTGTGCCCAGCTTGCCGGGCGAGGCTTGATGCGCAGAAACGTGGTGATCGTCCGGCATTGCTGGGCTGTTGAGCTATCCCGGCGATTGATCAATCGGTGTACACTCGCCATTCACTCTTACCAACTATTTTCGTCAGGAATTCCCGGATGTTGTCGCGTGCTTTTGCCGTCACCCGCTGCCTGCCACTTGCCGCTGTTTTTGCGGTAGCGTCTGCCCATGCGCTTGAGTTTCCTTTGCCGCCGCCAGGTGAAGATGTTGTGGGCGAAGTGCAGGTGATCAAGGCCAAATACGAAGACACCTTTGCCGATCTGGGTGTGGCCAATGATTTGGGCTACTTGGAAATGGTCGCGGCCAACCCCGGTGTTGACCCTTGGTTGCCCGGTGAAGGCAACGAGATTGTCCTGCCGACGCGCTACATACTGCCGCCTGGCCCGCGCGAGGGCGTTGTGATTAACCTCGCCGAGTACCGTCTGTACTACTACCCCAAAAACGCTAACGTGGTTTACACCTACCCGCTGGGTATTGGCCGTGAAGGTTGGAGCTCGCCGGTGGCCAACGCGCGCATCACGGCCAAGACGCCGAACCCGGGTTGGACTCCGCCGCAATCAATTCGTGATGAGCATGCTGCCGACGGTGATCCGTTGCCGGCGTATGTGCCGCCAGGCCCCGATAACCCGCTGGGCCCTTACAAGTTGGGGCTTTCGGTACCGGGTTACCTGATTCACGGCTCGAATAAGAAGTTCGGTATTGGTATGCGCGTGAGCCATGGTTGCTTTCGTATGCTTAACCACAACGTGCTGAAACTGGCATCAATGGTCGCCGTTGGCACGCCGGTGCGCATCATCAACGAGCCGTACAAGTTTGGCCGTAGCGGCGGTAAGGTTTACCTTGAGGCGCACGCACCGCTGAACGACAGCGGAGAAGCCTCGGTGGTCGATAAGCACACCGCCGTGATCAATACCCTGTTGAACAGCGACGAATTCGCTGACCTGCGTTTGGATTGGGAAATGTTGCGTGAAGTCGTCGCGGCTGAAGACGGTCTACCGGTGGAAATTGCACAGCCTGGCCAGGCTGTGGCGGCTGGAGTGCCAGCCATTTAACGATGTTGAGCTGAAACAGTTCGTCAGGTGCAACCGCCTGTGGGCTGCTTAGGTGGTGATTCAGACACCCTGCGAGGGCAAGCTCTTCGCAGGGTGTTTTGGTTTTGCGGGGCAGGGCACGATCGGGTGTCGATTCGGGAAGGCAGTTCGCTCAACTGCATTCAGTCGCAGAACTGCTCCAGGGTCTGAAGCAGCACTCTGACTTTGGTAATCGATTCCTCGTACTCGGCCGGGCCGTTGGAGTCGGCCACGATGCCGCCGCCGCCCCAGCAGCTGATTTGCCCGTCCTTGGCTAGCAGGCTGCGGATCGCGATGGAGCTGTCCATTTCGCCGCGCACATCCAGATACAGCAGTGAGCCGCAATACAGCGCACGGCGGGTCGGCTCCAGTTCATCGATGATTTGCATGGCGCGGATCTTCGGTGCGCCAGTAATCGATCCACCAGGGAAACTCCCGGCGATCAGGTCCAGGGCATCTTTGTCGGCTGCCAACTCGCCTGTTACGGCGCTGACCAGGTGGTGGACGTTGGGATAGCTTTCCAGGGCAAAAAGCTCCGGTACTCGCACGGAGCCGACCTTACAGCTGCGGCCCAAGTCATTGCGCAGCAGATCGACAATCATCACGTTCTCTGCGCGGTCTTTGCGGCTGTCGAGCAAGGCATTAGCTTCGGCTTGATCCTGCTGCGGATCGATGTGGCGAGGGCGCGTGCCTTTGATCGGTCGGGTTTCAACCTGGCCTTCACTGATGCGCATGAAGCGCTCCGGTGACAGGCTGATGATCGCGCCGCCGCACGGCAGTGCCTGATAACCCGAGAAGGGGGTCGGGCAGGCTGCACGCAGTGCCTGGTAGGCGGTCCAGGGTGAGCCCTGGTAGCTCGTGCGAAAACGTTGGGTAAAGTTCACCTGATAGCAGTCGCCGGCCTGGATATACGCCTGAATACGCGCAAAGCGCTCTAAGTACTGCTCTTGAGTAATGTCATGCTGGAAGCGCTGCAGCAGCTTGAAAGGTTGCAGTGCCTGCGCTGTTGGTCGCGTGAATAGGGCGCCCAGGCGTTGGCGCTCTTCCATGGGCAGGCTTGGGTGAAATACCAGCTGGCTGCGCTGATGCTGGTGATCGGTAATCAGCGCCCAGGCGTAAACACCAAAGCGTGCATCCGCCAGATCGAGGTCATCGACAGCTTGGCCGGGTAGATGCTCCAGCCTGCGGCCGAAGTCATAGCTTAAGTAGCCAATCAGCCCGCCCACGAACGGCAGTGGATTGTTGGCGGGGGCTTCGGCTTCACCCAGGGCGGTGAGGTTTTGACGTAGGCGCTGCAGAAATGCGTTGACCGTTTCGTCAGGTGTTGGCTCCAATTCAGTTAGCGGCCAGGCGCTGATGAGGTCGTACCGTCCGCGCTGTGCGCTCGGTCGTCCGGCATCCAGCATCACTGCGCCAGGGGCCTGCTGGATGCTGTTGAAATAGTAAGAAGGGTCTGCGTGATAAGGCAGTGGCAGTACAAGGCAAGTAGGCATATGACACATTCGAGGTGTGCGGAGGCCGATTGTAAAACGTCGCCCGCGTTCATCCTAGCGCTGCCCTTAGTGTTTAGCGCGGCTCGGGTTTAACGGTGAGGGTTGCTGAAGGGTGGCCGCTACACCTTGCAGCAAAACACTGTGGCTGCGCTGGCGATGCTTGGGCGGGATGAGTTTGAGATTGAGGGCATTCAAAAAAACACCCTGCGAAGGCTTAGCCTTCGCAGGGTGTCGGTGTCATGGGGTTGACACGAACGAGTCCGGGTCTCAATCGTGTGAGTGATCAGCCCTGAGCGGGCGGTATGTGGCCAAACAGCTCTTGCGAGAAGCGCATGCGCTCTTCTGGTGTTTCCACAATGCCTTTCTTTTTCAGCTCCGCCAGCCGTGCTTCAACAGCATGGGCGCGATGGGTGAGGCCGCAGTCGTTGGCAATCTGGATGTTCAGGCCAGGGCGGGCGTTGAGTTCAAGAATCAAGGGCCCCTTGTCCTGATCCAGCACCATGTCCACACCGATGTAGCCCAGGCCGCACAGCTCATAACAGCCAGCGGCAAGCTTCATAAAGCCGTCCCAGTTCGGCAATTGCACGCCGTCAACCGCGTTGGTGGTGTCTGGATGCTTGCTGATCTTGTTGTTCAGCCAAGTGCCGCGCAGGGTTACGCCAGTGGCCAGGTCCACACCGACGCCAATGGCGCCCTGGTGCAGGTTGGCCTTGCCGCCCGATTGGCGGGTTGGCAAACGCAGCATCGCCATGACGGGGTAGCCCATCAGCACAATGATGCGAATATCCGGTACGCCTTCATAGCTGATGCTTTTGAAGATCTGATCCGGGGTAACCCGGTATTCAATCAGCGCACGATCACGGTGGCCGCCGAGGGAGTAGAGGCCGGTGAGGATGCTGGAGATCTGATGCTCGATCTCCTCGTGACTGATGATCTTGCCTGAGACGGTGCGGTATTTGTCTTCAAAGCGGTCAGCGATCACCAGAATGCCGTCACCGCCCGCGCCCTGCGCTGGCTTGACGACGAAGTCCGGGCGGTCGCCAATGATCTCGCGCAGCTTATCGATGCCCTTTTCGGTATCGATGATGCCGTACATTTCCGGCACATCGATACCCGCTTCGATGGCGCGCATTTTGGTGATGATCTTGTCATCGACGATCGGGTACAGGTGCCGTTTGTTGTACTTCAGCACGTAGTCCGCGTTGCGTCGGTTGATGCCCATGATGCCTTTGGCTTCAAGGGCTTTCCACGTCTTGATCAGACCGAACATGGCATTAGTCCTTGAGGAAGGCTTTGAAGCGGAACAGTTCGGTCAGGCGGTAACCGCGATAGCGACCCATCGCCAGCATGAAGCCCACCATAATCATCAGCACTGCGGGGAAGGTGAAGATGAAGTAGTTCAACTGCGGCACGCTCATCAGCAGGTGTGCCAGGGTTGCAGCAAACAGGGTGCCGATGGCCACTTTAAAGGCATGGCCACCACCGCGCTCTTCCCAGGTAATCGACAAGCGCTCGATGGTCATGGTCAGAATCACCATTGGGAACAGGGCCACCGACAGGCCGCGCTCAAGCCCCAGTTTGTGGCTAAACAGGCTGATGACGGCGATCAACACCACTACGAAGGTCAGCACCACCGATAGCCTTGGCAGCATCTGCAGCTTCAGGTGTTCCAGGTAAGAGCGCAGCGACAGACCGAGGGCGGTAATCACAGTAAACAGAATGATACCGAAGCCCAGTTGGGTTTCGCGGAAGGCCAGGGCGATCAGTACCGGAGTAAAGGTACCCAGTGTCTGCAAGCCGCCGAGGTTGCGCAGAATCAGAATAACCAGCACGCCGATCGGGATCATCACCATGATCATGAAGGTTTGCTGGGTCTGCAACGGCAGGCCATACAGGCTGTATTCGAGGAAGTCGGCGTCGGTATTTTCGTCGGTCAGCTTGGCCAGGCGAATGGCGTTCATCTCGCTGTTGTTCAGGCTGAAGCTGACTTGCGCCTGCTTGCCGCCTTCCAGGGTGACCAGGTTTTCATCGCCCACCCACCAGACCAGACGATCAGCGGGTAATCCCTGCTCGCCGCTCTCTGGGTTGAAATACAGCCATTTTTCACCGTTGAAGCTGCGCAGCCACAGCTCTGGGCTTTGCTGGGTTTCGGCAGCCAGGCGAATGGTGTGCACGCGCTCCATGGGGACGTGAGCAATGGACAGCAGCAGCTCAATGGCTTTGGCTTTGTTAGGTGTGGAGGCATCACCGCCCAGCAGCAATTTGACGTTGTCGTCGTTGCTGTTGTTGACGCGTTTGATGGTTTCACTGATGAAGGTTTCAACATCCGCCGAGTGTTGGCGAATCGGTGCGAGCAGCGCTTCAGCGGCAATCTTCTCAGCACCTTCAACCGGGATGCTGTCACGGAAGATCGGGCCTTTGGCCTTTGCTTGTTCGCCGCTGTAACGCTTGGTCAGTACCAAGCGGTAGTACAGCGTTTGCTTGCCACTGGCGCGACGTGCGGACCAGGTGACTTTGCGATTGCCGTCGGCGCGGTTGATGCTCACGCCGTAGTTGTTCGAGATAAAGCTCTCATTCAGGCTTACGTAATCCTGGGTCAGGGGCGGCACAAACATCTGCAGCTTAACCGGATCGCGCGGGTTGGCTTGGAACTCGACTTTGGCGTCGATGTTCCACAGGTCGTCAGTCTCGTCTTCGGTCATGGGGATGCCGAGGATGAAAATCTGATAAGCCGTAATCAGAACGCCCAAGCTCACAAGGAGTATGACCAGGACTTTCAGATGAAGGGTAAGAGAGCGCATGGGAATTACTCGCCAGGGTTTGCGTCAGGGGTGCAGGCAGGTTTGCCTGCTGCGTATTTAAGACTCGGATCGACCAGGGCCGAAAAACGCTTGAGTGCTTCGGAGCCTATCAATAACGGGTATTGGAATGCACTGCGATCGGTCAAGTTCACTTCAATTGTGCGAAGGGTATTGCCCATGCACACATCCATTTCGATCACCGGGCGCGCTGTGTAGGTTTTTTCTTCTTCAGGATCATAGTCGCCCGCGCGGCGTTTTATTTTGCTGATGCGCGCCAGCGGGCGTTCGATTGGGCTGGTGTGCGCCTCATCGATGGCCAGGTAAAAACGTACCCAGGTTTCGCCGTCGCGCTTGAAACGTTGGATATCACGAGCGCTGAGTGAGGCAGTTTTGGCGCCTGTGTCGAGTTTGGCCGCAAGCTTTAGGTCGAGGTCGAATAGGCGGACGTATTCATTAAGCCCATAGACTGTCTTCTCCTCGGCAAAACTGAGGCCGGAAGCAAGTAGCAGGCATAGCAGCAAAAAAGAGGGCTTTAGTGTCATAAATCCTGAAGGCATGGCGTGGATGAGGGTTCAAGCAAAAGCAAAGAGCGCAAGCTGCGACCTGCTCGCTTCGGCTGAGAGTCTAGCAGGCAGGCAAAAATTCCACTGCACGCATTAAGCGGGCAGCATTCTACCATGGGCTTTTTCAGTCAGCACAGGCGCTTATGGGCGTTTGTGCACCTAAGTTCATGCCTGTTACCGACTAAAGTAATCCGCAAAACTGTCAACAATAGTTGTTGGTTGTTTGACACTACTGCTGCTTGCGGGTAGTTTTCGACTACTTAACTTGATTAGTGTCGACAATATGCTTGATGTAATCGACCCTCCCGTGTCTGGTCAAGAAGACTCAGAAACCCTTTCTGAGCAGGTTTTTCGGCGTATTCAGGCAGCCATCGTCAAAGGCGAGATAGCGCCCGGTAGCAAGATATCCGAGCCTGAATTGGCGCGCACCTACGGCATCAGCCGCGGCCCACTGCGCGAGGCGATTCACCGCCTGGAAGGTCAGCGTTTGCTGGTGCGTGTGCCGCACATTGGCGCGCGGGTGGTCTCGCTTAGTCACGCCGAGCTGATCGAACTCTACGAAATTCGTGAGTCTTTGGAAGGCATGGCCTGTCGTCTTGCGGCTGAGCGCATGAGCGCGGCGGAAATCGACGAGCTGCGCCGGGTGCTGGATTTGCACGAGCAAGATGCAGCCTTTAAGGCTGGCGTAGGTTACTACCAGCAGGAAGGCGACTTTGACTTTCATTACCGCATCATCCAAGGCAGCGGCAATAAAACCCTGACGCAGATGCTGTGCGGTGAGCTCTACCAGTTAGTGCGCATGTACCGCCTGCAGTTTTCCGCTACGCCGAATCGGCCCCGGCAGGCGTTTGCCGAACACCACCGTATTCTCGATGCCATTGCCGAGCGTGACGGCGAGTTGGCCGAGTTATTGATGCGCCGGCACATCGGTGCCTCCAAACGCAATATCGAGCGCCACTTCGCCATGAGCATGGTGCAGGGCGCGCCCAGCAAAACAGCCAAAACCCGAGGTGAGTCATGAGCTTGAAGAGTCCAGGCCAGCGTTTCCGTGATGCGGTTGCCGAAGAGCACCCGCTGCAAGTCATTGGCGCGATCAACGCCAACCATGCGTTGCTGGCCAAGCGCGCCGGTTTCAAGGCGATTTACCTGTCTGGTGGTGGCGTGGCGGCAGGCTCCCTCGGGCTGCCGGATTTGGGTATCACCGGGCTGGATGATGTGCTGACTGACGTACGCCGCATTACCGATGTCTGCGACCTGCCGCTGCTGGTGGATGTTGACACCGGTTTTGGCGCCTCGGCGTTCAACGTCGCGCGCACGGTCAAATCGATGATCAAGTTCGGCGCGGCGGCGATTCATATCGAGGATCAGGTTGGCGCCAAGCGCTGCGGTCATCGCCCTAATAAGGAGATCGTCACCCAGCAGGAAATGGTCGACCGTATCAAGGCGGCCGTCGATGCGCGTACTGACGACAGCTTTGTGATCATGGCGCGTACCGATGCCCTGGCCGTGGAAGGCCTGAACTCGGCGCTGGACCGCGCTGCGGCCTGTGTCGAGGCTGGCGCCGACATGATCTTCCCGGAAGCGATCACTGAGCTGGCGATGTACAAAACCTTCGCTGACCGGGTGAACGCGCCGATTCTGGCCAATATCACCGAATTCGGCGCCACACCGCTGTACACCACCGAAGAGCTGGCCTCGGTAGATGTCGGCCTCGTGCTGTACCCACTGTCGGCTTTCCGCGCGATGAACAAGGCCGCTGAGAACGTCTACATGGCGGTACGCCGCGATGGCACGCAGAAGAATGTGATCGACACCATGCAAACACGCATGGAGTTGTACGAGCGCATCAATTATCACGCTTTCGAGCAGAGCCTTGACGCCCTGTTTGCTGCCAAAAAGTAACCGGCAACGCCGGCCGCCAGGCTTTGCGCCGCGGCTGGCGGCAATAACAAGAAGTACCTAACCGGATTTGATCAGGAGATACCAGCGATGAGCGCTACCCCCGAAACCACCAGCGGCTTCAAACCGAAAAAGTCTGTGGCCCTGAGTGGTACAACCGCCGGCAATACGGCTCTGTGCACGGTCGGTCGCACCGGTAACGACCTGCATTACCGTGGCTATGACGTGCTCGATTTTGCCAACCGCTGTGAGTTTGAGGAAATCGCTCATCTGCTGGTGCACGGCAAGCTGCCCAACGTGGCCGAGCTGGCTGGTTACAAGGCTAAACTCAAGGCGCTGCGTGGGTTGCCCGCAGCGTTGAAGGTATCGCTCGAACAACTGCCGCCGTCCGCCCACCCGATGGACGTGATGCGCACTGCTGTGTCCGTGCTCGGTTGCGTGTCGCCGGAGAAGGACGACCACAACCACCCGGGCGCCCGCGATATCGCCGACAAGCTGATGGCCTCGCTGGGTTCCGCGTTGCTGTACTGGTATCACTTCAGCCACAACGGCAAACGCATTGATGTGGAAACCGACGACGACTCCATCGGCGGGCATTTCCTCCATCTGCTGCACGGTGAGAAACCACGCGAGTCCTGGGTGCGCGCCATGCACACCTCGCTCAACCTATACGCCGAGCATGAATTCAACGCTTCGACCTTTACTTCGCGGGTGATCGCCGGCACCGGTTCCGACATGTATAGCTGCATCGCCGGCGGCATCGGCGCGCTGCGCGGCCCGAAACACGGTGGTGCCAACGAAGTGGCCTTCGAGATTCAGAAGCGCTACGACAACGCCGATGAGGCCGAGGCCGACATTCGTGCCCGCGTCGAGCGCAAGGAAGTGGTGATCGGCTTCGGTCACCCGGTTTACACCGTGAGTGATCCGCGCAACAAGGTGATCAAGGAAGTGGCGCGCGAGCTGTCGGTGGAGCAGGGCAATATGAAGATGTACGACATTGCCGAGCGCCTAGAGAGCACCATGTGGGAAATCAAGAAGATGTTCCCCAACCTCGACTGGTTCAGCGCCGTCAGCTACCACATGATGGGCGTGCCCACTGCCATGTTCACCCCGCTGTTCGTGATTGCGCGCACCTCGGGCTGGTCCAGCCATGTGATCGAACAGCGCATCGACGGCAAGATCATCCGCCCGAGCGCCAACTACACAGGCCCTGAGGACCTCAAGTTCGTGCCGCTCAAGGATCGCAAATAACCATGAACAGCCAGCTGAACACTCAGTATCGCAAGCACCTGCCCGGCACCGCGCTGGACTACTTTGATACCCGCGAGGCAGTCGATGCCATCGCACCGGGTGCCTACGCCAAGCTGCCCTATACCTCGCGCGTGCTGGCCGAGCAGTTGGTGCGTCGCTGTGAATCAGCCGCGCTGACCGATGCGCTCAAGCAGCTGATCGAGCGCAAGCAGGACCTGGATTTCCCCTGGTACCCGGCTCGCGTGGTCTGCCACGACATCCTCGGCCAGACCGCCCTGGTCGACCTGGCTGGCTTGCGTGATGCCATCGCCGAGAAGGGTGGTGATCCGTCCAAGGTCAACCCGGTGGTGCCGACCCAGCTGATTGTCGACCACTCCCTGGCGGTGGAAGCTGCGGGCTTCGACCCGGACGCCTTCGCTAAGAACCGCGCCATCGAAGACCGTCGCAACGAGGACCGATTCCACTTTATCGAGTGGACTAAGACTGCGTTCAAGAACGTCGACGTGATCCCGGCCGGTAACGGCATCATGCACCAGATCAACCTGGAGAAAATGAGCCCGGTGATCCAGGCGCGCGGCGGCGTGGCCTTCCCCGATACCTGCGTGGGTACCGACTCGCACACCCCGCACGTCGATGCCTTGGGCGTAATCGCCATCGGCGTCGGCGGCCTGGAGGCGGAAACCGTGATGCTCGGCCTGCCGTCGATGATGCGCCTGCCCGACATCGTCGGCGTGCAGCTCACTGGCAAGCGCCAGCCTGGCATTACCGCCACCGACATCGTCCTGGCGATCACCGAGTTCTTGCGTAAGGAGCGCGTGGTCGGTGCCTGGGTCGAGTTCTTCGGCGCGGGTGCAGATAGCCTGTCAATCGGCGACCGCGCGACCATTTCCAACATGTGCCCGGAATACGGTGCCACCGCGTCGATGTTCTACATCGACCAGCAAACCATCGATTACCTCAAGCTCACCGGTCGCGAGCCGGAGCAGATCGAGCTGGTAGAGAACTACGCCAAGACCACCGGTCTGTGGGCCGATGCCCTGGTCAGCGCCGAGTATGAGCGCGTACTGAGCTTCGATCTGTCTACCGTGGTGCGCAACATGGCTGGCCCGTCCAACCCGCACAAGCGCCTGCCGACTTCAGCGCTGCATGAGCGCGGTATTGCCGATGAAGCCAAGCTGGCCGCCGGCAAGCTCGAAGAAGCTGAAGGCCTGATGCCCGACGGCGCGGTGATCATCGCCGCCATCACCAGTTGCACCAACACCTCCAACCCGCGCAACGTGGTGGCTGCCGGCTTGCTGGCGAAGAAGGCCAACGAGCTGGGTCTACTGCGCAAACCGTGGGTCAAAACGTCCTTCGCTCCGGGTTCCAAGGTCGCCAAGTTGTACCTGGAAGATGCTGGTCTGCTGTCGGAGCTGGAAAAGCTCGGTTTTGGCATCGTCGGTTATGCCTGCACCACCTGTAATGGCATGTCCGGCGCGCTGAATCCGGTGATTCAGCAGGAGATCATCGATCGTGACCTCTACGCCACGGCGGTGCTGTCCGGTAACCGTAACTTCGACGGTCGTATCCACCCCTACGCCAAACAAGCGTTCCTGGCTTCACCGCCGCTGGTGGTGGCTTACGCGATTGCCGGCACCGTGCATTTTGATATCGAGCAGGATGTGCTCGGCCACGACCGCAATGGCAATCCGGTGACGTTGAAAGACCTGTGGCCAAGCGATGAAGAAATCGACGCGATTGTTGCCGCCTCGGTGAAACCTGAGCAGTTCAAGCAGATCTATATCCCGATGTTTGATCTGGGCACCATTCAGGAAGCAGAAAGCCCGCTGTACGACTGGCGTCCGATGTCCACCTACATCCGCCGTCCGCCTTACTGGGAAGGTGCGCTGGCCGGTGAGCGCACGCTCAAGGGCATGCTGCCGCTGGCGATCCTGCCAGACAACATCACCACCGATCACCTGTCGCCGTCCAACGCGATCCAGATGAACTCGGCCGCCGGTGAATACCTGCACAAGATGGGCTTGCCCGAGGAGGACTTCAACTCCTACGCCACCCACCGCGGTGACCACCTGACGGCGCAGCGCGCTACGTTCGCCAACAAAGAACTGGTCAATGAAATGGCCGTTGTTGACGGTGCGGTGAAGAAGGGTTCGCTGGCGCGTGTCGAGCCGGAAGGCAAGGTCATGCGCATGTGGGAAGCGATCGAAACCTACATGAGCCGTAAGCAGAACCTGATCATCGTTGCCGGTGCTGACTACGGTCAGGGCAGCTCGCGTGACTGGGCGGCCAAGGGCGTACGCCTGGCGGGCGTGGAAGTGATCGTCGCCGAAGGCTTTGAGCGTATCCACCGCACCAACCTGGTTGGCATGGGCGTGCTGCCGGTCGAGTTCAAGCCGGGTACCACCCGTCTGACCCTAGGTCTGGATGGCACCGAAACCTACGACATCGAGGGTGAGGTATCGCCGCGTTGTGAGCTGACCCTGGTGGTCAATCGCCGTAATGGCGAGGTGGTCAAGGTGCCGGTGATCTGTCGTCTGGATACCGCTGCCGAAGTCAACGTCTACAACGCCGGCGGCGTGTTGCAGCGCTTCGCTCAGGACTTCCTGGAAGGCAGTGTGGCTTGAACCTGTAGGGTGGATCACGCTTCACCGATCCACCGTTACGTTCTGCACGGTGGATGAGAAAAGCGCCATCCACCCTACGCCAGGCGCGTAGCCCGGATGTTCTCCGGGCTGCTTTCATCTCTTAGCCAGGACGAAATCATGGCTCAGCAACCTCAAATCAAGATTCCCGCCACTTATATGCGTGGCGGCACCAGCAAAGGCGTGTTCTTCCGTCTGCAGGACCTGCCACCAAGCTGCCAGGTGCCGGGCGCGGCGCGCGACAAGCTGTTTATGCGGGTGATTGGCAGCCCTGACCCTTATGCGGCGCAAATTGACGGCATGGGCGGCGCGACTTCCTCGACTTCCAAATGCGTGATCCTCTCGAAAAGCAGTCAGCCGGATCACGATATCGATTATCTCTACGGTCAGGTGTCGATCGACAAGGCTTTCGTCGACTGGAGCGGCAACTGCGGCAACCTGTCCACCGGTGCCGGGGCTTTTGCCATTCATGCAGGCTTGGTTGATCCGGCGCGTATTCCGGAGAACGGCGTGTGCGTAGTGCGTATCTGGCAGGCGAATATCCAGAAAACCATCATCGCCCATGTGCCGGTCAGCAATGGCCAGGTTCAGGAAACCGGCGACTTCGAGCTGGACGGGGTGACCTTTCCGGCTGCCGAGATCGTGTTGGAGTTTCTCGATCCGTCCGATGATGGCGAGGAGGGTGGTTCGATGTTTCCCACCGGCAACCTGGTCGATGAGCTGGACGTGCCGGGCGTCGGAACCTTCAAGGCAACCATGATCACTGCCGGTATTCCTACCGTGTTCGTTAATGCCGAAGACATCGGTTACAGCGGTACCGAGCTGCGCGAGCAGATCAACGGTGACCCTGAACAGCTGGCACGTTTCGAGAAGATTCGTGTGGCGGGGGCCTTGCGTATGGGCTTGATTAAAACGGCGGAAGAGGCGGCGACGCGTCAGCACACGCCGAAGATCGCCTTTGTCGCCAAGCCCAAGGATTACCTGTCATCCAGCGGCAAGACGGTGCCTGCGGGCGAGGTCGATCTGCTGGTGCGCGCGCTGTCCATGGGCAAGCTGCACCACGCGATGATGGGCACCTGTGCGGTGGCCATTGGCACTGCAGCAGCCATTCCAGGCACCCTGGTTAATTTGGCCGCGGGTGGTAGCGCGCGCGAGGCGGTGCGGTTTGGTCATCCATCCGGCACCTTGCGCGTTGGTGCGCAGGCGGCTTTGGTTGGCGGGCAATGGACAGTCACCAAGGCCATCATGTCGCGCAGTGCGCGAATTTTGATGGAAGGCTGGGTGCGCGTTCCGGCCGATTCGTTCTGAGTTTTAGATGTGAGAAAAGGCTCGAAGTTACCGAGCCTTTTCTATTTAAATCAATTAGTTGGGTTCATTACTTAAAGCGGCGCTCAACACCTTTTTCGACCAGAATCTTGGCGGAAATCTCTTCCACTGAAAAGTGTGTGGAGTTGATGAAGTTGATGTTCTCGCGGCGGAACAGGCTTTCTACTTCGCGTACTTCAAACTCGCATTGGGCGTAACTGGCATAACGGCTGTTGGGTTTACGTTCATTGCGAATAGCGGTGAGGCGATCTGGGTCGATGGTTAGACCGAACAACTTGTCCTTGTACTGTTTCAAGGCCGGTGACAACTGCAAGCGTTCCATGTCGTCTTCGGTCAGCGGGTAGTTGGCTGCACGAATGCCATATTGCATGGCCATATACAGGCACGTGGGTGTTTTGCCACAGCGCGATACGCCGACCAAGATTAAGTCCGCCTTATCGTAGTAATGAGTGCGTGCGCCATCGTCGTTATCGAGGGCAAAGTTGACCGCCTCAATACGCTCCATGTAATTGGAGTTGTGGCCGATGGAATGCGATTTGCCCACCGAGTAGGAGGAGTGCGACGTCAGTTCCTGTTCCAGCGGTGCGAGAAAGCTTGAGAAGATATCGATCATAAAACCATCAGACTGAGCCAGGATGTCGCGTATGTCCTGATTGACGATGGTGTCGAAAATGATCGGGCGTGAGCCGTCTTTCTCTGCGGCACTGTTGATTTGTTGTACCATTGCGCGCGCCTTTTCCGCACTGTCGATGTACGGGCGCGTGAGCTTGGTAAAGTCAATGGTTTCAAACTGCGCCAAGAGGCTTTGGCCCAGGGTTTCGGCGGTTATGCCGGTGCCATCAGAGATGAAAAAAGCGGTACGTTTCATTTGCGCCGTGGGCCTTAAGCTGAGGACGAATCTTGGCTATCATAGGCCCGCCTTCGCAGGGCCGAACAGGCCGGCATTGTTACTTATTTTCCGGGGCTGGGCCACAATCGTGCAGGCATGTTGCCGGCGAACTTTCCCAGCTCTTAGCGAGTCTGCTTTTAACGCAGTAGGGCCGATGTAGCGCAGGTCCTGCAGAGTATCTGAGCTTTTCCAACACATAAGTGGAGAAATCACCTTGGTAGAGTACGTAGTTTCCCTCGATAAGCTCGGCAATCACGATGTTGAGCACGTAGGGGGCAAGAACGCCTCCCTGGGCGAGATGATCAGCAACCTTGCCGGTGCCGGAGTGTCGGTCCCCGGTGGTTTCGCCACCACAGCCCAAGCCTACCGCGACTTTCTCGAACTGAGCGGTCTGAACGATCAGATCCATGCCGCGCTCGATGCCCTTGATGTCGATGACGTCAACGCCCTGGCCAAGACCGGTGCGCAGATTCGTCAGTGGGTGATGGATGCTGCTTTCCCCGAAGAGTTGAACGCGCAGATTCGTACCGCCTTCGCTGAAATGGCCGGTGGTAACGACAATATGGCCGTTGCCGTGCGCTCCTCGGCCACTGCCGAAGACCTGCCAGACGCCTCGTTTGCCGGCCAGCAGGAAACCTTCCTGAACATTCGTGGCGTGGAAAACGTAATCCGTGCGGCCAAAGAAGTGTTCGCCTCGCTGTTCAACGACCGCGCCATCGCTTACCGCGTGCACCAGGGCTTTGACCACAAACTGGTCGCCCTGTCTGCAGGTGTGCAGCGCATGGTGCGTTCGGAAACCGGCACCGCCGGTGTGATGTTCACCCTCGACACCGAGTCGGGTTTCCGCGATGTGGTGTTTATCACCGGCGCCTACGGCCTCGGCGAAACCGTGGTACAGGGTGCGGTCAACCCTGACGAATTCTATGTGCACAAGCAGACGCTGGAAGCCGGCCGCCCGGCGATTCTGCGTCGCAACCTGGGCAGTAAAGCCATCAAGATGATCTACGGCGACGAAGCCAAGGCCGGCAAATCGGTCAAGGTGGTCGATGTCGATCGCGCCGAGCGCGCACGCTTCTGCCTGAGCGATGCTGAGGTCAGCGAGCTGGCCAAGCAGGCGATGATTATCGAGAAGCACTACGGTCGCCCGATGGACATTGAGTGGGCCAAAGACGGTGATGACGGCAAGCTGTATATCGTTCAGGCGCGCCCTGAAACCGTGAAAAGCCGCACCAACGTCAATGTGATGGAGCGCTACCTGCTCAAAGAAACCGGCACTGTGCTGGTGGAAGGTCGCGCTATCGGTCAGAAGATCGGTGCCGGCAAAGTGCGCGTCATCCATGACGTATCGGAGATGGATAAGGTTCAGCCCGGCGACGTGCTGGTCTCCGACATGACCGACCCGGATTGGGAACCGGTGATGAAGCGCGCCAGCGCCATCGTCACCAACCGCGGCGGTCGTACTTGCCACGCGGCGATCATCGCCCGTGAGTTGGGTATTCCGGCGGTCGTCGGCTGCGGTAACGCCACCCAAGTGCTGAAAGACGGCATGGGCGTGACGGTTTCCTGCGCTGAAGGCGACACCGGCTTTATCTTTGACGGCGAGTTGGGCTTCGACATCCGCAAAAACTCGGTCGATGCCATGCCGGATCTGCCGTTCAAGATCATGATGAACGTCGGTAACCCGGATCGCGCCTTCGACTTCGCCCAACTGCCCAACGAAGGTGTGGGCCTGGCGCGTCTGGAATTCATCATTAACCGCATGATTGGCGTGCACCCTAAAGCGCTGCTGAACTTCGCCGGCCTGCCGCCGGAGATCAAGGACAGCGTCGAGAAGCGCATTGCCGGCTATGACGACCCGGTTAATTTCTACGTCGAGAAGTTGGTCGAGGGCATCAGCACCCTGGCTGCGGCGTTCTGGCCGAAGAAAGTTATCGTGCGTCTGTCGGACTTTAAGTCCAACGAATACGCCAACCTGATCGGCGGCAAGCTGTATGAGCCGGAAGAAGAGAACCCGATGCTGGGCTTCCGCGGCGCGTCGCGTTACATCAGCGAATCCTTCCGTGACTGCTTTGAGTTGGAATGCCGCGCGCTGAAAAAAGTGCGTAACGAGATGGGCCTGACCAACGTCGAGATCATGGTGCCGTTCGTGCGCACCCTCGGCGAAGCCAGCCAAGTGATCGATTTACTCGCGGCTAATGGTTTGGCCCGTGGTCAAGATGGCCTGAAAATCATCATGATGTGCGAGCTGCCTTCCAATGCGATCCTGGCTGAAGAGTTCCTCGAATTCTTCGACGGCTTCTCCATTGGCTCCAACGACCTGACCCAGCTCACCCTGGGCCTGGACCGTGATTCCGGCATCGTTGCGCACCTGTTCGATGAGCGTAACCCTGCTGTGAAGAAGCTACTGAGCAACGCCATCCAGGCCTGTAACAAGGCCGGTAAGTACATTGGTATCTGCGGTCAGGGCCCTTCGGACCATCCGGACCTGGCGCGCTGGCTGATGGAGCAGGGTATCGAAAGCGTATCGCTGAACCCGGACTCGGTGCTCGACACCTGGTTCTTCCTGGCCGAGGGTCAGCAGCCTGCTTGATTGCCTTTTAACATCGTGATTCAAGGGCGGGTTAATCCTGCCCTTTTTTATGTTCAGCACATCCTGTGCTCAACCCTTTGGGGTGTGCACGCTGGAGCGCCCTTGGTTTTGCAGTTCGCCATGCGTGCGGCGATCCTGTGCAGCATCGTTTGGCGACGTGAAAATTGCTCCCGGCAATATGTGGTATCAGAGCGGAAATAGATGCAAAGCAGCAGTGAGCTTTTCCCCGTTGCCTTGATCGGCGCGGAATTGCGGGGTGATCTGAGTGAGGATATTTATCGCCTCAAGCCCTGTAACAGCCCGGATCGAAGTGTCGAGCTGGCCTTGACGCGCCTGGGCCGTGCGGGCCATGAACACAATCGAGGTGTACCGGTCATCCTGATTCCCGGTAGCTTCTCGAATCGACGTTTCTGGTACTCGCCCAAAGGTATTGGCCTGGGGCCTTACCTTGCGCGTGCGGGATACGATGTGTGGATTGCTGAAATGCGCGGCCATGGGCTGTCACCGCGTAACCGTGACTATTCACGCAATACGGTCCGCGATTACGTGCGTTACGACTTGCCCGCGATTGCTGATTTTGTCCACGAGCAGAACCCGCAGAAAGCTCACTGGCTTGGGCATTCCCTAGGCGGCGTTATTCTTGCCGGCGGATTAGGCGGGCGTTATCTGGATGAGGCGAAAGTTGCTTCCAGCGTATTATTTGGCAGCCAAGTCAGCCGGGTTTATTGGCCGCTGAAGGTACCGCCGTTGGAGTGGACGGCGCGACTCCTGCTCAAGCGTTTCTCCGTGCTTTCGGGTTCACGCCTCAAGCGCGGCCCGGAGGACGAGCCAATTAGTCTGGCAATCGAGAGCCTGCGCTGGCATGGCCTGTTTGGCCGCTTCGGTGACGCCGAGCGGGACTGGTTTGCCGGGTTGGCAGAGGTGCGTGTGCCAGTCATGGCGGTGGCGGCGTTGGGTGATAAGCAGGACCCGCCCTGGGCATGCGAGAAGTTGTTAAAGCAGTTTGGTTCACCGTTGAGCGAGTTTCTGTGTCTGGGCAAGAAACATGGCTTTAGCGGGGATTTTGGCCATGTTGAAATGCTCATCAGCAAAGAAGCCCAGCGCGAAGTGTGGCCCTTGCTGGAGCAATGGTTGCGCAGAAGCCCGCAGGTGGCGGCTGAGCTGGAAAGCCTTGCGTTAGAGAGCAATACCGCAGCTGCTGAGTAAGCCTGCAGTTGGGCGTGCTTGCCATGTTCGGTGTTGCTTGTGGTACGTCATTAAGTTTGACCTGGGCAGTAGGCGCGCGTTGAATGCGCCCTGTGTCCGTTTTGTGTATTTGCCTGTGGCCTAGATGCGGACCGGGTCGGGATCGACCAGTAAGCACACTTACACTCTCCAAGGAGCTTTGCCATGTACTACATCACTCCCGATTTGTGCGACGCCTACCCGGAACTGGTTCAGGTGGTTGAGCCGATGTTCAGTAATTTTGGCGGTCGCGATTCCTTTGGCGGTGAGATCGTGACCATCAAGTGCTTCGAGGACAACTCGCTGGTTAAAGAGCAGGTCGATCAGCCGGGTAAAGGCAAAGTGCTGGTGGTCGACGGTGGCGCCTCCATGCGTCGCGCGCTGCTCGGCGACATGCTGGCCGAAAAAGCCGCGAAGAATGGCTGGGAAGGCATCGTAGTGTATGGCTGTGTGCGCGATGTTGATGTGCTGGCGCAAACCGACCTGGGCATCCAGGCCCTGGCCAGCCATCCGATGAAAACCGACAAGCGCGGTATCGGTGATCTGAATGTCGCCGTGACCTTTGGCGGCGTGACATTCCGTCCGGGCGAGTTTGTCTATGCCGACAACAATGGCGTGATCATCTCGCCATCTGTCTTGCAAATGCCGGAGTAAGGCGCTTGCAAGAAACTGTCATGCACGAAGGTGAAAACGCGCAGTGGGGCCTGGTGCACGCCTTTGTCCTCAACGGCCGAGGCGGCGCTCGCAGCATCGCGCGCGATGAGTTGCCTGCGCTTATTCTGGCTGAGCACGAAAGTCTCTGGCTGCACTGGGACCGTGGTCACCCGCAGACTCACACCTGGCTGCGTGCAGAAAGCGGCCTGAGTGAGTTCTGCTGCGACCTGCTACTGGAAGAAAATACGCGGCCACGGCTGCTGGCTTTGCCTGAGCAACAGTTATTGCTGTTCTTGCGTGGCTTGAATCTCAACCCAGGTGCCGAGCCTGAGGACATGGTTTCTGTACGCATCTTTGCGGATACGCAGCGGGCCATATCTATACGCTTGCGTCCGCTGCGGGCCACGGAGTCATTGATCGAGGATCTGCTGGCGGGGCGGGGGCCGAAAACCTCGGCTGAGCTGATCCTGAGCATGGCGCATTACCTGACGGACAAGGTTGAGTTATTGGTCAGCCAGCTGTCGGAGCAGATTGATGATCTGGAAGAGCGCGCCGATGCTGAATCCAGTGAGGCGCCTGACCATTCCACACTGCTGCAAATACGCCGTCGTGCGGCCAGCCTGCGTCGTTTCCTGGCGCCGCAGCGTGATATCTACGCGCAATTGACCGCCAGTGGCCATGCCTGGTTTGTTGAGGGCGATAGCAGTTATTGGAATGAGTTGAATAACCGCCTGACCCGTTACCTTGAGGAGCTTGAGCTCAGCCGCGAGCGCGTCAGCCTGCTGTTGGAGGCTGAGAATCGGCGCATGGATGAGCGTATGAATCACACCATGTACCGTTTCGGCATCATCACCGGGATTTTCCTGCCGATGAGTTTTCTCACAGGGTTGCTCGGCATCAACGTCGGCGGCATTCCCGGCTCGGAAAGCCCCCATGGCTTTCTTCTGGCCTGCTCGTTAATGGCTGTGGTGGCGCTGGTGCAATGGCTGCTGTTTCGCCGCTTGCGCTGGATCTGATGTGACCTGCCCGGTGCTCATCTCGTCTAGCCGTCACATCCTGTGAGGTGCGCTATGCACGATCCCTTTGAAGAATCACTGCGCGATTTACTCAATTCGCCCAGCTCAAATCATGACGATGACGCCTGTCTGCATCGCGTGCTTAAAACCGCCAATCGGCAGCTCGGAGTCGGTGATTTGTTTGCGCTGATGGGGCATTGGGCCGGTGCACTGATGATCGCGCTGAACAACGGCTCGGCGCATATTTCGCCGGTCTCGCGCCGTAAATCCTCTGAATCCTCTCTTAATAAGGCTGACTGAGCATGGAATTTACTCAAGTTTTAGTTGATGCGATGGCCAGTGTGTGGACCCCGATTGCGGCCTTTATCCCGCGGTTGTTCGGTGCCATGGTCGTGGTACTGCTGGGCTTTGTAGTGGCCAAGTTTCTTGACACGCTGCTGTCGAAGTTGCTTGGCAAGATCGGTCTGGACCGTTTGATGGCGGGCACCGGACTGACCAAAATTCTTAGCCGCGCCGGTATTCAGGTGCCGGTATCAACCTTGATCGGCAAAATCGTTTATTGGTTCGTGTTGTTGATTTTCTTGGTGACGGCTGCCGAGTCTCTGGGGCTGGAGCGCGTTTCCGCCACCCTTGACGTGCTGGCGTTGTACTTGCCCAAAGTTTTCGGCGCGGCCTTGGTGTTGCTGGCGGGTGTGCTGCTGGCGCAATTGGTCAGCGGTCTGGTGCGTGGCGCCGCCGAAGGCGTTGGGCTCGATTATGCCAATGGGCTAGGGCGTATTGCTCAGGGCCTGGTAATCATCATCAGCATCTCGGTGGCTATCGGGCAGCTGGAGGTCAAAACTGACCTGCTGAATAACGTCATCGCCATTGTGCTGATCTCCGTAGGCCTGGCTGTTGCCCTGGCGCTGGGCTTGGGCAGCCGCGGTATTGCCAGTCAGATCCTGGCTGGTATTTATGTGCGCGAATTGTATGAGGTCGGGCAACAAGTGCAGGTCGGTGAGGTCGAAGGGCAGATCGAAGAAATCGGTACAGTCAAAACCACCCTGCTGACAGAAGCCGGCGAGTTGGTTTCAGTG
The DNA here is from genome assembly GCF_056156225.1 of Pseudomonas sp. TS_SC_3. Classification (NCBI taxonomy): domain Bacteria; kingdom Pseudomonadati; phylum Pseudomonadota; class Gammaproteobacteria; order Pseudomonadales; family Pseudomonadaceae; genus Pseudomonas; species Pseudomonas sp. TS_SC_3. The sequence continues at coordinate 1,243,912 of NZ_CM149586.1, forward strand.
GCCAACCGTACCCTGCTTGAGCAGCAAGTGAGCAGCCGCTAAGGCCAATCCCTGCTATTGTATGCGGCCAATCCGCAGCCTGATTTGCAGGCTGCGCTGGCTTATGTCCTGACTGTCGGCCCGACTCGTTTTGAATAAAGCCCACTCTGCATCTTTGCGTTATGACCCCCGCGAACTCTCGGACGAAGAGCTGGTGCTGCGTGCCCGCGACGAGTTATTCCACATCACCCGTGCGTATGAAGAGTTGATGCGTCGCTACCAGCGCACGCTGTTTAATGTGTGCGCGCGTTATTTGGGTAATGACCGGGATGCCGATGATGTCTGTCAAGAAGTCATGCTTAAAGTTTTATATGGCCTTAAGAACTTTGAGGGAAAGTCAAAGTTTAAAACCTGGCTGTACAGCATTACGTACAACGAATGTATTACTCAATATCGCAAAGAGCGGCGTAAACGCCGCCTTATTGACGCCCTAAGTTTAGATCCACTTGAGGAAGCGACCGAAGAAAAGGCGCCTAAACCTGAGGATAAAGGGGGGCTTGATCGTTGGTTGGTGCATGTCAATCCGATTGATCGGGAAATTCTGGTGCTGCGTTTTGTCGCAGAGTTAGAGTTTCAAGAGATTGCAGACATCATGCACATGGGCCTGAGCGCCACGAAAATGCGCTACAAACGCGCCCTGGATCGCTTGCGCGATAAATTTTCAGACAGTACTGAAACTTACTTGGAATAAAACCGTCATAGCTAACGGTTAATTCTGGTAGAATAGCCGGCTGAGTTGTCTTGTGTTTGTCAGACAACTTACTGACCACCATGAGATAGGGAAGATTAGTAATGAAATTGAAAAACACTTTAGGCGTCGTAATTGGCTCGTTGTTGGCCACCTCTTCCCTTAGCGTTCTGGCTCAGGGCCAAGGCGCTGTAGAAGTGGAAGGTTTCGCCAAGAAGGAAATGTTCGACAGCGCCCGTGACTTCAAAAACAACGGCAACCTGTTCGGCGGCAGCATCGGTTACTACCTGACTGATGACGTTGAACTGCGTCTGGCTTATGACGAAGTGCACAACGCGCGTGGCGAAGACGGCCGCAACATCAAGGGCTCCAACACCGCTCTGGACGCTCTGTACCACTTCAACAACGCTGGCGACGCACTGCGTCCTTACGTTTCTGCAGGCTTCTCGGATCAGAGCATCGGTCAATCCGGTCGCAATGGTCGTAACGGTTCTACCTTCGCCAACCTTGGCGGCGGTGCCAAGTACTACTTCACTGACAACTTCTATGCCCGTGCTGGCGTTGAAGCTCAGTACAACATCGACCAAGGCGACACCGAGTGGGCGCCAAGCGTCGGTATCGGTATGAACTTCGGCGGCGGCAGCAAGCCTGCTCCAGTCGTAGCCGCTGTTGCTGAGCCAGTGGCTGAGCCTGTAGCTGCTGCTGAAGAGCCGATGGAACTGGTTCGCGTTGAGCTGGACGTTAAGTTCGACTTCGACAAAGCCAGCGTTAAAGAAGAAAGCTACGGTGACATCAAAAACCTGGCTGACTTCATGAAGCAGTACCCACAGACCACCACCGTGGTTGAAGGTCATACTGACTCCAAGGGCAGCGATGCTTACAACCAGAACCTGTCCGAGCGTCGTGCAAGCGCTGTTCGTGACGTGCTGGTTAACCAGTACGGCGTAGAAGCTAGCCGTGTTAACGCTGCTGGCTACGGTGAAGGCCGTCCAGTTGCTGACAACGCTACCGACGCTGGCCGCGCTGTTAACCGCCGCGTAGAAGCTGAAGTAGAAGCTCAGATCCAGCAGTAATCGATCTGGCTGCATAGAAAACCCGGCTTCGGCCGGGTTTTTTTATGGGCGAAATTAACCTCGGCTATAAAGCGACTCTGCGAAAAAACCCCGTTTTGCCGGGCGAGGACAACTTCGCAGAGCGCGTAGCAGTTAGGCGCTGATGGCTGCCAGCTGGAGGTTAGGTTGCGCGGCTACTTCGCCAATCACCAAGATGGCCGGGCTTTTCAAGCGGAAGTCTTGAGCGGCTTGCTGCATGCTTGCCAGATTACTGCGGCATTCGCGTTGTTGCGGCAGTGAAGCGTTTTCGATTAAGGCCACCGGCATGTCCGCGCGCATCCCACCCGCCAACAGGTTTTCGCGGATTTCAGCCAGTTTGGCCACACCCATATAGACCACCAACGTCGTGCCACTGTGAGCCAGAGCCTGCCAATTCAGGCTGCTGTCATCCTGGGTGTGGGCGGTGATCAAGGTGACGCCACGGGCTACACCGCGCAGGGTCAGGGGAATGCCGCAGTGGGTGGCACCGGCCAGGCCTGCCGTGATGCCGTTGACTATTTCCACCTCAATCCCGTGCTGGCCGAGCCAGTCGGCTTCCTCGCTGCCCCGGCCGAAGATGCACGGATCGCCGCCTTTGAGGCGCACCACGCATTGACCTTGGCGCGCATAACGCAGCATCAGCCGATGGATAAAGGCTTGCGGAGTCGAGCGGCAGCCGCCGCGTTTGCCCACGTGCATGATGCGCGCGTGGGGACAGTGTTCCAGCACAGCCGGGTTGACCAGTTCATCGATCATGACGATATCGGCGTGATGCAGGGCTTTGACAGCCTTGAGCGTCAGCAACTCTGGGTCGCCGGGGCCAGCGCCAACCAGCCAAACTTTTGCGTTCATATCGGATACCTCTAAGCGTTGACGGCGACTGGCTGGGTGGCCAGCAGGCGTTTGATTTCGGGGACGCAGGAGCCGCAACTGGTGCCGCACTTGAGTGTTTGTTTGAGGCCATTGAGGTCTAGGCCTTGAGCGATGCCTGCGCAGATAGCTTCGTGACTGACATTCAGGCAGTTACACAGGGTCCTGCCGACGGCTGTGGTGGCGCTGTTCTCCGGCGGTGTCGAGCGTGGCGCGAGCAGCCAGCGACGTAATTCGGCGTCGGCACTGCCGCTGTCCCAGAGGCCCTTGAGCCAGTCACGGGCGGCGGTTTCGCCGGCCAAACGAATGGCAGTGATGCGCCCGTCCTCGATGCGTACGCGTTTACCCACGGCCTTGCGCGGGTCGTCGTAGGCGAGTACTGGGCCGTCGATTAGACCGAGTGCTTGATCAATCTGCGCCAACCACTCAGGCGCAGGTGCTATGGCGCAGGCTGCACGAATCAACAGGGCTGGCCGCTCACGTCCTGTCAGCGTCAGGTTGGCGTAAGCGAAGTCTTCAAACAGTGGGCGCAATGCCTCGAAGCGCGTTTGCACCTGACCTTCAACCAGGGCAAAAAAATGCCAAGGCAGTTCGACTTTATCCAGCTCGATGCCAGCATGTTTCAGCTCCGGCTGTTTGGATAATGGATCGAACGCCGGTTGGGTCAGTACGTTGGTGCCCAGGCCTTTAAGAAAGCGATTACCCCAGTGCATGGGCAAGTAGGCTTGGCCGCTGCGCACAGCGTCATCGGCCTGCACGGGCACGATCAGGCTGCCGCGACGGCTGCGTATTTTCACCAGATCACCGCTGTTCAGCCGCCGCCGGCGCAGTTCGTCCGGGTGCAGGCTTAATAGCGCTTCTGGTGCATGGCTAAACAGCCGTGCAGCCGAACCGGTGCGGCTCATGCCGTGCCATTGATCACGCAGGCGGCCGGTGTTGAGGGTCAGCGAGTAGCGGGTGTCGCGCTTTTCCTGGGCGGCGCGGAAGGGTTCGGCGATGAACTGCGCACGACCGTTGGCGGTGGGAAAGCGGCCATCGCCATATAGACGTGGCGTACCGCCGGTAGCTCCGGCCGGAAAGGGCCACTGCTGAGGGCCTTGGTTGTCCAGGATCGCGTAGCTGAGCCCCGAGAGGTCGAGGTCACGCTGGGCGGTCAGGTGTTTGTATTCCTCGAACAGCGCTTGCGGGCCGTCGAAGGCGAACAAGCTTGGTAGGCCGGGGCGTAGCAGTTGTTCTAAGCGGCGGGCGAAATCCGTGGTGATCGCCCAATCCGGCCGCGCCTCAGCCGGTGCAGGGATGGCGCGGCGCACATGGCTGACGCGCCGTTCGGAATTGGTCACGGTGCCTTCTTTCTCCCCCCAGCTGGCGGCCGGCAGCAGTAGGTCGGCGTAGTGGCAGGTTTCGGTGGTGAAGAAGGCTTCCTGCACGACGACAAAGGGGCAGGCGGCCAGGGCTTCATGCACCTTGTTTTGGTCTGGCAACGATTGCGCCGGGTTGGTGCAGGCGATCCACAGGGCTTTTACCTTGCCCACGCGCACCGCCTCAAACAGTTCGATCGCGGTCAGGCCAGTGCTTTCCGGCAGGCTGTCGACGCCCCAATAATCAGCCACTTCCTGGCGGTGCTCAGTATTCGCGGCTTCACGGTGGCCGGGCAATAGATTGCTGAGGCTACCGGTTTCGCGCCCGCCCATGGCATTCGGTTGGCCGGTGAGGGAGAACGGGCCGCTGCCCACTTTGCCGATTTGCCCGGTTGCCAGGTGCAGGTTGATCAGCGCACTGTTTTTTGCGCTACCCGCCGTGGATTGATTCAGGCCCATGCACCACAGCGAGAGGAAACTCGGCGCGTTGCCGATCAGCCGTGCACATCGCTGCAGGCTGTCCACGCTGATGCCGCACAGTTCGCTGACCATCTGCGGGTTATAGGCGTGCACCAGACTTTTAAGCGCCTCGAAGCTCTCGGTGTGGGAGTCGATAAAGCGCCGGTCGGCCCAGCCTTCCCAGAGCAGGATGTGCAGCAAGCCGTGAAACAGTGCCACGTCACTGCCGGGTAATATCGCTAGGTGCAGATCGGCCAGTTCGCAGGTATCGGTGCGCCGTGGATCGACCACGATGATCTGCATGTGAGGGCGCTTGGCCTTGGCTTCTTCAAGGCGGCGGAACAGCACTGGATGGGCGAAAGCCATGTTGGAGCCGACGATCAGCACACAATCGCTCTGCTCGATGTCTTCGTAGTTGCACGGCGGCGCATCCGCACCCAGGCTGCGTTTGTAGCCGACCACGGCTGAACTCATGCACAGGCGTGAGTTGCTGTCGATGTTGTTGGTGCCGACCAGGGCGCGGGCCAGCTTGTTGAAGGCGTAGTAATCCTCGGTGAGTAATTGGCCGCTGATATAAAACGCCACGCTGTCCGGGCCGTATTCGCGAATGGTCTCGGCAAATACGTTGGCCGCATGATCCAGTGCGCTGTCCCAGTCTGTGCGCGAACGAGCCAGGCCTTTGCCTAAGCGTAATTCGGGGTGCATGGCGCGGGCATTAAGGTCGCCGGTCAGGTGCAGCGTCGCACCTTTGCTGCACAATTTGCCGAAGTTGGCCGGGTGCTGTGGATCGCCCTGCACGCCGAAAATCTGCTCGCCGTCGTGCTCGATCAGCACGCCACAGCCCACGCCGCAGTAACAGCAGGTTGATGCGGTGATTTGGCTCATGATTCAGGTTCTCCCCGGTAGGAGCGGCCCATGGACGCGAGCGCTGTTCGCGGCCATGTGCCGCTCCTATAAGTAGGGTTTACGCGCACTTTTCGGCGCTATTGAGGGCCAGTAGTACGCGACCGTTTTCAACCTTGGCGTTATGCCGGTGGGCGCAGCCCACGTCCGGTGCTACGGCTTCACCGCTGTCCAGTTCGATCTGCCAATTGTGCAGCGGGCACGACACGCGTTTGCCGAAGATCAAGCCCTGCGACAGCGGCCCACCTTTGTGCGGGCAGCGGTCGTCGAGGGCGAACACCTCATCTGTTGACGTCCGGAAAATCGCGATATCGCCTTTTGGCCCGGCCACAATGCGCGAGCCCAGCACGTTGATGTCTTCCAGCGCGCAGATATCCAGCCAGTTCATAGCGTGGCCTCCTCAAGTTGCACGAGCTTGATCGGTTCGAATTCTTTCTTCAGCAGTGGTTGTTCGATGCGTTCCTTCCACGGGTCTTGCTCGAACGACAGGGCGAACTGCAGGCGGGCGGTCAGGGCTTTGCGGTTGGCCTCATCTTCCACAACGGCTTTTTTGATGTAGGCCATGCCCACGCGTTGCAGGTAGTGCACGGTGCGCTCCAGATAGAAGGCTTCTTCGCGGTAAAGCTGGAGGAAGGCGGCGTTGTATTCGCGCACGTCGTCTGCGGTTTTTACTTTGACGAAGAACTCGGCCACCTCGGTTTTGATCCCGCCGTTACCGCCTATGTACATCTCAAAGCCCGAGTCCACGCCGATGATGCCGACGTCTTTAATACCGGCTTCGGCGCAATTGCGCGGGCAGCCAGAAACCGCCAGCTTGACCTTGTGCGGCGACCACATGTTGAACAGGTCGTGCTCCAGATCGATACCCAACTGGGTCGAGTTTTGCGTGCAAAAACGGCAGAACTCGCTGCCGACACAGGTTTTCACCGTGCGGATGGATTTGCCGTAAGCGTGGCCAGACGGCATGTCCAGTTCCTTCCACACCGCTGGCAGGTCTTCTTTCTTAATGCCCAACAGATCGATGCGCTGCCCGCCGGTCACTTTGACCATGGGCACATTGTACTTGTCGGCCACATCGGCGATACGGCGCAGTTCGGATGGATTGGTCACGCCGCCCCACATGCGCGGCACCACCGAGTAGGTGCCATCCTTCTGGATATTGGCGTGGGCGCGCTCGTTGATCAGGCGCGACTGCGGGTCGTCCTTGGCTTCACCCGGCCAAGTGGAAATCAGGTAATAGTTCAGTGCCGGGCGGCAGGTGGCGCAGCCATTGGGGCTGCTCCAGTTCAGCGCAGTCATGGTCTGCGTCAGGCTGGTCAGGTGTTGCTCGCGTATCGCCTGGCGAATCTGACCGTGATTGAGATCCGAGCAGCCACAGATGGCTTTTTCGCTCTTGGGTTTTACCTCAGCGGCACCGCCCACTGTATTGATCAGGATTTGCTCGACGAGGCCGGCGCATGAGCCGCAGGAACTGGCCGCTTTGGTGTGTTTTTTCACCTCATCGACGCTGAATAGGCCGTTTTCCTGAATCGCCTTGACGATGGTGCCCTTGCACACGCCGTTACAGCCACACACTTCCATGCTGTCAGGCATATTGGCGGTCTTGTCGACGCCTTGGTGTCCCACATCGCCGATGGCACTTTCACCGATGCCGGCCGCACCAAACATCAGGTGATCGCGGATCTGGCTGATGTTGGCGTTTTCTTTGATCTGGCGGAAATACCAGCCACCGTCAGCCGTGTCGCCATACAGGCAGGCACCGACGAGGACGTCGTCACGGATCACCAGTTTCTTGTACACGCCGCCGATGGGGTCGGAGAGGGTGATGGTTTCGCAGCCTTCACCGCCCATAAATTCGCCCGCGGAAAACAGGTCGATGCCGGTGACCTTGAGTTTGGTCGAGGTGACCGAACCTTGATATCGGGTAAAACCAAGCTGGGCCAGATGGTTGGCGCAGACCTTGGCTTGTTCAAACAACGGCGCGACCAAACCGTAAGCGATACCGCGATGGTTGGCGCATTCACCAATGGAGTAGATGCGCGGGTCATAGGTCTGCAGCGTGTCGTTGACCAAAATACCGCGGTTACACGGGATGCCAGCTTTTTCCGCGAGTGCGGTATTGGGGCGGATGCCGGCGGCCATGACCACGATGTCTGCGGGGATGACCTCCGTATTTTTGAATTGCACTGCACACACGCGCCCCTCGCCGTTGTCCAACAGCGCTGAGGTTTGTTCATTGAGGCGAAAGTGAATGCCGCGTGCTTCCAGCGCGGTTTGCAACAGCTTGCCGGCAGTGCGGTCCAGTTGGCGCTCCAGCAACCAGTCAGAAATATGTACAACGGTCACATCCATGCCACGCATCTTCAGGCCGTTGGCTGCTTCCAGACCCAGCAGGCCACCACCGATCACCACTGCATGCCGATGGGTTGTGGCGGCGCTCATCATCCTGTCGGTGTCAGCGATGTCACGGTATCCCATCACGCCGTCCAGGCTGTTGCCGGGTATCGGCAAGATGAACGGGGTGGAACCGGTGGCGATCAACAGGCGGTCGTACTCGGCTGTTGTGCCATCGTCAGCCGTGACTACGCGCTGTTTGCGATCAATATTGACCACGGTGCGGCCCAGCAGCAGGCGGATGTGGTTGTCGCTGTACCAGTTGAGGTCGTTGAGGATGATCTCCTCAAAGCGTTGTTCGCCGGCCAGCACGGGCGAGAGCAGGATACGGTTGTAGTTGGGATGAGGCTCTGCGCCGAACACAGTAATGTCATACAGGTCGGGGGCCAGTTTGAGCAGCTCTTCCAGGGTGCGCACACCGGCCATGCCATTACCGATCATCACCAGCTTGAGTTTTTGCATGCCGGCTATCTCCTGAGTCATTGATCACGGAAAAGGTGGCTGCCGTAAATGGCAGGCCCGAAAAACAAAAAAGGCGTCCCGCTAGTCACCTAGCGAGGACGCCTTTGTCCAAGTCCCGTTCTCTCGGGAAGTGCTGCACTCTTCATTGAGCGCTGCGCTTTATTAAATTGTGCAATCAACAATGCAGAGCTTGTGCCAACTTGCGATGTGTTGATTTACGCGGGGGGGGCGCAGGCTGTGCAGCACCGGTTGCTGTTGAGTGCTCCTTTATAAGCCATGGTGCGCTGCGCTGGTGCGCGTGCTCAGGCTGGGTTGAGCCAGTTAACCTTGCTGAACGTGTCGCTGAAGCGTGTAGGCATGGGCACCACTTTGCCCAGTTTATAGTTGAAGAACACAAACCCTGATTTAGCCATGGCCACCAGGCTGCCGTCCGCTGGGCGGGTGATGCGGAAGGTAATGTCGCCACCGTATTTGTTGAAGTCCATCACGCCGACTTCGAACAGCAATTGGTCGCGAGCATGGGCTTCGGCGCGGTAGGTGGTAGCGAGGTCCGTGACGATGATGCCGGTGCCGTCTTCCTGGGTTTCCTCAATGCCGAACTCAAACAGAAACCGCGCCCGCGCCTCGGAAATCATTGAGATCATTGAGTCATTGCCTAGGTGGTTGGCGGCGTTGATGTCGGTCACCCGCACGGTCAGGTGGGTGCTGTAGCAGAACTGATCTTCGGGGAACTCAAGGTTCAGACGGGCCATTGCTGTATCCGGTATTGGAATAAGGTGGCCAATATTAACCCTGATGTAATGCGTGTTGCAGACGTCCTGCGCTCGATTACTAGGCAGGGTACGGAGGCAGATACCTGCTCCGTGCCTGAGTTGCTTTAAGCCGCGGGGCGTTGCTGGCGCTGGTAGAGAAACTCCAGCACGGCGGTGCGGTAGGCGTGGTAGTGCGGGTCATTGGCCAGGGCCAGGCGATCCCTCGGGCGCGCCAGCTCGACCTTGACGATATCGCCCACGGTCGCTGCCGGGCCGTTGGTCATCATCACGATGCGATCAGACAGCAGCACCGCCTCATCGACATCGTGGGTCACCATCACCACCGTGCTGTGAGTTTCACCAACGATGCGCAGCAGTTCGTCCTGCAGGTGCGCGCGGGTCAGGGCATCCAGCGCGCCGAAGGGTTCGTCCATCAGCAGCACCTTGGGTTGCATGGCCAGGGCGCGGGCGATGCCGACGCGCTGTTTCATGCCGCCAGAAATTTCATTGGGATGCTTGTAGGTGGCGTGGCTCAGGCCAACCATGGCCAGCGCCGCTTCGGTGCGTTCCTTGAGCTGGGCCTTGCTCTCCTTGCCAGCGAAGACCTTTTCCACCGCCAGGTAGACGTTGCCGTAGCAGGTCATCCAGGGCAGCAGGCTGTGGTTCTGGAACACCACGCCGCGCTCCGGGCCAGGGCCGTCGATCTCGCGGCCATTGCAGATCAGCCCGCCTTCACTGGCCTCGAGCAGGCCGGCGATCAGGTTGAGAACGGTGGATTTACCGCAACCCGAGTGGCCGATCAGGGTGACGAACTCACCTTTGGCGATGCTCAGGTTGACGTCGGTGAGGGCCTGGAAGCGGCCTTTCTTGGTGTCGAAATGTTTGCCGACCTGGGTCAGCTCCACGAATTTATCCATGTTGCGGCTCCTTAAACGGGCATTACCAGCTGGCCTGCTTTAACTGGCGTAATCGAAACGTTTGGCCAGCAGCAACAGCAGTTGCTCCAACGCCAGGCCGACCAGGCCGACGATGATGATGGCGATCAGAATGTGTTCGACGTTGAGGTTGTTCCACTCATCCCACACCCAGAAGCCCAGGCCGGTGCCGCCGGTGAGCATTTCTGCCGCGACTATCACCAGCCAGGCCACGCCAATGGCCAGGCGAATGCCGGTCATCAGGTGCGGCAATACGGCGGGAAACAGGATGCGCGTGAGTACCTTGAACTCCGACAGCTTGAGCACTCGTGCCACGTTCAGATAATCCTGCGGCACGCTGGCCACGCCGGCGGCGGTGTTGAGGATGATCGGCCAGATCGAGCTGATAAAGATCACCCAGATCGAAGCCGGGCCAGCCGCTTCGAATACCAGCAAGCCAATCGGCAGCCAGGCCAGCGGCGACACTGGGCGCAGCAGGCTGATGATCGGTGAGAGCATGCCGGCCAAGAAGGCAAAGCGGCCGATGGCAAAGCCCAACGGAATGCCCACCAGCGCCGCCAAACCAAAGCCGATACCGACGCGACCCAACGAATGCAGGATGTTCCAGCCGATGCCCATGTCATTTGGGCCATTGTCATAGAAGGGGTTGGCAAACAGTTCCAGCGCCGCCGCCCAGGTACTGATCGGGCCAGGCAGGCCCTCGCTCTTGGTCGCAATCAGCGCCCACACGCCGATAAACAGCACGATACCCAACAGCGGCGGCACAACCGCCTTGAGCAGGCTGGTCAGCGCCGCCACGCCTGGCAGAGCCAGACGTGGCGCTTTACTGATCGGCGCAGACAACGGCAATGGGGTTTTCAGTGGTGCGTTCATCACGAACCTCCCAATCAGGCTTTAATCGCAAAGGAGTTGGCGTAGGCCGCCGGGTCGGAGCCATTCCAGATGTTGCCATCGATCAGCGTGCTGCTGCGCAGCGAGCTGGCCGGCACGGGGATGTTCAGCGCACTGGCGGCCTCCTTGTACAGTGCAACCTGGTTGACCCCTGCGGCGATGGCGGCATAGTTAGGGTCTTCCTTGATCAGACCCCAACGCTTGAACTGGGTCATAAACCACATGCCGTCGGAGTGATACGGGAAGTTCACTGTGCCGTTTTTGCAGAAAGCCATGGCGTGGTCGTCTTTCCAGCTGTTGCCCAGGCCGTCTTCGTACTGGCTGAGGAAGCGCGGTTCGATCACTTTGACCGGTGCATTGACGTAAGCCTTGCCGGAAATCAGCTTGGCCGTGCTCTTGCGGTTTTCCTCGCTGGCCTCGATAAACTGGCTGGCCTCAAGGATCGACATGATCAGCGCGCGGGCCGCATTGGGGTATTGCTCGATAAAGGCGCGGGTGGTGCCGAGGATTTTTTCCGGGTGATCCGGCCAGATCTGCTGAGTAGTCACAGCCGTGTAACCAATTTTTTCAGCAATCGCCCGCGCGCCCCAAGGCTCGCCGACACAGAAGCCATCCATATTGCCGACGCGCATATTAGCGACCATCTGTGGTGGCGGTACGACGATAGTTTTCACATCGCTCATCGGGTTGATGCCCAGGCTCGCCAGCCAGTAATACAGCCACATGGCGTGGGTTCCGGTGGGGAAGGTCTGGGCGAAAGTCAGCGGGTTACCGCCTTTTTTCACATGCTCGGCCAGTTGTGCGCCATTGGTGACGCCGGCTTCCTTGAGCTGTTTGGAAAGGGTGATGGCCTGGCCGTTCTGGTTCAGGCCCATCAATACGGCCATATCCTTCTGCGGCCCGGCGATACCCAGCTGCGCGCCGTACATCATGCCGTACAGCACGTGGGCGGCATCCAGCTCGCCGGTATTGAGTTTGTCGCGCACCCCGGCCCAAGAGGCTTCTTTGCTCAAGGTGATGCTCAAGCCGTTTTTCTCAGCAAAGCCCTGGGTCGCGGCGACCACCACCGAGGCGCAGTCGGTCAGTGGAATAAAGCCCACTTTCAGCGCCGCCTTTTCTGGCGCATCGGAACCAGCGGCCCAGGCCACGCTGCGCAGCGAGGTGGGTGCGCTCAAGCCAAGTGCAGCGACACCGCCGACGGTGCCGGCGACGGCAATCGAGGTTTTCAGGAAGTGACGGCGGCTGTGCAGGCTTGGGTTCTTCGAATCACGATCAGTCATGGGGTTTGTCCTTCTCTGGCCTTATACGGCTGAAACAAAAAACGGCATCCGTCAGGCTTCTTCTGGAGAAGTCACCTGACGGACGCCGTTGTCCGTGATCTGCGGCTCACCGCCGTTGGTGGGCTGCGATGCAATCGTGAGGGACACAAAGCAAAGGGCTTGCCATGTTTGCTATGGAACCCAGATATGAACGCCGAGGGCGGCTGAGAAATTCGCCTGCGCTCTGGAAGGTTGGTGGCTAAATATTATTAATCAATGGCTTAGCGCATTGATTAAGTCGCGGTTGTCGGGCCGGCGTAACGGCCATGCGCTGCATCACCTGCAAGCAGCGCCTCTGCTGCGGCGTGCGTTGAGCTAAAAGTGTGCAGTCCTGCAGGGTAATTCAGCACTGCGCATCGTCTTAGTGCTTAGCGGTCAAGGCGTCTAACAGGGCAGCCTTAACCCGGTTGTGGGCAGCGTTGCGCTTCTTCAACAAAGTCTCTTAACCAACGCAGCACATGCACGGCCTCCCAGCGCGTGGGGTCGAACAGGGCATAGGCTTGCCCTTCATAACCCACTACATCGAGTGGGCGGTGATAACCGGCGCGTTGCAGCAAGGCCTCAATCTCGGCAAAGCAGGTGTTGAAATGCACGCGGTTAAACGGTGTTTTGTTTTCGGTGACGATGCCTTCCAGCTTTAACTCATTCACGGTGTCTCGGACTTTTTCCAGAGGCATGCGGTTCATGCTGTGTTTGAGCTGCAGAACGTCGAGCATTGGCCTTACTCCGGGCAGTTTGGGTGGGCAGCAACAGGTTGGCGGGTGGCCGTGTGTCAGGATAGCTGAAAAATACTGTACATATAAACAGTATTCGATAATAGTAATCCCACTGCCTATCCGGCAACCACTCGATCATTCTCGCCAACCGCACGCAACGCCAATGGCGACAAGCACCGCAGAGGAGTCACCGATAATGCAACAGATGCTCATGACCGTTGTGCTGTTGAGCTTTTTGGCCGGTTGCGCGCAGCCACAATTGGACCCGCCGCGCGCTAACGGCACCTACCTGGTGATTGAAAATGGTCAGGCCTGGGCTGTGATGGTGGACAACGGCAAGCGCGTGGAAGAGCCAGGCACGGTGGTTGACATGATCAGGCTGCCCAACAAGGGTTCTGCAGTGGCCGCCAGCTATGTGATTGAAACGGCGAATTGTGGGCGCATGCAGTGGTTGAGCGAGCATTCCAGTGCTACAGACGGGGCAACCAGCCGGATGTCACTGCACCGCAGCAACTCGCTGGCCAACAGTAATTGCCTGATTGCCGAGGGCTTGAGCCGGGTGTGGACCGTGTTGGATTACTCAGGCTGAGCTGGATTGCGTTGAGGGGGTAGATTGATGAGGGATTAGGTGCGCATTGCACACCTAATCCCTGGCGTTGCTACACGCTGTCGGCTTTGGCCTTTTTCTCCGGCAGCAGACCATCGGCGCGGAACATCGCCCTGATGCCGCGAATGGCCTGGCGAGTGCGGTCCTGGTTCTCAATCAGGGCAAAGCGTACGTGGTCATCGCCGTAGTCACCAAAACCGATACCCGGCGACACGCAGACCTTGGCCTCCAGCAGCAACTTCTTGGCGAACTCTAATGAGCCAAGATGGGCATACGGCTCCGGAATTTTGGCCCAGATATACATTGAGGCTTTGGGGTTTTCGACCATCCAGCCCAGTTCATGCAAGCCTTTAACCAGCAGGTTGCGGCGCTGGCGATACTGCTCGGCGATATCGCGCACGCATTGCTGATCACCCTCCAGCGCTGCAATGGCCGCGACCTGCAGCGGGGTAAAGGTGCCGTAGTCGTGATAACTCTTGATCCGCGCCAGGGCGTTGACCAGCTCGGGATTGCCGACCATAAAGCCAATTCGCCAGCCGGCCATGTTGTAACTTTTGGACAGGGTGAAGAATTCCACGGCAATGTCTTTAGCGCCCGGCACCTGCATGATCGACGGAGCTTTCCAGCCGTCATAAACAATATCGGCATAGGCCAGGTCGTGAATCACCAGCACGTCATACTGCTTGGCCAGGGCCACCATGCGCTCGAAGAAGTCCAGCTCCACACACTGCGCCGTAGGGTTGGAGGGGAAGCCAAGAATCATCATCTTCGGCTTAGGGATCGATTCACGAATCGCCCGCTCCAGCTCAGCGAAAAAGTCCACGCCGGGAATCAGTGGTACCGAGCGCACCTGGGCGCCGGCGATGACTGCGCCGTAGATATGAATCGGGTAGCTGGGGTTGGGCACCAGCACGGTGTCGCCATGGTCCAGAGTGGCCAGCATCAAGTGCGCCAGACCTTCCTTGGAACCGATGGTGACGATGGCTTCGCTTTCCGGGTCGATGTCGACGGCGTAGCGATCTTTGTACCAGCGCGAAATAGCGCGGCGCAGGCGTGGAATGCCACGTGAGGTGGAGTAGCCGTGGGTGTCTTCACGCTGGGCGACTTGCACCAGCTTCTCAACAATGTGCGGCGGCGTGGGGCCATCCGGGTTGCCCATGCTGAAATCGATAATGTCTTCGCCACGGCGCCGGGCGGCCATTTTCAGTTCGGCGGTGATGTTGAATACATAAGGGGGTAGACGATCGATGCGCGCAAAACGGCGCTTGGCGTTCTCAGCCATGATTTCCTCGCGGTACGTAAGCGCCCGGAACCGTCCGAGCGACGTTGGCCAGTGCGCTGGCCAGGCGGCGAAGATAAGCGGGGCGCAGTGGTACTGTCTAGAGCAGTTGCCATGAAACTCGGCAGTACAGCCTTAGTTTGGTAGGTCGTAGCCCGGATGCAATCCGGGGGTCGCAATCCTCGGACTGCATCCGGGCTACAGGAGCGGTGGTTAGCCGCCGAGCATGTCGTGCATGGCGATGATCTGTTCGGCCACCTGCGCCAGCTTCTGCTGACGGCTCATGGCCTGGCGACGCATCAGGGTGTAGGCCTGTTCCTCATCGCAGCTTTTCATTTTCATCAGCAGGCTTTTGGCCAGTTCGATGCGCTTGCGTTCGGCCAGCTGGGCATCGCGTGCCTGCAGCTGGGCGCGCAGCGCTTGGTCGCTCTCAAAGCGCACCATGGCCACGTCCAGAATCGGCTGCAGGCGCTGTGCATGGATGCCTTCGACGATGTAGGCGCTGACGCCGCTCTGAATGGCCTGGCGCATTACACCGGGGTCGTGTTCGTCGGTGAACATCACGATAGGGCGGGGTTGGTCGCGCGTGACCAATACCACTTGTTCCATCACGTCACGTCCAGGGGACTCAGTGTCAATCAGGATCACATCCGGTCGCACAGCCTCGACCCGCTCCGGCAGGTCGATGGTTAGGCCGGATTCATCGATCACCTCAAAACCGGCTTCGGTCAGTGCGGCTTTCAGGCGGCCGACTTTCTTGGCGGTGTCATTGATCAATAGAATGCGCAGCATCTTAATGAGTCTCCTGAGCTGCGCTGGCTGCTGTATCCGTTAACGCGTGCAAGGCAAAGCTGCGGGCATATACCGCTGGATTGCTGCCATCCCACGTGGTGCCATCGGCGAGTTGGCTGCTGCGCATCGGTTCGGTAACCGGCACACCGAGCGCTGTTGCGGCCTCGCGGTAAAGATCAATTTGCTGAACCTGGCGGGCGATACCTAGATAGTCAGGGTCGCTGCGCAGCAGGCCCCAACGGCGAAATTGTGTCATAAACCACATGGCATCAGACAGGTAGGGCATGTTGACCGCACCCTCGCCATGAAAGCGCAGCGGATGGTTGTCCTGCCAGGCATGGCCAAGACCATCCTGGTAGTGGCCGAGAAAACGGGGCTGGATGACAGACAGCGGTGCATCAACATAGGCAGCACCGCTGAGTAACTGCGCCGTGCTGCGTTGGTTTTCTTCGCATTCATCAATAAAACGGCTGGCATCCAGCACTGCCATGATCAAGGCGCGAGCGCTATTGGGGTGGCGTTCGGCAAAACCACGGGTACAGCCGAGTACCTTTTCTGGGTGATTGGGCCAGATGGCCTGAATGGTCGTCAGGGTACAGCCGAGATTGTCCTCCACGGCCTTGGCTGTCCAAGGTTCACCCACGCAGAAACCGTCAATACGCTGAGCTTTAAGGTGTTCAATCATTTGTGGCGGTGGAACCACCACGCTGTCGACATCGCGTAGCGGGTGAATCCCCTGGCTGGCCAGCCAGTAATACAGCCACATGGCATGGGTGCCCGTTGGGAAGGTCTGGGCAAAGGTCAGTCGCGCCCCATGCTGGTGCACATGCTGGCACAGCGCTTCAGCGCTGGTCACTCCGGCGGCTTGTAAGGGTTGCGACAGGTTGATGCTTTGTCCGTTCTGGTTCAGGCCCATGAGCACGGCCATGTCAGTCGCAGGTGCTCCGCCCAGTCCCAGCTGAACGCCATAGATCAGGCCGTAAAGACTGTGGGCAGCGTCCAGCTCGCCACTGAGTAATTTGTCGCGTAAGCCGGCCCAGGAGGCTTGCCTGTGCAGATTCAGGGTTAAACCGTACTTCTCAGCGAAGCCCTGGGTGGCTGCGACAATCACCGAGGCTGAATCACTCAAGGCCATAAAACCGATGTTCAGTACGGGTTTTTCCGGTGTTTGGCTGTGGCAGGTGCCTTGCTCGCTCATCGTGCTTTTCCTGTGCCCACACAAAAAAGTGCCGTACCAAACGCTGACCTCAGTCGGCGATCAGAACGACACCATTGTCTATTGCAGTCATTTCCGCCGTTGGAAAGGCCTGGTGGAACAAGCAAAGCAAGGCATATGCCAGCGGACTGGCACGACAGAAAAGAAAAAGCCCCGCACGAAGCGGGGCTTTGTCATTGCTGCAAGCGCTTAGACCTGAAGAGCAGGAATATTCGCGTTGGCAGCCGCTTCACGGAACTCGGCGATCTGATCGAAACTCAGGTAGCGGTAAACGTCCGCTGCCATGGTGTCGATTTCCTTCGCGTAGACCATGTACTCCTCAACAGTCGGCAGGCGACCGGTAATGGCCGCAACAGCCGCCAACTCGGCAGAAGCCAGGTAAACGTTGGCACCATCGCCCAGACGGTTGGGGAAGTTACGGGTGGAAGTCGACACCACGGTGGAGTTCGCTTCAACGCGTGCCTGGTTACCCATGCACAGCGAGCAGCCCGGCATTTCCATGCGCGCGCCGGCTTTACCGTAGATGCCGTAGTAGCCTTCTTCGGTCAGCTGATGCTGGTCCATCTTGGTCGGCGGCGACAGCCACAGACGGGTCGGCAGGGTGCCTTCGACTTTTTCCAGCAACTTACCGGCTGCGCGGAAGTGACCGATGTTGGTCATGCACGAACCGATAAACACTTCGTCGATCTTCTCGCCCTGAACCGAGGACAGCAGACGGGCATCGTCTGGGTCGTTCGGTGCACAGAGTACCGGCTCGTTGATGTCGGCCAAGTCGATTTCGATGACTTCGGCGTACTCGGCGTCTTTGTCGGCTTCCATCAGCTTCGGATCAGCCAGCCACGCTTCCATCGCTTGGGCGCGACGCTCCAGGGTGCGGGCATCGCCGTAGCCTTCGCTGATCATCCAGCGCAGCAGGGTGATGTTCGAACGCAGGTACTCGGCGATGGCTTTTTCCGGCAGTTTGATGGTGCAACCCGCAGCGGAGCGCTCAGCAGAGGCGTCGGACAGCTCGAAAGCTTGTTCAACGGTCAGCTCGTCCAGACCTTCGATCTCAAGGATGCGACCAGAGAAGGCATTGATCTTGCCCTTCTTCTCAACGGTCAGCAGGCCTTTTTGGATAGCTACGTAAGGGATGGCATGCACCAGGTCACGCAGGGTGATGCCTGGCTGCAGTTTGCCCTTGAAGCGCACCAGTACCGACTCCGGCATGTCCAGCGGCATTACGCCAGTGGCAGCGGCAAAGGCTACCAGGCCGGAACCGGCTGGGAAGGAGATGCCGATCGGGAAACGGGTGTGCGAGTCACCACCGGTACCGACGGTATCCGGCAGCAGCATGCGGTTCAGCCAGCTGTGGATGATGCCGTCGCCAGGACGCAGGGACACGCCGCCACGGGTGCGGATGAAATCCGGCAGGGTGTGGTGGGTGGTGACGTCGATTGGCTTCGGATAAGCCGCGGTGTGGCAGAACGACTGCATGACCAGATCAGCAGAGAAGCCCAGGCAAGCCAGGTCTTTCAGCTCGTCGCGGGTCATCGGGCCAGTGGTGTCCTGGGAGCCGACGGTGGTCATCTTCGGTTCGCAGTAGGTGCCCGGGCGTACGCCTTTGCCTTCTGGCAGGCCGCACGCCTTGCCGACCATCTTCTGCGCCAGGGTGAAACCCTTAGTGCTAGCAGCAGGTGGCTCAGGCAGCTTGAACAGGTCGGTTGGGCCCAGGCCCAGTTCGGCGCGCGCTTTCTCGGTCAGACCGCGACCGATGATCAGCGGGATACGGCCGCCAGCGCGGACTTCGTCGAGCAGTACTGGGGTCTTCATTTCGAAGGTGGTCAATACTTCGTCGGTGCCGTGCTTGCAGACTTTGCCAGCATGCGGGTACAGGTCGATCACGTCGCCCATGTGCATGTTGGAAACATCGAATTCGATTGGCAGAGCGCCGGCATCTTCCATGGTGTTGTAGAAGATTGGAGCAATCTTGCTGCCGAAGCAGAAGCCACCCGCGCGCTTGTTCGGCACGTTTGGGATGTCGTCGCCGAAGAACCACAGCACCGAGTTGGTGGCGGATTTACGCGAGGAGCCAGTACCGACTACGTCACCGACGTAGGCGATCGGGAAGCCTTGGCTGCGCATGGCTTCGATTTGTTTCATCGGGCCGGTAACGCCTTGCTCGTCCGGCACGATGCCGTCACGGGCCATTTTCAGCATGGCCAGGGCGTGCAACGGAATATCCGGGCGCGACCAAGCATCAGGTGCTGGGGAGAGGTCGTCGGTGTTGGTTTCGCCGGTGACCTTGAATACGCGCAGGCTGATTTTGTCGGCCAGGGTTGGGCGGTTCTTGAACCACTCGCCATCAGCCCAAGACTGCAGTACGCCTTTGGCGTGAACGTTGCCGTTCTTGGCTTTTTCAGCGACGTCGTGGAAGGCGTCGAACATCAGCAGGGTGTGCTTCAGTTGCTCGGCAGTCACGGCAGCCAGTTCGCTGTCGTCAAGCAGCTCAACCAAGGTGGCGATGTTGTAACCGCCTTGCATGGTGCCGAGCAGTTCAACAGCGTGTTGCTTGCTGATCAATGGTGAAGTGGCTTCGCCTTTGGCGAGGGCAGAGAGGAAACCGGCTTTAACGTAGGCGGCTTCGTCGACGCCTGGCGGCACGCGGTTGGTGATTAGGTCGAGTAGAAGCGCTTCTTCGCCGGCTGGCGGGTTTTTCAGCAGCTCGATCAGGCCTGCGGTTTGTTCGGCGTTCAGCGGCTGGGGCACGATACCCTGAGCGGCACGCTCTGCTACATGTTTGCGGTAGGCTTCAAGCACAGTTATTACCCTCATCAGTGGTCCCAAAGGGTTGTCCGGGACGCGATCCAGAAAACAACCAACCAGGCGCTTCGTGGCGTTATGGGCCGCTCAGCCGAGGTTGCGCTGCTTTCTTGCAGAAGCTGTTTTCAAAGTTTTACGCCGGCAGGACGGTTGGATGAGGGCTGGTGACGACACTTGAAGGGTGGTTCAAGGATCGGCACCAACATCGAACCTGCAGGATTGACTGTGCTCGTGACGCTTTGAAAACAGCTTCCAACGGACGTTGCTGCCTTTAAAAGGCCGGCCGAGTCTACTGGAAAGCTTTGATAAAGTTAAGCCAAAGGCCCCTCTTATATAGAGGTGATATGCCTTAGACAAAGGGCTAAGATGCCTGCCTGTTTACCAGTGTTCATACCTTTCGTTATGTCTAACCAACGCATCAAAACCCCTTGTGTCGGCCTGTGCTCCACTGTCTACGGTGACTTGGTTTGCCGTGGCTGTAAGCGCTTTCACCATGAGGTGATTAACTGGAACGGCTATAGCGACGAAGAAAAACGCGCCGTTTGGCTGCGCTTGGAAGTGCTGCTGGTGCAGGTCATGGCCGCAAAACTGCAAGTGTTTGATGCTGATCGTCTGCGTATGCAACTGGAGCAGCGCAAAATTCGGTTTGTTCCGCAGCAATCGGCCTATTGCTGGGCTTACCAACTCATTGTCCGTGGTGCGCGGGTGATCAGCCAGCTGGACGCTTACGGTGTGGTGTTATTGCCGGAGTTTCGTGAGTGGAACTTGCCCGAGCTGCGCGACGCCATTGATCGTGAATTCTTTCTGCTTTCTGAAGCGCACTACGAACGCTACATCGCGCCACGCTTTTTGCTCGAAGGGCTTGAGGTGAGAGTTTAGAAAGGATGCGGCTTTGCGGTCGCATTTCAGTGGCGATGACGTGTGTTCTTTGGCGCACGTTGAGTTGCGCGAGAGGGCTGGTTTGGGCCTTATGGCGATCCATCGAACGCTGCAACATAGGCTGCCGCACTAAATGATTCCGGGGCGCATTCTGTTGCTCGATAGCCTGCCGAAAATGGCCAGTGGCAAGCTGGATCGTAAGCGTAGCCCCCGATGGCTTACAGCAGTCGTAGTGGCTGCGTGAGGTGTGTAGGAGGGGCTTTAGCCGCGAATGTTGTTCTGCTATCAAGAAAGCTCGCGGCTAAAGCGGAATGCCGCCCAGCCCCTCCCACAAGTGTTACAGCGTCTAGTCGTTCAGTTCTTGAGCGGCTGAGCGTCAGCCTTGCCGAGCAGCTGTTCGATATCGGCGATCACCTGCAACGCGGCCTGCGGGCCGCCGAGCGAGGTCCATAGCGAACCATCGACTGCGCCAAAGCGTTTGCCCTGGATTGCCGAGAGTTGCTTGAACGCCGGGGTTTGTTCGGCCTGTTGCAGGGCTTCCACCGCTTCGCCGCTGGTGCTCAGGGTGCCGATTACCAGCCAGTCGGCATCCAGCAGTTGTAGTGATTCCAGGCTCAGGGCCATGGAGTGGGTGTGGCCGGGGTCCTGCTGATAGCTCGGACGAACCAGGCCTAGGTCGCTGATCACGCTGCTGGCGAAGGAGTCCTTGAACATGTAGGACGGGCCTTTGGGGTTCCAGCGCACGATGCTGAGGGTCTCGCCTTGGTGATCTTTCAAGCGTTCGCGGGCTTCGGCGGCGCGGGCGTTGTAGCGTGCCAGCAGCGCATCGGCGGCAGCGCTTTGGTTGAGCGCGTTGGCGGTGCGCTGCAGGCTTTCCTGCCAGGGCTTGGCCCAGGCGAAGGTGATCACCGTGGGGGCGATTTCATTGAGAATCGCCAGTTGCTCGGGTTTCACCGGGCCGGTAAGGATCAGGTCAGGCTCCAGTTCCAGCAGGGTTTCCAGGTTGGGGTTGTCGATATCGCCGACCACCTTGATCCCGGCCACTGCTTGGCTGTCGAGGTAACGCGGCGGCGCGGCCTGGCCACGGCCGTTAATCGTGCCGACCGGGGTGATGCCCAGGGCCAGCGCCGCATCCAGATCCAGTTCACTCAAGGTGATCACCCGCTGCGGTGCACTTGGGACAGTAACCGGATTGCCGAAAGCATCTTCGATCTGACGGGTGTCGGCCATGGCGGCCGCGCTTAACAGCTGGCTGGTCAGCAGCAGGGGCAGGCTCCAGCGCAATAGAGTAGTCATCGGATTAGTCCTGTTCAGAGTGGGCGGGCTTGCGCCGGCGCGGCACCACCACCGGGGCGCCGTCATCGGGCGCTGCGAGGATGTCCACGTCGGTGTGGTAGAGCTGGTCGACCAGGGTCTTGTTGATCACCTCGCGGGCCTGGCCCATGGCGGCGATTTGGCCGTTGTCGAGGGCGATGATTTCATCGCAGTAGCGCGCGGCCACGCCCAGGTCGTGAACCACGATCAGTACGGTGCGGCCCTCGGCGACGATATTCAGCACCGCTTCCATCACCTCGGCCTGGTGACCGATATCCAGAGCGCTGGTGGGCTCATCAAGCAGCACCAGGTCGGTATTTTGCGCCAGTATCATGCCAAGCCAGGCGCGCTGGGCCTGGCCGCCGGACAGCGAGGAGGCGACCTGCTGCCAGATGTCCTGCAGTTGCATGGCATCGCGGGCACGGGCGACCTGGCGGGCGTCTTCCGCGCTCCATTGGTTGAACCAGCCCTGGTGCGGATGGCGACCGTATTGCACCAGTTGCTCGACGCGAATGCCTTCGGCCATCACCGGGCGCTGCGGCAGAAAGGCTAGCTCGCGTGCTAGGGCTTTCATTGCGTAGCGTTGCAGCGGTATGCCGTTGAGGTCGACCTGGCCACCCTGCAATGGCAGTTGTCGCGCCAGCAGCTTGAGCAGGGTGGATTTGCCGCTGCCGTTGGGCCCGACAATGCCGATCAGCTTACCCTTGGGTAGCTCGAATGAGACGTCCTGCAGCACGCTCTTGGCCTGGTAGGCAAAGCTCAGGTTGTGCGCGCGCAATTGCGCGGGTCGGGTCTGGGGTATTGGCGTGGACAACAGGGTCATCAATCGGAACCTTTGCGGTCTTTGAGCAACAGGATCAGCAGCAGCACGCCGCCGAGCAGGCGAGTCATGATCCCAGTGGGAATTTCTTCGGGTTGCGCCAGCAGGCGTGCCAGGGTGTCGCTGCCCACCAGCAACACCGCACCACATAACGCCGCCAGCCAGATCGGCGCGAGGTGATTACGGGCCAGCCAGGACGCGATGATCGGCGCGGCCATGGCGATAAATATCACCGGGCCGCCGATGGCGGTGCCCAGCGCCGCCACCAGAATCGCCACGCCGAGAACAGTCAATTGCAGCGCCGCGACCTTGATGCCGAGGTTCTGCGCGGTCGCTTCGCCGAAGCGCAGCAGCGCCAGCGGGCGGTTAAGCCAGGCAAGCAGTGGACAGAGCGCCAACAGAATCAGCGCAATCGGCGCGACCGTCTGGTAGCTGGCCCCGGCGAAGTGGCCCATGGTCCATAGGTAGATGCTGCCCAGGTGCACCAGCGGTTGCGTGGCCATCATAAAATCACCGATGGCGCCGAGCAGCTCTGACAGGGCGATGCCGATAACGATAAACAGATAACCCTGCTCGCCAGGCCGGCGGCACAGCACGAACAGCGCTACCGCAGCCAGTGCCGCACCCAGTGGCGAGGCCCACCAGGGCCAGCTGCCTACCGTCAGATAAAGAGCAAAACCGATCACTGCCAGCGATGCGCCTTCGTTAACCCCGACCATGTCCGGGGTGGCCAGGCGGTTGCGCACCAAGGTCTGGATCAGGCAGCCGGCCATGCCCATGGCAAGTCCTGCGACAACCACAGCGGCGACCCGTGGCATGCGGATCTTGAATACCATGATGTCGTTGAGCTTGCTGCCCTGGCCGCTTAGCGTGGCCAGTACATCGAGCACGCCCATACGCCCGGAGCCGAGGCTGATGGCCATGATCACCAGCGTCAGCAGCACTGCCAGCACCAGCAGGCTGAGCAGCCAGGTGCGCCGATGCAGCAGCAGATTGAGGTGGCCCAGACGCAGGTGCCAGAGCCCGGAGGGTTGATGGCTGGGCATGCTTATTTCACCGCCAATAGAGAACGGAAGCCGCCGCGTAGGACGATTGCAATCAAGGCCGGCGCACCGAGCGCAGCCAGCAGGGTGCCGACAGGCAGCTCGTAGGGCTGCACCAGCCAGCGCGCAAGGATGTCCGCAGCGAGGAGAAACAGCATGCCGAACAGGCTGGAGAACAGCAGCTGACGTAGCAGCGCCACCGGTTCCAGCAAACGCGCGCTGTAGGCAGCCAGAAAGCCAACAAAGCCGATCGGCCCGGCCAGGGCGATGGCGCAGGCGGTCAGCAGGGTGGCGGCGAGCAATACGCCAACGCGCACCCAGGTGGTCGAGATGCCTAGGGCGCGGGCCTGGCTGTCGCCCATCTGCATCAGCGTCAGCTGCCGACAGAGCAATGCGGCGAGCACCAAGCCAAGCAGCGCCAGCGGGCTGACCGTGGTCACGGCCGACAGCTCGGAGGCCGACAGTGAACCGAGGTTCCAGTAGCGAAACTGCTCCAGCGCCACTCGGGTGGAGAGCAACAGAAAATTGGCGATGCCGCCGAACACCGCCGCCAGCGCCATGCCGGCGAGGATCAGTTTGAGCGGGCTGGCCTGGCCAAGCATTACGCCGATGCCGAGCACCAGCAGATTGCCCAGCAGCGCGCCGGCACCGGCCCAAAGCAAATAGCCCTGGGTCGATTCGATGCCAAAGTAGATCAGCCCGATCACCAGGCCGAGCACCGCGCCGGCATTGACCCCGAGCAAGCCGGGTTCGGCCAGTGGATTGCGCGTTGCGCTTTGCAGCAGAGTGGCGGCCAACGCCAGGCTGGCGCCGACCAGCAGCGCAGCGAGGGTGCGCGGCAGGCGCAGGCTGTTAACCACCATGGCCAGTTTGTCATCGGCCAGGCTGCTGGGGTTACCCAGTAGAAAACCAAGCACATCCGCCGCGCCGTATTGCCCGGCACCGGTGGCCAGGGATAGCGCCAGCAGGCCGAGCAGCAACAGGCTGCCGGCAAGCAGGACGTGACGTTGCTGGATATGGAAGGTGCGGGTTAGTTGGCTCATGGTTCTACTGGGCAGAATTCGGGTAACCCCGGCGACAGGTGCCACCGGGGTACGGGTGTTACAGGTCGTAGCTGAAACCGACGAATACCGTGCGGCCCATCAGAAGGTGGTCGATGGACTGCGCCACATCATCACGTTTGCTATCGGTCAGGTTGTTTACCCCGGCCTTGAGCGCGAGCTCCTTGGTGGCCTGGAACTTGGTGCCCAGACTGACGGTGTGGTAGGCATCCGATTCAACACTGGAGGCGTTGTTGGGGATAACCAGCATCTGGTTGCCGGTGTACTGGTAGTCCAGGTTCAGACCCAGTTTCGGCAGTGCCTGCCAGTCGAGGCCGATGTTGCCAACGTGCTTCGGGCTGTAGTTCAGCTCGTTGCCCGTGTCACGGTTTTCGGCGTCGGAGTAGGTGTAATTGGCGCGTGCGCTCAGTGCATCGGTAAAGGCGTAGCTGCCCTGCAACTCATAACCCTGAATACGCGCCTTGCTGACGTTGGTGTACGTCATGACACGTGGCCGGTAGAGCGGCGGCCGCCAGCTGTCGCTGACGATCATGTCTTCGATCTCGTTGTTGAAGAACATGATGCCGGCTTGCAGGCGCTCGTCCTGATACAGGGTGCCCAGCTCATAGCTGACCGAGGTTTCCGGTTTCAGGTCCGGGTTGCCGACGATTTGGCACATGCCACGGCAAGCCAGGACGCTGTAATTCTCGTCGGACTGGGTAATGTCCGGTGCCTTGAAGGCCTTGCCGACACCGCCCTTGAGCACCCAGCTGTCGGTGAGGTTGTAGATGCCGTAGAGGCGTGGGCTGAATGCGCCGCCGAATACTTCGTGGTCATCCCAGCGTCCGGCGAGGGTGATGTCGAGGGCACCCAGGGAAAACTCGTCTTGCAGGTAGACGGCCTTCTGATCGACTTCGGTTTCCTCACCGAGGTTCTGGTTGTGCTCCAAGGTGGTACGACGCAGCTCGCTACCAGCGGTCAGCAGATGGCTGCCCAAGGTGGTCGAGATCTGGCCGTCTACGGTGTGGTTATTCTGCTCCACTTCACCTACACGGCCGCGCAGGGTGGTCATGATCTGCGAGTCGTCAGTCAGGTCGACTTCTTCGTAGTAGTAGCGCACGCGGGAGTTGAAGCTGTCCCAGTTGCCGTTATGGGACAGACCGAAAGTGGTGCGATCCATTTCCTGCACGTTAGTCACCAGCGGGGCTGGGGCGCCGGCATTGTTCCAACGTGCCTTGCGCTCATCCTTGCGGTGGCTGAAGTCCAGATCGATGCTCTGCTGTTCGTCGAGCAACCAGCTCAGTGAACCCAGCACATTGGCGCCTTGGCGCTTTTCTGTGGCGTCGGTGCCCTTGAGGCTGAGCTTGTCGGTTTGCCAGGCGGCCTGGTCGGTGGATTCGACAATTAAATTGCCCAGCAGTTTGTCCTCAATCAGCGCGCCGCTGAGGTAGCCGCTGCTGATATGGCGGTCGCCGTTATCACCCTTGGTCGGGTGTTCGTAACTGTAGGCCACGCCGGCTTCGGTGCTGTTGGTGGGCTGACGCAGGATGACGTTTACCACCCCGCCGAGGGCATCGGCGCCATACAGCGAAGACATCGGGCCACGGATCACTTCGATGCGCTCAACCGCTGCCATGGGGATCGAGGACAGGTCGAAGTCGTTGGCGTAGTTGGAGGTCAGGGCGTCACGCGAGTTGATGCGGCGGCCGTTGACCAGCAGCAGGGTGTAGTCCGAGTCCATGCCGCGAATCTTGATCTCCTTGCGGCCATAGGCCGAGGAGGTATTGATGTGTACGCCCGGCAGACGTTTTATCGCATCGGCCAGGTCGTAGACCGGCATCTTGTCCAGTTCAGCGCGGGTGATAACCGAGGCGCTGGCGGGGACGCTCAACTGGCTGTGGGCCGTTTGCGAGGCGGTGACGATGCTGTCTTCCAAGGTGACGCTGTTGTCGGCCATCGCCGCGAAAGGCAGCAGGCCGCCCAGTACGCCTACCGAGATGGCGCGACGGCGATTGATGTTTCTGACAAAAGACATGACAGGTTCCATTTGAGTAGGTGTTGACACGTTTACAGCTGATCACTGGTGATCGGCGGTTTCAGCCCGCCTGTGTTGTTATGCCTGCGGTGTGGCTGGCGGCGTCGTGTCGCCGGATACCGCGTTGGAGCAACCACATACCCACCCCCGTGAGTATTCCGACGACCACATAAAAGCCGCTCAACTGGTTGAAGCCCTGAAGCTGGTTGTCTGCGCCGGTGCTCAGATAGAGCGCCGAGAAAAGGCTGCCGAGCCCGGCAGCGACATTGCTGACGGTGCCCTGAAACGCCATAAAGGCGGCGCGCTGGTGCGGCGGCGGGATCGCTGCGGCAATGGTTATGCTGCTGTTGGTGCGCACCGCGCTGGCGGCCATAAACAGCACGAAGACCAGGTAGATCGACAGGCCAATCGGCGTGGCGAAACCCAGCAGCGTGGTCAGTGCCAGACCGAAGCTGCTGAGCAGAATCACCGTCAGCGCCTGGCCGCGGTCGATCCAGATACCGCCCAGGCGCATGGCCGCCAGGCTGGCCAGGCCGCCGCAAAGAAACAGCAAGCCGATCTGCTCGCGGGGAAAATTCAGGTTGAACTGGAAGTAGTTGGAGAAATGCGGCACCAGCAGAAAGTGGCCGAATATCTGCAGCGCGGTGATCGCCAGTGCGCCCAGGCACAGCGGCGATTTCAGCAGCGGCAACACCGAGCCGCTGGGCCGCGAAGCGCTGACCTGGATGTGCAGCAGCAGGTGACACAACAACGCCAGCGCCAGGCCCAGACCGCCGAAGACGATAAAGGGCGCTTGCCAACTCCAGCGCAGCGCCAGCTCCAGAGCCAGGGGCACCACCACAATCGCCGCCAGAGAAAAGCCCATGCCAATGTAGGCGAGTTTTCGCCCGCGTTCGGCCGTCGGGATGATGTCGAGCATGCTTGCCATCAGCAGCGCGCCCATGGGCCCGGCAACCAGGCCGGAGAGTACAAACAGCAAAATCAGTTGCTCGGCACTGCTGGTCATGGAGCAGGCCATCAGCAGGGCGAAGCGCAGGGTCAGAAGGATCACCAGTGCCTGTTTGCGCTTTAGGCGATCCAGCCAGGGCGCGGCAAGAGCCATGCTCAGGGCCGAGGCGAGCGTGGCGCCGCCACTGATATAGCCAACATGGCTGGCCTGCATGCCGAGGTCGCGCACAAGGTCTGGACCCAGGGGCATCACCATCATCAGGCTGCCGATGGAAAGCAGGTTTATCAGCATCGCCAGATGCACGGCTGCTTTCGAGTGTCCTACATCATCCATGTGCATAACCGCTCTAGATTGGGCGCGGGCTGCATCTTAAGTAATGAATCAGTATTTCGCAAATGCTAATCGTTAGCGTTACTATTGGTGTTTTTTGACGGATGAAGGCATTGCACGCCAAGGATATTTCCAAGAAGGACGCTGCTGCTGAGGCGACTAATTTGTCTGCAACGGCTGCTCCAGCGGTCTCAACGGATACTTCTGTTGAAGTAGAGGTGTTGTCCGAACTGGCTACGCTGTTCACTGGCGATCTGGCGCGTTACCGCAATGTTTTTGTGGCGGCGGATGATCCGCGCGAGGCAATCAGTGGCGCCGAGTTCCTTCAGCCGCAGACGCTGAGTACGTTGATGGCGCGCTTCCGTCCGCAGTTCGCGACGGCCGACCAGCGCGGCTTGGCGTCGATCTGGGCCAATCAGTACTTTATGCGCCTGTTTCCGCCGGTGATCAGCGCGGCGCTGCTGCTGAACCAACGCATGCCGCTGCGGATCGAACAGCTGGCGATCATCGTCGATGGCGAAGGTTTGCCGCTGGTGTTCAAACTGCCTGGGCCGTGCGAGCCGCTACCACCGCCGCAGAATCCCTTCGAGCGTTTCGCCCATCTGCTCGATGACAATCTGCAGCCGTTTATCCAGGCGCTCTGCGCCCATACCGGAGTATCGGCGAAAGTGCTCTGGAGCAATGCCGGCAACTACTTCGAGGCCTGGCTAGGGCAGCTGCAAAAACGCAGCGAGCAACCTGAGCTATTGCTCGATGGCCAGCGCCTACTGAGCGCCGCGCAACGCCAGGATGGCTCGCGCAACCCGCTGTATGCGCCAATCCGCTATATCGATATCGAGCACGCCGACGGCCAGGTGCGCCCCTGGCGGCAGCGGCGTTTGTGCTGCATCCGCTATGTGCTGCCAGGGGTGGAGTTGTGCCCCAACTGCCCACGGTTAAATCGACCACCGGCGCTATAGAACCTCGGTAATTCATGTGTGAATTCGCAATCTTGTGAGTGACTTAACTTTTACCCTTTTTGTTTTGGCTTGCGTTGCCAAACCGCCATCAGCAATACATCACTAGCCAGATTGCTTATCATCTATGGCTCCATTGGCCAACTGTATTGAGTATTGACAGCTTTGCGCGGGCTTCTCTAGGATGCCAACCCATGCGCCGATTTAAACAGCTACTTGCGGGGCGCCGGGTTGCTTGCTTACAGCACAACCCTCAGAAGCACTCTTCGGAGTCTTCGAAATACCGCTAAAGCGCTGGTTCGGTGTCGCCTCTCACCGCTGCCCAGCGGACCCAATGAGGCGGAGACACGCAGATGAATTGTCCCCAACCGCTTATTCGCTTGGCCCCAATCACCTCCGGGCCGGCTCAGCTCAACCCGAAAATCCTGCTTAGCGGCAGCCACCAGCCAACGCTGCTGCGCTACCTCGACGGCTGGCCTAAACGTTGGCCGGTCGCGCGAACCTTTCTGATCAATTTTGTCCGTGACGGCGAATCCCTGGCGCGATTTGCCACTGATCATTTTGATATGGCGGTTATTGAAGCCCCCGCGGCTGCTCAGCTGGAAGAAACCGTGCGCCAGCTGACGCGTGTGGCCAAGCAAGGGTTGATTACTCGGCGTTAATTGAATACTGCGCGGCTTGGTCAAAGCCACTGTCTATCCGCTAGGCTCAAACGATATTGTCAGGGAGTGGGCTATGTTCGAATCCGCCGAGATCGGCCGCAGCATCGATAAAGAAACCTATGAGGCCGAGGCTCCAGTACTGCGTGAAGCGCTGCTGGACGCGCAGTACGAGTTACAGCAGCAAGGGCGTTTTGCCGTACTGATCCTGATTAATGGGATTGAAGGCGCGGGCAAGGGCGAGACCGTTAAGCTGCTTAACGAGTGGATGGACGCGCGACTGATTCAAGTCAGCACCTTCGACCAGCAAACGGATGAAGAGTTGGCTCGCCCGTCTGCCTGGCGCTATTGGCGGCAATTGCCGCCAAAGGGACGCACCGGTGTGTTTTTCGGCAACTGGTACAGCCAAATGCTGCAAGGGCGCGTGCACAAACGGATCAAAAATGCCGTGCTTGACCAGGCGATCGACACCACGTTGGGGATGGAGCGCATGCTCTGCGACGAGGGTACCTTGATCTTCAAGTTCTGGTTCCACTTGTCCAAACAACAGATGACGGCTCGGCTTAAAGCGCTGCAGGATGACCCGCTGCACAGCTGGCGGATCAGCCCGCTGGACTGGCAACAATCAAAAACCTACGACAAGTTTGTGCGGGTCGGTGAGCGTATTTTGCGCCGCACCAGCCGTGATTACGCACCGTGGTATGTGGTTGAAGGTGTGGATGAGTATTACCGTAGCCTGACAGTCGGGCGCATCCTCCTTGATGGCTTGCAGGCTGCGCTGAAAACGAAAGCGCGACCCATCCCCCATCCCCATGCAGCGCCGCTGACGTCCAGCTTAGGTGAACACGGGCTGCTCGACAGCCTGGATATGAACCAGGTGCTGGATAAGGACACCTACGCCGAGCAACTGATCAGCGAACAGGCGCGCCTGTCGAGTTTGATGCGTGACAAACGCATGCGCCGACATTCGCTGATTGCAGTGTTTGAAGGCAACGATGCGGCGGGCAAGGGCGGGGCGATTCGCCGGGTGATTGGGGCGCTCGACCCGCGTCAATACCGCATCGTCCCGGTTGCCGCGCCAACCGATGAAGAGCGCGCGCAGCCTTATCTGTGGCGCTTCTGGCGGCACATACCGCCGCGCGGCAAGTTCACCGTGTTTGATCGCTCCTGGTATGGCCGGGTGCTGGTGGAGCGAGTCGAGGGCTTTTGCAGCACGGGCGACTGGCTGCGCGCCTATGGCGAGATTAATGACTTCGAAGAACAGCTCAGCGAAGCCGGCGTGGTGCTGGTGAAGTTCTGGTTGTCGATTGATCAGCAAACCCAGTTGGAGCGCTTCAAAGCGCGCGAGCAGATCCCCTTCAAGCGTTTCAAGATCACCGAAGAAGACTGGCGCAACCGTGAGAAGTGGCCGCTGTACCGCGATGCGGTGGGCGATATGGTCGACCGCACCAGCACGGAAATCGCGCCCTGGACGTTGGTGGAAGCCAATGACAAGCGCTTCGCCCGAATCAAGGTGCTGCGCACGATTAACGAAGCGCTTGAGGCCGCGTTCGACAGGGACTAAGCCGCTGCAGCATGCCGGCAACAGGATGGTTTCGCATACGGCTGATGAATGATCATCGCCGAGTGAGATTGTCCGGTCTTATTCTTATTGGCCATTCAACCTAATAACAATGAGGTGCGGCATGCGTGAAGTGGTGATCGTTGACAGCGTTCGGACGGGGCTGGCCAAGTCCTTCCGCGGTAAGTTCAATCTGACCCGTCCAGACGACATGGCCGCCCATTGTGTGAATGCACTCTTGGCGCGCACGGGCATTGATCCGGCGCTGGTGGATGACTGCATTGTCGGCGCCGGCTCCAATGAAGGCGCCCAGGGCATGAACATCGGCCGCAACGTCGCGGTGCTGTCCGGCCTGGGCACCAACGTGGCGGGCATGACCCTCAACCGGTTTTGCTCCTCAGGCCTGCAAGCCATTGCGATTGCCGCTAACCAGGTGGCGTCCGGCTGCAGTGATGTGATTGTGGCGGGCGGCGTTGAGTCGATCACCATGACCCTGAAAAGCATGAACACGCAGAACCTGTTCAACCCGCGGCTGCAACAAGAGGTGCCGGGCATCTATTACCCGATGGGGCAAACGGCTGAAATCGTTGCTCGCCGCTATAACGTCAGCCGCGAGGCGCAGGACGCCTACGCCTTGCAGAGTCAGCAACGCACGGCGCGGGCCCAGGCCGAAGGTCTGTTCGACGATGAAATCGTGCCGATGCACGTCAAGTACCAGGTCGAAGATAAAGCCACCGGTGAAAAAAGCATTGTTGACGGCATCGTTGCCCATGACGACTGCAACCGTGCCGATACCACCCTGGAAAGCCTAGCGGCGCTTAAGCCGGTGTTTGCCGATGACGGCTCGGTCACCGCAGGCAATGCCTCGCAGTTGTCCGATGGCGCCTCGATGAACTTGGTGATGAGCCTGGAAAAAGCCATCGAACTGGGCCTCAAGCCACTGGCGTTCTTCCGTGGCTTTGTTGCCGCTGGTTGTGAGCCGGATGAGATGGGCATCGGCCCGGTGTTCTCGGTACCCAAGCTGCTCAAGGCTAAAGGCCTGAGCGTGGCCGATATCGACCTGTGGGAGCTTAACGAGGCGTTTGCTTCGCAGTGCCTGTACGCCCGCGATCGTCTGGAAATCGACAACGCCAGGTACAACGTCAATGGCGGCTCTATTTCCATTGGTCATCCGTTCGGCATGACCGGGTCGCGTCAGGTGGGCCATTTGGTACGTGAACTGCAGCGGCGCAACCTGCGCTACGGCATCGTCACTATGTGTGTGGGCGGCGGTATGGGCGCAACCGGGTTGTTTGAAGCCGTGCGTTGATCGTCCGGCGCTAAATAAAAAACCGCGACGTGTCGCGGTTTTTTAATGGCGGGTCTTTATGTTCAAAATGCGCGGCTTTCGATGATTTCGTTAGCCTGAATCATCCGGCGGATATAAAAGGCAATCTCGCGCTCGGCATCGGTTCGGTTGAAGTAAGGCCCTTCCAGGGTGCCCTCACGGGTGGAGAAGAAGTATTGCCCATTGACCGCGCTAACGCGGTCGCTGCGGTAATGGGTGCCGGGGTTATGGTCGATATGACGTTGGCCGAACATAAGTAAATCTCCCGCAAGATGAGCCGATGAAGTCAGTCTAAGCGGCGTTTTTCTGGCTGCATGAAATAACGACAAATGGTCATTTGGCTGAGATTGGGTGCCTTATCCCCGCAGTTGATCGGTTTGCCGCCAGGCTCATGGTTTGATCCTGCACCGGCTGTTTAACGCAGCCGTTTGTTAGCGGCATTTTAGGCCCGCGCGCCCAGTGCTTCAGCGCGGCGCAGCCAGCTCTGGCGCTGTTCTTCAGAGGAGGGGCGCACAGGGGCGAACTCTGCCAGGCGACGGGTTTTGATGCCGCTGAAACCGAGGATGGTGCGGGTCATTTGCCGATGTCCAGGCGCACCGTAGATCCAGCGGAAATACCAGGGCGGCGTATCCATAGTCACCAGTAAATCGGCGGTGCGGCCGCTTAATAACTTGTCCCAGAGTGATGAGCGGTTGCGGTATTTAAAGGCGAAACCCGGCAGAAAGGTGCGGTCAAAAAAACCTTTGAGTAGGGCCGGTATTCCTCCCCACCAGACTGGGTAGACGAATACCAAGTGCTCGGCCCAGTGGATCTGTCGCTGCGCTTCGAGCAGGTCGGGTTCCAGTGCCTGGCTGTGCTCGTAACCATCGCGCAGCACCGGATCAAAGGTCATCTCGCCCAATTTCAACTGTCGCACCACATGGCCTTTGCTGCGTGCACCTTGGGCATAGGCTTCGCCCAGCGCGTGGCACAGGCTGCTGGCTTTTGGGGTGCCGAGAATCATCAGAATGCGTTTGCCGTCGCCTTCCAGTGGCGTGGCGCCGCTCTTTACCGTTTCACTCATGTTGACCTGCCTCCAGCATGTTTTCAGGGCGCACCCATGCGTCGAATTGTGCAGTGCTCACGTAACCCAGTTGCAGCGCGGCTTCACGCAGGGTGGTGCCATCCTGGTAAGCCTGCTTGGCAATGTGCGCGGCCTTGTCGTAGCCGATGTGTGGGTTTAGTGCGGTCACCAGCATCAGGCCGCGTTCCAGGTGTTCGGCCATTTTTGCTGTGTCCGGTTGCAGGCCGGCGACGCAATGTTGCTGGAAGTTGTGGCAACCGTCCGCGAGTAAGCGTATCGATTGCAGCAGGTTGTGAATGATCACCGGCTTGAACACGTTAAGTTGCAGATGCCCCTGACTGGCGGCGAAAGCAATTGAGGTGTCATTCCCCAGAACCTGACACGCCAGCATCGACAACGCCTCGCACTGAGTCGGGTTGACCTTGCCCGGCATGATTGAACTGCCCGGCTCATTGGCTGGCAAACGCACCTCAGCAAAACCTGCGCGTGGCCCTGAACTCAACAAACGCAGGTCATTGGCCAGCTTCATAAGGGTGACTGCCAGGGTTTTCATTGCACCCGATAGCGCCACCAGCGGCTCGTGACCGGCCAACGCGGCAAACTTGTTTGGGGCGCTGACCAGCGGCAGGCCGCTTAATGCGGCCAATTCAGCGGCCATGGCGTCGGCAAAACCCTGCGGTGAGTTCAAACCGGTGCCGACGGCCGTGCCGCCCTGGGCCAATTCGCAGACTGCCGGCAGGGCCGTCTGGATGGCGCGCTCGGCATAACCCAGCTGCGCGACAAAAGCTGACAGCTCCTGGCCGAAGGTTACGGGGGTGGCATCCATCATGTGGGTGCGCCCGGTTTTGACCAGGCGTGCATGGCGCTCGGCCTGTGCCTGCAAGCCGTCACGCAGTTCGCGCACGGCCGGTAGCAAGTGTTGCTGCACAGCCTGCACGGCGGCGATATGCATGGCGGTGGGGAAGCTGTCGTTGGAGCTTTGCGCGCGATTGACGTGGTCATTCGGGTGCACTGGGGTTTTGCCGCCCCGACCCTTACCGGCCAGTTCATTGGCGCGACCGGCGATTACCTCATTGACGTTCATGTTGCTCTGCGTGCCGCTGCCGGTCTGCCAAACCACCAATGGAAATTGCTCATCGTGTTGACCGGTAAGCACCTCATCGGCCGCCTGCTCGATCAGTCGGGCGAGGTCAGCGGGTAGCTCGCCAATGCGCTGGTTGACCCTTGCCGCGGCCTTTTTGATCAGAGCCAGCGCATGCACAACCTGAACAGGCATGCGCTCTTGGCCAATGGCAAAGTTGAGCAGTGAACGCTGGGTTTGCGCGCCCCAATAGGCGTTATCCGGGACTTCAATCGGGCCTAGGCTGTCGGTTTCAATGCGGCTCATCGCGGCTCTCCTGAGCGTTGCACATGCTGGGTAAGGGGCCATTGCCTGGCCCGGCAGTATCACAGCTTAGGTTGCCCGCTATGCGCAGAGGTTCCGCCGCGATACTCCATCACCAGCGTGCGCGGGTTTCACCAAGCCAGCCTAGCGCGTTGTTGACCGGTACGTGCTCGCCCTGCGGGCCGCGCAAAACACCTTCGTAAGCGCCGAACCACTGCTGCGTGTTAGCAAAAAATGGCCCAAGCCGGCGATTGGCCTGGTGGCGCTGGCGCGGGGTGAAGGTCAGGTTAACCGCATCATCGGCGCTACGCAGTTGCCAGGGCGCGAGTGGGTTATGCGGCGCTTGAGTGAGGGTGATGGCGGTGCCTAGGTGGAGCAGCTCACCGCCAAACCACAGGGTGTTTTCCGACAGCCCGCTGTAGTCTGTCCAGCCGGCGCCAAAGTTACCGGCGATGCCCCCAGGCGCGGCAAAAGCGGCGCGAGTCCAATCGCTATTGAGCGGCCAAACACCGCGGCCGAAGTCTTGTGAGGCAAAGCTTTGTCCGGCTACGCAGCTGTACTGGCAGTTACCCAACTGCACGCTGCCGCTGCAGGGCAGGCCAAGGTGACGGCTGGTGGCGTGAAAGCCATTTCGACTGAGTGGCGCGACCAGGTTGACCGACTCCAAATGAGCGGGGCGTTGGATGTCCAGGTCAACCTGCAGCGGTGGCTCACCCAGATTCGCTGCATGAATAGTGATGCGGCATCGACCCGCGTACTCGGCTACGCGTAAGTGCAAGCGTGGGTGGTTGAATTCATGGCCTTGCTGCGGTTGGTTGGGTAACTCACAGCCACGGCCGAACAGGCGGTATTGACTGAAGGCGAGGGCTTGACCGCTTTGCAGGTCAAGAAAATAAGCGGCGGCGTAACCCAAGTAGTCGAGGTCGGCCTGAGTAAACGAGAGCATCCAGTGCGGCGTCGTGATGCACCAGTGGTTCCAGCGCTTGCGGCGGCCGTAGTGACCGGGCAGGGCGCAATCAACCATGGGCCGCGGCGACCAGCCGACTGCATGCGGGTTGAGTCGGCCGCGGCTGTCGCACAAGGCGATAGCGGCAAGGGGCTCTGGGTCAGTAAAACTGTTCATCGGCACGTCCATGTGTACGAATGCTTCGCCGGCCGGCGTTAGCAACGGGTGTTACTCCAGCGTGCGCGGGTCTGAGTCGGCGCGGCAGCTGCTGGCATTTTGACGCTTAAACAGGCTGCGCGCCAGTGCACAGCTGTAGCTTCAATTCGCTGCTGCGTCCTTAGCCCTTGAGTAGGACCTGTGCTTGGGCACAAAATGCCGGCACTTGAGTCAATCTGGACTCTTTCTCTGGTTCAGGAGTGGTACATGTCACGTTTAACCGCCTTCGGCGCTGCCTTAATACTGATGTGCGGGAGTGCTCAGGTGCTGGCTGATGCCAAGAGCCACGCCGCCGATGCCGAGCGTTTTCTGTTGTTGGCGCGTGCGGATAAGTTGGCGGTGCCGGTGTATGCACAGGTGCAGCAGATGTTTGCCCAGCGCTTTGCCGAGACCAATGCGCCGCAAAGCGACAAGGCCGTGCTGGAAACCTACCAGGCCCAGGCCAATGTGGCCCTTGAACAGGCGGTGGGTTGGGACAAACTCAAGCCGGATATGGTCAAGCTCTATACCCGCACCTTCAACGAGCAGGAAATGAAGGACCTGATCCGCTTCTACGAATCGCCGCTGGGCAAAAAAGTGCTGGAGCAGATGCCCATGCTGACCGCTCAATCGGCGCAGTTGACCCAGGGCAAATTGGAAGCGGCTGTGCCTAAGGTCAATCAGCTGTTGGCTGAGATGACTGCCAAATTAACCCCGAAAAAGCCCTGAGTGAATTGCCCGATGCCGAAGATCGATTTGTTGCAGGCAGCCTTGGCCAGCTTGCAACCCCAACACCTCGAAGTGCTGGATGAGAGCCACATGCACAGCCGTGGCTTGGAAACCCATTACAAGGCGGTGATCGTCAGCGAGCAGTTCGCTGGGCTGAATGCGGTCAAGCGTCACCAGCAGGTTTATGCCTGTGTGGGAGCGCTGATGGGCCAGATCCATGCCCTGGCGCTGCACACGTACACGCCAGATGAATGGTCGCAACAAGGCATCGCGCCTGCCTCGCCAACCTGCAAAGGCGGCCACTGAGCCACTGAGCCACTGGGTTAGTGGTCTGCCGGGCACTTGCGCGTGCCTGGGTGAACCGCGCCAACGCCTCCGGGGGCGGGCAAGCCCAGGTTGTCCGTGACCGCGTGCGCATTCGCCACAGACGGTGTGTTGGCTCTATCTTTGATGCAGCAGAGCCAATACCGCGCCATGCGTAAATCGCCGCTGAGACAATTGGCCCCTACACGGCCAGCCCCAACAAACGTAAACTGCGCCACCGCCGGCTCGAGGTGAATAGCCCTTGGCCGGCGTTTTTATTTATCCCAGTCCGCCCTTTACGTGGGCGACTACTGAAGGACATCTGCATGACTGACAAAATCGTTGTTGCCGCGCTGTATAAATTCGTTTCCCTACCTGACTTCCATGAGCTGCGTGAGCCACTGCTACAAGCCATGCTGGACAACGGTATTAAGGGCACATTGTTGATTGCCGAAGAGGGCATCAACGGTACCGTGTCTGGCAGCCGCGCCGGCATTGATGGCCTGCTGGCCTGGTTTGGCCAAGATACGCGCCTGGCCGATATCGACCACAAAGAATCCTACTGCGATGAGCAGCCGTTCTATCGCACCAAGGTCAAGCTGAAGAAAGAAATCGTCACCCTCGGTGTGCCGGGCGTCGACCCGAACCAACAGGTTGGTACCTACATCGAACCCAAGGATTGGAACGCGCTGATCTCAGACCCTGAAGTGCTGTTGATCGATACACGTAACGACTATGAAGTGTCGATTGGCACCTTCGAGGGCGCTGTAGACCCGAAAACCAAGTCGTTCCGCGAGTTCCCGGCGTACATCAAGGCGCACTTTGACCCGGCCAAGCACAAGAAAGTCGCGATGTTCTGCACCGGCGGTATCCGCTGCGAAAAGGCCTCCAGCTACATGCTTGGCGAAGGTTTTGAAGAGGTTTTTCACCTCAAGGGCGGCATTCTCAAATACTTAGAAGAAGTGCCGCAGGAGCAGAGCAAGTGGCAGGGTGACTGCTTTGTCTTCGACAACCGCGTTACCGTGCGCCATGACCTGACGGAAGGCGACTACGACCAGTGCCACGCTTGTCGCACGCCGGTATCGGTGGAAGACCGTCAGTCCGAGTTCTACAGCCCAGGCGTCAGCTGCCCGCATTGCTGGGAGTCGCTGCCAGAGAAAACCCGCGCCGGCGCCCGTGAGCGTCAGCGTCAGATCGAATTGGCCAAGGCCCGCAATCAGCCGCACCCGTTGGGCTACAACCACCGCCAAGCGCGCGAGGCTTAAGCATGCACGCACGCCTGCTGTACGTGATGGACCCGATGTGTTCGTGGTGCTGGGGCTTTGCCCCAGTGCTGGAGTCCCTCGCTCAGCAGGCCGCCGCGGCCGGTGTGGGCGTGCAGCTGGTGCTGGGCGGCTTGCGCCGTGACAGTGTGGCCATTGATGCTGCCGCGCGGGTGCGTTA
Organism: Pseudomonas sp. TS_SC_3; assembly: GCF_056156225.1. Taxonomy (NCBI): domain Bacteria; kingdom Pseudomonadati; phylum Pseudomonadota; class Gammaproteobacteria; order Pseudomonadales; family Pseudomonadaceae; genus Pseudomonas; species Pseudomonas sp. TS_SC_3. The sequence goes on from NZ_CM149586.1 coordinate 1,282,461, forward strand.
CCTGGGCTATTGGCAGGCGGTGAATGCCAGCACCGGCCAGTTATTCAACTTCACTGCAGGTTTGCCCGAAGGCTTGGTTTACGACACCGAGCCGGCGTGTCGCGCCTTGGTCACCGCCCGCAACCTGAACCCGGAGCAGGCTTTACCGCTGGCGCAGTTGATTCAACGTGCGTTTTATACCGAGGGCGTCGATGTCACCCGCGCAAGCGTATTGGTGGACCTGGCCGAGCGTGCCGGGCTTGCCCGTGCCGAGTTTGCTGAAGCCTTTGACAGCAGCGCGCAACGGGCCAATACCAGCGCTGATTTCACCTGGGCCCAAGGCCTCGGCATTGCCGGCTTTCCCACCTTGCTTGCCCAGCACAACGGCATGCTGGCGCTGCTGACCAACGGCTACCAGCCGCTTGACGTGCTGCAGCCCTTGCTGGCGCGCTGGCTGGAGCGGGTTGAACATGCTTGATCGCTTGAGCTGGGCAGAAGTACGCCGGCTGGCTCTGCAGCACAAAAGGGCGCTTATTTGGGCTAACTGTGTCGCGGTACTGGCCACGCTCTGCAGCGTACCGATTCCGCTGCTGCTGCCGTTGCTGGTCGATGAAGTGCTGCTCAACGACGGTGACGCCGCGCTCAAGGTGATGGACAACTTCCTGCCAGCCCACTGGGAAACTGCCGCTGGCTATATCGGCCTGATGCTGGTGCTGACCCTGTTTTTGCGCGGTGGCGCGCTGGTGTTCAACGTGCTGCAGGCGCGGCTGTTTGCCCGGCTATCGAAGGACATCGTCTACCGCATCCGCATTCGCTTGATTGAGCGGCTCAAGCGAATTTCCCTGGCGGAGTACGAGAGCCTCGGAGGTGGCACCGTCACCACGCACTTGGTCACCGACCTGGACACCCTCGACAAATTCGTCGGGGAAACCCTCAGTCGCTTCCTCGTGGCCATGCTCACCCTGGCCGGTACGTCGGCGATCCTGATCTGGATGCACTGGCAGTTGGCGCTGCTGATTTTGCTGTTCAACCCGCTGGTGATCTACGCCACGGTGCAGCTCGGCAAGCGGGTCAAACACCTGAAAAAGCTGGAAAACGACAGCACCTCGCGCTTTACCCAGGCGCTGACCGAAACCCTCGACGCGATTCAGGAAATCCGTGCCGGTAACCGCCAGGGCTTCTTCCTTGGTCGCCTCGGTGGCCGCGCCAAGGAAGTACGCGACTTCGCCGTAGCCTCGCAGTGGAAGACCGATGCCTCGAATCGTGCCAGTGGCCTGCTGTTTCAGTTTGGTATCGACGTGTTCCGCGCGGCGGCGATGCTCACCGTACTGTTGTCCGACCTCTCGATCGGCCAGATGCTCGCGGTGTTCAGCTACCTGTGGTTCATGATCGGCCCGGTCGAACAGCTGCTCAGCCTGCAATACGCCTATTACGCCGCCGGTGGCGCGCTGACGCGGATTAACGAGCTGCTGGCGCGTAAAGACGAGCCGCAATACCCCGGCCGTCTTGACCCGTTCAAAGGTCGCGACACCGTGGGCATTGAAGTCAGCGGGCTGACCTTCGCTTACAACGATGAGCCGGTGCTGGATAACCTCAACCTGAGTATCGCCCCCGGCGAGAAGGTGGCCATCGTTGGTGCCAGCGGCGGTGGCAAAAGCACGTTGGTGCAGCTGTTGCTGGGCCTCTATACACCGCAGGCTGGGATCATCCGCTTTGGCGGCGGCAGCCAGCAAGAGATTGGCCTGGACACTGTGCGCGAGAACGTCGCGGTGGTGCTGCAGCATCCGGCGCTGTTCAACGACACGGTGCGCGCCAACCTGTGCATGGGTCGCGAGCGCGGTGACGAAGCCTGCTGGCAAGCCCTGCAAATCGCCCAACTGGCTGACACCATCCGCGCTCTGCCGCAAGGGCTGGACAGCATTGTTGGACGCTCCGGGGTACGCCTGTCGGGGGGGCAACGTCAGCGGCTGGCGATCGCCCGTATGGTGCTGGCGGAACCGAAAGTGGTCATTCTCGACGAAGCCACCTCGGCGTTGGATGCGGCAACCGAATATGCCCTGCATCAAGCGCTTAATCAGTTCCTGCGCGGCCGCACCACGCTGATCATCGCCCACCGCCTGAGCGCGGTGAAGCAGGCGGATCGGGTGCTGGTGTTCGATGGTGGCAGCATCGCCGAAGACGGCGGTCACCAAGAGTTGATTGCCGAAGGCGGACTCTACGCCAAACTCTACGGCCATCTGCAGCACTGATAGCGGCGCTGGGCAGCGTAGGGTGGATGACGCTTTACTCATCCACCTGTGCGGTCTCGCGGTGGATGAAAAAGCCGTCATCCACCCTACGGTGCCTTCTGATCGCAACATCGCCTCGCGGGTTTCAATCAGGCCTGAGTCCCTGCGGCACCGCACCTGGCAGTTAAATCGACCGCTTTGTAAATTTATCGTTACGCAGGGCGGGTGCTTTCGGTCAACATTCCCGCTGTTTCTCTAGCTGTATTAAAAACTTGCCGAAAGCCTTGGCCAAGTCTGGGGCAGGGCGCTCTGGGCCGGCTTGTTAGCGGGCCTGCGCTCGGTTGTTATGAGGTCAATCCCGCTGACGCAGCGGCTGATCAAAACAACAACGAGGAGGCGCAATGAACGCCGTGAACAAGATCGAACAGCACAACCCTATCGGTACCGACGGCTTCGAGTTCGTTGAATACACTGCGCCGACCCCGGAAGGCATCCAGCAGCTGCGTGAGCTGTTCACTGCCATGGGCTTTACCGAAACCGCCAAGCACCGCTCGAAAGAGGTCTGGCTGTTCCAGCAGAACGACATCAACTTCGTGCTCAACGGCAGCCCCACCGGGCACGTGCGCGAGTTCGGTCTGAAGCACGGCCCAAGTGCCTGCGCCATGGCCTTCCGCGTGCAGAACGCCGCCCAGGCAGCGGCTTATGTGGAATCCCAGGGCGCCAAACTGGTCGGTAGCCACGCCAACTTCGGCGAGCTGAATATTCCCTGCGTAGAGGGCATCGGCGGTTCCTTGCTGTATCTGGTGGACCGCTTCGGCGACAAGACCATCTACGACGTCGATTTCGAATACATCGAAGGCCGCACACCGAACGACAATTCGGTTGGCCTGAAAGAGCTGGATCACCTGACCCACAACGTCAAACGCGGGCAGATGGACGTGTGGTCAGGCTTCTACGAGCGCATCGCCAACTTCCGCGAGATCCGCTACTTCGACATCGAAGGCAAGCTCACCGGCCTGCTGTCGCGCGCCATGACCGCGCCGTGCGGCAAAATCCGCATCCCGATCAACGAGTCGGCCGACGACAAATCGCAGATTGAAGAATTTATCCGCGAATACCAGGGCGAGGGCATCCAGCACATCGCTCTGAGCACCGAGGATATCTACGCCACCGTGCGCCAGCTGCGGGCCAATGGCGTGCAGTTTATGGTCACCCCCGGTACCTACTACGACAAGGTTGACACCCGTGTGGCCGGGCATGGCGAACCGACCGATGTGCTGCGCGAGCTGAGCATCCTGATCGACGGCGCGCCGGGCGATGACGGCATCCTCTTGCAGATCTTCACCAACACAGTGATTGGCCCGATCTTCTTCGAGATCATCCAGCGCAAGGGCAACCAGGGTTTTGGTGAAGGCAATTTCAAAGCGCTGTTCGAGTCGATTGAAGAAGACCAGATCAAGCGCGGCGTGATTTCCGCGGACTGACAGCGGGTTTGGCCCCGCAACCGGGGCCGGATGCATCCCACGATGGAGTTCTGTTATGAGCCGTAACTGGATCAGTTTTCCCCTGCGTGAAGGCGAGTGTTCGCGTCAGGCGCACTGCGACTTTCCCGAAGGCACCTACGAACGCGAGATGGGCCGCGAAGGCTTTTTCGGGCCGACGGCGCACCTGCATCATAAGCATCCGCCGACTGGTTGGATCGACTGGCAGGGGCCGCTGCGCCCGCATGCGTTCAACTTCAATGATATTCCCAGCGAGCGCGACTGCCCGCTGGCCGCGCCGCTGACCCTGCATAACAGCGATGTGAAGCTGCGCGTGTGGAAAACTCACGGCGCCATGCACCATCTGGTACGCAACGCCGATGGCGATGACCTGCTGTTTATCCATGAGGGAGCCGGGCACTTCTACTGCGACTTCGGTCACCTGACCTACCGCGACGGCGATTACCTGCTGATACCGCGCGGCACCGCCTGGCGTATTGAGGCCAGCGAACCGACCTTTATGCTGCTGATCGAGAGTACCGATGGCGCCTATCAGCTGCCAGACAAGGGCCTGCTTGGGCCGCAGGCGATCTTCGATCCGGCGGTGCTCGATCATCCGCGTATCGATGACGCCTTCAAAGCCCAGCAGGACGAGAACACCTGGCAGATTCGCATCAAGCGGCGCGGCCAGATCAGCACCGTGACCTATCCCTACAACCCGTTGGATGTGGTCGGCTGGCATGGCGACAACACCGTGGTGCGCCTCAACTGGCGCGATATCCGCCCATTGATGAGCCACCGTTATCACCTGCCGCCCTCGGCGCACACCACCTTCGTGGCCAACGGTTTTGTGATCTGCACCTTTACCCCGCGCCCAGTGGAAAGCGACCCCGGCGCGCTGAAGGTGCCGTTCTATCACAACAACGACGACTACGACGAAGTGCTGTTTTACCACCGTGGCAACTTCTTCAGCCGCGACAATATCGAGCAGGGCATGGTCACCCTGCACCCGTGCGGCTTCCCCCACGGCCCGCATCCTAAGGCGCTGAAGAAGGCGCAGACCGAACCGGCGACCTTTATCGATGAAGTGGCGGTGATGATCGATACCCGTCGCGCCCTGGAAGTCGGCGAAGCCGCCGCCGGTGTAGATGTTCCCGAATATGTGAATTCCTGGCGTGCGCCGGGCAAGGAATCCTGATGAAACTCGCATCACTGAAGCAAGGCCGCGACGGTGTACTCGTCGTGGTGTCGCGCGACCTCCGCCGCGCCATTGAAGTCTCGGCGATTGCCGTTACCCTGCAAGCCGCGCTGGATAACTGGACGGTGGCCAAGCCCAAGCTGGAAGCGGTGTATCAGCGTTTGAACGATGGCCTGGAAGAGGGCGCATTTGCCTTCGATCAAGCCGCCTGCCACAGCCCGTTGCCGCGCGCCTATCACTGGGCCGACGGCAGCGCCTACGTCAATCATGTGGAGTTGGTGCGCAAGGCGCGCGGCGCCGAAATTCCGGAAAGCTTCTGGCATGACCCGCTGATGTACCAGGGCGGTGCCGACTCCTTTATCCCGCCGCACAGCCCGATTCAGATGGCCGATGAAGCCTGGGGTATCGACCTGGAAGCCGAGATCGCGGTGATCACCGATGACGTGCCAATGGGCGCGACCGCTGCCGAGGCCGCCGGGCATATCCAGTTACTGATGCTGGTCAACGATGTGTCGCTGCGTAATTTGATTCCCGGTGAGCTGGCCAAGGGCTTTGGCTTCTACCAGAGCAAGCCGTCGTCGAGTTTCTCGCCGGTGGCGATTACCCCGGATGAGCTGGGCGACACCTGGCGCGATGGCAAGGTGCATCGGCCGCTGGTCTCTCATATCAACGGCGCGCTGTTCGGCCAACCGGATGCCGGCGTGGACATGACCTTTAACTTCCCGACCCTGGTCGCTCACGCCGCCAAGACTCGGCCGCTGGGCTGCGGCACTATCATCGGTTCTGGCACCGTGTCCAACTACGACCGCAGCGCCGGTTCTTCCTGCCTGGCAGAGAAGCGCATGCTGGAAATCATCGAGAGCGGCGAGGCGAAAACCCCGTTCCTCAAGTTCGGTGACCGCGTGCGCATCGAGATGTTCGACGCCGCCGGCCATAGCCTGTTCGGCGCGATCGACCAGGCGGTAGAGCGCTATGAACACTGAGTTGACGCTCTACGGCTACTGGCGCTCCAGCGCGGCCTACCGGGTGCGTATCGCGCTGAACCTCAAGGGCCTGGCCTACCAGCAAGTGCCGGTGCACCTGGTCAAGGACGGCGGTCAGCAGCACTCGGCAGAGTATCAGGCGCTGAATCCGCAAGCGCTGCTGCCGCTGCTGGTGGACAAGTGCAACGGCGGGGTGCGTATCGCCCAGTCGTTGGCGATTCTCGAATACCTCGACGAGGTGTTTCCGACGCCGGCGCTGCTGCCCAGCGATCCGGCGCAGCGTGCTCAGGTGCGTGCCCTGTCGCTGCATATCGCCTGTGATCTGCATCCGCTGAACAACCTGCGGGTGCTGCAGTACCTGAGCGGCGAGCTGGGGGTGGGCGAGGCGGCCAAGGACGCCTGGTATCAGCACTGGCTGCACAAGGGCCTGACTGCGGTCGAAGCTGGGCTGGCGGTATTCAATGATCGCCTGTCGCTCGGCGAACGGCCCGGATATCTGGAAGCCTGTCTGGTGCCACAGCTGTATAATGCGCGCCGTTTTAACTGTGACCTTGATGCGTACCCGCGCATCCTCGCCATGGCGGCGCGCTGTGAAACCTTCGAAGCCTTTGCGCAAGCAGTTCCGGAGGTGCAATCGGACGCCGTTTAAGGCGGACCAGCCTTGCCACTCCGCCGCGCCACAAGCGCTGCGGGTTCTATTTCGTCACAGATAAAAACAAACAGGTGACGCATGACTCGTGAAAAACCCAAAAACCTCTGGCTTTCGCGCTGGGGCTTCATCCTTGCTGCAACCGGCTCCGCTGTGGGCCTGGGCAATATCTGGAAATTTCCCTATATCACCGGCGAGTACGGCGGTGGTGCGTTTGTACTGATGTACCTGGCCTGCATCCTGGCCATCGGTATCCCGGTGATGATGACCGAAATTGCTATTGGCCGCCGCGGCCGTGGCAGCCCCATTGATGCGATCAGCCGGGTGGTCAAGGAGAGTGGCGGCAGTCCGTTGTGGAGGGCGGTGGGCGGCATGGCCATGCTCGCCGGGTTTATGATCCTGTGCTTCTACGTGGTGGTCGCCGGTTGGGCCTTTGCCTACACGGTGAAAATGCTCGACGGTTCTTTGGCCGCAACCAGCGTTGAGGCGCTCGGCGCGGTGTTCGAGGCGCATAACGCCAACCCCTGGCAGCTCGGCGGCTGGAGCGTATTGGTCGCGCTGCTGACCCTGTGGATCGTCGCCAAGGGCGTGCAGAAAGGCATCGAGAATGCCGTGCGCTGGATGATGCCGGGCCTGGCCGTATTGCTGCTGATTCTGGTGGGCTATGCCTTTACCAGCGGTGGCTTTAGCGCAGGCTTTGACTTCCTGTTTACCTTCGACGCCTCGAAAATCACCGGTGAAGCGCTGTTGGCCGCTCTGGGTCATGCGTTCTTTACCCTGAGCCTGGCCTCCGGGGCGATTCTGACTTACGGCTCCTACCTGCCGGATGGTCAGTCGGTGGCGCGTACCACCTTTGTCGTGGCTATTTGCGACACTTGTGTGGCGTTGCTGGCCGGTTTGGCGATCTTCCCCATCATCTTCGCCAACGGCATGAGCCCGAGCGCCGGACCTGGGCTGATCTTTATGAGCCTGCCGCTGGCCTTCCAGCAAATGCCATTTGGCACCGCTTTCGGCGTGCTGTTCTTCGCCATGGTGTCGATTGCTGCGTTGACTTCGGCGATTTCCATGATCGAAGCCACGGTAGCCTACCTCAACGAGAAGTACGCCATCAGCCGCTTCAAGGCTGCCGCTGCATCCGGTGCAGTGCTGCTGGTGATCAGCCTGTTGGCGATGCTCTCGTTCAACCTGTTGGCCGGTTGGACGCCGCTGGGCAAGAACTTCTTCGATTGGCTGGATTACCTGACCTCTCGCTGGATGATGCCGCTGGGCGGGATCTTTATGGTGCTGCTGGCCGGTTACGCCCTGCGCAGCGAAATCATGCGCGATGAGTTGGGCCTGCCGCCGCTGGGCTACGCCCTGTGGCTGTTTATGGTGCGCTATGTCAGCCCGGTGCTGATCATGGTGGTGTTCCTGCACGCCCTGGGCTGGTTGATGTTTGATCCGATCGGCCAGTGGTACTGGATTGCCGGCGCCATCGGCCTGCTGGCGGTGCTCGGTGAAGTGTTGCGGCCACGGGTTGTGCCGGCGCTTGCCGGGCGTTAATCACGCCACAGCTGAGCGGTAGTCGAGAAGGGCGCACGGGCAAAAGCCGTGCGCCTTTTTTATGTTCGCAGCCGCAAACGGCGACTGTTCAGGCTGTCGCGGTAGCGCGTTGGATATTGCTGCAGGCTTTTTAGCCCTGCGGGTCAGTTCGCCATAACCTTGGCGCGTTATTTCCGGCGATAACTCGCCACTCTGGATAAAGCATCAGCGGAAACCTGCCGATAAACCGGGTTATACGCCGCATGTGGCCTGCGGTTTTATCTTGCACAGTAGCCGCCAACGCCTCTGTTGTAGGCCTTGGCGCTGTTACCTGAGCCCCGATCAGACCTCTGGCGCAAGGGTTGCAATAAAGCGCAGCTAAACTGCCACCAGTCGCTCATGTGCATGCCTGGGCCGCCATCGCGCCGCCACACTGCGCACGATAATAAAAACGGAGTTGTCGCCATGTCCTCTTCTGCCGCTCGCCTGTTCGCCGATCTGTCTGTCGGTAAAAAGCTTATGTGTGGCTTCGGCCTGGTGCTGCTGCTCACGGTGGCCGTTACCGGCAGTGGCTTTTTAGCGGTGCAAGCGGTGTTGGACGGATACGCCAGAACCAGTGGCCTGTCGGCCATCGATGCCCAGGTGTTGCAGGCGCGCCGTGCCGAGCGTGATTTCGCCCTGCGGCAAACCAGCGAAGCCGCCGCCCAGGTGCACGAACAGCTGGACCGGGTCGGTGCCGCTGTCGCTCAGCAACTGAAGGCTGCGCCCAGTGCCGATCAGGCGCGCCTGCAAAGCATGCAGCAGGCCATCGACGACTATCGCCGCCAGTTCGACAGCTTTGTCGAGCAGCAGAACAATGCCCGTGCGGCGCGCACGCAAATGCGTGAGGCTGCCGGCGAAGCGCGTGATCAGTTTGATGTGATCGAGCTGGACATGTACGACGCCGTGCGTGAGTTGCGCCTTGCCGGCGACAAGCTGCGCGGCAGCGACCCGTTGACCCTGGCGGAAACGGCTTCGGGCTTGAGCAAACGCATGCTCGATCTGCGAGGCCACGAGAGCCAGTTCATCATCGATGGTTCGGCCGACGCGCTGGAAGAGTGGACCTATATCAGCGACGACCTGCAAACCGTCGCGCGCAGCCTGATGGTTTGGCTGGATGATGGGCAGAAAGGTGCCATCGAAGCCGCCCTGAAAGCGCTGACCCTGTACCAGCAAGCCTTCACCAATTACCAGCAGGTACGCGGGCAGAGCCAGCAGAGCGAGGCGGCCATGGTGGAGCGTGCTCAGGCCGTGCTGGCCTTGGTGGAGGAGGCCAAAGCCCAAGAAGAACAGGCCATGACCGCGGACAGCCGCCAGGCCATGCTGTTGCTGGGTGCTATGGGCGTTGCGGCGATCATTATTGGCATGCTGGCAGCGCTGATTATTTCCCGCCTGATTGTCGCGCCCTTGCAGCAGACCGTGCTGTTTGCCCAGCGCATTGCTGCGGGCGACCTGACCCACGATTTGCCGCAGGATCGCCGCGACGAACCAGGCCAGTTGATGGCCGCCATGCAAATAATGAGCGTGAGCCTGCGCACCCTGGTCGGGCGCATTGGCGGTGGCGTCAGCCAGATTGCCGCTGCTGCTGAGCAGCTGTCGGCGATTACCGCGCAAACCAGCGCCGGCGTGCAGAACCAGAAGATGGAGACCGAACAGACCGCCACCGCCATGCATGAAATGGCCGCGACGGTGCAGGAGGTGGCGCAGAACGCCGAGCAGGCTTCCTTGGCGGCCTGCATCGCTGATCAGGAAGCGCAGCAAGGCAATCGCGTGGTGCAACAGGCGGTCAGCCAGATCGGCCACCTGGCCACTGAAGTGGAGGCGTCTGCCGAGGCCATTACCGCGCTGAATCAAGAAAGCGCGCGGATTGGTGGCGTGTTGGAGGTGATTCGCAACGTTGCTGAACAGACCAACTTGCTCGCGCTCAACGCCGCCATTGAAGCCGCGCGGGCGGGCGAGCAGGGCCGTGGTTTTGCCGTGGTGGCCGATGAAGTGCGCGCCTTGGCCAAGCGCGCGCAGGATTCCACCGAAGAAATCGAGGGGCTGATTGCCAGCCTGCAACACTTAGCCAAAGGCGCGGTGGAGAAAATGGACAGCAGCCGCACTCTGACCCAGCGCACCGTCACGTTGGCCGGTGAAGCTGGCGCCGCCCTGGGCCGTATCACCCAGGCGGTGAGCACCATCGAGCAGATGAATCAGCAGATCGCCGCCGCTGCGGAAGAGCAGAGCGCGGTGGCGGAAACCATCAGCGAAAGCGTGACGCGGGTGCGCGATATCGGCGAGCAGAGTGCCAGCGCCAGCCAGCAAACTGCAGCCTCCAGTGCCGAGCTGGCGCGCCTGGGCGTTGAGCTGCAGGGGCTGGTGGCGCAGTTTCGCAGCTGATCAGCGCGCTGTTACTGCACGCTGCTGGCCAATGGCGGCTTACGCAATTCATTGGCCCAAGCCAGAAGCGGTACTTGCACATCCGGCTGCCAGGTACGTGCCCACAGCAGTTGTAGGCGTGTCAGGTCGCCGCGCTCTGCTGCAAGACGCTGGATGTTGTCATGTACCCGCCACTGGCCGTTTTCGCGCGCGGCAAAGGCAAAGCGGAACGGGTGAAAGCCGGTCATACCCAGGCGTATGTCAGTGACCACCAGCTCGTCGCCCAATTGGTCGTAACGCAGTACGCCGTTGGTGAACCAGGCTAGGCGCGCGTGTGCCGACGAGTCGGCGAGCGCCGCGGCCAGGTGCGTGCCTCGCGGGATGCGCTCCAGCGTCGGCGGCGCATCGTCGAACCAGCTGACCAGGGTTTCATGGTAGTCCTCGCCATCCAGCACGATCACTCGCCACAGCAGGCTATTGAAGGGCGTTGGCGTGCTGAACAATTGCTGCGCGTCGATGCCTTGGCGGGCCAGCTCGGTTTCAACCCGTTGTTCGGCCATGTGCTTACCGCCCAGAGTAAACGCCAGGTACAGGCTCGACAGCAGCAGGGCCACGGCGGGTGCCTTGGCCGCCCGGTCACGTAGGCCGAAAAACATACCCAAGGCCACCGCCACAAGCAGCGGCAGGCTGTACAGCGGGTCAATGATAAAAATGCTCGACCAGGCCGTGGGCGTCGGCATGAATGGCCAGAACAACTGCGTGCCGTAACTGGTGAAGGCGTCTAGCAACGGGTGGGTCATCAGCACCAGCCAGACGGTTAGAAACAAGCGCTGCGCCGAGTAACCAGGGTTGTGCCTGAACCGTCGGGTCAGCCAGGTGAGCAGGAATGCCACACCGGTAAGTACAAACAGCGAATGGCTGAAGCCACGGTGGAAGGTCATATCAGCCACGGCGTCGCCGTAATCAATCGCCACATCCAAGTCCGGCAGGGTGCCGAGTATGGCGCCGTACAGCAGCGCCTTGCGTCCTTGCCAGCGACCGAGCAGGGCGCCTTGAATGCTGGCGCCCAGTACGGCTTGGGTTATTGAGTCCATTGCGATCAGTCTCGGGCTTAACAAACGGCTAAGTTAACCGAGCCGCAGGCCGCTGGCTGCGGCTAATGTTCAAGCAAAGATTTCAATTGGCGCAGCCCGTTGGCCTGTGTGCAACGGGCCTGCAAGCGCCGGATACAGCGCTTACAGGTACTTCTTACAGCTTGAAGAAGCTCACTTTGTTGGTCAGACGATTGGCCAAGGTGGCCAGTTCGCGACTGGAAGCGGCGACCTGCTCGGAGCCGGCAGAGGTTTCCAGGGTGGCGCTGTGGATGCGGTTGATGTTCTGGTTAACCTCTTCGGCCACCGCGCTCTGTTCTTCCGAGGCGCTGGCGATCTGCGCGTTCATTTCGTTGATGGCGGTGACTTCGCTGCGGATCTTGTTCAGCGCTGTTTCGGCCTGGCCGGTTTGCTCGACCGTTTGTTGGGCCAGCTGGCGACTGTTACGCATCACCTCGGCGGCTTTGCCGGCACCTTCCTGCAGTTTGCCGATCATGCCGCGAATTTCCCGGGTGGAGTCTTGGGTGCGTGTTGCCAGTGAGCGCACCTCATCGGCCACCACGGCAAAGCCACGGCCATGCTCGCCAGCCCGCGCGGCCTCAATGGCGGCGTTGAGCGCGAGCAGGTTGGTTTGTTCGGCGATGGCGGTAATAACCTCGATGATTTTCTCGATGCTCTCGCTGTCCGTAGACACCTGTTGCACGCTTTCAGCCGCGCTCTCCAAGGTGCGTGCCAGGTTCTGAATAGCGCTGGCGGTGGCGCTGACGACGTGGTTACCGGTGGCCACTTCATTGTCAGCAGTGCGGGTGGCAGATGCAGCGCTGGCGGCATAGTTGGCCACTTCATTGACGGTGGCCGCCATCTGGTTAATCGCGGTGGCCATTTGCTCAGCTTCGCTGGACTGCAGGCGGATTTGCTGGTTGTTGCTGTCAGAGGTGGTCAGCAGCTGCTCGGAGGCCAAGGTCAGCTCGCTGGCGGCACTGCGCACTTGGGCAATGGTTTCGGCCAGGTGTTTGACCATGTTCTTCAGGTCAGCCATGACGCTGTTCGGGTAGCGCGTTTCAATGTGCTGGTTAAGCTCGCCATTGGCCAGGCGCTGAATCACCTGGGCAACTTCGTAGGGCTCGGCACCAAAAGTGGATTTCAGCTTGTTGATGATAAGCAGCGACACCCCAATGCTCAGCAGCACAGCGGCGGCAGTTACCAGCAGAATCAGCAGACGGAAACCGCCCGCTACGTCACGCACCTCGCCAAGATCACGGCTGATGACCTCTTCCTGGTGGTCGATAAACGCGTTGATACGCTTGAGCCATTCGCCATAAGCCGGCGAGGTCTGTGCCATCAGCAGGGCTTTAGCAGCATCCGTATCGCCTGTACGGCGAAGGCTGATCAGCTGCTCGGTCAAGGTCAGGGTACTGCGTTCAATTGCCTGGATATCATCTAGCAAACGTTGCTCGGTGGCGGTTGCCGCCTGTTCATCCAGCAAACTGTTCATGGACTTAGCCGACGCCTGGTAAAAGTCCCTGAGCCGTTGAATATTTGCCAGTTGCAGGTCTAAGGCGGGGGCGTTGTCGACCAGCACGGCATCACGGATGGCGATGGCACGGTCATGCACGCTGCCACGGAAGTTGATTGCATAGCGCTGTTTAAGCGCTGCGCCTTCACTCACCGCCGTAAGGGTTTGATCGATAAAGCCCACGCGCATCACACCAATGAGCGTAATCAGCACCATCAGCGACAGAATGAGCCCAAATCCAAGGCTCAGGCGTTGTGCGATGCTCAGTTGTGATTGCATGAGATCAATTCCTCTTGCCCTGTTGGGCGGCGACAGCGTGTTGCGATTAGAAAACGAGGGCTACGCGAGCGAGTCGGGTTAGCTTGTGCAAATCTTATACACTGTTTTAGTTTTGTACAATTATGTTTTAGGGCCGACTCCGGTTCGTCGTCGCTTTTAAGTCGCACAACCAACACCCGGGCAGGCGTTCCGTAACCCTGTAATTTCGGCTGTTGGCTGTTTGTGGGTGATGGAATGGAGCGCTTGGGTGAGGGGCACGAGGCACAACGCCACCTGTACAGCGGTTGTACAAGTTGCGCGGCGGCTGAGGCTGGAGCACTGCAGCCCTTCAAACGGGCGGCGGGTGGGGTTAGAAGGAGTTGAGGATGCGTCCGAGCACGATCATGCCTTCTTCACTCTGCGCATCCCAAGGGTGGCCGTAGTTGAGGCGGGCACAATTGCCAAAGCGCCGCGCGGCCGAAAAGATAGGCCCCGGTGCCAGGCTGATGCCTTGGGCCAGCGCCAGTTGGAACAGGCGCAGCGCATCGACCTGTTCAGGGAATTCAAACCAGAGAAAGTAGCCACCACTGGGGCGGGTGACCTTGGTGCTGGCCGGGAAGTGCCGCGCGGCCGAAGCCAGCATCGACGCCTGTTGTGCTTCCAGAGCATGACGGAGTTTGCGCAGGTGGCGATCATAACCACCGTGTTGCAGGTAATCGGCCAATGCGGCTTGCGCAGGGACGGAGGGCGAAATGGTGGTCATCAGTTTCAGCCGACTGATCTGTTCGGCATAGCGCCCGCCCGCCACCCAGCCGACCCGATAGCCAGGCGCCAGGCACTTGGAGAACGAGCCGCAGTGCATCACCAAACCGTCACGGTCAAAACTCTTTACCGGTTTTGGCGGTTGGCTGCCGTAATACAGCTCGGCATATACGTCGTCCTCAATCAATGGCACCTGATGGCGCTGCAGTAACTGATACAGCGCCTCTTTCTTGCTGTCGCTCATGCTTGCGCCGAGCGGGTTTTGCAGGCTGCTCATAAACCAGCAGGCTTTGATCGGCAGGCCGTCTAGGCGCTCGGCCAGCAGGTCGAGATCAATACCTTCACGCGGGTGGACCGGGATTTCCACGGCCTTGAGTTTCAGGCGTTCCAGCACCTGCAGCGTGGCGTAGAAGGCCGGGGCTTCGATGGCTACCAGATCGCCCGGCTGAGTTACGCATTGCAGGCACAGATTGAGTGCCTCCATGGCGCCGCTGGTAATCACCAGCTCTTCCAGGGGCAGCATCACGCCGCTGACCATATAACGCAGGGCAATCTGCCGGCGCAGGTTGGGGTTGCCTTCGGTCATATCGGCGATCACTGCCTGCGGCTGCATATCGCGCACGCTGTGCGCCATGGAGCGGGCCAGGCGCGGCAAGGGAAACAGCTGCGGGCTGGGGAACGCCGAGCCAAACGGCACCGTGTCGGGGTTTTTTAATGAAGCCAGCACGGAAAACACCAGCTCGCTGACATCCACGTCAGTGGTTTGCGTCGGCTGCTGGCTGGTCTCCGGCTCGGCCAGTGAATGCTGCGCCAGCTCGCGCACAAAATAGCCGGAGCGCGCGCGTGCCTGAATCAGGCCACGGTCTTCCAGCAGGTAATAAGCCTGGAACACCGTGGACGGGCTGACCCCGTAGGTGCGGCTGGCGTGACGCACCGAAGGCACACGCTCACCTGGGGCGAGCACTCCGGTGCGAATCAGTTCGGCAATCTGGTCGGCGAATTTCTCGTAGCGTTTCATCGTGTCCATCGGTGCGGCCAGGAGATGACCGCACTTTACGGGGACTTGCGGGGCCATGCGACTGTCAGCGCCCGTGCGGCGAGAGAAAAATGCTCTGCGTTTGCGCCTGCTCGCTGGTATCGGCCAGGTTATGAATCACAAAGCTCACCGGCATCGTGCTGGTGTTGGCCGTTTCACTCTCCAGCACCAGGGTTACCGGCACATCGAGAATTTCCCCTGGGTTTAACTGCAGCTGCGGCGGGGCATCCAGGCGCAGGCCGGGGCTGTCGATCAACGTCAGGCCATAGCGCTGCGGCTGCTGGGTTTTGTTAATGACCTTGAGCAGGTAGGTGTTCTCAATCTGCCCCAGCTGGTTCTCGCGGAACATGCTGCGGTCTTTGGCCGAATCAATGGACAGCATCGAGCGCGCGCTCAAGGCCCAGGCAAAGGCGGCGAACATCAGCACCAGCGCGATGCCATAGCCAATTAACCGAGGCCGTAGCCAGTGGGTTTTGCCGCCTTGCAGTTCTCGTTCGGAGTGATAGCCGACCAGGCCTTTGGCGTAGCCCATTTTGTCCATCACCGCGTCGCAGGCATCAATACAGGCGCCGCAGCTGATGCAGTCAATCTGCAGGCCATCACGGATGTCGATCCCGGTGGGGCACACCTGCACGCACATAGTGCAGTCTATGCAATCGCCCAGGCCCTCGGCCTTGTGGTCGCTATCCTTCTTGCGTGGGCCTCGGCCTTCACCGCGCTTGGCGTCGTAGGCGACCAGCAGGGTGTCATCGTCAAACATCGCACTTTGAAAGCGCGAATACGGGCACATGTGCACGCAGACTTTTTCGCGCAGCCAGCCGGCATTAAGGTAGGTGGCGGCCATAAAAAACAGCACCCACACCAGCGTGCCGCCATCCAGTTGCAGGTGCAGCAGGTCGCGGGTTAATTCGCGGATTGGGGTGAAATAGCCAATAAAAGTCAGCGCCGTCAGCAGGCTAACGCCGAGCCAGATCGTGTGCTTGGCGCTGCGCCGCGCCAGCTTGTTCAGTGACCAGGGCGCAGCATCGAGCTTGATGCGCTGATTGCGCTCGCCCTCGGTGACCTTCTCGGCCCACATAAAGACCCAGGTCCACACACTTTGTGGGCAGGTGTAACCGCACCACACCCGTCCGGCCACCACGGTGATGGTGAACAGGCCAAAGGCGGCAATGATCAGCAGCGCCGAGAGCAGGGTGAAATCCTGCGGCCAGAAGGTTGCGCCGAAGATGTAGTAACGGTGTTCAGCCAGGTTCCACAGCACGGCTTGGCGACCGTCCCAATCGAGCCAGGCCGTGCCAAAGAAAATCAGAAACAGCAGGCCTGCACCGTACAGGCGCAGGTTACGAAAACGGCCGCTGAAGCTGCGGGTGTGAATCGGGCCACCCGCTTGCGCAGGGGTTAGGCGGATGGGGCTGCGCGGGTCGATGGTATCGATAATCTGCGCGGGGATACGTTCGCTCATTACGGGCCTCGTCGGGCTTTATCAGGCGATACGAATGATGCCGGCGAGACTGATCCGATAACAGACTCAGGTTTTCCAATAAAAAGCGGATCAGATAGTCAGGGCAGTGGTAATGGCGGCGAGTCATTGTCAGAACTTTGGGGGCAACGCGGATACTGGCTATGAACCTGTGCTGCCTCAATCGTTACGCTACTGATATAAGTCTGTCGCTTTGAAACATCAGGCTGGAGACACAAAGCTATTGTGGCTATGGCAAGCACCAGCACTAGTGTTAAATAGCCATACCAAACATCTAGGGAGTACTGAGGGATCCCAGCAAACGTGTGGTTTTGCTAGCCCTTTGTATTTCTCCGCTATTGCGATTTTTCTATATACGCGGCGCCTATGACCACCACCGTTATTCTTGGCATGCTCTGCGTGCACCTACTCTGCTTTTGCGTGATGTTCCTGCTGATCAGCACCCGGCTGAATGGCAAGAAGATGGGCATGGAGGTTTTGGCGCTCGGTAATCTTCTGCTTGGGCTCGCTTATATTCTTCAATTGTTCGGCGGCCCCTCGAGTTGGGGCTTCATGAGTGTCGTCAACCATACGCTGACCCTCAGCGCTCCTGTTGCGTATGTCTTGGGCGCCATGCGCTTTTTTGATCGGACAACTCCGGTTTTGCGTCCACTGCTCGTTTTGGCTCTTATCTACTCGGTGGTGCAGGTACTGGTGCAATTATTGCTCGGGGACGCGGCCCGTCATGCATTATTGGCAGCCATGTGCGCATTGCTTTTTTTGGGCATGACAGTGGCAGTGCTTTATGGCAGGCGAAGTTTTGCCAGGGACCTGAGCGTTGAAATGATCGTGTTTGCCGTGCTGATCGGCGGCATCTGCATCCTCAATGCCGCGAAGTTTGTGTTGATTGTCGATGGCGGAATGGCGGCGCTCGATATGAGCAGCAGTTTCCAGAAGGTCTTTTATATCTACATGTCCTTCCTGGCGACCGTACTACCACCTTGCGCGGTTTGGTTGGTGCTGCGCCGTCTTACGGATGAACTGCGTACCTTGGCCGCACATGACCCGCTCACCAGGCTGCTGAACCGACGTGGGCTGATGGATGCAATGGACGCGCACTTCCGCTCACGCACTGCCGGGCCTGCGTACCTGCTGATCGTCGACATCGACCACTTCAAACTTATTAATGATACCCATGGTCACAATGTCGGCGATCTTGTCCTTTGCCACGTTGCCGAAGTCCTCAAGGCCACCGCCCGGCAGGGCGATCTAGTCTGCAGGCTGGGCGGTGAGGAATTCGTGATTATCGCTCTGGATACTGGCAGTGTTGGCGCCGCGCAACTTGCAGAACGGACACGGGCGGCAATTGAATACAGCGAAGTACCTGGCTCCAGCAACAGCCAGTTAATCCGTTGCACAGCAACCATTGGAGTCTCGGATCATTTCACCAGCGCGCAGACGTTTGGCGAGTTTTTACAGCAGGCAGATGCCGCGCTATACCGAGGCAAGACGGCAGGGCGCAACCGGGTTGAGTTGGCGTATGCGCAGAGGGGGGAGCAGGCCATACACGACCTGTAGAGTGGTTTGAATTTAAATCCATGCCATCTAGTGACTGGCAGACCAGACTACTGACTCATTGTTTTCCAGTTGCTCGTTCCACACGTTGTAAGGCATTGATTGTTTCATCCAGCGTATCTCCCAGGCTTTTGAATCTATTGCGATTCTGCGAATTTGTTTGAGCGCCAAGGCGCCATCAATATGTGTCGCATTCGCGTGTTAGAACGTCAGCACAAGCCTTGTGCTGGCTTCCACAACAACAATTCTCCAGCGAAACCCGAACAGCCTGTTTTAGTAACAGTTGGAGAATTCGTATGAACACCTGGTTTGCCAACCTAAGCGTTACCCGCAAGCTGGCCCTTGGCTTCGGCCTGGTGCTGGCCCTGACGCTCGCCCTCGCATGGGGCGCCTGGACGGGCCTGGGCAGCGTGATCCAGCGCAGCGCCTGGATGAGCGAGATCACTCAGCTCAACACCACGCTGACCAATCTGCGCATTGCCCGTTTGCAATTTATGCTGGCCAAGGGCGATGCCCCCAGCAGCGAGCGTGTACTGAATAATCTCGCGGCCTATTTGCAGCAGCAACAAAAGCTGCTTGGCAGCTTTACCAACCCGGTCAACGTCGAATTGCTGCAGGAGCAGGACGGCTATAACCAGGCGTATCAGCGTTCGCTGGCCGGCATGCGTGTTGCCTATGCTGCTGCCGACGCCGCACGGCGCGAAGTGGCGGACGAGACGCAGCAGCTCAGCGAGCTGTTGGGCACCATGCAGCGCAGCGTTGAGTCGTTGCCCGAGGACGATGGCGACCGTTTCGCCCAGTTGCAGGCGCTGACGCGCACTGAAGCTGAACTGCTGCGCCTGCGTTATTTGCTTGAGCGCTACGACAGCGCCCCTGATGCACAGCGTGAGCAGGCATTGGTGGCCGGCATTGCCGCAGCCAACGCCAGCTTAGAGCCTCTGCAGCAGGCTTTTGGCTTCGCTCAGCAGGATGCGCTGCGCCGTATTGCCGGCGCACTGGGCCAATACCAGGAGACGCTGCAGGCGTTCAAGCTCGCCACCGCCGACATCGCCCGTACGCGCCAAGAAATGACTGCGCAACAGGGTGAAATTGTGCGTATCAGCGACACGCTGTATCAGTTCCAAATTGATCGCATGGCCATCGAGAGCGAGCAAGCACGCAACCTGCAGATCGGCACCACCTTGTTGGCGATGCTCTTCGGCGTACTGGCTGCCTGGATCATCACCCGGCAGATCACCCGCCCGTTGCAGGACACCCTGTATGCGGTGCAGCGCATTGCCGAAGGCGACCTGACCGCCAGCGTGCAGGTCGACCGGCGCGATGAAATGGGCCAATTGCAGCAGGGCATCCAGCATATGGCCACGACTTTGCGTGAGCTGATTGGCGGCATCCGCGATGGCGTAGGCCAGATTGCCAGTGCCGCCGAGGAGCTGTCTGCCGTGACCGAGCATACCCGCGCGGGGGCCAACAGCCAAAAAAGTGAGACTGACCAAGTGGCCACCGCCATGCATGAAATGTCGGCCACCGTGCAGGAAGTGGCGCGCAACGCCGAACAAGCTTCGCAGGCTGCCAACGAGGCGGACGGTCAGGCACGCCTGGGTGATCAGGTGGTGGGCGAGGTGATCGCGCAGATCGAGCGTTTGGCCACCGAGGTCAGCCGTTCCAGCGAGGCCATGAACGGCCTGCAGCAGGAGAGCAACAAGATCGGCAGTGTGATGGACGTGATCAAGGCGGTAGCCGAGCAGACCAACCTGCTGGCGCTCAATGCGGCTATTGAGGCGGCGCGCGCTGGTGAGGCTGGACGTGGTTTTGCCGTGGTCGCCGACGAAGTGCGCGGTCTGGCTCAGCGCACGCAGAAGTCCACTGAGGAAATCGAAGCGCTGATCGCTGGCCTGCAGAACGGCACCAAACAGGTGGCTGCAGCGATGCGCAGCAGTTGCAGCCTCACCGATAGCAGCGTTGAGTTGACGCGCAAGGCCGGCAACTCGCTGGGCAACATTACCCAGGCGGTGTCCAGCATCCAGTCGATGAACCAGCAAATTGCGGCAGCCGCCGAAGAGCAAAGTGCTGTGGCCGAGGAAATCAGCCGCAGTATCCTCAGCGTGCGCGACATTTCTGAGCAAACCGCTACGGCCAGTAACGAGACCGCGGCCTCCAGTGCAGAGTTGGCGCGCTTGGGCAGTCAGTTGCAGGCGCTGGTCAGTCGTTTCCGCGTGTAGGCGCTAGCCATGCCGAGCCGCCCCAGCACTCTGGGGCGGCTCGGTAGTTAGTGGCTATCGCCGCGCTCAGCCTTCTGCCGTGGCCAACTGTTGCAGAATGCGCGTGTAGTTCTCGACACCCTGCGCACCGGTGACGAGGTGGCGATGGTTGAAGACCACAGCGGGTACGCCACTGATGCCCTGCGCGATCCAGGTTTTTTCGGCCGCGCGCACGGCGCTGGCAAAACGCTGGTCAGCCAATATGGCCAGCGCTTCGTCGCGGTCCAGGCCAATTTCGGCCGCGATATCTGCCAGCACGCTGTGGTCGGAAAGGTTACGACGATGGCTGAAATGAGCGATAAACAACGCCTGTTTTAAATCGTGCATGCGCCCTTGTAGGTTGGCCCAATGCAAGAGCTGATGAACATTGAAGGTGTTGTGCATGCGCATATCGTCGGCAAAGTCGAAGGTAAAACCTACGTCTTTGCCGGCTTGGGTCATGTGCAGGCGGTTCTGCTGCGATTGCGCCGGGGTCGCGCCATATTTCTCGGCGATATGCTCGCGCAGGTTCTGGCCCTCGGCGGGCATATCCGGGTTCAGTTCAAATGGATGCCACTGGATTTCATAGGCGCTGCCGCTGGCTTCCAACGCCTGTGCCAGCTGACGGTAACCGATGATGCACCACGGGCACATCACATCAGAGACGATGTCGATGTGCAGTGTGTTTGCAGTAGGGGTGGCCATCGTTGATTCCTTTGGTTGCATTCAATGAAGTGAGCCGTGCCCAGGCTTTGGCGCTCCAGCCGGCGGGTGTCCGCGTTTCACGCAAATAACCCTGCGCACGTTAATTGTGCCTGGGTGTGCGCAACACGGTAGCCCGGATAGCCACTGCTGGAAATGCCGCCTGTTGTCTTTATCAGATGGGCAAGGTTGATTATTCAGCGAGTGCTGCGATTGCCACCTGTGTGCAGTTGAATTGCTCGCCACCGTGCTGCGCAGTGAAAACAATCACCTGGCTGTGGCCCTCGCGGGTTCGCGAAGAAGGCATCTGATCCGTATTTTTCTGCTGAATCTGCGGCTGTTTCGGTATCAGGGCCGTGGGCATAGTGTTGCCCTCCCGATATCAGCTGAGGCCGCCGATGTACCAATACGATGAATACGACCAGGCGCTGGTGCGCGAACGGGTGGCGCAGTTTCGTGATCAGGTTGAGCGGCGTATCCGGGGTGAGTTGAGCGAAGAAGAGTTTCTGCCGCTGCGCCTGCAAAATGGCCTGTACATGCAAAAGCATGCCTACATGCTGCGGGTGGCCATTCCCTACGGCACGCTGGCCGCGCGGCAAATGCGCGCCTTGGCGCATATTGCGCGGCACTATGATCGCGGCTACGGGCATTTCACCACCCGGCAGAATATCCAGTTCAACTGGATCGAGCTGGCGCAGGTGCCAGATATCCTTGAGCACCTGGCGGCTGTAGAGATGCATGCAATCCAGACCTCGGGCAACTGCGTGCGCAATATCACCACCGAGGCCTTCGCCGGTGTTGCGGCCGATGAGTTACTCGACCCGCGCCCGCTGGCGGAAATTCTGCGCCAGTGGTCAACCATTAACCCGGAATTTCTCTACCTGCCGCGCAAGTTCAAGATCGCTCTGTGCGCCGCCGAGGAAGACCGCGCGGCGGTAATGATGCATGACATCGGCCTGTACCTGTACCGCGACGAGGCCGGCGAATTGCTGCTGCGAGTCATGGTCGGCGGTGGCCTGGGACGTACGCCGATTCTCAGCCAGCAGATTCGTGAGGCGCTGCCCTGGCAGCATTTGCTGTCCTACGTCGAGGCGGTGCTGCGCGTGTACAACCGCCATGGCCGGCGTGACAACAAGTACAAGGCGCGCATCAAGATTCTGGTCAAAGCCCTGGGCATCGAGGCGTTCGCCCGTGAGGTTGAAGCCGAGTGGCAGCACATCAAAGACGGCCCAGCTGAATTAACTCGAGAGGAATACCAGCGGGTGGCCGATGCGTTCATCGCACCGCCGTACCAGTCACTGCCTGAGGTTGACCTGGGCTTTGGCACCGCCTTAGCGCAGGACGCCGAATTTGCCCGCTGGGTGTCACGCAATACCCTGGCGCACAAGGTGCCGGGGTATACCGCTGTGGTGCTGTCGACCAAACCGGGCATCAGTGCACCACCGGGTGATGTCACCGCCGAGCAGATGGAGGTGCTGGCTGACCTGGCCGAGCGTTTTGGTTTTGCTGAGCTGCGCATTGCTCACGAGCAAAACGTGGTGCTACCCGATATCCGCAAGGCGGATCTGTATGCGCTGTGGCAGGCCGCAGCTGAGGTGGGCCTGGCGACGTCGAACATCGGCTTGCTGACGGACGTGATTGCTTGCCCCGGTGGCGATTTTTGCGCCCTGGCCAATGCCAAATCGATCCCCATTGCTCAGGCGATTCAGCAGCGCTTCGATGACCTGGATTACCTGCATGACCTGGGCGATATCAGCCTGAATATCTCCGGTTGCATAAATGCCTGTGGCCATCACCACATTGGCAATATCGGCATTCTTGGCGTCGATAAGAACGGCAGTGAGTGGTATCAGGTGACCATCGGCGGGGCGCAGGGCAAGGCCAGTGCCTTGGGTAAAGTGATTGGCCCGGCGTTCAGTGCGGCGCAGATTCCGGAGGTGATTGATGGGCTGGTGCGCACCTTCACCGACTACCGCGAGGCTGACGAGCGTTTTGTCGATACCGTGCAGCGCATCGGTCTGGAGCCGTTCAAGGAGCAGGTCTACCGCAAACAGCAGGAGCGCGCATGAAGAACCTCATCAGGTTGATTGACGGCACGCCCCGCATCGTCGCGGACGACCCGTGGCAGCTGCCCGGTGACAACCTCGCGCTGCACCGCCACGAGCCGTTAATCCTCTCGTTGAGCGCCTGGTTGGAGCGACAAGACGAGGCCGTTTTGCAGGGCGAAACCTTGAGCGTCGATGGCATCTGCCTGTCGCCGGACGACGAGGTGGAAAACGTGCAACCTTATCTGCCAGTCCTGCCGCTGATTGCCATCGACTTTCCCAGCTTTCGCGATGGCCGTGGCTACAGCCAGGCTTACTTGCTACGCACGCGGCTTGGCTGGCAGGGCCAGTTGCGCGCGGTCGGCGATGTGTTGCGTGACCAGCTTAGCCACATGCGCCAGTGCGGCTTTGATGCATTTGCGGTGCGTGAGGACAAGTCCGTCGAGGATGCCCTCAAGGGATTGCCTGGCGTGAGTGTGGTATATGGGCGTTCAGCGATTGAGCCACGGCCACTGTTTCGCCGTCGTACTTAAGGAGTGTTCTCATGGTGTTGAAAGGATTGACCTGGTTGGTCCTCCTGCAAATTGTTGGCAGCCTCGTCAGTGAGTTGCTGCTACCCATGCTGCCGGGCAGCGTGATCGGTTTGCTGCTGCTGTTTGGCTATCTGCTGCTACGCGGTGAGGTCAGTGAGCCGGTGGGCCAAGCCTCTAGCATCCTACTGCAGTATCTGCCGCTGCTGTTTGTTGTGCCCGCCGCCGGGATCATGCTGGCCAGCGATGAACTGCTTGCCGACCTGCCGGCCATCATGGCGGCGCTCTGCCTGTCGCTGCTGGTCACGGTGCCGTTGTGCGGTTGGATGATGCAACGTTTGGCCATTCGCGTTGAGCAGAACGTGGAGGACGGCCATGAGTGAGTGGTCGTGGATGACCGTGAGTCAACTGGTGGTTGACCACCCTCTATTTCCCGTGGGGCTGACCCTGCTGGCATTCCAGTTTGCTCTGTGGCTGTACCGGCGCAGTGGCTGGCTGGTGCTGCAACCGGTGATGGTTTCCATGTTGCTGGTGGTGGGCACGCTGCTGGCGTGTGGCATGGATTACGCCACCTACCGTGAAGGCGCCGCCCCCATCGCCTTCCTGCTTGGCCCGGTGACCATCGCCCTGGCTGTACCGCTGTACAACAACATCAAACGCATTCGCCAGTTGGCCTGGCCGGTGCTGCTGACCGTGCTGGTGGGCGGTACGGTGACGGTTATGCTGACGCTGTTAATCGCTCATGCCATGGGCGCACAACTGCCGGTGCTGGCCAGCCTCTCCGGCAAGTCGGTGACCATGCCCATCGCCATGCTGGCGGCGGAACAGCTCGGCGGTTTGGCATCGCTCGCGGCGGTCTTCGTTATGCTGACTGGGGTTATCGGCACGGCACTGGGGCCTTGGCTGTTGGGCCTGTTCAATGTCACTCACCCGGCTGCGCGCGGCTTGAGCTATGGCATTAACGCGCACGCAATCGGCACGGCGCGGGCGCTGGAAGAAGGTTCGGAATGTGGCGCATTTGCCGCCCTGGGTATGAGCCTGCTGGGCGTGATTAGCGCGGTCCTGCTGCCGTTGCTGATGGGCTGGGTGTTGGCCAGCCTGTGATGGGGCGATCCGGAGGGCAGGCGGGAGCAAGACTCCCGCGCTGTCTTCTGTTGTACTCGGGTTGATCTAAAGCCGTGAATCGCTGCCACGACCGGCGCTCAGCAAATACCTAAACAAGCCACTTACCGCCCGCAAGTACTGTTTAGGATGGCTGCGCCGGCTCAGACACCTGTACCCGGTTGCGGCCCGTGTTTTTGGCGCGGTAAAGGGCTTTATCCACCCGCTCAATAAAGTCTGCCAACGCTTCGTCCGGCTGCAACTCACCCAAGCCGATCGAGGTGGTAATCGGCCCAACGTCTTCGTGCTGTAGGCCTTCGACCGTCTGCCGGCAACGTTCTGCCAGGCGCAGCCCCTGATCCAGGTCGCAGCCGCCAAAAATAAGCAGAAACTCCTCGCCGCCCCAGCGTATGACCGTGTCGTTCGCCCGCAGTGTGGCAATCATACTGCCCGAAACCGACTTGAGCACGGCATCGCCCGTGGCGTGCCCCAAGCGGTCGTTGACCTGTTTGAAGTGGTCAATATCGGCGAGCGCGATCGACATGGGCAGTTTGCTTTCGCGGTATTGCATGTAGGCATTTTCGAGTGCCAGTTCTCCGGCGTCTCGGGTTATGGCCCCCGTTAAGCCATCAATGCGCGCCATTTCTCGGAACATCTGTTCTTCCAGTACGCGGGTCGTCAGGTCGCGGAAAATGCTTACGTAATGGGTGACGTTATCTGTCTCATCGGTCAGTGGCGTGATGGTTTCGTCGCAGTAGATCAGCTCATTGTTCTTGCTGCGGTTAACAAACGTACCTTTGTAGGAGCGGCCTTGTTTCAAGGTATCCCACATGTCTTTATAGAACGCAGTGTCCTGCTTGCCTGACGCGAGCATGCTCGGGTTACGACCCAGTGCTTCGGTGATGCCGTAGCCGGTGATCTGCTCAAAGCCTTTGTTCACAAACTCGATGGTTCCATGGCTGTCAGTGATGACCACGCCATCATCCGTGGCGTTAAGAACGCGAGCGAGGAGCTGAGTCGTTTTCTGGGCAGCCATCAGGTTGCTGATGTCATGTTGTATGGAGATGAAATGGGTAATCTCTCCGGTTGGATTACGCACGGGGGAGATATTCCATTCGACAGAGTACGGCCGCCCATCTTTGCGGTAGTTAACCGTCCACCCCTGAAAATAAGTGCCTTCTTGCAGGCACTGGCGCAGCCGCTCAATCACCGCACGATCGGTTTCCGGGCCCTGAAGTATCCGCGGGTTTTGCCCCAGTAATTCTTCTGCGCTGTAGCCGGTCATGCGCAGAAACGCCTGATTGGCGAAAACGATGCGGTGGCCTTGGCCGTCAGCGTTGGCGTCTGTCATTAAAACAGCGTTGTACGACTGCTCAAGAGCAAAGGTAATCAGGCTCGGGTCGATGTGGCTAGCAATCGCATTCATGATGGGAAAAAACTCCATGCGAGTGGGGGGCTCGACGATGACTGAGGGTTAACGCTGATAGGGTAGGCCGTCGCAATCTGTGCCTGCACGGCTGATTCCCCGCTCAGCGTTAGCGCCATAATTTGCCGCAGCACCACGGCGCTTTAACAGCGCCCCTGTGGTCAGCGGAATTCAAATAACTCGGTGTGCAGGTTGGCGGCTGGAATCTGGTTGGCAGCCATCATTTCAGCGACTTTGGCCAGTAATCCCTTAGGGCCGCAAAAACTCACATGAACCTTGTGGGGCTCAGTTTGGGTGACCGCCTGGCGCAGTGTGTCAGCCAGCAACTCAAGGCCGCCGCTGTTAGCGACAAACGCCACGCCTCGCTGTTGCGCCATGGCCTGCATTGTCTCGAGAGGCGGAAAAGCGCGCGAGGGGTTGAAGCAATAAACCAAGGTCGCCTTATCGAAGTCCTTAGCATCCGGGTCTTGCAGCCAGGAAATAAAGGGTGAAATACCGACACCGGCGCCGATCCATACCTCACGTTCGGCCTGAGCGGGGCGTTTGAAGCGGCCATAAGGCGCGTATAAATCTGCGTGCATGCCCACCTGGGCGCACTCGCAAAGCTTTTTGGTGTAATCCCCCAGCCCGCGAATCACAAACTCAATCTGCCCGTTGGCTGTATTGGCACTGGCAATCGTGAAAGGGTGCGGCTCGCGCAGGCCTTTTTGCTGCATCGCCAGAAACGCAAACTGCCCGGCTTTAAAATCAAACTTCTTGTGCAGCGGTTCCAGCGTCAAGTGCAGCGCACCTTTGTCGCGGGCAACTGCCACCACGCGATATTCGCCCGCCCGCGCTACAAACGGGTACAGCACCAGTTTGTATAAGGCTGCGACAACACCGGCTGCGCAGAATACCCCCAGCCAAATACCCGAAGGACTGTTCAAGGTGATCGGGGATTTAAAGCTCAGCCAGTGCAAGATAACGATTAGAAATAACGGGCCGGAAAGTTTGTGCCACCAGCGCCACTGGCTATAAGGGATATTGCGGTTCAACGCGAGCAGGACGATTAAACCCAATGCGATGAAACTCAGCTGGCGTACCAGACGCGTCCAGTATTTGGGCAGCTCGACAATAGCGACGCTGTTCCACTCATCCAGGTTGGCCTTAAACACAAAGTGATACGAGGCAAATACCAGTGCCCACACGCCTAACCATTTATGCGTTTCATAGACCCGGTCCAGGCCACCAAACGCGCTTTCTACAACGCTCCAGCGGCTGGCCAGCAGGCAAGAGGCGGCCATATAAACCAGCGCTGTAGTGCCGAGAATCAGGCTGAGGCTCGCTGAGGTCAACCAAGTATGGGGCGGTATTTCAAGCAGCAGCGTTAATGTTGTGATGAGCAAAAGACCGACGATGCACTGCCACGTTTTCAATCTGAACGCTCCCCTATCTACCCAGCGTGAATACGCTTTCAGACAGTCCACCTGTAAATGACTTGGGCCTGCCGCCGCGCTGTAGTTTACCGAATAACACCAATGGTCTGGGCCACAACAATATGGCCACGGTAGAAGCAAGCAACGCTTATCCATAAAACCAGTGGATGCCACGCGCTGATAGTGCCCGGCCGGGGGAATGCCCCGTGCAGATGCGGGGGCATTTTAAATCATTGCCAATGAGTGATTTTTCGCTTGACCTTGCCACGGCGGCAAGGATGAAAGTGAATCATCACCCACTGCTCTCAAAGGAGCGCGCAATGACCACCTTCGAAGTAAAAGACATGACCTGCGGCCACTGCATAAAAGCCATTACCCACGCGGTGCAGGCGTTGGACCCGGCCGCCCAAGTGCAAATCGACCTGCCATCGCACTGGGCGCACATTGAATCTGTAAGCAGTGACGCTGACCTGAGCCAGGCCATTGTGAGTGCGGGCTACTCCCCGGTGGCGGTCAGTGCGGCAGCGACACCTTCCGCGCCGATCAAAAAAGCCAAGAGCGGCTGCTGCTGCCATTAAGCGGCGCTGACTGTACGTCCCGTTTCAATGGAGATAGCCATGAACACTAAGCAATTGATCGCCACACTGGTATTCGCATTAGCGGCCAGCGCCCATGCAGCCACCCCCGAGGCAGCCAGTGAGCACTCGGCTCATCACCCGGCTGAGGCGGCGTCCGCCTCACAGCCGGATGCCGCCACGCTTGAGCAGCACACCCAAGCGATGCAGGACTTGCATGAAAAGATGATGGCAGCCAAGACCGCGCAAGAACGTGCGGCCTTGAAGCAAGAAGGCATGGCGTCGATGCAGAATGGCATGGCCATGATGGGGCAAATGCGTAAAGGAATGGGGGCCGGCATGGGTAGCCACATGGGCGGCACGTCCACCGCCACATCGATGGACTGCGCTCACATGGACAGTCACCTGCGCATGATGGACGCGATGATGCAGCTGATGATGGACCTGCAGGCTCCTACTAACCAGTAGGGGCGCTACACAGCACTAAGCCTGGGCTGGAAGTGCGCGCTGTGCTGCCGGTGACGTCGCACAATCGCAACCATTTGGCGTAGGCAAGCCTGAGCGGCATCGCGTTGGCCCAACGGTGTTTATGCCGCAACAGTATTGGCCCTCACGGTTACGCGCCGTTATTGCTGTCGCTGCTGGCGTGCTCACCGTGCTCGGCATGGCTGTCGGCAACAGCCGCTTCGGCTTGCTGTTTAGCGGCCTGATAGGCTTGCAACGACACCTGGCGGGCCTGTTCCATGCGCGCCAGGGTGCGTTCGGCACCACCTTCGGCCATGGCTAAACCGGAAACACTCAGGGCGGCGACTACCAACAGGGTCTTGATTGATTTCATTGCACTCATTCTCATCGTGTAAGGCGGCCCCTGATCAAAACAGGGGGCGAGCGTTAGGCTCGACGCCACGTTAACCAACACACCCTGTCAGTAAGCTGAAGCCAGGATTACATTTGCGTAACCTGCGCTGCTGGCGTCATTTACGCGCGGCTGGTAGACGGGCCCTTGGTCACACCTCGCTTGGCTCTGCGTGAGTCTGCCGCGCATGCCTAATATCAGTGGCAGAGCGTTCGCGTTATCCTCAACGCCCCTTTCTGTGTTGAAGCCTGCTCATGCTGGTTATTTCCAACAGCGTTCATCTGCCAGATGACGAAATTGAGCTGACGGCCATCCGCGCTCAGGGTGCAGGCGGGCAGAACGTCAATAAAGTCTCCAGCGCGATGCACCTACGTTTCGACAGCCAGGCTTCGTCTCTGCCGCCGTTTTGCAAAGAGCGGCTGCTGGCGCTGCGCGACAATCGCATCACCGCCGAAGGTGTCGTGATCATCAAGGCCCAGCAATACCGCACGCAGGAGCAGAACCGCGCGGATGCGCTTGAGCGCCTGGCCGAGCTGATTCGCAGCGCCGGTAAAACCGAGAAAACCCGCCGCCCCACCAAACCAACCCTGGGTTCAAAGAAGCGCCGCCTGGAAGGCAAAACCAAACGCGGCGCGATTAAGGCGGGCAGGGGCAAAGTGGATTTCTGAGGGCTGCGTCAGCCAATCGCGCGACACAGGCCCAACTTCCCCTGCCAATGTTGGTGGGCTCGCTAGCCGACCAGGCCGAGAACACGGTCCAGTTGCTCCTGCGGGTCGCTGACAGCGGCAAGGAACTCATCGCCCCAGCGGCGGATGTCGTTGTAGTTGACGATATCGAACAGCTCACGCAGGCGCGCTTGAGCCTCGGCCTTGGGCATATTCAGCGCCACGTAACAGGTTTGCGTCATATCCATGGGGTCGTGCGGGTTGGTCAGCAGAGCACCTTTGAGCTCGGCGGCGGCGCCGGCAAATTCTGAGAGCACCAGCACGCCACGCCCATCCAGCAAGCCCTGAGCGGCGACGAATTCCTTGGCCACCAAGTTAAGGCCGTCGCGCAATGGGGTAATCCACATCACGTCGGCCATGGCGTACCAGGCGCTGACTTCCTCGAACGGCAGGCTGCGAAAGAAGAACTGCAGCGGCGTCCAGCCGATGCGGGCGAAGCGGCCGTTGATACGGCCCACGGCCTGCTCGATCTGCCCTTGCAGCTCGTCATAGATGGTCATTTCCTTGGCGGCCGGCACGCACACGGTGACCAAGGTGACTTTGCCCAGTAGCTCGGGGTTTTCTTCCAGCAAGCGCTCGTAGGCGTTGAGCTTTTCCAGAATGCCTTTGGTGTAGTCGAGGCGTTCCACCGAGAGAATCAGTTTGACCCCAGCAAGCTCAGCCCGCAGACGTTCCATCATTTGCCTGATCTTCGGTGCGGCCAGGGCGCTGCGCACCCGCTCGATATCCAGGCCCACCGGGTGGGCGCCGAGTTTGACCACGCGGTTGCCGGTGTCCACGGCGGTGGTCATGCGCTCCAGGCCCACGGCGCAGCCATAGGTGATAAAGCGTGGCGCGCAGTTCTGCCGGCTGACGGTTTGCAGCGGCATCACGCCGCGCGCGGCATCGACGAAGTTCTCCACCTGGCGCGGGATATGAAAGCCGATGTAGTCGCACTGCAGCAGGCTGCCGATGATCTGCCGGCGCCATGGCAGTACGTTGAACACATCCGCCGAGGGGAAGTAGGTGTGGTGGAAGAAGGCGATGCGCAGGTCCGGGCGCAGCTCGCGCAGGTAGCCGGGGACCATCCACAGGTTGTAATCGTGCAGCCAGACTGTGGCGCCCTCAGCAGCTTCCAGGGCGGTGCGTTCGGCAAAGGCGCGGTTGACCTTGAGGAATACCTGCCAGTCGTCCTCACGGAACTGCGCGCGCTCCCAGAAGGTATGCAGGGTCGGCCAGAAGGCTTCCTTGGAGAAGCGCTTGTAGAAAATGTCGACTTCTTCCTTGCTCAGCGCCACCCGTGCGGCGGTCAGCTTTGGGTAGCGTTCGGCATCTACTGTGGTGTGGCTGTCGAAGGTTTCGCCGCTGTTTTCGTCATGCTCGGCCCAGGCTACCCAGGAGCCGGCGCGACCATCGCCAAAGAAGCTCAACAGGGTCGGAATAATGCCATTGGGTGAAGTCGGGCGGCGGCGTTGCAGCTTGCCATCGGCGCCACGGTATTCTTCATAGGGCAGGCGGTGGTAGACCATCACCAGATCGGCCTTGCCCGGGTCGGCGACTTGCTTGCCTTCGGCGGCGATGCCCTGTTTGCCGAGAAAGCCAAAATGCACAAAGGCCTCAAGAATGCCGCCGCAACCGGCGCGCTCGGCGTGGAATACCCGCGAGTACTGCCGCGTGGCCTGCAGCAGGCCCGGCTCGGACGCGCCGACGCACACGCCCTTGAACTGGCCGCTGAGCATGCTCAGATCATTCAGGGTGTCGCCGGCGGTCAGCACCTGGTCGTTGTCCAGTTCCAGCCAGTCGATCAACGCTTGCAGGCTGCTGCCCTTATTGACGCCCTTGGGCAGAAAATCCAGGTAGCGCTCGGCCGAGTAGAGCAGGTCGCAGCCCAAACTTTCTGCGACTTCCAGCAGGGCCGGGTTGGCCGCCTGCTCCGGGCCGCAGAAGTAGGAGCAGCGGCGCACCTGCGGCACGTCCTGGCGCTCCAGGGCAAAGCGTTCGATGGCGCTGGCAACCTGGCTGTCGCCGGGCCAGAGGGCGTCCACCGCGCTTTGCAGCGGCTGAATCGGCTGCAAGGTGTCGCCATGCACCAGGCTGGCGCCAACGTCGGAGATGATGAAATCCGGTTGCGGCAGGGTCGGGTCTGCCAGCAGTGGCAGCACCGACTCCAGGCTGCGGCCGGTGACGTAGGCCAGACGGATTTCCGGATGAGCGGCGATGGTCTGATAGAGGCTCAGGCGATCCTTGGGATCGCCGCCGAGAAAGGTTCCATCGAGATCGGTGGCAAGTAACATGCGCTGTCTTCCTGTCCAGTTAAGTGGGTGCAGTGACGCGCCGACAAAGGCCGACGAGCTATGGACGATTGCGCCACGGGGCGTTCGTCTCTTGGTTTACCCCGGCGTCTGCAGTGCCGGGTTGGGCGGGTCCTCATTTGAGTCAGTTTGGTCTGGGTCGTCTGTTGGCGGTGCGTCGGGCATCAGCTCGAGCACCGTGTGGCTGGTTCGCAGCATGGGCATAAAGTGCCCGGCTGGTTCGCTGACCAGGTCGCTGACATGGCGCAGGCGGTACAGCGTGTAAGCCGCGAGCAGGCCGAGCGTGGCGGCGAAATACAGCGGTAGCGCCTGAGCGCCGAGGTGCTGCATCAGCAGGCCGGCGAGCAGCGGGCCGCACACCGAGCCAATGCCATTGACCATCAGCAGGCTGCTGGAACCGGCGAGGATTTCATCGCTGTGTAATTGGTCGATCAACTGCGCCACGGCAATCGGGTAGATGGCAAAGGCCAGGCCGCCCCAGATAAACATCAGCCCAAGCAGCAGGCGACCGGCCGGCAACAGGCTCATCAGCACGGCGACCACTACGGCCAGCGCGACCACCCAGAACAGCACCAGGCGGCGGTCGTGTTTATCCGAGTAGATACCAATCGGCCATTGCAGCAACGCGCCGCCGAGAATCGTGCTGCTCATCAGCAAACCCACGCCGGTGGCATCGAAGCCGTTCAGGCTGGCGTATACCGGCGCCATGCCCCAGAACGCGCCGAGGGCCAGGCCGGATAAGCCAGCGGCGGCCAGCGCCAGCGGGGCGATACCGGCGATCTGCCGCAGGTTGGTGTGCAAGGTGTCCGGCACGCTGGGTTGG
The DNA here is from genome assembly GCF_056156225.1 of Pseudomonas sp. TS_SC_3. Classification (NCBI taxonomy): domain Bacteria; kingdom Pseudomonadati; phylum Pseudomonadota; class Gammaproteobacteria; order Pseudomonadales; family Pseudomonadaceae; genus Pseudomonas; species Pseudomonas sp. TS_SC_3. The sequence goes on from NZ_CM149586.1 coordinate 1,315,323, forward strand.
ATCTGCCGGGTGAGGGTAATGGGCATCAAGGCCGCGCTGATCAGCATGGCGGCCAGCACGAACAACACGAAGTCGCTCGCCGAGGCCAGATTGAGCAGCTGCTGCGCAGCGGCCAGTGCGCCGAGGTTGACCGCCATGTATACGGCAAACACCTGGCCGCGTTTGTCGTTGGGCACCTGCGCGTTAAGCCAGCTCTCGATCACCATATACAGGCTGACCAGCGCCAGGCCATAGAGCACGCGCAGGCCCAGCCAGACCCACGGGTCGATAATCAGCACATGCAGCAGGGCGGTTATGGCAGCGAGGGCGGCGCAAAAGGCAAACGCACGGATATGCCCAACGCGGCGGACCAGCGGAATCGCCAGCCACGTGCCAAGGAGAAAACCGACAAAATACCCGGACATAATCAGGCCGAGCATCGAGGTGGAGTAGCCTTCGGCGACGCCACGCAGGGTCAGTAGGGTGTTGAGCAGACCATTGCCGAGGAGGAGTAAAGCAACCCCACCGAGCAACGAGCTGATAGGGGCAATCAGGGACCACATGGCGACCTACCCTAGGGAACTATGCCGCTGAGTGCAAGCATGAAGGGTGCCAGTGCTTAGCCGGGTAGCGAACTAAGTAATTGTTTCTAAAAGGTTATTTTTATAGATAAACGGTCTTTTGATTTTTCCAGGCATTGCCTGTGCGTGCGCCGAGGGCGCTGAAACGCCGTGCTGCACCCATACTGCTCGTGGTCAGGCCTCGGCTTCCCCGTCGCGCTTACAAGGCTTCCCGCGAGCCGGTCGAAGGTTGCTGGGTGTTGTTTTCAGCGCTCTTGCTGCCCTGTATGCCAAGCAGGGCAATCGGCTCCAGGGCTGCACTGTTCTGGTTGATACGTTCGAGCAGCTGGTTGATGGCGTCGCGATCACGGCTGTTGCTCAGGTGCTGATCGGCGGTTTCCTGCACGCTGCGCACATGCCGCAGCAGATCGGTTTTCTGCGCAGCGCGCAGCGGCTGGTAGAGCAGGTTCTTGAAGGCCTGCAGCAAACCAATCAGCACACTCACATCGGCGCAGCCGTAGTGGCGAATTGGGCCGAATACCCGTTGCAGCAACTCATCCAGCGAGAGCTCGTAATGCAGCAGGCGTGGCGGGCCATCGTTCGCCAGGGTGACATCCAGGTCCGGCAACGCCAGACGCTTACTGAACAGCACGCTGAGCAGGTCGATGGCGGTAATCGCCGTGCCAGGATCGTTAATACCGGGGCTGAGCGCCTTGACGGCGATTTCTGACATCTGCGTGCAGCCAAACAGGTAGTGGGTGTGGGCGTATTCCTCGAGAAAGAAATCGAAGCAGTCGAGCAGCGCATCGGTGATTGCCGAATCGACCTGGCGGTCAAGCTTGAACAGCGGCCGGCCACTCATCACGAAGAACCCGCGGTGGATCATCACGGTCATGCGCAGATCGTGCTCACACAAGATGGTGTTGATCGTGTCGACGTTGAGCTCTTTGAAATAACCGCTGCGTTGCGCGCAGATTTCCTGCCAGTTTTGATCCTCTGGCCAGCTGGGCAGGTTGTCGATAGCGGCCAGCTTGGCTTCGCGTGCGGCGAGTTTGGCCAGGGTGGTGTGGTACAGGTTGTTGAGGATGTACTCCACCTGAATCGAGCGGGAAATCGAGTGGATAAAGTGCACAAACAGGCCGAGGCAGGCGATGCCCATCGCTAATGCCATCAGCACGCCAAGGCTGGGTACCTGGGTTGAGTTATCCAGTTCAATCGTGGTGATCAGTAGCAGCGAAAAAAGGATGGTGCCGAGGTAGAAGCCCAGGGTCTTCTGATGGCTTTTATCGCTGATAAGGCCAGGCACTACGCGCGGTGACAGCGCGGCGGCGGCATTGTTGAGCACCACCATGACCATGGAGAAGCTGAACACCATCAGCGAGAGGATGCCGCCGACCAGCGTGCCGAGAATCAAGCGGGCATTGTCGGCATTGCGCACCAGGCCGACATCAAACTCGCCTTTGAGCGACATCATCCAGGGCTGGTATTCGATGCTCATGCTCAGCAGGCACAAAACGAAGAAACCCAACGCGATCAGCGTTGGATAGAGGGCCAGGCTGTGCAAGATGCGCTGGTACAGGCGGAAGGCAAAATTCAACAAGCGGGGCACGGGCGTCTCGGTGCTATGGGCGTGCGGCGACTATAGCAAGCTTGTCGGCACATACTTCTACCCGAGCCCCGGTGCTGTGGCGGGGCTCAGGTACGTTTCAGTCGCTGCAGACGCGCGAAATGGCGCTGGCCAGTTGATCTAGGCGCTCGGCGTCGAGCCCGGCCATATTGGCCCGACCTGAGCCGACCATATACACGCTGAACTCATCACGCAGGCGTTGCACCTGGGTTGGGCTCAGGCCGGTGTAGGAGAACATGCCGCGCTGCAGCGCGATATGCGCAAAGCGCTCACTCAGACCATAAGGCTGCAAGGCTTCAACTAGGCTGGCACGCAGACTGGCAACACGCTGGCGCATGGCGTCCAGCTCGCTGACCCAGAGGCTGTTCAGCTCGCTGTCAGCCAGGACAGTGGCGACCACTGCCGCGCCGTGGGCGGGCGGAGTGGACCACAGATTGCGGGCGATAGACGCCAGCTGGCTGCGCACATCCTGCAGCTTTGTCGCAGTCTCGGCGCAGACGATCAGCGCACCAGTGCGTTCGCGGTACAGGCCGAAATTCTTCGAGCAGGAACTGGTGATCAGCAGTTCGGGCAACTCGGCGGCAAACAGGCGCACAGCAAAGGCGTCCTGCTCCAGACCATCGCCAAAACCCTGGTAGGCGAAGTCGATCAGCGGCAGCAGCTCGCGGGCTTTGACCACCTCCAGCACGCGCTTCCAGTCGCGCGGGGTGAGATCGAAGCCGGTGGGGTTGTGGCAGCAGGCGTGCAGCAGCACCACATCGCCCTTGGGCACGTGGGTGAGGGCGGCGATCATCGCCTCGACATTCAGCTGGTTGTCCGCGCCAACATAGGGGTAATGCCCAACGCGCAGGCCGGCGGCAGCAAAGATGCTCTCGTGGATCGGCCAGGTCGGGTCACTCAGCCAGATGCCACGGCCCGGCAGGCAGTGGGCGATAAAGTCCGCACACAGGCGCAGCGCACCGGTGCCGCCAGGGGTCTGGGTGGTGCCAGCGCGTTCGGCCAGCAGCGGGCTGTCGGCACCCAGTACCAGCTGACTGAGCAGGCTGCCAAACAGTGGGTCGCCATGGCCGCCGATATAGCTCTTGGTCGTTTCGCTTTCCACCAGCCGCTGTTCGGCCAGTTTCACTGCGCGTGGAATCGGCGTCAGGCCCTGGGCGTCCTTGTACACGCCGACGCCGAGATCGAGCTTGGCCGGGTTGCGATCAAGCCGATAGGCGTCCATCAGGCCGAGAATCGGGTCGCCAGGCACTCGCACTATGCTTTGGAAATGGCTCACTTGCGGCCCTCGGCACCTGCAGCCAGCACATCGGTGCGTGCGGCTAATATGAAGTCGTTGCGGTGCAGGCCGCCCATTTCATGGCTCCACCAGGTCACGGTGACTTTGCCCCATTCGGTGAGCAGCGCTGGATGGTGGCCGACTTCCTCGGCGATGGCGCCGATCGCGTTGGTAAAGGCCAGGGCGTGGCGGAAGTTCTTGAACAGGTAAACCCGTTCCAGCTCCATATGATCGTCACGTACTTCGATGTTCCAGTCGGGGATCTCACGGATCAGTTCAGCTAACTCGTCATCGCTGACCTTCGGGGCATCGGCACTGCAGGCTTCGCATTTGGCTTGGGCAAGGCTCATGGGGTTCTCCTGAATATAAGATTTTGTAGGGTGGGCATGCGCAGTTTGCCCACCGTTTGTTGGAGTGGCGGCATGTCCACCTTACGCGGCTTTCGGCGGAAACTTCGGCGCATGCAAGCCCTGGCGAATGGCCTGCTGGACCATGCCCATGATGTCTTCATGGGCCAGTTCGAACAGGCGCTTGAGCTCGGGCAGGACAAAATACAGCGGCTGCAGGATGTCGATGCGGTAGGGCGTACGCATCGCCTCAATCGGGTCGAAAGCCAAACGCTGCGGCTCATTGGACAAGCAATACACGCTTTCCTTCGGTGAGGAGAGGATGCCGCCGCCATAAATCCTGCGACCCTGGCTGGTGTCGACCAGTCCGAACTCGATGGTCAGCCAGTACAGGCGCGCCAGGTACACGCGCTCTTCCTTGCTGGCGGCCAAACCGAGCTTGCCGTAGGTGTGGGTGAATTCGGCGAACCAGGGGTTGGTCAGCAGCGGACAGTGACCAAAGATCTCGTGGAAGATATCCGGCTCTTGCAGGTAGTCCAGTTCCTCAGGCGTACGAATAAAGGTCGCCACCGGGAATTGCTTGCTGGCCAGCAGCTCGAAGAAGGTCTGAAACGGAATCAGCGCCGGCACCCGCGCCACGCGCCAGCCGGTGCTGGCCTGCAACACCTGATTGATCTCGCCGAGCTGCGGAATGCGCTCATGGGGCAGGCCGAGCCGCTCGATCCCGTCCAGGTATTCCTGGCAGGCGCGCCCTTCGATCAATTTGAGCTGACGGGTGATCAGGGTATTCCATACCTGATGCTCGGCCTCCGGGTAATTGATAAAGCCACTGTCATCCGGTTCGCGCGCCAAGTATTGCGTGCTCTTCATCGCTGCCTCCTGCTGGGGCTTTGTTGTTGTATTGGACTCAGGAATACGCCTGCTCGTGCAGTTATGCAGCCATGACCTGGAGTGGATGCAGTAGGAAAGGGTGGGTATTTCGTAAAGAATTGATTACGTATGTGCCGGCGTGGCGAAGTATCGTCTTGCTGCTGCGCTAATCTGTCACATATTCTTGACGAATAATCCGCCGCCAACGTCGATTGTTCGCCGTTGACGGTCATAACAAGACCCACAAGAGCCCTGCCATGCGTATCAAAGTCCACTGCCAGAACCGAATTGGCATCCTGCGCGACATCCTCAACCTGCTGGTCGAATACGGCATCAACGTCGCCCGCGGCGAAGTCGGTGGCGAGCAGGGCAATGCCATCTACCTGCACTGCCCGAACCTGATCAACCTGCAATTTCAGTCATTACGGCCCAAGTTCGAGGCGATTCCCGGGGTGTTCGGTGTCAAACGGGTGGGCCTGATGCCCAGCGAGCGTCGGCATCTGGAGCTGAATGCCTTGCTCGGCGCGCTGGATTTTCCGGTGCTGTCGATCGATATGGGTGGCTCAATCGTCGCGGCCAACCGCAGCGCCGCACAGTTGCTTGGGGTGCGAGTGGATGAGGTGCCGGGCATTCCGCTGTCGCGTTATGCCGAGGACTTCGACCTACCGGAGCTGGTGCGCGCCAACAAGTCGCGGATCAATGGCCTGCGGGTGAAAGTGAAGGGCGATGTGTTTCTCGCCGATATCGCGCCGCTGCAAACCGAGCATGAAGAGAGTGATGCCATGGCCGGCGCGGTGTTGACCCTGCACCGGGCGGATCGGGTGGGCGAGCGCATCTACAACGTGCGCAAGCAGGAACTGCGCGGCTTCGATTCGATATTCCAGAGCTCCAAGATCATGGCAGCGGTGGTGCGCGAAGCGCGGCGTATGGCACCGCTGGATGCGCCGCTGTTGATCGAGGGCGAAACCGGCACCGGCAAGGAACTGCTGGCGCGTGCCTGCCACTTGGCCAGCCCGCGTGGGCAGTCGCCGTTTATGGCGCTGAACTGCGCCGGTCTGCCGGAATCCATGGCCGAAACCGAGCTGTTCGGTTACGGCCCCGGCGCCTTCGAAGGCGCTCGCCCCGAGGGCAAACTCGGCCTGCTGGAACTGACTGCCGGCGGTACGCTGTTTCTTGATGGGGTGGGTGAGATGAGCCCGCGCCTGCAGGCCAAGCTGCTGCGGTTTCTGCAGGATGGCTGCTTCCGCCGGGTCGGCAGTGATGAGGAGGTCTACCTGGATGTGCGGGTAATGTGCGCCACCCAGGTCGATCTGTCCGAGCTATGTGCCAAGGGCGAGTTTCGTCAGGATCTGTATCACCGCCTCAACGTGCTCAGCCTGCACATTCCGCCGCTGCGTGAATGCTTGGACGGCTTGCCGCCGCTGGTGGAGCACTTTCTCGACCAGGCCAGCCGGCAGATCGGTTGCCCGCTGCCCAAGCTCGCACCACAAGTGCTGGATAAACTCGGTCACTACCACTGGCCGGGCAACGTGCGCCAACTGGAGAACGTGCTGTTCCAGGCTGTTTCACTGTGTGACGGCGGGGTGGTCAAAGGTGAGCATATCCGCCTGCCAGACTACGGTGCGCCGCAGCCGCTGGGCGAGTTCTCGGTAGAGGGCGGCCTGGATGAGATTCTCGGCCGCTTTGAAAAAGCCGTGCTGGAGCGCTTATTCCACGATCATCCCAGCAGCCGTCAGCTAGGCAAGCGTCTTGGCGTGTCACACACCACGATTGCTAATAAGTTGCGTCAGCATGGATTGGGCAAGGAATAGAGCTTCAACCCTGCGGCTTACCACGCCATGCCGCTACCACGCGTTCACGTAACGCCTGACGATCCTGCAATTGGTTGATCGCCTGCTCAGCCAGGTTGATCCAGTAGCGGTCTACATCTGCCTGGTATACCGAGGTGTGTGCGGCCAGGTCGGCCCAGGCTGCGGGAAGGTATTTGCCGTTAAAGCCGCCTGGCTTGTCACGAGCCAGGTAACGCACCCGGGTGATGCCTGCCAGCAGGATGCGGCCGTAACACATCAGGCAAGGTTGCAGGCTGACGTACAGGGTGAGGGCGCTACGGTCCTGCTTTGAGTACTCAGTTTCCAGTTGATCGAGGAGCAACATTTCGGCGTGAGCGGCGCTGTTGTAGTAGCCATCGACAAATACCTGATTGCGCGCGCTGCACAGCAGTTCCTGATCCCGGTTAACCAGCACCGCGCCTACGCCATAGCAGCCTTGCTCTACTGCCAACAGCGCCTGTTCACAGCACAGCCTGGCCCAGGTGTCGGCTGGTTTTAGGCTGGGAGGGGCGTGTTGCAGTAGATCGGCATGGACGCTTTTCATCGGTCTTCCGTGGGCTAAATGCTTAGGGCAGTTTAGCCATGGACATGTTGTTTGTAGGAGGGGCTTTAGCCGCGAGCGTTATTTGCCTTTGCGAACCCTCTACTGGGTCAGCCCATCGCGGAAACTTTAGCGCTAGAGTGTGCTGATCAACCTATAACCTGATGGACCCGCCGCAAGGATTGCCATGCCAACCTTAAACCGCAGTGATGCCCAGCAACGTGCCGATGACATTGGTGTTTTCAACCGTGAATTGGCGCGCCTTGAGGCGGAGCAGGTGTTGAGCCTGACGGATAGCCAGCGCGCCACTTTGTACAGCCATCATCAGCAATTGCTCAACCGCTACCTGTCGGCTTTCGATATCGATCACGATATTCAGGCGCGGCAGCTGTCGCTGGGCATGCGTATTGCCTCGTTCCTCGGCGCGTTGGCGTTGGCGGCCAGTGTGTTTTTTCTGTTCTACCAGTTCTGGGGTTTGTTCGGCACCCAGAGCCAGGTGACGATTCTGCTGACGGCGAGCATCGCTTCATTCGGCATGACGCTGTGGGTGCAGCGCCTCGATAGCTCGGGTTACTTCAGCAAGCTGGCGGCGTTGGTGGCCTTTACCTGTTTTGTGCTGAATATCGTCATGCTCGGACAGATCTTCAATATCACTCCGTCTAACAACGCCTTGCTGCCCTGGATGTTCTACGCGCTGCTGCTGGCCTATGCCTGCAGCGCGCGCCTGCTGCTGGCGATCGGCTTGAGTTGTCTGCTGGCGTTTGTCGCGGCGCGGCTTGGCAGCTGGGGCGGCATTTACTGGCTGGGGTTTGCCCAGCGGCCGGAGAATTTCATCTCGCCGGCGCTGCTGATCTTCGTGGTGCCATTGCTGGTCGATCAGCGTCGTTTTGATGGCTTTGCGGTGATCTATCGGGTATTTGGCCTGCTCGGGGTGTTTGTGCCGGTGCTGGTGCTGTCGCATTGGGGCGCGGGTAGCTACGTCGATTATTCGCCCGAGTACATCGAGAATGCCTACCAGATTGGCGGCTTTATCCTCGCGGCGCTGGTGATTTGGTTAGGTGTGCGCCGCGAATGGACGGATGTGGTGAACACCGGGCTGAGCTTCTTTGTGATTTTCCTTTACATCAAACTGTTCGACTGGTGGTGGCAGAGCATGCCCAAGTACCTGTTCTTCCTGGTGCTGGGCTTGAGTGCGGTGCTGATTCTGCTGGTGCTGCGGCGTTTGCGTAGCCGTCACGGTTTGCTGGGAGGTGGGCAATGAGCGGCGTACGTGTGCGTTATCTGGTTGCCGGCCTAGTGATGATTGGCCTGGTCAACGCCATTGTCCTGGCGGGCGTGGCCTGGAATCGCCAGCCGCCTGAGGAAAGCCGCCTGCAGCTGTCCGAACGCGAGCTTGGCAATGCCTACACCTATTGGCGCAAGGACAACAGCAGCCTGGCGCTGCGCTTGGATTACCGCTGGCCGACTCGCACGGGCGATCTCCCTGACTCCTTTGCGATCAGTGCCGAGAAAATGGCCGGGTTGGGTTTCCAGCTACCCGATGAGTTAAATGAACAAGCGGTAAGCCGCTATCGACGTCAGTTAGATCGTGAGGCATTGCTGGTGCTGGAGTTGGACGGCAGCGCTTTTCAGCGCGAGTTGGCGTTAGTTCGCGCGGCACATACAGAGGCTCAGCGGCTGTATACGTCCGTACCCGACAGCAAAGAGCTGCAGACGGCAGCCGAGAGCGCGGCGAGGGCCCTGGAGCAAGAACAACACCGCGCCAGCCGCCTGCTGGTGGTGGATGTGGGGCTGGATCAGCAGGCGCTGCGTGCGCGCTATCCGGACCGGCAGCGTTACGCCATCGTGCGCGCCATTGTCGAGGTACAGGCCACGAGTGTGATCACGGCGTGGGCGGGCGAGGGTGCCGATCCGCGGCCAGCAAGCCAGCGTTTTACCTGGCAGCTGGGTGGCACAGCCAATACCCCAGGGCTTCACAGTATCAACCTGCCGCAACGCTGGTACGCGACGTTCGATAGCTTGCCGCAGCGGGCTGATCAGCCAGATGCGCAATACCCGAATTACCAGAAACGCTTCACTGCCGAGCTCGCATTCGGTCGGCGGTTGGAGCCTTGGGTGATCGACCTGAGCGCCAGGCCACCGCTGCCTACGACCATGGTGCAATAGCCGGGCACAATCTGTTGGCAGAGACTGAGAACGTTCCAATCCTGCGTGGTTTGGATGTAAACGTTTCTGCATTCCCCCTCGGAATGATTTGAGTGGCGACCTGCTTAGGTCGCTTTTTTTTTGCGCGTGAAAAGTCCTGTTCAGCCCTCAGCACTATTGTCTCTAAGTGTTAAGACCATGGTCGAATGGCCCTAGGCTGGGGTGCTGGCTACAGAATGGGGCATAGAACAACAACTACCCATCGAGGTGTTTCTAATGAGTGCTGCGTCCTTGTATCCCGTGCGCCCTGAGGTGGCGGCCCAGTCGTTGACCGACGAGGCAACCTATAAAGCCATGTACCAGCAGTCAGTCATCAACCCTGATGGCTTCTGGCGTGAGCAGGCTCAGCGCCTTGACTGGATCAAGCCGTTCACCCAGGTCAAACAAACTTCTTTTGACGATCATCGCGTTGACATCAAATGGTTTGCTGACGGCACCTTGAACGTTTCTTATAACTGTCTGGACCGTCACCTGGCTGAGCGCGGTGATCAAGTCGCGATCATTTGGGAAGGCGATGACCCGGCAGACAGCCGCAATATCACCTACCGCGAATTGCATGAAGAAGTTTGCAAGCTGGCCAACGCTCTGCGCGGCCAGGATGTGCACCGCGGCGACGTCGTCACCATTTACATGCCAATGATCCCCGAAGCCGTGGTCGCCATGCTGGCCTGTACCCGCATCGGTGCCATTCACTCGGTGGTGTTTGGCGGCTTCTCCCCAGAGGCGCTGGCCGGGCGCATCATCGACTGTCAGTCCAAAGTGGTCATCACTGCGGATGAAGGCCTGCGTGGCGGCAAGAAGGTTGCACTCAAGGCGAACGTTGACGACGCCTTGACTAACCCAGAAACGCGCAGCATCCAGAAAGTCATCGTGGTTAAGCGCACGGGTTCAGATATCAAGTGGAACCCGCATCGCGATATCTGGTACGAAGACCTATTGAAGGTAGCCGGTAGCGTCTGTGCACCGAAAGAGATGGGCGCCGAAGAAGCGCTGTTTATCCTTTACACCTCCGGCTCTACGGGTAAGCCCAAAGGCGTGCTGCACACCACTGGTGGTTACCTGGTGTATGCCGCGCTGACCCATGAGCGGGTATTTGATTACAAGCCGGGTGATGTTTACTGGTGCACCGCCGACGTTGGCTGGGTCACCGGCCACAGTTATATCGTCTATGGCCCGTTGGCTAACGGCGCGACCACGCTGATGTTTGAAGGCATTCCTAACTATCCCGATGTCACCCGTGTGTCGAAGATCATCGACAAGCACAAGGTCAACATCCTCTACACCGCGCCGACCGCTATTCGCGCCATGATGGCTCAAGGCGATGCGGCTGTGGACGGTGCGGATGGTTCCAGCCTGCGTCTACTGGGTTCGGTGGGCGAGCCGATCAACCCAGAAGCTTGGCAGTGGTACTACGAGAAGGTCGGCCAGTCGCGCTGCCCGATCGTTGACACCTGGTGGCAGACTGAAACCGGTGGGTTCATGATTACCCCGTTGCCGGGTGCTACAGCGCTCAAACCGGGCTCGGCGACCCGTCCGTTCTTCGGTGTGGTTCCCGCACTGGTGGATAACTTGGGCAACCTGATCGAAGGTCCGGCTGAAGGCAACTTGGTGATTCTTGATTCGTGGCCGGGTCAGTCGCGCACCCTCTATGGTGATCACGACCGTTTCGTCGATACCTACTTCAAAACCTTCAAAGGCATGTACTTCACCGGCGACGGTGCTCGCCGCGACGAAGACGGCTACTGGTGGATCACCGGTCGAGTGGACGACGTGCTCAACGTCTCTGGCCACCGTATGGGCACCGCCGAAGTGGAAAGCGCAATAGCCGCTCATCCGCACGTAGCAGAAGCGGCAGTGGTGGGTGTCCCGCATGACATCAAGGGTCAGGGCATTTATGTTTATGTAACCCTGAACCAGGGGCAGGAGCCATCCGAGCAACTGCGTCAGGAGCTGAAGAACTGGGTGCGTAAGGAAATTGGCCCAATTGCTACACCGGATGTTATTCAGTGGGCCCCAGGCCTGCCGAAAACTCGTTCGGGCAAGATCATGCGCCGTATCCTGCGCAAGATCGCAACCGCCGAATATGATTCACTCGGCGACATCTCCACGCTGGCCGATCCTAGCGTGGTGCAGCACCTCATCGACACTCACCGCGACATGCAGGCTGCCTAACCTAGCTTAGCCCCCTGTAAACAACGCCCTGTTTCGGTCACAAGCCGGGCAGGGCGTTGTGCTTTTTGGGGGATGATCACGTGCTGATATCCACTTATCGATTTTCATCTGGGTACTTAGCTGTTGCCTTGGCGTAACAATGCGCACTTTTATGGGGTGTGCGGGAACGTTTTGCGCCAGAATAGCGCGCCGCTTTGCCGGGGGGTGGAAAGTAAAAGCCGCGATGAAGCCCCTAAAACACTGGGTTTTTGGAACTGGGCGCGGTTATTGCTTTATAAATTAGTTTGCTATCTTTTCTGTCCTTCATGTTTTAGAAGGGTTGTCAATATCCCCGCAGTGCCCGCCCTGGTCTTTTGTAATTACTTGTCGCATTGAAGAAATATCGACTTTCGAGCTGTCGCTAGAATGCCGCTCACCCGGCGCAGGTCCGTCTGAGTAGTGTGCGGTGCGCAGCTTGGTGGTGACTTACTAGAATTGATGCAGCTTGGGTGCGCTACACCACTTGCTGACACTGTTTACGCCAACAGCCTTATGCCGATGTAAGGCCATACCCATTCGAAGGAGTCACAAGATGAAGAAGATTGCACTTCTCGGCGCACTGGCGCTGTCCATGCTGTCGCCGCTGGCCATGGCTGAAGAGTCCAAGCCGCTGCGTATTGGTATCGAAGCGGCTTACCCGCCGTTTGCCTTCAAAACCCCTGAAGGGGCCATCAGCGGTTTTGACTACGACATTGGCGTCGCCCTGTGCGAAGAGATGAAAGTGGAATGCAAATGGATCGAGCAGGAGTTTGACGGCCTGATCCCTGCGCTGAAAGTTCGCAAGTTCGATGCGGTGCTGTCGTCGATGTCGATTACTGACGATCGCAAAAAATCTGTGGACTTCACCGGTAAGTACTACGCCACGCCGGCGAAACTGGCGATGAAAGCCGGTACTGAGCTGAAAGATCCAGCCGTCGATTTGAAAGGTAAGAAAATTGGCGTGCAGCGCTCTTCTGTTTACGACCGTTTTGCTACCGATGTATTTGCCGCATCGGGCGCTGAAATCGTGCGTTACAGCTCGCAAAACGAAATCTTCCTTGACCTGAACTCTGGCCGTTTGGACGCCACCCTGGCTGACTCAGTGAATATTGACGATGGCTTCCTGAAGACCGATGCCGGTAAAGGTTTTGCTTTTGTTGGGCCGGACTTCACCGACGTCAAATACTTCGGCGAAGGTCAGGGCATTGCCGTGCGCAAAGGTGACAAAGCGCTGGCTGACAAAATCAGCGCAGCCATCCTGGCCATCCGTGCCAATGGCAAATACAAAGAAGTGCAGGATAAATACTTCGACTTTAACGTCTACGGCGACTGATTGAGTTCGATCCGTCGTCTTCACTGAAAGTGGCGCAAACTTGCTCTGTGTAGGCTATGCGCCACTTTTTCGTTGTACTTCCAGGCGCCGCCAGGCGTTTGCATGAGGTAATAAGAGCATGCTCAACGGCTACGGCTCGACCATTCTGGAGGGTGCCTGGCTCACCCTGATTCTGGCGCTGACGTCGATGGCAGTGGCCATCGTGTTGGGTTTGCTGGGTGCAGCGTTTCGCCTGTCGCCGATCAAGTGGCTGGCGCTGCTGGGTGAAACCTACGCCACGGTGATCCGCGGGATTCCCGATCTGGTACTGATCCTGCTGATTTTCTATGGCGGTCAGGACATGGTGAATCGTCTGGCGCCCATGTTCGGTTACGACGACTACATCGATATCAACCCCTTTATTGCCGGCGTGTTCACCATGGGCTTTATTTTTGGTGCTTACCTGTCGGAGACCTTTCGTGGGGCCTTTATGGCCATCCCCAAAGGTCAGGCCGAGGCCGGTGCGGCTTACGGCATGAGTGGCATGCAGGTGTTCTTCCGCATTCTGGTGCCGCAGATGATTCGCTTCGCCATTCCTGGGTTCACCAACAACTGGTTGGTGCTGACCAAGGCCACCGCACTGATTTCCGTGGTCGGCCTGCAGGACATGATGTTCAAGGCGAAAAGTGCCGCCGATGCCACCCGCGAGCCATTCACCTTCTACCTGGCTGTTGCGGCCCTGTATCTGGTGCTGACCAGCGTCTCGCTGCTGGCTTTGCGTTACCTGGAAAAACGTTACTCGGTCGGCATCAAAGCCGCTGATCTGTAAGCGGGGAGCGCAGCGATGATCTTTGACTACAACGTAATCGTGGAAAACCTGCCGCTGTACTTTGGCGGTGTACTGGTTACCCTGAAAATTCTGCTGATTGCCCTGGCGTTCGGCCTGGCACTGGCTATTCCCCTGGGCTTGATGCGTGTGTCTAAGTCGGCGTGGGTTAACTTCCCCGCATGGCTGTACACCTACGTGATTCGCGGCACGCCGATGCTGGTGCAGCTGTTTCTGATCTATTACGGCCTGGCCCAATTTGATGCGGTGCGTGACAGCTTCATGTGGCCGTACCTCTCCAGCGCCACCTTCTGTGCATGTTTGGCGTTTGCCATTAACACCAGCGCTTACAGCGCCGAGATTTTGGCCGGTAGCCTGAAAGCGACCCCGCACGGTGAGATTGAGGCCGCCAAGGCCATGGGCATGTCGCGCGGCAAACTGTACCGGCGCATCCTGTTGCCCTCCGCGCTGCGCCGTGCACTGCCGCAGTACAGCAACGAAGTGATCATGATGCTGCACACCACCTCGCTGGCCTCGATTGTGACCCTGATCGATATCACCGGCGCAGCTCGGACTGTCAGCTCGCAGTATTACTTGCCGTTTGAGGCGTTTATCACCGCCGGCCTGTTTTACCTGTGCCTGACTTTTATCCTCGTACGCCTGTTCAAGTTGGCCGAGCGTCGCTGGCTGGCTTACCTGGCGCCGCGCAAAGCCTGAGGAACGAGCCATGCAGCGTATCGACCATCCATTGCCCTGGGGCTGCCCCGGTACTGAGCGCCGCCTCAGCGTATTCCGTTTCGGCAGTGGTCCGTGCAAGGCCTATATTCAGGCTTCTTTGCACGCCGATGAGCTACCTGGGATGCGCGTCGCGGTTGAGCTCAAACAGCGCTTGCGTGAATTGGAAGCTCAAGGCCGCCTAACGGGTGTGATCGAACTGGTGCCCGTGGCCAACCCGATTGGCTTGGGGCAGGTGTTTCAGGCGGCCCATCAGGGGCGTTTTGAACTGGCCAGCGGCAAGAACTTCAATCGCGATTTCACTGACCTGGCAGATGCCATCGCACCAGCGCTGGATGGCTGCCTGGGCACTGATGGCCCCAGCAATGTGCGGCTGATTCGCGCTGCGATGCAGGCCGCGCTAGAAGCCTTGCCGCCGGCGGGCTCGGAGTTGCAAGGCTTGCAGCGCCTGCTGCTCAAGCATGCTTGCGATGCGGATGTGGTGCTCGATCTGCACTGTGATTTTGATGCCGCAGTGCACCTGTATTTGCTGCCACAACAATGGGCTCAGCTGCGCCCGTTGGCTGCTCGGTTGGGTGCCAGCGCGGCGTTGACTGTGGAAGATTCCGGCGGCAACTCCTTCGATGAAGCCTGCGCTTTACCCTGGGTGCGTCTGGCACGGCTCTTCCCAGAGGCCGCGGTGCCGCTGGCCTGCCTGGCGGTTACGGTCGAGCTGGGTGGCATGGCTGACACAGGCAAGCCTGAGGCACACACCAGCGCCGAGAGTATTTTGGCTTTTCTGGCTGGGCAGGGACTGATAGCCGGTGACTGGCCGCCCGCACCGAGTGTGGCCTGTGACGCCACGCCCTTTGACGGTGCGCAATATGCCTATGCCCCGCACGCTGGGGTGGTGAGTTTTCTGCAGCCAGTGGGTGCGCGGGTGTTGGCCGGCGATCCCTTGTTTGAGGTGATCGATCCTCTGGACGATCGCCACACAACCGTCTGTGCCGTTACAGATGGTGTGCTCTATGCGCGTGAACGGTTGCGTTTTGCCCAGCCCGGTTTGTGGTTGGCCAAGGTGGCCGGTCGTACCCCTATTCGCCAGGGTCGCTTGCTCAGCGACTGATTCAAGAGAGTGGAAACCATGTACAAACTTGAAGTTCAGGATCTGCACAAGCGCTACGGCAGCCATGAAGTGCTGAAGGGCGTGTCATTGGCGGCCAAGGCCGGCGATGTGATCAGCATCATCGGCTCCAGTGGTTCAGGCAAAAGCACCTTCCTGCGCTGCATCAACCTGCTGGAACAGCCGCACAGCGGCAAAATTCTGCTCAACAACGAAGAGCTGAAATTAGTCGCCAACAAAGACGGTGGCCTCAAGGCAGGCGATGCCAAGCAGCTGCAGCGCATGCGTTCGCGCCTGTCCATGGTGTTTCAGCACTTCAATCTGTGGTCGCACATGAGCGCCCTGGAAAACGTCATGGAAGCCCCGGTGCACGTGCTCGGCATGAGCAAGAAAGAGGCTCTGGAAAAGGCTGAGCACTACCTGAATAAGGTTGGCGTGGTCCACCGTAAAGATGCCTACCCCGCGCACATGAGCGGCGGCGAGCAGCAGCGTGTGGCGATTGCCCGCGCCCTGGCCATGGAGCCTGAGGTGATGCTGTTTGACGAGCCAACGTCGGCCCTCGATCCAGAATTGGTCGGTGAAGTGCTCAAGGTGATGCAGGACTTAGCCCAGGAAGGCCGTACCATGGTGGTGGTGACCCACGAGATGGGCTTTGCCCGCGAAGTGTCCAACCAGCTGGTGTTCCTGCATAAGGGCGTCGTAGAAGAGCGCGGTTGCCCGCGTGAGGTGTTGGCCAACCCGCAATCCGAGCGCTTGCAGCAGTTCCTCTCGGGTAGCCTGAAATAACCTGCGGCAACAAACGTGCGCCTCCGTGCTATGCCCATAATCGCCATCAGAGCCTAAACTGCCCCCCATGACTGCCCACCGAATTGGCTTCCTGCTTTGGCCCTCCACCAAGCCCCTGACGCTGGCCTTGGCTGAGGAAGCGCTGCGCGTCGCCCAGCGCGTCCACCCTGAAGTGGTCTACGAGTTGGTGTTCCTGCAGGCTGAAGCGCCGCTTGACGGTGCTTGGCAACTGCCGGGCGAGCCCTGGCTGGGTAAGCTCGAGGGCTGCCAGAAGCTCTTTCTACTTGCTGATGAGCCACCGGGCGCCATGCCGGCCACACTCGCGGCCGCACTCAAACAAGTGGTGCGCGGCGGTTGTGTGATCGGTGCGATTGCGGCTGGGGTTTACCCGTTGGCGCAGTTGGGGCTGTTGGATGGTTATCGCGCGTCGGTGCACTGGCGCTGGCAGGACGATTTCACTGAGCGCTTCCCCAAGGTGATTGCCACCAGTCACCTGTTTGACTGGGACCGTGATCGCCTCAGCGCGTGCGGTGGTTTGGCGGTGCTCGATTTGCTGCTGGCCTTGCTGGCTCGTGACCATGGCGCGGAGCTGGCGGGCGCGGTCTCGGAAGAATTGGTGGTGGAGCGTATTCGCGAAGGCGGCGAGCGTCAGCGCATTCCGTTGCAGAATCGCCTGGGCTCCAGCCATCCCAAGCTGACTCAGGCGGTGCTGCTGATGGAAGCCAATATCGAAGAGCCGCTGACCACCGACGAAATCGCCCAGCATGTCTGCGTGTCACGCCGTCAGCTGGAGCGCATCTTCAAGCAATACCTCAACCGTGTGCCCAGCCAGTATTACCTTGAGTTGCGCTTGAACAAGGCGCGTCAGTTGTTGATGCAAACCAGCAAATCGATCATCCAGATCGGCTTGTCCTGCGGCTTCTCCTCGGGCCCGCACTTCTCCAGCGCCTACCGTAATTTCTTCGGCGCCACCCCGCGTGAAGACCGCAACCAGCGCCGCAGTAACAGCCCGTTCGAGCTGACGTCGAGCTCGGTTGAGCGCGGCTGAAATAACTGTGTAGCCACGAAAAACCGCAGCGAGCTGCGGTTTTTTATGTGTGCTGATGGTTCACTCCTGTTGGTTTTGCCGTGGGAACAGTGGATTGCCACAGCGGCTGCAAAAGGCGGACGCATATTCGTGGGCGTTTTTCGCGCAGCTCGGGCAATCGTGGTTCAGTTGGTCGCCGCCGCGCATGGCATTCGCCAGTTCAGCAGTGAAGATGCCCGTGGGCACTGCAATGATCGAGTAACCGGTGATCATCACCAGGCTCGACAGGGCCTGACCCAATGGCGTTCTGGGCACAATATCGCCAAAGCCTACGGTGGTGAGCGTGACCACTGCCCAGTAAATGCTCTTGGGAATGCTGGTAAACCCGTGTGCGGGACCTTCGATCACGTACATCAGGGTGCCGAACACGGTCACCAGGATGGCAATACAGGCGAAGAATACGATGATCTTCTGCTTGCTGCCGCGCAGCGCCGTCAGCAAGAAATTAGCCTGGCGCAGATAAGGGCTGAGTTTCAGCACGCGGAAGACCCGCAGCATGCGGATCACTCGGATGATCAGTAAGTACTGAGCGTCACCATAAAACAGCGCCAAGATGCCCGGCAGAATCGCCAACAAATCAATCAGGCCGAAAAAGCTGAACGCGTAGCGCAAGGGTTTTGGCGAGCAGTACAGGCGCACGAGGTATTCGATGGCGAACAGCAGGGTAAACGCCCACTCAATACCGGCCAGCAGCGCTTCATACTGGCTGTGAACGCTGTCAATGCTGTCCAGCATCACCACGATCAGGCTGGCCAAAATGGCCAGCAGCAGGTAACGGTCGAAACGCTGCCCGGCCGGTGTGTCAGTAAAGAAGATGATGCTGTGCAGCTGCTGACGCAGGTTGTGCGGCGTGTCCATAGTGTTCTGGCTGCTCCGTTGGCGTCGTTCTTGCCAAAGGTGAACGACTCGGCGTGCAGCCTAGGGAGTTTTGTCCTGACGATGCAAGGCTTTGCGTTTGCTGGGGGGCCGTGGCGTGCACTCCATTGCTGCCCGGCGCAGCAGGCGTTGGGCGGCGCTCACCAGCCAGCAGGCGAGAATAAACGGCATGGTCAGGGCTGGCAGGCCTAGGGTGCTGAAGCCCGGCTGTAATATTAGGGCCAAAATGATACCCAAGGCGGGCAGCCAGACCCGGCGCTGCACTTGGCTGAGTGCAATGGCTGCCAGTGCTGCGTTGTAGCCATACAGCCCGATAAGCGCGCTGTGTTGCGCTAACCCTTGGTTCAACGCCAGGGCTAAGCCGCCAGCAGAGCCCAGCAGCGCCCACAGCGCGGCACGTCGATCAGCCAGCAGTACGCCCAGTAAGATGCACACGCCGGCTAGGGGATGGTCGAGGAAGATCACCTGACCCAGGCCCCGGGCTATGGCCAGCAGTGCGGTTGGCCAATCGAGCGGCAGGGGTAGGCTCGGGCCAGGCGCAAGCAGCTCTAATTGCAGGGCTGGAGCCAGCCATAACAGCAGCCAACTCAGCAGCACAAAAGGGAAGGTGAAGGCCGGCAGCCACTGCCGCTCACGCATACGTTGCATCCAGGGCTGCAGTATCAGGCTGGAAAGCCCAGCACAGAGCATGATCAGCAGTGGCAGCAAGATTGACCAGGCAAATTGCAGGCTGATCAGCATGCCCAACAAAATGCCGTTATAGCCGTACAGACCCAGTTCGATATCCGCACGGGCATAACCGCGGCGCTGCGCCGTCAGTGTGCTGCTGAGGCCGCCGAGCAGTGCAGCCCCCAGTAGCTGCGGTGCGCCAATAGCGATGGCCAACAGCACGAGCAGGCCGCAACCGGGGTGGGCTTGGAGAAATATCTGGCTAAAGCCGTTTAGTAAGGCGCGAAAGCCCTGTACGGCGTGGCCGGACAGCGGAAGGGGAGACATACGGGTACACCTGAATAAACAATCACCGGGCGCGACAAAAAGAGGCACCCACTGCGGGAACAGGGGGTGCCTTCAAACTGGCAAAGCCAGGGGGAGCGGTATTGGCTACGCCGGCTAGGCGCCGCCGCAGGCATCACTCAATGCAGAATCTCGATGCGCAGGCTGTTGGTGCTGCCCGGCTGTCCAAAGGGTTCGCCTGCGGTAATCACCACGGTGTCGCCCGTTTTCGCCAGGCCGGTGGCGCGGGCCAACTCCATGGCTGTGCGGGTGACGTCTTCCACTTTGCTCAGGCGCGCGTTGACCATCGAGTACACGCCCCAGGCCACGCTCAAGCGGCGTGCGGTATTCAGGCTCGGCGTCAGGCTGAGGATCGGCGCTTTGGGGCGCTCACGGGAGGCGCGCAGGCTGGAGCTACCCGACTCGGTGTAGTTAACCAGTGCAGCCACCGGCAGGATGGTGCTAATGCGGCGGATCGCGCAGCTGATGGCGTCCGATGCCGTGGCTTCGGCTTGTGGGCGGCTGACGTCGAGTTGGGCCTGGAAGTCCGGGCCGCTTTCCACCTGGCGGATGATTTTGCTCATCATCTGCACGGCTTCTTGCGGGTAGTCACCGGAGGCTGTTTCTGCCGAGAGCATCACCGCATCCGCGCCTTCAGCCACAGCGTTGGCCACGTCGGTGACTTCGGCACGTGTCGGCGCCGGGGAGAACCGCATCGATTCAAGCATTTGTGTGGCCACCACCACCGGCCGGCCGAGTTGGCGGCACGTGCGGATGATGTCTTTCTGGATGCGCGGCACGTTTTCAGCGGGTACTTCCACGCCCAGGTCGCCACGGGCAACCATGATCGCGTCGCACAGCTTGGCGATAGCCTCCAGGTGAGTCACCGCCGAGGGCTTCTCGATTTTAGCCATCAGCAAGGCTTTACCCTGAATCAGCTCGCGGGCTTCGAGGATGTCTTCCGGGCGTTGCACAAACGACAGGGCCACCCAATCTACGCCCAGCTCCAGGCCAAAGCTCAGGTCGCGGCGGTCTTTTGCGGTCAACGGCGAGAGTTGCAACACCGCTTCTGGCACGTTGACGCCTTTGCGGTCAGACAACTCACCGCCAGCGATTACGCAGGTATCGACGGCATCGGCATGCTTAGCGGTGACCTGCAAACGCAAGCGGCCATCATCAAGCAGCAAGCTCATGCCCGGCTGCAGTGCTTCGATGATTTCCGGGTGCGGCAGATTCACCCGCTGCGCGTTGCCCGGCGTGCTGTCCAGGTCCAGGCGCAGGCTCTGGCCGCGCTCTAGCACCACCTTGCCCTCAGCAAATTTACCCACGCGCAGTTTCGGGCCTTGCAGGTCCATCAGGATGCCGATCGGGGTGTTCAGCTGTTGTTCAACTTCGCGCACCCAGTTGTAGCGCTCTGCGTGATCGGCGTGTTCGCCATGGCTGAAGTTGAGGCGAAACAGGTTGGCGCCGTTTTCCACCAACTGACGGATATCGTCGATGGATTTAATCGCAGGGCCAAGGGTGGCGAGGATTTTTACTTTTTTATCGGCGTTCATTGGGCAGAACCTTCGAGAATAAGAATGGCGCGAAAATCGTTGACGTTGGTCCGTGTCGGCCCGGTGATGATCAGCTGATCGAGGGCGGCGAAGTAGCCATAACCGTTGTTATTGTCCAGTTCATCACTGCTGCTCAGGCCCAGCGCTTGGGCACGGGCATAGCTGTCGGGGGTCATGATGGCCCCGGCGTTGTCTTCTGAACCGTCGATGCCATCGGTGTCACCCGCCAGCGCATAAACCCCAGGCAGGCCTTTTAGGCTGTCGGTGAGGCTGAGCAGAAACTCGGCATTGCGGCCGCCACGGCCATTGCCGCGCACCGTCACGGTGGTTTCGCCGCCGGAAAGAATCACGCAGGGCGCTTGCAGCGGTTGGCCATGCAGGCGCACCTGCTTGGCGATGCCCGCGTGTACCTTGGCCACTTCCCGCGATTCACCTTCAAGGTCGCCGAGAATCAGCACTGGTAAGCCGGCGGCGAGCACCACGGCAGCGGCGGCATCCAGCGACTGCTGCGGGCGGGCGATCAGCTGGAAGTAGCTGCGCGCCAGGCAGGGGTCGCCAGGTTTGACGGTTTCCGAGGCCGGATTTTGCAACCAGCAGCGCACGTTGGCGGGAATCTCGATGTTGTAACGGGCAAGAATCGCCAAGGCTTCGGCGGAGGTGGTTGGGTCGGCCACGGTTGGGCCGGACGCAATCACCGTGGCTTCATCACCCGGCACATCGGAAATCGCGTAGGTGTACACGCTGGCCGGCCAGCAGGCTTTGGCCAAACGACCGCCCTTGATGGCCGAAAGGTGCTTGCGCACGCAGTTCATCTCGCCAATGGTGGCGCCGGATTTCAGCAGTGCCTTGTTGATAGCTTGTTTGTCGGCCAGTGAAATGCCGGCGGCAGGCAGGGCGAGCAGGGAAGAGCCGCCGCCGGACAGCAGGAAAATCACCCGATCGCTTTCACTGAGGTTGCTCACCAGTTCCAGCACGCGGCGGGCCACGCGCTCACCAGCGTCATCCGGCACCGGGTGCGCGGCTTCCACCACCTCGATTTTTTGGCAATTGGCGCCGTGTTCGTAGCGGGTAACCACCAGGCCGCACACCTCGCCTTGCCACGTTTGTTCGATGACTTCGGCCATCGCCGCTGCGGCTTTGCCGGCCCCGATGACAATGACGCGGCCGCTGCGGTCAGCGGGTAGATGGTCAGCCAGAACCTGGCGCGGATGGGCGGCGTTGATGGCGCTGGCGAATAGGTCGCGCAGCAGGCTTTGCGGATCGATGGACATGGCGATCTCTCTGGGGCTGGATCAACTTAGAACCTGTTTGAGGTCTGCTGCGCGTTAGCCGTGCTGCGTTAAAAATAGGTTGGCAAAGCCTATGTACAGCCGTACACAGCGCTTGCTCGCCTATTTTCGCCTGGCATGGCTCTCGCTTGCGGACCTTTAAATAGGCCCTTCGATTCTAGTGCGCAGTGTCCTTATTAAAGACGCTGCGCACTAGAATCGATCCACCCGGCAGGCAGGCCGTGACACCGCCTGCCGGGCAGATCGAAAGGGTTGTTTCAGTGCGGCTGACCCCGCCCTGAAACCTATTACTTACTCACCGCGGATGTTGAAATTAGCCATGTGTTCCAGGCCTTTGATCAACGCCGAGTGGTCCCAGTTGCTGCCACCGATGGCTGCGCAGGTGCTGAACACTTGCTGGGCATTGGCGGTGTTAGGCAGGTTAAGACCCAGCTCGCGAGCCCCGGCCAGCGCCAGGTTAAGGTCTTTCTGGTGCAGGCTGATGCGGAAACCTGGGTTGAAGGTGCCTTTGATCATGCGCTCGCCGTGCACTTCAAGGATCTTCGAACCGGCGAAGCCACCCATCAGTGCTTCACGCACCTTGGCCGGGTCGGCACCGTTTTTGGCGGCGAACAGCAGGGCTTCAGCGACAGCCTGAATGTTCAGGGCGACGATGATTTGGTTGGCGACCTTGGCGGTCTGGCCGTCGCCATTACCGCCGACGTGGGTGATGTTCTTACCCATCGCCTGGAACAGCGGCAGCGTGCGCTCGAAGGCTTTCGGGCAGCCGCCGACCATGATCGACAGGGTGGCCGCTTTGGCGCCCACTTCACCGCCAGAAACCGGCGCGTCGAGGTAGGCCGCGCCTGTTGCTTTGATCTTGTCGGCGAATACCTTGGTGGCCGTCGGCGAGATCGAGCTCATGTCGATCACTACTTTGCCTGCGCCTACACCTTCGACAATACCGTCTTTGCCGAACAGGACGTCTTCAACCTGTGGGGTGTCCGGCACCATGATGATGATGAACTCGGCTTCCTGCGCCACGTCGCGCGGATTGGCCAGGCCAACGCCGTTGTCGCCCAGCAGGTCAGCCGGCGCCTTGGAAAAATGCTCCGAGAAGAACAGGGTGTGCCCGGCGTTTTGCAGGTTTTGCGCCATAGGCTTGCCCATGATGCCGGTGCCGATAAATCCGATTTTAGCCATGAAAAAACGCTCCTAAAGAGTGGGGCTCAGATTGCGTTGTGCGCTTTCATCCAGCCGAGGCCGGCCGCAGTGGTGGTGGCTGGCTTGTATTCACAGCCGACCCAGCCCTGGTAGCCGATGCGGTCCAGGTGCTCGAAGAGGAAGCGGTAGTTGATCTCGCCCGTACCCGGCTCGTTACGGCCTGGGTTGTCGGCCAACTGCACATGGTTGATCACGGCCAAGTTGGCTTCGACGGTGCGCGCCAGGTCACCTTCCATGATTTGCATGTGGTAGATGTCGTATTGCAGGTACAGGTTGCTGCTGGCGACCTTGTCGCGAACAGCCAGCGCCTGTGCGGTGGTGTTCAGGTAGAAGCCAGGGATGTCGCGGGTGTTGATCATTTCCATGACCAGCTTGATGCCGGCCGCTTCGAGCTTGCTTGCAGCAAACTTGAGGTTGTCGACAAAGGTCGCCTCGACGGTGGCGCAGTCGTAACCCTGCGGGCGGATGCCGGCCAGGCAGTTGATCTGCTGGTTGCCCAGCACTTTGGCGTAGGCGATGGCTTGCACGACGCCTGCGCGGAACTCTTCCACACGGTCGGGGTGGCAAGCGATACCGCGCTCGCCTTTGGCCCAATCGCCGGCCGGCAGGTTGAACAACACTTGCTCAAGCTGGTTGGCGTCCAGGCGGGCCCTGATCACCTCAGCCGGGTAGTCGTAAGGGAACAGGTATTCGACACCGCTAAAGCCGGCGGCTGCGGCAGCGTCAAAACGGTCCAGAAAGTCCACTTCGGTGAACAGCATGGACAGGTTGGCGGCAAAACGGGGCATGGTGTGCTCCTTTTAAAATTCGTAGGGTGGACGGCGCGCAGCACATCCACCAATGGTGATGGAAAACGCTCGCGGTTTTCCTTGGGGTGGCCATCCACCCTACGGTTGCATCAATCCAGCAGTGAAATCGCGGTCGGTGCGTCGATGCCGCGCTCAGCGAGTTCTTCAAACTCGTTAACCGCATTGATTTCAACACCCATGGAGATGTTGGTGACGCGCTCCAGAATGATTTCAACCATGACCGGCACGCGGAACTCTTCCATCAGGGCTTTGGCTTTGGCGAATGCGGCCTGAATATCGTTCGGCTCGAATACGCGCACAGCCTTACAGCCCAGACCTTCAACCACTGCTACATGGTCAACGCCGTAACCGTTGAGTTCCGGCGCGTTGATGTTTTCGAAGGCCAACTGCACGCAGTAGTCCATGTCGAAACCGCGCTGCGACTGACGGATCAGGCCCAGGTAGGAGTTGTTCACCACCACATGGATGTAGGGCAGGTTGAACTGCGCGCCTACGGCCATTTCTTCGATCATGAACTGGAAGTCGTAGTCGCCGGACAGCGCTACAACGTTGCGGGTCGGATCAGCCTTGGCTACACCCAGCGCCGCCGGAATGGTCCAGCCGAGTGGGCCGGCCTGACCACAGTTGATCCAGTGACGCGGCTTGTACACGTGCAGGAACTGCGCACCGGCAATCTGCGACAGGCCGATGGTGCTGACGTAGCAGGTGTCCTTGCCGAAGAACTCGTTCATCTCTTCGTAAACGCGCTGCGGCTTGACCGGCACGTTGTCGAAGTGGGTTTTGCGCTGCAGGGTGCGCTTGCGATCCCGGCAGGAATCAACCCAGGCGCTGCGGTCTTTCAGTTTGCCAGCGGCTTTCCATTCTTTAGCCACCGCGATAAAGGCATCCAGCGCGGCGCCGGCATCAGAAACAATGCCCAGGTCCGGGTTGAATACGCGGCCAATCTGCGTCGGCTCGATGTCGACGTGAATGAATTTGCGGTCTTGGGTGTACACATCGATGCTGCCGGTGTGGCGGTTGGCCCAACGGTTACCGATACCGAACACCAGGTCGGATTCCAGCAGGGTGGCATTGCCGTAGCGATGCGAGGTTTGCAGACCAACCATGCCGACCATCAGCTTGTGGTCATCCGGGATCGCGCCCCAGCCCATCAGGGTTGGGATAACCGGCACGCCGGTCAATTCAGCAAATTCGACCAGCTTGTCAGCTGCGTCAGCGTTGAAAATACCGCCGCCGGCAACCAGCAGTGGGCGCTCGGCGTCATTCAACATGGCCAGGGCTTTTTCAGCCTGAACCCGGTTAGCCGCCGGCTTGGCCAGTGGCAGAGGCTCGTAGGCGTCGATGTCGAATTCGATCTCGGCCATTTGCACGTCGAACGGCAAGTCGATCAGCACAGGGCCAGGGCGGCCGCTGCGCATTTCATAAAAGGCTTTCTGGAAGGCGCGCGGCACTTGGCCCGGCTCCATGACTGTGGTCGCCCATTTGGTCACCGGCTTGACGATGCTGGTGATGTCGACGGCCTGGAAGTCTTCCTTGTGCATGCGGGCACGCGGCGCTTGGCCGGTGATGCACAGAATCGGGATGGAGTCGGCGCTGGCCGAATACAGGCCGGTCACCATGTCAGTGCCGGCTGGGCCGGAGGTGCCGATGCACACGCCGATATTGCCGGCGTTGGTGCGGGTGTAGCCCTCAGCCATGTGCGAGGCGCCTTCGACGTGGCGAGCCAGTACGTGGTCGATGCCGCCGATTTTTTCCAGTGCAGCGTACAGGGGGTTGATGGCAGCGCCTGGAACGCCGAACGCAGTTTCAACGCCTTCGCGGCGCATCACCAGTACGGCGGCCTCGATTGCTCTCATTTTGGCCATTGTCTTGTGCCTCTATTGTTATCAAATTGTATACAAAACATCTGGCTGAGATTCTATTCATGGCCTGACCTTCAGGTCAACCCGTTTTGTTGTCGAGGTGAGCCCTTGGCAAAATTCTTTTAAAACACCTGTTTTAGCTGCGTAACCTGAGTTTGTGTGGATGTGAGTGTTTGTTTATGTATACAAATACTACGTGTATTGTATTCGTCTATTGAGTTTTTTGTTTCTGGTGAGATAGTGGTGTTCAGTTTTGGATGGCTTGGTGTTTGCTGGCTGCTGTGGAGGTGGCGCTGCATCGGGCGTTTCGTAGGATTTATCAGCATCGAGGAAGACCCAACATGAGTACGTTGAATCTGCACATCGCCACCACTATCAGCCATCGCGCCCTGGCGGTTGCCCGTGAAATCTCTGCCGCACCGCTGACGGTGGCGGTGCTAGACGCAGGTGGCCACCTGATTAGCCTGCAACGTGAAGACGGTGCGAGCCTGCTACGCCCGCAAATTGCTATCGGTAAAGCCTGGGGCGCGTTGGCATTAGGCAAGGGTTCACGCCTGATCGCCGCTGATGCTCAGCAGCGCCCTGCCTTTATTGGCGCGGTGAACAACTTGGCCGCCGGCCAACTGGTGCCAGCACCGGGTGGTGTGTTGATTCGTGATGAGCGCGGCGAGGTGATCGGTGCTGTGGGTATCACTGGCGACACCTCTGACATCGATGAGCAGTGCGCAATCAGCGCTGTGGAGTCGGTGGGGCTCAAGCCGGATGCAGGCATCGCCGCCTAACGATACGCGGCTTGTGGGGAATGCTTCAGCTGCTGCCGAAGCAATTAAGCGCGGCCGCTAAAGCACCTTCTACAGTTTTCGTAAGCAATAAAAAACGGTGAGTGCTGTGCGGCACTCACCGTTTTTATTCAAGTCGTTTGCTCCGGCAGGGTGGATGCCAGGCTTACGCGCTAATGACCTGCTCGGATGGGCTGGTTTGGCTTTCGTCGACCTCGCAACCTTTGATCACCAGGCGAATGATGGTCTGCGCTGCCGCTTCGTAGTCGTCTTCATCCAGGCGAGCTTTGCCGGTGACGGTAGAAATTTGCCAATCGAAGTCGGCATAGGTCTGAGTGGCCGCCCAAATGCTGAACAGCAAATGATGCGGATCCACCTTGGCCATCAGGCCTTGATCGATCCAGCGCTGGATGCAGGCGATATTGTGTTTGGCTTGGGCATTGAGCTGCGCCGTCTGGTCGGCGGACAGGTGCGGCGCACCGTGCATGATCTCGCTGGCGAACACTTTGGAGGCCGACGGCAGTTCGCGTGAGATGCGGATCTTTGAGTGGATATAGGCGCGCAACACGTCGGCAGGTTTGCCCGGCTGGTTGAACGGTGCAGAGGCCTCCAGCAGCGGTTCGATGATGCTTTCAAGCACTTCGCGATAGAGGTTTTCTTTCGACTTGAAGTAGTAATAAACGTTGGGCTTGGGCACTCCGGCTTTGGCCGCGATATCGCTGGTTTTGCTGGCAGCAAAGCCTTTGTCGGCGAACTCCTCACTGGCTGCGCGTAAAATCAGCTCTTTGTTGCGTTCGCGAATACTGGTCATAAGCCTCGTTGCTTCTGTCAATCGCCCGGCGCTGGGCAGCGGCGGGCATGGTAGCACCGGCTTTGCGCAGCGCTCAAGGCGCGCCAGGCGGGGTTTAGCGCGCTATTTGACTTGTGAGTCAGGCTGTTGTATACACGATTTAGCTTTTCTGTTTCTAACCGTCTTTATCGCCTCGCGACAAAAAACTCGGCCTGCTTGGCGTCAGAAGGGAGGCCGTGAGTGTTCAGGGCCTTGGGGGGGGGCTCGGTGCTCACGCTGAAAAACTAAAAGCCCGATGCCATTGCGGCATCGGGCTTTTGCATTGTTGCGCCCAACACCCCAGCGCCGAGAGAGAATGCGGACGCGCTGGGGTATTTTCAGGTGCCGTGTGACTTAGCGGTATTCGCACAGGTAGGCGGTATCTGCTGCCACCTTGAGTTGAAACTTGCTGTTGGCCGGCACGGTGAAGTGGCTGCCGCTGGTGAAGGTTTCCCAGCTTTCGCTGCCCGGCAGCTTCACGGTCAGGGCGCCAGCGACTACGTGCATCACTTCCAGTTGGTTGGTACCGAACTCATATTCGCCGGCAGCCATCACACCAATGGTGGCGGGCCCTTGCGCCATACCGAAGGCGATGGATTTAACAGTGCCATCAAAGTACTCATTGACCTTAAACATCTGCAGTTCCTCGAAGTGGATTAAAGGCTGGCTGTCAGCAACGGCAGGAAATTAAACATGGCCTGCAGCCACATTTAACCCGCCTATCGCTGAGCATAAAAAGGCACGCCAGTATGCCCAAGCGCTATTTCTTCGTCATCTGCTTTGCGTGGTAATCCCAACGACAGTGGGTAAGCAGGTGTGTTGGGCGCTTCTCCACCGTTTTGCCCTGTGGCTGTACTGGCGCTCGTCCCGTGTGGCGGTCATGCTACGGCTAGGTGTCTGCACGGCGCGTTTAGGTGGGCCTTTGCCGGTGGCTGACGGCGGACTTGAGCAGTAATTCAAAGAAGAGGTGTATATGGCAAAGCTGGCGTTTATCGGGTTGGGCGTAATGGGCTACCCGATGGCTGGGCATTTGGCCCGTGCTGGGCATCAAGTTTGTGTGTACAACCGCACTGCTGCTAAGGCTCAACAGTGGGACGCTGAGTACGCTGGCAGTTATGCGCCGACCCCGCGTGAAGCGGCTGTGGGCGCTGATTATGTAATGGTTTGCGTTGGCAATGACGATGATCTGCGCGGCGTAGTGTTGGGCGAGCAGGGCGCCTTTGCTGGTATGCAGCCCGGTGCGGTGCTGATTGATCACACTACAGCCTCGGCGCAGGTCGCCCGCGAGCTGGCGGCGCTGGCAGCTGATCAGCAGCTGGGCTTTCTCGATGCGCCAGTGTCCGGCGGTCAGGCGGGCGCGCAGAACGGTGTGTTAACCATTATGGTCGGTGGTGAGGCAGCGGTCTACGCCAAGGCTGAGCCGATTCTTCAGGCTTACGCACGCATGGTTCGCCTAATGGGCGAGGCGGGTAGCGGTCAGCTGACCAAAATGGTCAACCAGATCTGTATTGCTGGCCTGGTGCAAGGCTTGTCTGAGGCGCTGCATTTTGCTCAGTGCGCCGGGCTTGATGCGCAGGGGGCGATGGAGGTGATCAGTAAAGGTGCGGCGCAGTCGTGGCAGCTGGAAAACCGTCACAAAACGATGTTGGCGGGCGAATTCGAGCACGGTTTCGCCGTCGATTGGATGCGTAAGGACTTGTCTATCCTGCTGGCTGAGGCGCGCAGCAACGGTGCGCAGTTGCCGGTTACGGCGTTGGTTGATCAGTTTTATGCGGATGTGCAAAACATGGGGGGCGGGCGCTGGGACACATCCAGCCTGCTGGCTCGTTTACAGGGCCGTACGCTGAGCTAAGGATTATCCATCGATGCGTAAAGCACCGCTCACAGGCTTTGGGTGGTGAGTGTCAATGCTTACCGCATTGCTCTTTTCTTTCGTCCGAATCGTTAGCTGTCAAATACTGCTTGCAGGCAAGGCGTCGTAAACTGCCGCTTTACTATTGCTTATGCGTACCTGAGGTCTGCTTTTGATGAATTGCCGTGCCGGCTGCGGCGCCTGCTGCATTGCCCCTTCGATCAGTTCCCCCATCCCGGGTATGCCCGCTGGAAAGCCAGCGGGTGTGCGTTGCGTGCAGTTAGAAGCCAATAACTATTGCCAGATCTTCGGCCAGCCTGAACGGCCGGCGGTGTGTTCGGCGTTTCATGCCGCCGAGTACGTGTGTGGTAGCAGCACTGCAGAGGCTCTGCAGTTGATTGGCTGGCTGGAGCAGAGCACTTCTGCGTCAGTTGGTTAACACCTCTATAACTGGCTGCGCAGATGCAAAAAAGGCTGCCCGAGGGCAGCCTTTTTTGTGCGGTGAGACCTGGATTACTTGTTCAGGTCGCGCTGCGGGTAGCCGGTGTACAGCTGGCGTGGACGGCCAATCTTGTAAGGGCTGGAGAGCATTTCTTTCCAGTGCGAGATCCAGCCGACGGTCCGCGCCAGGGCGAAGATCACGGTGAACATGCTGGTCGGAATACCGATAGCCTTGAGGATGATGCCCGAGTAGAAGTCAACGTTCGGGTACAGGTTGCGCTCTTTGAAGTACGGGTCGGTCAGGGCAATTTCTTCCAGACGCATCGCCAATTCCAGCTGCGGATCGTTTTTAATGCCCAGCTCTTTCAGTACTTCGTCGCAGGTCTGCTTCATCACGGTGGCACGCGGGTCGCGGTTTTTGTAAACGCGATGACCGAAGCCCATAAGCTTGAACGGATCGTTCTTGTCTTTGGCTTTGGCGATGAATTTGTCGATGTTGGACACATCGCCAATCTCATCCAGCATGCTCAGTACGGCCTCGTTGGCGCCGCCGTGCGCCGGACCCCAGAGGGCGGCGATACCAGCAGCGATACAGGCGAACGGGTTAGCGCCCGAGGAGCCTGCCAGGCGTACGGTAGAGGTAGAGGCGTTCTGCTCATGGTCGGCGTGCAGGATAAAGATCTTATCCATAGCCTTGGCAAGTACCGGGCTGATCGGTTTGATCTCGCACGGGGTGTTGAACATCATGTGCAGGAAGTTTTCCGCGTAGTTCAGGTCGTTGCGCGGGTACATCATCGGCTGACCCATGGAGTACTTGTAGGTCATGGCGGCGATGGTTGGCATCTTGGCGATCAGGCGCATGGCCGAGACTTCGCGGTGATGCGGGTTATTGATGTCCAAGGAGTCATGGTAGAAGGCCGACAGGGCGCCGACTACACCGCACATGATGGCCATCGGGTGAGCATCGCGGCGGAAGCCGTTGAAGAAGGTCTTCAGTTGCTCGTGAACCATAGTGTGGTTCTTGATGGTGCTAACGAATGTGGCTTTTTGTTCTGCGTTCGGCAATTCGCCGTTCAGCAGCAGGTAGCAGGTTTCTAAGTAGTCGGATTGTTCTGCCAGCTGTTCAATGGGGTAGCCGCGGTGCAGCAGGATGCCCTGGTCGCCATCGATGTAGGTGATCTTCGATTCGCACGAGGCGGTGGACATAAAGCCAGGATCAAAAGTGAAACGGCCCGTGGCGGTTAAGCCCCGCACGTCAATTACATCGGGACCAACGGTGCCGGTTAAAATGGGCAGCTCGACGGGGGCTGCGCCCTCGATGATCAACTGCGCTTTTTTGTCAGCCATGTTTGGCCTCCTAGTTATGCTTGAAATCATCTGACTGCCCCCCACGCAGGGCCCGCACCACTATAGTGAGATAAATCCGAATGTCAATTTGCGAAAACCCAGGCGGCAGAAGGGTTTGCGGGGGATTTATGGGCTATAAAAAGCGCCCTTTACGCCATTTTTTAGTACGGTGCAATGCGCTTTTAGGTAGGGGGCTTTGCATTGTCATTAGTAACCTAACTGTCTATACTCTGCGCCCAACTACCAAGGGCTTTGCGCCCGTATTTTGGTAGTTGTCACTCCTTGGGTGATGGGTACCTGACCAGTGCACCTCCCGACAACTTTGCCCTGATAGTTGGGGCTCTCAGTGTGATGAAAAGCCGTGAATAGCCAAAGACCTGTAAACCTAGACCTTAGGACTATCAAACTCCCAATCACTGCTTACACGTCCATTCTTCACCGTATCTCCGGTGTCATTCTCTTTGTTGGTATCGCCATCCTGTTGTATGGCCTCGACAAGTCGCTGACCTCCGAAGAGGGTTTTGCCCAGGTGTCTGAATGTTTGACCAGTCCGCTGGCCAAATTCGTGATTTGGGGTTTGCTGTCTGCTCTGCTGTACCACCTGGTGGCCGGCGTACGCCACCTGATCATGGACATGGGCATCGGTGAGACGCTGGAAGGCGGCAAGCTGGGTTCGAAAATCGTTCTCGTCGTATCGGCGGTCGTGATCGTGCTACTGGGGGTGTGGATATGGTAACCAACGTCACTAACTTCTCGCGTTCGGGTCTTTATGACTGGATGGCGCAGCGTGTCTCTGCTGTCGTCCTCGCGGCTTATGTGCTGTTTCTGCTCGGTTTTATCGTGTTCAACCCGGGTATGGGTTACGCCGAGTGGCAGGCGCTGTTCTCCAATAACGCAATGCGTATCTTCAGTCTGTTAACACTGGTGGCGCTCAGCGTTCACGCCTGGGTTGGCATGTGGACAATTTCCACCGACTACCTGACGCCGATGGCGCTGGGTAAGTGGGCGACTGTTGTGCGTTTTCTGTTCCAGGCCGCGTGTGGCGTTGTCATGTTCGCGTTTTTCGTCTGGGGCGTGCAGATTTTTTGGGGTAATTAATCCATGACAAGCATTCGCACTCTATCTTATGACGCCATCATCATTGGTGGCGGCGGCGCGGGTATGCGCGCTGCATTGCAACTGGCTCAGGGTGGTCACAAGACCGCTGTTGTCACCAAGGTTTTTCCAACGCGCTCGCACACTGTGTCAGCGCAAGGCGGCATCACTTGCGCCATCGCCTCGGCTGATCCGAATGATGATTGGCGCTGGCACATGTACGACACCGTCAAGGGTTCCGACTATATCGGTGACCAAGACGCTATCGAATACATGTGCTCTGTGGGTCCGGAAGCCGTATTTGAATTGGAACACATGGGTCTGCCGTTCTCCCGTACCGAGCAGGGGCGTATTTATCAGCGCCCGTTCGGCGGACAGTCCAAAGGTCCAGATAACCCAACTCAAGCGGCGCGTACCTGCGCTGCAGCTGACCGTACCGGTCATGCGCTGTTGCATACCCTGTACCAAGCGAACCTGAAAGCCGGTACTTCGTTCCTTAATGAATGGTATGCAGTTGATCTGGTGAAAAACCAGGACGGTGCTGTGGTCGGCACTATCGCCATCTGCATCGAAACTGGCGAAACCGTCTACATCCGCTCCAAGGCTACTGTTTTGGCCACCGGCGGTGCCGGTCGTATTTACGCATCGACTACCAATGCCCTGATCAACACTGGCGACGGCGTGGGCATGGCCTTGCGTGCTGGCGTGCCGGTGCAGGACATTGAAATGTGGCAGTTCCACCCTACCGGTATCGCGGGTGCGGGCACCTTGGTGACCGAAGGTTGCCGTGGTGAAGGTGGTTACCTGATCAACAAGCACGGCGAGCGTTTCATGGAGCGCTATGCGCCGAACGCTAAAGACCTCGCGGGTCGTGACGTGGTTGCGCGTTCGATGGTTAAGGAAATCATTGCCGGTAACGGCTGTGGTCCTGACGGCGATCACGTGATGCTGAAGCTCGACCACCTGGGTGAGGAAGTGCTGCATAGCCGCCTGCCAGGTATCTGCGAACTGTCCAAGACCTTCGCTCACGTCGATCCTGTGGTCGCGCCGATTCCGGTCGTGCCGACCTGCCACTACATGATGGGCGGTGTGCCGACCAACATTCATGGTCAGGCCATCACCCAAGATGCTAACGGCAACGACAAGATCATCGACGGTCTGTTTGCGGTCGGCGAAGTGGCTTGTGTATCTGTTCACGGTGCTAACCGTCTGGGTGGTAACTCGTTGCTTGATCTGGTGGTATTCGGTCGTGCAGCCGGCATTCACTTGGAGAAAGCGCTGAAAGAAGGCGTAGAAGCACGTAACGCCTCCGAAACTGACATCGAGCTGTCGCTCAAGCGTCTGGCGGGTGTCAACGAGCGCACCACTGGCGAAGACGTTGCGCCGCTGCGTAAAGAATTGCAGAACTGCATGCAAAACTACTTCGGTGTGTTCCGCACCGGCGAGTACATGCAAAAGGGCATCCAACAACTGACCGACCTGCGTGAGCGTATCTCGAACGTTAAAATCGCAGACAAGAGTCAGGCGTTTAACACTGCGCGTATTGAAGCATTGGAATTGCAAAATCTTCTCGAAGTTGCTGAGGCAACTGCTGTGGCAGCTGAGGTCCGTAAGGAATCTCGTGGTGCTCACGCCCGTGAAGACTTTGAAGAGCGTGACGACGAGAACTGGTTGTGCCACTCCCTGTACTTCCCAGGTGAGAAGCGCGTCGGTAAACGTGCGGTTAACTTCACGCCCAAGACCGTTCCAGCGTTTGAACCCAAGATTCGTACTTACTAAGGGTGGCCGATATGTCGCAAGCCAATCTGTTGCAAGTAAGCGTTTATCGTTATAACCCGGAGCAGGATTCTGCCCCGTTTATGCAGGAGTTCCAGGTTGACACGGGCGGTAAGGACGTAATGGTCCTTGACGTGCTGGCGTTGATCAAGGAACAGGATCAGGGTTTCTCTTATCGTCGTTCCTGCCGTGAGGGTGTATGTGGCTCTGACGGCATGAACATCAACGGTAAGAACGGCCTGGCCTGCATCACACCGTTGTCGTCTACCGGCCTTACTGGCGGCAAGCTGGTGATTCGTCCGCTGCCAGGTCTGCCGGTCATTCGTGACTTGGTGGTTGATATGAGCATCTTCTACAAGCAGTACGAGAAGGTGCAGCCTTACCTGCAGAACGATACGCCGGCGCCCGCTATTGAGCGCCTGCAAACCCCGGAAGAACGCGAGAAGCTGGACGGTCTGTACGAGTGCATCTTGTGCGCTTGCTGCTCGACCAGCTGCCCGTCGTTCTGGTGGAACCCTGATAAGTTCCTCGGCCCAGCTGCATTGCTGCAGGCTTATCGCTTCCTGGCGGACAGCCGTGATACCAAGACTGAAGAACGTCTGGCGTCGCTGGATGATCCGTTCAGCGTGTTCCGTTGCCGCGGCATCATGAACTGCGTGAATGTTTGCCCTAAGGGTCTGAACCCAACCAAGGCAATCGGTCACGTGCGCAACATGTTGCTGCAGAGCGGTACCTGATTCGCGGTTGTGTGTTAAACCCGTAACACCTGCGGCGCTGGTTTAATGCCAGCGCCGTAGTTTTAGCCAGGGCTGCTGCTCACAAAGCGGTGGTTCCTACTTTGAAAAATATGACGACCAGCAGGGGCATTCGGGCTGGTGCCCGGACTATCTGCGGGATCCGTAGTGGCTTACCAGTCGCTGCTTCAGGACTGACGGCCATACGGTTTCCTCGCCGGTGGTGTCCCCTTACCGAGGGTGACCAAGCATGCAAGAAAGCGTGATGCAGCGCATGTGGGACAGTGCCCACCTATCCGGTGGCAACGCTGCCTATGTGGAAGAGCTCTATGAGCTTTACCTGCACGATCCCAACGCTGTGCCAGAAGAGTGGCGCACCTACTTCCAGAAGTTGCCGACTGACGGCAGCGCCGCCACAGATGTATCGCACTCAACGATTCGCGATCATTTCGTCCTGCTCGCTAAAAATCAGCGCCGCGCTCAGCCGGTGTCTGCTGGAAGCGTGAGCAGTGAGCACGAGAAGAAGCAGGTTGAAGTGCTGCGCCTTATTCAGGCTTATCGCATGCGCGGCCATCAGGCTGCTCAGCTCGATCCGCTTGGCCTTTGGCAACGTCCTGCTCCGGCTGATCTGGCAATCAATCACTATGGTCTTACCGACGCCGATCTAGACACCACTTTCCGTACCGGTGGTCTGTTTATTGGTAAGGAAGAGGCTACTCTGCGCGAAATTCGCGATGCGCTGCAGCAGACATATTGCCGCACCATCGGTGCTGAGTTCACCCACATTGTCGATTCCGAGCAACGCAGCTGGTTCCAGCAGCGTCTGGAAAGCGTACGTGGTCGTCCGGATTTCTCTGCCGATATGCAGAGCCATCTGCTTGAGCGCCTGACCGCAGCTGAAGGCTTGGAAAAATACCTGGGCACCAAGTACCCGGGTACTAAGCGTTTTGGTTTGGAAGGCGGTGAAAGCCTGATTCCACTGCTTGATGAAGTGATCCAGCGTTCCGGTTCCTACGGCACCAAGGAAATCGTTATCGGCATGGCTCACCGTGGCCGCCTCAACGTGCTGGTTAATACCTTCGGCAAGAACCCGCGCGACCTGTTCGACGAGTTTGAAGGTAAGAAAACCGCTGGCCTGTCGTCTGGTGACGTGAAATATCACCAGGGCTTCTCCTCCAACGTGATGACGGCGGGCGGTGAAGTACACCTGGCTATGGCCTTTAACCCGTCGCACTTGGAGATCGTTTCTCCGGTGGTCGAAGGGTCGGTGCGTGCTCGCCAGGATCGCCGCAGTGATGAATCTGGGGAGAAAGTGTTGCCAGTTTCCCTACACGGTGACGCGGCATTCGCCGGTCAGGGTGTGGTTATGGAAACCTTCCAGATGTCGCAAACCCGTGGTTTTAAAACGGGCGGCACCATCCACATCGTGATCAACAACCAGGTTGGCTTCACCATCAGCAACCCGCTGGACTCGCGCTCTACCGAGTACTGCACGGACGTTGCCAAGATGATTCAAGCGCCGATTCTGCACGTGAACGGCGATGATCCTGAAGCTGTTTTGTTTGTTACCCAGCTGGCTGTCGATTACCGCATGCAGTACAAGCGTGATGTGGTGATTGATTTGGTGTGCTACCGCCGCCGCGGCCACAACGAAGCAGACGAGCCTAATGGCACCCAGCCGATCATGTATCAGCAAATCAGCAAGCAGCGCACCACGCGCGAGCTGTATGCCGAAGTACTGATCAATGCCGCACGTCAATCGACGGATGATGTTCAGGCCAAGATTGATGAGTACCGCACTGCGCTGGACAACGGTCAGCATGTTGTTAAGAGCTTAGTTAAGGAGCCGAACAAAGAGTTGTTCGTTGATTGGCGTCCATACCTGGGCCATGCCTGGACCGCTCGCCATGACACCAGCTTTGAGCTGAAAACCCTGCAGGAACTGTCCAATAAGCTGTTGGAAATTCCTGAGGGCTTTGTGGTTCAGCGCCAGGTTGCCAAGATTCTTGAAGATCGCCAGAAGATGAGCGCCGGTGCGCTGCCGATCAACTGGGGCTACGCCGAAACTATGGCCTACGCCACCTTGTTGTTTGAAGGTCACCCGATCCGCATGACCGGTCAGGACATCGGGCGTGGCACCTTCTCGCACCGCCATGCCGTGTTGCACAACCAGAAAGATGCCGGCACCTACTTGCCGCTGAAGAACCTGTACGACGGTCAGCCACGCTTTGAGCTGTATGACTCCTTCCTGTCGGAAGAGGCCGTCCTAGCCTTTGAATATGGCTATGCCACAACCCAGCCCAACGCGCTGGTGATCTGGGAAGCTCAGTTTGGCGATTTTGCCAACGGTGCTCAGGTGGTGTTTGACCAGTTCATCTCCAGCGGTGAGCACAAGTGGGGTCGCTTGTGCGGTCTGACCATGTTGCTGCCGCACGGTTATGAGGGGCAGGGGCCAGAGCACAGTTCGGCACGTTTGGAGCGCTACCTGCAACTGTGCGCTGAGCACAACATGCAAGTCGCGGTACCGACCACGCCTGCGCAGATCTACCACTTGCTGCGCCGGCAGGTGATTCGTCCCCTGCGCAAACCATTGGTCGTATTGACGCCGAAGTCTCTGCTGCGCCACAAGTTAGCTATCTCGACACTGGAAGACTTGGCTGACGGTTCGTTCCAGACAGTAATTCCAGAGATCGACGCGCTCGATCCGAAGAAGGTCGAACGCCTGGTGCTGTGCAGCGGTAAGGTCTATTACGATTTGTTGGAAAAGCGTCGCAACGAAGGTCGTGAAGATATTGCCATTGTGCGTATCGAGCAGCTCTATCCGTTCCCAGAAGACGATCTGGCTGAGGTACTGGCGCCGTACAAGAACCTCAAGCATGTCGTCTGGTGTCAGGAAGAGCCGATGAACCAAGGGGCTTGGTATTGCAGCCAGCACCATATGCGTCGCGTGATCACCGCGCACAAGAAGGCCTTGTTCCTTGAGTACGCTGGTCGTGATGCGTCCGCTGCTCCAGCTTGTGGCTATGCATCGATGCACGCGGAACAGCAGGAAAAACTCCTGCAAGACGCCTTTACTGTTTAACGCCTTTGCGCAGCAGGCGGCCGACTGGGCCGCCTGCCAGAAGAAACCGAATTTAAGGAATTACACACAATGGCTATCGATATCAAAGCCCCAACTTTCCCGGAATCGGTTGCCGATGGCACCGTGGCCACGTGGCACAAGAAACCGGGCGATGCGGTCAAGCGTGACGAACTGATCGTCGACATCGAAACCGACAAAGTAGTGATTGAAGTGTTGGCCGAGGCCGATGGCGTCCTCGCGCAAATCATTAAAAATGAAGGCGACACCGTACTCAGCAATGAAGTGCTGGGTAGCCTGGGTGAAGGTGGCGCTGCTGCTCCTGCGCCGGCCGTTGCTGCTCAGGCAGCTGCACCCGCTGCGGTGGCTGCTGCTGCAGCAGGCGACGATCAGATCCTGTCTCCGGCTGCACGCAAGATCGCTGAAGAAAACGGCATCGACCCGAACAGCATTGCCGGCACCGGCAAAGGCGGTCGTGTAACCAAAGAAGACGTAGTTGCCGCCGTTGACGCGAAGAAGAACGCGCCAGCGGCTGCACCCGCTGCCAAACCAGCCGCGCCGGCTGCTGCCGCTCCAGTATTCGCCAGCGGTGACCGTACTGAGAAGCGCGTACCAATGACCCGTGTGCGCGCCACTGTGGCCCGTCGTCTGGTCGAGGCACAGTCGAACATGGCCATGCTGACCACGTTCAACGAAGTCGACATGACCGAAGTTATGGCGCTGCGTTCGAAGTACAAAGACCTGTTCGAGAAGTCGCACAATGGCGTGCGCCTGGGCTTTATGTCGTTCTTCGTCAAGGCGGCCACCGAAGCGCTCAAGCGTTTCCCAGCAGTCAACGCCTCGATTGATGGGGCTGATATCGTTTACCACGGCTATGCAGACGTTGGCGTAGCGGTATCCAGCGACCGTGGTCTGGTCGTTCCTGTGCTGCGTAATGCGGAATTGATGAGTCTGGCTGAAATCGAAAATGGCATTGCCACTTTTGGTAAGAAAGCCCGTGACGGCAAACTGTCCATCGACGAGATGACTGGCGGTACGTTCACTATTACTAACGGCGGCACTTTTGGCTCGATGATGTCGACGCCAATCGTCAACCCACCACAGGCGGCGATCTTGGGGATGCATAACATCCTTCAACGCCCAATGGCTATCAATGGCCAAGTGGTGATCCGTCCGATGATGTACCTGGCGTTGTCTTACGACCATCGCCTGATTGATGGTAAGGAAGCCGTGACCTTCCTGGTGACCATCAAAAACTTGCTGGAAGACCCAGCGCGCTTGCTGCTGGATATCTAAAAGCCAGTTTCTCCCACGGCGGCCCTGTAACAAGGGCCGTCCGGTTTATTCGAGAAGGAATACGTTATGACCCAGAAATTCGACGTGGTAGTCATCGGTGCCGGCCCTGGCGGTTATGTAGCCGCCATTAAAGCAGCTCAACTCGGTTTGAAGACCGCATGCATCGAGAAGTACCAGGATAAGGAGGGCAAAGTCGCCCTCGGTGGTACTTGCCTGAACGTCGGTTGCATTCCGTCCAAAGCGCTGCTGGACAGCTCCTGGAAGTACTACGAGGCGAAGGACCATTTCGCTATTCACGGTATCGAGGCTAAGGGCGTCACTATTGACGTACCGGCGATGATCGGCCGCAAAGCCAACATCGTAAAAAACCTCACCGGTGGCGTTGCTACTTTGTTCAAGGCTAACGGTGTGACCCTGCTCGAAGGTCACGGCAAGCTGCTGGCGAACAAGCAGGTTGAAGTCACGGGGTCCGACGGCAAGACGCAGATCGTCGAAGCTGAGAATGTGATCCTCGCTTCTGGTTCCAAGCCGATTGATATTCCGCCGGCTCCGGTTGATCAGGATGTAATCGTTGATTCCACGGGCGCTCTGGAATTCCAGAGTGTGCCAAAGAAACTCGGCGTGATCGGCGCTGGCGTAATCGGTCTGGAGCTGGGTTCGGTCTGGGCGCGTCTGGGTTCCGAAGTGACTGTGCTGGAAGCGTTGGATAAGTTCCTGCCAGCGGCTGATGAGCAGATTTCCAAAGAAGCGCTGAAGACCTTCACCAAGCAAGGTCTGAACATCCGTTTGGGTGCTCGCGTGACCGGTTCTGAAGTGAAGAAGAAGCAGGTTACGGTCAACTTCACCGACGCTGAAGGTGAGCAGACGATCGTATTTGACAAGCTGATCGTTGCAGTTGGTCGTCGTCCAGTGACCACCGACCTGTTGGCGGCTGACAGTGGCATTGACATGGATGAGCGTGGTTTCATCTTCGTTAACGACCAGTGCGCCACCAGCGTGCCGGGCGTGTACGCCATCGGTGACGTGGTGCGCGGCGCGATGTTGGCCCATAAAGCGTCTGAAGAAGGCGTGATGGTTGCTGAGCGCATTGCCGGCCATAAAGCGCAGATCAACTACGATCTGATCCCATCGGTTATTTACACTCACCCAGAAATCGCATGGGTAGGTAAGACTGAGCAGCAACTGAAGACTGAAGGCGTTGCTGTTAAGGTCGGTACTTTCCCGTTCGCCGCAAGCGGCCGTGCCATGGCGGCCAACGACACCGGCGGTATGGTCAAAGTGATCGCCGATGCTGCAAGCGACCGCGTTCTGGGCGTACACGTAATTGGCCCGAGCGCTGCTGAACTGGTTCAGCAGGGTGCAATCGGTATGGAGTTCGGCACCAGCGCCGAGGATTTGGGGATGATGGTGTTCTCCCACCCGACGCTGTCTGAAGCACTGCACGAAGCTGCCTTGGCAGTGAATGGCCAAGCCATCCACATCGCTAATCGCAAAAAGCGTTAAGTCGTTGTTGGCTTGAGCGTTTGTCTTCGGCGGCGTTGTGTACCGGCGAAGACAAGCGCTCAGCAGGAAGAACCACGGCAGACTGCCCGCGTACACCTTAGGTTACTGCGCGGAAAGTTTGTCGGATTGCTCCAGAAGCAGTCACAGGTGGTGCGGCATCACAAGTGCAGCACCGTATGCGCAATACCTAAACGAAGACGGTAGACAAGCATGAATCTCCACGAGTATCAGGGTAAGCAGCTGTTCGCTGAATACGGCCTGCCCGTATCCAAGGGCTTCGCGGTAAACACCCCGGAAGAAGCCGCAGCAGCCTGCGAAAAAATCGGTGGCACTGAGTGGGTTGTTAAGGCCCAGGTCCACGCTGGCGGCCGCGGTAAAGCGGGCGGCGTGAAACTGGTCAAGAGCAAAGAAGACGCCAAGGCTTTTGCCGCCAACTGGTTGGGCAAGCGTCTGGTGACTTACCAGACTGATGCCAACGGTCAGCCGGTCAACCAGATTCTGGTCGAGTCCTGCACCGATATCGCCAAGGAACTGTACCTGGGCGCCGTCGTTGATCGTTCGAGCCGTCGCATCGTGTTCATGGCGTCCACCGAAGGTGGCGTGGACATCGAGAAAATTGCTCACGACACTCCTGAGAAAATTCTCAAGGCAACCATCGACCCATTGGTTGGCGCTCAGCCATTCCAGGGCCGCGAGCTGGCATTCCAGTTGGGTCTGGAAGGTAAGCAGGTTGCTCAGTTTGCCAAGATCTTCGTAGGTCTGGCCAAGCTGTTCCAGGATCACGATCTGGCTCTGCTGGAAGTGAACCCGCTAGTTATCAAAACTGACGGTGATCTGCACTGCCTCGATGCGAAAATCAACATCGACGCTAACGCCATGTACCGTCAGCCTAAGCTGAAAACTTTCCACGATCCGTCGCAGGATGATCCGCGCGAAGCGCACGCTGCCAAGTTCGAACTGAACTATGTAGCGCTGGAAGGCAACATTGGTTGCATGGTCAACGGTGCTGGTCTGGCCATGGGCACCATGGACATCGTCAACCTGCATGGCGGCAAGCCAGCTAACTTCCTTGACGTTGGCGGCGGTGCAACCAAAGAGCGCGTCACTGAAGCGTTCAAGATCATCCTGTCCGACACCAATGTCGCTGCAGTATTGGTCAACATCTTCGGCGGCATCGTTCGTTGCGACATGATTGCCGAAGGTATCATCGGTGCGGTGAAAGAAGTCGGCGTGAAAATCCCGGTTGTTGTGCGCCTTGAAGGTAACAACGCTGAACTGGGCGCTAAAGTACTGGCAGAAAGCGGCTTGAATATTATCGCTGCTACCAGCCTGACCGACGCTGCTCAACAAGTCGTCAAAGCTGCGGAGGGCAAATAATGAGCGTCCTGATTAATAAAGACACCAAAGTTATCTGCCAGGGTATTACCGGTTCGCAAGGTAGCTTCCACACCCAGCAAGCTCTGGAGTACGGCACCCAAATGGTCGGCGGTGTAACGCCTGGTAAAGGCGGTACCGAGCACCTGGGTCTGCCGGTGTTCAACACCGTGAAAGACGCTGTAGCCGCCACTGGCGCCACCGCCAGCGTGATCTACGTTCCAGCTCCGTTCTGCAAGGATTCCATCCTTGAAGCAGCGTTCGGCGGCATCAAGCTGATCGTTTGCATCACTGAAGGCATTCCTACCCTGGATATGCTGGACGCCAAGGTTAAGTGCGACGAGTTGGGCGTGGTCCTGATCGGCCCTAACTGCCCAGGTGTGATCACCCCGGGCGAGTGCAAAATCGGCATCATGCCGGGTCACATCCATTTGCCAGGCAAAGTAGGCATCGTGTCGCGTTCCGGCACCCTGACTTACGAAGCTGTTAAGCAGACCACTGACGCCGGTTTCGGTCAGTCCACCTGTGTCGGCATCGGCGGTGACCCGATCCCAGGCTCCAACTTCATCGACATCCTGAAGCTGTTCCAGGAAGACCCGAAGACCGAAGCGATCGTGATGATCGGTGAGATCGGCGGTTCGGCTGAAGAAGAAGCAGCTGCCTACATCAAAGCTCACGTGACCAAGCCAGTTGTGTCCTACATCGCTGGTGTAACCGCTCCTGCGGGCAAGCGTATGGGCCATGCCGGTGCAATCATCTCCGGCGGCAAGGGCACTGCAGACGAGAAGTTCGCAGCCCTGCAAGACGCGGGCGTAAAAACCGTGCGTTCCCTGGCTGACATCGGCAAGGCCTTGGCCGAGCTGACCGGTTGGGAAGTCAAAAAAGCCTAAGGCTTTTTAGACCTGAGAAAGGCCACCTGCGGGTGGCCTTTTTTATTGCGGCCAGTGATGAACTGTTGTCGATGCGACAGCTATTTTCACCAGTCCGACAGCCTGACCTGTGCCAGTGCCGTTGATGCATCAATTTCGTTAGGCTTGCAACTATTAGCGCCTGCTCCGCCACAAGCGGCTCAGGGCGCTGCAGTGGCTCCGCTTAACCGGCAGGGCGACGTTTCCCCCGATCCATCGGGAAACCCTCGGAACTTTCGGTTTTCAACTTCCAACTTTCTGCCTGTGGTGTTCCCTTCTATGACTCGTTTGAAAGGCTCGGATCTCCTGGCCCTCGGCTTTATGACTTTTGCGCTGTTCCTGGGCGCAGGTAACATCATCTTCCCACCCAGTGCGGGTATGGCGGCAGGTGAGAACATCGGCCCAGCTGCTCTGGGATTTCTACTCACGGGCGTTGGC
Organism: Pseudomonas sp. TS_SC_3; assembly: GCF_056156225.1. Lineage (NCBI taxonomy): Bacteria > Pseudomonadati > Pseudomonadota > Gammaproteobacteria > Pseudomonadales > Pseudomonadaceae > Pseudomonas > Pseudomonas sp. TS_SC_3. The sequence continues at coordinate 1,358,634 of NZ_CM149586.1, forward strand.
TTACCGTTGCTGACGATCGTTGCGCTGGCGCGCGTCGGTGGTGGTATGGCGCTGCTCACTGCACCCTTGGGCAAGAAGGCGGGTGTGCTGTTCGCGGTAGCGGTGTACCTGGCTATAGGCCCACTGTTTGCCACGCCCCGTACTGCAGTGGTGTCTTTTGAGATGGGCATCGCACCCTTCAGCGGCAATAGCAGTACAGCACTCCTGCTTTACACCCTGGCGTACTTCGCGGCAGTGCTGTTTCTGTCTCTGAACCCAGGCCAACTGGTGGATCGCATCGGTAAGTACATCACCCCGGTGCTGCTGGCGGCATTGCTGGTATTGGGCGGTGCGGCGCTGTTGGTACCGGCGGGCGAGATCGGCCAGGCATCGTCTGATTACCAAAGCACGCCATTCGTGCAGGGTTTTCTGCAGGGCTACCTGACCATGGATACCCTCGGTGCGCTGGTATTCGGCATCGTGATTGCCACCGCGATTCGTGATCATGGGGTGACTGACGGTAAGCTGATTACCCGTTATTCGGTGATTGCAGGCTTGATCGCTGCGGTTGGTTTGTCGTTGGTGTATCTGGCGTTGTTCTACCTCGGTGCTACCAGCCAGGGGATTGCTGCCGAAGCGCAGAATGGCGTGCAGATTCTCACCGCTTATGTGCAGCACACCTTTGGTACGGCAGGCAGCTTGTTGCTGGCCGTGGTGATTACCTTGGCGTGCCTGACCACCGCAGTGGGTTTGCTGACGGCTTGTGGTGAGTTCTTCAGCGGGCTTTTGCCCGTGTCCTACCGCACTGTAGTGATCGCATTGGGCTTATTCAGCATGCTGGTGGCTAACCAGGGCCTTACTCAGTTGATCAGCTTCTCGATTCCGGTTCTGGTCGGCTTGTACCCGCTGGCGATTGTGCTGGTGGGGCTGAGCCTGCTCGATGGTTGGTGGTGCTCCGCAGCCCGGGTGTTCCGCCCGGTGATGGCGGTCACCTTGATTTTTGGTTTGGTTGACGGGATCGCTGCAGCGGGCGGTAAGGCGCTGATCCCAAGCTTTTTCACTGAACTGCCGCTGGCGGACCAAAGCCTCGGCTGGTTGTTGCCGGTGCTGGTAACGCTGGTGTTGGCTGTCGTGGTGGACCGTGCTTTGGGCGCGCCCAAGGCTAAGGTGGCTTAAGTTCTGTCGTTTACCTTTGCTGTTTACCTAAGGCCGCTCATTGAGCGGCCTTTTTGTTGGCCAGCTGAAAGCCAGGCCTGTCTATAATCGCCGCAGGTTAATAAGGAGTTCGCATGCCAATAAGTGACTACTATCTGCCGCACCTGCTGGCCGCTATTTGGTTTGTTGTCTGCTGGGGCGGCTACACCCGATATGCCCAGGCAAAAGCCCTTACCACGCCGTGTCTGGCCAGCGTGCTGCACCTGTACCGCGAGGACTGGATGCGCCGCATGCTGTTGCGTGATAACCGCATTGCCGATGCCAATGTGATCGGTAACCTGGAGCGTAATGCCTCGTTTTTTGCGTCCAGTACGCTGATTATTCTCGCGGGTATTCTTACCGTGCTCGGCGCTTCTGATCGCGCGTTATCACTGTTGGCCGATTTGCCCTTTGTTCAAGCCGCCAGCCGCGGCCTGTCCGAGGTCAAGCTGCTGTGTTTGGGGGTGGTGTTTGTATATGCCTTCTTCACGTTCAGCTGGTGTATGCGTCAGTACAACTTTGCGGCGGTACTGGTGGGCTCGGCGCCGATGATTGGTGAGCGGCATGTTACCGAGCAGGAGCGTAAAGCCTTTGCTGAGCGAACCGCGCGGGTGATCTCGATGGCCGCCAACCAGTTCAACCAGGGCTTACGCGCCTATTACTTCGGCATGGCGACCTTGGCCTGGTTTATTAACCCGTGGTTTTTCATGCTGGTCAGCACGGGTGTGGTCTTGGTGTTGTACCGCCGCGAGTTTCATTCTGATGTACTGAAAGTGATGGTTTACACCCAGACCCCAGCGTTCGAGTCGCCCAAGGAGAAAAGTGAATGAGTATTCCGTTCTGGTGCATCTTTATCAGCGCAGTATTGATCTTTATTGCCAAGGCTCCAGTAGCCAAAGCCATGGCGAAGGAGGGCGCGGGTCGCTACGACAACCATCACCCGCGTGCACAACAAGCGCGATTGACGGGTTTTGGCGCGCGTGCGCTGGCTGCGCACCTGAACAGTTTTGAGGCGTTTCCGTTATTTGTTGCGGGTGTGTTGATGGCCCATGTGACCAACAATCACGGCATTCTGGTCGACGTACTGGCCGTGACCTTTGTTGTGGCACGGGTGCTGTATCTTTTTTTCTACTGGGCTGACCTACACTGGCAGCGCAGTGTGGTCTGGGTGATAGGGCTGCTGTGCAGCTTGCTGCTGATGCTTACGCCGGCGCTTTGAGTGCGCCACAAACAAACAGGCCCGCATTAAGCGGGCCTGTTTGTTTGAGCGGTTGGCTTATTGGCCTTTAACCGCATCCTTCATTTCATCGGCAGCGTCATCGATGGCATCGGCTGCATCATCGGTAGCGTCATCAACTTTCTCGCCAAAGGTCGGCTCGGTGCCCATAACCTGATCAGCTTTCTGTTCGATGGCATCGCCAGTATCTTTTGCAGCATCACCCATGGACTCAATGGCTTCAGATGCGGATTCCTTGGCCGACTCCATTTTGTCTTCCGGGGTTTTCTCACAAGCGGCCAGGGCAAGCGTGGCAGCGAGAAGCAGGGCATAGGTGAACGGCTTTTGCACGGTGTGTGCTCCTTGTAATGGGTAATGAATGCCTAGTAACTCAGGCATAGCCATTAAACAGCACTTTTTCGCCGAAGTTCCCTCTTAATTGCTCGGCAGTTCCCACTCGTAGGCATGCGCCGTGGTGCTGAGCGTTCCATCAGCGGGTATCATGCCCGCCCTTTGTGTGGTTGTCCTGGGTCTGAAATCATGAGCGATTCCTCTATTGTTGAGCGGGCGCAGCGTTTTCTCTCGGTATTGCGCCATTGCCAGTTACTGGGCATGCGCGTGCACAGCGCTGACTCGCAGGGCCTGATCCTGCGTTTACCCTATAGCCAGCAGATCGTGGGTAACCCGGAAACCGGTGGGGTCCACGGGGGCGCTATCACCACATTGATGGACACCACCTGCGGTATTTCCACGGTCTGTGTGCTGCCTGAGTTTGAAATCTGCCCAACCTTGGATCTGCGCATTGATTACATGCGCCCGGCTGAGCCGAACAAGGACGTATTTGGTTTCGCTGAGTGTTACCGCGTGACGGAGAACATCATCTTCACCCGCGGTTATGCCTATCAAGACAACCCCGACGAGCCGATTGCCCATGCTGTGGGGGCATTCATGCGTATGGGTAAACCCGCTGATTTGCAGCGTACTGATAAGGGCACCGGCCAATGAGCACCTTGGACCTCAACCAGCTGGTGCGCGAAGCCCACGAGCATAATAATTATGACCCGCTGATCAGCTTGATCCCTTATGCCAAGTTGCTCGGTATCGAGTGTTTGCGCATGGGTGATGACATGGTCTTTCGTCTGCCCGCCAACCAAGACAATATTGGCAACCCAACCTTGCCCGCGCTGCATGGCGGGGTGATCGCCGGCTTTATGGAGCATTCAGCGATGCTGCACTTGCTGATGTTTATGGGTATTCCACATTTACCGAAAATCATCGACTTCTCGATAGATTACCTTCGCGCCGGCCATTATCGTGACACCTTCGTGCAGTGCCAGGTGTGGCGTCAGGGTCGCCGGGTCGCCAACGTGGCGATTACTGCCTGGCAAACCAAGCAAGCCGAACCCATTGCCACTGCCCGCGCGCACTTCAAGGTTGATGAGCCCTGAGCGTCGATTGCGCGCAGCCCTTGCCATTACGTGTTTAACCACCGCTAAGGACGACTGAATGGATGCGCTGCTGATTCTGGGTGGCTTGCTGCTGATACTCGCCGGGCTGGTCTGGCTGGTGATGCGCGCCTTTGCCACCAGTCTGCTGTGGGGCTGGGCCAGTTTTCTGCCGCCATTGACCTTGCTGTATGTGCTGCGTCACTGGCGTTCGGCGCGGCCGGCACTGGTGTTGGCCAGCTTAGGCTTTATTCCGCTGGTGGTCGGCCTGACTTTATTGGCCAGCCATGATGCACAGCGTCTGGAGGCCATCTTGAGCCTTAAGTGGCTCAAGCCTGAGGTACAGGCCCCAGCCGAGCTGGCCATCGATCTGCGCGGTGAACTCAATGGCCGACCTTTTGCGCCGCAACAGGCCGAGCTGCAGGATGGCGTATTGAGTTTGCGTGAGGGGCAAGATTTCTTCGCTCAAAGCGAGTTGGTCATTCGCCTGCCCCATGCCGACAAAAGGCCCGTGCGGGTCGATGTGTTGCCTGCCGATAAAGGCATACTGCCGGAAGTGGAAATCAGCTGGCTGTTGCCGGAGCAGGAACTGCCCGAAGCACGCCGCCTGAGCCGGGGCTACACCTTACACCTGGATTTACAGCCGGTTGCGCCGAATAAGCTGGCAGGTGATTTCCATCTGGTGTTGCCAGCAAAATTCAAAACCACCCTGAGCGGCAAGTTGGAACTGTTCAGCAATGGTCTGCGTTATCAAGGTGATAAGGTCAACCGCCAGTTCGACTCGGTCGACACCGTTAGTCACGTTATTGAGGATTACCTGGGGCGCCGCTTTGTCACCCGCCAGGTGCAACTGCAGCCGATTGGCAACCTGAACTTTCCCTTGCAACGCATCGAGCTCAACGTGCAGGCACGAATTAACGGCGAACTGCAGCAGTTGCCGATTACGCTGCATAAGCTCGATCGTCGTGGCTGGCAGGTTGTAGGTGATAGTTTTGCAGCGTTACCTCGCAACCCTGCGCCGCTCACTGCCGATAAAGCGGCGCCAATTGTCGCCGTAGCCCCTGAGCGCGCGGCACGGCCCCTGGATCGCCGCCTGCGTTTTAGCCTTGAGGGTTTGCTGCGCAGCCCCAACCGTTATCAAAACCTCAGCATGCGCGTGGCCACTGAGCGCGGTAACAGCGCCGAGGGGCGCTTTCAGGGCATCGATCAGAATGGCCGGGTCATCCTGCGTCAGCGTATGAGCGGGCAGGGTGAAGTCAGCTACAGCCTGCTTCCGGAAGAAATTGTCCGCATCGAACTCCTCGAGCCCTGAGCGCCTGTATCCGCTCAGCCGCGTATCGCTTGTGCGTTAAACGCCAGTCCAGCACCGCAGCTACCCCGGCGGGTTGCTGCGCCAAGCAACAGCCAAGCACTTGAAATCTCATAACATGCCCCCACCTTTACGACATCCGCCGCGCTGCGGCTTCGTCAATAACGTGGAGTAAGAGAGCATGAGTGTGGAAACTCAAAAAGAAACCCTGGGCTTCCAGACAGAGGTGAAGCAACTGCTACACCTGATGATCCATTCGCTGTATTCGAATAAGGAAATCTTCCTTCGTGAGTTGATTTCCAACGCATCGGATGCCACCGACAAGCTGCGTTTCGAAGCGCTGGCCAAGCCTGAGCTGCTGGAAGGCGCGGCGGATCTGAAAATTCGCGTGAGCTTCGATAAAGACGCCAAGACCGTCACGATCGAAGACAACGGTATTGGCATGAGCCGTGATGAGGCGATCGCTCATCTGGGTACCATTGCCAAGTCCGGCACTGCTGACTTTATGCAACACCTGACTGGCGATCAGAAAAAAGACTCGCACCTGATCGGTCAATTCGGCGTGGGCTTCTACTCGGCCTTTATCGTCGCCGACAAGGTTGATGTGTACAGCCGCCGCGCCGGTAGCCCGGCCAGCGAAGGCGTGCACTGGTCGAGCAAGGGCGAGGGCGAGTTTGAAGTTGCCACCGTGGAAAAAGCCGAGCGCGGCACCCGTATCGTCCTGCACCTGAAAGCGGCCGAAGACGAGTTCGCCGATGGCTGGCGTCTGCGCAACATCATCAAGAAGTACTCCGACCATATCGCCTTGCCGATCGAATTGCCGAAAGAGTTCCATGGCGAAGAGAAGGACAAGCCAGCGGAAGTTGAGTGGGAAACTGTCAACCGCGCCAGCGCCCTGTGGACCCGTCCGCGTACCGAGATCAAGGACGAGGAATACCAAGAGTTCTACAAGCACATCGGTCACGATTTTGAGAACCCGTTGAGCTGGAGCCACAACAAGGTTGAAGGCAAGCTGGAGTACAGCTCGCTGCTGTATGTACCGGCTCGCGCACCGTTCGACCTGTATCAGCGCGAAGCGCCACGCGGTCTGAAACTTTACGTGCAGCGCGTGTTTGTGATGGATCAGGCGGAATCCTTCCTGCCGCTGTACCTGCGCTTTATCAAAGGTGTGGTCGACTCCAACGACCTGTCGCTGAACGTGTCGCGTGAGATTCTGCAGAAAGACCCGATCATCGATTCGATGAAGTCGGCGCTGACCAAGCGCGTGCTGGACATGCTGGAAAAACTGGCGAAGAACGAGCCCGAGCAATACAAGAGCTTCTGGAAGAACTTCGGCCAGGTGCTCAAGGAAGGCCCGGCAGAAGACTTCGCTAACAAGGAGAAGATCGCCGGCCTGTTGCGCTTTGCCTCTACCCGCAGCGAAGATGGCGAGCAGAGCGTCGGTCTGGGCGAGTACACCGCGCGCATGACCGAAGGTCAGGACAAGGTTTACTACCTCACCGGCGAGTCCTACGCTCAGGTTAAAAACAGCCCGCACCTGGAAGTGTTCCGCAAGAAAGGCATCGAGGTGCTGCTGCTCACCGACCGTATCGATGAGTGGCTGATGAGCTACCTGACTGAGTTCGACGGCAAGCACTTTGTCGACGTTGCCCGTGGCGATCTGGACCTCGGCAAGTTGGATTCGGAAGAAGATAAGAAAGCCCAGGAAGAAGTCGCCAAGGCCAAAGAAGGCTTGGTCGAGCGTCTGAAAACTGCGCTGGGTGAACAGGTGGCAGAGGTGCGCGTGTCGCATCGTCTGACCGACTCGCCGGCGATTCTGGCCATTGGTGAGCAGGACCTGGGCCTGCAGATGCGCCAGATCCTCGAAGCCAGTGGGCAGAAGGTGCCGGATTCCAAGCCGATTTTTGAATTCAACCCAAGCCACCCGCTGATCGAGAAGCTTGACGCCGAGGCCGACGAAGACCGCTTTGCCGACCTCAGTCATATCCTCTTCGACCAAGCCGCGTTGGCTGCAGGCGACAACCTGAAAGACCCGGCTGCTTACGTACAGCGGCTGAACAAGCTGTTGGTTGAGCTGTCTGCCTGATCTATGCAGGTTGCTCCCTCTGGTGCTGGCGTAACACAGCGGATCTAAACCGCTAAGTTTCGCCAGTACTGCCCAAGAAAAATCCGACACCCGCATCTCAGGTGTCGGATTTTTTATGCCATTTTTAATGGCGGCTGGGGTTCTAAATCGGCGCTTAGCTACCTGACGCGAATGGCGCTGAGCCGATCGCTCAGTGGCTGAGTTTTAGGCCGATCAGCCCGCAAACAATTAATGCCACGCTGCCGAGGCGCATCAGCGTCACGGACTCGCCAAACAACAGGATGCCTGCGATCACCGCGCCGACTGCGCCCACGCCGGTCCAGATGGCGTAGGCGGTACCCAGTGGCAGTTCCTTCATGGCCAGGCCTAGCAGCGCCACGCTGGTGATCATCGCTGCAACAGTAAGCAGGGTGGGAAGGGGGCGGGTGAAGCCGTCGGTGTACTTCAGGCCGACAGCCCAGCACACCTCAAAAAGACCGGCCAGCAGTAAGATAATCCAAGACATGGGAACCTCCATCGTTATTAAGGAGGGCCGTCCCTTGGTGGTCACTCCTAGAGTGGTGAGGTCGTCCTCACGGTGTGCAGCACTGCGCAGCTTGCTGGGTTAGGGCACGTCGCGGAGGGTCAGCAGTCTGACCCTCCGCGCTTGGGTGCGGGTGTTAGATGCCTTGAGGGATATCCTCGCCACCCAATGCTTCAAACAACGCAGGGAGAAACTCCACCAGCGTCAGCATCATCAGGGTGAAGCTCGCATCCTGCTGGCCGAGGGTATCATCGCCGCCATCCTGCTCGGCTTGATCTTGTAGCAGGTCTTCAAAGCGCAAGCGCTTAACCACCAGCTTGTCATCCAGCACAAAGGACAATTTGTCTTGCCAAGCGAGGGACAGTTGTGTGACTTGCTTACCAGCGGTCATGTGCAGCTGAATCTCGTCGCTGGTCAGGTCTTGGCGCTTGCAGCGCACTACGCCGCCGTCTTCATGGGTGTCACGCAGCTCGCATTCGTCGAGTACGTGGAAGTCGGCAGCGGCTTGCTGGGTCTTAACCCATTCAGTCAAGGTGGCGCTCGGTGCAATCTTCACAGTCAGTGGGCGCACCGGCAGCGAGCCAATAGCTTCACGCAGGGTCGACAGCAAGTCTTCGGCGCGCTTGGCGCTCGCAGAGTCGACCAGAATCAGGCCCTGCTTGGGTGCAATGGCGGCGAAGGTGGCAGACTTGCGAATAAAAGCGCGCGGTAGAAACGTCTGGATGATTTCATCTTTAAGTTGGTCGCGCTCTTTTTTGTAAACCTTGCGCATTTGCTCGGCTTCGATCTCGTCGACCTTATCCTTTAGTGCATCGCGCACCACGCTGCCCGGCAGAATGCGTTCCTCCTTGCGTGAAGCGATCAGCAGGAAGTCACCACTGACGTGCACAAGCGGGGCATCATCGCCTTTGCCAAAAGGTGCAATAAAGCCGTAGGTGCTGAGTTCTTGGCTGGCACACGAACGGGCCGGTTTAGCTAACAACGCGGTTTCCAGTGCTTCGGCATCAAAAGGAATATCTTGGGTGAGGCGGTAAACCAGCAGGTTACGAAACCACATAAGAGGGTGAATCTCCATTAACTGAGCTGCCGGCAGCGGCAGGCATCGCGAGTTGTCAGTCGCGGGTAAATGTTCCGTTGCAGGCTCTGCGAGGTTATACGACCCCATCAATAACCCGTGCGTTTCATTGGGCGTGCATTATTCCCCCGAGCAGTGCTTGAGGCCAAGTCTGCGCTAAGCCTTTGCTGTATCAATAAAAAATTTTAAAACAGTGCTTGCCAAGGTTCGAGTTGCTGTCTAGAATGCGCCCACTTCGAGAGAGAAGGGTGATTAGCTCAGCTGGGAGAGCAGCTGCCTTACAAGCAGCGGGTCGGCGGTTCGATCCCGTCATCACCCACCACTCGTTTTTGAAGTTACGCGCAGCGGTAGTTCAGTCGGTTAGAATACCGGCCTGTCACGCCGGGGGTCGCGGGTTCGAGTCCCGTCCGCTGCGCCATTTTATCCTCGCTTCATCCCCTCTGTGACACGCCGCGAAATTTCTCAAAGCTCCGCAAAATCTTCCGAATACTCAGCTAAATATCTGAACTTGTAAGGGTTTTCTGTCTCCTATCACGGTAGCCAGTGATCGCGGCAGCCTGCTAAGCTCGCTCTTTCACCCCAAAAGCCCTAGGGCGCACCGGACAAGGAACAAGCATGAAACAGCATCGTTTAGCGGCGGCGGTCGCCCTGGTAGGTTTGGTACTCGCAGGTTGTGATTCGCAAACCAGCGACATCACCCTGGAAACCCCAGCGCAGAAAGCGTCCTATGGTATCGGTCTGAATATGGGCAAAAGCCTGGCTCAGGAAGGTATGGATGACTTGGACTCCGACGCCGTTGCTCAGGGCATCGAAGACGCTATCGGTAAGAAAGAACAGCGCTTGAAAGACGAAGAGCTGATTGAAGCCTTCGCCTTCCTGCAAAAGCGTGCCGAAGAGCGCATGGTCACTCTGAACGAAGAGTCGGCCAAAGCGGGCAAGAAATTCCTCGAAGACAACGCCAAGCGTGACGGCGTAACCACCACTGCGTCTGGCCTGCAGTACGAAGTCGTGAAGAAGGCCGAGGGTGCTCAGCCAAAAGCCACTGACGTGGTGACTGTTCATTACGAAGGCAAGCTGACCGATGGAAGCGTATTCGACAGCTCTGTTGAGCGTGGCAGCCCAATTGATCTGCCAGTCAACGGCGTGATTCCAGGCTGGGTTGAAGGCTTGCAGCTGATGCACGTTGGTGAGAAGTACAAACTCTACATTCCAAGCGAGCTGGCCTATGGCGAGCAAAGCCCGACGCCGGCCATTCCAGCCAACTCGGTGCTGGTATTTGACCTAGAGCTGATTGCAATCAAAGATCCGGCCGCGCAAGAGTAATTTTTAGCGCTTCCTAAAACGCCCCGTCTCGACGGGGCGTTGTCGTTTTTGTGGGTTAGAAATTGCACTTTTCGCTTGACTGGGGAGTCTTAAAAGGCATGTTTAGTCCCGGCGGTGTTACGGTTATGCACATTTTCGCGATGGGTCGTGGCGGGATAAAGTAGTGCTGTGGCAGAAACCCTTTGCCATTTTCAAGCTATTGATTTATATGGGTTTTTACTGTGTGGGCAAAAAATGTCCGATCTGTGGCGAGGCCGCGTGGGGTGGGCGTTTGCCGGGGTTATCGAGAATTTGTTCACAAGGTTATCCACAGCTTTAGTGGATAACCCAGGCCAGCCCAGTGCGGCTGCGGGGTTGCCAGGAGAAAGCGATGAAAGCACTTAAAAATTTCGGCCGTTATCAGTTTTTGGCTAAGCGTTTCCTCAGGGCAGGGCGGTTACCCGCTCTGCTGGTATCGGTCGCTCGAAAGCGTGACAAACTGGGCAGTCGCTTTGCTGAGCTGGCCACTCACCTGAAGCTTATGCAGGCCCTTTGCCTCGCGTGGTGGCGCGGTGAGTATCGGGCTATCGACTCTCGTGCACTGGTGGCAGTGGTGGCAGCCTTGCTGTACTTCGTGACGCCGCTGGATGCTATTCCCGATTGGTTATTGGGGGTGGGCCTGATTGATGACCTGGCTGTGCTGGCCTGGGTACTGCGCACCTGGCAGGTCGAGCTTGAGGCTTTTCAGCAATGGCGAGCGACTCAGACCCCAGAGGTGTTGCAGGTGGTTGAGCGGTTGCCCGACGCTGAAGAGTCGCTCGCGCCGATGCCCGAGCGCCTGGAGTAGCGGCATTCGCGATTAGCGCTCAGGCCAGCGGCAGCATTGCCGATGTGCCAGCGCTACCCATCATTACAGCTCGGCAATAGACGTGATACACGGCATTTGTGATCAATGCGAACAAGCGGCTTAGCAGGTGCAGCTTTATAGCCCGAGGCAGTACTGATCGCGCTCTTTATCGTGTTGGGCTGCTAAGATGGGCGCCTGTTCTGGAGTGGCTGAGAGTGATGCAAGCGCTCTACATGGAGATCTACAGATGAGTGTGCAAGTGATTGAGCGCGATGGTGCGCCGGAGTATGCAGTGCTGCCTTGGGCGCAGTACCAGGCGTTGCTGCAAGCCGCCGGACAGGTGCCTGAAGCAGAAGCCGTCTCAGCAGATGCGGTTGCTGCTAGCAAGCCAAGCTTGAGCCAGCTGGCAATGCTGCGTGACGCTAAAGGTATGAGTGCCGAGCAGCTGGCGCGCAATGTAGGCATCAGCCCGCATTACCTGGCCATGATTGAAAGCGGCGAGCGCCAGCCGGATGCCGCCATCCAGCGGGCGCTGGCGTGGCACCTGGGAGTCAATGGCTGGGAGGCGCAACCTTGAGCGTAAGCATCAGTCGGCAACATTGGCAGGCGTTGCTCGATGAACTTAAAGATGCCCAGCGTCAGCGTCATCTGCTGACCTATCGCGCGTTGATCGAGCGTCTGGCTCTGCCGAGCCCGGCCATGCAAACCCTGGCAGCAGCGTTGGAGCATTTAGCCGCGCTCGATGCCCGTGCTGAACGGCCCCTGCGCAGCGCGCTGGTGATCAGCCAGGGAGCTAGCCGCTTGCCGCGTACGGGCTTCTTTGAGTGCGTTGGCCGGTTGGGGCGCTTCACTGGCGCATCCGATGGTATTGCCGCCGCGTCTTGGCATGCGTCCGAAGTGGCTCGGGTGTTCGAGTTCAGCTACCCGGAAGACGCGTGATGTTTATCGCCCTGCGTGCCCGTATCGGCTATCTGTCAGCGCGCCGCTTGTTTCATTGGTCTTGGCTGGTCAAGCAGCCGCGTGTCTGGCGCTGGCTTGAGGGGCAGTTCTCGCGTATGGCCAACCTGGGTGATCGTCAGGCGCAAAGTTTCTACGGGCATATCCTGCTGTTTCGCGGTCAGGGTTTGGGCGCACGCAATGAGGGTCGCAGGCTGCTCGGTTTAGCTGCCAAGGCGGGCGATGCCAAGGCCGCTTACCAGCTCGGTGTTTTAAGCATGTCCGGTGATACACAGCATGCCGCGGATGCGCAGCAGACCATCGACTGGTGGACGCTGGCCGCCGAGGCCGGTCACCCGGCGGCGGCCTATCGTTTGGCTGAGTTGTACCGCAGCGGCGCGCACGGTATTGCTGCCGATGCAGTGCGCGCTGAGCACTACTCAGCGCTGTCTAATCGCCTCAGCGGCCTCTGATGCCGGCTTTTGTGCTCAGGCCGCCGTATCGGTCCGGGTGTCGATGATGTGCAAGCTGTAACCGGGCACCGCCTTGGCGTGACGTTTAGCTTCTGAGGCCAGCGCCGCCAGTTGGCTGGCATCCAGTTGTGCACATTGGTCGGGGTGCACATGCACCACGCCCAGCGACAATGACAGCAGGGCATATTCCTGGCGTTTGCCATTACGGTCATGGGCGACAAAGCAGCCGGCGTGCAGGTCTTGCTCGCGGTAAAAGCGCCGGCATTGACCCTGGAAGTCCTCTAGCAGGCGATTGAGTCGGGCGCGCCAGTCCTGCGAACCAAGCACCAACAGAAAGTCATCGCCGCCAATATGCCCGACAAAGTCCCGTGTTGGATCAACCCGGTCATTCAGGCACTGCGCCAAGCTAAGCAACACCTCATCACCTTTGGCATAGCCGTAGATGTCGTTGAACGGCTTGAAGTTATCGATATCGACATAACACACCACGGCCTCACGGCCCTGCTGCAGCAAGCGAGTTAGGCACTGCTGGATCGGTACGTTGCCTGGCAGCAGGGTCAACGGGTTAGCGTGGCGGGCTTGTTGGATTTTAAGTTCGGTGATTAATTTGAGCACATCGATCACTCGGCCAAGGCCGACATAGCAGCCATCGTCCGTGATGATGAAGTCCTCTTCGATCCGCTGCCTGGCCCTACTGGTAAGCAAGCGGCTGACCTGTTGCAGCGACTGGCTGCGCTCTACTGCCAAATAGTCATCGCTCATCAGGCGGCTGATGGGTTTGCGGGCGAACAGTTCGTTGGCAAAAGGTTTTAGCAAGGCTTCGGCTAGCGAGTGCCGGTGCACGATACCGACCGGTTGCTGCGCCTCGTTAAGTACCGCCAGCGAGTTCAGATTGGCTTGCGCGCGAAACATCTCCAGTACGTCGCTGGTAGGTGTGCTTACGGCCACTGCACGTTGCGGGTTGAGCAGGTCACGCAGATCGCTGACGTCTTCGCTGATCGGGCTATTCGCCGTGGTGCTGGGCAGTAGGTTATTGGCCACGCGTGGAGGTTGCTCCTGCGGGCGGCAAAGTAGATAGCCCTGCAGCAGATCAACCCCCATTTCCGCCAGCACGGCCAGTTCCTCGGGCAATTCAATGCCCTCGGCAATCACTTGGGCGCGAGATGCTTTGGCCATTTTCAGGATGGAACCGACGAACTCGCGTTTGACGGCGTCTTGATGAATGCCGTCGATAAAGTGGCGATCAATCTTCACATAGTCCGGACGCAGTTCAGACCACAGACGCAGGCTTGAATAGCCCGCGCCGAGGTCATCCAGGGCAATGGAAAAGCCCATGGCGCGGTAGTGATGTAAGGCTTTATCGAGCAGCGCGAAGTCATCTGTCGGCGATTGTTCGGTCAGCTCAATAACCACCCGGCTGGGGGGAATGCCCAAAGTCTGTAGCAGTTGTAAGGTTCGCCCCGGCTGATGCTTGGGTTCCATCAGCGAATCTGGCGAGACATTCAGGAACAGCTTGCCTTCAAGCTGTAATTGGCTGAAACGCTGGCAAGCATTTTTGCGGCACAGCAGCTCCAACTCACTCAAACGCCCCGCACTGCGTGCGACAGCAAACAGATTGATCGGTGAGTGCAGGGCGCCATTGGAAGGGCCGCGGCTAAGGGCTTCATAGCCGAGAATGCGTCGTTCGGAGAGCGAGAAAATCGGTTGAAACAGGCTGTGCAGATCGCCATTGGCGAGGATGACGTCCAATGCGCTGAACTGCTCGGTGACGATCATGGTGGCTCTCTGTGCATATAAAAAACGGGGACTGGCATTGCTACCAGTCCCCGCATTTCACGACAGTTTGATGAACCTTTAATGACGGCCGGTAGTTACTGCTTAGCCAGGCGCGTGTTCAGGCCCAGATAGTCGAGGAGGATACGCCCGCTCTCAGCCAGGTAGGCATCGTCTTCGGGTTTGGTTTTCTCATCTTCTTCCGGCAGAGCGTCCTCGTCTTCTTCCTTGAGCTTGCTCAGCAGCGTTTCGCCTTTGGCTTTGCGGCGGCTGTTTTCAATGGCCAGTTGCATGCCTTCGATATCCGCGTGCTGAGCACGACGCTTGGCTTCATTGAGGCTGACGGTGTTCTCTTCCATCAGTTTTTGCGCCAGCTGCAGGCGCTCACGGGCAAAGGTGAAGTCTGGGTTCTGCACGCTGCGGTTTTCAAAGCGGCTCTGCAGTTCAGCCAGGAACGGCTTGATTGGGTCCAGCTCCGGCTTGATTGCCGGTTTGATGCTGTCCCACGGCAGCGCTTCGGGTAGCGCACTTTCGCCAATTTCCTTGGTGTCCATGATGTCCGGGTACTGGATGTCAGGAATCACGCCCTGGTGCTGGGTGCTCTGCCCGGAGACGCGGTAGAACTTGGCCAGGGTCAGCTTCAGCTCGCCATGGTTGAGCGGCTGGATGGTTTGCACGGTGCCTTTGCCGAAGGTCTGTCCGCCGAGAATCAGTGCGCGGTGATAGTCCTGCATGGCGCCGGCGAAAATTTCCGAGGCAGAGGCTGACAGACGATTGACCAACACAGCCAGTGGGCCCTTGTAGTAAATGCCGCTGTTTTCATCTGCCAGTACATCGACGCGACCATCGCTGTTGCGCACCAGCACGGTCGGGCCCTGGTCGATAAACAGGCCGGTCAGTTCGGTGGCTTCCTGCAGCGAGCCGCCGCCGTTGTTGCGCAAGTCGATTACCACGCCGTCGACTTTTTCCTTTTCCAGCTCGGTCAGCAGACGTTTGACGTCGCGGGTGGTGCTTTTGTAGTTCGGGTCGCCGGCACGGAAGGCTTTGAAATCTAGGTAAAAGGCCGGAATCTCGATGACGCCGAGCTTGTAGTCGCGGTTGTCGTGCTTGAGGTTGAGGATGGATTTTTTCGCGGCTTGTTCTTCCAGCTTGACCGCTTCACGGGTGATGGAGACCACCTTGCTGGTTTGATCGTTTGGCGCGTTACTCGCTGGAATCACTTCCAGACGCACTTGCGAGCCTTTCGGTCCACGAATCAGCTTGACCACTTCATCCAGTCGCCAGCCGATCACATCGACCATTTCTTTGCTGCCCTGGGCCACGCCGATGATCTTGTCGGCAGGGGAGATCTGCTTGCTCTTCTCCGCTGGCCCGGCAGGTACCAGGCGCACGACCTTGACGTGTTCGTTGTCGCTTTGCAGCACGGCACCAATACCTTCGAGCGACAGGCTCATATTAATGTCGAAGTTCTCGGCATTGTCCGGAGACAGGTAGGTGGTGTGCGGGTCGTAGGACATGGCAAAGGCGTTGATGTAAGCCTGGAACACGTCTTCACCACGGGTTTGATTAAGCCGTGCGAGTTGATTCTTGTAGCGCTTGGTCAGCAGCTCCTGAATGGCTTTGGGCTCTTTACCGGCGATTTTCAGGCGCAGCACTTCATCTTTAACCCGCTTGCGCCACAGGTCATCCAGCTCGGCGATATCTTTGGCCCAAGGTGCGTTTTCACGGTCAATCAGCAGGCTTTCATCGACGCTGAAATCAATATTTTCGACGCCCTTGTCGAGCATGTTCAGCGCAAACTGCAAGCGGCTTTGCAGGCGCTCCAGATGGCGCTTGTAAATGGCAAAACCAGGTTGCAGATCGCCATTTTTCAGCAGGTCGTCAAAGCGCGTGCGCCACTGGTCGAACTCGGCGATATCAGTGGCGGTAAAGTAGCTGCGCGAGGGGTCGAGCATCATCAGGTAACCCTGATAGATTTTCTCCGAGCGCTCGTCATTCAGCGGCGGCTTGTTGTAGTGATGGCGCTTTAATAGCTCCACTACGTTAAGGCTGGCGATGACCTGCTCGCGATCAGGCTGCAGGTACTCCCAAGAGTCACTGGTGGTTTTCGCTGCAAGCGGCAGAGCGCTGAAGACGAACGAAAAGGCGAGGGTGACGCTGAGTAAGGATCGCTTCATG
This sequence comes from Pseudomonas sp. TS_SC_3, assembly GCF_056156225.1. Classification (NCBI taxonomy): domain Bacteria; kingdom Pseudomonadati; phylum Pseudomonadota; class Gammaproteobacteria; order Pseudomonadales; family Pseudomonadaceae; genus Pseudomonas; species Pseudomonas sp. TS_SC_3. The sequence goes on from NZ_CM149586.1 coordinate 1,374,970, forward strand.
CTAATTCGACGTGTGGGCTGTTGATAACGCATATTAGGCCGTCTTTAAGGGCGCCCGGTTGCATCGGCGCAATGCAAAAGCCCGGCGCTAAGCGCCGGGCTCGGTTCAAATGCACTATGGAGGCAGCGTGAAAGCATTGCAAGGCGTTGAAGGCCGTGTGGAATGGGCAGAGCACCCTGCACCGGCCTGTGATGTAGGGGAAATTCGCATCCGCGTAGCGGCGGCTGGGCTCAATCGTGCCGACTTGTTGCAGCGCACCGGTTTGTACCCGCCACCGCCAGGCAGCACTGAGGTGCTTGGGCTGGAATGTGCCGGCATTGTCAGTGAAGTCGGCGCAGGCTGTGACTGGAAAGTGGGTGATCGGGTTTGCGCCCTGTTAAGCGGTGGCGGCATGGCTGAGGAGGTGGTGGTCGATGCGCGTCACGCGCTGCCCGTCCCTGAAGGCCTGACGCTGCATGAGGCGGCGGTATTACCGGAGGTGTACGCCACGGCCTGGCTCAATCTTTTCCAGCTAGCTGGCCTCAAGCCTGGACAGAAAGTATTGCTGCATGCGGGGGCCAGTGGTGTCGGTTCTGCAGCCATTCAGCTGTGCAAGGCCTTCGGCAGCCCGAGCTGGGTCAGTGTCGGTTCTGCGGAGCGCTTGGCCTATTGCGAAGGCCTTGGTGCCCAGGGCGGCGTACTGCGTGGTGACGAACAGCTGCAGGCGTTACGCGATTTTGCCCCCTTCGATGTGATTCTTGATCCCGTGGGCGGCAGTTATGCCGCGCTTAACCTGGAGTTACTCGCCCTTGATGGCCGCTGGGTGAACATCGGTTTGCTGGGTGGGCGTCAGGCTGAGGTGGACCTGGCAGTGGTGCTGGGTAAGCGCATTCAGTTAATAGGCTCAACCTTGCGTAACCGCGACGAGCAGTTCAAGGCCGATCTAATGCGTGATGTGCGGCAGTTTGTCTGGCCGCTGTTCGCCGAGGGGCGTTTGCGCGCACAACTGCAACGCAGTTTTGCTATCAAAGATGCCGAGTTGGCGTTTGCCGAGCTGGCAGGTAATGGCGTCAATGGCGTCAATGGCAAACTGGTGCTGGTGATAGACCCAACCTTAGTGTGAAGGGTTGTATCGATTGTCTTAGTCAATCGATACGATGCTGGCAATTAATAAGCTTTTTTCGTCTAAGGCGCTAAAATGCGCCCTGTAAATTTCTTAACCCTCAGAAGGAATCAGAGATGAACCTCATCAACACTCAAGTTCAACCGTTCAAGGTCAACGCTTTTCACAACGGCAAGTTCATTGAAGTCACCGAACAGTCCCTGAAGGGCAAGTGGTCGGTACTGATCTTCATGCCAGCCGCTTTTACCTTCAACTGCCCGACTGAGATTGAAGACGCTGCCAACAACTACGCCGAGTTCCAGAAGGCCGGTACTGAGGTGTACATCGTCACCACCGATACCCACTTCTCGCACAAAGTTTGGCACGAAACCTCGCCAGCTGTTGGTAAGGCTCAGTTCCCGCTGATCGGTGACCCTACTCACCAGCTGACTAACGCTTTCGGCGTGCACATTGCCGAAGAAGGTCTGGCTCTGCGCGGTACGTTCCTGATCAATCCAGATGGCGTGATCAAGACCGTTGAAATCCACTCCAACGAAATCGCTCGTGACGTATCGGAAACTCTGCGCAAGCTGAAAGCGGCTCAGTACACCGCTGCTCACCCAGGTGAAGTGTGCCCAGCTAAGTGGAAAGAAGGCGAGAAGACCCTGGCTCCGTCGCTGGACCTGGTTGGCAAGATCTAAAACACCTCAGCACTGCCTTGCTTCGGCAGGCAGTACGCTGAAGTTGTTTGAATCTGCTCTGCGCTTTAGGGCTGTAACCCAGCCTCTTAAGTGCCCGAACGCCCGGGCGCAATCCGTCCGGGCGTTTTTGTTCCTGAATTTTGTTTAAGGGGTACCTGAATCATGTTGGACGCCACGCTGAAAGCCCAATTGAAGGCCTATCTGGAAAAGGTCACGCAACCGTTCGAGATCGTCGCGTCCCTTGATGACAGCGATAAATCCCGTGAGCTGAGTGCTCTGTTGCATGACATCGTCAGCCTGACTGACAAAATTACCTTGCGTGAAGACGGCAGCGACAGCCGCGTGCCTTCGTTCGCGCTGAATCGCCCGGGTGCAGACATCAGCCTACGTTTTGCCGGCATCCCCATGGGCCACGAATTTACTTCCCTGGTACTGGCGCTGCTGCAAGTCGGCGGTCACCCTTCCAAGCTCGAAGCAGACGTGATCGAGCAGGTTAAAGGTGTTGAAGGTCAGTTCAGCTTCGAAACCTACTTCTCCCTGTCCTGCCAGAACTGCCCGGATGTGGTGCAGGCACTGAACTTGATGGCCGTGCTCAACCCGAACATTCGCCATGTGGCCATTGATGGTGCGCTGTTTCAGGCGGAAGTTGAAGAGCGGCAGATCATGTCGGTGCCGAGCATCTACCTCAACGGTGAGCTGTTCAGCCAAGGCCGCATGGGTGTGGAAGAAATTCTCGCCAAGATCGATACCGGTGCTTCCAAGCGCGATGCTGAAAAGCTTAATGCTAAAGATGCCTTTGACGTTCTTGTGGTTGGCGGTGGCCCAGCGGGCGCTGCAGCGGCTGTGTATGCCGCGCGCAAAGGCATTCGTACCGGTGTTGCCGCCGAGCGGTTTGGCGGCCAGGTGCTGGATACCATGGCTATCGAGAACTTTATTTCGGTGCAGGAAACAGAAGGCCCGAAACTGGTTCGCGCCCTGGAAGAGCACGTTAAGCAGTACGACGTCGACATCATGAACCTGCAGCGTGCCAGCGCCATTATTCCAGCCAAGCAAGCAGGTGAGCTGCATGAGGTGCGCTTTGAAAGCGGCGCCTCACTGAAAGCTAAAACCCTGATTCTGGCCACCGGCGCCCGCTGGAGAGAGATGAATGTACCTGGCGAGCAGGAATACCGTGGCAAGGGCGTAGCCTACTGCCCTCACTGCGACGGGCCGCTTTTCAAAGGCAAGCGTGTGGCCGTGATTGGCGGGGGTAACTCCGGCGTTGAGGCCGCGATTGATCTGGCTGGTATTGTTGCCCACGTCACTTTGATCGAGTTCGACAACCAGTTGCGTGCCGATGCGGTGTTGCAGAACAAGCTCAACAGCCTGTCTAACGTGACCATTATCAAGAGCGCGCTGACCACTGAAGTCAAAGGCGATGGTCAGAAGGTCAGTGGTCTAGTTTATAAGGATCGCACCAGCGAAACGCTGCACACCGTCGAGCTGGAAGGCATCTTCGTGCAGATCGGCCTGCTGCCCAACAGTGATTGGCTCAAGGGCGTGATCGAGTTGTCGCCGCGTGGCGAGATCATTGTCGATGCCAAAGGCAGCACCAGCGTGCCGGGCATCTTCGCCGCAGGCGATGTAACCACCGTGCCTTACAAGCAGATTGTGATCGCCATCGGGGAGGGTGCCAAAGCATCGTTGAGTGCTTTTGATCACCTGATCCGCAGCTGATCATGCCGTTCGGACGTCGGCTGTTGGTCGGCGCTGCGAAGCTGATTTACGCTAAATAAAAAACGGGCCACCCAAGGGGTGGCCCGTTTTTTGTGCGGATTTCAGCGCTTAGCGTGGCTGGCCGGTCAGGGTCAGTGGCATATGGCGGTTGACGTCCTTGTACAGCAGGTAGCTGAACGGGCCTGGGCCGCCGGAATAGCAGGCTTGCGGGCAGAATGCGCGCAGCCACATGAAATCGCCGGCCTCGACTTCGACCCAGTCTTGGTTCAGGCGGTACACCGCCTTGCCTTCGAGCACGTACAGGCCGTGTTCCATCACGTGGGTCTCGGCGAACGGGATCACGCCGCCGGGCTGGAAGGTCACGATGTTGACATGCATGTCGTGGCGCATGTCGGCCATGTCGACGAAGCGGGTGGTCTTCCACGCACCGTCGGTGCCCGGCATCTCGATGACGGTGGCGTTGTCGCGGTGGGTGACAAACGACTCTGGCGCTGGCAGGCCTTCGACTTTCTGGTAGTGCTTGCGCAGCCAGTGGAAGGTAACGTTGGCCTTGCTGTTGTTGCGCAGGCTCCACTCGGCGCCTGGCGCGAGGAAGGCGTAGCCGCCCGGTGCCAGGGTGTGGTGCTTGCCTTCGAGGGTGATGTCGATTTGGCCTTCGACCACGAACAGGACCGCTTCGGCGTTCGCGTCCAGTTCGGGGCGCTCGCTGCCGCCTTCAGGGGCGACTTCGACGATGTACTGCGAGAAGGTTTCGGCGAAACCGGTCAGCGGGCGGGCGATGACCCACATGCGCATCTTGTCCCAGAACGGCAGGTGGCTGGTGACGATGTCACGCATCACCCCTTTGGGGATTACGGCATAGGCTTCGGTGAACATGGCGCGGTCGGTCAGCAGTTGTTTCTGATCCGGGTGGCCACCATGTGGGGCGTAGTAAGTTTGGCTCATCGAGACAGACCTCTGTGAAGTGTCGGCAGTAGGCCGACGGGAAAGCGAAATAAGCAAGCCGTGGCTTGGTATCCCGGCGTGGCTTCACTATAGGAACTTGCGCGTAGATTCTGAAATTAAATAGTAGAATCCCGGCCAGTGGCTTTATGAATGGGTGTGGTCATGCTTGATCCGGTGTTGTTACGCGCTTTTATAACCGTGGTGCAGACGGGCGGGTTTACTCGTGCCGCGGCGAGCCTGCATTTGACCCAGTCGACGGTCAGCCAACAGGTCCGCCGCCTCGAAGAGCAGGTCGGTGCGGAGCTGCTTGAACGCGGCGGCCGCTATGTGGTGACCACCACGGAGGGTGAACGCCTGCTCGGTTACGCCAACCGTATCGTCTCGTTGATTGATGAAGCCGAGCTGGCCATGGGCCGTAATCAGCCAGCGGGCGAAGTACGCCTTGGCGTGCCGGACGACTTCGCAGCTGACAGCTTGACCTCCTGCCTGGCTGACTTTGCCGATAACCATCCGGGTATTCGCCTGGAAATCATCAACGGGCTCAGCCATGACGTGTGGAGCGCCTTTAATGCCGGTGAGCTCGATCTGGCGTTGATCAAGCAGCGTATCGGCAGCGTCAAAGGCTTAGCCAGTTGGCCGGAACCGCTGGCCTGGATGGACAGCCGCGCTCGGCCAGTGCTAGCGCGTAATCCCGCGCCGCTGGCGGTGTTTCCGCCTAACGGCTTGTATCGCCTCGAAATGACCCACGCCCTGGACGCCATGGGTAAACCCTGGCGCATTGCCTATGTCAGCAGCAACTTATCCGGGGTCAGTGCTGCCGCTGAAGGCGGGCTGGGGCTGACGCTTCTGCCACGACGGCTGCTTACCCCCGGGCACCGCGAGTTGGGCGCCGCCGAAGGCTTTGCCCCTGTGGCGGATGTAGAAGTGGCGTTGCATGCCCGCCAGCAGCTTCCGGCCTATGCCCGCGAATTGGCGGTGGCGCTCACTGGCGCGTGTGAACGCATCATGCAGCCACTTGAGGGCCTAAGTTAGCGCCAGTTGAGGATCGGCCAGCCGGCGTGCTGAGCGTATGCCAGCAATGCCGGATCAGGGTTGACCACGTGCGGATGGTCAACCACTTGCAGCAGCGGCAGGTCGTTGCGTGAGTCGGAGTAGAAGTAAGCACCGTCGAGCACTTCTCCCTGTTCCTTCATCCATGCCTGTAGGCGTGTGACTTTGCCTTCGCGGTAGGTCATCACGCCTTGGGTGCGACCGCTGTAGTGGCCGTGTTGCTCTTCCAGGTCGATGGCCAGCACGTCTTCGATTTTCAAGCGTGCGGCAACAGCGCTGACGAGAAAATGCGCCGACGCCGAGATCACCAGAATGCGGTCGCCGGCTGCGCGGTGGTTGGCCAGGCAACGAGTGGCGTCGCTGTAGAAAATCGGCTCAATCACGTCCTCAACAAAGGGTTCGACGACATGCGCGACTTCTTCCGGCGTGCGCCCCACCAGCGGTGACAGGGTGAAGCCCATGTAGTCTTCCATGGCCAGGCTGCCCGCTGCGTATTGGCGCATCAGTTCTTGCTCGCGGGCGATAAAGCTCTCGCCATCGGCCCACCCGATTTTGACCATTTCCTGGGTCCACAGGCTGGCGCAGTCGCCGCCGATCAGGGTTTCATCAAGGTCGAAAATTGCCAGGGCCATTAGGCCACCTCACAGATTGCGTTGTCTTCAATGTTCAGGTTGATGCGCTGCCCGCTGGCGTGCAGGTCAGCGGCTGAGCGGTTGAGCACGTCCACCAGCAGTTCGACGCCACGTGCTTCTACGCGGTAACGAATGACGTTACCGAGCAGGCGATGGCTGCGGATTTGTCCTTCGATGCTGCCATGGCTGGCAATCTGAATGGCCTCCGGGCGGATGGCCACGCGGCTGTTGATCGGGCGCAGCAACAACCGACTAGCTACATCAGCATCCAGCAGGTTGTAGTTGCCGATAAACCCGGCTGCGAAGGCATCCACCGGCGCGGTGTAGAGGGTTTCGGCGTCGCCGCTCTGGACGATTTTGCCGGCGTTCATCAGGAAGATACGGTCGCTCATGACCAGCGCTTCTTCCTGATCATGGGTGACGAAAATGGTGGTCAGGCCCAGTTCCTGTTGAATGCTGCGGATCTGTTCGCGCAGGTGTTTGCGAATCCGCGCATCCAGCGCCGACAGCGGCTCATCAAGCAGCAGCAAGCGCGGGCGGGTGACCAGCGAACGAGCCAGGGCCACGCGTTGGCATTGGCCTCCGGACAATTGCTGCGGGTAGCGGCCGGAAAAATCATTCAGCTCGACCAGCCCCAGCACTTCCTTTACCCGCTGCTCGGCTTCGCTGCCCTTGACCTTTTGCATGCGCAGGCCAAAGGCGACGTTCTGTTGCACGGTCATGTTGGGGAACAGCGCGTAGCTCTGGAACACCATGCCGATGCCGCGCTTTTGCGGGGCGACGGGTACTAGGTCTTCACCATCGAGGACGATTTTGCCGCCATTGACCCCGGTTAAACCGGCGATGCAACGCAGCAGGGTGGACTTGCCGCAACCGGACGGTCCGAGCAGGGTGATGAATTCGCCCTTGGCAATCTCGCAGTTGATGTCACTGAAAATCGCCGTGTCGCCGTAGCTTTTATGCAGGCCTTGGATACTCAGATAACTCATGATTTGTCCTTATTCAGGCGGTTGGCCGCCCAGGTCATCAGCAGCACGAACATAAAGTAGGAAATCACCAGCGCACTGGTGAAATGGCCGCTGTCGTTGCGCATGTTGTAGAGGTACACCTGCAGGGTTTCATAGCGGCTGCCGACCAGCAGGTTGGCAAACACAAACTCACCGAACAGGAAGCTGAAGGAGAGAAACACTGAAACCATCAGGCCCTTGCGCAGGTTGGGCAGCACCACCATAAAGGCCGCGCGCCAAGTGCTGGCGCCAAGCAGGTGTGCAGCGTCCATCAGGTCGCGCAGGTTGATCGCCTGCAGGTTGTTGCTGATGGCCCGGTACATAAAAGGCAGGGCGATGGTGAAGAAGCAGCCAATCAGAATCCACGGCGTACCGAGGATTGGCAGCGGGCCGCCAGCGAACAGCTGCATCAGGCCGACCGAGGACACCACGGGCGGAATGGCGAACGGCAGCAGAATCAGCACGTTCATCACCGCGTCGAGCTTAGGGAAGTGATAACTGACCACAAACAGCAGCGGCAGAATCAGCACCAGTGACAGCGCCAGCGCTGCCAGGCAAACCAGCAGCGAGCGGCCGAAGGCGGCGAGGAAGCGTGCATCGCTCCACAGCGCCAGGTACCACTTGAAGGTCAGCCCGCTGGGCAGCACGCTGGCCGACCAACTGGTGGAGAACGAATAGAGCAGGGTGCCGAGCAAGGGCAGCATAAGGATAAGCAGCAGGCTGTAGACCACCAGTTGATGGAACAGCGGTGAACGTTTTTCAGCGTGGGACATGGTAGCTCCGGCGCAGCAGCCATTGATGAACGATGGTGATCAGGGTCATCAGGCCGACCAGAATCATCGCCAGGGCGCTGGCCATGTTCGGGTCAAGGAAGATGTCGCCGGAAACCATCGCGGCAATACGGATTGGCAGAATGTTGAAGTTGCCGGTGGTCAGCGCATACACCGTGGCGTAGGCGCCGAGGGCGTTGGCCAGCAGAATCACGAAGGTGCCGAGCAGCGCTGGGGTCAGCACCGGCAAGCCGATATGCCGCCAGAACTGCCAGTTACTTGCGCCGAGCAATTCGGCCGATTCGCGCCAGTCTTCACGCAGAGCGTCGAAGGCCGGGTAGAGCAGCAGTACACCGAGGGGAATCTGGAAGTAGGTGTAGAGCACGATCAGGCCAGTTTTCGAGTAGAGGTTGAAGTCCTCGATGATCCCCGCCTGTTTGAGCAGGATGGTCAGCGCGCCGTTGAAGCCCAGCAGGATGACAAAGGCAAATGCCAGCGGCACGCCGGAGAAATTACTGGTCATGTTGGAAAACGCCATGACGAAGTCGCGCAGCTTGCTGTCGACTTGGCGCAGCGAGTAGCTGCCGATGATGGCGATGACAATGCCAAACACACTCGACCAGAACGCCACTTCCAGGCTGTGACGCATGGCCTGGCGGTAAAACGGTGAGCTAAAGGCGTCTTTGAAGTTGCCTAGCCCCCAGCCGTTGGCGCTTTGCAGGCTGTTGCTGGCCACCCACAGCAGCGGGGCAATCTGGAAGGCGATAAAGAACAGGGCAAAGGGCAGCAGGCACAGCAGCGCCAGCCATTTACCGCGCAGGGCAGGTATCACGATAAAAGCTCCCGGCAGACAGGTTTGTCGTGGGCCACGCCGAGCAATTCGCAGACGGTGCCGCATAGCTCCAGCTGTTTGGGCTGCGCGTTGGGGTTCAGGCTAAAGGCGCTGCCGAGCACCAGCAGTGGCACTTCGCGTTCTTCTGGCAGCAAACCGTTGTGGCTGCGGTCGTTGTTCATGCCGTGATCGGCGGTGACCATGATCTGGTAACCGGCATCGAGCCAGGGCTGAATGTACTCGGCCAGCAACACGTCAGCCTTGCGCGCGCTGTTGCGGTATTGCGCGCTGTCGAGGCCGTGTTTGTGGCCGGCGTCGTCGATATTCATCGGGTGCACCAGCAGCAGATTGGGCGCGTGGCGCAGGCGCAGGCTTTCCGCATCGGCGAACAAGTGCGAATCCGGGTAATGATCGGCGTAGTAGAAGTGGCCGTATTGAATCGGCAGGTTGGCGTCTGCCGTATGACGGTCGCGCGCAGCCTGGAATGGGGAGCGGTTATACAGCTCGCTGACCCAGTGATAGGCCGCCGCAGCGGTAATCAGCCCGGCTTCGCGGGCGTAGTGGAACAGGCTGCGCTGGTTCGACAGGCGCGCTACATCGTTATTGACGATGCCGCTCTCGATCGGCGTAACACCGGTCAGGATGGCTTCATAGAGCGGGCGTGACAGCGCGGGAAGTTCACAGTCGAGCTTGTACAGTGCGGCGCGTCCAGCCTGGCAGTAAGCCTGCAGATGCCCCAGCGCGTGCAGGGCCACCTGATAGCTCAAGCCATCCAGAACCACGAGGATGACGTTGTGCGACATGATTGAAAGCCTTAGCAACGAATCGGCCCCGGCGTGAATCCGGGGCCAGATTGCGTTAGTTCATATTGATGATGACGTGTTCCTGCCACAGGCGCGGCAGTGCTTTGGAGGTGGCCTCCCAGGCAGCCGCATCCTTGATCGGCTGCACTTTAGCGTACTGCTCTTGCGGCAGCAGCTTGGCTTGCACTTCGGCAGGCAGGGTCAGGTGCTCAGCGCGGATGGGGCGGGCGTTGCCTTTGGCCAGGTTGATCTGACCGGCGTCGCTGAGGATGTACTCACGCGTCAGTTTGGCTGCGTTGGGGTTTTTCGCCCACTTGTTGATGATGGTGCTGTAGCCGGAAATCACCGAGCCATCAGAAGGGATCAGCACCTCGAAACGCTCGGGGTCGATCTGGTCGCGGTAGCTCAGGCCGTTGAAGTCCCATACCACGCCCACTTCCACTTCGCCTTTTTCCAGGGTCTGGATGGTCGGGTTGGCCAACGACAGGCGGCCTTGTTTGGCCAGCTCGCCATAGAATTCCAGCGCCGGTTTCACATTGGTTTCGTCACCGCCCATGGCGATGGCGGCCGCCAGCACGCCGTTTACCGCTTGTGCAGCGGTGCTGACGTCACCGGCAGAGACTTTGTAAGTGCCTGTTTTCAGGTCCGCCCAGGAGCGCGGAATATCTTTGACCAGTTGCTTGTTGACGATAAAGGCAATGGAGCCGGTGTAGGCAAGCATCCAGTGGCCGTCGGCATCTTTAGCCCAATCCGGGATTTGTGCCCAGGTGCTGGGTTTGTAGGGCTGGGTAACACCTTGCTGCACGGCAATGGGGCCGAATGCAGCGCCTACGTCACCGATGTCGGCGGTGGCATTTTCTTTTTCAGCGGCGAACTTGGCGATTTCCTGCGCCGAGCTCATGTCGGTGTCCATATGCTTTAAGCCATACAGCGTGTTCAGGTCTACCCAGGTGTCTTTCCAGTTAGCCCAGCTGTCCGGCATGCCCACACTGTTCACCGCGCCTTCAGCGCGTGCAGCTTTTCCCAGTGCTTGCAAATCCGTTTCAGCAGCCATGGCCGAGGTGGCCAGGGCGATGGCTGAGCCCATCAGTGAAGCCAGCAGCAGTTGTTTCATTGGAAACTCCTTTGCGATTGAAGTACGTGGTAAGCGGTGCTGGTCTAGATCAGCAATACCCAGGCCAATTTAGGCGGGTTAAATGACAGTTTTATGTACGGCTCACAGTTTGTGGTTATAACCGCGCCGTTAAATCCGGCGCATCATTAGCGTAGACCATGATTAAAACCACCATTGCGCGGACTACAGGCCTGATTTGGTGGGCGGTAGCGCTGTTAGTCAGCACGCTGTCATGTTGCAGTCATCTAGAGTGCTTAAACTTGAAACATGTTTTTTGCAGTCACATGAATGAGTTTGTGCTCCCTCTTGGGGCTGGACTAGTCCAAATTTGGAGGTCTTGATGCGCGATGAAGCGCCGCGGGCAGTCACAGCGATATGCCGGGCATTGGAGGAGCAGATCGAACACGGCCTGCTGCCGTCGGGGAGTCAGTTGCCAGCCGAGCGCAAGCTCAGCGAGGTATTCGATACCACGCGGATTACTTTGCGTGAGGCGCTAGGGCAACTTGAGGCCCAGGGTTTGATTTATCGCGAGGAGCGTCGCGGCTGGTTCGTCTCGCCGCCGCGCGTAACCTATAACCCGCTGGTGCGCAGCCACTTTCACGCCATGGTCGGCGAGCAGGGCCGGGTGCCGGCCACCGAAGTGCTTAGCGCCAAACTGATTCCGGCCAGCGCCGAGATCTGTCAGCTACTGGCTTTGCCGGCACTTTCCAGCGTGTACCAGATCCGTCGTGCGCGGCGCATCGACGGGCGTTTGGTGCTGTATGTCGAGCACTATCTCAACCCGAATTACTTCGCTGGCATCCTGGATTTCGACCTGACCCGTTCGCTGACCGAGCTGTACGCCAGTGAATACGGCATTCATTACGGCCGCGTGCGGTTCGATATGGTGCCCACGGCGTTGCATAGCGAAGCCGCGTCGGCATTGAAAGTCGCGGTGGGCAGCCCGGCACTGCGCATTGTGCGGATCAACCGCGACCAACATGGCCGGTTGATTGATTGCGACCTGGAGTTCTGGCGCCACGACGCCCTGCATGTGAGCGTCGAGGTGCCGGAGTGACGGTCATTAGGTAAGTTTGATGGTGCTTTTCATCCAGCATCGCAGCCAGGTGGATGGAAAAAGCGCCATCCACCCTACGATGTCGCGAGTTTGTAGCTAAAGGCGTCAGGGCAGTTCGGCGCTGGCGTAAAACGCGGTCAGCACTTTCACCAGGTGGGCCAGGTCTTGGCTACCAGCCAGTTCGCGGATCGAGTGCATGGCGAAGGTCGGCAGGCCGATGTCCACAGTGCGCACGCCCAGCTGGCTGGCGGTGATTGGGCCGATGGTTGAACCGCAGCCCATGTCACTGCGGGTGACGAAGCTCTGTACCGGCACTTCATTTTCCAGGCACAGGTGACGGAAGAAGCCAGCCGTCTCACTGGTGGTGGCGTAGCGCTGGTTGCTGTTGATTTTTATCACTGGGCCGGCGTTGAGCTTCGGGCCGTGGTTGGCGTCATGCTTGTCGGCGTAGTTGGGGTGCACGGCATGAGCGTTGTCTGCCGAAACCAACAAGGAGCGCTGGATGGTGCGGACAAACGCGTCGCCGTCTGGCAGCACGCGACGCAGGACTTGCTCAAGCATCGGACCATCGGCGCCGCACGCAGAGCAGGAGCCAACTTCTTCATGGTCAGTGCACACCAGCACGCAACTTTCTTCATCGGGTGCTGCCAGCAACGCCTGCAGGCCGGCATAACAGGACAACAAGTTGTCCAGCCGCGCGCCGGCGATAAAGTCGCCATTGAGGCCAATCACTGCAGCGCTTTGCGTGTCATAAAAGCTCAGCTCGTAATCCAGCACCGCATCGGCACTGAAATCATGCTCGCGCGCCAGTTGATCGGTGATCAGCGCGCGGAAGTCGGCGGCGTCACTGCCCGCCAGTTGCGCGAGAATGGGCGGTAGCTCGCTCTGTGGGTTGATCGCCCAGCCCTGATTGGCTTCACGGTTAAGGTGAATGGCCAGGTTGGGAATCACTGCAATGGGGTATTGGAAGTCGATCAGCTGGCTTTCTACCTTGCCGTCACGGCGATACGTTACGCGGCCAGCCAGCGACAAATCACGGTCGAACCAAGGGGCCAACAAGGCGCCGCCATACACTTCTACGCCAAGCTGGAAAAAGCCCTGACGCTGGAGTTCCGGTTGCGGCTTAACCCGCAAGCAAGGGCTGTCGGTGTGTGCGCCAACCAGGCGAATGCCGCCTTCCAGCGGTGCGCGTTTGCCCAGTTTGAAGGCAATAATCGAGGAGTCGTTGCGCGTCACGTAATAACGACCGCCGGCTTCTGTGTGCCAGCTCGCGCGTTCGTCTAGGTGTTGAAAACCTGCAGCTTCAAGGCGCAAGGCCAAGCTGGCGGTGGCATGAAAAGGGGTGGGTGAGGCCTTGAGGAAATCGATTAGGCCTTGATTCAAATCTTCGCGCATAGGGCACTCCAGACGACAATCGGCCGAGTTTAGCGGATTTGCCCCAGGCATTGGGCGTGGCGACTAATAGATCAGCGCGGGATGCTGACCAGGCTGAGCAGATAACCATCAAACTCGACGAATTGGCCGGCCACTTCGCTGCCCGCTGGCCAATCGGTGTGCAGGTCAATCAGCAGGCGCAGTTGCACTCTGTTGTCTGGGCTGACGCTAAGCACTTCGGCGTCTTGAAAGTAGAAGTGGCGCAGCACCTGAGGGTAGAGCGCTTTGAACAGGCTCTCCTTGAGTGAAAAGGTCAGGCTGATGCGCTGGGCGTGCTGTTCAACCGGCATGCTTTGCAAACGCAGCCACTCAGCCGGCGTAAGGATTTCGCCAGCCAGGCGCTGCGCCCGACTGCCCGACATGATGCGCTCAACATCCAGGCCAAGACCACGCCAGTCAGCGCCGCTGCCCACCACGGCACCGGCCCAACCGCTGCCATGCGTAATGGAACCAAGCGTGCCAGCTGGCCATTGCGGGGCACGGTCATCGCCGCTTCCCGGTGTAGCGGCGGTGCCAGTGAGCTGCGCCAGCGCCTGACGTGCACACAGGCGCCCAGCCAAGTATTCAGTTTGCCGCTTGGCCACGCCTCTAACCGGCTCAATGGCGCAGCGGCTGAAGTCATCGCTGTGTAACTGTGCATGTTCAAAACAGGTACTGATCAAGTGCAGCGTGGGCAGCGGATGAGGCAATGGCCAGTGCTGACTCAGCGGCGTGCAGCACGCAGGCAGGTAGTTTCTATTCATGGGCGCATTTTGCCGCGTGCTGGGCGCATCGGCCAGCAGTGTGCGCCGGTTACAATTCTTTGCAGAGCAGCTACAAAGCTAAACGAAGCCTTCAGGTGTTTTTTGTCAGACTCAGTTATGCGTTTCTTAGGGGGCGCAGGTGAGGTTGTAGCCGAAACGTACGTGAGGTGTGTTCCGGCATTTCTCTGCAAATGAGTACGGGAGCCCGATTGGGCTCCCGTTTTTTTATGAGCGGCGTTTAGCCATCGCTGAGCGCCTGTTCGTGCCGCTCATTTTCGGCATAACGGCTTTGCCGCGCAGGCACAACCGGCTCGTCTGGCCGCGTGTTAATCTGCTGGCACAGCCGATTTAGAGCCATTTTGCGAGCCTGCCAATGCCTGCTGTCGATTCATCTGTGCACTTGATGCGCGGCACTGCCGCCTACCGACGTGCCACCCTGGCGCTGTTCTGCGCCGGTTTTGCGACCTTCGCGTTGCTCTACTGCGTGCAGCCTTTGTTGCCGTTGCTGGCGCAGCATTTCGCTGTTTCGGCCGCTGGCAGCAGCCTGGCGTTGTCCTTGACCACCCTGAGTTTGGCCGTGTGCCTGTTGGTATCCGGCGCGCTGGCCGAGAGCTGGGGGCGCAAGCCAGTGATGGCGGCAGCGTTGGGGTTGGCGTCACTGCTGGGGATTGCCTGCGCGCTGGTGGATAGCTGGGACCACCTGTTATGGCTGCGTGCCTTACTTGGCTTGGCTCTAAGTGGCTTGCCTGCCTTGGCTATGGCCTACGTAGGCGAGGAATTCGACCCCGATGCCTTACCGGCAGCGATGGGGCTGTATATTGGCGGTACCGCACTGGGTGGTTTGCTTGGGCGCTTGCTCGCCGGCTTGCTCAGCGACCTGGGTGGTTGGCCCCTGGCATTGGCTGGTATTGCCGGTATGGGCTTGCTGGCCTTGGCGCTGTTTGTCTGGCTATTACCGCCTTCGCGGCACTTCCATGCGCAATCGCTATCGCCCCGTGGCTTGTTACGTAACTTTGTTGTGCACCTGAGTAACCCTGAATTGCGCCGGCTGTTTCTGATGGCGTTTTTGTTGATGGGCGGCTTTGTTGCGATGTTCAACTACGTGGGTTTTCTCTTAGCTGCAGCGCCGTTCAACCTGTCCTCCAGCTTGATCGGCCTGCTGTTCACGGTCTATTTGGTGGGGATTTTCAGCGCGGGGTGGGCCGGGCGTTTGGTGCCACGCTTGGGTGCGCGGCACGTAATGCAAGGCGGTATCGGCATTATGCTGCTGGGCGTGGCACTGTGCGCTACACCGTGGTTGAGCGCCGCCGTGGCGGGGTTAGCCTTATTCACTCTGGGCTTTTTTGCCGCGCATGCGGTGGCCAGTGGGCAAGTAGGGCAGCGGGCTACGGGGGCTAAAGCCCAGGCCTCGGCGCTGTATCTGTGCGCCTATTACCTGGGCTCCAGCGTAATTGGTTACGGTGCCGGGTACATCTGGGAGCATGCCGGTTGGCTGCCGATGCTGGCGGTATTGGCTGCTCTTTTTCTCGCCGCCGGGGTCAGTGCGCGCCGCTTATAAAGCAACCCTGTTGGAGGCTTGATTGAGCCAGTGTTAATCGTTGAGCGGCTCGGCCCCTCAGCGGGCGAGCGCTTCAGCTGTCATTCGCCGGCATTTCAATGGGGATTAATATCTCATTGCGGCGTAAAAACCAGGGCATAAATGGCGGGTTGTAGCGGGCCCATACCGGTTCTCCCACGATGCGGTAGGCGTTTTGTTTGATCCAGGCATTTAAGTCACGTTCGTTGCGCGTGTAGGAATCTTCACTCCAAAAACCTGAGTAGCGCACCGCCGCCATCATTTGGGCGGGCACTTGGCGTAAGGTCACTTGCGGATCTTTGGGTGTGGGCAGGGTTTCCAGTGATTGAGCGGCCGGCATCATAAAACTCACCGCCCAGCGTCCGTTAACCTGCTGTTGGCCCACGGGCGAGGTCATGTCAATTTTCTCGCCAGTTTTCTCTTGGGCAACTGGGGCCGTCATCGCAATCTTTTGGCTTGAGGTGTTATTGCCGGAGATGTAATCAAACAGTCGACTAAACGCCTTGCTGCCTGCTTGATCAAAATCGCCGTCTACCAGGGTTTGCGCAACAACGTGGGGCGCATAGTCGCGCACCTCAAAATGCTGCTCTTTGAGCACGAGGGTGTACTGCGCTTCTTCAACGGCCATTGCATTTCCACTCCCAATCATCGCGGCAACCATGAATCCCGTGGCCTGCTTAAGGTATGTCATTAGCGTTTACTCTTAGCGTTATCGGGAATTTTCACTGTTCATTCAGCTTGCAATTGGTTCTGCTGCCTATGCGCTTAATGGCCGGCTGCCAGGCGGCTGGGGCCCCTCGATCGGCTGCTCCCCGTCTAACCTAAGTAAATTAAGCCGTCACAAGCGAGTCGCGCTAATGCCACCTACGCTTGTGCCGATAATCAGATCAATCCTGCCCGCATTGGTGTTGTCATGTTTAACAAGCATTTGAAAATAGAATTACAGGCGCTGCAGGCTGAGCTTTCGGTGTTCCGGCAGATGCAAAAGGGCATGGACGCACGCATGGTGTCGATCACGCTTGATAACAATTACTGCATTAGACACGTCAACGGCAATTTCATCCGCATGCTCGGTTATACAGCGCAACAGCTGGAAGGGCGCAGCATGGATCAAATGGTCCCGGAGTACGTCAAGCAACTCGATTGCTACCGCAACCTCAGAAATGCGGTGCAAAAAGGCGAGTCAGTGATGGACAACTACCGCTTTTTGAAAGCGGACGGCAGCTTGGCCTGGGTACGCGCGATGTGGCAGCCCGTGCTGGATGACAACGGCAAGCTGTTGAGCATCCACTGCTATGGCTCCGATATTACCGAAACAATTGACGTGGCCGCCGAGAACAGCGCGTTCATCCGGGCCCTGTTACGTTCCACTGCAGTAATCGAGTTTGATCTTGAGGGCCACATACTCACAGCCAATGATCAGTTTCTCAGGGGTATGGGTTACAGCCTCGGCCAGATCAAGGGCAAACATCACAGCATGTTTTGCGACCCGCATGAGGTTTCTTCAGCCGAGTACAAAACCTTCTGGGATCGGCTCAACCGCGGCGAGTTTGTGGCCAGCCGCTTTAAACGCATCGACGGCAGTGGCCGCGTGGTATGGCTGGAAGCGACCTACAACCCTGTTTGCGATGCTCAAGGCAAACTCTACAAAGTGGTTAAGTTCGCCACTTTGGTCACTGATCAAGTGGCGCGTGAGGAGGAGGTCAGTCAGGCAGCGGGTATTGCTTTTGAAATCTCCCAGCAAACCGATCTCAGCGCTCAGCGTGGGGCGGCAGTGGTGCAGGATACTGTTCAGACCATGCACAAAATTGCTGACGAGATGCAGTTCGCCTCGACCGGCATTGAGGCACTGGGTAAGCAATCGCTATTAATCAGCTCTATTGTGCAGACCATCGGGGGTATTGCTCAGCAGACCAACTTGCTGGCACTCAACGCTGCCATTGAGGCTGCACGTGCCGGTGAACAGGGGCGGGGGTTTGCTGTGGTGGCTGATGAGGTCCGACAACTGGCCGGGCGCACCAGCACCGCGACCGAAGAAATCGTCAGTGTTGTGCAGCAGAACCAAAAGCTGGTCGATGATGCTGTGCGCGGTATGGCCAACAGCCGAGGTCAGGCTGAACAAGGCTTGCTGCTGGCCAATGAAGCCGGTGCGCTGATTGTCGAAATTCAGGAAGGCGCCAAACAGGTGCTCGCCGCTGTGGAGCGGTTTTCTGATCAATTGAAATAAGCCATGCTAGAGCCGTGATCGCCGGTTAATCGGCGCAGAGCGTTTGGTTCTATCAACGGCTTGATGGGCCTGCGATGCGTTAGGGGGCTACGCGGCTTCAATGCCTGTGCCAGTAGCGCGAACGCTACCGGCACCTCATGTTTAACGCTCAGTCGATTCAAGCAGGTATTTGGCCAGGGCCTCATAAGCAGGGAGCGACGTTGGATCGTTCGCCGCATTGCCGGCTACTGGGTGGCTTGCGAATCGGGCGATGACCATCTCTGCCGTTGGGTCGATATAAATCGCCTGACCATGCACCCCGCGCGCCATAAAGGCTCCATGCGCGTTATGGCTGACCCACCACATATTGCGATAGCTCCAGCCGGGCAACAGTGCGTAGCCCGCTTTGGCAAAATCTTCGCGGCTCGCCCCGTTGCGGATGTCTGCCACAACCTCTGCCGGTAGGATCTGCTGGTCGTTGTAGCGGCCATTATTACGCACCATTTCTCCAAAGCGCGCGAGGTCACGCAGCCCGCTGTTGAGTCCGCCTCCGGCAAACGGTGTGCCGCTGGAGTCCACGGACATGTAGGCATCTTGCTCTGTGCCCAGCTTGCTCCAAATACGCTCCGACAACAGCTGCGCCACGTTACGACCAGTCACTCGTGCCAACACCCAGCCGAGTGCATCAGTATTTGCAGTGCGGTAATGAAAGGCTTCGCCATGGCGCCCTTGCGGCTTTACCGTCTGTAGAAATTCGTAATAGGTTCTGGGCCCCTGATAATCCGCAGGCTTGGGCAATGGATTGCCGGCGGCGGCATGTGCCCAGACCTCGGCGTTGGGGTCGGCATAGTCTTCGCTGAAGCGAATGCCAGTGGTCATATCCATCAGCTGGCGAACTGTCGCGGTGCCAAAAGCCGAGGCTGCAACCTCAGGCACGTACTCAGCAACCTTACGCGTAGGGTCCAGTGTGCCTTCGGCGACGAGCAGCGCTGCCAACGTGCCCATAAACGTTTTGGTAACGGACATGGCGCCGTGTTGGCCGTCTGGCTTGAGAACACCCAAGTAGCGCTCGTAGACCACCTTGCCGCGGTGGAGCACGACGATGCCGTCGGTGTAGTTGGCTTGCAACGACTGCTTCCAAGTCATGGGAGCAGCAGCACCGAGCGGCACGAATGAGAGCGCATCGATGTCTTCGCGCAGTGCTCGCTGCAGCGGTGAAGGCTCGTTAAGCGCGCGCGACACATTAATGGTAGGCATTAGTTGGCGGAAGTTGGACACGCTCCAGCGCATCTGTGGGAAGCGGAAATAACTGCCGTCATCGAAACGTAGAACGCGTTCAGGCGGTGGCGGAGAGCCAACCATCCAGGCAAGTTTGGCCGGGTCACTGGCTTGGGCATCGGGGTACTGCGCCTGTTCAGTGGCGTAGGCCGAGCAGGTGAATACAACGAGCAACAGGCACCAGCGGGTTGGCGATGATCCCTTTAGCGTGCGTACGTCCATTACATAATCCTCTGTGTATGCCGGCTGCGTGCAGCAGCACCGCGCTAGCCAACGTGTGTTGAGTGATGAATGTTAGCCTTCCTGCGCCCGATAAGCCCCAGGCGTTAACCCCGTCCATTTCTTAAACGCCCGATGAAACGCCGACGGCTCGGAAAACCCCAGCTGCTCGGCAATATCCTGAATCGCCAACTCGTCACGTCCCAGGTGGTAAATCGCCAGGTCGCGGCGCAGATGGTCTTTCAACTCCTGAAAACTCGAGCCTTCCTCGCGCAAATGCCGGCGCAGGGTCTGTGGGCTCATATGCAGTTGCTGGGCGACGGCATCCAGATCCGGCCAGTGGCTGCAGTCGCGGCCGAGTAGGCGGCGGATCTGGCTGATCAGGCTGTCGCCGCCATCCGGGCGGGCCAGCAGGTCGGCGGGGGAGTGTTGAAGGAATTGCTTGAGGGTGCGTTCGTCCTGCAGCAGCGGCATGGCCAGGTAGCGCGCATGGAACAGCAGGCTGGTGCGCCCGGCCGAGAAGCGTCGGGTGCAGGGGAAGAGCAGCTCGTACTCGCTGGCGTGGGCGGGTTGGCCGTAGGTGAAAGTGGCTTCTTCCAGGCGGATGCGCTGGCCGATCAGCCAGCTGCCGAGGCGATGCCAGATCACCAGTAGGCTTTCCACCAGAAAGTGATCGGGGTCCCACAGAGTGGAATCGTCCACGCTCAGCCGCGCCCAGTCGCCTTCGCGTTGGATGCTGATGGTCGGGGCCTCGGGAAACAGGCTGTAAAACAGCGCGCCGCGGCCCAGGGCTTTTTCCAGTGATCGGCAGTGGATGATGGCGTAACACATCATGGCGAAGGTGCCGCGTTTGCTGCGCAGGCGGCCGAAGCCGAGGTATTCGTCGTCGAGGCTTTCCCACAAAAGTTGTACCAAACGGGCGAACTGTTCGGGGGCGACCCGCGCGCGGGGCTCGTCGAGCAACGCCGGTTGGATGCCCAGTTGGCGCAGCAGCGGCGTGCAGTCGTGGCCCTGGCGCTCGGCCCCGCGCAAGGCAGCGCGGACAAAGTGGCTGGCGATGGTGCGTTCGCGCATGACGGCTCCTTGAAAGTTCGCCGATGGTAGGCAGCTCTCGGCGCCGCCGACAAGCCGGTCGAGCGATTGGGTCAATCCAGGCTGAGCGCATGGGTCATTGAGGCGGCGGGGGCGTGAGGCCTAACCTGCTGCACGACTTCAGCTCAGGGAGCACACCCGCATGCAGCGCCTTATTTTCGACACCGAACACAACATGTTTCGCGACGCTTTTGCCGCCTTTCTGAAAAAGGAAGTGGTGCCGCATCAGGACGAATGGGAAGCGGCCGGCGTGGTCAGCCGTGAGGTGTGGAAGAAGGCCGGCGACATGGGCTTTCTTCTGCCCTGGGCGGATGAGGAGTACGGCGGTGCCGGGCTCAAGGATTTCCGTTACGAGCAGATCATGTGCGAGGAGCTGGCCAAGATTAACGAGCCGGGTTTTATGCTGCCGCTGCACTCGGCGCTGTGCGGCCCCTATATCGCTGAGTACGGCAATGCTGAGCAGAAAGCACGCTTTATGCCGGGGATTATCAGCGGCGAGCTGATTCTGGCGGTGGCGATGACCGAGCCGAGCGCCGGTTCCGACCTGGCCGGCATGCGCACCAGCGCGGTGGATCAGGGCGATCATTACCTGCTCAATGGCTCCAAGGTGTTTATCTCCAATGGCTTGCTAGCCGATGTGGTGATTGTCGCGGCCAAGACCGACCCAGCGAATAAACACGCCATGGGGTTGTTTTTGGTTGAGCGCGGCATGGAAGGCTTTGAGCGCGGCAAGAACCTGGAAAAACTCGGCATGAAGAGCCAGGACACCGCCGAGCTGTTCTTCAATAACGTCAAAGTGCCTAAGGCCAACCTGCTGGGCGACGCCAAGGGCGGCTTCTTTTACCTGATGAATATGCTCGCTCAGGAACGCCTGACCAACGCCTGCGGCGCCGTGGCAGCGGCCGAGGCTGCGCTGCAGGTGACCATCGATTACGTGCGCGAGCGCAAGGCCTTCGACCGGCCGATCTCGCACTTCCAGAACACCCGTTTCAAACTGGCCGAGATGCGCACGCAGATCGACGTGGCGCAGGTGTTTGTCGATCGCTGTGTGGAAGACCACAACCAGAAGAAACTGACCCCGGAAGTGGCGGCCGAAGCCAAGCTCTTCACCACCGAGCTGCTGTGCAAGGTGGTCGACGAAGGCGTACAACTGCACGGCGGCTGGGGTTATATGTGGGAATACCCGATTTGCAAGATGTACGCGAACGCGCGTATCCAGCGCATTTTCGCCGGCACTTCGGAGATCATGAAAGAGATCATCAGCCGTGGGATGAAGCTTTGATAGAGGGCTAGTGGCTGAGCAGAGGCGAGACAGACAATAACAACAAGAGGTCTGCACATGGATGATCAACTACCCCTA
Source organism: Pseudomonas sp. TS_SC_3 (assembly GCF_056156225.1). Classification (NCBI taxonomy): domain Bacteria; kingdom Pseudomonadati; phylum Pseudomonadota; class Gammaproteobacteria; order Pseudomonadales; family Pseudomonadaceae; genus Pseudomonas; species Pseudomonas sp. TS_SC_3. Next base: position 1,396,586 of record NZ_CM149586.1, read on the forward strand.
GAGCGCCTGGCGATCTGGGTTGAAAAACGCCCCGGTGCGGTCTGGCTCAGCCAGCCGGTAAACGGTCAGTGGCATGACTTCACCTGGGCCCAGGTGGATGACCAGGCGCGGCGCATGGCCACGGCTTTGCAGGCGCTAGGCTGCGCGCCGGGTGATCGGGTGGCGTTGCTGGCGAAAAACTGCGCCGAGTGGATCATCGCTGACTTGGCGATCATGCTCGCCGGGCTGGTCAGCGTGCCGTTGTATCCGCTGCAATCGGCGGAAAGCATCGATTACGTGCTGCGCCATTCGCAGTGCAAGGTGATCTTTCTCGGCAAGCTGGATGAGCCGGTCAAGCTGGCGCCAGGCATCCCGGCTGAGATCATCCGTATCGCGATGCCGTACCCGACGCTCTCGGCCTGTCACGACTGGCATGACCTGTTGGCGGTGCATCAGCCGTTACGCGATGGCTACACGCAGTCGCCCGATGCGCTGTTGAGCATCCTCTACACCTCCGGCACCACCGGGCAGCCCAAGGGCGTGATGCTCTCGGGAAAGGCGTTTGCCATTGCCGGTGGGCGCTCGGTGAAGGAGTTGCAAATCACCGAGCAAGATCAGTACTTCTCCTACCTGCCGCTGTCGCATGCCGCCGAGCGTTTTCTGGTGGAAATGAATGCGCTTTACAGCGGCGGGCGGGTGGCCTTTGTTGAATCGCTGGAAACTTTTGCCAGCGACCTGCGCCATGTGCGGCCAACCGTGTTTTTCTCCGTGCCACGGCTGTGGACGCGCTTTCAACAGGGCGTGCTGGAAAAACTGCCGCAACCCAAGCTGGCGCGATTACTGCGCATTCCGCTGATCGGCGGCCTGGTGGGGCGCAAAATTCGCAAAGGTCTGGGGCTGGACCGTGCGCGCATTCTGGTCAGCGGCGCGGCGGCGATTCCGCGTGCGTTGCTCGACTGGTATCAGAGCATCGGCATCACCATTTGCGAGGGTTACGGTATGACCGAGCACCTGGCTTATGGCTGTTTCAACCGGCCGGGGCAGGTGCGTTTTGGCACCGTGGGCCGGCCGATGCCGGGTAATGAATTGCGTATCGCCGAGAATGGCGAAATTCTCCTGCGCTGCCCGAGCCTGATGCTGGGCTACTACCAGGGCCCGGAGAAAACCGCCGAAACCATCAGCGATGGCTGGCTGCACACCGGCGACAAGGGCGAGGTGGATGCGGCCGGTTACCTGAAAATCACCGGGCGGGTGAAGGACATCTTCAAGACCAGCAAGGGCAAGTACATCGCCCCGGCACCGATTGAAGGCGAGATTGCCAAGAACCTCTGGGTCGAGCAGGTGTGCCTGATGGGCAGCAACTTGGATCAGCCGCTGGCGCTGATCGAACTGTCGCCCGCGGCTCGTGAGCACGCTCGCGAGCGGGTGACGGCCGATCTGGTGCAGACTTTGGCGCAGCTCAATGCTCAGCTTGAGGCCCACGAGCGGCTTAGCCATTTTGTGTTGGTGCGCGAGGCCTGGACCGTGGACAACGGCTGCATGACCCCGACCATGAAGATTCGCCGCAACGTACTGGAAGCTCGCTTTGCCGATCAGCTAAGCGAACTGGATGCCAAGCAGCCGCTGCATTGGCAGTAAGCGCTTAGTAGCCCGGATGCAATCCGGGAGCCTGTTGATATTCCCGGATTGCATCCGGGCTACGGGATTGAGTTCCCCGAGGAGCTGTTATGCAAGGCCCGTTGTCGTCACTGAAAGTCCTGGATTTCTCCACCCTGTTGCCCGGGCCGTTTGCCTCGCTGCTGCTAGCCGACATGGGCGCGGAAGTGCTGCGGGTCGAGTCGCCTTCGCGCATGGATCTGGTGCGCGTGTTGCCACCGCATGACGGCGGCGTATCGGCCAGCCACGCCTACCTCAACCGCAATAAGCGTTGCATCGCTCTGGACCTGAAAAAGCCCGAAGCGGTGGAGATGGTCAAGCAGCTGGTGGCCGAGTACGACATCGTGCTGGAGCAGTTTCGCCCGGGGGTAATGGACAAGCTCGGCGTCGGTTATGAGGCGCTGAAGGCGATCAACCCGAAGCTGATTTATGTATCGATCACCGGCTACGGCCAGAGTGGGCCCTACAAGGACCGCGCTGGCCACGACATCAACTACCTGGCGTTGGCCGGTATTGCCAGCTACACCGGTCGACGTGAAACCGGGCCGCTGCCACTGGGCATTCAGGCGGCGGATATTGCTGGCGGCTCTCTGCACGGAGTGATCGGCCTGCTGGCGGCGGTGATCCAGCGTCAGGCCACGGGGCAGGGGCAGCAGGTGGATATCAGCATGACCGACTGCGCCTTCAGCCTGCACGGCATGGCCGGCGCGGGCTATCTGGCCGCCGGGGTTGAACCGGAGATGGAAAACCAGGCGCTGAATGGCGGGAGCTTCTACGACTACTACCGCACCCGCGACGGCCGCTGGTTCTCGGTCGGCAGCCTGGAGCCGCAGTTTATGCAGCAGTTCTGCGCCGCCATCGGCCGTCCGGAGCTGGCGGCGCGCGGCTTGTCGCAGAAGCCCGAAGATCAGCAGGCGCTTAAGCGCGAGATCGAAATCGAGTTCGAAAAACGCGATTTCGCCGAGTGGCGCCAGGTGTTCGCCGGCCTGGATGCCTGTGTCGAGCCGATGCTCAACCTCAGCGAGGCGGTCGAACACCCACAGATCAAGGCACGCGGCCTGGTCACCGAAGTGCCGCGGGCAGGCAATGCGCCACAGGCGCAGATTGCCTGCCCGATCAAATTTTCTAGCGGCTTACCTGAGCCTCGACATATCGGCGCAACCCTGGGTGCACACACCGCAGAAGTACTGACAGAGTTGGGCTACAGCGTCGAGCAGATCGCCCAGCTCAAGGCCGACAAGGTGGTGGCCTAACTCGGCCCACTCGCTTCGTGGGTAAAAAGGATGCTCGTCAAATAGCTGATTTTCCGGCATAAGCCTGGTGCATTCGAGTCGGCTGACTGTTCGGGAACGGTAAACATGTATCACGGGGAACGCTTCAACGCCTGGACGCATCTGGTCGGGGCGCTTCTGGCCTGCGCGGGTGCAGTGTGGCTCTTGGTGTTGGCGAGCCTGGACGGTGAGCTGCGCACGATCATCAGCGTGGCGATCTATGGCCTGACTCTGGTGCTGCTCTACAGCATCTCCACGCTGTACCACAGCGTGCAGGGCCCGGCGAAAGTGCTGATGCGTAAGCTCGATCACCTGTCGATCTACCTGCTGATTGCCGGTAGCTATACGCCTTTCTGCCTGGTGACCCTCGAAGGTGCCTGGGGCTGGACGTTGTTCGGCATCGTATGGACGCTCGCGGTGATCGGTATGCTGCAGGAGATCAAGCCGCGCTCCGAGGCGCGGGTGCTGTCGATTGTGATCTACGCCGTGATGGGCTGGATTGTGTTGATTGCGGTCAAACCGTTGATCGCTGCCCTGGGCATGGCGGGGTTTATCTGGCTGGCCGGTGGCGGGGTGCTGTACACCGTGGGGATCATCTTCTTCGCCTATGACAGCCGCTTTCGCCACTGGCACGGCATCTGGCACCTGTTCGTGATGGGCGGCAGTCTGATGCACTTTGTCGCGGTGTTACGTTACGTCCTGTAATTCCAGCAGCGGTTATTCGACCCGCTGTTCGCCGGTATAGCTCAAGGTTACTTTGCAGCGCCGACAGTAGTAGCGCCGGCCTTTGCTGACGAGGGAATGACGCTGGGCGGAAAACGGGAATTCCCCCTGTGGGCAGCTGCAACGGTAGATATAGCGGCTGACCGTGCGCCGCTGCACCGCGTAGGTGTGACAGCGATTGGGCGGTAGCTCATACACGCCGCGCATAATCAGTTGCCATTCCTCGCCATGGGGCTGGATTTTTAGGCCGAACAGCTGATGGGCGATTAGGTGCGCCACTTCATGCGGCACGGTCTGTTTGAGAAAGTCTTCGCGGTTTTCCCGGTACAGCTGCGGGTTGAAGCGCAGCTTGTTTTCCGTCAGGTGAGCCACACCGGCCTTTTGTCCACGCAGCTTGAAACTCACCTCGGCGCGGGCAAAGGGGCGTTTGAAAAAGGCTTCAGCCTGCTGGTAGCACTGTTCTACGCGGCTTAGAAGGTGTTCGGACATAAGTGCGGTGATCAGGATCGGGGCAGCGATTATGCCCAAGCAGCGCAGCGATCACAGCCCTGAAACGACGAAACCACCCGCAGGTGGTTTCGTCTTGTGTCATCAAGTGTTGCGTTAGCTGGTGTAGACCGGGCCGACCCCAAAGCCCCAGAGAATCACCGAACTGGCGATCATCGCCACCAGCACCACCAGGCCCACTGCAAGCACCGAGCTGGAGAACATAAAGCCTTCATCCTCGGGTATGCCCATAAACCTCGGGATACCGACATATAGCAGGTAAACCGTGTAGCAGATGGCTGCCGTGCCCACCATCATGGCCAGCCAAAGATGTGGATAGAGCGCCGCTAGGCCGCCGATAAACAGTGGTGTGGCGGTGTAAGCAGCAAACACCACGCATTGCGTCAGGTTCGGGCTGGCATCGTACGTGCGTGCCATCCAATGGATAAACGCCCCCATTACGGCCACGCCGGCCAGCATGGCCAGGTAAGTCATAACGGTCATTTGCAGTGCGCTGGATTCGGTCAGCATAACCGGTGTTCGGTCACCAATGGCCCAGCCAACCTGGGTGGTGCCGATGTAGGCTGATACTGCGGGAATGGCCGCAAGAATCAGCACGTGGGTGAGATACATGTGGCTGATAGTTTCTTCTTCGCCACGGATTTCCTGCCATTCCTGGTCAGGGTGGGTGAACAGTCCCCAAACGTGATGGATCATGCCAGACCTCCTGTTTTTGTAGCAGTCGCCCCCCAGCTCAGCGCCTGATTTGCATGACCAGCATCATCAGGTGCGAGGCCGAACCTATGCGACCGTATGTCGCAGTATAGGCAGCCATTACAACCTACAAAGGGGGGGCGTTAGAGCAAATCGGACTCTCAAGCGCGACCGTAATAACGTTCTAGGATTTCCATCGCCTTGTTGATTGACTGCAAACGCTCTGTGCTGCCGCCGCGATCAGGGTGATGCAGGCTGACCAGTTGCCGGTAGCGCCGTTTGATGAGGGCAGGCGTGAGCGTGTGCGGGCTGTCGCTAAGCTCAAAGAGTTCCAAGGCGGCTTGCTGTTGCTCGCCCCTCTGCAGGCGCGACCAAAAGCTGCCTAACAGCTTGGTTACAGCCAGCTCATCGGTGTCCCTGAGCTGGCTCATGTCCAAGTAATAGTCGCGCAGCGGATCATGCTCGCTTAGCTGCGCACTGCCTGGTTGATAGGGCATCAACTGAATGTGCAGCGCACTGATGTGCAAATGACCGCTATGCGTTGCCCACAGCCGGTCGCGCAAGCGATAGAGCGCGTTAAATAGCAGAAAGTGGGTACGGAACAGCACTAAGTGATCGGTCAGCGGCAGGTTGGGAATGTGCACGCACCGGTTGGCTTTTAGTTGCTGAATCAAGGAGTACTCGCCCAGGCCGGCAGGCGTTACGCGTAGCAGCTGAAGCACATGTTCGGACAAGTCGAGGTTTGGGTCTAAATCGTCGTTCATCGGCCGAGCCTAGCATTTCCCCAACTACGGGGTAGGGCGCGTCACGCTTTCTGCGTAAAATGCCGTACCTTCAATGACTTCCGGATTCCAGTGCACCATGGGTACCCTCTCGGTCAATCAGAACAAACTGCAAAAACGCCTGCGTCGCCAGGCCGGTGAAGCCGTTGCCGACTTCAACATGATCGAAGATGGCGACAAGGTTATGGTCTGCCTGTCTGGCGGCAAAGACAGTTACACCATGCTCGACGTGCTGCTGCACCTGCAAAAGGTTGCGCCGATCAAGTTCGAGATCGTTGCGGTGAACATGGACCAGAAGCAGCCAGGCTTCCCTGAGCATGTGTTGCCGGCCTATCTGGAATCCATCGGTGTGCCGTATCACATCGTTGAGAAGGACACCTATTCGGTGGTCAAGGAAAAAATCCCGGAGGGCAAGACCACCTGCTCGCTGTGCTCGCGCCTGCGCCGCGGCACGCTGTACACCTTCGCCGACGAGATCGGCGCGACCAAGATGGCCCTGGGGCACCACCGCGACGATATTCTGGAAACCTTCTTCCTTAATATGTTCTACGGCGGCACGCTCAAGGCCATGCCGCCCAAGCTGCGCGCCGACGACGGTCGCAACGTGGTGATTCGCCCATTGGCCTATTGCAGCGAGAGCGATATCGAGGCTTATAGCCAGCTCAAGGAATTCCCAATCATCCCGTGCAACCTCTGTGGTTCCCAGGAAAACCTGCAGCGTCAGGTGGTCAAGGAAATGCTCCACGAGTGGGAACGCAAGTCGCCGGGGCGAACTGAAATCATGTTTCGCGCGTTACAGAACGTGGTGCCGTCGCAGCTGGCTGACCGTAACCTGTTCGATTTCACCAGCCTGAAAATCGACGACAGTGCGACCCCGCGTTTTGTTGATGTAATGAACCTCTGATCCAGCGTTTCCCGGCTCAAGGAATGTTCGATGCGTGATTATAAATGGCTTAATGAATACTGCCTGAACCGCTTTGGCTCTGTTGCGGCTCTGGAGTCAATGCTGCCGCAGCCGCGAAGCGCCAGCGAGTTGCGCGAAATCACTGATGACCGCTACCTGTCAGTTATTAGCCTGCGAATTTTTCGTGCGGGGCTCAGGCATAGCTTAGTCGATGCCAAGTGGCCGGCGTTTGAACAGGTGTTCTTCGGTTTCGATCCGGAGAAAGTCGTGCTGATGGGCGCCGAACGCCTGGAAAACCTGATGCAGGATGCGCGCATCATCCGTCACCTGGGCAAGCTCAAAAGTGTGCCGCGTAATGCCCAGTTCATTCTCGACGTGCAGAAGGAGAAGGGGAGCTTTGGTGCGCTGATCGCCGATTGGCCCATCAGCGATATTGTTGGGCTGTGGAAGTACTTGGCCAAACACGGTAGTCAGCTCGGCGGTCTGTCTGCGCCACGCTTTTTGCGCATGGTCGGCAAAGACACCTTTGTCCCTTCCGATGATCTGGTAGCGGCATTGAAGGCGCAGAAGATTGTCGACAAAGTACCAACCAGCTTGAAAGAGCGCGCCGCGGTTCAGGAGGCCTTCAATCAGTGGCAGGAACAGAGCGGACGGCCGCTGTGTCAGCTCTCGGTGATGCTGGCGCATACAGTCAACCACTGATGCTAGAGAGCGCCCTGGCAGCAACCATTAAGCGCATCGCCGAGCAGTGGAGTAGGGTGAATGACGCTTTTTCATCCACCATGGCGCTGTTGCCCTGGACGAAAAGAGCGTCGTCCACTCACCCATAAGGATTCGAGATGGACGAGCGTCTTGTCCGTGTTGCCCAAGCAATCAAGCAGGCTGAACGCATCCTGCTGATTACCGGTGCTGGGCTGTCTGCCGATTCCGGGTTACCCACCTATCGCGGCCTTGGTGGTCTGTATAACGGCCATACCGCCGAAGGTTTGCCAATTGAGGCGGCGCTGTCCGGTTCGATGCTGCAGCGTGACCCCGCGCTGTGCTGGAAATACCTGGCGGAGCTGGGCCGCGCCTGCTTGGGCGCTCAAGCCAACGCGGGGCATTACGCAATTGCTGAGCTACAGCGCAGAAAGCCGCAGTGCTGGCTACTGACTCAGAATATCGACGGCTACCACCGCGCGGCTGGCAGCCCGATGGAGCGAGTGATCGAGATTCATGGTGAGCTGGCGCCGCTGTATTGCCAGTCGTGTGGTGCTGTCGATGGCGAGCTGGCGGCTCATCTTGAGCGGCCGCTGCCACCCAAATGTAGGCAGTGTGCCGGGGTGTTGCGCCCGCCCGTGGTGCTGTTCGAGGAAATGCTCCCCGAGCAGGCCATCGATACGCTTTACGCTGAAATGCGCAAAGGCTTCGAGGTGGTAATCAGCATCGGCACCAGCGCGAGCTTCCCCTATATCGTCGAACCCTTGCAGCAGACGCGGCAAAAAGGTGGGTTCACTGTAGAGATCAACCCGCAGCGCACTGACTTGAGCGCTCGGGTGGCTGTCCACCTGCAAGGGCGCGCTTTAGATGTTTTGCCGGAACTAGTGAGTCACATTTAGGGCCATAGAATTTGCAAATGCATGCCATAGAGGGCATAGTCGCGCTCTTGTGAAATTCACCGACACGGTCGTGCCCATGCTCAAACGCCTCGCACCCCTCGTGCCTATCGCACTTTCCCTGGCTCTCGCCGCCTGCGCCAACCATGCGCCGCAGCAGGAATTGACCACTCAACCTGCAGTGTTTTCTTCGACTGATCTCGCAGTGTTTGATGACCAAGCCAAAGAAGCCGCCCTGGGCGACTTCACTGAAGAAAAATCTTACAAACTGCCGCAATTGGCAGACAGCATCCTTTCCCACGGTTTATCTCTGGTCGGAACGCGTTACCGTTTTGGCGGTGGCTCGGTGAGCTCAGGTTTCGATTGCAGTGGTTTTATCGGGTACCTGTTTAAGGAAGAAGCGGGTATGAAATTGCCGCGCTCGACCCGCGACATGATCAATATCGATGCGCCGTTGGTTGACCGTAACGAACTTAAGCCCGGTGACCTATTGTTCTTCAGCACTGCCGGTCGCGGCCGTGTCAGCCACGCCGGCATCTACCTGGGGGATGATCAGTTCATCCATTCTTCCAGCAGTCGCAGTGGCGGCGTGCGGGTCGATAGCCTGGATGACCGCTACTGGAAGCGCACCTTCATCGAAGCCAAACGCGCCCTCGCTATGGCGCCAAGCGATCAGATAGTCCTGCATCCTTGAAGCACTATGCAGCGGTCGAAACACTAAGGCCGCTGCGTAGTCTGCACTCAATCAGTGCATCCTGATATTTTTCAACAACCTGCCAGGTAAAGCTAAAGCTTGCACTGCGATGTGCAAGCCGGCAGAGTAGGTCGCATCCCGGCTCAGGATCGCCTGTCCATGACCGCAACCGCCCGTTTCAGCCTGCTGCTAATTGTCGCGCTGCTCAGCGCCTGTTCCAGTCGCGCACCTGCTCCCTACCCGCAACCGGTTATCCAAGCTCCCAGCAGCTTTAACGGCAACGCTGATGATGTGCTGTTTCGCGCCCTTGGCTTGGTCGGCACGCCTTACCGCTACGGCGGTAATACCCCCGATACGGGCTTTGATTGCAGCGGCCTTATCGGCTACGTCTATCGCGATGCTGCAGGCATTCGCTTGCCGCGTACCACCCGTGAGTTGATTAGCATGCGCGCGCCTGGTGTCGGGCGTGATGCTTTGCAAAGTGGCGATTTGGTATTTTTTGCCACCAACGGCGGCAGTCAGGTCAGCCATGCCGGTATTTACGTCGGTGATGGTCGTTTTGTTCATGCGCCTTCCAGCGGCGGCACCGTGCGCCTGGACAGCATGAGCAACACCTATTGGCAGCGCACTTATCTGAATGCCAAGCGCGTGCTCTCTCAGGAGTTGGCAAGCAACCCCTGATAGCCGTGGTTTGTAGAGGGAGTCCGCATGACCAACCGAACGCTCAACCTTGATTGCGCCCTGTACCAGTACCTGCTGGATGTCTCCCTGCGTGAAACCCCGCTGCTCAAACGCCTGCGTGAGGAAACCGCGCAGCTGAGCACGGCGCGTTGGCAAATTGCCCCCGAGCAGGGGCAGTTTATGGCCTTGCTAGTACAACTGATGGGCGCTAAGCGAATTGTCGAAGTCGGCACCTTTACCGGCTACAGCGCCATTTGCATGGCCCAGGCCATGGGTGAAGATGGCCGGCTGATTTGCTGTGACATCCCCGGCGAATACAACGCCACGGCCGAGCGTTACTGGCGCGAGGCGGGGTTGAATGCGCGTATCGAGCAGCGCTTGGCCCCGGCGCTGGAAACCCTGGCGGCGCTGGAGGCAGAAGGCCTGGCAGGCACCCTTGATCTGCTGTTTATCGATGCCGACAAGGCCAATTACCCGGCCTACCTTGAGCATGCCCTGCGCTTGGTGCGCCAGGGCGGGTTGATTCTGTTCGATAACACCTTGTGGAGTGGTCGTGTGCTCGAGACAAGCCCCGAGAGCGCCGACACGCGTGCGATCCAGGCGCTCAACCTGGCGTTGCGTGATGATCCACGCATTGACTTGTCCCTGTTGCCACTGGGCGATGGCCTGAGCCTGTGCCGTAAACGCTGAACCCTTATGCCCGAACCGATTCGCCTGCCTGAACAACCCGATGCCTGTGAGCTTTGCGCCCGCGCGGCGGTTCTGACGCGTCATCACCTGATTCCCAAAGCGCTGCACAACAAGGTCTTTGTGCAGAAACGCTTCGGTAAAAGTGAACGCATCAGTGCCACGCTCTGGGTTTGCCGCGCCTGCCACAACCAGATCCACCGGTTGTTCAGCGAAAAAGAACTGGCGCTGACCTATAACAATCGTGACAGCCTGCTCAGCGACGAACGCTTGCGTACCTTTGTCGAATGGCTGGCCAGTAAGCCAGCGGGCTTTATGCCCAAGCACTGATGCGTCGCGTTGTGGGCGGAAGGGCGGCTGCCTGCAGCGCATTCGTTTGACGCTTAATCGCGAACTCTCTACCCTTCGCGGCTTGTAGCAGGTGCCCCCGACGCTGTGCGTGCGCGGGGTGAAACTGGGAAGTCGGTGCGCTGTGCGTTTTACGCCAGCCATTCCGACGCTGCCCCCGCAACGGTAAGTGAGTTAAACGCCGCAAATGCCACTGTGCTCAAGCATGGGAAGGTGCGGTTCAGAGCCCTGTCGGCAGGTTCTGAGGACCTAAGGGTTCGCTCACAAGCCCGGAGACCGGCCTGCTGCAGTCCACGGCATCGCGGAGGGCGATGGCTGGCGTGGGTTTTGCGTGCGCGCGCCCGCGCTTTTTCTACCTCCGCATGCTTTTTTCAGCCCAATCGCCCTGTGGCGGTGGAGCAGTGCGATGACTGAATCGATTGAACGTGACGCCCGGCATAAGGCGCGCATGGCCCGCAAGAAAGCCCTTATCGACGAGAAAATCGCCCAAGCCCAGGACGAATATGGCCTGTTACTGGTGCACAGCGGCAATGGCAAGGGCAAAAGCAGCAGCGCTTTTGGCATGGTTGCCCGCGCGCTGGGCCACGGTCTCAAGGTCGGCGTGGTGCAATTTATCAAGGGCGCAGCCAGCACCGGTGAAGAAGCTTTCTTCCGCCGTTTTCCCGATGAGGTCAGCTACCACGTGATGGGCGAGGGCTTTACCTGGGAAACCCAGGACCGCCAACGCGATATCGACAAGGCCTGCGAAGCCTGGGCGGTGGCGGCGCAGCTGCTCAACGACCCGGCCATCGGCCTGGTGGTGCTCGATGAGCTGAACATTGCGTTGAAATACGGCTACCTGGAACTTGACGCGGTTCTTGCTGATATTGAAGCGCGGCCGCTGCTGCAGCATGTGGTGGTAACCGGTCGAGGTGCGCTCCCGGGGATGATCGACGCGGCAGATACCGTCACCGAGATGAGCCTGGTCAAGCACGCGTTCAAGGCCGGGGTGAAGGCGCAGAAAGGAATCGAGTTTTAATGAATCAGTCCTTTGCGCGGTCATGCCCAGCGCTACTGATCGCCGCACCGGCTTCCGGCCAGGGCAAAACCACGGTCACCGCTGCCTTGGCGCGCTTGCACTCGCGCCAAGGCAAGCGGGTGCGGGTGTTCAAGTGCGGCCCCGACTTTCTCGACCCGATGATTCTCGCCCGCGCGAGCGGCGCGCCGGTGTATCAGCTTGACCTGTGGATGGTCGGCACAGCGGAAAGCCGCCGCTTGCTGTGGGAGGCCGCCGGTGAGGCTGATCTAATTTTGATTGAAGGGGTCATGGGCTTGTTCGACGGCACGCCATCGGCGGCCGACCTGGCCCGGCACTTTGGCGTGCCGGTGCTGGCGGTGATCGACGGCTCAGCCATGGCGCAGACCTTTGGCGCTATGGCCCATGGTCTGGCAACGTTTCAGCCCGATTTGCCGTTTTCCGGCGTACTCGGTAACCGGGTCGGCAGCGTGCGGCATGGCGAGATATTGCGCGATGCACTGCCAGCCTCGATCCGGTGGTATGGCGCCTTGCCGCGCAGCGCCGAAGTCGGCTTACCCAGCCGGCATTTGGGCCTGGTGCAGGCGGGCGAGTTGGTTGACCTGGATGCCCGCCTGGACGCCGCCGCCGATGCGTTGGCCGCCAGCGCGGATACCGATTTGCCGCCGCCCGTCAGCTTTGCCGCACCGGAACAGGCGCGACCGACAGCGTTGCTTAAAGGGGTGCGGATCGGCGTGGCGCGCGACAGCGCGTTTGCCTTTCTCTATCAGGCTAATCTCGACCTGCTACGCGAGCTGGGCGCTGATTTGCAGTTCTTTTCACCGCTCAACGATGAGCAGTTGCCGGATGTCGACAGCCTGTACCTGCCTGGCGGTTATCCGGAGTTGCACCTGGCCCGCCTTGAAGCCAACCAACTGATGGCCGCATCGATTCATGCCCATTATGAAGCCGGTAAACCGATCCACGCCGAGTGCGGCGGCATGCTTTATCTGCTCGACAAACTGACCGACAAGCAGGGCGTCAGTGGGCAGATGCTTGGCTTGTTAAGCGGCGAGGCGACTCTGCAACCACGCATGACCGCCATGGCCTTGCAGCAGGCCGAGCTGCCGGAAGGGCTGCTGCGCGGTCACAGCTTCCATTACTCGGCGCTCAGCAGCGAGCTGCAACCACTGACCCGTGGCGAATGCCCGAATTACAAGCGCACCCGTGAGGCGGTCTATCGCCAGGGCCGGCTGACGGCTTCTTATATCCACTTTTATTTGCCGTCCGATCCGGCTGCCGCCGCCGCGCTATTCCACCCCGGAGCATCGCTATGAGTGAGCACGCCTTCAGCCCGGCGGAGCGCGCTGCGGTGTATCGCGCCATCGCCGAGCGCCGTGATATGCGTCATTTCAGCGGCGGTGAAGTGGCCCCTGAGCTGCTTGCGCGCTTATTGGAAGCGGCGCACCAGGCTCCCAGCGTCGGCTTGATGCAGCCCTGGCGGTTTATCCGCATCACTCGCCCGGCTCTACGTGAGTCGATTCACGGCCTGGTCGAAGAGGAACGTGTGCGTACTGCCGAGGCGTTGGGCGAGCGCAGTGATGAATTTATGCGGCTGAAAGTCGAGGGCATCCGCGACTGTGCCGAGCTGTTGGTGGTGGCCCTGATGGAGGGGCGCGAGGCCCACGTCTTTGGCCGGCGCACTTTGCCTGAAATGGACCAGGCATCCCTGGCCTGCGCCATCCAAAACCTCTGGCTGGCGGCCCGCGCCGAGGGTTTAGGGCTTGGCTGGGTTTCGCTATTCGAACCGCAAGCGCTGGCGGATTTACTCGGCATGCCAGCTGGCAGCAAACCGCTGGCAGTGCTATGCCTGGGGCCTGTTGAAGCGTTTTATGACGCACCAATGTTGGTGCAAGAAGGTTGGGCCACGCCGCGGCCACTGAGTGAACTGTTGTTTGAAAACCACTGGGGCAACACATGAGCCTGGTTCTGAGCACCTGTGCGGGGGTTGCTCTGGATGCAGCCTTTGGTGAGTCCAAGGGGTGGCACCCGTTAGTGGCGTTTGGGCAGTTGGCTGAGCGCATTGAGCAGCGGTTCAACCCAGCGGGGGGCGGTTGGCGCAGCCACGGCGTTAGCGCCTGGTTCCTGGCGGTATTGCCGCTGACACTGCTGACCTGGCTGCTGTCGCAGATCAGCGGGTTGGGCTGGGCGGTGGAGATTGTTGCGCTGTATGCGGCGCTCGGGTTGCGCAGTCTGGGTGAGCACGCCATGCCAGTGGCCCAGGCGCTGCGTTTGGGAGATTTGCGCCTGGCCCGTGAGCGCGTCGGTTATATGGTCAGCCGCAATACTGCGCAGTTGGATGCCACCGGGGTAGCCCGCGCGGGCACTGAATCGGTGCTGGAAAACGGCAGCGATGCGGTATTTGCCGCCATGTTCTGGTTTGTGATTGCCGGTGCGCCGGGTGTGGTGCTGTATCGCCTGAGTAATACCCTGGATGCCATGTGGGGCTACCGCAACGAGCGCTTTGAGCGCTTCGGCTGGGCCGCTGCGAAGATCGATGATGGGCTTAATTACCTGCCCGCCCGATTGGTTGCCCTGACGTATGCGCTGCTCGGCAAAACCGCCTTGGCGCTGCGCTGCTGGCGCACGCAAGCACCTGTGTGGGACAGCCCGAACGCGGGGCCGGTCATGGCCGCTGGAGCCGGGGCGCTGGGCGTTAGCCTAGGCGGCGCGGCGGAGTATCACGGTGAGTTGCATGTACGACCTGAGCTGGGTGCGGGGCCACAGCCCAAGGCGCGCGATATCGAACGGGCACTCAATTTGGTTAACGCCGGTGTGCTGTTGTGGTTAGCGTTGTTGCTTCTCTGGGGGCTTTTTTATGCTTGAACATGGCGGTCGCCTGCGCGCGGCATCTTTGCGTTATGGCATTGCCCTGGCGGAATGGCTCGATCTTTCAACGGGCATCGCGCCTTACGGTTGGCCGCTGCCCGCGATTGCAGCGAGTGCCTGGACACGCCTGCCCGAGCAGCACGATGGCCTGGAAATCGCTGCCCGCGATTACTACGGTGTCAGCAACCTGCTGCCGGTGGCCGGCTCCCAGGCGGCGATTCAGGCGCTGCCGCGGTTGCTGCGCAACGTCACGGTCGGCATCGTTTCGCCTGCTTATGCCGAACACGCCGCTGCCTGGCAGCGTGAAGGCCATCGTTTGCTAGAGCTCAGCGAAGGCGGCATCGAGCGGGCGCTGGAGCGCTTGGATGTGCTGCTACTGGTTAATCCCAATAATCCAACCGGGCGGCGTATCGAACCCCAGCGTTTGTTGGACTGGCACGCACGACTGGCCGAACGCGGCGGCTGGCTGGTGGTGGATGAAGCCTTTATCGATTGCACCCCCGAATTCAGTTTGGCGGCCTTTAGCGAGCGGCCAGGGCTGATCGTATTGCGCTCGTTCGGCAAGTTCTTCGGTTTGGCCGGTATTCGCTTGGGCTTTGTGTTGGCCCAGCCGGCCGTGCTGGAACAACTGGCTGAGCTGCTTGGGCCCTGGGCAATCAGTGGGCCAAGCCGGGTGGTGGCCACCGCGTTGCTGCAGGATCACGCGGGCCAGCGTGTGCAGCGTGAGCGCTTGTTAGTTGATGGTGAGCGGCTGGCCGCGTTACTCAGCGCGCAAGGGTTTGCTCCCACGGGTGGCTGCGCGCTGTTTCAGTTCTGCTGCACGCCCAATGCCACCGAGTTGCATGAGTTTCTTGCCGCGCAGGGCATCCTTACCCGGCTGTTTGCCAGCCCGCTAAGCCTGCGTTTTGGGCTGCCGGCAGATGAGGTCGGTTGGCAGCGTTTACAGCAGGCCCTCGCAGCCTTTGCCAAGGAATCCTAATGACCACTTTGATGGTGCAGGGCACCACCTCGGATGCCGGCAAAAGCACCTTGGTAACCGCGTTATGCCGCTGGCTTAAGCGCCAGGGCGTGAGCGTGGTGCCGTTTAAACCACAGAATATGGCGCTCAATTCGGCCGTCACGGCCGATGGCGGCGAGATCGGCCGCGCCCAGGCGGTGCAGGCCCAAGCCGCTGGGCTGGCGCCGCATACCGACATGAACCCGGTGCTGCTCAAGCCTAATAGCGACACCGGTGCTCAGGTGATCATTCATGGCCGCGCGGTCTGCAGCATGAATGCCGTGGCCTATCACGACTACAAAAAGGTGGCGATGCAGGCGGTGTTGCAGTCGCACCAACGCCTGAGCGCGGCTTACCCGGTGGTGATGGTGGAGGGCGCCGGGTCTCCAGCGGAGATCAATCTGCGTGCTGGCGATATCGCCAATATGGGCTTTGCCGAAGCCGTGGACTGCCCGGTGGTTCTGATTGCTGATATCGACAAAGGCGGTGTGTTCGCCCATCTGGTCGGCACCTTGGCGTTGCTCTCCGAAAGCGAGCAGGCGCGGGTGCAGGGCTTTGTAATTAACCGCTTTCGCGGCGATATCGCCCTGTTGCAGCCGGGGCTGGATTGGCTGGAGCAGCGCACCGGCAAACCGGTGCTCGGCGTATTGCCCTACCTGATGGATTTCCATCTGGAAGCCGAAGACGCCATCGACATTCGCCAGAGCGTCAAGGCGGCCGAGGTGATCAAGGTGGTGGTGCCGGTGTTGCCGCGCATCAGCAACCACACAGACTTCGACCCGCTGCGCTTGCACCCGCAGGTCGAGCTGACCTTTGTCGGCCCGGGTCAGGCGATTCCCCCAGCTGATCTGATTATCCTGCCTGGCTCGAAAAGCGTGCGCAGCGATCTGGCTTTTCTCCGTCAGCACGGCTGGCCAGCGGCCATTGCCAAACACCTGCGTTATGGCGGCAAGCTGCTGGGTATCTGCGGCGGGCTGCAGATGCTCGGCACCCAGATCGAAGACCCGCATGGCCTGGAAGGTGCGGCGGGTTCAAGTCCGGGGCTGGGGCTGCTGGATTTCAGCACCGTGCTGGAACCGGAGAAGCAGCTGCGTAATGTGCGTGGCCATCTATGTCTGGAAAATGCTCCGGTTAGCGGGTATGAAATTCATGCTGGGGTCAGCTCTGGTCCAGGTTTGAATGCGGCGGTGCGACTCGACGATGGCCGTGCCGATGGTGGCCTGAGCGCGGACGGCCAGGTGCTCGGCACCTACCTGCACGGTCTATTTGAAACCCCAGAGGCGTGCAGCGCCTTGTTGCGTTGGGCCGGGCTACGCGAGGTGCAGCAGGTGGATTACCACGCCCTGCGTGAGCGTGACATCGAGCGTTTGGCCGATCTGGTCGAGGCGCATCTGGATACGACAAAACTGCGAACGCTATGTGGCCTTTAGGGCGGATCACGCTCTACCGATCCACCTTTTGCGGCCGGGTGGTGGATGTAAAAAGCGACCTCCACTCACAGTGAGCCAAGGTGAACCATGCATGAATTGATACTCGGCGGTGCACGGTCTGGCAAAAGTCGTTTGGCAGAGCGCCTGGCGGCTGAATCCGGCTTGGCCGTGACCTATATCGCCACCAGTCAGCCGTTGGACGGCGAGATGAATGCCCGTATTCAGCATCACCGCGAGCGCCGCCCGCTGCATTGGGGGTTGGTGGAAGAGCCTCTGGCCCTGGCGCAGGTGCTGCGTGAACAAGCCGCTGCGGATAAGTGCTTGCTGGTTGATTGCCTGACCCTGTGGCTGACCAACTTGTTAATGCTCGATGACTTGTCGCGCCTAAGCGCCGAGCGTGAGGCCTTGCTGGAGTGCCTGAGTGGTTTGCCGGGGCGGATTATTCTGGTGAGCAATGAAACCGGTCTGGGTGTGGTGCCGCTGGGCGAGCTGACCCGCCGTTTTGTCGATGAAGCCGGCTGGCTGCATCAGTCATTGGCCGAGCGTTGTGAGCGTGTGGTGTTTACCGTGGCGGGTTTGCCGATGGTTCTTAAAGGGGGAGCGTTATGACTGAGCAATGGTGGCAGCAGAGCTGTCAGGCGCTGGATAGTGCGGCGCGCAGCAACGCTCAAGCGCGCCAGCAACAGCTGACCAAACCCGCAGGCTCGCTCGGCCAGCTGGAGCAGCTGGCCATTGACTTGGCGGCCATGCAGGGAAGCGCTAGGCCGCAGCTTGAGCGGCTGTGGATCAGCATTTTTGCCGGTGACCATGGTGTGGTCGCCGAGGGCATATCGGCGTTCCCCCAGGCCGTGACCGGGCAAATGTTGCGCAACTTTGTTAGCGGCGGCGCGGCGATCAGCGTATTGGCCAAGCAGCTCGGCGCGACGCTGGACGTGATCGACCTCGGCACTGCCGTCGCAGTGGAGCCGCTGCGCGGTGTGCGTCATCTACATATCGGTGAGGGCACAGCGAACTTCGCCCAAGGCCCGGCGATGACTGCCGTGCAGATGCTGATGGCCCTGGATGTCGGCCAAGCCAGTGTGCAGCGCGCCCGTGAAGCCGGCAGCCAGCTGTTTATCGGCGGCGAGATGGGCATCGGCAATACCACGGCGGCCACGGCCATGGCTTGCCTGCTGTTGGAATGCCCTGCGGTGGACCTGGTCGGCCCAGGCACTGGCCTGGACCGCGCAGGTGTGGCGCACAAAGCCGAGGTCATCGAGCTCGCGCTGGAGCTGCATCGCCCGGCGATCAGCGAGCCCATCGATATTCTGCAGCGCCTGGGCGGTTTCGAGATAGCAGCCCTCAGTGGCGCTTATCTGGCCTGTGCGCAGCAGGGGATTACGGTCCTGGTCGATGGTTTTATCTGCAGCGTTGCCGCGTTGTTGGCCGTGCGTCTGAATCCGGCTTGTCGTGACTGGCTGTTGTTTGCCCACAGCGGTGCTGAACCGGGCCATCAGCGTGTGCTCAAGGCGCTGCAGGCCGAGCCGCTGCTTGACCTGGGCCTGCGTTTGGGTGAGGGCAGTGGTGCTGCCCTGGCCGTACCGCTGCTGCAACTGGCCTGCAGCCTGCACAACGAGATGGCCACCTTTGCCGAGGCGGCTGTAGCCGATCGGCCGCTATGACGGTCTATCTGGAATTACTGCGCCACGGTGAAACCGAGCTCGGTGGCGGCCTGCGCGGTAGCCTCGACGATGCGCTGACCGAAACAGGCTGGGCGCAGCTGCGCGCAGCGGTCGCCGACGGCAGCCGTTGGGATCGGCTGATCAGCTCACCCTTGCAGCGCTGCGCACGGTTTGCTGAAGAGCTGGCGGCACAACATTGCGTGCCACTGAGCCTGGAGCCTGATCTGCAAGAGCTGCATTTTGGCCTGTGGGAAGGTTGCAATACGGCCGACCTGATGCAAACCAGCGCTGCAGAGCTTGGCCGTTTCTGGAGCGATCCCTACGGCTTTACTCCGCCCGAGGGCGAGCCGCTGGTAGCGTTTGAAGCGCGAATACTGGCTGCGTTACAACGCTTGCAAGCCCGTCATGCCGGCGAGCGTTTGCTGCTGGTCACCCATGGTGGGGTGATCCGTCTGCTATTGGCGCGCGCACGCGGCTTGCCGCGTAACGATCTGCTGCAGGTGGTGGTCGGTCATGCCGAGCGCTTTAAGCTGTGCCTGGATCATCAAGGTGTACTGCGGGAGATGGTATGACGCCTTGGTGGATTGCCCTGCAGTTCCTCACCCGGCTGCCGGTGACCTTAGCCGGCATGCCGACACCTGAGCAGAATGGCCGCTCGCTGCTGTTTTATCCGCTGGTAGGGCTGTTGATCGGCGTGCTGCTGCTCGCCGCACAGTTTCTGTTGAGTGAGGTCGCTGTGCTGTTGCAATCGGCGCTGCTGCTGGCGTTGTGGGTCGGTATCAGCGGCGGGCTGCACCTCGATGGCCTGGCCGACAGTGCCGATGCCTGGGTGGGCGGCTTGGGTGATAAGGAACGCACCCTCAGCATCATGAAAGACCCTCGCAGTGGCCCCATTGCGGTGGTGGTGCTGGTTTTACTGCTGCTGCTCAAGTTCGCGGCCTTGGTGGTTTTGCTGGAGAACGGCAGCGGGCTGTTGCTGCTGTTAGTGCCTTGGCTGGCGCGTAGCCTATTGCCGCTGCTGTTTCTCACCACGCCTTATGTGCGTGCGGGGGGGCTGGGGCAAGCGCTCGCTGAACACCTGCCGCGCCGGCAGCTGCCCTGGGTGTTAGCCGCGCATGTGTTGGCAATGCTGCTGCTGGGCTGGGCGGCGTTGCTTGCGCTGCTGGTGGCGGGCAGCGTTTTCCTCTGGTTGCGTGGCCTGATGCTTAAACGCCTGGGCGGCACCACGGGAGATACCGCCGGTGCGCTGCTGGAGTTGGCCGAATGCGCGGTGCTGGTTGCCTTGGCCTGCTAGCCCTGGCGCTGACGCTGTGACCCTTGCCGCGCACCGCGAGTAGCCGATAGTCGTCTTGCTTGGCGCGCGGCCAAGGCTCAACCTGGCGGGGGATGATCAAGCGGTAGAACGTGTTAAAGGGAGTTTGGATGAAGACAATCGGGCGCAGCAGCCTGTGGATTCTGCTGGGGGCATCGCTGATTCTCGCGCTGTCGCTGGGTATCCGTCACGGCTTTGGTTTGTTCTTGCCGCCGATGAGCGCCGAGTTCGGTTGGGGGCGTGAAGTGTTCGCCTTCGCCATCGCCTTGCAGAATCTGATCTGGGGCCTGACTCAGCCATTTACCGGTGCGCTGGCTGATCGCTTCGGCGCCCGCAGCACGGTGATTGTCGGCGGCATTCTGTATGCCATCGGCCTAGGTTGCATGGGCTTGGCCGATTCGCCACTGAGCCTGTCGCTGAGTGCTGGGGTTTTAATCGGTCTCGGATTGTCCGGTACTTCATTCTCGGTGATTCTCGGTGCGGTAGGCCGCGCGGTGCCGATGGAAAAACGCAGCATGGCCATGGGCATTGCGGCAGCGGCAGGGTCCTTCGGTCAGTTCGTTATGTTGCCCGGCACGCTGGGGTTGCTCAGCTGGCTGGGCTGGTCGTTGGCGTTGCTGGCACTGGGCTTTCTGGTGGCATTTATCCTGCCGTTGGCAGCCATGCTCAAGGACACCCCGTTAGCACATACCGGCCCGGAGCAAACCCTGACGCAGGCGCTGCGAGAAGCCTGCGGGCACTCGGGGTTCTGGCTGTTGGGCTTGGGCTTTTTTGTTTGCGGTTTTCAGGTGGTGTTTATTGGCGTGCACCTGCCAGCCTATCTGGTCGATCAACATCTACCGGCCCTAGTAGGCACCACGGTTTTGGCACTGGTGGGGCTGTTTAATATTTTCGGCACCTACATTGCTGGCTTGCTGGGAGGGCGAATGTCCAAACCGCGACTGCTCAGCGCTTTATACCTGGCCCGTGCAGTGGTGATTGCGGCATTTATCCTGACCCCTCTGACGGTCTGGAGTGCTTACGCTTTCGGTGTCGCCATGGGCTTGCTGTGGCTGTCAACGGTGCCGCTGACCAATGGCACGGTGGCTACGCTGTTTGGGGTGCGTAACCTGTCGATGCTGGGCGGTATCGTGTTTCTCTTCCATCAGCTCGGCGCTTTTCTCGGCGGCTGGATGGGCGGCTACCTGTATGACCAAACCGGCAGTTATGATCGGGTCTGGCAGATTGCCGTGCTGCTCAGCCTGCTGGCCGCGGCGCTGAATTGGCCCGTGCGTGAACAGCCGGTGGCACGCTTGCAACAACAAGAGGCGAGGGTATGAATACGGACTATGGCGTGAGTACTGCGTTGGTAATGGTCGGTATGCTGCTCCTGGGCCTGGCCTGGTGGGGCTGGCTGCAAAGCGGCTTGGCGTTTCTACAGCTGGGTTTGGGTGTGTGCTAACGCGCAGCTCGGTTTTGCTTACTCAATCAAGGTGATTCCTATGTGGCGTTCTTCTCTGCTGGTTGTTGTGATGCTGGGTGCCTGGGCGGGTTCGGTGCAGGCCGCTGAGTGCCCGGCGCTGTTGCAAGGCGAGTTGCAGAAACTGCGCAGCCAGGAGCGTATCGACCTGTGCAAAACGTTCGCGGGCAAGCCGCTCGTCGTGGTGAATACAGCCAGCTTCTGCGGCTTTACCCCGCAGTTCAAAGGCCTTGAAGCGCTTTATCAGCGCTATAAGGATCAGGGCCTGCAGGTGCTCGGTGTGCCTTCGGATGATTTTCGCCAAGAGGCCGACAGCAGCGAAGAAACTGCCAAGGTGTGCTACGTCAATTACGGCGTGACCTTTGCGATGACTGAGACCCAGCATGTCAGTGGCGCCAATGCAGTGCCGTTGTTCAAGATGTTGGCCGCTCAAAGCGAAGCGCCACGCTGGAACTTTTCCAAGTACGTTGTCGATGCACAAGGCCAGGTCGTAGCCAGCTTCACCAGCACGACCACACCTGATGATCCGGCACTGCTAGCCGCTGTTGAGCAGGCGATAGCCTCACAGCGTTGATTACGCCACCTGGTTCATAAGTCCGCCGTAAATCCATACCGCTGCGCTCAAGGGCGCGTCTGTTGCGACGCGCTCAGCTGGTGTTCTTCACCGGCGTAATAGGTACGCACGCGTGGGTCCATAACGGCACGCCACAATGGCGGGAACAGCGCTAGAACGATCATGCCGGCATAGCCGTTGGGCAACTGCGGACTGTCGTCGAAATGGCGCAGCACCTGGTAGCGGCGCTTGGCATATGCGTGGTGGTCAGAATGGCGCTGCAGGTGAAAGAGAAACAGGTTGGTCAGGAGGAAGTTGCTGTTCCATGAATGCGTAGGGTTGGTGCGCTCGTAGCGGCCATCGTCAAGCTTGCGTCGATGTAAGCCGTAATGTTCCACATAGTTGACGATTTCCAGCAGGGTAAACGCGACAAATGATTGGCCGAGAAAGAACAGCGCGCCGAGCCAGCCAAACGCCAAGCTGAAGCCAAGCAAAAATGTGGCGCTGATGCTGTACCAGGCAATCAGTTCATTACGCCAATGCAGGGCGGGCAGGTTTTTGCGTTGCAACCGCTGCGCTTCAAGCTTCCAGGCGTTAAGAAAGTTGTGCAGATATGCGTGCGGCAAAAAAGCATAAAGGCCCTGGCCATAGCGGGAGGAGCTGGCATCTTGTGGCGTCGATACATGGACGTGATGGCCGCGTACATGCTCAATCTTGAAGCCGCCATAGCAGACGGCGGCCAGCATCAAACCGCCGGCATTTTGTTCCAGCTGCGGGTCTTTATGTATCAACTCATGGGCTACGGTGATGCCTATCGAGCCCGTAACGGTGCCAACCGACAGTAACCAGCCCAAGCGGCCCACCCAGTTCCAGGCTTCGTGGTTTACAAATACCCAGCCGGCCCAGCCCAGCATGCCGAGAAGGGCGGGCACAGCGGCCAGGCTCAACAAGCGGTAGTAAGCCTGTTGTTCCATGCGTGGCACCTGCACGGCCTCGTCAGGGTTAGCTGGATCTCGGCCGATGACAACGTCCAGCAGCGGAATGATCCCGAACACCACAAACACCACCAGCCACGGCCAGGCGTTGCTGTAATGGCTGTTTAGCGACGCGTTATAGCTCATGGGGATACCCAATACGGGGATCAACCAAAACCAGTAGCCGATGCTTTTTATGGCAAGCATCCAATTGGAGGGCAGGCGCTCGAACATGGTGGCTCCGGTTTGTGTTTACTGGTAGGAATGATTGACTGATTGTAGGACAATAATCCGCAATGTCTACGCCTTTGCAGGCCACTTATTGTGCTGAAAGCCATGTTCAGCCAGTCTTTGCCCTGCCAGGCCCTGTGATACACTCGCGCCCCGCGCAGCAGCCCACAGCGCCCGCCTAGCGGGGCTGAAACCGCTTTATGCCAACCTCGTTTGCCTACCTAATTAGGTTACATAGCGCCTAAGGATCATCATGACGTTCAAGGCACCGGATAGCCTCGCTGAGCAGATCGCCCACTACCTTGCTGAACGCATCATTCGTGGTGAGTTAAAGGCGTGCGAGCGGATTCAGGAGCAAAAAGTTACCCAGGCGTTAAATGTCAGCCGCGGTTCAGTGCGTGAGGCGTTGTTGATTCTTGAGCGTCGCCATTTGATCGTGATTCCGCCGCGCCGTGGCGCGCAGGTGGCCGAGCTCACGCCGCACAACGTTACCAGCCTCTATGCCCTGGTGATGGAGCTGTACATCCTGCTGGGCAAGGCGGTGGCTGATAGCTGGCACGATGAGGCGGATCTCGGGCCGTTCCTAGTTATTCAGCAGCGTTTGCAAGAAAGCCTGCAGCGCGAGGATATCCACGGCTTCGTACAGGCCAGTTTCGATATCATGCGTGCCGCCTTTCCGTTCGCCAATAATCCTTATTTGCAGGACACCGTAGAGAACCTGCTCCCGGCCATCAGCCGCACGTATCACTTGGCGTTGGAGCGGCGCAAAGGTGAGATGGTCCAGTTTCTGAGTACCTTTGCAGCCTTGCTGCAGGCCATCATCGCCCGTGACCACCAGGCCATCCGTGAGGTGTTGCTGGGCTACGGCGAGCACAATTGTCAGCTGGTGCTGGCTGCACTGGCCGAGGCCTAAGGGAACGCTGCATGCGGCTTAAGTGCATCAAGCTCGCGGGGTTTAAATCCTTCGTCGATCCCACCACGGTCACCTTCCCCAGCAATATGGCGGCAGTGGTTGGGCCTAACGGCTGCGGCAAGTCGAACATCATCGACGCCGTGCGTTGGGTGATGGGCGAGAGTTCGGCGAAGAACCTGCGTGGCGAGTCGATGACCGACGTCATCTTCAACGGCTCGAATACGCGCAAGCCGGTGACTCAGGCGTCCATCGAGCTGATATTCGACAACTCCGACGGCACCCTGACCGGCGAATACGCTGGCTACAACGAAATTTCGATCCGCCGCCGGGTCACCCGTGACAGCCAGAACACCTATTTCCTTAACGGCACCAAATGCCGCCGCCGTGACATCACCGACATCTTCCTCGGCACTGGCCTGGGCCCGCGCAGTTACTCGATTATCGAGCAGGGCATGATCAGCAAATTGATCGAAGCCAAGCCGGAAGACCTGCGTAACTTTATCGAAGAAGCCGCCGGCATCTCCAAGTACAAGGAGCGCCGCCGCGAGACCGAAAACCGCATCCGCCGCACCCATGAAAACCTGGCGCGCCTGACCGACCTGCGCGAAGAGCTGGAGCGCCAGCTCGACCGCTTGCACCGCCAGGCTCAGTCGGCGGAGAAGTACCAGGAATACAAGGCCGAGGAGCGTCAGCTCAAGGCTCAGCTCACTGCCTTGCGCTGGCAGGCGCTGAATGAGCAGGTGGGTAGCCGCGAAGCGGTGATCAGCAATCAGGAAGTCAGCTTCGAAGCGCTTGTGGCCGAGCAACGTAATGCCGATGCCAGTATCGAGCGCCTGCGCGATGGCCACCATGAGCTGAGCGAGCGTTTCAACTTGGTGCAGGGGCGTTTCTACTCGGTGGGTGGTGATATCGCCCGCATCGAGCAGAGCATCCAACACGGTCAGCAGCGCCTGCGTCAGCTACAGGATGACTTCAACGAAGCCGAGCGCGCGCGCCTGGAAACCGAATCGCACCTTGGCCACGACCGCACGCTGCTGGCGACCCTGGGTGAAGAACTGGCCATGCTTGAACCCGAGCAGGAAATGACAGCTGCGGCAGCCGAAGAGTCCGCCGCCTGGCTGGAAGAATCCGAAACGGCGATGCAGGGCTGGCAGGAGCAGTGGGACAGCTTCAACCAGCGCAGTGCCGAACCACGGCGTCAGGCCGAGGTGCAGCAATCACGCATCGCCCAGCTGGAACAGAGTCTGGAGCGCCTGGCCGAGCGTCAGCGCCGTCTTAATGATGAGCTGCAGCAACTGGCCGCCGACCCGGAAGATGCGGCGATTATCGAATTGAGCGAGCAGATTGCCGCCGGCGAAATCAGCCAGGAAGACCTGCAGCTGGAAGAAGAGCAGCAGGCCGAGCGTCTGCAGCAGCTGCGTAATGATCTGCAGCACAGCGGCCAGGCCCAGCAGCAGGCACAAGGCGAGTTGCAACGCCTGAATGGCCGCCTGGCTTCGTTGGAAGCGCTGCAGCAAGCAGCGCTTGACCCTGGTAAAGGCGCTGGCGACTGGTTGCGCGAGCAGCAACTGAGCGAACGCCCGCGCCTGGCTGAAGGCCTGCGGGTTGAAGCCGGCTGGGAACTGGCGGTGGAAACCGTGCTAGGTGCCGACTTGCAGGCTGTGCTGCTGGATGATTTCCAGGGGCTGGATTTTGCCGACCTGACCCAGGGCGACCTGCGTCTGGCCAGCCCGAACAAGGGCGGCGCGCGGGTGGCTGGCAGTTTGCTGGACAAGGTTGAGGCCAGTGTCGATCTGGCCCCCTGGCTGGCCAAGGTCAAGCCAGTGCAGAGCCTGGATGAAGCCCTGGCCGCGCGCTTGAGCCTGGCCGAAGGCGAAAGCCTGATCAGTCGTGATGGCTACTGGGTCGGCCGGCACTTTTTGCGCGTGCGCCGCGCCAGTGAAGCGGAAAGCGGTGTGCTGGCCCGTGGTCAGGAGATCGAGCGGCTGAGCATTGAGCGCGATGAGCGCGAAGCGGCGCTGGCTGTGCTGGATGAGCGGTTAACGCATTTGCGTGAAAACCAGCGCGCTCAGGAAGAACAACGCGAGCAGCAGCGCCGCCAAGCGCAGGACCTTGCCCGTCGCCTTGGTGAGTTGAAGGCTCAGCTGTCTGCCGGCCAGGCTAAAGTCGAGCAGCTGATACTGCGGCGTACCCGCCTGGACAGCGAGCTGCTGGAGTTGGGCGAACAACGCGAAATCGAGCATGAGCAGCTGGGTGAGTCGCGTCTGCAACTGCAGGATGCTCTGGATGCCATGGCGACCGACAACGAGCAACGCGAAAGCCTGCTGGCCCGCCGCGACAGCCTGCGTGAACGCCTCGATCGCGTGCGCCAGGAAGCCCGCCAGCACAAGGATCATGCCCACCAGTTGGCAGTGCGTCTGGGTTCGCTGAAAGCCCAATATGACTCCACTCGCCAGGCCCTGGAACGCCTGGAACTGCAGGCCGAGCGTCTGCATGAGAAACGCGAGCAGCTCAACCTCAATCTGGAGGAGGGCGAAGCGCCACTGGAAGAGCTGCGCATGAAGCTCGAAGAACAGCTCGACAAGCGCATGGCGGTGGAAGACGAACTCAAGCTGGCGCGTCTGGCCTTGGAAGATGCCGACCGCGAACTGCGTGACGCAGAAAAACGCCGTACCCAGGCCGAGCAGCAGGCACAGTTGTTGCGCGGCCAGCTGGAACAACAGCGTATGGACTGGCAGTCGCTGACCGTGCGGCGCAAGGCGTTGCAGGATCAGCTACTGGAAGACAATTACGATTTGCATGGCGTTTTAGCGACCTTACCTGCAGAGGCCAACGAGAAGGCTTGGGAAGATGAGCTGGAGCGCCTGGCTGCTCGTATCCAGCGCCTGGGGCCGATCAACCTAGCAGCCATTGACGAGTACCAGCAGCAATCCGAGCGTAAGCGTTACTTAGATGCGCAAAACGCTGACTTGGTAGAGGCGCTGGATACCTTGGAAAACGTGATTCGCAAGATCGACAAGGAAACCCGCAATCGCTTCAAAGAAACTTTCGATCAGATTAACGGTGGCCTACAAGCGCTATTCCCGAAAGTCTTCGGTGGCGGCAACGCTTATCTGGAACTGACCGGTGAAGACTTGCTGGATACCGGCGTAACCATTATGGCGCGTCCGCCGGGCAAGAAAAACAGCACTATTCATTTGCTCTCTGGTGGGGAAAAGGCGCTGACGGCATTGGCCCTGGTATTTGCCATCTTTAAGCTCAACCCTGCTCCGTTTTGCATGCTCGATGAGGTGGATGCACCGCTGGATGACGCCAACGTCGGGCGCTATGCGCGGCTGGTAAAAGAGATGTCGGAAACGGTGCAATTTATCTATATCACCCACAATAAAATCGCCATGGAAATGGCCGATCAGTTGATGGGCGTGACCATGCATGAACCCGGATGTTCGCGTTTGGTAGCAGTGGATGTAGAAGAAGCGCTGACGTTAGTGGAGTCGTGATGCGTGAGGCGGTGTAAAGTTATCTTTCGTCGTGCTAGCTTAATGCGCATCGTTATTGGGTGTGACCGCTAAAGGCAGGGAAAGGCCTGTCGGAACATAGACTTGGCGTGGTTAATAGAATTAGTAAAATGGCCTAGGATGGCCTTTTCATCACATTTTTATTTTAGGGGTTAAGGTATTTCATGGAATTCGGTCTGCGCGAATGGCTGATAGTCATCGGCATTATTGTGATTGCTGGCATTCTATTTGATGGCTGGCGGCGGATGCGCGGTGGTAAGGGCAAGCTTAAGTTCAAACTTGATCGCAGTTTCGCCAACCTGCCGGATGACGACAGCGCGCCTGAATTGCTCAGTCGTCCCCGGGTTGTTGATCGCGATCATGATCCGGCTTTCGATGAACAAGACCTGCCGTCGTTAAGCGCTCGTGAGTTGACGCGTCGTAGCAGTGAACCGCATCAAGGTGACCTTAATCTGGGCCAAGAAGAGCCTGTGCCAACTCTGCTCAATCCGGTTGGTGATGAGCCGGTTAAAGCCTATAACCCAGACAAAGAAAGCCTCAAAGAATTGCCGCCAGTGGAAGAAGTATTGGTGATCAATGTCATCGCCCGTGATGAAGAAGGCTTCAAGGGTCCGGCGTTATTACAGAATATTTTGGAAAGCGGTTTGCGTTTTGGTGAGATGGACATTTTCCACCGCCACGAAAGCATGGCGGGTAATGGCGAAGTGCTGTTCTCCATGGCCAATGCGTTGAAACCTGGCACCTTTGATCTCGACGATATTGAAGGTTTCAGCACCCGCGCCGTGAGCTTCTTCCTGGGGTTACCTGGCCCGCGTCATCCCAAACAAGCTTTTGATGTGATGGTGGCGGCTGCACGCAAACTGGCCCATGAACTGGGTGGTGAGTTGAAAGATGACCAGCGTAGCGTGATGACCGCGCAAACCATCGAGCATTATCGTCAGCGCATTGTTGAATATGAGCGCAAGCAACTGACCAATAAACGCTGAATTAACCCGTGAAGTAGAAAGAGCAGCCAAGGCTGCTCTTTTCGTTTGAGAGCACACTGCAATGACTGACGCCACTATTGCCGCCCAGCGCATTTTGCAACTGCGCGCCGAGCTGGATGGACATAACTACCGCTATCACGTTCTCGATGAGCCGAGTATTCCTGACGCCGAATATGACCGTCTGTTTCATGAACTGAAAGCCCTTGAGGCGCAGTATCCGGCGCTGGTCACCGCCGATTCCCCCACCCAGCGTGTGGGCAGCCTGGCGCTTTCAGCTTTTGGCGAGATCAAGCACGAAGTGCCGATGCTCAGTCTGGGTAATGCTTTCGAAGAAGCTGATTTGTTGGATTTCGACCGGCGCGTGCGTGAGGGGCTTGATCTACCTGCGGGCGATTTGTTTGGCGGCGGTGCTGAGGTCGAGTACAGCTGCGAGCCCAAGCTTGATGGCTTGGCTGTCAGCCTGTTGTACCGCGATGGTTTGCTGGTGCGCGGCGCGACTCGCGGGGACGGCAGCACCGGTGAGGACATCAGTGTCAACGTGCGCACCATCCGTAATGTGCCGTTAAAACTGCAGGGTGATGGCTGGCCAGCCGTACTTGAAGTGCGGGGCGAAGTCTTTATGTCCAAGGCCGGTTTTGAAGCGCTGAATGCGCGGCAGTTGGAGCAGGGCGGCAAAACCTTTGCCAACCCGCGCAATGCCGCTGCGGGCAGCCTGCGTCAGCTGGATTCGAAAATTACTGCCAGCCGACCGCTGGAGTTCTGCTGCTATGGCATCGGCCAGGTGCAGGGCGAGTTACCGCAGACGCATATCGGCATTCTTGAAGCCTTGAAGCATTGGGGGATGCCGATCAGTCGTGAATTGAAGCGGGCTAACGGAGTGGATGAATGCCTGGCGTATTACCGCGATATTGGCGAGCGCCGTGATTCACTGGCCTATGAGATTGATGGGGTGGTGTTCAAGGTCAACAACCTCGCCTATCAGCGTGAGCTGGGGTTTAGGGCCCGCGAGCCGCGTTGGGCGATTGCCCACAAATTCCCCGCGCTGGAAGAATTGACCGAACTGCTGGATGTGGAGTTTCAGGTGGGCCGCACCGGTGCGGTCACCCCGGTAGCGCGCTTGAAGCCGGTTAAGGTAGCGGGCGTTACGGTGTCCAATGCCACGCTGCACAACATGGATGAAGTGGCTCGCCTGGGGGTGATGATCGGCGATACGGTAGTCATCCGCCGCGCGGGCGATGTGATTCCGCAGGTAGTGCAAGTGGTGCTTGAGCGCCGCTCAGTGGATGCCAAGCCTGTGCAGATTCCCGAGCGCTGCCCGGTGTGCGGCTCCC
Source organism: Pseudomonas sp. TS_SC_3 (assembly GCF_056156225.1). Taxonomy (NCBI): domain Bacteria; kingdom Pseudomonadati; phylum Pseudomonadota; class Gammaproteobacteria; order Pseudomonadales; family Pseudomonadaceae; genus Pseudomonas; species Pseudomonas sp. TS_SC_3. The sequence goes on from NZ_CM149586.1 coordinate 1,426,354, forward strand.
ACGTTGAACGCACCCAATTGGTCAAACGCAGCAAGGGCAAGGAAACCTTCAGTGCAGGCTCGGTGTATCGCTGTGTGGGTCGCTTGGCCTGCGCGGCGCAGCTCAAGCAGGCAATCATCCACTTTGTTTCGCGCCGCGCCATGGATATTGAAGGCTTGGGCGACAAGACGATTGAGCAGCTGGTTGATGAGCAGCTAATTGCCTCACCGGCCGATCTCTATAGGCTGACCTACGAGCAGGTCATCAACCTGGAAGGCTTTGCCGAGGTGTCCAGCAACAAGCTGCTGCAGGCCATCGCTAACAGCAAGCAGCCGACCCTGGCGCGCTTTATCTACGCCCTCGGTATACCCGATGTAGGGGAAGAGACCGCCAAGGTGCTGGCCCGCTCGTTGGCCTCCCTAGAGCGCGTGCAACAAGCCCTGCCGGAAGTGCTGACTTATCTACCGGATATCGGCTTGGAAGTGGCGCACGAGATTCACAGCTTCTTCGCAGACAGCCATAACCAACAGGTGATAGCGGCCTTACTGAGCGGCGACGAGTGCGGGCTGCAATTACAGGAGCAGGGCGAGCTGAGTGCTGAGTTCAGTGCCAGCGCCACGCTGGCGGGCATGCTCGACAAGCTGCATATCCCCTCTGTTGGGCCTGGCGGTGCGCAAAAGCTGGCGGATAAATTCACCAGCCTGGACGCGATATTGACAGCAGACTGGCTGGACATGCGGCAAACCCTGCCCGAGAAACAAGCCAAGGCGGTGCGTGAGTTTTTCGATAGTGCCGCCAATGCCGAGCGGGCGCGTGCTATTGAGGCTCAGTTGCAAGCCTTTGGCATGCACTGGCACAGCGAAAAGAAAGTTATTGAAGGCCTGCCGCTGGCTGGGCAGACCTGGGTGCTGACCGGCAGCTTGGAGATGATGAGTCGTGATGTCGCCAAAGAGAAACTAGAAAGCCTGGGGGCTAAGGTGGCTGGTTCGGTATCCGCGAAAACCAGCTGCGTGGTAGCGGGCCCAGGCGCTGGCTCAAAACTGGCAAAAGCCAGTGAGCTGGGTCTGCAGGTAATGGATGAGTCGCAGTTTTTACAAACACTGGCAGGCTTTGGCCTTTAACGCGTGGCGACCTGCCCCAAACAGGCTTTAGGGCAGATCCGTAATTGAGTACGCGCTTAGATTGACGGTGAGTCGGTTAAATAGGCTTGCCTAGTGTGCTCAAGCAGGTATCCGCCGCGGTGATCAATCGCCGCGGTACTCACAGCCACTGGTGCAGGTTTCGTGGATACGAATACGTGACAGCTCAGGCAGCAGCGGCTTGAGTTGCTGCCAGATCCACTTGGCTAGCACTTCGCTGGTGGGGTTTTCCAGGCCAGGGATATCGTTCAAGTAGTTGTGGTCAAGTTGCTCATAGAGCGGCTTGAAAATCGCTTTGATCTCAGAGAAATCGCGAATCCAGCCGGTATAGGGATCAACTTCACCTTCGATATACACCGCCACCTTGAAGGAGTGGCCATGCAGACGGCCGCACTTATGGCCTTCAGGGACGTGAGGCAAGCGATGCGCGGCCTCGAACATAAACTCTTTGAACAATTCCACGGTCTTTCTCTCAGGTGGTCGGCGGCCAACAGCGCGCTTAACAAGGAGCGAATGTTACCAGCTCAAGCGCGGTTAACCGAGCGCTGCGCAGAATTGCATCGTGCTTTATGGCTGTTTGCCGCCTCGCTACAAATTGCAGTGGTCCATGGCGCGCAGCCATTAGCGGCCCAAAAGAGGAATCTCCTTCTATTGCCCCCGAGCATGGCCGTAAAGTACGGTTTATTCAGGATTGATCAACAGGAGTGACTACATGCATCCATTTGACGCGCCGCATCCGCCTAAATTGGCGCTGCTGCTCGGTTATGCCGGTCTGGTGCCTTTTGTAAGCGGGGCTTTGGGTATTTGGATCACCCCAGAAGGCTGGCGGGTGGTGGTGCTGACGGCGCTGCTGGATTATGCCGCAGTGATTCTGGCCTTCATGGGTGCGATTCACTGGGGCTTGGCCATGCGCGCAGAGAATGCGAATGAGCCAGCTCAGTTGCAGCTTGGGTTGTCTGTCGTGCCGCCATTGTTGGGCTGGTTGGCGATCAGTAGCGGCATGCCGATTGGGCTGGCCTTGCCGCTGTGTTTGTTGGCCTTTGGCGGTTTGTATGCGGCAGATCTACGCGCGGTCAAACTGGGTTTGGCGCCGCAGTGGTACCCCAGCCTGCGCCGGCCGTTGACGATTGTTGTGTGCCTGAGCTTGCTACTGGCCTGGGCCAGTGTGCTGCTGCACTGAGTTAAACCAACGCTCCACCGTCACCAGCGCTTGCTCACGCCGTTGCACCCAGTCGCCCTGAATGCACTGCAGCGGCTGTTGGTGTAAGCGCAACCAATGCTCGCAGTGCTGATAGAAGGCCAGCCGTTGAGCTAATTCGGGCTGGCAGCGCTGTCCATCATCGATCCAGGGAACATCCACCGGATTGAGCAGCAGGTGTAGGTGGTAGTCACGGTCAAGTAGCGCTTGTTCAATCCAGGCCGGGCAGTCGCTAAACAACGCTCGACTCCAGAGCAGGTTACTCAACAAATGGGTGTCGAGAATCAGCAGCTCGGGGGCTGCTGCCCTGGCCTGGTCTTCCCAGGCTAGTTGGCCTTGTGCAATGGTGCTGATATCGGCATAACAGGTGTCACGCTGTTCACGCTCAATAAAGTGGCGCACGTACTCGCCAACTAACTGCCCACCAAAGGTTGCCTGGATCTGCCCAGCCAGCCAGCTTTTACCGCTGGACTCCGGGCCGGTAAGCACGAGCACTTTCATGCGTTAACCAGGCCGCGATCATGTCGCCAGGTTAGCCAGCCGTGTACCGCCAGCAACGTAAAGACGCCATACAGCGCTGCCGTTGGGTAGAGGCCTTGTTGTACAAATAGGCCGACAAACAGTAGATCTAGGGCAATCCATAGGGGCCAGCATTCAACCCGTTTTTGCGCCATCCATACCTGGGCCACCAGGCTAAAAGCGCTGAGCGCTGCATCCTGCCAGGGTGCAGTCGCGTCGGTGAAAGTTGCCATCAGGTAACCGAGTATCAGCGCACCGACTGCGCCCACGGCAAGGCTGATCAGTATCCCCTGAAGCGTTAATCGGCTGACCTGTACCCCGCAATGGCTACTGCCCCCCCGTGTCCATTGCCACCAGCCGTAGCCTTGCAGCACGGCATAAACGCCCTGCAGCAGCATGTTCGAATACAGCTTGCCGTCATAAAAAATCCAGGCGTACATCAGCACCATCAGCAAGCCCAGCGGCCAACACCAGCGGTTCTGCCGCACGGTTAACCAGACGGCCCATACGCCAATGGCTGACGCGACGATTTCCAGGGGCGACATAAAAATTCCGGTAAGCGAAAGGACGTGGGCGGCGATTGTAGCGACTGCACGGTGCTGAGTCTTGCAGCCTGATGGCACATGTCGGATAGATGGCTAATCGCCAGGATTTTGCCGATATACTTCGCTCCCCTTCAGGAGCTGTGCTGTGTCTAGGTCTGTTTTCGCGGTTATTGCTGCACTGTGCTGGTTAATTGTTTCCCCCGTCACTCAAGCGGTCGCAGCCAGTGCACGTGCGGCGAACACGCTGCCGGCGTCGGTGGTATTCCTCAACCCAGGATTCTCTGACGAGCCTTTCTGGACGGGTTACAGCGCATTTATGCAGGCGGCGGCGGATGATTTGGGCATGCAGTTAGAGGTCATCTATGGCGAGCGCAATCCGCAGCAGCTGCTGGAGAAGGCCCGGGGCGTGCTGAGGCGCGAAAAGAAGCCGGACTATCTGCTATTCGTCAACGAAATGTATACCGCGCCAGAACTGCTAAGGCTGTTTGCCGACAGTCCAATCAAGCTGTTTTCCCTGCACAGCACCCTGACACCTGAGCAACAACAGATGGTGGGTGGTTCGCGCGGGCAGTACCGCAACTGGATCGGCAGCCTGGTTCCCAACGATGAGCAAGCGGGCTACTCGATGGCTAAGGCGCTGATCGCCAAGCTGGACGGTAAACCCGGCAGCCTGCTGGCTTTTGCCGGCGTGCGCTACACACCCTCGTCCACGCTGCGAGAAGACGGGCTGCGGCGCGCTTTGCGTGAGCATCCCGAGGTAAAGCTGCAACAGATTCTATATGGGCACTGGTTGCGCCAGCGCGCTTATGAACAGGCGCAATTGATGCTGCCGCGCTATCCCGACGCACAGCTGGTGTGGGCGAGTAATGATGAAATGGCCTTTGGCGTGATGCAGGCCGCGCAGGAGTTGGGCAGACAACCCGGTAAAGACATTTACCTAGCTGCGCTGAATAACTCAGATGAAGTCTTACAGGCGCGCATTGACGGCAAAATTTCCGTGCTTGTTGGCGGGCATTTCACCTTGGGGGGTTGGGCCATGGTGATGCTGCATGACTACCACGCCGGGCTGGATTTTGCCGCGCGCGGTGGCAAGGATAGAGTCGACCAGTTGTTTAGCATGCTGGATGCGCAGCAGGCCGCGCAGATGCAACGGCGGCTTAAACTGCCGGGTTATGCACTGGACTTCCGTCAATTCAGCGCGGTATACCGCCCGCAGATCAAGGATTACGCGTTTTCCATCAAGGCGTTTTTGCAGTAATTCAGACGCCTGCGAAGTGCAGCACCAGTTTGACGACAGTGAAAATCACCAGCACAAATACGGCAGTAAATAGCACACCCAGAATAATGAAGTGGCTGGGTTTGCCGCGCGAGAAGTCGCGTGCACGATTCTTACCGCTTTGTACGCCAAGTGCCGCACTCAATACGCTTTGCAGCATTTCCCAAAGCGTCAGTGGCTTGTTTTGCTCTTCGTCCATTGCGCGATCCTCCTGCCTGCACAGCGTAGCTGCTGCAGCGATCAATGCCAGGGTTCAGGGCTTGTTGACGCGCACGGTGGACGCTGGGTACTGCAACAGTTTCGCGGCCGGTCGGCGCGGGCGTTGCAGCAACTCTCCGCTACAGTTCGGGCAGGCGCCCAAGAGGGTCTGCTCGGCGCACTCACGGCAAAACGTGCATTCGAATGAACAAATCAGTGCATCCACTGAGTCTGCAGGCAGGTCACGGCCACAGCGTTCACAGTTGGGGCGTACTTGCAGCATGGCAGACTCCAGGGTAGGGCGAGTCTGTTGAGCATAAACGCTAACGCGCGGGAGCAGCAAAAGGGGCTCTGATTAGGATGAGTGGCTGGTGGCTCAGAGCCCTTGGAGTGGCAGCGATTTACTCCGGCATGCTCCACGCGTCCAAAGTAAAGCCTTGCTGGCAGAGTTGCTCACGGGAATTTTTGAGCAGGTCGGCAAATTGCACCGGGTCGCTGTAAACGCTGCTGGACAACTGAGTACGGCCCAGCACGCGAGTGTTGGTGCGATCAATTACGCTCAGGCTGAGGTTGCCAGTGCCGTCTTGCGGGGCCCAGGCGACACATTGGAACGGTTGAAAAGCACGGTCAGCAATCAGCAGGGCTTCATTAAAACGCAGCGGTGCGTTCATGGGGTCGGTTTCTCCGAGGTGATCCCAAATACACAAGAGCAAACGGTGGATTCACGCTTGCCAGTCATAGCTGTTGATGAGCGATGCTGACCGTTAAGTCACATGTCGGCCGAAAAATGCAAGAAATTGTCCGATAAATCACAGTTTTATCGGCGCAAGCAGAGAAGTAAGGCGAAAACACTGAGCCAAGAATGCTTGCACACCGCCAGTAATAGGTGCTGACGGATTTGCAATCCGGCTTTGGAAGGGAGCGCCTGCATCGAAACCTGCGCACCCTCGATAATTTAAAGTGCCTGTAGGCGCTCACCGAGACGGCCGCTCTCAACCAGCTCAAGAAACTCATCGCCGAGGCGCTGGCTCTCACTCATGGCTTTGCGCCAATAACGCTCACGGCCGGCGTCATCGCCCAGGTAACGGCTGAAGTCCTTACGGTCTGGGAGTTTGCCGTGCGGCAGGCGCGCCAAATAATCGCGCGAAGGAGCCAGCAGCAACACATCCTGCAGGCGACCCGCATCGCCACGGCGCCAGGGCATGCCTTTGTCGAACCAGCCGGGGATGACCTTATCGGTGAAGTGCGGGTAGAGCACAATGTCTTCGCCGCTGTACGGCAGGTCGAGGTGATAGTCGAGTAGACCGCCATCGCGGTAAGTGCCAGGGCCGGCACCGGGAATATCGCGCACCCCTTGCATGATCATCGGGATGGAGCCTGAGGCCAGCAACGCATGGCGTAAATTGCCGCTGTCGAGTTGCAGGCAGCGCGACGGAAAGTCGCTAAGCGCGCCCAGCGGCGGCGCCAGGCGGGCATCGTGCAGAATCACCCGTTCAAAGTGCTTAGCCAGGCGTGGGCGGCCCAGCAGGTTGCTGCCAATCACCGAAGACAGTCCCAAGCCCAGTGCGCCGCGATGATCGTGCTGGAGCAAGCCATGGCTTTTCACCACGACGATATTCAAGCGGTAATACGAATTACTGAGAATGCTGGCGGCGTCGTTACCCAGCAGTTGGTCGAGCATCAGGCTGCAGCTGCTGGACACCTGCGCCATGCTCACGCCTTTGGCAAACCGCTGTGAGGTATAAAGCTCGCCAAGGCGGCGAATGCCGGCCGCGGCATCCGGCAGGCAAGCACTGGCGAAGCGCCAGGAACCAATGGAGGCGCCAATCAATGAACGCTCGCGAGGCGTACGTTGCAGCCAGTCGCCGAACAAGGCCAGGTCCAATCCCTGAATGCCCAAGGCCTTTGGTCCCCCTGCTGCACCCGGCAAAATACCAACATCGCCCGGTTGTAGGCCCTGCTCGCGAATGCGTACAAGGGCGCGCTTGCCTGCTTTAATTGTCAGGGCAGGGGACTTGATGACTATCGCACTCATATTGGCCTCCATTGCGCAGGGCCGCGATTATAAAGTGCTCTGTGCTCAGGCCAAGTAACTTCAGCCCATGAATGATGCAGGCATGCCTGAGGTGAATTGGCCTGTGTAACTATTCACGTGAGGCATATTCAGCTTGAGTTAAGTCGCCTGCAGTAACGTGAGCCCTGTCGAAAGCAAACTCCATAAGGAACTTGAAGATGAAAACATTGACCGCTGTATTGGCTGCTGCCGCCTTAACCCTGACTGCCGGCCTGGTTCAGGCCCGCGATTTGGGGCCAGACGAAGCCCTCAAGCTGCGTGACGCAGGAACCATCCAGTCCTTCGAAAAACTTAATGCAGCTGCACTGGCCCTGCACCCAGGCGGCAAGACAGAAGACACTGAGTTGGAAGAAGAATACGGCCGCTATATCTATCAGGTCGAAGTCCGTGACACCCAAGGCGTGCAGTGGGATGTTGAGCTGGACGCCACTAACGGGCAAGTATTGAAGAACCAACGAGACGATTGATGAACACCACTGCTTGGCTTACCCGCGCATTCCTGGCCTGCCTGCTGCTGACGGTGACGTTCAGCAGCAGCGCACGCGACCTAGATCAAGATGAAGCATTACGCCTGCGCCGCGAGGGGCTGATCATCCCCCTTGAGCAGTTATTGCAGATGGCCTTGCAGCCTCATCCGGGGGCGGTGCTGCTGGAAGTCGAGCTGGAAGAAGAGGACGGCGTGCTGGTGTACGAAGTCGAACTGTTGACCGAACAAGGCGTCGTGCGTGAGCTGGAGTTACACGCCAGTACCGGCGAAGTGCTCAAGGACGAGGTAGAAGACTGAATGCGTTTATTGCTGGTTGAAGACCACGTCCCCCTGGCTGATGAACTGCTTGCCGGTTTGAACCGCCAGGGTTATGCGGTGGACTGGTTGGCCGATGGCCGTGACGCCGCCTACCAAGGGGCGACCGAACCCTATGACCTGATCATTCTAGACCTCGGCTTGCCTGGCAAGCCGGGGCTTGAGGTGTTGCAGGAATGGCGCGCTGGCGGCCTGACCACACCGGTATTGATCCTTACCGCGCGCAGCTCTTGGGCCGAACGTATCGAAGGGCTCAAGGCCGGCGCTGATGATTACCTGAGCAAACCCTTCCACCCGGAAGAGTTGCAATTGCGCATCCAATCCTTGTTGCGCCGCGCCCATGGTCTAGCCAACCAGCCGCAACTGGAAGCGGCGGGTTTGCAGCTGGATGAAAGTCGGCAAACGGTTAAGCGCAACGGTGACGAGGTGCAGCTGACGGCTGCCGAGTTTCGTTTGCTGCGCTATTTCATGCTGCATGCCGGGCAGTTGCTGTCGAAGAGCCATTTGGCCGAGCACCTGTATGACGGCGAAAGCGAGCGCGATTCGAATGTCATCGAGGTTCACGTCAATCACCTGCGGCGCAAACTGGGCCGCGAGATCATTGAAACCCGGCGCGGCCAGGGGTATCGCTTTAATGGGGATATCGCTTGAGGTCGATTCAGCGGCGTCTGAGCCTGGGCTTGATCAGCGTATTGTTGATTGTTGGTTTGCTGCTGGCGCAAAGCAGCCTCTGGCTGTTTGACCGCAGCTTGCGCAGTTACCTGCAGACAACCTTGCAGGATGAAACGCAAACCCTGTTGGGCGCGATTGTACGTGGCCCTAACGGCCTGCAACTGGATGAGCGGCGCCTGAGCGCCGTGTTTAAGCGGCCTTACTCGGGCCTGTATTTTCGTATTGATATTGGCCAGCAAAGTTGGCGTTCACGCTCGCTCTGGGACCATGAATTGCCCGTTGCAGAGGCTGCTGGTTTGCAAAAGACCCTGGCCAACGGGCCGCAAGGCCAACAGTGGCTGGTGTACCGCGCTGACTATCAACGCTATGGCCAGCAGATCGTGATTCATGTGGCGCGCGACTACACCCCGATGCTGAATAACTTCAGCCATATGCAGAAAATTGTCCTGGGCCTTGGCATCGCCGCGCTGGTGTTGATTCTGTTGCTGCAGCGCCTGATCGTCAGCCGGGCGCTGAGCCCCTTGGAACAAACCCGCCTACAGATCATGCAACTGCAGCAAGGCCAGCGCAGCCAGCTGGATCAGCAGGTGCCGCTGGAGCTTGAGCCGTTGGTGGCGCAAATCAACCATCTGCTGGCGCATACCGAAGACACCCTGAAACGTTCACGCAACGCCCTCGGTAACCTCGGCCATGCGCTGAAAACCCCCTTGGCGGTATTGATCAGCCTGGCTGGCCGTGAAGAACTCAACCAGTTGCCCGAGTTACAGGCGAGCCTCAATGGGCAATTGCAACAGATCGAGCAGCGCATCGCTCGTGAGCTCGGCCGCGCACGCCTGGCTGGCGAGGTGCTACCTGGGGCACATTTCGACTGCGCCAGCGAGCTGCCAGAGCTGTTCTCGACCCTGGCGATGATCCATGGCAAACACCTGGAACTGGTCTGGCAGGCCGAGCCTGGGCTGCGCTTACCCTGGGACCGTGAAGATCTGTTGGAGCTGTTGGGCAACGTATTGGATAACGCCTGCAAATGGGCTGATAGCCAGGTGCAGCTACAAATCAGCCGCGAGAAGCACGGCTATCAATTGCTGATTGATGATGACGGGCCGGGTATCGATGCGGCCCAGCGCGACGAAGTACTCAGTCGCGGCAGTCGCCTGGATGAGCAAGTCGCTGGACATGGCCTGGGGCTTGGCATCGTGCGTGACATCGTCGATGCCTGGGGTGGCCAATTGCAGTTGGGTGAGAGCCCGCTGGCTGGTTTGCGGGTTACGGTCACATTGCCCTTGAAGCGCACCTGAGGTTCCAGGTACGCACAAGGCAAGGTTCACATGCCGTTGGCAAATGCCGGGTTGCTCATGTCAATACCGGCGCGAACCGGGAGTAGGGCATGCGCGTACTTGGCCAGAATATCCAGCTCATAATCAATACGGGCATGCAGGCGCTGATCGTCTTCGCTGCTCGGCTCCGGCGTGTTCAGCACTTTCTCGACGTTGCGTACAATCAAGTGCTCGGGCAGGTAGCAAAGGCGGCAGTTCTTGTAGCTGGAGGCGCGCAACTCACTGATTGGGTAAGCGCCACCCACCCCCGACGACACGCCGACCAATAGGCCTGGTTTGTGCGCCAGTTCTGCTTTACTGGCGTAGATAAAGAAGTTCTTGATAGCCGGGCAAGCCATGCCATTCCACTCTGGCGAAATGATCACCACTGCATCGGCGGCCGCCAGTTGCTTGCTATACAGCCCCCAAGGGCCTGCATCTTCCGCTGGCCAGAGCGGCAGTGGCGCAAGGCCCAGATCAATCACGCTGCTCTGCGCATCATCGGTGTAACCCAATTGAATCAGACGCTGACGCAAGAAGCGGGCAACTTTGCCTGATTGACTGTTAGTGCGGCCAGACCCGGCCACCAGAGCGATATTGAGCATGCGGCACCTCTTTAATATAAAAAAACGCAGGCTAGCGATTGCGAGCCTGCGTCACAAGAATATTGCCGCCAGGGCGACAACATGATGGCGGCAATACCTGGCGCTTATACGCGGAATTGATCCATCAGGCTTTGTTGGTGGTTGGCCAGTTTGTTCAGGTTCTGGCTGATTTTTGCCGACTCATCAGCCTGGGCGGAAATTGACTCGGTGACATCACGAATCGAGGCCACGTTGCGGTTGATCTCTTCGGCCACCGAACTCTGCTCTTCGGCCGCGCTGGCAATTTGCAGGTTCATGTCAGTAATCACGCTGACGGCCTGACTGATGCGTTGCAACACGGCCACGGCCTGTTCAACCTGCTCGACACTGCCCTGGGCCTGGCGATGGCTGCTGTGCATGGTGCTGACCACTTCCTTGGTGCCGCTTTGCAGGCCTTCGATGACTTGGCGGATTTCCTCCACCGAGTCCTGGGTGCGTTTGGCCAGGTTGCGCACTTCATCGGCAACCACGGCAAAACCACGGCCGGCTTCACCCGCGCGGGCGGCTTCGATCGCCGCGTTGAGGGCCAGCAGGTTGGTCTGCTCGGCGATGGACCGAATCACTTCAAGCACTGAGCCGATTTTCTCGCTGCTGTCCGCCAGGCCTTCGACTTCCTGCATCGCCACATTCATTTCATTCGCCAGCAACTCAATACTGGCGGTGGTCTTACCGATTACATCCATCCCCTCGCGGCTGGCTTGGTCAGCACTGCGCGCGGCTTCTGCGGCCTGAGCGGCGTTGTGCGCAACATCTTGCGCGGTGGCACTCATTTCCTGGAAGGCGGTGGCGACCTGATCAACTTCGCGGTATTGCTGCTGCATGCCATCGCTGGTTTGGCTGGCGATCAGTGCAGACTGATCCGCAGTGCTGCGAGCGTCCTGCACACTGTTTTTTACGTCGGTGATGATTGGCTGCAGCTTGTCGAGAAAGCGGTTGAACCAGCTCGCCAGCTCGCCCAATTCATCTTGTTTGGCGTATTCCAAGCGACGGGTCAGGTCACCTTCACCACTGGCAATATTCTTCAGCATCGCCGCTACACCGAGAATCGGCCGCGTGACGCCCAGGGCCGTCAGCCAGATGAGTAGGATGCCGATCACGCCGGCGGCCAGGCCCAAACCGAGGGATATGCTGGTATCGCGCGTGCCCATTTCATCCATTTGTGCTTCCAAGCGGGTGGCCGGTTCCAGCAGCACCTTCTCTGGCACTTCCAGCAACACGCCCCAGGGTTTGGCACCCGGGATAGGCAGCAGAGGTTGTAGCACTTGCAGCGCGCCATCATGGTGCATAAATTCAGGGTGATTAGCGGCCAGCAGGCGGATCATCTCGCTGTGCTGGTCACTAAAAGCAGCGGCCAGTTTTCCGCCGAGCAGGCTGCTGTCACGGCTGTGCCCGGCGAGAAGGCCAGCAGGGCTGATGATGCTGACATGCCCGGCGCCATCAAACAGACCCTTGTGGGCGCTGGTACTGAGTTCCTGCAAGCTGGCCAAGCTGATGTCCACACCCAGTACACCGATCACCTTACCGTCTTGAATCAGCGGGAAGGCGATGCTGGTCATCAGGGTTTTCACGCCGTCGGTGTCATCGATATAGGGATCGAGCAGGCACACCTGCTTGCTTTCACGCGGGCAGGTATACCAGGCGTTATAAGGTGCGCCGCTGATGCCTGGGGTTGAGTCATTGAGGCTCTCTTCCTTCATGGCATCGGCGCTCAACTCGCCTTTTTCGTTCTGGGACCAGTAGATCGAAAAACGTCCTTTGTCGTTGCTGCCCAGTTCAGCTTGGTCAACAAAGAGTTCATCCTTGCCATCCAATGCGTTGGGCTCAAACACCGCATAGACGCCCAGTAGGCTACGGTTAGCCTCTAGCGCGCTGCGCACTTGACGGGTTAGGTCTTCCCGCAGGTCAAAGGCATCGAGAAAGCGCTTCTCTGCCTGCTCACGGATAAATAGCACCTGGGTGGCTGCACCGCGCCCATATTGATAGGCATCCATAAAATAACGCTGCATTTGCAGCGCCTGAGACTCTCCGCGCGCTGACATACGCAACTGCGCTGATTCCTGCAGCATGTCCGAGCTGGCCTGCTTGACCAGACTGGCACTGCGCGAGGCCTGAATGACCGAGGCCGAAACCAGCACGGCAACAATGGCCAGCAAGCACAGGCCTGCCAACAGGGTGATTTTCAACTGGATGGAGAGTCGGCTGAACAGCATTTTCAGGACCTTTTATGAATGAGGCTTAACGCGATTATCGGCGCTGAGCCACTTTTCTGAAGTTTTACATCAAGTTAACGCGCAATTATTAGGCCAGGTGGCACGCTAAGGGTCAGATTAATCGAAATTTGTTACGCCTTGTACAAAATATTTTACAGCTGTTTTGACAGGCCGGTCAGCATTGTGCAGAGTACGCGCCCTTCGCCTAACCGGCGCAGCATCCACCGAAGGCTCACCCCTTCGCGGACCTACTTAATGGCGGGAGAAAATCGATGAACGCAGTCGTTGCGGCAGTGGGGATCATGCTGATTCTCAGCTTGTGCCGCGTGCATGTGGTAGTGGCCCTGATTATCGGCGCATTGGCGGGTGGCCTGCTCGGTGGTCTGGGGATTGAAGGCTCGCTGGCGGCTTTTAATAAAGGCTTGGGTGGCGGTGCAACGGTGGCGCTGTCCTACGCCTTGCTCGGCGCATTTGCCGTGGCGATTGCCAAATCCGGCTTAGCCCACGCTTTGGCTGACAAAGCCTTGGCCATGGTGGGTAAACAGGACGCCAAAGGTGCGGGTTTGCTTAAATGGCTGCTGATCGGTCTGCTGCTGGTGGTCGCCATTTCCTCGCAGAACATCCTGCCGATTCACATCGCCTTTATCCCACTGCTGGTACCGCCGCTGCTCTACGTGCTGAGCAAGCTACAACTCGACCGCCGCTTAATTGCCTGCGTGCTGACTTTCGGCCTGATTACCCCGTATATGTTTCTGCCGGTGGGCTTTGGCGGGATTTTCCTCAATGACATTCTGCTGGCCAATGTCGCCAGTGGTGGCGTCGATACCAGCGGCTTGGATGTGACCAAGGCCATGGCCATTCCAGCACTGGGCATGCTGTTCGGCCTAATGGTGGCGGTGCTATTCAGCTACCGCAAAAAGCGCGTGTATGACCTGAGTAAGATCGAGCAGGCCGAACGTGTGGACGTGGCCTACAACCCACTGAGCCTGCTGGTGGCCGGTGTGGCGATCATGGCCGCATTTGTGGTGCAGCTGTGGCTGGACTCGATGATTATCGGTGCTCTGGTCGGTTTCATTATCTTTTCGGTGTCAGGTGTGGTGCGCTGGAAAGAGGCCGATGGCCTGTTTACTGAAGGCATGAAAATGATGGCCATGATCGGTTTCATCATGATCGCCGCCGCCGGTTTTGCCGAAGTGATGAAGGCTACCGGCGAAGTGAAAAGTCTGGTTGAGAGCGCTGCCGAGCTGATTGGGCACGACAAGGCACTGGGTGCCTTGCTTATGCTCTTAGTCGGCCTGTTGGTGACCATGGGCATCGGCTCATCGTTCTCCACCGTACCGATCATTGCAGCGATCTTCGTGCCGCTGGGTTTGCAGCTGGGCTTCAGCCCACTGGCCATCCTCTGCATCGTCGGCACTGCCGGCGCGCTGGGTGATGCCGGCTCACCAGCCTCTGATTCGACCCTCGGGCCAACCGCCGGGCTTAACGTTGACGGCCAGCACAGCCATATCTGGGACAGCGTGGTACCGACCTTCCTGCACTACAACTTGCCACTGCTGGTATTCGGTTGGGCAGCAGCTATGGTGATTTAACCGGAGTATTGTTCGCCTGACGCGCTCCATCGCCAGGCTATTCAATCTTTCAGCGGGGCTACCGGTTTATCGGTAGCCCCGTTTTTATTTCGCTGTACCGCCAAGCAAGGGCCTGCCTGATGCGTCTGACATTAACCGTGAGCTGGTGAATGTCGCTAAGAACAACAGTTACTACGTCAATTACAGCTCGCCACTGCCGAGCGATGACACGATTCTCGTGCCGAAAATGGCCTACAGCTATTACCTGCCCAAGTGGGATATGGCCTTAGGTACGGCGATCAATCTCGACGGTGTCGAGGCCCAGATTGCTCAGGTGCAGGGTGAAATCGACGAGCGCATAAGCACCATCATCACCAGCATCATGGTGATTGCCGCCGTGCTGTTGGTGATTTTCGGCATTGTCGGCGTGGTACTGAGCAACACTTTCCTGCGGCCGCTGCAGCAGATCAAAGACAACCTCGATGTCATCGCCGCCGGAGAAGGCGATCTGACTCGGCGTCTGCCGATTAATGGTGATGATGAGCTTGGCCAGCTGGCGGGTTCATTCAATCGGTTTGTTGAAAAAGTCCACGGTCTGGTGCGGCAAATTGTCGACATGACCGGCCAACTGACCGAATTAGTCGGCCAGGTATCGACCCAGGCGCAGCGCTCCGAAGAGGCCATGGAGCGTCAGCGTCATGAGACCGATCAGGTGGCCACGGCTATTAATGAAATGTCCGCCGCCGCCCATGAAGTCGCGCAAAGCGCTCAGGGCGCGGCAGAAGCGGCGCAGAAGACTGATACCGAAGGCCAGGCGGCGAAACAGGTGGTCGATGGCAGCATCGAACGCATTCACACCCTGGTGCAGTACATTCGCGACAGCGGCGTGTCCCTCGACACCCTGCAGAAAGACGTGTCGCCGATTGTCAGCGTGCTCGACGTGATTCGCTCCATCGCCGAACAGACCAACCTGCTCGCACTCAACGCCGCCATCGAGGCTGCGCGCGCGGGTGAAGCAGGGCACGGCTTTGCCGTGGTCGCCGATGAAGTGCGGGCGCTGGCCAGCCGCACGCAGCAAAGCACCCAGGAAATTCAGGGCATGATCGACCGCCTGCAAAAGGGCACCCAGGATGCGGTGACCGCGATGCGCCGCTCCATTGATGCCGGCGATGTCACCAGCGAACAAGCCAATCGCGCTGGCACGTCGCTGGATGCCATCGCGCAACTGATTGGCACCATCAACGCGATGAACGCGCAAATCGCTAGCGCCGCCGAGGAGCAGACCGCCGTAGCCGAAGAGATCAACCGCAGCGTGCACAAGATTGCCGTGGCGGTAGACAGCGTGGCCGACGAAACCCAGCAAGGCGCACATACCGCGCGCAACCTGGCTGCGCTGGGAGAACGATTGGGCGCGTTGGTGCGTCAGTTCCGCATTTAAACGCTTGTGTATCGCCATAAAGGGAAGCGTTGCTTCCCTTTTTTCAGCGCCGAATTCAGCCGCTCATACTGACGAAGACAGGTAAAACGCGGTGCTGAGATGGCTGGGTACCAGGCGCATCGGCTCTGGCGAAAAGCGGTGAGCGGGTGCTGCGCACATAAAAAAACCCCAGCATTTCTGCTGGGGTTTGTTCACACCCTCAACCTTGATCGTGGCCTCGGTTGAGTGAGCCGGTTCTTAGCTGAACTGGTTCATGGTGTTGTCTTTGCCGCCGGCTTTCAGGGCTGCTTCACCTGCGAAGTACTCTTTATGAGCGTCGCCGATGTCGGAGCCGGACATGTTCTGGTGCTTAACGCAGGCGATACCTTGACGGATCTCCTCACGCTGAACGCCTTTCACGTAGGCCAGCATGCCCTGGTCTGCGAAGTACCCTTTGGCCAGGTTGTCGGTGGACAGCGCGGCGGTGTGGTAAGTCGGCAGAGTGATCAGGTGGTGGAAGATACCGGCCTGGGAAGACGCATCACGCTGGAAGGTGCGGATACGTTCGTCAGCGAACTTGGCCAACTCAGTTTCGTCGTAGTCAACGCTCATCAGCTTGGCGCGGTCGTAGGCGGAAACGTCTTTGCCTTCGGCAGCCATGGTGTCAAATGCTTGCTGACGGAAGTTCAGCGTCCAGTTGAACGATGGGCTGTTGTTGTAAACCAGCTTGGCGTTCGGGATGGTTTTACGGATTTCGTTAACCATTTCTGCGATCTGGCCGACGTGTGGCTTCTCGGTTTCGATCCACAGCATGTCAGCGCCGTTCTGCAGCGAGGTGATGCTGTCCAGTACGCAGCGCGCTTCGCCGGTGCCAGCACGGAACTGGAACAGGTTGGATGGCAGACGCTTAGGACGCAGCAGCTTGCCTTCGCGGTTCAGAACCACGTCGCCGTTCTTCAGATCGGCAGGGGACACTTCTTCGCAATCGAGGAAGGAGTTGTACTGGTCGCCCAGGTCGCCCGGCTGGTTGGTAACAGCGATCTGCTTGGTCAGGCCAGCACCCAGGGAGTCGGTACGCGCAACGATCACGCCGTTGTCGATGCCCAGCTCAAGGAATGCATAGCGAACAGCGTTGATCTTTGCCAGGAAGTCGGCGTGAGGAACGGTTACTTTACCGTCCTGGTGGCCGCACTGCTTCTCATCGGAAACCTGGTTTTCGATCTGGATGCAGCAAGCACCCGCTTCGATCATCTTCTTGGCCAGCAGGTAGGTGGCTTCCGGGTTACCGAAACCCGCGTCGATGTCGGCGATGATTGGCACTACGTGAGTTTCGTAGTTGTCGATCTGGTTCTGGATTTCAGCCGCTTTAGCGTTATCGTCAGCAGCGCGGGCTGCATCCAGCGCGGTGAACAGAAGGTCCAGCTCGCGGGCGTCAGCCTGGCGCAGGAAGGTGTACAGCTCTTCGATCAGGCCGGAAACCGAGGTTTTCTCGTGCATGGACTGATCCGGCAGCGGACCGAAATCCGAACGCAGAGCAGCAACCATCCAACCCGACAGGTAGAGGTAGCGCTTGTTGGTGGTCTTCAGGTGCTTCTTGATCGAAATCAGCTTCTGCTGACCGATGAAACCATGCCAGCAACCCAGCGACTGGGTATAGACGGAGGAGTCAGCATCGTACTCAGCCATGTCTTTGCGCATGATATCAGCAGTGTACTGGGCGATTTCCAGACCGGTTTTGAAGCGGTTCTGGGCGCGCATACGGGCTACGGACTCAGGGTCGATAGCGCTCCAGCTGCTGCCGGCAGCGGCTTTAAGGGCGGCAACGGCTTTGATGTCGTTTTGATAAGCTGACATGGTCAATCCTTCAAAGTATGTGTTTGGTTGAGCACCGACTTCCCCACTGAACACCTGTGTTGCTGGAGGTTGTTGTAGCCAACTGCAGAACGCCGAGACATCGACTTGAGACGGAATTGATCCGGGAGGAGGGTGACCAGCTAAACAGTTCGCGGGCATCAGCTGCTGTAAATGGCGGGGCCATTCGCGTTTATCGGCGTTACAGATACCGTTAGACGACTCAACCTGCTGTGCTTAATGCGTGCTGTTGCTAAACGCTTCCCCGTCCCTCAGGACAACTTCGTTCCAGTCGCAATCTCATCGAACGGCCTTGTGGGCTTTACAACGCAAATCGGCTCTGAGGGTAACTTGGAGCGCGATTCGGAGGGCCTTTCAGCACCTCTGATTAGCGGGAGCGACGCCATCATGCCTCTGTCAAAACTGTTCGTCAATTATTTTGTAGTGCTTTTCGAGTGACTACTACATAAGTCTAAAAGCGACCAATAACTCAGCGTGAGCAGCTCTATTTAGGGGTGTTACGGTGCAGGGGCTGCATGCGCGCGGTAGCGGGTGGTGGGGGGCTATGGGGCTGCGTTGTGGTTGATAGACGCTGCACCTGCGCCGGTGCAGCGTCTAGGCCCTGTGGGCCTCAGTTCACGACGTCCACCTTGACGCGTATATTTATGTCTTCGCGGCCCTGGGTCGAGCGGTGTTGCAGAAAGTTGCCTTCCTCACCTTGGCTCTGCTCGCTCACGCCGCCAATGCTGATCCACTCACCCAGTCGCCCGCTAACCCGCGTGTCGGTGCTTTGCACATCGATAGCGCCGGGTTGTGATTGGCTAAGTCTGTCACGGTTGCTGCTGATACTAATGTGCACCCGCTCGCCACTGAGGCTAGCGGTCACGTAGAAACCGCGGGTGACATCACGGTATTGAGTGTTGCCGTAGGGCTGGCCGTAGGCATCAAGGCCGCGGGTGGTCAGGGGGACGCTCTGGCCAACCTGAATCAGTGCCGGGTAGCCCTCGGTGGCCTGTACTTGCTGGACACCGCCGCTGCGGCTGTCGGTGCTGCGGCGGATAATGCGCACCTGGTCGCGGCCATTGATTTCACCCTGACCGATTTGGATTTCACCATTGCCGGCGCTAATCGTGCCGTCGGCGCGATAGCCGCGATCGGACTGAAAGCCCGATTCATTGGTGTCGACGCTGATCAGTAGGCGACGCGGTTCGGTGTCGAGTTGCTGCAGCAGGGCGCGCACCTCGGCAATTTTTGCCGGCTCGGCATTGACGATTAGTTGGTTGCCATAAGCGTTGACCTTGCCCTCGTGGCCGAGTACCGATTGCACCACGTTGAGCACCTCATCAGCGGTGCGGAAATTCAGCGGAATCACTTCGGTAGCGGCGCTAAGGGACAGACTACAACTCAGTAGCGCAGCGGCGAGCAGGGCACGAACCTTCATAGCAGAAAACTCCGTAAATCAGCGTCGGTAATGCTGGTGTCCCAGGCTTGGTCGAACTGTGCACGGCGCTGGCGATTGCGGCCGGGGTCTTGGTATAGGGCATAGCCGCTGGCTTGGCCAATGTCGGGCAAAAGTAACAAGCCGCGGTCATCAGCCAGCAAAAAAGCGAGGGCCTCACTAGGGTAGTCCGGGTGCAATTTGCGTATCTGCAGGTTGCTTGAGAGCCGGCGTGAAAGGCTGAGCAAACGGTGACCTTCCTTGACTGCCCGGCTGGGGTCGCGCAGCAGAATGCGCAATTGATTGCGTGGGCTGGCCAGGAGAAAACGCGTACAGGCATCTTGCACGCTGCTGTGGTGGTAGAGCCAGGGCTCAAGGTCATGGCTGTAGATGCACAGGCTGCGCTGCGCTTGTTGCAGCAGGGCGAGGGCATGGGCACGGGCTTGCTCGGGTTGGCTGAATCGCTCCAGAGTTGTATGCGCACCGAGGATAAACGGAGCCGGCTCCGCCTGCGGGCTATCCGAGCGAGGGCCGCCCGGATTGTGCACAGCAAAACGCCCCGGTGACTGAAACTCGATGGCGGGAAGCTCTATGGGTTCCAGCGGCTCGGTGGCATCACTCGGGGCGTTTTCGTCGTTCATCTTGGCCTCTAGGCGCTGTGACGCACCATATCTACGTGAGGAATGCCGGCGTCCAGGTATTCCCCGCTGACGATGGCAAACCCGAGCTTTTCATAGAAGGCCGTGGCGTGCACCTGGGCGCTGAGCATTTGTTGCGTCAGGTCGCGCTTTTCCGCTTCGGCGATCACCGCTTCAATCAGTGCCACGCCCACGTTCATGCCGCGCCAGTCTTTAAGCACTGACACCCGGCCAATATGGCCATCGGGTAATAAACGCGCGGTGCCGATCGGGTAGTCACCTTCGAATGCCAGAAAATGCAGAGCTTCAGCGTCCTCAGCGTCCCATTCGAGCTCCGGCGGTACCGCTTGCTCCGCGATAAACACGGTTTCGCGAATGCGCCGCAGGTCAGCGTTGTCCTTCTGCCAGTTGGCCAGACGAACGTGTATCTCACTCATCAGCAAACTCCAAGCTGCCTTGTTTGACCAGTTCTACCAACAGGTTACGCCCTTCATCATCGGCGAGCCACGCACCGAGGTTTTCGATATGCAACGCATCAGCTGCGCACACCAGCTTGAGCAGCTCACGCAGACTGGCCGAAAGCAGACGGCTCTGGCCGCTGGCAAACAGCACCAGGTCTTCACCGACTTCCGACCAGGCCAGGCGTGCGCTCGGGTTGCGAATCAGGATCGCGCCATCTTCAAGACCCGCGAGAAAGGCTTCTTCATCGATCTCGATGCCGGCAATCAGCTCCGGATACTTAGGCTCGGTCATAAACTGGCCAAACCAGGTCATCAGCAGGCGCTCATCGCTCATGTGTTCGGTGAGCAGGGCCTTAAGGCGGTCCAGGGCGTCGCGCTGGATCTGCGTCGGGTCGTTGGTCGGCTCGGCGCCGGCGTCGCTGTAGCGCTCTTCATCAGGCAGGAACTGGCCGAGAAAATCAGTGAAATGGGTGAGAACTTCAGCAGCGCTCGGCGCACGGAAGCCTACGGAATACGTCATACAATCATCCTCAGCGGTACCACAGTGGGCCAGGCGCGGCGGCAGATAAAGCATGTCGCCGGGCTCCAGAACCCATTCTTCAGTTTTAACGAATTCAGCAAGGATCTTTAGATCCGCGTGTTGCAGCATGGGGCTATCGGAATCGCACACTTGGCCAACCTGCCAGAGGCGTTTGCCGTAACCCTGCAAAAGAAAGACGTCGTAGTTGTCGTAATGTGGACCCACGCCGCCACCCGGCACGGCGAAGCTGACCATCACGTCATCAATGCGCCATTTGGGCAGGAATTTGAATTCTTCCAGCAGTTCAGCCACTTCCGGAACGAACTGGTCGACCGCCTGCACCAGCAGGGTCCAGTCGCGCTCGGGCAGTTCGGCAAAGGCGTCTTCGGCAAACGGGCCGCGGCGCAGCTCCCACGGGTGCTCGCCATGTTCAATCACCAGGCGCGATTCGATTTCTTCTTCCAGCGCCAGGCCGGCCAGCTCATCCGGGGAGATGGGGCTCTCAAAGCCAGGTATGGCTTGACGTACCAGTAAGGGTTTCTTCTGCCAGTAGTCACGCATAAATTCGCGTGCAGTAATGCCGCCCAGAAGTTGCAGTGGAATATCAGGATTCATTGCTAAGCCCTTGAAAGAGATAAATACCCATAAATAAAAACGCCCGGCGCAGCCGGGCGTCCGGGTGGCTACTACTGTTTATATACGCTTAGCCTGAGCGATTGCATTGCCGATGTAGTTGGCGGGGGTCAATAACTTGAGCTCGGCTTTGGCCGCAGCGGGCATGTCCAAGCCATCGATGAAAGTCTGCAGGGCTTCGGAGCTGATGCCTTTGCCACGGGTCAACTCTTTGAGTTTTTCGTAGGGGTTTTCGATGGCGTAGCGGCGCATCACCGTCTGGATCGGCTCGGCGAGTACTTCCCAGCACGCGTCCAAGTCAGCGGCGATACGCGCTTCGTTCAGCTCCAGCTTGCCGATGCCTTTGAGGCTGGCCTCGTAAGCAATAACGCTGTGAGCAAAGCCGACACCGAGGTTACGCAGCACGGTGGAGTCGGTCAGGTCGCGCTGCCAGCGCGAGATTGGCAACTTGCTGGCCAGGTGCTGGAACAGTGCGTTGGCGATACCCAGGTTGCCTTCGGAGTTCTCGAAGTCGATTGGATTGACCTTGTGCGGCATGGTCGAGGAACCGATTTCCCCGGCGATGGTGCGCTGCTTGAAATAGCCCAGGGAGATATAGCCCCAGATATCGCGATCAAAGTCGATCAAGATGGTGTTGAAGCGAGCGATGGCATCGAACAGTTCGGCGATGTAGTCGTGCGGTTCGATCTGCGTGGTGTAGGGGTTGAACTGCAGGCCCAGGTCACCTTCGATGAACTGGCGCGCGTTGGCTTCCCAGTCGATCTGCGGGTAAGCCGATAGGTGCGCGTTGTAGTTGCCCACGGCACCGTTGATCTTGCCCAGCAGCGGTACGGCTGCGACCTGAGCGATCTGCCGCTCAAGGCGGTAGACCACGTTGGCCAGCTCTTTGCCCAGAGTAGTCGGCGAAGCTGGCTGACCGTGGGTGCGCGAGAGCATCGGTACGTCGGCAAATTTGATCGCCAGTTCGCGAATGGCTTCGGCCGTTTGGCGCATCAGTGGCAGCAGCACGCTGTCGCGGCCTTCGCGCAGCATCAGGGCGTGGGACAGGTTGTTGATGTCCTCACTGGTGCAGGCGAAGTGGATGAACTCGCTGACCTTGTCCAGCTCAGGCAGCTTGGCCGCCTGTTCCTTGAGCAGGTACTCCACGGCTTTGACGTCATGGTTGGTGGTGCGCTCAATTTCTTTCACGCGTTCAGCGTGTTCGATGGCGAAATTATCCGCCAGCTCATTGAGTACTGCGTTGGCTTCGGCGGAGAAGGGCGCCACTTCGGCAACACCTTCATGAGCGGCCAGGCGCTGCAACCAGCGGACCTCAACAAGGACGCGGAAACGGATCAGGCCGTATTCGCTGAAAATTGGGCGCAGTGCGCTGGTTTTGCCGGCATAGCGGCCATCAACGGGGGAAACCGCGGTGAGCGAGGAAAGCTGCATGGGAGGCGTTCTCGGACAATCGGGCATTGAAAAGGGCGCATATCATACATGAAATCGGCAGTCAGGCCGTGATTGGCTGTTACCGTTCAGCTGCGTGCGCTTGGATAAAACTTAGTCGGTTTGCTGTAAAAGCCCGTGCAGCATCAGCCGAAGGGGCTCACGGCTGGGCCTAATTCATGCATTGCTAGGCAATCCGCCCGGCACATAGCGTCACCAGCATGGTGGGTAAGCCCATCTATCAGGCGTGATCAATCGCGTAGCAGTGGGTAAAGTTCTTTGAGTAACTTGCTACGGCTAAACACCATCTGCCAGCGATGACCACCCAGTTGGCGCCACAAGCGCGCGGAGCGAATGCCGGCAAGCAGCAGGGCGCGAATCTTCGCGGCATTGTTGGTCTGCTGTAAATGACGCATATCGCCTTGCACCTGGATGCGTTGGCGGAAGGTGCTGATGGTGTCCTGGTAAAGACTGGCGCAGTTGGATATCACGTTTTCATGGGTTGGACCGAAGTGCTCGACCTGCTGCTGCACCTGATCGAGGCGGCTGCCCATGATTTGCAGCATATCATCGCGCTTATTCAATTGGCGCTCCAGCGCCAGCAGGGCTAGGGCATAGCGCAGCGGGTCACGCTGCAAGCTGCCGGGATCGCGCTCTAGGGCGCTGGCCAGTGCGCGGTAGCCGTCGCGCAGGTTGAGGTCATCGCCACCATAGACGTCCAATGTATCTTTTGGGTCGCGTACCAGCAGGCTGTTGATCATGCAGGCTACGGCCGGTTCGCCGACTTGGCCGGTGCGCGCCAGTTTGTCGACCAATACGGCTGATTCGAATACCGCGCCGAGGGCGATCAGTTGCTCACGAATTGGGTTCAAGCCACTTGCTCCCGTGCGGTCCAGGGTTCGGCAATTTCTATGACGCCGCCGCCCAAGCAGATTTCACCGTCGTAGAACACCACGGACTGGCCCGGGGTAACGGCACGCTGCGGCTCGTTGAATACGGCGCGATAGCTGCTGGCAGTTTTCTCCAGGGTGCAGGCCTGATCACTTTGGCGATAACGCACCTTGGCGGTCAGCTCGCGTGGCGTGCTTAGGTCTATCGGGTTAACCCAGTAAATCTCTGAAGCGAGCAGGGCTCGGCTAAACAGCCAGGGGTGTTCATTGCCTTGGCCCACTACCAGCACGTTACGAGCCAGGTCCTTGTGCAGCACATACCACGGTTCATCACTGGCATCTTTCAACCCGCCAATGCCCAAGCCCTGGCGTTGGCCGATGGTGTGGTACATAAGGCCGTGATGACGGCCGATGACGTCGCCTTCGGTGGTTTCTATATTGCCAGGCTGAGCGGGTAGGTACTGCTTGAGGAAGTCGCTAAAGCGCCGTTCGCCGATAAAGCAGATGCCGGTTGAATCCTTCTTCTTGGCAGTGGCCAGGGCGTATTTCTCGGCGATGGCACGCACCGCAGGTTTTTCCAGTTCGCCAATAGGGAACAAGGTCTTGGCGATCTGCTCACCGCCCACCGCATGCAGGAAGTAGCTCTGATCCTTGTTGGGATCTAGCCCCTTGAGGAGCTCGGTGCGCCCGTCGACGTCGCGGCGGCGCACGTAATGGCCGGTGGCGATCAGGTCAGCGCCCAGCATCAGGGCGTAATCGAGGAAGGCTTTGAACTTGATTTCGCGGTTGCACAGAATGTCCGGGTTGGGCGTACGCCCGGCCTTGTATTCGGCGAGGAAGTGCTCAAAGACGTTGTCCCAGTACTCGGCGGCAAAATTGGCGGTGTGCAGCTTGATGCCAATTTTATCGCACACGGCCTGAGCATCGGCCAGATCGTCCATGGCGGTGCAGTAGTCTGTGCCGTCGTCTTCATCCCAGTTTTTCATAAACAGGCCTTCGACCTGATACCCCTGCTCAAGCAGGAGCAGGGCGGAAACAGAGGAATCGACGCCGCCGGACATGCCGACGATTACGCGCTGGGTAGTAGGATCTGGCATGGGGATACTGGGCACGGGCTGAAAAAGAGGGCAATTCTAACAGGCCGAGACCTGAGGTCGTTAATCACGGATGAGTGTCAGTGCAAAACACTCGCCGCTGAGGTAGTCATCAATACACCGCAACACCAACTCACTGCGCCAGCGCTCAGGCTGCGCGGCCAGTTCATCGCGGCTGAGCCAGCGAGGGCCAATGATGCCCTTATCCAGCACGTAGTCGGGGTGATGCTGCAAGGCCTTGGCTGCAAAGCACACTCGCTGGTAGGTCACGCCATTACTGGGCGCGGTGTACAGATAGATGCCGGTGATACCGGTCAACTCAACATCCCAGCCTGTTTCTTCGAGGGTTTCACGAATGGCGGCCTGCAACAGGCTTTCGTTTGCCTCTAAATGACCAGCGGGTTGATTGAAGACTGCACGGCCTTCGGCCATTTCTTCGACCAAGAGAAAACGCCCCTGATCTTCAATGACGGTGGCGACGGTGATATGCGGCTGCCAGTCCATATGCGTCCTTAATTGATGAGTGAAATGTCGATCATAACGTGGTTCTGCTGACGTAGAATGCACAAACCCCGGCAGTGGCCGGGGTTTGCGTTATTACTGCATTGCTTACCAGACGCGTGGCTTACGCCAGTGCGGCTAGGGCTGTGTTAAAGGTGCTGCTTGGGCGCATGACTTGGCTGGTCAGTTGCGGATTGGCGCGGTAGTAGCCGCCAATGTCCACCGGTTTGCCTTGTACAGCGCTGAGCTCGGCAAGAATAGTTGCCTCGTTCTCTGTCAGGGCTTTGGCCAGCGGAGCAAACTGCGCTTTGAGGTCCATGTCTTCATTTTGTGCTGCCAGTTCCTGTGCCCAATACAGGGCCAGGTAGAAGTGGCTGCCACGGTTATCCAGCTCGCCGGTTTTGCGCGATGGCGACTTGTTGGTATCGAGCAACTTGCCGGTAGCGGCGTCCAGGGTTGTACCCAACAGTTTGGCTTTCGGGTTGTTGGTCTTGATGCCGGTTTCTTCAAGAGAAACTGCCAGCGCGAGGAACTCGCCCAGCGAATCCCAGCGCAGGTGGTTTTCTTCGATCAATTGCTGGACATGCTTGGGTGCAGAACCGCCGGCACCGGTTTCGTACATGCCACCGCCCGCCATCAGTGGAACGATAGAAAGCATTTTTGCCGACGTGCCCAGCTCCATGATCGGGAACAGGTCAGTCAGGTAGTCGCGCAGTACGTTACCGGTGACCGAAATGGTGTCCAGGCCACGAATCAGACGCTCCATGCTTACGCGGATGGCTTCGTTGTAGCCCATCACACGGATATCCAAGCCCCTGAGGTCATGGTCCTGCAGGTAGATTTCAACCTTCTTCTGCAGCTCACGGTCGTGAGCACGCTCAGGGTCAAGCCAGAAAATGGCTGGTGTGTTGGATTGACGTGCACGGGTCACTGCCAGCTTGACCCAATCACGGATCGGCGCATCTTTGGTCTGGCAGGCGCGCCAAATGTCGCCAGCCTCAACCTCATGCTGCATCAGCACAGTGCCATCAGCCAGCACCACGCGCATGCTGCCATCGGCAGTCATTTCGAAGGTTTTATCGTGAGAGCCGTATTCTTCGGCCTTCTGCGCCATGAGGCCAACGTTCGGTACGCTGCCCATGGTGGTTGGGTCGAACGCGCCATTGGTTTTGCAGAAATTGATCATTTCCTGATAAATGCGGGCGTAAGTGCTTTCCGGCATCACCGCTTTGGTGTCCTTGAGCTTGCCATCCTTGCCCCACATCTGCCCGGAGCTGCGGATCATCGCTGGCATCGACGCGTCAACGATCACATCGCTTGGAATGTGCAGGTTGGTGATGCCTTTAACCGAATCAACCATGGCCATTTCTGGGCGGCCGCTGTAGCAGGCATGGATGTCATCAAGGATTTCTTCCTGCTGCGAAGCCGGCAGGGATTTGATCTTGTCGTAGACGCTGCTGATGCCATTGTTCGGGTTGACGCCCAGCTCTTCAAACAGCTTGCCGTATTTGTCGAACACATCCTTGTAGTAAACGCTGACGGCGTGGCCGAAGACGATCGGGTGAGAGACCTTCATCATGGTTGCCTTGACGTGCAAGGACCACATTACGCCGGTTTCCTTGCAGTCCTGCAGGGTCTTCTCGAAGAATTCACGCAGCTTGCGGCAGCTCATAAACATGCTGTCGAAGACTTCGCCTTCCTGGAGTGCGAGCTGCTTCTTGACTTCAACCTTGCCGTCTTTGCCAACAAACTCAATACGCACATCACCGGCCTTGGACATGGTGATGGATTGCTCACTGGAGAAGAAGTCGCCGCCACGCATGTAGTCTGCGTGAGATTGTGACGCCATGCTCCACGCACCCATCGAGTGGGGGTGTTTACGGACGAAGGCTTTGACTGCTGCCGGCGCGCGGCGGTCGGAGTTGCCTTCACGCAGTACCGGGTTTACCGCACTGCCAAGCACCTTGCTGTAACGCGCACGGGCTTCTTTTTCGGCATCCGTTTGCGGGTCTTCAGGAAAATTCGGGATGTTGTAGCCCTGAGCCTGCAGCTCGGCGATGGCCGCTTTGAGCTGCGGTACTGAGGCGCTGATGTTAGGCAGTTTGATGATGTTAGCTTCAGGCGAAGTTGCCAGCACTGCCAGTTTGGCGAGGTCGTCATCGACCTGCTTATCGGCATCCAGTTGGTCAGCAAAACTGGCGAGGATGCGCGCTGCAAGAGAGATGTCGCGGGTTTCGACGGCAATGCCAGCAGAGGCTGCGAAGGCTTCTACAATAGGTAGGAGCGAGTAAGTCGCAAGGGCTGGGGCTTCGTCAGTGAAGGTATAAATGATCTTCGAAGGGGTGGACATTTAGAGTTAACTCTCTTCTTTGCTGAGCGTGCATAAGCACTCGACATGCGCAGGTAAGCGCCGGAGCCCAGTGGTGAGCGGGCCTGAAATCGAGGTCTTGCCGCGGTGATGATGGATGCACCAGTAGAGTGTTGAGCATTTCGAACCGTTGAATCGCTGTAGCAGTTCGACGGGTTCAAGGCGCGAGGCACTTATTTGGGGTGTCTACGCCTTATGACCTGTTGGTCAGGCACGCAGTATATCACTGCGGCAGCGCGTCGCAGAATGCCTTGGCGCATAAGACCAATGAACATATGGTTTCGCCCGATTCAAGTGGGTTACTCTCGGGCGATCTGACGTTTTAACCACAAGACGGAGTCCAGCATGGGATATCAAAAGATCCAGGTGCCAGCAAGCGGTGACAAAATCACTGTCAATGCCGATACATCTCTGAACGTACCGAATAATCCAATCATCCCTTTTATCGAAGGCGATGGCATCGGCGTTGATATCAGTCCGGTGATGATCAAGGTCGTTGATGCTGCCGTCCAAAAAGCCTACGGCGGCCAGCGTAAAATCTCCTGGATGGAGGTTTATGCCGGCGAGAAAGCCACTCAGGTTTACGATCAAGACACATGGTTGCCTCAGGAAACCTTGGACGCGGTCAAAGATTACGTCGTGTCTATCAAAGGCCCACTGACCACGCCTGTTGGCGGCGGTATTCGCTCACTGAACGTTGCACTGCGTCAGCAGCTTGACCTGTACGTTTGTTTGCGGCCCGTGCGCTGGTTTGAGGGTGTGCCGAGCCCGGTGAAGAAGCCCGGTGATGTCGACATGACCATCTTCCGTGAGAACTCCGAAGACATTTATGCCGGTATTGAGTGGAAGGCCGGCTCGCCTGAAGCGAACAAGGTCATCAAGTTCCTCAAAGAGGAAATGGGCGTAACCAAGATTCGCTTCGATCAGGATTGCGGTATCGGCGTTAAGCCGGTATCCAAAGAAGGCACAAAGCGCCTGGCACGTAAAGCGTTGCAGTACGTCGTCGATAACGACCGCGACTCGCTGACCATCGTGCACAAAGGCAATATCATGAAGTTCACCGAAGGTGCCTTCAAAGAGTGGGCCTACGAAATTGCTGCCGAAGAATTCGGTGCGACCCTGCTGGACGGCGGTCCTTGGATGCAGTTCAAGAACCCAAAAAACGGCAAGAATGTCATCGTTAAAGACGCCATCGCCGACGCTATGCTGCAGCAGATTCTGCTGCGCCCGGCCGAGTACGACGTAATCGCCACCCTGAACCTAAACGGCGACTACCTGTCTGACGCCCTGGCAGCTGAAGTCGGTGGTATCGGTATTGCGCCAGGCGCCAACCTGTCCGACACCATTGCCATGTTCGAAGCCACCCACGGTACTGCTCCGAAGTACGCTGGCAAGGACCAGGTGAACCCAGGTTCTTTGATTCTTTCTGCTGAAATGATGCTGCGCCACATGGGCTGGATTGAAGCGGCAGACCTGATCATCAAAGGCACCAACGGCGCTATCTCGGCCAAGACCGTGACCTATGATTTTGAGCGTCTGATGGACGGCGCCAAGCTGCTGTCCTGCTCGGCATTCGGCGACGCACTGATTTCACACATGTAAGTTATCCAGTAACAAAAAAGGCCGGTCAAATGACCGGCCTTTTTTGTGGGCGATTATCCGCTTGTGTGACTATTCAGGCTTCAACCGTTAGGCCTTGACCATGCGTAACCACAGCGGGCGCTTCGCTGGCGACAGTAGCGGCACTGATATTTATAGCGTGGAGTCCTTTGGGGCCCTGGATAATGTCGAAGCTTACCTCCTGACCCGCCTTCAGCGTTTTATAGCCGTCCATTTGGATCGCCGAATAGTGGGCGAACAGGTCCTCATCTCGACCGTCAGCCAGGATGAACCCATAGCCTTTGGCGTTGTTGAACCACTTGACCTTACCGCTAACCATGCTGATATCCCTCTGCAAAGGACTCCATCACTGGAGTATCATCCAACTCAATTCCACGGCTTGCTGTTTACTAGCTGTACAGGCCGTGGAGCCCTTGATACCCGCACAGGGTATTCATTGTTTGTAACACCGTTTTGCCGATAGTCAAGGCAATGCTGTAAGTGGCTGAGAAGCCGTTCAAACTCTGTCTCGCACAGACTATTCGCCCATCAACGAAGCTATTCAGCATGCATGCACGTAGCCAGATTCGACTAACATTCAATCAGGGTGGTCCCGCAGAGCATGAGGACGACTCCTTTGGCGTGGCTGTTCAAGAGTCCAAGCCTGCTTTGCAGGCGCCGCCTATGTACAAAGTAATCCTGTTTAACGATGACTACACGCCCATGGATTTCGTGGTCGAGGTACTCGAGGCTTTTTTCAGCCTGAATCGAGAACAGGCAACCAAAATTATGCTGGCCGTTCATACAGAAGGACAGGCAGTGTGTGGTGTGTTTACCCGCGACATTGCTGAAACCAAAGCAACACAGGTGAATCAATACGCGAGAGAGAGCCAGCATCCGCTACTCTGTGAAATAGAGAAGGACGGTTAACGCCGGCCACTTGGGCATGAGGTGAAGCTATGTTAAATCGAGAGCTCGAAGTCACCCTCAATCTGGCTTTCAAGGAGGCTCGTACCAAGCGTCATGAATTCATGACGGTTGAACACTTGTTACTGGCCCTCTTAGATAACGAGGCCGCCGCCAGCGTATTGCGAGCGTGCGCAGCCAACCTAGACAAGCTGCGTAATGACCTGCAGGAGTTTATCGACTCCACCACGCCGCTGATCCCCCATAATGATGAAGAGCGCGAGACGCAGCCAACGCTTGGTTTTCAGCGTGTATTGCAGCGCGCGGTTTTTCATGTACAGAGTTCTGGCAAACGTGAAGTGACGGGCGCCAACGTCCTCGTTGCGATTTTTAGCGAGCAGGAAAGCCAAGCAGTATTTTTGCTGAAGCAGCAAAGCGTCGCGCGCATTGATGTGGTTAATTTCATTGCTCACGGCATTTCTAAGGTTCCAGGCCACGGCGGTCATGCTGAAGCCGAGCAGGAAAATCAGGACGAAGAAGGGGGGGAGTCCACTAGCTCCAGCAATCCTTTAGATGCTTATGCCAGTAACCTGAATGAGTTGGCCCGTCAGGGTCGTATCGATCCGCTGGTTGGGCGTGAGTTTGAGGTGGAGCGCGTGGCGCAGATCCTGGCGCGCCGGCGTAAAAACAATCCGCTGCTGGTTGGTGAAGCTGGCGTCGGTAAAACGGCCATCGCAGAAGGTTTGGCGAAACGTATTGTCGACAACCAAGTGCCTGATCTTCTGGCGGACAGCGTGGTCTACTCGCTTGATCTCGGCGCACTGCTGGCCGGCACCAAATACCGCGGTGACTTTGAGAAGCGCTTGAAGGCGCTGCTCAATGAGCTGCGTAAGCGCCCGCACGCCATTTTGTTTATTGATGAAATCCACACCATCATTGGCGCTGGCGCGGCCTCTGGCGGCGTGATGGATGCATCGAATCTTCTCAAACCTATGTTGTCATCAGGGGAGATTCGTTGCATAGGCTCAACCACGTTCCAAGAGTTCCGCGGTATTTTCGAGAAAGACCGTGCGCTAGCGCGGCGCTTTCAGAAGGTTGATGTGGTCGAGCCGTCCGTTGAAGACACCATTGGCATTTTGCGCGGCCTGAAAAGCCGTTTCGAGCAGCATCACAGCATTGAATATAGCGATGAAGCATTGCGCGCCGCTGCCGAGCTGGCTTCGCGCTATATCAATGACCGCCACATGCCGGATAAGGCTATTGATGTAATCGATGAGGCCGGTGCTTATCAGCGCTTGCAGCCGCTTGAAAAACGCCTGACACGCATTGACGTCGCACAGGTCGAAGACATCGTGGCGAAGATTGCCCGTATTCCGCCAAAACACGTCAGCAGCTCCGACAAAGAACTGCTGCGCAATCTTGAGCGCGACCTCAAGCTCACGGTGTTTGGTCAGGATGCTGCAATTGACTCGCTATCGACCGCGATCAAGCTGTCACGCGCAGGGCTCAAGGCGCCTGACAAGCCGGTAGGCTCCTTCCTGTTTGCCGGCCCTACGGGTGTTGGCAAAACAGAAGCCGCCCGTCAGTTGGCCAAGGCAATGGGTGTTGAGCTGGTTCGTTTCGACATGTCTGAGTACATGGAGCGCCACACAGTGTCGCGCCTGATCGGTGCACCACCGGGCTATGTTGGCTTTGACCAAGGGGGTCTACTAACCGAGGCTATTACGAAAACGCCGCACTGCGTATTGCTGCTCGATGAAATCGAAAAGGCTCACCCGGAAGTCTTTAACCTGCTGCTGCAGGTCATGGATCACGGCACCCTGACCGATAACAACGGCCGCAAGGCGGACTTCCGCAACGTGATCGTGATCATGACCACCAACGCTGGTGCCGAAACTGCGGCGCGGGCATCCATTGGCTTTACCCATCAGGACCACTCGTCTGATGCCATGGAAGTGATCAAGAAGAGCTTCACGCCGGAGTTCCGCAACCGCCTGGATACCATTATCCAGTTCGGCCGCCTGAGCCATGAAGTGATCAAAAGCATTGTCGACAAGTTCCTCACCGAACTGCAGGCGCAGCTTGAGGATAAGCGCGTCACACTGGAAGTCAGCGATGCCGCGCGAAGCTGGTTGGCGGAAAGCGGTTACGACGTGCAGATGGGGGCTCGGCCGATGGCGCGCTTGATCCAAGATAAGATCAAGCGGCCGCTGGCAGAAGAAATTCTGTTTGGCGAGCTGGCTGATCATGGTGGTGTAGTGCATATCGATATCGAAAATGGTGAATTGACTTTCGACTTCGAAACCGCGGCGGAAATGGCCTAGCGCAGTTTTACTGCGCGCACAAAAACGCCCGGCAATGCCGGGCGTTTTTACTGGAGCTTGGTGTAACAGATGCTAGGAAACGAAGTTTCGCTGGCCTGTTAACGGGCGCGGTAAGTAATGCGGCCCTTGCTCAAGTCATAAGGCGTAAGTTCAACGCGAACTTTGTCGCCAGTCAGAATGCGGATGTAATTTTTGCGCATCTTTCCGGAGATGTGCGCAGTAACGACGTGCCCATTTTCCAACTCCACACGAAACATGGTGTTGGGCAGGGTGTCGACGACAGTGCCTTCCATTTCGAAGCTGTCTTCTTTCGACATGCAGTAAAGCCCTCGGTATCCAATGAATGGCCCGGTGCAACTGGCGCCAGGCAAAAGCGGCGTGCATTGTGCCCGAAATTTGCTGTTTGCGCCAAGGGCTTCAGTCAAGACAGCTCCAACGCTGATTGATGAACAGTTCTATCGGTCGGTATTGAGTCTTGTAACTCATCTTGCGACAGCTCTTGATCCAGTAGCCAAGGTAGACCGCATGCAGACCCAGACGCTGCGCTTCAGCAATTTGCCAGAGGATGGCAAAGCGCCCGAGGCTGCGCCGTTCCTCGCTTGGCTCATAAAAGGTGTAAACCGCCGATAACCCATTGGGCAGAACGTCCGTTACGGCAATTGCCAGCAGGCGGTTGTCATCGCGGAACTCATAAAAGCGCGAAAAAGCCAGATCGCGCACCAGAAATGTCGAAAATTGCTCACGGCTTGGCGGATACATATCGCCGTCGGCATGGCGCTGTTCGATGTAGCGCACGTACAGCGCGTAATATTCTTCGGTGAATGCTGGGCGCACCAAACGCACCTGGATGT
Source organism: Pseudomonas sp. TS_SC_3 (assembly GCF_056156225.1). Taxonomy (NCBI): domain Bacteria; kingdom Pseudomonadati; phylum Pseudomonadota; class Gammaproteobacteria; order Pseudomonadales; family Pseudomonadaceae; genus Pseudomonas; species Pseudomonas sp. TS_SC_3. The sequence continues at coordinate 1,459,413 of NZ_CM149586.1, forward strand.
CTTGGTTACGTTTTAGTATTCGACGCTGTTGGCGGCTTGGGCTGAACTGTGCAGCAGGTATACGCGCTGGAAGACAGGCCGAACAGCGCTGGCAATGAGGGCGGTAGAGGTGGTCGCCGCTGCGGCGGAAACCCATTTCCGAAAGCTCAGCGTAAACATCCGCATCCATAGGCTGGCTGGGGTCGAGGAACAGGGTTGTAGCCTGCTCGTCGGGCAGATAGCTGCAAGGGTGCGGTTGAGTGGCATAAAACTTCAGGCGGGCCAGCTCAGTCATGATCGACTCTCGTGATCGGTCTTGAATGCAGTGTAAGCCAGGCGCTTCAACTCGCCTAGGCGGTCCACTCGGCCTGGCTAGGCTGATCAAGGTGATTGCTCAGGTAGCGGGCAAACTCCGTGCGCGAAATTGTCTCAGCCCCAAGGCTGAGCAGGTGCTCAGTTGGCATTTGGCAATCGATCAAGACAAATCCCCAGTTCCGCAAATGCTCAACCAGAGTGGCAAACCCCACTTTGGATGCATTATCCGCACGGCTAAACATCGATTCACCAAAGAACAGCTGCCCCATCGCCAGACCGTAAAGGCCGCCGACCAGCTGGCTTTCGTGCCAAACCTCAACCGAATGAGCGATACCCCGCCGATGCAGCTCAAGGTAGGCCTCCTGCATGGGGCTGGTAATCCAGGTTTGCGCTTCATAGCGGCGCGGCTCGGAGCAGGCGCGAATGACATCGGCAAACGCCTGGTCAGAGGTCACTCGATACTGGCCCTTGCGTAGCACCTTGGCGAGGCTGCGCGAGATGTGCAGCTTGTCAGGTCGCAGTACGGTGCGTGGGTCTGGCGACCACCAGAGAATCGGCTGGCCATCCTGAAACCACGGAAAGCAGCCGTGCCGATAAGCCTCAATCAAGCGCTCAGGGCTTAAATCGCCGCCCGCCGCCAGCAGGCCATTAGGCTCGCGAAGGGCTTTATTAAGAGGGGGGAAAGCCAGCGAGTCGCGTTGCAGCCACGTGAGCATGTGCAAGGCCGTATCAGGACGGTGAGAAGGATAGGGCGGGCCACCGGCTCGCCCTGTTAGGACTCAGTTGTCGTCGAGGAATTTCTCGACATCCAGCGCAGCCATGCAGCCTGCACCCGCGGAGGTAATGGCTTGGCGGTAAACATGGTCGGCCACGTCGCCTGCGGCAAATACACCGCCAATGCTAGTGGCAGTCGCATTACCTTCATTGCCGCCTTTGATCAGCAGGTAGCCGTCGCGCATTTCCAGTTGACCCTGGAACAGTTCGGTATTGGGCTTGTGCCCGATCGCAATAAATACCCCTGCCAGCGGCAGGTCTTTGCTCTCGCCACTTTGAGTGTCTTTCAGGCGAGCACCGGTAACACCGCTGTTGTCGCCGAGTACTTCTTCCAACGCATGGTTCCAGTGCAAGACCACATTGCCATTGGCGGCCTTCTCGAACAGCTTGTCTTGAAGGATTTTCTCTGCACGAAGCTTGTCGCGGCGATGCACCAAGTGAACTTCCTTGGCGATATTCGACAGATACAGAGCCTCTTCGACAGCGGTATTACCGCCACCGATCACTGCAACAACCTGGTTGCGATAGAAAAAGCCATCGCACGTGGCGCAGGCTGAAACACCCTTGCCGGCAAAGGCCTCTTCCGAAGGCAGGCCCAGATACTGCGCCGATGCCCCGGTGGCGATGATCAGGGCGTCGCAGGTGTACGTGCCACTGTCACCTTTGAGTGTGAAAGGGCGCGACTGCAACTCTGCCGTGTGGATATGGTCGTAAACAATCTCGGTATCAAAACGCTCTGCATGTTTCTGCATGCGCTCCATCAATGCGGGGCCGGTCAGACCCTCCACATCACCTGGCCAGTTATCCACTTCAGTCGTGGTTGTCAGCTGACCGCCGGGTTGAATGCCGGTAATGATTACAGGCTTGAGGTTGGCGCGGGCAGCGTATACGGCAGCGCTATAACCGGCAGGGCCGGAGCCCAGGATGATCAAGCGTGAATGCTTGACTTCGCTCATAAAAACACCTCATAAGCCTTTGTCACAAAAGAGAATGCATGCTCCAATTGAGCCGCACGGAAGATATTGGCCGATATGCTACACCGAAGCAGACAAAGAGCGGGAGTCAACCGCTGACGCCTGCGTAAGCGAATGTGCCGAGCCTGGCATCACTTGGCTAAACCCGTACAATTGCTACATATTTTGTTGTTAATCAATTATTCGGCGCCCTTGGCGCAGGAACAGATGCGTTTTGAAGAAATCTAGCCCAACCGCACAAGTCCCTCTCTGGCGTCAGCAGCTGCCCTTTCGTTTGAAAGAAGGCGCGCTAATTGGCTTAGGCGCACTCTGCCTGTATTTGTGGATGGCTTTGCTTACCTACGACCCAGTCGATCCAGGTTGGACCCACACCAGCAACGTGGCGCAAGTACAGAACGCCGCTGGCCGGGCCGGCGCTTGGTTTGCCGATATTTTATTTATGGCGCTCGGCTACTTCGCCTATCTATTCCCGTTACTGCTGGGTGTTAAAACCCTACAGGTGTTTCGTGGACGACATCAGCCCTGGCAGTGGAGCGGTTGGCTGTTCTCGTGGCGGTTGATTGGCCTGATCTTTTTGGTTTTGTCCGGCGCTGCGCTGGCGTATATCCATTTTCAGGCTGGTGCCAGCATGCCAGCCTCTGCCGGCGGTGCGCTGGGTGAAAGCCTGGGGCAGCTCGCGATCACGGCGCTAAACGTACAGGGCAGCACGCTTTTATTAATCGCACTGTTTCTTTTTGGCTTGACCGTCTTCACCGACCTCTCCTGGTTCAAGGTGATGGACCTGACCGGGAAGATCACCCTTGATTTAATCGAGTTGATTCAGGGGCTAGCCAACCGCTGGTGGAACGCGCGGGCTGAGCGCAAGCAGTTGGTGGCTCAGTTGCGTGAGGTGGATGAGCGCGTCAGTGAAGTGTCCACACCGATTGCCCTGGATCGGCGCGAGCAGGCCAAAGTCAAAGAGCGCCTGATTGCGCGTGAAGAATCGCTAAGCAAGCACATGAGTGAGCGGGTTAATCGCCCGGCACCGGTGATCGCGCAGCCCGCAATGCCCCAAGCGCCTGAGCCGAGTAAGCGTGTACTCAAAGAAAAGCAGGTCAATTTGTTCGAAGACAATGGCCTGGCCGGTAGTTTGCCGCCGATTTCAATCCTCGATGTGGCGGAAAAGGTCCAAAAGAAATACTCGCCCGAATACTTGGAAGCCATGTCGCGACTGCTCGAGATCAAGCTCAAGGAGTTTGGTGTTGAAGTTATCGTTGAATCCGTTCATCCAGGCCCGGTTATTACACGCTTTGAGATTCAGCCGGCGGCCGGTATCAAGGTCAGCCGTATTTCTGGCTTGGCCAAAGACCTGGCGCGCTCGATGGCGATCATCAGCGTGCGAGTGGTGGAAGTGATTCCGGGTAAAACCACTGTTGGCATTGAAATCCCCAACGAAGATCGGCAGATCGTGCGCTTCTCTGAAGTGTTGTCGTCGCCTGAGTACGATGAGGCCAAGTCGCCCGTCACTCTAGCGCTCGGGCATGACATCGGCGGCAAGCCGGTGATCACCGATCTGGCGAAGATGCCCCACCTGCTGGTGGCCGGTACCACTGGCTCGGGTAAGTCGGTCGGGGTTAACGCGATGATTCTCTCGATCCTATTCAAGTCCACGCCAGAAGAGGCGCGCTTGATCATGATCGACCCGAAAATGCTCGAGCTGTCGATCTACGAAGGTATTCCGCACCTGTTGTGCCCGGTGGTCACGGACATGAAGGAGGCCGCTAATGCCTTGCGCTGGTCGGTAGCGGAGATGGAACGCCGCTACAAGCTGATGTCGAAGATGGGGGTGCGTAACCTGGCCGGCTTCAACCGCAAGGTGAATGACGCCATCGAGGCCGGTGAGCCGCTGTCCGACCCGCTGTATAAACGCGAGAGCATGCAGGACGAGGCGCCACTGCTGAAACCACTCCCCACTATCGTGGTGGTGGTTGATGAATTTGCCGACATGATGATGATTGTCGGCAAGAAAGTTGAAGAGCTGATAGCACGCATTGCGCAAAAGGCCCGTGCCGCAGGTATTCACCTGATTCTTGCGACCCAACGCCCCTCGGTGGATGTCATCACCGGTTTGATCAAAGCCAACATCCCTACGCGTATGGCGTTTCAGGTTTCGAGCAAGATCGACTCACGAACCATTCTCGACCAGGGCGGCGCTGAACAGCTGCTGGGTCACGGCGACATGCTCTACATGCCGCCAGGCACCAGTCTGCCGATCCGGGTACACGGCGCCTTTGTTTCTGATGAAGAAGTTCATCGTGTGGTTGAAGCCTGGAAGCAGCGCGGCACACCTGACTATATCGATGACATCCTCAACGGCGCTGAAGAGGCGGGTAGCGGCTTCGAGGGCGGCAGCGGCGAGGGCGGCGGTGAGGGCAGTGAATCCGACGCGCTTTATGACGAAGCCGTCAACTTCGTGTTGGAAAGCCGTCGCGCTTCTATTTCTGCGGTACAGCGCAAGCTTAAGATTGGTTATAACCGCGCCGCGCGGATGATCGAGGCCATGGAGATGGCCGGCGTAGTGACGTCAATGAACACCAATGGATCTCGCGAGGTCATAGCACCGAGCCCCGTTCGCGATTAATACCCAGCCCTAACTGATGAGGAGTCCCATGCGCCTGATTCGCATGCTGTTGCTGACCGTACTGAGCTTTACCAGCGCTGCCGCCATGGCTGACGATGAGGTTGCTGTGCAGCGCTTGACCGAGCTACTTAACCAGGCGCAAACGATTACCGCCCGGTTTTCCCAGCTAACCCTCGATGGCAGTGGTACTCAGCTGCAAGAAACGGCGGGTGAGCTTGTACTCAAGCGTCCTGGGTTGTTCCGCTGGCACACCGACGCACCGATGGAGCAGCTGCTTGTCTCTAACGGTGAGAAAGTGTGGTTGTATGACCCCGATCTGCAGCAAGTAACCATCCAGACCCTTGACCAGCGCTTGACCCACACCCCAGCGCTGTTGCTCTCCGGGGATGTGTCGAAGATTCGTGAGAACTTCGAGATCAGCCACAAGGAAGCGGGCAACGTCGTCGACTTTATCCTCAAACCGAAATCCAAGGACACCTTATTTGACAGCCTGCGTTTGTCGTTTCGCAACAAAGTTCTCAACGACATGCAGTTGATCGACAGCATTGGTCAGCGCACCAATATCCTGTTTCTCAATGTGAAGATGAACGAGCCGCAAGATAATGCACAGTTCATCTTCGAGATTCCGGCTGGCGCGGACGTGATTCAAGAGTAAGTACCCACCAGCAAGAGGCGTTAAACCGCAGCCATGAATCTGTTTCGCAAAGCCCCCGTTGCTCAACCCCTGGCCGCGCGTTTACGTGCAGCCAGCCTGGACGAGTATGTCGGCCAGGAACATTTGCTGGCACGGGGCAAACCCCTGCGTGAAGCGCTGGAGCAAGGCGCGCTGCATTCGATGATCTTCTGGGGCCCGCCTGGTGTGGGTAAAACCACCTTGGCGCGGTTGTTGGCCCAGGTATCCGACGCGCATTTCGAGACGATTTCAGCGGTATTGTCCGGGGTGAAGGAAATTCGCCAGGCCGTGGAAGTGGCGCAGCAGCATGCCGCGCAATACGGCCGGCAGACCATTCTGTTTGTTGATGAAGTGCATCGCTTCAATAAGTCGCAGCAGGACGCTTTCCTACCCTACGTGGAAGACGGCACGCTGATCTTTATCGGCGCCACCACGGAAAACCCCTCGTTCGAACTGAACAACGCTTTGCTTTCACGGGCGCGCGTGTATGTGCTGAAAAGCCTCGATGAGAACGCCCTGCGCAAGCTGGTCGATCGCGCTTTGAGCGATCCTAAGGGCCTGGGCGATCGTCAGCTCAGCCTGCCGGAAGACAGCTTTAAGATTCTCCAGGCCGCCGCGGATGGCGATGGCCGGCGTTTACTCAACTTTCTGGAAAACGCCGCTGATTTGGCTGAAGACGGCAGCGAGATCGGCAGTGAGCTTTTGCTCAACCTGCTGGGTGATACCCGCCGGCGCTTTGACAAAGGCGGCGAAGCCTTTTACGACCAAATATCGGCGCTGCATAAATCCGTGCGCGGCTCCAGCCCGAATGGCGCGCTGTACTGGTTTGCGCGCATGCTCGATGGCGGCTGTGACCCGTTGTATATCGCCCGGCGCGTGGTGCGTATGGCCAGTGAAGACATCGGTAATGCCGACCCACGCGCGCTGACCCTGTGCCTCAATGCCTGGGATGTGCAGGAGCGTCTGGGCAGCCCCGAGGGCGAGTTGGCCGTGGCCCAGGCGATTGTCTACCTAGCCTGCGCGCCGAAAAGTAATGCCGTGTACAACGCTTTTAACGCCGCTAAGCGCGATGCCGCCGAGTATGGGTCGCAAGAAGTGCCGCTACACCTGCGCAATGCGCCAACCAAACTGATGAAAGAGTTGGGCTATGGCGACGAGTACCGTTATGCCCACGATGAACCCGATGCCTATGCGGCGGGGGAGGATTACTTTCCCGAGAGTTTCGAGCCGCGCGAGTATTACCAACCCGTGCCGCGTGGCCTTGAGCTGAAAATTCGCGACAAGTTGCAGCACCTACAAAACCAAGACCGCAACAGCCCTCGCCAGCGGAGAAAACCATGATTCGCGTGGCCATGGCAGTTGCGCTCGGTGGTGCGCTGGGCTCGGTGCTGCGTTTTCTGACTGCCAGCTGGCTGGTGGCGCAGTGGCCTCGGCATTTCTACTTGGGCACGTTCACCGTCAATATCGTCGGTTGCCTGTTAATCGGCCTGTTGTCCGGCCTGTTTCTGCTGCGCAGCGATCTGCCAATCGAGTTACGTAGCGGCCTGATCATCGGCTTGCTCGGCGGTTTCACTACTTTTTCATCGTTCAGTCTTGAACTGCTCAAGCTGTTTGAAAGTGGCCGCCACAATGAAGCCTTCGCCTACCTGCTATGCAGCGTGGTCGGCGGTGTGCTCGCTGTCTGGGGCGGTTTTGCCCTGGCGCGCCTCTATCAGTAACCACACTGGCTGCGCGCGGTGTGGCACCCAACCCTGTTAAAGCCTTAAACTGCGCCGCATTGCGCGCCATGGCTGCGGCCATGAAAACCCTTGTGATGTGTTGAGACCAGAACATGCTTGATTCCAAACTCGTTCGTACCCAGCTCCATGAAGTGGCCGAGCGCCTGGCCACCCGTGGTTTTGTCCTTGATGTTGCCCGCTTCGAAGCGCTCGAAGCCCAGCGCAAAACTGTGCAGACCCGCACTGAGCAACTGCAGGCTGAACGCAACAGCCGCTCCAAATCCATTGGCCAAGCCAAGCAGCGCGGAGAAGACATCGCACCGCTACTGGCGGAAGTGGACCAGATGGGCAGCGATCTGGAGGCTGGCAAGCGCGAGCTCGATACCATTCAGAGCGAACTCGACATCCTGCTGCTGAATATCCCTAACCTGCCGCATGAGTCAGTACCGGTTGGCGCCGACGAAGACGGCAACGTTGAAGTGTCGCGCTGGGGCACGCCGCGCAGTTTTGATTTCCCGATTCAGGATCACGTTGCCCTTGGCGAGCAGCACGGCTGGCTGGATTTCGAGACCGCCGCCAAACTCTCCGGCGCACGCTTTGCCCTGTTGCGTGGCCCTATCGCCCGCCTGCACCGCGCCCTGGCACAATTTATGATCAACCTGCACACCAGCGAGCACGGCTACGAAGAAGCCTACACGCCGTATTTGGTACAGGCTCCGGCACTGCAGGGTACCGGCCAGCTGCCCAAGTTCGAAGAAGATCTATTCAAGATCAGCCGCGAAGGCGAAGCCGATCTGTACCTGATCCCGACAGCCGAAGTGTCGCTGACCAATATCGTCGCAGGCGAAATCCTTGATCCGAAACAGCTGCCACTGAAGCTTGTTGCACATACCCCGTGCTTTCGCAGTGAAGCGGGCGCCTCCGGCCGTGATACCCGTGGGATGATCCGCCAGCACCAGTTCGACAAGGTTGAGATGGTGCAAATTGTCGAGCCGAGCCAGTCCTTTGACGCGCTGGAGAGCCTCACCGGCAACGCCGAGCGCGTGCTGCAGCTGCTAGAGCTGCCGTACCGCAAATTGGCGCTGTGCACCGGCGACATGGGCTTTGGTGCGGTTAAAACCTACGACCTTGAAGTTTGGGTGCCGAGCCAGGACAAATACCGCGAAATTTCCTCGTGCTCCAACTGCGGCGACTTCCAGGCGCGCCGCATGCAGGCGCGCTACCGCAATCCGGAAACCGGTAAACCAGAGCTGCTGCACACCCTCAATGGGTCCGGCCTGGCAGTCGGTCGCACCCTGGTAGCTGTGTTGGAGAACTACCAGCAGGCTGATGGCAGCATCCGCGTGCCGGACGTGCTGAAGCCCTATATGGGCGGTATCGAAGTTATCGGCTAAGCCGGCTTCAGTTACCTGCGACGGGGCGGCCAGTGCCGCCCCGTTTTGTTTACCCGATTGAGAGCGTACGTGATGGATTTTCTGCCCCTGTTCCACAAACTGCAGGATCGCCTGGTACTGGTGGTCGGTGGCGGCGAAGTCGCCGTGCGCAAGGCGCGCTTACTCAGTGATGCCGGTGCCAAATTGCGGGTGGTGGCCCCTGATATCCGTGATGAATTGCGCGAAATGGCTGCAGCTAACCAGGGCGAGGTATTGCTGCGCGATTATCAGTCGGTCGACCTGCAAGGGGTAACGCTGATCATTGCTGCGACGGATGACGAGCCGCTGAATGCGCAAATCTCAGCCGAAGCTCAAGCCTTGGGCATCCCCGTCAATGTGGTGGATGCGCCGAAACTGTGCAGCGTGATCTTCCCGGCCATCGTCGACCGCTCGCCGTTAATTGTGGCGATTACCAGCGGCGGTGATGCACCGGTTCTGGCACGGCTGATCCGCGCCAAAATCGAAACCTGGATTCCTGCAACCTATGGCCAATTAGCGGGCTTGGCCAAGCGCTTTCGCGCTCAGGTCAAAGGGTTGTTCCCTGATGTGCAGCAGCGCCGCGTGTTTTGGGAAGATGTGTTTCAGGGGCAGGTGGCTGAAAGCGTGTTCGCGGGCAAGCTGCAAGAAGGTCAACGCTTGCTTGAAGATAAAATTGCCGGGATTGCCCCGCGTGCATTGGGCGAGGTGTATCTGGTCGGTGCCGGGCCGGGCGATCCAGACCTATTGACCTTCCGCGCGTTGCGCCTGATGCAGCAGGCCGATGTGGTGCTCTATGACCGCCTAGTGGCCCCGGCGATTATCGAGCTGTGCCGCCGCGATGCAGAGCGTATCTATGTCGGTAAGCAGCGCGCTGAGCATGCCGTGCCGCAGGATCAGATCAATCAGCGCCTCGTTGCACTGGCTAAAGAAGGTAAGCGTGTGCTGCGCCTGAAGGGCGGCGATCCGTTTATTTTTGGCCGCGGCGGTGAAGAAATCGAAGAACTGGCCGCTCACGGCATTCCATTTCAGGTGGTGCCTGGCATCACCGCCGCTTCTGGCTGCGCCGCTTATGCCGGCATTCCCTTAACCCACCGCGATCATGCGCAGTCCGTGCGTTTTGTAACCGGGCATCTGAAGGACGGCAGCAGCAATTTGCCGTGGGACGAACTCACTTCATCCAGCCAAACCCTGGTGTTCTACATGGGGCTGGTGGGGCTGCCGATGATTTGTCAGCAGCTGATCGCCCACGGGCGTGCCGCGACAACACCGGCGGCGCTGATTCAGCAGGGCACCACACAGAACCAGCGGGTGTTTACCGGCACATTGGCCAACCTGGCTGAGTTGGTGGCTGAGCATGAAGTGCGTGCGCCAACCCTGGTGATTGTTGGCGGTGTGGTGCAGTTACGCGAAAAACTCGCGTGGTTTGAAGACGCCGCTCAACGCGACTGAGTGGTGGTAGCTGCCCTGCGCCCCAGCTTTGGCCAGGGCGTGCTTAGCCTTGGTAGATACCTTTGCCTGGCAGGCGCTCACGGTCGTGCGGCCGATCCAAGTTTAAACGTGGCCCTGCGGGGATTATCCCCGTTGGGTTAATCGCGGCGTGGCTGGCGTAGTAATGATTTTTGATGTGGGTGAAGTCAACAGTCTCAGCAACACCTGGCCATTGATACAGCTCACGCAGCCAGTTGGATAAATTAGGGTAGTCCTCCAGCCGCTGCAGGTTGCACTTGAAGTGGCCGTAGTAGACCGCATCGAAGCGAATCAGGGTGGTGAACAAGCGTATATCGGCTTCAGTCAGGTACTCACCAGCCAGGTAACGACGGTTGCCTAGGCGAGAGTCTAGGCTATCGAGGGCCTGAAACAGCTCATCAAACGCCTCTTCATAAGCTGCCTGGCGCGTGGCGAAGCCGGCACGGTAAACCCCATTGTTTACGGCGGTGTAGATGCGCTCATTCAGGGTATCGATCTGTTGGCGCAGGTGCTCAGGGTAAAAATCCAGGTGATTACCGGTTAGCGTATTGAAGGCGCCATTGAACATCCGAATGATGTCGGCAGATTCATTACTGACGATACGTTCGCGCTGTGTGTCCCACAGCAGGGGCACCGTGACCCGGCCGCTGTATTGCGCATCGTCGGCGGTGTAACGCTGATGCAGGTATGTCAGGTTGTTTAAAGCATCGCCGCTGGCCCCCTGAGCTGTGTCGAAAGTCCAGCCTTGGTCGCGCATTAACCAGCTGACAACCGAAACCCCGATCACCGGCTGCAGGCTTTTGAGCGCGCGCATGATCAGCGTACGGTGCGCCCAAGGGCAGGCAAGTGAAACATACAGGTGGTAGCGGCCTGATTCGGCAATAAAACCACCTTCGCCGCTGGGGCCGGCTGCACCGTTGTGGGTGATCCAGTGTCGGCGTTGCGCGTCTTCACGCTGAAAGTGACCGGTGTCACCGGTGTCGTACCATTTATCTCGCCATTTTCCGTCTACTAGCAGGCCCATAAAACTGGCTCCTTCACGTGTGAGGGTTCAGTCTAACGACCTGCACAGCCTGGATAAGTGCAAAAAGACGCATCAACCTATTGGTCAATCCGATACGTTCCGTCCACCCCAGCAGCGCTCAGCTTCTGCAAAAGCGGCATCACGGCTGTGGCCCAGCCCGCGTAACGCCAGAGCCATGGAGCTAATTACGGCCAGTTGCCCGTAATCATCGGCCACCTCGCCGCGCCAAAACGCAAGCAGATGAGCGGGCTCAAGCGCGTCGGGTTTGACGTGACGCAACGCTGAGCGTGCTGGCCACTCTTCATCCCAGTTCTCACCATTCGCGGTGCCATATAGGTGGCTGGCAGCGTCCGGATTGATCTCGATTTCACCGCCTTCGCCCTTGATCACGATGGCGGTATCCCCCAGCAACTGGCTGGCCTCACGGTGCACAGCCTGATACCCGGGGTGGAAAATGCTCTGCAGGCCGCAACGCGCCGCCAGTGGATTGAGGATGCGTGCCAGTGAGTGGATTGGCGAGCGCAGGCCGAGGATGTTGCGAAGATCAATCATCCGCTGTAACGGCGGCATCCAGTCGCCCAAAGGAAAAAACGCCAGTTGCTGTTGGTTGAGTGCGTGCTCAACATCGACCCACGTACGGCATAGCGGGATGCTCAGTGTTTCAAGTAACTGTTCGCTGTACAGGCGCCCGGTCGTGTGCGGGCCGCCGCCATGCAGCAAGATGCGAATACCGCTATTGGCCAATGCCTTGGCTGCCAGCAAAAACCACGGCAGGTGACGTTTTTTGCCGGCATAGCTTGGCCAGTCCAGGTCTACCGGGATTGCCGGTGCCTGCAATCGCTCGCGCACCGCTTGCGCAAAGCCGGCCATTTCTTCGGCGCTCTCTTCTTTGTGCCGCAGCAACATCAGAAACGCGCCCAGCTGACTTTCCTCGGTCAAACCATCAAGGAGCATGCCCATCGCTGCGCGGGCTTCTTCGCGGGTCAGATTGCGCGCGCCACGCTTACCTTTGCCAAGGATGCGCACAAATTGCGCGAAGGGATGTTCCGGCGGGGGCACGAGGTTCATAGGCAATTGCTCGGCTTGGGCAGGCCCGCCAGCTTGGCGGCGAGTTTGGCGGGAGCGCCATTGAACAGGCGATTGAGATGCAGGCTATTGCCTTTCTCAGGGCCAATCTTCAGGGCAATAAATTTGATCAACGGGCGGTTGGCTGGCGACAACTGAAACTCGTCGTAAAAACTGCGCACCAGCCAGAGAATTTCCCAGTGCTCAGCGCTCAGGCTGATGCCTTCACTTTGCGCAAGAACCTGCGCGGTAGCTTCGGACCAATCGGCCAGGTTGAGCAGATAACCGTCCTTGTCCAGCGCCAGGCTGCGGTCATCAACATTCAGCGTGGTCATAGCCAGGTGTTTACCTTGTCGTATTGGCAGCTGAGTGCAACAAAACCTGGGTAATCCACCAGGTTCAGGCGTGCAGGCCAGTCAAGGGCGCGGGCCTGCACATCCTCATCGAGGGCATACAGCGCAATGGCTTCTGGCATTAGCTCAAGCGCCTGGCGCTGAGCGCTGCCCGCCTGCAATGCGTATACCGCGTCACCGCACAGCAGCAAGCCGTCCTGGCTGCCGAGTAGGCGCAGGCAAGTGCTTAGCCGGCTGTCGGTAAAGGGGGAGTGCGAGAGTACGTGTAAGGTAGCCATCAGAGCGTAATCACCTGGTCGTAGCGGTCAATCAGCGCGCGGAGTTGAGCATCGTTCAGTCGCTCGGTCACGAGGCTGCTGGGCTGCCCTTGGAGGCCGCGTTCGTCAAGGCTGCGCTGTGAAACATAGAGCGCCTCCACGCCAAACATTGGCAATGCTTGCAGGTTGGCGCTGAGGTCCTTCTGCTGCAGCGTGGCAGGCTGTTGTGCGGCGTTCAGTTGAAACACGCCATCATCGAGAAACAGCATGCCAATCGGCAGGTCAAAGGCGCCGCCGGCCAGAGCGATGTCCAGTGCTTCCCGCGCACCAGGGCCGGCCCAGGGAGCTTGGCGGCTGATTATCAGCAGTGACTTAGCCACCTCAAGGCCCTCCGAAACACACTAAACGATCGGCTAGCTGCGCAGCCTCATGCAACTGACCAAGCCCGGAAAGTGCCCAGGGCGCATCAAGGTTGGCTGCTGAGCGCGAATAGCGCTGCGCCTCATCGGCATCCAGCACACCGCGGCGCAACGCGGCGGCAATACACACCACGCCGTCTAACTGATGCGCCTGCACAAGTCCACGCCACTCGTGGGGCAGGTCAACTTCATCCTGCGCGACAACCACATTGCTCGACGCGCTGTGCACCCCATCTTGATAGAAGAACACACGCACAATTTCATGGCCGTCCGCCAATGCAGCTTGCGCAAAGCGTAAGGCACGGCGCGATGAGGGCGCGTGGGGCGGGGATAGGAGGGCGATAGCGAACTTCATAGCAAACCCGGTAAGCCGATTTGCCGGAATGATAAAGCCTGAGCTGCCAAGATGCGCGCAGCAGGTATAAAAAATGACCGTGAGTTATTTTGGGTATCGCGCAGAGGCGGCCCGTAGAGTACCTGCGACATATGGCACGCATAAAAAAGCCCGCCGAAGCGGGCTTTTCGCAGCAGTACACTCAGTCGTTGCTGCCCATGATGCCGAAAATCTGCAGCAGGCTGATGAACAGGTTGTAGATCGATACATACAGGCTAATGGTTGCCATGATGTAGTTGCGCTCGCCGCCATGAATAATGGCGCTGGTTTGGAACAGGATGCAAGCCGAGGAGAACAGGACGAAGCCCGCGCTAATGGCGAGTTGCAGGCCACTGATCTGAAAGAAGAAGCCAGCAACCATCGCACCCAGCAACACAAAGAAGCCTGCAGTGATAAAACCACTGAGGAAGCTCATGTCTTTACGGGTGGTCAGCACATAGGCCGACAAGCCGCAGAAAACCAATGCAGTCATGGCGAAAGCTGAGCTGACGACTTCAGCACCGTTGGCCATGCCCATGTAGCGGTTGAGGATCGGACCAAGGGTGTAGCCCATGAAACCTGTCAGCGCGAGGGTCGATACCAGGCCCCAGGCCGTATTACGCAGCTTGGCCGTAAGGAAAAACAGCCCGTAAAAGCCAATCAGCACCACGAAAATATTCGGGTAAGGCACGTTGGCGCGCTGCGCGAGGTAGGCCACCAAGCCGCTGAACGCCAGCGTAATGGCCAGTAGGCCATAGGTATTACGCAAAACGCGGCTAACTTCCTGCTGCTCAACCTGGCTATGGTCAAGTGCATAATTGTGTTCGTTCATGGCGACACTCCTGTAATTGCTGATGGTTCTGTGACCAAGATCAGGGTCGATCATAGCAGAGGCCGATAAAGTGCCAACACGTAGAGTTTGACAGCGTGTTGCGTTCGGGTAATATGCTGCCCGCAATCGCAGTAAGCGCTACAGGCGGTTTGGTTAAACAGTCTACAGCGTGAAAAAAGAACCTCAGCAGGTTCGAGTTCTGAAGAGTTGCTGCAGTACGCATCACGGAAGTAACGGGAAATTGGCAGAGTGGTTGAATGCACCGGTCTTGAAAACCGGCGAACGTTAATAGCGTTCCCAGGGTTCGAATCCCTGGTTTCCCGCCGAGAATTATTGAAAGGGCTAGGTGAAAACCTAGCCCTTTTTTCATGCGCTTATTTTTTTCCCGCTTTTGTGCACTTTTTCCGTACGCTGCGACAGCACTTTCCCGCAGCTTGCTAGCTCAAAGTGGCCTTCTGACCCTGATGTTCGAGGTGCGGGTAGATGGTGTAGCGGCCTGTTAGATAGAAGCGACGGTGGCACACCCCGATGATCAGCATCGTCTGCACACGTTTATTGGCGTTTGCATTTTGACGCTTATGCGGCGTGCTGGGATTTAGTACACTTTTTGACATTCCAACCAAGTCCGCAATCCTTAGCGGCTGACGTAAGCCGGGGTGATGCATGATCAGGGTGCTCGTTGTTGATGACCATGACCTGGTACGTACCGGTATTTCTCGCATGCTGTCAGACATCGACGGTTTGCAGGTAGTGGGTCAAGCCGAATCAGGCGAAGAATCCCTGCAGAAAGCCCGCGAGCTTAAGCCCGATGTTGTTTTAATGGACATTAAGATGCCGGGTATTGGCGGTCTTGAGGCCACGCGCAAGCTAATTCGCAGCCATCCAGCCCTTAAGGTGGTTGCTGTAACAGCCTGCGAAGAAGATCCGTTTCCTACACGCTTGCTGCAAGCCGGCGCGGCCGGCTACCTAACCAAAGGCGCGGCGCTGGAAGAGATGGTTAGGGCCATTCGCATGGTGTTCAACGGGCAACGCTACATAAGCCCACAGATTGCCCAGCAGCTCGCGCTCAAGTCATTCCAGCCGCAGAGCAGTAATTCGCCTTTCGATCTGCTGTCCGAGCGCGAAATACAGATCGCCTTGATGATTGCGGGCTGCCAGAAGGTGCAGTCGATTTCAGACAAGTTGTGCCTGTCGCCGAAAACCGTGAACACCTACCGTTATCGCATCTTTGAAAAACTTTCGATCTCCAGCGATGTTGAGCTGGCCCTGCTGGCTGTGCGCCACGGCATGATTGATGCCAGCAACTGACGACAGCCCCGTGACTTTCGACTCAAGCGCATTCCTCTCCACCTGCAGTGGTCGTCCTGGCGTTTACCGCATGTTCGATGCGGAGGCCAAACTGCTTTATGTGGGCAAGGCTAAAAACCTCAAAAAGCGTCTGGCCAGTTACTTCAGACAAACCGGACTGGCTCCTAAAACAGCCGCGCTGGTGGCCAAGATCGCGCAGATCGAAACCACCATTACTGCCAACGAGACAGAGGCGCTGCTGCTTGAGCAGACGCTCATCAAGGAATGGCGTCCGCCCTACAATATTCTGCTGCGCGACGATAAGTCCTACCCCTACGTGCTGCTTTCTGACGGTGCGTTCCCGCGGCTGGGCATTCATCGCGGCGCAAAAAAACTCAAAGGCCGCTACTTCGGTCCTTATCCCAGTGCCGGGGCTATTCGTGAAAGCCTCAACCTGCTGCAAAAGACCTTTCTGGTGCGGCAGTGCGAAGACAGTTTCTATAAGAACCGCACGCGACCCTGCCTGCAGTATCAAATCAAGCGCTGCAAAGCCCCGTGTGTCGGCCTGGTTGATCCAGCTGAATACGCCGATGACGTTCGTCATTCGGTCATGTTTCTAGAAGGCCGCAGCAATGCCCTGACCGATGAGTTGTCCAGCGGTATGCAGGCCGCCGCCATGGCACTCGACTTCGAGCGTGCTGCCGCGCTGCGTGATCAGATATCGCTGCTGCGCCGGGTGCAGGATCAGCAGAGCATGGAGGGTGGTACGGGGGATGTGGACGTTGTTGCGGCCATGGTCAACCCTGGCGGTGCATGCGTGCACCTGATCAGCGTGCGCGGTGGTCGCGTGCTCGGCAGCAAGAACTTCTTCCCGCAGGTCGCCATCGAAGAGGAGAGCAGTGGCGTATTGCTGGCTTTCCTGGCGCAGTATTACTTGAGCAGTCAAGAGCGCGACCTGCCGAGCGAGCTGATCGTCAATGCGCAGCACGAAGATTTCCCCACGCTGATCGCCGCTATTGATGAACTGCGCGGTCGTGAACTGAGCATCAGCTACCGCGTGCGTGGCACTCGTGCCCGCTGGCAGCAGCTTGCCGTAACCAATGCCGAGCAGGCCCTGGCGGCGCGCCTGGCTAATCGGCAGCACGTTGCCGCACGCTTTGATGCCCTAGCTCAGGCGCTGGATATGGATGAGGTGCCGCAACGACTTGAGTGTTTCGATATCAGCCATTCCAGCGGCGAAGCAACCGTGGCCTCTTGCGTGGTATTCGGCCCGGAAGGCCCGCTCAAGTCTGATTATCGGCGTTACAACATCGAGGGCATAACGCCAGGCGATGATTACGCCGCCATGCATCAAGCGCTGATGCGGCGCTTCAGTAAGATCAAGGATGGCGAAGGCAAACTGCCGGATATTCTGCTGGTCGACGGCGGTAAAGGTCAGTTGGCCATGGCCCGCGAAGTACTTGACGAGCTGGCGGTGCCAGACCTGATTTTGCTCGGTGTGGCCAAGGGGGCGACCCGTAAGCCTGGCCTGGAAACCTTGTATCTAAATGACGCTGCGCATGAATTCACCCTGCCGGGTAATTCGCCGGCCTTGCATTTAATTCAGCAGATCCGCGATGAGTCGCACCGCTTCGCCATTACTGGGCACCGTGCCCGCCGTGGCAAAACTCGCCGTACCTCAACGCTTGAGGAGGTCGCGGGCGTCGGCCCCAAACGCCGCCGCGAACTGCTCAATCACTTCGGCGGGCTGCAAGAACTGTCGCGCGCCAGCATCGAAGAAATCGCCAAAGCACCTGGCATTAGTAAAAAACTCGCTGAGTTGATTTATGCAGCCCTGCACAGTGAGTAGAATGCCGGCTCTCTTTACCGCCAAGTTGTGTCGATGAATATCCCCAACCTGCTTACCGTTCTCCGTGTCTTACTGATACCGGTTTTTATTCTGATGTTCTATCTGCCCTTTAGCTGGAGCTATTGGGCGGCCAGTGCAGTGTTCTCAATTGCCGCTGCCACTGATTGGTTGGACGGTTACCTCGCCCGGCGCTGGGAGCAGAGCACGCCTTTTGGCGCATTCCTCGATCCTGTTGCCGATAAACTGATGGTGGCTGTTGCTCTGGTATTGTTGGTGGACGAGCACTCCAACCTCTGGCTGACCTTGTCTGCCGCAATCATCATCGGTCGTGAGATCGTGGTGTCTGCTTTGCGCGAATGGATGGCAGAACTTGGCGCCCGCGCACACGTTGCAGTATCAAAACTGGCTAAGTGGAAAACCGCTGCACAAATGGTTGCCCTGGTGGTTTTGTTGGCTAATCCGCCGACTTTTACCGCTTGGGTCGTATTTGGCTATGCGTTGTTGATCATCGCCGCGGTGCTTACCTTGTGGTCGATGGTGCAGTACCTGCTAGCTGCATGGCCGCACCTGCGGATTACTGCCGAAAAGAAATAAACTTTTTTGAATCAAGGGGTTGACGGACAGCGCTGAAGATATAGAATGCAGCCCGTCAGTACGACAAGCGGGAATAGCTCAGTTGGTAGAGCACGACCTTGCCAAGGTCGGGGTCGCGAGTTCGAGTCTCGTTTCCCGCTCCATATTCAGTAGTTCGTTTGTACGAGCTACGCAGATTTAAGGCTGAGTAGCAGAGTGGTTATGCACCGGATTGCAAATCCGTGAACGCCGGTTCGATTCCGACCTCAGCCTCCAAATAGAAAAGCCTCGTAGGTCAATGATTTACGAGGCTTTTTGATTTAAGTTTGAAGCCTTGTGAGGCGGGTAAAGGCTGTATATAGTCTAAGCCTCGCAATTCAGCGCTACCGCCCGAATGGCGAAATTGGTAGACGCAAGGGACTTAAAATCTCTTTTGTATTAGTTATTATGTAATCAAGTAAGTATACGAAACCCGCAGGGCACTAGGCCTTAGCGGGTTTTTTACTTTTAGGCCAAAAGTGGCTTGGTAACAGATTGGTAACACTAGGGAAGGGCCAGGAAATTCTTCTAATCAAATTGGCCGACTTTGGTAACAATATGCCATCACAAAAGCCTGGGAGGGCGCATGGACGTTGATTTCTGGACGAGGCTAGCAACCCTAGCCGGGGCTGTGATTGCGGCGGTTTCTGGGGTATGGAGCCTACTCATTCAGCTTCGTGGCAAGCGAGACAGCTTTAAGGTTGGTATGGGAACGATCAGTCCAGAAGTGCTGCCCGAGGTCATCATGCATGTCGTCAGCATAAGTGATCACCCCATCAAAATTTCCGACTATGGCTTCATCGAGCTGGATGGTCGCCTCGCGTCGATTCCAATGGAAGATGAGCTGATTAGCTACATTGCTCAGGAAGGACTTTTCAGGGGCTCTACGAAGCTTGAGAAGCGTGGTGACAGCCTTGAGGTGGGTTACTGTCGAAACAAAGCTGTGATCGGCTGTTTTGCGCTGACGAATCTCCAGAGTCGCCCAAAGCTTGCTTTCAGCTATGACACGCCTGTTTGGAAGAGCCTTGTTGTTCGAGCAAGGGTCTGGCGGAAAAGGAGCGCATATCTGGCATGAAAAGCACAATGACCAACATTGAGCGTGATTTCGATCTGTTGATAGGTCTTACGTCACAAATGATCGATGCTCAAATGGGTGTTGCCATAGCTGAAGGAGAGGGCTGGATAACTGATGCGCAGGTTCTGGCCATCAAGCTTTTCAAGCAGCTCTGTACAACGAGAAGCACCTTATCAACCGTTGATTTCGTGATGCCTGACGGCAGTTGCTACGAGTTCATTGATCATGCTTCTACCACGATTCTTGCCAGAGCATGCATAGAAGGCTACATCGTGCTGCACTGGATATTTCAGAGTGACGATATCGAGCTTAGGAAATTTCGGCATTCCGTTTGGAAGCTTGGCGGCCTCAAAGACAGGATGAAGATGCAAACGTTGACAGTGGAGTTTCAATATAAGATCGCCCGTGCCGCTGCCATGGCAGAAGAGCTGATTAAAGAGATTGAAGCCTCTCCGTTTTTCGAAAATTACTCGAAGGATCAGAAGAAAGATGTGCTGAGAGGAGTTTGGAGGACCGGATGGCACTGGCATCACGAAGCTGAGCGGGCTGGCTTTCATCCAAAATACTTTAAAAATGTGTACACGCATTTTTGTGGTTATGCACACAGCAGCTGGATTAGCACACTCCAGATACGTGAGGCATCAAAGGATTTGGATGTTCAATATCGACTGGGGTGTGCAAGCGTACAATCAGTTGTTCACATCATGTCGCACTTCATTCATTTTTACGCCAAGCTATTTCCTTCGGCTCAGGCTGCATTTGACAAGAGTAGTGATGAGGCTAAAAAGGTTGCTGACCACTGGTATTTTAAAGCGGAGGACATGGAGCATCTCTACAGCGGCAAAAGCCAGCAGGCAAAATAAAGGCACCGATCCGGACGGGAAGGGTGCCTCGGGCGAATCTGGCAGCTGATTAGTCTTGTAGCCAGCCTTCTACAACATCACCACCGAACTCTTCTTTCCACTCTTTCAGCAGCTTGTGATTGCCGCCCTTAGTCTCGATTTTTTCGCCATTGTTCGGGTTTACATACACCTTAACTTTGCGCTCACGACGCGGTGCGCGGTCTTCTTTCACAGCAGTCTGAGTGCGACCAGATTGCGGATCTAGGATGGCTTTCACGTTGCCCAGGTGCATGCCGTACTCAGCCATCAGAGCGCGAAGCTTGCTTTCAAATTCGATTTCTTTTTTCAGACCATCGTCATTCTTCATAGCGTCGAGCTGAGCGAGCTGTTCAGCGAGTTGAGCTTCGAGTGCTTTGAATTCAGCGAGTTTAGACATGTTATTGGTGCCCCCAAGGCGTGTTTGTATGATTGTCAGTTTATTCAGTGTTGGCCGTCCATGGCCAGAGCCTTAACCGGCTTTAAGCGCTTCGATCTGCGAAAGAATTGTTGCGTTAAATTCTTGCGCCAGGGCTACATCTACTTTGTACTTTTCGAGACTTTCGGGTGTTAGTGAAGCTGGTGGTGGCGGAACGATCAGCTGCGACTCAAGCTGAGCAATTATCGCCAACAGGCCAGGACTGTATTCTTTGCCGATTGGTCGTTGCACCTCGGCTTGCATTGATGAGCCCATCGAAATGCGCGGTTTGGTCTGGCGCTCATCATTAAGCTGCTTCTCAAGCGCCTGGATCTCGTGTTCCAGGCCATTTAGCAAACCCTGTAGTGAAGTGGCATCCTCGCTGCTTTCGCCTCTCTCAACTCGCTTCAGGCGCATCCCAGCGTCACGCCTGTCGATTCTGGCGTTGTCGAGCATCACCTTTAGGCGCTCTTCAGCTGGCATTTCAGCAAGTGCTTTATCAATGTCTTTCTTCACTGCATCAATGTCGCGCTGGTAGTAAGCAATGCGCTCACGGGCCGACATAGCGGGGCGACCCAGGCCGTCATATTCGGGGCTTGTTGCTTCGTCTACACCAGCCATGGCGTCTTCAAGCGTTTTCAGCTTACGACGCAGGTGGCGGAACTTACGGCCAACTTCGCTGATAGCCGGGCGACCAGGGCCTTTCTCACGAAGTTGTTCGCCTTTGGTGATGAGTACGTCTTCAGGAATAGGTTCGCGGCCTTCGGCTTGCTCCGCTTGGCGTAGCTCGACGATCTGAGCTTCATATGCGTCTTTTGCGCGCTGTCGGAGAACAGAGAGGGCAACGGGTGGCCGACCCATTTTCTTGTTGCCCTGGCGCTCAGCTTCAACTGCGTCTTCGTCTTTTTCGAGCAGCTCTTGCCACTTCCAGTACAGAACACCGGCTTTATCCGCGAGCTTTTGGATAGGGTCTTTTTTGGGTCTCACTGCATTTACTCCCGCCTGAGGCCCTGATTCCTTGGGCCTGTGACCAAAAACTGTACGCAACATATCGATAAATGGATGTGCGTAGGTGGCTGCATACGCAAAGCGTTGTCAGTTGATGTATGCGTGCTCATCTCTCTACCTCGCTTTCCTTCATGCCAACGCCATGTTGTTGGGCATGTACTGCGCTTAGTGAGCTGATTACACATACATCACCAGTGAACAAAAGAAAGTCGCTGGTCACATTTTGGCGTAAGCCGGTTAAAAAACGAACATCTATCTACTGACATTACGTTATGAAAACCTTGCTCATACCCAAAAGCTTAGTAAAGAAAAGATAGAAAGCAAGAAAATAATTAATGATTTTTAATATACAGTCAAGGAAAGACTTATTTTAATGATATAACAATTATATTGACAAGCTCGACAAGCTATGTCTCACAGCCCCGTGCTTCCTTCGTTCCTCAGCTGCACAGGGTGTTCGACGGCTTCTGCTCAAACTCGGTGAGTTCTGCGCGAATAAGGTCAATAGCAAAAACCAAACAATAAAAATAATAAATGGTGCAGTAATGAAAAAAGTTAAAAATAAGGGCGGAGCCCCGCGTAAGGAAATACGTCAATCAAAAGCATTTAAAGTGTATCTGACCGAAGAAGAATTCTTGCAGATCAAAATGATTTCAGGGGAGCTGGGATATCCGACAGTTTCGGGATTCATTAGAGACAAGCTCTGTGAATTTTGCAATAAGGGCAGAATCAGCACATCTAACAATCCGATGATTCAAGCTGCTTGCGCCTATCTCGGCGATCTCGCATTTGCCTGCTCTGTCTTCGAGCAGTTCGTTCAAGAGTTTAAGGTTCCGGGCGATGTGTACGAAGCGTCAGTGGGGCTTCGCGGTAAAATTGAAAATATCGAAACATATCTAATCCAATAGCAAAAATAAAAAAGGATATAAATCATGATTAACGAA
Organism: Pseudomonas sp. TS_SC_3; assembly: GCF_056156225.1. Lineage (NCBI taxonomy): Bacteria > Pseudomonadati > Pseudomonadota > Gammaproteobacteria > Pseudomonadales > Pseudomonadaceae > Pseudomonas > Pseudomonas sp. TS_SC_3. The sequence continues at coordinate 1,481,739 of NZ_CM149586.1, forward strand.
CAACTAGAGAACTCAGTAGGTTTTGGCATTCGCGTAGATTATGTCTGCGCAGCGCTTGAGAAGGATATTGGCAAAAGGCCTTTTGTGGGATTCCTGGGCGGCAACATTGTCGCTGGTGATCCTTTCATCAGAAATGGGAAAGTAATTGAAATAGATACGTCAGAGCTGATCACTGAGCTTGATACCCATGCCGCTAAGTATAAAGGCCCCGCCAAAAATCTTTGTGCTCACTTTGTCCTCTCCCTTGCTACTGGAGAAAATCTACCAAGGAAAGATCTTCTGGAGTGTGCCCGCCACTACATGAAATCCATGGGGTACGGAAACGGCTCTAAATGGTTCGCTACAGTCCACTATGACACTGACAACGTACACGTTCATATCGTTGCGTGTCGTGCGCATATGAAGCACAGCGAAGTGTCTCCTGACGGTCGCCCAAGGCCTCCTCAATTCTCAATTGTAAAAGACAGCAACTCATACCAAAAAGGCTGGACAGCATGCAGAGAACTGGAGAAAAAATTTAATCTCCAGATTGTAGATAACCCAGACGAATGCTTTGCTAAAAATGGCGATTTATTCAGAAAAAGCACTGATCAGGCAAAGGTTCTCAGAGGGGTAATTGGAGACGTGTGGAAAGAAGGCATCCCCAAAACCTTTTCAGAATTTGTTGATCGCCTGCATGAGAGGGGGGTTCTTGTAAAAATTTCGATGGAAGAGGGGAGCCCAAACTTAATTAAGGGGATTTATTATCAGCTTGACAGGCCAGACGGTAGGCCAATTTCTGGCACAGCGGTGAAAAGCACTATGTATACATTTCCCGCTCTTATAAGGCACGGCGTTAACTACAGCTCTGAAAGAGACAATCTTATTTTGGGCATCTCCCCTGGTGCCTACACACTCGTGAGTAACCCTGCACCCAAAGCTACAGCTTATTCACATGCTGGCAGTAAAGATGCGTTAACCCGTGTGTACGTAAAGATTCCAGTAAGTAACAAGCGTATCACTAGTTACGTAAAGAATCGCGGAAGAACTTTCGGTATTTATGCAAATAATGAAAGTTATCTTGGATTTAATGTGCGTTCTAGCTTAAATCTTCGCAAGAAGACAAAGACTGAAGTTGAGGCAGAGATTGAAGCTGAGCGAGTTGTGCGCATGATGAATGCATTGATTGGACTTATGAAGAGTGCGTTGAGAGATTTTTTTGATGGCTTAGAAGTGCAGTTTGAAGATCTGAGTTCTGATTTAGATCTAACAGAAACAGCCGTTCGGCTAAATGTACCAGTCACTGTTGATGCTGACACATCTTTTGAACAACAATTCGAAATGGAAGACGCAATAGAAGAGCAAGTAGAAAAGCAGCTTGCACACGTATCTAATATCCTCAAAAACGAGGCAGGGCAGGTGCTAGAGCGCTAGTACAGTCAGGCGTTATTGCTCCAGAGCACGCAAATCGACACAATGTGGGCTCATAGCATGGAGCAACTGAATGAGACGTTGTATCACCTTCACCCTAGCAACCCTGTCATTCTCAGCAGCAGCTGCATCCGCCGCAACCTCGCCACTCCCTTCTCAGATCCTCTGCACGACAGATGAACACCACCGCGTTGGCACCGAAAAGCTCAATCTCCCTGGATCTGAAGCCTTTCTCTTTGAGCGCAGTGGAAAAGTCACTATCACTACAAGCGGTACAAAAACTCACTATGAGTACGGTAAAGGCCAGATTTTCTATACGCTCAAAGAGAAAATTGTGTACTCGAAAGACTTCATCGATATGCAGCAAGACATTTTTCCGTATTCAGATCCTGGGTGGGGTGACAGCAGCGGCTTTCTGAACCTTGTGGGCCATATGCAAGGCTCCTTCTTTCATATTGACTGGGCAAAACAGAGATTTTACGGCTACGCGCATAGTGATGGCGCTATAAATGCTTACGCGGGTTATTGCACTATCCTTAAAAAATAGAACACCACAGCGAAATCTAAAGCTTGTTGGGGTACAGCGCTCAGGTATATTCGAATAAAAATTCTCATCCAAATAAGTGAAGAGACTGTGTCGGATAAAGTATCTTTTCAGTACCCCTGTCATGTTGCTTATAAATAGTATGGAGAGATGCTAGGCCGCCGAACTTTCTCGACAGTCAGAAATCATGGGAAATATTGGCCGAGATCATCTCTTCATACTTCCTATTATAAAATCACTCAGAAAGTTATTCAATAATATATATGATATATTTTGAAGATGCACTTGAGCACTTTAAATGTAGTAACTTTTTCAGGGCGGTATAAGAAGCGCAGGGTAACATAGCATTAACTGTCTTTAATTTGTTTTATTATTTTAATGTGTGTGCGTTAAGAGTCCAGTATCGGCGTGTTATAATAAAAATATAGAATAATAATAAAAGGAGTTGCATGCTATGTATATTAGAATGACTCAATATTGCGACAAGGTTGCTATCTTAAAGTCAGTGTCGGTTGCTGTAGAAGCGTTTGATGCTGAGGGAAATCCGCTGAAAGGCCTTAGAAAGAGCACAACCGTTCAAGTCGCAGTTTTCGAGCACAACGAGCCCATTAGTCATCCTGACATTACGGAAGACAAAGCGCTGGCGTTTGAGGGTTGGAGAGCGACTCAGCTAGTTCGTATAGAAAAAGCATTTATCGAGAATGCGGCTTCTGGAAAGCTTGGCGGATATCCGCTGGTGAAGGCCAAGAATAATTTCGGCAACCCAGCGTACAAAATCGGAGAGTTTAGTGGCGTCATCAGCACAATGATCGAAGTGCAGCCAGGGATGATCAAAAACGTTATGAATTGCAAGGAGCCTGTTGAGATACCAAAAACAAAGACATTGGCTGAAGAGTGTTCGTCGGAAAGCATCTGTGCCAAATTCTTCGAAATCACAGAAAAATTTATGCGAAGAATTCATCTAAGCGAAAAGAAAGGATGCGACTTATACTCTCTCAAAGAAGTTGTTGACATGAGAGCTGCGCACGCACTTTTCAGTAAAGCATCTGATGCTAAGAGTATGAGCTACAGCAAAGTTTCGGGCAATGTAGCGTTCGAGCTAGATGATGGATCTGTATTCTTACGAAATCCATCAGAGGAGGCAGAGGTTCTGTACGCACAGATGCTAGACGCACTGAGGAATTAAACGGCAAGTCTGAATTGGTGTAAATGGGTGCGCTTTTGGTTGAGGCCAGTACAATTCCAATACACAAGTAGACACATGTACTGACCTTGTTCCTCAAATCCGCTTGATTGCTCGCTCAAACCACATTTTGTGGATTCATTTCATGAGTTACCACATACGCCCCCAGGGCGTAATTTCTTGGTCATTACTCGCTTCTTAACGATTGTCTTGCCATTTTCGACCAGCCAGACCAGCTCATCTCCGGATTTTGCTCCCAGCTTTTCAAGCGCCTCAGTCGGCATTTCGATTGGCAATGCACCTTTTCCACTTTCTTCTTCAATATAAACAGTGATCCATCCTTTTTTATCTTTCAAAGTCATCACTGGTTTCTGTCTTCTTTTTAAGCATGACCACGCTGCGATCCTTCACAACTGTGTAAATCAGCGTATCGCCCACTTTGAGCCCAAGTTCATCGATTATTTCTTGTGGAAGATCAACAACTCCATCACCGCTACCGTCGTCCGTATCGTGAAGCGGCACCGTCCACCTTCTAAGCGGCACTTTCCCTAGCTTTTTCTTGCTCATTTCGTAAACCCCGCAACATCTCGAATGCACCTGTCACACAGCTTCGAAGACTCGCATGGTCATCCAAGCTACTCACAGGTAAAACTGTGGATTGAGCTATGTTCTATAGCGTTCAAGCAGACGTCGTCAACCCGGATAATTCGTCAGGAACTTGGTGGCCACTCTATGAGAAATATCCTCCAATCCAGTTCTTCAGGCGACTAGACGCCCAATCCTTGCCCTGATGGAACTAGAATTGCTTAGGTTTGGCGGTTCAGTAGTCCATGAGCCAGGTCAACCTTGTACAACTCGGTCTGATAGCAGGCTCCCATGACGAAATCATTTGAATTTTTAGGGTATTTCTCACCGGATATTGACGAGCTTCGACAAACCGAACGTGCTCGCCTTGCTGCCGATTTCGCGAAAATTGAGCATATGATTTCTATGTCCATCGGCGAACTCCGACAAGTAGACGGCGCAATGTCGGAGAGCAATTTTGTCGGAGCAGCGTTTTGGCTTCGCTGCATCGAGTCTTGCCAAGCCACAGTGCTGTTAGCTGAACGTGGCCTAGCGACAACGCCTTACTCGACTCTCCGTACGGCCTTCGAGTGCCTATTTGCAGCCTGTGCACTTTGGCGGGATCCAACTGTCGTGGACAAGATGGAGAATTGGCATCACAGGGAGCGCATCAAGCAAGCAAAAGGAATGTTAGCGGCGGGGGCAGATACGCGTGTGCAGCCTGGTCGGCTCGCGGATTTGAAAGCCATAGCCGAGGAAGCGACCCCAAAGAGCGACTGGTCTCATCAAGCGGCCGCGAGCATCGCCGGGTTAAGGTTCGAATATGAAACGGTGTACCGAGGACTTGGACTTGCGGGTGCGCACGCTACGCCGAGAAGTCTTGATGACTATCATGGCGTTCATCCCGATGAGGCGCTCACCTTACGATTTCATCCTACCACCAAGCGCCTTGAGTGGTTGCTCGGACTCGTAGACACCTGCATTGGGATCGGCATCCAGAGGCATCGCGAAACGCAAATTAGTTTAGGGGCTTAGAGCAGCTACATGGCAGATAAAAGGCAGCCGTGTTTTCGAGTCCGTTTGTTGCTAGAACCCCGGCGGGACAATCCGATAAAGAGCACTATTGCGAAATTTGTATTCTGAGTGCCGAGTAGCGCTACCAGATGTGTAGGGTGAAAGGCTGCTCACGGCCAGAATCTTCTGGTACGCCTCAGTGCACAGCGCAGGCCAATGGGCTGGAGTTGATAACCAGCAGTTTCTGCGCAGTGAGGGCGTGCCGCAGGTTCCTCGTCATTGTAAACACCTGGCACGCAAGGGTGATTCAGTTGACTGACCTTTCTCTGTTCTAATGTTCATTTCTCAGTTGTTGAGACTGTCATGACGCTACCCCAGTTACCTGAGCTTATAGACCGTGCAGTCCAATTCGCACACCACATTAAGGGGGACTTGGACTCGCGATGGTACGCAGCCTCCGACATTGAGCTTTGCATTAGCTGGCTGGAGACAACTGATGTCCGAGCAACCGCATCCGTCGAGCCTTCACTTGATAGGGTTAATCGGCATGTTATCTCTCTGAGTTATGGGCTGATCCAAGAGCTTTATTCCATCGCTTTTGAGTTCGCCCGCTTCGCGATAGGGCGTCCCGAACAGCAGGGCGTTCATCAGGGAGTGCATATGCTTCCAGCACGGTTCGATCTGCTGGAGGCAGCGGATCATATGTTCATGGCCGGGGTTCTTTTCGTGATCTATCACGAGATTGGCCATCTCAATCAGAACCATGGGGCGATTCGAGGTCTATACGGAACTGGTATAGCTAGCTGCACCATCGATGATTTCGAGATTGCCGGTGATGAACCGATTTCAGGGGCGGAGGCAGCGATCTCTCATACCACAGAGTTTGCAGCGGACGCTGAAGCACTGGATTGGATGGCGACGCAACTAGAGTGCTTTAAGGGAAGTGACTATTTGGATCACGCCTACCTTCATTGTGCGATGGTCAGTTGCATAATGTTTCTGTTCAACGGCGATAGGCCAGTTCGGCTTGATGCCGAACCAGTTGGCACCCATCCGTATCCGGTAATTAGGATGGACTATTGGGTTCGCCTGTTTGCAGAGCGAACAGTCATTTTTTCTAATCGATTGCAGATTACAGAGGACAAACCCGCTATCGTGAAACGCTTTTCGGATGCCGCGTTTGTCGCGATCCTTAGCTGGTTGACCCGTGGCCAGTGGGTGGATGCTCCCGATTACAGTGACTTCTGCAAAGGCTCTTCAGCCCATCCAAATCATGCAAACTATATGAGGCACGTCATAGATATATGGACTCTGCACGATGAAACGGCACGAGACGCGCGCCGGTATGGTGGGGCGCTCTCAGTGCTATATTTCACAGATGAGTTCAGAACAATGGTTGGTGCAGTACCGAATCGAGAGAGCTTCGCAACTCACGCAAAAAAAACTCTGGAGGCCATGGGTCGCTTTGGGGCCTGAAGGGACGAGCAACATCATAAGCAAAACGAGTCTCTTATACTCGTTTAAGAAGGCGGGCTGATAGCCTCGCCTCTTTACTTGGGAAGGTCCGCGTCTGGCTGATTCTTTTGAAAAATCGGTTTTGATTTCCACGGTAGGAAAGTGCGGCCCTGAGACTGAAATCCACTTATTGAGCACAGGATTCAGGACTCAGATTTGACGCGGCAGCGAGCGTAAGTGGTGTTATCCCTCTCTATGCATAACTGGTCAAGCAGGGTCGACTTTTTCAACACAATAGGCCAGAAGCGGACGCTCAGACTAGGGAAAACCAACTCCTACATTCGGTCGCGTTCAGAATTACTTCGAAACTATCTACATTCATTTCGGCTTCCTCGCTACTAAAGCGGCCTTCATCGCAATTAGATCGTCATACCAAGATTTAAATTGGTCGCGCGACTTTCCTGAATAAAAGTTGCGAATATCATCATGCTCGGTGGGACTGAGGTTTGAATAAAGATCTCTGAGTTTGTCAGCCTCTTGAGGCAGAAGAGGGACAAGCTTTGTAAATTGATGGAAGGTCGAAATATTCAGACCTTTGTGTTTGTACTGATGGCGCTGTTCGTTGAATACATAGCCATTAGTGATGCGCTCAATCAGCCTGCGAAGGAGGCCGGAAAGGTGTTCTTTCTCGGCGCTGGAGGGCTCATGGGGCGAGCCGGTGTACGCTTCTATCTGTGAGCACAATTCGTCCCATTTTTCGACGTACTCAGACACTGTTGAACAGTCTTCAAGCACCTGCACTGACAAGCAATGATCCAAGCCTGAGCGGTTAAACGTCGACTGAAGATTGGCAAAAAAGTCCCAGTTATGGGTAAGGATGATAAGTTGGGCGCTGGGGTTGTCCCGTACATAGTCTCTCAGTCTTTCGCAGAAGTTTGAGACGTAGTTGTAGTCAAAGCTGGTGACGGGATCATCCAGAACTAGCACTTGATGTGCCGTGGTCGATGCCTCGCACATAAATACTGCTAGTGCATGCACCTTCTGTTCACCTTCGCTGAGTACCCGGTGTACTGGGCTGTCACCAACCTTAGGTGTAACGATGGCCTCCGCCCCCTGGGTGGCGAGTTTGACGCCCATCTGCTCTAAAGATGAGCCGCTCAGCCTTTTATATTCGTTATCAAGGTGAGGAATAAACGAATTCAAAACCAACTCGGTGTGGGCTTCCTTCATCCTTGCAGTCACCGCAGCCTGGCGGGGAGTGAAGTTGAAGCCGTTTACAACTTCTGCTGCCTCCTCGAAGCTAATAGCTGCATTGCATAGCACGACGGCATCCTCCTTAATGCTGAAGGCGGCCTCATAGACGATATCTAAATTAATCGCATTTTGCAGCCTCTTAATTTCGGCTTGTGTTTTATCGAGGTCGGCAGAGGCTAGCGAAAGAGCTGAAGTAATTTGCGTATGGCGCTCGGAGATTTTGTCAATATAGTCATCGATTTGCAGGTATTGCGAGTAATCTTCGATCACTTCATCGGTTATGGTTTTCTCGCGAATCGCACGGTCAACGCGATCTAAAGTGGCATTCAAACCCAGTATGAACTCGGGCGAAAAGTGAGGTGTGTAAATCAGAGTATCTGGTTTCTGAAGATTGTAGACCACAGCATAAGCTTCATTTAATTTATCCTCGCGTGCTTTGAGTTGGTCGATTTCTGCATGCAGAGTAGATATCAGGAACTCATGATAGCTTTTGAAGAGCACGCTGCGTGTCTGCGAAACGTCCTGAAGGCAGAGTGGGCATGACTGCGCCGTTAACAACGGCGCCGAGTTATTTGCTGCAAAGATTAATTTCTGGTGCAGTTGAGGGTCAGTCCCTTCAGGAAAAACGGCGCGGCCTAACTCTATGCTTGCGGCCTGCTTTTGCTGAAGTGTGTTCGTGACCAGAACTACCTCGGCAGGGGAATAATTTTCGCAAGTTGACTTAAACAAACGCAGGGTGGACGCGAACTGAGATAACAGTGATTGTTCTGCTTGAAGCGATTTTTTCCCTTCCAGGCTCGTAGCGGCAGTAAGTTGCTGGAGTTGCTGCTGTTGCTGGGTTCTAGTTTCTTTTTTAGCTGGGTCGTAGGCGGGTATGCTTGATATCCACGTCAACATGGGGCGCGTATTGGTCGCCTCCCAACTGGCGAACTCGCCAGTGGCAATGTCGATAGAAGTAACGACCCTGTTTTTAAGAGCAGTGATCGCCAGATTTGTACTATTTCGTGTTGCGTCGATTTTTGTCAGGCAAAACTGTTGAAATTGCTTGATGTAATTCTTTGCGTACTCGAAGCACTCCAGCCGGAATACAGAGATCTCAACGACAGCCTCTGGGTTTAACGAGCCTGTCGCGTGTTTGATGGCAATGGTTGAGTCAAAATACTTTAGTGCTTGTGCTTGCACGCCGTAGCCATCTAGCTCACTCCAGTTCTGTATGCTCGGTGAGTCTTTGAATTTATATCCAAACGAGGCCAGTACCTTTGCTTTGCTTCTGACGTTGGTAAGCGGCTCTTTTGGCTTTTCGGGATTAGATAGCACTTTCAGTGCCTGGCAGAGGCTGGATTTCCCCGCGCCATTTTTACCGAAAATCAAAGTTACTTTCTTAGGCAAGTCGAGCGTAAGAGATGGACTCAGACGCTTGAAGTCTCGGAATGCGGTTAGCTGCTCTAGGTGGTAAGTCTGCGCGGCGGCCTTGGCAGGTAAAGCCAACTGAGGAGGTGTGGCAGCCGCAGGGCTGAACGCTTCGTTTCCGAGAAAGTAGTTCCAGAGCTTTTCGAGATCCGAGTCAACGAGTGGCTCCCCATTAGACTGTATTGCGTGGTCGCAGATGGCGTGGAACCACACCTCATTGACGGTATCGCGATAGGCGAGGAGATACCCGGTAGCATCGTTGTGCGTTGCCATTGCGTGCGTCCTTGTACGTTAGTGCTCATCTGAGTTTTTACGGTAGAGCCGCCTAGTTTATGCCTGCTGAACACGGACGGTGGTCAAAGCACCTCTAATCCATTTCAGCGACATAGCGACAGTATGCACCTAGCCGACCTGGCTCTGCCTCATTGTAGATATGATAATCAAGCGCTCCTCCACATTGCCTGCCTTGGGTCGGAAGCACATAACTAGTCGTAGGCTGCTTTGGGTCGATTGCAGTATGTCACCAAGAGGACGCTTGCCTAGTGCCGCTTCTATCGACGGGTTTGGTGGGTTGCCAGATGTAGCACCCGAATGGCATATTCTGAGATGGAAAATATTAGCTGGATCGGGATGCCGTGAATGACACCAGGTGAAATTGGCATCGAGGCTGGAAGGATCTTCACTTACAATCTCCCGTCCAACTGGTTATTCAGATCCCAAGAGGATCAGAACGACCATGGGATCGACGCGGAAATTGAGGTCACCGACCAGAAAGGGGTAGCTCAGGGCAGTGAATTCGTTTTTAAGGTGCAAATCAAAGGCGAAGCCAACTGTACCTACCTCAAAAACCAGCAAGTCGTCTCATTCAACTTGCCGACCAGTAAACTCAGATACTACCTATCATTCAATATCCCAGTCATTCTGGTGGTCGTGGAAGTAACGAGCGAAACCATTTACTGGCTTTCTATTACCGACAATGATGAGCTTATCTCAAAAGCGAAAAGCATTGAGACCAGCTCTATCCAGATACATATTCCCACACAGAACCTCATAAAAAGGCGTGATGAAAAACTAGCTCAGAATGTGCTCAATGCGGTGATAGCTTCTTGGGACTTTTTAGCGCTCAAAGGTGTTAAAGGCTCAATCCTGCGATTCTCCAATCTAGACCCACAGCGATTAGAAAGAAGAATTGCAGAGATGGGTAATGCTCTGTACAAAGCTCATCACCAACATCTAGACAACCTCCTTCGTAAAAAAGATTTCTCAAAAATCTACGAAGTCGCAACAAACTTGATAACTTCAGCAATCGTGCCCGCAGCAGACCGATTTGTTGCTGGACTCTACTACCGTATAGCGTTGAGAGCAGCGCCTTTGCATCAAGCTATGGTTGATCAAGCTCACGACGTTGCACGCATAAGTATGATAATTATTGCTCTTGCTAGAGAAGAGAAATCTGCCAATCTCAGACATTACGCTTTCGGATTAGCTAGAGCTGCCAAGCTAAAATTCGAAATTGACAGTTTAATGGCAAACAATAGTGCTGCAAAAGCACTGAACAACACTGCTGAAGGCTATATTTTTCGAATCGAACTGCACAGGCAGTACAAAAGTGTCTGTACTAGTATTAAAAAAATAATCGACCTTCTCAGTCTGATAGCTACAAATGGGCAATACCAGATCCTTTACGAGACGTATCTTGAGTCCGTGACATCTTTGATACTATTTCGCATCATCCAAAAGGAGCGAGGTAGTGAAGCTTCGATTGATTATTTCCAGAACTGGATGGTGGCCATATTCCAGTTTTGCCTAATTTATTCTTTCCTCTCCGAGGATCTCGTGCGAGCGGAAAAGTTGTACTCATTGGCTCTCCATTCGAACCTCTTCAGCGACGAAGAGATAAAATCGCTAAAGGTGGTTCTTAGCAATCTTACCCCTGACGCCCTTCAGCTCATTTCAACTATTGAAGAAAACCATGAACCCAAGGTCGAAAGAGATTTTCTAAAAATTAGCACAGAGGAACAAAAGGCATATTTTCGAAATACAGCGCGAAGTATGGGGATGGATCCTGAAGACCCAGAAAATGTGATGGGGCAAATCGTTGCTAGAGCACTGATTAACTTCGACCCGACAGATATAGTAAAAAACTGTGAATATTTATTTGTTCACTACAAGCCCGGCGGTATAGTCGCACAGACATTACAAATGCACTCCGCCGGAGGCATGCATATGATCGTCTGCCTGAAACACAAATACGCTCACGGGACAGGCAATCTGTTGCATCTTCTCTACAATCCAGTGATCGATATCCCAGGGCACGGATTCAAGAAATCCCACTGCGATACATGCTCTGACTGCACACCTCGGGCATCCGACTGGCAATGGTCCTTGGCTTGGCATGAAATCGAAAAATTGAAGCATGTTGAGATATTGAAACTCTTCAAGGATTGGTAAGCCCTCTTATACGAATAGGCGACTTATCAAGGATTTTACTTTCAATGCGCCTATGAGGCTATGACCCCAGAAATACACCACTTCACCCTATTCGCTTCACGTTACACACCCGTGCCTAGATCCGTACACACGGATTCAAGCTGCAATACTTGTCTTTCATAGCGTAGGGGCAAAGCAATGACTACACCTGATAGGTGGCGAGTTGTGTGCCAGGACGCATGAGATGGAATCGAACACGTTATTATTGAGCTTCCATCCGAGTTACTTGATGAGGCAATGTGTAGTGTTCCATAGGAGTGGTGCTCCTGCTCTTATTTCAGATATTCATTAGGTTACTCCGCCACAATTTCATTACATCAACTCTGCTGTCCGCCGTCTTGCCGGACGCACCTCTCACAAAGCTTCCAGAGTCTCCCATCAATTTTCTCTGTACGAGCGGGGTGACGACTGCATAGCTGACAGATCTGATCCGTCGCCATTTCAATGGCGTAGGCCAGCGAGATCAGATGCGGTGGCGCAAATGGATAATCGATCCTCAAATACCCGCAGCCTGGTTGGGCAAGCATCGGATAATCGTATTCTTCACTCGCAATTTTCATCGCATCAGCAAAACGCTGCCAGCCCTTGAAGTCATCACCCAACCAATGCTTTTCTTCGGGCAAATCAGGCAACATGTGTCGAATAGACGAAAGTGGATCGACCGGCTTTTTTCCATCTGCACCCACTCCAACCCCCCGGATAAATTGCAGCGAAGCTGTGCATATGTTTGATACGAATAGGTGCCCGGCATTCAGTGGCATCGCCACTGATATATCCGGCATCGACGCATTCAACACACCAGCCTTATGCTTCGTTATTTTGACAATCCCGCTTCGGTCAAAATGCATCTGTCACACAGCTTCCAGATCCACTGACTCCTTACCTCTTCGCGCGCAGGGCGGCTTCCGCAGTATTGGCAGATTTGATCAGTAGCCATCTCTATAGCGAATCCGAGCGAGGCGAGTTGTGGCGGTGCGGAGTGGTAATCGACATGCAGATAGCCGTTCTTTGTCTTCACTGTCACAGGGAAATCGTACTCAGCGCTGACGATCTTCATCGCGTCAGCATAACGCTGCCAGCCTTTGTAATTTTCTCCAAGCCAGCCGGCCTCTGGTGGCAAATCAGGCAACAGGTGCCGAATCGGAGCCAGGGCATCCACTGGATCATTGCTGTTATCACTCATGCTGAATACCCCGTGTCGTGCACGATCACTTCCTCCGCTGGCTGAAATCCAACGTCAAGCATTCACCCGCATCACGTCACTCCAACGCGTTGTGAAATTTGGGCTCAGCATCTGCTGCTTCATGTGCCATGACGCGACGGCAGGTTCACTCGCAAATCTGACAACGCCGCGACCATGCTTCATGTTGATCTTGTCGAGTACGCTCATCAGCTGTTCTGTGTTCTTTCGCAGTGGCTGAGCGAATAGATCATCAGTAAACATCCCTTGATCAAAAAACTGGCTCAGGATCACACCGGCCTTTGCATATTTAGGTCCTGGGATATAAATCTCCTGCAAGCCAGCCAGCGCAGCCGCCAGTAGGTCGCGGGTGTCGTAAGTGGGGCAGGTGAGAGGTACGCTAATCGAGCGACCGTATTGCATGCCTTTGGTGTCGAATGGACTTGTGCGAATGAAGACCTGAATGCATGAAGCGTACTGATTCTGTGCCCTGAGCTTAATGGCTGCATTGGCAACAAACGTAGAGATAGCTGTACGGAGGCCATGGAAATCGGTGATTCTTTCGCTAAAGCTGCGCGTACACGCAATCATTTGTTTTGGCACTGTGTCTTCAGTGAGGGACAAGCAAGATTCACCCGCTAACTCACGCGATGTGCGCTCAATGTTGATATTGAACTGTCTACGTAACGTTTTATGGTCGAACGTTGCTAGATCCCATGCCTTGTTGATACCCATAGCATTGAGTTGCGTTTTTAGCTGACTGCCGATGCCCCATACCTCGCCAACATCGGTGTATCTGAGCAGCTTCTCTTGTTTCAATGGATCAACAAGATCAACGACCGCGCCTGTTTTGGCTTTCCATTTTTTTGATGACCAATTGGCAAGCTTCGTGAGGGTCTTAGTCGTTGAAATGCCTACGCCGACTGGGATGCCTACTTCGCGGTAAACGGCATACTGAAGGTGGCGACCGAAGGCGTCGAGGTCACGGTCTGGGATGCCGGTGAGATCGAGCCAGGCTTCGTCAATTGAGTAAACTTCGATCTGCGGAGCTTCTCGTCGCAGTACCTGCATGACGCGATTCGACAGATCTTGGTAGAGCGCGTAGTTGCTCGACACGCAGATGAGGCCTTTGTGTGCGATCAGTTCCTTGAGCTGAAAGTAGGGCTGGCCCATCTTCACGCCCAGCGCCTTTGCTTCGTCGCTACGAGACACCACGCACCCGTCGTTGTTGGATAGGGCAACGACGGGTTTACCAAGAAGTTCTGGGCGAAATAGCCGGTCGGCGCTGACGTAAAAGCAGTGGCAATCAACGAGCCCGAAGCGATTTTTCATTTGTCACCATTGTCGATGACAAGACGCAGTTGCGTGCGCTGACCCATTGCCGACTGAAGGCGCTCCAGGTGCTCGATGCCTTCGTTGTTCAGACGAATGATGTCTTCAACTGAAAGGGTGTTGAGAATCAGGATTTTGAGCTGCTCGCCCGAACGCTTCATATCCAGAAGATCCTGAAATGTCAGTTCCTTTGTCATGCTGCCACCCCTCCGCGCAGTGGGTGCAGGTTGAACGTTACGACTCCCCACACCTCGACCTCTTCGTCTTCACCAATACGAACAGGTGGCGTGTCCGGGTTTTCGGCCTGAAGCATCTTGATCGCACCATTCACAACAAATGTTTTGACTGTGAAATTAGCGCCAATACGAGCCACAATTACGTCATCCGGAGCAGGGTCGAGAGCGCGATTGATGATCAGGTAGTAGCGGTCGAAGATGCCCTTACCGCGCATGCTATGGCCGGCAGCACGACCCACGAACATTGATGGAGCACGCATCCCAACCAGCTCGTCCAAGCTCAGTGCTGGCTCTTCATGGTCGAGGCCAGGTGAGGGGAAGCCGCAGGCTAGCTGGCCCAGCTGCTGCATCAGCTCTGGCTCGTTCGCAGGAATCAACGGGCGGATTTGAGTCGCGTACATCTCATTGCTCAATAATAGGCTGTGTGGATGTACAGTATAGGCAAATTCTGGCCAGTACCAAAAAATGATGGAGCGCAGCAACGGCGGGGGTTCCAGCGGACTTGCACCCCAACCTTCGTACCTCTATGATGAATGTAACGGTGTCACGAGCTAAGGAGGTGAGGAAATGACCACCAGAAACGCAGTCAAGCCGTCAGCCAAGGCAGTGGTAAAGCGCAAGGTAATCAAGCATGAGCTTACTTTCGCTGACGCACGTGCAGCCGCAAAGGCCGGCGATGAGGCATTTGAAAAGTACGTTGCGACTGGAAAAGTGATTACCGGTCGCTAAGCGAGCCTAATTGTCGTCTGTAAAAGTTTCAGATCTCTTCAAAGAGTACCAAGGTTGGTACAACTTCTACTCACACTTCTACAACTACAAGCTTTGCGGCGACCTGCCTGCAATCTTTGGCAGAGATGCAGAGCTTGATCTCGATGATATGCGTCATATCCATATTGCCGGCAGTGCAAAAATTCAGGCGATTTGGAGCAAGAAGAGCGATCAGTTCTACAGAACAAACCCGCTCGGCGAACCAGAGAACGATCTTTGGTTGATCTACGCACATGACGAGTTTCGTGATGAATATTTGCTTCTAACCATTCTGACTCCTGGCGCTCACGACAGGGCAAAGTGGGGATCGTACCTGCGCGATATTGCCAACGATATTGTTGATCCATGGATAAAGGGTCAGCTCGTTTACACAGACCCCGACGAAGACGAATAACCCCCGCTGGCCACCTTCGGCATCGCCGGTCATCAGTTGTTGCCAAAATCAACGTGGGTCGCATGCAGAGCATCTGCATGCACATTGCTTTAGCCATAAACCACACGTAAGCAAAAAGGAGAGCCCGTCCGGGCTCTCTACTTAACTAGGCTTATCAGATATCCAGTGCTGGCAGCGCATTGATGATTTTCATTGTTTCTAGGCTCACGGTGACTACGCGCTGGAACAACTCCAATGGGTACTTGGGGTTGCCCATGGTTTCGTTGGCCCAGTCGTTGGCGTCGTTGACGATGCCGCTGGCTTTGTCGGTGCGTACGGCTTGGCGCTCCATCACCCAATCGAGTGCGGCCTTTCCGTTGACCACGTAGTCCCAGGCAGCCTCGGGGATGCCCTTGAGGGTGATGCGGTGGTTGTAGATGACGGTGGTCTTGTCGCCTTTCTTGGCGAACTTCATCTTCTCTACGCGGTAGTCGGCATCGGCCAACGTGCCCTTGGCCTCGATGGTCAGCGGATAAGGCTCGACGGTTTCGTAGTTTAGGTGAAGGTCGGCCAGGGCGCGGCCTGCTTTGCTGAAAGCCCAGAAGTCAGCAGCCTTCTTAACTGCGGGAATGCGTGGCAGCTCCTTGCTCAGGTTGTCGGCAAAGCGTTCGCGGTAGTCCGGCGAATGGAGGATGCCGTAGACGTAGTAGAACAGGTCTTCTTTGTTGATCACCTCGCCTGGGTAAGCCGACTGGAAGTGGGCCAGTCCAGTGTCTGTGACGGCATCGCGGCGGCGCAAACCGCCTTCAACCGGCTCGGCAAAGAGATCATTATCTGAGGTCTGAGCAGCTTCGTCGTAAAGGTAGAGGGGAAAGCATTGCGAGCCATCAATATCGACCATGTGCAAGCAAGGCACTGTATTCGTGATAAGGCTGCTGAATCCGACTTTATCCCCTTTGCCTGAAACACAAATCACAAGATTTTTGGCCGAAGCATCCGGAAAAAGGCGCGGCATCTGATAAATCATGTCGTTAAGTTGACGGTTGAAATAGAGCCATTGCTTGGTATATGGGCGGTACAGACTTGGCTTAAGACACTCTTTTTCAAAAGCAAAGGCTCGCTCTTTAACCAGCTCTTGTTTGAGGCTTCGGTTCCAGCTGATCTGAATTGGATCGGTGTTAATAAAACCATCAAGCTTTGATTCGCGCGCTTTCTTTTCTAACCCTTGGTGAGCGGCGTTGAAACGTGCCAGCTCGCCGTTGTAGAAGCCAATCATGCGCGTCATATTGAGCGCTAACTTGTCTCTCGATGCGTTGTAACACCAAGCATCACGGCTTGTTGCGACACCTCTTGAGAAATTCGCAAACAGCGAATTAACAGAGCTTCCGTCTTTATCACCCATGACAATGAAATCGCTGAAGCTGTTATCTCGCTGGTTAAGCCAATCACCGTGCTCGTCTGGGGTGATTTGTTGCCACTGCTCGATACCGGCGACGCTAGCATAGCTGATGATCTTCTCTAACTTATCTTCGCGGCTAAGGTAGTCGCCAATATCGTGGAAATAGATTTGGCCATTGGCCTCCGCCTCGGGGTTCTTAACCAGAAGAGATATGGCAATCGGGGCACGGCTGCCCATACCAAAAACGTTGTCCTTTTCTTTTCGGCGCGTTTCGCCAGATGTACGCGCGTTACCGCGCAGGTGGAAGAAATAAAGGGTGGAGAACTCATCGACTAGGCACTTGCGCAGGCCGTCGGCATTGTTCGCTTCGACAAAACCCGCATTGGTGACAAAGCCAATCACCCCTGCATCACCAACCCGATCACTAGCCCAACGAATTGAGCGGATGTAGCTGTCATAGAGCGCGTTCTTGTTGTTAGCATCTGAACGAGCGGCATAGGTTGTCCGAATACGCTCATCCAGGCCAGGGTAAGGGATGTTGGCGTTGTTGGCATTGGCATCTCCTTGCCCGACCGAATACGGCGGATTACCCACAATCACCCGAATATCCAAATCCTTCTGCCGCTTGCGCCGGGCACTGTTGTCCTCCAGCAAAGCGCTTACCAAATCGTCCTTCTCATACATCTGGAAGGTGTCAGTCAGGCAGATGCCTTCAAACGGCGTGTAGTCGTCGATCACTTCACCGTGATAGGCCGCTTCGATGTTGATCGCAGCGATGTAGTAGGCCAGCAGTACCAGCTCGTTGGCGTGAATCTCGTGCTTGTACTTGTGCGGCAGCTCTTCCGGCTTGATCAGGCCCGACTGGATCAGGCGGGTGATGAACGTACCTGTGCCTGTGAATGGGTCGATGATATGGACGCCCTTACTGCCCAGGGTCTGGCCGAACTCCTGTTTTAGCAGGTGGTTGACGCTGTGGAGGATGAAGTCCACGACCTCGACCGGGGTGTAAACGATGCCCAAGCGCTCAGTCATCTTGGGAAAGGCGTTGCGGAAGAACTTGTCGTACAGCTCGACGATGATCTTCTGCTTGCCCTGGGCATTATTGATGCCGGCAGCGCGTTGACGCACGCTGGCGTAGAACTTATCCAGGGTGTCCGCTTCCTTGGCCAGGTGGTGTTCGTGAAGCGCGTCCAGCACGCCTTGCATGGCCTTGGACATGGGGTTGTGGCTGGCGAAGCTGTATTCATCGAACAGGGCATCGAACACCGGCTTGGTTACCAGGTGTTGGGCGAGCATTTCGACAATCTCGCCATCGCTGATGCTGTCATTCAGATCGTCGCGCAGCTCGGCGGCGAAGGCATTGAAGGCGGCCTTTTCCTGTGTATTGGCCGGGTTCTCCAGGATGCCCTGGATACGGTCGATGTGGGTGCGGGCGATCTTGGCGATGTCGTTGGCCCAGTCTTCCCAGTGGTGGCGGTTGCCACACTTATCGACGATCTTGGCGTAGATGGCTTTTTCGATTTCGCCCACTTCGTAGGTCAGCTCGGCCTGCTGGGTTAGCTGGCCTTCGGCATCGTGGTTTTTGCTACCGATACCGAACTTGCCTTTGCCGGCCTGGCCGTTGCTCGTGCTGCTGGCTTTCTTGGCCTTCTTGTCGGCCTTGTCAGTGATGGCGATAACTTCCATCTTGCGCGGGTCTGAACCAATCAGGTCGAGCTTGTTGACCATGGCGTCAAAGCTGTCGTCATGCGAGCGCAGCGCCTGGAGCACTTGCCAGACCACTTTGTAGGTCTGGTTGTCGTTGAGGGCTTCGTGCGGCTCCATGCCGGCTGGAATGACCACGGGCAGCACGACATAGCCGCGCTTCTTACCCGGTGCGTTGCGCATCACACGGCCTACGGATTGCACCACGTCCACTTGAGAGTTACGCGGGGTGAGGAAGAGCACGGCGTCCAGCGCCGGTACGTCCACACCTTCAGACAAGCAGCGCACGTTGCTGAGAATGCGACAGGTATTGGCCGGGGCTTCTTCCTTCAGCCAGTTGAGCTTGGCTTCTTTCTGGCTTGCATTCATGCCGCCATCGACGTGTGCGGCTTCGCAGATGATGCGTGAGGCCTCGTCGATGTTTTCTGACTCCTGGTAAGCCTCCACCACCGACTGGAACATGCTAGCGATGTTGACGGAGCTGACCTTGTGCTTGGTGCCCTTGTAGTTGGGCGAGATCACCTGACAGAAGGCGACAGCGCGCTTCATGGGCTGGTCATCACCCACCAGGTTTTCGGCGAGACCTTGTTTGGCCAGTGCCTTCCAGCAGCCGACGATTTTTGCGGCGTCGTCCACCTTCAGCTGGTTGTCTTCGTCCTTCAGCAGTTCCTGGAGACGGCGGCTAATGACGCTCTCTTCAACAGTGAGTACCAGCACCTTGTAGTCGGTGAGCAGGCCACGCTGAACGGCCTCGGAGAAGTTGATGACGAACAGCTCTTTGCCGTACAGCGCCTCGTCATCCATCGAGCACAGGGTGACTTCACCGGACTCGGCCTTGATCTTGGCGTTGTCGCCATAAATGCGCGGTGTAGCGGTCATGTATAGGCGTTTGGTGGCACGGATGTAGTCGGCGTCATGGATGCGAACAAAGGTGCTTTCGTCATCGTCATCGAAGGTCGCGCCGGTTGTGCGGTGCGCTTCGTCGCAGATCACCAGGTCGAACGCTGCCAAGTCATAGTCATGCTGGGCGCGACTGATCACGTCGATGGAGTGATAGGTGGAGAACACCACACTCATGTGCTCAGCATCGTGACGCTTGAGCATTTCCGCTGCGAGGCGATCCGCCTTGGTGGTGGCTGGGTAGCGCAGTTCGTGGGTGAAGACCTGCACGGTGTCTTCATCGGCCTTGCGCTTCTTGCCTACGTCGCTGTCAGAGCAAACGGCGAAGCTGTGAAGCGGGGTGTCGCTTTCTTGCGTCCATTCGGTGAGAGTCTGCGAAAGCAGAGACAGGCTGGGCACCAGGAACAGCACGCGCTTGCCCTTGCCAGCCAGGCGCTCGGCAATCTTCAAGCTGGTGAAGGTCTTGCCCGTGCCACAGGCCATGATCAGCTTGCCGCGCTCGGCATCTTTGAGGCCGGCAGCGGTGGCATTCAGTGCAGTTTGCTGGTGATCGCGCAGTTGCTTACGCGCTTTGAGGGCAACGGCTTGGTTGGGCTGGTACTTGGCCCAGTCAATCTGGCTGTCTTCCAGGGCTTGCAGGTCGATCTTGCTGACAGGGGGCTGCTGGCCCTGTAGGGCATCCTCGGCGTGCTCACTCCAGTTGTTGGTCGTGGTGACAATGATGCGATGCGAAAACGGTGCCTTGCCCGAGGCGGTGAAGAAGCTGTCGATGTCCTTTTTCTGGACGCGGTAATCCTCGGCGTACAGCTTGCACTGGATGGCGTGGTACTCGCCCGTGCCCTGAGTGCGCGCCACCAGGTCGATACCAGTGTCGCGACCGTCCAACCCTTGTTCTTTGGCCCAGTCGCCGTACATCCATACTTTGTCGTAGAGGTCGCGATAGGTGGCTTCGTTGCGAAGGTAGGCGCAGATCAGCTCTTCAAAATAGGTGCCTTTTTCGCGTTCGGAAGCGGAGGCGGCGCGGTAGGTGTTGAGCAGGACAAAAAGGGCGGACATCTGTATGAATTCCTTTTGAATACGCCGGTTGCGCTATGAACGCAAAATCAGCGCAGTCTATCAATTGAAGCCCCAGCGAGCAGCCAAAAGAAACCTCAGAACTAAACCTGCGTTGTCAGCCTCTTACACGGGAAAAACAGTTGTGCGTGTCCCATAGGTGGTTAACAACCCAAGATATATAAGACGTGAAGCCGAGTGCCTAGGTTAGATCAGCAGCCGATGGATTTAATTTTCATTGGGATTGACTTTTTAAAAGCCTTGCCGTGCAGGGGTTTCAAGGTAGTCAATAGCTACATTTACTTTACCAGTAAAATAAATTACTTTACGTTTTATATTTTGATTGTCAGTATAAGACTCCGTTAACAACGGAGAAATTTATGAGTTATCTTTTTATTCTGGGCGCTGGCGATCCTGAAATGGCCGCTATTGAGAAAATCTGTAAAGAAGGTGGATTTAAAGTTATACATGCGCTTGCACAAAAACGGCGTGTTCATCCAGGGAATGCCTATCAAGCTGACCACATCGATTTTTCAAATCACAATGGTCTTATTCCAGTATGGGTCGAATGTCGATCCAAAAATTATCGAGACGGACAAATTGTAATTGATCATCATCGCGAAGGTGATCCAGGATTCGGTTTGCCGCCTGAAAAATATTGGGAGGGTAGTAGTATTGGACAGCTTTGCCTGCTTATTGGGCATGAACGGTCTGATGAACTGAGCATAATAGCCGCAGCAGATCACTGCTTGAGTCACGCATACAAATCAAAATGCCCTGGCGTTAAACCGGAAATGCTTAGAAAGTGGAGAGCTAAATCTCGTGCAGCATTTCAGCGCATTCCAGTAGAACAGTTGGAAGCAGACGTGATATTGGCGGTAGCGGAATTGGAAAATCAACCCAGAATTTTTATTGGCGAACATGAATTCGTAGATGCTAGAGGTATCAAGCTGAAAGAGTTTGCAGAGGCGGCTGCAATCATCGGAGATTCAATAATTTATGAAATTTTTGACCCGAAGTCGCGCCGCAAAAAAGTTGGTGTGCTCGGTGGAGACGCTGAGAAAATTAACGTCTGGATGGACTGGGCTAAGAGCTTTCTTGTTGATTGTTACGGAGACCCGCAAAGAGGATATGCAGGAGGATACTGCGCCTAGCCATTCCAAGAAGCCCCTCATTGGGGCTTCTTCACTTCTTTACTTTAGATCGCTGAATCATACGCCCCGCTTTTAACCACTCATACACAGATAATTAAACTCACATAAATATATAACCATATTGCAAATGTATGACTGCGGGGTGTTGTTTAACTAGGCGCGCATGTTATATTTAATATAAATATATATGGGGCTATTTATATGTGGGCTTTTAAGGCGAAGGCAAGTGCTTATCAATCAGTAGAGCACTTTATTAGCGAGAACAATGGTGAAAAATTTATAGTTGGTTTTTATGAGACGAATGATAAGGGAGGAGGGGCGTTTGTTGATCGTAAGCGAATTACTGGAAGAATCTATCATCCAAGTAATACGAGATCACCTGTCTGGATTTTCTGCGCAAGAGATGACAATGGACGTGCTACGGCTCGTATCGAAATCACAAGAGCTGAAGTAAGAGCTGAAATTGAAACTATGAAAGAATTGCTACGTGCCCAAGGGATGCTTGTAGAGCTGGAGGTTGTTTGCAATTCCAGAGACGAAATCAACAGCGTTGCTGCTTAACCAAGCCTCATCTGCCGGGGCAGAAGAGGGCCAGAGGAGGTTAAGGGAGCAAATAAATAGCCTCCTTAAGCAAAGCTGGTAGTCAGCTAATTATCAGTCTGCGACTTTTTTTACTGAAATCAGATGCGATTTTCTCGCAAATCTCAGCCGATCGCTCGTTGAGAGCAAGGCGATCATCGTCACTCAAGCTTCGCAAGTGATTGAATTTAAGCGCTGCATTTGCCTGCTTTTTAGCAATCAATTCAGCGAAGTCTGGATTCGAATCCTCATCCTGAATTTTCATTTTGAGCCACATGATTCATAAGTATTAGCGTATCAGTTAAAGAGTGGAATTGCCGACAATCTGCTCGGGAGACAAAAAACTCACGAAGCATCATATGGCCCACCAACTGGAATCCGTCGCCACCCGGTCAAACAGCTTTCACATCGGCCAACAAACCTGTCGGCAGGCCTACATCTTCCGCTGAGCCGCACGGGACGAGTAGCCACCACTGGCAACTCGATTGCGGCTCAGCTACAGGCTGATGGTCGAGTGGGATCGGTTGATCAGGCCGGCAATCTTACGCAGGCTGAAGTCTTGGGCATGACCGATTTGAATGATGGCGCACTCTTCAACGCTGAGTTCGGGATAAGACATAGGTGCAGCACCGTACCGAAATGGTCAGATGTTGCACCCGGTTTTTGCCACCGCTAACTCTAATCAGCGCCGGCGTTGAAAAAATTGGAGCAATCAGCTTGTAGGTGAATATCTGGCAACAATCCATAAAGTTCATAAAGACCAGAATTCTGGGTCAAAACAAACGAAGCAGCTTCCTCAATAAGACTGAGATCAGGAACATCATATACTTGTGATATCTCGTAGCTTGTAGTTATTTGAAGACAATTTAGGCCGTTCACCCTGTAGCAGTGAGCAAAGTAAATCTGCGGGAACGAGTTGCTGTCAGGCTTTCCGCATTCTCTACAGTCTTCTGTTTCGACAAGGCCAGCAATGCCGCCTCTCTTATCAACGAAAGAAAAGCAGAAAGAGAAGTTGGGAAAAGGATCTTCTACTGATTCGATATAGAAGCGAGGATAAAGAACAACTGATTCAAGTCGAATTGAGTTGAAGAATTTGCCTTTAGGCATGGATGGATTCGGCCGATACTCTCTGATTTCACTGTCACACACTATTGTTGATGCAAGCGCCTTCCGCATATCTGAGATGGTCCCGGAATCTGGCTGAATATCATTGATCTTGCTGAGTAATGGTGCAGTGTCAAAAGCGCTCATATACAACCCCACTTAGAATAAAGAGGTCGTAATATAGATAGCAAAAACGGGAAGTCAATCTAGTGACAGAACTCAAATACAGTTGTCACGCAGTAACAAAATAAAGTGTCATGATGACAAAATTACAAGTTCTGCTTCGACAAGTTCTGTTGCAGTGAAACCAGTATGAACATCACGAGAAGCCAAGCTGGCCGCTTGCTCGATCTTCTTCTTGTAACCTGACCCGTACGCGAAGTACAGCAGATCGCTGATCCTGGTCGCGTACAAGCGTTCTTGAAGTCTTACTACATTGTTCATGCTGTCACTACTGCGTTGCGAAGGGCAGGAAACGCAATGGCCTCGGCATAGCCATTGAAGCGCGTACTCAGCCTGTCCTGGCGTCCTTGTGGTCACGAACAAGGTGAGTCGTCTCTAATCTGGAATCCAGCAAACAACAGCCATAGCTGAAAATCCAGGGGGAGCTTGATCGTGGTGGTGATGCTGTAATTGTAGATGTTGACGACGATTGAATAGTGGATTTCGTAGCGCGAGAAGCTGCACTCGTTGACGAGAAATGAGTTCTTCTCTTTGAATTTATTGGCCAAATTGGTGAGTATTAATCTGGCTCTAACTCTTACTGTTTTTTCCATTGACATAAATTATTATTTATTATCTGTATTTGTATATTTAGTATATGCGAAATTAAGTAATCAATTACGCTGAATCAACTAAGATATTGATTATTTCCCTAAATAATTTATCGAAACTTTAGTTCTTTCTGCAAGGCATTCTGAAAAATATATTAGTAAATACTGCTGACGTTTTCATAGATTTTGGGTGAAACAAATTTTGCTTTTCACACTAGTTTTCGTAGTCACCGTTACCAGAAGAGCGCTCTTGAATTTCCATAAACTGGTCGCGATCATAAAGGTTGAAAGTGAACTGAGAAACATCGATTTTGGCGTCACACAAGCTGATTGTAGACTTGATTAGCTCGTCGATTTGCGTCTCAAGAGCATTAGCAGAGAACGAGGATAGGAGCGCAATAGAGAGAAGGGGAGTGGTATGGTTTTATCCTTATTATTATTTTATTAGATTTTGAGGCCTTGGCCCGACCTCTGAGGCTTGAATCTTGTGAATCAGCTGCGGATACCGACCTGCTCCAAAAACTCCCGGTGCTCAGCGCAATCGCCAACAAATTCTAGAATTGTATGCTGGTCGTAACCACGGGACACAAAGCCAAAAACGACAGGATTTGGTTTTGCATCTGATTTGTAGCGGCGAGATTCGATGCTCTGTGTCAGATGAATTTCATACCAGTGCGCGCCTTCAACAAAATCGTCAGGTCCAGTTTCTTTGTCAGTGTAAAGAAGCTCAATTCTGAAGCTTTCTTTGTGCTGCCCACGATTTCTTAACAGCTCGTATGTGCAATATGCGTAGGTTTTATCGTCGTTCAGATCAGTATAAATCTTGAAATTTTTAATCATTAGATAACATCAATTTATATTGGTAATACTTGCATTATATCGAAGTTTTTTACCAAAAACAATTGACATTCCCCCATGGTTTGGAGTTGGGTTTGGGGGCAGGTAGGGCAGGGTATTTATATGCGGAGATATATTTTTTGCAGGCTGCCGATGCGGGAGAGTAGGGCGCGGAAAGATTGCGGAGCGTGTCTAAGTTCGATTGTTTGCTGGGCGAAGAAAATCCGGCTGGGCCGGAGTGACTTTAGTGACGGTAGTGTTGCTGAATGAAATTCCTAGCACAGCGTTTAGCAACATCAATATCTTCAGCATGAGCAGTAATCATCGGAGTGAGCTTATGGCTGATGAATGATTGATCGCCTGGATCTGTGTGGATGACAAGACCGCTGTATGAGTTTTCAACGTAGACTTCGATTCTATGAATTTTAACAACTTCTTCAATATTGCCTTCTCTGACAACAACACCATAAGTCGTGCCAAAATTATCGATGTGAGCTATGAAGTCGCCTGTCTCTCTGTTTGTACAGTGTATGTGACTCATTTTTGTTCTTCCTTTAGTTTTTTGTTTATTGGTATAGGTATAGTTATTTTTGACTCAAATGCCCAGTGTCTTGCGCATTGCATAAATGTGGTTCATGACATCCTCGTACACGTACTTATTGAATATCAGATTGTAAGAGTTAGCGCCGTTAGATGTGTAGAGCCGTTCAGCATGTAAACGTTTCCCCCTAAATTTCGAGTCAACAGCTACTCTCATTAATGCTTGATAATATGAAGACTTGATTCCTATAGCGCGTGTTCTGTGTTCTAGGTGGTCTTTGCCTTTCATATAAATTGGCACGTGATTTTTAGCGATTGTGCCGATTATATTGATTAGATAATCTCTGCCATGGAATTTGTGCAAAGCTTTAAGGTTGTCTTCGAGGTCACTTACATCGAAAGTAATTTTAGTATTTGTATTACCCATATCCTTTTCCTGCATTTATATTCGAAAGCTTATTTGCTTTCATGCTTAAAGTATAACGTACTTATTTAACTTTTTAACATGGAAGGTCAAAATGATTGCAAGTATTTTAATTATAAAATATTAATGCATGGCTATGTGGTGGGAATATATGTGGAACTTATTTTTTGGCAACAATGGATTTGTTTTTGCCAAATAGGATGTGAGGGGGGAGGGGGCGGCGGGGAATTTGGCGCAAATAGATAGTTATTTTGAGTGAGTCAGAGTGCACATGAAGCCTCTCCTTTTACAAAGCGATAGTCGTAGTTACGGAATTGGGTTTCTTGAACTTCTTTAGCTTGGACTTGGGTTTTGGTTTAGAAGCATGAGCATCACGAAAAGCCTCCGACGGCATACTAGCGTGCGAAATTGCAGTGATTTGACCAGCAATTTGCACAACCACTGACCAGTCAATTACATTCCAGCTGACCAAGCGTTTGCATTCGACTTGACCAGCGCTTGCCGTAGTGACGACCGGCAGAAACCGGCCGATTCTGTTGAAAAAGTCCCGTCGCGATTTTTCCCCATGAAAGATCCTTAGCGACGTTGAAATCTGGTTCGCTCAGAAGACGGAGCTGTATTGGTTTTTACGCAGCAACGCCGAAATCGAGCAATTTTCGAGCTGCCGAAAAGCAGCGCTCTCAAAAACCGACTTTTTCAACTGAATCGGCCAAAAGCAGCTTGTCGCAACCAGCCTGAACCAGCCAGTTCTCTTGCAGTTCTGAGTTGACTGCTCAGGCTGGACTCTGAAGCTGAGCACTACTCAAATCAGGGGAGAAATCGGGTGAGCCGAGTGGCGGGGGCGCATGGTCGTCCTCCACTGGGGAGTAAAATCCCTTGCTGATCTTCGTCATATAGCCTTTCGAATAGAACGTGCCCATGGCGCTGGCGAAAAATTTCCTCCACTCAGTTGAAGATATGGATTTGAGTTCATTGAAGCGATCATAGAGTTCATCCGCGAGGGCATTGGCCTCCATGACTGCTTCGGCTTTGGCAGTGGCGATTCTTACCTGTACGAAAATATACGCGATCAAATAGAATTTGCGCCCCTCTGGTAGTTGAACCCTGAGTACATTCGAGCGCATCTTGGTTCGCTCTGCACGAAACAGCGAGGCGGCTGCGGCAATATTGATGGGCAGATCGGGTTGCAGTTCACGAATGCGATTTTTCGCCAATCTATCGGACACTACTGCATCCATAAGCCGGATTTCATCTATGATCGACTGGTCCGGATAGGGCGTTCTAATTTTCTTGGTGTCACATAGCGCACAACTGCGCTTGCTATCGAAAGAGTGGGGTGTGAGGTCGGTGCACTCTTTGCACGCATAGAAAGCTAGCGTCTTTGAAGAATACGAATATAGGGAGTCTGTAGAGTCTAGCGATGACGAATTGATCTTAGCTAGGTTCAAATACCTTTTTGAATCTTTCACCCAATGAAAAATTGGCTGAGGCAGCTTGTGCGCCAGATAAGCGATCCACATTTCTGTTAGTGACTGTTTGTCGTCGGTTTCTATGAGCCAGGCTTTCCAGGATTCGGCCCACGAAATGTTAAGGGTGACGAAATTCAGTGACATTCTGTCAGTGGTGCGCGCGATTCTGTTATGAATACGCAGTTTTTCCTGTTCATCCTCCAGGATTTTAAGGTTCTCAGGAACGCATTTCAGCCGGGTTCTAAAGACCTCATCGCTGGACCAGTTGTCGTTGAGAGCGTCGTAAATTGCTATGCATTTTGAAGTTGCCCGAGAGTAGGCGCTAAACAACTCAGCGGTATCAAGCAGCTCCGAGCCAAGGATCAAGACAATAGGCGCTTCCAAGCCACGAAATTTCGTGATCGGTTCCCAACGTGGTTTCTCTCTTTGCAAATACTCAATGTACTGTCCTGAAAGGAACCTAGGGATCAAAATTACAATATCCTCAGGTCGCACCCCGCTATCAATCAGTTTTTGCCTGATCTGAGATATTTTCAGGCATGGTTCTGCGGTAATTATCTCGACGGCAGTGTCGTGCTCCAATATCCGTGGGGTCGAATGCTGGAGTTTGGGTGGCACCGCCTCTTCGAGTATGCTCGTTACTGCCTTTGGCATCCGCATGATGATGGTGAGTGGAAACGGATCTACACCAAGCAGCTCGCTGAGGCCTTTCAACGGGATGTTGTCATGCTCGTACGGGAAGACCTGCGTCTCGTCGCAGAAAAAAGCCTTGGGCTTGTCCTGGAACCATTTAGTGAGGGTTTCGCACCAGGATGGGAGGAGGGCCTGAGACTCGTCGACAAGCAGGGCGCTGTAATCGGCCATACGCCTTTGCTCAATAGCGTCGTTCAGATCGAGCACGCATTGCTGCCTATACCATTCGTCCTCTTTGCCTGGTTCACTGGTGCGGCCCAAAGCGTTGCGCGCCTGGCCACATAGACCATGCCAGGTCACTACATCGCAGCCTTTTGAATCAACAAGCTGGGTGCGGACATACTCCGTGAGCTTGTTGTTGAACGAAACCACCAGCACCTTTTGTTTCTGGGAGGCCAATCGCCGCGCGGTTTCGATCACGATTAGCGTTTTACCGGTTCCGGGCCAGCCGGTCACGAGCGACGTTTGGCTCTTCAGCACCCTGGTGACAACTGTGCTCTGCTCCCCTGTTAGCTGGAGCCACTGCTTGTTGTCGAAGATGATGCGGCTGGACCAGCCCCGCCTGCCGTCGATTTCTGGCGTGAGATATTCAATGACGCGAGCGGCACGAGATTCTCCTAAATCCGCGTTACCCAAAGCGGCTTTCCAGTAGTCCATCAAGTCGATGACCCGCTGCGTAACGTTCGGCATCTCGCGATAGTCGATGTAGAGCGGTTGTTGGGGACCTGATGTCGTGTCGTACATGCCAGGCGCGATTGCCTTTCCTGCGAAATCGGAGTCCGGGAAAATAAATCCGTAGCCGATCAGGAGGTGCAATGTCGGATCCGCCCCCAACCATCTTGCGATCCCATGCACGTTGTTGCGAGTTTGACCGATGGGGTCTATGGAGTAATGATTCTTGAGATGCACAAACTCGTTGTTTTTGACGCCGTATTTGCCGCTCTTCACTTCTAGGACGAGCAGCCCTTTCTCCGGATGGATGATCAAGAAGTCAATCTCCCCGGTTGGTTTTGCCCGAGGGTCGACTTTCCTCACAGCGGAGGAAAGCCACGGAAGGCTATGGATGACAACGTAGTCGTCCGTTAACTCCGCTTTGAGGATGCTGTAAATATCTCGCTCACCTTTGCTCTCGGTGCCACGGGGTCCATTGTCCGGGATCATCCTTGCCATCGATACAGCACCTTCTACAGATTAAGCTGAAAACCGCAGATGTACCTGAATGGGCGAAAACGGGATAGATTTATTTACCGCTCCTCTGACCGCTTCTGGCCGCTTTGAGCCTGTCGCATCAGGCAGGAGTCGGCCAAAAGCGGACGGAATGGGGGCGCGCCAAACTGGCTCTTGACGCACCTCTTCAGGGTTAGAGCGGGCAGTAGCTTGACAACCGATCAGTCTCTTTCTCGGCTAAAGCGATAGAACAAGTTCGGCTCGCTGACCACGTACAAATACCCTTCATCGTCGATGGTTACGCCTTCGGCTTGGGGTATGCCTTTCAGCAAACCAGCAAAACCCCTCGCCAAGGAGCGGAAACTCACCACCTTGCCCTCATCGGTCATTTCAATCAGCAGTTTCGACTCGTCGCTGAGCAGAACCAGATGGCCGCTCTGTTGATCGAAGACGACCGAAGACAAGTCAGTCGCAAACACCTTGTCTTTTACCTGGCTGGACATGTCGCGGACGTGCAGGGAAAAGCCCCCGGTCAGGCTGGCACGAAGGCCGCTCACTTCCAGTAATTGGCGAGGGTCACGCTCCTTGGTCACAAACAGGCGGTCGCCTTTCAGGTCGTAGGCGAGCCCTTCAAGGCCTTTGTTGTCTTCCTTGCCAAGCGCCAGGGTCAGCGCTGGATACTGGTCTCGGCTCAATGGTCGACCAGGAGAAAGTTTACCGTCTTCGGCGATGGGGACATCCACGACAACCAAGCTCTGCCGGCGCTCTTCGGCGATTACCAGCTGGCCGTTGCCGGCATAGGACACAGCTTCCACATCGTGGAAACCGTCCAGGTTGTAACGCCTTTCCACATCACCGTCACGACCAAGGGCCAATAGTTCGTTTGGGCCGTTGGTGACCGCCCACAGCAGATTTAGGTCAGGGTCGAAGGTCAGGCCCGAAAGATTGTTGTCCACACCGGGAACCGCCTTAGCATCCAGCTCAACCCAATAGCCAGGCAGCCACACAGAGTGCTCCTGCCAATCGTCAGTGTGCCAGCTGGTCTTAATCCAGAAGTACAAGCGATCATCAAGGTGATGGGTGCGGACTTGAAATACGGTGAGCAACACAAAGCACAGCAGTGCCCACATCCAAACGCTTGTTTTCCGTGTTCGGCCCAGCCAGTTTTTAGCCATCAAATACATTAGAAGCCTCGTTAATTGGGGCTGACGCCAAGAGCCGTGATGGGTTTCAACCCGACTCAGTGCGACTCGCACAGGTGATGCACAGCAGCGAGGCCGGATCAAACTCCAGGCGGCCCGAAGCAATCAACTCGCCGCATTGGTTACACCAGCCATATTCACCCTCGTGCCAACGCTTGAGGGCCAGCTGGAGGCGGACGCGTTCATGCTGCGCCCGACTGCGGATGGCATCGTTCATTGCTTGCTGCTGAAGCGCATCCATCCTCGACAGACGCCCTACCTTGCTTTGATCCAGCTCTACCGATTGCGAGCGAGACTCAGCGTCTTCCAGCAATCGATCCAGCTCGGCAGCGCGCTGTTCCAGCAAGGTCTTGAAATGTGCAAGATCAAGGGCGTCGTCCATGGCCATTAGCGCAGCAGTAACAGCGGACTGGTGGTGGTGCGGAGCATGTTGGTCGTGGTGCTACCGACCAGGAACTGCCGGATACGTGAATGGCCATAGGCCCCCATCACCAGCAGATCAATGCCATGCTCTTTCTGATAGGCGTGCAGGGTAGGCTCTATCTCGCCGTTCCGGGTCTCGGCACGAACAGTGAATCCGGCATTGATCAGCACTTTCTGCGCCCAGTCCAGCTGCGCGGACGCTTCATCGCTCACGGGCCCAACCATGACCAGATGGATCGGCAGCCCCTTAAGCAGCGGGCTGGCTGCCAGCATCTCCACACCCTTGCGGGTAGTAGCGCCGCCATCGAATGCAAGCATCGCGCTCTTGGGCTTTTGGAAGCTGGCCGGGGTAACCAGGATTGGCCGGTGCATGATACGAATCACGCTCTCCAGCTGGCTTCCGACATGCTGACTCAGTCCACCGCTAGACTCGCCCTGGCGACCGATGACCAGCAGGCGCGTTTCGCTTTGCAGCTCTTGCAAGCTTTCCAGCAGATCGCCATGACGTTGCTTGGACTCAGGCGCGGTCACACCATCCGCCATGGCCCGCTCTTTCGCGGCCACTAACATGATCCGCCCTTGTTCAAGGGCCAACTTGCCGCGCTGTTCATCCAGGGAAGCAAGCTCATCGAGCAGATGCTCGCGGCTGCCAAGGCCGATATTGCCACTCAGATCGGCCATAACCGGGTACTGGCGCTGATCCAGCACATGCAAGAAGGTCAGCGGGGCTTCAAGGCTCAGGCTTGCCCAGGCTGCATAGTCACAAACGGCTGGTGCCGAGGCGGAACCGTCGATACAAGCAATTACTTGGGTCATTGTTGTTCTCCTTCTCAGTGGCCCATGAGTTGATCAATGGCGTCGGGTTTATCGTGTACACCGAAGCGATCCACGATAGTGGCGCTCGCTTCGTTGAGGCCCAGCACTTCAACTTCGGTGCCTTCGCGGCGGAACTTGATAACCACCTTGTCCAAAGCGGCAACGGCGGTGATATCCCAGAAGTGGGCGCGATTCAGGTCGATGGTTACCTTGTTCAGGGCTTCTTTGAAGTCGAAGGCCGCGACGAACTTGTCAGCCGAGCTGAAGAACACCTGGCCGGTGACGTTATAGCTACGATGCTCGCCGGCTTCGTCCAGCGAAGAACTGATCGCCATGTAATGGCCAACCTTGTTGGCGAAGAACATCGCGGCCAGCAGCACGCCGGCCAACACGCCGAAGGCAAGGTTGTGGGTGGCCACCACGACCACAACGGTGACGACCATGACAATGTTGGTCGACAGCGGGTGCTTCTTCAGGTTACGCAGCGAATCCCAACTGAAAGTGCCGATGGACACCATGATCATCACTGCCACCAGCGCAGCCATCGGGATCTGCTTTAGCCAATCGCCAAGGAATACCACCATCAGCAGCAGGAATACGCCTGCGGCAAGGGACGACAAGCGAGAACGACCGCCAGATTTCACGTTGATGATCGACTGACCAATCATCGCGCAGCCGGCCATACCGCCGATCAGACCCGAAGCAATGTTGGCCACGCCCTGGCCCTTGCACTCGCGGTTCTTGTCACTGGGGGTGTCGGTCAGGTCGTCGACAATGGTCGCGGTCATCATCGACTCCAGCAAGCCGACCACGGCAAGCGCTGCCGAGTAAGGGAAGATGATGGCCAACGTCTCGAACGTCAGCGGCACGTCAGGCCAGAGAAAGATTGGCAGCGTATCCGGCAGTTGACCCATATCACCGACAGTGCGGATATCCAGCCCAACCGACATGGCAACGGCGGTCAGCACGATGATGCACACCAGCGGCGATGGGATGAGCTTGCCGATCTTGGGGATATAGGGGAACAGATAGATGATGCCGAGGCCTGCGGCTGTCATGGCGTAGACGTGCCAGGTGACATTGGTCAGCTCGGGCAGCTGAGCCATAAAGATCAGAATTGCTAGGGCATTGACGAAGCCGGTCACCACCGAGCGCGAGACGAAGCGCATCAGTGAGCCGAGCTTCAGGTAGCCAGCAGCGATCTGTAGCACGCCACATAGCAACGTGGCGGCCAGCAGATATTCAAGACCGTGGTTTTTGACCAGGGTGACCATCAGCAGTGCCATGGCCCCGGTTGCTGCCGAGATCATTCCGGGGCGGCCACCGACAAAGGCGATCACCACAGCGATACAGAAGGATGCGTACAGGCCAACCTTGGGGTCGACGCCAGCAATGATCGAGAAGGCGATGGCTTCAGGGATTAGGGCCAGTGCGACCACAAGACCGGCGAGGATGTCGCCACGGATGTTGGATAACCAGGTTTGCTTTAACGAGTGGAGCATCAGAATTCCCAAGGCAATGGATCGCGCAGCACAGCATGGCGCAGGCCAAGTGCAGCTGGTCGATACGAGGTCAAATTGTCGGATGTCGGGGAGCTGTGGCAGGCGATGAAACCGAGTGCACAGCAGAGTGCGACCGCTGGCTTAGCAAGCAATCACAGATGATGCGGGGGGGCGTAGCGCTATGGCGGCGTAGGCAGCCAGATGATGTTTTGCAAAGTAAGCATGAGGCCTAATCGAGTGTCTTTAGAAGCTAAAACGATGACGATCTTACAGGATTAGAGCTGTTTTTGCGAGTCCCGCATGGCCGGGCGTCCTGCTTGGATCTCTGTCTGAGTCCCTCGTGCACTATCTCAATTACTTGCGCTGCTCGGTGAAACTCACGGGTGTCCGCTTTTGGCCGACTCCTGCCTGATGCGACAGGCTCAAAGCGACCAAAAGTCAGTCGAAAGTGCCTAGGGAATCAGGGGCGATTCACATCGAAGTGACGCCTTGGCCTGGGCGAGCTGTGACAACTTCACAGACGGCAAAGTCAGGCTTCCAGCGCTGTAGTAAGCAAGCCATTTGCGCTTCGTTGATTCGGCTGTCTGAAGCTTCGATGTCGTTCAGCTCGATCAGCTTGCAATCGTCTATTAGTGGCAGGGCTCCGCTCAGTCCAGGGTCTATACCAAGTATTCTCATACATTTAATCCTCTTGAATTAATTATAACGTAATGTAAGATGGCAGCAACGGTTTGCTTTGTTGACATTTCGGGAGAAAAGAGAGGAGTGGAGGGCGGAAATTCGGGGCCGAAATTTTGAGCGTAATTCTAGCTGTAGCCTTAGTGCTGCAAGGCTTTGAGCTGTCGTTTTTTGCATTAGTGTTCTATATAAGAAGATTTGTGAATGACGACAGCTACCTGCTGCGCAGAAAGTGGCCAGGGGAGGGCTCGGTTGTCTATGCGGGAGGAGGAGGAGAAGGAGAGAATGGTGCAAGAAATGGTGCGGGGTGCGGGAATCGAACCCGCATGGCCTAAACCGTCGGATTTTAAGTCCGATGCGTCTACCAATTCCGCCAACCCCGCAGAATCGCAGCGGATCATACTGATTTTTCAGCGATTTGTCATATCTTAGATCACCCCAACCAACACAACCCTCCGCTGGCCAGTTTCTGCGCAGCAGGTAGAAGCAGAAATATTTTTTGGAAAATTTATTTATTTGATAATAAAGTATGTTATTAGACTTGCATCTAACGTAAAAGGTGGTTATACTGTAATCAGCCAAAAATAAATTGAGTAATAATAAATGAATGTATTAATCTTTTCTTCGCAGCCGATTGTGCTGCCGCAAAATTACACAGCTGTATACGTTAAGAACATTTCTGATCTTGAATCTGCTACCAACATGTTTAAGTATGCGCATGAGCGTTTCGTAATTATGAATACTTGCGCTGAAGCTGTTCTTTTCGCTTATAAAAAGTCCTATGTTGTAGTTAACGCTCGATGTGAGTCTATGTACTCAGTGCTTGATGCTGATAATACCGACGCCATATCAGATGTCTTCTACACAGTTAAGCAAATGAAAATTAGGGCCTTGATTGAGTCAATTTCAAGCGTTAAAGAGGCTACCAAGAATAGCCACCACATCTGCAAGATGATCGATAGTAACGTTGATTTTATTAGCCTAGATACATTGCGAGATATTATAAAAGATTCAGCAAGGTCTCAGCAAATATATGAATATGTAATCTCGGCGTACAAATCCCATGCTGACACTTTCGAATCAAAAGTGCGGTCAATGCTTT
This sequence comes from Pseudomonas sp. TS_SC_3, assembly GCF_056156225.1. Lineage (NCBI taxonomy): Bacteria > Pseudomonadati > Pseudomonadota > Gammaproteobacteria > Pseudomonadales > Pseudomonadaceae > Pseudomonas > Pseudomonas sp. TS_SC_3. The sequence continues at coordinate 1,516,471 of NZ_CM149586.1, forward strand.
TCCCTGCTGCACCACGTCAGATCGACAATAAGACATTTGTGCCTTCGGGATTCGTTGTAAACACATCTGAAATGGGAACTTCGAAATCAGAATCTAATATCAAGCTCTTCGATTCTGCGCTCAAGGATGGCCGCAAGCCCATGGTCTTTGTTCCAAATATTTCGCTTGCCAGCCCATTTTCAATGCGCGATGAGCACTATAAAAACATATGTAACGAAGATGGCAGGGCGATTGTAAAGCAGGGCGCTATCACTACAATTAACTCTGCAAGAATCAAAGCTCACACCGATCTTATTGAGAACGGCAGCGTCAAAATATTTGATGAGGCTATAAAGCTTTTCGAGCATATAAACGGCGATGCTTTTTTTGACGGTAAAATCTCAGACAAGAAAGCTGGTTTTAAATTTTTTTTTGATCAAATGAGATCATCTCCGGATGTGGCTATTTCAGATGCGCACTTTGGTCAGGCTTATATTGACATTATTCAGTCGGTTACTGGTCGAGAAATTCAGGCAGTCGAGATGCCTAGAGGCGCATATCAAAATACAAATGTGCATGCAGGGAACCTCAAGGCGGAAGATCTTATGCACCGCGCCAAAAGACTATTGAAAGCTGGTGAATCATTTGCCTTTTACTCAGACAGAAAGCAGCAAGATGCTATTTCTATATATAAAGAGCTTGCTGGTTCTGCGGAAGCTGAAGGTCTTAAAACAATACTTATCAACGCAGCAGAAATGTCTGACGAAACTGGTGAAGCATTTAAAGCAACTGTGAATCCTGACGCTGAGCTGTCTGATAAATCCATGATCTTTTTTACACCAGCCATTGGTCCAGGCTTCAGCGCACGCTTGCCTAAAGTCAAAACTATTCTGATGGATTGTTGCGGAACCGTGTCGCCTATTTCCTTGATTCAGACAGCTTTACGCTTCAGGTGTGTAGAAGATATCTATATTTCATTCTCTCTTAGAAAGCCCGCTTGCGACTATCCAGAAACTCGATCAGACGTGTGTTACAGAACAATCCAAGAGTCTAGCCTGCTTTCAGAAGACGAAGTTTGGCATGGCTTACATACTCAGATCACTTACATGAATGAAAAGCATAACAAGCTCCTGGAAGATAAAAATTTGTGCGCAGCATTTGATTTTAAAGCGCTCGAAAACTGGTCACGTAATCGCTACAAGCAATTTACTCTTACAGCAATGAAGCTTCTTGGCTTTACCATGATTAATGCCTTTACAGATGCTGATAACGTGTCGTGCGAAAAACCTAACAAGATTGCTCGCATTAGAGCTGAGAAAGAAGAGGTGAAGCAGGTATTTCTTTCTGAAGAAGTTTTAGATTCTAAGTTGGCAGAATCAATGCTCTCAGATAAGTCTGCTCTTCTGTCGCTTCATAATTCACGCCTTCTAGAAAAGTTCAAAGCAGCAAAAATGATGGGTATTAAGTCTAATTTTACTGAAGAAGATTATGAGTTTGTTGAGAAAAACGGTCTTTCTGTGATTGCTAATATCTCTTTAGTTTCGGAATTTAAGACTGTTAACTTCACTCGCGACCTTTTGAATAAGGCTTTGTTGATAAGGGATGTTGTTGATTTTGTAAAATCTCAGGAAAGAATTAAGGACGGCTTTCAGAATAAATCTATGGAGGATTTCATTAAAAAATTAAAAGGTGAAAAAGCGGTTTACAACGGCAAACAGATAAGTAAATTAACACTGATCAAAAACTATTTCATGCTGCATATTGATCTTAAAGATGCGAGAAAAGCTACAAATACGATCATTGGTATCGCCGGATATCGTCTCGTGTCAAACAAAAACATAAAGGTTAAGGATGGCGAACAGCGCGTTAACGGTAATACACTAGATACATCACTCAATGATGCTGCTAAATTTTACATAAGCAATGCCTAATCAAGGAGCACATGTGAATAAAGAAATGCTCACCAGCCTCGGCCTCCCAGCCGAGGCCCAAGAGGCCCTGGATCTAGTCACAAGCTTCTTCAGCGACAATGATTTGGCAACAAAAACATGGCTTGAAACCCCAGTCCTTGCTCTTGGCAATATGCGCCCAATAGATATTCTGAAAACAGAGGAGGGCCGTCACCAAGTGATCAGGCTTATCTGGAACCTGGAAAACGGAGTAGTTGTGTGATTTGCAGACAAAGAAAAAGGGTTCTCATCGAGAGCCCTTTTTATGGTCGCCAAACCAATTGAGTTGCTTGAGTTGCAGGAAAATGAACTAAACCTACACTTACTATTATGACAAGCAAAACCATACTTGTCAATTTAATAACCAGTTTTTATGAATTATTTTCCCTTTTCCCATGCATTGACAGTGCAAGCTTAAGAATTTCTGGATCAAACTTGCTTAGTAGATCCATCGCATTCTCTAGCTGATTAGTTTCAGTCTGCTCAATTCCAAAAACCGTTTTGCTGATACCGCACTCACGCATGATGAAGTCAGTTACTTTCTGTGTGTTTTTTAATAAGTAGTCAAAATCATTCTTCAGGCCAGTATAACCATCAGTAACGTTTTGCTTCGTAGAATGATTAACCAGATGCTTCATCTCAACATCGCCAACTCCGGAACGCTTACCGAGGTTAATAAAAAAGTTTCTCATGGCGTTAAGTGGGTATCTCTTAATTCCAGCAATGTCGCAAATTTCTGACATATATGGCCGCACAGATGAATCAGATATCGGTGCCTCCCTGACCTTGCTTTCAAACAAAAACCGCTGACTGGGATCGTATTGGTCAGCAATGATTGATCTCAATACATCAGAGAAAGCAACAGTATATCTTCCAGGTGTTTTCAGTGTTTCGGCTGCATAGTCTTCGTCATACTCAAACCCTATCGCTTCTGCTGACGAAGAAAGAATCAGCTTGCTTATTGGCGTATTTCTTAGCTCACCGCTCCTCATTCCGACAAAAAGATTTGCGAGAATAAGGTTTGTGCAAGTCCTGGATTGGTTAGTTTTTCGCCCCTGGAATGGTCGTTCGTCACGAAACTTCACGGCTGCTTCCAGGAATTTTCCTGCAATTTCAGTGTTAATCTCGAATGTACGGCGCTGAACAGTCTCTTTGACTTTGCTTCGCCTTAAGACATCGGTTGGGTCTTTAAATGAAGCGTCTTCTTTATTCTCTCGTACAAATTTGTAAAGAGAGGATGTGTATACCCGCAAGTGCCTAGCAGCTGTTTTATTGCGCTTGGGCTTTCCGGCATCATCTAGAATTGGAATTGTATTTCCATTTTCATCAAGTATCGGCGCTCCTGCCTTGCGCTTTATGTGAGTCATATCACGCAGTGCGTTGTATCTTATTTGGAACATTTGCTCAGTGATCTGGCGCATATCGAGATCGAGCCAGTCTTCCACATAACGCCTAAGAATTTCTTCGTAATGCGCTTTTGTAGAGTCTTTGAGGCCATCAATGTTTGATGCTGTGCGCTTTCCAATAGTCGTAAATCGTAGATCTAGAGCATTAAGCAGAGTGATCTTGCCGCCTGCTTTGGCAAACTCGATCTCAGCATCCTTCTCGGCCAGCGCAGCCTTGGCAGCCTCCCGTAACTCATCAAGGTCATACGATGCAGGGTCATGGGGCAGATTGCGCTTGATCAGCTTGCCCGAGGCGTTGCGATCATTGACGTAGAATGTCTTCTTTTTCGCACCGATCCTGAGTCGCAGGGGAGAGCCATCATCCCGAAGCTGGATCTCGCAACCAGCTTTGGCAAAGGGCATCTTGTCGATTTCCTTCTTCTTGAATACGACAACTGGAACTGCCTGCTTCTCTGCCATAATGCTCACCCGAATTAACTTGGTAACAAAGTCTAGTATGTCTTTTGTGTCTAGCCAAACTCTTAGTAACTTTTTGGTAACACCGGGGTGCATTCAGGACGCAACAAAACTAGATAATAAATTGACAGTGTTTAAGTGGTTGACTGATTATCCTTTTAAATGCTGGCTTTCTGGCGGTTTTGCAGTTATACATAGTTATCTACATAACATATTAAACATACATGTAATAGGCGCAGGAGACTTAAAATCCCTCGTTCGTAAGGACGTGCCGGTTCGACCCCGGCTTCGGGCACCATGTACATGATTTCAGATGTTCCTGTATGAATCTGAAACCACTAAACCGGCCTTCGTAGCCGGTTTTTTTGTGCCCTAAATCTGCCCAGTGGAATGACCACACCCGACGCCCGGCCTCGCACCTGTGATTTGTGGTTGCACGCGGATTCGCTGCGCTAAACAAAAAGCTATCGAACCAAGCATTCTGACGGGAGTCAGAGACTGTGACGCGCTGCAGCCGAACGCTGCGCGGTCAGTTGAGCTGGATTTTCGCTACACATCTATTTTCCCCCGCGCCGGGGCAGCGTAAGGCCAATGCAGCCTGATAGACTGCGCACGTTTTTTCACACCATTGCTCAAGGGTCCTCATGATCAAGAAATGTTTGTTCCCAGCAGCCGGTTACGGCACTCGTTTTTTGCCAGCAACCAAGGCTATGCCCAAGGAAATGCTGCCGATTGTGAACAAACCGTTGATCCAGTATGGCGTTGAAGAGGCGCTGGAAGCCGGGTTGACGGAAATCGCTATGATTACCGGCCGCGGCAAGCGCGCGCTGGAAGATCACTTCGACATCAGCTACGAGCTCGAACACCAGATTCGTGACACGGATAAAGAGAAATACCTGGTTGGCATTCGCCGCCTGATTAACGAATGCAGCTTCTCTTACACCCGTCAGGTTGAGATGAAGGGCTTAGGGCATGCGATTCTCTGTGGGCGCCCGCTGATTGGTGACGAGCCTTTTGCCGTGGTCCTGGCTGATGACCTGTGCCTGAACCTGGATGGTGATGCGGTGCTGACGCAAATGGTCAAGCTGTACAACCAATTCCGCTGCTCGATCGTGGCCATTCAGGAAGTGCCACCAGAAGAGACCCATAAATATGGTGTGATCTCCGGTGAGATGATCCGCGACGACATCTACCGGGTTAACAGCATGGTCGAGAAACCTAAGCCCGAAGATGCTCCATCAAACCTGGCTATCATCGGTCGCTATATCCTCACGCCCGACATTTTTGATTTGATCGAGCAAACCGAACCCGGCAAGGGCGGAGAAATTCAGATCACTGACGCCTTGATGAAGCAGGCGCAGAACGGCTGCGTCATGGCCTATAAATTCAAGGGTAAGCGCTTTGATTGCGGTGGTGCGGAAGGCTATATCGACGCCACTAACTTCTGCTTTGAAAACCTCTACAAAACCGGCAAGGCTTTCTGATTAAGCCCCCGGCGCGTTAACGCACACAGCCACCCGCGGGTGGCTGTGTGCATTCAGGCCATTGCTGCGTGCGCAGGGCCAGGCCCTAATGGCTGTCCGTAACTGAACTCCACGTAATTACCCGCCGGGTCGCGCACGCCACAGTAGTAGCCAACAGGGTAGGGCTCATCGCGCGGCTCCCATACAAGGCAATTGGATGCACGCGCCCGCGCTGCAATGCTGTCGACCTGTTCTCGGCTCTCCATAGCAAAGCCAAAGTGGCTGTAATCATCAGTCGCCAATTGGCGGTCCTGCCCGCCGGGCATGATCACAAAGATAAAGCGGTGCTCTTTGCCCACCTCGGCCATCCAGATAATCATCGCGCCTTTCCCAGCGCGCCGGTGAATCACCCGCATCCCACAAAATTGCTCATAAAAGGCCACGCAGGCACCCACGTCAGGGACATGTAACGCCAGGTGAGTAAGTGTTGGGCGCATCACGTTTCTCCTGTTACAGGTGTTCAAGCTTAGATGCGGGACCGGCTTGGGGTATGCTTGCAGCCTGTTTCGGAGGCTGAAATGACCTATGACTTTGACCTGTTTGTAATCGGTGCCGGTTCCGGTGGTGTACGTGCGGCGCGATTTGCCGCAAGTTACGGTGCACGTGTGGCGGTTGCAGAAAGCCGCTACCTCGGCGGTACCTGCGTTAACGTTGGCTGCGTACCGAAAAAACTGCTGGTCTATGGCGCCCATTTCGCCAGTGATTTTGAGCACGCGCAGGGCTTTGGCTGGTCGCTGAAAGAAGCCAGCTTTGATTGGGCAAGCCTGATTGCCAACAAAAATCGCGAGATTGAACGGCTCAACGGTATCTACTGCAACTTGCTGGTCAATAGTGGCGTGACGTTGCTTGAGGGGCATGCCCGAATTATTGACGACCACAGCGTCGAACTGGGAGGCAAGTGCTTCAGCGCCAAACACATCCTTATTGCCACCGGTGGCTGGCCGCAGATTCCCGAAATACCGGGGCATGAACATGCGATTGGCTCCAATGAAGTGTTCTACCTCGAGCAGTTGCCCAAGCGCGTTCTTGTAATCGGCGGCGGCTATATTGCCGTGGAGTTTGCCTCGATCTTCAACGGCCTTGGTTCGCAGACATCACTGCTCTATCGCGGCGAATTGTTCCTGCGTGGCTTCGATAAAGCCGTACGTACTCACTTGCAGGAAGAACTCACCAAGAGCGGGGTTGATCTGCAGTTCAACACTGATATTGCGCGGATCGACAAGCAAGCCGATGGCAGCCTGCAAGCCACACTCAAGGATGGTCGAGTACTTGAGGCCGACTGTATTTTCTACGCAACTGGGCGCAGGCCCATGCTGGACAACCTTGGCCTGGAAAACACCGATGTAGCCTTGGATGAACGCGGCTTTATCAAGGTGGATGAGCAGTACCAAAGCAGCACGCCGTCGATCCTGGCTATTGGTGATGTGATTGGGCGCGTACAACTGACTCCTGTGGCTCTGGCTGAAGGCATGGCGGTGGCCAGGCGCTTGTTCAAACCTGATGAGTATCGCCCGGTTGATTACCAGATGATCCCGACTGCCGTATTCAGCCTGCCCAATATCGGTACGGTTGGGCTGAGCGAAGATCAGGCGAGGGAGGAGGGCTACAGCGTCAGCGTTTTCGAAAGCCGTTTTCGGCCGATGAAACTGACCCTGACCGAAAGTCAGGAGCGCACATTAATGAAGCTTGTGGTGGATACCAAGACAGACCGCGTACTTGGCTGCCATATGGTTGGCCCTGAGGCAGGTGAAATCGTTCAGGGCCTCGCAGTTGCGCTTAAAGCGGGAGCAACCAAACAGCTATTTGATGAAACGATCGGCGTGCACCCGACAGCGGCCGAAGAGTTCGTCACTATGCGCACGCCCGTATCGTCCTGAGGTCAGCATGGAGCAATTGTTTTATCTAGCCGACCTGTTCGGCGTTGCAGTGTTCGCCATCACCGGCGCGTTGATGGCGGGGCGCAAGTCCATGGACCTGTTCGGTGTATTGGTGATTGCCATCATTACCGCACTGGGGGGCGGCACCCTGCGCGACTTGATTCTGGACAATCATCCCGTGAGCTGGATTCGCAACGACCTGTATATCGTTGTTGCCTCGCTGGCGGCGATTGGGACTGTTATCTGGGTACGGTTGACGCAACCAATCCACGAAAAAGGTTTGCTATTGGCGGATGCCTTTGGCCTGGCTGTGTTTACCGTGATCGGCACCGAAGTCGCCATGCAGCACGAAGTTCCGCATAGCACGGCCATTATCATGGGCGTGATGACCGGAGTGGCGGGGGGGGTTATGCGCGATGTGATCTGTAATGAGATTCCGCTGATCTTTCAGAAGGAAATCTATGCCACAGCTTGCATAGCAGGGGCTCTGGTCTTTATCACCATGCGCGAGCTGGGTACGCCGCACTGGCTGGATACCGGCGTCGCCATGCTTACGGTATTGCTGATTCGCCTTGCCGCCATTCGGTGGCACATCGGCTTGCCACGGTTTCACTTGCTGGATCGCGACTGACAACCACATCAGAGGCGCGCACTTTTCTAACCTGAACAAGAAAGGTGCGCTCTGGGGTAGAGCGCAGGTTAACCATAGTTAATTTAACTCAACTAAATAGTCATTTAGTTGAGTTAAATTCATTTAGAGTCATTTCCCATTGGCCGATTACCGCGACAGCGCAAACCACTCGCCACCGCAACAAGTCGAAATACCCTGCGGCGGGGCAGGGGGCGCATTACCCGCGTTGCGCAACCCACTGCTTCAGTACCTTGCGCGGTTAGCACCTTCTAGCCAATTGACCATGAGGTATGTGCTGCAGGACGCCGCATACCGTTTGGGTTTCGACGATCTCGACCTTCACGAAACCCCTTGGCACCTACTGCAACCCGGGCATATAACCGCACTGGTTGCAGCATTGCGTGAAGACGGTTACGCGCCTAACACCTCATCGTTGTACGTCAATGCTCTACGCGGCGTGCTGAATGAGGCCTGGCGACTGAGCTTGATTGATCAGGACCATCTACTAAAAATTCGCTCGGTCAAGCCCAGCAGCGGTAGCCGGATTATCCAGGGGCGTAATCTCAAGCGCAGCTTGATTCGCGAGCTGATGGACGTCTGCGCCGCTGACCCCAGGCCCCAGGGGCTAAGGGATGCAGCCATTATTGCCATTTTGTATGGCTCCGGGATGCGTAAGTCTGAGTCGGTGAACCTTGATCTGAGCCAGATCGACTTTGCCGAGCGCAGCCTGCGTGTATTGGGCAAAGGTAATAAAGAGTTGGTTAAGTACGCGCCAACCTGGGCATTCGACAAGCTCAATACCTGGCTTGCGTTCCGGCGCTCGCAGCTAGCCACAGGCCAGGTTGACGACACTTTTTTATTTAACCGAATTCGCCGCGGCAGCCATATAACCCGTGAACGCATCAGCAAGCACGCGATCTACTTCATAGCTAAACAACGCGGGCTCCAGGTCGGCGTGAAAATCATGCCGCATGATTTCCGCCGGTCATTTATTACTCGCGTGATTGAAGAGCACGATCTGTCGCTGGCGCAAAAGCTCGCGCACCACACGAATATTCAAACGACTGCAAACTATGACGTACGCGATGAAAACGAACGGCGTCGGGCTATCGACAATTACACGTTTTAATCGAGGTGAGTGATGGAGCGCTTGTGCAGCAGTTACCTCAATGCATCGGTTTACTATCAGTCAACACATATCATTTAACATAATATACATTATACGAAGTCTTATATCAGGAAGGCAGCAGCCATGCGCTGTGCTTTGCGCTCTGCTGAACGCAAAAATTAAGAGATTTGTGCATCGGCAACCTCATATCTTTGCGTGAAATGTACCGTTGATTACTGACCGCCTGGCCGTTTGCTTCAGCCACAATGATCGCTCTGTCTGCGGTACTTGCGTCTGAGCTTATTCCATAAAAATATTAATGAATTCATTGATATAGAGCTTTTCGGTAATCAGAATGGCGCGCCTTGTTAGCCCTGTTTAATGCGACTTGCTTGCCGCACATTGAGACTTTTGGAGGTCGCATGTCAGTCACTCGCCAGATCTTGCTTGCCCTTGTGCTCGGGATTATTACCGGACTCGTGTTGAATACCAGCGCCGGTGCTCTGCCTGCAGGCAGCGTGACTTGGCTGGACATAAACGTGCTGACCCCAGTGGGCAATATTTTCCTGCGCCTGCTGCAGTTTGTGGTGGTCCCCATGGTTTTCGGCGCCCTTATCCTTAGCCTCACAAACCATGAGCACGGCGCTGCTGTTGGGCGTCATGCCGGTCGTCTACTCATCAGCTATGTACTGACCAGCGCCATCGCGCTGGCACTTGGCATGCTGGTCGCGCAGTGGCTTAGCCCTGGCAGCGGCACTGAAAGCTTGCTCAGTCAAGCGCCTGAGGCGCGCCATGCTGATAGCCTCAGCCGGTGGCTAGTCGAGCTGGTGCCAAATAACCCATTTACCGCGTTGAGCAGTGGCGGCTTGCTGCAGGTCATTTTTGCGGCGGCGCTGATCGGCATTGCCATGCGTGCGTTGCCTGCAGACAGTGCGCCGTTACGCCGGCTGATTGAGAGCGGCTACACGGTCACCCTTAAAGTGCTGGAGTTTGTGCTCAAACTGGCACCCTTGGGCGTATTTGCCCTGATCACTTCGGTGATTGCCAGTCAGGGGCTGGACCTGTTGCTGCGCCTGGGTATGTATGTGGTCGGCCTCACGCTGGCACTGGCGCTGATGGCCATTTTTTACCTGCTACTGCTGGGTATTACGGGCGCTCGGCCGTTGGCGTTCGTGAAAAGCTTTGGGCAAAGCTTGGGCTTTGCCTTTGGTACAGCCAGTTCCGGTGCCACCTTGCCATTGGCACTCGGTAACGCCCGTAGCTACGGCATGAGTGAGTCGTTAGCCAGCTTTGCCCTGCCCTTCGGCACGGCCCTTAAGCGCGACGGTGCCGCCGTGCTACAAGGCTTCAACGCGCTATTTGTCGCCCAATTATTCAACATCGATATCACCACCTCATTGCTGATCACCGTGTTTACCACCGGCCTTTTAGTCAGCTTTTCCACTGCAGGCGTACCCGGTGCCGGGCTGGTGGCGATGACAACGGTGCTGGGTGCGGCTGGTCTACCGCTGGAGGGCGTTGCGGTTGTGGCAGGTGTAGACCGATTCACTGATGGGCTGCGTACGGCACTCAACGTGATGGGTAACTGTGCGAACGCGGCTTTGCTTGATCGCTTGGATGGCGACCAGGCAACGCTATTTACGCCTGAGAATGAGGCAGAAAAATCAGCGAGTTGAGGCGCTATTCTGCCTTAGCTAGGCGCTGCCTCCCCTGCTACACCAATACACAAAGTGTTGATCAGACGTGTAACACCACTCGACCACGACTTGGACAGGTTTCCATGTGGCGATGGGCCTCAACAACGTGGTCGAAGGCAAACACTTGGTCGATCAACGGACGCAGCAACCCGTCGCAGGTCAGCTGATTAATACCCTGCACCGCCTTGGCCACGGCCACCGGGTCTTGCGGAATATTCAGCTCTTCTTTACCGGTGAAATTACCGATGCAATGCACGAAGAATTGAATGTTCTTTTGAAAAGCAGCGCAGGCCGGGAATGGCGTTTCATTGCCGCCCTGCAGATCAAACAGAATTAGCCGGCCACGCGGCGCGATAGCGTCTCCCAGCAGACACATTTGTGGGCCGCCGAGTGCGTCCATCACCACATTGACGCCCTGCCCGTCAGTCAGTTTGCTAACACGACTGACCAAGTCTTGTTCCTCAGTAAGGATGATGTGATCAGCGCCCAGTTGCTTAAGAAACTCACGGTCTTCGGCATGGGCAGTGGCGGCGATCACGGTCGCGCCCAGGGCTTTACCCATCTGCACAATATAAGGGCCCCAGCAGCGACTGGCGGCGGTTACCAGTACGGTTTCGCCGGCCTGCAAGTGAGCCAGTTCAACAAAGCCAAACCAGCCGACCATCGAAGGCAAATAGTGCACAGCCGCTTGCTGGGCCGTGAGGTTATCGGGGTAACGGGCCAGCGAGCTGCGCGGTAAAACCACGTGCTCGGCATAACCCGGGTAATGATTGGCGCTGTGCCCTGGGAAGCTGGCCACTCGATCGCCCACGGCCAGGTCAGATACGCCGTCACCGAGCGCCAACACCACGCCAGCCACTTCATGGCCGAGGCTGGCTGGCAAGTGGGCCAGCGTAGGTGCCAGGTTCTGCCGCCAGAGTACGTCGTGCCAGCTGACGCCTATAGCCTCAACACCGACCAGCACTTCACCCGCTGCCGGCGCAGGGATGGCTCGCTCTTCGATCTTGAGGACATCAGCCTCACCAAACTCATGGAAACGCACTACGCGGGACATCGCAAACCTCTTCGGTTGACCCATTCAGGTCGTGGTAACTGGCGCGCAGTTATGCGCTTACAATCACAGACAACCTCTTATGGCCACGGACTTTATCCGGGCTTTGCCTGCAATTCCACCGCCCAGGGCTGATATTCACCATGCCTGTTGATGATGATGCGTCAGCCGCATCTCTTTTCTCCCTGCATATTGCCTGTCAGCGCTATTCGGCATTAGCCTGAGCCGCGCCAAACCGCAGCCACGCCAGAATGGATAACGGATGAACCGTAACGATCTTCGCCGCGTCGATCTCAACTTGCTGATCGTCTTTGAAACGCTGATGCATGAACGCAGCGTGACCCGTGCGGCGGAAAAACTCTTTCTCGGTCAGCCGGCCATCAGCGCTGCCCTCGCCCGTTTGCGCAGCCTGTTTGATGACCCGTTGTTCGTGCGCACGGGACGCAGCATGGAGCCGACTGCGCGGGCCATGGAGATTGCCGCCCTGCTCTCGCCGGCATTGGATTCGATCTCCACCGCCGTCAGCCGCGCGGCTGAATTTCACCCTGCGACCAGTACTGCGGTGTTTCGCATTGGCCTGTCAGATGACGTTGAGTTTGGTCTGCTGCCGCCGCTGATCAAGCGCCTGCGGGCTGAGGCTCCTGGCGTGGTGTTGGTGATTCGCCGTAGCAACTACCTGCTGATGCCCGCTTTGCTGGCTTCCGGCGAAATTTCCGTGGGTGTGGCCTACACCGAAGAGCTGCCGGCCAATGCCAAGCGCAAGGTACTGCGCCGGAGCAAACCCAAGCTGTTGCGTGCGGACACTGCTCCAGGGCTACTTAGCCTGGACGACTTCTGTTCGCGGCCGCATGCGCTGGTGTCGTTTGCTGGCGACCTCAGTGGTTTTATTGATGTTGAGCTGGAAAAGCTCGGGCGTAAGCGCCGGGTCGTGCTGGCCCTGCCCCAGTTTAATGGCCTCAGCACCCTGCTCTCCGGCACCGATATTCTCGCCATCGTGCCGGATTACACCGCCGCGGCGCTGAGCGCAGTGGGCGGTGTGCGCGCTGAGGAACTCCCCATCCCCTCGCAGACGTTTGAGCTGCACATGGCCTGGCGCGGCGCTCAGGACAACGATCCGGCCGAACGTTGGCTGCGCTCACGCATCCAGATGTTTTGTGGGGACCCCGATAGCCTGGACTAAGCGTGTTACGCACAAAACCACAGCGTGCTCACATATGTATTTGTCGATACAAGCCTGTAAATAATCATTCTGATTGATACATATCTTCGAATCGTTCGATTCGTCGCCTTAGCCTCGCCGCAGCAGACTCCGCCTCCTCAAAACACCCTTTGGCGGAAGTACGCATGCAACAGCCCAATAAAAAACTCTGGCAGTTCCCCCTGGCCCTTGCCGCTGTGCTGGTACTGGGTGCGTGCGGCAAAGCGCCGGAAAGTGCACAACAAATCCCCGCTGCCAAAGTCAGCGTGGCCGAAGTCATTGAACAACCGATCAATGAATGGGACGAGTTCACCGGTCGCCTGGAAGCGCCAGAGTCGGTGGAAATTCGCCCACGGGTATCTGGTTTCATTGATCGCGTAGCCTTCAACGAAGGCAGCCTGGTGAAAAAAGGCGACCTGTTATTCCAGATCGACCCACGGTCGTTCCAGGCCGAGGTCAAACGCCTTGAAGCCCAGCTGCAACAGGCTCGCGCCAGCCAGGCACGCACCCAGAGTGAAGCCAATCGCGGCGAGCGCTTGCGTCAGAGCAACGCCATTTCCGCCGAACTGGCCGACGCTCGCGCCAGCGCCGCCGCTGAAGCCAAGGCCGCAGTTGCCGGCATCCAGGCGGAACTGGATAACGCCCGTCTCAACCTCAGCTTTACCCAGGTTACTGCGCCGATTGATGGCCGCGTCAGCCGGGCGCAAATCACCCGAGGCAACCTGGTTAATGCCGGGCAAAGCCTGCTGACCACTCTGGTCAGTACTGACAAGGTGTATGCCTATTTCGATGCCGATGAGCGCGTGTTCCTCAAATATGTCGAGCTGGCGCGTCAGGCCGGCGGTCAGACCCGCGATGCCAGCCCGGTGTACCTTGGCCTATCCAGCGAGGATGGCCACCCGCACCTGGGCGAGCTGGATTTTCTCGACAACCAGGTCAACCCGCAAACCGGCACTATCCGTGGCCGTGCGGTGTTCGACAACCGTGACGAGCGCTTCACCCCTGGCCTCTACGCCCGCCTCAAGCTGGTCGGCAGCGGCCAGTACGCTGCTGCGCTGATCAAGGATGAAGCGGTCGGCACGGACCTGGGCAAGAAGTACGTGCTGATCCTCGATAAGGACAACGCCGTGCAGTACCGCGCCGTTGAGCTGGGGCTGAAGCTGGAAGGCCTGCGCATCGTACGCAGCGGTTTGGCCAAGGGCGAGAAGATCGTGGTTAACGGTCTACAGCGCGCGTTCCCCGGCTCCACGGTGGATCCGCAAAGCGTGCCCATGGCCGATGAAAAGACCCAGGCGCTGCTGACCGAGCAACGCCAGGCCATCGAACGCCAGAACAGCCGCCGGGTTGCTGCGAAAAACAGCCCCGCCAGCACTGCGCCACGCGGCTAATAGGTAGACGACGATGAATTTCTCGCAATTCTTTATTCAGCGGCCGATCTTCGCCGCCGTACTGTCACTGCTGATCCTGATCAGCGGCGCCATCTCGCTGTTCCAGCTGCCGATCAGCGAATACCCGGAAGTGGTGCCGCCCACCGTGGTGGTCCGCGCCACCTTCCCTGGTGCCAACCCCAAGGTGATCGGCGAAACCGTCGCCTCGCCACTGGAACAGGCAATTACCGGTGTGGAAGGCATGCTTTATATGTCGTCCCAGGGCACTGCCGACGGCAAGATGACCCTGACCCTGACGTTCGCCCTCGGCACCGACTTGGACAAAGCCCAGGTGCAGGTGCAGAACCGCGTCACCCGCACCATGCCGACCCTGCCCACTGAAGTGCAGCGCCTCGGTGTAACCGTCGACAAGGCCTCGCCCGACCTGACCATGGTGGTGCACTTGACCTCGCCGGACGACCGTTACGACATGCTCTATCTGTCTAACTACGCCGCGCTCAACATCAAGGATGAGCTGGCGCGCCTGGATGGCATCGGCGATGTGCAGCTGTTTGGTCTGGGCAACTACTCGCTGCGCGTCTGGCTCGATCCGAACAAGGTGGCCTCGCGTAACCTGACTGCCGCCGACGTGGTCAACGCCATCCGCGAGCAAAATCGTCAGGTCGCCGCCGGTTCCCTCGGGGCGCCGCCATCGGATGCGGGCAACAGCTTTCAGCTGTCGATCAACACCCAAGGCCGTCTGGTCACTGAGGAAGAGTTCGAAAACATCATCATCCGCGCCGGTGAAAATGGCGAAATCACTCGCCTGAAAGACATTGCCCGCATCGAACTGGGCTCCAGCCAGTACGCCCTGCGCTCCCTACTGAACAACAAGCCGGCAGTGGCCATCCCGGTATTCCAGCGCCCCGGCTCCAACGCCATCGAGATTTCCGATGCGGTGCGCGCACGCATGGCCGAGCTGAAGCAGAGCTTCCCCCAGGGCGTGGACTACGAAATCGTCTATGACCCGACCATCTTCGTGCGTGGCTCCATCGAGGCGGTGGTGCATACCCTGCTTGAAGCCATCATCCTGGTGGTGCTGGTGGTGATTCTGTTCCTGCAAACCTGGCGCGCCTCGATCATTCCGCTGGCCGCCGTGCCGGTGTCCTTGATCGGCACCTTTGCTGTGATGCATATGTTCGGCTTCTCGCTCAACGCGCTGTCACTGTTCGGCCTGGTGCTGGCCATCGGCATCGTGGTGGACGACGCCATCGTCGTGGTGGAAAACGTCGAACGTAATATCGGCCTGGGCAAAACCCCGCTGGAAGCCACCAAGCAGGCGATGAAGGAAGTAACCGGGCCCATCGTCGCAACGGCCCTGGTGCTGTGCGCGGTGTTTATCCCCACCGCCTTTATCTCCGGGCTTAGCGGACAGTTCTATCAGCAATTCGCGCTGACCATCGCTATCTCCACGGTGATCTCGGCGATCAACTCGCTGACCCTGTCCCCTGCCCTGGCCGCTGTGTTGCTGAAAAGCCACGACGCGCCGAAGGACCGTTTCTCCAAGTTGCTCGACAAGCTGTTTGCCGGCTGGTTGTTCAAACCGTTCAACCGCGCGTTTGATCGTGCCAGCCATGGCTATGTCGGCACCGTGAAGCACGTGCTGCGTGGCAGCGGTATCGCCCTGTTCCTCTATGCCGGGCTGATGGGCCTGACCTACCTTGGGTTTGCCACTACGCCGAGCGGTTTCGTCCCGGCGCAGGACAAGCAGTACCTGGTGGCCTTCGCCCAATTGCCGGACGCCGCAACCCTGGATCGCACCGAAGATGTGATGAAACAGATGTCGGAAATCGCCGGTAAACATCCGGGCGTGGCCAACACCATTGCCTTCCCGGGTCTGTCGATCAACGGTTTCACCAATAGCCCGAACAGCGGCATCGTCTTCGTCGCGCTGAAGGATTTTGATCAGCGCAAAAACGAAAGCCTGTCGGCCGGGGCCATTGCCGCTGAGCTTAACGGCCAGTTCGCGGGTATTCAGGAAGCCTATCTGGCGATCTTCCCACCACCACCGGTGCAGGGCCTGGGCACCATCGGCGGCTTCCGCCTGCAGGTGCAGGACCGTGGCAACCTCGGTTATGACGAGCTGTACGTACAAACCCAGAACGTCATCGCCAAGGCCCGCCAGCTGCCGGAGTTGGACCCGATGTCGGTGTTCACCAGCTACCAGGTCAACGTGCCGCAGATCGATGCGGCCATCGACCGCGAAAAGGCCAAGACCCATGGCGTGGCGATCAGCGACATCTTCGACACCATGCAGATCTACCTGGGTTCGCTGTACGCCAACGACTTCAACCGTTTTGGTCGTACCTATCAGGTCAACGTGCAGGCCGAGCAGCAGTTCCGCCTGGAGCCGGAGCAGATCGGCCAGCTCAAAGTGCGCAACAACCGTGGCGAAATGGTGCCGCTGTCGGCCTTCCTCAAGGTCAGTGCCAGCTCGGGTCCGGATCGGGTGATGCATTACAACGGCTTCCTCACCGCTGAAATCAACGGAGCTGCAGCCCCCGGCTACAGCTCCGGCCAGGCCGAGGCGGCGATTGCTCAACTGCTCAAGGAAGAACTGCCGACGAGCATGAGCTTCGAATGGACTGACCTGACCTACCAGCAGATTCTCGCCGGCAACAGCGCGATCTTTATCTTCCCGCTCTGCGTACTGCTGGCCTTTCTGGTGCTGGCGGCGCAGTACGAAAGCTGGAGCCTGCCGCTGGCGGTGATCCTGATCGTGCCGATGACCCTGCTGTCAGCAATTACCGGTGTGATCCTGGCTGGAGGCGACAACAACATCTTTACCCAGATCGGATTGATCGTACTGGTGGGATTGGCCTGCAAGAACGCCATCCTCATCGTCGAGTTCGCCAAGGAGAAACAGGAAGAAGGCATGGACCGCGTCAGCGCGGTGCTGGAAGCCTGCCGCTTGCGTCTGCGGCCGATTCTGATGACCAGCTTTGCCTTCATTATGGGTGTGGTGCCGCTGGTACTGTCCTCCGGTGCCGGCGCGGAAATGCGCCATGCCATGGGTGTTGCGGTGTTTAGCGGCATGCTCGGCGTAACCTTCTTCGGCCTGTTGCTGACCCCGGTGTTCTATGTGTTGATTCGCGGTGTTGTGGAGAAACGCGAAGCACAGAAAGCCGCGCGTTTGCAGGAGGTGCAGGCATGAACAGCTTTAACGCCAAACCGCTGGCCATCAGCCTGTTGACCCTGGCGCTGACAGCCTGCGCCGTCGGCCCGGATTACCAGGCCCCGCAAACCGCAGATGCCCAGCTGAAAAGCGCGAAAAGCGTCAGCTTCGACCGTTCGCGTTTCGAAGTCAGCTGGTGGCAGCAGTTCGATGACCCGATCCTCAACCAACTGGTGCAACAATCGCTGGAGGAAAACCGCCAGCTGCGAGTGGCCTTTGCCCGCCTGCGGGCGGCCCAGGCCATTCGTGATGACCTCGGCAACGATCAGTTGCCGACCGTCACCAGCCGCGCCAGCGGTGAATTTGGCAAAGCCCAGCAACCCGGCGTCACCGAGCAGCGCGTGCGCGGCGAACGTTACGACCTGGGCCTGGACATGCTCTGGGAGCTGGATCTATTTGGCCGCATCCAGCGTCAACTGGAAGCCAGCGATGCCGAGTTGGATGTAGCAGAAGCTGATTACCAGCAGCTACAGGTCAGCCTGATCGCCGAACTGGTAGATGCCTACGGCAGCCTGCGCGGCGCGCAACTGCGTGAACGTATCGCCCGCGACAACCTGAAAAACCAGCAGGAATCCCTCGCCATCACCGAGCAACTGCGTGAAGCCGGCGTCGGTAGCCAGCTCGATGTACTGCGCAGCGACGCACGCCTGGCCGGCACCGAAGCCAGCCTGCCGCAACTGCAAGCGCAGCAGCAGCGCGCCAAGCACCGCATCGCCACCCTGCTCGGCCAACGCCCGGATCAATTGAGCGTGGACCTCTCCGCCCAGGATCTGCCCGCCATCGCCAAGGCCCTGCCAGTTGGCGACCCCGGCGAGTTGCTGCGCCGCCGTCCGGATATCCGTGCAGCAGAACGGCAACTGGCCGTCGCCACCGCCACTATCGGCGTGGCCACGGCGGATCTGTTTCCACGGGTGAGCCTGTCAGGTTTCCTCGGCTTTACCGCCGGGCGTGGCTCGCAGCTGGGTGCATCAAAGGCGCAGGCCTGGGGCCTGGCACCGACTATCAGCTGGGCGGCGTTTGATCTGGGCAGCGTGCGTGCACGCCTGCGTGGGGCTGAAGCCGAAGCCGATGGCGCGCTGGCCAACTATGAACAACAGGTACTGCTGGCCCTGGAGGAATCGGCTAACGCCTTTAGCGACTACGGCAAACGTCAACAACGCCTGCTAGCCCTGCTACGCCAATCCGACGCCAGCCGCGCCGCTGCCGAACAAGCCCGCGTGCGCTACCGCGAAGGTGAAGTGGACTTCCTCGTGCTGCTCGACGCCGAACGCGAACGCCTAAGCGCCGAAGACGCCCAGGCTCAGGCCGAAGTCGAGCTCTATCGCGGCATCGTCGCCATCTACAAGGCCCTCGGCGGCGGATGGCAGCCTAGCGCCTAAACCTGAGTAACGCGCCTGATTTGTATAGACAACCTTTTCAGCCCCACGACAGTTGCTCCTTGTTGTGGGGTTTTTTATGTGCGCGCGCAAGGGTGGGTGCAGGCTGGGACAATCGCGGGGGGACGTTGCCGTCCAGTGTTAGCGATGCTTATCGCTAACACTGGTGGTAAGAGGCGCCGGGTTGCGGGAATGCAGGCCGAAAGGTGGTGGCGCGCCGGGCAGTGCAATCAGCGGGTAGCCGCTTTCTTCTTGGTATTGGGTAGCAGGTGCGAGAACACCGCGTGCAGGTCATCTGATGCGGTCTCGCCATCCAGGTTGAGCTTGGCGTCAACGCTGTCCATGTGGCGCATCATCAGTTCCACGGCCACATCAACGTTACCGGCCTCGATGGCGTCAATCACCTGATCATGTTCCGCATCCGAGCAATGCGCGCGGCTGTTGCTTTCATACAAGGCGATGATCAGCGACGTCTGCGAAATCAGACTGCGCAAAAAACCCAGCAGGGTCAGGTTGCCCGCCGCTTCAGCAAGTTTCAGGTGAAATTCGCCGGACAGGCGAATGCCCATACCACGGTCACCGCGCGCAAAGCACTCACGCTCATCGATAACCATCTGACGCAGTGCCGCGATGTGCTCGGGCTTGGCATTTTTACATGCCAGTTCGGTAATGGCGCGCTCAATCATGCGACGCACATAGAAGATCTGTCGGGCTTCTTCGGCCCCAGGGCTTGCGACCACCGCACCACGGTTAGGTCGTAGCAACACCACGCCTTCGTGGGCCAGGCGAGACAACGCGCGACGAATGATAGTGCGGCTCACGCCGAAGATTTCACCGAGGGCTTCTTCGCTAAGCTTGGTGCCAGGCGCTAGGCGCTGCTCAAGAATGGCATCGAAGATATGGGCGTACACGACATCATCCTGAGTCCCGCTGCGAATGATCTTGCCTTCGCGCGTCTGCTTCTTAAGGGGCTGCAATTGTTCGTTCATTGTGGCTCGCGTGGTCAAGGTTCGGCAGTTGGCTGATGCAACTGTACTGCGTGTTA
The DNA here is from genome assembly GCF_056156225.1 of Pseudomonas sp. TS_SC_3. Lineage (NCBI taxonomy): Bacteria > Pseudomonadati > Pseudomonadota > Gammaproteobacteria > Pseudomonadales > Pseudomonadaceae > Pseudomonas > Pseudomonas sp. TS_SC_3. The sequence goes on from NZ_CM149586.1 coordinate 1,536,369, forward strand.
CCCACCTTCTGGCAAGCAGCAGGTCGGTGAAAGGTCATCGATAAAAAAGTCCCCGGCATTGTACACAATGTGACCAGTGCGTACACATCCGGCAAAGCAATACGAGCCAATAATCGCCCATTATTACCTGTGGCAAGGCGCGCTTTTTAGGCGCTAACCCGCGTGCTAGAGCAGCTACTGGCGGGTCGACTGTTTCTATTAAGAAATCAAGTTAAACGCAGTGCAGATAACCTGTAATAGGTGCCTGCCTGCACCAGTTAGGGCGAGACTTTGCGTCTTATATGGATAACAGCGTCTGCGCGAAGGTTTCCCTGAATATTCTGGGCACACATTGGCGTAATAACGTGCCGGAGCATCGCTGCCGTTTGATAAAAACAGCATGGCATTGAGCACAAACATTATTTGCATTTCTTGTATACAACACCATAATCCGCCTCAGCGTTATTTCTTGACCTTTAGGTCAGCTAAGTGCGCTCGCAACCCCCTACACCACCTACCTCAGAGAGCCGAGCCCTGCGCAGTAGAGGCTCTGGGTGGCACATAACAAGAGATGAGGAATACCCCTGTGGAAAACGCTAACCAAGAACAATCGGCGACACAGCTGCATGGCCCGGGAAAACCCGGCGTGCTTGATCGTTTTTTCAAGCTAAGCGAGCACCGCACGAGCATCAAAACTGAACTGATTGCGGGTTTAACCACCTTCTTCACCATGGTTTACATCATTTTCGTCAACCCCAGCATCATGGCGATGGCGGGCGTTGATCAGGGTGCTGCGTTTGTGGCGACATGCGTCGGTGCGGCTTTGGGCTGTTTTCTGATGGGCCTTTACGCGAACTGGCCCGTGGGCCTAGCGCCGGGCATGGGGCTCAATGCGTTCTTTACCTTCACCGTGGTCGGCGACATGGGGTACAGCTGGGAAACCGCCCTCGGCGCGGTATTTTTGTCCGGTATCCTGTTTATGATCATGAGCCTGTCGCGCATCCGTGAGTGGCTGCTCAATAGCATCCCCATGAGCCTGCGGTTTGCCATGGGCGCTGGGGTGGGGTTATTCCTCGGCCTGATTGGCCTGAAAACCGCTGGCATTGTTGTCGACAGCCCGGCCACCTTGCTGACCATGGGCAGCTTTGCCAACCCGAGCGCCTTGTTGGCCGCTATCTGCTTTCTGCTCATTGCGGTGCTAAGCCATCGCAACGTGTTTGGCGCCATTCTTTTCAGCATGCTGGCGGTCACGGGTATTGGTATGGCCACGGGCTTGGTCGAATACCAGGGCCTGGTGTCGATGCCGCCAAGCTTGGCGCCGACCTTCTTGGCGATGGATATTGCCGGCGCCTTCCAGGTTTCGATGATCAGCGTGGTGCTGTCATTCCTCTTCGTGAACATGTTCGACACGGCCGGCACATTGATGGGCGTTGCTCATCGCGCCAACCTGGTGGATGCCAATGGCAAGATCCAGAACCTGTCGCAGGCGCTGAAAGCCGACAGTACCTCCAGTGTTATCGGCTCTCTGGTGGGCTGTCCGCCCGTGACCAGTTATGTAGAAAGCGCAGCCGGCGTAGCCGCGGGCGGACGTACCGGGCTGACGGCCGTGACGGTTGGCGTGTTGTTTCTGGGCGCGATGTTCTTTGCGCCGTTGGCCGGAATGATCCCGGCTTACGCCACCGCAGGCGCGCTGATTTACGTGGCGATGTTGATGATGAGCGGCATGGCGCATATCGACTGGGACGACCTCACCGACACCATCCCGGCCATCGTTACGGTGGTAATGATGCCGCTGACCTTCTCCATCGCCAACGGTATTGCCCTGGGTTTTTTGACCTATGCAACGCTGAAACTGCTGACGGGTCAGCACGAAAAAGTGTCCATAAGCCTGTATGTGCTGTGCATCATTTTTATTGCCAAGTTCGCTTTCCTGTAAAACACATAGCCTGAAATACAGCCCCGGCACTTGCGTCGGGGCTTTCTACATATGGAGATGTAAGTCATGAGCCTGGAAACCTGGCTGCTGTTCGCAAGTGCTGCATTGGTGGTGATTTTGATTCCAGGGCCGCTGTCGTTGCTGATGGTGAGCAATAGCCTGAACTATGGCCTGCGCGGCTCGGCACCTGCCTTTATAGGAGGCGTCTGCGCCTCGATCGGCCTGTTGAGTGCGTCTGCGCTTGGCCTTGGTGCCTTGCTGTTGGCGTCGGAGCAGCTGTTTAGCGGGCTGAAGGTGGCCGGGGCGCTTTACCTGTTTTATCTGGCCTGGCAAAGCTGGCAGGCCTCACGCCAGGCAGCTGCACCGCTGGTAAGCGACGAGCAACCTGTCAATCCGAACGTGCGCGCCATGTTCTGGAAAGCCTTTGGCCTGGGTGCCAGCAACCCTAAGGACATTCTGTTCTTTGCAGCCTTTTTGCCGCAGTTCCTCAGTGCCGAGCACGCCCTGCTCAACCAACTGCTGGTCATGATTGTCACCTGGACGGTGTTGGACCTGGCCTGCAAGTTGTTCTACGCCGGCGGTGCCCAAGGCGCTGCGCGCTACTTGCGTTCGGGTAAAGGTCAGGTGTGGTTCAACCGCTTCAGCGCCACGCTGTTCGGTGGCGCCGGCGCCGCTTCATTGCTTAGCCGTTAAGTGCCGGCACAGGCGCGCATGGCCAAATCGGCGCGCTCGCCTGTGCAATGGAGCCGGCAAATTGCAGACCAAAAAAAGCCCGCAGTGTGTACGGGCTAGGGACTCTTAAATTGAGTCAGAGGGTGACAAGCATTCGGTTCAGCTACCGCGGTAGGTGGAGTAGCTGTAAGGGGAAATCAGCAGAGGAACGTGGTAATGCTCTTGCCCGGCGTCAATGCCAAAACGCAGCACAACCACATCAAGAAAGGCTGGCTCTGGCAGCGTTACGCCGCGTGCGCGGTAGTAATCGCCGGCGTGGAAATGCAGCTGGTAAACGCCACTGCGGTAATCATCGCCCTGCAACACGGGCGCATCGCAGCGGCCATCGTGGTTGGTGACAACGCTGTTGAGCAGCTCTAGCTGATTGCCTACAACGCGATACAGCTCGATTTTCAGCTCGCTGCCAGGGCAACCATGAGCGGCATCCAGTACGTGTGTGGTTAATCGTCCCATCGCTTATGGGCTTCTGCGCAGGCAAGCCAACACAGTCGCCGCACCTCCTCTACTTTATTGAATACGGCAGATTTATCAGGCTAAGCAGCCTCGACTGAGCTGAAGCATAGCATGCTGAAAATCAAAAATAAGACACTTTAGTAAAAAACTGTACACAATAACTGCAACAGTAAATCGTTTAACCGCACCCTAATGGTGCAGCCGTAAAGCCAATAGGCCGCGTGCGCGCGGCCTTTGCCCAGCGAAAGATGAGGCACTGGACAGTTTTGTTGTGAGTGCAGAATGCAGAAAAATAAGTGATTTTTAGATTTACAAGATGCAATGCCTTTTGTATACAATTGACCCATCACGGTCGCGCAACGCATCTATGCCTGCCGAATGACCGCCACACATAGTAAGAAGGAAGACTGCAGTGAGCGCTGACTACCCACGCGACCTGATCGGTTACGCTAACAACCCGCCCCACCCGCACTGGCCCAACGATGCACGCATCGCGCTGTCGTTTGTCCTCAACTATGAGGAAGGCGGTGAGCGTAACGTGTTGCACGGTGATAAAGAGTCAGAGGCGTTTTTGTCCGAGATGGTTTCCGCGCAGCCGCTGCAAGGCGTACGCAACATGAGCATGGAATCGCTCTATGAATACGGCAGCCGCGTGGGCGTGTGGCGCCTGCTCAAGCTGTTTGAGAAACACGACATTCCCTTGACCATTTTTGCCGTGGCCATGGCCGCGCAGCGTCATCCGGATGTGATCAAGGCGATGGTCGCGGCCGGCCATGAGATTTGCAGCCACGGCTATCGCTGGATCGACTACCAGTACATGGACGAAGCGCAAGAGCGCGAGCACATGCACGAAGCCATTCGCATCCTTACCGAGCTGACCGGCGAACGCCCACTGGGTTGGTACACCGGCCGTACCGGGCCAAACACCCGGCGCATCGTGCGTGAAGAAGGCGGTTTTCTGTATGACTGCGACACTTACGACGATGACCTGCCCTACTGGGACCCGGCCAGCACTGCGGCTAAACCGCACTTGGTGATCCCTTATACCCTCGACACCAACGACATGCGCTTCACCCAGGTGCAAGGCTTTAACAAGGGTGATGACTTCTTCGAGTACCTCAAAGACGCCTTTGATGTGCTGTACGCCGAAGGCGTGGAAGGCGCACCGAAAATGCTCAGCATCGGCATGCACTGCCGCTTGCTCGGCCGCCCTGCGCGCCTGGCCTCCCTGGCGCGTTTTATTGAATACGTGCAGGGCCATGAAAAAGTCTGGTGCGCGCGCCGCGTCGATATCGCCAAACACTGGCACGCAACCCATCCGTTGCAAGAACAGCCGTCCAAGGAGAGTTCGAAATGAGCCGTTTTCAAACCCTGACCCCGTCGCAGCTCAACCGGGAAGAATTCGTCAAGGTCTTTGCCGACATCTATGAGCACTCGCCCTGGGTCGCCGAACAGGCTTTTGACCTTGGCACTGATGCCAGCATCGACGACATCGAGAGCCTGCATCAGCGCATGGCCAACCTGTTGCTCACGGCCAGCCATGAAGCACAGCTGGCCTTGATCAATGCCCACCCGGACCTCGCCGGTAAGGCCGCGGTGCAGGGAGAGTTGACGGCTTCGTCTACTTCGGAACAAGCCGGTGCGGGGATTCACGAATGCACCGCAGAAGAGTTTGTGCGTTTCACCACGCTGAACGATGCCTACAAAGCCAAGTTTGGCTTCCCCTTCATCATGGCGGTGAAGGGCAGCAATCGGCACCAGATCCTGGCGGCTTTCGAGGAGCGCATTCACAACGCCCCTGAGCAAGAATTTGCCTGCGCCCTGGCCGAAATCAACAAAATCGCGCTGTTCCGCTTGCAGCAGCTGTAAGCCTTACGGGAATGGCCTGTGCCTGAGCAGCGTCAACTCGCTAAAGGCCCGGACTGCGCCGACACCAAAGCCTATGCCTGCCAACGGGCTTGGGCATAGCTAACCTATAAGAAGACCAACATGCGCAATTTGATCATTGAGCCCTTAACAAAAGAAGCATTCGCCCCCTTTGGTGATGTCATTGAAACCGAAGGTAGCGAGTTTTTCATGATCAACAACGGCTCAACCCGCCGCTATCACAAACTGGCCACGGTCGAGACCGCTCAGCCAGACGATAAGGCCATCATCAGTATTTTCAGTGCCGAAACACTGCCAATGCCGTTGACTATTCGCATGCTGGAACGACATCCGCTGGGCAGCCAAGCGTTTATACCGCTGCTCGGCAACCCCTTTCTGATCGTGGTCGCGCCAGTTGGCGATGCTCCTGTATCAGAGTTTGTCCGTGCCTTCCGCAGTAACGGCAGGCAGGGCGTCAATTACCATCGCGGCGTTTGGCACCACCCGGTGCTTACGATCGAAAAGCGGGATGACTTCCTGGTGGTTGATCGCAGTGGTTCTGGTAACAACTGCGATGAGCATTTCTTTACCGACGACGAGCAACTGCTCCTCGCCCCCCACCAATAAGAGAAGCCCAAATGCCGGCGTGTCGGCACTGGGAAAGAGGTACGGATTGTGGAAGCACATTTGACTGAGTGGCTGAACCTGAGCATTCGCTGGGTCCATATGATCACCGGCGTGGCCTGGATCGGCGCATCCTTCTATTTCGTCTGGCTGGAAAACAACCTAAACCGCAGCAATCCACGGGACGGTCTGTCCGGTGACTTGTGGGCGATCCACGGTGGCGGTATCTACCACCTGGAAAAATACAAACTGGCCCCGCCGAAAATGCCGGAGAACCTGCATTGGTTCAAATGGGAAGCCTATTTCACCTGGCTGTCGGGCGTCGCCCTGATGCTGGTGGTGTACTACCTCAACCCAAGCCTGTATCTGGTTAAGCCTGGCGTTGACCTGGCACCGGGACTGGCGATTGTCATTGGCTTCGGCTCGATGATTTGCGGCTACGTGGCTTATCACTTCCTCTGTGATTCGGCACTGGGCAAGCGCCCTGCACTGCTGGGTGCCGTGCTGTTCGTACTGTTGATCGCGGCAGCCTATGGCTTCAGCCATATCTTCAGCGGCCGCGCGGCCTACATCCATGTTGGCGCCATCATCGGCACCATCATGGTCGGCAACGTGTTCTTCACCATCATGCCGGCGCAACGCGCACTGGTGAAAGCCATTGAAGATGGCACCACCCCGGACCCTAAGCTGCCCGCCAAAGGCCTGCTGCGTTCGCGCCACAACAACTACTTCACCTTGCCGGTGCTGTTCATCATGATCAGCAACCACTTCCCGAGTACCTACGGTAGCCAGTACAACTGGCTGGTACTGGCGGGTATCGCGATTCTGGCGGTATTGGTGCGTCATTACTTCAACACTCGTCATGACAGCAACAAATACGTCTGGACCCTGCCTGCTGCCGCGCTGGGCATGATCTGCCTGGCGTTTGTCACGGGCCCAAGCATGAAGGCTGCCCCGGCGCCTGCGCCAAAAGCGGCCGAGATCACGTACGCTCCGGTGCCGGCTACAGCGGTCAGTGCTAACCCTGCTGCGACTGAGGCTGCAGAGCCAGCCAGCACAGTTGCAGAGCCAGTTGCTGCAGCCGTTGCGGGCGTTGAGTTTGCCAAGGTCAACAGCGTGATTCAGGAACGCTGCAGCGTGTGCCACTCGGCGACACCAAGCAGCCCGATGTTCAGTGTTGCCCCCTTGGGCTTCATGCTTGATACGCCTGAGCAGATCAAGGGCCAGGCGGCGAAGATCCACGCACAGAGCGTTGCTTCGCAGATCATGCCGCTGGGCAACATCACCCAGATGACCCAGGAAGAACGCGATCTGATCGGCGCCTGGATTGATCAGGGCGCACAGATAAACTGATCCACATAAATGCCGCGCTCAGCAATGAGCGCGGCATTTTTTTGCGTGCGTGTGTAGCTAATAAGTTTGACCCGGCATAGGCGCATCGACGCCTGCACCGAATAGCGACTTACAACAATAAAAGCGCCTGAGGTATTTGCATGACCCAGTTGAATTCAACTTCGACCTGCGCGGTCGACCAACGCCTGCCCTTGCTCCAAATGATTCTGGTGAGTTTTCAACATGTGCTGCTGATGTATGGCGGTGCAGTGGCGGTGCCGCTGATCATCGGTGAAGCCGTCGGTTTGTCCCGTGAAGACATCGCTTTTCTAATCACCGCCGACCTCTTGGTCGCGGGTATTGCCACCCTCGTGCAGTCACTCGGCATCGGCCCCATGGGCATTCGTATGCCGGTGATGATGGGCGCCAGTTTTGCCGCTGTCGGCAGCATGGTGGCCATGGCCGGCTCGCCCGGTATTGGCTTGCCGGGAATTTTCGGCGCAACCATTGCCGCAGGCTTCTTCGGCATGCTGATCGCGCCGTTTATGTCGCGCATCGTGCATTTCTTCCCACCGCTGGTAACCGGTACGGTGATTACCGCCATCGGCTTATCACTATTCCCCGTGGCGCTTAACTGGGCGGGTGGCGGTAGCGCTGCCACTGAGTTCGGCGGTTTGCAGTACTTGGCGATTGCCGCTCTGGTACTGGGAAGTATCTTGTTGATCAACCGGTTTTTACGCGGCTTTTGGGTCAATGTCTCGGTGCTGATTGGCATGCTGATCGGCTACGTGGTGGCGGGCGGTCTGGGCATGGTTGACCTCAGCGGCCTGGAGCAAAGCGCCTGGGTTGCAGTGGTCAAACCGATGCATTTCGGTATGCCGGAGTTTCACCTGGCGCCGATTCTCTCCATGTGCCTGGTGGTGGTGATTATCTTTGTTGAGTCCACCGGGATGTTCCTTGCCCTCGGTAAGGTCACAGGTAAAGAAATCACCCCAGAGATGCTCCGCCGCGGGCTGATGTGTGATGCCGGCGCCTCGTTCTTTGCGGGTTTCTTCAACACCTTCACCCACTCATCTTTCGCGCAGAACATCGGTCTGGTGCAGATGACAGGCGTGCGCAGCCGTTATGTCACCGCGGCTGCCGGGCTGTTTCTGATCGGTTTGAGCCTGTTGCCCAAAGCTGCTTATCTGGTGGCCTCGATTCCGCCGGCCGTGCTCGGCGGCGCCGGTATTGCCATGTTCGGCATGGTCGCCGCCACGGGGATCAAGATTCTTCATGAAGCGGACATTGCGGACCGACGCAACCAGTTGTTGGTGGCTGTGAGTATCGGTATGGGCTTGGCCCCAATTGTCCGCCCGGAGTTCTTCGCGCACTTGCCAGCCTGGCTGGAGCCGATTACCCACAGCGGCATTGCCTTGGCCACCATCAGCGCAGTGCTGCTCAACCTGCTGTTCAATATCCTCGGCGGGCCGGAACGCGCAGCGTTACTCAATCCTCAGCCGCATCACTAACCCCCCCCTGTAAGCATCAGCAGCCCGGTACGCCGGGCTGTTGTGTATCTGCGTGTCTATAGATGTCGCGTCATTGCACCGCCTGCACCATCTGTCCGACGGTCAATTTATTGTGCACAACTAATAAATAAATTGTTTTTTTGTATGTACACAACTTGTTATAGTCAGGCGCACTCTGATCAGCTGGACAGCTTTCCATCTGCAGCCAGAACCGAGGCACTGCGCAGCCTCATCAAGCCCAAGACCATATAAAAACAACTGGCAGGCTCTGAAATGACCACGACTCGCTCCGCACATGCCACAGCTGCGTCTGTCGATAGCAGCGGCCGGATTAACCCATTAACGGGTCATCGTCGCTTTAGCACAGCCCTTTTTGCGGCCCTGCCAGATAACGCCTACAGCAGCACTCGCCACCCCATCTTTGCGCGCAGAGGGCATGGGACAAAGCCCGCGCATTTGCATGTTCGGCCGCCTCATCCTCACGCGCTGCAGCTCTTACGCTGCGCCGCGCGCGAGCGGTTTCTGCGTTCAATCCGCCTTCACGCCGGCCGTGTCAGCCGTACCCACTGAACAGCCCTTTCGCCAGAAACCCACGGCTGTTCGCGGTCGTGGGCGCTAAAACGTTGTAAGTCCACACAATAAGGAAAACTCAATGAAAGCTAAGTCTCTAGCGCGCTTCGTTGCATTGTCTGCGGGGATTGTCGGCTGCCAGCAAGTGCTGGCCGCTGACGCCCTGCTCTGGCAAAACAACAGCCTTTCTTACCTCTACGGAGAAAACTTCAACAGAGGTCAACGCAACGACGAGCAGCAGAAAACCCAAACTACCTTTACCGCCGAACATGCCAGTGGCTGGGTTTGGGGCGATGTATTTGGCTTTGCTGATTACGTGCTTGCCGATAACAAGCAATCGCGCTTTGGCGACTTTAACCAGCAGAAAGACAGCTATTACTACCTGGAGTTTGCCCCCCGGGTCAGCCTCAGCTGGTTGAGCGGCCAGACGCTTTCCGCCGGGCCACTCAAAGACGTTTATGCCGCCTTTACCTATGAGAAGGGCAATGGCGGCGCAGGCACAGAGAACTACCTGTACGGCATCGGCTCGGCCTGGAATGTCCCAGGCTTCGCTTATTTCAATGCCAACCTGTACAGGGTTAAGGTCAACAACAACGTGTATTTTGATAATTCACGGGGTAACCACAACGCACACACCTATCAACTGACTCTTTCCGGCGCGTACCCATTCGCCGTCGGCGATCAGGACTTCTTGGTTGATGGCTTTATTGACTGGCGCGCTGGCACGTCGACCTCCAACACACGCACCTCGGTCGGTTCTTCGATTCAGGTCAAATGGGATGCGGGCAAGGCGCTGTTTGGCGAGGGCCGCAAGCTTTACGTGGGTACTGAGGTCAACATGTGGCATAACCGCTACGGTGCCAAACCACTCGATGGCTCCGGTCATGGCTTCAATCAAAACGCATTCCAAGCGCTGGTGAAGTACCACTTCTAAGCGCGTGCTAAGGGTTGCCGGGTAGGCGGCAGCCCTTAATAAAAAAGGGGGATGGCTCACTGGCCATCCCCCTTTTTTGTTGAGCCGGTGCGATGCCTCGCCACACGCGCTCAAACTCCCCCTTGTTGACTCACTGCTTACCTCCAGTTGTGCCCGTTGTTCCGTGGGCCATTTCAGCCCAATCAATCAGGCAGCTTGATTGGGCAGCAACACGCTGGCCTATAACATCCCATAGTGGTTGTGAGCGCTTCACTGGCGCATTAGATTAGCTAATTATCTTAGGCACCCATCATAAGCAGAAGGGATAAACATGGCGCTTACTGACCAGTCCACCCGTATCCGCGAAGGCGAAGAACTCGACGCTGCGGTCATCGACCAGTATCTCAAGGCGCATATCCCCGGCCTGACCGGCGAACCCACAATCAGTCAATTCCCCGGTGGTGCTTCAAACCTGACTTACCTGCTCGAATACCCTAACCAGGAATTTGTGCTGCGCCGACCGCCGTTCGGTCACAAGGCCAAATCTGCGCATGACATGGGCCGCGAGTACCGCATCCTTAATCAGCTCAACGCCGGCTTTCCTTACTGCCCGAAAGCCTATGTGCACTGCACTGACGAGTCGTTGATCGGTGCTGAGTTCTATGTGATGGAGCGAGTCAACGGCATCATCCTGCGCTCAGAAATGCCGGCTGAGCTGAATTTCAGCGAAGAACAAACCCGCAACCTGTGCAAAAGCTTTATCGACAAAATGGTCGAACTGCACAACGTCGACTACAAAGCCTGCGGCCTGGGTGATTTGGGCAAACCTGAAGGTTACGTGCAGCGGCAGATCAGCGGCTGGAGTGACCGCTACGACAAAGCCCTGACCCCCGACGCGCCGCTGTGGGAGCCGGTCAAAGCCTGGCTCAAGGACAAGATGCCGGCCGACCACCACAAGCCCGGCATCGTCCACAACGATTACCGCTTTGATAACGTGATTCTCAACCCGCAGGACCCGAGTCAGATCATCGGTGTGTTGGACTGGGAACTGACCACCATCGGCGACCCGCTGATGGACCTGGGCAACACCCTCGCCTACTGGATTGAAGCGGCGGATCCGGCGCCGGTGCAGCTGATGCGCCGCCAGCCGAGCAATGCGCCGGGCATGCTGACTCGCCAGCAGTTCGCCGACTATTACGCCGAGCGCTCGGGCATTGAAATCAAGAGCATCGACTTCTACTACACCTACGGCTTGTTCCGCCTGGCTGGCATCGTGCAGCAGATCTACTACCGCTATTTCCACGGCCAGACCCAGGACAAACGCTTCGCGCAGTTCATTCACATGAACAAGCTGCTGGAGCAGATGAGCCTGCAGGTCATTAATAAATCGCAGCTGTAAACGGCCGAACAGGCCTCTCACCCGATAAGGAAAAGCCCATGTCCAAGACCCAACTGTTCGACCTCGACGGCAAAATCGCATTCGTTTCCGGTGCCAGCCGTGGCATCGGCGAGGCCATCGCCAAGCTGCTGGCCCAGCAAGGCGCTCATGTGATTGTGTCCAGCCGCAAGATCGACGATTGCCAGAAAGTCGCTGACGCCATCATCGCCGACGGCGGCAACGCCACCGCGGTGGCCTGTCACATCGGCGAAATGGAGCAGATCAGCAACGTTTTCGCCCAGATCAAAGAGCAGTTCGGTCGCCTCGATATTCTGGTCAACAACGCCGCCACCAACCCGCAATTCTGTAACGTGCTGGATACCGACCTCGGCGCCTTCCAGAAGACCGTTGATGTGAACATCCGCGGCTACTACTTCATGTCCATCGAGGGCGGCAAACTGATGAAGGCCAATGGCGGCGGTAGCATCATCAACGTGGCCTCGATCAATGGCGTATCCCCAGGCGAGTTCCAGGGCATTTACTCGGTCACAAAAGCTGCCGTCATCAGCATGACCAAGGTTTTCGCCAAGGAATGCGCGCAGTTCGGCATTCGCTGTAATGCCCTGCTGCCGGGCCTGACCGATACTAAATTTGCCTCGGCACTGACCAAAAATGACGCCATCCTGAAAATTGCCCTGCAGCGTATCCCGCTCAAGCGCGTAGCAGACCCTAGCGAAATGGCGGGCACCGTGTTGTACCTGGCCAGCGACGCATCCAGCTACACCACGGGCGTGGCGCTGAATGTCGATGGCGGCTTCCTCTCCTAAGCCGAGAACACCTCACCAAAGGATTAATGCGGCTCAGTTCATCCCTGCCGCTTGACCTTTGGCCGTAACAAATCAAAATCCGCTGCCAATACTGGTTGCGGATTTTTTTATGCAGGTTAAATGCGTCACCTGCATGCACCGAAGCCACGCGCAGTCAGGATTAACCGCGCCGCCATCCCCATACCTCGGGCTTAATTCAGCCTACCCGTCCATTACGTTGCTGTTGTCGATAAAAGGGTTCTCATGCCGCGTTCAAGCCAATTTTCCCTGGTGATCTTGCCCATTGTGCTGCTGTTGGTCGCCATGACCTCAATCCAGAGCGGTGCGTCCCTGGCCAAAGGTCTGTTCCCGGAAATTGGCGCAAGCGGCACCACGGCCTTGCGCCTGGGCCTTGGCGCGCTGATTTTATGCGTGCTGATGCGGCCCTGGCAGGCGCAGCTGACACTGAAATCGTGTCGCTCGCTGCTGGCGTATGGGTTGTCGCTGGGCAGCATGAACCTGCTGTTTTATCTGTCGCTGAAAACCATCCCGCTGGGCATTGCCGTGGCGTTGGAATTTACCGGGCCGTTGGGGTTGGCGCTGCTGTCGTCACGCCGCGTGCTGGATTTCGTTTGGGTCGCGTTGGCGGTTTTCGGCCTGTGGCTGCTGCTGCCCAGCGGCATCAATCAAGTGCCACTGGACCCCATGGGCATGGCCCTGGCGTTGGCCGCTGGGCTGTGTTGGGCGCTGTATATCGTCTTCGGGCAAAAAGCCGGCGCCGAACATGGCAAACAAACCGTGGCCTTGGGCACTATCGTTGCGGCGTTGCTGGTGTTCCCGATTGGCCTGTGGCAGGCCGGCAGCGGCCTGTTTTCTCTGGACTTGCTACCTGTAGCGCTCGGCGTGGCGGTGCTGTCTTCAGCCCTGCCTTACAGCTTGGAGATGGTCGCCCTGACGCGTTTGCCAGCCCGCACGTTCAGTATTTTGATGAGCATGGAGCCGGCCATTGCCGCGCTTTCAGGGCTGCTGTTTCTCAGCGAACAATTAACCCTCAACCAGTGGCTGGCCATCAGCGCGATCATCCTCGCCTCAGCCGGCGCCGCCGCCACCATCAAACCGCAGAGTAAGGCGCTTTAATCTGCGGGCGTGCGATTAAAGCAGCCACTCGATCGGCAACCAGCTCAGCAGTTTCACCCCGGCGCGCTGCCAAACAGTGGTTCCCGGCTCCTGATCCAGGCGCCGAACCTGCTCGCCCTGATGCTCAAGCCAGTACAGCTGACCGTCATCTGATAACAGCACTTGGTAGGCACTCTGCAGCATGCCTTGGTCGAATACGGCCTGCAGCTGGCGGGCGTACAGCGGGCTTTGAATGACAAAGCCAAGCTCGGTGTTGAGGCGCACGGAACGCGGATCAAAATTGAACGAGCCGACAAACAGTTGCTCGCCGTCTACGGCAAAGGTTTTGGCGTGCAGGCTGGAACCGGAACTGCCAAAGACTGACGCTTTACCCTGCGGCTTGACGGCCTGGGAATCACGGCGCATTTCGAACAGCTCAACGCCGCCGTCAAGCAGCGCCTTACGCCGCTTGGCGTAACCCGAATGCACGGCGACAACATCTGTGGCCTCCAGGGCATTGGTCAAGATACGCACCCGCACACCGCGCTCAGTTAGCGCGGTAAATGCTTTCACGCCAGCGGCAGTGGGCACGAAGTACGGTGAAACCAGCTCAACATGCTGCTGGGGCTCGCCCAGAATCACCGCCAGTTGCTGGCTCACAAGGTCTTTATCAGCCGCTTGCCCAAGGCCCTTGGCTGGGTCATCGCTGACAATAGTCGCAGGCGCCCACTGCAAGGGAAGTTGGCCGTCGACTAATTGCTGGATGAACGGCAGTTCGCGCAAGGCCTGCACATACTGGGCGGCGGCTGGCTGCTGCTCAATTGTGCGGGCGCGCTGCTGCAATTGGTCAAGGTGCCGCGGCGCCGCTGCAGGCAGCAGCCCTGATACGGGGTAAGCGCTGGCACTGGCCCAGTAACGGTCGAACTCATTCGAGGTGGCCTGCACCACGGGGCCGATGGCGAGCATATCCAAATCAGCAAACAGCACGTTATCGCCGGCGCCGAAGTATTCGTCACCAATATTGCGCCCGCCAACGATGGTGGCGCTGTTATCAGCGGTCAGTGATTTGTTGTGCATGCGCCGATTGGCACGGGAAAAATGCGTGAGGTAGCCCAAGGATTTGGGGCTGCGCAGTGAAAATGGATTGAACAGCCGCACCTCAATCTGCGGATGGCTGTCCAGTGCGGCCAGCCAGGTATCCAGCCCCGAGGTGCCGTTGTCATCAAGCAACAGACGCACGCGCACGCCCCGCTGCGCAGCGGCGTGCAATTCTTCCAGTAGCAAGATGCCGGTGATGTCATCGCGCCAGATGTAGTACTGAACGTCCAGCGTCTTTTCGGCTACGTGGCTGAGTAACGCGCGGGCGGCGAATGCATCCTGCGCGTCGGCCAACGCATAAAACCCGCTCAGGTCGCCATGGGGTTCCAGCACCGCTGTAATACCGCGACCCAGGGTTGTGTGCACCGCCTGCTCGGCGGGCAAGGCGAACGACGTTGAGCGCCCTTCCAGGCTTGGCAAGGCGCAGCCGGCGAGCAGCAGTGCGAGACCCAACAGAGCCGCAGCGCTGGAACGTTTGCTTATTCTGGCCATCGCATTGCCCTTACCGTCCATCAAGCGCTGCAGCCTAACGAATTAGGCTGCAGGTTGAAACGTCGCTGCACATTCCAGCACTGCTCTGGGTTGGGCGAACATTGCAGCCAGCCTGATCACGCAGCGCGGCGTTTAAGCCGACACCTCATCATTACTGAACTGCAGCTCGGCCAAGCGCGCATACAGCGGGCTGCTGAGGAGCAACTCGCTGTGGCTGCCAATGGCGGCAAGTTTGCCGTGCTCGATCACGGCGATCCGGTCGGCGCTTTTTACCGTGGCCAAGCGGTGAGCAATCACCAGCGTAGTGCGGCCTTGCATCAAGCGCGGCAGCGCTTGCTGGATCAGGTGTTCGCTCTCTGCATCGAGCGCGCTGGTGGCTTCATCAAGCAGCAGAATGGGCGCATCCACTAACAATGCGCGGGCAATCGCCAAACGCTGACGCTGACCGCCCGACAGCCCTAGGCCGGCATCACCGAGGTGCGTTTGGTAGCCCTCTGGCAGCTTCATGATGAATTCGTGGGCATGCGCCGCTTTGGCCGCAGCTTCCACCTCCGCCAAGGTCGCGTCTGTTCGGCCGTAGCGGATGTTGTCCTCCACCGAGCCGAAGAACAGCGCTGGGTTCTGCGCAACCAAGGCAAAGCTGCGGCGCAGTTCCGCAGGGTCGAGCAGCTGGATCGGCTGGCCGTCAATAAGGATGCGCCCCTCCTGCGGGTCGAAAAAACGCAGCAGCAAGTCAAACAACGTCGATTTACCAGCGCCCGATGGGCCAACCAGGGCCAAGGTTTCTCCGGGTGCGACCTGCAAATCGATACCGTCTATGGCATAGCTGCCGGGGCGTGAGGGGTAGGCAAAACGCAGGCCCTGCACCTCAATGCGGCCCTGTACCGGCTGCACCCGCTGCACGCCGCCGGCCAGTGGCGTGCTGATTTCATTGCGTGCTTGCAGCAGTTCGGAAATCCGCTCAGCGGCGCCGGCGGCACGCTGCAATTCACCAATCACTTCGCTGAGGGTGCCGAAAGCCGAACCGACAATCAGGCTGTAAAACACGAATGCAGCCAGCTCGCCGCCGGAAATACGCCCAGCAATCACATCCATGCCGCCGACCCACAACATCACCCCTACTGCGCCCAGTACCAGCACAATCACCACGGTAATCAGCCAGGCACGCTGGGCAATGCGTTTGCGCGCCGTATCAAAAGCCGCCTCCGCAGACAGGCCAAAGCGTCGTTTGTCCTCGGCTTGATGGTTGTAGGCCTGCACGGTTTTGATCTGCCCGAGTACTTCCCCAACATAGCTGCCAACGTCGGCGACGCGGTCCTGGCTCTGCCGTGATAACGCCCGCACGCGGCGGCCGAAAATCAGAATCGGCGCAACCACCAACGGCAGTGCCAGCAACACGATGCCGCTGAGTTTGGCGTTGGTGACCACCAGCAGCACGCTGCCGCCGATCAGCATGATTAAGTTACGCAGCGCCATCGACAGTGAAGAGCCAATCACCGATTGCAGCAGCGTGGTGTCGGCCGTCAGCCGGGACTGGATTTCCGAGCTGCGGTTGCTCTCATAAAAGCCCGGGTGCAGCTCGATCAGGTGGTTAAACACTCGCTTACGGATGTCTGCAACAAAGCGCTCGCCGATCCACGACACCAGATAAAACCGAGTAAAGGTGCCAATGGCTAACGCCAGTACCAGCACAAAGAACAGCCCTATCGATTGCTGAAGCGCAGCGGGTGACTGAGTCGACAGCCCCTGGTCTACCAGCAGCTTGATGCCCTGCCCCATGGACAAGGTGATGGCGGCCGTAAACATCAGCGCCAGTAAGGCACCCAGCACGCGCCCGCGATACGGCGCAATAAAGCGCCAAGCCATACGCAGGGCGGTACGCTGACGGCTGGAGAGAATCGAGAGCATGCACACTCGCTAGGGCGCTAACGCCAATTGGTGATGAAGCGGCAATGGCAGGACAGCGGGCTGAACGCCTGCAGCAGTAGATGGGGACGTTCAGCGGTACATCAAGCAGCCCGGCTGGTATTAGTTCCCGACCGGATACAGCAACTCTTCCTTATAACCGGCCCACACACGCACTACGTCAGGGAAGGCATCGTCCAGCTGTACATCGCCGCTATCAACCAGCAGCGGTCGCCCTTCCAGGGTGCCGAGTTTGCGTTTGGTGGCCACCACCCGCAGGTGTTCAAGGCCGATGGCACGCAACACCCGTGGACTGATCTGCTGGTTACCACGGCCGATGATGTGGCCCTGGCCGCCAATAGCAGTGACCAACAAACGCGTGGGGTGGCCAGCAACCAGCTCAAACAGCTGCGCTTCGGTCACATCGTGGGCCAGCACCTGGCCGTTTTCGATCACATCAACGCCGAGCAAGGTGGTCTGCAATCCGAGGTTTTGCGCCAAACCGTGCAGCGTCGAGCCGGGGCCGAACACATAGCGCACATCACGTTCCCAGCTGTCCTGCAGCCAGTCGGCCAGGTCACCGAGTACAAGCTCTTCAGATTCCACTCCGCCCTGCTTGACCTGCTGCACATAGCCGCCCTCTTGCGGCACCGTCAGTTCGCCATACCAGCGTGCGCTAACCCGTCCCTCGCGCAGGGCGCTTTCATCGATGTCGCGCACCTCACCGCTGCTTAGGCGCACCAGGCCGCCCTCGACCAAGCGCGCGGTTAACTCACCGGCGGCTCGCGGGCTGATGGCATACACCCCGGACTGAATCTTCACCCCGGCCGGAATGCCCAGCACCGGTTGGTCTGCACGCACGGCCGCGCAAATATCGCGCGCTGTACCGTCGCCGCCGGCGAACAGGATCAGCGCTACGCCGGCATCCTGCAGCAACTCGACGGCCTTGCGTGTGTCGCTCGCACCGCTCGGGCCTGGGTCCAACTCACCCACTACGCGGTGGGTAAACCCCATCTGGGCCAGCAGGTCGGCGCCCATAGCGCCGGGGAAGGTGACAAATTCCAGGCGTTCGCGCAGCGGCAACAGCACCTCAAGTGCAATTTGTGTGCGCCCGGCGGCTTTAGCCTCAACCCCCAGGGCCAGGGCCTGCGCCGCCATACCGTCACTGCCCTTAAAGCCAGCAGGGCCGCCCAACCCAGCCAAGGGATTGATGATCAGCCCAATATGCAAACGCCCCATAACACCCTCTTAATTGAATACCTGACGACGCCTTGGCACAGTGCCTGCTAGGCCACTTTGCCCTGTATCTTGCGCCGGCTTTGCGCCGTCGCAGTTGTCATAGCGCCTTCATCTAACACTCATAAAATCGCGCTAACCGCCAAGGAGACAAGCCATGCACAGCCCACAACAGAACCCGCAAAAAATCTCGCCAATGCCGCTCGGTGGCTTTGTCATTGATGCTCAGGGCCGTGAGATCCCTATCACTGAAGAGATGATCCAACAGGCCTGCCGCGCACTGGAAAAAGCTCAGCAGCAAGCGGTTAAGCAAAAGTAAGCAGCGCGTTACAGGGTGGACAGCGCTTTGCTCATCCACCCAACTCCCTCAGTTGCGCGCCCAAGGCCTGCACCAGGCTGACCAAGGCTGACGCATCACCTTGTATAGCGACTTTAAGCCCGTCGATTTCCCGGCGCATGGGGTAGTGCTTGCGCAGCCGGTCGAAAGCCACGCGCCGAGCGGCGGCATCACCGAGCAGGCTGCGGCGAAAATCGGCATCATCACGGCGCGGGTCATACACCGCGCGGCAGATGCTGGCCAAGGCCCAGGCCGGATCTGCGCTGGCATCAATAGTCAGATCACTGAGCCAGGCGGCTGGCATCAATTGCGCCAATTCAACGCGCGGCGCCACGCCTAAATGCTGGCACAACGCCTGGTAGATGTGCGCCGTACCGCGCAGCTTGCCATCCAGGCTGTAACCGGCGATGTGCGGCGTGGCGATGCGGCACAGCGCAGCCAGTTCGACATCAACTTGCGGCTCGCCCTCCCAAACGTCCAGCACCACCTGCAGATCAGCACGCTGGGCAAGCAACTCGCGCAGGGCCTGGTTATCCACCACTGCACCACGGCTGGCGTTTATCAGCCAGCTACCCGGTTTTAACGCCGCTAAGCGTGAGTGATCAAACAGATGATGCGTTGGATGCTCACCAGCGCGTTCCAGCGGGGTGTGCAGGCTGATTACGTCGCACTCATCCAGCACCTGCTGCAGGCTGACGTAATCACCGCCCTCGGCGGCCTGGCGCGGTGGGTCGCAAACCAGCACCCGCCAGCCCAATGCGCGCATCACCTTGACTAACCGGCTGCCCACTTGGCCCGAGCCCACCACGCCATAGCAGCGCGAGGCCAGGTCCACACCCTGCTGCTCAGCCAGCACGAGCAAGCTGCCCAATACGTAGTCGACGACGCCACGGGCGTTGCAGCCCGGCGCACTGGCCCAGGTGATGCCCGCGTGCTGAAAGTAGTCGAGGTCAAGATGGTCAGTGCCGATGGTGCAGGTGCCCACAAACTTCACCGAGGAGCCCTGCAGCAGCGCACGGTTAACCGGCGTTACCGAGCGCACCAACAGCAGGTCGGCAGTGGCAACCGCCGCCGCATCAATGCCACGACCGGGCATGCGCTGTATCTCGCCAAAATCAGCAAAGAACTCATCAAGCAGGGGAATATTTTCATCAGCGACTATGCGCATGGCTATGCTCCGCAATTCAGGCCGGCATTCTAACCCGCTGCGCCAGGTTGGCTAGATTGCGGCGCCGCCATCATCTGATCACATGAAGATGTTGCCCGTTAGGATTCCTGACTGCGCCGTCAAGGCGTAGACTGCGCGGTTTCCTGAAGACCAGCTGGATAATCGTCATGCTTGCCCAAACCCGCCTGCAACGCTCCCGCACAGAACTGTGCAACCTGCTGAAGCTGGCAACGCCGATCATCATTGCCCAATTGGCCAATACCGCCATGGGCTTTGTTGACACCGTGATGGCAGGCCGGGTCAGCCCGCAGGATCTGGCGGCGGTGGCGCTGGGCAACTCGATCTGGGTGCCGGTGTTTCTGCTAATGACCGGCATTCTGTTGGCCACCACGCCCAAGGTGGCCCAGCGTTTTGGCTCCGGCGCGCACACCGAGATTGGCCCTCTGGTACGCCAGGCACTGTGGCTGGCCGTGGCGGTGGGTATGGCTGCAGCAGTGATCTTGTGGAACGCGGAAATCGTCCTCAGCTTGATGAATGTTGATCCGGCGCTGATCGAACCCGCCATGGGCTATTTGCGCGCCGTGGCTTGTGGCTTTCCCGCCGTGGCGCTGTACCACGTGCTGCGCTGTTTCAGTGACGGCCTGGGGCATACCCGGCCGAGCATGGTCATTGGCCTGTGCGGCTTAGCGCTGAATATTCCACTCAATTACATCTTCATCTACGGCAAGCTCGGCCTACCGGCCATGGGTGGTGTCGGCTGCGGCTGGGCCACCGGGTTGGTCATGACGTTTATGTTTTTGAGCATGCTTTGGTGGGTGAAATGGGCGCCCTTCTATCAGCCGAGCAAGATCTTTAGCCGCTTTGAATGGCCGCAGTGGCCGGTGCTCAAGCGTCTGCTTTCGGTCGGCATGCCGATTGGTATTGCGGTGTTTGCCGAGTCGAGCATCTTCGCCGTGATCGCCCTGCTGATCGGCGGTCTTGGGGCCACCGTGGTGGCCGGCCACCAGATCGCCCTGAACTTCAGTTCCATGGTGTTTATGATCCCCTATTCCCTAGGCATGGCCGCCACCGTGCGCGTGGGCCAGGCGCTGGGCCGGGGGGAACCGCGTGAAGCACGCTTCGCTGCGGGGGTGAGCATGGCCGCTGCGCTCGGTTACGCCTGCCTCTCCGCCAGCCTTATGCTGCTGCTGCGCGAAGAAATTGCCCAGATTTATACCCCTGACACAACCGTAATTGCGGTGGCCACCACCCTGCTGGTGTATTCGGCGCTGTTCCAGTTTTCCGATGCAATTCAGGTGACGGCAGCCGGCGCGTTGCGCGGTTATCAGGACACCCGCGTAACCATGATCCTGACCCTGTTTGCTTACTGGGGCATTGGTCTGCCAGTGGGTTACTCACTGGGCCTGACCGATTGGTTTGGCGAGCCTAGCGGCCCCAGCGGGCTTTGGCAGGGTTTGGTCGTCGGCCTGACCTGCGCCGCTGGCATGCTCGCCGTGCGCCTAGCTGGCAGCGCGCGCAAACGCATTCGAGCCGCTAAGATGGCCTAATGAACGCCCGTCTGCTGTTATTGATCACTGCGCTTTTTTTGTGCGCCTGCACCCCGACCGATGATGGCCTGGCGCTGCAAGCTGACTATTTAAAGCGTTTAGGCAACGCCCTGGATGCCGAACCCGCCGTGGCTTTTGACCACGGCGAACTCACCCGCTACCGCCTGCCCGCGCGCCGTGAGCGACTGCTGGACATTCCCGAGTTGCGTATCAGCCTGCTTGAGCTGCTGGTTGAGGTACGCCGCTGCCCAACCTTGCAGCAACAGATCAGCCAGCGTAACAACAGCCTGGGCAAACAGCTCACGCCCAGTAGCCGTTTGGCTTATGAAGGCGATCTGCTGCGCGCCATCGACAGCTGTATTGAGCACTTACGTGGCCAGGACCAACTGCAACTGCTCAGCACCCTCGAACAACTGGCGCGGGACAAACGCGCGCAACTACCTGCCGTGTTTTGGAATGCGATAAATGCCAGCCCGGAGATCGAACGCTACCTGCGATTTGCCAAACAAGCGCTGCCAGCAAAGGCTACCGAGGACAACGCCGCTCTGGACGCCCTGGCACAATTGGCCGCCATCGGCGCCAATCTACCCACCTCGCTGCCGCCGGGCGCTGAGCAGCTTGATCCGTTGTTATTCGCCCTGCATGCCAGCGATCAAGGCGGGCAGTTAATCAGCAGCCTGGCCAGCCTGACTCATACCCTCAACCAGGGCAGCCGAATGCTGGAAAGTCGCCTGCAACAGCGGCCACTCTGCCCCACGGGCCGAGCCACCGAGCGCGGGCGCATTCTGCAGAATATTTTCGTCAAGTATTACGCCGGCAGCCTGCAGCCTTATCTCACTCAAGTGGATCAACGCGGGCACGCCTGGAGCAGCAGCCTGCAGAGCCTCAGCGCTGTGCCGCAGGCCCCGCTGACAAGCCGGCAGTACCTTCAGCATTTGAGTGGCCAAGACGATTCGTTGTGGGCAGATTTCCAGCTGGCCACCGCGCGCCATGTGCGCAGCTGGCAAGACCTGCTCGGCAGCTGCGGCCTGGCGCCTGGCCAGTCAGGATGGGCTGGCACCGCCGTCGAGGCAGAGTAAGCGTCAGGAACCTGATCACGCCCGACCAACAGGGGTGTAATGCCCGCCGATTAGTCGAGCTTCTTGCGGATCAGGTACAGATAGGTCGCGCCGTCTTCGGCTTGTTCCACCAGTTCATGGCCCAAAAATACGCAGAATTTTGGGATGTCGCGGCGGGTGGAGGGGTCGGTGGCGATCACCTTAAGCAGACCGCCGGCCTGCAGGCCGCGCACCTTGTTGTGCAGCATCATCACGGGCTCCGGGCAGTTAAGCCCGGTGGCGTCGAGGGTGTCATCGGGAATAGCGGTGGATTGCAAAGACATCAGAGGGCTCCAGTTGCAGGCCGCTATTTTGGCGCAAAGTTGAGTTGAAGGTCACCCAACACGGCGCCAAAACAGCTGAACCGCTTATTTACTTAAGCGGCGCAGGTGGCAGGTGACTTCTTCGCGGTCGTGGTAGAGCTGCTTGCAGGCAATCGAGACCTTGATCTTGCGCTCGGCAAAGCCGTCTTCGAGGCGCTGTAACAGACGGCGCACTTCGGCATAACGCTGTTTCATGGGCAACTTGAGGTTAACCACCGCCTCACGGCAATGCCCCTCACCGATCCAGGTTTCCAATAAGGCAGCGCTGCGTGCCGGTTTTTCGACGATATCGCACACCATCCAGTCGACCGGTTGCTTGGGCTTCCAGGTGAAGCCATCGACCATCAGGTGCTGGACTAAACCCGTCTCCATCAGGCTCTCGGCCATTGGGCCGTTGTCAATGGCGGTCACCAACATGCCGCGCTTGACCAACTGATACGTCCAGCCGCCAGGCGCCGCACCGAGGTCGACCCCGGTCATCTCACCGGACAAGCGCTCATCCCATTGCTCGCGGGGGATAAAGGTATGCCAGGCTTCTTCCAGCTTGAGGGTCGAGCGGCTCGGCGCCTCGCGGGGGAACTTCAGCCGGGGAATGCCCATGGGCCACAGGGCGGAGTTATTGCTTTCAGCCATGCCGACAAACACTTCACGGCCGCTTTTAAAGGTCAGCAGCAGGCGCGGTTTGTGCGCGTCTTCCACTAACTTGCCAGCCTTGGTCAGGGCATTGCGCAGCGGCGCTTCGAATTTTTTGCAGAAGTTCGACAGCTCTTTACCGTCGTTGGTGTCCAGCACTTCCAGCCACAGGCTGCCGAATACCGGTGAGTTGGCCAGATGCCCGAGCAGTACGCTGATGCGGTCCAGCTCCGGCAGGTCGATAAACATCCCGCGTGCCCACTGCCGTGGGAAAATCAGTTGATTGAACCGTACCCCACGCATCAACCGCTCGGCGCCATCGTCTTCGGTGCAGATAAATTCAGCGCAGGCAGTACTCGGTTTGGCCTTGGCATAGCCGGCCACATCCAGGCGCGCCGCATGCTCGGCGATCTCGGCACACACCTCATTCTCGAAACCGGGGCGGCAGTGCAGTAGCAATGTAGTGATCGGGGGGGTAGTCATCGGTGTTCTCCTCAAGGCGCGCATCATAGCCGAGTCGGCCCCCATTGGCCCCCGCGACCTCTGCGGTGCCTACAGCCATGGTCGTTTATCCCACACAGATCCTTTAATGAACTGCCTGGTGGCACTGAGCTGGGGAAAATAGGCGGACTATTAACCAGGCATACCCCTTACAACTCAGTGCTGCGCTCATTGATCACCACTCACTTAACGGCGGCACGTATGGCTCAATGACAGCACGGCACTCTTCCCCAGAAACATGCCGTGCCTGATGCGTGCGGCTTTTTCTATTCAATTTATGCTGGTAATGGCCGATCATACGATGTCGATCAAAGGACTAGATAAGCCATGCGCAATAATCAGCCGGTTACTCAACGCGAACGTAGTTTTCCAGCCCAGCAACGGCTGATCTCTACCACCGATCTCAAAGGCCAGATCAACTACTGCAATGATGCCTTTGTTGAAATCAGTGGTTTTACCCGCGAAGAGCTGATTCGTGCGCCGCACAATCTAGTGCGCCACCCTGACGTGCCACCAGCAGTGTTCCAGCATATGTGGGACACCCTGAAACAGGGCCGGCCATGGATGGGCATCGTCAAAAACCGCTGCAAGAGTGGCGACCATTACTGGGTCAATGCCTACGTCACCCCAGTCACTGAAAACAATCAAGTCATCGGTTATGAGTCCGTACGGGTCAAGCCGACTGCGGAACAGGTGCGCCGCGCACAGGCGTTGTACCAGCGCATCAACAGCGGCAAGTCAGCCATCCCCAAGCGCGATCGCTGGCTACCGACCCTGCTGGATTGGCTGCCGTTTATCCTGGTCAGCCAGGTCGGTTTCCTTATTGGTATTTGGCTTGATTCCAGCTGGGGGTTTGCCATCGCGGCTGGCTTGTCGGTGCCGCTAGGCCTGGCGGGCCTGAACTGGCAGCAACGTGGCCTCAAGCGTTTGCTACGCCTGGCTGATCAGACCACCTCCGACCCGCTGATTGCGCAGATGTACACCGACAGCCGTGGCGCACAGGGCCGCCTGGAAATGTCCATCCTCAGCCAGGAAGCACGCCTGAAAACCTGCCTGACGCGCCTGCAAGACACCGCCGAACAGCTTGCCCTGCAAGCCAAACAAGCCGATACCCTGGCGCACAACAGCTCGGCCGGGCTTGAGCGCCAACGCAACGAAACTGATCAAGTGGCCACCGCCATTAACGAAATGGCCGCCACCACTCTGGAAGTGGCAAGCAATGTCGCGCGTACCGCCATCGCCACCCAGGACGCTAACCGTCTGACCAGCGCCGGCCGCAGCATTGCCAGCGAAACCCGCCTGGCCATTCAGCGCTTGTCGCAATCGGTCGGTGATACCGGTGAAACCGTGACCCGCCTGGCGCAGGACAGCAACGAAATCGGCGGCGTGGTTGATGTGATCAAAGGCATCGCTGACCAGACCAACCTGCTTGCCCTCAACGCGGCCATTGAAGCGGCGCGTGCCGGCGAAATGGGTCGTGGCTTTGCCGTGGTCGCAGATGAAGTGCGCTCACTGGCGCAGCGCACGGCCGAATCCACCGGGCAGATTCATCAGCTAATTGCTAAGCTGCAGCGCACCGCCGAAGAAGCGGTACTGACCATGGAAATCGGCCGCAAACAGGCTGATGAAGGGGTTGAGCGCGTCCAGCAAGCCGACGAGGCGTTGGCCGGTATCAGCGACGCAGTGGCCAATATCACCGACATGACCAACCAGATTGCCGCAGCCGCTGAGGAACAGAGCGCCGTGGCCGATGAAGTTAACCGCAGCATCACCACCATCGCCCTATTGGCCGACCAAACCGCCGGTGAAGCGCATGAAACTGCCTTGCTCAGTGAGGCGCTCACCGCCACGGCTCATGGCCAGTACGCGCTGGTGGAACGCTTCAACCGCTAGCCAGTAACCGCGCACTGCATGCAGTGCGCGGCCCTCCTCGCTGTTACAAATTCTCGTAACGGTTCATATCCAGCACGCCCGCTTCCAGCGGCTCGGTTTGTTGGGTATATGCGCTCATGTCGTGAAAATAGCGCCAGAACGCGGGATGCGTGCGGCGAATCCCCCAGCGCTCAACCACCCGCTCAAAGCGCGGTGCATCACGCGCCTGCTCCAGTGCCGCAACAAACTCGGCCACCTGCTCCACCTGAACATTGAAGATAAAGTTCGGGTAGCTGCTGAGTACGCCCGGATACACCGTCAGGGTATCCAGCGCCGGCTGGTAACGCAGTTGTTCACCGATCATAAAGGCCACGTTGCTGTGCGCGCGGTTACGCAGCAAGCTGTACACCTCGCGCTGGCCATCGGCCATTTCCACGCGCAGCAAGGTCGCCTCCGGCAGCTGGTTAATCACCTTGAAGGCACCGGCTGGCTTGGCAGTCAGGCGGCTCAGAGACTGTTCAGCACGCTGCAGTTCAGCGTCGATACCAGGGCGGTGGCAATGTGCGCCGCTGCAGCGGTTGATCGGGTCAGGCCGCGCATTCAAGCTGCCGTAGCGTTCGAGCAAGGCCTGGGCAAAGCTGCGCTTGGGGTCAGACCCGGCCAATCGCAAGGCACTCGGGGTTTTGCTATCGATGGGCTGATAGTCGAGCCAGACTTTCAGCTTGCCGCTGCTTTGGTACCAGTCACTGAGATAGCCCTGGCGCGAGTCTGCGGGCATTAACCGCAGGAAGTTGACCTCGGCACCGTTGCGGATCAAGTCAAAGTACAACCGCGTTTGCGCCTGATGGGACACGTTGCCGAACACATCGAAATTCACCACCAGTTGGTAGTAGGTGCGTTCCAGTAACGGGAAATCCAGCCACCAAAGGGTTTGCGGTACCTCGCCAATCAGCCCTTTGCGCACGGATGCACTGTCATGCTGGCGGAAGATCGACAGCAGCGCATTGTCGTTACCCGCCCAAATGTGCGACCAACTCGGCGCCGGCGCTTCAGCATAACGCTGTGTGCGCAGCGCTTCGTACGCGTTGCGTTTGTCGCGGTAGGTGTGCCACAACCCGAGCAAATCACCAATGCTGTCGAGCTGCCCAGGGATTGCCAGCAAGTCTTTCGCCTGCTCGCGGTACTCAGGGTCGGTCAGGTAGAGGTCGTGTTGCGGGTCTTGGAACACCGCCCAGAAGTTATCGCGAATCACATCCGTAGCGATCTGCCCACGGCACACCGGGCCACGAATAAAGGTGCGTACAAAGTATTCGGCGTTATCCAACATAAATTGGTAACGCGCCTGCGCCGGAATCGCGGCAAAGGTCTCAAACGGGTTAGCGCGGCGCAGCGGGCTGTAACCGGGCAGCGCATCCACCTGCCAATCCGTGGCGAAGAACAGCTGTTTGACCCGCGCCAACTTCGCCGCGCTCAGCTCATAGGTGATGTGGGTCTTGTGTACGATCACGCCCTGCACCGGGATTAGGCGGTAATAGAAGGTATTGCCGGGATCCTCGTTGGGCAGGCGTGTGGCAATGATGTCCACCGGTTTGCCACTGGGCGTGCGCGAACGCACCATCTGGAAGAAATGCCCAGGCTCGCCGCCAGCAAAGTGCAGATGGGCGAGAAACAGATGTTCATATAGCCAGCGTGAAACCAGCGCCTCGCGGGCACCGGGGGCGTTCATAAAGGCTTCCCAGGTGGCGATCTGCTGGGCTTCGGCCGCGCTGGCCTGCAGCGTCTGCTGATCGACCGGCGCGCCCTGCTCGATCCACGCCTGCAACGTTTGGTAGTCGGCCTCACTCAAGCCGGTCACCGCGAACGGCATGCCGGCTTGTGGATTATTGCGGGCAAACGCGTCGAACTCTTGCGGCTGCGGGCACTGGTTAACCCGGGTGATGTCGATCTTCAGTTCAGCCGGCAGCTTGCTGTTGGCGGCAAACGGCTGCTGGTGACCCAACTCGAGCATGCGCCCCAGCAAAGCAGCCTGGCTGCCCTGTTGGTCGAGCACCGAGAAAAAGCCTTTGCGCTGCCAGGCCGTGGCGCCATGGGCATCGATAAACAAACGGCTGGTGGCCTGCGCCTGGGTGCGAGTTCCGGCGTAAACCGTGGCCTTGCTGGCGCCGCGCTGTACGCCTTTACCACTGCCCAGGTTGAGCTGACACGCCGCGTCGTAACAGGCGTGGCAGGCCACACAGTGCGCGGTAAAAATCGGCTGGATGTCGCGGCTGTACGAGATGGGTTGGGCCGCGTGTACTGCGCCGATGAACAACAAACACGTACTAAGCAGTATGCGCGCGAGCATGGAAGTGTCTCTAAAAAGGCTTAAGTGCCGATTCTAGCTGGCCTCAGCCCAGCAAGGCCAACCCGCGAACATGAGCGAGATTCATGTAAAAGCACAGAGCACTGCAAAAGCATGCAGCTTTGCTATCATCGCGCATCTTTTTTCACGCGTCTCAGGTAGTACTCCCCATGTCTCTGTCCGATCGCAGCGCCCGCCTTAATGCACTTCAGCAAGCCCTCAAGGAACGCATCCTGATCCTCGATGGCGGTATGGGCACCATGATCCAGGGCTACAAACTGGAGGAAGAAGACTACCGTGGCACGCGCTTCGCTGATTGGCCGCAGGATGTCAAAGGCAACAACGACCTGCTGATCCTCAGCCGCCCGGACGTGATCGGCGCGATTGAAAAGGCCTACCTGGATGCCGGCGCAGACATCCTCGAAACCAACACCTTCAACGCCACCCAGGTGTCCCAGGCCGACTACGGCATGGAAAGCCTAGTGTATGAGCTCAACGTTGAAGGCGCGCGCCTGGCCCGCAGCGTGGCCGATGCCAAGACCCTGGAAACCCCGGATCGCCCGCGCTTTGTCGCTGGCGTTTTAGGCCCTACCAGCCGCACCTGTTCGCTCTCCCCGGACGTCAACAACCCTGGCTATCGCAACGTCACCTTCGACGAGCTGGTGGACAACTACACCGAGGCAACCCGCGGCCTGATCGAAGGCGGTGCGGACATGATCCTCATCGAAACCATCTTCGATACCCTGAACGCCAAAGCGGCAATCTTCGCCGTGCAGCAGGTGTTCGAGGATGACGGTGTCGAATTGCCGATCATGATTTCCGGCACCATCACCGACGCCTCCGGCCGCACCCTGTCTGGGCAAACCACCGAAGCCTTCTGGAACTCAGTGCGCCACGCCAAGCCGATCTCCGTGGGGTTGAACTGCGCTTTGGGTGCTAAAGACCTGCGCCCGTATTTGGAAGAGTTAGCGGCTAAGGCTGAAACCTTTGTGTCCGCGCACCCCAATGCCGGCCTGCCGAATGCCTTCGGTGAATACGACGAAACCCCGGCGGAAATGGCTGTGGTGGTCGAAGAATTTGCCGCCTCGGGCTTTTTGAACATCGTCGGCGGCTGCTGCGGCACCACGCCCGCGCATATCCAGGCGATTGCCGAAGCGGTGAGCAAATACCCGCCGCGCGCCATTCCGGATATTCCCAAGGCCTGCCGCCTGTCGGGCCTGGAGCCCTTCACCATCGACCGCAACTCGCTGTTTATCAACGTCGGCGAGCGCACCAACATCACCGGTTCGGCCAAGTTCGCCCGGCTGATCCGTGAGGACAACTACACCGAAGCCCTGGAAGTCGCTCTGCAGCAGGTGGAAGCCGGCGCACAGATCATCGACATCAACATGGACGAGGGCATGTTGGATTCGCAGAAGGCCATGGTCACCTTCTTGAATCTGATTGCCGGTGAGCCGGACATTTCCCGCGTGCCGATCATGATCGACTCCTCCAAGTGGGAGGTGATTGAAGCGGGTCTGAAGTGCATCCAGGGCAAGGGCATCGTCAACTCGATCTCCATGAAGGAAGGCGTCGAGCAGTTCAAGCACCACGCCCGCCTGTGCAAGCGCTACGGCGCAGCCGTGGTGGTGATGGCCTTCGACGAACTCGGCCAGGCCGACACCGCTGCGCGCAAACGTGAAATCTGCCAGCGCAGCTACGACATTCTGGTCAACGAAGTGGGCTTCCCGCCGGAAGACATCATCTTCGACCCGAACATCTTCGCCGTGGCCACCGGCATTGAGGAGCACAACAACTACGCGGTCGATTTTATCGAGGCCTGCGCCTTCATCCGCGACCACCTGCCCCACGCCCTGAGTTCGGGCGGTGTATCCAACGTGTCGTTCTCCTTCCGTGGCAACAACCCGGTGCGTGAAGCCATTCACTCGGTTTTCTTGTACTACGCGATCCAGAACGGCCTGACCATGGGCATCGTCAACGCCGGCCAATTGGAAATCTACGATGAGATTCCTAAAGAGCTGCGCGACGCCGTGGAAGACGTGGTGCTCAATCGCAACGACGGCGCGACCGAAGCGCTGCTGGCTATTGCCGACAAGTACAAAGGCGATGGCAGCGTTAAAGAAGCCGAGACCGAAGAGTGGCGCAACCTGAGCGTTGAAGAGCGTCTCAAGCACGCGCTGGTCAAAGGCGTGACCACGCACATCGTCGAAGACACCGAAGAATTCCGCCAGCAGTGCGCGCGCCCCATCGAAGTGATCGAAGGCCCGCTGATGGCCGGCATGAACGTGGTCGGCGACCTGTTCGGCGCGGGCAAAATGTTCCTGCCGCAGGTGGTGAAATCCGCCCGCGTGATGAAACAAGCGGTGGCGCACCTGATCCCCTTTATCGAAGCCGAAAAGGGCGACAAGCCGGAAGCCAAAGGCAAAATCCTCATGGCCACGGTCAAGGGCGATGTGCACGACATCGGCAAAAACATCGTTGGCGTGGTGCTCGGCTGTAACGGTTACGACATCGTTGACTTGGGCGTTATGGTGCCTGCCGAGAGAATCCTGCAGGTGGCCAAGGACGAGAAGTGCGACATCATCGGCCTGTCCGGCCTGATCACCCCGTCGTTGGACGAGATGGTGCATGTTGCCCGTGAAATGCAGCGCCAGGGCTTCCATCTGCCGTTGATGATCGGCGGCGCGACCACCTCCAAGGCCCACACCGCGGTGAAGATTGAGCCCAAGTACCAGAACGATGCCGTGGTTTACGTCACCGACGCCTCGCGCGCGGTCGGCGTGGCCACCCAGTTGCTGTCCAAAGAGCTGAAAGCGGACTTCGTTGAGCGCACCCGCCTCGACTACATTGAAGTGCGCGAGCGCACCGCCAACCGCAGCGCCCGCACCGAACGCTTGAGCTACGCCAAATCGGTCGAGAACAAGCCGCAATTCGACTGGGCCAGCTACCAGCCCAGTGTGCCGAGCTTTACCGGTGCCAAGGTGCTGGACAACATCGACCTAGCGACCCTGGCCGAGTTCATCGACTGGACGCCGTTCTTTATCTCCTGGGATTTGGCCGGCAAATTCCCGCGCATCCTCACCGATGAAGTGGTCGGCGAAGCGGCAACGGCCTTGTACGCCGATGCCCAGGCCATGCTGAAAAAACTGATCGACGAAAAACTCATCAGCGCCCGTGCAGTATTCGGTTTCTGGCCCGCCAACCAGGTGCAAGATGACGACCTGGAAGTCTATGGCAGCGACGGCCAGCCCATCGCCAGGCTGCACCACCTGCGCCAGCAAACCATCAAGCCGGACGGCAAGCCGAACTGCTCGCTGGCTGACTTTGTTGCGCCGAAAGACAGCGGCGTCACCGACTATGTCGGCGGCTTTATCACCACCGCTGGCATCGGTGCAGAAGAAGTGGCCAAGGCCTATCAGGACGCTGGCGACGACTACAACTCGATCATGGTCAAAGCCCTCGCCGACCGCCTGGCCGAAGCCTGCGCCGAGTGGCTGCATAAAGAAGTACGCACCACCTATTGGGGCTATGAGCCGGACGAGCAGTTGAGCAATGATGAGCTGATCAAGGAAGCCTACAAAGGCATCCGCCCCGCTCCCGGCTACCCGGCCTGCCCGGATCACACCGAGAAGAAGACCCTGTTCACACTGCTCGACCCAGCGGCCGAGTTCAACAAAGCCGGCGACAGCGGCGTGTTCCTCACCGAGCACTACGCGATGTTCCCGGCAGCGGCTGTATCTGGCTGGTACTTCGCCCACCCGCAAGCGCAATACTTTGCCGTCGGCAAAATCGACAAGGATCAGGTGGAAAGCTACACCGCCCGGAAAAAGCAGGACCTCAATGTCAGCGAGCGTTGGTTGGCTCCCAACCTCGGCTACGACAACTAACACACGGCAGCGGAGGGCTTGTAGCTGAGCCCTCCGTCGTTGTGATAAGGCCTTTCTCAGCCAACCACTGCTGGGCCTTGCCTCGGTGCGCGAGCCCCTTCCTATGCACAGCCTTGAACAACTTCGCAGCGGAGAACTGACCGGTATTACTCGGCTAGACCTTTGCTGCGATCTGCACGACTTCCCAGAGGAAATTTTCTCTCTGGCCGACAGCCTCGAAGTGCTTAACCTCTCAGGCAATCGCCTCAGCGCACTCCCTACTGACTTAGCGCGCCTGCATAAACTGCGCATTGTGTTTTGCTCAGACAACCTATTCACCTCAGTACCTGAGGTATTGGGCCGCTGCACGCAACTCGAAATGATCGGCTTCAAGAGCAACCGCATTCAGCACCTGCCCGCTGCGGCACTGCCGCCCGCGTTGCGCTGGCTGATCCTGACCGACAATCAACTGCAGCAGCTACCACCTGAGTTAGGTGACTGCACCTACTTACAAAAACTGATGCTGGCGGGCAACCAGCTGCGCGCACTGCCCGCAAGCCTGGCCAAGCTGCAGCGCTTGGAGTTGCTGCGCATTGCAGCTAACCTGCTCGACCATCTGCCGGTATGGCTCACGCAATTACCCTCTTTGTGCTGGCTGGCCTTTGCCGGCAATCCATTCAGTGACGCCAGCGAAGCTGCAACTCTCCAGCAGCATCCACTGCCAACAATCGCGCGCGACACCCTTGAGCTGGGTGAAGTACTCGGCCAGGGTGCCTCGGGGATCATCCGCTGTGCGACCTGGCAGCAGCCCAACCAGCCCGCGCAGGCCATGGCGGTCAAACTGTTCAAAGGTGATGTCACCAGCGACGGCCTTGCCCACAGTGAGATGGCCGCCTGTATAGCCGCCGGTGAGCACAGCAACCTGATCAGCGTTGCCGGCCCACTTGAACCGCAGCAGGACGCTCCCCCCGGCCTGCTACTGGCGCGTATTGCACCGACTTTCCAAGCGCTGGCCGGGCCGCCCTCACTCGCCAGCTGCACGCGCGACTGCTATGCCGAGCCGCGTCGTTTCAGCGTGGCAGAAGCCTTACGCATTTTGCGCGACACAGCGGCGGCCGTCGTTCACCTGCATCAACGCGGCATCCTCCACGGCGATTTGTATGCCCATAACCTGCTGGTCAACCCAGCCGGGCACACCCTCCTGGGCGACTTCGGCGCAGCGTCGTTTTTTGACCCACAGAGCAGCAGCGGGATCGCCCTGCAACAGCTTGAGGCTAAGGCGTTTGCCTGCCTGCTGGAGGAGTTGTTAGCGCGCTGCAACAAAGACGACCAGCCCACTGAGCAAACCCGCTTGTGGCACCTGCATACGCGCTGCAACCACCCTCAACCTGCCGAACGTCCGTTTTTTGCCGAGATTCAAGCGTGCCTGCAAGCCTGCGCAGGTTGGTAATTGAGGCTTTGACATACCGGTGGACAAGCTTCGCGTTGTCCACCCTACGGATGCCGCGCGTAGGGTGGATGACGCTTTATCCATCCACCATTACGATGGTTGTCCGAGCTAATTGCTTCGTGACACAAGATGCGTAAGAACTTCTGCCGAACAACCATCTACACCGTTTATAGGCCTAATCAATCTGCAGCGCTGGCTTGTGAATTACCTACTCACTAACCGCCCACAAAAAACCGCCAGAATTTGGCGGTCTTTTGTGGGTGCAGACCTTTACTGCTGCAATTCCTGATCGGTGAACATGTCGCTGAAGAGCATGCTCGACAGGTAGCGTTCGCCGGAATCCGGCAGGATCACGACGATGGTTTTGCCTTGCATCTCAGGCTCGACAGCAATACGCAGGGCGGCAGCCATCGCTGCGCCGCAGGAGATGCCGCAGAGGATGCCTTCTTCACGCATCAGGCGCAGGGCAACCGCTTTGGCGTCGTCATCACTGACCTGTTCAACCCGGTCCACCATGCTCAAATCCAGGTTGCCGGGCACAAAACCCGCACCAATACCCTGAATCTTGTGTGGGCTGGGTTTGACTTCATCACCGGCGAGGGTCTGGGTGATAACCGGCGAGCTGATCGGCTCTACCGCAACCGACAGGATCGGCTTGCCCTGGGTCTGTTTGATATAGCGCGAAATACCGGTGATGGTGCCGCCGGTGCCAACGCCCGAGACCAACACATCAATCGAGCCTTCGGTGTCGTTCCAGATCTCCGGTCCAGTGGTCTTTTCGTGGATGGACGGGTTAGCCGGGTTGTTAAATTGCTGCGGCATAAAGTAGGTGGCGCTGTCGGAAGCGGCAATTTCCGCCGCCTTGTCGATAGCGCCCTTCATGCCCTTGGCTGGCTCAGTCAACACCAGCTCGGCGCCCAGCGCCTTGAGCACCTTGCGCCGCTCTAGGCTCATGGAAGCAGGCATGGTCAGCAGCAACTTATAACCGCGCGCGGCGGCAACGAAGGCCAGGCCGATGCCGGTGTTGCCCGAGGTTGGCTCAACAATGGTCATGCCGGGTTTAAGCACGCCGCGCTCCTCGGCATCCCAGACCATGCTGGCGCCAATGCGGCACTTCACCGAATAGGCCGGGTTACGCCCTTCAATCTTGGCCAGAATGGTGACGCCCTTGGGCCCCAGCCGGTTGATCATCACCAACGGTGTGTTGCCAATGGATTGCGCGTTGTCTGCGTAGATGCGGCTCATGGCGATGTCCTTGTTCATGCGTTGCCGAGTAAGCTGCCAAGCCTAAGGTGCGTTCGGGCAGCAGTCCAGCCTGCACAGAGCATGCTTGGAAACCTATCGCCGCTGGACTAGTCAGTTGTATATGAACAATCGCTACCGAATTTCCCTATGCGCCCTGCTCGGTCTGAGCATCGGCTTGATAGCCCTGTATATCGCCCTGCCCTGGCTGCTGCGCGATTACCTGAACGACCGGCTGGCCCATATGGGCGATTACCGCGGGCAGATCAGTGACATTGATCTGGCGCTGTGGCGCGGAGCCTACCGGATCAACGGCCTGAGCATCGTCAAAGTCAATGGCAAAGTGCCGGTGCCGCTGCTTGAAGCGCCCGCCATCGACCTGGCCATCAGCTGGCGAGCGTTGTGGGAAACCCGCACGGTGGTCGCCGAAGTTGCCTTTGAACGGCCGCAGCTGACCTTTGTCGACGGCGGTAACGCGGCCAACTCGCAAACTGGTGAAGGCGTTGACTGGCGCACGCAACTCAGGGGCTTGCTGCCAATTCACATCAATGAAATCCGTGTAATCGATGGCACCCTGGCCTTTCGCAACTTCACCGCCAAGCCGCCGGTAGACCTGCAGGCCAGCGAGATCAATGGCCACCTGCTTAACCTGAGTAACGTCAGCGTCGCGGATAACTCTCGCCCTGCCAGCCTCAAAGCCACCGCCAAGGTATTCGAACAAGCCCCTGTGCAAGCCAGTGCCAACTTCGACCCACTCGGCAAATTGAATGACTTCGACCTGCGCCTGCGTATCACCGATATCCAGCTCAAGCAGCTCAACAGCTTTACCCGCGCGTATGCCGATTTTGACTTTGCCGCCGGCCAGGGCGACTTCGTCATGGAGCTGGATGCCCACCAAGGCAAAATCAAGGGCTACGCCAAACCGCTGCTGCGCAACATGGAAGTCTTCGACTGGCAGCAAGATGTCGCAGCCAAGTACAAAAACCTGCTTACCGGCGCGTGGGAGGCCCTAGTCGGTGGCGGCAGCTGGCTGCTGAAAAACCAACGCAAGGACCAGTTTGCCACCCGCATCAACATCGACGGCGACCTCAACGCCTATGACGTCAGCCGCTGGCAGGCCTTCAAGGCCATCCTGCGCAACGCCTTCGTGCGCGCCTTCGACAGCCGATTTGACAGCCAGCAACCGTGACAACAAACAAGTGACTCGCCATTCAGTGACTGAATGGCCCGTCTACGTTCACAGTCACCGGGGCTGCGCGTTATAGTTTGTTTTTCAAATACTGAACCCGCAGGTAAAGCCCTGCGCATTACCGTTCGAGGATTTACCGATGAAGTTCGAAGGCACCCAGTCCTACGTCGCCACCGACGACCTCAAGCTCGCGGTCAATGCCGCCATCACCCTGGAGCGTCCGTTGCTGGTCAAGGGCGAGCCGGGCACCGGTAAGACTATGCTGGCCGAGCAGCTGGCCGAGTCCTTTGGCGCGCGCCTGATCACCTGGCACATCAAATCCACCACCAAGGCCCACCAAGGCCTGTACGAGTACGACGCGGTCAGCCGCCTGCGCGATTCGCAGCTGGATTCGGACAAAGTCCACGATGTGCGCAACTACATCAAGAAGGGCAAGCTGTGGGAAGCCTTTGAGTCGGAAGATCGAGTCATCCTGCTGATCGATGAAATCGACAAGGCCGACATCGAGTTCCCCAACGACCTGCTGCAAGAACTCGACAAGATGGAGTTCTACGTTTACGAGACTGACGAGACCATCAAGGCGACTAAACGCCCGATCATCATCATCACTTCTAACAACGAAAAAGAACTGCCGGACGCCTTCCTGCGCCGCTGCTTCTTCCACTACATCGCCTTCCCGGATCGCGCGACCCTGCAGAAGATCGTCGATGTGCACTACCCCAACATCAAGAAAGACCTGGTAGCTGAAGCGCTGGACGTATTCTTCGACGTGCGCAAAGTGCCGGGCCTGAAGAAGAAGCCCTCCACCAGCGAGCTGGTGGACTGGCTGAAATTGCTAATGGCCGACCATATCGGCGAAGCAGTGCTGCGCGAGCGCGACCCGACCAAAGCCATCCCGCCATTGGCCGGTGCCCTGGTTAAGAACGAGCAGGATGTGCAGCTGCTGGAGCGCTTGGCGTTTATGAGCCGCCGCGCCAGTCGTTAAATTGTCGGGCTGCTGCGCGTCGGCCATGCTGCGTTGGAATCCGGTTCGGACAGTGCTTTGCCACTGAGCGCCCAAAGGGCGGCCCCGAAGGGGCGAGCGAAGCGAGTAATGCTTACAGACGTAAACTCCGCTTCCTCACCTGATTCCGCCTTGCCTGGCTCTAGCTCGCGAGCCCTTGCACCGAGTGACTAAGGAGCCGACCCACACCACGGTTGGCCCCTAGAACCAATGAACTCACGAGGATGCAGCCATGCTGCTCAACCTGTTTAACGAAATGCGCGCCGCCAAGGTGCCGGTATCGGTGCGCGAGCTGCTCGACCTGATCAACGCGTTGAAGCACAACGTGGTGTTCGCCGACATGGACGAGTTTTACTTTCTCGCGCGCACCATTCTGGTCAAGGACGAACGTCACTTCGACAAATTTGACCGCGCGTTCGGGGCCTACTTCAAGGGCCTGGAAAACCTTAATCAGCACATCGAGGCGTTGATCCCCGATGAATGGCTGCGCAAGGAGTTCGAACGTTCGCTGACCGATGAGGAACGCGCCAAGATCGAATCCCTCGGCGGCCTGGACAAGCTGATCGAGGAATTCAAGAAGCGCCTCGAAGAGCAAAAAGAACGCCACGAAGGCGGCAATAAGTGGATCGGCACCGGTGGCACCAGCCCGTTCGGCTCCGGTGGCTTTAACCCGGAAGGCATCCGCGTGGGTGACGCCGGTAAGCGTCAGGGTAAGGCGGTTAAGGTCTGGGACCAGCGCGAGTACAAGAACCTCGACGATCAGGTTGAGCTGGGCACGCGCAATATCAAAGTGGCCCTTCGCCGCCTACGCAAGTTCGCTCGCCAGGGCGCTGAAGACGAGCTGGATCTGGGCGGCACCATCGACCACACCGCCAAAGACGGCGGCCTGCTGAATATCCAGATGCGCCCGGAACGGCGTAACGCGGTGAAATTGCTGATCCTGTTCGACATCGGCGGCTCGATGGACGCTCACGTCAAGGTCTGCGAAGAGCTGTTCAGCGCCTGCAAGACCGAGTTCAAGCATATGGAGTATTTCTACTTCCATAACTGTGTGTACGAATCGGTGTGGAAGAACAACCTGCGCCGCACGTCTGAGCGTTTCTCCACGCAAGACCTGCTGCACAAGTACGGCGCAGACTACAAAGTGGTGTTCGTCGGTGATGCGGCCATGGCCCCTTACGAAATTACCCAGGCCGGCGGCAGCGTCGAGCACTGGAATGAGGAGCCGGGTTACGTCTGGATCAAGCGCTTTATGGAGAAGTACAAAAAGCTCATCTGGATCAACCCCTACCCCAAGGACACTTGGAGCTACACCGCCTCGACCAACCTTATGCGTGAGCTGCTGGAAGACCAGATGTACCCGCTGACGCTGCAGGGCCTGGAAGACGGGATGAAGTTTCTCTCCAAGTAAAACCAACGGGCCCTGCAGGGCCCATTGTTATGTTGGCTACAGCCGGTAGCGCTTGCGCCGCAATGCACTCAGTACCGCGAGCAACCGAAGCGGACCTAGCCGCCCAGCCTATCGCCAGTGCCGCTGCTGCACCTTCTGGCTGCGGCCCGCACCCAACAACATGCCGACCAGCAGCGCCAGGCTTTCCAACAGCCAGGCCAGTAACATCGCGCAGGCAATGCCCCAGGCGATGGCCTCGGGCGCCAGCAGCACTTGGTAACGATAGGCGGCGAAGGTTTCAGCCATCAGCTCATGGTCTGCAGCGGTCGCCAGATGCCAAACCTGGCCGTACCAGGGGCCTTGCATGGCCTTGGATTCACGTTCGAGGAATGCCGAGCGCTCAACCAGCGTGCCCAGACTCTGCGCATCGCTGCGCATTACCGGGTCGGCGCTGGCCTGGTAATGGCCAACCAACGCCACCAGATCGTCTTTGAAAAAGCGCCTGGCCGTTTCACGAAAGCCCTTAAGCCCCAACTCCGATTCGATGCGATGGGCTTCGACGCGCTTGCTGTAGTCGTCGATAAACCCCGGCACCTGCACCCCAACCAACAACCCTAGGGCAAACAAGGCCAACCGCAGATAGCTTCTAAACATGTCCCGCCCCCCATTCAGTCCGTTAGGCCCTGCGCCACACATTCACCGCCCCGCCACAAACGCCACTCGCCCGGCTGGTACAGCGTCCAGCTCTCGTTATCGGTCAAAGGCTCGGTCGCCAATACCGTGACTACATCATTGGGCGTGGTTTCCGCCTGGAAATCCACCTGCATATCGGCATCTTTTAAATGCGCCGGGCCAAACGGCGCGCGCCGGGTGATATGCGCCAGCTTGCTGCTGCAAAAACTGAACAGCCAGTCACCATCACTAAGCAGGCCGTTGAATACGCCGTGCTGCCGATAGCCAACGCAGGCACTGACCAAAGTGGGCAATAACGCCTCCACCGCCACCGGCTCGGGAAACGCCTGACGCAGGCGATTGAGCAGATCACAGAAGGCAGCCTCACTATCGGTATCGCCAACCGGCCGATAGAAACCTGGGACCGGAGCAAAGTCAGCGAGCTGACCGTTGTGCGCAAAGCACCAGTTGCGCCCCCACATCTCACGCACAAAGGGATGGGTATTGGCCAGGCAGACGCGGCCGACATTGGCCTGGCGGATATGGCCAATCACCACTTCGCTTTTGATCGGGTAGCGCTGCACCAGCTGCGCCACCTCTGACTCGCTGCTGGCGCGCGGGTCCTGAAACAGGCGCAGGCCGCGCCCTTCATAAAAACCAATGCCCCAGCCATCGCGGTGCGGGCCCGTGCGCCCGCCGCGTTGCATCAGGCCGGTAAAGCTGAAGACAATATCGGTCGGCACATTGGCGCTCATGCCCAGCAATTCACACATGGCGTAACGCTCCGCGCAGGTATTCCACTTCTCGCTGCAATCTGGCCTCCGGGCGCTTACGCCGCAATGATAAAACGCGCTGCAGCGAACCACGGCAATGGCATGGCAGCGATGCGACAGGGACGAAATACAGATAACGCCGGCGAAATCACAGCGCTCAGGCGGGTCTGCTGCCGAGCTGGCTTAGCGGTGCCACTTACAAGCGTGGCTCAACCCGTAAACGGCGATCGCCACGGGCATCGTAGCGCGTGTCGTCAACATCCTCAGGGTCGCGCGCCATCATCTCGCGCAAGGTTGGCTCATCATCGGCAATCGGTGCAGGGCCTTTGCGCGCCTGCAACCAGCGCTCCACGGGCCAGCGGATGGCCACAAACAGCAGGTACACAGCAAACGCGATCAACGCGTACATGCTCAGATCGGCCACTGCGCGCCAGACGTTATTGCCCACATCCAGCAGCAGGTCCATGGCGGTGATAGCGATCGCCGGGGCGAACTGCTCTTTACCGGGATCGACAATCGTCGGGGTGAACAGCAGCACCACAACCAGCACACGCAACGGCTCACGCAGGTAGCGCCACATCCAACTGGTTAGACGAAACCACACCAACAGACAGCCAAGCGCTGCCACTGCGTAGGCGCCCCAGGCAAGCAGGTAGTCGTTTTCAGTCATAACACGCAAAGTCTCTGGTATTGAAAAGCGGTCGGCTGGGCAAACACATAGCGCACAGATTTCAGCAACCGACAGACGAAGGGGCGTTTATGATAACGGCTTTTGCCTGCTTTGAACCTGTTCAAAAGCTCGTGAGCTAGAGGCATGCAAGGCAAAAACTGGCGAGGACGCGGAGTTTACAAGGTGTAAATGAGCAGTACTCACTTCGCTCGCCCTTCGGGCCGCGCTAAAGCGCGTTAACTACAAGCCGCTTGCCGAGCTTGTTTTTAACGCAGCATGGCCGACGCGCAGCAGGTTTTGCACAGGTTCTTCGGCGCCCCCGCTGTTGGTCGTCATCTAACGGAGTTACCCCCATGCAACACGCCCCCATCGCCTGCGCAGACAACGTTGCCGACCCGTATCGCTGGCTGGAAAACCGCGACAGCGCTGATGTGCTGGATTACCTCAAGGCGGAAAATGCCTACCTGGAACAGCAACTCAGCGAGCAACTGGAGCTGCGCGAAACATTGTTTCAGGAGATCAAGGGGCGCATCCGCGAAACCGACCTCAGCCTACCGTCGCCCTGGGGCCCTTATCTGTATTACCAACGCACCACAGCGGGTGACGAATACCCACGGCATTACCGCTGCCGCAAACCTGCCGATGGCTCGCTGACTGTCGATGAGGCCAGCGAACAGCTGCTGCTCGACCCCAATGCCCTGGCCGATGGTGGGTTTATCTCGCTCGGCGCCTTTAGCATCAGCCCAGACCATCAGCGCCTGGCCTATAGCCTGGACACCAGCGGCGAGGAAACCTATCAGCTGTTTGTCAAAGAGCTGGCCGACGACTGCCTGATCGAACTGCCGTTTGAGGAGTGCGATGGCAGCATGACCTGGGCCAATGACAGCCAGACGCTGTTTTTCGGCGAACTGGATGACACCCACCGGCCACACAAGCTGTATCGCCACCGCCTCGGCACCGATGCAGCTGAACTGGTGTTCCACGAGCCGGATGGGCGCTTCTTTCTCAGCTGCTACCGCAGCAGCTCCGAGCGCCAGTTGATCCTGCAACTGGGCAGCAAAACCACCAGCGAAGCCTGGGTGCTGGATGCTGCTACCCCGCACGCCGCGTTCAGCTGCGTGGCGCCACGCGAAGAAGGCCACGAATATGACGTCGACCACGGCACGCTGAATGGCGAGTGGCGCTGGTTGATCCGCAGCAACCAACACGGCATCAATTTCGCCCTGTTCAGTGCCAGCGAAGCAGCACCCAGTCGCGACCATTGGCAATTGCTGCGCGCCCATGACCCCGATGTAATGCTGGACGGCTTTAGCCTTAATCAGCAAGCGCTGGTGCTTAGCCTGCGTGAAGGCGGCCTGCCGATTATCGAAGTACAACCGCAGGGGCAAGCGGCCTACCGCGTGCAGCTACCGGACGCCGCTTACAGCCTGTATGTGCAAGACAGCCTGGAATTCGACAGCCCCGTTATTCGTCTGCGCTATGAAGCGCTCAACCGCCCGGCACAGGTGCGTCAACTCGATCTGGCCTCTGGTGAGCAGGTTGTACTCAAGCAAACCCCGGTACTCGGCCCCTTCGATGCCGACGATTATGTCAGCCAGCGCCTCTGGGCGACGGCCGCAGATGGCAGCCAGGTGCCGATCAGCCTGGTAGGCAAACGCGAAGTGCTCGGCACCTGCGCCCCGCTCTACCTTTATGGCTACGGCGCTTACGGCGAAAGCCTCGACCCCTGGTTCTCTCACGCACGCCTGTCATTGCTGGAGCGCGGCTTTATCTTCGCCATCGCCCACGTACGTGGCGGCGGTGAACTGGGCGAGGCCTGGTATCGCGCTGGTAAGTTGGAACACAAGCACAATTCGTTCAGCGACTTTATCGCCTGCGCCGAACACCTGATCGCACAGGGTTACACCAGCCCGGCACAGCTGGCCATTAGCGGCGGCAGTGCAGGTGGCTTGCTGATGGGCGCAGTGCTCAACCAACGTCCCGAGCTGTTTGCCGCGGCCATTGCCGAAGTGCCGTTTGTCGATGTGCTCAACACCATGCAAAACCCCGACTTGCCGCTGACCGTCACTGAATACGACGAATGGGGCGACCCCAATCAGCCCGAGGTCTTCGAGCGGATCAAAGGCTACGCGCCTTACGAGAACGTGCAGGCCCAGGCTTACCCGGCGATTCTCGCGGTGGCCGGCTACAACGACAGCCGCGTGCAGTATTGGGAAGCCGCCAAATGGGTGGCCAAGCTGCGTGCCCACAAGACAGATAACAACCTGCTGCTGCTGAAAACCGAGCTGGACGCCGGCCACGGCGGTATGAGTGGTCGCTACCAAGCGCTTAAGGATGTGGCCTTGGAGTACGCCTTTATCCTCAAAGTGCTGGGGCTGACCTAAATTCCAGCAGCTGCCGGTCGCCGACGAAGTTAGCCGTTACTCGGACAATTTCTTCGGCGGCTGCGCATTGCGCTCGCGTTGTTCACGCAGTAACGGCACATCTTGATCCGCTCGGGGCTGAGAGCGCTCCGGCAACGGCGCGTGCTTGAGCAATGGCGCACTGTAAGCCGGCGCGCTAGGCAAATGTTGCGGTGCAACCGGCGCATAAGGTTGCGGCGTGGCCGTACCGGGAGCGCCCGTAGCGGGGGGCGGCCGGCTGTTACCAACCGGCTGCTGGGCCAATACCGTGGTGCTAGCCAGAACGCATAAAGCGCAAAGCAAAATAATCCGAGGCATGCTGATAGCTCCAATAACAGTTAACTGATTGGGCCACGGCAATGCCGTTAAGTGCCCGGTTGGCAGTTCTCTCTGACCGCTGGCAAGGCTAGACTGATGGCATAAGCCCTATTGCACGAGATTCCTGATGAGCATCAATAAAACCCCTTCCGCCACCAGCAAGCTTGATCGCATCCTCGCTGACAATCAGCGTTCTCGCGAAGAAGGCTACCGCGACAAGGCACTCAAAATGTACCCGCACGTGTGCGGCCGCTGCGCCCGTGAATTCTCCGGCAAGCGCTTGAGCGAGCTGACCGTGCACCACCGTGACCACAACCATGACAACAACCCGCAGGACGGCTCCAACTGGGAGTTGCTGTGCCTGTTCTGCCATGACAACGAACACTCACGCTACACCGACCAGCAGTACTTCAGCGAAGGCTCGCTTAGCACACCGAAAACCGCCCAGGCCACCCACAA
Source organism: Pseudomonas sp. TS_SC_3 (assembly GCF_056156225.1). Taxonomy (NCBI): domain Bacteria; kingdom Pseudomonadati; phylum Pseudomonadota; class Gammaproteobacteria; order Pseudomonadales; family Pseudomonadaceae; genus Pseudomonas; species Pseudomonas sp. TS_SC_3. The sequence continues at coordinate 1,579,569 of NZ_CM149586.1, forward strand.
CCCCTTCGCTGACCTGGCTGCACGGCTGAAAAAGCAGTAGCGCAATGCCCTGAGCCCGCTGGCTGACGCTCTAAGCGTCAGTCGCATCGCCTGCAAGCGGGCTCCTACAAAAAATCAGGCCGCTGCCATACAGGTATACTCGCGTCTTTTTTGTCGCCCGCCCCCCTTGGCGCGGCTGCAAAAAACCCTTCGAAAATTCTGTGTGAGTGCCACCGTGGCCAATAAGAGATACGCCTGCATCGGCCTGTTCAACCCCAAATCTCCGGAAAACGTCGGCGCGGTGATGCGCGCAGCAGGCTGCTACAGCGCCGCTTCGGTGTTTTACAGCGGCAAGCGTTATGCCCGCGCCCGCGACTTTATTACCGACACCCAGCGCATCTACATGGACATTCCGCTGATCGGCGTGGAAGACCTGAAACAGATCATCCCCCTGGGATGCACCCCGGTCGCCGTGGAACTGGTTGAAGGCGCGCGGCCCCTGCCGCAATACACCCACCCCGACCGCGCCATCTACATCTTCGGCCCCGAAGACGGCTCGCTAAGCCAGGAAGTGCTCGACTGGTGTGAGGACGTGATCTACATCCCCACCCAGGGCTGCATGAACCTCGCCGCCACCGTTAACGTCGTGCTCTACGACCGCATGGCCAAGGGCTTGAACACCAAGTCCGGCCTGGGTCTCAAGTAAGTCATAACCCAGCCGCTACAACCCCGATTTGAGCCGACTGAAAGCGCGGGTCAATGCGCGATTGAAAGCCTTGGCATTGTCGTTCTTGGTGTACAGCTGGGCACGCACAACGGCCGGTGGATAGGTGCCAGGGTCGGCGAGGATGGCTGGATCAACCGTGGTATTGGCCGCCGGCACTGCATTGGCGTAGTAGATGCTGTTAGTGATCGCACCGATCACCTCAGGCGTCATCAGATGATCCATCAGTGCCAACGCGGCCTCGGGGTGCGGTGCGTCCTTGGGAATCACCAACGCATCAAACCAGATCAACGTGCCTTCGCGCGGAATGCTGTAGTGCAGGTTGTAAGACTTGCCCGCCTGCACAGCCTGACCGGCCGCCATCGACACGTTGCCGTTCCACGACATGGCCAGGCAGGTATCGCCGTTGGCCAGGTCGGAGATATTGCGGTCGTTGTCGAAGTAGCGGATTGACGGGCGCACCTTGGCCAGATGGGCTTCGGCTCGCTTCAGGTCATCCAGGCTTTGCTTGTTGATATCCAGGCCCAGGTAACGGAAGGTGGCCGCGAACACTTCATTGGGGTCATTGAGAAAACTCACGCCGCAGTCGGCAAACTTCGCCACCACCGCCGGGTCAAGCAGCATGGCCCAGCTGTCGGTGGGCGCATCGGCCATGCGCTTGGCAATGGCCTGCTGCTGATAACCAAACCCCGTGGTGCCCCAGACGTACAAGCCTGCGTAGCGGTTGTCAGGGTCGAACGCGGCCATGTGCCCGGTGAACTCGCGGTCCAACCCAGCGAAGTGCGGTAACGCGGCCTTGTCCAGCGGCTGCAATGCGCCACTTTTAATCGCCCGCTGCAGATGCTGCCCAGCGGTGAGCACCAGGTCATAGCCGCTGCGCCCGGTAAGCAATTTGGTTTCCACCGTTTCCAGCGAGTCGAAGTGGTCGGCCACTACCTTGATACCGGTCTTCTGCTCGAAGCTGCTGAGGGTGTCCGGGGCCAGGTACTCGCCCCAGATAAATAAATTGACCTGCTTCGGCGCTTCGGCCGCCAGCGCCTGAACGCTGGCGGCCAAACCCAGGGCCAACAGACTGGCATGGAGTTTCATCAGAGCCCCCTAGGCGCGGCGTATTGCGGCATGGTGATGCAGGCGACATTGCCGCCGCCAAGGAGAATCTCCCGCGAATTGTCGATGCCGAGGATGCGGTGTTTGGGGAACAACTCGGCCAGCGTGGCTTGGGCAATACGGTCACACGGGTCGTTGAACAGCGGCACGACGATGGCCGAGTTGCCGGCGTAATAATTGATGTAAGACGCGCAGATCTGCGTCCCGGCCTGACGGGTGTGGGTCGATTCATCTTGATCGAGGCCCTCGGCTTCTTCCGCCGTCCATTCCAGTACACGCGGCTGTGGCAGTTTGTGTACTTCAAGCGCGCGGCCTTGGGCGTCGCGGGTGCTGCGCAGGATGTCGTAGGCCTCCTGGTAGATTTCCCACTGTGGATCGTTACGGTCATCTGTCCACTGCATCACCACCACGCCGGGGCGGACGAAGCAGGCCAAATCGTCGATATGGCCGTCGGTTTCATCAAACTTGCAACCGCGCGGCAGCCAGATCACCTGCTCGGCACCCAGGTAGTCGCTCAGCCGGCGAGTCATCTCATCCTTGCCTAGGTGGGCGTTGCGGTTGCGGTTGAGCAGGCACTGCTCGGTGGTCAGCAGGGTGCGCTGGCCATCGGTCTGGATACCGCCCATTTCGGCAATAAAGGGCGCGCGGTAGCGGTCGTAGCCCTCGATCTCGAGAATCTTCTGCGCGATCTGGTCGTCCTTGTCCCACGGGTAGTACAAGCCGCCGTCGAGGCCGCCATAGGCGTTGAATTCGAAGTCCACACCGCGCACTTCGCCGCTGTCGTCATTGACCAAAAAGGCCGGGCCACTGTCACGGAACCAGGTGTCGTTGCAGGTCATTTCCACCACGCGCACATGGGCCGGCAACTGGCGGCGGGCGTTGGTGTACTGGCTGGCCGACGCGCAAACGGTGACCGGCTCACTGCTGGCAATGGCCGTGACGATATCGACCCAAACCTTCTGCGCCGGCTTGGCACCGTTGCGCCAAACGTCGGTGCGCTCGGGCCAGCCCAGCCAGCAACCGGCCTTGGGTTCGAATTCGCCGGGCAAACGGAAGCCGTCTGTTTTTGGGAGAGAAGTCAGTGAACGTGCCATCGTATACACCCTGCGCCTGTGAGGAAGATGACCACACAGTACGCGGCGCCCCGGCACGGATTCCAACGACGAAAATTGCGGGATAGCTGAATTTAATTCATCACTCAGCCAAGTGATCACTCAGCCAATCTAAGAAATCAGCCACTGCGGGTTTTTCCAGGCGGATGCGTTCACAGACCAGTGCGTATTGCCCAAGCGCCGCCACACTGGCATTGAAGGGCCGCATCAAGCGGCCACTGGCCAGGTCTTCAGCCGCCGTGAGGTTGTCGCCCATGGCCACGCCCTGCCCTTGCGCGGCGGCCTCAAGCGCCAAACCGGCATGGCCGAGATACAGATGACGCGCCGGCTGAATGTCACCGGCGTGGGTGGTCAGCCAGGCGGTCCAGGTTTTACCGTCCTGATCGTCATGCAGCAGGCCGTGCCGGGCCAGATCACGCGGGTGTTTGAGGCCGCCCTGGTTAAACAGGCTGGGGCTGCACACCGGGAAGAATTGCAAGGTCGGCAACGGCCGCACAAAGTAAGCGCTGGCATCCTCGGGCCCTGTGCCGTAAGTGATGGCCAGGTCGATATCCGGACTCGGCAGGCTGGCGTCCAGCGGCTGCTCGTGTAGATGCAAAGTGATGTATGGATAGCGGTCGCTGAAGTCGGCCAGACGACTGACCAGCCACTTTTGCGCCAGCTCAGGCGTGACCGCGATGCGCAGCACCGCCTGGGAACCGGGATCACGCAGCTCGTCACACGCCTCGCCGATCAACTCAAACGCCTGCTGCAAACGCTGCAGCAAACGCCGTGCGGCGGACGTTGGTACAACCTGTCGGCCCTCGCGTGTAAACAACACGGTGCCGAGTTGATCTTCCAGTTGGCGAATTTGATGGCTGACGGCGCTGTCGGTCACGCACAACTCGACCGCCGCCCGACCAAAGTGGGCGTGCCGAGCAGCGCACTCAAAGGTGCGCAAGGCGGTGAGAGACGGTAGGCGGCGCATGCGGGTTCGGCCTTAGGCTTAACGCAGCAGCTTGTTATCCAGCACATCAGAGGCTCCGCCCATGACGTTTTCGCTGATCTTGATAAAGTCTTGGGTGGTGGCCTTGTCCAGGCGCATCAGGCCACGGGTCACGTCATCCAGCGAGCGCGGCTGGGTGGTGCCTTTGGTGGCTTGGCGGATTTCCCGATCCAACTCTTGCAACAAGAGCACGGCGCGGGCGGTGACGGCGCCGCTGGAATTGTCCGTACGCAGGCTTTTTACCGGTTTGCTCCAGGTGATCAGCTGCTCACGGATTTTCTGGTAACGCTCCTCGCTGAGGCCACCGGCGCGACGCATCAACTCGATGGCGTAGTACTCGGCGATGCCTTCGGTGATCCAGTCGCTGCGATCACGCGCCGTGATCCGGCTGAACACATGCACCAATTCGTGCACCAGGGAACTGGTGCCGTTTTCGCTGACCAGCGGACGGTCCGTGTGCATGTAGTAGGAATTGGCCGCCGATAAGCCACCGCGCCACATTGGGTCGCCGGCGCCAACGATCAGCAGCTTGGCGGGGTCGCGCGGAAACACTTCCTGGGCATGCGGCCAGATAAAGGTCAGCAGGGTCATCACATCCATGCGGCGCATGCCCTCACCCACTGGTGCGGCAATGGCTACATCAGTTTCGCCTAGCTTGGCGCGGCGCGTACCGACCTTGCCGGCCACCATCCAGCCAGTCGGACGATCGAACTTGCGTTGCGGGTTGTCGATGCGGAATTTGTTCTTGCCGATGCGCGGCCAGCCGGTTTCGACGCTCTTCCAGCCCTTGGGCAGGTCGAAATGCAGGCGCGAGACCAGCACGGTTTTATCTTCCTGGCGCAGCTTGACCGCCGGCACCAGATCGTCGCCGCGCAGCAACGCCCAGTCCGGGGTGATCCGCGCATCAAACCGACCCGGACTGCGCTCATTGTTGATGCGCACACGGTAGCTCAGGGTCGACTTGCCTTTGCCCGGCTGCCAGGTCCCCAGCTCAGGGCTGTTTTGCGTCCACTGGCCATCGGCCTTGAAATCGCTGTAGGCACCCTGCTCGCCAAGGTTGAAGGCCAGACTGATGACCTGCGCGCCGTCTTCCAAGGTCAGGCTGACCTCGGCCTGCTCAGTGTCTGGCAGAAAGCGCACGTGGTAATCCAGGTCGACTTTCTTCGCCCATAGCGGCGTGCTCAGGCTCAGCAAAACAGCGGACAGCAACAGACGGCGAATCAACATGGCAGAGCTCCACAAAGCTGATCATTGGCACAGAGGCGTTTAGGCAACGTTACGCAAACGCGGTTCAGCCGGAACGGAAGATCATATGGTCTTCCCAATCCTCTTCGGCCACGCTGTTTTCACTGAGCATACGCCCAGCCTGGGATATTTTTTGTTTGTGCACCTGCTCAGTGTCACCGCACACCAGGTGATGCCAGAGCAGCAAATCCTTACCTTCACTGACCAAACGGTAGGCACAGGTCGGTGGTAACCACTGAAACTGATCGGCCTGAGCCGGAGTGAGCTGGATGCAATCAGCAACGAATTGGCGGCGGTTGCTGTAGTCAGTGCAGCGGCAGGTATTCAGGTCGAGCAGTTTGCAGGCGATGCGCGTGTAATACACGCTGCCATCGTCCTCATCCTCAAGCTTTTGCAGGCAGCACAGACCGCAGCCATCGCACAGCGATTCCCACTCGTCCTGATCCAGTTGTGCGAGGGTTTTGCGTTTCCAGAAGGGTTCGACTTTGGCGGCCATGGCGAGGGTACGTGCGGGGTGGAAAGGCCGGCAGTCTAGCCGCTGGGCTAGCGGCGGCCAAGAGCGGCATAGCTAATAGCTGTATTCAGTAACCACGCGCGAAATCCACCCGCCCGCGTAATGGCTCACCTGCACGCCAGCGCGCCAGGTTATCGACAAACAGCTGCACCAGCAGGCGCGGGTTCGTCGGGGCGGCGCTATGCCCAGTCAGCAGCAGACGCGGCGCACCCCAAAATGGGTGGTCGACGGGCAATGGCTCCTCACGGCAGACATCAATCACCGCGCCGGCCAGCTGCCCTTGTTGCAGCGCACTGACCAGCGCCTGATCAACCACCGCACCACCGCGCCCGGCATTGATAAACAACGCGCTGGGCTTGCATGCGGCGAACAACGCGGCGTCATAGATATCACGCGTGGCGGGGGTATCGGGCAGCAGGTTGATCAGGTAATCCGCCTCGCCCACCAGGCGTGGTAGCGCATCAAGCCCCGCCACCTGACGAAACGGCGACAGGCTGCGCGAGCGGCTGGCAATGCCCAGTAGCTGAATGGCAAACGGCGCCAGAAACTGCGCCACGCTCAAGCCAATATCGCCCGTGCCGATGATCAGAACCGTGCGCCCAGCCAGGCTGCGCGGCTGGCGATTGTCCCAGCGGCGTTCGGCCTGCGCGGCCAACCGCGCCAGCAACTGCCGCTCATGGGCCAACATATGGCACAGCACATACTCAGCCATCACCTGGCCAAAGATGCCGACGGCACGGCTTAGCGCGTAGTGACTCGGCAGGCCCGTTGCCAGCAGCGGCGTGATACCTGCCCAGGTCGATTGCAGCCACTGCGGCTGCAGCCCCCGGCGCAATAGGGGCGCAAGCAGGTCCGGCTGCCCCAGCCATAACGGACAACTCGCGGCGGATTGCGCTAACGCGTCGGGCTGATTGCTGCCGCACAGCTCAAGCTCAGGTGCCTGCTGGCGCAGCAACTCGGCATACAGCCCGTGTTCGGCTTCGGCAATCAACACACGCATGGGAGCATTCGCTGCGGCAGGCATTCGGGTTACATCGGGTCGTTACGGCGCAGCAACTCATCGGGCAAGTGCTCGATGTACTCATCTTCTGGTGGTGGCATCTGCAGGTGGTAGCCCTGCTCGTCGAGGTTGGCCAGCACTTTGTGGATGTCTTCCTGGGCCAGGGTGCGTTGCGGTGTCAGCACCATTTCGAAGGCCAAGGCCGGCGGGCCAAAGGCGGCTAGGAGGTTTTCCGGCACGCGCTTGAGGGCTTCGCTGCGCAGCACGTAAAGATACATGCCGCTTTTGCGCGGGCTCTTGTAGATCGAACAGATGCGTTTCACGCGGAATCTCCGTTTGCAGCCAGGCAATCAAGCAGTGCCTGGCCCATCAATTCACGCCGCCAGCCGCGCAGCGACTCCGGCAGCTGGTATGGCCCATGCGGGTAGCCAGTTTTCAGCAGGGCTTCGAGGGTTTTCTTGCGCAGCATCAGCTCGGGGGCGATGTTCAGGCGCTCACCTTCACGCTGGCCAATGGCGCGCAGCTTTTTCAGCAACGCGGCAGCTTCCAGCGGCAAGGGCTCGGGCAACGCCTCGGGCCAATGTTCGGCCGGGGTGGCGGCGGCTTGCTTGATCAGCTGCAAAAGAAACTCGCCGTCCTGACGCACGGTTTTGGGGTGCATGTCCTCGATCCGCGCCAAGGCCACCAGATTATCCGGCTGGGTGCGTGCCAAGGGCCACAACGAATGCTCACGGATAATCCGGTTACGCGGCTGGTTGCGTTTGCGCGCCTGCTCTTCACGCCAGGTGCACAGCGCTTGCAGCACCGCCAGCTGTTGCCGGTTGAGTTTCCAGGCCAGTTTGGCGTCGCGGTAAGCCAGCGTCGGGTCGACTTCGCGGGTGAGGTTGGCGACGAGCTCGGCACCGTCTTCCAGCACCCAGGCGTATTTCTCGGCAGACAGCTGCGCCTTGAGCTGCGCATACACCTCGGCGAGGTGCAGCACGTCTTCGGCGGCATAGCTGACTTGAGTGGCTGACAGCGGCCGCTGCAGCCAGTCAGAGCGGGTCTCGCCCTTGGGCAGCTCGATATTCAGCACGGCCTGAACTAACCGCGAGTAGCCCATGGAGAAACCGAGGTTGAGGTAGCCAGCAGCCAATTGGGTATCAAACAGCGGCGTGGGCAGGCTGCCGGTCAGGCGTAGGAAGACTTCCAGGTCCTCGCTACAGGCGTGCAGCACCTTGACCACGGCAGGGTCTTGCAGCAATTCAGCAAAAGGGCGCCAGTCACTGATCAACAGCGGATCAATCAGGTACGCCCGCTCGCCTTCGCTGACCTGCAGCAGGCCGGCAATCGGGTAAAAGGTGTCAACCCGCATAAACTCGGTATCGACCGCCACAAACGGCAGCGTGCGCCAGGTTGCACAATGTTGCGCCAGGCTGGCATCGTCCCCAACCCACTGAATATCAATCGCCACACGGCTCTCCCTTCATTAATGGCGCGCAGTATATACGCCAGGCCACATGGCCGGTCATTCGCGTTACGCGCTGTAAACCCAGAAGCGCTATTCTGCCGACGCGTGCATGCACCGCATTAACCAGAGGGAATAACAACAATGAAGAAACTGCTTGGCCTGCTTGTGGCCTTGATTGCGGCGGCGGCGCTTTACCTCGCCGTCACGCCCAGCCCGATTGATCCGCTGGCCTGGGATGCGCCGGCCATCCCGCCGATGACTGGCGTGCTGGAACCCAACGACACCTTGATGAAAGCCGAGCTAATCGGCCGCGGTCAGGTGCACGGCCCGGAAGACACTGCCGTAGACGCCCAGGGCCTGGTGTATGCCGGCCTGCATGACGGCAGAGTCGTGCGGATCAACGTTGATGGCAGCGTAGAAACCTTTGCCGACACCCAAGGCCGCCCACTGGGTATGGACTTTGACGCGGCCGGTAACCTGATCGTCGCCGATGCTTATAAAGGCTTGCTCAGCATCGAACCTCAGGGGCAGATCACGGTACTTAGCACCGAGGCCGAAGGCGTGCCCTTCACGTTCACCGACGATCTGGATATCGCCCGCGACGGCACCATCTACTTCAGCGATGCCAGCCAGCGTTTCGAACAGCCGGATTACCTGCTCGACCTGCTTGAAGCCCGCCCACACGGCCGCCTGCTCAGCTACAACCCGGCCAGCGGTGAAACTAAGGTGCTGCTCAAGGACCTGTACTTCGCCAACGGCGTGGCGCTGTCGGCCAACGAAGACTTTGTGCTGGTCAACGAAACCTACCGCTACCGCATCACCCGTTACTGGCTGAGCGGCGACAAGGCCGGCACCCACGACATCTTTATCGACAACCTACCGGGCCTGCCGGACAACCTGCAGGGCGACCGCAATGGCACCTTCTGGGTGGCCCTGCCAACCCCGCGCAAAGCCGACGCCGACCTGCTGCATCGCTCGCCCTGGGCCAAAGCGCAGCTGGCCAAACTGCCCCGCGCCTTCTGGCCCAAGGCCGTGCCCTATGGCTTTGCCATCGCGCTTAACGAGCAAGGCGAAATCACCCAAAGCCTGCACGACACCAGTGGCACGCACCTGCGCATGATCACCTCGGTCAAGCCGGTGGGCGATTACCTGTATTTCGGCAGCCTGGATAACGACCGCATCGGCAAGCTGAAAATCCGCTAAACCCTTGGTTAAAAGAGGCTCCTGGCGGCTTCGCCAGCGGGCCTCTCTCCGCTGCCAACACGCCTTGCTCGGAAAGTTTTGGCGCAGCTGTTCTGAAGTTACTCAGCGCGCCCTAAGCGGCACGTCTTGACACGAAAATCACTGCTATCGTGAGAGTTCAAACCTTCTCTGCAGGCTTTGTCATGGATATAAACGCCCTGTTTTCGCAACTAAATAGCTTGCCCTCCATCCCCCGCGTCGCCCAAGACCTCATCCAGCAGTTTGATAACCCACACACCAGCCTAGACAGCGTGGCGCGCAATATCGCTTTGGACCCAGTGATCGCGGCCAAGGTGTTGCGCCTGGCCAACTCCGCTCGCTTTCGCGGCGCCCGTGAATCCGCCAGCGTTGAGGATGCGGCCATGCGGCTGGGCTTCAATACCCTGCGCACCCTGGTTCTGGCATCAGCAGTAACCGGCGCATTTCAGGCCCCGCCCGGCTTTGACCTCAAGGGTTTCTGGATACACAGCTTTCAGGTGGCCAGCATCAGCCGTTTGCTGGCCAAAACCCGCGGCGTGGCCGCGGAGATCGCGTTCACCTGCGGGATGATGCACAACATTGGCGAACTGCTGATCCAGACCGGCGCCCCCGAGCTGGCAGAGCGGCTCAACCAGAACGGCAAGGACGTCGGCGCTGCCCAGCGGGTTGCACAGGAGACCCTGCAGCTGGGCTTTGGCTTCCCTGAGGTGGGCGCGGAACTGGCGCGGCGCTGGCAGCTGCCCGAGCTGATCCAGCATGCCATTGCCTACCAGAGCCGACCGTTCCAGGCACCTGCGGACATGCCATTACCTCGCGTGCTGGCTCAGGCGGTGTCGATTGCCGAGGCACTGCGCGAGCACCCAGGGGCCATACCTGAGGCAGTGGCCACCCTACAAGGGCCGCTGTTTGAAGGGTTGGACATGGCCGGCCTGCTGGACGAGCTACCGGCGATTCTGGATGCTGACAAAGGCTTTGCCGAGCTGCTGAGTTGAGCACCGCCCCGCTGGGCGCCTGCCCGCGCTCAGTGGGGCCTGCTATTTACTGGCAATCCAAATAGTGTGCCGGGTGCCTTTGTTGCCATGGGCATACACCTGCACTTCTTCCACTTTAAAGCCTGCCTTGCGTACTTTTTCGCTAAATACCCGATCAGCACTGGCCGACCACACCGCCAATATTCCCTTGGGCCGTAGCGCCTGAAAGCAACGTTGCAAGCCCTGAGCCGAGTACAACCAGCCATTACGCTTCTGCGTTAGGCCTTCAGGGCCGTTGTCGACGTCCAGCATGATGGCGTCATAACGCTGATCGGCACTTTTCAGGCAATTAGCCACATCGTCCTGAATCACCCGTGTTCGCGGATCAAGAATCGGGTAACCCGCCTTGGCCCCCAATGGGCCGCGATTCCACTCCACCACCCCAGGCACCAGCTCAGCCACTTCCACTTCAGCGGTTTTCCCCAAGTTTTGTAACGCGGCGGCCAAGGTAAAGCCCATGCCAAGACCGCCGATCAACACCCGCGAATCCGGTCTTCCGGCAACCTTTTTACAAGGAATCGCAGCGAGGGCGTCTTCAGAGCCATGCATGCGCGTGTTCATTAACTGACCGCCATCGCCGCCGGCAATCTTGATTACAAAATCCTCACCGTACTCGTACAGGCACAGCGCACCAGATCCATCAGGAATCGGGGCAGTGTCGAGCAATACAAAACGCTTCATGGGGGGCGGCAACCTGGTTCATAGCAAAACGGGCAGGCAGCATGCCCATAAATGAACCAAGATGCAGCGCCCTGTTAGTAGAAAATCTTCTGCAGACGCAGCCTCGACAGCCCCACGCCAGGGTTTATGATCCCCGCAACCCCTCTGCCCACAGGATGACTGGCATGCCTATCGCCCAATTAATCAGCGCCGCCCAACTGCAACAGCGCCTTGCTGAGCCCGACCTGCGCATACTCGATTGCCGTTTTGCGCTGGATGATTTGACCTATGGCCAGCGCAGTTACACCGAAGGGCATATCCCCGGCGCGCAATTTGTCGACCTGAAACGCGACCTGTCTGGGCCGATTAAACCCGGCATCACTGGCCGTCACCCACTGCCAGCCCCCGCCCAGCTGCTGCAACGCTTGCGTGAATGGGGCCTTAGCTCGCACAGTGACGTGGTGTTGTATGACGACGGCCCCGGCGCATTCGCTGCCCGAGCTTGGTGGCTGCTGGCTTGGCTGGGTAAACGTGAAGGTGTGTACCTACTTGATGGCAGCCTCAAGGCCTGGCGCGAAGCCGGTGGCGCATTGACTCAGGACCACCCCACAGTTACTCCCGGCACCCTTAGCGGCAACGCTGACGACACCTTACTGGTGAGCGCCGCCCAGTTGCAGCAGCGTCTGGGTGATAAGCAGATGACCTTGCTGGATGCTCGCGGCCTGCCGCGCTTCAAAGGCGAGGTGGAGCCCATTGACCCCGTCGCAGGGCACATCCCAGGGGCGCAGTGCGCAGTATTCACTGACAACCTAGACAGTGACGGCCACTTCCTCAGCCCAGAGCAATTGCGCCGGCGCTTTGCTGCTCAGCTGGGCGAGCGCTCAGCCAGTGACTTGGTGGCCTATTGCGGCTCGGGCGTCACCGCCTGCCACAACCTGTTTGCCTTATGCCTGGCGGGCTACCCGCTGGCTCCGCTGTATGCAGGTTCGTGGAGCGAGTGGATTACTGATCCAGCCAGGCCCATCGCTACTGGCGGCTGAAGCCCACTGACCGGCAGTGCGCTTAACGCAAGCCGGCCAGCTGTTTAGTACCAAATGAAATATAGGTCACAATCGAAAGCCGATAACAATTTAAAAACAGAGCTTTACTGCGACAAGCTCACACTACACTTGAGCTTAAGCGGCTAACCCCGCTTCCGATGGGGCCTTTACCACGACAAACCAAGCTGCCAGCGCCCCAGCCCCATCGGTCACTTGTCGTCGAGGGCTTTATGGGAATTGCCGCCTGCGAGTTAAGCCAGTATGTCATCCGCCCTACCCTGCTCTACTTAGGCCGTTACTCGACAGCCGCCGAAGCCTTGCTGCTCGGCACAGCTGCCAGCCAATCCGGGCTTGGCTCAGCCCTGGATGACCGACATGGGCACGGCCTTTACCGCATCGCGCCCCAGCGCCACCAGCAACTCTGGGATCAGCACCTGGCGCTTGATCCGGATCTGGCTAGCCAAATCCGTGGCCTCGCCAGCCAGCATGCCTTCCTCGCCGCACCGCATCTGGAACTCACCGTAAACCTGCGCTACGCCACAGCCATTGCCTGGATGCTGATTGAAGCCGAACACCGCGAACTACCAGCCGCCGATGACCTGCTCGGTATGGCGCAGATTTGGCGACGCGTATTCAAACCGCATGGTCGCAACAAGGACTTTATCGCCGCCTGGCAACGGTGCATTGGCAACCTCAGCCAAGTGGCGTGAGCGCTTACGACCACTGCAGTTGTCCGACAATTTTGTGGTAATTAGCAGAACATAGCTGCAGTTGAGCCGGTAAATTCGCACCATTCATAGAACTTCAAAGGCTGGTAAGGGTCATGGAAAGTTGCTAGTTTCCGTCCCCCGCTAAAACCTAGGATTCCTCCGTGTCCAAAAGAGTCGTCAAGACCAGCCTGTTTCTTGCCCTTGCATCTGTCACCGGCCCTGGCTTTGCCGGTGGTTTTGCCATCAATGAACAAAGTGTCAGCAGCATGGGCACCGCCTTTGCTGGCCGTTCTTCGTCTGCCGAAGACGCCAGTACAGTGTTCGGCAACCCCGCCGGCATGGCCCGCATCAAGCGCGAACAAGTCAGTGGCGGTATTGCGCTGATCAACGCGAAAACCGATATCGATGATGCCCGCGGCTCTACCCGTGGTAGCAATGATGGCGACATGGTGCCGTTTATCGGCGCGCCCATGGGTTACTACGTTAAACCGCTGGACGACAACTGGAGCTTCGGCCTCGGTATGTATGTACCGTTTGGCCTAGTGACCGATTACGAGCGTAACTTCCAGGGCCGCTATCACGGCGACCGCAGTGAAGTGCGGGTGATTACCCTGCAACCAACCCTGAGCTATCGGGTCAATGAGCAGCTGTCGGTGGGATTCGGCCCAACCATCAACCGCATTGACGGTGAGCTGACTTCTGCCCTCGAAAATTTCATTCCTAGCGCGGGTGACGGCAAGGTCGAAATCAAGGGCGATGACACCGCGCTGGGCTACAACGTCGGCGTGCTGTTTGAAATCACCCCACAGACCCGTTTCGGCCTGACCTACCACTCCAAGGTGGATTACCGCCTGAAGGGTGACACCACAGTGTCCGGCCCGGGCGTGGTCATAGGCTCTTCTGCTGGCACCTACGACGCCTCACTGGAGCTGACCACCCCAGAGTCGGTGGACTTCTCAGTAACCCACGAACTGAATGCCGACTGGACCCTGTACGCCGGTAGCACCTGGACCCGCTGGAGCCGTTTGGAAGAAATCCGCGCTGATAACAAAGGCGTAAGTGGCGTCTTGGCTCCCGGCCTGACCAGCATCAGCGAACCGCAAAACTGGCACGACACCTGGGCTCACGCTGTGGGCGCCGCCTACAAGCTGAACCCACAGTGGACCCTGCGCGCCGGCCTGGCCGTAGACCAGTCGCCAACCAACAACACCAATCGTTCGCCGCGCATCCCCACCGGTGATCGCAAGGCCTTCAGCCTGGGCGCTGCGTGGAGCCCGAACGATGATATGACCATCGATGTGGCCTATTCCTACCTCAAGGAAGCCGACACCTCGATTCAAAGAAGCGACTACAGCTCCACCTACAAGAACTCCGCCCATGGCTTGGGCACTCAAGTGACCTACCGCTTCTGATTCAACTCGCGGTTTAGGCGACACTCGCGCGGCGCTCACAAGAATAAAAAATGCCGCCGAGACAGTTCTGCACCCTGCACATCCTTTAGCCGAACACCTCAGCCTGTTGCGGGCGAATAAGCATCAGCTATTTCTCGCAGGCCCCTGCCTCTCTGTACTGTCGTACAAATGGGCAACGCCGAGGCTGCCTGTAAAAGCACGCAAGGCCACCGTGCACGTTAGCTCGCTTGCATACAATTTGGCTGCCCAGCTGAATAGCGCACACCCGGGCTGACGGCGGCGTTAAACGCTTTCAGCGCTGATGAGCCAATCAGCAGCGGGAATTCAAAGGCGCTGCGGTCGGTCAGGTTGACCTCAATGTTCTTCAACTCATCCCCCACGCAAACATCCATCTCAATCACCGGGCGCGCGGTATACAGCTGCTTGTCGCCGGGTTTGCGGTCGTCGGCACGACGTTTGATGTAACTCATGCGCGCCAGTGGTTTTTCGATGACCTGCGCCTGCTTGGCGTTTTCCATACCCAGCTGAAAGCGCACCCACTCGCCCCCATCGCGCTTGAACATTTCAATATTCTTAGCGCTCAGCGAGGCGGTTTCGGCGCCGGTATCCAGCTTGGCGGGCAACTCCAGGGCCAGTTCATGCAACGAAACCTGCTCGTGCAGCCCGTAGATCTGTGGTTGGCTGGCCATCGCGCCAGTGGTGAACAGTGCAGCACAGAGTGCGAATGCGACCGGCGCCTGTTTAAGTGATACGCAGGCAAGGCTTGGCATAGGGAAACTCCAAAAACGTTTAGAAAGTTAGGCTAGTTTACCGGTGCTGGATGAATTCAAGCTTAATCAAGCACTTATAAAAAACTTCGCCCCGCTATGGCTGACCATGGCGGGGCGAAGTGGTTTCATCTGAGGCTTGTTAGGCCTCTATACGGGTCACTTGATGTCGAAGCGATCCAGGTTCATCACTTTGGTCCAGGCCGCCACGAAATCCTTAACGAACTTCGCCTGAGCGTCGCTGGTGGCGTAGACCTCAGCCTGAGCACGCAACTGCGAGTTGGAGCCGAACACCAGGTCAACCTGGGTACCAGTCCACTTCAAGTCACCCGTTTTGCGGTCGCGGCCTTCCAGCACACCCTCGCTGGCGGACTTCTGCCATTTGGTGCTCATGTCGAGCAGGTTGACGAAGAAGTCATTGCTCAGGGTTTCCGCACGCTTGGTAAATACACCATGCTGGGCTTGCCCGGCATTGGCGTTCAGCGCACGCAGACCACCAACCAGCACAGTCATCTCTGGCGAAGTCAGTTCCAGCAGTTGCGCTTTATCGACCAGCAACTCGGCGGCAACTGTTTCGTAACCCGAACGGGCGTAGTTACGGAAGCCATCAGCCTTAGGCTCCAGCACCGCGAAGGATTCGACGTCGGTCTGCTCCTGCGAAGCGTCGGTACGACCCGGCATAAACGGCACCACGACATCCACACCGCCCAGCTTGGCGGAAGCTTCTACCGCGGCAGACCCAGCCAGAACAATCAGGTCCGCCAGGGAAACTTTCTTGCCACCCGCAGCCGATGCGTTGAAGTCATGCTGGATGGCTTCCAGCGCAGCCAGCACCTTGGCCAGCTCAGCGGGTTGGTTGACCTCCCAATCCTTCTGCGGAGCCAGGCGAATACGCGCACCGTTGGCACCCCCACGCTTGTCGCTGCCACGGAAGGTAGAAGCTGACGCCCAAGCGGTGTTAACCAGTT
The DNA here is from genome assembly GCF_056156225.1 of Pseudomonas sp. TS_SC_3. Taxonomy (NCBI): domain Bacteria; kingdom Pseudomonadati; phylum Pseudomonadota; class Gammaproteobacteria; order Pseudomonadales; family Pseudomonadaceae; genus Pseudomonas; species Pseudomonas sp. TS_SC_3. The sequence continues at coordinate 1,595,494 of NZ_CM149586.1, forward strand.
GCGCAATCGACAGGCCGGATGCCAGCACCTTGGCCTTAAGGCCAGCGATGTCCTGCGCATCTACCAGGGCGTGGTCGACGGCTGGTACTGGGTCTTGCCAGATCAGCACTTCAGCAGGCACCAGTGAGCCCAAGTAACGGGCACGCGGGCCCATGTCGCGGTGGGTCAGCTTGAACCAGGCGCGGGCGAAGGCATCGGCGAACGCCTGTGGGTTCTGGTGGAAGTGACGCGAGATTTTCTCGTACGCCGGGTCCATACGCAGCGACATATCGGCGGTGGTCATCATCGGCGCATGCTTCTTCGAGGGGTCATGCGCGTCCGGGATCAGGTGCTCGGCTTTAACATTCTTCGGGGTCCACTGGTGAGCACCGGCTGGGCTCTTGGTCAATTCCCACTCGTAGCCGAACAGCATGTCGAAATAGCCGTTGTCCCACGTTGTTGGGTTGGGCTTCCAGGCGCCTTCAATACCACTGGTGGTGGTGTGTACGCCCTTACCGCTGCCGAAGGCATTGATCCAGCCCAGGCCTTGCTCTTCAATCCCGGCAGCCTCTGGCTCAGGGCCAACCAGTGATGGGTCACCAGCACCGTGGGCTTTACCAAAGGTATGGCCACCGGCAACCAGTGCCACTGTTTCTTCATCATTCATGGCCATGCGGGCGAAGGTTTCGCGCACATCACGGCCGGATGCCACGGGGTCCGGGTTACCGTCCGGGCCTTCCGGGTTTACGTAAATCAGCCCCATCTGCACAGCGGCCAATGGGTTTTCCAGTTCGCGGTTACCGGTGTAACGGCTGTGCGGTTTGTCGCTGGTAGCCAGCCATTCGGTTTCCGAACCCCAGTAGGTGTCTTCTTCCGGCTCCCAAATATCGGGGCGGCCACCGGCAAAGCCGAAGGTCTTAAAGCCCATGGATTCCAGGGCAACGTTGCCGGCGAGCACGAACAAATCCGCCCAAGACAGCTTGCGGCCGTACTTCTGTTTGATCGGCCAAAGCAGGCGACGGGCCTTGTCCAGGTTGCCGTTATCCGGCCAGCTATTAAGCGGGGCAAACCGCTGATTGCCGGTGCCTGCGCCGCCACGGCCATCGTGAATACGGTAGGTACCGGCAGCGTGCCAGGACAAACGGATCATCAAACCACCATAGTGGCCCCAGTCTGCTGGCCACCAGTCTTGGGAGTCAGTCATCAGGGTGGTGAGATCCTTGATCACGGCGTGCAGATCAAGGGTTTTGAATTCATCGGCGTAATTAAAATCCACACCCATGGGGTCGGATTTGGAAGAGTGCTGGTGGAGTATTTTCAGGTTGAGCTGGTTAGGCCACCAATCGGCATTTTTCGGTGCGCCGCCATTGACAGTATTTTTACCTGCGCCACTTGAGAACGGGCATTTGGCTTCATTGGACATGATTCACTCCTGTTGTATTTACTTATTACGTGAAGCCAGCTTGGTGGCTGGACTGCAATCGGGCCAATAGGATTTTGGTATGACCCTTATAGTAGCCGGGGAATATGTCGCAATGAGGATAAAGTTGCGCCCGAGAAATACCCTCAAACACATGCTGTGCAAACGCGCCAATTAGGCGTGCAATGGGGCAGTTGCTGGCCGCATTGCTCAGCCGAAACGGCAGCCTTAATTGAATAAATAATGAGCATCATGCCATGGAAAACTCCAGCCCAATTCTCCACATCAGTGACGCCGAAGTACTGGCCTATATGCAGCGCCAATTAAGCTCTGGCCGAGTCAAACCCAGCGTTCTGGTTAGCCTGACCCAGCAGCGCTTTGCCGATGTCAGCCATGAACGCATCGTGCAATGTTTTAACCAATTGGATAGCGCATTACTCAAGCGCTAGTCCTCGGCGATATTGCTTTACGTGTTGGCGTGTTAGCACGGTGGTGGCAGCGCTTGAACTTCGGGCGAATATTTCTGTAATAAGGTTTATCGCCAAGTGCTATCAACCTTGAGCAAACCATTCGGGAAAATCAGCCGAGATTATCAATCTGGGCTTGTTTGCCTATGCAGTGGCGATCATCCTTGAGTAACTAGCTCTATAGCTACGCGACCACCGCGCATTACACCTTAAGCCTGCGCCGCGTATCTTGGATGCCGGCACAGTATCTGCCTGAGCTGTTTCAGGCCCCTTCGGAGATTCAGATGTCCCGCGCCGCCTCACTCAAACCCCTGCTCGCCCTGATTGCCATTGCCTGCTTTGCCATGCTCGGCGGGGCATTATTGCTGCAGCATCTGCTGGGCTGGGAACCCTGCACCTTGTGTATTCAGATTCGGCTGTGGCTGCTCTGCGGCGGCGTTATCAGCCTGCTGATCCTGGCGCTGGAAGCTTTCGAGCTGCGCTGGCTTACATTGCCACTCTGGCCGTTGCTGCTGGCTGCAAGCGCTATGGCGGTATACGACAACACACATTTAGTGCTGATCGAAAGCGGAGTGCTGGAAAGCTCCAGCTGCTCGCCGTTCCCTTTTTATGCCTTCTACCTGCCGTTGCATGAGTGGCTGCCTGGCGTATTTATGAGCGCGGGCGTGTGCGGGGAGAACGACTACACCATCCTTGGCCTGTCGTTTACTTACTGGACCCTGTTCAGCGTTGCGCTGTTGCTGGCCTTGAGTCTATTCACCGCCTGGCGTGCCGCGCGCCGCTAAGCACGACACGCTGGTACAGAGAGCGTTTGCGGTTACTAATAGCCGCATGCGCTCAGGCGCTACCCGCAAGCGGCTGAGGCATGGGGCTGTTGAGCGTTGGTCGTAATGCGCCAATAACTGGCCGGGCCAAAGCGCGGCGTCAGCGCCAACATCAGCGCGATGCACACCACCATGAGCAGCCAGGTGGTGGCAAAACTCCCGGTGAACTCGCGCAGCACTCCGCCGACAGCGGGCGCTAGCGCATTGATCAAAAAGCCAAAACCCTGCACGAATGCGGCTAGCTGACCGGCCGCGCGAGGCTCCTGCACGTGATCCAGGGTAAGGAGCAGACTCAGAGCAAAACACGCTCCCAAGCCGAAGCCAATCAGCGCCACCCAAACCAGAGCGCCCTGTTGCGGCGCAAGCAATAACCCGGCAAAACCGAGCAATTGTGCCACTAGGCTCACGCTTAGCAGACCACGGCGCTCACGCATGCGCTGGGCCAGAGCCGGCATGCCCAGGGCCGCCAAAACCTGAAACAGCGTCATCCAGGCCAATAGCGCACCGCTGTTCTCGCTGCTCCAGCCCAAGTGCTGGTAATAGGCCGGCAGCCAGGCCACCACCGCCATATAGCCGCAGTTACTGAAGCCGAAATACACCGCCAACGTCCAGGCGCGTTTATTGCGGATAAACCGGCTTAAGCGCTGATCGGCCGCTAACACCTGGGCCGCACGCCAGGGAGTCTGCAACCACAGCAGCAACGCCAACACGGCGGGCAAGGTCCAAATCGCCAACCCCATGTGCCAATGGCCAAAATAGCTCGCCAAGCGCGGGCTGAACCAGGCAGCCAAGCCGCCGCCACACATTAATGCCGCCGAATAAATCCCCATTGCCAGCGCCACACGCCCCACAAATCGGCGTTTGATCAGCCCCGGCAGCAGAACCTGAATCAGCGCGATACCCAGCCCACTCAGCAGCGCAGTGAGCAGTAGCAGCGTGCTGTTATTGATAACCCCGCGCGCCGCACAGGCCAGCAAAATGCACAACAAGCCAAGGCCGATGCCGCGCCCTTCCCCCAGGCGCGACTCGACCTGGGCGCTGAGTAATGCCACCAGCCCCATGCAAACAACCGGCAAGGTGGTGAGCAAGCCAGCCATTTGAAAGCCCAGGCCAACACTGCTGCGGATGTCGTTAAGCAACGGACTGAGAGACGTTAGGCTCGGCCGTAAATTAAGCGCCACAATTATCAACACACTCAACCAGGCGCAGGTGCGCAGGCCAGGCCCAGCATGGCGTGACAGACGGCTAAGCATGCAGGGCATGCCAGCGTTGGTAGAGTGCCGGCATCGCGCTGTGCGCAACGTGCTCGATACACAGGCTCTGCTGCGCCAGTGGCAAGCCCAGTTGCTGGTACACCTCAGCCGTGGACAGGCCAAAAGGTTCGCCGTCAGCATTGGCCGCAGCAAACACCACACGGCTGATACCGCATAGGTGCATAGCACTCAGGCACATTGGGCACGGCTGGCCGCTGGCATAAATCACGCAACCGTCCAGGCGATTGCTGGCCAATAACTGACTGGCCTGGCGGATGCACAGCAATTCAGCATGCGCGGTGGGGTCTTGCCGCAGGTGCATCTGGTTGCTCGCTTCGGTCACCACTTGGCCTTCACGAACCAACACCGCCCCAAAAGGTCGGCCGCCCTCGGCGACGTTGGCCGCGGCCAGGCTAATCGCCTGTTGAAGAAAATCATGGTCACCGCGCATGGCGCTTACCTCACTGGGTTGATCAATAAGCGGCTGATTATCCCGAGCGCGCAAAGTATGCTGAAATTAAATGTAAGCATGCCTACCATTTGCATCAGGAATACTTAAATGCTTGATCACCTGCTGCTGCGCAGCTTTGTGGCCGTGGCGGATTGCGGCAATTTCACCCGCGCAGCCGAACGTCTGCACCTTACCCAGTCCACCGTAAGCCAGCAGCTGCGCCGCCTGGAGGACAGCCTGGGCTGTCGCCTGCTCGACCGCAGCGCGCGACAGGTACGTATGACCGCCGAAGGTGAGCAACTGTGCAGCTATGCGCGGCGCATTCTGGCCCTGCACGATGAGGCCGACGATGTGCTGCGCAACCGCCAGAGCGAGGGTGTGCTGCGACTTGGCGTACCTGAAGATTTTGCCGCCGAACGTTTGATGCCTCTGCTGGCAGACTTTACCGAGGCACAAACCAGCGTGCGCTTGGAGATCACAAGCGGGCTCAGCCCGGAGTTACTGCGGCAATACCGCGAAGGCCAATTTGATCTTCTGCTGAGCAAGCAAATGAACCCGGGCAGTGACTGCCTGGCCGCATGGCAGGAGCCACTGTGCTGGGTCGATAGCCGTAGCCGACCAGCCTGGCAGCGTGAACCGTTGGCCTTGGTGGTGTTTGCCACGGGTGGTTTGTACCGCCAGGAAATGATTCAAACACTGGAGATGCAGGCGCGTAACTGGCGCATCAGCTACTCCAGTACCAGCTTGGCCGGCGTTTGTGCGGCCGTGGCTGCTGGGCTGGGTATCAGCCTGCTACCACGGCGCGTGCTCCAGGCGGAGCATCAGATCATCGCAGGCCTGCCGGCCATTGAGGGCATGCACCTGGTGTTGTATGCCCGGCCAAACCTGAGCCCAGCGGGCAGCGCCCTTAGGGAGCGGCTGTACCAGCTGTGCCTGGAGCAGGCCGGCTCGCGGCCGTAGGCTGCGCTTGCAGTAATTGCTCAAGCTGCCACCCGCCCCCGAGTGCCGCGATCAACTGCACGCTGGCAGTCAGGCGGCTGCCCAGCAGGCTGAGGTTGCTGCGCTCGTTGTTCAGCGCCGTGGCCTGCACGTTGACCACGCTGTTGAAGTCCACTGTACCGGCGCGGTACTGGTTTTCGATCAGGCGCAGGGATTCGCGGGCGGCATCCAGCGCTTCCTGCTGAATCACGGCTTCTTGCTGCAACACGCGCAGTTGCACCAGGTAGTCCTCCACCTCGCGGAAGCTGTCGAGCACCGCTTGGCGGTATTGCGCCACGGTCTGGTCGTAAGCGGCTTCGCTGCGTTCCAACTCGGCGCTACGCGCGCCACCATCAAACAACGTCAGCGCCAGCTGCGGGCCGAGCGACCAGAAGCGGTTGGGCAGATCGATCCAGTCGGCAAAGCTGCTTCCACGGTAGCCGCCGCTGGCGGAGATACTCAGGTCCGGGTACCAGGCGGCTTCGGCGACGCCGATCTCGGCGTTAGCGGCTATCACCCGACGTTCAGCGGCGGCGACATCCGGACGGCGCTCCAGCAATTGCGACGGCAATGCAACGGGGATTTCCGGCAACGCGGGTAATTGCTCGCGCTGGGCAATGCTCAGTTCGCTGGGCGGTACGCCGATTAGCACGGCAATCGCATGTTCCAACTGGGCGCGCTGCCACTTGAGGTCGATGGCCTGGGCCTGGGTGCTTTTCAGCTGGGTCAGCGCCTGGCTGACATCGGATTTCGGCACGATGCCGGCGTTGTACTGATTTTCCGTGAGCTTCAGGGAGCGCGCGTAGGCCGCGACCGTGGCATCGAGCAGGCGCTGCTGATCATCCAGCACGCGCAGTTGCAGGTAGTTCTGCACCAGTTCCGCCTGCAGGCTGAGCTTTAGCGCGGCCAGATCCGCAGCGCTGGCCTCGAAACCGGCGCGGCTGGATTCCAGCGAGCGACGCAGCTTGCCCCAGATGTCCAGCTCCCACGCAGCATTCAGGCTGAGGTCATAGCTGGTGGACACGCCACTGCTGTTCGAGTTGGTGCCGCTGGACGCGCTCTGGCTGCCAGTTCCTTGCCCGCTGCGGCTGGCCCCGGCGCTGCTCGACAGGCTCGGGTAGAACGCAGCGCGCGCGCCACGCACCAGGGCGCGGGCCTGGCGATACTGTGCCTCGCTGGCAGCCAGGTTCTGGTTGGAGACATTAAGGCGTTCAACCAAGGCATCCAGCTCCGCATCGTCATACAACTGCCACCAGCTGCCGCGTTCCAGCACATCACCGGGCGTTGCCTGTGTCCAGCCTTCAATCTGTTTGAACTGCGCCGGGGTTTGCAGCGGCGGGCGCTGGTAATCCGGACCGATAGCACAAGCACTCAGGGCCAGGGTCAACACCAGCAGGGTCGGTAAACGGTAAACGGATAAAGCCTTCATAACGGGGTTTCCAGAGCAGCGTCAGTGCGCACACCGCGCCAGCGGTTGACCCGGTGACGCAGGCGGTCGAAATACAGGTAGATCACCGGCGTGGTGTAGAGGGTCAGCAGCTGGCTCAACACCAACCCGCCGACAATAGTGATACCCAGCGGCTGGCGCATTTCCGAGCCCTCGGCGCTGCTCAGCATCAGCGGCAGCGCGCCGAGAATCGCCGCCAGGGTGGTCATCATGATCGGCCTGAAACGCAGCAGGCAGGCTTGGCGGATGGCCTCGTCCGGGCTCAGGTGCTGCTGGCGTTCCAGTTGCAGGGCCAGATCGATCATCAGAATGGCGTTTTTCTTGACGATACCAATCAGCAAAAACAGGCCAAGCAATGAGATCAGACTGAACTCAACGCTCATCAGCTGCAGCGCAAGCAGCGCGCCGACGCCCGCCGAAGGCAAGGTGGAAAGAATGGTCAGCGGGTGGATATAGCTCTCGTACAGCACACCGAGCACGATATACACCACCACCAACGCCAGCAGGATCATCCACGGCTGGTTCTGCTGCGTTTGCTGGAACGCGCCGCCGGTGCCGCCGAGTATGCCCTGCACCTCAGTCGGTAAACCGACCCGGGCAATGGCTTTATTGATCGCCAGGCTGGCTTGATCCAGGCTGACGCCTTCGGCCAGGGCAAAGCCGATATTCTCAGCGGCAAACTGGCCCTGATGGCTAACCCGGTCCTCTTCCAGGCTGCGCTCCCAGCGAGCGAAGCTGGACAACTGCACGCGCGCACCTTCGGCGGTAATCAGTTGAATCTGATCAAGTGTTTCCGGGTACTGGGCGAACTGCGGGTTGATCTCCATCACCACGCTGTACTGATTGAGGCTGTCGTAGATGGTCGAGATTTGCCGTTGGCTAAAGGCATTGTTGAGCACGGCGGTGATCATGTTCATGTCCACGCCCAGGCGTTTGGCCATGTCGCGGTCAACCACCAGGCGGATCTGCTGAGTGCCTTCAGCTTCCTTGGCGTCGATATCGGTCAGTTCCGGCAGCGCACGCAGCGCTTCACGCACCGGCGGCAACCACTTGCGCAATTCGTCGAGGTCGCCGGACAGCAGCATGTATTCGTTTTCCGAACTGCGTCCTTCCCGCCCGCCGATCTGCAGGTCCTGATCAGGCATCAGGAACATCCGCCCGCCGGGCACTTTCGGCACCGACTGGCGCAGGCGGCTGATGACCTCTTGGGCGCTGGCCTTGCGCTCGGTGACAGGCTTCAAGCGCACGATCATAAAGGCGTTATTGATACCGCCACTGCCACCGATAAACCCAGCCACGCTCTCTACCGCTGGGTCAGCCAGCACCGCGCGGCGGTAGATTTCCATCTTCGGTTGCATCACCTGGAATGACAGGCCGTCATCGCCGCGGATAAAGCCGATCAGCTGACCGGTGTCCTGCTGCGGCATAAAGGTTTTCGGCACGCTGACAAACAGGAAGATGTTCAGGGCGATGGTCGCCAGCAGGCTGAACAGCATCAGCAGCGAGTGACGCAATGCCCAGTCTAGGCTGCGCTGGTAAAAGGCTAGAACACGCGTCTGCACGGCCGCGCCCCAACGCTGCATCGCGCTGGGTTGGTGTTCGGCGGTTTCAGCCTTGAGCCAGCGCGCGCAGAGCATGGGCGTCAGGGTCAGCGACACCAGCAGGGAAATCACGATGGCCACGGCCAGGGTGATGGAAAACTCGCGGAACAGCCGCTCGACGATGCCGCCCATAAACAAAATCGAGATAAACACCGCAACCAGCGACAGGTTCATCGCCAGCAAGGTGAAGCCCACCTCGCGCGCGCCCTTGAAGGCCGCCGCCATCGGCGTTTCGCCGGCCTCGATATGCCGCGAAATGTTTTCCAACACGACGATAGCATCGTCCACCACCAGGCCTGTGGCGATGATCAGCGCCATCAGTGACAGGTTGTTCAGGGAGAAATCCAGCAAGTACATCACCGCAAAGGTGCCGACCAGCGACACCGGCACCGCCAGTGCGGGAATCAACGCGGCGCGCCAGCGGCCGAGGAAGGCGAACACCACCAGAATCACCAGCACCACGGCGATCAGCAGGGTTTGTTCTGCCTCATGCAGGGTGGCACTGATGACCGGCGAGCGGTCCATCGCCACTTCCAGCTCAATACTGGCGGGGATCACCGCACGCAGGGCCGGCAGTTGCTCACGAATGCCGGCGATGGTTTCAATGATATTGGCCCCGGTCTGGCGGTTGACCACCAGCAGCACCGCCTGCTCATCGTTAAAGAAACCGCTGTTGTAGCGGTCTTCGACACCATCGGTAACGGTCGCGACATCGCCCAGGCGCACCGCTGCGCCGTTTTGATAGCGAATGATCAGCGGCAGGTAATCGGCGGCTTTTTCCAGTTGATCGCTGGCCTGCACTTGCCAGTGCCGTTCGCCATCTTCCACTGCGCCTTTCGGCCGTTTGGCGTTGGCGGCGCTGATGCTTTGGCGCACTTCATCCAGGGCAATGCCGTACTGATCAAGCAGGCGCGGCTCCAGGGCTACGCGCACGGCGGGCAAGGAGCTGCCACCGATCTGTACTTCACCGACGCCGGTTACCTGGGCGAGCTTCTGCGCCAGGATGGTCGATGCCACGTCGTACAACTGGCCCTTGTTCAGTACATCGCTGGTCAGCGACAGCACCATGATCGGCGCCTGCGACGGGTTAACCTTGGCGTAGGTCGGCATGCTGCGCATGCCACTGGGCAGCAGCTCGCGTGAAGCATTGATCGCCGCCTGCACCTCGCGGGCGGCGGCGTTGATGTCACGGTCCAAGTCGAACTGGATCATGATCCGCGTGCTGCCTTGGCTGCTGCGGCTGTTCATCTGGCTGATGCCGGCGATGGTGCCGAGCGAGCGCTCCAGCGGCGTGGCCACGCTGGACGCCATGATCTGCGGGCTGGCCCCCGGCAGGCTGGCCTGCACGGTGATGGTGGGGAAATCCATCTGCGGCAGCGGCGCGACCGGCAGCAGGCCGAAGCTGACACCGCCGAGCAGCAGAATCGCCAGGCTCAGCAGCAGCGTGGCTACCGGCCGGCGGATAAAGGGCGCGGAGAGGTTCATGGGTTGACCACTAGCCCGGCCGCGCTACGGCCACTGATGCGCCGCGACAGGCGATCGAAGTACAGGTAGATCACCGGCGTGGTGAACAAGGTGAGAATCTGACTCAGCAGCAGCCCGCCAACCATCACCAGGCCCAGCGGCTGACGCAGTTCGGCCCCGGAGCCGGTGGCCAGCATCAGTGGAATTGCGCCGAACAGCGCGGCCAAGGTGGTCATCAGAATCGGCCGAAAGCGCAGCAGCGCCGCCTGATAAATCGCCGCTTCCGGCTGCATGCCCTGGTTGCGTTCGGCGTCGAGGGCAAAGTCGATCATCATGATCGCGTTCTTCTTGACGATGCCGATCAGCAGGATGATGCCGATGATCGCGATCAACCCCAGCTCGTTGCCGCTGATCAGCAACGCCAGCAGCGCGCCAACCCCCGCCGAGGGCAGGGTGGAGAGGATGGTGATCGGGTGGATGTAACTCTCGTAGAGTACGCCGAGCACGATGTACATGGTGACGATGGCCGCCAAGATCAGCAGCAAGGTGCTCGACAACGAGGCGCGGAAGGCTTCGGCCGCGCCCTGGAAGCGTGTCTGCACCGCCGGCGGAATGCCGATCTCCTGCTTGATCCGCTCAATCACCGCCACCGCCTCGCCCAGCGATACGCCGCTAGCTAAGTTGAATGACAGCGTGGCGGCCGGGAATTGGCCGATATGGTTGATCAGCAGGCTGGCGGCGCGCTCTTCCACCTGGGCCAGGCTCGACAGCGCAACCTGCTGACCATCGGCAGCCTTGACGTGAATCTGTCGCAGCGCCGCTGGGCCGATGCTGCCGGCGTTCTCGCTTTCCAGCACCACGCGGTACTGGCTGGCCTGGGTGTAGATGGTGGAAATCTGCCGCTGGCCGAAGGCGTCGTACAGCGCATTATCAATGTCAGCAACACTCACGCCGAGCCGTCCGGCCATGTCGCGGTCGATCTGCAGAAACACCTGCAGGCCACGGTTTTGCAGGTCGCTGGCCACGTCCGTCAGCTCCGGCTGCTCGCGCAGCGCACTGACCAGCTTGGGCGCCCACTCTTCGAGCAGGCTGATATCCGGCGACTCCATGCTGAACTGGAACTGCGTGCGGCTGACCCGGTCTTCGATGGACAGGTCCTGCACCGGCTGCAGGTACAGCTCGATTCCGGGAATTCGCGCCAACTCCGGCCTTAGCCGTTCGATGATCTGGCTGGCGCTAACATCGCGCTCGGCCCGTGGCGTCAGGTTGATCAGCAGGCGGCCGCTGTTCAGCGTCGGGTTGTCGCCATCCACGCCGATATAGGACGACAGGCTGGCTACGGCCGGGTCCTGCAGAATCACTTCGGCCAGGCGCTGTTGGCGCTCGCTCATGGCGCGGAAAGAAATCGACTGCGGCGCCTCAGAAATGCCCTGAATCACCCCGGTGTCCTGCACTGGGAAGAAGCCCTTGGGCACGGCCAGATACAGCACCACGGTCAGCAACAGGGTGCCGATGGCCACCAGCAAGGTCAGCGGCTGATGCTTGAGCACCCAGGTCAGCCACACGCCGTAACGGGCGATCATGCCGTCGATTACCGCCCCGGCAGCGCGGTAGAAACGCCCTTCTTCCTCGGGCTTTTCCGCCTTGAGCAGACGTGCGCACATCATCGGCGTCAGGGTCAGCGACACCACCAGGGAAATCAGAATGGCCACCGCCAGGGTGATGGCAAATTCGCGAAACAGCCGCCCCACCACATCGGCCATAAACAGCAGCGGAATCAGTACAGCGATCAGCGAGATGGTCAGCGAAACCAGGGTAAAGCCGATTTGCCTGGCGCCTTTCAGCGCGGCATTGAGCGGGGTTTCGCCCTCTTCCAAATGGCGGGCGATGTTCTCCAGCATGACGATGGCGTCGTCCACCACAAAGCCGGTGGCGATGGTCAGCGCCATCAGCGTCAGGTTATTGATGGTGAAACCGGCCAAATACATCACACCGAAGGTACCGATCAGCGACAGCGGCACAACGATGGACGGAATGATGGTGGCCGAAACCTTGCGCAGAAACAGGAAGGTCACCAGCACCACCAGAGCGATGGCCAGCAGCAGCTCATGCTGCACGCCCTTGACCGCCGCGCGGATGGTTTCGGTACGGTCGGTCAGTACGCTGACTTCGACGCTGGCCGGCAGGCCCTGGGTCAGATTCGGCAGCAGCGCTTGAATACTGTCGACCACCTCAATCACGTTGGCGCCGGGTTGGCGCTGCACATTGACCAGCACCGCTTCGTTGCGATTAGCCCAGGCGGCCAGACGCTGGTTTTCCGCGCCGTCGATGATTTCGGCGACATCTTTGAGGCGCAGCGTGGCGCCATCTTTGTAGCCGAGAATCAGCTCGCGGTATTCGTCGACGGATTTCAGCTGATCATTAGCATCCAGCTGCGACACCCGCGTCGGGCCATCGAAATTGCCCTTGGGCTGGTTGACGTTGCTGGCGGTGATCAGCGTGCGCACATCGCTGAGGTTCAAGCCATAGGAAGCCAGCGCTTCCGGGTTGACCTGGATACGCACCGCCGGGCGTTGGCCGCCGGCCAGGGTGACCAGACCAACGCCGCTGGTTTGTGCCAGTTTCTGCGCCAGGCGGGTGTCGACCAGGTCGAACACCTGCGGCAGCGGCATGGTTTTCGAACTGATGGCCAGGGTCAGTACCGGGGTGTCCGCCGGGTTGACCTTGTTGTACACCGGCGGTGCCGGCAGATCGCTGGGCAGCAGGTTGCTCGCGCCATTAATCGCCGCCTGCACTTCCTGCTCGGCGACATCCAGTTTTACTTCCAGGTTAAAGCGCAGGGTAATCACCGAGGCGCCACCCGAGCTGGTCGAGGACATCTGTTTCAGCCCAGCCATCTGCCCGAACTGACGCTCCAGCGGTGCGGTGACCGCACTGGTCATCACATCCGGGCTGGCGCCGGGATACAGGGTCATCACCCGAATGGTCGGGTAATCCACTTCCGGCAGTGCCGAAACGGGCAGCAAGCGATAGGCGATCAGGCCACTCAGGAAGATCGCCAGCATGATCAGCGTAGTGGCGACCGGGCGCAGGATAAACAGACGAGAGGCGTTCATTGGGCGCGCGGCGCTCGTTTGCGCTCAGGCATGGTGGGTTCGGTTTGGGCAGGGGCCGGTTTATCGCTGATCACTTCGACCTTGTTGCCAGAGCGCAGACGATCAGTGCCTTCCAACACCAGGCGATCACCCGCGTTGAGGCCCTGCTCGACCACGCTGAACTGACCGTCGCTGGCGCCCACGCTGATCGGTGTCAACTGCACCTTGTCTTCAGCGTCCACCACATAAGCGAAGGTGCCGCTGGCGCCGAATTGCAGCGCGGCGGCCGGCATCAGGGTGACGTTCTGCAGGGTTTTCACCCGCAGGCGCACGTTAACGAATTGGTTGGGAAAAAGCATTTGCTCGGCGTTGGCGAAACGCGCCTTGAGCTTGATCGTGCCCGTGGCGGTATCAATTAGGTTATCCACGCTCTCCAACTCGCCTTCGGCCAGCTTGAGTTTTTCACTGCGGTTCCAGGCCTCGACCGCAAGAGTCGCGCCGCTGCGCAGCTGCTGCACCACCGCCGGTAATTCGGCTTCAGGCAGGGTAAACATCACCGCAATGGGCAGCGTCTGGGTAATCACCACCAGCGGCAGGGCATCGCCGGCGCTAAGCAAGTTGCCCACGTCCGCTTGGCGAATGCCCAGACGGCCGCTGATCGGTGCCCGCACCTGCGTGAAATCCAGGTTCAGCCGCGCGGTGGCAACATCCGCCTGCAGGCTTTTAAGGCCACCGCGGTACTGATTAACCAAGGCTTCCTGGGTGTCGAGGGTCTGTTTGGCAATTGAATCTTCGGCGTACAGGCCGCGGTAACGTTGTAAGTCCAGCTCGGCATTGCGCAGTTGCGCCTGGCGCTCTTGCAGTGCGCCTTGAGCCTGCTGCAGGGCAATCTCGTAAGGGCGAGGGTCAATCACCGCGAGTAACTCACCGGCGTTGACCTGCTGGCCGTCCTTGAACATCAGCTTGACCAACTCGCCATCCACGCGGCCGCGCACATTCACCGTGTTGTAGGCCGTCACCGTGCCCAGGGCTTTGAGTTCAACCGGGAAGTCGCCCTGGCTGACACTGGCCACGCGCACGGGCACCGGCCCCATGTCACCAAAAGGCCCACGGCCCATTGGCGCCGATTGCGGTTTACTGGGCCAGAACCACCAGAGCAGCAGGATCAGCGCAGCTAGCAAAAGTAAGCCGATCAGCCATTGGCGCGACAGGTTACGAGGACGGAGGGTGGACTGTGTATCAGGCATGGCGGGGATCACTTCCTTGGAGAGCCTAAACGATATTCACTATCAGCCAGTCTGCAAAGGCTCTTTACTGCCTATTTACCTTTTCCTTACGTTACTAAATGTCTGATCCACATATAAAAACGGCCTGCAGAGCAGGCCGTCGACACATCCGCAGGTGTGCTTACTTGAGCACAGCCATTGCCGCATCGTAATTCGGCTCGTTAGCAATTTCGCCGACCAGCTCGCTGTGCAGCACCTTGTCGTGTTCATCCAGCACCACCACCGCACGGGCAGCCACACCCACCAGCGGGCCGCTGGCGATGGCTACGCCGTAGTCCTGCAGAAACTCAGCGCCGCGCATGGTCGACAGGTTGATGACGTTTTCCAAGCCTTCTGAACCGCAGAAGCGGGCCTGAGCAAACGGCAGATCTGCAGAAATACACAGCACGACGGTGTTGGCCAGTTTGCTGGCACCGGCGTTGAAGGTGCGCACGGACGTGGCGCAGGTCGGGGTATCAACGCTTGGGAAAATATTGAGGATTTTGCGCTTGCCGGCCAGGCTGGCCAGGCTGACATCACTCAGATCGCCAGCAACCAGGCTAAATGCCGGGGCTTGCTGACCAACCTGCGGCAGTTGACCAGCAACTTCAACCGGGGAACCTTTAAGGGTGACTTGTGCCATTGGAACGATCCTTTTTCAGCGAAAGTGGAGACGGTGAACCAGTAAGGGCGCGAGCCCGACAAATGGCAAGCTCGCGCCCAAAAGAGCAGGAAAGCAGAGCTGACCAACGAGTCAGACTACCCTGCCCGCTCAGGCGGCACATCAATTTTTTGCGAAGTGATCCTTGGTCAGCTTGACCACGATCGGACTGAGCAACAGCAGCGACAGCAGGTTAGGAATCGCCATCAGGCCGTTGAGGGTATCGGCCACCAGCCAGGCAAAATCCAGCTGGGCAATCGCGCCAAACGGCACAGCCACGACCCAGAGAATGCGGAACGGCAGGATCGACTTGGTGCCGACCATGTATTCCCAGCACTTCTCACCGAAGTAGCTCCAGCCGAGGATGGTGGTGAAGGCAAACACCACCAGGGCCAACGTCAGGATATATCCGCCAACACCTGGCATGGCCTGTTCAAAGGCTGCAGCCGACAGCGCCGCACCGCTGGCACCGCTGGTCCACACGCCGGAGGTGATGATCGCCAGGCCAGTCATCGAGCAGATGATGATGGTGTCGATAAAGGTCCCAAGCATGCCAATCATCCCCGACCGCACCGGGCTGTTGGTGGTACCGGCGGCCTGAGCGATACCGGCAGTCCCCAAGCCTGCTTCGTTGGAGAAAATACCGCGCGCCACACCAAAGCGAATCGCCGCCATCACTGCCGCACCGGCAAAACCACCGGTAGCCGCTGCTGGGCTGAAGGCATAGGTGAAGATCATTTCAAAGGCCGCTGGGATTTGCGCAGCATTGACCACCAGCACCACCATGGCGGCGATGATGTAAGCCACACACATGAAGGGCACGAGGGTCGCGGCAACCTTACCGATACGCTTGATGCCGCCGAGGATAACCATGCCGACAATCACCATGGTCACCACACCGGTCACCCACAACGGGATGTTGAAGGTGGTTTGCAGGGCGGCAGCCATGCTGTTGACCTGCACCATGTTGCCGATGCCGAAACCGGCAAAGCCGCCGAAGATGGCGAACGCAGTGCCCAGCCACAGCCACTTCTTGCCCAAGCCGTTTTTGATCGCGTACATCGGGCCGCCAACGTGCTCGCCGCGCTTATCCTTCTCGCGGTAATGCACGGCCAGCACCACTTCACAGTACTTGGTGGCCATGCCGACCAATGCGGTGCACCACATCCAGAACAGTGCGCCCGGGCCGCCGAGGAAGATCGCGGTGGCGACACCGGCGATATTACCGGTACCGACGGTGGCAGCCAGGCAGGTCATCAGCGCCTGGAAGGGGCTGATTTCGCCGCTCTCGCTGTCGCCTTTCTGGCGACCTTGCCACATCAGTTTGAAGCCAGCGCCGATCTTGGTCAGCGGCATAAACTTCAGGCGCAACATGAGGAACAGACCGGTGCCAAGAATCATCACCAACATGGGCGGCCCCCAAACCACGCCATTGAGTTGGTTAACCAGGGTGTTGACGAATTCCATGCTCATTTCCTTATTCTTGTAGTGAACGCGAGGCGGATAGCCTTCGCTTATCCGATCGCCGGGTAGGCCAAGCTGTTACACAGAACGCGAGCCGGATGGCACATCTGCAACAGCGGATCGGGCTATACCAGTCGGTACACCGACTGCGCAGTATTCAGCGGCGGCCAGTATATGAAGACTGTGATAGTGGTTTTCACTGTTTAGATTTGAACGCTCAGACGTTTTGAGCGAGGGGCGCAATTTAAACGCGAACTTAGTGGCTTAATCCAGCATTTGTCCGCACAAAAAGCCGCTAAAAATCCCGCCGATAGAATAAATCCAGGGAGCTGGCCAGGCCGCTGGCGGCTTCAAGGTATAGCTTGCGGCTCAATTCATAACGCAATGCAATGGTGTTCGCCGGCTCAAACACCCCCACGCCGTAACGCAAGCTCAAGCGCTCAGACAGATTGCCGCTGGCCACCACGCTGGTGGTGACGCCTGAGCCTTGGGTGTCGAGCTGAAAATCACTGATACCCAAACCTTGTACCAAGTTGTTGAGCAGCGGTGCACTGCCGGCCATGCCGAGGGCTAATGCAGCCTGGGCAAACATGGTGTTATCACCACCGCCCTGCCCCAGCGGTCGGCCCATTATCAGATACGACAGCGCTTGCTCCTGGCTCATGGCCGGCTCGGAAAACACCGTGCTAGTGGGTTGAGCAGCATTGCCGCTCAGGCGCAGGCCTGCAGTGACATCATCGACCCGGCGCACCGCCTCAATATCGAGAAACGGTTGATCAATCGGCCCGGCAAACAGCAAGCGCGCCCGGCGTATGTTGAGGCGCTGGCCATAGGCGCGGAAACGGCCTTTGTTCAGGCTCAACTCACCACGGGTGTCCATGTCATTACCAATGTGCACGCGGCCTTGCAGCTCGGCGTTTAAGCCAAAACCGCTGAACGTCAGGCGCTGTTGACCGACCTCAACCTCAATGTCCATGGCAATCGCTGGTGCTTGCTGCGGCGCACTGTCACGGCCAATCACCTGAGCATCGCTGGAAATTTGCACAGTGGAAGGCGGCAGCTCGCGCACTTCGATCGCGCCGCTGGGGACCAGTACCTTGCCGGCCAGCGACAGCTGCTGATCACGCAGGCTTAAGCGTAAATCCGGCTCGACCTCCAGTGCGGCATAAGGCTCCAGCGTAACTGGCAGCCGGCTGCCCCGCAGCTGCATGTCCGCCACCAGCCCGTCGGCCCAGCTCAGCTCGCCATTCAGGCTGCCCTGCCCTTGCTCACCACTGCGCCAATCGCCCTCCAACAGCAAGCGCTCGCCTGCGATCTGCGCTTGCAGTTGCAACTGCTCTAGGTTCATTGGCAGCTCACCACCGGCTACTTGGCCATTGACCACACGCAGGTTGCCGTTGATCTGCGGGGCGAGCAGCTTGCCCGATAGTGTGCCCGCACCATTAAGCTGCCCAGCAATACGCTCGACCCTCGGCACAAACGGACGAACCAGCGCCAGGTCCAGGCCATTGAGGCGGAAGCTGCCGGACAACGGCTTGCTGGCTGGGCGCGGGTCAAGCTGAGCTTGCAGCGCCAACTCGCCAATGGCTGGGCCGCTTAACGCCAGCGAAGTGTCTATGCGCTGCGGGCGCAATGTGCTGCTAAGACGCAGGCTGTCATAGGTAAATTCAAGCCATTGCTGCTGATCGCGAATTCTCCATACGCCACGGCCGGCATCCAGCTCCAGGCGGCCCTTCGGCCCGCTGGCAGGTAGTTCGAGCTGTAACTGGCCATTGAGCTGGCCCTGCCAGGTGAAGTCGTTGGGCAACCATTGCGCCAGACTGTCCATCGGAAAATTACTGAGCGTAAGGTTCAGCTTTGGCTCCGGCAGCAGGCGTTGTTCGCCGCCACACAGGCTAGCGCTGCCGGCGCGCCAGCAATGTGCGCCTAGGTTGAGCTGCCCATTAGCCAGGCGCACCAGGGTGGCCGGCTGTTGCAGGCGCCAGTCCTGCCCGCCGCTTTGTACTTGGCCTCGGCTCAGACTGCCGCGCCAGTTGCCGTTATCCAGCTTGCCGGCCAGGGCCAATTGGCTGTTCAGCACAGGGCCCTGTAGCTGCAGCTCAAGGCTTTGCTGGTGTTGATCTCCGGCGGCAGTGGCATCCAGGCGACCCAGTTCGCTTTCACCCAGTTGAATACCCAATGCCTCCAAAGTGACTCGACCACGCTGGGCTTTGTTCAAGCTGGCGTCGAGGGTGAGCTTTTGCAGGCGCTGGGCCTCAAAAGCCAGACGCTGACCTTGCAGCTGTAACTGGCCTTGCGGCGCGTCTAGGCTGCCGGCCAGGTCCAGCTGACCATTGAGCTGCCCTTGCAGCCCCGGCCACAGCTGCCCCAGCCTTGGCATTGCCAGCAACAACTGGCCGCTTAGCTGCTCCTGCAAGGCGACTTTTCCGCTGATGCGGTTATCGCCCAGGCGGATATCCAGCGCACTCAGCTCACCCTGCTGCAAACTACCGGCAAATTTTGCCAGCAACGTGGCCGGCTGGCCGCGTAAACGGCCGGTAAGGTCGATATCAGCGCTGAGGTTGAGCTGCTGATTAATCAGGCTACCGGAGCTGTTCAACGGCCCGGCCAGCGTGCCAGGCAGTTCGGCCAGCCAGTACGCCGGATCAAGCTGACGCAATTGCAAACGTACATCCCAGCTCAGTTGCTCGGCAAAACCCAGGCTGACCTGGCCTTCGGCGCGTCCCTGACCCGCCTGCAGGCGCAGTTCGGGCAGGTAGAGGTTTTGCAGATCGCCGCTCAGGGGGCTCTGCAGGCTAAAAGCACCGGCAGGGCCGTCAAGCTCGGCGGCGAAATGGCCGAGGTAGTTACCATTCTGATAGGCCAACTCACCCTTGAGCACCCGCAATGCCACAGGCACGGGTTCGGTCAGCGGATACAGGCGCTGCCAGGGGAAGTTATGCCAGTTAAAGCGGCTGTCCAGGCTCAGCCCCTGCTGCCAGTTCAATTCACCGCTGAGCTGTACCTGTTGCTCAGGTTCGGCCGTGAGGCTGAGGTTGCTGATGGTCGCACCGTCCGCCTTGAGTAACCCCGCCACTGCCAGGACAATAGGCCCTTCGGTGGCCGGCAGGCTGGCGCTGCCGGTGACTTGATAGCCGGCCTGCAGATCGCCCTGGGCATTGAGCTCAACCTGCTCAAGCGTGAGCGTGTCGGGTAGCTCGGCGCTGGCCTTGAAGGCGCCAACCTGCAAACGCAGTTGCGCCGGCAGATGCTCAGCCAGCGGCTGCAGCCAGCCCGTCAGTTCACCGTGCAGATAGCCACTGCTGCTGGCTGTCAGTTGCACCCGCTCGCGCAGTTCACCGTTGAGCTGCAGCGCCACCAGCCAAGCCTGTTGCTCCGGCGCGGGCAGTTGCAGTTGCCCGCTCAGTTGCAGCGGCCAGTTGCCGGAGGTTTGCACCTGGCCTTGTAACGCCACCTGCAAATCAGCAGTGTTCAGGCTGAGGTTGTCGATCTGAATGCCCTGCGCAGTCCAGCGCGCGGCCAGCTGCAAGCCTTGCAGCTGTTCGACGCCGTTAAGCTGCAGGCTGTCGATACGCACCTGTCCCAGTTGCAAAGCCAGCGGCAGGCTCAGGTCCGGCAGACTGAACGGCTCGCTGCTGGGCTGCTCATCATCCGGGAAAACCAAGCTGATCGGCCCGCTGTGCAGTTGCTCGATACACAGGGTCAGACGCAGCAGGCAGGCAGGCGCCCAATCCAGGCGAGGCGCCATAACCTGCACGCTATTAGCGCCCTGCTGCCAGCGCAGCTGTGTCGCGCTCCAGCTACCGCCCAGGCGGCCATCGAAGTCGTCCACCTGCAAGCCCGGCACTTGCGCCAATAGCCAGCGGCTGCCGCCCTGGGTGCCCAGCAGCAGGCTCAGGCTGATGGCCAGCACCAACAGCAACCCCAGCAGACTGAACAGCCCATTGCGTAGCCCGCGCTTCACAGTTCCGGCCCCATGGAGAAATGCAGGCGCACGCCACCCTGGTCATCCAGCGGATGCGCCAGATCCAGGCGCAACGGCCCCAATGGCGACACCCAGCGCACGCCAACGCCCACCGCGCTTTTCAGCGACGGAAGCTGCAGCGAGTCAAAGGTATTACCCTGATCGAAGAAACTCGCCAGGCGCCAGCGTTCGGTCAGGCTGTATTGGTATTCCAGGCTGGTGGTAAACAGATAACGCCCGCCGATCTTGTCACCGGCAGCGTTCTCCGGCGACAGGCTCTGGTAGTCATAGCCGCGCACGCTCTGGTCGCCACCAGCAAAGAAGCGCAGCGACGGCGGCACCTTGGCAAAGCCATCGGATTCGGTGCCGCCCACCTGCACCCGGCCGAGTAGCCGGTGCCGGGCAAATAGCGTGGTCAGCCCTTTGAGCTGGACATTGCCGTGCAGCACATTGGCGTTGGACAACAGCCCCTTGGCCGCACCGGACAGATCGAGTTGCAGGCGATAGCCGTGGTTGGGGTCGATCTGGTTGTCACTGTGCAGGTAGGAGTAACTCATACCCGGCATCAACAGCGTGCTGGTGCCGGCATCGTCACCGAGATCGTACTGTTCATGCTGCCACTTCAATGACAGTACCCGCTGCCAGCCGCTGTCGAGCTTGCTGTGCCACTCGGGGCCGACGGTCAGCAGGCGGCTGCTGCTGTCAGTATTGGCCAGGTCTTCGGCCTGATAACCACCGGCAATGCGCAGCTTGTCGGTCAGCGGCGGATCAAGCGGCACGTCGTACCACAGTCCGACATTCTGCCGTGGCGCCGACAGTTCAAACTCAGCGCCATAGCTGTGGCCCTGCGGGTTGGCCCAGTGCCGGGTCCAATTACCGCGCGCGCGCGGGCCAACGTCAGTGGAAAACCCCAGACCTAAACCCATGCTGCGCGGCTTGCGCGCCTGCAGCTGAACCTGCACCGGGATCTGCTCGGCAGACGCGCTGGTGGGGTTGGCATCCACTTGCACCGCTTCAAAATAGCCACTGGAGCGCAGCGCCTGATACAGCTCGGCAATCAACGCCGAGTCATAGGGCGTATCCGCCGGAAACGGCACCATGCGCTGCAGCAATTGCTCATCAAAAGGCGCATCACCGACAAAGTGCACAGCGCCCAGTTGGTAGCGAGGGCCGCTGACATACACCAGCTCGATATCGGCAACCCCGGCCTCGGGATCGATGGTGAGCCGCTGGCGGCTAAAGCGTCCGGCAAAAAACCCATAGCGCGAGGCCTGATTCTGAATCTCGCGCTTGGCCGCATCGTAACGCCCATGGTTGAGCTGCGCGCCACGGCGCAGGTGCGAATCATCGGGGGTACGAAACACGGCGAGTTGCGCGGCAGGCCCTTCGACACGCACCACCACATCACGAAGATGAACCGGCTCACCGGGCTGGATGCGTACCGTCAGGCGCGGTGTTTTGCCCTCACTGACCTCAGAGCTGATCTGCGCCTGGTAATAGCCCAGAGCTTGGGCGGCTTTTTCTGCCTGGTTTTCAGCCACCCGACGAAAGCGCTGCAGCGCCTCGGCATCGCGCTCACCGAGGCTGCCGATATAGCCTTCAACATTGGTTTTCAGTGCGCCATTGGCTGGTTCAACCCGCACACGCAGCTGGGCTTCGGCCAGGGCCGTAGCACTCAGCAGCAGAAGAAAAAGCCCTGTAAGAAGGTTGGGAAAAACAGACATGGGGCGATGCTAGCACGAGCCAGTGGCCGATTTAGAGCACCTGCCCAGGTTTAAGTTGCGCTGCGGCAGGCCCTATACCGCCCTGACCCGTGCTCAAGCGCTGGCCTTAACCGCAATTTGCGGGCTGGGATGAAAGAAGATGTGCTCGATAACCGGGCCAATGGCAATTTCGCCAATTTCCTCATACCCCTGGCGTTTGTAGAACGCTAGGTAGTGAGCATTGCCGGTATCGAGCACCACGCCCTGCGAACTGGGGTCCTCGGCGCACCAGTTATGCAGCGCTTCGAGCAGTTGTTCGCCCAAACGCTGGCCCTGGTATTGCGGGTGAATCCCCAACAAAGGCAACACGTGATACGCCCCAGGCGGTAAACAGGCAATTACGGCATCGTGGTATTCCAAGTAGCGTTTGGTGCAGCGAAAACCGGTGGTGAGCAGCATACGCATACGCCAGCCCCAGCTTTCGGTGATGTCCATGCGCCGTTGCGGGGGTGCGATCAGCGCCATACCAATCAGGCGATCGTCGATCAGCAAGCCAATGGCCGGCAAATCTTCGCTAAAGTGCTGCTGCACCAACTCGCGCACGGTGGCGCGCACACGCTGGTCATAGCCTGGGCGCTCAGCTTCAAGCAGGTAGGCAAAGGTGGGGTCATGGCGGTAAGCGTGGTAAAGCAGCGAGCGTGCTTCACGGGCATAGCCACTGTCGAGCATACGAACTTCGGCGAGACTATTAGGCATCTGCTTGACCTCTGTTTTTCTTGATGTGGTGGGCCTGCGGTCACGTTAGCACCGCACATCACCCGCCGCTACAGGCTGGCCGGTCACGCGCGCAATGGGCTAGCATCGCGGCTTTTCCAGAACACCATTCAGGACAGCCGCCCATGAAGATCGTCTCCTTCAATATCAATGGCCTGCGTGCCCGACCGCATCAACTGGCCGCACTGATCGACAAGCACCAGCCAGATGTTATTGGCCTGCAGGAAACCAAGGTGGCCGATGAGCAGTTCCCTGAAGCAGAAATCCGCGAGCTGGGCTACCACGTGCATTACCACGGCCAAAAGGGCCACTACGGCGTGGCCCTGCTCTCGCGCCAAGCGCCGCTGAGCCTGCACAAAGGCTTCCCCGGTGATGCTGAAGATGCCCAACGACGCTTTATTTACGGCACCTTTGCCGATGCACAGGGCAACCCGATAACCGTAATGAACGGCTATTTCCCGCAGGGCGAAAGCCGTATCCACCCCACTAAGTTCCCGGCGAAACAGCGGTTTTATGCCGATTTGCAGAACCTGCTGGTGAGCCAATTCACTCCACAGCAGGCGCTGGTGGTGATGGGTGACATTAATATTTCCCCTGAAGATTGCGACATCGGCATCGGCGAGCCTAATCGACTGCGCTGGTTGAAAACCGGTAAGTGCAGCTTCCTACCGGAAGAACGCGAGTGGCTGGCGACCCTGAAGAGCTGGGGCTTGGTCGACAGCTTCCGCCACCTCAACCCGAGCGTGAATGACCGCTTTAGTTGGTTTGACTATCGCAGCCGCGGTTTCGAGGATGAGCCAAAGCGTGGCCTGCGTATCGACGTGATTCTCGCCTCTCAGGCGTTGCAGGCACGGATCAAAGATGCCGGCATCGACTACGACCTGCGCAGCATGGAAAAGCCCTCCGATCATGCGCCGATCTGGCTGGAACTGAGCGAATAACCCTGCACCAGAGCGCTTAGCTGGAAACTGACTGTCATCTTGCAGTCACTTTTTTGTCTTATCGTCGCGGCACTTTCACTCACCCATACAAGGTGTTTGCCGCATGCCGCGCGCCCGCTCTGCTTCTGATCGTGAAACATGGACCCGTGCCATCAGTTTTTTGTTGCTCGGCTCCATTTGCTACGCCTTGCCTTGGTCGGTATTTGCCGCCCTACCCGTGTCCAGCGAGACACGCTTGCTGCGCATTCAAGGCTCCAACACCATTGGCGCGCGGCTTGGCCCAGCGCTGGTCAAAGGCTTGTTGGAAGAACAGGGTTTGAGCGCTATTCGCATCGAGGCGGGCACGGCGGAAAACGAGCAGACGATTATTGGCACAACCACCGATGGCCGACGCGTCAGCATTGATGTCGCGGCACACGGCTCAGGCACGGGCTTCACCGCGCTGGCTGATGGCAGCGCCGAGCTGGCGGCTTCTTCACGACCGATCAAGGACAGCGAAGCCTCCAGCCTGCTGAGCCTGGGCGACCTGAAAAGCGCCGATGCCGAACAGATCATCGCGCTAGACGGCCTGGCCATTATCCTGCACCCAAACAATCCCCTTCCCGCCCTGAACACCCTGCAGCTGGCACAGGTATTTGCCGGTGAAATCAGCGACTGGGCGCAACTCGGCGCACCCGCCGGCGCGATAACCCTGTACGCCCGCGATGACAAGTCCGGCACTTTCGACACCTTTAAAGAGCTGGTGCTAAGCGCCAACGGCAAAACCCTGGCCAGCACCGCCAAGCGTTTTGAATCCAGCGAAGCGCTTTCCGACTTGGTGAGCCAGGACCGTAACGGCATTGGCTTTATTGGCCTGCCTTATATCCGCCAGGCCAAGGCTGTGGCGATTGCGGCCGGCGAATCGCAGCCCATGCTGCCCAGCCTGACCTTGATTGCCACCGAGGATTACCCGCTGTCACGCCGGCTATTTTTGTATAACCAGCCGCAGTCAAGTAACCCTTGGGCACGTGCCCTGGTGCAGTTCGCCCACAGCCCGCGCGGTCAAGCCATTGTCGAGCAGAGCGGGTTTATTGCGCAGACGGTGCAGGCCGTAAACATCCCCGCCCTGGCGCAAATGCCGGCGAGCTACAAGGCCCTGGCGGAAAACGCCCAACGTCTGTCGGTCAACTTTCGCTTTCAGGAAGGCAGCGCCAGCCTAGACAACAAGGCTCAGCGCGACCTCGACCGCCTGCTGGCTTACCTGCAAGCGCAGAATAAACTCCAGGGCAGCGTGGTGCTGGTTGGCTTCGGCGATGCCAAGGCCGACCCCGCGCGCGCCGAATTACTCTCCAAATTACGCGCCATGGCAGTTCGCCGTGAGCTGAGCAAGAACGGGGTCGTCTTTCGCGACATCATCGGCCTCGGCGATGAACTGCCCGTAGCCACCAACAGCGCCGATGAAGGCCGGATCAAGAATCGCCGGGTCGAGGTTTGGGTTTACTGATCGATGCTGCTGACCGCCCGCCATCACGCACAAGGCCCGCATTTGCGGGCCTTGTGCTGTGCAGCTGAAACGCCTTAACGGCTGGCTTTCATCACGTCTTTCGACACGTATTTGCCAATTTCAAACTTACCAATCGCTGCACGGTGCACTTCGTCCGGGCCGTCAGCCAGGCGCAGGGTACGCTGCATGGCGTACCAGTAGGCCAACGGGAAGTCGTTGGAAACCCCGGCGCCGCCGTGAATCTGGATGGCGCGGTCAATCACTTTCAGCGCCACGTTCGGTGCGACCACCTTGATCTGGGCGATCTCACTGGCGGCGATCTTGTTGCCCACGGTGTCCATCATGTACGCCGCATTCAGCGTCAGCAGACGTGCCATGTTGATTTCCATGCGCGAGTCGGCGATGTGATCAATGTTGCCGCCCAGACGCGCCAGCGGCTTTCCGAAGGCGGTGCGGCTGATCGAGCGCTCGCACATCAGTTTCAATGCACGCTCAGCCATGCCGATGGAGCGCATGCAGTGATGAATGCGGCCTGGGCCAAGGCGACCCTGGGCAATCTCAAACCCTCGGCCCTCGCCCAGCAGCACGTTCTCGTAGGGCACGCGGACATTTTCAAACAGCACTTCGGCATGGCCATGCGGTGCGTCGTCGTAACCAAATACCGGCAGCGGGCGCACAACCTTCACGCCGGGGGCGTCCATCGGCACCAGAATCATCGAATGCTGGGCGTGGCGCGGACCATCCGGGTTGGTCAGCCCCATGAAGATCATGATTTTGCAGCGCGGATCACACGCCCCGGAAGTCCACCATTTGCGGCCGTTGATCACCCATTCATCGCCCTGGCGCACGGCGCTGGCCTGCATATTGGTGGCATCCGAGGACGCTACACCGGGCTCAGTCATGGCGAAGGCGGAACGGATGGTGCCGTCCAGCAGCGGCTTGAGCCACTGCTCTTTCTGCGCGTCGTTGGCGTAGCGCACCAACACTTCCATATTGCCGGTGTCCGGCGCGGCACAGTTGAACGGCTCAGGGCCGATCAGCGAACTGCCCATGATCTCGGCCAGCGGCGCATATTCGGTATTGGTCAGCCCAGCCCCAAGTTCTGAGTCCGGCAGAAACAGGTTCCACAGGCCTTCGGCTTTGGCCTTGGCCTTCAGCTCTTCCATTATCGCCGTAGGCTGCCAGCGGTCGCCTTGGTTGATCTGTTGCTCGAACACGGCTTCGGCGGGATAGACATGGGTCTCCATAAACGCGGTGACGCGCTCACGCAGCTGCTGAACCTTGGGGGAGTAGGCGAAATCCATGGTGGCTACCTTCTGACACTGATTTTTAGGGAATTCGATGAGGTGAAATGATGCTAGAGCAGGGCTAAAAATTTATCTAATCTATTCTCAGCGTGTATAAACATTCATCACCGATATATGATCCATCGATAACAACAATCTGCGGAGCGAGCGTGTCATGAATCTCAACAAGGTCGACCTCAACCTCTTTGTCGTCTTCGATGCCATCTACACCGAGGCCAATCTGACCCGCGCCGGGCAAATCGTCGGCATTACCCAGCCTGCTGTTTCCAACGCCCTGGCTCGTTTGCGTGAAACCTTTAATGACCCGCTGTTCGTGCGCACCGCCCAAGGCATGGTGCCCACGCCAATGGCGCAGAACATCATCGGCCCGGTGCGCAACGCGCTGCAGCAGCTGCGCATCTCGGTGCAGGAAAGCCGTATTTTCAACCCGGCACAGGCCAACAAGACCTTCCGCATCAGCATGACCGACCTGACTGAAGCGATCATCCTGCCGCCGCTGTTCCAGCGTCTACGGCGCATGGCACCCAACGTAAATATCGAGAGCATGCTCGCGCGGCGTCGCGAAACCACCAAGGAGCTGGCCGCCGGCCGCCTGGATTTTGCAGTGGACGCACCGCTTAACACCGACCCGCAGGTGCGCCACGTTAAATTGATGGAAGACCGCTACGTCTGCGCCCTGCGCCGTGGCCACCCCATGGCTAAAGATAAAATCAGCCTGGACGAATACATGGCCCTGACCCATATCCATATCTCCAGCCGCCGCAGTGGCCTCGGTCATGTTGACCTGGCGCTGGGCCGCATGGGTATTCAGCGCAAGATCGCCCTGCGCTCACAGCATTACTTGATGGCCACCACCGTGCTGCAGAGCACCGACATGGCCATGACCGTGCCGGAACGCTTCGCTCGGCGTAATGATCTGCACTTCGTTGAACTGCCGATCAAGGACATGACTCCGCTGGAAACTCACATCTATTGGCACGAAAGCACTGATCAGGACCCGGCCAACCGCTGGATGCGTGAGCAGATCATCGAAATATCCCAACAGGCTGTGGCCCGGGAAAAGAAAGCTTAACGGTGGGTGCATCGCACCATCAGCGGTGAAGGAAATCGCCTTGCAGTGGCCATCACTGTGTTTCAATGCCCGACGGCCCTGCCTTTGAAACCGCAGGCGATTAGCTCAGGCGCCGCACGAGGATCACACCATGAATTCAATCCGGCTTATCTCTATCGCGCTGATCGTGGCGGGCTTGTTGGGGCTGCTGTACGGCGGTTTCAGCTACACCAAGGACAGCACTGCAGTGAAGCTCGGCCCCATCGAATTTTCGGTGCAGGAGAAAGAACGCGTTAACGTTCCGGTTTGGGCCGGCATCGGCGCCATACTCGCGGGCGGCTTGCTGTTCGGTTTTGCCGGTAGAAAGCCGTAAGCCTTTATTAAGCTGTAGCACCCGGCGGATTAACCGCTCAGGCTCGGGTGCTGAGCGATCCCCCCCCTTCATGCTGCGCAGTACCTAGCCACAGCTCATACCAGAGCAGCCATATCCCGCTAGCGAGCGGCCTTACACCTCAGCAAATATTTAGCTTAAAACGCTAAGCCACTGTTTTTAAAACCTTCCCACACCACTAAAAACGCCCCTCGCTTGATGCTCACTCACGCGGGTTGACTAAACTTACCTGCAAGCTTACGTTAACGTAAAGGTAAGCAAGAGCGCCGCCGTATGCCCATTATCACCTACTCCATTTCCGACCTGGCCCGCGAGCTGGACATCACCACCCGCGCCATTCGCTTCTATGAAGAGCAGCAGATGCTCAGCCCCGAGCGCCGTGGCCAGGAGCGTGTCTACAGCGCTAAAGACAAAGTCGCCCTCAAGCTGATTCTGCGCGGCAAGCGCATTGGTTTCTCGCTTGCCGAATGTAAGGAGCTGATCGAGCTGTACGACCCCGTGCACGGCAATCACAAGCAGCTGCACACCTTTATGGCCAAGATCGCCGAGCGTCGTGCTCAGTTGCAGCAGCAGTTATTGGACATCGAACAGATGCAGCTTGAACTGGACACTGCCGAAGAACGCTGTTTGGCGGCTCTAGCTGAAACTGATCAAAAACAATTAATTACCTCCTAAACCTAATAACAATTCTTACAGGTGGAACCATGAGCTATCCGTCCCTCAACTTCGCCCTTGGCGAAACTATCGACATACTGCGCGAGCAAATCCAGGCTTTCGTCGCCAGTGAGCTGGCCCCACGCGCCGCCGCTATCGACAGCGAAAACCAGTTCCCCGCCGATATGTGGAAGAAGTTTGGCGACATGGGCCTGCTCGGCATCACCGTTGAAGAGGAATACGGCGGTTCTGGCCTGGGCTACCTGGCCCACGTGATCGCCATGGAAGAAATCAGCCGAGGCTCGGCCTCGGTCGCCCTCTCTTACGGCGCACACTCCAACCTCTGCGTTAACCAGATCAAACGCAACGGCACGCCTGAGCAGAAGGCCAAGTACCTGCCCAAGCTGGTCTCTGGCGAGCATATCGGTGCTCTGGCGATGAGCGAGCCGAATGCCGGTTCCGATGTGGTGAGCATGAAGCTGCGCGCCGATAAGCATGGCGATCGCTATGTGCTCAACGGCAGCAAGACCTGGATCACTAACGGCCCAGACGCCAACACCTACGTGATCTACGCCAAAACCGACCTGGACAAGGGCGCACACGGTATCAGCGCCTTTATCGTCGAGCGTGACTGGAAGGGTTTCAGTCGCGGCAACAAGTTCGACAAGCTCGGCATGCGTGGCTCCAACACCTGTGAGCTGTTCTTCGACAACGTTGAAGTGCCAGAGGAGAACGTGCTCGGCCAGCTTAATGGCGGCGTGCGCGTGCTGATGAGCGGCCTGGATTACGAGCGCGTGGTGCTGTCCGGCGGCCCAACCGGGATCATGCAAGCCTGCATGGACGTGATCGTGCCCTACATCCACGACCGCAAGCAGTTCGGCCAAAGCATCGGTGAGTTCCAGCTGATTCAGGGCAAAGTCGCCGACATGTACACCCAACTCAACGCCAGCCGCGCCTACCTGTACGCCGTCGCGCAAGCCTGCGACCGGGGCGAAACCACGCGCAAGGACGCCGCCGGGGTGATTCTCTATACCGCCGAACGCGCCACACAAATGGCCCTTGATGCGATCCAGATTCTCGGCGGCAACGGTTATATCAACGACTACCCCACCGGCCGCCTGCTGCGTGACGCCAAGCTCTACGAGATCGGCGCTGGCACCAGCGAAATCAGGCGCATGTTGATCGGGCGAGAACTGTTTAACGAAACGAAGTAAGGCAGTTGCCTGATGCAGGGTGGAAAACCGCAAAGCGTTTTCCACCAGAGACGGTGGATGGATAAAGCGCCATCCACCCTACGCATTGAACCGGAGCCAACTCGATGGCCATTCTGCACACCCAGATCAACACCCGCTCGCCGGAGTTCGCCGCCAATAGTGCGGCGATGCTCACCCAGGTCAACGACCTGCGCGCCCTACTCGCCCGCGTTCATGAAGGCGGCGGTGCCAAGGCTCAGGAGCGTCACACCTCGCGCGGCAAGCTGCTGCCACGTGAACGAATCAACCGCCTGCTGGATATCGGCTCACCGTTTCTTGAGATCGGCCAGCTGGCCGCCCATGAGGTGTATGGCGAAGAGGTGCCGGCGGCTGGCGTAGTGGCCGGTATCGGCCGGGTCGAGGGTGTGGAATGCATGATCGTGGCCAACGACGCCACGGTAAAAGGCGGCAGCTACTACCCGCTGACCGTGAAAAAGCACCTGCGCGCGCAAACCATCGCCCAGCAGAACCGCCTGCCGTGCATCTACCTAGTGGATTCCGGCGGCGCCAACCTGCCGCGTCAGGATGAAGTGTTCCCGGACCGCGAGCACTTCGGTCGGATCTTCTTCAACCAGGCCAATATGAGCGCCATGGGCATCCCGCAGATCGCCGTGGTCATGGGCTCTTGCACTGCGGGCGGCGCTTATGTGCCGGCCATGGCGGATGAAGCGATCATGGTGCGTAACCAGGCCACCATCTTCCTCGCCGGCCCGCCGCTGGTAAAAGCCGCCACGGGTGAGGTGGTCAGCGCCGAAGACCTCGGCGGCGCCGATGTGCATTGCAAAACTTCAGGCGTGGCCGACCATTACGCCGACAACGACGAACACGCTCTGGCCCTCGCACGGCGCAGCATCAGCAACCTGAACTGGCGCAAGCTCGGCGTGTTGAACGCTCGTGCGCCAATCAACCCGCTGTACAGCTTGGATGAGCTGTACGGGGTGATTCCGGCCGACGCCAAGCAGCCCTTTGATGTGCGCGAAGTGATTGCCCGCATCGTCGATGGCAGCGTATTCGATGAGTTCAAGGCGCTGTTTGGTGCAACCTTGGTGTGCGGCTTTGCGCATATCCACGGCTACCCGCTGGCGATCCTGGCCAATAACGGCATTTTGTTTGCCGAGTCCGCACAAAAAGGCGCGCACTTTATCGAGCTGGCCTGCCAGCGCGGCATTCCCCTGCTGTTTTTGCAGAACATCACCGGGTTTATGGTCGGGCAGAAGTACGAAGCCGGCGGCATCGCCAAGCACGGCGCCAAGCTGGTCAACGCCGTGGCCTGCGCCAAGGTGCCGAAGTTCACCGTGATCATCGGCGGCAGCTTCGGCGCCGGTAACTATGGCATGTGCGGCCGCGCTTATGACCCGCGCTTTCTGTGGATGTGGCCGAATGCACGCATCGGCGTGATGGGTGCCGAACAGGCCGCTGGCGTGCTGGTGCAGGTCAAACACGAACAGGCTGCCCGCGCCGGGCAGAACTTTTCCGCCGAAGAAGAAGCCGCGCTGAAGCAGCCGATCCTCGAACAGTACGAACGTCAGGGCCACCCCTACTACTCCAGCGCCCGCCTGTGGGATGACGGTGTAATCGACCCGGCGCAAACCCGCGACGTACTCGGCCTGGCGCTGTCTGCCAGCCTGAATGCGCCAATCGAGCCGACCAGATTTGGCGTGTTCCGCATGTAATTCGTGGGAGGGGCTTCAGCCCCGATACTTTTCGCCTTGTCGCGGCTAAAGCCCCTCCCACAGAGCCAACTCATTCTTCGAGTCGAACACAATGAACGACTTCACCACCGTACAACTTGAGAAAGACCCACGCGGCTTTGCCACGCTCTGGCTCAACCGCGCAGAGAAGAACAACGCCTTTAACGCCGAGATGATCCGCGAGCTGATTCTCGCCCTCGACGCGGTGATGGCTGACAAAAGCCTGCGCTTCCTGCTGCTGCGCGGCCGTGGCAAGCACTTCTCTGCCGGCGCGGATTTAGCCTGGATGCAACACGCGGCGACCCTGGACTACACCGCCAACCTGGCCGACTCGCGCGAACTGGCCGAGCTGATGCACAACCTGTATCAGCTAAAGATCCCCACGCTGGCGGTGGTGCAAGGTGCGGCCTTTGGCGGCGCGCTCGGGTTGATCAGCTGCTGCGACATGGCCATTGGCACCGTTGACGCCCAATTGTGCCTGTCCGAAGTACGCATCGGTCTGGCACCGGCGGTGATCAGCCCCTTTGTCGTGCAGGCGATTGGCGAGCGCGCCGCACGGCGCTATGCCCTGACGGCCGAGCGCTTTAGCGGTGAGCGTGCTCAGGAACTGGGGTTGTTTGCCGAGTGCTATGCCAGCGAGGAGTTGGAGCAAGCCGTGGTCGAGTGGGTCGACACGCTGCTGCTCAATAGCCCGCAGGCCATGCTGGCAAGCAAGGATTTACTGCGCGAAGTCGGCAGCGGCGTGCTCACCCCGGCGCTGCGCCGTTACACAGAAAACGCCATCGCCCGCATCCGCGTCAGCGCTGAAGGTCAGGAAGGTCTGCGCGCCTTTCTGGATAAACGTAAACCCGCCTGGCAGGAGCAATAAGCATGAATATCCCCCGCAATAGCCGGCTGGTTGAACGCCCATACCTCCGGCAGGAGCCAAACCCATGAGCCTCAAGCCTATCGACACCCTGCTGGTGGCCAATCGTGGTGAAATCGCCTGCCGCGTGATGCGCACGGCCAAGGCCATGGGCATCCAAACCGTGGCGGTCCACAGCGCCATCGACGCAGGCGCCCGCCATGTGCGCGAAGCCGATTTGGCGGTGAACCTGGGCGGTGCCAAGCCGGCGGACAGCTACCTGTTGATCGACAAGATCATTGCCGCGGCCAAGGCCAGCGGTGCTCAGGCGATCCATCCGGGCTATGGCTTTCTTTCAGAGAACGCCGATTTTGCCCGTGCCATTGAAGCCGCCGGGCTGATCTTCCTCGGCCCACCCGCCTCTGCCATTGACGCCATGGGCAGCAAATCCGCCGCCAAAGCGTTGATGGACGCCGCTGGTGTGCCATTGGTGCCGGGTTATCACGGCGAAGCACAGGATGTTGAAACCTTCCGTGCGGCGGCTGAGCAGATTGGTTATCCGGTGCTGCTGAAAGCCGCTGCCGGTGGTGGTGGCAAAGGTATGAAGGTGGTCGAGCGTGAAAGCGAACTGGCCGAAGCCCTGGCCAGCGCCCAGCGCGAGGCACAATCGTCGTTCGGCGACGCGCGCATGTTGGTGGAAAAATACGTCCTCAAGCCGCGCCATGTGGAAATTCAGGTGTTTGCTGACAGCCATGGCCATTGTCTGTACCTGAATGAACGTGACTGCTCGATCCAGCGCCGTCACCAGAAGGTCGTCGAAGAAGCCCCAGCGCCGGGACTGTCCGTCGAACTGCGCCGCGCCATGGGCGAAGCGGCAGTCAAGGCGGCGCAGGCTGTCGGTTATGTCGGCGCGGGCACCGTGGAATTTTTGCTGGATGAGTGCGGCGACTTCTTCTTTATGGAGATGAACACCCGTCTGCAAGTGGAACATCCTGTCACCGAGCTGATCACCGGCTTGGATCTGGTTGCTTGGCAGATCCGCGTCGCCCGCGGCGAGGTGCTGCCGATCACTCAAGAACAGGTGCCGCTGATGGGCCACGCCATTGAAGTGCGCCTGTACGCCGAAGACCCAGACAACAACTTCCTGCCTGCTACCGGCACCTTGGCACTCTACCGCGAAGCTGCGCCCGGCATAGGCCGCCGGGTCGACAGCGGGGTGAGCGAAGGTGATGAAGTCTCGCCGTTCTATGACCCGATGCTCGGCAAACTCATCGCCTGGGGCGAGAACCGCGAGGAAGCCAGGCTGCGCCTGCTGGCCATGCTCAAGGAAACCTGCGTCGGCGGCGTTAAAACCAACCTGGCGTTCCTGCAACGTGTGCTGGCCCATCCGGCCTTTGCCGCTGCCGAACTGGACACCGGCTTTATCCCGCGCCATGAAGCCCAACTGCTGCCGCCGGTGATTGAGCTGCCGGACGAGTTCTGGCAACTGGCGGCCGATGCCTTTGTGCAGAGCGAAGCGCCGCTGCAGCGCCATGATGACTATCACTCGCCCTGGTCACATAACAACGGCCTGCGCCTGGGTTTACCGGCTGAAATCGATCTGCACCTGAGTTGCAACGGCAGCGAGCGCAAAGTGCGCCCCAACAATAGCGCACGCCTGAACGGCGATTGGTTGACCTGTAGGAGCGAGCTTGCTCCTGCAGAGGTGGCGCGTCGTCTGCGCGCCATTCGCCAGGGCGATATCCTCTATCTGCACTATGCCGGTGAATTGCACACGGTCACCCGCTTCGACCCGATTGCCGAAGTCGAAGCCAGCCATCAGCAACACGGCGGCCTGACAGCCCCGATGAACGGCAGTATCGTGCGGGTGCTGGTCGAAGCCGGCCAGGACGTAGAAGCCGGCACCGCGCTGGTGGTGCTGGAGGCGATGAAGATGGAACACAGCATCCGCGCGCCACAGGCCGGGACGGTCAAGGCCCTATATTGCCGCGAGGGCGAAATGGTCAGCGAAGGTGCCGTGCTGGTGGAGCTGGAAGAAGCCAGCGATTAGCGGATATGTGGGAGGGGCTTTAGCCGCGACAACAGCGATAAAAAGCTCGCGGCTAAAGCCCTTCCTACAGGCAAAGCACAGCAATGTAGGATGGGTTGAGCAACGCGATACCCATCACGGAGAACAACGAGGCAACGATGATCCTACCCAAACAAGTCCGCCTGGTCGAAGTCGGCCCGCGTGATGGTTTGCAGAATGAGAAACAGCCGATCAGCGTGGCCGACAAGGTGCGCCTGGTCGATGACCTGTCCGCTGCTGGCCTGCGCTACATCGAGGTGGGCAGCTTTGTTTCGCCCAAGTGGGTGCCGCAAATGGCGGGCAGCGCCGACGTGTTTGCGCAGATCGAGCAACACCCCGGCATTACCTACGCGGCCCTAGCCCCCAACCTGAAAGGTTTTGAAAGCGCGTTGGAAGCAGGCGTGCGCGAAGTGGCGGTGTTTGCTGCCGCGTCGGAAGCCTTCTCGCAGAAGAACATCAACTGCTCAATCCGCGAGAGCCTGGATCGTTTTATTCCGGTCATGGACGCGGCCAAACAACATGGCATCCGTGTGCGTGGTTATGTCTCCTGCGTGCTGGGCTGCCCCTATGACGGCGCTGTGCCGCCCGAGCAAGTCGCCATGGTCGCCCGCGAGCTGTTTGCCATGGGCTGCTATGAAGTGTCTTTGGGCGACACCATCGGGGCTGGCACTGCTGGCGATACGCGCAGGTTGTTCGAGGTGGTGGGCCGTGATATCCCACGCGAGAAATTGGCCGGGCACTTCCACGACACCTACGGCCAGGCGCTGGCCAATATCTACGCCAGTCTCTTGGAAGGCATCAGCGTGTTTGACAGCTCAGTTGCCGGGCTGGGCGGTTGCCCCTATGCCAAGGGGGCTACCGGTAATGTTGCGACGGAGGATGTGCTGTACCTGCTGCAGGGTCTTGGCATCGAAACCGGTATCGATATGGAACGGCTGATCGCAGCTGGCCAGCGCATTTGCACGGTACTGGATAAACCCAACGGCTCACGGGTGGCGCGGGCGCGCCTTGCAAGCGCGTAGCCCGGATAAGCCGCGGCACGCGGCTTATCCGGGAATTGTCGTCCAAAAGCAGCCCCGGATTGCTCCAAGGCTTATCCGCGCTACGTTAGCTGTAAGGTTTTATTTACGTACCGTAAAGCGCACCCGTCAGGTTCTCTGCAGGCTGCCGGGCAGCGTTACACCGTGGCTACAGGCGCGCTGGCTGCCGATCAGGATCAGTCTCGCGCAGTTCGACGCAAGCCCAGTGCCAGCCAGTAGGCTTGCAGCAATCAGCCCGCTCATCGCGCAGGCACAATAACAATGATGAGGAAGCACCATGCAACAGCCCCTGTGGACGCCTTCGGCCGAACGTATCGCCGCCACGCGGATGGACAGCTTTCGCCGCTTCGTCAATCAGCGCCACAGCCTGCAACTGGCCGACTACCCGGCCCTGCACGCCTGGAGCGTTACGCAGCGTGAAGCCTTCTGGCAGGCGGTGGTCGACTTCTTCGACGTGCGCTTTAGCAGCCAGCCCGAAGCTGTGCTGCAAGAAGGCCGCGCCATGCCCAATGCGCACTGGTTTCCTGGTGCAACGCTGAATTTTGCCGAACACCTGCTGCGCCGCCGCGATAACCACCCTGCCCTGATCGCGATTGGCGAGGACGGCGCGCGCGAACAACTGAGCTATGCCGAACTGGCCGCCCATGTCGCCGGCCTGCAACGCAGCCTGCGCGCCGCTGGCGTCGGTATCGGTGACCGCGTCGCGGCCTTTATGCCCAATACCTGGCAAACCGTTGTGGGCATGCTCGCCGCCAGCAGCCTCGGCGCGACCTGGTCGAGTTGCTCACCCGACTTCGGCACGCAGGGCGTGATTGACCGTTTCGGCCAAATAGAACCTAAAGTACTGATCGCCGCCGCCGGTTACCGCTATGCGGGCAAACATCTCGACCTGACCGCCAAACTCAACGAAATCCTCGAACGCCTGCCCTCGCTCGAGCAGCTGATTGTGGTGCCCTACGCCAACAGCCAAGCCAAAGCCGCCGACTTCCATTCGGCGGCAAAAGTCGCGCTATGGCAGGACTTTTACCAGGCCGTTGGCGAGCCCGAATTCACTCAAGTGCCCTTCGATCACCCGCTGTATATCCTCTATTCCAGCGGCACCACCGGCGTGCCCAAGTGCATCGTGCATGGCACCGGCGGCACCCTGCTGCAGCACGTCAAGGAACTCGGCCTGCACACCGATCTGACAGCCGACGACACCCTGTTCTACTACACCACCTGCGGCTGGATGATGTGGAACTGGCTGGTCTCTGGCCTGGCGCTGGGCGCGACCCTGGTGCTATTCGACGGTTCGCCCTTCCACCCGGGCGCCGAGCGCCTGATCGACCTGATCGACGCGGAAAACATCAGCATCTTCGGCACCAGCGCCAAGTTTCTCGCGGCGCTGGAAAAAGCCGGTGCCAAACCGGGCAACACGCACAGGCTGCAGCGGCTTAAAGCCATTTTGTCGACCGGCTCGCCGCTGTCTCACGAGAGCTTCGAATACGTCTACCGCGAGATCAAAGCCGATCTGTGCCTGTCGTCGATTTCCGGCGGCACCGATATCGTTTCCTGCTTCGCCCTCGGCAACCCGGTGCTGCCGGTGTGGCGCGGCGAATTGCAGTGCAAGGGCTTAGGGATGGACGTACAGGTGTGGAATGACGCAGGCGCGCCTGTGACCGGCGAAAAAGGCGAACTGGTGTGCGCGCAGCATTTCCCGTCCATGCCGGTGGGCTTCTGGAAGGATGAAGATGGCGGCAAGTTCCAGGCCGCCTACTTCGACACCTTCCCCGGCATCTGGGCCCATGGCGATTACGCCGAGATCACTGCCCATGGCGGCCTGGTGATTCACGGCCGCAGTGACGCGGTGCTCAACCCCGGCGGCGTACGTATCGGCACCGCGGAAATCTATCGTCAGGTGGAAAAGGTCGAAGAAGTGCTGGAATCCATCGCCATCGGCCAGGAGTGGGACGACGATGTGCGCGTGGTGCTGTTTGTGCGGTTGCGCGAAGGTGTCGAGCTAACCGATGCGTTGCAAACGCAAATCCGCCAGGTGATCCGCGCCAACACCACACCGCGCCATGTGCCGGCCAAAATCATCGCCGTGGCGGATATCCCGCGCACCATCAGCGGCAAGATCGTCGAGCTGGCGGTGCGCAACGTGGTGCATGGAAAACCGGTGAAAAACACCGACGCTTTGGCCAACCCGCAGGCGCTGGAGCTGTATCGCGATCTTGCCGAACTATTGGTTTGAGCTCAAACAACTGCAAACGTGTCACTAAAATCGTGCATATACTCCAACTACGAACCGTTGGAGTAATGCTGTGGTTTTACGTTGGTTGGTGCTTGCGATCTCGCTCTTACCCCTGTGCCGGGGTGCTTATGCAAAGGAAATACTTGAGCTACATATGCCGGATGCCCCGCCCCTGACCTTTATCAGTTTTCAGGGTGGATATGGCATGGTCGGCGATGTCGCGCTGTCAGCCATCTCTAGGGCAGGTTACCTGAGTCATCTGCACCTAACGCCCTGGCCCAGAGCTCAGCAGCGCGTCAGCAGAGGGGAAAACATGTTGATTATCCCCATGTCGCGTTCACCCCAGCGGGAGAGCCTCTACACCTGGATTGCGCCCATCATGGTGATGGAGCGCGCTTTTTTCAGTTTGGATGCGCCCGTTGCAAACTTTCCCGAGGCCCGCAAACGCTATCAACGTGTAGCCGTTGGCCATGGCACGGCACAAGCAGACATCCTTAAAAGCCAAGGTTTTACGGACGAGCAAATCGTCAGTCTTAAACTGGGTGATAACCCCGAGCGCATGCTTGAACTGGGCCGCGTGGACGCCTGGTTTACCAGCGTTCCCGAGGGTTTATACCAATGGCCCGGTAGCCAGAATATGCTGCGCATGAGCCCCGTCATGTCGAGTGACGACCTCTACCTGGCTTGTTCCAAGCGCTGTGACAAGGTCATCGTCGAAGAACTGCGCCAGTCAGTTGAATCCCTTCGCCGTGAAGGCGTTGCCCAGTCCATTCAGGATGCTTATTTGCAACAGCGCTGACGGCTTTACTGATCGCCCTCAGATACCCGCACGTCCTGGATCTTCTGGCGGCAGTTCTTCATCGATATCTTCAAGCGTTAATTCCAGGCCCCAATTGGCCGCAGAGCTGCTGGTTGCAACGGCCGGCGCAGCAGCGGGTGTTGGAGCCACGCTGGCTGCAGGCGGTGCAGTCACGGCAGCGGGCGTCTCGCGATAAAGCTTAAGTTTTAACCGCACGTTATTCGCTGAATCGGCGTTCTTCACCGCTTCTTCTTCATCAATCGAGCCGTCGTTGACCAGGTCGATTAGCGCCTGATCAAAGGTCTGCATACCCAGGTTTTTCGACTTTTCCATGATTTCTTTGATCTCGGAAAACTCATTGCGCTTGATCAAATCACGAATAGTCGGCGTGCCCAGCAGCACCTCCACCGCCGCGCGGCGCTTGCCGTCGATGGTCTTGACCAGCCGCTGCGAAACAAACGCCTTGAGGTTGTTACCCAGATCATTCAGCAGCTGCGGGCGACGGTCTTCCGGAAAGAAGTTGATGATACGGTCCAGCGCCTGGTTGGCGTTGTTGGCGTGCAGCGTGGAGATCGCCAGGTGGCCGGTGTCAGCAAAGGCCAGGGCATGCTCCATGGTTTCACGGTCGCGAATCTCACCGATCAGGATCACGTCCGGCGCCTGGCGCAGGGTGTTCTTTAACGCGGCATGGAAGCTGCGCGTGTCCACGCCCACTTCGCGCTGATTGATGATCGACTTTTTGTGCTTGTGCACATACTCCACCGGGTCTTCGATGGTGATGATATGGCCGCCGCTGTTGCGGTTGCGGTAGTCGATCAGCGCCGCCAGGGAGGTCGACTTGCCCGAGCCAGTACCGCCGACAAACAGCACAAGGCCACGCTTTTCCATCACCGTTTTGAGCAGCACCTCCGGCAGTTTGAGGTCTTCAAATTTGGGAATATCTAATTTGATATTGCGCGCGACAATCGACACCTCGTTGCGCTGCTTGAAAATGTTGATACGGAAACGTCCAACCCCAGCAATCGAGATGGCCAGGTTCATCTCCAACTCACGCTCAAATTCCTCGCGCTGCGCACTGTCCATCACCGAGTCGGCGATTTGCGCCACCTCACCGGCTTTCAGTGATTCAGCGCTGAGCGCCTTGAGCACGCCATTGAACTTGGCGCAGGGCGGCGCACCGGTAGACAGATAAAGATCAGACCCGTCCTGGCTGGACAGGATTTTCAGCATGGCGTTGAGGTCCATAAGGCGCTATTCCACAAGTTGGATGTATGACGTTAGGCCAAGATCGGCCAGCCTTCCTGGGGAAATATTCAGGCGTTCAAGGTTGGCGCTAAGCAATTGAAAATACTGGCACAATAGCCCTTTACTAAACGAGGACTGCGTCATGGCAAAGGCAATGGCCCGCCATATTCTGGTGAAAACTGAAGCAGAAGCCGCCGCGCTGAAAAAACGTATTGCCGCCGGCGAGGCGTTTGACGTGCTGGCGCGCAAATACTCGACCTGCCCATCCGGCAAGAAAGGCGGCGACCTGGGTGAAGTCCGCCCAGGCCAGATGGTGCGCGCCATTGATCAGGTGATTTTTAAAAAGCCGGTGCGTGAAGTCCACGGCCCAGTGAAGAGCCAGTTTGGCTATCACCTGGTGCAGGTTTTCTACCGCGAGTAACACAAGAGCGTTCTGGCATGACCCTTGAGCAAATCGCCGCGTTCTGCCTGAGCCTGCCGGGTGCCCGTGAGGACATTAAATGGGGCGGCGTACGGGTGTTTTCGGTGGCCGAGAGCAAGATGTTTGCCTTGTTCCACCTGGACAGCCGCGATGGGCTCGCGTTTAAAGTCGATGCCGATCTGTTTCTCGGTTATTGCGACCGCCCCGGCATCCGCCCTGCTCCTTATCTGGCCCGCGCCCGCTGGATCAGCATGGCCGCGCCCTACCCGCTGAGCGATGGTGAACTGCAAGAGTTGCTGACGCGCTCGCACCAACTGGTCGTCGGTAAACTTCCAAAACGCCTGAAGTTGGCCCTGTTGCTCGACCCAGCCGCAGCAGGCTCTTAGCCGCTGCGATAACCCACAAAAGTAGCTTGGCAGGTCTTAGTGTCCTGCAGTTCGTCCAGCCACGGGCTGCAACACCGAACGACAAAAGGCGGCCGTAATCGCTGCCTTTTTCGTAATGCACCCTCTCACTGGAAACTGGCTTAGCTGCCAATCACCCCGCCATCATTTTTAGTAATCAGCACCGTGGTCGAGCGCGGCCGGGTTTGGCCATCGCTGGCCGGGTAGCTGATACCGGGATGCTGCACATTCGCCCACAGCGCCTTGCCGTCCGGGCTCCAGGCCAGGCCGGTGACTTCACAGCCGCGCGGACCGACCAGAAAGCGCCGCACCTCGCGGGTGCTCGGGTCAGCGCAGAGCAACTGGTTGCAGCCCATGGCCTGCATCGCCGCTTCATCGTCACCGTAGTCAGTCTGAATCCACAGGCGGCCATGGCTGTCGAAGGCCAGACCATCGGGCGAGGAAAAAATATCGCCGTTGATGGTGCCGGTCAGGTTGGCGGGTACCGCCTTGCCGTTGCCATCCCTAGCACCTTTCGGCTCACCAGCGAGCAGGAACAGCTCCCAAGTGAAGGTTTCGGCCGTAGGGTCTGCACCCTGCTCGTTAAAGCGCAGGATTTGCCCGTGCAGGTTCTGCGGGCGCGGGTTGGCTTTGTCGGTGGGCTGCTTGTCGCCACGACCATCGTTATTAGTCAGGGCCACATACACCTCACGGCTGGCGGGGTGCACGGTTGCCCACTCAGGGCGATCCATCGGCGTTGCACCCACCAAGTCAGCGGCGGCGCGGGCATTAAGCAGCACCTCGGCTTGGCTGGCAAAGCCACTGGCGCGGGTTAGGCCGTTTTGCCCGTGCACCAGGGCCAGCCACTGACCGCTGCCATCGGCATCGAAACGCGCGACATAGAGGGTGCCTTCATCGAGCAGGTTGCGGTTGGCTTTGGGGTTGGCCGCATCGAAGCGCCCGCTGGGGACGAACTTGTAGACGTACTCGCCCTTGGCATCGTCGCCGGAGTAGAAGGCCATGC
Source organism: Pseudomonas sp. TS_SC_3 (assembly GCF_056156225.1). Classification (NCBI taxonomy): domain Bacteria; kingdom Pseudomonadati; phylum Pseudomonadota; class Gammaproteobacteria; order Pseudomonadales; family Pseudomonadaceae; genus Pseudomonas; species Pseudomonas sp. TS_SC_3. Next base: position 1,637,132 of record NZ_CM149586.1, read on the forward strand.
GCCCGTCACCGCCCAGGCTCAGGGCCGCACATTCGCGGCTGAAACGGCCAAAAGCCGTGCGTTTGATCGGCTGCGCCTGCGGGTCAAAGGGGTCGATTTCCACCACCCAGCCAAAGCGATGCGGCTCGTTGACGTAACCGCCGTGTGCTTGCTGCGGATCGGGGGTGGCGTTGAAGCGCGGGTCGGCGGTTTCCCAAGCGTAGTTCTTGCTGGTGCCCTCTTTGGCCAGGCCATAGCGTTTGTGCGACACGCGCGTGGCGTAGTCGGCCTGATCACGGTTGATAAAGTAGTTGTGCCAGTTTTCCTCGCAGGTGAGGAAGGTGCCCCAGGGCGTAACGCCGGTGGCGCAGTTGTTGAGCGTGCCGAGCACTTCCAAGCCGGTCGGGTCGACAACGGTTTGCATCAGCGCGTGCCCAGCCAGCGGGCCGGCGATGCGCATGGCAGTCAGGGCGCTGATACGGCGGTTATAGGGAGAATCCATCACCCGCTGCCACTGGCCGTCGGCGGATTTTTTCACTTCGATCACCGACACGCCATGGGCGGCTTGCTCTTTGCGCACCTCACTCAGCGGCCGTGGTTTGCTCTGGTCGATCTGGTTGCCGGGGTGCAGCGGCGGGTTGACGTATTCGTGGTTCATCACCAGCAGGCCGCGATCGGTCTCGCCGTCGAAGGCGAAAAAATCCATGCCGTCATGGTTGTCGCCGGCTTGCTTGAGCTGCGCCTGCCAGTCGTCGCTGCCGTCCGGGTTCCACTGCGGTGCGCCGCCCTCAACCGGGTCACCCCAGGAGAAGAACGGCGTGGCGCTATAGCCTTCGGCAACCAGCACGCGGTCGAATTGCGGGTCAATCTGCACCGGTACGCCCTTGAAACCCAGCAGCGGGCTGGCCCCGGCACTGCGGCAGGCACTGATACCGCCAGCGAAGAAACCGAGCGCGGCCAAGGTGAGGCCACCCTTGAGCACATTGCGCCGCGCCGGGCTGAGCAAGTCACTTAGCGCCGGGTTGGTACTGGGGTTGATGGTCACATCGTCGTGGGCTTCAAGGCTGGCGTGAAACTGTTGGTGATCCTGGTTCATCACGGCTCTCGTAAAGGTTGGCGCACATCGCCCGCTATTGAACGGACGGGTGGCGGCATGGGTTTATTCGATGCGGTAGGTAAAAGTGTTTTTCACATTGGGCACAGCAACGGCGCGGCCCTCGATCACCCGTGGCTGGTAGCGAAAGCTCTGCGCCGCGGCCAAGGACGGGCGAATAAACAAGGGATGACAGGCACCGACCACGTGCGGCTGCTCAACCCGACCCTGGGTGTTGACCGTGTAGCTGACGGTGCACTCACCCTCAATGCCTTTGTCCAGCGCCCGCTGCGGATAAGCCGGTGCTTGCTTGGCAATCGGCAGGTACTGACGGCTGGCCGCCGCAGCGGCTTCTGCTTTACGCGCCTGCTCGGCAGCCGCATCGGCGGCCTGTTGACGCTGCTGCGCGGCAAGTTGTTCGGCGGCTTGGCGTTGTTGCGCCTGCTCGCGCTCTTGCTGTTCTTGCCGAGCCTGTTCCTGACGTTTGCGTTCAATCCGCTGGCGTTCCTGCGCAAGCTTCTCCTGCTCGACACGCTTATGCGCCAGAGCCGCCTGCTCCAGTTTTTGCTGGGCGATACGTGGGTCGATCTGCGGCTCCACCGGCGCACGCACTTGCGGCGGTGGGGCTTCGACCGGCAGCGGAGGCGCGGTTTCCACCACCGGCGCCGGTGGCGGCAGGCTGACCAGCTGCATGCTGATAGTGCTGACGCTCGGCGCTGCGGGCTTTTCCACCGGCCAGTTGGCCAGCAGCAACGCCAGCACCAATGCATGCAGGGCCAGAGTCAGTAGCGCGGCCTGGGCATTGCGCAGGCGCGAGATTGGCAATCTGGGCCAGACAACAGAAACGGGATTTTCCATCAGCGCGCTGCTCACTGCGGGGCCTCGGTGATCAGGCCAAGGTTGCTCACCCCGCCCTTCTGCAAGGCAGCAATACCGGCCACTACGGTGGCGTAGTCGGCGGCCTCGTCAGCGCGGATATACACCTGGGTGTCACCCCGCTCGGCGATGATCTGCGTGACCTGAGCGGTCATTTCCTCCAGGCCCACGGTGCGGTCGGTCTGCTGTTCGGTGTTCAGCTCGCTGCCCAGGTTCCAGTAATAGCCACCGTCCGCCTGCACCGAGAGTGTAAGGATCTGCTGCTGGGTATCGGTGGGCAGCGCTTCGCTGGCGACCTTGGGCAGCTCGACCTTGACACCCTGGGTAAGCATCGGCGCCGTGACCATAAAGATCACCAGCAGCACCAGCATCACGTCGATGTAAGGCACCACGTTCATCTCGGCTTTGGGCGCGTGTTTGTTTATCGGCTTGCGCATGGCGGGTTCCTCAGGCGGCGGCGCTGACGTGGCTGCTGGCGGCGTGCAGTTTGCGGTGCAGACGCGCCTGCAATTCGTTGCCAAAGCCGTAGTAGCGCGTGGTCAGGGTGGCCACACGGGCGCTGAAGCGGTTGTAGGCGATCACCGCAGGAATCGCTGCGAACAGGCCGATGGCCGTGGCGATCAGCGCTTCGGCGATACCTGGGGCGACCGTGGAGAGCGTCGCCTGCTGCACCTGGGACAGGCCGATAAAGGAATTCATGATCCCCCAGACGGTGCCGAACAGGCCGATATAGGGGCTGACCGAACCGACCGTGGCGAGAAACGGCAGGCCCTTCTCCAGGCGTTCTTCCTGCTCGCTGATGGCCACCAGCAGCGAGCGCTCGACACCGTCGATCACCAGTTCACCAGCAATCCCCGGCTCGCGCTTGAGCTGGACAAACTCGTGGTAACCGGCCTGAAAGATCTGCTGCAAGCCGGCATCTTCATCGACGTTATCGCTGCCTTCACGGTACAGCTGGGCCAGATCATGGCCGCTGCGAAACCGCAGCTGAAATTCTTTCATCAGGTGCTCGCTGCGGCGCAATACGGCGCTGCGCTGGATGATCAGGTACCAGCTAAGCAGCGAGGCCAGCAGCAGAATGAGCATGACCGCCTGCACCAGCAGGCTGGCATCACTGATCAGACTCCAGACGGTCATCTGTTCGAGGGTGTTGTGCATGGGTGTCTCCTTGCATCGCGCGCCGAGGAAAACCCTCGGCCGCTATTCGATTACGTTTGTGTTGCCGATTGATGACGGCTTCGCGTATTCCGCTCGTGGCTATTCCAGGCCCAGGGCTTCAGCCACCGCGCTCCAGGGCAGGTATTTGTAGTTCTGCCGGTCTTCGGGCATGCGCTTGCGACCGTCCTGCACCACCAGCAGGCCGGCGCTCCAGATGCCACCGAGGTTGGCCGAGGTAACGTCCAGGCCGTCAGTTTCGGAGGCACCGTCGATGCCCAGCTGTGCGTTCAGGCCGATGCGAAACGCACCGCGCACGGCATAAGGTGCAGTGGCATCAAGCACCACATAGCTGTCGTTGCCCTGGCTAGAAATCACCAGGTAGTTACGGGTCGCGCCCTGGTAAATAGCCAGGCCTTCGATGTCGTCATGAACCACCTCACCGGCCGCAATCACTTGCTCCAGCAGGGTTGGCGCATCGGCGCGGGCATCCAGCGCCCAGACCGCGACATCTTCTTCGCCGACAAACAAGCGCTGGTTGCGGTCATCGGCGACGCAACCTTCTGGCTGGCTTGCCACCTTGAACTGGCGCACCAGCTCACCCTTGATCTGCCCCGCGTCCGCACTCAGGCGGTACTGCAGGAAGGTGCCGTCCTTGTCATTGGGAATTGCATAGATGGCGCCTGCGGCATCCTTAAACATGCACAGGCCATAGATGTCCTTGAGCGACGTGGGCAGCTGGCCCAGATTGCGCAACTCGCCGCTGCTGCGGTCGATGGCGAACACCTGCAGGCTGTTCTGATCGCGATTGCTGGCCACGGCCAGGTCGACCAGCTGGCCATTGAGATCAAAACCTGCGCGTACATCGACGTTATTCATCCGCCCGACGCGCAGGTCCTGCAGCTGCTTGCCGGCCAGGTCATAGGCCAGCAGGCCGCCCTGCTTGTCGGTGCCCAATACGCGGCTCTTGCGCGGGTCACTCGGGTGCACCCAGATCGCCGGATCATCGGCGGCATCGCCCAAACTCGGTACCGGGTCGGTTTGCACCTGCACCGGCAGAATCGGCAGTGCCGGCTGCGCTTCAGGGGCTTGCGCCTGCCAGTTCAACTGCCCACGCTGAAGGCCGTCGTCATCGCGTACCAACAGCTCCAGGCCGCCAGCCACGGCACGCACGCTAATACCTTGCGGCTCGCTCAGCTTGCCCAGGGGCAGTACCGGCTGAGCCTGCCAACCGGCTTCGCCATGCTGATAGCGGTGCAGGCTGTTGCTGTCCGGATCCAGCGCCAGCACGCCGCCCGGCACCACGGCCATACCGGCGAGCGCCTTGCCGATATCACCGAACGGTTGCACCAGGCCTACCGGTTCGCGTACCAGATCAGCTTCGGCATGGGCGGCGTAGGCCCACAGACCGACGCCTTCTTCGTTGACGTACAGCCGTTCGGCGACATCATCCACCTGGCAGTGCTCACTGGCCGGTGGCAGGCTCATACCGCGCACACGCTTGGGCGTTGCCAGCGGTACTTCATGCTGGGCCACCAGCCACTGCTCGCCTATACCCTCCTCACCGATCAGGAAGACAAACGCGTTGTGCGCCGCATCGCGGTACAGGCACAGGCCGTCGATTTTGTACGCCGGTTGTGGAAGGTACAGCTGCTCGCCCCAGCGCTGGTTCGCCAGGTTGACCAGCATCGCCTGCTGACGGTCGACGTCCAGCGCCGCCACCAGCAGGCCGCGCGGGCCAACGCGGTGATCGATGCTGGCAAAGGTGCCGGACAGTTGGCTCAGGGTCGCGCCCTGACCATCGAGCACGAACAGGCCCTGCTTCTCACTGCTCTGCAGGCGCTCGGCACCTGGCCAGAAGCTGTCGCTGGCGAGCCATTGCGCCGCCTCGACCGACTTCATGCTTGGGCTGGCAAGCGCTTGCAGGCTCAAGGCTGCAGCGGGTTTATCGGCCACCGAGTTCTGGCAAGCACTCAAGGCGATTAGGCTGGCGAGCAACAGGTTTTTCTTAACAAACGAAAGATGCATACAGGCAAATCCTTACTGAAAACTTAACCGCCAACCGGGCACGCCCATGGCGCACCCAGCCGGCATACAGGTCAGAAGTGGGTGAAGGTCAGGCCGAGCTTGTAGGTCGGGCCGTACTCTTCGTACTGGGCGTTGAAGTCGCGGCGGCCGCTGTAGACGTAGAAGGACTCATCCGTCAGGTTCTGCGCCTGGAAGGTCAACTGCAGCGCAGGAGTCAGGAAGTAGCCGGCGCTGAAGTCGACAAACAGCTGCTCATCGGCGTAGAGGTCATGGGCCTTGTCGTCGATGGCGGCGACTTCGGCCAGGTAAGCGGACTTGTAATTGGCGGACAAACGCAGGCTGAGCGTGTCGTCTTCCCAGCCGAGCATCAGGTTGCCGACCGTGTCCGATTGATTCGGCAGGTCGATGTCACGGCTCAGGCCCTGCGCTTCGATGCTCGCATCGGAGCGGCTAAAGGTGGCGTTGGCCCCTACCAGCAAACCGTTCCAGGGTGCGGGCAGCCAGTCGAATTTCTGCGAGTAGGCCAGCTCCAGGCCATACAATTCGGCGCTGTCGCCATTGGCAAAACTCAGCGCCTCATCAAAACCGATCCATTCGCCGGTGCCAGCCAGGTCGGTGTTGTAGACGAAGCTGTCGATGTCCTTGTAGAACACGAACGCCGACATCACGCCCGCACGGCCCATGTAATGCTCGATGCCAAAGTCGAGGTTCATCGACTCCAGCGGATCAAGCTCCGGGTTACCAAAACTGGCATCGCCACCATCGATCACGAAACCTGGCGCCAGTTGGCCAAAGGTCGGCCGCACCACGGTGTTGGTCCAGGCGGCGCGCAGTTGCGTGCTGGCGTTGAGCTGATAGCGCGCATGCAGGCCAGGCAACCAGTGCTCATAGCGCGTGTCGCTTTGGGTCGCCTCGTATTCGCCATCGCGAATGCCGGTGCCTTTGGCATCGAACTCGGTGCCCTCGTAACGCATACCGGCGATAAAGCGCCAGTCGTCGATGTCGAGGCTGTTCATCAGATAGGCAGCGTTGATGTCTTCGCTGATCTCGAAGTCATTCACCCGTGACTCTTCTTCGTTATAGAAGTCGGCTTTGTTCAAGCCGCCGAGCAGGCGTTCGATGGCCTTGTCGCTGATTCCGGGGCCAAAGCGGCCCAGGCCGTAATCCACCGAGCCCTTGGTGAACTGACTTAGGTTGAGCTGAGCATCGGTAAGGCCAAAGGTGTCGAAGTCCTCATAGCTCCAGGCTTCCAGATCGTTGTCCTTTTCCCGGCGGCTGAGCTTGCCGCCGAACTTGACCTGGGAGGCATAACCGCTGAGGTCGTAGTCGCGTGCCAGGTCGAGCTTGATGTTCTGCTCGGTATCGGTGGTTTTCTGCTTTTCCCAATCGACGCTATCGAGGGTGAAGTTGTTCGGGTCGTAGAACGCCGAGTCGATATTCAGCCGCGGCTTTTTGCTGTCGCTGAAGCCTGCGTCGGTGAAGTCGTCATTGCCCTCAAAGGTCGCGCCGGCAATACCTTCCGGGCTGTCTTCGCTGGAGCGGCTGTAACCAGCCTGGGCGCCGATGGTCCAGAGCCCGAGCATGCGCTCGCCACCCAGCACGTAGGACTGTACTTCCTGGGTTTCCTCGCGGCTTTTCAGCTCGCGGTAACCTTCGGCGTCGCCACGCTCACCGGGCAACTGCGCATCGGCAAATTCGACGCCTGCGGCGTTGCGGATTTCGCTGTCCTGATAGCGGCTATACAGGGTGCGCAGGTAGTAGCTGGAGAGATCATCGGGTTTGTAGTCGAAGTTCAGGCCAAAGCCGGTGCGCTCACGGGTGATTTCGTAATCGCGCTGCTCCAGCTCTTCCAGCCGCGCGCCATTGTCGAAGTCCCAGGCGCCTCCGGTTTCAACGTTGTCCGAGCCAAAGTCGCGCTCCTGCCAGCTCAACGCTGCGGCCACGCCGAAGTTGTCGATACCGTCGCCCAGGCTGAAACGGTCGCTGATCGCGCCGGAGAACTTCGGGCTGGTTTGCTCGGTGTTCTCGTCGTAGCTGCCTTCGGCGCTGCCGGTGTAGAACAAGCCTTCGTGGTCGAAGGCCGACAGGCTCTCCACCTCCACCGTGCCGCCCAGGGAGTTGGCGTCCATGTCCGGGGTCAGGGATTTGACCACTGTCAGCGACTGCACCAGCTCTGAGGGCAATACATCCAGGGCCACGGCGCGGCGGTCGCTTTCCGGCGAGGGCACCAGGGTGCCGTTGATGGTCACGCTGTTCAGGTCCGGGCCAATACCGCGCACGCTGACAAAGCGCCCCTCGCCCTGGTCACGCTCAACCGACAGGCCGGGAATACGCTGCAGCGCTTCGGCGGCGTTGTCGTCCGGCAGCTGGCCGATGCCATCGGCGTGCACCACGCTCTCGACGTTGTCGGAACTGCGCTGCTCTTTCAGCGCCTTGTCGATACTCACAGCTTGGCCGACCACCTCGACATATTCGGTGGCCGGTTCAGCCGCCATCAGCTGGCTGTTAGAGGCAATCGCCAGGGCCAGCACGCTGATATGCAAACCCGAATTGCGAGCGGAACTGCTGCGAACCTTCATCACCTACCCTCCCCAAGATTGATCGCTGCCAGGCTGCAATGGCCGGGCTATTGGGGAGCGAAAGCTAGGCAGGAGTGATGACGCTTCTGTGACAGCACGTGCGGCAATACCGCTAAATCAGCGGGTTTTAGCGGGCTTTTGTGCGTAATTGAGCTGAAATGACCGCAACGTCGCAGCCGAGCGGCCAACTACCCGGCAGGCCGGTGCGCTGTTTAGCGCAGTTCTTCATCTATAGCTCGGTAGAAATGCGCCCACACGCACCGGCAGAAACCGCCTGATCGCCGTAAAGCGCAATAAATCCGCGAACAACCCTGAGCCAATTTGACCTCCCCCACTGCAACCAAACCGTCATCTGCATCTGTTGTGCTGGCGGCCATTACCCTCTGCGGAGCCTATTGGCCATGCCGCCACTGCTGAAATTGCACGTATGGAAACTCACCGGCCTGTTGCTGGCGGCCAACTTCGGCCTGCTCGCCTACCTCGGCGCCGGCACGCTCAAGGCGCTAAGCGAATGGAACTGGACCGATATCGGCGGTGAAGGCGGCTCGGCGTTGCTGGTGCTGGTGTGGATCGGCCTATTGCTGAAAAGTCGCCCGGCCGGGCAAGTCACCACCCTGCTGTTCTACGGCCTGGCATGCCTGTTCTTCTCGCTGTGGATGGATACCCTCGACGAGTTCGTGCAACTTTCGGAAAGCATCGCCTGGGACAAGTGGCTGGAATCGGGACCGATGCCCGTGGGGTTTATCCTGATGACGCTGGGCATCTATCACTGGCACCGCGAACAGCTGGCGATCAGCGGCCAGATGGAAAAACGCGAGCGTCTGTTTCGCGAACATCGCCTATTCGACAAGGTCACGCCGCTGGGCGGGGCCGACTACCTGCGCTTGCAGTTGCAGCAAGCCTTGCAGGAGGCGCACAGCGAGCAACAACCGCTGTCGCTGGTGATCCTCGACCTGGACGATTTCAGCCGGATCAATCGTGAATACGGCCACGCCGAGGGCGACCGCGTATTGCAGGTGGTGTCCCAGGTGATGGTACTCAACCTGCGCCGCCAGGACCTGCTCTGTCGCCTGGCCGGCGATCGCTTCGTTGTGCTGCTGCCCAATACCGGCGAACAACAGGCCCGGCATCTGGCCCTGGAACTGCGAGCCGCCATGCAGCACCTGGCCTATAAAAGCCACCTGCATGGCGAGCGCCTGCAACTTAGCGCCAGCGTGGCGGTGGTGATGGCGCAGCAGGACAGCCCCGAGAGCCTGTTACAACGGCTTAACCTGGCGCTGGCGCGAGCCAAACAACCGCCCTTTATCAAACGCGCCTGAGGCGGATGCCATGACCGTGAAAACGCCTTGGTACGAATGCGACAGCCGCTTTATTGCCGCCCACTACCAACCTGCGGCATTGATCGACCTGGCCATCAGCCGTGAGATCGATACCCATCGCCTGCTGCGCGGCACCGGCTTGTTCTACGACGACATCCTGGCTGGCGAGGTACGCATCAGCCCGCAGCAGTTCCTGGCGCTGATCGATAACGCACAACGGCTGCTGGAGGCCGACGACACCAGCTTCCTCTTCGGCCAGCGTTTGCTGCCTGGCTACTACGGCGCGGCCAGCCAGGCGCTACAGCAGGCCGGCAACCTGCAACAGGCGCTGGAACTGCTGATCGAGATGCGCGCGCTGTTCAGCCCGCTGCTGGCACCACGGCTGTTGCTCGACGAACAGCACGCCTACCTCTACTGGGTCGACAGCAGCGGCGCCGGGCCGCACTGGCGGTTTCTGGTCGAGGCCTGCATGACGGCGGTGGTGGCGATGGCCCGCTGGTTGTCCGGGCAACGGCTGCCGTGGCGCTTCCACTTCGCCCATGCGCAGCCGCGCTATATCGAACAGTACTGGGTGCACCTAGGCGAAGACCTGCACTTCGACAGCCAGCTGGACATGCTGCGCCTGCCCCGCGAATTTATGACCGCTGCCTGGCCCAACGCCGCACACACCGCCGGTGCGGTGGCGCGCCAGGAAGCCACGCGGCAACTGCATAACCTTGGTTATCAAGCCAGCCTGCTGGACCGTTTATATGCCTGGCTGCAAGCCAACGTGCGTCAGTCACCGAGTTTGGAGCAGGCCGCGCACGCCTTCGAAATGAGCCCCGCGACCTTCAAGCGCAAACTGCAGAAACACGGCACGCACTATCAGGAACAGCACGACCGGGTGCGTAAGCACGTAGCGCTCTACCTCTACCGAATCAAGGCGTACAGCAATGAGGAAATCGCTGAATTCCTCAGCTTCCACGACGCGACCAACTTCCGCCGCTCATTCAAACGCTGGACCGGGCTTTCACCCAGCGCGCTGCGCCAGTTATTTGAAGCGCGCTAGCTGATAACGCTCAGGCGATAAATACCCGACATCGCTGATCGTTTTTAGCCGAAGGTTTTAATAAACTGCTGCGCGCTTGCCCGTAGGACGACAGCTAACTGGCTGCTGAATGATGCGTTTTTTCAGCCCGCGTCAGCCGCACAGTGCTGCCCGTTGAATGGCCCGTGAGGACGCGCAAGGCCATCCCGGCAACCAACACACGTGAACCGAAACAGAGGCTGCAGATGTCGGACAGCACCACCCAGTTGCATGAATTCAGCCGCCAGGATGTGTGGGCTGGCTTCAAGCAACTCGTCCCCCTTTCCATTTTTGTTATCGCCTTCGGCGCAGCGTTTGGCCTCGCAGCCGTCCAGACTGGGCTGGATAACCCGTCAAGCCTGCTGATGAGTACGCTGGTGTTCGCCGGAGCCTCGCAGTTTGCCGCGCTGGAGCTGTGGGGCGTAAACATTCCCCTTGTCCCGCTGGCCCTCACCGTATTTGCCATCAATGCGCGCCACCTGCTGATGGGCGCATCGCTCTATCCCTGGCTGCGCCATTTATCACCGGCAAAGCGCTATGGGGTGATGCTGGTGGCGTCCGATGCCAACTGGGCCTTGTCTATTCAGGCCTTCAATCGCGGTCAGCCGGGCTTCGGCTTACTGCTGGGCGGCGGTCTTGCGTTGTGGTCATTCTGGATATTTGGCACCTGGCTGGGCATCTATTTTGGCGGTGCCATCCATGACCCCAAGAGTTTCGGCCTGGACATGGTGATGGGCTGTTTTCTGCTGGCGATGGCCGTGGGGGGCGAGAAGAACCTGCGGCTGTTGCTGATCTGGACAGTCGCCGCCGGCTCTTCGCTGCTGGCTTACTGGTATCTGCCGGACAATAGCCATGTGGTTGTCGGCGCACTGGCAGGCGGCGTGCTGGGTGCGCTGTGGATGGAGAAGACAAAATGAGCATGGCCACGACGGGCTTTGGCCCGCTGATCATCGTTTTACTCATGGCGGCAGTGACACTGGCAACCCGCTGGGGTGGCGTGTTTGTGATGTCGTATGTGCCGATCAACTACAGGGTTAAGCAGTTCATCAGCGCCATGTCCGGTTCGGTGCTGGTGGCCATTCTTACGCCCCTGGCGATTGACGGCGATATGAGTGCGCGGCTGGCCTTGCTGACTACCGCAATCGTCATGCTACTGGTGAAAAAGCCTCTGCCGGCGATCGCTGCGGGCATATTGGTCGCGGCTATCAGCAGGCAATTCTGAATACAGTAGAACGCTGCCGCGCTGCACGCTGGGGTAACCCTGCGCAAAGGCTGTACCTGGCAGCCCTGATCAACGACCATTGGCCGAAGGTCAGGTTTGCCTGCCCAGCCCACAGCTATTCAAGGCCATGCCGTGTTCTCCTCTGAGCGTTTGAAAGGCATCGATGTATTCGTCTGCGCCGCCGAACTCGGCAGTTTTGCCGCAGCGGCTGAACGCCTGAACCTCACCAGCTCGGCAGTGAGCAAAGGCATCGCGCGCCTGGAAACCCGCCTGGGTATACGCCTTTTCGAACGCACCACGCGCAGGCTGGCGTTGACGGATGCGGGCACGGCCTTCTACCGAACCTGCACGCGAGTACTCGCCGACCTGGAAGAATCGGAGCTGGCGCTGCATGCCGAGTTTTTCGAGCCGCGCGGGCGGATTCGCATCGACCTACCGGCCTCTTACGGACGTATGCACGTGCTACCGGTGATTCTGCAACTGGCCAAACAGCATCCGCTGCTGATGCCGCATATCTCCTTTACAGATAGCTTTGTCGACCCGGCCGATCAGGGCATCGACATTCTGGTGCGCATCGGCGGTTCGGATATTTGGCCGGCCACCCTGGGTCACCGCTACCTAGGCGCCGAGCGCCTGATTTACTGCGCTGCGCCCGAGTACCTGGCCAGGCGCGGTACCCCGGCAAGCGAAGCGGAGCTTGAACAGCACGACTGCGTGCTCTACGGCCATAGCGATGGTCACGTAAGCCCCTGGTATCGGGAAGGCCCTGAGCCGGGCGACAAGAAGCGGCAAATCATGCCGGCGCGAATTGCCGTCGGTGATGGTGAAGGGGAAGCACTGGCCGCTGTCGCCGGCTATGGCATTGCGCAATTACCTACCTGGCTGGTGCAGAGGCATCTGGAGAGCGGCGCACTGGTCGAGGTGCTGCCGCAGCTGGCCACCGACGGCCTGCCAATGAACGTGGTCTGGCTAAAGAAACGCGAGACGCTGCCCAAGGTCAGCGTCCTGCTGGAAGCGCTCGCGATCTGCCTGACTCCCGCAGGCCACAGCTTGCCTGAATAAGCGGATAAGTGAATTAAGCTCAGTAATAGCCAGAAAAAACGCCATTAATAAGAATCTAGAGAACCAATACCATGACGCCTTTCTTACTGAAGAGCGGCGTCATGCGTGCTATCGAATCCCCCCAGCCACGAGTTGCCACTGCAGGCAGCTCCACGCTGAGCATCACTCTCCTGGCCATCTCGGCCTTTCTGATCGTGACCACCGAATTTCTGATTATCGGCCTGCTGCCAGCCATGGCCCGCGACCTTGGCATTTCGATTGCCGCCGCCGGTCAGCTGGTCACGCTGTTCGCCTTTACCGTCATGCTCTTTGGCCCACCGCTGACCGCAGCCCTCGCCCACCTAGACAGAAAGAAGCTGTTTATCGCGATCCTGCTGGTGTTCGCCTTCGCCAACGGCCTGGCGGCGCTGTCGTCAAACATCTGGGTACTGGCAATCGCACGCTTTATCCCGGCGTTGATGCTGCCGGTCTTCTGGGGCACCGCAAGTGAAACGGCCGCCCAGCTGGCCGGCCCGGCAAAAAGCGGACAGGCAATTGCCCGGGTCTATCTGGGTATCACCGCAGCGCTACTGCTGGGCATTCCCCTCGGCACACTGGCTGCCAATGGCATAGGCTGGCGGGGAGCCTTCTGGCTGCTGGCGGGGCTGTCACTGCTGATGGCGATTGCTATCACGCTCTACATGCCGACCGTCGCGCGCAGCCCACGGGTCGACTTTCTCAAGCAAGCACGCATCTTCAAAGAACCGCTGTTTCTGGCCAACGTCGCGTTGTCGATCATCATCTTCAGCGCCATGTTCGTGGCCTACACCTACCTGGCCGATATGCTTGAACGCATCTTAGGCGTGGCACCAGCGCATGTGGGCTGGTGGATGATGGGCTTCGGCGCCATTGGCCTGATTGGCAACTGGATTGGCGGCAAAGCAGTGGACCACTCGCCCCTCAAGGCCACCGCCCTGTTTTTGCTGCTGCTAGCGGCGGGCATGGCTGCCGTTACGCCCTTGGCGGGCTCAGGCCTATTTGTTTGTATCGCGTTAGCACTCTGGGGTATCGCCAATACAGCGCTGTATCCGATCTGCCAGGTGCGGGTCATGAACTCGGTCAGCCATTCCCAGGCACTTGCCGGAACGACCAACGTTTCTGCAGCCAACGCCGGGATAGGCATCGGCGCAATCATCGGCGGTTTGACCATTCAAACCGCAGGTATCGCCAGCGTGGGCTATGTGGCCGCCGCCGTTGCAGGCCTTGCGTTGCTTGTGGTGCCGCTGGTCAGCTGTCTGGCAAACCCGAAATGATGCATTTACTTTGCGCCTTTTCAGCGCAGCGTTTGCGGTTTAGCCAAGGCGAAGCTCACGCATCATTCCGAGAGCCGATCACTGCTAAACACATCGAATAGTCGCTCCGCCTGTCCCATCTGCTGCCTTTTGTGGCCGTAAACCGCTACAATCGCGCCCCTTTCGCGCCCGTGCGCCCGTTTACCTGGACCAAGATTCGTGATCTCCACCGCCAACATCACCATGCAATTCGGGGCTAAACCCCTGTTCGAGAATGTTTCCGTCAAGTTTGGCGGCGGCAACCGCTACGGCCTTATCGGGGCCAACGGCTGCGGCAAGTCGACCTTTATGAAGATTCTCGGCGGCGACCTGGAATCGAGTGGTGGCCAGGTGATGCTGGAGCCGAACGTGCGCCTGGGTAAGTTACGCCAGGATCAGTTCGCTTACGAAGAATTCAGCGTAATCGACACCGTGATCATGGGCCACGAAGAGCTGTGGAAGGTCAAAGCCGAGCGCGACCGCATCTACTCGCTGGCGGAAATGAGCGAAGAAGATGGCATGAAGGTCGGCGAGCTCGAAGGTGAGTTCGCCGAGATGGACGGCTACACCGCCGAGTCCCGTGCCGGTGAATTGCTGCTCGGCCTGGGTATTCCGCTGGAGCAGCATTTTGGCCCGATGAGCGAAGTCGCGCCGGGCTGGAAACTGCGGGTATTGCTGGCGCAGGCATTGTTCTCTGATCCAGAAGTGTTGCTGCTCGACGAGCCAACCAACCACCTGGACATCAACACCATCCGCTGGCTGGAAAACATCCTCACCCAGCGCAACAGCACCATGATCATCATTTCTCACGACCGTCACTTCCTGAACAGCGTGTGCACCCACATGGCTGACCTGGATTACGGCGAGCTGCGCCTGTTCCCGGGCAACTACGACGAATACATGACTGCCGCGACCCTGTCACGCGAGCAACTGTTGTCGGATAACGCCAAGAAAAAGGCACAGATCAACGAGCTGCAAAGCTTTGTTAGCCGCTTCTCGGCCAACGCCTCGAAATCCAAGCAGGCATCGTCGCGCGCCAAGCAGATCGACAAGATCCAGCTGGCCGAGGTCAAGCCATCCAGCCGCGTCAGCCCGTTTATCCGCTTCGAGCAGAACAAGAAGCTGCACCGCCAGGCTGTGATGATCGACAAATTGGCCAAGGGTTTTGACGGTAAGGCGCTGTTCAAGAACTTCAGCTTCCAGGTTGAAGCCGGCGAGCGCGTGGCGATTATCGGCCCGAACGGGATCGGTAAAACCACCCTGCTACGCACCCTGGTCGGCGAACTGACCCCGGATGCCGGTCATGTGAAATGGACTGACAGCGCTGAACTGGGTTACTACGCCCAGGATCACGCCCACGACTTCGAAGACGATGTCAGCCTGTTCGACTGGATGGGCCAGTGGACCACCGGCGAGCAAATGATCCGCGGCACCCTGGGGCGCATGCTGTTCAGCAACGACGAGATCCTCAAGTCGGTCAAGGTCATCTCCGGTGGCGAGCAAGGCCGCATGCTGTTCGGCAAGCTGATTTTGCAAAAGCCGAACGTGCTGATCATGGACGAACCAACCAACCACTTGGACATGGAGTCCATCGAAGCGCTGAACCTGGCGCTGGAAAACTACCCGGGCACGCTGATCTTCGTCAGCCATGACCGTGAGTTCGTCGGCTCCCTGGCCACCCGCATCATCGAGCTGTCGGCCAACGGCATCACCGACTTCAGCGGCACCTACGATGACTACCTGCGCAGCCAGGGCGTGATCGTCTAAAGCCCCAGTAGCACTAAAAAGCCCGCTCAACTGAGCGGGCTTTTTAGTGGCCGTTTGTCTGTTGTGCGCAGCTATTCACTTTAGAAATTGACCCACAGTTCTCGACAGAACGCTGCCGTGCAGCAGCCTGCAATTGCTTCAGCCGTAGGCTTGTCCACCAGCTAGCACGATGGTAGATCGTGGCCGCACCATGCCCACCCTAGCAACCATTAGCTTGCGAGTACCTGTAGCCTGGATTAACCGTAGGCGTAATCCGGGTTTTGTAACGCCCCTCGAATTGTCGGTTGAGGGCATTACAACGGCAGGTAACGCCCCAGCAGCTCACCGAACAACCGGCCATTGAGCAACAGCCAATCGATCCACACCAGCTGATGCGCCGCAATAATTAGCCAAAGCACCATCTGGAAAGAAGGTTTACGCGTTTTGTGCCGAAAGCACTGCTGAGCGATCAAGGCCCCCGGCCAGCCGCCTAGCAACTCAACCAGATGCAGGCTGTTTTCCGGCGTGCGCCAGCGGCCAGCCTGTGCACTGGACTTGTCCCACCAATACTGCAGAAAACTCACCATGCTGGCGCACGGGTAGGCCAGCAACACCCAGGCAAAACCCGACTGCACCAGCAACTGCAAACCACCTAGAAGTGGCAGCACGCAGAGCCCCGCGAGCAACACAAGCTTGCGCCCCGGCGATTGAATAGCGCCGACATGCCGATGCGCCGTGCGCTGACGCTTGCTGGCTTTTGCGACTGGTGGCGCTGCGGGTTTGCTCGATCGCGGTTTGCGCCGAATAGCCGGCTGGTCGAGTGATAACTCACCGGCTAAGCGAATGTGCTGCGCACGGGCCCTGCCTTGGGCGTCTTTACCGGCCAGGTACATGACCTGATCGCCCGCCACCGGCCGGCGATCACCGCGCATGGCGGAGATATGCGCGAACAACTCGGCCCCACCCTGCTCCGGCTGGATAAAGCCAAAGCCTTTGTCGTCATTCCAGCTGCGTAATACACCGCGCTGTTCCATGGCGTGCTATCCCAAAATGAAAGCGCGCATTCTAGACCGGGTAATCACGACTCAGAAACGCCAACAGCAACTGGTTAACCAGCTCGGCCTGCTCGTTCTGAATCCAGTGCCCGCAATCCTTCAGTACACGCTGTTCCAATTGCACAAAGCGCTTGGGCATTTGCTTAAGGGTATAGGCCTCCAGAGTACCGACGGGGTCCTTATCGCCGAGCAGGAATAGCGCCGGCTGTTCAATCTGCCGTTCAGCCAAGGCTTCGCTGCGCTGCCAGTTGCGTTCGAAGTTGCGGTACCAGTTGAGTGCGCCGTAAAACCCTCGTCCTGTGAACGTGTTCAGGTAATGCTCAAATGCCGCGTCGTCGCACCAAGCGGGCAGCGTGCCTGGGTCGTGCATGCCATCAAACAGCCCTGCCCCGGCGGGCTTTTCCTGCAGAAAGTGATCCTTGGGTGCGGCCGCCGAGGTGTTGTACATCATCATGCGCAGGGTTCGGGCGATGTCGGCATCCATTTCTGCCTCAGCGATGCCTGGCTCTTGGAAGTGCAGGATGTAATGAAAACGCCCGGCATACAGCTGACGCATGATCTCGATGGCCGGCTGTTTGGGCCGCCCACCGAACGGCACCGCCATACCGACAACCACCTTTACCCGCGCCGGCTCTAGCAAGGCCAAGTGCCAGGCAATCGGCGCGCCCCAGTCATGCCCCACCACACACACCCGATGATGACCAAGCTGATCCATGGCCGCCTGGATATCGGCGCAGATCGTTAACACGTCATAAGCGGCAGGATCGCGCGGTGCACTGCTCTGGCCATAGCCGCGCATTTCCGGGATCAGTACGCGGTAACCTGCGGCTGTCAGCGGTGCGATTTGCTGCCGCCAGGAACGCCAACACTCGGGGAAACCGTGCAGCAGCCAGACCGGTTTACCTGCCTTAGGCCCGGCCGCGTAAAGGCTGAGGTCAATACCATTGACCTTAAGAAGTTGATGCTCAAGCTGATCCATATGCGCCTCCGTTAAGGCGGCCACTATGACAAAGGCGCACCCGAAGATGCGCCTTTATTCACCCGCCGAATACAGCTGCAGCACTCAGCCTTGCGCCGTGCTCCAGTCAATCCACTGCAACTGCCAGGTCGCCAGAATCAGCAGACCGAAGCCGATGCGGTACCAGGCAAACGCCGCATAGCTGTGCTTACCGATAAAGCTGAGCAAAGCGCGCACCGCGATCATCGCGAATATAAAGGAGGTGACAAAGCCGATGGCAAATACCGGCAGATCGCCGGCCTGAAACAGATCACGGTACTTATAGCCGGAATACACCGCCGCGCCGACCATGGTCGGCATGGCCAGAAAGAAGGAAAACTCCGTCGCGGCCTTGCGCGACAGGCCAAACAGCAGGCCACCGATAATCGTCGCGCCTGAACGTGAAGTCCCAGGGATCATTGCCAGGCATTGGGCGAAACCAATTTTCAGCGCATCTTTCCAGGTCATCTCATCCACGCTCTCCGCGTGCACCAAGTGCGTGCGGCGCTCGGCCCAGAGCATGATCACGCCCCCCACCACCAGGGCCAGCGCCACGGTAATCGGGTTAAACAGGTAATGATGAATCAAATCAGCAAACATAACCCCCAGCACCACGGCCGGCAGAAAGGCAATAAGCAAATTGGCGGTAAAGCGCTGCGCCTGAGGCTCTTTGGGTAACCCCACAACAATATCGAGAATTTTGCGCCGGTATTCCCAGACCACCGCGAGAATCGCGCCAAGCTGGATGATGATATTGAAGGCCATCGCCCGCTCACCGCCAAAGCCAATCAGGTCGGCAACAATAATCTGGTGCCCGGTGCTGGAGATCGGCAGAAACTCAGTGATGCCTTCAACGATGCCCAAAATCAGTGCCTGTACGGCAACCCACAGATCCATCCCAACTCCTAAATACTTACCTTAAATGGCCTAAACAACAGATGATGGCTGCCTTGCCAGAACGCGCTGAGGGCGCTCTGTTATCAAACCCTGGGGGCAGAAAGAACAGGCAAATCACACACTTAATCCGTGAGGGCGCAAATCCTAGCAGAGAATCTGTGCCGATGACGCATACCGCGCTGTGCCGGCCGCTGTTTAAGCGCCTGACCATACCTTGACCCACCTCATGCAAACGTCACCACCAGCCAATTAGCCTAAAGTCTAAGACAGCCAAGCAATCCTCTTAACCTATAAGGGGCAATCAATGCTTAACCAAAATGGAAGAATGACGCCATGAATAGCCTGCGCAGCCTGCCCATCAACCGTCGTTTATGGCTAATTCTGGTGGTAGCCATCGCCATGCTAGTTATTCAGGGCGCTTTACTCCTCAAGCAAATCAACACCGATCTGTACGCTGCCAAAGCAGAGAAAACTCAGCACGTGGTTCAGAGTGCTGCCGGCATTCTGCAGCACTTCCACAGCTTGGAAACAACTGGCAGCCTGCGCCGCGAAGACGCGCAGAAGCAGGCGATGGAGACGATTCGCGGGCTGCGCTATGCCGGCCAAGAATACTTCTGGATCAATGACCAGACCCCAGTGATGGTCATGCACCCGACCAACCCAAAATTGGAAGGCCAGAACCTGTCTGGCTTCAAGGACCCGGACGGCAAGGCGCTGTTCAATGAAATGGTCGCCATCAGCAAGAGCCAAGGCGCAGGCCAGGTTAATTACCGTTGGCCCAAGCCAGGGGCGAGCGAGCCGGTAGCCAAGATTTCCTTCGTGCAGCTATTTGAACCCTGGGGCTGGATTATCGGCTCGGGCGTTTATGTGGATGACTTGCAGGCCGAATTCCAGACCCAGGCCATAAAGACCCTGATGATTGGCCTGGTTATTACCGCGCTGCTGATCGCCCTGGTGGTCCTCATTTTGCGCAGTATCACCCAGCCGTTGCAGCAAGCCGTCAGTGCCATGGCCAATATCGCCAGCGGTGATGGCGACCTGACGCGCACCCTCGATACCCACGGTAACGATGAGCTAACCGCCCTGTCCCGCCACTTCAATGCGTTTACCGACAAACTGCGCTTTGTGATCAAGCAGTCTCTCGACTCTGCCGGCCAGCTTGATGTGGCCGCTCGGGAGCTGGGGCAAATATCCGGCCAGGCCCAGCAGCACAGTGAGCAGCAATCACAACAAATGGAATTGGTTGCCACCGCCATCAACGAGGTGACCTACGGCGTACAGGATGTGGCAAAGAATGCTGAGCATGCCTCGACGGAAGTGCACGCAGCGGAAGAACAGGCCCAGCAAGGCCAGCAGAACATCGAGGCCAGCCTGCGCCAAATCAACGCGCTGTCCGGCACTATTGACCAGGCAGTGGCGGTGATTCAGGCCCTGGCTCAAGAGAGCACCCAGATTGGCAGCGTGCTGGAGGTGATTCGCTCAATTGCCGAGCAGACCAACCTGCTCGCGCTCAACGCCGCCATTGAGGCCGCGCGGGCCGGCGAGCAAGGCCGTGGTTTTGCCGTTGTCGCTGATGAGGTTCGCTTGCTGGCGCAGCGCACGCAAAAATCCACAGCTGAAATTCAAGTGATGATCGAACGCCTACAGGGCAATTCAGTGGCCGCAGTCAAGGTCATCAATGACAGCAGCCACGCTTCGCAACTGACCATCGAGCAAGCCAGCCAAGCCGGTGCCAGCCTTGCGTTAATCGCCAGCGGGCTGCGCAACCTCACAGGGTTGAACGCCTCCATCGCCAGTGCCACGCTGCAGCAATCGCATGTGGTTGAAGACATCAACCAAAACGTCACCCAAGCCGCTAGCTTGGCCCACAACAACGCGGTGGCAGCGCAACAATCCAGTGATGCTGGGCAACACCTCGGGCAGTTAGCCGAGCAGTTAAACCGCCTACTTGGGCAGTTCAGGGTATAGGGCATACATGAGCAACATGGAGCACCAGGAAGTCGACCTGAGCAAACCGCAGAACCAGGACCTGATCTGGGACCTGGACAGCATTGCCCGGCGCGAGCTGGCTGAGCGCTTTATCCAACTGTTTGCCAACCGGCTGTGCGTTTACTCGGAATCAACGCGCCAGCTGTACACCAATTACGACCTGCACTTCCCCAGTGACCTGGGCCGCAAGATGGTGGTGCTGCCCAACCCGTATGCGTTTCACGACACCTTGCACGGGATTGAAGCGCATGCGGTACGTAGAACGGGGCTGTGCGTATTGCCCGGTGTGGTCTTGCACAAACCTGGATTGCTGTTGAGTACCCTGATCCAGGAAGGCGGGCCAGCACCGAAAACCATGGCCTTTAAACCCGCGCTGGCGCAGATCATCAGCAACCAGAAGAAAGCCGGTGATGTTTTCCTACCAATTATGATGAAAGGTGATTTGCGCGAGCTGGATCAGCAGATGCCCTACATCCACCTGCATCGGCTGCAAGTTAGCCGCCTCACTCGCCTGTCCACCTTTGAGCGCGACGATATTCAGCAAACCATTACGCGCAAATTGCTCATGCTCTATCGCCAGGCAGACAGCCTCAACTGCCAATAAATCGCGTGGCTTACCCGCTATAAAAAAAACAGACCCTCGTAAGGAGGGCCCGCTGGGTTTTGCTTAAGGTTAAATGGCTGTGCGGTCGCTCGCTATTGCTGGCTAACCCAAAACACCGCGCTGACAACCAAGATAAGAATTAGAGCAAATATGGCTTTGGCGTCAGCCAGGCTGTCAGCACTGTCGGTGTCGCTATGTTCGGTCATAACTGTTCCTCTTGTTATGGTTGTGGGTGAGTTACCTAATACAGTTAAGACCAGCGCACCCGCTTGCTCAAGCCGAACAGCGATGCTCGGCGCCAGCCTTATCCCATTAAGTTCTTTCCATATACTCAAACATCACTTTTGCGCATATCTCCGAGCTGGTATCTTCCTCCGGCTCCGCAGGGAGTGCGCGGCCGTGCGCGCTGATTAGCTGTGAGAGCCTGTTTCCGATGACGCGCAGCCGTTCGTAAACAGGTTCTAAAAGCCTGATAACAGGACACCCCATGTACGTATACGACCAGTACGACCAACAAATCGTCGAAGACCGCGTCAAGCAGTATCGCGATCAAACCCGCCGCTTCCTGGCGGGTGAATTGAGCGGTGAAGAATTCCGCCCGCTGCGCCTGCAAAATGGCCTTTACATCCAGCGCTTTGCGCCGATGCTGCGCGTTGCCGTGCCGTACGGCCTGATGTCGTCCGCACAAGTGCGCATGATGGCCAAGATTGCCCGTGACTACGACAAGGGTTACGCACACATCAGCACCCGCCAGAACGTGCAGTTCAACTGGCCGGACCTGGAAGATGTGCCCGATATTCTCGCCGAGCTGGCCACCGTGCAGATGCACGCGATCCAGACCAGCGGCAACTGCATCCGCAACACCACCACCGACCAGTTCGCCGGTGTGGCCAAGGATGAACTCATCGACCCACGCCCGTGGTGCGAGATCATCCGTCAGTGGTCGACCTTCCACCCCGAGTTCACTCACCTGCCGCGCAAGTTCAAGATTGCCGTGAATGGCGCAGTCAGCGACCGTGCCGCCATCGAAGTGCACGACATCGGCCTGGAAGCGGTCCAGAACGAGTCCGGTGAGCTGGGCTTCCGCGTGTCCGTTGGTGGCGGCTTGGGCCGCACGCCGATTGTTGGCAGCTTTATCAACGAATTCTTGCCGTGGCAGCACCTGATCACTTACCTCGACGCCATCCTGCGTGTGTACAACCGCTATGGCCGTCGTGATAACAAGTACAAGGCGCGCATCAAGATTCTGGTCAAGGCCCTCACCCCGGAAGTGTTCGCCGAGCGCGTGCACGCCGAGTGGGCCCACTTGAAAGATGGCCCGAGCACCCTGACCGAAGCCGAAGTAGCGCGTGTGTCCGCACACTTTATTGACCCCAGCTACAAAGCTCTCGACGACCAGGACGCTGCCTTGGCTGCGCTGGATGCCGAACACCCAGGCTTTGCCCGCTGGCGTCAGCGCAACACCTTCGCCCACAAGAAGCCCGGATACGTTGCCGTCACCCTGTCGCTCAAGCCGACTGGCGTGGCACCCGGCGATGTTACCGACAAGCAGTTTGATGCGATTGCCGACCTGGCTGATCGTTACAGCTTCAGCGAAGTGCGCAACAGCCATAACCAGAACATTATTCTGGCGGATGTCGAGCAGGCGCAGCTGTTCACGCTGTGGGGTGAGCTGCGTGAACACGGTTTCGCCACACCGAACGTTGGTTTGCTGACTGACATCATCTGCTGCCCGGGCGGCGACTTCTGCTCGCTGGCCAACGCCAAGTCGATCCCGATTGCCGAAGCCATCCAGCGTCGTTTCGATGACCTGGATTACCTGTTCGACATCGGCAATATCGACCTGAACATTTCCGGTTGCATGAACGCCTGTGGTCACCACCACGTTGGCCACATCGGCATTCTCGGGGTGGATAAAAAAGGTCAGGAGTTCTATCAGGTCTCCCTCGGCGGCAGCGCAGGCCGCGATGCCAGCCTGGCGCAGATCCTTGGCCCCTCCTTCGCCGAAGCGGATATGGCCGATGTGATCGACAAGATCGTCAAGGTTTATGTCGAGCGCCGCAGCGAAGAAGAGAGTTTCCTCGACACCTTCCGCCGTATCGGTGTCGCCCCGTTCAAGGAGCGCGTATATGCAGCGAATCATTAAGAACGGTCAGCTGGTTGATGAAAGCTGGCACCTGCTGCCCAAGAACGCCACGCTGGACGGCGTTTCCAACTGTGACGACCTGATTGTGCCGCTTGGCCTGTGGGTTGAACACAGCACCGCGCTCAAGGCCCGCGATGGCGGCTTAGGTGTGTGGCTGGATGCCGGCGAGGAAATCGAAGAAATCGCCGATCAGCTGGATAACTTCCAGGTCATCGCGCTGAACTTCCCCGCTTTTACCGATGGCCGCCACTGCTCCACCGCCTACCTGCTGCGCAACCGCTACGGTTACACAGGCGAAGTGCGCGCCATCGGCGATGTACTGCGCGATCAGCTGTTCTCCTACCAGCGCGTAGGCTTTGATGCCTTCGCCCTGCGCGAGGACAAAGACCCGCTTGACGCGTTGAAAGCCTTCGAGGAGTTCAGCGAGGTGTATCAGGCCTCCACGGACCAGCCACTGCCGTTGTTCCGCCGCCGCGCCTGACTCAGGCTTGCAACGTAAAAGGCCCGGAAATCCGGGCCTTTTTTGTCTCTGTGCGGTTTAGCTCACGTTGACCAACACGCGTCCAACCTGCTTGCCCGCTAGCACCTTGGCAATAGCCTCGGGCAACTGCTCAAGCGTCACTTCGCTGACCAGTGCATCCAGCTTGACCTTCCACTGCAGCGACAGCTTGTCCCACATCGATGCTTTGACCACCAGCGGCAGCTCAACCGAATCGACCCCGAGCAAATTCACCCCGCGCAGGATAAACGGCAGCACACTGCCTTTAAAACCCACGCCGGCCGTCAGGCCGCAACAGGCAACGCTGGCGCCATAGCGTAGCGACTTGACCACGTTGAACAAAATATCCCCGCCCACGCAGTCCACCGCGCCCGCCCACTGCTCCTTGAGCATCGGCTTATCGGCACCTTCTTGCAGGTCTGCGCGCAGTACAATCTGCTGCGCACCCAGCGCTTTGAGGTACTCCGTTTGCTCAGCCTTACCGGTCGCTGCCGCCACGTGGTAACCCAGTGAGGTCAGCAGAGCCACGGCGACACTGCCAACGCCACCGGTAGCGCCAGTAACCAATACAGGTCCAGCATCAGGGCTCAGCCCGGTCTGCTCAAGCTTGGCCACACACAGCGCCGCCGTCAGCCCTGCTGTGCCAAGCACCATGGCCTCACGCAATGACAACCCCGTGGGGCGTTTCAGCGCCCAGCTAGCGGGTATGCGGATGTACTGGGCAAAACCGCCGGCCGTGTTCATGCCCAAGTCGTAACCGGTGACGATCACCTCATCGCCCACACTGAACTCGGCCACGCTGGACGCTTCCACCACACCGGCGGCATCGATGCCAGGGGTGTGAGGAAAGCTCTTGGTTACGCCGCGGTTGCCACTGGCGGACAAGGCGTCCTTGTAATTGAGCGAGGAATACTTAACCCGAATCAGCAGCTCGCCGGCGGGCAAGTCGTCGATCTCGCGTTGCACAATCACCTGTTCGAAACCACCCGCCGCGTTTTCACGGGCCTGCAATGCACTGAACTTGCTCATGCTCTTCCTCTGTATTTCAGATCAATTACCAGAAGCGCTGTTGGTTCAACCGGCTCAGCCAGTTGAGGACAAAACGATCCAGCGCCACGCTGCCCGCCAGCCCGACGCGCTCCTGCAGGGTTTTCTTCTCGACATAGTGCAAATGAAACAGCTCGGCGCTCTTGGCGCGCTCTGCCAGGTATTCGTCACTGGTCTTCAGCTCATCGACCAGTTGCTTCTCCAGCGCCGCCAGGCCCAACCAGACTTCACCGGTGGCAATCTGGTCGATATCCAGTTGTGGCCGGTAACGTGCAACAAAGCCTTTAAACAGCTCATGGGTGGTTTCCAGGTCTTCTTGGAACTTCTCCCGCCCCTTGTCGGTGTTCTCGCCAAACACGGTCAGGGTGCGCTTGTACTCCCCGGCAGTCAGCACCTCGAAATCAATGTCGTGCTTTTTCAATAAACGATGCACGTTGGGCAGCTGGGCTACCACACCGATTGAGCCGAGAATGGCGAACGGCGCGGAAATAATCTTCTCACCAATACACGCCATCATATAACCGCCGCTGGCCGCGACTTTGTCAATGCAAATGGTCAACGGTACGCCCGCTTGACGAATCCGCGCCAGTTGCGAGCTGGCCAAACCGTAGCTGTGCACCATGCCGCCACCGCTTTCCAGGCGCAGCACCACCTCATCCTCTGGCGTCGCCATTGTCAGCAATGCCGTGATTTCGTGGCGCAGGCTGTCGGTGGCCGAGGCTTTGATATCGCCATCAAAATCCAGCACGTAGACGCGCGGCTTTTTGATACCCGCCTTTTTCTCTTGCTTGGCAGCCTTGGCCTCGGCTTTGCCAGCGGCTTTTAGCTGATCCTTGTCGAGCACAGCGTGCTCCATACGCTGATGTAATTGTTTGAAGAAATCATTGAGCTTGTTCACCTGCAGCTGGCCCGTGCTCTGGCGGCCCTTGCTGCGCAGTGCGGCAATCGTTACCAACACCACCAGAATGGCTATGACCATCGTTACGGTCTTCGCCAAAAAGCCGATGTACTCTGCAAAAAACTCCACGTATTCCCCCTTTACACCAATGGCAGCGCCCGTTCGTCATTAACGCTGAATGTCAGCCAGCATACCGAGACCAT
Organism: Pseudomonas sp. TS_SC_3; assembly: GCF_056156225.1. NCBI lineage: Bacteria > Pseudomonadati > Pseudomonadota > Gammaproteobacteria > Pseudomonadales > Pseudomonadaceae > Pseudomonas > Pseudomonas sp. TS_SC_3. Next base: position 1,662,902 of record NZ_CM149586.1, read on the forward strand.
GGATTGGCGACCAGCAAGCAAGGCCCAGACATTCAGCGCATTCATGCAATTCAAACAAGCGTATGTTTTTACGTTGACAGCCCCCGAGCTTCCTCATACCCTCGCCAAACTTTCACCGTACCGGAATCGAGCGGACGTGGGCAGCATTTACCTGATTCGACATGGCCAAGCCTCATTCGGCGCAGACGATTACGACGTGCTGTCGCCCATCGGTATTCGCCAGGCTGAAGTGCTGGGTGCACACCTCGCGCAACTCGGCACGCGTATTGATCGCAGTGTCAGCGGTGATCTGCGCCGTCAGCAACACACTGCTAACAGTGCCTTACAACAGCTGCACGATGCCGGCCTCGCCATCCCGCCCCTGGAAATTGACTCTGCCTTCAATGAGTTCGATGCCGACGCGGTGATCCGCAGCCTGCTACCAGGCATGCTTGGCGAAGAACCTGAAGCCCTGCATACCCTGCGCAATGGCGCGCAGAACCGCGCTGAATTTCAGCGCCTGTTCGCCAAGCTGATTGGCCGCTGGATTTCCGGCGACTACGATCAGCCGGAGCTGCAAAGCTGGCAAGGCTTCGTTGAGCAGGTTCAGGGCGGCCTTACCCGAATGCTGGAGCAGGCCGACAGCAAACAGAACATCGCCGTATTCACCTCGGGCGGCACTATTACCGCCCTGCTGCATCTGATTACAGGTATTGCGCCCGCGCAGGCTTTCGAGCTGAACTGGCAAATTGTTAACACCTCACTGAGCTGCCTGAAGTTTCGCGGCAGCCAAGTGAGCCTGGCTTCCTTCAACAGCCATGTGCATTTACAGCTGTTGAAGGCGCCGGAGCTCATCACTTATCGCTGAGCTGCGGCCCACTGCACCCATCACGGGCGCTAGAAAAACCTGAGAAAAAGGAAGAAACCATGAGCGTTGCAGACATCGTCAATACCATGCAGTCCAAATTCAACGCCGGTGCCGCTGCAGGCCTGGATCTGGTGTTCCAATTCAACATCGAAGACGGCGAAAACTACGCCCTGATCGTCAAGGACGGCACCTGCGCCGTTGAACAAGGCGACAACCCTAACGCCAGCGTAACCCTGATCATGGACACCGAAACCCTGAAAGGCATCACCAGCGGCGAAACCGACGGTATGCAGGCCTTTATGTCCGGCAAACTGCGCGCCGAAGGCGACATGATGCTGGCCATGAAACTGGGCGAACTGTTCCCGGTTTAAGCAGTACGGCACCAGCGCTGCATGAAAAACCGGAGTCTCTGACTCCGGTTTTTTTATGCCTGCCGGCTACACATGCTCAGTCGCGCTCGCACTATCACGGCGGTGTACGGATTGGCCGGCTGCGAAAGTTTCCATCACGGCGCGGTCGTCACCGAGCATGGTCAGGGCGAACAGCTTCTCGTCCAGGGTCTTGGCTTGCTGCATGCGGTAGCTGATCAGCGGCGTGGCGTTGTAGTCGAGGACCACGAAGTCGGCGTCTTTGCCGCTCTCGAAGTTGCCGAGCTTATCGTCCAGGTACAGCGCGTTGGCGCCGCCGAGAGTAGCCAGGTACAGCGACTTGAACGGGTCGAGCTTCTTGCCCTGCAACTGCATCACTTTGTACGCCTCGTTCAGCGACTGCAGCTGGCTGAAGCTGGTGCCCGCGCCGACATCGGTGCCCAGGCCGACGCGCACGCCGTGCGCTTCCAGCTTATTCAGGTCAAACAGGCCGCTGCCAAGGAACAGGTTGGAGGTTGGGCAGAAAGCCACGGCCGAACCGGTTTCGGCCAGACGTTTGCATTCGTCGTCGCACAGGTGCACGCCGTGGGCGAATACCGAGCGGGCGCCGATCAGCTTGTAGTGGTCGTACACATCCAGGTAGCCCTTGCGCTCGGGGAACAGCGCCTTGACCCATTCGATTTCCTTGAGGTTCTCGGACAGGTGGGTGTGCATATACAGGTCCGGGTACTCGCCCAGCAGCTTGCCGGCCAGAGTCAGTTGCTCCGGGGTGCTGGTCGGGGCGAAGCGTGGGGTCACCGCGTAGTGCAGGCGGCCCTTGCCGTGCCAGCGCTCGATCAGCTCCTTGCTGTCGGCGTAGCCGGATTCCGCGGTGTCAGTCAGGTAGTCCGGAGCGTTGCGATCCATCAATACCTTGCCGGCGATCATTCGCAGGTTCAGTGCCTCGGCGGCTTCGAAGAAGGCGTCTACCGATTGCTTGTGCACGGTGCCGAACACCAGGGCGGTGGTGGTGCCGTTGCGCAGCAACTCTTTCAGGAAGATGCCGGCCACGTCGGCGGCATGGGCCTTGTCGGCGAACTGCTGCTCGGTGGGGAAGGTGTAGGTGTTCAGCCAGTCCAGCAGCTGCTCGCCGTAGGAGGCGATCATCCCGGTTTGCGGGTAGTGGATATGGGTGTCGATAAAACCGGGGGTGATCAGCGCGTCGCGGTATTCGGTGATTTCAACGCCCTTGAGGCTGGGCAGCAGGTCGGCGGCGTGACCGACTTTGGCCACCCGGCCGTTGTCGATGACCAGCAGGCCGTCTTCGAAATACTCATAGGATTGCTCAACGCCCACCACGGCAGGGTCGGCAATGCTGTGCAGGATGGCGGCGCGGTAGGCTTTTACGTTGGGGCTCATGCTGATCTCGATAAGGCGATGAATGTGTAGATGGTGTCGGTTAAACGTATTTATGAAGGCTATGCGTTGCTACGGCGGCTGACGGGTAACAGTTTAGCGACGCTGGTGTCGCCCTTTTTCAGGTTCTGGCCAAAGGTGGCGTTATAAGTGGCGATCACTTCGCCAGCGATGGATACGGCAATTTCCACCGGTAATTTGCCTTTGACCTCGGCCAGGCCCATGGGGCAGCGCATGCGCGCCACCACTGCTGGGTCAAAGCCGCGATCACGCAGGCGGTGTTCAAATTTGACGCGTTTGGTCTGCGAGCCGATCAGGCCGTAGTAGGCGAAATCGTTACGCTTGAGGATTTCTGCAGTCAGCTCCAGATCGAGCTGGTGGTTGTGGGTCATGACGATAAAGTAGCTGCCGGCGGGCATCTGCTCGATCTCGTCGATGACGTCTTCATTGACCACCTTGTCGACCCCGACGGGAATCTGCTCGGGGAATTCGTTTTCCCGCGAGTCAATCCAGCGCACCTTGCACGGCAGGCTGGCGAGCAGCGGCACCAGGGCGCGGCCGACGTGGCCTGCGCCGAATACGGCGATCTGCGCCTGGGGTTGGCCCATGGGTTCAAACAGCAGCAACGTGGCACCGCCGCAGCACTGGCCGAGGCTGGCACCCAGGCTGAAACGCTCCAGGCGGGTATCCTGGCTGCGGCTGCTGAGCATTTCGCGGGCCAGCTCCATCGCCTTGAATTCCAGATGACCGCCACCGATAGTCTCGAAGATACGGTCAGCGGTGACCACCATTTTCGAGCCGGCATTGCGCGGGGTTGAGCCGCGCTCTTCGATGATGGTCACCAGCACACAAGGCTGACCTTGCTGCTGCAGTTCTACGAGGGCGCTGATCCAACTCATTTACTCAGCCTCCAGGTAGGTGGCAGTTGTCCGGGTGGCGGTAAGCGCCAGTTGCTCGGCGACGGGTCCAGTATCGGTACCTGCGTCGGCTGCGGTGTTTGCGGTTTCGACTCGGTGTGTTTTGTCATTGTTGTACACCTGTTTTGTTGTTCATTCGCGCCTCTGGTGGACAACGCTTCGCGGTTAGCCACCCTACCTCGCGTAGGGTGGATGTCGCGCAGCACATCCACCAGATCGGCGGTTCGCGTTAGGCCAGTTCGACCTCGGTCGCATTTTCGGCGTTGGCCGGTTGCTGGAGTTTTTTCATCTGCTCCACCCCCCAGAGCACGCGCTCAGGCGTTGCTGGGGCGTCGATGTTCGGCTGCACCTTGTAGTCAGCCAGGCTGGCCACGGCGTCCTTGATCGCACACCACACGGCGATGCCGAGCATAAACGGCGGCTCACCAACGGCCTTGGAGTGGAACACGGTGTCTTCCGGATTCTTGCGGTTTTCCACCAGGTTGACGCGCAGGTCCAGCGGCATATCGGCGATGGCCGGGATCTTGTAGCTGGCCGGGCCGTTGGTCATCAGCTTGCCTTTGCCGTTCCACACCAGCTCTTCCATGGTCAGCCAACCCATGCCCTGAACGAAGGCACCTTCGACCTGGCCGATGTCCAGCGCCGGGTTCAGTGATGCGCCGACGTCATGCAGGATGTCGGTGCGCAGCATCTTGTACTCACCGGTCAGGGTATCGACGATCACTTCCGAACAGGCGGCGCCATAGGCGAAGTAGTAGAAAGGACGGCCGGCGGCCTTGTCACGGTCATAGAAGATCTTCGGCGTGCGGTAGAAACCGGTGCTGGAGAGCGATACCTGGCCGAAATAGGCCTTCTGGATCACTTCCTCGAAGCTCAGGAACAGATCGCGTACGCGCACCTGGCTGTTTCGGAACTCAACATCCTCGGCAGTGACCTTGTACTCACGCACCAGAAAATCCACCAGCCGTTGTTTGATGGTTTCCGCCGCGTTTTTTGCGGCCATGCCATTTAAGTCGGTGCCGCTGGAGGCCGCTGTGGGTGAGGTATTCGGCACCTTGTCGGTGTTGGTGGCGGTGATCTGGATGCGCGAGATATCCACCTGCAGCACTTCGGCGACGATCTGCGCGACCTTGGTGTTGAGGCCCTGGCCCATCTCGGTGCCGCCGTGGTTCAGGTGGATCGAACCGTCGGTGTAGATATGGATCAGCGCGCCAGCCTGGTTGAGGAAGGTGGCGGTAAAGCTGATGCCGAATTTCACCGGGGTCAGCGCCAGGCCTTTCTTCAATACCGGGCTCTTGGCATTGAACGCGCGGATATCTTCACGGCGCTTGGCGTACTCGCTGCTTTCCTCCAGCTCGGCGGTCATCTCGTGGATAACGTTGTGCTCGACGGTCTGGTGGTAATGGGTGACGTTGCGCTCGGTCTTGCCGTAGTAGTTGAGCTTGCGTACCTCGAGCGGATCTTTGCCCAGGCTGCGGGCGACAGCATCCATGATTTCCTCAATGGCGACCATGCCTTGCGGGCCGCCGAAACCACGGTAAGCGGTATTCGACGCGGTGTTGGTCTTGCAACGGTGACCATTGATGGTGGCGTTGCCGAGGAAGTAGGCATTGTCCGAGTGGAACATCGCGCGGTCGACGATCGAGCCGGACAGGTCCGGCGAGTAGCCGCAGTTGCCAGCCAGCTCGATCTCGATGCCGTGCAGCAGGCCGTTGTCATCGAAGCCAACGTCGTATTCAACATAGAACGGATGGCGCTTGCCGGTCATCTGCATGTCTTCAACGCGCGGTAGGCGCATCTTGGTCGGCCGGCCGGTGAGGCGGGCAATCACCGCACACAGGCACGCCGGGCCTGCGGCCTGGGTTTCCTTGCCGCCAAAACCGCCACCCATGCGGCGCATGTCGATGACGATCTTGTGCATCGGCACGCCGAGCACTTCGGCCACCAGCTTCTGCACTTCGGTGGCGTTCTGCGTCGAGGTGTAAACGAGCATGCCGCCGTCCTCAGTCGGCATCACCGAGGAAATCTGCGTCTCCAGGTAGAAGTGTTCTTGGCCGCCGATATGCAGGCTGCCTTGCAGGCGACGCGGTGCAGTCGCCAGCTCGGCGGCGGAGTTACCGATCTTGTGCTGATGGCTGTCGAGGACGAAATGCTTCTTGCGCAGCGCATCGACCACGTCGAGTACCGGCTCCAAATCTTCGTATTCGATGATTGCGGCCATGGCCGCTTTGCGTGCAGTTTCCAGGCTGTCGGCGCCAACGGCGATCACCACTTGGCCAACGTACTCGACCTTGCCGTCCGCCAGCAGCGGGTCACCGGCGACCACCGGGCCGATGTCCAACTGACCGGGTACATCCTTACTGGTGATCGCAATGGCCACGCCAGGAATGGCGTAGCAGGGCGCGGTGTCGATGCTGACGATGCGCGCATGGGCACAGTCGCTCATGCGCGCATAGACGTGCAGCTGATTGGGGAACTCCAGGCGGTCGTCGACATACACGGCTTCACCGGACACATGTTTGTCCGCGCTCTCGTGTTTGACGCTGCGACCGACGCCAGTGGTGATGTCGGCGCGGAACAGCTCAGCCAGTTCGGCTTGGGTTTTGCTGGTTTTGTGATGACTAGACATAGGCGCTCACCCGGGTTTCAACGTCGGCAGCTTGCAGTTCGAGGAAGCATTTACGCAGCAGATTCTGTGCAGTGAGCAGGCGGTATTCCTTGCTGGCGCGGAAGTCGCTGAGCGGGATGAAATCCTCGGCCAGCGCGGAGCAAGCACGTTCGATCTGCGCTTGATTAAATGCCCCACCCTTGAGTATGGCTTCACAGGCAGCGGCGCGTTTCGGAATCGCGGCCATGCCGCCAAAGGCGATGCGCGCGCTGTGCACCACACCTTCTTCGACCACCAGGTTGAAGGCAGCGCACACGGCGGAAATGTCGTCGTCCAGGCGCTTGGACACCTTGTAGGCGCGGAACGCCTGGTTGGCCTGCTGGCGCGGCACGATGATCTTCTCGATAAATTCGGCTTCCTGACGTGCAGTCACCTTGTAGTCGAGGAAGTAGTCTTCGATCGGCAGGGTGCGGCTGCTGTTGCCTTTGCGCAGCACGATCTGCGCGCCAAGGGCGATCAGCAGCGGCGGGGCGTCGCCAATAGGCGAGGCGTTGCCGATATTGCCGCCCAGGGTGCCCTGGTTGCGGATTTGCAGGGAGGCGAAGCGGTGCAGCAGCTCGCCGAAATCCGGGTAATCCTCGGCCAGCGCTGCGTAGCAATCGGAGAGCACAGTGGCCGCGCCGATTTCGATACTGTGTTCGGTCACATCAACGCGCTTCATTGCTTCGATATGGCCGACGTAAATCATCACCGGCAGCTCGCGGTGGAATTGCGTTACTTCCAACGCAAGGTCGGTGCCGCCAGCCAGCAGGCGCGCTTGCGGGTTGGCGGCGTAAAGATCGGCTAGATCAGCGACCGTTAACGGCAACTGGCAGCGTTTGTCGCCACTGTTGAGCTCGGCGGTGTCTTGCGGGGCGATGGCTTTTAATTGCGCAATTGTTTGCGCTTCGGCAGCGTCGAACTGGTCCGGCTGCTTCTGGCAACAGGCCTGCTCGGCGGCATCGATAATTGGGCGGTAACCGGTGCAACGGCACAGGTTGCCGGCCAGGGCTTCCAGGGTGTCGGCCTTGTCGAAGCCATTGCTGTTTTTTTGTAAAGCGAACAACGACATAACAAAACCTGGGGTACAGAAGCCGCACTGCGAACCGTGGCAGTCGACCATGGCCTGCTGCACGCTGTGCAGTTGGCCTTGGTGCTTAAGGTCTTCCACCGTGATCAGCTGTTTACCGTGCAGCGAGGAAACGAAGGTCAGGCAGGAATTAAGGGTGCGATAACGCACGCGCTCCCCATCCAGTTCGCCAACTACCACGGTGCAGGCACCGCAATCGCCTGAGGCGCAGCCTTCTTTGGTTCCAGATTTACCGAGATGCTCACGCAGGTAATTGAGCACGGTGACGTTAGGGTCCAGGGCATGCTCGGCACGCAACTCCCGGTTGAGTAAAAACTGGATCAAGGACGACCTCCAGGCATTTTTATTGTTGTCGTATCAGGCGCTGCTGAAACCACTGCACTGGGCAGCACAGCGTTTCCAAACGGCTTGGCATGAGGCGAATCTAGGTTTTTCTGACTTTATGGTCAACTAATATTTGACCCTGAGGTCAGCGAACGGGCACACGACTGAGTTTTGCGTGAGGGAATTAGCCAGCATGGTCAAACGCAAGCGGCTTTTGTGCCAAGTGGGCTGCGCTGCCGACACAAATATATACGTGACGCACGCTACGCTAGCCAGCTGCGAGGGAGTGATAAGCGAGTGATTTACGTTTTTTGACGCGCAAACCGGGGTGGAAAACGCAAACGGAGGCGCTTACACAGCTAAACCGTGCACGGCCTTGGCAGAAGACCGCATTCACGCGCCGTTATGTGGTGCGCCATCCACCGCGGAGCGACGACTGATGGGCGCTGGCTGCCCTACTGCCAGTCTTTCAATGCCTGCTTGGCCGCTGTATTCATCGGCTCTGCGAGCAAACCTGCAGGGGTCAGGTTGATGCTGTAAACCGCGTCATCGGCGAGCGGCAGGTAGGTGACCCGGCGCGCCTGCGGATCAAACACAAACAGATCATGTTGCCCCAGCCGCAGCCAGCGCCATAAATCGATGCCATAGGGGCTGCGCGCCAATTCGACACGGGTGTGCTGCGCCTGGCTTTGCTGCTCAATGGAGAGGAAGCGTCCCGAGAGTTTTTCCAAGCGATAACCCGACTGCAGGCCAATCAATGCTGCCAAGCCCTTCCACTGCAGGAAGCGCGCATCTAACTGCCAGAGATCCCCCTCCAGGGTGACGCTACGTTCGCGATCGCCCTCCAGCAGCGTGACCCGATACAGCGGGCCGTCGGCCTTGAAGCTCAGGGTTGCCAGCGGCTTATCCTCGGCAATGGGCACATAGCTGCGCAAATCGTTAGCCAGCACCCCAATCAGCACCGCTAATGCAAGAAATGCCAGGCCGCAGGTGCCGCGCAACCAACCCAGAAACCAGTGGCGGTTAAACAAAATGCGCGCCGCAACCAACGCCACCAGTAGCGCCAACAATGCTGTTGCCCATGCCAGACCGCCGTATTGCATTGCTGTGCATTCCTTATGCTTGAAATTGCCGGCATTATGCGCAGCTCGCCAGCTGGCGAACAGCAAGAGAGCGGCACAATTAGACGCAGAACATGCTTTTATGCCCGGCTATTGGGTCGACGCGGCGGTTAACCGCCGCACGCTCAGACCATCACCAGACGCGCTCACTATTTCTTCCGGTAACTTCTGATGATTTTCCCCTTTGAGCTCAGCGTTGACCTGTCGACGCTGGCAATTCTCGCCTTGGTCGCATTCATAGCAGGGTTTATCGATGCCATTGCCGGCGGCGGCGGCTTGCTGACCATTCCTGCGCTGCTGACTGCCGGCCTACCGCCCCACTTGGCGCTGGGCACCAACAAACTCAGCTCGACCTTTGGCGCGGCCGCTGCCAGTTACACCTTCTACCGGCGTAAATTATTTGATCCCAGCCAGTGGCGTAATGCACTAATCGGCACGGCAGTAGGCGCATTGCTGGGCGCGGCCATGGCGCAATGGCTGCCATCGCAATGGCTGAACCAGTTGCTACCAGCCGTGGTATTTGCCTGCGGCTTGTACCTGTTACTGGGGAAAACCCCGACCGCGCCGTTACTCACCGATGCGCCTATCGCCAAGGGTAGGCAGTGGCCGCAAAGTGTGAGCCTGGGCTTTTACGATGGGGTTGCAGGCCCTGGCACAGGCGCATTCTGGACGGTCAGCAGCCTGCTGCTCTACCCGCTCGATCTGGTCAAAGCCAGCGGCGTGGCGCGCAGCATGAACTTTGTCAGCAATATCTGCGCCCTGAGCGTATTTATCATCAGCGGGCAAGTGGCCTGGTTGCTGGGCCTGTGCATGGGGTTGGCGTTGATGGTCGGTGCGTTTCTGGGGGCACGCACCGCGATCAAGGGCGGCTCGAAGTTTATCCGCCCGGTGTTTATCTTGGTGGTACTCGGCCTAACCTTACGTCTAGCCTGGCAGCACTGGTTCGGGTTGGCCTAATCGGCGCGCCACGTACACATCAATCAGGTGACGGGCAATCGAGCGTGCCGCTGGTAATGGCGGCAGGTCATACACGCTGAACCACTGCGCATCCTCGATTTCATCGACCTGCATGACGATATCGCCCGAGACGTATTCGGCATGAAACCCCAGCATCAACGAATGCGGAAAAGGCCAACCCTGGCTGCCCAGATACTGCAGGTTGTTGATTTCGACGCCCACCTCTTCCCGCACCTCTCGGGCCACGCAATGCTCGACTGACTCCCCTGCCTCAACAAAGCCTGCGAGGGTGCTGTAGACCCCTGAGACAAAGCGTGGGGAACGGGCCAGCAGGATTTCATCGCCGCGCGTAACCAGCACGATCATGCTTGGGGAAAGCCGTGGGTAATGCTGCAGCTCGCACCGTGGGCAATGCATGGCGCGCTGGCCAGGCACATGCTGCATGCCCCCGCCGCAGCTGCCACAGAAGCGATGCTGGCTAGCCCAGGTGCCGATTTGCGTGGCATAGCTGAGCAATTTGAAGGTATCAGCATCACCGTGCAACATGAATTGGCGCAGGCTTTGCCAAGTGCAACCTGGCAAGTCAGAGGGCTGCCCCAACTCCAACAGGTAAATCGCATCCCCCTTAAAATAGCCCAGGCCATGCTCAGCAATAATCGGCAGGTCTTGCTTCTTCAACCATTCACGGGGGAACAGCACACCGTTGCTGTCGGCGAGAAAGTGTTGCTTGAAGTGCACAACAACCCAGCCACCCGGTTGTTGGTTATCGAGAAAACTGGCTTGCCAGTGCTGCATAGTTAAGCCTCCAGCGGCATACCGAGTACCCGCACGCTTTCGGCGGCAAGGTCGAGCACGCTTGGCTGAGTGTCGGGGCGCATCACTGCGCCGGCTTCCAGGTAGTACTCAAGGCTGCTCAGGGCATCGGCAAGGGTTTCCAGCATCTGCTCAGATGGCATCTGCGGCGCGTCAAACATGTGCTGCTGGATGTAATCGGCGCAGGCACCAACCAGCAAGGCGGCGCGCTCCTGACCGAGGAACCACAACCCGCCACGCACGGCTTGCAAGCTGAACGGTACATTGGACAAGTGCATGCGCTCGCCACCCGACTCTAGGTACGCGGTGATGGCTCGCTTGGCCAAGGCCAAGCCTGCCTGCGCCTCATCGATCACGACAATGCGCGCCTCATTGAGCTGATGCAGCGCAAAGGATTCGGCTTCATTACCCGGTTGCGCCTGGGTCACTCGCGCCTCTCGGCGCTCGCCACTCTCCAGGCTGGCGACCATGCCTTCAACGTACAACACGGCATCGGCCAACTTGTTCAAGGCTTGCGATTGCGGCGCGTTGGCCTCGCTCCAGCTGGCCACAGTCGGCAGCTGAGCGTTCAGGGCGTTGCCGGCAGAACTTAGACCGACCATGCCGAGGGTCTTGCTCAACTTACCCAGCAAGGCATGGAGGCTGATCAGGTTGTCGCTTTGCAGCGTACCGCGCTCGATCAGGTCGAGCATATCTTTGACGCTGTTGAGCTCTTCGTGGATTGCCGAACTCAGCGACCGCATCACGGCCTGACCTGGCCCGGCCAGGCGCTGGTATTCCTCTTCTAATAAGTGGTCGGTGAAAGGCAGCGGGGTCAGGCCAAACACCTCACTCAACGCCGCCGCTTGCGGCCCGCGGGTATCCGCCAGGGCGACCAAATAAAGCAATTCTTTGAGCAGGCCGCGGGGCGCTTCGTACTGATCGTTGGCAAACATTTGTTTGAACTCACGATCCAATCGTGCAAACAGCTGTTTGCGCGACTTGCGTGCCAGCAGTTGACCATCCCCCTGCGCCTCTACTGCCGCCGCACCGACCCAGCACAGGCGACCACGCGGCTCGTTGGCAAATAGGCCGTCGAGTCGGCCCAACGCGCGCCCCATCAACTTGAGGCTGGCCTGCGGGTTCTGCTCGCGGATAAAGCCCAGCAACCCCACTTGGTACATATGCCGCAGACGCCGGCTTTCGCCCTCGCGCGCAGCACCATCAAGGGTGGGCGGTGCAGTACGTGGACGGGCGTGGTCAAGACGCACGCTGAAAAAGAAACTCTCCGGCAAAGCGGGCTGACCACCGGCTTGGCGCAGGTCATTGATCGCCGGCAACAACAACTCGGGCATTTCCTGGCGATGAGCTTCGACGGTTTCCAAATACCGACGCAGCACATGCAGCGCATTACTCAAGGCAGAAAGCTGCACATCGCGTTCTTCACCGGCGCCAGCAGGGATATCAGTGGCCTGATCCAGTACTTCCTGCGCCAGCAGCTCGGCACCTGCCAGCTCGATCAGGTTCAACGTACCGCGAACCTGATGCAGGTTTTCCACGGCCTGTTGCAGCAAGCTGCCGTTATGGCGGTCGGCGATGAAGTGTTCGAGGCTCGACTCCGCCTCCTCCATCGTGGTGAACAATTCATCGCGCACCAGATTAAGCGACGTGGCTCCAGAAACCATGAGCTATTGCACCTCCCGCGTGGGTAATAAAAACAGCTGGAAGGGCAGCATCAGTCCGCGAACTCCGGCTTCTGCTTGCTCATATGAGCGGCCATGGCCACGCGCAGGTCCGCCGATTGCAGCATCGCGGCATTCCAAGTGGCGATGTATTCCAAGCCGTCATCTACGCGGTGATCACGCATGTAGCGAATCATTTGTTTGGTGCCGCGAATCGCCACTGGCGACTTGCTGGCGATATCACGGGCGATGCCCATAACCCCGTCAAGCAGCGCATCGGCGTCTGCATAGGTGCGGTTGACCAAACCGATGCTGCGCGCTTCTTCACCGGCAATGGTGCGGCCGGTAAAGGCCAGTTCGCGCATCATGCCGTCGCCAATAATGCGTGGCAGGCGTTGCAAGGTGCCGACGTCGGCGGCCATGCCGATGTCGATTTCTTTGATCGAGAATTGTGCATCGACCGTCGAGTAACGCATATCACAGGCTGAAATCAAATCAATCGCGCCACCGAGGCAATAGCCTTGAATAGCGGCCAATACCGGCTTACGGCAGTTATCCACGGCGTTAAACGAGGCTTGCAGGTCAAGAATCTTGCGCCGCAATTTTTCCGCATTACGCCCAACATCAGAGCCCAGCTGGCTACCGATCGAAGCCAACATCATCAGGTCGATGCCTGAGGAGAAATGCTTACCCGCCCCCGAGATCACCACCGCGCGCACTTCATCGGTGTCATCAATCCAGCAGAAGATGTCGATGATTTCACACCAGAAATCGGCGTTCATCGCGTTAACTTTTTCCGGGCGATTGATCACCACATGGGCGACCTTATCTGCCAACACGACATTAAAGGCTTTGTAGTCGGACACGGCAGTCATCCTCAGCTGGGGCGCAGGCGCGCAACGAACGGGTTCTTATGCTAAAAATCGAGCAACTATAACAACCAACCGACAAATGTCGATGCTGGCCACTGTGACGCACAACACGTCATTCACCTTAAGCTCGTTTTTACCTAGCGGGGATAAGCGCTTGATCTATTGAGGTAACCACGCACGGTTACGCTCGCCCACCACTGGCCGACTGGGTAAGCAGCCGGCCAGCGAGCATCAGCTCTTGATACAGTCGACGGTGTAAACCCCGCCTTCACGCTGCAGGCCATGCACGTCGGCATCAAAACCCGGAAAGCTGCGATCAAACGTACGGGCAAAGGCCAGGTAATCGATGATCGAGCGGGTCTGCGCGGTAAAACGCTCGCCGGGCATGATCAGTGGAATACCGGGCGGATACGGCACCAGCATCACCGCCGCAATACGCCCTTCCAGCTGCTCAATCGGCACCGCCTCCACTTCACCACGCACCAGCTGGTTGTAGGCATCGGCCGGTTTGATCGCCACGTCTGGCAGCACCGTGTACATGCGCTTGAGGGCTTTGGCCGTGGCGTTCTCGCGGTAGCAGGCATGCAAGGCATCGCACAGGTCACGCAGCCCCATGTCCTGATAGAACGCCTTGCCGGCTTGGGCAATCGAGGGCAGCACATCGCTTAACGGCAGGTTGGCGTCATAGCTGCGTTTGAACTCCAGCAGTTCGGTCAGCAGCGTGCTCCACTTACCCTTGGTAATGCCCATTGAGAACAGCACCAAGAAGGAATACAGCCCGGTCTTCTCCACCACCAGGCCGCGCTCCCAGAGGAACTTGCTGACCACTGCGGCCGGAATACCTCGTTCGGCCAGCTTGCCATCGGCGGTCAGGCCCGGCGTTACCAGGGTCACCTTGATAGGGTCGAGCAGCACATAATCTTCAGCAATATCGCCAAAGCCATGCCAATCGGCTTGCGGCTGCAGCAGCCAATCTTGAGTCACCACATCATCGGTGCCTTCGGCCTTGGCCGGCTGCCAGATACTGAACCACCAGTCGTCGCTACTGAGGTTCTGCCGCAAATTGGCCAATGCGCGGCGAAAGCTCAGCGCTTCGTCGAAGGTTTCCTGAATCAGCGAGCGACCTGCCGGCCCTTCCATCATCGCCGAGGCGACATCCAGCGAAGCGATGATGCCGTACTGCGGCGAGGTGGAGATGTGCATCATAAAGGCTTCGTTGAAACGATCCCGATCCAGCTGGCGCACACCGCCATCCTGCACATGAATCATCGAGGCCTGGCTGAACGCCGCCAGCAGCTTGTGCGTCGAGTGGGTGGTAAACACCAGCGGCGCGTCTTCGGTGCGCGCGGTACCCATGCCATAACGCCCGCTGTAAAACTCGTGAAACGCCGCGTAGGCGTACCAAGCCTCGTCGAAATGCAGCACTTCGACGCTGTTGCCCAAGGTCTGCTTGATCAGCTCGGCGTTGTAGCACAGGCCGTCGTAGGTCGAATTGGTCACCACCACCAGCTTAACCATCGCCCCGCTGCTGCTCGGCACGCGGCCGCGCGCCAGCGGGCTGGCATCGATTTTGGCTTGGATCGATTCTCGACTGAATTCGCTCAGCGGGATCGGTCCGATAATCCCCAACTCATTACGTTCCGGGCACAGGTACAGCGGGATCGCGCCGGTCATGATGATCGAATGCAGGATCGACTTATGGCAGTTGCGATCGACCAGCACCAGGTCATCGCGGCCAACCATGCTGTGCCAGACAATCTTGTTGGCGGTCGAGGTGCCATTGATCACAAAGTAGGTGTGATCCGCACCAAAGTTGCGCGCCGCGCGGGCTTCAGCCTCAGCGAGCGGGCCGGTGTGATCGAGCAGTGAACCCAGCTCCGGCACCGACACTGACAGGTCGGAGCGCAGGGTGTTCTCGCCGAAAAACTGGTGAAACGCCTGCCCCACCGGGCTCTTGCGATAGGCCACGCCGCCGCCGTGACCGGGCGTGTGCCAGGAGTAGTTGGATTGTGCGGTGTGCTGCACCAGCGCCTTGAAAAAAGGGGGGAGCAAACCATCCAGATAATTGCGCGCCGCGCGGGCCACTTGGCGGGCGAGGAACGGCACAGTGTCTTCAAACAAATAAAGAATGCCGCGCAACTGGTTGAGATCAATCATCGCCTCAGCCGGCGCGTTCTCAATGGTGACTTGCTCACCAATGGCAAAAATCGGCAGCTGCGGCGCACGACGGCGAGCAATGCGGATCAACTCAAGCATGTCCTGCAACAGGTTGCTGTTCTCACCCGCCCCTTCGGCGGCCACCAGAATGCAGGCCAAACCATGGTGGGTGGAGGCAACAATGCGCCCCTCGGCGGAGCTGCTGGTGGAGAGAATACTGAAGCCGTCCTGCTCCAATTCTTGAGCGATAGCGCGTACGCGATCACCGGCCACGGTATCGGCCTTGATGTCACGGTGCACGATGAGGACGGGGAACTTTAGGTCTTTATACATTGTGGCGTCCCTGAGACTGGCAGGTACGGGCCTGCCGATGGCCTCAGGTTAGAGGCTGGCTCCGCCAGGCGGAACCCCCTCTGTGTGACGCTGTACGAAAAGGTCGCGAGTGGATAACTCGCGGTGCTATCAAGCCTCGGCTGCTGGCTGCTCCATCTGCACCCACAGCGGCGGCGCACCCGCAGACTTTTCGATGATTGCAAGGCGCGCGGCATGCTCGGCCAGCTCGGCAGCACTGGCCTGGATCACTCGCGTGCGCGCTCGCTCAGCGGGCAAGCGGCGGATTGCACTGGGTTGCTGGCGACCGTTGCTGTCGCCTTCCGAACCATCGCCGGCCAGGGACAGATTGGTCTGCCCACCGGTCATGGTCAGGTAGACGTCGGCCAGGATCTCGGCATCGAGCAAGGCGCCGTGCAGGTCACGGCCGGAGTTGTCGACACCGTAACGCTTGCACAGGGCGTCGAGGTTGTTGCGCTGCCCTGGGTGGCGCTCACGGGCCATCATCAAGGTGTCGAGGATCGAGCAGTAATCGCTAAGCTCGGCACGCTCACTCTGGCCCAACAAATTAAATTCGTTGGCAATAAAGCCGATGTCGAACGCGGCGTTATGGATGATCAGCTGCGCGCCTTTGATGAACTCGAAAAACTCATCGGCGATTTCTTTAAAGCGCGGTTTATCCTTGAGGAATTCATCGGTAATACCGTGAACGGCGATAGCACCCTCGTCGCTCTCGCGATCCGGCTGCAGGTACACGTGGAAATGCCGCCCTGTCAGGCGTCGACCAATCAGCTCAACACAACCGATTTCGATGATCCGATGACCATCGGCCACCGGCATACCCGTGGTTTCCGTGTCCAGTACCACACTACGCATGCTTCAATCCTCTGACTTCATCAACACCGCGGTTGGCCAACTGGTCAGCGCGCTCGTTACCGGGGTGGCCGGTATGGCCGCGCACCCACTGCCAGGTGACGTTATGCCGATTAACCTGCTCATCGAGCTGCTGCCACAAATCCGCATTTTTCACCGGCTGCTTGGCGGCAGTTTTCCAGCCGCGCTTCTTCCAGTTGGGCATCCAGTCTTGAATGCCTTGCATCACGTACTGCGAGTCGGTCACCAAGCGTACATCGCACGAGCGTTTCAATTCGGCCAGGGCACGGATGGCGGCGGTCATTTCCATACGGTTGTTGGTGGTGTCGCTCTCGCCGCCCCACAGCTCTTTTTCCACACCCTTGAAAATCATCAACGCGCCCCAGCCACCAACGCCAGGGTTACCTTTGCAGGCACCGTCGGTGTAGATCTCGACCTGTTCACTCATGTATCTGCAATCTCTCGCTCAATTAATCCAACCGGTTTTATTTCGGCTCTGTCTCGCGGCGACTGACCTTTGCCACGGGCATCGGTAATAACTGGCCGACCTTTTGCCGGCTCGGCTGACGCAATGGACGCAGACCGACCACCAGCTTGCGTGCAACCAGCAGGTAAAAACCGCCACCTGGGGGCTGCCAGGACGCGCCGAAACGCTCCAGGCCAGCGGTACGCGCCTGCCAGGCCGGCGAAGAAAGCGGCGGACGATAGCACCCGAAGCGGCGTTTCTCCAGCGCGAACCCCAGCAGGCGCAACCAGTCAGATACACGGCTAGGCGCAATGCAGCGGGCCTGGTGCAGGGCGTCACGCGTGTATAAATGACGCACGCCCCAACTGCTGAGCGGGTTGATGCCCACGATTAACAAATGGCCACCGGGACGCACGCTGCGCGCAGCTTCACGCAGCAAACCATGGGGCGACAGGCTGAAGTCCAGGCCATGCTGCAGCACCACCACATCGGCGGCATGCTCGATCAATGGCCAGGATTGCTCCTCACAGACGATCTCCACGCCCTTGAACGGTGCACCCACGCGCACACTGCGCTGGATCTGTTGGGCATTTGGCGGCGCGTCGGCAGCTGGGCCGTAATGCACCAGAAAGCCGCCGAAGAAACGCACCAGTTCGTCTTCCAAT
Source organism: Pseudomonas sp. TS_SC_3 (assembly GCF_056156225.1). Classification (NCBI taxonomy): domain Bacteria; kingdom Pseudomonadati; phylum Pseudomonadota; class Gammaproteobacteria; order Pseudomonadales; family Pseudomonadaceae; genus Pseudomonas; species Pseudomonas sp. TS_SC_3. The sequence continues at coordinate 1,680,405 of NZ_CM149586.1, forward strand.
AGCTGTCGTTCCTGCTCAAGCAGCAACTGCCCGAGCGGACCCTCCAACCAGCCGCGCGCTGCCGCGATAAGACTGAGCCATTCACTGTCAGCGTGGGCAAAAGGGTGATCGGACATAGGGGCGACTTCCTTATTAATCACGACCGGGCTCGAATATGGCTCGTGGCGGGCTGCGCTTCAGCGCATTAACCGCCCACCGCGTACCCAGCCTGTTTTTAACGCAGCGGGGCCGACACACAGCAGATTGTGCAGCGTAGCCAGCACCAACTTTGCACCCTAAGATGCACCTTTGTGCCCTGCTTAGCGACCTACTCATGATTAAAATCGACGCACTGCCTGCATTCTCTGACAACTATATCTGGCTCCTGCAGGACGCTGAACAGCGACGCTGCGCGGTTGTCGACCCAGGTGACGCCGCGCCGGTGGAGGCCTGGCTGGCGGCCAATCCCGAATGGCGCTTGAGCGATATCCTGATTACCCACCATCACTTTGACCATGTTGGTGGTGTCGAGCGCCTCAAGGCTGTTACGGGGGCACGTGTGCTCGGCCCGGCTAACGAGAAAATCCCCGGGCGTGATCTGGCCCTAAAGGACGGTGACCAGGCCGAGATCCTCGGATACCGCTTTGACATCATTGAAGTGCCGGGGCATACCCTTGGCCATATCGCGTATATCCAGCCCGAGCAGCACTGGCTGTTCTGTGGCGACACGCTGTTTGCTGGCGGCTGTGGTCGCCTGTTCGAAGGCAGCCCCGAGCAGATGCATCACTCGCTCAGTCGCCTGGCCGCCCTCCCCGAACAGACTCAGGTGTACTGCACCCACGAATACACCCTGAGCAACCTGCGCTTTGCCGCAGCCGTTGAGCCCGATAATCCAGACATCAGCCAACGCCTAGAGCAGGTCAGCCAATGGCGCGAGGCTGGGCAAATCAGCCTGCCGTCCTCGATTGGCCTGGAGCGTGTCACCAATCCGTTTTTGCGCAGCGCGCAACCGTCGGTCGGCGCCCGTATCAGCGAGCGCGAGGGGCCTGCAAGCCGCTCACCAGTGCAGGTGTTCGCAGCGTTACGTGCCTGGAAGGATCACTTCTAAACCTCGACGAACCCACAAAAGGCTGGTTAAAACTTGACCAGGGCCATGCTGGTTCCTAGAATCGCTCGACCTTTTCGCCGGGAAGTACATCGCCGCCAATGCCTCTATCACCACGCAAGACCTTGAATTTAAAGGCATTGGCACAAAGCGCTCAGACGCTTGTGGTGATCATGTGTGTAACCCTGGCCGGTTGCCAGACCAGCAACCAGTACCGCCCTGACAGCGGCCGCGACACTGACCGCGCCATTGGTTTAGAGCAAGAGCCGGAATGGCTCAACAGCAGCGTGGCGCCGCCCCCCGATGAACCCAAAGACATTTGGGAGCGGGTACGCAACGGCTATCAGCTGCAGGACACCATTACCCTCAACCCGCGTATCGAGCAGCAACGCCTGTGGTTTGTCAGCAATCCCTCCTTTATTGAAAAAGCCGGCGAGCGCAGCAGCCCGTATATCCACTTCATCGTTGAGCGCCTGGAGCAGCGCAATATGCCGATGGAGCTGGCGCTGCTGCCAATGATCGAAAGCGCCTATAACCCGCTGGCGTATTCCCACGCCCATGCCGTCGGGCTCTGGCAGTTCATCCCCTCCACCGGGCGCCATTTCAACCTGCGCCAGACCAGCTGGTACGACGGCCGCCGCGATGTAATGGCCTCAACCGATGCGGCGATCAGCTACCTGATGCGTCTCAAGGAAATGTTCAACGGTGACTGGCTGCTGGCACTCGCGGCCTACAACGCTGGTGAAGGCCGCGTCAGCCGAGCGATTGAACGCAACCAGAAACTCGGTTTACCGACTGATTATTGGAACCTCTCGCTACCGGCTGAAACCCAGCATTACGTCCCCAAGCTGCTGGCTCTGTCGCAGGTGGTCATGGCGCCGCAAGCCTATGGCGTCAGCCTCGCGCCGATTGCCAACGAGCCGTACTTCGAGAAGGTCGCATTCACTCGCCGCATGGACCTCTCACGCGTCGCCGCCATGGCTGACCTGGATGAGGACGAGCTGTACCTGCTCAACCCCGCGTTCAAAAAGGGCATCACCCTGGACGGCCCCCAGCATCTATTAGTGCCGACCGACAAGGCCGAATTACTCACCGCCAACCTGTCCCTGATGAAGCCGCAGGAGCGGGTGGACTGGCAGCAATACCGCGTGCGCTCAGGCGACAGCCTGCACAGCATCGCCAACCGCCATCAGTTGACCGTAAACACCTTGAAGGACATCAACAAGCTGGCCGGCAACAACCTGCGCATCGGCCAGATGCTGAGTATCCCTGCGCAACCCGGTGTACCGACGCGCGAGCCAATATTTCAGCGCAGTGTCGCCCACAGCGCGCCCAACCGTACCTACCGGGTGAAAAACGGCGACAACCTCTGGCAGATCGCCAAAAACCACAAGGTTGCCGTCAAGGATATGCAGCGCTGGAACAAGCTTTCCGGTAACAGCCTGCGCGTCGGTCAGGTGCTTACCGTGCAAGCGGCTACACCTAACACTGGCGGGAGCGGCAGCCGTGCTAACTCAGCACGCCAAAGCGCGACCTATTACAAGGTGCGCCACGGCGACTCGCTGTACCTGATCGCCAAGCGCTTCAAGGTGCCGATGAAGAGCCTGCAAACCTGGAACCCCAAAGCCGGCAAGGCGCTCAAACCAGGCCAAACGTTGACGTTGTACAGCGCGGACTGATTAAGCCTTTTTGCTCATGGCCTCCAGGCAACGCCCGGTCAACTGGGTAAAGCGCTGAAAAGCGACAAACTGTTCATGCTTCAACGCCCGCCCGGATACCCGGCAATCGGCATACAGCAAGCCAATTTCCCGGGTGCCGGCCAACAGCGGGGCGATAAAAAACATACCCTGCCCCAGGCGTTGGCGAATCGGCTGAGTCACCAGCTCATTGAGGTTGTAACTGGCCGGCACGCCCATCCAGAGTGCCTCTTTGTTACGCAGCGCGTAACTGAATATATGCGGCTGTTCGCGCTGCGAAACCGGCAAGGTAAAGTCATGCGCCCAGCTGTCGGTGCCTTCGCCAATCACCCGTTTGGCGCGAAAGCAGCTCTGCTGATCTGCTAGCACCACCAACATGATGCGTTCCAGCCCCGCCCCCTGATGCAGCCCCTTGAACAGCGTATCAAGCACCAAGCCCAAATCCCCCCTGCGCGAGACCAGCAGCCCGAGGTCCTGCAAGGCCTGCTGCAAAATCAGCATATTGGGCTGCAGCAGGCGCGCCTTGCGCTGTTCCTGCTGCAAGCGAATCTGTTCCGGATCGGTATTGGGGATCAGCTTGCACAGCTGGCTGGCGCCGAAAGTCGTCGCCATCTTCACGGTCTCTTCCGCACTGGCCAACACCTGCTGCATGGCTTCCTGTGGCGTCACCCCGATAAAGGTGGCCAGCTGGCCGACCAGTGCTTCCATGGCGGGCGTGTCCCAGCCATCCAGCGCGGCCTGGCTGATCTTCGCGCCCAGGATCACGGCTTTGACGGCCGGGTCATTCTCACTGGTTGACTGGTGCGCCAGGCTAACGGTGTCGCCCAGGTTCCAGCTTTTCACCAACGCCAGGCTCAGCTGGCGAAAGCTGGTGCCCAGCAGCTGCATCACCACCTCATCGCCATCAACACCCGGCTGAGCCAGTGCGCTGGCCAGATCATCTGCCGCATCCCCGGCGCAGCCCCAAAACGCTAATTCGCCGACGTTATGCAGCAAAGCGGCGATAAACACTTCCTCATCATTTCTGCTCAGCACATAACCGGCGATATTGCGGGCCTGCACAGCGGCATGAAAAGAACGCGCCAGCAGCTCGCCGAGTTGATCGCGAGAGCTGCGCGCGAGCAAGCCGTCGATAAGGCTGACGGATAGGCCGATCTGACGCACGTTATCGAAGCCAATCAATACGATCGCACGGGAGATGGTGCGGATGGGCTCTTGGGACGGGTTGTAATACACACTATTGCCGATACGCAGCACCTTGGTGGTCAAGGCGGCGTCGCGTAGCAGTACATCTGCCAATTGCTGCACAGACGATTTGTCGCCCTGAGTAAGACGGTGCAAATCCTGCACCACCGCACCTAGGGCAGGTAATTCGGCTTGGTTGAAGTGATCAATCCATGACTGCAAACCATGGCAGGCTGGTACCAAAATAATGCCCTCGGAATTAGTTAATTCAGTGTAGCCAAAGTGCCACTATTGTTTAGGGTCGTCTTGCTTCATTGTCGGCAACATCGCAGCAGGTTTTGTGCCCAATGCAGTGCACTGGAAGCGCAGTTGGCTGGTACTCAATGAGCGTCGATACAGGCCACATTGCGCAAAAATTGACTCGCCCGCGCAGGTTGCGCGAAACGCCAACAGAACGAGGCGCGAGCCTACCCTTTTTCCAGCCGATACAAGCTGTTAATGTGCCTGACCAGCAGCCCATAAGACGCCACGGATCGGATATTTCACTTGATACGTCCCCTCCTCTCGTTACTTCTCTGCATGGCCATCAGTTCATCTGCCTGGGCCACTCTGTATAAAAGCCACGGCTACGCCCAGTTTGGCGAGCTGAAATACCCCGCCAGCTTCACCCATTTCGCCTGGGTCAACCCGGAAGCCCCGAAAGGCGGCACGCTGCGGATGATGGCCAACGGCACGTTCGACACGCTCAACCCCTACACACTCAAGGGCAGCAGCCCGATCAGCAGTGCCAACTTCCTGCAGTACGGGGTCAACGAGCTGAATGCACCGCTCATGGTCGGCACCGGCGCCTATGACCCCTCCGGTGATGAGCCGGCGTCTAGCTATGGCCTGATCGCCGAGTCGGTGGAATACAGCGATGATCGCAGCTGGGTGGTGTTCAATCTGCGCCCCGAGGCGCGCTTTCACGATGGCAAAGCGATCACCGCCTATGACGTGGCCTTTTCCTACCGCCTGCTGCTCAAGGAGGGTCACCCGCAATACCGCACCAATCTGCAGGAAGTTAAGCGGGTCGACATCCTCAACCGCCACAGCATCCGTTTTGTGCTCAAGCGTGCCGGCAACTCCCTGCTGGTCTTGCGCCTGGGTGAATTGCCAGTGCTGCCGCAGCACTACTGGAAAGGCCGCGACTTCAAGGCCACCACTTATGAGCCACCGCTGGGCAGCGGGCCCTACCGCATTACCCAGGTCAGCCCCGGTCGCAGCCTGCGTTTTGAGCGGGTCCAGGACTGGTGGGGCGCCAAGCTGCCAGTCAATCGCGGCAAATACAATTTCGACCAGGTCGACGTGGAGTTCTACCGCGACAGCCATGTGGCTTTTGAAGCGTTTAAGGCCGGTGAATTCGACATCTATATCGAACAACAGGCGAAGAACTGGGCCAACGGCTATCGCTTTCCGGCATTGAGCCGTGGCGAAGTGATCCGCGCCGAGATCCCTCATCAGATTCCAACCCAGACCCAGGCGTTGTTTATGAACACCCGCCGCGAGGTATTTGCCGAGCGCCAAGTGCGCGAAGCCTTGGGCCTGATGTTTGACTTCGAGTGGGCCAACCGCGCGCTGTTCAACAGTTCCTACACCCGCGCCAACAGCTACTACCCCAACAGCGAGTTCTCGGCCAGCGGCAAACCGGAAGGCGCGGAATGGCTGTTGCTCTCGCCCCATCGCAAACAACTGCCGTCACGCCTGTTCAGCGAGCCTTTCAGCATGCCGCAGACTGACGGCCGAGGCATCCCTAGAGAAACCTTGCGCCGCGCTCTCGGTCTATTGGCCGAAGCCGGCTGGAAGCCCTCCGGCCAACGCCTGCTCAACAGTGAAGGGCAACCGCTGCGATTCGAGATACTGCTGGTCAACCCCAACCTTGAACGCATTCTCCAGCCCTTTACCGAGAACCTTGCCAGCATTGGCATTCAAGCTAACCTGCGCACCGTCGACCGCGCCCAGTACAAGCAGCGCCTCGATCAATACGACTTCGACATGATTCTGCTGACCCTGCCGCAAACCCTCAGCCCAGGCCTGGAGCAGTCGCTGTATTTCCACTCCTCACAAGCCAAGATCAAAGGGGGTCGCAACTACGCCGGGGTTACCCACCCGGTGGTTGATGCGATGATTGAAAAACTTCTGGCCGCGCAAACCCGAGCCGAACAAGTTGCTGCCACTCGTGCACTTGACCGCGTGCTGTTGTGGCAGCACTACAGCATCCCGAACTGGTACATCGATTACCACCGCCTGGCCTACCGCAACCGATTTGCCTTCGTCACCACGCCGCCCTACACCCTGGGCCTGCGTACCTGGTGGCTGAAATCCATGGAGAACGCTGAATGACCCATGCATTGCGCGCCCTGTTTATCCACGTCAGTGGCATTGCCCTGCTTGGCGTAGCCAGCCTGGCATTGGCCGGCCCCAAACACGCACAAACGCTGTATGACGAGCCGCCCAAATACCCGGCCAACTTCACCCACTTCGATTACGTCAACCCGGATGCGCCCAAAGGCGGCACCCTGCGCCAAGCCGGCTTCGGCGGCTTCGACAGCCTCAACCCGTTTATAAACAAGGGTGTTGCCGCCGACGATATCGGGATGATCTACGACACCCTGACCCGCCACAGTTTGGATGAGCCCTTCACCGAATACGGCCTGCTGGCCGAGAAAATTGAGAAAGCCCCAGATAACGCCTGGGTGCGCTTTTATCTGCGCCCTGAGGCACGTTTTCATGACGGCAAACCGGTGACCGCCGAAGACGTCAAATTCAGTTTCGACACCCTGATGAGCCAAGGCGCGCCGATGTACCGCGCCTATTACGCCGATGTCGACAAGGTGGAAATCGAAAGCCCTCACCGCGTGCGTTTCGTGTTCAAACATGCCGGTAACCGTGAGCTGCCGCTGATCGTCGGCCAGTTGCCGGTGCTGCCAAAACATTGGTGGGCGGAACGCGACTTCAGCAAAGGCAACCTCGAAGTGCCCCTGGGCAGTGGCGCCTACAAGGTGGCGAATGTGCAGGCCGGCCGCTCCATCCGCTATGAGCGCGTCAAGGACTGGTGGGGCAAGGACCTACCGGTCAATCGCGGCTTTTACAATTTCGACACCCTGGAAATCGACTATTACCGCGACAACACCGTGGCCCTTGAAGCACTCAAGGCTGGACAGTTCGATTACTGGCTGGAAACCAGTGCAAAAAATTGGGCCACGGCCTACAACACCGAAGCCATAGCCAACGGCCAGCTGGTTAAAGAAGAAATCGCCAACCACAACCCCACGGGCATGCAGGGTTTTATCTTCAACACCCGCCGCCCGCTGTTCAGTGACCGCCGCGTGCGCGAAGCCCTGAGCCTGCTGTTTGATTTCGAGTGGACCAACCGTCAGCTGTTCAATGGCGCTTACACCCGTACTCGCAGCTATTTTGACAACTCAGAACTGGCCTCTGTCGGCTTGCCCTCTGCTGATGAGTTAAAGCTGCTGGAGCCATTGCGCACACAGGTTGCGCCCCAGGTATTTACCGACGAGTACCAACCCTCGGTCACCGATGGCAGCGGCATCATTCGCGAGCAACAACGCCGCGCCTACCAACTGCTGCAGGAAGCCGGCTGGCGTGTGGATGGTGACAACATGCTCGACAGCAACGGCCAGCCAGTAAGCCTTGAGTTTCTTCTGGCACAAACCGAATTTGAGCGCGTCTTGCTGCCATTCAAGCGCAACCTGGCGGACCTTGGCATTGAACTGGTGATTCGCCGCGTTGACGTTTCGCAGTACATCAACCGCCTGCGCTCGCGTGATTACGACCTTATCGTCAGTGGCTTTGGCCAGTCCAACTCACCCGGTAACGAGCAGCGCGAATACTGGCACTCCAGCAGCGCCGACAACCCCGGCAGCCGCAACTTTATTGGCCTGAAAGACCCGGCGGTGGACAGCTTGGTAGACGGACTGATCAATGCCGACTCACGGCAAAGCCTGATCACCCACACTCGTGCCCTCGACCGTGTGCTGCTCTGGGGCCATTACGTGGTGCCCAATTGGCATATCAAAACCTGGCGCGTGGCCTACTGGAACCGCTTCGAGCACCCCAAGGTCAGCCCGAAATACGACATAGGCCTGCACACCTGGTGGGCCCGTGCGAAATCGCCAGAAGCGGTGGCCGACGAAGCCGCCGCTCACCCGGCTGCAGACGTGGAGCAATAAGATGCTGGCGTATATCTTTCGTCGGCTGCTGCTGATCATCCCCACGCTGTTCGGCATTTTGCTGATCAACTTCGTCATCATCCAGGCCGCCCCCGGTGGCCCGGTCGAGCAGATGATCGCCAAACTGGAAGGCTTTGACGGCGCCACCAGCCGGATTGCCGGCGGCGGTGCCGAGGTGTCCGTGGCCGGTTCCAACTACCGTGGCGCGCAGGGTCTAGACCCGGAACTGGTGGCAGAAATCGAGCGCATGTACGGCTTCGATAAATCCGCCCCGGAACGCTTCTGGCTGATGCTCAAGAGCTACGCGCAACTGGATTTCGGCTCGAGCTTCTTTCGTGATGCCGAGGTTATCGACCTGATCATCGAGAAGATGCCGGTGTCAATCTCCCTGGGATTGTGGAGCACGCTGATCATGTACCTGGTGTCGATTCCACTGGGCATCGCCAAAGCCACCCGCCACGGCAGCGCCTTCGACGTCTGGACTAGCTCACTGATCATCGTCGGCTACGCCATCCCCGCCTTCCTCTTCGCCATTTTGCTCATCGTGCTGTTTGCCGGCGGCAGCTACTGGGATTGGTTCCCGCTGCGCGGCCTGACCTCGAACAACTTCGACGAGCTGAGCCTCACCGGGAAAATATTCGACTATTTCTGGCACCTGGCGCTGCCCGTTACCGCACTGGTAATCGGCAACTTCGCGACTCTGACGCTACTGACCAAAAACAGCTTTCTCGATGAGGTCAACAAACAGTACGTGGTCACCGCCCGCGCCAAGGGCCTGAGCAACAACCGCGTGCTCTATGGCCATGTGTTCCGCAACGCCATGCTGATCATCATCGCCGGCTTCCCAGCGGCCTTTATCGGCATTTTCTTTACCGGCTCCTTGCTGATCGAGGTGATTTTCTCCCTCGACGGCCTGGGCCTGATGAGTTTCGAGGCGGCAATCAACCGCGATTACCCGGTGGTGTTCGGCACCCTGTTTATTTTTACGTTGCTGGGCCTGGTGGTGAAATTGATCGGCGACATTACTTACACCCTGGTCGATCCACGTATCGACTTTGAAAGCCGGGAGGGTTGAGATGAAACTGTCCCCCATCAATCAACGCCGCTTCCAGCTGTTCAAGGCGCACAAGCGCGGCTGGTGGTCACTGTGGATTTTCTTGGTGCTGTTCTTTGTCACCCTCGGTGCTGAGCTGATCGCCAACGACAAGCCGCTGGTGGTGAGCTACGACAACGAACTGTATTTCCCGGTATTCAAGCGCTACCCGGAAACCGCCTTCGGCGGTGAATTCCCGCTGCAGGCCAACTACAAAAGCCCCTACATCCAGGAGCTGATCAAGGAAAAGGACGGCTGGATGATCTGGCCGCCGATCCGCTACAGCTACTCCAGCATCAATTACGACCTGCAAGTACCTGCCCCGGCGCCACCCTCGGCGGAAAACCTGCTGGGCACCGATGACCAAGGCCGCGATGTACTGGCGCGGGTGATTTATGGCTTCCGCATTTCCGTGTTGTTTGCCCTGATCCTGACTTTGGCCAGTTCGGTCATCGGCGTGTTTGCCGGCGCGTTGCAGGGTTTCTATGGCGGCTGGGTTGACTTGGTCGGCCAGCGCTTTCTGGAAATCTGGTCCGGCCTGCCAGTGCTCTATTTGCTGATCATCCTCGCCAGCTTCGTGCAACCGAACTTCTGGTGGCTGCTGGGCATCATGCTGCTGTTTTCTTGGATGAGCCTGGTGGATGTGGTGCGCGCCGAGTTCCTGCGCGGGCGCAATCTGGAATACGTACGCGCCGCACGCGCCTTGGGCATGCAGAACGGCTCGATCATGTTCCGCCACATCCTGCCCAACGCGATGATTTCCACCATGACCTTTATGCCGTTTATCCTCACCGGCGCAATCGGCACCCTCACCGCACTGGATTTCCTCGGTTTCGGCCTGCCGCCTGGAGCACCGTCGCTAGGCGAGTTGGTGGCCCAGGGCAAATCCAACCTGCAAGCGCCCTGGCTCGGTATCAGCGCCTTTGCCGTGCTCGCCCTGATGCTCAGCCTGCTGGTGTTTATCGGCGAAGCGGCACGCGATGCCTTCGATCCGAGGAAATAACATGACCGACTCCAACACCCTCATCGAAGTACGCGACCTGGCTGTCGAGTTCGTCACCGGCAGCCTGAAACAGCGCGTGCTGGAAGGCGTCAGCTTCGACATCAAGCGCGGTGAAACTCTGGCTTTAGTTGGCGAAAGCGGCTCGGGCAAATCGGTCACCGCGCACTCAATCCTGCGTCTGCTGCCCTACCCGATTGCTCAGCACCCCAGCGGCAGCATTCACTACGCCGGGCAAGACCTGCTCAAACTGAACGAGAACAAACTGCGCGGCATCCGTGGCAACCGTATCGCCATGGTCTTTCAGGAGCCCATGACTTCGCTGAACCCACTGCACAGCATCGAAAAGCAAATCAACGAAGTGCTGGTCCTGCACAAAGGCCTAAGCGGCAAGGCGGCTACAGCGCGCACCCTGGAGTTGCTGGAACTGGTCGGCATTCCTGAGCCGCACAAGCGCCTCAAGGCCTACCCACATGAGTTGTCGGGCGGGCAACGCCAGCGTGTGGTAATCGCCATGGCCCTTGCAAACGAGCCGGAATTGCTGATCGCCGACGAACCGACCACCGCGCTGGACGTCACCGTGCAGCTGAAGATCCTTGAGCTGCTCAAGGAACTGCAAGCACGCCTGGGCATGGCGATTCTGCTGATCAGCCACGACCTCAATTTGGTACGACGGATTGCCCACCGCGTTTGCGTGATGCAGCGCGGGCATATCGTCGAACAGGCGGCCTGCGAAACGCTGTTTAAAGACCCACAACACCCCTATACCCGTGAGCTGCTGGGCGCCGAGCCCACCGGTGGCCCGGTCGATCAGCCGCCGGGTAAGACCATGCTGGAAATCGACAACCTGCGCGTCTGGTTCCCGATCAAGAAGGGTTTGTTGCGCCGTACTGTCGACCATGTCAAAGCCGTGGACGGCATCAACTTCAGCCTGCCGCAGGGCCATACGCTGGGCATCGTCGGCGAAAGCGGCTCGGGTAAATCCACCCTGGGATTGGCAATTCTGCGCTTGCTCGGCAGCCAGGGCGGTATCCGCTTCCAGGGCCAAGCAATCGACGGCCTGTCGCAAGAGGATGTTCGCCCGCTACGCCGGCAAATGCAGGTGGTGTTTCAAGACCCCTTCGGCAGCCTCAGCCCGCGCATGTCGGTGGGCCAGATTGTCGGCGAGGGTTTACAGATTCACCGCATGGGCAGCGAAGCCGAGCAGGAGCAGGCCATTATCGACGCACTGGTGGAAGTGGGACTGGACCCAGAAACCCGCCATCGCTACCCGCACGAGTTTTCCGGTGGCCAGCGCCAACGCATCGCCATTGCCCGTGCACTGGTACTCAAACCTGCTTTGATCCTGCTGGATGAGCCGACCTCAGCCCTCGACCGCACCGTTCAGCGCCAGGTAGTCGAACTGCTCCGCTCGCTGCAGGCTAAATACAACCTGACCTATCTGTTTATTAGCCACGACCTAGCAGTGGTCAGGGCCTTGAGCCATCAGGTGATGGTGGTTAAACAGGGCAAAGTGGTCGAACAAGGCCCGGCAGCACGTGTCTTTGCAGCACCACAGGACATCTATACACAGCAGTTGCTGGAAGCGGCCTTTATGGCCCCAGCCAACTAATTACCTGCAAACAGGAAGAGGAACAACACCCATGGGTTTTCTAAGCGGCAAGCGCGTACTGATCGTTGGCGTCGCCAGCAAACTGTCCATCGCCTCCGGCATCGCGGCAGCCATGCACCGTGAAGGTGCCGAACTGGCCTTCACCTACCAGAACGAAAAGCTTAAAGGCCGCGTTGAAGGCTTCGCTGCTGACTGGGGCTCAAATGCCGAGCTGTGCTTCCCGTGCGATGTCGCCAACGACGAAGAAATTGCGGCGGTATTCGAAGCCCTGAGTAAGAAGTGGGACGGCCTGGATTGCATCGTTCACTCCGTTGGTTTCGCCCCGGGCGACCAATTGGACGGTGACTTTACCGACGTTACCACCCGCGAAGGCTTCCGCATCGCTCACGACATCAGCGCCTACAGCTTTGTCGCCCTGGCCAAAGCCGGCCGCGAGATGATGAAAGGCCGCAATGGCAGCCTGCTGACCCTCTCCTACCTGGGCGCCGAGCGCACCATGCCCAACTACAACGTCATGGGCATGGCCAAGGCCAGCCTGGAAGCCGGTGTCCGTTACCTGGCCGGCAGCCTCGGTCCAGAAGGCACCCGCGTCAATGCCATCTCCGCAGGCCCAATCCGCACCTTGGCGGCCTCCGGGATCAAGAGCTTCCGCAAGATGCTCGCGGCTAACGAGAAGCAAACCCCACTGCGCCGTAACGTGACCATCGATGAAGTCGGCAACGCCGGCGCCTTCCTCTGCTCGGACCTGGCCTCAGGCGTCAGCGGCGAGATTATGTATGTTGACGGCGGCTTCAACACCACCGCCATGGGCGCCATGGAAGAGTAAGCCGTTAAATTGCAGCAATAAAAAAGGCCGCTTAATTAAGCGGCCTTTTTATTAAGCGTGTCGCAATCAGAAGCGCTCGATATCCGCGCTTTCTTCTAGCTGCTTACGGAACGCAGCAAAGTCTTGCTGACCTATGCGTGAAGCGAGGAAACGGCTGTACATGGCCTTATCCTCATCCGACAGTGCCTGTTGCGGCTGGCTGACGCCATTGAGACGAATGATCACAAAATCACCGTTACTCAGGCTCACTCCGGCGAAGGTCGGCTTATCGCTTGCCTCAGGCTTAGCCATGCGGAACACCGCTTGCAGCACAACAGGCTCTACGCCTTCCTGGCTGCGTGTTGCCGCCTCGACGACAGTCCAGCTCTGCTGAGCATCCGCCTGGGTAACCGGCGTTTGACCTTCACGTAACGCTGCCAGCTGCTCCTGCGCCTTGGCTTTGACGGCCTCGCTTGCACGAACCTGGGTCAATTGCGCGCGAATACCCTCGGCAACCTGCTCAAGCGGCAGTTGCTCAGGCTTGTTGTGCTGTTTAACACGCACAACCACGACAGTGTTCGGGTCAAGCTCGATCAGGCTGCTGTTGCTGCCGTCGTCGAGCACTTCCGCGCTGAAGGCCGCCTGAATCACCTGGCGGTTAGCGGTCAGGCCTTCAGCCCCACCCTGACGACCAAACGCCTCAGTGGTTTTGACTTCAAGACCGAGCTCTTGCGCGGGCTGAGCCAGATCAGACGCTTCAAACGCAGCGTCTTCGAGGTCTTTGGAGACTTCGACAAAGCGCTGTTCAACCTGACGTGTTTTAAGGTCGCGCTGCAGTTTTTCTTCCAGACTGGCGAAGCTCGGCACTTCCGGCGCCTGAACGCCCAGCAGCTTGATCAGGTGCCAGCCAAACTCGCTGCGTACGGGAGCCGATACGGCATTCTCGTCCAGCGCATACAGCGCCTCTTCAAAGGCCGGGTCATAAACGCCAGGGCCGGCAAAGCCCAGATCACCGCCCGCGCCCGCCGAGCCCGAATCATCAGAGAACTCTTTGGCCAGCGCGGCGAAATCTTCGCCCTGTTCAACACGCTTCTGCACCTCGAGCAACTTGGCTTGAGCTTGCTCGTCATTCAGTGTGTCGTTGACTTCGACCAGAATGTGCGCGGCACGACGCTGTTCGGCAAGGTTAGCGATTTCACTTTGATAAGCACTCTGCAGCGCCTCATCAGTGATTTCGACTTGGTCAAAGAACGCGTCTTTTTTCATCTCGACGTATTCCAGCACCACCTGCTCAGGGCTCATAAACTGGCTGGCTTGAGCCTCGTAGTAGGCCTTGATGTCGTCATCGCTGAGCGTGACAGCGTCAAGATCAGCCTTAAGCGTTAGGGTGGCAAAGTCGCGAGTCTGCTTTTCCAGTGCAGCAAATGCCCGCACTTCGGCGTCCGTAACAAAACCACTATTGGCCAAGCCGGCACGCAGCTGACCAATGAGCATTTCCTGCTCGAGCATCTGGCGGAACTGCAAGCGGCTGTAACCCAGCTGACGGATCACCTGATCGAAACGCTCAGCATTGAACTGACCATCGACCAAAAACTCAGGTGTTTTCAGGATCAACTGATCCAGTGCTTGTTGCGAAAAGGCAAAGTTGGCGTCTTTGGCACTATCAAGCAACAAAGTACGTTCGATCAGGCCATTCAGAGCCGCTTCACGTAGCAGCTTTTCATCAAGCAAGGACGCATCGAAGTCGCGCCCTAACTGCTGCAGCAACTGCCGACGTTGCATCTCTACGGCCTGGCTGAGCTCGGCAGAAGTGATTTTCACATCATTCACTTCAGCCGCATTCTGACTGTTGCTGGTACTGGTAAAAATCGCATCAACACCCGTCAGCGCGAGCAGCGCGACAATGATGCCGATGATGGTTTTGGCAATCCACCCTTGTGAATTATCCCTGATATTTTGCAGCATGCGTCCCCCAGAACGACTGTAAAAAAAGCAGCCGCGCAGTGTGGGTAAAATCCGGATAGAAGAAAGGCGCATCAGTGGATGCGCCTTCTCATAACTGGCGAAGCGGATCGAACTCAAATAACAGATTCGTAGCGCTCAGACGGATAAAACTGACTGAACATCCCGCCCCGCTTCAGATCAATCATTCAACTGATCTGCTGGGCAAAACCTAAAGAGACTTAGTTGACAGCGTCTTTCAGAGCTTTACCGGCTTTAAAGCCTGGAATCTTGGCAGCAGCGATGCTGATCGGGTTACCAGTTTGCGGGTTACGACCAGTGCGAGCAGCACGCTCTTTAACAGCGAAAGTACCGAAACCAACCAGTACTACAGAATCACCAGCCTTCAGAGCGCCAGTAACGGATTCAATTACTGCGTCCAGCGCGCGGCCGGCAACAGCTTTTGGGATATCAGCAGATGCAGCAATGGCATCGATCAGTTCCGACTTGTTCACTCTTAAGTCCCCTTAATTTCTGTTGAGTTTATTTCTTGCTTTTAAATGTAAGCGAAGTTTATGCAGGAGAGCCTGCCGACACAATAAGAGCCGCTTTATAACAAGGGCTTCAAAAATGTGTCAAGAAACCCCTCCGGCTAATGCGTGCTGATTCGCTCCTTGGAATCAGTCTCGCGTTTTTCATCCTTTGCAGCTATGGGAGCCGCATCAGACAAGGGCTCCGGCGCGTATTGCAGCGCAATTTGCAGGACCTCGTCAATCCATTTAACCGGTTTAATCTGCAGGTCTTGCTTAATGTTCTCCGGAATCTCTTTCAAATCGCGCACATTCTCTTCGGGAATTATGACCGTCTTGATTCCGCCACGGTGTGCGGCCAGTAGTTTTTCTTTCAGACCACCAATCGCCAACACCTGACCCCGCAGGGTTATTTCACCGGTCATTGCTACATCGGCACGCACAGGAATCTGAGTCAGCGCTGAAACGAGCGCCGTACACATACCAACGCCAGCGCTGGGGCCATCTTTTGGGGTCGCCCCCTCAGGCATATGGATATGGATGTCCTGCTTCTCATAGAAGTCCACAGGCACGCCCAGGCTCTTGGCTCGACTGCGTACAACGGTCTGCGCAGCCGTAATCGATTCCAGCATCACATCACCCAGTGAGCCGGTTTTGATCAACTGGCCTTTACCTGGAACAACCACGGCTTCGATGGTCAACAGCTCACCGCCCACCTGGGTCCACGCCAATCCGGTTACTTGACCGATTTGGTCCTGTTGCTCAGCCAAACCGTAGCGATATTTGGCCACACCAAGGAAATGCTCCAGCGAATCAGCGACTACCGTGACGTGGAAACGCTTCTCGGCGGTGTGTTCCTTAACCACCTTGCGGCACACCTTAGCAATTTGCCGCTCAAGACCTCGCACCCCCGCTTCGCGGGTGTAGTAGCGAATAATGTCGCGAATTGCCGCCTCTTCAAACACCAGCTCAGCTTTCTTCAAGCCATTGGCCGCAACCTGCTTGGGCGCCAGGTATTTGATCGCGATATTGGTCTTCTCGGCTTCGGTATAGCCCGGTAGGCGAATGACCTCCATACGGTCCAGCAGCGGACCTGGAATATTCATCGAGTTAGCCGTGCAGAGGAACATTACATCGGACAGGTCGTAGTCGACCTCCAAATAGTGATCATTGAAGTTATGATTCTGCTCCGGATCCAGCACCTCAAGCAGGGCTGACGCAGGGTCGCCGCGCATGTCTTGGCCCATCTTGTCGATTTCATCAAGCAGGAACAGTGGGTTGCGCACGCCAACCTTGGTCATTTTCTGAATCAGACGCCCCGGCATTGAACCGATATAGGTGCGGCGATGGCCACGAATCTCGGCCTCGTCACGTACGCCGCCAAGGGCCATACGCACGAATTTTCGATTGGTGGCACTGGCAATGGATTCGGCCAGCGAGGTTTTACCCACGCCAGGCGGACCGACCAGGCAAAGCACTGGCCCCTTGATTTTCTTCACGCGTTTTTGCACGGCGAGGTATTCAAGAATGCGCTCCTTGACCTCATCCAGACCGTAATGATCGGCATCAAGGATCGCTTCAGCACGCGCCAGATCAAGGCGAACCTTACTCTGGGCCTTCCACGGCACATTAACTAGCCAGTCAATGTAAGAACGCACCACAGTGGCTTCGGCCGACATGGGCGACATTTGCTTGAGCTTGTTTAACTCGGCATTCGCCTTGGTCAGCGCTTCGGCAGTCAGTCCCGCATTATCAATGCGCTTTCTCAGCTCATCGAGCTCATTGTGGCCGTCTTCGCTGTCACCCAGCTCTTTCTGAATGGCCTTCATTTGCTCATTCAGGTAGTACTCGCGCTGGCTGCGCTCCATTTGCTTCTTAACACGGCCACGAATGCGCTTTTCAACCTGAAGCAGGTCAATTTCCGCATCGAGCAGTGCCAAGACATGCTCAACACGTGCTGCCAGGTCGGTAATTTCTAGAATTTCCTGCTTCTGCTCGATCTTCAGGACCATATGAGCCGCCATGGTGTCGACCAGGCGTGCAGGCTCGTCAATTCCGTTCAGCGAGGCAAGAACCTCTGCAGGCACCTTTTTGCCAAGCTGCACATATTGCTCAAACTGACTAAGCAGGCTTCGGGTGAAGACTTCGGATTCGCGCTCTGCAGCATCAACCTCATCAATCAGCTGGACCTCTGCGCGGCAGTGGCCATCAACCTCAATGAAACGCTCAATCTCACCGCGCTGCTCACCCTCGACCAATACTTTGACGGTGCCGTCCGGCAACTTCAGCAACTGCAACACCGTCGCTACGGTACCGACGCGATAGAGGCCAGCCTCATCGGGATCGTCATCCGCAGGGTTTCTCTGCGCGAGAAGCAGAATTTGCTTCTCGCCCGCCATGGCGGACTCAAGGGCTTCGATGGATTTTTCACGCCCGACGAATAACGGAATGACCATGTGCGGATAGACCACAACATCGCGCAACGGCAGGAGAGGCAATTCGATGGTTGTCTTCATGATTTCGGCTCTACGACGGCCATACGGCCTCAAACAGATGGGATGACCCTTGCAGCTAAGATGGGGGCAGCCCATACAAAAAACAAGCGTTGCAGCAGTAAAAGCAAAGGGGCCCACAGGCCCCTTGCTTTCAACATGTTACAACGCTGTTACGCGTCAGGCGCAGCCTTGGCTGGCAGCTCGTTATTCTCATAAATGAGCAACGGCTTGGAGGTACCTTCGATAACACTCTCATCGATGACCACCTTGCTGACGTCGGACTGCGACGGAATCTCGTACATGGTATCAAGCAGGACGCCTTCGAGAATCGAACGCAGACCACGAGCACCGGTTTTACGTTCAAGTGCCTTGTGCGCAACCGACTTCAGGGCATCAGGCCGGAATTCCAGCTCAACACCTTCCATCTCGAACAACTTGCCATATTGCTTGGTTAGCGCGTTCTTCGGCTCAGTCAAAATTTGCACCAGAGCAGCTTCGTCCAACTCATCCAGGGTGGCAATAACCGGCAAGCGGCCCACGAACTCAGGAATCAAACCGAACTTGACCAAATCATCAGGCTCAACGGCGCGCAGTGACTCGCCGACTTTCTTACCCTCTTCCTTACTGCGAACCTCGGCATTAAAACCGATTCCGCCCTTGGTCGAGCGGCCTTGAATAACCTTCTCCAACCCTGAAAACGCACCACCGCAAATAAACAGGATATTGCGCGTATCAACCTGCAGGAATTCCTGCTGAGGATGCTTGCGGCCGCCTTGCGGCGGTACTGATGCCACCGTGCCCTCAATCAACTTGAGCAGCGCCTGCTGTACGCCCTCGCCAGATACATCACGAGTGATCGACGGGTTATCAGACTTACGTGAAATCTTGTCAATTTCGTCAATGTAGACGATACCCATCTGGGCTTTTTCTACATCGTAGTCGCACTTTTGCAACAGCTTTTGGATGATGTTCTCTACATCCTCACCCACATAGCCAGCCTCGGTCAGGGTGGTGGCGTCGGCAATAGTGAACGGTACGTTGAGCAAGCGAGCCAGGGTCTCAGCGAGTAAGGTTTTACCTGAGCCCGTCGGACCGATCAGCAGAATGTTGCTTTTACCCAGCTCGATGTCGTCTTTCTTATCGCGCTGGTTGAGGCGTTTGTAATGGTTATAGACCGCTACCGCCAGAATCTTTTTCGCGCGTTCCTGACCGATCACGTACTGGTCGAGAATGCCGCTGATTTCCTTGGGGGCAGGCAATTTATGCGCGCTGCTCTCTGCCTGGGCTTCCTGCACCTCCTCGCGGATGATGTCGTTGCACAGGTCGACGCACTCGTCGCAGATAAAGACCGAGGGGCCGGCAATCAATTTGCGTACTTCATGCTGGCTTTTGCCACAGAAGGAGCAATAGAGCAGCTTGCCGTTGTCCTCGCCGTTGCGGGTGTCAGTCATTCGTTCAATCCAATCCGATAGGCTTGAAACACAAGATGAGGGCTTATGCGGGCTTTTTCAAGCCCGCCGGGGGCGGACACACCGACCCACCCTATTTTGAGCTGCTTATTAAGCGGGGCGCTTTTCAATCACTGCGTCGATCAACCCGTACTCACGAGCGGCTTCGGCGCTCATAAAGTTATCACGATTGGTATCGCGCTCAATCTCCTCCAAGGTGTGTCCACTGTGCTTAGCCATCAGCGTGTTAAGACGCTCGCGGATGAAGAGGATTTCCTTAGCATGGATTTCGATATCCGATGCCTGCCCCTGGAAACCACCCAGTGGCTGGTGAATCATAACGCGCGAGTTAGGCAGGCAATAGCGCTTGCCCTCGGCGCCAGCGGTCAACAGGAATGCACCCATGCTGCATGCCTGACCAATACAGGTGGTCGACACGTTAGGCTTGATGAACTGCATGGTGTCATAGATAGACATACCCGCTGTCACTGAACCGCCTGGGGAATTGATGTAAAGGTGGATGTCCTTGTCCGGATTTTCCGCTTCAAGGAACAGCAATTGCGCGCAGATCAGGTTGGCCATGTAATCCTCTACAGGGCCAACAAGAAAGATCACGCGCTCCTTGAGCAGGCGCGAATAGATGTCGTAGGCGCGCTCACCGCGAGCTGATTGCTCAACAACCATGGGCACCAAACCGCCAGCGGCTTGGATATCGGGCATTTGTTGCATAAAAGGATTGCGGGACATGCGTGCACTCGCTCCCTAAATAGTCATTTCACAAATACGCATAAGCCAGCACGAAGGCTGGCTTATGGCGTGTCGAACGAGGTAAAGAAATCAGGCGGCTTGTGGTGCTTCTACCGGCTTGACAGCTTCTTCGTACGAGACTGTTTTGTCAGTCACGTTGGCCTTCTGCAAAACAGTATCTACAACTTGCTCTTCCAGTACAACCGAGCGCACTTCGTTCATTTGCTGGTCGTTTTTGTAGTACCAAGCCACAACCTGCTCAGGCTCTTGGTAAGCAGAAGCCATTTCCTGAATCATTTCGCGAACACGGGCGTCGTCTGGCTTCAGCTCACACTGCTTAACCACTTCCGCCACAACCAAACCGAGCGCTACGCGACGCTTAGCCTGCTCTTCAAATAGCTCAGCCGGCAGCTGCTCTGGCTTCAGGTTGCCGCCAAACTGCTGGACAGCTTGTACACGCAGGCGATTAACTTCGTTGCTGATCAGTGCCTTCGGCACTTCGATCGGGTTGGCAGCCAGCAGGCCGTCCATCACCTGGTTTTTAACCTTGGACTTGATCGCCTGGCGCAGCTCACGCTCCATGTTCTTGCGCACTTCAGCGCGGAAGCCTTCCAGGCCGCCTTCTTTCACCCCGAAAAGGGCGAAGAAGTCATCATTCAGCTCAGGCAACTTAGGTGCTGCGATGCTGTTAACGGTGACGGTGAACTCGGCAGTTTTGCCAGCCAGATCCAGATTCTGGTAATCAGCCGGGAAAGTCGGGTTGATTACGCGCTCTTCGCCAGCCTTGGCGCCCAACAGTGCATCTTCAAAGCCAGGGATCATGCGGCCGGAGCCGAGAACCAGCTGAGTGCCCTTGGCCGAGCCGCCCGCGAAGGCTTCGCCGTCGATCTTGCCAACGAAGTCTATGTTCAGCTGGTCGCCATTCTCGGCAGCACGCTCAACATTCTCGAAACGAGTGTTCTGCTTGCGCAGAATTTCCAGCATGTTGTCGACATCACTCTCAGCCACGTCAGCCTGCAGACGTTCGATAGCAATGGAGTCAAAGCCGGCGACAGTGAACTCTGGGAACACCTCAAAGGTCGCAACATACTCAAGCCCCTGACCTTTCTCGAAGGACTTCGGCTCGACAGCAGGTGCGCCAGCAGGGTTAAGCTTCTGCTCGACAACGGCTTCGTAGAATGTGGACTGAATAAGATCGCCCAACGCTTCTTGACGTGCAGCGTCTTCATAACGCTGACGAATTACGCTCATTGGCACTTTGCCAGGACGGAAGCCAGGGACTTTTGCGCGACGGGCAGTCTGCTGCAGACGCTTGTTGACTTCAGTCTCAATACGCTCGACAGAGACACCAACGGTCATACGGCGCTCGAGAGCAGAAGTATTTTCAACAGAAACTTGCATGAATAATCCTCGTTGCACAGACATAAGCCGGCCGTTTGCCCGCCCCCTATTTGAAGGGCATGCATTCTAGAGGGTCAATTTGCAGAAGTCACCCTAGATGCAAGCGGCAAACGGGAGGGAGCTAAAAAGATGGTGCGGACGGAGAGACTCGAACTCTCACACCTTGCGGCGCTGGAACCTAAATCCAGTGTGTCTACCAATTCCACCACATCCGCGTGGTAAAGCTTTATATAAAATCGCCAGGTATTAACCTGGCGCTTTAGAATATGGGGTGGACGATGGGGATCGAACCCACGACAACAGGAGTCACAATCCTGCGCTCTACCAACTGAGCTACGCCCACCATATTGCATTTTGCTTGAGCCAAGACCGCCAAATGGCGCACCCGGCAGGACTCGAACCTGCGACCATCCGCTTAGAAGGCGGATGCTCTATCCAGCTGAGCTACGGGCACTTATCCACCTGCATAAGCAGACTCAAAGCTTTCGATCTACGCAAAAATTATCTTCTTGCCTTGACCGTCTTACCCAGCGACTTGCTGTGCTCGACAAGCGGGGCGAATGTTATAGAGGTGACCACAGGTCGTCAACAGTAAAAGATAAAAAAAATCAGCTATTTAAAGGAGTTACGCGAAAACCCTGGCAGCCGCCTTTGCCCCACAGCATGGCCATGCGAGAATGCGCGTCCTTTTTCCATCCTTTCTTTATGGTTAACCAAGCGCAATGACCGCACAACTGATCGATGGCAAAGCAATTGCCGCCAGCCTGCGCCAGCAGATCGCCAAACGTGTCGCTGAACGACGCCAACAGGGCCTGCGCGCGCCTGGTCTTGCTGTAATTCTGGTCGGCAGCGACCCTGCGTCTCAGGTTTACGTTTCGCACAAGCGTAAAGATTGCGAAGAGGTGGGCTTCGTTTCACAAGCCTACGACCTGCCCGCCGCTACTGAACAGGCCGAGCTAATGGCGCTGATCGACCGTCTAAATGATGAGCCGAGCATTGATGGCATTCTGGTGCAGCTGCCATTGCCGGAACACCTCGACGCTTCTTTATTGTTAGAACGTATCCGCCCGGATAAAGACGTTGACGGTTTCCACCCTTACAACATCGGGCGCCTCGCCCAGCGCATGCCACTGTTACGCCCCTGCACCCCAAAAGGCATCATGACCCTGCTGCAGAGCACCGGCGTCGACCTGTACGGTATGCACGCAGTGGTAGTGGGCGCCTCAAACATTGTCGGCCGGCCGATGGCGATGGAGCTGCTACTGGCTGGCTGCACTGTCACCGTAACCCACCGTTTTACCAAAGACCTGCCTACGCATGTCGGCCAGGCGGATATTGTTGTAGTCGCGGCTGGAAAGCCTGGCTTGGTGCATGGCGAGTGGATCATGCCAGGCGCAATCGTTATCGACGTCGGCATCAACCGCCAGGATGATGGCAAACTGATTGGTGATGTGGTGTATGAAACCGCCCTGCCCCGCGCCGGCTGGATTACGCCAGTGCCGGGCGGCGTTGGCCCTATGACACGCGCCTGCCTGCTGGAAAATACCCTGCATGCCGCCGAGCACCTGCACGACTAAGAACCTTTGCACGACATACAGCCTGGATAGAAACAGGGAATGATCTTAGGCCGGGTAATTGATGAGGGACTGATAGACCACTGATTTATGCTGCTGGTCAGCAAAACCTTATCAAACCCGGCCGCACCATAGGCTTTGATGCCGAGCGGGCGGCTTCAGAAGCTGCCTGCAACAACTGCTCATTTGGCCCACACACCGCAAGCCCCGCCCATCCTGCGAGTCAAAGCCTAATGCGCGCCCGCGCATCACTTACGACAACTTATTCGCGAGTGCCAAAGCGGCTGCGCTCATGCTTCAGCACCTTGCTTATCGCAACGTTGTTGAGTGCCTGCGCGAGCGTTACTGCGCCACCATCGCAACATAACGTGGAGCCGATACGCTTTCTTCTAAGTTTCGATGACGGCCCCAGCGCAAGCACTGGCCGCAACCCAACGGCGCAAATACTCGACGCACTGACGGACAACCCCATTCAACCGGTAATCAAGGCGCTGTTTTTTGTACAAACCCGCGTCACCAGAGCAGGTGGTAGCGCTCGGGGCAAGGCGCTTTTACGCCGCCAACAGCGTGAAGACCATCTGCTGGGCTTTCACACTGCCATCCCAGGCCATGCCAACCACCGCTTTCTTAATCCGGCAGTTCTGGATCAATCGTTAAAAGACGGCATAGCTGATTTGACAGTCATCAGCGGCGCAGCACCGCAGCTGGTGCGTCCGCCTTTCTGGAACTACGACGAGCGCACACTCACCGCCTACCAAGCACACGGCCTGCAGCGCGCAGCCCTTAAACGCACCCTGCGCGACCCGAAGCAATACGCACGGCTACCCGGTCTGTGGGACTGGATCTGGAACTGATGGACAACGGCTATTAAAAAGGCCGCTCGAGAGCGGCCTTCGGATACAGCGGGCGACTTAGTCCGCCAAACGCCAAGTCGTAGCACCCTTCCCATCTTCCAGCACCACCCCCATGGCCGTGATCTGGTCGCGGATAAAGTCAGACTCTGCCCAGTTTTTCTCCGCGCGCGCCTGTAGCCGCGCGGCAATAAGCGCTTCAACCTCGGCAGCATCAACCTTGCCAGCAGCACCTGCCTGCAAAAAGGCCTCCGGCTCAAGCTGCAAAACACCCAACACCGCCGCCATTTCCTGCAAACGAGCCGCAAGGCCAGCCGCAGCCTGTACATCGGCTTCACGCAGGCGGTTGATCTCGCGGGCCAGTTCGAACAACACCGCGCAGGCTTCAGGCGAATTGAAGTCGTCATCCATGGCCGCCGCAAAGCGCTCAACAAACACTTCGCCCCCCGCAGCTGCCACGCTGGGCATGCCCTTGAGTGCGTTATAGAAACGCTCCAGGGCACCTTTGGCTTCGCGCAAGCTGTCTTCGGAGTAGTTGATCGCACTGCGGTAATGGCTTGACACCAGCAGGTAGCGCACCACTTCTGGATGGTACTTCTCCAGCACCTCGCGGATGGTGAAGAAATTGCCCAGGGATTTGGACATCTTCTCGCCATCCACGCGCACCGCGCCGGCATGCATCCAGGCGTTGGCATAGAGCTTGCCAGTGGCCGCCTCACTTTGGGCGATTTCGTTTTCGTGGTGCGGGAACACCAAGTCCGGGCCGCCGCCGTGAATGTCGAAGGTCTCACCCAAGCAGCAGGTCGACATTACCGAGCACTCGATATGCCAGCCCGGACGGCCCGCGCCCCACGGGGACGCCCAGCTCGGCTCGCCCGGTTTAACGCCCTTCCACAGCACGAAATCCAGCGGGTCTTGCTTGGCTTCATCGACTTCAATGCGCGCGCCGATCTTCAGGTCTTCGATCTTCTTGCGCGACAGTTTGCCGTAGCCGACGAACTTACCGACGCGGTAATACACATCGCCATTACCCGGCGCGTAGGCAAAGCCCTTGTCGATCAGGGTCTGGATCATCTGGTGCATGCCGGCGATATGCCCGGTGGCACGCGGCTCTTGATCCGGGCGCAGCACATTCAGGCGCGCTTCGTCTTCGTGCATAGCCGCAATCATGCGCTCGACCAGCACTTCAAAAGGCTCGCCGTTGTCGTTGGCGCGCTTGATGATCTTGTCGTCGATGTCGGTGATATTGCGTACGTAGGTAACCTCATAGCCGCGATGGCGCAGCCAGCGAGTCACCACATCGAACGCCACCATCACCCGCGCATGACCGATATGGCAGAAGTCGTAAACCGTCATGCCGCACACATACATGCGCACCTGGTTACCCACCAGCGGTTTGAAGACGTCTTTGTTTTTGGTCAGCGTGTTGTAGATCGAGAGCATTGCAGTTCCTTGAAAACCACGGGCCAGCGTACCGGCCCGGTTTTAATCAGAGCGACTGAGCCTTAGGCCCAGGAATCGCGCAGCGTCACAGTGCGGTTAAACACCGGCGCGCCCGGCTTGCTGTCCTTGATATCAGCGCAGAAGTAACCTTCGCGCTCGAACTGGAAGCGCTCTTCCGGTAACGCTTCGGCCAGCGATGGCTCGGCGCGGCAACCAGTGAGCACCACCAGCGAATCCGGATTGATGTTGTCGAGGAAGCTGCCGCCGTCTTCGTCCTTCTCCGGGTTGGCGGAGCGGAACAGGCGGTCGTACAGGCGCACTTCACACTCGACGCTTTCAGCCGCCGGCACCCAGTGAATCACGCCTTTGACCTTGCGGCCTTCCGGGTTCTTGCCCAGGGTGTTTTCGTCGTAACTGCAACGCAGCTCAACGATATTGTCGTCGGCATCCTTGATCGCTTCGTCAGCGCGAATCACGTAGCTGCCGCGCAGACGGGCTTCACCGCCAGGGGTCAAACGCTTGAAGCCGGCTGGAGGGACCTCCTCGAAGTCGCCTGCATCGATGTAAATTTCGCGGCTGAACGGCAATACACGCACGCCCATGTCCTGCTTGGGGTGACGCGGCAGTTCAAGGTTTTCGACCTGGCCTTGCGGGTAATTGGTGATCACGACTTTGAGCGGCTTGAGCACGCACATGGCGCGGCCGGCATTCGCATCCAGGTCATCACGGATGGCGAATTCGAGCATGCCGATATCCACCACGCCGCCGGCGCGGTTGACGCCGATCATGTCGCAGAAAGCACGGATCGAAGCTGGCGTATAACCACGACGGCGGAAGCCCGACAACGTCGACATGCGCGGGTCGTCCCAGCCATTAACGTGCTTCTCATCGACCAACTGCTTGAGCTTGCGCTTGCTGGTGATGGTGTAATTCAGATTGAGGCGAGCGAATTCGTACTGACGCGGCTGCGATGGCACTGGCAGTTGCGCCAGGAACCACTCGTACAGCGGGCGATGATCTTCAAACTCCAGGGTACAGATCGAGTGGGTAATGCCTTCAATGGCATCCGACTGGCCGTGGGTGAAGTCGTAGCTGGGGTAGATGCACCATTTATCACCGGTCTGGTGGTGATGCGCGTGACGGATACGGTACAGGATCGGGTCGCGCAGATTCATGTTCGGCGAGGCCATGTCGATCTTCGCCCGCAGTGCGCGCACACCATCAGCAAACTCGCCGGCTTTCATGCGGGCGAACAGGTCGAGGTTTTCTTCGACACTGCGCTCGCGGAATGGGCTGTTCTTGCCCGGCTCAGTGAGGTTGCCACGGTATTCGCGGGCCTGCTCCGGCGACAGGTCACAGACATAGGCTTTGCCAGCCTTGATCAGCTCAATGGCCCAGTCATGCAGCTGGTCGAAATAGTTGGAGGCATAGCGCTCCTCGCCTGCCCACTGAAAGCCCAGCCACTGTACATCGCTCTTGATGGCGTCGATGTATTCCTGATCTTCCTTGGCCGGGTTGGTGTCATCAAAGCGCAGGTTGCACTCACCACCAAACTCTTTGGCCAGGCCAAAATTCAGGCAAATCGACTTGGCGTGGCCGATGTGCAGGTAGCCGTTGGGCTCCGGCGGAAAGCGGGTAATGATCTTCGCGTGCTTACCTGCATCCAGATCGGCCTGGACGATGGGACGAAAAATATTAGCGGCGGCGACAGTTTCTGGCTTGCTCATGGGGTCCTTGGCGAGTGCGTGGCACGATTCAGGGCCTGCTCACAACGCTTACAAGCTAGGGCTAAACGATGGCGGAAAGACCAAGGACGCGGCGTTCATTCACACAAATGAACATTCCCGGCGGTTTTCAACGCAATTTAGCCAATGCGCAGCAGGTTGTAGGCAGGCTCTCAGGGTAGGCCGTCTTATACAAAGCGCTTATCATAGCCGAAGCTGTCAACCCCCTGACAGGCCCAAGAACCGCTGCAACGCCCTTTGCTGGAAATTCAGCGGCTCACGGATTTATCGACAGAGCGATTACCTACATGATCAAGCTGCACACCAACCACGGCGTTATCACCCTCAACCTGTTCGAAGACAAAGCCCCGGAAACCGTGGCCAACTTCAAGCAGTACGTCCAAGAAGGTCATTACGACAACACCGTATTCCACCGCGTAATCAGCAACTTCATGATCCAAGGCGGCGGTTTCGAGCCTGGCATGAAGCAGAAAACCACCCGCGCCCCGATCAAAAACGAAGCCAACAACGGCGTTGCCAACAAAATTGGCACCGTGGCCATGGCCCGCACCATGGAGCCGCATTCGGCCTCTGCGCAGTTCTTTATCAACGTGGGCGACAACAGCTTCCTCAACCACAGCGCACCGACGGTGCAAGGCTGGGGCTACGCAGTGTTCGGTGAAGTGGTTGAAGGCATGGATGTGGTTGAGAAGATCAAGGCTGTGGCCACTACCAGCAAATCCGGCCACCAGGATGTGCCAGTGGACGATGTAATCATTGAGCGTGCCGAGATCGTTGAGTGATCTTACTGATCTCCGATCTGCATCTTGAACAGGAGCGCCCGGACATTAGTCGGGCGTTTCTGCATTTTCTCGAAACCCGCGCAGTTCATGCCCAGGCGCTGTATATCCTCGGCGACTTCTTCGAAGTGTGGATTGGCGACGATGCCATCAGCCCCTTTCAACGCACGATTGCCCAGGCCCTGCGTCAACTCAGCGAGCGCGGCACGCGTGTTTACCTGATGCATGGCAATCGCGACTTCCTCATCGGCAAAGCTTTCTGCCAGGAAGCCGGCTGTACCCTGCTACCCGACCCTTGCGTGATTGAACTGAATGGCGAGCGCGTATTGCTGATGCATGGCGACAGCCTGTGCACCCAGGACATCGGCTATATGAAACTGCGCCGTTGGCTGCGCCACCCGATTTCGCTGTTTATCCTGCGCAACCTGCCGCTGAGCACCCGACAAAAACTGGCGCGCAAGCTGCGCAATGAAAGCCGCACGCAAACACGGATGAAGGCCAGCGAAATAGTCGACGTAACCCCGGATGAAGTACCGCGAGTGATGGCCGCCCATCATGTGCGCACCCTGATTCATGGCCACACTCATCGCCCGGCCACGCACCAACTCTCGGTGAAGGGTGAAATGGCGCAACGTATCG
Source organism: Pseudomonas sp. TS_SC_3 (assembly GCF_056156225.1). Taxonomy (NCBI): domain Bacteria; kingdom Pseudomonadati; phylum Pseudomonadota; class Gammaproteobacteria; order Pseudomonadales; family Pseudomonadaceae; genus Pseudomonas; species Pseudomonas sp. TS_SC_3. The sequence continues at coordinate 1,708,703 of NZ_CM149586.1, forward strand.
TGCTGGGTGATTGGGACAAACAGGGCTGGGCACTGCAGGTCGATCGGCAAGGTTTCCAGCAGAGCGCTTTCAACTTTACTTAGCGCCCCTGCGTAACCCACACAAACCGTAAGTGAGCTGTTTAAGCAGTTGGCACGCCACTGTGGAAGCGGAACTCAGTGTCTGGGGACTCGATCAGTTCCTGCTCTGCCGCCCTCACCCGCACGATGGTCTGCTCGACATCCCGCGCGTCGCCGTATTGATAAGCCAGCTTCAGGTAACCCTGAAAATGCCGCGCCTCGCTTTTCAGCAAGCCAAAGTAAAACTTCCCCAGCTCCTCATCCAAATGCGGCACTAGCGCTTCGAACCGCTCGCAACTGCGCGCCTCGATAAATGCGCCCACCACCAAGGTGTCCACTAATTTATACGGCTCATGGGTGCGTACTACCTTGCGCAGACCTGAGGCATAACGCGCCGCCGACACTGGGCGCAGGCCAATTTTGCGGCGTTTCATGATGCGCAGCACTTGCTCATGGTGCACCAGCTCCTCTCGGGCCAGGCGTGACATGGCATTAAGCAGGTCGACATAAGTGCTGTACTTGGCCATCAGGCTTAGCGCTGTGCTGGCGGCCTTGAACTCGCAGTTTTTATGATCAATCAGCAGGGTTTGCTGGTCAGCCAGGGCAGCCCTGATCCAGGCATCTGGCGTGCGACAGCCGAGAAAATCATGAATTTCCGGCAGATTCATCGGTACACGTCCGCAACAATGCTGCATCCGGTAAACGAGCAGGGTTTAGGCAGCTGGACAGAACAACGGAACAGATTATGGGTTTCAGCTAACGGATACATAAATTCACAAAACTAGGCAGGCGGGAATGATATGGCTAGAGCGCGGCCATTATACGAATGAGCGCGCGAACAGCCACTCGATTGACGTCGATCAAGCAGCAGGCTAATGACGGCGATCTATAGTGATAAGCAGTAAAACTGACAGCACATGGAGATGATCATGCAAGCAATTCGCAGCATTTTGGTGGTAATGGAACCCAATCACGCAGAAAACCTGGCCCTGAAACGCGCCAAGTTAATTGCCGGGGTCACTCAATCACACCTGCACCTGCTGGTGTGCGACAAAAAAAGTGACCACAGCGATTACCTGCGTGACCTCACCAGCTTGCTTAACAGCGAAGGCTTTAGTACCTCCAGCCAACAGGCCTGGGATGAAAACCAGCACCAGACCATCATCAATGCACAACAGGCTGAAGGCTGCGGCCTGGTCATCAAACAACACTTCCCTGACAACCCACTTAAAAAAGCCCTGCTCACTCCCGGTGACTGGAAGCTGCTGCGCCACTGCCCTGCCCCAGTGCTGATGGTGAAAACCGATAAACCCTGGGCCGGCAGCATTATCTTGGCCGCCGTTGATGTGGGTAATGCCGATGGCGAACACCGTACCCTGCACACCAGCATTGTCAGCCACGGCTACGACATTGCGACCCTGGCCAAGGCAGAGCTGCATGTGATCAGCGCTCATCCAGCGCCCATGCTCTCCGCCGCCGACCCGACCTTTCAACTCAAGGAAACCATCGAAGCGCGCTATCGCCAGCAATGCAAAGCCTTCCAGACGGAGTACGACATCAGTGATGACCGCCTGCATATCGTCGAAGGCCCGGCTGATGCCTTGATCCCGCACCTCGCACGCCAACTGAAAGTAGGCGTCACCGTGATCGGCACCGTAGCGCGCACCGGCCTCTCCGGCGCACTGATCGGCAATACGGCCGAGGTGGTTCTTGACTCGCTGGAAAGCGACATCCTGGTGCTCAAACCGGACGACATTATCGCCCACCTCGAAGAGCTGGTTGCCCAACGCTAAGCCCACATCCAATAGGTAGGTAGCATCTGGCAAGCGCATAAATCCCGCTGCAGCACACACTAAGTCACTACCCCGGTGTGCACAGTGGGTCCTTCGCCTTAAACGCAAACGCCCCGAACCAGTCGGAGCGTTTGCTTATGTAAGGGTGTCAGATCGTTTATCGCTCAACCGGCGATGCGCTTATCCAGCGACAACTTGCCGGCGCCTTCAATCAGAATCGCGACGCTAATCGCCAGCAATGCCAGGGCGAACTCATAGCCGTTGTTGCTCATAAAAAAACCGTTCGCTAAGTGAACAGTGGCAATGGCCACCACCATGGTCAACGCCAGTACCACAGCAGCTGGGCGTGCCAGCAAACCGATGATCAGCGCCAAACCACCGAAAAACTCCGCACTGCCCGCCATCAGCGCCAGCAGGTAGCCCGGCGTAAGACCGAGGCTTTCCATCCATTGGCCAACGCCTTCAAGGCCGTAACCACCAAACCAGCCAAACAGTTTTTGCGCGCCGTGAGCGGCAAAGGTAATGCCGGCGACAATACGCAGCACGGTCAGGCCATAGCCTGCTTGGGTAGCAACAACGGATTTGATCAACGTATTCATCTTCAGCAGTCCATGTAGGGCGGGTTAATGGCAGGCAGACTAAACGAATAAGCCAATATTAAAAGCGCAATAAATCGCCTTAAACGATCGACATAACTGATATTTCCATCGTTATTCTGTTGATTAGGGCTCGAGTAAATAGCGCTCGCGGTCATAGGCAAGGTAGTACTTGTTCACGCTATTTACGTAGCTGACCACGCCCATGCCCAACTGCTCCATTGCCACCCGCTCTACCTGAAAGAACCACTGATTAGGGTTCAGACCCCGTCGACGCGCTTCCGCACGCAGGCTTTGCACCCGTTGCGGGCCCATGTTGTAACCAGCCAGAACAAACGCCATGCGCTCGCGCTCGTTAAGCTGCGGGCTGTTGAAGTAATTACGACGGATCATCGCCAGGTACTTCGCGCTGGCCTGCACATTGTTATCCAATACACCGATATTGCTAACTCCAACGCTGCGCGCCGCCGCCGGGGTAATTTGCATCAGCCCGGTCGCACCACCCGCGCCGCGCGCAGCCGGGTTTAGGGTCGACTCTTTAAAGGCCACAGCCGCTAGGGCCAGCCAGTCAAAATTGTGCTGGCTGGCATGGCGTTGCAGCACGGGGCGCACTTTCTCTAAACGCTGGCGTTCGGCGCGCCCCAGCGGGTAATGCACTTTGTACAAGCGCCGGTAAACGCGCTGAAACGCTGCATCGAGGTCCGCAGGGTCCTGGTAGCCCTTGAGAAAACGGTCAATACTCGCACCCAGCATGGGGGTGTCACGGCGCACGTACCAGCGCATATCCCCATCGTTCGCCAATTGCAGATGACGATCCAGACGCAGCTTGGGCATCACCTTAGCCCAGCGCTCGGCGATCGGTTGCTCGACCGCTGTAACGCTGAAAATGCCCGCCTGAACCATTTCCAGCACATCTTCGACGGCCAGAGTCGGGTCAACCCACTCAACAATGATGGGTGAACGCTTACTGTCGATGAGGCGCTGGTTGACTGCCCGAACGGCTTCCCCGGCCACGCTGCCCGCAGGCAACGCTAAGCTGCGCCCGGAAAGTTGTTCGAGGTTTTGGTAACGCCGGTTACCTTGCTTGGCGACAATGATCAACGGCACGTCGCTGCGGATCGCCTTGCTGGCGCTAAGTTTGCTACCGCGCGGTATGTTCAGCAGTTCACCGGGGGCGACCAGATCACCTTCACCGCGCTGCAGGGCAGCCAGGAGTTGGTCTTTGGCACGGGGGATGATTTTGAGCTTGAGCGTGCGGCCATCGCGCGCGTTGCGGTTGAGGTACTGCTCAAAGGCGCGCATGCGCTGGTATTCCACACCAATGCTCTGGCCCTTCACCTCACCGGAACTGTTGCGGCTTTGGTTAACCAGCACCCGCAACTCACCACTGCTACGAATGCTTGCTAGGTCACGAGCGGCTTTGGCTTGCTCAACTTCCAGCGGCCCAGCCAAGCGCGCCACTGCTGTGCAGGACAGCAGCAGTAGGCAGCAGGTGAGCAGCACTCGTACCATCAAAGCTCCAGAGCAGAATTGCCCGACCGATCAGTACAACGGCTCACCTAAACAGGCTGCGTACACAACAACTGACCACTCGCGCGGGGCGCGGAGGTTCGCACAGCCCATCCATGGATGCCAGCCGACAATTACACAGGACATCATGTAAATGCTTTAAATCTTTGTATTTATTGACTTTTTTCTATTGAAAATAGCTCTGCTATGCTCGCTAAACCATCCAACAGGTAGCACCATGCAACTCATCGACATCGGCGTCAATCTGACTCACCCAAGCTTTGCCGAACAACGTGAAGCCCTGCTCGCTCGCGCCTATGCAGCGGGCATCCAACAAATGCTGCTGACCGGCACCAGCCTGACGGAAAGTCAGCATGCACTCACCCTGTGCCAGCAGTTGGATGCGAGCGCTGAACGTTTGTTCAGCACTGCCGGCATTCACCCTCACGATGCCAGCAGCTGGAACAGCGACAGCTACAACGAACTCAAAGCGCTACTGACAGACCCGAGAGTACGTGCCGTCGGCGAATGCGGTTTGGACTTTAACCGTGATTTCTCCCCGCGCGCGCAACAGGAAAAGGTATTGGAGCAGCAGCTGGCCTTGGCTGTGGAGCTGCAACTGCCGGTTTTCCTGCATGAGCGTGATGCCGATGAACGCCTGCTGGCCATCCTGCGCCATTACCGTGACCAGCTGCCGGCTGCCGTGGTGCACTGCTTCACTGGGGAAAAACGCGCGCTGTTCAACTACCTAGACCTGGACCTGCACATCGGCATCACGGGCTGGATCTGCGATGAACGCCGTGGCAGCCACCTGCACCCGTTGGTTAAGGAAATCCCCATGGGCCGCCTGATGCTGGAAAGCGACGCGCCCTTCCTGTTACCCCGCAGCCTACGGCCAAAACCGAAAAACGGTCGAAATGAACCGGCCTTTCTGGTTGAGGTGCTGCGTGAGGTGGCCCTGCATCGCGGCGAAACCGAGCACATAGTCGCGGCTCACAGCAGCGCCAGCGCACAGGCGTTCTTTAATCTGCCGAGCATCAGCAGCGCTAAATCACCGGTTTGAATCGACGCGTGTTGATAAGGATCAATGGGGATTTATTGGCTTTACTCGATACTGCTGGCACTTTGCCAAACGCGCTGCACACCATCGGCCTAAACCCAATGGCATTTCAGCCGATAGAAGGCTTATCGAGTACACATGTTCGATAACGCAACAGATCTGAATATTAGGCATTCAACCTGCGCAAGGAAGAGATGTGCATGAGTCACTGGATTAGCGACCTTTCCCTGAAATACAAGTTCTGGGCGGTTAACGCCGTGGCCTTCTTCACCACCCTGCTGTTGGTGCTCTATGCCTTGCATCTGGAACAACAATCGCTTCATGACGCCGCCAAGCAGGCCGCTCAACAACAGGCCGAACTCCTGAGCCAATGGCCGCAGGACCAAGCCTTACCGCGCAGTAACAACCTGCTGAGCGTTGCTGCCGACCAGGCGCCACGCCTGCCGGATAACCAAGGTAACGCCTTGCTCAACGCGCGGGGCTGGGTTGATTTAAACGGCAGTGGCGGGCTGATCGGGGCGCAAGTGATCGTGCGTGAAGACGGTCAGCGTCTGGCCATCACCGCTTCGGCGCCGAGCTTGCCTGACGTACTCTTCGATCGTGCACCCAGCTACGCTTGGGTCGTTGCACTGTTGATGCTGCTGCTGTTGGCGGCCTCACAATTGCTGATTCGCTTTCTCCTCAGCCACCTCAACACCCTCAAAGACGTGATGCTGCAGGTGGAAAAAAGCGGTGACCTCAGCGCCCGAGTCCCTCTCGATTGCAAAGATGAAGTGGGCCAGATGGCCAGCGCCTTCAATGCCATGCAAGCCGGTTACCAGCGGGTGGTCGGTATTGTTGCGCAATCAGCGGCGCAGCTGGATGAAGGCGCCGAACGCTTGGCGGGCAATATGCGCGATGTGCGCCAGGGCATGCTCGAACAGCAAAGCGAAACCGAACAAGCGGCCACCGCGATTAACGAAATGTCCGCCACGGTGCACCACATTGCTGAGCACACCGCCGACACCCGCGATCAATCACAAAACGCTGAGCACTTGGCGCGCGGCGGTCAGCAAGCCGTTAACCGCGTGACCCTGTCGATTTCCGGGCTGTCCAGTGGCGTGCAGCAAACCGCAGTGATGATCGAACAGCTGGCGGCCGACAGCCAGAAGATCGGCGGTGTGGTCAGTGAGATTCATGGCATCGCCGAACAAACCAACCTACTCGCACTGAACGCGGCAATCGAAGCGGCGCGTGCCGGGGAAATGGGCCGTGGTTTTGCCGTAGTCGCCGATGAAGTACGCAACCTGGCCAAGCGCGTTCAGGACTCCACCGACCTCATCACCAAGATGATCAATACCTTGCAGAGTGGCACCCGTGACGCAGTGGAGTTTATGCAGGACAGCTCGATCAAGGCCGATGAATGCGTGAAGCAAGCTGATGAAGCCGGGCAAGCCCTGGTTGCTATCACCGAGTCCGTGGCGCACATGCGTGAAAGCAATACGCAGATTGCTGTGGCGGCCGAACAACAAAGCCAAGTGGCCGAAGAGATGAACCGTGCGGTGATCCGCATTCGCGATGTCACCGAGCAAACCGTCAGCCAGACCGGCCAGTCAGCACTGACCAGCACCCACCTGGCCAACCTGGCTGGAGAGCTGAACAAGGCAATCCGTCAGCTCAAGCTTTAACCGACGCATCAAACAGTGTCAGGCAAATACCGCCACCGTCTGCCGGCTAATGGCCAATAACTCACCGGCAGGCGACCAAAGCGCGGCAGCAACATGCCCGTAGCCATCACGGGCATGTTCAATTTGCGCACGGTATAGGCACCAATCCTGGGTGTTCAGGGTGCTGATAGGCTGAATAAACTCAATAGTCCAAGTCAACGAGCTACCCGGTGCCGGCGCACTCAAGTGCGGCAAAACGGCTGGCGGCCAGGCATCAACCAGGGCCAGCAGATGAGCCTCATTCGCCGGTTCGACGCTGGCTTGATCACGTAAACGCACCCAGCCGCCCATTTCCCGGGAGGTATTACCGCTGAAAGGCATGCCGCCGAAGGCCCAGCGCATCGCCAGGTAACGGGTAAATTCCGGTGTGACATTGGCGATGTACGGCAGCTCCTGGCAATCTTCCACCGCCTTTGCGGGTGGCGCCGGCTCGGCCTGTACGGCGATACGTGACTCACGCCCTGCACCGAAGCTGCCCTGCACAATGGTCACCACCTGACCATCCTGCACGGCGCGGCCCAGCACTTGGCTGACGGCCTTACCTTCGCGCAGCACTTCCACCTCAAAACTCACGGGCACATCCGGCGCGGCGGGGCCAACGAAGGTAATCGCCAGAGAACGTGGCGGGCGACCGCTTGGCACATGGGCACGCATGGCCTCGTACACCAATGCGGCCACCAGGCCACCAAAGCTCGCGCGGCCCTGCCCCCACTGCGCAGGAATTTGCACGGCCTGCGGATTATCACGTACAGCTTGCAGCAACTCGGAAAAACCCATAACCACCTCACGCACTAAACACGCGGGTGATCTTAGGGCAAAGGCAGGCAGCGATGACACGACATTTCAGCCAAACAAGCCGAAGGTATAACGACTTTTCAGCCAACTCAGTTACTGAGTGCGAGCAAAACCTGCGGTCAATGCCTGCAGGACCAGATCGGCCTGCTGCTCGGCACTCTGCATCGCTTCTCGCCAGGCCGGCACGCAAGGCTGTAAATCCGTATCAGCCTCAGCACTTAGCAGCCACTGCCAATGGTCATGCCAGTCGCCTAACGCCGACTGCGCCTGCTTGAGTTGTATACGAGTGTGCCCGGACATTTTCGCCAACTGCGGATAGGCTTCGGCGGCATAGCGCAGGCGCTTGACCAGCAAGCGCAGGCGATGACGGTCGTGGGCGGGATCAAGCAGCGCCTGCGCCAAACGCTTGCGGTCCTTACGCAAGCGCTGCCTGATCAGCTTTTGCAGGTCGTTCAGTTGTCCATTGCTAGCTGCGTCTCGCCACTCCTGTGGCCAGGTATCCAGAGCGTGGAGCAACTGCGCCAACGGCGCACTGCCGAGCAGTTGGCTATAACCCTGTAGCAACAGTGGCTGACGTGATTGTGCGGCGCTTTCGAGCCCTTGCTCGCGCAAGTAACCGTGCAGCACCTCAAGGTCGCGCAGCGGGCCGGTCAAGCGGCCCAACTCAGCCGCGCGCTGTTGCAAATCAGCACACGCCGGGATTGCAGCCAGCGGTCGCAGTAGGCTGCGCAGTTGCCGTAAAGCAATGCGCAGGTCATGCAGCGCCTCATCGTCAGTGCCCGCGAGCAGGCGCTCGCGGCAGGCAAACACACGCACCTGTATGCGCAATACGTGCTGTGGGACTTCATTAATCAAGCCGTGCATCGCCTCACTCCTGTGAAATCGCCCCTCAGCTTACGCGCCAAGGGTATAGCTACAAGTGGCTAATGGTCGCTACACCTGTGAACGAGTAAATCGCCATGGCAATGCCCGCTGCAGCGCCTTCAAGCGCTGACGCAGCTGCACTGCAGACAGTGCATGCCCGGCGTAACGCTGCGCTTCAAAAGCTGCAACAAAATCAGCAATCGCCTGCGCTTGCGCTGGCAATTGCTGCCCGGCCCTGGCGGCATAGTCACGCGGCCCCTCGCCGGGGTTGCGCGGCACACCATGCCGCGCGAGCATCACCTCGAAACGACGAAATAGCCGCTGCTGCACATCACGCTCACGCTGCCAGGGTTTGAATAACCAGAGTGCAAGCAAACCAAGCAACAACGCACCGCTGCCGACCAAGCCGATCACCAGTGACTGCGCATCCACGCGGCCCAACCAGCGTTGGAGAAACTCCAACTGCTGCTGGCTTTGGTAACCCAATACCCAGCGTTGCCAGCCGTAATTGACGTTATCCCAGGCCAGGCGTAATTCATTCAGCCAACTGAGGTTGCGGTAGCGCAGCGGCGAGAACGGCGAGTCTTCGAGAAAGCTCTGCTCACCGGCCAAGGCTTCTTCCAAGCCCATATCGATGCGCTCGGGCGCCACCTGGAACGTTGGATCAACGCTGGTCCAGCCCTGCCCTGCCTGCCAGTACTCGACCCAAGCATGGGCATCGAACTGACGCACCTGCACATAGTTACCCGCGGGGTTGTACTCGCCGCCCTGATAACCGGCCACCACCCGCGCCGGAATGCCTGCAGCGCGCAGCACATAGGTCATGGCCCCGGCGTAATGGGCGCAGAAGCCGCTGCGGGTTTCAAAGAGGAAGTCATCGATATTATTCACCCCCAGCGCGGGCGGGCGCAGGGTGTAGGCGTAAGGCTCACGGTTAAAATGACTGAGCATTGCCTGCACCAACTGCGCAGGTTGCGGGTAGTCACGCTTAAGCTGCTCGGCCCAGGCGCGGCTGCGCGGTTCCCCTTGCGCCGGCAGCTGCAGGGCGCGGCGCAGGGCTTCCTGAGACGGCTGTGGCTCACGCAAGGCTTGCGGCCAAGAGGTGGCTTGATAGATCAGCGAGCGATCCACTGGCTGCCGCCGCTGCAGACGGAAATCACTCATCTGCCGGGTCTGTTCCAGCGTGGTTTCCGCTACATCAAGGGCAAACAGCCAGCGTTGTGAACTCGGCTGCATGACGATGCTGTAACTCAGTGCTTCGCCACGCTTTTGCCACTGCGCACCCGGGCCAAACTCAGCGTAATCAGACTGCGACCAGCGCCGCCCGTCAAAGCGATCCAGGGTCAGCGCGCGCCAGTACAACTCACTGCGCGGCGGAGTTTCACCGGTAAAACTAGCGCGAAACGCCAAGGCTGCGGAGCGACTTAGATCGGCAATATCCGCCGGGGCCATGCTGTCAGACAGGCCCGTGGTGGCCTTGTCATTTGGCACCGGCAACGACCACAACGGCCCCATGCGCGGGAAAAACACAAACAGCAGCAACATCACCGGCAGCGCCTGAAGCAGCAACCCGCCAGCCAGGCGCGCGGTTGGCCAGGGCTGCGCGGCCAGGCTGCTCTGCTGCAAGCCAATCAGGGCGGCGAGCAAAGCGGTAACCGGCAACAGGCTGTAGAAGGCCATCAGCATGCTGTCATCGAACAGGTAGGCGGTGACCACCACAAAGAAGCCGAGAAAGATCAGCACCAGCGCATCACGCCGCGTGCGCATCTCCAGCAGCTTGAGCACAAACGCCGCAATCAGCAGCACCACCCCGGCATCCAGGCCGATCAGGCTGCCACGGGAAAGGAACACCCCGAGCGCCGCCGCCAGCATCAAACCGCCCTTGGCCCAGGCATTCGGGTAGCGCGCACGCATGCGAAAAATCTGAATACGCCAGACCGCGCTGCCTAGCCACAGGCCGATGATCCATAGCGGCAAATGGTTCAGGTGGGGAATGATCACCAGCACCTGCGCCACCAGCAGCCAGGTCAGACTGATCCGAGGAATGGTTGCAACGCGGCTCATGGCGCACGCCCGAATAGCGCCAGGGCACGCAGACAGGCATCGCGGTGCAACTCGCCGCTGTCGGCGCCCAGCACCTGGCCCGGCAGGCTCAAGGCAAACGGCTGCTGGCGTTCGGACAGCTGCAGCACCCAATGGCAAAGCAGCGACAGGCGAGTCTCGACATCACCGCCCATGGCATCAAAATCGAGATACAGATCGCGCCCTGTGATCGAGGCAAAGTCCTTCACCAGCAACCCCTGACCACGGGAATAGGCTTTCCAGTGCAGACGGCGCTTGGAGTCCCCCGGCTGATAAGTCTTCAGCCCCTGATAATCATCCACACCCTGACCATGAGGGCGGCTGCCCTCCTCATCCTGATCGTCACTGGCGCCAGCGGACAGCGGCAGCTCACCCGGCAGGGGGCGTGGATAAACCAGCACACGCTGATCGAGATCGACCCAACTCCAGGCCACCAAAATGCCCAGAGGAAAGCGACTCTCAACGCGCAGACGACCGGGGCGCAGCCAGCCGCGCTGCAACGCCGGCAGGTTTAACTGACATTCAGTCACGCCCTCGGCCGGCACATCCAGGGTCTGCAACTCGGCCGGCGGCCAACCCAGGCTAACGGCCTGATGGGGCCGCTGGCTGCTTTCCAGGCGCACGCGAAAACCGGCGGGCTCACCGACAAATACCGCCGGCGCGCTGCCTGCCTTGAGGATCAATCCGGCCAGGTTACGGTAGGTGTGCAGAATGGCCACGACAAACACCGAGGCCAGCAGAAAGGTCAGGCCATAGGCCAAGCTGTTCTGGTAGTTGATCGCCGCCAGCAGCATCAACAGCAGCGCCAGGATAAAAGCACCACCGACACGGCTGGGGATGATAAAGATTCGTCGCTGACTCAGCCGCACGCTGCTGGCAGCTGGAATACGCCTGGCCAGCCAGCGGTTCCAACGCGGGCGCAGCTGAGCGATCAAAGCGCGGGCACCTCAAGCAGCAGCCACTGCACCAGGCTGCCCGCGCCGTGCCCCGCCGGGTCGGCGCGCTCGCGTAAACGGTGGCCAACCACCGACGGCAATACCGCCTGCACATCCTCCGGAATCACATAATCACGCCCAGCGAGAAAGGCCCAAGCCCGCGCCGCTGCCAGCAGCGCCAGGCTGGCCCGTGGCGACAGGCCCCAGGCAAACTGCGGCTGGGTGCGGGTGGCATCAACCAAGCGCAGTACATAGTCGATCAAAGCATCACTGGCCCGTACCTTGGGGATTTCCGCCTGCACCAGCGCCAGCTCGGTGTGGTCGAGCAGTGCCGGCAGCGTGGGTAACAGCGAACGGCGCGAGTCACCCAGCAGCAGGGCTTTCTCCGCCGCTTTGCCGGGGTAGCCAAGCGATAGGCGCATCAAAAAACGATCCAGCTGCGACTCAGGTAAGGCGAAAGTGCCGCCCTGGCTAGCCGGGTTCTGCGTGGCGATGACAAAGAACGGCTCGGGCAAAGGCCGGGTCGCGCCTTCGATGGTGACCTGGCCCTCTTCCATGGCTTCGAGCAACGCACTCTGGCTTTTCGGCGTGGCGCGGTTGATCTCATCGGCCAGCACCAGCTCGGCGAAAATCGGCCCCGGGTGGAAGATAAATTGCCCGGTATCCTTGTCGAACACCGAGGTGCCGAGAATGTCGCCAGGTAGCAGGTCGGAGGTGAACTGGATGCGCTGAAAACTCAAGCCCAGTACCTTGGCCAGAGCATGACTGAGGGTGGTTTTACCCATGCCAGGCAAGTCTTCAATCAACAAATGCCCCTGAGCCAACAGGCAGGTCAGGGCCAGACGCACCTGCGGCTCCTTGCCCAAAAGCACGTGATTAACCGCCTGCAGCACAGCGTCCAGTTTGGTGCGCATGAGTCACTCCTATAAGACAGAACGGTGATGCTACTGCGCCGCGTTGCCATGGCATAGCCGCTGGAAACCTTTACTGACGAACTTATGCGTCATTCAATTGATCCAAATCCACTCCCACCTTCGTTGTGGTGTTTAGGCTAAAAGCCCAAACAGCGCTGGAGCACACCATGCACGCGCAACCTGACCATGACTGGCATGCCCTACCCGCACAACAAAGCCTGGAGCAGCTCAACAGCAGCACGGCGGGCCTCTCCAGCACTGATGCCGCCCAGTGCCTCAGTGAGCACGGCCCCAACCTGCTGCCGCAACAACAAGCCAGCGGCCCGTTAAAGCGCTTTGCCCTGCAGTTTCACAACTTGCTGATCTACGTTTTGCTCGGTGCCTGCCTGCTCACCCTGCTGCTGGGTGAGTGGCTCGACAGCGCGGTGATCTTTGCCGTGGTGCTGATCAATGCCCTGGTGGGCTTTGTCCAGGAAGGTAAAGCCCAACAGGCCATGCTGGCGATTCAGCAAATGCTCAGCCTGGAAAGCCGGGTGCGGCGTAACGGCCAAGTACACAGCATTGCCGCCGAGCAACTGGTCCCTGGCGACTGGGTGCTGCTGGAAGCCGGTGACCGCGTGCCCGCCGATTTGCGCCTGCTGGAAACCCGCGACCTGCGCATTGACGAAGCCGCGCTGACCGGCGAGTCCCTACCCGTGGACAAACACCATGACGCCGTTGCCGCCGAAGCCAGCCTTGCCGACCGCCGCTGCATGGCCTATTCCGGCACCCTGGTGAGTGCCGGTAGCGCTGCGGGCGTGGTGGTCGCCACAGCCAAGCAGACAGAGCTGGGTAAGATCAGCCATATGCTGGAAAACGTGGTCAGCCTGCAAACGCCGCTACTGGTCGATATGGCCAAATTTGCCCGCCACCTGACCCTGGGTATTCTCGTTCTGGCGCTGCTGACTTTTGCCTTTGGCGTGCTGCTGCGCGGTTACAGCGCAGAAGCCATGTTGCTGGCAGCAGTCAGCCTGGCAGTGGCGGCCATTCCCGAAGGCCTGCCGGCGGTGCTGACGATCATCCTCGCCCTGGGCGTGCAGCGCATGGCCAAACGCCGGGCGATCATTCGCCACCTGCCGGCGGTGGAAAGCCTCGGCGCGGTCACGGTGATTTGCTCGGACAAGACCGGCACCCTGACGCGCAACGAGATGACCGTGCAGCAGGTGTTCACCGCCGCTCACCATTACCGCGTCGACGGCGTCGGCTATGCACCGCAGGGCAGCATTCACTGCGATGACGGCCAGCTCTGCCAGCTGGATGCCGCCGATGATCTGCGTGAACTCGCACGCGCCGGACTGCTGGCCAATAACGCCAGCCTGCGCAGCGGCGAGAACGGATGGTGCATCACGGGCGACCCCACCGAAGCCGCCCTGCTGACCCTGGCCGGCAAGGTCGGCCTGGAGCTGCAGCATGAGGCGCGCAACCTGCCGCAGGTCGATGCCATTCCTTTTAGTTCCGAACAACGCTGCACCGCCAGCCTGCACCATGACCATGCCCACCACGGCCTGATCTACATGATCGGCGCACCGGAACGCGTGCTCGAAGCCTGTAACCGCCAATGGCGCGACGGCCGCCCCGAGCCCCTCGACCCACGGCATTGGCACCAGGCCCTGGACAGCGGCGCACGCCAGGGGCTGCGCATGCTTGGCCTGGCCATCCGCCCGCTCGGCGAACCCCAGCAGAGCCTCGATTATCAGGACCTTGACGGCGATTACGTGCTGCTCGGCCTGGTCGGCATGCTTGATCCGCCGCGCGAGGAAGCCATTGCCGCCATCGCCGAATGCCACAGCGCCGGCATCGCGGTAAAGATGATCACCGGCGACCATGCCGGCACCGCCAGCGCCATCGCCCAGCGCCTGGGCTTGGGCGACGGCAAACCGCTGACTGGCGTTGACCTCGACACCCTCAGCGACGATCAGCTGGATCAGCTACTGCCGACCACCTCTGTGTTCGCCCGCACCAGCCCGGCGCACAAGCTGCGCCTGGTTGAACGCCTGCAAGCCTGTGGCGCGCGAGTGGCCATGACCGGCGATGGGGTCAACGATGCGCCCGCGCTGAAACGCGCCGACATCGGCGTGGCCATGGGCATCAAGGGCACTGAAGCAGCCAAAGAAGCGGCGCAGATGGTCCTGGCCGACGACAACTTCGCCACCATCACCCACGCCATCGAAGAAGGCCGGGTGGTTTACGACAACCTGAAAAAATCCATTCTGTTTATTCTCCCCACCAACGGTGGGCAGTCACTCACCCTGCTGGCCGCCATCGCCCTGGGCATGACCCTGCCAATCACCCCGCTGCAGATTCTCTGGATCAATATGATCAGCGCCGTAACCCTGGCCCTGGCCCTGGCGTTTGAACCAGCAGAAGCCGAGCTGATGCGCCGCCCGCCACGCGACCCCAAGGTCAATTTGCTTAGCCAGCATCTGCTTTGGCGCGTGGTGTTTATCGCGGTGCTGATGACCCTGGCCAGCCTCGGCCTGTTTCTCTACACGCAAACGCTGGGCTGGAGCCTGGAAAGCAGCCGCACCCTGGCGGTCAACGCGGTGGTCGCCTGCGAAATCGGCTACCTGTTCAGCAGCCGTCGCCTTGCAGGCCCGGCCAGTTTCACCCTGCGTGACAACCCAATGGTCTGGAGCATGGTGGGCCTGTTACTTAGCCTGCAACTGCTGCTTACCTACTGGCCGGCCATGCAACACATCTTCGCCACTGCTGCCATACCAGCACTCGCCTGGGGCTGGTGCCTGCTGGCGGCGCTGGGTGTGTGCGCTGCTGTCGAAGCGGAAAAGTGGCTGTTGCGGCGACGGCAACGCCCTTAAGGACGTTGCAACTCAAAGCGCTGCAGGGTGCGGGTATAGCCGCTGCCGCCAAGGCGGCCAATCAGGTCGAGCTGCTGGCTGTCGATGCGGCCCTGCTCATTGAGCACCGCATCGTCGATATGCGCCAGCAGCACCTCGGCAAACAACAAATGACAGTTTGGCGAGGCCGCTGGATAAGGCATGGCCTCAACCAACCGACACTCAAAGGCAATCGCAGCCCCGGCTACGCGCGGCGGCTTAACCTGCACGGATGGCAGGCTGGCGATACCGCACTGCTCGAACTCGCTGATGCCATACGGCAACAGCGCCGCACTGGCATTCATCGCCTCAGCCTGGGTGAAGGACACCAGCTGAATCACCAACTCACCGCTGGCCTGCACATTCAGCAGGGTGTCCTTGAGGCCACCATCCGCACGGTGATTGACGTTGATCAGCAGAGTCGCGGGGTCATCACTTATCACTGTGAAAAAGCTAAACGGTGCCAGGTTGCTGACCCCGTCGGCCGATACGCTGGAAACCCAGGCAATCGGTCGCGGGGTGATGGTTGAAGCCAACCAGCGGTAGCGCTCAAGCGGTTCAAGGCGGCTGAAATCCAGCTGCATCAGCGACCGGCCCGCGATTCGCGGATATAAAAGCGCGCCCGTTCGGACTTCGCGGTGCAGCCCTCATAGCCTTCAAACTGCTGCTGGGTTTTGGCCGCCGTCAGCAGCGACAGCGCTTTGGAATAACTTACCGTACCGGCAAACCCCTCAGCCTTAGCCAAATCCAACTCTCGCCAGGCGGCGTCGAGCTGGGTGGCGCAGCTGTTGCGATAAGCCGTTTTACCGGCACAACCGCTGAGCACCAGCAGCACCATAGGCAATACGATCCACAGTTTCATCAGGTAACTCCCAGAAGATAAACATACGATTGGCAGGTATCAGCCAGTATCGCCAAGAGCAATGCCGGCCGTCAGCACAGCCACTAAGACGCGCAAACCCGATAAAAGTGCCAATGCCTTAAACAGCTGCGCACTCATGCTCGAATGCCGTGAATACTAGCAAATCACGCCTTGGCGGTACGCTGCCGCGCGCGTATGTTCACAGCACAAATAGTTACGGAGGACCTACGGATGAGTAAGCGCATTGCGCTGGTACTGGGTTCCGGTGGCGCGCGTGGCTATGCGCACATCGGCGTGATCGAAGAGCTGGAAGCCCGCGGCTATGAAATTGCCTGCATTGCCGGCTGCTCAATGGGCGCGGTGGTCGGCGGCATCTATGCCGCCGGCAAGCTCAATGAATACCGCGACTGGACGCAAAGCCTGGATTACCTAGACGTACTGCGCCTACTCGATGTGAGCTTTCGTTTGGGCGCGATTCGCGGTGAAAAAGTCTTTGGCAAAATTCGTGAAATCGTCGGTGAGGTCGACATCGAAAACCTGCGCATCCCCTTCACGGCAGTGGCCACTGACCTCACCAACCAACAGGAAATCTGGTTTCAGGAAGGCTGCCTGCACCAGGCCATGCGCGCCTCGGCGGCGATTCCCAGCCTGTTTACCCCGGTGGTGCAAGGCAAGCGCATGCTGGTTGATGGCGGCCTGCTCAACCCTTTACCCATCGTTCCGGTGGTGTCCGCGCACTGTGACCTGATTGTTGCGGTCAACCTCAACTCAGCCCATCAAAAACACTACGAGCTGCCGATTATTGAACGTGCGCCAGCGCTTAAAGGCCGCTTTGACCTGCTAATGAGTTCACTCGGCTCGCACCTGCCTTCGTTCAGACGCAAACCCGGCGAAGACGACGAACTGCTTTTGCTGGAAAACCAGAACCATTCAGTACAGCCCGAAGCTATCAACCCCTGGCAGCAGAACGCCCGCGGCAACCTGGACAAACCTGCTGCGCCGAAATCCGCAAGCGGCTCAAGAGTCGCAGACCTTAGCGGCCCGGCCTCGCTGCTGGAGCTGATCAACCAGAGCTTCGAGGTGATGCAAACCTCATTAGCCCAGTACAAGATCGCCGGCTACCCACCGGACATCTTGATCAACGTGCCCAAGCGGGTGTGCCGCTTCTTCGAGTTCTACAAGGCGCCGGAACTGATCATGCTCGGCCGGCAGATCGCCAGCGATACGCTGGACAAATATGAGCGCGGTGATCGTTAAATCCTGAGCAAAAAAACGGCCAGGCGCCCTGCTTTACAGGTCGTCTGGCCGTATTTACCGCGCAGGCTACGCCTAGAGCGTAGCGCTGAAGGCGTTACGGAATGGTGCTTTCAACCTCGCTTTCGTCCAGCAGCGCTTCATCGGCCGGGTTTCAGGGGCCATGCCCGCCAGACCGCCGCCACTGCTCATCGCCAGCGCCACGAACTGGTCCACGGTCATCTGCTTGCCATTGAAGGTCACTTGATCGTTGGCGTAATGCAGGCTGGAGCTGATGTCCTCGCCCTGCAGCACGGCCAGCTCGCTGGCCACCGCCATACCGCTGGCCATTTCACCCACCATCGCAGCCTGCTGAGCAATCGCTTCCTTGTCCGTTTCCCCGGCAAGGGTGGCCTGCACGCCAATCACATCAGTAATCATCGCCTTGGACACCAGCAACTTGGCATCCAACTGAGCGATCAACTGCTTGGCCAGTTCAGGCGCCGGCAGGTCGAAGGACGCCGGCTTGGCCAGGTCCAAGCCAAAGCTGAAGCTGCTCTCGCCGTTGGCGGTCTTGAACGCCAGTTTTTCCAGGGCCAGGCCCGGTTTGCCGGCCAGCAGTTTTTCCAGATCAGTCTTGAACAGCGCCGTCTGCGCGTCGGTCAGTTCCGGCATACCGCTTTCACTGTCGACCTTGCCGCTCTGCAGCAGCGTGCCGTACAGCTCGATCATCGACTGCAGGGCCGCCGCGTCGAGGTTCTTCACGGTCCAGAGCATCTGCGAGGAGCCGATGTCATTACCCTGATAGCTGATCATGCCAACGTCATAGCTGTAACGCGCCGACAGCTGCTGGTTGGCTTCGCTGGTTTCATCACGCTGGACGAAATCCTTGAACAGGATGGGTGCGCTCTCGCCAATCTGCAGCTCGATCTGCTGCAGACGCACCTCGTTCTGCCCCAGGTAGAAATCGCTGATGCCCTTGCGGGTGTTGCTGGTGAGGTTCATGCCCTTGAATTCAAGGCGCATGCTTTCATCGGTGGCCAGGGTTGAGGTGACCTTGAAGCTGTCCATCACGCCGCTGGCGCTGATCTTCTCGACATTGGCGCTGCTGTCGAAGTCGATCACCAAACCGCTGAAGTCGATGTTGGTTTGCTCATCCAGTGCCATTTGCAGCGGTTGCACACATAGGTTGCCGCTCAGCGAACGGTCATAACCGAGGCTGACCTGGCCCTGCAGCGGCGCACCGCCCTGGCTGCCGGCGAACCACTTCTCCAGCTCCGGGCTGCGCTCCAGCACGTAATTGCTGGTGGCCATCACGGGTAGCAGCTTGAAAGTTTGCAGTCGCGACAGCGGGAAAGGCCCATGTTCGATGCGGTCAGTGACAAACCATTCGATGTTGCTCGGCGATTCGCCATCCAGGCTGCCGGCAAACTGAATGCGGTAGCGCGCGTTGCTGCTGAACAGCTGACTCTCCAGGGAAACCAGTTCGATGGTGGCGCTGAGGCCCAAGGCTGGCAGGGTTTTGCCCATATCCTGGTTGGCTTGCTGAATCGAGGTTTCCAGCACTGCTGGAAGCTGCTGACCGGTATACCAGGCGCCTGCGGTGCTCAATGCGCCGAGACCGACAACTGCACCAAGGGCGCTGCCTGCAATTTTCTTCATGGGGCTAAATCCTACGGATTCGTTAAACGTATGGGCTTCCCTGCTGCAACGCGCGGAGAGCCTGAGGCCAATGGGGAAATGTAACCAGCAGGCGCCCCAGCGGCGCCGGCCGGGGCGCAGTGGATAATCAGCTACGCGGCTTGTCCGCTGGCTCAGCGCGGCTCAGCACCGAGCTGCCGACCGGGCTGCCCACCCAGTCACTGAGCAAGTTGTAGGCCACTGCTAACAGCGTTGGGCCGAGGAATAGGCCCATAAAGCCGAACGCCAGGATGCCGCCAAACACCCCGAGCAGCACCACGATCAACGGCAGGTTACCGCCCCGGCTGATCAGGTAGGGTTTGAGGATGTTGTCGACGCCGCTGATCACCAGAAAGCCCCAAATCAGTAGGAACACGCCCATGCCGACTTCGCCCTGCCAGAACAGCCACGCCACAGCCGGGGCCCAGATCAGCGGTGGAACCATGATCAGGCTAAAGCCGAAGGTCAGCATCCCCAGTACCAGCGCACCCGGCACACCGGCAATGGTGAACCCGATCCAGGCCAAGATTGCCTGCGCGGCGGCAGTACCGATCACCCCGTTGACCACTCGCTGCACGGTGCCGGCGACCAGCTCCAGGTAATGTTCGGCGCGATCACCGATCAAACGCTGCAACAGGCTTTCGGCAAACGCCGCCAGACGCGGCCCATCACGGTAAAAGAAGAACACCAGAATCAGGCTCAGGGCCAGTTCCAGCATGCCGCCACCGATCTGCGCACTGCGCGCCAGAAGCCAGTTACCAACCTGCCCGAGGTAAGGCCGCACAGTGGCGAAAAACGCCGCACCCTGCTGGTCGATGGTCAGCCAAAAACCCAGCAGGCGTTCGCCCACCAGCGGTACGCCCGCCAGCCAGGTGGGTGCCGGCGGCAGCCCTTCAACCTGAAAGCCCTTGAGCACCTCGGTGAAGTCCTTGATGTGGTCTGCCAGGTTCAAGCCCAGCATCACGAGCGGTACAGCCACTATCACGGTCCAGGCCAGCGTCAGCAAACCTGCGGCCAACGCTTGACGACCACCCAGCAGACGCGTCAGCACACGCATCACCGGCCAACTGGCAAACGACAACACAGCGGCCCAGAACAACGCCGACCAAAATGGCGCCAACACCCACAAGCTGGCGCCCAGCAAGAGCAGCAACAGTATCTGCACCAGCAAACGATCGTTATTGGCCATTCAACCCGCTCCCTGCACAACAAAAACGGCTCTGCCACAAAGGACAGAGCCGCAAGAATTTACGACGACTAGAGTAACGTCACTAACGGTTTAGCGCAGCACGTTGAGTTGTAGGCCAGTTACATCCGTTTCACCCAGCTCCAACCGACTGGCGCGCACACGTTGCTCAACCAGTGCGGTACGCCAGGCTTCGGCTTGTGCACCGCTGAGGGTGACACGCAAGGTGCTGTCGAGCTTGAGGCTACGCGCCAGCAGTTCGACCCAGGCAGCGCTGGGTTCGGCCTGCTTGACCAGGCGCAATTCACCGGTGCTTTTCAGCTGACGCTGCAGAGTAGCTGGGGTCGGCAGCACGTCACCCAACGGCGCATTGGCGCTCAGCAACTCGGCGTGCAGGTAGGCGCGCTTATTGCCACGGGTGATGCTGTACAGCGCCAGCAGGCTGTCCTGGCGCGGTTCGGCCAGACGCAACAGTGCATAGGTCTGCTGGTCATCGGAGCCGGTCAGGGTGGCATAGCTAAATACCGCATTGGCCCACAGGCTGCTGGAACCGCACTCACGGCCCACGCACCAGTAGAGCAACTCGGCGTCTTGGGCTTGCAAATCGCCACGGGCTTTAGCAAACACTTCATTGGCCGAATGGGTGCGCGGCAGCTCATAAGTCACAGCGGTCAACTGACCTTGAGCGGCCAGTTCGCGCTCGAAGCGCAGGGTGCCACTGATGCGCCGAATCGCCCCTTGCGGGTAGATGCGCTCCTGGTCGGCAACATCCTTGAAGCTGACAATCGTGCTTCCGGCAAAGCGCGGCAGCACTTCAAGGTCCTGACTGCCGGTCACGTCGGCCCTGACAACGGCACTGGCCAGCAGCAGGCTCAGACCGAGGCCGTAACGATTAAGGCGGCTCATTTGATCAACATCGCTTGGGCGGCTTTGACGACTTTTTCGCCGTCTGCTTCGCGCTGTGGCACCAGCAACCCGCGTTGCACAGCAGGTCGTGCGGCCAGCTCAGCCATCCAGCGCTGCAAATGCTCCAAACCGTCGACAGAAACGCCAGCCCAATCGTGGATGCGTACCCACGGGTAGGTGGCGATATCGGCGATGCTGTAGTCATCGGCCAGGTACTGCGACTCGCTCAAGCGCGTGTCGAGCACTTCATAAAGGCGGCGGGTTTCATGTTGGTAACGGTCAATCGGGCCTTGCAGCTTCTCCGGAAAATAGCGGAAAAACACATTGGCCTGCCCCTGCATCGGGCCGACGCCGCCCATCTGGAACATCAACCACTGGATTACCCGCGAGCGGCCTTTGGCGTCGCTGGGCAGCAGCTGACCGGTTTTCTCGGCGAGATACAGCAAAATGGCGCCGGACTCGAACACCGCGAAATCATCATTAGCGCGGTCAACAATCGCAGGAATGCGGCCGTTAGGGTTGATTTTGAGAAAGGCCGCAGCCTTCTGCTCCTGCTTATCAAAGCTCAAAGCCTGCACGGTGTACGGCAGTTGTAACTCTTCCAGTGCGATGGACGCTTTATGGCCGTTGGGGGTGGCGGCGGTATACAGGTCGATCATGCGAATCTCCGTGGCTATCGGCCACACCTTCCCCAGTTGCCTTTAGCAAGTCAAGGCGCACCCAGGAATGCTTTGAAACAGTCTGCTACCAAGCCAGCGCCCACATCATCATCCAAATGCAAATGATGGCCGCCAGGCAGCTGCGCCACGTCGATAGGCAGACCTGCAACCAGCTCAGTAATACTTGGCTGCGCGAGCAACAGGCCTTGCTGCGCCATCACCAGCTTGGTCGGGCATTGCAGGCTGCGCACAAAGGCCAACGCATGGGCGTGCGTCAGACGCAGCGGCGACGGCAACGTCAGGCGTCTGTCAGTGCGCCAGGTGTAGCCACCGGGCACCGGCATCAAGCCACGCTGAGCAAGTATGGCGGCGGCCTCCCGGCTAACGGCACCGACGCCACGCATGCGCGCTTCCACGGCGCGATCAAACTGCGCGTATACCGGCTTGCTCTTGCCGGCCAGGGCCAGCTGCGCCTTGAGCGCTTCACCGAGTTTCTGCGGTGCCGTGTCTGGCTCACCGGTATAGGGAATCAGCCCGTCGATCAATGCCAGGCGCTCGATACGCTCTGGCATGGCTGCCGCCAACAACACCGAAGCAATTGCGCCCATGGAATGCCCGAGCAGGGAAAAGCGCTGCCAGCCGAACTGCTCAGCAACCTGCAGCACATCGTGGGCATAGTCCCAAATGGCGTAACTGCCACCAGGCGGGCGGTGATCAGAATGGCCGTGGCCGGCAAAATCCAGAGCGACGATGCGAAGACCCGGCAGTAGCGGCGCCAAGCGGGCAAAGCTGGCGGCATTGTCCAGCCAGCCATGCAGGGCGATCACCGGCACGCCGTCTTCAGGGCCATACAGGTGAGCGGCCAGCTCGATATGCGGCAGTCGCAGGCGCACTTCTTGAAAATCCATACTCATTTGCGTGGCTCACTTGCAGGTTGGTCGGCCCAACGTTTGAACAGCTTTTTCAGCAGATCGGCGGTGTCCTGCGGGCGTTCCAGGGGGAACATATGGCCGCCGGGCAGCGTCAGGTACTCGCCTTTGGGCACCCGCCGCACCAAATGGGTGTGATGCCGCATCACCACCCGGCTCTGACGACCACGGACCATGGCCAGCGGCACCTTCAATTGCTGCGCACGACCTGGGCTGGTGTGCGGCACGCTGCGGTAGATGCTGATTTCCGTGGCCGGATCAAAACGCAGGCGCAGGTTATTGCCCGCCGCTTGCAGGCCATGTTGCACATAGGCGTCCAGGCACTCGGGATCAAAGCGCTGGAACAAGCTTTTAGCGGCAAAATAACCACGCGCCTCCACGCCATCCACAAACTCCTCACGCCGGCCCAGGGTGCGCCCGGCCGGGGTAATACGGTCGATAAAGCCAAAGCGTTTGGCCGCGCGAATCACCATCTTGTCAGCCAGGGTCAACACCGGCGAATCAAGCATTACCACGCCCAGGTACAGCTCGGGGCGCAGCAAAGCGGCGTGGTAATGCAACACGCCGCCCAGGGAATGACCAACGCCCCACACCGGCTGCGGGTTGGCTTCAAGGTGATGGATTAGCTCATCGACCAGGTTGCCCCAGTTATCGTTCACCGGAAAACGTGGGTCATGGCCATGCTGGTCCAAGTGCTGCACCGAGTAGTCAGGTGCCAGCGCAGTAAACAGCTTGCCGTAGGTGGCCGAGGGAAAGCCGTTGGCATGGGCGAAGAACACAGACTGGGTCATGGCGGCGGGCTTATCTGGAAAGTTGCCGATGATTGTCCGGCAGCACCAGCAATGCGGCAATGACAAAACGGCCAGTGAATGACGGCGCTATGGCCAAAATGAATGGGAGGCCCGCCAGTTGACTCTACGCTGACGGGTTATTGGGTTGGTAACACTAAGAGTTGGTGCAAAGTCTCTCGAGCTAGAGCCATGCAAGACTGTTTTTAACGCAGCAGGGCCAACGCGCGGCAGACTTTGGGCAGGTTCTAGCGCAGCGCCGGGCCGTTCTCACCCAGCGGCACAATGGCCATGGTCAGCCGGGAAATGCAGCTGGCCTTGCCATCCTCGCCGCTCAGGCGGATGTCCCAGACGTGGGTGGTGCGCCCCAGATGCACGGCACGGGCGACCGCAGTCACCCGGCCGCTGCGCAAACCTCGCAGGTGGTTGGCGTTCACTTCCAGGCCGACGCAGTAGAACGTGCTGCTGTCGATGCACAGGTGGCTGGCGGTGGAACCGAGGGTTTCCGCCAGCACCACCGAGGCGCCGCCATGCAACAGGCCGTAGGGCTGATGAGTGCGTGCGTCGACCACCATGCTGGCGGTAATCGACTCGTCATCGAACGACTCGAAGCGGATATCCAGTTGCTCGCCGATGGTGTTTTTCAAAATCGCATTAAGCTGTTCGAGATTCGGGGTTTGCTGCCAAATAGCCATAGTCAGTCCTTAGGGTCGATTCAGCCAGGACGCGACCGGCATACCGGTCGCGCGCTAATCACTCGTGCCAGAGCACAACTTCGCTGCGGGTGGTCCACTCGTCGAAGCGTTGGTTATAGGTGCTTTCAACCACCGCACGCTTGATCTTCAGCGTCGGCGTGAGGAAGCCGTTATCCACCGCCCACACCTCCTTGACCAACACCAGGCGTTGCAGGCGCTCGTGCTTGTCGAGGCGTAGGTTGACCTCTTCCAGCAGCTTTTTCAGGCTGTTTTCCAAATCGCTTCGTGCGCTGTTGAGGGCTTCGCTGCGACCCACATCAGACAGCACGCACAGTGCCATCGGCTGGGCCATGCCGTCGCCGACCACACACACCTGTTCAATGCGCGAATGCTCACCCAGGCGGTTTTCAATCGGCGCCGGGGCGACGTATTTGCCTTTGCTGGTCTTGAAGATTTCCTTGATCCGTCCGGTCAGGCGCAGGTTGCCCTCGGCATCCTGCTCGCCCTTATCGCCGGTGCGCAGGAAACCATCTGCAGTGATGGTTTCCGCAGTTTTCTCCGGGTCTTTGTAATAGCCCTGCATGGTCGCGCCGCTGCGCACCTGCACTTCGCCATCCTCGGCAATTCGCACTTCGACGCCTGGGCTGTTCTGGCCGATCCAGCCCTGTTTGAACTTGCCCGGACGACACACATGCGAATAACCGCAGTTCTCGGTCATGCCGTACACCTCCAGCACATCCAGGCCTAGGCGCTTGTACCAGTTGAGCAGCGCCTCAGGCACCGGCGCCGCGCCCGACAGCGCATAGCGCACAGCATCCAGCCCCAGGCCGACCAGCACCTTTTTGCCGACAATGCGGCCGATGATTGGCAATTTGAGCAGGAAATCCAGCTTCTCAGCCGGCATCTTGCTGTAGACGCCCATCTGGAACTTGGTCCAGATCCGCGGCACGCCGAACATCACCGTGGGCCGCGCACGCTTGAGGTCTTCGAGGAAGGTGTCCAGGCTTTCGGCGAAGAAGATCGTCTGCCCGGCATAGATCGATGCCAGCTCGACAAACATGCGCTCGGCCACATGGCACAGCGGCAGGTAGGACAACACCCGGTCATTTTCACCCACACCAAATAATTCAGTGGCACAGCTGGCGGCAAAGCCGAAATTACGAAAGTGGTGCATCACCCCTTTCGGCGTACCGGTGGTGCCGGAGGTATAGATGATGGTGGCGAGCTGATCGGCAGCCGCCGTAGGGTTGTCCTGAATCGGCGTGCAGGCCTGCAGGTCATCCCAGGTAAAGCTGAACTCACCCTGCGGGCGCAGCGGCAGGCCGATGGTCGGCATATCCTGCGGCACACCGGGGGCCATGGCCGGCCAATCGTCCAGCTTGCCGACAAACACCAGCGCCGCCTCGGAGTGGCGCAGCACCTGGCCGACAGACTCGGCGGTGAGATTGGGATAGAGCGGCACCGAGACGTGCCCGGCCATCCAGATCGCCAAATCGGTGACGATCCAGTGCGCGCAGTTCTTGGAAATGATCGCAATGCGGCTGCCCGGCGGCAGTTCGCGGCTGCGCAGCCAGTTGGCCGCACGGCGCGCCTGCTCGCCGACATCGGCCCAGCTTAGTTCCAGCAGCTGACCACCCGGCAGCGGCTGCACCATGTAGCGTTTATTCGGGTGCCGAGCCTCACGCTCATAAAACACCTCAAGCGGCAAACGGATCGCATCAGCCACAGGGCTTCTCCTTTGTTATTTTTGTGGAGCCAACCAAGCAATTGCTTGGTTTGACTATTCCACGCACAAAGGCAACCCGCAAGAGAAGAAATGTTTCGGTGTGTAGTGAGGTGTCAGGAGCGGCTTGGATGCTGATGCACGGATAACTCCATCAACCCTGCAACCAGCTCATCGCCTGACAATAACGCCAAGCTGGCGGTGTTCATCGACAGCGGCTGCTGGCGATGGCCGTGTATCAGCAAGCCCGCCAGGGCGCCGACCAGCGGCTGATGAGTGACCAGCAACAGCTCATCGAATGCATAGCCGTTCAACTCCCGCAGTGCTTGGCGCAGGTCACTCTCGGGCGTCAGCCAGGACACGGTCTGCCGGTTACCGTTAAATGCCAACACTTCGCAAAACAAATCCGCCGTCTGCTGCGCCCGCACATAGGGGCTGACCAGCACGGCCTGCAGCGGGCGGCTCCGCAATTGTTCTGCAGCCTCACGCACCTGCTGACGACCATAGGTAGTCAGGTTGCGCTCGGAATCAGTGCGCGCGATCGCCTCCGCTTCACCGTGACGCAGTAGCCAGAGCTTCACAGGCTCACCCCATTAAACCGACGACTCAAAGCTTCGGCTCTTCGTCGCGAACCGGGTGGGCCGCCGGTGGAATGCTGTGTGGCGTTTCACCTTGTGGTGCCTGCGGGGTTGGCCAATCGGCGAACGGCCAGGGTTTTTCATCGCTATTAAAGGTGCCAAAGCGGCCGATCTGCGCCAAGTACTGGCTCAGGCTGTCACCAAAACCCAGCAAGCCGGCATTCGGTGCCCCATAAAACAAGCGGTAACCCAGTTGCAGCAGCACCACGGCGCCCAAGAGGATTTCCGCCAGTTGCCAGACGATGGTAAAGATCACCATCCAGAGGATGCGCAACAGGATCGACTCGCGCTGCAATTGCTGATTGTCATCACTCATGCTCATCTCCTTGCAAGGTTTAGTAGGCTAAAAACTCAGAAACCGGTGGTGGGGATAAAGTCGACGTCAGTCTTCGGCTCGCCGCTCATCAAGGCGCCAACCACCTGACTCAGCGTGCGCCCCTCGAACAGAATGGCATGCAAGCCGGCCACCAACGGCATATAAACCTGCAATTCTTCGGCTTTGGCCTTCAGCACCTTGATGGTGTTCACTCCTTCCGCCACTTCGCCCAGGCGCGCCACGGCATCTTCCAGGCTCAGGCCCTCACCGAGGGCAAAGCCGACCTGGTAGTTGCGGCTTTTTGCCGAGGAGCAGGTGACGATCAGATCGCCCACACCGGCAAGACCCAGGAAAGTCATGGGATTGGCGCCCAGCTTGACCGCAAAACGGGTCATTTCCGCCAGGGCGCGGGTAATCAGCATGCTCTTGGTGTTTTCGCCCATGCCCATGGCCGCCGCCATGCCGGCGATGATCGCGTAGACGTTCTTCAGCGCCCCGCCCAGCTCGACGCCAAAACGGTCGCCACTGGCGTACACGCGGAAGGTGCGCCCATGCAGCGCGGCCTGTACTTGCTGGCAGAGGTCTTCGTCCTCGCTGGCGACGACCGACGCAGTCAACGCATGCTCGGCCACTTCGCGCGCCAGATTCGGCCCGGAGAGCACGCCAATGCGCGCCTGCGGGGCGATGTCTTCGAGAATCTGGCTCATCAGCAGAAAACTCTGCGCCTCGATGCCCTTGGTGGTGCTGACCAGCAGTTTGCCGCTCAGCAGCTCAGCCACTGGCTGCAACACCTGGCGCAGCGCGCTGGAGGGCAAGGCGACGAACACAAGCTGGCAAGCGCTCAGGGCCGCAGCCAAATCGGTAACCGGGTCAACACCTGGGTGAATTTTGATGCCTTTGAGGTAACGCGGGTTCTCACGGGTCAGCCGAATCGCCTGGGCCTGTTGTGGGTCGCGCATCCAGTGCAGGACGTGCTGGCAATTTTCGGCCAGCAAATTGGCAATCGCAGTGCCGAAGCTACCGCCGCCGAGCACCGCGATGGGTTGCTGATCAGTCATAACGCATCCGTGGTAAACCATTGAAGTGGCGAATCGCTCGCATTATACGGTGCTAAACGGGCGCGACCAATTTATGCCGTTGGCGGCAGCAACTGCAAAAGCGTGGAGCCTCAGTTACCATGATGGCCTTTGCATACCATTCGAGCGTTTGCGTGGCTAACACTTCCTCCCCGGCGGTATTGATCGCCCTGTTGCCTGTGCTGGCCCCTTCGCTGGCCGCAGCCGAAGACCTGTTTGACCAAGAACAAGCGATACCTGAAATCCTCAGCGCGACGCGTTTGAAGCAATCGCCTGCGGCAGTGCCAGGCAGTGTTTCAGTGATTGACCGCGCCCTGATTGACGCCAGCGGCGCACGCGACATTCCTGAATTGATGCGTTTAGTGCCGGGCATGATGGTCGGCTATGTCAAAGGTAACGAAATCACAGTCAACTACCACGGCGGCCAGGTCGATTCAGCTAGGCGCATGCAAGTGCTTATCGACGGCCGCTCGGTGTACCGCCCGGGCCTGGCAACCGTTGACTGGACCGACCTGCCACTGGCCATCGAAGACATCGAACGTATTGAAGTTTTTCGCGGCCCTAACACGGTTAGTTACGGCGCCAACGCGCTGACCGGCGTGATCAGCATCACCACACGCAACCCCGCCAATAGCCATGGCACGCGACTCAAATACATTCACGGCCAACGCGGCATTGATGATTGGTATGGCAGCCACGGCTTTAGAAGCGGCAACGGGGATTTCCGCCTGTCACTCTCCGGCCAGAAAGACAGTGGGTTTGACCACACTGATGAGGATGAACCCTACCGCGACAGCCGCCGCAGCACGCGCATGCAACTCAGCGCCACGCACACGCTGGACGACAGCCAAACCCTCGACTGGCAATTAGCGGCTAAGGAAGGCAGCAATCAAAAAAACTTCTACTCCGATGAGGAAGCGCTCGTCAGAGGCATAGTCCCGGCTGGCGATACCGACAAGGACATCGAGGCGCGCGATTATTCCGCATCGATGCGCTGGAGCGTGGACACAAGTAGCACGCACAACCTGCAATTACAGGCATATGCCCAGCGTTGGGAGCGTGTACAGGAATGGCGTACCTGTGATCTGGCACTATCCTTTACGCCTGAGGTGGCAGCGCTGCAAAAACTAGATCCGGACGTGCTCGATACAGTGGCTCGATTACTTCGAAATGGTAACCAGATACCCGCTTTCTTGGGCCCCCTGGCTTCAGCTATCGGCAATAATTTCTACAAAAACGGCGGAGCATTGCAGGCGCCGGTATGCGGCGACATCAACGCCAATATCAACGAAACCCGCTATGACATCGAGCTGCAAGACACCCTCAGCCTCAGCGACGATCTACGCCTGCTAAGCGGCGCCAGCTACCGCAAGGACAGCGCCGACTCGCAAAGCTATTTCCAAGGCAGCCTGAGCAATGAGATTTGGCGCTTATTCGGCCACCTGGAATGGCACCTGAGTGAACATTTCGTTCTGCAGGGCGGCAGCATGTTTGAAACCGACACATTGAGCGGTGACTCACTGACCTCACGCATCGCTCTCAACTACCTGATTACCCCACGCCACGGCATACGCTTTGTGTATTCGGAAGCGATCCGCTCACCCGACATGCAGGAAAACAACGTTAACTGGGCCTATCGTCTCGAAAACCTGTCACAGCCCGTTAACGGCAGTGACTCGGCTTTTTACTATGCCACTGCGCAAGGGCCCGGCAATCTGCAGCAGGAAATCATGCGCTCACGGGAAATTGGCTATAACGGCCAATTCGATTTCGGCCTTCAGGTCGACATCAAACTGTTCAATGAAGAAATTCACCGCTTGATCGCCGAACCGCTGGATATCACTGAATTCAACCAAAACAATGACAATTACATGTGGTTCCGCGGTGCGGAAACCGAGGTCGACTGGGCCTTTACAGCCTCAGACCGTTTACGCCTGACCTATGCCTACGTGGACTTCGAAGCGTCGGAAAAAACCTACCAACGTCTCACCGCACGCTACAGTGGCTCAGCAGGTTGGTTACACGAGTGGGGCAACGGCTGGTCGAGCAGCTTGTTTTATTACGGTGCAGACCTGCTCAATGAGCGGCGTTTTGAGCGAGCCGACGTGCGTATTGCCAAGCGCTTCAACATAGGTGAAAGCGATTTGGAACTGGCGTTGATGATGCAACAGCGCTTGGATGATGAAGCGCTAACCTGGCGGGAGAATCTGTATGACCAGCGCCGCCTGGTGTATGTCAGTGCGCAGCTAGAGTTTTAGATGCCCAGCTGCTTAAGGATAACTAGCGAGGCTAATGGATGAGCCGCCTGATAGTGTTCTGCTGTTGCGTGTTCGTCGCGCTGCCCGCTTGGGCCACCGAGATAATTTTTAGCAGCAGCACTGACAACCCAGCCACTCGCGCGTTCGTGCGCGAGATGCAAATACGCAGGCCGAACGACCAGGTAACCTTTGTTGGCCTAAACGAGCTTCCGCCCCCCGCGCAACTGCCTGATTCAGCTCGGCTGATATTGCTGGACAGGCCATCGCTGGACTGGCGCCTGACCAACCCTATGGGCCCACCGACCCTGGCCCTACGCATCAGCCGCTTACAAGCCAGCAGCCTACCTACCGCCCTCCCCGCACACCTGAGCCTGCTCTGGAGTGACCCCTCGCCGCAACTGCAGATGCACTTGGCGCGTTTACTGCTACCTGCCGCGAAGCGTGTGGGCCTGTTGTATGACGCCAACAGTAAGTTCCTTGTGGATGAGTACCGCCAGGCTGCAACAGCCCAAGGCATGGCGCTGGTAACCCGGCGCTGGAACGACACTCGCGATAGCCGCCCGCTGCTCTATCTGCTCTCGCACAGCGATCTGTTGCTGGGCATGAGCAACGTTGGGTTGTTTAACTCCCACACCGTGAAAAATCTGCTGCTGACCAGCTATACGCATCAACGTCCGGTGATTGGCCCCAGCGCCAGCTTCGTCCAAGCCGGCAGTCTGGCCAGCGTTTATAGCGACCAAAGTGATTGGCTGGATAGCCTTGAAGAGTACCTCGATCAGCCTCCCGCGCAGTGGCCGCAGAGTGCCTATCCCAGTCATTTCAAGGTCATCAGCAACCCCCGCGTCGCGCGCTCCCTGGCAATTGAATTGCCTAACAACGAATCACTGGCACAGAAGCTCGCTGAAGGAAGACACCCATGAAGCTGCCACGCCACTGGAATATCCACACCCGCACGCAGCTCATCAGCGTTGGGCCGGCATTGCTCTTGACCGTGCTGCTAACCGGCTTTTTCACCTTTACCCGTATTCAGGAACTGCAGGAAGAGCTCAAGCAGACCGGCCAACTGATTGCCAGCCAACTGGCACCCGCGACCGAATACGGGGTTATTTCGGGCAACCTGACGGTGCTCAAGTCGCTTCTCGGGGTGACGTTACAGACCCCGCATGTGCGCTTTCTGGAAGTGCGCGACCACGACAATCGCATCCTAATCTACGTCGAACAGCCCAGCATTGATGCGCTTAACCGTGCCGAGGTAAGCGTATTCGAAGCGCCAATCCTGCTGCAGAAAGTCACCCTTGAGGCGGACTTTATGCTCAGTGATAACGCCAATGAGTCATCCGTGCCGAATGACTACCTGGGCCGTGTAGTCGTCGGCATCGCAAACGATGCATTCAACACTCGCCAGCAGGAAATTCTTCTTAAGGCTGCGCTGATCGCCCTGTTTGCCCTTGCCTTGACCTTTATTCTTGCTCGCCGCCTTGCTCGCCACCTGTCGCAACCCCTCAGCGCCATGGGAGAAGCTGTCAGCGCGATTCAAGCTGGCAACTACCAAACCACCCTGCCCGAAGTCGGCGAAGGTGAACTGCGAGCCCTGGCGCGGCACATCAATAACCTCGCCCATGGCCTGGCCAGCGCCAGCGAAGAACAGCAACGGGCCATGAACCTGCTGATTCAAGCGCGTGAACAATCAGAATTAGCCAACCGCGCCAAGTCTGACTTCTTGGCCATGATGAGCCACGAGCTGCGCACCCCGATGAATGGCGTACTGGGCATGCTGCAGCTGCTGGAAACCACGGAAATGACGCCGGAGCAGGCCGAATACGCAGCGCTGGCCACCGAATCCACCGAGCACCTGCTGAAAGTCGTTAACGATATTCTCGATTTCTCGCGCATCGAACGCGGCGCCCTGGAGCTGGAGCGCATCCCCTTTAACCTGCTCGAGTTGCTGCAAAGCTCGATTCAGGTCTTCCAGCATAGCGCCCAACAGCGTGGTCTGCAGTTGCAACTGGACACCCAGGGCGGCCTGGAGCAACTGCAGGTGCAGGGCGACCCGACACGCATCCGGCAAATTCTGGTCAACCTGATTGGTAATGCCCTGAAATTCACGGATATCGGCAGCATTCGTGTACTCACAACCTGGCAGGCTTTGGATAATCAGGTGTTGTGGTTCAGCTGCGCGGTGCATGACAGTGGTATTGGCATCGCGCCCGAGCGTCTGGAACATATGTTTGATGCTTTCCAGCAAGCCGATACATCTATTTCAAGGCGTTACGGTGGCACCGGGCTGGGCTTACCCATCGCCCGCACCCTGGCGGAACGCATGGGCGGCACCTTGCGGGCGGTCAGCCAGGAAGGCCAGGGCTCAGTATTCACCCTTGAAGTCCCCCTCCCGTTTTCTCAGCAGAGCGTACCGGTGGCCAGTCAATTGGTGCACCCAGCCGATCAGGGTAAAGGCCAGCCGGTACTGTTGGTGGAAGACAATCCCGTTAACCAGACGGTGATCGAAGCCATGCTGCGCAGCCTGGGGTATCAGGTCAACCTGATCGCAGACGGCGCCCAGGCCGTGCACCAGGCCAGCCAGCAGCGGTATGCCGCGATCCTGATGGACTGTCGCCTGCCAATCATGGATGGCTACGAAGCCACTCGGCAGATCCGCCGCCTACCGGGGTGCGCTGAACTCCCCATCATTGCCCTGACTGCCAACGCGTTGCAGGGCGACCGCGAAACCTGCCTGGCGTGCGGCATGAATGACTACCTGGCAAAACCGTTCAAACGGGCGGATTTACAAAAATTATTACAACGCTGGCTGCCCCTCGACCTTTGATGGGTAGTCAAGAAGGCTCAACTGCTGCAGGCTAACCAAATAGGCGCTAGGACAGGTCAGCAGGAGCGGAGTACAACTGTACTCACAACGCTGTGACTTTCACTACAACGCAACAGTCTATGACTAGGCTACCGGCAGGCGCAGCAGACTGCGCCGCCAGCCAGGATGATTCGCCCAGCCTTGGCGCATGGGACATATTGAGGAGCTCGCATGACCAAACAAAACGCCTTCACCCGGGAAGACCTGTTGCGCTGCAGCCGTGGCGAACTGTTCGGCCCAGGTAATGCGCAACTGCCCGCGCCGAACATGCTGATGATCGATCGCATCACCCACATCAGTGACACCGGCGGCAAGTACGGCAAGGGCGAAATAGTCGCCGAGCTCGATATCACGCCTGACCTGTGGTTTTTTGCCTGCCACTTTGAAGGCGACCCGGTAATGCCTGGCTGCCTGGGCCTGGATGCCATGTGGCAGCTGGTAGGTTTCCACCTCGGTTGGCAGGGTAATCCCGGCCGTGGCCGTGCCCTCGGTTCGGGCGAGGTGAAGTTCTTCGGCCAAGTGTTGCCGACTGCCAAGAAAGTTACTTACAACATTCATATCAAACGCACCATCGCCCGCTCTCTGGTCTTGGCTATTGCCGATGGCACCGTCAGCGTTGATGGCCGCGAAATTTACAGCGCCGAAGGCCTGCGGGTTGGCCTGTTCACCTCCACCGATAATTTCTAAAGGACTCTCTGCATGCGTCGCGTCGTAATTACCGGCCTCGGCATCGTTTCCTGCCTGGGCAATGACAAAGCCACCGTCACTGCCAGCCTGCGGGATGGTAAGTCAGGCATCCGCTTTAACCCCGCCTATGCCGAAATGGGCCTGCGCAGCCACGTATCCGGCTCAATTGACCTGAACCTGGAAGAGCTGATTGACCGCAAGGTCTACCGCTTTATGGGGGATGCCGCCGCCTTTGCGTACCTGTCGATGCAGCAGGCCATTGCGGACGCAGGCCTCAGCGCCGACGACATCTCCAACCCGCGTGTGGGTTTGATCGCAGGCTCCGGCGGCGCGTCGACCTTTAACCAGATGGAAGCCTTGGACACCCTGCGCGAAAAAGGCGTCAAGCGCGTTGGCCCGTATCGCGTGCCGCGCACCATGGGCAGCACCGTTTCCGCGTGCTTGGCTACGCCATTCAAGATCAAGGGCGTCAACTACTCCATCTCCTCGGCCTGCGCCACCAGCGCACATTGCATCGGCAATGCCATGGAGCAGATTCAACTCGGTAAGCAAGACATCGTCTTTGCTGGCGGCGGCGAAGAAGAACATTGGAGCCAGAGCTTCCTGTTCGATGCCATGGGCGCCCTCTCCACCCAGTACAACGACACCCCGGAGAAAGCCTCCCGCGCCTACGACGCCAAGCGTGACGGTTTCGTCATCGCCGGTGGTGGCGGCATGGTGGTGGTAGAAGAACTGGAACACGCCCTTAAGCGTGGCGCCAAGATCTATGCGGAAATCGTCGGTTACGGCGCCACCTCCGACGGCTACGACATGGTTGCTCCGAGCGGTGAAGGCGCGGTGCGCTGCATGCAGCAAGCCCTGGCCACCGTCGATACACCCATTGACTACCTGAACACCCACGGCACTTCGACCCCGGTCGGCGATGTCGCGGAAAGCCGCGCCGTGCGCGAAGTGTTCGGTGCTAAGGCGCCAGCCATCAGCTCGACCAAGAGCTTGTCTGGCCACTCACTTGGCGCTGCGGGCGTACAGGAAGCGATCTACTGCATGCTGATGATGGAAGGCAATTTCATCGCAGGCTCGGTCAACATCGACGAAGTTGACCCGGAAATCGCCGACCTACCGATCCAGCGCACTACCGTGGAAAACGCCAAGCTCGACACTGTGATGAGCAACAGTTTCGGTTTCGGCGGCACCAACGCGACGCTGGTGCTCAAGCGCTGGGCAGGTCAGTAGGCGCAACATACTGGCCCGCGAGGGCTTGAAACCAACAAGGCCACCCAATTGGGTGGCCTTGTTGCTTGTACTGCAGCGACTTAAACCAGCGCTTAAGACTGCCGCGCTTACGGCAGCTTGAGCACTGTTTAACCCGGCATCAGATAGAGAAGCGCGCTACCAGCGCATTCAAATCCACCGCCAGGCGCGACAGCTCCTGACTGGCCGCGCTGGTCTGGTTCGCCCCAGCGGACGACTGCATCGACAGGTCGCGAATATTCACCAGGTTACGGTCCACTTCACGGGCCACCTGGGCCTGCTCTTCGGAGGCGCTGGCAATCACCAGGTTACGTTCGTTGATCTGCGAAATAGCGGCTGCAATCTCATCCAGCGCCTGCCCGGCCGCCTTGGCCACATCCAGGGTTGAACGTGCACGGGTGTTGCTGTTCTGCATGGCGTTGACCGCCTTGTCGGTGCCCTGCTGAATACCGCTGACCATTTGCTCAATCTCTCGGGTCGACTGCTGAGTGCGGTGCGCCAGGGCGCGTACCTCATCCGCCACCACGGCAAAACCGCGCCCGGCTTCACCGGCCCGCGCCGCTTCGATCGCTGCGTTCAACGCCAACAGGTTAGTTTGCTCGGCTATCGAGCGGATCACATCCAGCACCTTGCTGATATCACGCACCTGGCCGGCCAGTTGCTCAACCTCGGTGGCGGTATTGGTCACGTCATCAGCCAAATGGCTGATCGAATCCACGGTCTGGCGGACCTGTTCGCGGCCATGTTGCGCCGTGCGATTGGACTCGCTGGACGCCTCAGAGGTACTCACAGCGTTACGCGCCACCTCTTCGACCGCGCTGGTCATTTCATTGACCGCCGTGGCCGCTTGCTCAATTTCATTGTTCTGCTGGTGCAGACCGCGCGTCGAATCTTCGGTCACCGCGCTCAACTCTTCCGAGGCTGAGGCCAGTTGATTGGAAGAGTCGGAAATGCTCTGGATGGTTGTACGCAGACTTCTCTGCATATTGTTGAGTGCAATCAGCAAGCGCGCAGGTTCATCCGAACCCTGTACGTCAATGGTTTGCGATAAGTTACCGCTGGCCACCACCTCAGCGACACGCACAGCGTCTGCCAACGGAGCAACGATGCTACGGGTCAGCAACAGGGCCAATACCACGGTTAGCACCAGCGTCACGATGATCATTGCCACCACCCAAAACCAAGCGCTTTCAAATACGCTGCGGCTCAGTGCTGCGGCCTCATTGGCGCCGGTTCGATTGAAATCAGACAGCGCAAGCAGGCTGCGGGTAACGTCTGAGGCATAACCGTTAAGCGGGCCATCTGCCAACGCCAAAACGGCATCTGTGTCTGCCCTGCGCACAGCCTCAAATATCTTTGTCTGCTCTTGCAGGTAGAGTTCTTGAGCGCTCAGGTACTTGTCAAACAGCGCCTTTTCTTCATCGTTAACGATCAGCGCTGTGTAGGTTGCTTGGGCCTTTTGCATCTCGGCCTTCATCGCCACGGCACCGCTTATTTCCTGCTCAGCACCGGCCTGATCTCGCTTGAGCATTACGCGAAGTGTAAGGGCGCGCAGACGGAGAAAATTCTGACTGAAATCATTCAACCCCTGGATACTCGGCAGCCAGTTTTCACTCACCTTCTCGGTTTGCTTGTTCATTTCTGACATTTGAATGAGCGAGAAACAGCCAAGTAGCAGTACCAGTAGAGCAACTAGGCCAAAGCCAAGTGCTGCCCGAGGGGCGATGTTGAGGTTTCTGAGAGTCATCAGAGCAGCCCTTTCCGATTTGAGTTGTGATGTCAGCCACACAAGGCCTTTAGATTTAAGGTTGCCTTACAACCTGACGCAAAAAACTAGTCATTCATATTAACGACTAAGACACAGGTTTCTTTAACCCGGAAAAATAAAAAACCGAGCCTGGGCTCGGTTTTATAGTTATTGCTCAGGATGATTAGCGCACGATAAACCGCTGCTCGAGCAACTTGCGATCGTCCTGAAACAGCAAGAAATGCCATTCCCCTGGCACCACTTCGTGATGCTCAGTGAACTCGAATGCCATTACATCCTGCGGCGCGTCGGGTACCAGCTTTTGCGTAACAACAAATTTGTCGTGGCGCGTGCCGTCCGGGCTGATCACGCCTGGTGTGAGGTACAACAGGGTCAATGGCGACTCACTGGCCGATTTGCCGGCGAGGGTGTAGCGCAGGCCGAATTTGGTACCGAGCTTGGCGGGAATCACCTCGCCGGGTTCGATCGGCTGATTGCTACGGGTCAACACCCGCTCACCGGCCTGAAAATCCTGGTAATTGCTGGCGAAAACGCCGAACTCAACCGGGCCTTCCACGCGCACTTCGGCCTGCGTCAGGCTGCTGATCAACATAAGTGCGGCCAAGGTACTGAAACGGGTGTATGGCATGTCGCTCGTGCTCCTTTTTGAGATAGCGCGAGCCTATGACACTCGTGTGACAGCGCAATGACAACCCTACTCCGTCAACTCGGCCTGCACCCGGCGCGGCAGCACCGCAAGGAAGTTATCGCGCGCCACCTGATGGGCAACATCCTCCGGCAAGGCATCGAGAAACGGTTTAAAGCCGTTCATAGACTCCGACAGGCTGGTAAAGCGGCCGACCACATCGGAGCCGGGCATAAAGCGCGCCGGGTAACTGCTGACCAGCTTCACCCAGGCCGGATCAGGCGTGCCGTCTGCATCCAGCAAATACGGCTGCAGCACGGTCCAGGACAAATCGATATACAGATTGGGGTACTGCTTGAGCATCCGTTCAAGGGTGGGCAGGAGGAAGTCCAGCTTTTCCTGATGCCGGTGGATCTCCATGCTGGTACCGGCATGCGCCCAGATAAACCGCACGTGCGGATGGTTGCGCAGCGGGTCCTCTATTTCCTGCAAATAGAGCGGATTGCGCTCGCGCTTGGAGGTGATATTGGAATGCAGCATCACCGGCAAGTCGTATTCGGCGGCCAGGTGAAAGACTCGCGCCAGGGCCTCGTTATTAGCCCGTGGCGCATCGCCATGGATCAACGCGGTAAGGTCGTCATGCCGGGTGAAAATCTCACCGATGCCCTGCCACAGGCCGGGGTCGAGTTCGAGCATGCGGCGGATGTGCGCATCGGCATTTTTGTCATTCGGATTAAAACCGGAGAGAAACGGGTGTAAGCGTTTGCGCTGCTCGGCGGGTACCTGCTTGTAGGCATGCGCCACCAGCACATCGGTGGCGCTGTACCAATAGGCATTGGCATCGTCGCCGGCGTAGTAACGTGGACGCTTGGGCTCGTTCTCATCCCACTTCTTCGCCACCGGAATCCCCGAAAGCATCACGTGCTCGATATTGCCGGCGGCCATCTGCTCGAACAACTCGGTCATGCCGGCGCTTTCCTGGAAGAAGTCGACGTAGTGCAGATGAGCATCGCTAAAACGGTAATCGCGTGCGTGGGCAAACTGCGCTACCAGCGCCAACACCAAGACAACACTGATTTGAAATGCATGCAAACGGGTGTCTTCCTGACAGTCTGAGCAGCTTAGACCCTAAGCATTTAGTGCAAGTTCACCCCCAGCTCATCGTTCAGCGGCGACTGGGGATTATTGATTTAGAATTTTGCCAGAATGGCTTGACTCATTGGCTACTGACATAGGCTAGGCTGCCCCATCAGCCCAGAGCGTGGAGTTCATATGATCAGCATCAGTAATGAAAAGGGCCTGCTGCAGCGCATCAGCATTGGCCCGCACACCTTACACAGCGACGTGTCACTGGAGCTGGGCGGCGAAGGTTCAGCGCCTGACCCGCATGACCTGTTTGATGCTGCGCTGGGCGCGTGCAAGGCGCTGACTCTAGCGCTGTATGCCAAGCAGCGCGACATACCGCTGGCCGGCCTCGATGTGAAGCTCAACCGCGATAACAGCCAGGAGCGCCAGGGCCTTTATCGCCTGGCTGTCGAGCTGACCCTGCACGGCGCGCTGGATGACGCGCAGCGTCAGCAGCTGCTGCGCATCGGCGATAAATGCCCGATCCACAAGCTGATGACCAGCAGCGAGATTCAGATCAGCACCCAGTTGAGCGAGGGCGCATGATGGGCAACTTTCTGCTGATCAAACCGCGCCCGCAAAACCTCGGCGGGCAACCTATCCTGCGCCCCCTGCCCTCGGCCAAATGCCGCAGCGTCGGACCGTTCGTGTTCTTTGACCATATTCTGGAAAACACCTACCCAGCCGGCAGCGGCATGAACATCAACCAACATCCGCATATCGGCCTGTCGACCCTCACCTACCTATTCCAGGGGCAATTGCAGCACAGGGACAGCCTGGGCTCGAATCAAGTGGTCGGCGCCGGCGACGTCAGCTGGATGACTGCAGGCCGCGCCGTCGCGCATGTTGAGCGCACCCCGCAAACGCTGTGGGAAAGCGGCTCACACATGCATGGTCTGCAGGTGTGGCTGGCCATGCCCGCTGCTGATGAACAAGGCGAACCCAGTTACAGCTATCACCCCGCCGACAGCCTGCCGCGCAGCACCAGTATGGGTGTGGACATCTGCCTGATTGCCGGCACGGGTTTCTGCCTGCAATCGCCAGTGCCGGTGCTATCGCCCACTGTTTATGCCGAGATCAAGCTGACCGCAGGCAGCACGTTGCAGATACCCGCCGAACATGCCGAACGCGCGCTGTACCTGATTGACGGCGAGGCCACCCTTGACGATCAGCAACTGCCGCTACGCAGCCTGCTGGTGCTGCCCGAAGGCGAAACCCACACCTTCAGCGCCTGCAGCGAGTGCCAGCTAATACTGATTGGCGGTGAGCCGATTGGCCCACGGCGAATCAACTGGAACTTCGTCGCCAGCGACCCGGCCTTGATTGATCAGGCGCGTGAGCGCTGGGCGGCGCAGGACTGGCCAACCGTGCCGGGCGAGACCGAACGCATCGAACTGCCGCGCTGACGGAGAAAATTTGTTGCACTCCCAAAACATCCAGACAGCAGGTGCTCGGGTATAACCCTTGGCACGCTCACACATTCAGGAATCCTGTGCATGGCGCAGCCGCTGTTTGATTACGAAAGCCATCTGGAAGCCTGCGCCCGGCAGGACGACCGCGCATTCCAGGCGCTCTACCAACAGGAGGCTGCGCAAATGCTTGGGTTGGCCATCACCCTGCTCGGCCGTCGTGATCAAGCCGAAGACTGCGTGCACGATGCCTTTGTGCAGATCTGGCGCAACGCCCAGCGTTTTCAACGAGCGCTTGGCAGCGGCCGCGCGTGGATCTACAGCATCCTGCGCTACCGCGCGCTGAATCAGCTGCGCAGCCGTGGCCGCACGGTGGAACTGGATGACGACTTTATCGAGCGCGCTGCCGACGATAGCCCGCAGGCCGTCGAACTGCTGGAGCAGCAGGGCGAACAGCAGCAACTGCGCCGTTGCCTGCAAAATATCGAACGCAATCGCCGCCACCCGATCCTACTGGCGTTCTACCGCGGCCTGACCCATGAACAGATTGCCAACCGCCTGACCACCCCGTTGGGCACCATCAAAGGCCGTATCCGCGCAGGTCTGCGCGCGCTGCAGGAGTGTTTGCACGCATGATTTCGCAGCAACCTGCCGAACGCCGCGCCTTGATCGGCGAATACGTTCTGGGCCTGCTCGATGAAGCCGAAGCCGCTGAGGTGCACGAGCTGATCGAGCAGGATGCCGAAGCCGCGCAAATGGCCCTGCAGTGGCAACAGCACTTTCTTGAACTGAGCGATCAGCTACCGCCGCAAACACCCTCGGCGCAATTATGGCAACGCCTGCAGGACAGCCTTGGCCTGACGCCAGCTGTCAGCCGGGTAAACAGCTGGCCGGCCTGGTGGCAAAGCCTGACCACC
The DNA here is from genome assembly GCF_056156225.1 of Pseudomonas sp. TS_SC_3. Classification (NCBI taxonomy): domain Bacteria; kingdom Pseudomonadati; phylum Pseudomonadota; class Gammaproteobacteria; order Pseudomonadales; family Pseudomonadaceae; genus Pseudomonas; species Pseudomonas sp. TS_SC_3. Next base: position 1,749,483 of record NZ_CM149586.1, read on the forward strand.
TGGCGACTCACCAGCGCCGCCCTGGTGCTGGCCCTGATCGTCACATTGCTGCCTGATCTCTGGCGCACTGACACAGCCGTGAGCAGCTACACCGTGGTGCTGCAAGCCCCGGGTGAAGCGGCCAAGCCGGGCTGGGTGGTGCATATCAATGCCGAAGGTGGTTTGCACCTGCAACCGCTGCTGGAAGATCAGATCCCGGCCGATCGTTCCGTGCAACTCTGGACGTTGATCGACCCCGCCATTGGCCCGCGCTCCCTCGGCCTGGTCGAACCGGGTAAGCCGCTGCAACTGTCTGCCGAACAGATTGGCGCAGTGCAACCCGGCCAGCTGTTCGAACTGACCCTGGAACCGGCCGGCGGCTCGCCGAAGGATCGACCAACCGGCAAGGTGCTATATATCGGTCGCGCGGTGATGGCTTCGATCAACTAAAGCCATCAGCAAAAAAACTGAATTTATTTTCAGCCAGCGACATCCAGATGCGTTCTCGTGGGTATAGCTATCAGGTGTTTCATCGAGGCACCTGCAAGGCAGGCCTAAGCCGGCCTTGCATCGATGCTGGATTACTACAGATGAGAGAACGCATATGAACAGCTTTAATACCCTGCTGACCGCTGCCGTTACCACTGCCACCCTCAGCCTCGCCGCTGGCACTGCCAGCGCAGCCACGTTGCTGGCCCTGAGCGCCGATGGTCAGCTGTTCAAAGTGGACAGCGACAGCCTGAAAGTCACCGCTACCATGCCCGCCAGCAGCCCAAGCCCACTGCGTGGCATCGATGTACGGCCGGCCAACGGCATGCTCTATGCGCTGGGCAATGATCATCAGCTCTACACCTTGGACGTGGCCACTGGCGCAGCCAGCAAAGTTGCCGGCCTCAACAAACAGCTGCCGGGCAGCGGCCAGGCGGTGATCGACTTCAACCCGGTGGCCGACAAACTGCGCATGCTTGCCGCCGACGGCACCAGCTTTCGCGTCAACGTCGAAACCGGTGAAGTGGTCGTCGATGGCAGCGTGGCTTACGCCGCAGAAAGCCCCTACGCCGGTAAAAGCGCGCAAGTGGTTGCCGGTGCTTACAGCAACGCCTACGCCGGCACTCAGGCTACCGCGCTGTACACCATCGACCTGGCCAGCAGCAGCCTGATGCTGCAAAACCCGCCGAACGATGGCGTTCAGCAAGCCGTGGGCAAGATCGTTGATGGTTTGAAAAATGCAGCTTTGGATATCGCCAGTGACGGCAAAGGCGGCAACACCGCCTACCTGCTGACCGGCACCACCCTGCATACCCTGGCGCTGGCAACGGGCAAACCGACCACATTAGGTGAGGTCGTCGGTCTGCCAGATAACATCATTGATATCGCCGTGTTGCCAGGCATGTAAATCCGCATACGGGAAGGCCGCCCGGCCTTCCCGCTCACGGTTTATTTGGCGAAGGTTTCCGCAAACAGATCATCCATAGCCTTAAAGGCACGCGCGGCCACCACCGGGTGGTACTCGTTGCGCCCCGGCACATTGGCCAGCGGATTGGTAAAGGAGTGCACCGCACCGCCGTAGCTGACCAGCTGCCAATCGGTTTTAGTGACTTTCATTTCTGCGACAAAACCATCAACTTGCGCCTGCGGCACGGCAGGGTCATCCGCGCCATGCAGCACCAATACCGGCGCTTTGAATCGCCCCGGATTCCCTAGACACTTTCCAGGCTCAGTAAATGTCGCTTCTCAAACTCTACCGGTGACAGCTGGTTGTTGAAACCATGCCGGCGTTTTGGGTTGTAGAACATCTCGATGTAATCGAACACATCGGCTCTGGCATCCTGCCTGGTGCTGTAGATCTTCCGCCTGATCCGCTCCCGCTTCAGCAGCTGGAAAAAACTTTCTGCTACCGCGTTGTCATGGCAGTTGCCACGTCGACTCATGCTGCCAAGCAAGTTGTTGGCTTTCAGGAAACTCTGCCAGTCGCCGCTGCTGAACTGGCTGCCCTGGTCTGAGTGAATCATCACTTCCTGCTTTGGCTTGCGTCGCCAAACCGCCATCAGCAAGGCATCAATAGCCAGGTCGCAGGTCATCTGCGGTTTCATTGACCAACCGATTACCTGCCGCGAAAACAGGTCTAGCACCACCGCCAAATACAACCAGCCCTCATAGGTGCGGATGTATGTTATGTCCGTGACCCAGACTTTGTTGGGTTCGGTGACATTGAATCGACGCTCAAGATGATTCGGCGAGGCCACTGGTGGCTTGCCACCATAACGTCCCGGACGCCGCCGATACCCCGTCTGCGAACGCAGCCCTTCCTGGCGCATTAGCCGAGCAACGCGATGCCTTCCGCACTGTTCTCCAAGCTCACGCAGATCGTCATGGATTTTGCGGTAGCCGTACACACCACCGCTCTCTAGCCACGAGTGCTTGATCAGACCAAGCAGACGTTGATCATCCTTGGCTCGTGCTGACTTCGGTTCAGCCAGCCAGGCGTAGTAACCGCTGGCATGTACTTTCAGAGTCAGGCACAGACGACGAACCGAATAGTCTGCGGATAGCTGATTGATGAAGGCGTACTTCAGCCGCACTCCTTGGCAAAGTACGCGGCGGCCTTTTTTAGGATGTCTCGCTCTTCGGTCACGCGCTTGAGTTCAGCACGCAGACGACGTAGCTCAGCTTGCTGGTCGTCCTCTTGCGCTCGCTGCTCTTGGGGCTTGCTGTAGCGCTTCACCCAGGCATACAGGCTGTGTGTAGACATGCCCAAACGAGCAGCTACCTCAGCCACCGGCAGACCTCGCTCGGTCACCTGTTTGACTGCTTCGATTTTGAATTCTTCGGGATAACGCGGGTTGCTCATGGCACCTCCTAATGGGCCGTATTATGAGGCCTGGAGGTGTCTACGAAACTAGGGGCGATTCACTTTGATGTTCTGTGCATCATTCGGGTTGGGTGTATCCAGGTTGCCGTGGAAGGACACAAAGCCTTTCAAGTCGGCACCGGAACGGGCCAGTTCCAGCACCGTCGTGCCACCAAAGCAAAAACCAATCGCGCCCAGCTTGCTCGCATCCAGCGCCACCTGCGCAGTTTGCGCTTTAAGCACCTCCACGGCGGCTTGCGCACGTTTACGCATCAGCGGCCGGTCGCCACGCACCAGAGTCGCAGCTGCCTTGGCTTCATCGGCATTGCTCGGGCGCACAGCTTTACCGTACATGTCGGCCATAAACACCACGTATTTATCGCCAGCCGCACGGGCGGCTTTTTTCGCCGAATCCTCGTTTACACCCATCCAGTTGGGCACCATCAGCAGGCCTGGGCGCGGCGTAGTTACCGCGTCATCGTAAATCAGCAAGCCTTCAAAGGCTTCTCCGTCGATTTCATAAGGCACTGGTTTAACCACCACGGCAGCTTCGGCAACGCCAAGCATGCCGGCACACAGCAGTGGCAACAGGGATTTCGTGGACATGGCGAGGCTCCTCTGGATGGATTAAGCGCAGCGACAACCATAGACCGCAGCGCCGTGATGACCAAGCGTGGGCGCCCATGGGATCAACCACAAAGGTTTCAGCCTATTACCGCCTCAACCCTGCTCTGCCCAGCGCGCCTTGATCTCTAGGATCACCTGTAGTTGCTGGATAAAAAGCTCGACCAGCTGCGGGTCGAAATGTCGGCCACTTTCCTTCTGCAGTAGGTTTACTGCGTCCTCAACCGACCAGGCCGCCTTGTAGGGACGTACACTGGTCAGCGCATCGAACACATCGGCAATCGCCACAATGCGCCCTTCCAGCGGAATGTCCTCCCCGCTAAGACCATTAGGGTAACCACTGCCATCCCATTTTTCGTGGTGCGACAAGGCAATGCGCTGCGCGGTACGCAGCAGGCCTGAGGCATGCTCGCCAATAATCCGCGCGCCAATTTCGACATGCTGGCGCATCACCGCCCACTCCTGCTCATCGAGCTTGCCCGGTTTGCGCAGCACGGCATCGGGAATGCCGATCTTGCCGACATCGTGCATGGGCGCCGCGTTGAGCAGGTCTTCAGCCGCTGCTTCGCTGAAACCCGCAGCCAAGGCCAGCACTTTGGAGAAATGGCTCATGCGAATCACGTGCAGGCCGGTTTCGTTGTCCTTGTACTCGGCAGCCATACCGAGGCGCTGGACAATCTGCAAACGGGTCTGACGCAACTCATCCATGCGAACTAGTGAGAGGTGCGTACGCACCCGAGCACGCACAACAGGCGGGCTAACCGGTTTGGTGATGTAGTCGACTGCACCGACGGCAAAGCCTTGAGCTTCATCCTCAGCATCGGCCAAAGCGGTGACAAAGATCACCGGAACCGGTTCCAGATGAGCCTGCGCCTTGAGAGCCTGGCACACCTCATAGCCAGTCAGACCTGGCATCATCACATCTAACAGAATCAGGTCCGGGCGCTCACGCTCGGCCATTTCCAACGCCTTAGTGCCGTCCTTGGCAAACAGCAGCCGGTAGTCTTCCTGCAGAATATGCCGCAGCACCTGTAAGTTGGTGGCCTCATCGTCGACCAGCAGGAGCAGCGGTCGAGCATCGACTGGAGTGATCATGGTTTAGGGCGGTCCTCGTCATGCAACTGCTGCAGCTCACTAAGTGCTTGCTGCGCCTTGTCAAAGTCAAAATCATCCAGCGCCTGGCGGATACGCGCCACACTCTTTTTCTGCTGCACGTCCTGCAGCCCTTGGCTCAAACAGTCCAACGCCTGATCATCCAGGCCGCCACGACTAACGGCGTGCTGCAGGCGTAGCAGCGCTGCATGCAGCTGCTCAGGATCGAGCACTTGCGCCTGGGTGGTCATGTCCGGTACCTGCGGTAGAGCCTCGACAACAGCCGCCAGCGCACGCGACAGTTCTTGCAGCAGGCTGCGCAGGTGCAGCCCTTCGCGCTGGTTGAACCCTTGCTCGATTGCCAGCCCTAAACCGGACAAATGGGTCAGCGCTAGATTGGCCGCCGCCCCCCGGAAACGATGCGCCAAGCTGCGCCCGGTATCCCAATCATTCTTCTCCAGCATGCTGCCGAGATGTTCGACCAGCGAGCCCTGCTCGGCCAAAAACCGCTGAATGGCCTGACTCATCTGTACCGGCCCGCCCCAAAGGCTGGCCCCGCGCTGCCAGTCAAACAGCCCGGCCGTTGCCGCTGCAGTAAGCTCCACAGCGCCTTGTGCCTGAGTCGCGCCCAGCAGACGCGCCATTTCTGTTAGCAGGGCTGGTAAATCAAGCGGTTTGGAGGCAAAGCCGTTCATTCCGGAATCCAGCGCAGCCTGGCGATCCTGATCCAGCACACTGGCGGTCAGGGCAATAATCGGGATTGGTGCACGCTGCTGAGTGGCCTCCAGCGCACGGATACGCCGTGAAGCCTCAAGGCCGTCGACCAAGGGCATCTGCACATCCATCAGCACCAGATCAAAGCGGCCGCTGATAAAGGCCTCGACTGCCGCCTGCCCATCGGCCACGCAAGTAACCTGGTGGCCCAGGCGCTGCAGATTGAGCTGCAACAGCTCCAGGTTCTGCGGCACATCGTCGGCGGCCAGAATGTGCAATGCCGCCAGTTGCGGCAGCGCCTGGCGTACCTGTGGGGCCAGCCGCTGACCGGCGCGCAAAGGCAACTCGACGATAAAGCGGCTACCCTCGCCCAAGGTACTTTCCACCCGCAAGCGCCCGCCCATCAGCTCGACCAGCTGCCGCGAAATGGTGGTGCCCAACCCCGTGCCGCCAAAACGTCGACTCATCGACGCATCCGCCTGGGCAAAGGGTTCAAAGATTTTCTCCAGGCGGTCGGTGGCAATGCCGATGCCGCTGTCTTCAACGATCAGGCGGATCGCGCCAGCTTGGCCCTGCACCCGTAGGCAAACCCGGCCCTGGGCGGTGAATTTGACCGCATTACCAAGCAAGTTGGTCAACACCTGCTGCAGGCGCAGGGCATCGCCACGAAAGAAATCCAGCAGCTGCGCCGGGTACTCCAGCTGCAACGCCAGGCCCTTGTTTTCCGCCGCCAAACGCTGGGTGGCGCAGACCTGCTCGCACAGCTCACGCAGGGAGAAATCCAGGTCTTCCAGTTCAATCGCGCCACGGTCGAGCTTGGCGGTATCGAGGATGTCATTGAGCAAGCCGAGCAGCGAGCGCGAAGCCTGCTGCACAGTCTGCAGATGGTGACGCTGATCGTCGGCCAACTGCGTCCCGATCAGCAGCTCGGTAAAGCCGATAATGGCGTTCATTGGCGTGCGAATCTCATGGCTCATATTCGCCAGGAAACTGCTGCGTGCCGCCGCTGCCGCCTCAGCACGGTCACGGGCCGCACGGGTTTCCTGCTCCATCAAGCGCCGCGGGGTCAAGTCAGTGGCCAGCTTGACCACTTTGAAGGGTTTGCCATCGGTATCGAGAATCGGGTTGTAGGTCGCCTGAACCCATACCTCGCGCCTGCCGCGGGCGATACGCCGGTATTCACCCGCGGAGAACTGGCCATTGCCCAAGTCGACCCAGAATTGCCGGTAGTCGTCACTGTCGGCATACAGCGGGTCGCAGAACAGGCGGTGATGCTGACCGATCACCTCGGCACGCGCGTAACCGAATAGATCCAGCGCGTTTTCGTTAACCTCCAGCACATGGCCGAGCAGGTCAAACTCGATCACTGCCATGGCCTTGCTGATGGCGTTGACCTTGCCTTCATACTCGGCGTTACGCAGTTTGGTTTCGGTCTGATCGAGCAGCACACCGTCGATCCAGCGAGGTATGCCTTGCTCATCGCATACGGCACTGCCGCTTTCCCAGATCCAGTGTTCCTTACCATCGCGGTCGAATAAACGGTACTCGACGGTGTAATTGCGCCGCTGCTCGATGGCGGCTAGCACCTGCTCGACTACCGGCTGGTAATCGTCAGGGTGATAGAGCGCCGCAATGGACAGTCGTTTGCTGATGAAGTCATCGGCACTCCAGCCTGTGAGTCCCTGTACCGCATCGCTGACAAACAGCATGGTCCATTGATCATCCAGTAGGCACCGGAAGGATACCCCAGGTATGTTGCTGATCAGCGAGCGGTATTGCTGTTCACTCTCACGTAGCGCCTGCTCCATCTGGAGGCGCCCGTTGATGTCGTTGGCGAACACCACGAATAGCGGATGATTGCCCGAGCGGGTCACACCGACGCTGATACGCACAGGCTTTTTCTGACCATCGCGGGCAATACAGTGCAACTCCTGCTCGGCTCCCGACAATGTCAGAGTGCCGTTATGCAGGTAGTTGCGCAGATGCGCTTCATAGACGCTGGCATCGTGTTCATTGAGCAGGCAGCGGATTGAAAGGCCGACCAGCTCATCGGGCTGCCAGCCCAGCAAACGGGTCGCGGCACGGTTGGCCGAGCGAATCATGCCGCTGTGGTCGACAGTCAGGATCGAGTCGAGTGCGGTGTCGAAGATTGAACGTAAATGCTGCTCGCTGGCCTGCAGCTGCAGGCTCAGGCGGCGATAGCGCAGCAGCGCATTGGCAGCCACCACAAAGACCGTCAGGGCAACGGTGATCAGGGAAATCGCACTGCCCAGGTACAGGCTGTCGACCATCGCAATCGGCTGCTCGGACTCGGCCACGCCAACAAAACGTGCCGCCGCCATACCGGTGTAGTGCATGCCACTGATCGCCAAGCCCATCACCAACGCGCTAATCAGCAAGGCCCAGAGCGCCGGTAGGCGGCCTTCCAGACCAAAGCGTACCCACAGAGCAAGAATAGCCAGGCCCACCGCCACCAAAATCGACAGGGCAAACATCCAGGGGTCATAACGCAGCAGCGGCGCCATCTGCATCGCGGCCATACCGCTGTAGTGCATTGCACCGATGCCGGCGCCGACCAGTAGACCGCCCACACAGAGCTGAGTGACGCTCACCTCTCGACATGCCAGCAGGCTCAGTGCCACCCAGGATGCTGCCAAGCTTGGCAGCATCGACAACAAGGTTACGCCGAGATCGAAGCGCACCTCGGCACATAACTGAAACGCCAGCATGCCGATAAAGTGCATCGCCCATATCCCAGCCCCGAGCGCCAGCGAACCAGTGAAGATGGTCACCTGCCGCCACCAGGCTAACTGGCTATCGCGGGCGACCCCGGCCAACTGCAGGGCCATACCTGAAGTAAACACGGCAATGCACAACGACATCACAACCAACAGCGGGTCATGACTGCTTAGTACCAGCACACTGGGATCGGTATTGCTTATAAACATCTGATCAAAAAACGGCATACCACCCCAAGACTGCATCGTTCCACACGCACTGTGTGACGCAACTGTGGCATGACAAACGAGAACGACTAGCCTGTCAATCAGCCACCGAGTAAACCCTTAGTGGCCGAGGGTTAATTGAGCCGTGTTACAGCCGCTCACCGCGCAACGCCGCCACCTGAGCTTGCAGCAACTCGCATTTGACCTGCTCGGGCGCAACTGGCGTGCCCGCCACCAGCGTGATGTGCGACCACAAACGCTTGAACAACCCCTTGTGCGGATCACGGCTGAAAAAGCTGCCCCACAAGCCTTGCAATGCCATGGGAATCACCGGGACCGGATTGTCCGCGATGATGCGCTCGATGCCGCTTTTGAACTCATTGAGTTCGCCATCGCAGGTCAACTTGCCTTCCGGGAAGATGCACACCACTTCACCGTTGCGCAGGTATTCGGCAATTTTCTTGAACGCAGCGTCGTAGATCAGCAGGTCTTCGTTGCGCCCGGCAATCGGCACGGTGCCGGCGGTACGGAAGATAAAGTTGAGCACCGGCAGGTTGTAGATTTTGTAGTACATGACAAAGCGCACCGGCCTGCGCACCGCGCCGCCGATCAGCAGCGCATCAACAAACGATACGTGGTTGCACACCAGCACCGCCGCGCCTTCATCGGGAATCGCTTCCAGCCCCTTGTGCTCAACCCGGTACATCGAGTGGCTGAGCAGCCAAATCATAAAGCGCATGCTGAATTCAGGAACGATTTTGAAGATGTAGCTGTTAACCGCGATGTTCATCAGCGAAATGGTTAAAAACAGCTGCGGGATCGACAGCTCGGCGACGCTGAGAAACAGAATCGAGGCAATGGCCGAGGCCACCATAAACAACGCATTAAGGATGTTGTTGGCGGCAATCACCCGCGCCCGCTCATGTTCCGCTGTGCGCGACTGGATCAATGCATACAGCGGCACAATATAAAAGCCGCCAAACATACCGATGCCCAGAATTGCGCCGAGAATCCACCACGCCTGGCCAAAACTCAGCACAGCCAACCAGTCATGCGGTTGCGCTGCTTGGGGGAAACCACCGGAAAACCACCACAGCAAAATGCCAAATACGGTTAGACCGATCGAGCCAAACGGCACCAGACCAATTTCCACTTTGTGCCCGCTCATGCGTTCACACAGCATGGAACCTAGGCCAATCCCTAAGGAGAACACGGTGAGAATCAGCGTCACAACGCTCTCATCGCCGTACAACCACTCCTTGGCATACGCCGGGATCTGCGTCAGGTACACCGCCCCCAGAAACCAGAACCACGAATTGCCCACCAGTGAGCGCGACACCGCTGGGCGCTGGCCCAGCCCCAACTTCATGATCAGCCAGGACTGCCGCAGGATATTCCAGTCCAGCTTGAGTTCAGGCATAGCAGCTGAGGCAGCGGGGATGCTGCGGCTGGCCAGGTAGCCCAGCACCGCCACCAGCACCACGCTGGCCGCAACGATATGCGCGTACCCACTGCTGGCCATGATGACGCCCGCGCCAATGGTGCCGGCGAGAATGGCCAGGAACGTGCCCATTTCCACCAGCGCGTTGCCGCCCACCAGTTCTTTTTCCTCAAGGTGCTGAGGCAAGATCGAATACTTCACCGGTCCAAACAGGGCCGACTGGGTGCCCATGGCAAACAGCACCGCCAGCATCAGCGACAGGTTGCCGAGCAACACCCCGGCAGCGCCCAGCAGCATGATTACGATCTCAGCGAACTTGATCTTGCGGATCAATGCGTCCTTGGCGAATTTCTCCCCAAACTGCCCACCCAGGGCAGAGAACAAGAAGAACGGCAGGATAAACAGCAAGGCGCAGAGGTTGACCAGCAAGGCCTTATCGGTGCCGGAGCTGATCTTGAACAGAATGGCCAGAATCAGTGACTGCTTGAAGATGTTGTCATTGAAAGCGCCCAACAGTTGGGTAATGAAAAACGGCAAAAAGCGCTTTTTACCCAGCAAGGCAAATTGAGATTGTTCGGTCATCGTCCGTGTACCTGTCTGCGAGGTGGTCAGGCATTTGACTGCAAGAACACCCGGCAAAGCCACAACCACACAGGCTTTTTGCAGCGCTTTTAGCAAAAAAGCCTGGTCACAGCGGCAATTGCCCCAACACGCCACGCAGCACAAAGAACACCAACAAACCGCCACCAATGGTTGCCAGCAGGTGCCGCGTCAGCGCCGCGATGGCAATTGTCGCCAGCCCCGCCAACAGGTAGGCGTTGTGCAGATTGAAAGCCCATTGCTGGCCATCGGGGATCAACATGCCAGGCACGACAATGGCACTCAACACCGCTGTCGGCACATAGTGCAGCCCCTGACGGATCAGCGGCGGGAAGCGCAGCTCAGGAAAGGCAAACAAACTGTAGCGGATGGCAAAGGTGATCAGCGCCATGCCGAGAATCAGCAGCCAGATATTCATCACACCCCCTCCATAGCAGTGACGGGCGTCTCACGCCGTTCCAGCAGCACGCCAATGGCAATACCACTGAACGCGGCCGCCATCAGCCCCAGCTTGTAAGGCCAGACATGGCACACCAGCGCCACGGCACCGGCCACCAGAGCCGCGGCAATTTGTGGCTGGCTACGCAGCGCCGGCACCACGATGCCAATAAAGGTCGCCAACATGGCGAAATCCAGCCCCCAGCCCGCTAGGTTAGGCACGCTCTGGCCAAACAGCGCACCCACCAGCGAGCTTGATACCCACGCCACGTAGAGCGCCAACGCCACACCGGCGTGATACCACTGGCCATGCTCCGTCATGCCACGCGCCAGGTAGCGGCGCTGCACCACCGCGAAGGTTTCATCAGTCAAACCGAAGGCCAGCGGTATCCGCCAGCGCTGCGCAAGCGGCCCCACATAGGGCTGCAGCGCCGCGCTGTAGAGCACATGGCGCAAATTAACGACCAAGGTGGTGAGCAGAATCACCACAGTCCCGCTGCCCAGCGTCAGTAGGCTGATGGCAATAAATTGCGCAGAGCCGGCATACACCAACAACGACATCCCCAACGCCTGACCGAGGCTAAGCCCCGCTAGGCTGGCCAACGCACCGTAAATCAACCCAAACGGCAGAATCCCAACGATCATTGGAATGCTGTCGCGACTGCCATAAAGAAAATGCTGCAAACGGCTCATGTGCCCTCCTTGTTGCCACTAGCCTGCCGCATCGCCGGCACGGGGTCTTGAACAATCTTGCGCAGCAACCTAACAGCGGACTGATTTGCCGCAACACAGCCAGAGGCTCACTGGCTAAACTGCCGGCATTGACCTGCCAGGACGTACTCATGCCAGAAGCCCTCGACACCTTACTGAATTTTGCCAGCGCCTTGGCCGCTGGCTTGCTGATTGGTGCCGAGCGCGGCTGGCAGGGCCGCAACAGCGATGATGCTCAGCTGGTAGCCGGGATTCGCAGCTTTGCCCTGAGCAGCCTGCTCGGAGCCTTTGCCATGCTGCTCAGCAGCCACTTCGGTGTTATCGCTTGGGCGGTCATCTTTGCCGGTTTTGCCATCCTGGTGGTGGCGTCCTACTTTGGCGAACTAAAACGCCTGGGCGATGCGGGCCTGACCAGCGAAGTGGCGCTGCTGATCACCTTTCTCCTCGGCAGCTTGTCCATGGCCGGGTACGCCGGCGTCGCGGCAGCGGGTGCGGTGGCGGTGGCTCTGCTGCTGAGCCTCAAGCAGTCATTGCACGGTGCCTTGCAGCGGCTCAGTGAAGCAGAGCTGTCCGGGGCGCTGAAACTGCTATTTATTTCCCTGGTGCTACTGCCCGCGCTGCCGAATCAAGGCTACGGCCCGTGGCAGACATTTAACCCTTACGCCATCTGGTGGATGGTGGTGTTGATCGCCGGCATCGGCTTTGCTGCCTATGTGGCAATCCGCCTGGTGGGGATGCGCAGCGGTTTGCTGATTACCTCACTGCTCGGCGGCATGGTGTCGTCAACGGCAATGACCGTGACCCTGGCCCGACTGGCCGCCGGCCGTAACCTGCAAGCGATCCTCGCGTGCGGCTTGCTCGCCACTTCAGCCCTGATGTTTCCGCGCATCTTGCTGGAAGTTGGTTTGATTAACGCCAGCCTGTTGCCCCAGTTGGCGTGGCCCTTGGGCATCGCGACCCTGGTGTATGCCAGCGGTGCCTTGCTGTACTTCCGACGCGCCGGCACGGAGACTGAAGAAGCGGCCGAGCCTCCCCTAAAAAACCCGTTTGAACTGGGCCCGGCCCTGCGCTTTGCCGCGCTGTTGGCGTTGATTCTATTTATGGTCGAGAGCGCGCAGCACTCGCTCGGCAATGTCGGCGTCTACCTGGTGGCGGTGCTCTCGGGGATGGCCGATGTGGATGCCATTACCCTGTCGCTGGCTCGCAGCGCCTTGGGCGAATTGGACGCACAGGTCGCGGTGCAGGGGATCTTTCTCGCGGCTTTGAGTAACAGCTTGGTCAAAGCGGCACTGGTCGCCCTGATTGGCGGCCGCAAATTGGCGCTGATGACCTTACCCGTCATGGCGGCCGGCATGCTGGCAGGTGCGTCGGTGTTGCTACTGCTTTAGCTCAGCGTTACAGCCCAGATTCTTGGGCCATGCGTACGGCGCCGCACAAGCCTCTGCTGCCTGCGGCTGGCACACAGCTCTACTGAGCCACTTCATCATCCAGCACCATCACACCGACTGCCTGCTCAAGCAGGTCGGCCGGTAGGCTCTTGCTGGCGCGGGCACCGAGCAGCTTGAGGTTTTCCACCCGGCTGATGATATTGCCGCGACCTTCGCAGAGTTTATTGCGCGCCCCCGCATAGGCTTTATCCAGCTGCTGCAGACGCGCACCGACTTCATCCAAATCCTGAATAAAGGCGACAAACTTGTCGTACAACGCCCCGGCGCGCTCGGCTATTTCTCGGGCGTTCTGGCTTTGCCGTTCCTGCCGCCACAGGCTGTCGATCACCCGCAGCGTGGCGAGCAAGGTTGTCGGGCTGACGATCACGATATGCTGATCGAAGGCTTCCTGAAACAAACCCGGATCGGCCTGCAGCGCTGCAGCAAAAGCCGCCTCGATCGGCACAAACAACAGCACGAAATCCAGGCTGTGCAGCCCTTCCAGGCGCTGATAGTCCTTCAGCGACAGGCCCTTGAGGTGGCTGCGTAACGACAGCACATGCTGCTTCAAGGCCACTTGCCGGGCTGGCTCATCTTCGGCGCCAATAAACTGCTGGTAGGCCGTCAGGCTGACTTTGGCATCCACCACCACCTGTTTGTCGCCGGGTAACTGGATCAGTACATCGGGCTGGAAGCGCTCACCATCGGCACTCTTCAGGCTGACTTGAGTGTGGTATTCACGCCCTTTTTCCAGGCCAGCGTGTTCCAGCACCCGCTCCAGCACCAACTCGCCCCAGTTACCTTGGGTTTTCTGGCCCTTGAGGGCACGGGTCAGGTTGGTTGCTTCATCACTCAAGCGCTGATTGAGCTGCTGCAAACGCTCCAGCTCTTTGCCCAGAGAAAAGCGCTCGCGCGCTTCTTGCTGGTAGCTTTCTTCCACACGTTTTTCGAAGGACTGAATGCGCTCCTTGAGCGGATCAAGCAACTGGCCGAGTTGCTGCTGGCTGGTTTCGGCAAAACGCTGCTCGCGCTCATCGAAGATCTTCCCGGCCAGCTCGGCGAATTGCGCACGCAGCTCATCACGCGCGCCCTGCAGATCGTTTAGGCGCTGCTGGTGGTTGTCGTGCTGTTCTTTGAGTTCGGCGCTGAGGGCTGCACGTTGAGCATCCAGGCGGCGGATTTCGCCTTCCTGTTGTTCGCGCTGTTGGGTTGAGGCCTGTACGGCTTCTCGGGCGATCTGCCGTTCCTGTTGCAGCAAATCGGTTTCACGGCGCAGGGCTGCCAATTCGGCTTGCTGATCGGCCTTGATCTCACTGATCTCGGCCAGTTCGGCCCGGCAATCATCCAGCTGCGCAGTCAAACCGGCCTGAGCCAGCTGGGCATGGCTCAACCGCTCTTGTAGCAAGCTGAACGCCACTTGCTGGCTGGCCATACGGCGCTGCAGCGACCAGGCCAGGTATAAAAGAGGCAATGCTGCAGCAACAATGCCGAGCAAAGCAGGTACCAGCGCAGTGGAAAGATCGATGGGCATAAGCAGCTCCGCAAAAAGTACTGGCAGTATAACCAGTACCTGCGCTGAGGTTAGAGCTGTTTAAGGAGTTGCTGCGCTTCTAGCGAGCCCTGCCCTGCCGCCATCTCCAGCCAATGCCGGGCTTTTTGCGGTTCGTTGTGGCGCGACTGGCAGTACAGCTGGCCAAGCTCCAATTGAGCGCCCATGTCACCGGCGCGGGCGGCCTGGCGCAGCAGCTCAAAACCCATACGCCGGTCACGCGGGTTGCCACAGTCACGGCAGAGCATTTGGCCCAACCGGCTTTGCGCTTGCACCACACCCTGCAAAGCAGGCTGCTTAAGCAGGTGACCGGCAAAGCGTTTAACGCTCGGCGCATCGCCCAGACGTGGGCTGTCGAGTAACCAAAGCGCAACACGCGTAGGCAAACGAGGTGGGGTAACGGAGTGAGCAGCAGGGACACGAGTGATTACGCGAGGCATAAAAAGCAGTGGTAGCTGGGAAGGCGCGCCACTCTACTCTTATTTTTGCCAAGGTAAAGCCTTGTAAAAAGCGCTAAGCAGCGAGCTAGAGCAAGTGCTTGGCTTAATCCACAGAAGCTGTGGATAACTTCGTGGATAACATGGGAGCAAGCGCCCTGAGCGCCTATGCTGTGGGACTCAAGGTCAAACTGGTGATTTTTTCACCAGCTTAAAAAAACCATATATTTCATTGACTTATAAAATCAACAAAAAGAATCAAAGGTTTACGTCAAGCATTGGATTTTGCTTGACGGCGCGCATCGCGATTGTGCACAAGTCGATGCGGCACACCGTCGCACTGCCCTTTTTCAGGGCAAAATCAGCTGTAAGAGCCGTTTTATCTAGGCTCAAGCGGCCTTTGCAGAAGCGCTTGATCAGCACTCAATGAATGAAAGACCGAAGGCTGATGCTGCAAGGATGCCTTGCTGAAGCGCACACGCGCCTCGTGATTGGCAGCATCGCGCACATGGGTTACCGTCCCGCCTCGCAACTCCCTCACGATGGATCAGTGCTTATGCCCAGCCGGCGCACCTGGCTGCGACTTATCAGTTGCCTGGTTTTACTGCTCGCCCTTCTTGGCGCCTACGGCTACCTGAGCCTGAATCGTCTGCTCGAACGCGAGCACATCGAAACCTTCAAATGGCAAGGGCTGGGCCTCAATACCCAGGGCATCGAGCTTGACCAGCTCAGCCTGCAGCACCCAAGCGGTGCAGTGCAGCTGCAACACCTGCGACTGCAGTGGCGCGGCTTTAGCCTCGCGCCGCCCTTTTGGCAGCACGTGCAGATCGCCAACCTGTACCTGAACCTGCCCGCTCAACCTGTACCAGCAGCCGACGACAGCACGGACGTTGAGCTACCGCTTGAGCAACTCGCCGCCGTTACCCGCCTCTTGCCGCAACATGTGCAGATTGATGCGCTGCACATCGAGCTGCCCTGCGCCGATACGCGCTGCCAGTTGCTCGGCGACCTGCAGCTACTTAGAGATGCAACCCAGCTTGATGCGCAGCTCAACCTGCGCCATCAGCAGGACCAACTGAGCTGGCACGCGCAGTTGCAGGGCGACGCACAAACGGCGGCGCTGCAACTGAACCTGGCGATCAATCAGCAACCGCAACTGCAGCTCAGCAGCCGCCTGCAACAGCGTGCTGCCGGCCCATTCTGGCAAGGCGACTTCACCGGCGACCTGCAACAAAGCGCGGCGCTGCAAAGCTGGCTGAGCCAATGGCTGCCCAATTCAGAAGGTACGCAACCGCAAACGCCGGCGGCAGCCCAGCTGCAAGCCAGTTGGCAACTGCAACTGGCTCCTGGCCCCCTTAATGTGGCGCAGCTGCAGCAGGCCAGCGGTCAATTGCAGGCACGCGCCTACCTGCCCGAGCCGTGGCCCATTCCGGCGCTTGGTCAATTGCAGGGCAGGTTCGATTTGTCCGCCCAGGCACTGGATGGGCAGTGGCTGGCCGAAAGCCTCAACGCCGATCTCAACCTCAAACGGCTTGCTCCTGCCCTTTTCAGTGGCGTGCCGACCGAACTACATCCCGATGCACTGCAGCTAACGATCCAGGCCACGCCAATGCCGGACAACCTGGCGCCGCAGCTGATTGATCGCGCCCTGCCCCTGCAACTCCAGCTGAGTGGCCAAGGCCGCAGCCAATTTCAACTGCAGGGTACGCTGGCGCTGGCCAATGGCTTGCCTTGGGGAATGCAGCTGCTGGCCGGCAGCCTTAAAACCTCGACCCCGGCATTTCAACTGCAGGGCTGGGAAATCGGCGCACTGCAAACGCAGTTGCAGCTCGACGCTTACCTGGACGCACAGCAACTGGAGCTCGCTCTTGGTAAAGGCTCGCAGCTCAGCCTGCAGCACCTGCGCGGTGCGGATATGCAGGCGCAGCAACTCAAGGCCAACAGCAGCGGGATAAAACTGCAGGCACAACTGGCGGCGGGTACGCTGCAGGGCTGGCAGCTGCAAGGCCCGCTCGAACTAAGTGCGCAGCTGCAACATGAGCAACTGCAGCCCCACCGCTGGTACTGGCAAGGCCCTGTAAATGCCAGCCAGCTGCAGGCCGAACTGGATGGCACACTGCGCAACGATGCCGGGCTGCAACTCAAGCTGCAGGCGCAACACAGCAGCGCCAAAGGCTTGAGCCTGCAAGCGCAACTGGCAGAATTATTCCTGCGCAGCGGCAACCCCTTGCACAACAGCTTTACCGCCTGGCCACCCCTGCTAGAGCTGAATAACGGACGCCTGAATGCCAGCGCCAGCCTGACCCTAGCCAGTGATCAACAGCGGCCCACGGTCAACCTTGAACTTAGCGCTAAGGGCTTGGCCGGGATTTATGACCGCACCGCGCTGGAGGGGTTGGACGGCCGCTTGGTTATGCGACTCGACCCTAAGCAGCTGCAACTGGAGTTAGCGCAGCTGCGCCTGGCGCAGGTCAATCCGGGTATGCCGCTGGGTCCTATTCAGCTCAGTGGTCGCTACAGCGCCCCGTTAAACACGCCGACTCAGGGCCAGTTAAAGCTAGAGCAAACCGAGGCCGCGCTGATGGGCGGCAAGCTGAAACTGACACCCGGACAATGGGACCTGGCGAGCGCGCCGCTGTTATTCCCGGTGCAGGTGCAAGGCCTCGAGCTTGAGCAACTGTTTATCCTCTACCCGACCGAAGGCTTGGCGGGTACCGGCACCATCGACGGTTATTTACCGCTGCAGTTCAGCAGCCAGGGCGTGACCATTGCACAGGGTCAACTCAACGCCCGCACGCCGGGCGGCCAATTGCAGTTTCAATCTGAACGTATCCGCGCGCTGGGTCGCAGTAACTCGGCCATGCAGCTGGTTACGCAGTCACTGGAAGACTTCCGCTTTACCACCCTCAGCAGCCAGGTCGATTACGACCAACACGGCAAGCTGAATCTGGCCATGCGCCTGGAAGGACAAAACCCAGCGATCGAGCAGGGCCGGCCGATTCACTTCAACATCAACCTGGAAGAAGATATTCCAACGCTGATGGCCAGCCTGCAATTGACTGACAAGGTCAATGACATCATCAAGCAACGCGTGCAACAGCGTATGCTGGAGCGCAATGCCAAGAAGGCTCCGACAGAGCCATGATTCATGATCAAGGAGAAGCGCCATGCGCTTGCGTAACTGTTTCGCCGCCCTGCTGCTGGTCGTTTTCAGCGCGGCCTGCACCCCGACCGTGCAGCTGGCGATGCCCAACGAGCCGATCAACATCAACCTCAATGTGAAGATCGAGCACGAAATTTATATCAAGGTGGATAAAGCCCTGGACAGCATGTTCAGTGAATCCAGCGGATTGTTCTAAGGAGCCCACGCATGAATATGTATAAACGCCTTGCCAGCCTGTTGTTGCTACTGAGCCTGAGCCTGCCGGCCGTAGCCCTTAACCTCAATGAAGCCATGTCCGCCCTGAGTGATGCCAAGGCCAGCGGCCAATTGGGCGAAATGCCTAATGGTTATCTGGGCGTGGTGAGCAATGGCGGTCAGGCCGCCGAAATCGCCCAGCTGATCAACCAGGCGCGCCGCGCTGAATACCAGAAGCTGGCGGCGCAGAACGGCATCCAGCTCAGTGACGTGGAAGCCATTGCCGGGCAGAAAGCCATCGACAAAACCCCCGCTGGGCAGTTCATCCAGTTGCAAGGCAAGTGGCAGCGCAAATAGCTTGTCGCAAGAACCAACAAGGAGCGCATTGCGCTCCTTGTTGGTTTTACCTAGAGCCTACTTACGATCTCGCGAGCTAGAGTCCTGCGAGGCAAAAAGAGGCGAGGAAGCGGAGTGTACTGTTGTACATGAGCATTCCGAGCCTGTTTTTAACGCAGCAGGGCCGACGCGCAGCAGATCGTATGCAGGCTCTCAGCGCTGCTGAATCAATGGCTGCCCCGCTTTCGGTTTGAAATACAGGGTTTCACCGCGAGTGAGGTTGGCCAGGCTAAGGTGATCCTTGGCCACTTCGGCTTCAATCGGCTCGCTCTGGCCGGCGACCTTGAGGGTCACGCGGGTTATCGCACCAAGCGGGCGAATGTCGCGCACCTCGCCAGCCTGGTGGCCCTCTTCGGCCTGGCGCGAGAGGTGAATCTCGTGTGGGCGGAACAGCACGTGGTGGTCATCACCGACGTACAGACGGTTAGCATCACCGAGGAAGTGATAGACGAAATCACTGGCCGGGTTTTCGTACACCTCACCTGGCGAGCCGATCTGCTCGATTACGCCCTTATTCATCACCACAATGCGATCAGCCACTTCCATGGCTTCTTCCTGGTCGTGGGTGACAAATACCGAGGTTAGGTGCACTTCTTCGTGCAAGCGCGCCAGCCAGCGGCGCAATTCCTTGCGTACCTTGGCATCCAAGGCGCCGAAGGGTTCGTCGAGCAGCAGCACTTTCGGCTCAACCGCTAGGGCGCGAGCCAGGGCGATACGCTGACGCTGGCCACCGGAAAGCTGTTCGGGGTAGCGATCCGCCAGCCAGTCGAGCTGCACTAAGTCGAGCAACTCGTGGACCTTCTTCTTGATGGTGTTCTCGTTCGGCCGCTCGCCCTTGGGCTTCATGCGCAGGCCAAAGGCGACGTTATCGAACACAGTCATATGGCGGAACAGCGCGTAATGCTGAAACACGAAGCCGACGTTACGGTCGCGCACATCGTGGTTGGAGACATCCTCGCCATGGAACTCGATGCTGCCGCTGTCCGGGGTTTCCAGGCCGGCGATGATGCGCAGCAAGGTGGTTTTGCCGCAGCCGGACGGGCCGAGCAAGGCTACCAACTCGCCGCTCTGGATATTCAGGTTGATGTCGTTAAGCGCTTTGAACGCATTGAAGTTCTTGCTGACATTGGAGACTACGATCGACATGACTTATTCCTCGCCAGCACTGGCTTTCAGGCGGTTGATACGGGACTCGCTCCACTGCTTGAGCAGCAGGATAAACACCGCCATCAGCAACAGCAGGCTGGCGACGCTGAACGCGGCGACGTGATTGTATTCGTTATAAAGAATCTCGACATGCAGTGGCAGCGTATTGGTGTAACCACGGATATGCCCGGAGACCACCGACACCGCGCCAAACTCACCCATGGCCCGCGCGGTACACAGCACCACGCCGTAGATCAGGCCCCATTTGATATTGGGCAGGGTCACGTGCCAGAACATCTGCCAGCCGTTGGCGCCGAGCAAGCGCGCGGCCTCCTCTTCCTGAGTGCCCTGCTCCTGCATCAGCGGGATCAGCTCGCGGGCAACAAAGGGCACGGTGACAAACACCGTGGCTAGGACGATGCCCGGCAAGGCGAAGATGATCTGAATATCGTGCTCGCGCAGCCACGGGCCGAAGAAGCCCTGGGCCCCAAACAGCAGCACATAGATCAGACCGGCGATCACCGGCGACACCGAGAACGGCAAGTCGATCAGGGTGACCAGCAGGCTCTTGCCGCGAAACTCATACTTGCTTACGCACCAGGCGGCGGCCACGCCGAACACCAGGTTGAGCGGCACCGAAATGCCCACCGCGAGCAGGGTCAGCTTCAGCGCACTGATCGCGTCGGGCTCGAAGATCGCGCCAAAGAAGGTGCCGAAGCCGTGCTTTAACGCCTCACTCAGCACGATAAACAGCGGCAACACGAGGAACAGCACAAACACCAGCCAGGCGCTGAGGATCAGCAGCCGGCGACCGAGCACGTTGCCGCGTCGTGCCGCGTTGGCCGAGGCTGACGCGCTTAGGGTGATAGAAGACATGGCGACCTCCTCAGGACTTGGCGATCTGGCGCTGCAGCAGGTTAATCAGCAGCAGTAGGATGAAGGACACCACCAGCATTAACACGCCAATCGCCGTGGCACCGGTGTAGTCGTATTGGTCGAGCTTGACCATGATCAGCAGCGGCAGGATCTCGGTCTTCATCGGCATATTGCCGGCGATAAAAATCACCGAACCGTACTCACCAACACCACGGGCAAAGGCCAGGGAAAAGCCGGTCAGCCAAGCCGGCAGCAACGCTGGCAGCAGCACATGGCGAAACACCTGCAGCGGCTTGGCGCCGAGACAGGCCGCAGCCTCTTCGACCTCACGCGGGATGTCAGCCAGCACCGGCTGAATAGTGCGCACCACAAACGGCAGAGTGACAAAGGTCAGCGCCAGGGTGATACCGATGGGCGTATAGGCAATCTTGAAGCCCAAGTCGGTCGCAAACCGGCCGACCAGCCCGCTGGGGGCATACAAAGCAGTCAGGGCGATACCGGCAACGGCGGTGGGCAAAGCAAAGGGCAAGTCGATCATCGCTTCGATGATCTTGCGGCCTGGGAAGGTGTAACGCACCAGCGCCCACGCCAACAGCGTGCCGATAATGCCGTTGATGATGGCGGCCGCGAAGGCCGTGGCAAAGCTCAGCTTGAGCGCGGCCAGCACCCGCGGTGCGGAAATGATGGCCCAGAATTCAGCCCAGGTGAGCTGAGCGGCGTGAACAAACATGGCACCCAGAGGAATCAGCACCAACAGGCTGAGGTACACCAGGGTGTAGCCCAGCGTCAGCCCGAAGCCGGGTATGACCGGGGAAGTACGACGAGACATGGTTTGGCCTTGTACTGGTTATGCGGCGAACGAATGACGCGTGGCGAGCGAAGGTCAGACTGTAGGGTGGAAGTCGCTTTTCACTTCCACCAACGGTGGCTTCACGCAAGTCGATGGGGGATCGGTGAAGCGTGATCCACGGGGTGGCCATCCACCCTACGAACTACTAACTACTGGGCCTGGTAGATCTGATCGAAAACCCCGCCATCGTTAAAGAACTTCGGCTGTGCGGTTTTCCAACCGTTAAAGTCCTTGTCGATGGTCACCAGTTTCAGCTGCGGGAACTGCTTGGCGAACTCACTGGCAATGGCCTGGTTACGCGGACGGTAGAAGTGCTTGGCCGCCAGACGCTGGCCTTCATCGCTATACAGGTAGTTGAGGTAGGCCTCAGCCACTTTACGGGTGCCCTTCTTGTCGACGTTCTCATCGACTACAGCCACCGGTGGCTCGGCCAGGATCGACAGCGACGGTGCGACGATTTCGAAGTTGTCGCCGCCCTCTTCTTTCAATGCCAGGAAGGCTTCGTTTTCCCAGGCCAGCAGCACATCACCGATCTGGTTGTTGACGAAGGTGATGGTCGAACCACGGGCACCGGTATCGAGTACCGGCACGTTTTTATAGAGCTGGCCGACAAATTCTTGCGCCTTGGCTTCGCTGCCGTATTTCTGCTGGGCGTAGGCCCAGGCGGCGAGGAAGTTCCAGCGCGCACCGCCGGAGGTTTTCGGGTTCGGGGTGATCACTTCCACGCCCGGCTTGACCAGATCATCCCAGTCCTTGATGCCTTCAGGGTTGCCCTTGCGCACCAGGAACACGATGGTCGAGGTGTAGGGCGTGCTCGATTGCGGCAGACGCTCTTGCCAGTTTTCCGGGATCAGCTTGCCGAGCTTGTGCAGCTCATCGATATCACCGGCCAGCGCCAGGGTTACCACATCGGCACGCAGGCCATCGATTACCGCACGGGCCTGCTTGCCCGAGCCACCGTGGGACTGTTGAATGGTGATGGCTTCATTACCCTGGGCTTGCCAGTACTTGTTAAAGGCAGCGTTAAATTCACTGTACAGCTCGCGGGTCGGGTCGTAGGACACGTTGAGCAGGGTTTCTGCGGCTGCCACCGGGCCTGCGGCTCCGGCAATAGTCAGTGCGCTGGCGAGGGCGGCAAAAGCAAAACGGCGAATGGACATGGTGCAGCTCCTAAATTTTTGAGTGTTTGTTGGCTTTTTCTTTAGGGGGTGGCGGTCAACAGCGCATTCGCGAGTGACAGCTGCAATACCGGTGTGTGCTCATGGTTTCTGCTCGGTTCATGCTCACACCCTCCGGTGGTCCAGTCGGGTTTTGAGGCTCGGTGTTGGTTTAACGGGTCAGGCGTTCTTGCCGGCCGGGGCCTGCAAGCGGAATTTTTCCTTGCGCTCGATCTGCACGACCTGGCCGTTGTGCACAGTGATTTCCACCGAGCCAAACTTCAGGCCATTCAGCGCAGCCTGGATCTCGCGCAGGATGCTGGCGTCGTCCTGACCTTCAAGGTTACGAAGGGTTGCGGTCATGGTGGTGCTCCTTGAAATAGCCCCACTGCGAGTGACGAAAACGGGTCGTGGTCAGTGGGCGTGGAGCGGATAGTAGAGAGCAGTAGATATTCTTAAAAATATTATTTAAGAACATTTATATGCTTTTTTGCATATACCAATTCATGACCTTCTCGCACAGAGAAGTTAGATTTAGGGCATAAGCAAATAAGTTCTTATTCTTTTTGATATTCATCAGCCCTTCCTACACTGCAGCCATTCATATCTGCAGGAGGGCGCACGATGCGCAACGAAACTATCCGTTACCTGATAGTGCCGGGCTGGCAAGGATCGGCCGACGCGCATTGGCAAAGCCACTGGCAGCGCAGCCTGCCGAACAGCGCCCGGGTGGAACAGGCCGACTGGCTAAACCCCACGCGTGAAGACTGGGTCGCCGAACTGCAGCGCAGCATCGCCAGTGATCCGCGTCCGACCATCCTGATTGCCCATAGCCTGGGCTGCATCACCGTGGCGCATTGGGCAGCCCAGGCACCGCTGGAATCGCTACGCCGAGTGCGCGCGGCTTTGCTGGTCGCCCCAGCCGATGTGGAACGGGCCAACTGCCCGCCAGCGCTGCAGAACTTTGCGCCGATTCCGCAGCACCAGCTGCCCTTCCCCAGCCAGTTGGTCGGCTCGGATAACGACACGGCGGCCAGTGCCGCGCGGGCTATCGAGATGGCCCGCGATTGGGGCAGTGATGTGGCGATTCTCAGCGGCGCTGGGCATATCAATGTGCAGTCCGGGCATCAGCGTTGGGAGCAAGGTTTTGCCTACCTGTATCGCCTGCAGAGCCGTATCGAACAAGCCGACCGCCGCCACGCCTGAATAGCCAATCGCCTGAACGGCCGCAGGCCCTGTAAAGATCATGCAACCTGCCCGCTCGCAGCCCGAGCCGGGCTGGAGACTCGTTTATGAGCCAGAACAGCTTCAGTGGCCAGCCGCTGCTGACCTTCCCCGATGCAGAAAAAAATGATCAGGAAGCATTTTTAACGTCGCGCAGCGACGGCCCGCAGGGGGGCAGCCATGGATGGCAGGCCCTAAAAAGCCCGCTAAGCATCCGCGCCAAAGCGCTGGTGTTTATCGATCCCCGCTCCCGGCAGCTACGCGACCAGGTCGAACTGCTTGCCACACAACCTTTACCGCTGCTGATTGAAGGCGAAACCGGCACCGGTAAAGAGTTGTTGGCGCGGCATATCCACCGCGCCAGCGAACGGCCGGGGCTGTTTGTCGCGCTCAGCTGCAGCGGCCTCAGCAGCCAGCATGCCCGGGCAGAACTGTTCGGCATCTACGCCCAGCGTCTAAGCCTGCCGCTGCCAGTCATCAGCGATGCCGCACAGCAACTCCTAGAGGCCCACAGCTGGCCAGGCAATACCCGCGAGTTGGAAAACGTCATCCACTTCGCCCTGCTGGTTAGCAGCGGTGAGGAAATCCTCAGCCAGCACCTCAACCTGGCGGGCAGCGTGGCGCCCTTGACGGCGTTGCAGCAAAACCTTGAGCAGCTGTTTAACCAAGCCCAACCCGAGCAGCTGCACGCGCTGCAGCAACTGCTTGAACACAGCCGCGAACGCCTGCAAGGGCTCCTCGGGCCCTGAGGTGTACGGGCGCAGAATTAACATTTAGCTATATCAATAGCTTAAAAAGTTACTTTTTAAGAATAAAAAACTTGTGCAGTATCGCACCCCACACACTGGCCAACGGGTCAGGCATTCAACCCCGCGCTGATTGATCGGCGCAGTGACGAGGAACGTCTGCATCATGCTCAAGAAAATTCTGCTGGCCAGCGCCATTACGTCAAGCCTGTTGGGCAGTGCTGCGGCACTGGCCGAAGACACACCCATTCTGAACGCCTCCTACGACATCGCCCGCGAACTGTTTGCCGAGATCAACCCTAAATTCGTGGCCCACTGGAAAGAGCAAACCGGCAAAGAGTTGAAGATCGACCAGTCGTTCGCCGGCTCCTCGCGCCAAGCTCAGGACATCATCCAGGGTAAGAAAGTGGATACCGTGACCTTTAACCAAGTCACCGACGTGGACATTTTGGCCAAGCGCGGTTTGCTGCGTGAAGACTGGGCCAAACAGTTCCCCAACAACAGCTCGCCTTACTACAGCACCACGGCGTTTCTGGTGCGCAAGGGCAACCCGAAGAATATCAAGGACTGGAACGACCTGGCCCGCGAAGACGTGAAGCTGGTGTTCCCTAACCCGAAAACCTCCGGCAACGCCCGTTACAGCTACCTGGGTGCCTGGCTGTATGCCAACGAGCAGTTCAAGGGCGATGAAACGCAGGTCAAGGCCTTTGTTGGCAGCGTGCTGCGCAACGTCGAAAACTTCCCCACCGGTGGCCGCGCCGCTACCGTCGCCTTTGCCCAAAATGGCCAGGGTGATGTGCTGCTGACCTTTGAATCGGAAGTGGTCAACATTGCCAATGGTGAGGAATTTAAGTCCGGCGAATACGAAATCGTGGTGCCGCCGGTCAGCGTGCTGGCCGAGTTCCCGGTGGCGCTGGTCGACAAAGTGGTCGATCAAAAAGGCACCCGTGACGTCTCCAAAGCCTACCTGGACTTCCAGTACAGCAAGGACATTCAGCAACTGCTGACCACCTACAACTACCGCGTGCACAACCCGGAAGTGGTGGCGGCCACCGCTGCGCAGTTCCCGCAGATCCGCCTGATCAACCCGACCGAAGTCCTTGGCACGTGGGATGAGATCACTGCCAAACACTTTGATGCCGATGGTATTCTTGACCAGCTGCTCGCTGAGGGTCGCTAGGCCCTACTGGATTAAGGAACAAAACAAGCCGCCGTACTTACGGCGGCTTGTGCATTTAGAGATCTGTGTGTGCCTAAGACTCCCCGCTTCTTTTTGCAGAACCCGCTGCTGCCAGGCTTTGGCCTGAGCTTCGGCTTCAGCACGTTTTATATATCGCTGGTGATCCTGTTTCCGCTGTCGGCGTTGCTGCTGTATGTCAGCGACATGAGCTGGGCGCAGTACTGGCGTGCCATCAGCGACCCGCGCGTGGTGCAGAGCTACAAGGTGACCATTAGCGGCGCGTTCTACGCGACCATCGCCACCGTGCTGATTGGGATGTTGCTGGCGTGGATCATCACCCGCTATGACTTCCCCGGCCGCCGCCTGGTGGATGCGCTGATCGATCTGCCCTTCGCCCTGCCCACCTCCGTCGCCGGCCTGACCCTGGCGACGCTGCTGGCGCCGGGCGGCTGGCTCGGGCAGTGGCTGGCACCGATGGGCATCAAGCTGGCCTATGCCTACCCGGGCATCCTCATCGCCATGGTGTTTACCAGCCTGCCGTTTGTAGTGCGTACGGTGCAGCCGGTGCTGCAGGACCTGGGCCGCGACTATGAAGAAGCCGCCAGCACCCTGGGCGCCAATCGCCTGCAAACGTTCTTTTACGTGGTGCTGCCAACCCTGATCCCGGCCCTGGTTACCGGGGCGTCGCAATCCTTTATCCGCAGCCTCGGCGAGTTTGGCGCGGTGATCATGATTGCCGGCAACATCCCGTTCAAAACCGAAGTGTCCTCGCTGATGATTTTCGTGCGTCTGCAGGAGTTCAACTACCCAGCGGCTGCGGCAATTGCCTCAGTCATTCTGCTGGCCTCACTGGTACTGCTGTTTACCCTGCAAGTGCTGCAAGGCCGCCTGTTCAAATGGCAACGGCAAGGCAAATGAAAAAACCTCAATACTGGCATCAATGGCTGTTGATCGGCCTCGGGCTAAGCCTGATCACCCTGATTCTGCTGGTGCCGCTGGCGCTGATTTTCAGTAAAGCGTTTTCCGGTGGGCTGGCCTTGCTATGGGGCAACCTTGGCGAGGACTACATGCTTCACGCCATCGGCCTCACTCTGTTAGTGGCGGCACTGACGGTACCGATCAACCTGTGTTTCGGCATTCTGCTGGCCTGGTGCGTGACCCATTACGACTTTCGCGGGCGCAAGCTGCTGACCACCTTGCTCGACATCCCCTATGCGGTATCACCGGTGGTGGCCGGTCTGTGCTACCTGGTGGTGTATGGGCTGGAGCACGCCCTGGGCCGCTGGTTCTACGATAACGGCATGCAACTGATGTTTGCCTGGCCGGGTATCGTCATGGTGACGGTATTCGTCACCGCGCCCTATGTGGCGCGCATCCTGATTCCGGTGATGCAGTCCCAAGGCCAGGATGAAGAGACTGCTGCGTTGTGCCTGGGTGCCAACGGCTGGCAAATCTTCCGCCATATCACCCTGCCGAAGATTAAATGGGCGCTGCTGTATGGCGTGGTTATCACCAATGCCCGCGCAGTGGGCGAGTTCGGTGCGGTGTCGGTGGTGTCCGGCACCATCCTCAACCAAACCCTGACCCTGCCGTTGTTGGTCGATCAGCTGAACAACGACTACAAACCCGCCGCCGCCTTTACCGCCGCCGCGCTGCTGGCCTGCATGGCTCTGCTGACGCTGTTGCTGAAAACTTTTATGGAATGGCGTCAGCGCAGCCTGATGCAACGCGCCGAGGCGACTCACTGACCAATACTGCAGCGGCCAGCCCCTCATACTCAGAGGCAGCCCCTGGCCAATAAAAAAAGATGAGCGCCCTGCCTGAACGCTCACCTTAAAAACGGGGCATGGATTTCATGCCATCACTGCTGCGCCGGTCACTGACCGGCGCTTGTCTACACGCCCGCAGCGAAAACGCCAGTGCCTCGCCGTTGAACGACCCGCCCCAAAAAATCGCACACCTGGTGACCGAGCGGGTTGTGCCCTCCGTGCATCTGCGCATGGCGCTACAAGCGCTCAACGCTTCACGTGGGTATTACAAGCCTCGACGAGGGCGTAACGGCCTTTTGCACACGCCGGAACCCAACAAAAATCGGGGTTAAACAGGATGGCCGGCGAGCCATTGAGCACACGCTAAATGATCTAAAAAAGACCATGCCAATAATTTTTAGGCATTAGCTTATGGGCATCATGACTAACCAATGCTTATTCTTTTTAGTTACTACAAGGTGAAAATAAATTCTTTTTAGGGATTACAAATAATCCCTACAGTGCGCTCAAGCCGACAGCGGACCACCGCATCGGGCCCATAACAGGGGCTCCTTGTTTCGCTGAGATCGGCACAACGCACGCCGTCCGCCCGAGCCCCTCCTGCAGTGCCACTTAGTCCGCACAGACCTGCATTTGGAGCATCGCCCATGAACATATCCACCCTGGCCCTGGCCATTAGCCTGGCTGCCATCACCCATCAGGCCACCGCCGCCGGCTTTATCGAAGACGGCAAAGCCAGCCTCGGCCTGCGTAATTTTTATATCAATGCCGACCAGCGTCACGGCGGCGGCACTACCCAGGCAGAATGGGGCCAAGGTTTTATCTTCAACTACCAGTCTGGCTATACCGCAGGCACCGTTGGGGTGGGCGTTGATGCCCTGGGCTTGCTTGGGGTCAAGCTGGACTCCGGCAAGGGCCGTCATGGCAACCCGACCAGCAACAACTACGGCGGCATCGTGTTCCCCACCGATGAAAACGGCCGCGCAGTGGATGACTTCAGCAGCCTTGGTTTGACCGGCAAAGTGCGCATATCCAAGACCGAAGCGCACCTTGGCACGCTGCAGCCCAAACTACCGGTGGTGACCTTCAACGATGGTCGCCTGCTGCCACAAACCTTCGAAGGTGGGCAGATCACCTCCTCCGAAATTAAGGGGCTGACCCTGACCGGTGGCCAACTGGAGCATGCCAAGGGGCGCAACTCGAGCGACGCACGCGGCCTGTCTATTGGCGGTGCGAACAACGCCAAGACCGGGCAATTCAGCAACGCCTTCTACTTTGCCGGCAGCGATTACAAGGTCACTGACAACCTGCTGGCCCAGTACTACTTCGGCAACCTTGAAGACTTTTACCAGCAGCACTTCCTTGGTCTGACCCACAACTGGGCGTTGCCGCTGGGCGCGCTGAAAACCGACCTGCGCTACTTCAACAGCACGTCTGACGGCAAAAACGCCAGCGCCGCAGGCCGTGCGCAAGGTTATCGCAGCAGTGGCTATTGGGCAGCCGGTGCAGCCGACCCCGATCGTTACGAGATCGACAACCAAACCTGGAGCGCGCTGTTCACCTACAGCCTCAGCGGCCATGCACTGAGCGCCGGCTACCAGCAGGTGTCCGGCGACAGCGCCATCCCCTTCCTCAACCAGGGCGATGGCGCCACCGCCTACCTGATTACCGACCGCCAGATCGGTAAATTCCTGAGCGCCGGGGAGCGCACCTGGCTGGCCGAATACGCCTATGACTTTGCCAACGCTGGCATTCCGGGCCTGAAAGCCAGCGTGACCTACCTGTCCGGCAGCCACATCGACGCTGCCGCCAATGACCGC
Source organism: Pseudomonas sp. TS_SC_3 (assembly GCF_056156225.1). NCBI lineage: Bacteria > Pseudomonadati > Pseudomonadota > Gammaproteobacteria > Pseudomonadales > Pseudomonadaceae > Pseudomonas > Pseudomonas sp. TS_SC_3. The sequence continues at coordinate 1,778,813 of NZ_CM149586.1, forward strand.
AAGGAATGGGAGCGCGATTTCCGCCTGGACTACGCCCTGCAGAACGGCCCGCTAAAAGGCCTGGGTTTTTCCTGGCGTAACGCGACCTTGCGCAGCAACGTCGCCACCGATCTGGACGAGAACCGTCTGATCGTCAGCTACAGCGTGCCGCTGCTGTAACGCCTGGGTGGCAACCGGCCTGAGCACAGGCCGGCTTTAGCTCTGCAACAGCTATGGCCTGAATGTGTGGTGAGTGCTTTTACCCGAATGAGCGGTGGGATCGCCTCAGTGACGGCTCCTGTCGCGAACACTGTTTTTCACCGCTGAAGCCACACTCACAGCAGCGTCTGACCTGCTGACGACAGAAATCTGATATGCATTTACGATCTAAATAAATGGCTATTTATTCTTTTTAAATTATAAAAAGACTGCGCATAGTAATTCCCACGCCATCACATACCCAAGGAGAACACCCATGACCATCCGACTCGGCGATATCGCCCCCGACTTCGAACAGGACTCCAGTGAAGGCCGCATTCGCTTCCACGAATGGCTGGGCAATAGCTGGGGCGTGCTGTTCTCCCACACGGCTGATTTCACCCCGGTGTGCACCACCGAACTGGGCTTTACCGCCAAGCTTAAAGAGCAGTTTGCCGAACGCGGCGTCAAGGCCATCGCCCTGTCGGTTGACCCAGTGGACTCGCACCTGAAGTGGATCGACGACATCAACGAAACGCAAAACACCACGGTCAACTTCCCGATCCTGGCCGACGCCGATCGCAAGGTCTCCGACCTCTACGACCTGATCCACCCGAACGCCAACGACACCTTGACCGTGCGTTCGCTGTTCATCATCGACCCGAACAAGAAAGTGCGCCTGATCATCACCTACCCGGCCAGCACCGGGCGCAACTTCCACGAGATCCTGCGGGTGATCGATTCGCTGCAACTGACCGACAACCACAAGGTCGCCACCCCGGCCAACTGGGTGGATGGTGATGAAGTGGTGATCGTGCCGTCGCTCAAGGATGAAGACGAAATCAAGCAGCGCTTCCCCAAAGGCTACCGCGCCGTCAAACCTTACCTACGTCTGACCCCGCAGCCGAACCGCTAAGGACTGAAGATGCTTGTCGTATCCCTGGGCGGCAGCCCAAGCCTGAAATCACGCAGCAACATCCTGCTGGAGCGCGCCAAACAATGGTTACAACTGCGCGGCATTGAAGTGATCAGCTACCAGGTGCGTGATTTCAATGCCGAAGACCTGCTGTTCGCTAATTTCAGTAGCCCGGCCGTGCAGCAGCTTATCGAGCAGGTTGGCCGCGCCGACGGCGTGATTATCGCCACGCCGGTGTACAAGGCCTCGTTTTCCGGCGCATTGAAGACACTGCTCGATGTGCTGCCTGAGCGCGCACTCAACCACAAGGTGGTGCTGCCCATTGCTACCGGTGGCAGCAGCGCCCACATGCTCGCCGTGGACTACGCGCTCAAGCCGGTACTGGCGGCGCTGAAAGCCCAGGAAATGCTGCACGCCATCTTTGCTGACGACAGCCAGATTGCCTACGGCGAGAACGGCGCTGCGGCGCAGCTAGCACCGGCGCTGGAACAACGGTTGGATGATGCCTTGCAGCACTTCCAGCAAGCCCTGGCCCGTCGGCCGGCACCGATTGATCCGGGCGTATTGAATGATCGACTGATCAACGCCCGCTGGAGTATCTGACACACCGCAACACGCTTTACCCCACCTTACTCGCCCGCCAACGGGCAAGCAGGTCGCCACCCAATAACCCCATTAGCAAAGGAGAGCGCTATGCGCACTATCACTTTGCGTCGGAGTCTGGTCGCCCTGTTTGCAGCGGCCATTTCTTTCGGCGCCATCACCCAAGCACAAGCCCAGTCAGAACAAAGCGTATTGCGAATCGGCTATCAGAAATACGGCACCCTGGTTCTGCTCAAAGCCAAGGGCACGCTGGAAAAGCGTCTGGCCGACAAAGGCATCGACGTTAAATGGACCGAGTTCCCCGGCGGCCCGCAGCTGCTCGAAGGGTTGAACGTCGGCTCCGTAGACTTCGGCACCACCGGCGAAACCCCGCCGGTATTTGCCCAGGCCGCTGGCGCGGACCTGCTGTATGTCGCCTATGAGCCACCGGCGCCGACCAGCGAAGCCATTCTGGTGCCGAAAGACTCGCCGCTGAAATCGGTCGCCGATCTCAAGGGCAAGAAAATCGCCCTAAACAAAGGCTCCAACGTGCACTACCTGCTGGTACGCGCCCTGGAAGATGCTGGCCTGAAATACAGCGACATCCAACCGGTGTACCTGCCGCCTGCCGATGCCCGCGCCGCCTTCGAGCGTGGCAGCGTCGACGCCTGGGTGATCTGGGACCCCTTCCAGGCCGCCGCCGAAAATCAGCTGCAAGCACGCACCCTGCGTGATGGCCAAGGCCTGGTGAACAACCACCAGTTCTACCTGGCGACCAAGCCCTACGCCGAGAAAAACCCGGAAGTGGTTGAAGTGCTGATCGACGAGATCCGCGGCATTGGCGAATGGACCAAAAACAACAGCGCTGCAGCCACCGCCCAGGTCGCTCCACTGCTGGGTCTGTCGGCAGAAATCACCCGTGTTGCCGTCGAGCGCCAGAGCTATGGCGCCCAGCTGATCACCCCGGAAGTGATCGAGGCGCAGCAGAAGATCGCCGACACCTTTACCGATCTGAAACTGATCCCCAAGCGCCTGGTAATCAAGGATGTGATCTGGACCGCGCCGACTCAAGCGGCCCCGGCCAAGGTCGCAACAGCCCAATAACCACTCGCGACAGCAGCACCACCGTAGCCCGGAGCCATCCGGGCTACGCCCACGATTTCGTAAGAGGAGACCACTCCATGAGCTTGAATATTTTCTGGTTCCTGCCCACCCATGGCGACGGCAAATACCTGGGCACCGCCGAGGGCGCACGCGCCGTCGATCACGGTTACCTGCAGCAGATTGCCCAAGCAGCCGACCGCCTTGGCTTTGGCGGTGTACTGATCCCGACTGGACGTTCCTGCGAGGACTCCTGGCTGGTAGCCGCCTCCTTGATTCCGGTGACCCAGCGCCTGAAATTCCTCGTAGCCCTGCGCCCCGGGATCATTTCCCCGACGGTCGCCGCGCGTCAGGCTGCAACCCTTGATCGCCTGTCCAATGGCCGCGCGCTGTTCAACCTGGTGACCGGTGGCGACCCGGATGAGCTGGCCGGCGATGGCCTCAACCTGTCCCACGCCGAACGCTACGAAGCCTCGGTGGAATTCACCCGCATCTGGCGCCGCGTGCTGGAAGGTGAAGTGGTCGACTACGACGGCAAACATATTCAAGTCAAAGGCGCCAAACTGCTCTACCCACCTATCCAACAACCGCGTCCGCCGCTGTATTTCGGCGGCTCGTCAGAAGCTGCGCAGGATTTGGCCGCCGAGCAGGTCGAGCTGTACCTGACCTGGGGCGAGCCACCGGCTGCGGTCGCCGAAAAGATCGCCCAAGTGCGTGAGAAAGCCGCCGCCCAAGGCCGTGAAGTGCGCTTCGGCATCCGCCTGCACGTGATCGTGCGCGAAACCAATGCCGAGGCCTGGGCTGCCGCCGACAAGCTGATCAGCCGTGTTGACGACGACACCATCGCCCGTGCCCAGGCCTCCCTGGCGCGCTTCGACTCGGTCGGCCAACAGCGCATGGCCGCCCTGCACGGCGGCAGCAAGGATAACCTGGAAGTGTCCCCCAACCTCTGGGCCGGGGTCGGCCTGGTGCGTGGCGGTGCCGGCACGGCATTGGTTGGCGATGGCCCGACCGTGGCCGCACGGGTCAAGGAATACGCCGACCTGGGTATCGACACCTTTATCTTCTCCGGCTATCCGCACCTAGAAGAGTCGTACCGAGTCGCCGAACTGCTGTTCCCGCATCTGGACGTCAACCGCCCAGAGGTACCCAGCGGTGCCAGCTATGTCAGCCCGTTCGGCGAGATGATCTCCAGCGACATCCTGCCCAAGGCGGCTTCGGCCAGTTGATCTGAAGACTTCGTAGCCCGGATGCAATCCGGGGCTCTGCACTCCGGTTTCCCCGGATTGCATCCGGGCTACGGCGATAGGTGGACAAGGATTCTTCGAGGTAAACGATGAGCAACATAACCCTCAACAACCTGGCCCTGCGCCTGGCCCCCTGGGCCTTGCCGGTGGCGCTGCTGACAGCCTGGCAACTGGCGGTGGTCAGCGGCCTGCTGTCCACGCGCATTCTGCCAGCCCCCAGCGCGGTGATCAGTGCCGGCTGGGAGCTGCTGCGCAGCGGTGAAATCTGGACCCACCTGGCCATCAGCGGCTGGCGCGCCGGCATCGGTTTTGCCATCGGTGGCGGCCTCGGCCTGTTGCTGGGCTTTATCACCGGTCTGTCCAAATGGGGCGAGCGCTTCCTCGACAGTTCGGTGCAGATGATCCGCAATGTGCCGCACTTGGCGCTGATTCCGCTGGTGATCCTCTGGTTCGGCATCGACGAGAGCGCAAAGATTTTCCTGGTCGCTCTCGGCACGCTGTTCCCGATCTACCTGAACACCTACCACGGCATCCGTAACGTCGACCCGGCGCTGGTGGAAATGGCGCGCAGCTATGGCCTGTCCGGTTTCAGCCTGTTCCGTCAGGTAATCCTGCCCGGCGCCCTGCCCTCGATCCTGGTCGGCGTGCGTTTCGCCCTGGGCTTTATGTGGCTGACGCTGATCGTCGCCGAGACCATTTCTGCCAGCGCCGGCATCGGCTACCTGGCGATGAATGCCCGCGAGTTTCTGCAAACCGACGTAGTGGTCGTGGCGATCCTACTGTACGCCGTGCTCGGCAAACTGGCGGACCTCGCCGCCCGGGGGCTGGAACGTGTGTGGCTGCGCTGGCATCCGGCCTATCAGGTTAAGGGAGGTGGACAATGACTGCGCTGCACACACTCAAACGTGGCCTGCCGCTGGCGATCAACGGCATCCACAAGGCCTTCGGCGCGCGTGCCGTGCTGAAGAATGTTCAGCTGCACATTCCGGCTGGGCAATTTGTCGCCATCGTGGGCCGCAGCGGTTGCGGCAAAAGTACCCTGCTGCGCCTGTTGGCCGGTCTCGACGTGCCAACTGAGGGCGAACTGCAGGCGGGTAACGGCGCACTGTCGGCATCGCGCGAAGACATTCGCCTGATGTTCCAAGACTCGCGTCTGCTGCCCTGGAAACGGGTGATCGACAACGTCGGCCTGGGTCTGTCCGGCAACTGGCGGCCGCAAGCGCAACAGGCGCTGGAAGCCGTTGGCCTGGCGGATCGCGCCAATGAATGGCCTGCCGCTTTGTCTGGTGGACAGAAACAGCGCGTGGCCCTGGCCCGTGCGCTGATCCACCAACCGCGCCTGCTGCTGCTCGACGAGCCGCTCGGCGCACTGGATGCCCTGACCCGCATCGAGATGCAGCAACTGATCGAACGCCTGTGGCAACAGCATGGTTTCACCGTACTGCTGGTGACTCACGATGTTAGCGAAGCGGTGGCGGTTGCCGACCGGGTGATTCTGATCGAAGACGGCCACGTCGGCCTGGATATCAACGTCGACCTACCCCGCCCGCGTCAGCGCGCCTCGGCCCGCCTGGCAGCCGTTGAGGAACAGGTACTTAATCGCGTGCTGTCGCTGCCCGAACTGCCAGCGCAACCCGAACCCATTTCACCCTTGCCCACGCAGTTGCGCTGGGCGCTTTAAACCGCATGACCACTCTTAAAACCAAGGAGCATCACCATGACCATTAAAGCCATCAACGTACGCAACCAGTTCAAGGGCACCATCAAGGAAATCGTCCTGGGCGACGTACTCTCGGAAATCGACGTACAAACCGCCTCCGGCATCGTCACCTCAGTGATCACCACTCGCTCGGTCAAAGAGCTGGAGCTGGGCGTGGGCAGCGAAGTGATTGCCTTCGTCAAATCCACCGAGGTGTCGATCGCCAAACTGTGAACGAAAAAGCCCGCGCAGGTCGAAACGCTGCGCGGGCTTGGGACAACTCAACCTACAAATCGGTCATCAGATCTGCGAGTTGGTGTCCTGGCTGATGATGACTTCGACACGACGATTCATCTGCCGACCTGAAGCCGACTCATTGCCTGCAACCGGCATGCTTTCGCCTTTACCCGCAGCGCTCAAACGGCTGCGGGCAACACCCTGGCTGGTCAGGTAACTCATCACCGAGGTTGCGCGGCGCTGAGACAAGCTTAGGTTGCTTTCCTCGCTACCCACGCTGTCGGTATGCCCTTCGATCATCACTCGACGCTCAGGGTTCTGGTTAAGGAAGGTCGCCAGTTTGCTGAGATTATTCGCCGAACCTGCACGCAACTCGGCGCGGCCCGTGGCAAACAGCACGTCACCCAAGGTCATGACCAGGCCACGCTCAGTTTGCTTGGCATTGAGTTCATCAAGTTGCTGCTGCAGCTGATCCGCTTCACGGGTACGCGAATCCAGGCGAGCGCCTTCGCGCTGTTCGCTGAGGATTTTGCGCTGGTCTTCATAAAAGCGCGTCTGTGCCAAAGCGCTGGCAATTTCCACCTTACGGTCGGCCATTACCACCAGATGCTGGCCCAGGGCCTGCTCTTCTGGCTGATCTTCGCGCGGCTGTTCAGCCACGATTACCGCTTGTTCGGCGGCCTTGAGTGCCACGGGCGCGCGGGTATTGAGCTGTGGGTCAGCCTGCAGGCGAGTGAGTTTGCTGCGGGTATCCGCCGCGCCTTGCGGCATGCTTGGCGGTGAAGCGCAGCCGGCCAGAGTCAGGCTGATGGCGCCAGCCAGTACCAGGTACTTCACATTGTGGGCAGTGTTCATTGTTGAGCTCCGGTGTTGCGCTGCATTTCCTGTTTCAGGCTGTTGGTGCTTTTCTGCATCTCGTCATTTACAACCTTGGCCTTGGTCGCTTGTGACTTAGCCAGAGCCAACTCGGCCTCAACGCGCGCCTGATCAGCCAGGCGTTCAGCCATTAGCATCTCTTCACGCTGCACCGCGGCATTGGCTGCGGTGAGTTTTGCCCGTGCGATGCCCAGCTCTGGCGAGGCGTAGTCCGCCACGCGCGCCTGTTCGGCGTTACTGATTGCCGACTCGGCAGCTTGCAGTGCCTGGCTCGGCGGCAGCGGCGGCGACGCGCAAGCACTAAGCAGCAGCAACCCGGTAAAAAGGCCGGCCACGCGTAACGTGGTCATGCTGTTAACCATGGATGGAGTCCTGTTCATTGATGTGTCCTCAAAGGTGGTACAGATGGACCTGACGCGAATACTTCGCGCGCACGTCCAGGTTGGCGTGGCTGCAGCGCCCTGGCAGTGCTGCAGGGAGCGTTCTTAGCGGTCGGCACAGTGGCTGACGAAACAGCTGGGCGGAGCACTCTGCGCCAGGCTTATGGCCATCAGCAGGCTGCTCACGGCCAACCCGGCATAGGCAATGGCAAACGCCAGCAAGAGCGGGCGGTAGTTAATATTCATCGTGTTTCTCCCATCTACTGGCCCACCGCGTGGGCTCGAACGCAGCGACTTTCACGCTGGCGTTGCATGCAAAAGGGCCTGCGCCCTGAGCCTCTGCTTTGCCACGGCGCGCGGCCATAACGCGCCGGCAATGCAGCAAACCAAGGCAATGCACGCGCACGCTTGGGCCCCGGTGCAGCTCGCGGGAGGGAGCATCGCAGCCGTTTAAGGCTCTGTCGGTACGCTATCGCGCATAGTGGAAATCAGGCTGAAATAGCCTCGTGGCCTGCGTACGCCGGCGCACAGACATGCCCGGGCGTGCAACCTACGCTGATGCATCGGTCGTCAGTGATGGCCCACGATCAGGAGCAGCACCATGGACACCTACCGTCACCACGTATCAGGTTTATTTAGCCAACGCAGTACCGCCGAAGAGGCTTTAAGCCAACTGATCAAACGCGGCATGCGCCGCGAGCAGTTGCAGATTGTGGCCAACAACGCAGATGCCCCACCCGCGCCGGCCCCGCAAGCCAGAAGCAATAAGGTATTGCGGGACATGCTGATCGACATCGCCATTGGTACCGGCATTGGTATCGGCATCGGCGCGCTGATTGCCGTGGCGCTGATTGTCAGCGAGGCCAGCCTGTTTTATGCCAGCCCGCTGCTCGCGCCCTTCAGCCTGATGGGCATGGGCGGGTTTATTGGGGGTTTTCTCGGCAGCGTGATCGGCGCGTCAGCCGGTGCAGGTCAGCATCACGGGCGCGTTGCCAAACGGGTCGACGAGGCCATCACTCACAGCGACGTGGTGCTGGTGGCGCGCACCCACAACGAGCAGCAGACCAGCATGGCCCGTGAGGTGATCACGGCCAGCGCCGGCCTGGTCAAGGACATCAATATGGCCGATGCCCCGGCGCCACAATCGCCTCGCTAAACGCGCGGCGCCTTATTCGGTCAGGGTCAGCAGAATATCGGCATACCAGGTGCAGTTAAGGCCCAGGGCCTCGTCCACATCAACATCGCGGCTGCCGAGGTCAAGCCGCGCCGAGTGCACGCCCAGCAGCCGCCACGGCAGGCCATCCGTGCCGGAGCCGGGTGTGCGCATCACCACAGGGGCGCCACTGGTGCCACGGTGCGTGCGGGCATCGGTGAGAAAATACCCCTGCCCCTGAAAGCGCAGGCCGAACGACGACGCCACCACGGCATGCCGTACCACCGCGATATGGTGCAGGGTGTCGTGAAAGCCCAGCGGGAAACCCACCACCAGCAATGAGCTGCCCACCTCAACCGGCTCTTGCGGTGGCTGCAAGTGGGCCGGGGTGAAGGCGTGGTAAATCATGCTGGCGGGCAGCGCGGCGCGCTCAATCTCCAGCACTGCCGCGTCCACCTCACCGGCGCTGTCGCAGGCCTGCCGCCAGAGGCTCTGCCCCTCCCGATACAGCGGCATGGAAAAACCGGTGGTTTGCGCCAGGTTGTTTAAATCGGTGTGCACCTCGATCTCAATACGATCGGGAAAATGCTGGCTCGGCTCATCGATCATCACATGCCGGCTGGTCACCAGAAACAAACGCTGGTCGCGGGCAAAGTAGAAGCCACTGGCGTTGGTCAGCAGCTGTTGCCCGGCAAACGTACAGACGCGTGCGGCAGTCAGCAGCACAGGTTCGATCATCGGCATCGCAGTACATCCTTGAGTGACGGCAGGTATGCCAGAACAAACCGGTATGCCCTTAAGCAGAGCAATTGCCACGCCAGCGCCGTGCGGCACCCGGCTGGCGGCCATGCGCAAAGCACCTCAGTCGCAATCACGCATAAGCGCTGTAGCGAACCGACTTAACAGGTTGGTTTTGACAGGCTGGGCCGAAGACAATTCCGCGCACGGCAGACTATCGGCCTGGCACGGCCCCTTCAGGAGCACCCGCATGAACAGACCACTTGCCGAAATCATCCAAAACAACTGGCGCAAACTCGCCGGCCTTGCCCTGATTGTCTGGGACGAGCTGACGCTGGATGAGCTGATCAAATCCAAAGGTGATGCACAGAAACTGACCAACCTGGTGCAGCAGCGCTACAACATGCCCCATGCCGATGCCAGCAAACAGGTGCTGAGCTTTTTCGAACGGCACCGCACCAGCTGACGTGTATCCATGCGGCAGCTCAGTTCAACCCGTAGAGGGTCAGCTCACTTGGCGTCAGCACACGCATGCGCCGCGGCTCGGTGCTGTGGATAGCGTCAAGCAACTTCAGCGGGATTTGCATGTCTTTGAAATAGGCCGCCTGGCTGGACCTGGCTGCCCCGGCGCTTGAGGCTGAATGCACGGAATCGCTGCCGGTGTAATACGGCCGATGAATACCGACAGGGCCGCGCACGCTTTTTCGGTGCCCAGCGGCCAACAGGTAGACGCAACTGCCTTGGCACAGGCCTGTAGAGGGCACCAGAGTGTCGAACCCAGTTTCGCGCAGCAGCCGCCCCATGCGCATGGCTTCGGCCACACTGCCGCCGATGCTATCGAGCATGACAATTTTCTTTGCGTACTTCCCAGGGTGGCGCTGGATGCCTTTAAGCAGTGCCTCATAGTCCCCCAGGGCAATATCCTCGGAGACCTTGGCCAGCAACACCGGCCCAAGGCTCTTATGCTGCCCGGCTTGCACCTCAACCTGGGCCAGCGCCGCGCCCGAGTACAGCATCACGGCGCTGATCATCACTGCCTGAAACACACTACGACTCATAAACCGGGTAAATCCTTTAGCGGAGCGGTCAACGGATGGGGGAAGATACCCGTTGCCGGCGAATCGCGCATACTTTGCAGCGTTAAACCCCACCTGGCTTCAACCATGGCACTCAAGCATTGCCGTAACTAACGCTACACAGCGGTGCCCGCCGCCGATTATCAGCCGATCAAGTGAGACCTTCCGTGGCCGTGATGTTTGAAATTCAGCAGCTCAACCCTGAAACCTATCGTCAGCAAACCCGCCGCAGCACCCTGACCATTGCGGCCATATTCGTTGCCCTGGCCATGCTGCTCTCAAGCGCCGCCGTGCTGCTGTTCGGCGCACCGGACGGCGATAACTTCCGCTGGAACCTTGGCGGCGTAATTGCCGCCCTCGCCGTCACCGTAGCCCTGGTGCGCTGGCTGCTGTGGCCGCAGCCCTTTATGGCCGCCGCCGTCTATGGCTGGCGACTCAAGCGCAGCCTGATGCGCATCACCAACCTGATGCACCACGTCAAAGCCGGTGTCGCGGCCCGCGACCCTGTCGCGATGCAGCTGCTGCGTTTCTACCACCTAGGCCTGACGCAGATGCATCAACTGGACGGTAACACCAGCTCACTGAGTGAAGTGGTGGCCGAAATCAACCAGCACAAAGAACGCATGGAAGAACTGGGCATGGACGTCGACCAACCGCGTCTGGAGGGAGACTGGCTCGAAGCCGTGAAAAAAATCAGCGCGCTGCCTGGGTAAGTCAGCGCGCGGCCGTCTTGCCTCAGGAAACCTGGACCGCCGGTAATAAAGGCGCCAAAGCGGCTATACGGAAAGGGCTGCGCAGCGCGCTGATGCGCTGGCGTGGCCACAGTCGCCATCCCGTTGCCTTAGGGCGTTATAGCAGGCGCTTTGCAAGTATTCGGCTTCCCATTGCAGCACATCTGCCGCCGGCATCGGTTTGGCGATCAAGTAGCCCTGGACAAGATCACAACCCAACTCTTTAAGCGCGAAAAAGTGCTCTTGCGTCTCGACCCCTTCTGCGACAACAACTTTATCAAAGGCTTTGGCCAGGCCGATAATAGCGGACGTAATAGAGAAATCTTCCGGGTCATGCAGCATATCCCGCACAAAAGACTGATCAATTTTAAGGGTTTGTGTTGGCAGTCTTTTCAAATAACTCAGCGATGAATAACCCGTACCAAAATCATCAATCGAGAATGTAACGCCCAGCGCCTGGCAGCCCACAATGCACTGACTGACATAGTCAATATTGTCCAAGGCCACCGACTCGACAATTTCAATGTCCAGCAATCCCGCATTCACCTGCCCCGCGCTGTTCAGCACCGAAGCCAGACGCTCTGTAAAATTTTTCTCCTGAAAATGCCGCGCGGCAATGTTCACACTCACCGACCAATTACGGCCGATAGCATTCCACTCAGCAATTTGTGAAATGGCATGTTCAATGGCCCACTCACCGATTTCGCAGATTATTTTATCGTTCTCGATCTGCGGCAAAAAGTCTAACGGTGAGACCAAGCCTCTTTCTGGATCATGCCAGCGCAACAACGCTTCAAACCCAACAATAGTGCAGTCCGTCAGACTGATTTTAGGTTGGTAATAGAGTGACAGTTCACCAAGCCTAAGCGCTTGTTTGACCCTGTTTATTATTTTAAAACTGCTCTTAACTTTGCGGTCATGAGTAACATCAAAAATATGATGCGCCATCGGGCCTTTTTGTTTGGCCACATACATGGCTTGATCCGCATGCCGCAGCAGGGTATCTAAACTGCGATCGTCTTTAGGGTAAACCGTTAAGCCTATGCAGGCCGTCACCCGAAACTCAACACCATTCACTTTGCACGGGGCATTCACAGCGGCCATGATGCGAATAACGGCCGCACTGATGGCAGAGGGGTCGAGTAAATCACTGAGAATCAATACAAACTCATCGCCACCGATACGCGCCACTATATCGCCGGGTTGCAACACATCTTTTATACGGTTAGCGGCAATAATTAAAAGTTTGTCTCCTGTGCCATGCCCATAGCGATCATTGACCTCCTTAAAACTGTCAAGATCAAGCATGCCGACCACAACGGATTTACCCAGTGAGCGCTGTTCAGCAAAGGTCTCTTTCGCGCGCCGCGTCAACAGGGCTCTATTCGGCAGGCCGGTGAGTACGTCATGCGCGGCGCGCCATTCCAAGTCTCTCAACAACTCCTTTTTTTCGCTGATATCAAACCTGATCGAAATATATTTCTCAACACGACTGCTGCCCGCATTGACTACCGGCACAATAACGCTGTGCACCCAATAAAGCGTGCCGCTTTTGGTGCGATTGCAAATATCGCCCTTCCAGGTCGAACCGGAAGAAATCGTTCGCCACATGTCTTCAAAAAAAGCAGCGCCATGAGTACCGGAATTAAGCAGCCGATGGTTCTGCCCCATCAACTCGTCCCGGCTATAGCCCGAGATAGTGCAAAACATATCGTTGACATACACGATAGTTCCGTGTGAGTCCGTCTCAGAAAATATGGCTGCGTTATCAACCGCTGTCCGATAGGTGTCTACCACGAGGTACTCCAACGTCATCAACTATCGGTTAAAACGATCAACCAAGGCCCGCAGCCCTTTCGAAGACTGCTCTAGCTCAGCACCACAGCCCACGGCAGAGGTCGCATTAGCCGCCGTGTTTTCAACGGTGACGGCAACGTTGTTGATTTGCTTCGCGATGTCCTCAGCCACATGCGCTTGCTCTTCTGAGGCAGCAGCCATCTGCTGGCTCATGCCACTGATTTTATCCACGGCCTCGCGAATACCTTGCAGTGCGCGTTGTGCCTCAATAACTTGCTGCACACCGTGATCGGCTTCATTTATACCCAGTCGGGCAATAGCGACCGCTTCATCAGCGCCCTGTTTCAGGGTTTTAATTACGTGATGAATTTGCTGGGTAGACTCCCGTGTTTTAAGAGCCAGAGCACGCACTTCATCCGCCACCACCGCAAAGCCTCGGCCTTGCTCACCCGCCCTAGCCGCTTCAATCGCGGCATTGAGCGCAAGAAGATTGGTTTGATCGGCAATTGTTTGGATCGCCCCAGCAGCAGTCATAATCTGCTGCGTTTCATTTGCAAGATGATCAACCGCAGAACTTATTTGGGTAACGGTTGTGGCCAGCGATTGAATGGCCGTATGTAATTCTTCTGCAACATGATCACCTTGGGCGGCAAGATGATTGGCATGTTGGGCTTCGGTAGCCGTTTGCAGAACGTGGCCGGCAACTTCGGTAATAGACGCAGCCATTTCCGTCATGGCAGCGGCAGTCATATCAATTTCTGCTCGTTGCGCGAGCAATGATGATTCTGTCTGGCTGGACAATGAGGAAGAATGCTTTGCTGAATCGTCCACTAGTACAGCGAGATCACTGAAACGTGTCAGGGCCGTTTTAAGCCGCGCATCCTCGCTGATCAGGGCCATTTCCATTTGTGCAAACACACCGGCTGCATCGCTGTAGGCCGCTGCGCTAACAGGGTCAAAAAATGCATCCGGCGCGCGACTGAGTATGTTCTTCAGCTGTTTACCCAACCGAGCATGGGCCCACAATCCGGACAGGGTAAAAATTGCAACAGTTGCGGCCTGCGCATATAAAACAGGCAAATAGCCGATTGCAAAAACCGAACTCAACACCGCACCTGCCGGGACCGCAAAACCCGCTAACACGCTTGCAACTGAACTAAACAAAGGGCGAGGCGTTTGCCCTGCGCTCACTCTTTTATATATTGCTTGCGCGCGATCCACCTGTTCCCGAGTCGGTTTTATCCGAACAGATTCATAACCAACAACCTTGCCATTTTCGACAACAGGAGTCACATAAGCACTGACCCAATAATAATCACCATTTTTGCAGCGATTCTTAACAACCCCCATCCAGCTTTTGCCCGCCTTTAAATACCTCCACATCACAGCAAAAACAGCAGCTGGCATGTCGGGGTGGCGAACTAAATTATGCGGACTGCCCAGCAACTCGGCTTCTGAATACCCACTGAGCGTTATAAACGCTTTGTTGCAGTAGATAATTTTCCCAGTAATATCAGTAACCGAGATTAAATTCTGGCCACTGGAAAACGTCTGCTCGGTATTAGTTACCGCTCTGTTGCTGCGCATCACGTGTTCCTTGGTATTTTTCGCTAAAGATAAATCACCCAACAGTCTGGGCTTGTCATGTTTTCAGCAGTAAAACCCTACGCACACGGACTAATACCTGTACGCAGAAACTCGACCTTGGATTACTAGTTATGCCTTGTGTCTTTTTTCACACCTGAGAAGAGATGCAGGGGTCTATTGGTCATGTACAGCACGCCAATGCGGCTAAACGCCGGGAAGCTAGTTAGTCATGTCGAGATTGAGCCAGCTAAACAGCTGTCGCGTGGGAAAACGGCAGCGCATCGCTTCGCTGGCCGGCGGCTATCGAGCTGCATCTAGAGGGTCGGTCACGTTGGCCCGCCTGGCATCTTGTGACTGCAATACGGGGCTCCAGGGGAGCCATGAGCGCAGTCAGGCGATAAACGCGGAACGACATCGCTTACGTGCAGCACTTGATCAAGACAACGTTGGCCCGCTGTTTTGCACACAAATCCCAATAGAAACTGAATTTATTCGGCACAAAAAGCGCATACAATCAACTTTTCAGGCGCGCATACTATTGATAAACATGATAAATATCAATGAGCCTAATGTATTAGCAGGCCACTGCTTCTCTGTTTTGGGTAAATGACTTACCGCCCGCTGAGTGGCACGCGTGGTTTGGTCCGCAGCGGGTCAAGTAAGCCTGACAAGCCGTTGTGGTCGATCTCCTGCATGAGCGCCAGCAAACGGCCGATCTCACTTTTGGGGAAACCCTCACGGGCGAACCAGTTGAGGTAATTACCCGGCAGGTCGGCGAGCAAACGGCCTTTGTATTTGCCGAAGGGCATTTCACGGGTTACCAGCAACAGCAGATCGTCAGGTTTCATCAGGCTCTCACGGCACTATGTGCTCGCACAGTGGCTTGGTGCGCGTCAGGCTGCAAAGTATGCCGCCCGGCTCGGATGCAGGCCAGGTTCAGAAAACTCGGGTAAGCTTCGCGCCCGTATTTAATCCACCCAAGGTTTGCATCAGCATGATTATCAAGGCACTGCGCGTCGGCCTCGGCCAGTTGATCATTTTCCTCGACTGGATCAGCCGTCCAGCCAAGCTCAAACGCTCCCCTGAAGCCCAGGCCGAGGTTGAGAAAAACGCCGCCAACTTGGCGCTGTATCAGTTTCACGCGTGCCCGTTCTGCGTGAAAACCCGTCGCACGCTGCACAAACTCAACGTGCCGGTCACGCTGCGTGATGCCAAGAACGATCCTCAGGCCCGTCGCGACTTAGAACAGCAAGGCGGCAAGATTAAGGTGCCGTGCCTGCGCATTGAAGAGAACGGTCAGAGCACCTGGCTTTATGAGTCCAAGGCGATCATTGCCTACCTCAACGAGCGCTTCGCCGCCGTCTGATCGCGTAAGCGGGGCCGCAAAGGGCCCCGCTTGTTCCGCTATGGCTGCGCAGGCTGCAGCTCACGTGCAACAAACTGACTGCCCTGCTGCTGCGCGACAAAACTGACCTTATCCCCCACCTTGAGCCCCTCAAGCTCGGCAGCATTTTCCACCTTGAACACCATGGTCATCGGCGGCATGCCCAGATTTGCCAACGGACCGTGACGCAGGGTGATTTTCTGGTTGGCCGTATCAATCTTGCGCACCTCGGCCTGACTCATGCTGGCGTTAGCCTGCGCGGCCTCATGGCCCTTATGGCCGCTGTGGTCATCGCTGGCCTGCACGCTAAACGCCAGGCTGCCCAGCAGGCAGGCAATCAGTAGTTGTTTCATGGTCTTGCTCCTTAAATAAGGCGACCCAACGGCCGCCCTGATCAGTTATCGGCCCGCGCTAAAAGTGCGCTGCCGTTATCACCCGGCCAGCACAGGCTGACCTGGGTTCACACGCCTCGCTCAGTTCGCCACCACCCGTACTTTGCCGACCATTCCCGCCTGGTAGTGGCCGGCGATCAGGCAGGCGAAATCAAACTCGCCAGTGCGGTTGAAGGTCCAGATGATCTCGCCGCTCTGCCCCGGCCCTACATGGGCCATATACGGCTCGTCGTGCTGCATACCGGGGAACTTGGCCATCATCGCCGCGTGCGCATCCAGATCCGCCTGGGTACCGAGTACGAACTCGTGCAGTAACTTGCCCTCGTTACGGTGCACAAAGCGGATGGTCTCGCCCTGCTTGACCTCAAGTTGGTCGGGGTTAAAGCGCATCTGGTCGCTCATGCCTATTTCGATGGTGCGGCTGACCTGCTCGCGCTCACCAGCGATGCCCCAGGGCTTCTGCTCTTTGACCACCTCGGTGTTGTGCGACTCGGGGTGTTGTTCGCTGTGGGCCAGTACTGAGCCACTGGCCAATAAACCCACCACCGCCAGGGCCAAGGCCAAACGATTTGCCTGATTCATTGATTCATCTCCTCATTCATCACGTTTTGTGGGCGGGGCATTAGCCGCGACTAAAGCACAACGCTCGCGCCTGAAGCGTTATGCCGCCCAGCGGAGTGCCGCCCAAGCATTGCCACAAAAGCCCTGCCATTAATGGTCCGCATGGGCGCTGGGTTTACGCACTTGCACTTCGACCGGCTCAACGGGCGGTTGTTTAAGCGGCATCGACTGGCCACCAGCATCGTTTGAGCGCGCCGGTTTGGCCAACGCTCCCCGCCACTCATAGGCCACAGTGCCGGCTGGGTGTTTGAACCAGCCGGGGTCACGGTAATCGCCTGGTGCTTGCTCCTTGCGCACTTTGAGCATGGTAAACATGCCGCCCATTTCCACCGAGCCAAAGGGGCCATCGCCGGTCATCATCGGCGCAGTGTTGGCCGGCAGCGGCATCTGCATCTCCGCCATATCGGCCATGCCGCGCTCACCCATCACCATGTAGTCGGGGATCAGCTTGGCGACCTTGCGGGTCATCTCACGGTGATCAACGCCGATCAGCGTCGGCACGTCATGGCCCATAGCGTTCATGGTGTGGTGGCTCTTGTGGCAATGCAGGGCCCAATCGCCCTCCTCGTCGGCAAGAAACTCAACCTGGCGCATCTGCCCCACGGCGATATCGGTGGTGACTTCTGGCCAGCGCGAGCCCATCGGCGTCGGCCCGCCATCGGTGCCGGTGACCTCAAACTCGTGACCATGTAGGTGAATTGGATGGTTGGTCATGGTCAGGTTGCCGACTCGCAGGCGCACGCGGTCGTTGTGCCGTACCACCAGCGGGTCGATGCCGGGGAAGATGCGGCTGTTGAAGGTCCACAGGTTGAAGTCGAGCATGGTCATGATTTTCGGCGTGTGAGCGCCCGGTTCAATGTCATAGGCATTGAGCAGAAAGCAGAAGTCCCGATCCACTTCGCTGATCAGCGGGTGGTGCGCCTTCGGGTGGGTGATCCAGAAGCCCATCATGCCCATGGCCATCTGGGTCATTTCGTCGGCATGCGGGTGGTACATAAAGGTGCCAGGGCGGCGCGCCTCAAATTCGTAAACGAAGGTTTTACCCACCGGTATCGCCGGCTGAGTCAGGCCGGAAACGCCATCCATGCCATTGGGCAAGCGCTGACCGTGCCAGTGGATGCTGGTGTGTTCGGGCAGTTTATTGGTAACAAAGATGCGCACCCGGTCGCCCTCCACCACCTCAATGGTCGGCCCTGGCGACTGGCCGTTATAGCCCCACAGGTGAGCCTTGTAACCAGGGGCCAGCTCGCGCACCACCGGTTCTGCCACCAGGTGAAACTCTTTGACGCCGTTGTTCATGCGCCACGGCAGGGTCCAGCCGTTGAGGGTGACTACCGGGTTATAGGGCAGGCCGTTCTGCGGTTGCAGCGGCGGCATGGTGTCGGCGCTGCTTTGCGACACCGCCTCGGGAATGCCAGCCAAAGACACCCGACTGACGGCCGAGGTAGCAACCGCTGCAGTAATGGCGCTGGCACCGAGGAAAAAATCACGTCGTGAAACCATGGCAAATTATCCTTGATCAGTGCCCAGCGGGCTCATCGGCAGCGGCCGTAGCCGCCATAGTGGGTGACAGGTTAGGCGTGCCCACCAGGGCCATATCCAGATCAGCCTTGGCGACCCAGAAATCACGCTGCGCCTGCAGGTAGCCATCAACCGCGAGGATTTGCTTGCGCGCATCGGCCAGCAACTCGAAGGTGCTGATAAACATGCCGTTGTACTGCAGAACATTTTCTTCGGCGATGCGCGCGCGCAGCGGCAGTACCTCATCGCGATAATGCCGCGCCAGTTCATGCGTGGCCTGATAGCCCAGATAGGCTTCGCGCACCTGCGAACGGGCGTTGATCGCCGTTTCGGCGGCACGGTTAAGCATCTGCCGATACTGCGCCTCGGCCTTGGCCACCTTGGCCCCGCTCCAGTCAAACAACGGTAACTCGACGCTGATTTCGTAGCCGCGCTGGGTCGGTTCCTCATTAGAGCGGTTATTCACCACACCCAGCTCCAGCACATTGATAAACCGTGTGGTTTTGCTCAGCCCCAGGTTGCTGGCCAAGCGCTCGGCGTCCAAACGCACCGCCTGAATATCCAAGCGCTGGCTCATGGCCAGGCGCTCAACATCCGGTAACAGCTCGGCGGTGACTGGCAACTCGGGCAGGCGCTCGGGTAGGCGGAAATCAATCTGCTCACCCCACAGGCCCAGCAGGCGGGTCAGTTGCTCGCGTGCCTGCATGCGCGCTTGCTCGGCACGAATCAGGTTTAATCCGGCGTCGGCATAAAAGCTCTGCTCCTGCGCCTGCTGCAGCAGGCTGTAGTTGCCCACTGCAGCCAGGCGCCGAGCCAACTCGGCGCCGGCTTCGGCCGAGTCCATCACTTGCTGCATAAAGCCCAGGCTTTCCTGTGCGGCTACCGCGCGGTACCAGGCTTTACGCGTTTGGCTGGCTAGCTCGAACAGCGCCAGGCTGGTCTGGCGCTGCACCTGCTCGAAACGCTTGGCCTCCATGCCGGAGGTCAGCGGCATGGCGATCAAGCGGGCCAGGTTGATATGCAGGCCGCGCTCATACTCGACCTCGGTGCCTTTATCCAACCGACCGAAAGAAAACCCCGGGTTGGGGATACGCCCGGCTTGCACACGCTCAGCTTCACTGATGCCGAGCGCGTCGAAACTGGCCTGCAAGCCGCGGTTATTCAGCAACGCGACCTGCACCGCAGCATCCACCGTGAGGGGCTGGGCAAGTAACTCATTAACCCGCTCAGCCAACTGGTCACGCTGTTCGGGCGTTTTCGCCCACACCACCTGTTTGTCCAGTTGCGCGCCGGCCTGCTCCACGTCAGTGAAGCCGCCATCCTCGGTAAAACTGGCGCAACCGCTCAGCAGCGCGAACATTGCCAGGAGTAAACCGCCCTTGGCGCGTGAGCAGAACGTCATCGATCGCACATCAATGATGGCCATGCGGGCTACCCCCCATTGGCTTTTCAGCAGGCGCAGGGGCACTGTCACTCGGCTGCTCCCAAGGCTCCTGCGCATAGGTACGCCAGCCGCCGATACGGCCAACCAATTCATTGGCTTCACGCCAGTCATGCAGCGGCTGCTCACTAAACCCCTGATAGGTCTTGAGCGGCGATTGATAGTTCAAGGCCGGGGTGGCGGCCTCGCTATTGAGTGGGTCGGGCTGAGCAGCCCAACTGCTGATAGGCAGCATCAGCAGCGCCAGGCAGAACAAGACCTGCCGGCGAATTAAGGGGAAAGGCATCATCAAATACTCTCGCGTGCAACGGCGCGCCTGCGCAGTACAGGCGAACACCGGCTGATAGCTAAATACGCGTATTAGTGGCCACAGAATTAACTACAGCGGGCACATCAACGCGCGGTTTGGCTTAGGCGATGTACAGGCGTGGGGGTCTATCGGGGGTTTCGGCGATAAAACCGACAAACTGCTGCAAGCGAGCCAGAGACGGCTCAGCGGGGTGTAGCGCAGCGGTGGTGATAATGACCGAACTCAGGGCCACAGCGCCGACACAAAACGCGCACAGGCTGCACAGGCTGTTGTCGGCAGCGGCTGCACCGGCGTCGGCTTGTTTAGCTGAGGCGGTGTGATGTTCAGCATGACCGCTATCGATGGACGGACTCATCCGCAGAGCGCCCGGATGATGCGCCGCCATTTGCGGCTCAGCCTGGGCGGCTAAACCACTGGGCTGGGTGACCGCACATAACTGCATGCTGATAGCCGCCATGCTCTGCGCCGGGAGGGCGAGCATTAGCATCCAGATCAGAGCAGTACGCAGGGTTTTACACATGGCGCAGGGGTGTCTTCGGCACGGTCGGTAAAGCGGATTATCCACCCAATGGCTGATTTGTCTATGTCTGTGATGGGCAAACGCCTACACAGCTGGCTATGATCGGGGTATGACCAGCACACCACCGCTGCGCCAACCCTGCCCACCTGGCGCCTGCAACTGCGGGCGTGAACAACTGTTGGAGGCCCCCAGCAGCGATGCACGCATCCTGCTGCTCACCCGCATAGAAGAAAAACGCCTGCTCGAACGCCTGGAAAACCTGGAGAGCCTGGCTGATCTGGAAAAGATGCAACGGCGTCTGCACGAGCAGCTCGGCCTCCACCTGACAGTGGCGCCGGGCTTTAACGAGGTGCGCAGCATGCGCGGTATTGGCATCCATATCGCCAAACTGCCCGGCCTGTGCCGCAAAACCCGCCAGGCCATTCCCACGGCCATCCGCCGCGGCCTGGAAAAACGCCCGGAAATCGCCTACGGCCTGCTTAACGCTCACGACCTGTTTCGCGATATTTAAAAGCCCGCAAGAACTGCCATACCCAGCCTGTGGCGCTTAGCTGGTTAAGCGCGAGCGCCTGAAGTACCCCGAGCGTTCTTCTGCTGCAGGATCATCGACGCTTCGTTATAGGCCTGCTGGAAGGCTTCACCGCCAATCCACAGCACGGCTGCCTCTTCGTCTTCATCATGGAAGATCCCGCGATAGGTGATCAGCAGCCCCATCATAAAGTCGGTCGCTGCGTCTTCTGCTTCCTCCGCAACCACCAGTTCCAGCACCGGGTATTGCAGGAAAATCAGGCACATCGCCAGCAGGCTGATGCCTTCGCCGACGTTCATGGCCTGGAATAAATCGTCGAAGTGCGCCGGGTCAAAGCCGTTCTCTTCGATGTCCTTGAAGTCAAAGGTGCTCAGGTCGATTTCAACATCATCAAACGGCTCATTAAGCAACGGATTGGCCAGGAGCGGATGTACCACCTGGGCTTTGGGCTTGCCTGAACGGTTCTGTTTGGCTTTGGTTTTAGCCCGCCGGGCACGTTTTTGCTGTTTATCAGGGGAAGCCATGGAGGTGAGTTCCTTGTCCGGTGCAGCCATATACATGGCCCGGGTTATTGAGGCGCACAGTGTATTCAATGTGCCGGGGTTCGACGGCCACAGGGCACAGATTTTTTTCTGCGTTACACGTCCGCAGTAATACAAAGCCCGCTGTGCGAGTAACCAAACCGGCCAGTGGCTCGCGCTCATCACAGTTTAAAGCTGAGGGCATTGATCGACCCAACGCTCACGCACGCGGCATTCCTGAGGGCGGCGAAAATGTTTCAGCCAGGTAGTCGATCATCAGCCGCACCTTGGCCGGTGGGCGACGATCCTGCGGATAAACGGCATAAATCCCGCCCAGAGCATGGGGTGGATGATCGAGTGGCAGGGCAATCAGTTGGCCGCGCTTGAGCGCATCAGCAACGATGAAGTCCGGCTGATAAATCACCCCTTGCCCCGCCACCGCAGCGGCCAGCAAAACGTCGCCATTATTGGCCGCAAGGTCACCACTAATCGTCACACGCACACTGCCATCGTGAGCAAAAGCCCATTCTCTGCCGCCAGCCCAAGACGAAAGGGTGTACCCCAAGCAATTATGCTGGGCCAACTCAGCCACCCGCCGGGGCACACCGCGCGCGTCGAGATAACTTGGCGCGGCACAAACCAGCATCGCGCAGTCACCCAGCTTGCGTGCCCGCAGCGGGCTATCAGCCAGGCGGCCGATACGCACCGCCAGGTCCCAGCCGCCGTCAACCAGGTCGACCCTGCTGTCAGTCAGCCCCAGTTCGATACTCAGCGCCGGGTGCTGACGGTTGAAGGCCGGCAGCAAAGGCGCGATAAATCGGCTCCCAAACGACAGCGGAAGGCTCATGCGCAGTAAGCCGCGGGCCTCGATCCGTTGCGAGGCGACGATGGCTTCGGCTTCGTCGATCTCGGGAAGTATGCGCTGGCAGGCCTCCAGATAATCGCCCCCGGCTTCGGTCAGGCTCAGGCGACGTGTGCTCCGGTGAAGCAGTTTGACGCCCAAGTGCTCCTCTAACGCATCCACATGCTTGGTGGCCATCGCCGGTGAGATCCCCATCTGCCGGGCCGCTGCAGAAAAACTGCCGGCACTGACCGTTCGAACAAAGATGCGCATACCCGTGACACGATCGAGCATGGTATTTCCCCCTATCAGCAGGAAGTGAATGCATTATTTGATGAATTATCAATGTAAATGATTCAAGCGATACTTGTCGGCATCCTATTCAACCGTGCGCTAGGTGATCATGACTGCCCTCAGCAATCCGCGTATGCCGACGCTGTTCGTCCCCCATGGCGCGGGGCCTTGCTTCTTTATGGACTGGAGCCCGCCGACTGCATGGCAGCGCATGGCCGATTTTCTCAAGAGCCTGGCCGCCACATTACCGTCGCGCCCAAAAGCCATCGTGCTGGTCTCGGCGCACTGGCTGGAACCGATGTTCAGCGTGACCAGCGGCGCGCAACCGGCGCTGATCTATGACTACCACGGCTTTCCGGAACACACCTACGCGCTGACTTATCCGGCGCCCGGTGCGCCCCACCTGGCGGCGCGCATCAGTGAGCTGCTCGGCCAAGCGCACCTACCTGCGCAGCAACACCCCGCGCGCGGCTTCGATCACGGCATGTTCATCCCGCTGAAGCTGATATTCCCAGGGGCCGATATTCCCGTGGTGCAACTGTCCCTGCGTCATGACTTAGACCCGCAAGCGCACCTGCACGCCGGCCAAGCACTGGCCTCGTTGCGCGATGAAGGCGTGCTGATCGTCGGCAGCGGTATGAGTTTTCACAACATGCGCGGGTATGGCGACGCCCGTTTCGGGCCGATTTCCGAAACCTTCGACCGCTGGCTGGCTCAGGCGGTCGCGCTTACTCCGGCGCAACGCGAGCACGCCTTGATTAACTGGGCGCAGGCACCCTCGGCGCGGCTGAGCCATCCGCCACGCGCAGAGGAACACCTACTGCCGCTGATGGTGGTGGCGGGGGCTGCCGGCGAGGACACCGGTGACTGCATCTTCACCGACCACGTGATGGAAACCGCGCTGTCGGCGTTTCGTTTTGGATAATTTCAAAGGCGTTTTCATGGTCATCACCCTTTTCGGCAAACCACTCGTATCACCGGTCTACGGGGGCTGCGACCAAGGGTTGAGCCTTGCGGGTTGAGGGTGTTAAGGCAGAAAGCATGCTGACTAGCCGCAGCCGTTGCCACACCGCCGCCGATGAGGGCGCGCTAAAAGGAGCTTTATCATGTTGAGTTCAACTGCACAGATACCCACAGACAATCCGCAACGCCTGATCACGCGCCTGTGCAAGCACTGGAGCCACAAGTTCCCGGTCAGCTTCGATGAGCAGCAAGGTGAGATTCAGCTTGGTTTAGGCACCTGCGTGCTCAAGGCGCTAGAGGGCAGCCTGCATGTACGCGTGCAGGCCGCCGACAGCGAGCCGCTTGTGCGCCTGCAATCGGTAGTCGCGGAGCATTTACACCGCATGGCGACCGCGCCGCTGCCCGCATTCACTTGGGACCAACAGGCGTTTTGACCTTTACCCGCACCACAAGGAGAGCAACATGAATGATTCAGCCCACCGTTATGGCGGTATTTCCCGGCTTCTGCATTGGGGCATGGCCCTGTTGATCGGCTGGCAACTGCTCAAACTCGGCGACCGTATTAACGACGGTGAGCATTGGGTCGGCCAAACGCTGGTGCCCTGGCATGTGTCCATCGGCAGCCTGCTGCTGGTGCTGATCGTGCTGCGCCTGCTGTGGGCGTTGTCTCAACGGCACCAACGCCCACAGCATGATGGGCCAACCGCGCTATTGGTCAAAGCCGGCCACGGGCTGCTCTATGCCAGTATGCTGCTGATGCCGCTCACTGGCCTTTTTGTGATGCTCGGCAACGGCTACGGGATGAAGGTATTTGGCCTGCAACTGATCGCCAAGACCGGCCTGAAAACCGAGTGGATGATCAGCCTCGGCAACCTGCACTCGCCACTGGCTTGGCTATTACTGGCTCTGGTGGTGGGTCATATAGGGGCGGCGCTGTTTCACCACTTCATTAAAAAGGATGACACGCTAAAACGCATGGCCGGTTAAGTCAGCGGCGCTGCGCCAAGACCTGCGTCGCACCCTGGGTTTTCTGGCAATACCAGAACACCCGACTGACGCCACGCGTAACCGCCACATAGGCCAGGCGCAGGCTTTCATCCCGCATCGCCTGGTCGTAGCTGTTGCTGAAGAACCCCGAATAGGCATACAGCGCGTTGCGCAGCGGGTGGGGCGTGGGCGGCATGCACTCGTCGAGGATGATGGCCACCTCAGCCTGTAGCCCTTTGGCGCGGTGAATGGTGTACGCCTTGACCGGCAGCTTTTTGTCCAACAGTGCGGTGATGGCTTTTAACGGCTCGTTACGCCGACTGAGCAACAGCACTGCAGTGCGCTCACGGCTGTTGCGCTGCACGGCATAGGCGCACTGCTCCTCAATCTGTTTGAGCAACTCGGGCAAACGCGCCTTACTGTCGAAACGCTGAATCAGGTGCACACCATGGTCGCCTGGCTGGGTGGGTTTGATCGCGAGGCTGGCCTTTGCCTGCTTATGCTGTACGCCGCCAAGCAGCGCTTCGGCATCACGGATAATCGGCTCAATCGAGCGGTAGTTGTTCGCCAGCGTCAGCACGGCGCTGTGTTTGGCCCGTCCCTTGCCGGGAAAATGCCGGTCGAAGTCGATAAACAGCTCGGGTGAGCTGCCGCGCCAGCCGTAGATCGACTGCCAGTCATCACCAATGGCCATCAGGCTAACGGCGCTGCCCCGCCCGGCTTGGGCGCGTTGCACGGCCTGCAGCCACTGCACGATTTGCGGCGAGATATCCTGAAATTCGTCGATTAATAGATGATTAAAGGGCGCCAGTAACTCGGCCGGCACGCCCTGCCCATCGCTATTCAGCCGTGCCGTCAACTGCTTGAACGCGGTATTGAAGGTCATCAACCCCTGTTCTTGCAGGCTGCGATCAACATACGGCCAGAACAGCGCCAAGGCCTCACAGAACTCGCGCACCTGGAGCGAGCCATCTAGCGCCTGTGCTTGTAATGAGGCGACCTCAATACCGATGCTCTCGGCAAAGCCAGCCTGGGCGAAGAACGCTTCATACAGCGGCGCAGCGCTGAACTCGCCCTGCAACGTGAACGCATCCAGCGGCGCCTTGGGCTGACGCTTGCCGGCCTCCAATAGCATAGGCAGCTGCAGCAGGCTGTGCACGCGCTGGCGAAACACGTCATGCTCGGCATAACACTGTTGGTAGGCATGTTTCAGCAAGCGCTGCTGCGCGGGCCGTAAACGACTTGCCATCAGTGGGTTATCCAGCTCGCGGCCGGCCGCCTGTTTATCGTCTAACTGCTCAAACCAGCGTGGGCTGTCGAGCAGGCTTTTCGCCATAGCACCCATGGCCGAGTGGAAGGTGCGCACACATTGCCGCGCCAGGGCTTCATCAAAGGGATAGTTGAAGAAACCCAGCACCTTGAGCAGCTGTGCGCGCAGCTCGGCGCAAGACGCATTGGTGAAGGAAATCACCGTCAACTGTTCAGGTTTAATGCCCAGATGGCAGAGCATAAACACCACGCGCAGCACCAGCGTGGTGGACTTGCCCGAACCGGCACCGGCGAAGATGCGCGTGAGCGGATGATGGCTGAGGATCATCGCCCACTGCTCATCCGAAGGCGCACTGATTAGCCCAGCCTGTACCGCGCGCGCCACTTGCTCACGCATCGCCAGGCTCTGCGCAGCATCAACCGGCAGCATGGCCGGGCCATAAATACCGCAAGTGCTGGTTTTGCTGGGCGCTCGGCGGGGTTTAGCCGACGGCTTTGCAGCGTTTGATTTAGCTTTGCCCGCAGCGGGCTTCTTTGCGCGAGCGGTTGGCTTTTTTAATAAAGCGGTCGCCTCGCGGTCGGCACGCAAGTACGCCGTGGTGTGGGGGAAGTAGCGCGCCAGGGCAGCAGCAATACGCCGCGTGTAGCGCTGAACAGCAGATGGCATCCGCGACCCAGTCATGTAGATAGATCGTTGAATGATAAGTTTTTTTACGCCGAGCTGGCGATGCCCGTTAGCCAACGGGCACATCCCTATGCACCAACTGGCCTCAGCAGATGGTCAGTCGAGCATGCCGATATAACGCGGATGACTAGCCACCCGCGCCAGCCATGTACGAATGGCGGGGAATGGCGTCAAGTCGAAGCCGCCGTCCTCTGCCACATGGGTGTAGGCATACAGGGCGATGTCGGCAATCGAGAAATCCTCGCCAACCAGGTAGGAGGTGCGCTGCAGCTGCTTCTCCATCACCTTGAGCGCCTTGTAACCCAGCGCCTGACAGGCCTCGTACTCGGCGCGACGTGCTGGCGGCAGCCCCTGATACAGCTGGATAAACCGCGCCACTGCAACATTGGGTTCATGGCTGTACTGCTCGAAAAACTGCCACTGCAGAACCTGGGTGCGCAAGCGCGGCTCAGTGGGCAGAAACGCACTACCATCGGCGAGGAAGTTGAGAATGGCGTTGGACTCCCACAAACAGGTGCCATCGTCCAACTCCAGCACCGGGATCTTGCCGTTGGGGTTCTTGGCCAAAAACGCTTCGCTCTGGGTCTCGCCCTTGAGGATATCGACCGGTATCCACTCATAGGGCTGATCCAGCAGGTGCAGCATCAGCTTGACCTTGTAGCAGTTGCCCGAGCGGTAATCGCCATAAACCTTGTACATATCGCCCTCCTCCGACGAAACCTTTCTAGCTAGTGTGCTTGCGCCTCGCGAATCACAACGGCCAAGCGTTTGAGACCTTCACTTAGGCGCTCCGGCGCCACGTGGCTGAAGTTCAGCCGCAGATGACCGGGATGGGCATCGGGATCGATAAAGAACGGCTCACCCGGCATAAACGCTACGTTCTGCGCCAGGGCTGGGGCCAGCAAGGTGCGCGTGTCCAGCGGCTGTTTGAGGGTTAGCCAGAAGAACAGCCCGCCCTGAGGCACCTGCCAATCGGCCAGGTCACTGAAATGCTCTTCCAGCACCGCCTGCATAGCATCGCGACGGATGCGGTAGAAGTCGCGCAGCTCGGCCAGGTGACCACGGTATTTCTCACTGCCCAGCCACTGCAGCGCCTGCCACTGACCAATGCGGTTGGTGTGCAAATCTGCAGATTGCTTGAGGCGCAGCAGGTAGGGGTATAGATCCGGTGTGGCAATCAGGTAGCCGACGCGCAGCCCTGGCAGCAGGGTTTTCGACACGGTGCCGGTGTAGATCCAGCTGGCCTTCTGCAGGCGGCTGACAATCGGTGTGGCGCTGCCGTCGTCAAACACCAGCTCACGGTAAGGCTCATCTTCAAGCAGGGTCACGCCAAACTCATCGAGCAAGGCCGCTACGGCGTCGCGCTTGGCTTCACTGTAACGCACCGCCGAAGGGTTCTGGAAAGTTGGGATTAGATAGGCGAAAGCCGGCTTGTGGTTCTGCAGCCGCTCGCGCAACGCATCAATCTGCGGGCCATCGGCTTCCTGCGGCACGGCGATGCAATCAGCACCAAACAGCTGGAAGGCCTGCAGTGCGGCGAGGTAGGTCGGCGCCTCGAGCAGCACTTCGGTACCCGGATCAATAAACAGCTTGCTGGCCAGATCCAGGGTCTGTTGCGAACCACTGACGATCAGCACCTGGCTGGCGTCGCACGGCACGCCGAGGGCACGGGCATCGGCCGCAATCGCCTCGCGCAGCGCCGGCTCACCTTCACTGGTGCCGTACTGACCCATACTCGCGGGCATCGCGTCCCACTCGACCTTCGGCAGCATCGGTTCGGCGGGCAAACCGCCGGCAAACGACATCACTTCCGGACGCTGCGCTGCAGCCAGAATTTCACGGATCAGGGAGCTTTTCAGGCGGGCAACACGTTCGGAGAAGGCCATGGATACACCGGTAGCAAAGGCAAATAAAAATAGGTCAAACTGTTTGACCGAAACTCGTGTTGCCAGAAACTACGCCGGCCACCGCACATACGTCAATAGGCTTGACCTTAATGATTGATTTCAAGAGTATCGCCGCTCAGCAAACTGCGATGGAAGCCTTCTTCTTCGGCTATCAGGCCTTTACTGCCAAAGCCGATGAAATGCTGGCACGCCGCGGCTTGTCGCGGGTGCACCACCGCATCCTGTTTTTTATCGCCCGGTATCCCGGTTTGAGCATGAAAGAGCTGCTGGGCTACCTCGGCGTCAGCAAGCAAGCGCTGAACATCCCACTGCGCCAGTTGCTGGAAATGGGGCTGGTGCAGAGCCTGGCCGCCGAAGATGACAAGCGCAAACGCCTGCTTGGCTTTACCAAAGAAGGCGCCAAGCTGGAAAAAGCCCTGCACCGCGAACAGACAAAATTATTGCAAAGAGCCTTCAGTGAAGCCGGTGAAACTGCAGTCAGTGGCTGGCTGCTGGTCAATCAAGCGCTGCACAACAGCGCCAATGAAAGCTGACGGTCCAAGTCTGGAAACTGTACTGATGCCGCAACCAAGCCAGCTAAAACTGTACCGTTGATTGGCCGCGCGGCTGTACCGCGACGCCCAGCCCATCTGCCCCTAGGCTGACCCGCACTGCCTCTGAGTGCCGCGCCATGACCGCCGAACTGCTGCTCGCCTTTATCGCCTTTGCCTTTGTCACCTCCGTGACGCCGGGGCCGAACAATATGATGTTGCTGGCCAGCGGGGTGAACTTCGGCCTGCGCCGCAGCCTGCCGCATATGTTTGGCATCAGCCTGGGCTTTATGCTGCTGGTGGCTTCGGTCGGCCTCGGCTTGGGCCAGCTGTTCGAACAAGTGCCGCTGCTGTATGAGGTGTTGCGCTATCTGGGCGCGGCCTACCTGCTGTACCTGGCCTGGAAGATTGCCGGCTCCGGTGCACCGCAGGATGGCGGAAAGCCGGTGGGCAAGCCGTTTACCTTTCTGCAGGCAGCGGCCTTTCAGTGGGTCAACCCGAAAGCCTGGATCATGGCCATTGGCGCTATCACCACCTACACCCCGCAGGAAAACTTCGTGGTCAACGTGCTGCTGATTGCCGCGCTGTTCGCCCTGGTCAACTGCCCCAGCGTCGGCCTGTGGACTATCGCCGGTAGCCTGCTGCGTAACTGGCTGAGCAATGCTCGCGCCCTGCGCGTGTTTAATATCGGCATGGCGCTGCTGCTGGTCGCCTCGCTGTACCCCATCTTCGCTGATACCGGACTGCTCTGATGCACGACCTGCCGCAAGCCCGCCTAAGGCCGCTGGCCGATACCTCAACCTCGGCGGTAGTCGCCGGGTTTATCGCCATGCTTACCGGTTACACCAGCTCGCTGGTGCTGATGTTCCAGGCCGGCCAAGCTGCCGGTCTAACTAACGGGCAGATTTCATCGTGGATCTGGGCGCTGTCGATTGGCATGGCGATCTGCTGCATCGGCCTGTCGCTGCGCTACCGCGCACCAATCATGATTGCCTGGTCCACGCCTGGCGCCGCCCTGCTGATCACCAGCCTGCCTGGCGTGCCCTACAGTGAAGCGATTGGCGCCTATATCCTCGCCTCCGGGCTGATTGTGCTGATTGGCCTGACCGGCAGCTTTGATCGCCTGATGCGGCGCATCCCCGCCTCCATCGCCGCCGCCCTGCTCGCCGGCGTGCTGTTCAAGATCGGCCTGGAGATTTGCGTGGCCGCCGAACAACAACCGCTGCTGGTGGTGGCCATGCTGCTCGCTTACTTGCTGGGCAAACGTCTGCTGCCACGCTACGCGGTACTCGCTGCGCTGATAGTCGGCAGCGTACTGGCCGCGTTCTTTGGCCTGCTCAACTTTGAGCAGTTCGAATTGCAACTGGCGGTGCCGGAATGGTCGACGCCACGCTTCTCCGTGGCCGCAACCGTCAGTATCGGCATCCCGCTGTTTATCGTCGCCATGGCCTCGCAGAACCTGCCAGGTATGGCCGTGCTGCGCGCCAATGGCTATGACGTGCCGGCCAGCCCGTTACTGACTACGACCGGACTGACGTCGATGCTACTGGCGCCGTTCGGCAGCCATGGCATCCATATGGCCGCCATCAGCGCGGCGATCTGCGCCGGCCCGGAAGCCCACGAAGACCCAAAAAAGCGCTACACCGCCGCTATCTGGTGCGGAGTGTTTTACGGTATTGCCGGTATTTTCGGTGCGACCCTGGCCGCGCTGTTTGCGGCATTGCCGAAAGCGCTGATCCTGTCCATCGCCGCCCTCGCCCTGTTCGCCTCAATCATCGGCGGCCTGACCCAAGCCATGAGCGAGCCGAAAGAACGCGAAGCGGCGCTGATCACCTTTCTCGTCACCGCTTCAGGCATGACCCTGTTTTCGGTGGGTTCGGCGTTCTGGGGGATTGTTGCAGGGTTGCTGACCCTGGTAATTCTTAATTGGGGCAAGCGGGACGATTGAGTCTCACGTGGGAGGGGCTTTAGCCGCGACAACAGCGATAAAGGTTCGCGGCTAAAGCCCCTCCCACACAGCATCCCTTTCAATCGCTCAATAAAAAACGGGCTTATGCATCACGCATAAGCCCGTTTTTATTGCAGCCGCTGAACTTAGCCGCGCTGACGCTTCGGCAGCACATCCTTGAGCTTGGCGTGCATGCCGCGCAGGGTTTTCTCGGTGGTGTCCCAATCGATGCAGGCATCGGTGATCGACACGCCGTATTTAAGCTGCGCCAGATCTTTAGGGATCGACTGAGCGCCCCAACCTAAATGACTTTCCACCATCAAGCCGACGATGGACTGGTTACCTTCGAGAATCTGGTTGGCGACGTTGTCCATGACCAGCGGCTGAAGGGCCGGGTCTTTGTTGGAGTTTGCGTGGCTGCAGTCGACCATGATGTTCGGGCGGATGCCAGCTTTGGTCAGCTCCTGCTCGCACACGGCCACGCTGACCGAGTCGTAGTTCGGCTTGCCGTTGCCACCGCGTAGCACCACGTGCCCGTAGGCGTTGCCTTTGGTGGTGACGATGGACACGCCGCCTTCCTGGTTGATACCGAGGAAACGGTGCGGACTGGAAACCGACTGCAGGGCGTTGATTGCCACAGTCAGGCCGCCGTCGGTGCCATTCTTGAAGCCAACAGACGAAGACAGCCCTGAGGCCATTTCGCGGTGGGTTTGCGATTCTGTGGTGCGCGCGCCGATGGCCGACCAGCTGATCAGGTCCTGCAGGTACTGCGGGGAAATCGGGTCGAGGGCTTCGGTAGCCGTCGGCAGACCCATTTCAGCCAGGTCACGCAGCAACTGGCGACCGATATGCAGGCCATCCTGAATCTTGAACGAGTCATCCATAAATGGATCGTTGATCAGACCTTTCCAGCCGACAGTGGTACGCGGCTTCTCGAAATACACGCGCATAACCAGATACAGACTGTCCGACACCTCGGCAGCCAGCGCCTTGAGGCGCTCGGCATACTCGTGAGCGGCCTTGATATCGTGGATCGAGCACGGCCCGACCACCACGAACAGGCGATGATCCTTGCCATCGAGAATATTGCGGATCACCTCACGACCGCTGGCAACCGTGCGCAAAGCAGCATCGGTCAGCGGAATTTCACGCTTGAGCTGTGCGGGGGTTATCAGGGTCTCGTTGGAGGCAACGTTCAGGTCATCAATCGGTAAATCAGCCATCGTGCTATTCATCAGTTAGAGTCATCAGGTCACGGGTGCCGGCCGCCAGCGATCCCCGTGTGGCGGAGCACAGCAATATGAGCACAGCGGGGAAGCCGAACCTTAGCGCGTAAAGGCCCGGCTCGACAATGGGCTTAAAGGCTTAAGCAAGGGCGGTGCGTGAGTCATTGATTGAGGCTGTCGCGGGAAAATTCAGCGGCGTGTTGGCTGATCCACTCCTGCGCCACAGCCTCAACAGACAGGCTGCAGCCCAGTTCTTGCTCGCGCTGGTGGCGGTAATGTTCGATCTGACAGACCTGCTCAACCATGCGCGCGCGGAACAGGGTGTCCTCATCAATAAAAGCGATACCCACTAAATAATGCTCACCCTGTTTACGGCACCACGCCACCAGCCCAGGGTAGCGCGCCTGTTCACCAAACAACGGGATGCGCATTTCAACCGCTGTGCCACGGCGAAAAGCACGGCTGGAGTTGCAAGCCACACCGCCGAGGCTGATATTGTTGAGCCGCTGCTTGGGCACACATGCCTGCTTACGCAAGACCAACTCCACCGGCATATCACTGGGATGACGCAGAAAGTGACGCATCTATGACCACCTCGGATGCCATCAATTTGATACCACAATGGCCAGTATAGTGACTGAGCTGGAACTGACTGACTTAGATGCAGACCGCCATCTGCTCGACTTGTCTGGCACTTCACTGCTGATATTTACCAGCATAGGTTGTGCCAGTTGCCGCTGGGCGCGGCGTGAGCTGCCTACTTTGCCGCTGCCGATCCAGCGTCTGGCCTGGGTCGACGCGGCTAACAGCAGCGGTTTAGTGACGCGTTATGAGGTATTTCATCTACCTGCGTTATTCGTGGTACGCGATGGTCAGTTTTAAGGCGCGTTGCAGAGCCCTCTGCATACCGCCGCACTTATTCAGGCGCTGGACACTGCCCTGTCACGCCCCGCAGAGGAATTACCTTGATGAATACAGCACCGCGTATCGGCATTATCGGCTCCGGCGCGATTGGCGGTTTTTATGGCCTGATGCTGGCCCGCACCGGCTTTGATGTGCATTTTTTGTTGCGCAGCGAATTTGCCGCAGTTGCCAGCCAGGGCATACAGGTCAACAGCGCCGTGCACGGTAACCTGCACCTGCAACCGGTGCAGGCATACCAGTCGGTTACCGATATGCCGCCATGCGACTGGCTGCTGATCGGTGCTAAAACCACCAGCAACGCCGAACTCGCCCCGCTGATCAGCCAGGCCGCCGCGCCCGGCGCCAAGGTGGTGCTGATGCAGAACGGCCTGGCCGTAGAAGACGAGCTGCGCCCACTGCTGCCGGACTCGCTGCACCTGCTGGGCGGCCTCTGTTATATCTGCGCCCATCGCAGCGCACCGGGAGTGGTCGAGCACCAGGCCCTGGGCAGCGTCAACCTGGGCTACCACTCAGGTCCGGCGAACGATGCCGAGAGCCGTCAGCAGATCCTCGAGCAAGGTTGCGCGCTGTTTCAGGCAGCGGGGCTGGACTCCACCGCCATGGCTGAGCTGAACCAGGCGCGCTGGCAGAAACTGGTGTGGAACGTGCCCTATAACGGCCTGGCCGTGCTGCTGAACAGTGCTACCACGGCGTTGATGGGCAATGCTGACAGCCGTGCGCTGATCGAAGCGATCATGCAAGAAGTGGTGGATGCCGCCGGCGCCTGCGGCTATCAGTTACCCGCAGGCTTTGCCGGCAAACTGCTGGCAGCCACCGACCGCATGCCCGACTACCTCCCGAGCATGTACCACGACTTCATGCTCAAGCGCCTGATGGAGTTGCACGCTATTTACGCCGCGCCGTTGGCCGCTGCGGCCCAGGCTGGCTGCGCCATGCCGCGCACCGAGATGCTTTATCAGACGCTGCGCTTCCTCGAACAACGCGCGCAATAGGACACTGCCATGAGCAAAGGATTAGGCGACAAACTGGTGCTGGCGATCTCCTCGCGGGCGCTGTTCGACCTCAGCGAAAGCCACCGCATCTATGAAAGCCAGGGCGTCGCGGCCTACCGCCAATACCAGATTGAACATGAGGACGAGATACTCGCCCCCGGTGATGCCTTTCCCCTGGTCGAGAAGTTGCTCGCGCTGAATACAGCCCTCAAGCAGCAGCGGGTCGAGGTGATTCTGGTCTCGCGCAACAGCGCCGACACTGGCCTGCGCGCGTTCAATTCAATCCAGCACTACGGTTTGGGCATCTCCCGCGCGGCTTTTGTCGGCGGGCGCAGCCCCGACCCGTATCTGGCTGCATTCGGCTGTCACTTGTTCCTCTCCACCCACGCGGAAGATGTGCGCAGCGCGCTGCGTGCCGGTTTCGGTGCGGCGACCATTCTCTCCGGCGGTGCTCGACGGGCAGCGAGTAATGAACTGCGCATCGCCTTCGACGGTGACGCCGTGCTGTTTTCCGATGAGTCCGAACGGGTCTATCAGCAGGCCGGCCTGGAAGCCTTCCAGAGTCACGAGCGCCAGTCGGCGCGTGAGTTGCTCGGCGGCGGCCCATTCAAGCCATTCCTCGCCGCCCTGCACCGCCTGCAACAGGAGTTTCCCGAAGAGCAGTGCCCGATTCGCACAGCGCTGGTCACCGCACGTTCGGCCCCAGCCCATGAGCGAGTGATTCGCACGCTGCGCGAATGGAATATCCGCTTGGATGAATCGTTCTTTCTCGGCGGCCTGGAAAAGGCGGCGATTCTGGAAACTTTCGGTGCCGACGTATTCTTCGACGACCAAACCGGCCACTGCGAAAAAGCCAGTAAAGTGGTTGCCACCGGTCACGTCCCACACGGCATCAGCAACGAGCCGCAACTTTAGCCCCCGCGCGAGGGCGCTCAACCGCCCCTCGCCATTCAGCCCGTCTCCTCGTATATAACCATTCGTCCTCAAAACCTCGGCTTTCTTTGACTTATCGATGGCGCTGCTAAGCTCAAATCAGGGCCCGCCAGTCAGGCAGTCAAGGAGGCCGAATGATCCGCTCGATTCTCTATGCCACCGACCTCGGTCTTTACGCACCTTACGTCCTGCAACATGCGCTAGCGCTAACTCGCTCCTTCAATGCCAGCTTGTATGTGGTGCACGCGGTGGAGCCCATGGGTCTGTTTGCCGAATCGGTGCTGCAGACCTACCTCGATGAGGAGCGGCTTAAAGAGCTGCGCACGAATGGCCTGAGCACAGTGATGGCGAGTATCGAGCAGCGGGTGCTGGAAGGTTTCCGCGATGAAATTGGCGAAACATTGCAGGACATGCAACTGATCAAGGCCGTCCGTGTGGTACAGGGCGATCCGCCGCTGGTGATACTCGATGAGGCGCAGCAATTCGGCGTGGATTTGCTCGTGCTGGGCAGCCACAGCCATGGCACGGACATGGACATCCCACTGGGACGCACCGCTTCCCGGCTGGTGCAATTGTCGGAAGTACCGGTATACCTAGTGCCTATGTTGCAACATCGCAGCCGAGGCGAGCTTTAGATAAACGTTATTTTTGCTTTTTGGTCTAGGTTTAATGCTTTACTAGGCATTATGGTTATATAAACGCCGGTATCTTGAACGGCTGTCTTTCTGCTTTGAGGGATTTTTATGAAGCTTCAGCAATTGCGCTACATCTGGGAAGTCGCGCATCACGACCTCAACGTTTCAGCCACGGCGCAAAGCCTCTACACCTCACAGCCCGGCATCAGCAAACAGATTCGCCTACTCGAAGACGAACTGGGGGTTGAAGTCTTCGCCCGCAGCGGCAAACACCTGACTCGCATCACCCCGGCGGGCGAGCGCATCATCAACACCGCTGGGGAAATCCTGCGCAAAGTCGAAAGCATCAAACAAATCGCCCAGGAATTCTCCAACGAGAAGAAAGGCACCCTGTCCATCGCCACCACCCACACCCAGGCGCGCTATGCCCTGCCGCCGGTGATAAGCGCCTTTATCAAGCAATACCCCGACGTGGCCCTGCATATGCACCAGGGCACACCCATGCAGATCGCCGAAATGGCGGCCGATGGCACTGTCGACTTCGCCATCGCCACCGAAGGCCTGGAGCTGTTCAACGACCTGATCATGATGCCCTGCTACCGCTGGAACCGTTGCGTGGTCGTGCCTCAGGGCCACCCATTGACCAAGCTGCCCAGGCTGACTCTGGAAGCGCTGGCCGAATACTCCATCGTCACCTATGTATTCGGCTTTACCGGCCGCTCCAAACTCGACGAAGCCTTTAGCCATCGCGGCCTGACGCCAAAAGTGGTGTTTACCGCCGCCGACGCCGACGTGATCAAAACCTACGTGCGCTTGGGCCTGGGCGTGGGCATCGTGGCTAAAATGGCCATTGACGCCAAGCTCGACCCGGACCTCGTGGTGCTGGATGCTGGCGACCTGTTTGAATCCAGCGTGACCAAAATCGGCTTCCGACGCGGGACCTTCCTGCGTGGCTTTATGTGCGACTTTATCGAGAAATTCGCCCCACACCTGACCCGTGAGGTCATGGCTAAGGCTGTGCAATGCCACAGCAAAACCGAGCTGGAGGAGTTGTTCGAAGGTGTTGAGCTACCGCTGCACTGATCGCGCCCACAGCAACAAAAAAGCCCGTCTAAGTGACGGGCTTTTCTTATTTAGTCTCCGGTGGAGTCATACAGCCGGTGAGCAGTGTTGGTAGGCAAGGGAATTAGGCGTCCGCTTCCTCAGTGGCCAGTCGCACCTGATTACGGCCGTTATTCTTAGCTGTGTACAACGCTCGGTCAGCCATTTCCATTAGCTCATTGGCTGTACGCCCTTGGCTAGAAGCAACGCCAGCGCTCAGGGTGACGTGAAAATCGCACTGATTACCCGCAAAGCTGATGCTTGAGAACTGCTGGCGAATTTCATCGAGAATCCGCACCGCCTGCTCACCGTTACAGTCTGGCAACACCGCCATAAACTCTTCCCCACCATAACGCCCAAGGCTGTCTATCCTGCGCAGGCGCTGGCGCAGCAGATTGGCCAGCGCACGTATGACGTTGTCTCCAATCGCATGGCCGTGGGTGTCGTTGACTTTTTTGAAGTGGTCTATATCCAACATAACTACACTCGACGGTTTGCCGCTTCGCTGGGCACGCTCCTGCTCGATAGCCACCTGCTCTTTAATATCGGCGTGCTTGAGTAAGCCCGTAAGGCTGTCGCGTGAAAGTGCATTACTGAGCAACCGCGCACGTTGCGCACGGGCGAATACCGTCGCGATCAAACTGTTGTCGGAAATTGGCTTAGTAACAAAGTCGTCCCCGGCCCTGATTAAAACGCTCATCTGCAGAGCAATGTCAGTTTCAGCAGAGAGGTAAATAATCGGCACCCGCAACCAGTCATCATTGAAGCGAACCATCTGCGCCAGCTCAGGCCCCGAACAGCCGGGCATGTTGACGTCCAGGACCAATACCTCAGGGTGGAATTTGGCCATGATGTCAAACAGCTGCAAGGGGTCGTTGACAACCTCGACCAGCATATTGGCGTCACTCAGCACCAGCCGATAGCGATTGGATAGCTCAAGGTCGTCATCAACAATCAAAACCCTATAGGGCTCACCATTCTGCTGGGTGAAACAACGCTCCAGGCGATTTTCCAGTTTGGCTACATCCACCGGTTTGCTAAAAAAACCCATGGCGCCAATGCGGGCGGCCTGCAGCTGAGTGTGGAAATCGTTTTGGGTTGTTAGTACGAGAAGTGGCAGTTGCTGCTCCAGGCGCTGCTGCAACGAGGCGGCGTAGTCCAAGCCAGTTTGTTGGCTATCGCCCAAGTTAACGTCAATGATGAGTGCATCAGGCAATTGCTGACCTAAAGCGGCATCGAGAGCGGCAATGGTCGAGAAATGCCACGCCTGATAGCCGAAGGTATTGAGTGTTAAGCGGATGACTTCACCCACCTTGACGTCATCTTCGAGGATGTAAATTTTATAAGCCCCCTCAGCCCGAGGTCCTCTGACAGGAGCTTTGAGGGCGGGTGCCGTAGCCTTGGCTACAGTTGGCGAAGATGGGTCAATACACGCCAGCTGCTGCAACTCTTCAACCAAAGTCAGCAGGCCGCGGTTCTGAAACGTGATGCTGCTGAGCCACTCTTGAGTCTGTTGTTCGAGTGAACGAGCCCGGTCTCCCAAATCGCTGAAACCAAAAGTACCCGCACTGCCGGCCAGCTTATGTAACTGATCGCGCAACGCATTTAAGTGCTGCAATTGCTCATTGGGGTTTGAGCAGTTTTTAAGCAGTAGCGCTTTATCCGCCAATTGCGGCAGTTCTTCCCTTAGCCGCTGAGTGAATTGCTCACCCAGCAGCTGCAGGTGAGCTTGCAGATCTGCCATTTGCTGTTGTCGCTTATCCACGTGACTGACTCCAAATAGCCCGCACTTGTGCCGCCAGTTGCATGGGGTCAAAAGGTTTGATGATCACATCCAGTGCACCGAGCCCTTTGTAGTGCTCTATCTCGTTTGGTTGCACTTTGGCGGTCATAAAGGCCACTGGAATCTGTGTGATATCAACCAAGCGACAGAGCTGCTCAAGCGTTTGGGGGCCGTCCATGCCGGGCATCATCACGTCTAACAGGATGAAATCGGGCGCAAAGCCCAGCACCTGATCGAGAGCGTCTTGGCCACTGCTGCAGCTTAAAACCTGAAAGCCACCCACGGCTTCTAGAGCCACCTTGGCAACAGCCTGGATTGAGGGATCGTCCTCAACATGCAAAATACGTTTGAGCTCAGGCATGGTTGTTCTCCTTGGTTGGAAGCAGGCGGGCCAGAACATCAAGGAAGTCTTGCGCCTCCGTTCTCGATTTGGCCAGTGCGGCCTCCACACGGCTGAGTTGTTCGGCTGTCAGGTCCGTTGATGAAAGCACCACTATTGGTAACCCAGGACAGAGTTGGTGCACCTCTTCGATAAGGTCCAAGCCACTGCCATCGGGCAGGTTTAAATCCAGCAACACTAAGTCCAAGCTACCCGCGTTAAGGAATTCACGGGCCTCGCCTAACGATGCCACACCCACAAAATCCGCCAGAAAACGCCCCTGCTCTGCAATTACCGCGCGCAGGTCTGTGTCGTCTTCAACATGCAGGATGCGTGGTTTTTCACGCAGACCACTGAGGGCTCGACGTAAGCCACCCAACAAACGGGTTGGGTCAATCGGCTTGTCCAACCAATCAACGACATGCAGCCCACCTTGCAAGCTGAGCTGACCGTGCTCATTTGCGGCCGAGATCACCAAAATTGGCAGCTCGCGCGCGGCGAAGTCGCGGTGAACTTCCTGAATGAACTCCATACCATTGCCGTCGGGTAAACGAAGATCCAACGTGATGGCGGCAACGGGTTCGCTGTTAAGTATCTGCCGGGCCTGAGCAAGGTCATAGGCCAGTAATACCCGATAGCCCGCGCCTTGCAACAGCATTTGCAGTAAGCGCGCGATATCGGCCTCGTCCTCTACCACCAGAATGCTTGGCCGCAGTCGGTCCTGCAGTGGCGTATGGCTGGCGAGCACCGGTAACTCAAACCAGAACGTGCTGCCGTTACCCTCTGATGAGTCAAAACCAACGTGCCCGCCCATGCGCTCGATCAACTCTTTGCTAATGGCCAGTCCCAGCCCCGTACCGCCTTTCTGACGCTGATCACCCGTGTCGGCCTGGGAAAACTTCTGGAAGATATGGCTGCGAAAATGCTCAGGGATACCGCGCCCCTGGTCAGTCACACTGACCCGGACGCGACCATCACGGAGCGTACTGTGCAGGCGCACCTGAGCACCGGGTTGGGAGAACTTAATGGCATTCGAAAGAAAGTTGGCCAAGACCTGCTGCAAGCGCATGGGGTCTGCTCGCACGTGCACCGCTGGTACGGCGTCAAGCTGCAGCTCGATCTGATGTTGCCTGGCATAAGATTGGTTACTGTTCAAACCTTCAGTGAGTTGCGCGCCCAGCTCCAGGTTGCTCAGCTCGAAACTCAGCTTGCCTGCGGCAAGCTTGTCCATGTCCAACAGGTCATTAATCAGGTGACAAAGGCGCAGACTATTTTGTTGCGCAATTTCCAGCATCGGCCGCATGCCTTCTGGAACGCTACCCAGCGCCCCGCCATTGACCAGGCCGAGCGAGCCCGAAATGGACGTCAGCGGTGTGCGCAGTTCGTGGCTGACGGTGGAGACAAAATCGTTCTTCAGCTGCTCGATACGCTTTTGCTCGCGAAGGTCCATCGCAGTGCCGCTGGCACGAAGTATTTGGCCGTCGTCTGAATACTGAACCAATGCGCGCAGCAATACCGGCAAACACTGACCATCCTTCATTAGCAGGCGGCATTCATGGTTCAGGTATTGCTCGCGCTCACCGCCCCACGGGAGCAGCAGTTTTTTTAGCGCAGGTAGATCGTCGGGGTGTATCACTTGCGCCCAATCGCTCAGCGCCGGCTGCGGGCCCTCTTCCGGGTAGCCAAGCAGCTGCCAGGCGCGGGGCGATGCAAAGAAGGTTTGGCTCACCAGGTCCAGATCCCACCAACCATCATGGCCACCTTGCAGAACTCGCTGCAACCGTGCCTCGCTGTGACGTAATTTCACGGTCATCTCACTGGCCAGTGCAAGAGCCTGCTGCTGCCCCTGCGCGAGCACTCGCGTGAAGAAAAACAGCAGCAAGCTTATGACCGCACCCAGAAACAGCAAAATACCCTGCCCTTGCTGAAAGCCTTTGAAAAATCCAGGCTGCGCATGAAAGGCCACGGTCCAGGTTTGGCCAAACAATTGAAGTTGCGCTTGGCTCAAGGCCGCGCGGGATAAATCGACACGGGAATCATTGATAAATAGCAGCTGCTCTGGGTCGGCCTCTGGCCCCGCAAACAGGGCAAAATCGATCTGCAACTCATGGCCATCAAGAATACCCGCCATCAGATCGGTAACCCGATATGGGCTGTAGACAAACCCGCGCAACGCCTCAACCCGCTCCTTGGCATTGGTCAGCGACGCACCTGCGCGGTATACGGGAACGTACATCAGCAACCCCGCCTGCGCAGAGCCGGTGGTTTCTTGCATCAGCGTCACTTTGCCACTGAGTTGCGGTGTGTCGGTTTGAGCCGCCCTGAGCATGGCCGCTCTGCGCATAGGCTCCGAATACATGTCGAAGCCAAATGCAGCCAGATTGCGCCCGGTAAACGGTTCCAAGTAAAGAATAGATGTATACAGCTCCCGCGTGCCGGGGGGACGCACAGCAAAATCAGCAAAACCCTCCTGACGGACCTGCGACTCAAAATCGGCTAACTGATTGGGGCGAATCACCTGGCTGAAGCCAAGGCCCTGTATGCCGGGATAAAGCGTTTGCAAATCCAGCCGCCGGACATAACGCTGCCAATCTTCGCGACTGATCGCATCACTGGCATCAAACAAAGCAGCGCCGCCCAGCAAAATTTGCCGATGATTGTTCATGCGCTTTTCAATGGCTTCGAGCACTTCGCCAGCAAGCTGTTGAAAGTGCAACTCAGCAGCCGCTTGCTGATTCTGGCGCAGGCCGTACCAAGCCCCCAGCGTAGTGAGCACGCCGCATAGCAGAACAATTAACGGCATCATCCTGGGACGCTGAGCGAGCACTTTAGCGAGTGTGTTCACAATGCCTCTTCCTTAACAGCCAATGGCAGCTCGATCCAAAACGTACTGCCTTGTTGCGGTGCGCTGGTAAAGCCAATGCTGCCGCCCATACCTTCGATAAGCTGTTTACTGATGGCCAGGCCCAACCCTGTTCCGCCTTTCTCTCGACGGTCGCTGGCATCTGCCTGGGAGAACTTCTGAAAGATGCGGCTGGTGAAATCTGCGGGTATACCCGGCCCCTGGTCACTGACCAAAATGCGCACGTTAGCGCCATGGCGTTCACTGTGAAGGTTAACCTCGCCGTGCACCGGCGAGAACTTGAGGGCATTGGACAGCAGGTTACTCAGCACTTGCTGCAAGCGCAGCGGGTCTGCCAGTAGATACAAGTCGTCACCGTCGTTGTGCAACAAGCTAACGTCATGCTGCTGAGCGAAGCCTTGGTGGCTGGCAGTGCACTCTGCCAGCAAGGGATTGAGCGCGATGGGCTGGAGGCTAAACGACATTTTTCCCGCGGTCAGCTTATCCATGTCCAGCAGGTCGTCGATCAACTGACGCAAACGGCTGCCGTTGCCTTCGGCGATGCGAAGCATGTCTTGAATGTTATCGGGCACCGGTCCCAATGCTCCGCCGTTGATCAGCCCTAGCGAGCCGGTGATGGACGTCAGCGGCGTGCG
The DNA here is from genome assembly GCF_056156225.1 of Pseudomonas sp. TS_SC_3. NCBI lineage: Bacteria > Pseudomonadati > Pseudomonadota > Gammaproteobacteria > Pseudomonadales > Pseudomonadaceae > Pseudomonas > Pseudomonas sp. TS_SC_3. The sequence continues at coordinate 1,821,244 of NZ_CM149586.1, forward strand.
CAGCTCGTGACTGACCGTAGAGACAAACTCACTTTTAAGCTGCTCTAAACGCTTACGCTCACTAATATCACTGATAAAGCCATGCCAGAGCACGCTACCGTCACTGCGACGTTGCGGCGCGGCCTTCCCCTCCACCCAAATGAGCCCTTTGCTCGGATGTAAAATGCGGTATTCCTGATGCCACACGCCCAGGCTAGCAGCGGAGTTGGCAATGCTGTCACTCACTGTCGATAAATCATCCGGGTGAATCAGGGTAAAAACAGCATCCGCATTATCCTTAACTGATTCCGGACTGACGCCATAAACAGCCTCAATCCCCTGGCTGGCATAAGGGAAACAACTGCGGCCATCGGCAAATAACTGGAACTGATAGACCACACCGGGAAGTTGGGCTGCAAGCAGTTGTAACCGCTGCAGAACCTCTTCGCGGTAGCTCAGGTCATGGACGATGCACAAATAGCCCAGCTCATACTTTTCGTCCAAACAGATCGGCGAGAAGTTCAGCAGCACTGGCACGGCCTCGCCGGACTCGTGACGCATCTGCCCTTCGTGCAGTTGGGTTTGAGTGCCGTCACGAGGTGCTGCAAGGCGCATCGGCGCATCAGGCAGTTGGCCAGCCGTCTTGGGTAGCAATAATGCCAGCGGTTGCCCCAGCAATTTTTCAGCGTTGTAGCCCAAAAGCGTGGTCACACCGGAACTGGCTTGCTGAATCAAGCCGTTGGGATCAACCACCAATAACGCCGTACCTGCACTGCCCAGCATGGCCTTGTGCAGGGCCGCCTGTTCGCGCTGATGGCGCGCCTGCAACCGCAGCTCGAAAAGCTGCACGGTTTGCTGAGCGAGCATTTGCAGGCTCTTGCGCTGCTGCTCACTGAGCTGACGCGGCAAGGTGTCAATTACGCACAACGTGCCAAGGTTATGCCCTCGGCCATCGTTTAGCGGCATGCCGGCGTAAAAACGAATATCCGGCGCACCGACTACCAAGGGGTTGTCGCAAAAGCGCGGGTCAAGCAAGGCGTTCTGCACCTCGAAGAGGTCGTCATGGTTAATTGCATGGGCACAAAACGCCAACTCCCTTGGGGTTTGCGCAGCATCGAGGCCGAAGCGGCTTTTGAACCACTGGCGCTCAGCGTCAACCAGCGAGATCAGCGCTATTGGCGTACCGCAGATTTGCGCCGCAAGCGTGGTAATCGTGTCGAACATCGCCTCCGCTGGCGTGTCCAGCAGTTCGAATGCCAGCAGCGCGGCCAGTCGGCTGATCTCATTTGGCGGAGCAGATGGATGACCCGGTTGCCTGTTCATAGGCTGACACCCTGTACGGTGTTTGTACTGATGGGAAGCTCAAACCAGAAGGTGCTGCCCTGGCGTTGGGCTGAGTCAAAACCGATACGTCCATGCATGCGTTCTATCAACTCTTTGCTGATGGCGAGCCCCAAACCAGTACCGCCTTTTTGCCGACTGTCGCTGGCATCGGCCTGGGAAAATTTGCTGAAAATGCGCGATTTGAAACCTTCGTCGATGCCTAACCCATGATCCTTCACGCTGACCCGGACTTGCCCATCCAGCACTTGCGCCGACAGTTCTACTACTGCACCGGGCGGGGAGAATTTCGCGGCATTAGACAATAGGTTAGCCAGCACCTGGGCAAGCCGCTGTTCATCGACGAGTACCTTTACCCCGCAAGCATGGCCCAGTAGCTTCAGCTGAACCTGATGCTGATCGGTGTAGGGACGATTGTGCACCACGGCATCCTCCAACAATGGCCAGAGCTGATGCTCACGTAGCTCAACCCGGATCTTGCCTGCCATAAGTTTTTCCATATCCAGCAGGTCATTGATCAATTCTTGTAACCGCAGGCTATTGGTATACGCGATTTGCAGCAGTTGCTGCATGGTCTGGGGCACCTCGCCCAGCACGCCGCCATTGATCAAGCCCAGGGACCCGGCAATGGCAGTCAATGGGGTGCGCAACTCATGGCTAACACTGGAAACAAACTCACTCTGCAAGCGTTGCAAGCGCAAGCGCTCGCGCATGTCCTGCACATGCAGAATGCGAATACCCTCGGCAGAGCCCATGGGGCCAAGAATCGCGGCGCTGCATTCCACGGCTATCGGTAGTTGGTCGGCATCGAGCAGCGTTAAACACCAGCTTCTGTTTTGCCCCATTTGAATGGCGGCCAGGTGTTCTAGAAGCGCTTCACGTTCTGCAGGCGGGCATAGCGCCTGAAGGTTACGCTGCAGCAAGTGCGCCGGCGTTAGTTGGAGCAACTGGCAAAAGGCCTGGTTTACGACCAGCAGCACGCCTTTCGCATCCAGCAAAACCATACCTTGCGGGGCAAGTTCGAAGGCCTGCAGAAAATCCTTTTGACTCCGGTTCAGCTCCATTAACAAACCGGCTCGGCGCTGTTGTGTATACAGGGCAAAACCGATAAGACCGCTGACAACTAGAGCCAGCCCCCAGCCCAGTGCCCGCAGCCAGAACAGCGCTTTATGTGTCGCGACTAAGGGGCTGGCCACAAGGTGCCACTGGGCACCGGCAAGCGAAACGGGCAGTTCTACAGCGCCATTTTGCTCAGCAGATGCTGTGTGAGTAAGCGGCAGAAGGTCTATTGCGATGCCGCGCTTGCGCGCGATTGCTTCGACCTGCGCAGAAAGGCGGTCAAAATCGATAACGGTACTGATCAACCCCCAATAGGCTTGAGTGTCTAGATACACCGGCACGCGGTAAATCAGCCCTTGCCCGCCCTGGACAAGGGGGACCGGGCCGGCGAGGTGCGGCTGGCGACTGCTGATGATGCGTTGGATCGCTGGCCACTGGTTGGGTTGGTCGGGGTAATAAAGCCCTAAAGCCGCTTCATTACCGGCCAGTGGGTAAAGGAAGTCGATACGGTTATTCGGGGCCAAACCTATGTTGCGGATGTAGCGCCCCTGCTGAAAAAGCCCAACCAGCCAGGGCTGCAGTTCTGCCTCATCGATTTCCCCCTGCTTGGCGGGAATGTAGCTGGCCAAACCGGTGGCCAGGTGCAAAGTGGCATTGAGTTCTGCCAGCAACACCGCACGCACTTCATAGGCATTGGCCAGCAACCGCTGTTGCTCAAGCTGTTGCTGGCGCAGGCTGTACTGGCGCAGCAACAGCTCCACAGCCAAACCGAGCATCAGCAATATGGCCAGGCTGCAGGCCACAGCCATAGTAAGCCCGCGAGGGCTGGAGGCTCTCAACGCTCACCCTCCACTGGCAGGTCAAACCAGAAGGTGCTGCCCTGCCCTTCAACCGAATCAAAGCCGATGTGACCACCCATTTGCTCAATCAACTGCTTGCTGATGGCCAGGCCAAGGCCGGTTCCGCCCTTCTGTCGTGTATCGGTCGCATCTGCCTGAGAGAACTTGCTGAATATCCTTGAGCGGAACGCTTGCGGTATACCCGAGCCGTGATCGCGCACGCTGATGCGCGCGTGATCCCCCTGAATGGCAACCGCAACGTCAACGGTACTGCCCGCCGGGGAAAACTTGGCCGCATTCGACAACAAGTTAGCCAACACCTGCGCCAGGCGCTGGGCGTCCACCAGAACGTGTGGATCACTCGCGGGTTCAAGTAGATGCAACACAACCCCATGCTGCTCGGCATAGGGTTGGTTGGACTCAATGGCGGTTTCCAGCAGCGGCATGAGAGCTTGCTCACGCATTTCAAACGTCATTTTGCCCGCGACCAATTTATCCATATCCAACAGGTCATTAATCAAATTGCCCAGACGTAGGCTGTTGCCCTGAGCGATACGGAGCATTTCCTGCATTGCCACCGGCACCGCCCCCAATGCGCCCCCGTTGATTAGCCCAAGGGCTCCGGCAATGGCGGTTAGCGGTGTCCGCAGTTCATGACTGACTGTGGAAACAAACTCGTTTTTCATCTGCTCAATACGCTTGCGCTCGCTGATATCGCGGATCACGGCAATAAAACGGATCTGCCCCTGATGGGTGATTTGCGACAGCGCCAGCTCCATAACAAATTGTTCGCCATTACACCGCAGGGCCGTTAACTCAACGTTCTTGTCCAGAATGCGCGCAACATCTTGCTGCAGATAATTCGTGAGCCGGCCCTCATCGCTCACACGTTCTGCAGGCATAAGAAGCCGGATACTGCGCCCCAGGATTTCATCGAGGCGATAACCAAAGATGTGTTGAGCAGCTGGGTTGAATGTCTCGATAAGGCCTTGCTCGTTGAACGTGACAATGGCATCCACAACGTTATCGAGCAGTGTGCTCAAGTACGCCTCACGTTCTCGCACAGCCTTTTCTGCCGCGACCCGCTCACTGAAGTTTTGTATTTGCGAGACAAAATGCAGCGGTTTGCCCAATACGTCTCGCACCAAGGAGACGCTCAGGAGTATCCACAGAATCACGCCTTGTTTATCCAAATAACGCTTTTCCAGCTGGTAGTCGCTGATGTCGCCATCTAGCAGGCGATTGAGCAGCTGCAGGTCAGTCGCGAGGTCGTCGGGGTGGGTGATGTGCTGAAAGTCCAGCTGCAGTAATTCGGCACGGCTGTAGCCAAGCATGCGGCAAAGCGCATCATTCACCTCCAGCCAGCGGCCATCCAAGCCCACCATTGCCATCCCCTGAGGCGCGGTGTTGAACGCGCCGCTGAAGCGCTGCTCGCTAACGCGCAAGGCATCCTCGGTTGCTTTGCGGTCGCTGATATCCCATACAAAACCGGATACCCACAGCAAGGCGCCATCCGGGCCATACTCGCCCCGCCCCTGCTCTCGCACCCATACGCTACGGCCATCTGCGTGCAGTAGGCGATAGGTAAGCTCGAAAGCCTCCTTGCGCTCAATAGCATCGACGGACTGGTAAGTAATATGCAAATCGTCGGGATGTATAACGCTGGCGTAGGTTCTTATGCGGTTATCGATGAAGTCGCTGGCTGGATAACCGGTTAGTTGAGCGATTTCCTCACTCATGTAACGCATGGTCCAGTCGGCATCATTTTCACAGCGATAAACCATCCCGGGCAGGTTCGCCACCAGGCCACGAAAGCGCCCCTCGCTCAGCTGCAATGCGCGAGCGGCGGCTTGCAGCTCAGTGATATCGCTGGCAATTCCGAGGAAGCCGGTAATCTGCTCTTGGTCGTCGAACATGGCGCTAACGGTCAGATTAACCCGGTGCTGGCTGCCGTCCTTACAGCGATAGGTCCACTGGCTGGTTTGCGGTTCTCCGTTACGTGCCTGGTGAACAAACACCTCAAAACCTTCGATTTGCAGCCCTGTCTGCTGGCTTAACTGCTTGCCCCGAAGCTCAACTTCTTCGGCGAGGTGAAACAGCGCTGGCGTGTGATGGCCGACAATTTCATGGGCGCTATAGCCAAGCAAGCGCTCGGCGCCCCGGTTGAACAACGTGACCTGCCCCTGCGCATCGGTGGCGATAACGCTGACCCCGGTTGCTGAGTCGAGCACCGCCTGCAGGAACACGCGCGCCTGCTGAACCGCCTCCTCCTGTTGCCGGGCTTCAGTGATGTCAGCATGCGTGCCGTACATCATCAACGGTTGCCCGTCTGCACTCCAACTGACCACTCGCCCACGATCATGCACCCAAACCCAGTGCCCGTTTTTGTGGCGCATCCGGCATTGGCAGTCGTAGTAGGGAGTTTCCCCGCGGAAGTGGGCCTGCAACAAGTCACCGGAGCGTTCCAAGTCGTCAGGATGAGCCTTACTAAGCCAGGTATTGATATCGATCGGGGCCAGTTCATCCAGACGAAAGCCGATGATCTCCGCCCAGCGCTCGTTAAACACAGTGGCGCCGCTCTGCACGTTCCATTCCCAAGTACCAATATGGGTGCCTTCAATGATGCTTTGCAGGCGCTCGCTTTGATTCTTGAGTGCAGCCTCAGTCCTGACCTGTTCAGTCACATCCTGCACAGTGCCAACCAGACGTAGCATTTTGCCGTCTCGATTGGGCTGAAGGCAGGCCAACTCCTGTACCCAGCGCACCTCACCATTGGGGCGAATGATGCGGTGACGCACATCATGCTCACCACCGGCCATTACCCGCGCCTCACTGGCCTCGACCAGGGCCAGGTCCTCGGGATGAATGCAACTCTTGAAGCCCTCCACGCTGGGGGTGAAATGCTCAGGATCAAAGCCAAAAATGCCATAGATGGGCTCTGACCAGAACAAACTACCGTCCTCCAGATTGGCCTCCCAATGACCTAAACGGGCAATGCGTTGAGACTCATCTAGGCGCTGCAGCAAGGCTTGGCTGGCCAGCTCCTGTTGTTGGCGCTCCAGTGTTGCGCCAACCCAGCGGGCAAACAGGCGCAGAAAATCCAGCTCAGCATCGTCAAAAGGGATGGCTCGGCATTCTTCAGAACAAAACGCCAATGTGCCGAATATCTGCCCACGGACTTCGATAGCCGCTCCGATGTAAGTTTCCAAACGGAACTGCGAATAACACGGGTGACTGGCGTATTGGCTATTGCCCATATGATCAATGGCCAGCACGCCAGAAGTGCCTAATGCAATGCTGCAGTAGGTTTGGCCCAAATTAAAATGCTGGCCATCCTCCAGACCGCCCAACGCAGAGCACTGGGCCAGCACGTGATAATCCTCGCCCTCAATCCGGCTGATCAAACCTAATGGGGTGCCATAGAACTCAGCACCCAAGCGCAGGGCAGCGTGCAGTTGCTGCTGGCTGTCCAAATGGGGCAAGGCCGTAATCTCGTTGAGCGCCCGCAAGGCTTTTTCTTGACGCTGCAAACGCTGCTGAGTCTGTTGGCGGTAGATGTCACGCCGTAGCGCCTCGATTAGCTGCCCCAACGTCGACAAGAGTGGTTTGAGCTGTTCGGGCAACTCTTCCGCATATCCACCCGGGCAGTTGGCCAAGCCCAGCATGCCGACAAATTGACCACTGGCGAACAGCGGTAATCCAGCAAAAGCAGTCAGTGGCGGATGCCCAGCAGGTAAGCCACCGCGTCGAGGATCCTCGGCGGGGCTATTGCTGATCAGTGGGGCGGCCTCTCGGATAACACGACCAAACAGAGTGTCTAGATTGTGAAACTCCATGCCTAGGTCAACACGCTCAGAATAAAAATCCGCGCTGGCCTGGTCCCAAGCAATATTGCTGATGGCATAGGTACGTAAATAGGGCGCGCCTTGGCGATCGCGAAGTACCTCGCCAATAAAGCCAAACTGGCTGGCTGTCATTAGCAGGATGTCGCTGAGCAGTGCATTGAAGCTTTCGCGTTGGTTGTCTGTTTGGATGTAGACCGCTTGCGCTTTGGTAATAAGCGCCATGAGTTCACGAGCACGCTCGCTACTCTGATCACGTTTCTGTAGTTCGGTTTGGTGGCTGCGCGTCAGCTGGCGCGCACTGTAGCGGCTGGCCCAAAGCATCAACAGCATCAGCACAACCGATCCAAGCCAGGCGACTGTCCATTGACCGAGCAGTAAACGTTTAGCGTGTTGTGGATAGTCGTCGTGCAGGTTGAGCGCACCATCTGAGTTACGCAGTTCGCCAGGGAGACTCTCGACTTCATCAACGCGGGCAGCGTTTAGCTGTGCTGACTGCTGTTGTTCGCCATAGCGGGCAACTTGCCAAAGGCTTTCTTTCTCATTTAGTGCCTGCCAGGCCAACCCCACAAACACAAGCGTCAGGCAAAAGCAGCCACCCAGTGCAATAGAACGCGTGATAAATCTGCTGTGTCTGCGCATGCGTTGTCAGGCACCTTTTAGTCAGTTCAGGCCTGCAAGCCGTCGCAACCGAGCAAGCTTGGCAGGGTCGGGTTGTGTGCTGATTTCACAGGCGACAAGGTGCATGAGTATGGCTTCGCGCCGCGTATTAATAGCGGGAAGCGCATAAAAAGCCCCAATAAGGTCACGCAAAGGGATGGGCAGTCGCCACTGCGACTTTAAGCGCCCAGCGAGGCCACTGCTGAACGTGTCCAAAGCATCGCTTAATTCTTCCAGACTCAAGCTATGGCCTTTATCGCGCCATAGCTGAGCTTGCTGCAACACGCACAACTCGCCTATACGATGCAGCAAGGCCGCGCTGTGAAGCGGCGCAGGGTCAATACGGCAGGCGACTGCCAACTCATCCAATCGCTTGCACAGCGCCCGGATTTGCTCGTGCTGCTCGTAGGACAACAGCACAAGCTCCACCTCTCGAAGCTCAACCCCAGGGCACAGGCTGATACCCAACACTAAGTTCAAACCAGTGGCTGCTCCTAGCACCCGTAAAGCCTCAGCAAAGCTCATGCAGAGTGGCCCGCCACTGCGGTATTGAGCGCTGTTGGCGGCGGCCAATAAGTGCGCGGTAATCGCCGGTTCATTCTGCGCAAGGTTATGCAAGCTGCGCATCTCGGCAGGTTGCAGAGCCAAGGCTTTGAGCTTAGCCAGCACACCCACTTGCAGCGGTATGTAGAGATTCTCACTGGTTTGCTTGCTGATAAATTCCGCGAAGCTACCGGTACTGGATGCTTCTATGGGACTGGGCGAACTCGCGACAGGTAGAAAGCGATCCAGGCAGTCCAGAACCTTTGGCACCTGGAAGGGTTTACTGATAAACGCGCTCACATGCAGTGAACGAACCGCCAATACACTGTCCCGATCAGAACGGCCGGTGATCATGATTAAAGGGACTTGGGTATCCTGCTTACGTACCTGCTCAAGCAAACGAGTGCCGGGGCCATCGGGTAGGTTCCAGTCACAAATGACCAGATCGGCAGGATTGCGCAGCCATTCAGCTAGCGCATCACTGAGCGTAGCTTGGCAACTGACTAAAGCCTCAGGGCGCAAGCTGTGAACAATCTGACGCAGCAGGTCGGCAATCCAGACATCGTCTTCGAGAATCATCACACGCATCTGACACTCCTACAGTCTCAACCCTTGAGGCTAGTGCAGCATCTGATTCTTGTACGTATGCGCTGAGAAGCTTGCAAGCACTACTGATAGCTCTCGCATAAAAAATGAACGCTGCGGATTCATATCAATAGCTAGCGTGTCACGTTTCTGTTCAGAGACTGGACAACAGAAAATGCTTGCACGACTTCGATTATTTTTTCGATTTCCTGCGCCGCCCCCTGAGTGCGATGGGCTAGGTTGCGCACTTCATAAATGCTTACCAATTAATCACGAACGTCTAATGAAACAACTGCTCACTCAAGGCTGTGCTGGCCTCTAACAACACCGGCAAGAACTTCGATTCGAGCTCCTGACGCGAGGTACGGCTAACGTGGGTGCCGACATTCAACGCGGCTAGTACCTGGCCTGCCGAATCTTTCAGCGGAACGGCGACCGACCGGAGGCCCACTTCCAGTTCCTGATCGATGATCACCCAGCCCTGCTCACGGATTTGTGCAATGCTGTCCCACAGCCCTTGCGGCGTATGCACGGTGCGACTGGTCTTGACCTGCAGATCGGCACTGCTCAGGTATTCCTCAATCGCCTGATCAGCCAGCCCGGCCAGCAGAATCCGTCCCATGGATGTGCAATAGGCCGGCAGTCTGCTGCCAACACTGAGATCCACCGAGATCAACCGCTGTGGCGTGGCCGAACGGGCAATGTAGAGAATCTCATCTCCCTCCAGCGTGGCCATCGAACACGCTTCATGCAGCTGCTCGCTGATGCGGTCGAGAATAGGCTGGGCAGTAACCGCCAGCGGCGTCGACGACAGATATGCATGGCCCAGAGTCAATACCTTGGGCAACAGGGAATAGGTACGGCCATCGCTGGTGGCGTAACCCAGTTTCATCAAGGTGTGCAGGCAACGCCGCACGGCCGCGCGGGGTATCTCGGTGCGGTGGCTGATCTGGGCAATGGTCAGGTGACGCTTGCGCTCCTGAAACGCATGGATAACCGCGAGTCCGCGCGCCAGTGACGTCATGAAATTGGGGTCGCCGGTCAGGGCTTCGATACGCTTGGCCGGCGACGCGACAATGGGCGGGGCCAGGGTCGACAGGGGCAAATAGTGTTCATCACTCATTGGTTTGTCCTGAACAGAACGGCTGTTATGAGCGATTATCGAACCATAGCTCGATAATCGCAATTGACCACTGCTCAGCATCACTCTACCGTTGCGCCGCCGCTGTCGCCCGCCCTGTCTACAGGCAGGTGCCTTGCGCCACAGCGCCATGACCTTGCCCACAAGGTAGGGCCATGCTCCCCATTCGGCGGCCTCCTCCATCACGCTACTCGCGTGGTGGAGAGTGGCTCGCGGATGTCATCAGCGCGGTGCACATTCAGCAATGTGGCTACGTGTGTAGCCTGTTCTTAGCCCCCAAAACGGGTCAGTGAGTGAATGAAAGCGTTGCCGTTACCTTCGAGGCGCGCGGCACCGGTGTAACAGAGGTGCACAAAGCACGCGCCCCGGCATGCCAGCTTAGAAACGTGGTTCTCACTGCCGTGCAGTGAGTCGCTCTCAAGCCAGCAGGAAATCCAGCACGCGGCTGGAAAACAATGCACCGGCTTCGACGTTCGACAGGTGCGCAGCATGCAATTCAAGCATTTGCGCGCCGCGAATACGGTCGACCATAAAGCGTCCATCGGCAGACGTAGTGACAGCGTCCTCGCTGCCGCAAACCACCAGCACCGGCAGTGTGATGCTGGCCAGTTGCTCGCGGAAATCCGCATCACGCACAGCTGCACAGTTGGCGGCATAGCCTTGCGGCGACGTCTGCGCCAGCATCCCGACAATCGGTTCAACCTGGCTGGGTTGGGCAGCCGCAAACGCCGGGGTGAACCAGCGGGCAATGGAACCATCACGCAGCGCCAGCATCGCCGCAGCGCCATCACGCAGGACGGTTTCGATGCGTGGGTTCCACACATCCGGGTTACCGATTTTCGCGGCGGTATTGCACAGCACTATACGCTGCAGCCGTTGCGGCGCATTAATCGCCAGCCACTGGCCAATCAGCCCGCCCATAGACAGCCCGCAGAAAAACGCACGATCAATATGCAGGACATCCAGAAGGGCCAGCACGTCACGGCCATTTTGCTCGATGCTATAAGGTCCCTCAGTGACCGATGACTGGCCATGCCCACGGGTGTCGTAGCGCAGCACCCGGAAGTGATCGGTGAACGCAGCCATTTGCGCGTCCCACATGTGCAAGTCAGTGCCCAGGGAATTGGACAGCACCAGCACCGGTGCCTGCGCCGGGCCTTCGAGCAGGTAATTCAGTTCGCCATCGGCGAGTTGTACGGCAGTCATACAGGCTCCTAAAGGGAGAAAGTCTGGAGGTGAGGCCACCGCTCATGACGCTCGAGGCGCCCGTCACACCGGGCATGTTCATGCCCGGGGATCACCGGTGGATTATGGCTGTTACTCAGCCGCTCAAACGCGCTCAATCGCCAAGGCCAAGCCCTGCCCAACACCCACGCACATGGTCGCCAGACCATATTTACCGCCGGTTTTCTGCAGATGATGCACAGCGGTCAGCACCAGGCGGTTACCGCTCATGCCCAGTGGATGACCGAGGGCAATGGCACCGCCGTTGGGATTGACCCGCGCATCGTCGTCGGCCAGCCCCAGCTCACGGGTCACCGCCAGGCCTTGCGCGGCAAACGCCTCATTCAGTTCAATCACATCGAACGCCTGTAAATCGAGGTCAAGGCGCGCCAGCAACTTGCGCACGGCCGGTACCGGCCCAACCCCCATGACGCGCGGCAGCACGCCACCGCTGGCCATGCCCAATACTTTGGCGCGGGGCGTGAGGCCATATTTCTTTACAGCCTCGGCGCTGGCCAGAATCATTGCCGAGGCACCGTCGTTAAGGCCTGAGGCATTACCGGCGGTGACGGTCTTACCCTCACCATTGACCGGCTTGAGCTTTTCCAGCGCGGCGAGCGAAGTGTCGCCACGCGGATGCTCATCCGTATCGATGACGGTATCGCCCTTCTTGCCTTTGATCAGTACCGGAACGATTTCCTCGGCGTAATAACCCGAGGCCTTGGCCGCAGCCGCACGTTGCTGACTACGCAGGGCGAAAGCGTCCTGATCGGCGCGGCTGATGCCGTAGTCCTCGGCGACGTTGTCGCCCGTGACCGGCATCGTCTCGACACCGTATCGCTGTTTCAGCGCCGGGTTGATGAAACGCCAACCCATGGTGGTATCTTCCAGTTTCTGCGCGCGGCCAAAGGCGCTGTCGGCCTTGCCCATCACATACGGGGCGCGGGTCATGGACTCAACGCCAGCCGCGATGGTCAGCTCCATCTCACCGCTGGTGATGGCGCGGAATGCCGCGCCGATGGCTTCCATGCCCGAAGCGCAGAGGCGGTTAAGGGTCACACCCGGCACGCAGGCCGGCAAACCGGCGAGCAGCAGCGCCATGCGCGCCACATTGCGGTTGTCTTCGCCGGACTGGTTAGCGCAGCCCATAAACACTTCGTCTACGGCCGTCCAGTCAACCTGAGGGTTGCGCTCGATCAGCGCCCGCAACGGGATGGCGGCCAAGTCGTCGGCGCGCACTGGCGCCAAGCCACCGTTTAGACGGCCAATGGGGGTGCGGATGGCGTCACAAATGAAAACCTCGCGGCTCATTCGTCACTCCCCTTCTGCCCGTGGGCAACGGCAGTGCGGGCTTCCAGGTCGCGCAGTGCGGCCAGTTCTTCGGCTTTCGGCGCCTCGGTCGTAGTCACCACATCGGCGAAACGAATCTGCCAACCGGTGTTCTCAATCACCTGCTCGCGGGTCACGCCGGGGTGCATCGAGGTGACGATAAATTCGTTGCTGCCCGCTTCCGGTTCCATGATGCACAGGTCAGTGATGATCGCCACCGGCCCGGCGCCAGGCAGGCCCAGGCGTTTGCGATGATCACCGCCTTCGCCATGGCCAACCGAGGTGATGAACGCCAGTTTATCGACGAAGGTGCGATGGCCCTGCTTGAGAATGATCAGCACTTTCTTCGCGCTGCCGGCAATTTCCGGCGCGCCACCGGCGCCTGGCAGGCGCACCTTGGGCTGGTGATAGTCACCAATCACCGTGGTATTGATGTTGCCGAACTTGTCGACCTGCGCAGCGCCGAGGAAGCCGACGTCAATGCGCCCGCCCTGCAGCCAGTAACGGAAAATCTCGCTAGTCGGCACTACGGTGTCAGCGGTTTCGGCCAGCTCGCCGTCACCGATGGACAGTGGCAGCACGGTCGGTTTGGCACCGATGGGGCCGGACTCGTAAATCAGCACCACTTCAGGGGCATGGGTCAGGCGCGCCAGGTTGGCCGCCTTGGATGGCAGGCCGATGCCGACGAAGCAGACGCTGCCGTTACCTAAATTGCGCGCAGCCGCCACGGTCATCATTTCATTGGTGTTGAAATCGTTCATCACTGGGCCTTCCCGTTCAATTTCGCCTGGAACTGCACAAAATCTTCAGTGCCTCGGATGTATTCGTCGATCCAGGCGGTAAAGGTTTCGCGGTCTCGCGCGATGGGGTCCCACGCTTGGTAGAAGCGGTTGTCACGTTCGTAGTAACCGTGGGCATAGGACGGATGCGCACCACCCGGCACGACGCATACGGCGGTTAGCGCCCAGCTCGGCAATACGCAGGCGTTCATCGGTGCTTGCAGGTCATCAACGATTTCTTCGACGGTGACGATGCAACGCTGAGCCGCCAAGGCTGCCTCTTTCTGCACCCCGAGAATGCCCTGGATCAGCACGTTGCCTGCGCGGTCGGCTTTCTGCGCGTGGATGATGGTCACATCCGGGCGCACGCTCGGCACAGTGGCCAGCTGCTCGCCGGTGTAAGGGCACGCGATAAATTTGATATCTGGATTGACCTTGACCAAGTCCGAGCCCTGGTAGCCACGCAGCACCGCAAACGGCAGATTCGAGGCCCCGGCGACATAGGCATTGGCCATCGCCGCGTGGCTATGCTCGCTGATGGCCAGCGGGTGCGGCCAGCCCTTCTCAACCGCGTCGCGCAGGCGATGCAGCGAGCCCACACCGGGGTTCCCACCCCAGGAAAAAATCAGCTTTTTGGCACAACCGGCACCGATCAGCAGGTCATACACAAGGTCGGGCGTCATGCGCACCAACGTCAGGTCTTTCTTGTTCTGACGAATGATCTCGTGCGACGCCGCAGTCGGAATCAAGTGGGTAAAGCCTTCGAGGGCGATGGTATCGCCGTCGTTGACGAAGCGTTTAACCGCGTCATGCAGGGAAATAATTTCAGCCATGGTGATCTCGGTTGTTATCGGGACGTAGCAACACGCCGGGCAGAGAAAAAGTACCCGCGGACCGACACGCAAACAATCCGATAATCGACTTATTGTTCGATAATCGAACAAACTTACGCATTCAGTCTGCCGTTTCTGCTGCCGCACACAGCGCCTGCATCTGCAGGATGCGTTCGCGCTGGCCGACGAGCTGGGCGACGATGCGCAGTACGATTTCCTGGCGCGCCTTGGCCCCTGCGCGCATCTCGGCCATGGCCTGCAGGGCAGCGCTGGTGGTGTCCAGACCGTGGCGCGTAGAGTCGGTGGCATGCTGCATGCCAAGCCGCGCTTCGTCGGCCGAACGCTGCAGGTTGCCGGCGATCTGGCGGATCTGTTCGCTGGAATCGTTGGCACGCACAGCCAAGTTGCGCACCTCGTCGGCCACCACGGCAAAACCTCGGCCGTTCTCGCCTGCTCGCGCGGCCTCAATGGCCGCATTAAGCGCCAACAAGTTGGTCTGCCGGGCGATATCCTGAATGCTGCTGACAATCGCCCCAATGCGCTGAGATTGCTCACCCAGGGTGTTGAACACCTCCCCAGTGCGCTGCAGATAATCGGCAAGCTCGCTAATCGACTGACTGGCCGCTTGAATGCTCTCGGCGCTGCTAGTCACCTTCTGGCCGGACTGCTGCGCCAGTTCGGTAGCAAACTGCATGTCGGCCTGACTCTGCTCGATGGCGTTAAGCAGTTCGTGTTGGTGCCGGCTCAGCGCCGGGTCAAGCAAAAGCTGAGGCGTGCTATCCACCACAGCGGCAGGCACCACCGCCAACGCAGTCTCCTCGGGTGAAGGCGGCTGTGACCAATCGCAGTTTTGCAGCACACGCTCAATGACCTGAGGCGGCTGGGTCGAATAGAGGAAGCCCGCCAGTAACGCGGGCACCACCAGCAGCAACGCAAAGCCTGGCTCCCAACTGCCACTGCCGAAAACACCTAATACGACAGTCCCCAGCACATTGCCTATCAACAACAGACTGGCCAGCGGTTTTTTCCAGTTGCGGGCAGCGCTGTCGGCGCGAAAATTATCCATAGCATCTCTACTTATTCACACATGCAAGAAAGCCGAGCACAGGGGCCTGTGCTCGGCTGCTACCAACGTGCGGCGCGGGGTGGGTGTTACAGGCCGATATGGGCCTGGAGGATCTCGGGCTGGGCCTTTAACGCCTGGCTGGGGCCGTCATACATCACCCGCCCCTTGACCATGATCATGCTGCGGTCAGTCAGGTCGAGCAGCACGTTGACGTTCTTGTCGACCACTAACGTGGCTATACCGCTGGCCTTAATCAGGCGAATCACGTCCCAGATTTCCTTGCGTATCAGCGGCGCGAGGCCTTCTGTGGCCTCGTCGAGAATCATCAAATCAGGGTTGGTCATCAGCGCGCGACCGATGGCGACCATCTGCTGCTCTCCGCCAGACAGGTTGCCGGTGAGATGGCTGAAGCGTTCGGCCAGACGCGGGAAGGTCTGCAGCACGCGGTCGAGATCCCAGTCGCGACGCCCGTCAAGGCCCGCCCGCGCAGCCATCACCAGGCTTTCACGCACCGTCAGGTTGGGGAACATGCCGCGCCCTTCAGGTACGTAACCGATGCCACGACGAATCACCTTATGCGCGGCGCTCCCAGTAAGGTTTTCGCCCCTGATCCGTACCTCGCCACTGCGCGGCGGGGTCAGGCCGAGCAGCGAGCGAATGGTGGTGCTTTTACCCACGCCATTGCGCCCAAGCAGCGCCAGAGTTTCGCCTGGGGCGATTTGCAGGTCGACGCCATGCAGCACATGGCTGTTGCCATAAAAGGTGTGCACACCGCGCACCTCGACCAAGGGGGTTGCTGCCGTTGTACTGGTCATCAGAATTGCTCCTCACCATCGCCGAGATAGGCTTCCTGCACTGCAGGGTCGTTACGCACCTGATCCAGCGGGCCACTGGCTAGCATCTGCCCGTTGACCATGACAGTCAGGGTCTTGGCGATGCTGAACACCGCGTCCATGTCGTGCTCAACCAGCACCAACGAGTACTCACGCGATAAGTCGGCAAGCAGCTCGACCACCCGGCTCGACTCTTCCTTGCCCATGCCGGCCATGGGTTCATCCAGCAACAAAAAGCTCGGCTCGGTGGCCAGCACCATGCCGATTTCGAGTTGGCGCTGCTCGCCGTAGCTCATGGAACTGGCAATGCTGTGCCCCTTGCTGCTCAGGCCGCAGGCCTGCAGCGCCTGCTCAGCGCGCTCACGCACCGCCGGATAGCGGTCGCTGCGGCGGAAGAAGCGAAAGGAGTTTTTCATCCGCGACTGCGCGGCGAGCATGCAGTTTTCCAAGCAGCTAAAGCTGGGGAAGATATTGGTGCGCTGAAAACTGCGGCCGATGCCCAGGTGCGACACCTTGTTAGGTGCCAAGCCGGTAATGTCTTGGCCATTGAAAATCACCTGGCCGCTGCTCGGCGTCAGGTGACCGGATAACAGATTGACCATCGTGCTCTTGCCGGCACCATTGGGGCCGATGATCGCGTGAATCTCGCAGGGTGCCACTTGCAGGCTGATATCACTGACGGCACGCAAGCCACCGAAGGCTTTGCTCAGGCCGCGGGTTTCCAGAATTAATCCGCTCATTGCTCGACCTCCTGCTTGCTCACTCGGGGACCTTTCACCGCGTCTGTTTGGTTGCGCTTGCGTGCGGCCAACTGCAACAGCAGCCCAGCAATCCCGCGCGGCAGCAACAGCACCATGCAGATCACCACCACGCCCATCGGCAGCTCCCAATGCGGCGTTAAGCTGGCAAACCAGTGGTGCAGGACCTCAAAAGCAAAGGCGCCAAGAATCGGCCCGAACAAGGTGCCCATCCCGCCGAGAATAACCATCACGAGAATATGTGCCGACATCTGCCAGCTCAGTTGGCCGGGGCTGACGAAGCCATACTGCGTGGCCGACAACATGCCTGCGTAGCCGGCGATGGTGCCGGCGATGACGAACGCCACCAGTTTGTAAAACAACGGGTTGTAGCCCATGGCGCAGACCCGTTGTTCGTTCTCCTTGATGCCCAACAAAACCCGACCAAATGGCGCCCTCAAGAAAGTGCGCAACAGCACAAACAACAGCGTCAACGAGGTCAGCACCACATAGAACAAGGTGGTGCGATTCTCCAGATCAAGCAGCTGCACACCCGCGATGGCAACCTGCGGCTTCATAAACAGGTAGGCGCC
The DNA here is from genome assembly GCF_056156225.1 of Pseudomonas sp. TS_SC_3. Classification (NCBI taxonomy): domain Bacteria; kingdom Pseudomonadati; phylum Pseudomonadota; class Gammaproteobacteria; order Pseudomonadales; family Pseudomonadaceae; genus Pseudomonas; species Pseudomonas sp. TS_SC_3. The sequence continues at coordinate 1,838,627 of NZ_CM149586.1, forward strand.
GTCCGAACCACCGGCAAAAGACGCATCGTGAAACAGGTAATAGAGCATCTGCGAGAAGGCAATTGTCACCATGATGAAGAAGATCCCCGAGGTGCGGATGATCAGAACCCCCATCAGCAGTGCAGCCAGAGCCGTGATGCCCAGGCATACAGGCAAAGCTACCCAGATGCTCACCGCTTCATACTCAGGAGCGAACAGCACCAGGGCGTAACCGGCCATGCCGAAGAAGGCCGCCGAGGCCAGGCTGACCATGCCACTAACGCCGACCAGCAGGTCGAGGCCCAGGGCGACAATGGCCAGGATCATGATGCTGGTCAGTTGCTGGAGGAAGAAGTCGTGCTTTTCACCGGCCAGGCCGGCACCGAAAAGCGGATACGCGACCATCAGCAGCAGCAGGGCCAGTAGCAGTAGCTGAATTGAGCGAGGTATTGCGTGCATGAAAATGTCCTCGAAATGGTAATTAGGCGAACAACCCGCGCGGCTTGAACAACAGCACCACGGCCATCAGCACATACACGGCCATGCCGGCGTACTGCGGCACCAGCACCGCGCCCCAGGTCGCGGTAAGCCCCACAAGCAAAGCGCCGAGGAACGCGCCACGAATTGAACCCAGCCCGCCGATGACCACCACCACGAACGCGATAATCAAAATCTGGTTGCCCATGCCGGGATAAACCGACGACACGGGTGCGGCAATCATCCCGGCGAAGGCCGTCAGTGCCGCACCGGCGGCGAACACCAGGGTGTAAATAACCCGAATGTTGATGCCCAAGCCCTGCACCATCTCGCGGTTACTGGAACCGCCACGGATGATCATGCCCAGTCGGGTGCGTTGCAGGATCAGGTACATGGCCAAAGCGATGACCGCACAGACCGCTGAAATAAATAGGCGGTACACCGGGTATTCGAGGGTTTCGGTCAGCTGGATCGAGCCGCTGAGCAGTTCCGGGATGGCCACGCTGTGTACGTCATTGCCCCAGATGATGCTGCGCAGCGAGTCGATCACCATGATCAAGCCGAACGTCATCAGCACCTGATCGAGGTGGTCGCGCCGATATAGCGCCTGGATCAAAAAGCGCTCGATCAGCACCCCCAGCAGCGCCGCCAGCGGCACCCCAATGAGGATGGCGATAAACAGATCACCCACTAGCCCCGTCAGCCAATACACCAAGTACGCGCCGACCATATAGAGCGCGCCGTGGGCCAGATTGATGATGTGCATGATGCCGAAGATCAAGGTCAGACCGCTGGCGATCAGAAACAACAGCAGACCGTACTGCAGACCGTTCATGGTCTGGATGAGAATGGTGGAAACTTCCATCGTGAATACCAAGGTCGGAAATGAGGCAGGCCGCCCCCTGGCCAAAAATGGCTGGCAAAGCAGGTCGATTGAGTCGGGTTAAACGAGCAGGCGTCTCTGGATCAGGCGGTGCGACGGGTCATAGCCGGCTATGACCAAGTGCGACACCGCGGTATCCAAAAAACGGCAAGCCAACACGACACAACCAACCCGCCCCACCGACCCACAACTAGCGGCCAAGGTGCGGGTAAACGCTGCGTGTTAGAGCTTGCAGCCGCGCGCAGGATCGGCCAGCGCCGTCGCGGCCGTGCTGACCACTACGTTGGTACCCTCACGTACCTCGCGTAGATAGATGTTCTGCACCGGGTTATGCGCCTTGGAGAAACTCCACTCGCCCCGTGGACTGTCGATTTTGGCTTGCGCCATCGCCGCACTCCAGGCCGCTCGATCCTGGGTATTGCCCTTAACCTTGGCCAACGACTGCGCCAACAGCAGGCCCGTGTCATAACCCTGTACGGCGTAAATATCGGCTTCTTTGCCAAACTTCTGCCGGTAGTTCGCACGGAACCTGTTGTTCTGCGGGGTATCAAGGCTGTCTGCGTAGTGCAACGTCGTCAGCACACCCGTTGCAGAGGCGCCCTGTGCCTCCAAAGTACCCTCAGTGAGGAAGCCCGAGCCCAGCAGCGGGATCTTGCCTTGCAGGCCAGCCGCCGCGTAATCCTGCACAAACTTAGCCGCCCCGCCGCCGGCGAAAAACACAAACACAGCATCAGGCTTGAGCGCGGCGATTTCAGTCAGCTGCGACTGAAATTCCACATCAGGAAACGGCACATAGATTTCCTTGCTGACTTTACCGCCGGCCTTCTCGAAGCCTTCCTTGAAGCCGTCAACCGACTCAGTACCAAACCCGTAACGCCAGGCCACGGTGACAATATTCTTGTAGCCTTTATCCGCCGCAACCTGGCCCATCGGGTAAGCGGTCTGCCAGGAAGTAAAAGAGGTGCGGAAAATATTCGGCGCGCACAACGGGCCGGTGGCAACGTTAAAGCCGGCATTGGGGATGATCAGCGGTACACCGGTTTCGCGGGCGACCTTGACTGCCCCCATGCCGACGCCGGAATGCACGGGGCCAACCACGACATCCACCTGCGAGCCGGAAATCAGCTTCTGCATATTCGGCACTGCTTTACCGGGGTTGGCCTCGCTGTCGACCACCACGTACTCAACCGGACGACCACCAAGGCTACCGCCTTGCTGCTCGATCGCCAGTTTCATGCCATTTGTCGTGGCTTCGCCAAGCGCCGCAAACGTACCAGTGTAGGGCAGCAGCAAGCCGATTTTCACCGGCTCGGCAGCATGGCCTTGGCTGCTCATAGCAGCACTCAGGGCCAGCGCCAGTGCGCTGGTAGTGAAGGTAGTGCGGAACGAGCCAAGCATCTTGTTATTGTTTTTCATTGTTATCTCCAGCGGCGCTCTGCGGCGCAGCATGCAAGGAAAACCATCAGGGTTACCGTTGTAGCTGCGACCTACCGACCGACCGAGGGCCGATAGGTGGTTGAGGCTTAAAGTAGGTTCCAGGTGTAATTGAAAATCAGGCGATTCTCGTCAACGTCGGTGCGGTAGTTGGAGCGCGCGGTGACGTTGCGCAATTTGACGTTAAGCCCCTTGAGCGAGCCGTTCTGGACCGTGTAGCTGACATCCAGGTCGCGCTCCCACTCCTGCCCCTCAAAACCTCGCCCTGTATCGACGTTGTCACCCTTGAGGTAGCGCACGCCGGCCACCAGGCCTGGCAGGCCCAAACCGGCGAAGTCGTAGTCATAACGTGCCTGCCATGAACGCTCGTCAGCGGCGTCAAAGGTGTAGGTGGGCACTTCGTTACCCAGCGGGCTGACGTTGGCGAACACGCGCGGCAGGCCGTCGTCACCGAACATCGCCTGGTAGCCCAGGTAGAAGGTGCTAGCGCCGTACTTGGCCGACAGCAGGGAATAGACCGCTTGGTTGTCCAGCTCACCGATCAGCTTTTTACCGTCCTCGCTTGAATCGAAGTAACCGAGGCTGGCCCCCAAGACCCAATCACCTACCGGCTCACTGTGTTTAAGGCTGACGTAGCGCTGGTTATAGAGGTCTTCTAATTGCGAGTACCAGGCCCCCACCGTAGTGCGTTTGTCATTGAAGGCGTAATCAACACCGCTGTAATTGAAGTGCTCAGCGGTGACTAACTTGCCGGCCTGACGCCGCGGCACGAAACCGACCATAGCGCCCATTTTTCCATCGCCCGCCTCATCGCGCAGGCTGGTGGAGTTCAACCGACCGGCTTGCAGCGTCAAACCATCGATCTCGTTGGAGACCACCGTGGCGCCTTGGTAAGTAGGCGGCAGCAGGCGAATATCACCGAAGTAAAGGATCGGCAACACCAGTTGTTGCTCGCCGAGTTTTAGCTCGGTCTTCGACACTTTGGCCTTCAGCGCCGCGCCAAAACGGCTGTAATCATCGGTCGCCCGGCCGTCATCGTTGACTGTCAACAAGCCGGTATTGATGCGGTCAGGGCTGCTGTCGAGTTTGATCCCGAGCAGACCGACAGCGTCTACGCCGAAGCCAACAGGGCCTTGGGTATAACCAGATTTAGAGTTAAGGATAAAACCCTGCGCCCACTCTTCGGCCTTGGATTGCTGACTAGGCCCAACGATGTCGGAGTAGTCGCGGCTGAAGTAGTAATTACGCGCGGTGAGGGTCGCGGTACTGTCTTCGATAAAGCCGCCTTCGGTCGCCATCAAGGTCGAGGGCAACGCCAGGGCAACAGCCAGAGACAGGGGTGCACGCAGCACACGAAGTGCAGAGGTTGGTTGTTTCATCGTTTCACTCTTTTGTAGTTGTTGTAGTGATGCAGACTTCCACCCTTGCCGGCAGCGAGGCGCGACAATGCAAACAGGCGGTCTTACCTCGCCCTGCACGGCTACGCCTTGCAGGGCGAAAATAACCAATAAAACTGAACGCTTAGCGGACGGCCTCATGTGCGCCAGCAGCCGCTGCCCGCGGCGCGCGTTTAGCGCGTCGTGAACCCAGCAAAAAGTGCGCGGCGAGACCAAACATCAGCCCCCAAAAAGCCGCCGAGAGACCGAGAAACGACATGCCTGAAGCCGTTACCAGAAAGGTAATCAGCGCCGCTTCGCGGTCATCCGGCTCGGCCATTGCACTCGCCAGCGCACCGCCAATCGCACCGAACAGCGCCAAACCAGCCAGGGCAGCGATCAACTCTTTAGGAAAGGCGGTGAACAGCGACACCAACGTGGCGCCGAATAACCCCAACAGTAGGTAGGCCAGACCGCCTACCACGCCGGCGACGTAACGTTTGGAAGGGTCTTCGTGGGCTTCACGACCGGTGCAGATCGCTGCCGTAATCGCAGCCAGGTTGAGGCCGTGACAGGCAAAGGGCGCGAGCAACAGTGAACCCACAGCGCTGCTGGTAATGATCGGGCTGGCCGGCGTGTGATAACCGGCGTTGCGCAGCACCGCCATGCCAGGGACGAACTGACCGGTGAGCGCCACCATCACCAACGGCAGCGCAATGTTCAGGCAAGCGGCCAGGCTAAACTCGGGGCTGATCCATACCGGCATGGCCAGGCCAATAACCAACGCCTCTTGGCGCAGGTCGCCCGTCACAAAGGCAATCGTGCAGCCGACAAGCAACACCGCCATCACCGCGTAGCGCGGCAGCACACGCTTGACTAACAGATAGGTAGCAAACATCGCCAAAACAAGCAGCGGCTTGCTTTGGAGCGAGACGAACAGACCGGTGCCGAAACTGAACAGGATGCCAGCCAGCATGCCAGCCCCAATGGCGGCGGGGAGTTTGCTGATGATGCGGTCGAAGGCGCCACTGATCCCCACCAGAAAGATAATCAGGCTGGCGACGATGTAGGCACCGACCGCTTCGTTGAGGCTGATCTGCGGCAGAAGCGCAACCAGCAATGCCGAGCCTGGGGCCGACCAGGCGATGATGATCGGTACCCGGTAACGCAGGCTGAGGCCGATGCCAAGCACGGCGCTGCCAATCGAAATCGCCCAGACCCAGGACGACAACACAGCATGCGACATGCCCGCACTCTCGGCCGCCTGGAAAATGATCACCAGGGGGCCAGCATAAGAAATCACGGTGGCAATAAAACCGGCCACAATGGCGGACAAAGAGAAATCGTTGATCAAGGCTTTCATGGAACCTCGCTGCAAGGTGCATCAGGCCATCCGTGACGCGCGGTCCGGATCGCTCTTGTTATGGATAAAACACGTAAACAACCCGGCGGTTGTGTGGGGCAACCGCCGGGTAACACATCAAGCTTGTTGCAGAGCGCGTGGGCGCTGGCTGCGCTGCTCGTCTGCGGCAGCCGGCGCTTTTTGCAGCTGGAAGTTGAACTCCAGCGTGGCGAAGCGGTTGCCCTCTACATCACGGGCGCGGGCTGCCTCGGCATCCTCGACAAACTGGATATCGCCCACCAGGCCGTCGCGGGTGGCGTAGGCAAAGTCGTCCCACAGGTACTGCTCGCCGGCCAGGTTGATTTGCGTGGTCAGGTGACGATGACCCGGCGAGGAGATAAAGAAGTGGATGTGCGCCGGGCGCTGACCGTGACGGCCGAGCAGGTCCAGGCATTCCTGGGTAGGGCCGTCTGGCGAGCAACCGTAGCCGCACGGCACGATGCTGCGAGCGCGGTAACGGCCTTCGGCATCGGTGACGATACGGCGGCGCAGGTTGAAGTCGCTCTGGCTCTTATCGAAATACGAGTAGTTGCCCTGGGTGTTGGCGTGCCACAGGTCGACGACCGCGCCAGCGACCGGCTGACCGTCGGTGTCACGCACCACGCCTTCGAGGAACATCACGGTGGCATTGTCCAGCTCGCTGCCGTCATCCATCCGCGCTTCGCCTTCAACCAGCGGCGCACCAGCCACGTAGAGTGGGCCTTCGATGGTGCGTGGAGTACCGCCGGTGAGGCCTACTTGGGCGTCTTTGGCGTCTTGCAGCAGGTCAAGAAAATGTTCCAGACCCAGGCCAGCGGCGAGCAGGCCAGCTTCGTTACGCCCGCCCAGACGGTTGAGGTAGTCCACCGCCTTCCAGAATTCGTCATCGCTGACTTCAAGGTCTTCGACGATCTTCGCGATGTCGCTGATGATGCGCAGGGTGAGCTGCTTCAGACGCTGGTTGCCCTGGTCGTTGTTGAGGCCACTGGCCTCTTTGAACAGCTCTTGAACTTCGGCAGTGTGGCTAACTGTGACGGTCATGATGATTTCCTCGTTTGTTGTTGTCAGGGCTCAGCGGTCGTCGCTGTGAATCGATGAGGGATGGCGGCAGACGCCGTCGATTTCGATATCCATGTAGGGAAACAGCGGCAGCTGCAGCAGGGTGTCGTGCAGGGCCTCGACGCTTTCCACGTCGAATACGCTGTAGTTGGCGTAGTGGCCGGCGATGCGCCACAGGTGGCGCCACTTGCCTTCACGCATCAGGCCCTGCGCCAGTTCCTTCTCATCGCTTTTGAGCTTGGCGGCCTTGGCCGGGTCCATGTCGACTGGCAGTTTTACCGTCATCTTTACGTGGAACAGCATGGTGGTTTCCTCTCAGGTCACTTGCGGGCGAAGAACGTCAGGCGCTCTTCGTCCAGGGTCAGGCCGAGGCCAGGGGTACGCGGCACCTGCAGGGCAAAGTCGCGGTAAACCGGAGCCTCGGTGACGATCTCCTCGGTCAGCAGCAGCGGACCAAACAATTCGGTGCCCCAAGTCAGCTGGCGCAGGGTGACAAAGGCATGGGCCGAAGCCAGGGTGCCAATGGCTCCTTCGAGCATGGTGCCGCCGTACAGGGCGATACCCGCCGCTTCGGCAATCTGCGCCGTGCGCAACACCGCTCGTGGGCCGCCGTTCTTGGCGATTTTCAGGGCGAAGATGCTGGCCGCCCCATCAGCGGCCAGGCTGAAGGCGTCCTCAACGCTTTCAATCGATTCGTCGGCCATGATCGGTGCCGGGCTGCGCTGATTGAGGCGCACCTGCCCTGCCCGGTTGATCCGCGCAATCGGCTGCTCGATCAAATCGATGCCGTTGTCACCCAGCACCTGGCAGGCGCGAATCGCTTGGGATTCGTCCCAGCCCTGGTTGACGTCGACGCGCACGCTGGCGCTGTCACCTAAGGCCTGCTTGATCGCAATGACGTGCTTGAGATCCTGCGCTACCGGGTTGGCGCCGATTTTCAATTTGAAGATGCGATGGCGACGCAGGCCGAGCATTTGTTCGGCTTCGGCAATGTCGCGTGCGGTATCGCCGCTGGCCAGGGTCCAGGCCACTTCCAAGCTATCGCGCACGCGGCCGCCGAGCAGCTCGCTGACCGGCAGGCCCAGGCGTTTACCCTGGGCGTCGAGCAGCGCGCTTTCCAAACCGGACTTGGCGAAGGTGTTGCCCTTGGCCGCCTTGTCCAGACGCAACATGGCGGCATTGATATTGGCCGCGTCCTGACCGACCAGCAGAGGGCCGAGGTGGCTGTCGATGTTCTGCTTGATGCTTTCCGGGCTCTCGTTGCCGTAAGCCAGGCCACCGATTGTGGTCGACTCACCGATGCCTTCGATGCAATCGCTACAGCGCACACGAATCACCACCAGGGTCTGGTTCTGCATCGTGTGCATAGCCAGCTTGTGCGGGCGGATGGTCGGCAGGTCGACGATCACCGCCGATATGCTTTCGATCAGGACTTGGCTCATTTCACTCTTCCAGTTAGACAGTTAAGGCTCAGGCCTTGGCGCCAATAAGCACAGCGTCTGGGCTGGGCTGTCGTTTGGCGCTGATGGCAAACACGCACATGGCGAGGGCGGCGATGGCACCGGGAATGGCAAAAGCCATGAAATTCAGTTGCAGCGGCAGGTTGATGCCCATCAGCGCTCCGCCCAGCAGCGGCCCGACGATGGCGCCGTTGCGGCCAATACCCGAGGCCCAACCCAGACCGGTGGAGCGGATCGACAGGCCGTAGAACTGCGCGGCCCCGGCATAGAGCAAAATTTGTGTGCCGATGGTGGTGGCACCGGCGATAAAGATCAGGCCGTACAGCAGCGGTGTCGGGCTTTTGAAACCGAGCAGACTGATCGACACGGCCGCCGCGACGAAGAAGCCAACCATCACCTTGCTCAAATTGAAGCGATCACCCAGCCAGCCGCCGAGAATCGCCCCGGCCATGCCGCCGAAGTTCAGGGCGAGCAGAAATGACAGACTGGAACCCAGGCTATAGCCCGCGTTGGCCATCAGCTTGGGCAGCCAGGAACTCAGTGCGTAGACCATCAACAGGCAACAGAAGAACGCCAGCCACAGGCACAGGGTGCGCAGAGCACGGCCGTCGCGGAACAGCTCGAACACCGCCACGCCCTGACCTTTGCTGTCGCTCATCAGCAGTTGGTCGGTCGGCTCAATCTGTAAATCAGGCTGAATCTTTTGCAGCACCGCGCGGGCCTGTTCATGTCGCCCCTGGCGTACCAAAAAGCCCACCGACTCGGGAAGTTTCCAGAGGATCAGCGGCAACAGCAGCAGCGGCACGGCGGCGGCGAAGAACATCGACTCCCAACCAAAGCGCGGCAGCATGTAGATGCCGACGCCAGCAGCGAGCATGCCGCCCACCGAATAGCCGCTGAACATCACGGCCACCAGGGTGCTGCGCAGGCGCTTGGGCGCGTACTCATTCATCAGCGCAACGGCATTGGGCATCAGACCGCCACAGCCAAGGCCGGCGAGGAAACGGCAGATACCGAACTCAGTGGGGTTGCTGGCAAAGCCGTTAATGATGGTGGCGCTGGAGAACAGCGCAAAGCAGATAGCGATGCCCTTCTTACGGCCAATCTTGTCGGCCAGGGTGCCGAACGCCAAAGCACCGAACATCATGCCAAACAACGCATAGCTGCCCAGGGCACCGGCCTGCAGCGGGGTCAGGCCCCACTCCTGCATGATTGACGGCAGCACCACACCGTAAATAAATAGGTCGTAGCCGTCGAAGATCAACAGCAGCGCACAAAGCGCCATGATCATCCAGTGAAAACGGCTAAAGCGCGCGTTGTCGATGACTTGGTGTACATCTATCTGTCGCATGGCATCGGTTCTCTGTTGTTTTTATTGTGTAACGCTCATTGAGGAGGTGAACGGCATTGAGCAGCCGCTAACCTAAATCGCCACCACCCACGGGTAAGGTGACGCCGGTGATATAGGAGGCCTCGTCAGAAGCCAGGAAGAGAATGGCGCCGACCTGTTCATCGATGCTGCCGTAGCGTTTCATCAAGCTGCTGGACACGGTCTGGTCGACAACTTGCTGGTACCAGCCCTGCTCCTCATCGCTCGGCGCGGCGCTGTTGCGCGGGATGCGCCGTGGCGGTGCCTCGGTGCCGCCGGGTGCAGTCGCGTTAACGCGGATACCGCGCTCGGCGGTCTCAAACGCCAGGCAGGCAGTCAGCGCGTTGATCCCACCCTTAGCCGCGCCGTAGGGCACACGGTTGACCCCGCGAGTAGCGATGGAGGAAACATTGACGATGGCACCACTGCCCTGCGCCAGCATCTGCGGCAGAGCGGCGTGACAGCACCACAGCGTGGGGAACAATGAACGACGCACCTCGGCCTCGATCTGCTCGGTGGCGTAGTGCTCGAACGGTTTGGCCCAGATGGTGCCGCCGACGTTGTTGATCAGAATGTCGAGGCGACCGAAACCCTCGACCGCGGCATGCATCACGCCCTGACAATCGCTGGCCTGTTCCAGGTCGGCAGTCCGGCACAACACCTTGGCGCCAAACTGTTCAGCAAGCTCAAAGACCAGTTCAGAGCGGTCCACCGCCACCACGAGCGCCCCCTCCTCCAGTAGCCGCTCGGCAACCCGGCGACCGATACCTTGAGCGGCACCCGTGACCACTGCGACCTTGTCTTGAAAACGCATATTCATAATCCCGACCTCGGTGGAGGGGTGGCGACGCTTCGGCGAGCGGCGCCGCGAATAAAAAAGGTCCGCCCAAGGGGACAGCGGACCAAAGGAGCCTTCAGACGCTGGCGGCGAACTTTTCGTAGTAAAAGTTGGCGGGCCGAATGCCCTGCTCGCGGATGTAACCGCTGACCGCCTCGACCATCGGCGGCGGACCGCAGAGGTAGATGTCTACTTCACCCTCATTGAGGTGCTTGGGTTCGATGTGCTGGGTGACGTACCCCTTGTGCGGGTACTGACTATCCGGATTGGCGACGCAGGCGCTGTAGGTGAAGTTGGGGATGCGCGCGGCTAGGGCCTCGAGCCTATCCATTTCCACCAAGTCGAAATCGTTGGTCACCCCGTAGATCAGGTGCAGCGGATGCGCACTGCCCTCGCTCGCGATCTTCTCGAGCATCGCAGTGAAGGGCGCCAGGCCAGTGCCACCGGCCAACAACAGCAGTGGGCGCTTGATTTCACGCAAGTAGAAGCTGCCCAGGGGACCCGCCAGGGTCATGCTGTCACCGGCCTTGGCCAAGCCTGTCAGGAAGCTGCTCATCAGCCCGCCCGGGACATTGCGAATGAGGAAGCTGACTTCGCCATCCTTGGGTAACGAGCTGAACGAATACGCGCGCGTTTGCTCGCTGCCCGGCACCTTGAGGTTGACGTATTGGCCAGGGAGGAACGCCAGCTTGCTCAGCGCCTCACCCTTGATCGACAAGGCAATGGTGCTGTCGGAGAGTTGACGCACCGCGCTGATGACCGCCTCGTAGTTAGCCTGCTGTGTCTTGCACACATCGCTGGAAGCCGGCACGCGTATCACGCAATCGCTCTCGACGCGCATCTGGCAGGTCAACACGTAACCCTGCTCGGCTTCTTCCTCGCTCAGGGCATCCTCGACGTATTCTTCGCCAAGGTCATATTGGCCGGCTTCGGCAAAACACTTGCAGGCGCCACAGGCACCGTCGCGGCAGTCCAGCGGAATATTTATACCCTGACGGTAGGCAGCATCGGCAACGGTTTCGCCGACATTGGTATCAATGAAACGGGTAACCCCGTCTTCGAAATTAAGGGCGATCTTGTGGCTCATGGCACACCTCGCTTGAGCAGTCGTAGTACCGCGGCGGGCAACTAGTAGACGGTTCTGTCCCCGGCACGAATGCCGGGGGACCCGAGCCGACACTGGCTACGGGCCGTATTCAGAGGTGATACACGTCGATGACCTGACGCACATAGTCGTTCTTCAGAACCACCTTCTTGGCCTTGATCAGCGGAGTCGGTCCGCTGGTGTCGAGGGTGTAGAAGCTGGTGCCGTAGAAGTGATCAACGACCTTGTAACGAAAGCTCATGGTGTGCCAGTTGAAGCGCAGCTTGCACAGGCCGTCAGCGTTTTCGATGAGCTCGATATTGCTGATGTTGTGCGAGGTGCGGGTATCCGGGATGGTCGCGCTGGAGCGCTCAGTTCGGATGCGGAACACGCGGTCTTCCAACCCGCTGCGGTTGCCGTACCAGATCAGCGATATCTCGGTCTGCGGGTTTTCCACCAACTGGTCGCGGTCGTCCCAGGCTGGCATCCAGAAAGTCGCGTCACAGGCATACAACGCCAGCCACTCATCCCACTGTTTGTCATCCAAGTAGCGCGCTTCACGGTAGAGGAAGTCACGAGCGGCTTCGTATGTCAGGCTCATTTACGCGCCCTCCACGTGAATCAGTTGGTCTTGCTGTTCCTGCAGGGCCCTGATCATCTGCTGTTGCCAGTAGTGATGCTGCAGCACGAACAGGCCTTCATCCTCGGTGCGTACGCCGCTCATCAGCGGATGCAGATCGATTTCCTTGGCTGCTTCATCTGCGCCATCCACCCAGTGCTCAGCACCGCGCGACATGTCATTCCATTCCATGGCGCGGCCGGCAAAGCCTTGCTGGCAGGCACGGAACTCTTCCAGATCATCGGGGGTGGCCATACCGGAGACATTGAAGAAGTCTTCGTACTGACGGATCCGGCGACTACGAGCCTCAGCGCACTCGCCTTTCGGCGCGATGCAGTAAATGGTCACTTCGGTCTTGTCCACCGACAGCGGCCGAGCGATGCGCAGCTGCGAGCCGAACTGATCCATCAGGTACAGGTTCGGGTACAGGCAGAGGTTGCGTGAGTTACCGATCATCCAGTCGGCACGCGCCTCACCGAACTCGCCGGCCAAGCGCTCACGCTCGGCGAACATAGGGCGATCTTCCGGATTGTCCCAGCGGGTCCAGAGCAGTAAGTGGCCGTTCTCAAAGGAGTAGAAACCACCGCCCTTCTTGCCCCAGCCACCGGCACTCATGGCACGGATATCGTCACCCGCTTCTTTCAGCTTGCGCTGCTGCTGGGTGGCGGCGTAGTTCCAGTGCACAGCGGTGACGTGGTAGCCGTCAGCACCGTTCTCGGCCTGCAGCTTCCAGTTACCTTCGTAGACATAGGTGCTAGAGCCGCGCAGCACTTCCAGGCCTTCAGCGGACTGGTCGACGATCATGTCGATGATCTTCTTCGACTCACCCAAGAAGTCTTCTAACGGAGCGACGTCTTCACGCAAGCTGCCGAACAAGAAGCCGCGGTAGGACTCGAAGCGCGCGACCTTTTTCAGGTCATGCGAACCGTCGCAATCGAAGCTGTCTGGGTAGCCCGCTTCCTTGGGGTCCTTAACCTTGAGCAGCTTGCCCGAGTTGTTAAAGGTCCAGCCATGGAACGGGCAGGTGTAGGTCGCTTTATTGCCGCTTTTGAAACGGCAGAGCATGGCACCACGATGACTGCAGGCGTTGATAAAGGCATTCAACACCCCCTCCTTGTTGCGCGCGATAAAGGTCGGCTGACGCCCCATGTGGGTGGTGTAGTAATCGTTGTTCTCGGGTATCTGGCTTTCATGGGCCAGATACAACCAGTTGCCCTCGAAGATGTGCTGCATCTCCAAATCGAACAGACGCGGGTCGGTGAACATCTCACGCTTGCAGCGGAAAATGCCCTTGTCTTTATCTTCTTGCAGCAGGCCGTTCAGGTAGTCGAGTCCCAGGTTCATCGCCATGGCTCCGTTGTTATTGTTTCAACGGTATGAAGGCTATGGCGTAGGACTGTTCGACAATATCCGCTTTATACAGAACCTTTATCCGTTTTCTGCAATGAGCCAAACGGTCGGTCACGATCGCGGCAGTCAGGGGATACGTTGACTGAGGGAGTAGCGGACATTCAGCCGCCCCAGAACAGGCCGGCTAGAGCGTTACACAGATAAAAAACCGGGGGCGATGCACTGCAACAGCCTCAGCATCAACGCAGATGATTACGTCTCGCGGCGACGCAAGGTTTCGGAGGGTAACTCGCCAAAAGCACTCTTATAGCTTTCCGAAAAGCGCCCAAGGTGAAGAAAACCGTAATCCAGCGCCACCTCGGTGATGTTGCGCACCCGTGAGGCTGGATCGCTCAAGCTGGAATGGATTTGCTCGAGCTTCTTCTGCCGAATAAAGCTCTTCGGCGTGGTGCCGGTGTTCCGTTCAAACAGTGCATACAGCGAACGCGGGCTGCTATGGGCCAACTGCGCAAGCTGCTCAACGCTGATGTCCTGCTTCAGATTTTCCTCTATGAACTGCAGGATACGCTCGAAGCTGGCGGCGCCCTGCTCCGGCACCATTCGGCTGACGTTGTTATCCAGTAACGTCAGCAGCTTGGTGGCGATGATCCGGGCGTACTGCTCCTGAACCTGCTGTACGGTCTGCGCACTCTCTGCCTCACTGCAAACCAACTGCAGCAAGCCGGTAAAGCCTTCTAGTTGTTGCAGACTATGCCGCGCCGCGAAGCGGATGCCTGCCTCAGGCCGCTGCCACTGACTGTCGCGACAGGTCTTGTCGAGCAGAGCAGATGGCAATTTGACAATGAACTTCTCACAGTCGTCTGAATAGGTCAGGTCGACAGGGTCTTCCGGATTTATCAGCAGCAGCTCACCGGGACTGAACTGGTGCTCCTCACCGTGTCCGCGCCACAGGCAATGGCCGCGCAGCAGTACCTGCAGGTGATAGATGGTTTCCAACGCTGGCGAAGTGACCCTTACGCTGCCGCCATAGCAGATACGGCAAAGATCCAAACTGGCAAACTTACGATGATTGAGCGACGCCTCAGGCTGCCCAATTTTTGGCAAACGGATACCGTGCACACCAACGTGCTGGTTAACATAATCAGACACCGCGTAGGGGTCTGCACGGTCGAACACGCAACTCGTATCGCTGAGCAGGCAGCTGTTCATGATCAAGGCACTCGGTTTCTATTTATTTTTATGTCACTACATAGAATTGCAGTGCGGTGTTTCTTCAGGCTACTGGTTAGTCTAAGCCAAGCATTCCGGTGATCAGCACCAGAGAGATGAACGGTCAAGACGTGAGGCATCATCGATATACACAGCTATGCAGGTCACATTAAGCGGAGCTGGGTATATAACTCAATTCAACCTTCAGCCAAGTGTGCGGTTATCGCACGCAGTTCTCGACACACGGTACGTACTCACCTGGTTCAGGGCCGGAGCACGCGCAATGGCACATATACTGATCATGACGGGCATCATCCCCGGCCTAATCCGGCTACAAAAGCCAGTAAAGGCCAAAGTGCTGGTCGAGAAAAAACCAGACCTGTATCCAGCATTTTTGCTCACAACAAAACGTCGGTAGAAAGCCTCCCGCGCAGTGTTCCTTCAACGGATCAAGGCAAAGCGCTCTAGGTAGTTTGGCTACTATCTATTCTGATACACCTGTCACTAGACTGATTACTATGGCCACCTTGTTTCCATAGTTCCGTACGGAGTTTGCATGAACCCCTCCACGCTTATTGGCATGCTTTCGGGCATTCTGCTACTCGCGACTGTTCTGATTTTCTCTACGGAAGATCCATCGCTTTTTCTCAATCTACCTGGCTTAGGCATTGTGTTGTTTGGAACACTGGCGGCCACCTTTATCAGCTACCCATTGCGCGAAGTCGTGCGCATCTTCAGCTTGCTTGCGACAGTTATGCGCAACGAACGCCTCTATGCAAAAAACGACATTGAGGAGCTCATCAAGCTTTACCGCATCTGGATGTCTGGTGATCTGAAAGCAGTCGAAAACGCGTTGGAACAAGTGGCCAATCCATTCCTTAAGACCGGTGTGCAGTTGGTAGTGGACATGACGCCTGAGGAGGACGTGATGGACTTACTGCAATGGCGAATCGCGCGTCTTCGTGCAAGAGAGCACGCCGAAGCACAGCTTTTTAGAATTATGGCGGGCTATGCACCGGCATTCGGCATGGTCGGTACGCTGGTCGGCCTGGTTAATTTGATGTTCCTGCTGGGCGACGGTGATATCACCAGCATCGGCCAACAAATGGCGATTGCTCTGATTACGACGTTCTATGGTGTGTTGCTCGCCAACCTCATATTCAAACCGGTAGCAGTCAAATTAGAGCGCCGCACAGAAGACCGGGTCGTGCTGATGAACACGATCATGCAGGGAATTTCGATGATGAATCGTAAGTGCAGTCCGGCCCTGATGCGCGAAATGCTTAAATCGTTCATGGCCCACTATCAGGACGAAATCAACGACGGCAGCAAAGGAAAGTCCGGTCTGCATAATGATGAGGCGCAAAATGACCGACGCCCACGGTGAGGATGAATTACAGCGCAGGAAACTGCTTGAAAAGCAGCTGAGCCTTCTTCAGCTAGAACTGCAGCGCGCAAAGCGCTCCAACGACATCAGTCGGCATCGACTGCGGCGTCAACAGGCCACACATGCCATTTATGAAAACAGTGAGGAAGAAGGCTGGTTAACCGTTTACCTCGATCTGCTCACCCTGATGCTGGTGTTGCTCGTTGTGATGCTGACGTTTGCAGGTAACAACCACGAATCAAAGCCCGCAAGCCCAATGGCCAGCCTGTTGAGCGACCGCCCTGACCCGCTGCAGGTGCTAACACCTCCGATTCCGGCGCCTATCGAAACTACGCCGCAAGCTGACCCATTGTCAGGTCTTGATACAAGCGCTCTGGGCGATGACATTGAGGTCATTGTTAACGAGCAAAGCGTGAGCTTTCGCATCAGCAGTGAAATCATTTTTGCGCCTGGCCAAGCGGATTTGAGCCTTGAAGGCTTGGCAGTATTGCGCAAACTGCTGCCCGTTCTTCGCCAGGGTGAGCATCGCATCACCATTGTCGGACATACCGATAACGTGCCTATTCGCAGTTTACGATACCCCTCCAACTGGGAACTGTCCGGTGCGCGAGCAGGTAGCGTGGTTCGCTATCTAGAAGCCAACAGCATACCCAACCAGCGGCTGAGTGCTGTCGGTTACGCAGACACGCGCCCATTGACCACAAATGACACCGTCGAAGGACGAGCGAGTAATCGCCGTGTGGAGCTGATCCTTGAAAAATAGGAATTTTAATAACCACGTAAATACTTTGAGTTTCCGCAACTCGCATTACCGCTCGATATCACTTAAGCGGTAAACAGAACCCCGCCTTGGCTACCTGCGCTCCGTGTTCAACGTCCTGCATCAGCTGGGTGAAATTGATTATGCAAACCCACTAGCCCGTGTGCGCCCTCTTCGCCTGCAAGAAAAAGAACTCTCGTATCTAACTAGCGATCAGGTCATCCAACTGTTTCAGGCCATCCACGATCGATGCAAGACGCCCCACGTCGCCATGGTTGCGGCTATTTGCTTGGCTACTGGTGCCCGCTGGGGAGAGGCACAGGCACTAACACCGGACAGGGTCAGAGGTGGCTTGGTGACATTCATCAACACCAAGGGCAAGCGAGTGCGGGCAATCCCGATAGACCCCGAGCTAGAAGCCCGTATTCACGGCCACTTCAAACGTCACGGCGTATTCAGCAATTGCCTGAACAGTTTTGATAAGACCCTTGGTGCATCAAAGATACCTGTGCCGGCTGGCCAGTCATCCCATGTACTCCGTCATACCTTCGCCAGTCGCTTCGTTATGAATGGCGGAAACATCCTGACCTTGCAGAAAATCCTAGGCCACACCTCTTTGGCTATGACCATGCGCTATGCGCACTTGGCACCGGATCACCTGCAGGACGCTGTTAGGTTTGGGCCGGTATCGGATTTTCGACACTTCTTCGACACTTGGCCTGACTGAAACGAAAAAGCCCCCGAAACTCTATGAATTTCAGGGGCTTACGTATTGCATATGGCGGGAAGATAGGGATTTGAACCCTAGGTACCATCGCTGATACAACGGATTTCGAATCCGTCCCGTTCGGCCACTCCGGCATCTTCCCGTGGCGGCGCGCATGATAACAGCTGAAGTGCGTTTGGCGAACCCCAGTTTTGAAGTTTTTCACATACTTTCAGATGCTTGCGATCAAAGGTGGTGACAGCACCGAAATCTGGCTGGTGGGAGGCTAAACAGTCGCCCACAAAAAGGGGCGCCGCAGCGCCCCTCTGTATCGCGCTTACACGCGTATTGCGGCGTTTAGACGGTCAGGCGCGTCAGGGCTTCGCGGTATTTGTCGGCGGTTTTCTGCGCGACGTCGGCGGGAACTGCTGGAGCCGGTGGCTCTTTGTTCCAGCCGGTGGATTCCAGCCAGTCACGCACGAACTGTTTGTCGAAGCTTGGCGGGTTTGTGCCTTCTGCATAGCTGTCCGCCGGCCAGAAGCGGCTGGAGTCCGGGGTCAGGGCTTCGTCCATCAGGGTCAGGGTGCCGTCTTCGTCCAGGCCGAATTCGAACTTGGTATCAGCGATGATGATGCCACGCGTGGCAGCATATTCGACAGCTGCGCTGTACAGGGCAATAGAGGTGTCACGCACTTTAGCGGCCAGCTCGGCGCCGATGATGGCTTCGCACTGCTCGAAACTGATGTTCTCGTCGTGGTCGCCCACGGCGGCCTTAGTCGAGGGGGTGAAGATTGGCTGCGGCAGTTTGGCCGCTTCTTTGAGGCCCGCTGGCAGTTGAATGCCGCAGACGGTGCCGCTCTTCTGGTATTCCTTCCAACCGGAGCCGACGATATAGCCGCGCACAATAGCTTCTACCGCCACTGGCTTGAGGCGCTTAGCCACCACTGCACGGCCTTCTACCAACGGCAGCTCGGCAGCCGAGACGACGTCCTCGACCTTGTCGCCAGTGAAGTGGTTGGGCACCAGGTCTTTGAGCTTGTCGAACCAGAAATTGGAGATAGACGTGAGGATCTTGCCCTTTTCCGGGATTGGCTCGTTGAGGATCACGTCGAATGCAGAAAGACGGTCAGTGGCGACCATCAGCATGCGTTTGTCGTCGATCTCGTAAAGATCACGGACTTTACCCGAATAGATTTTCTTCAGGCTCAGGGTGGTGGCTGTGCTCATGTCGGAATTTCCGCCTTTGGTAAACAAAACAGGCGAAACCCGCTGGGTTTCGCCTATTGAAAGTGCCGGTGCAGCAGTTGCCTGCTGTCAGCCAAGGTTTTCCTGGATCAGGTCCAGCACCTTGCGCGCCAAGTCGGCGGGGGCAATGGTGTTGAGGTCTTTTTCCACGGTGACCTGCACGCTGTCGCCAACCGCAGTCAGGCGCACCTGATAGCGCTCGGCGCGAGCGTCGACCTCTTCCTTGCTCGGCTCGCTGCCAAATACGCTACCGAAGAAGCCAGGCTTGTCGTCCGGCTTTTGCGCACGCTCGGCCAGGTTGATGTAATACACGCCCAAGCTGCGGTTGATGTCATCGATGCGCACATCAGCCATTTCAAGCGAGCGACCCACGCCGGACCAGGCGCGGTCGAAATCAGCCCCCAGGCTCAGCACCGGGTTGCCGTTGCCGTCTTCGGACAGGCTGACGCGGTTCGGTGCATCGTAATCGCGGGCCGCCAGTAAGGAGACTGAACCGCCCTGCTCGGCGCTGCGCGCCAGCGTCACGAGCATTTCATCGAGCAGCGCAGCATCCAGGCTGGTGTTGCTGCTGCGGTTGGTGAATGCAACATCAGCCGTGCTGCCGGCTGGACGCTCGGCACTGACCACAAAGATCTCACTGGTGTTGCGCTGCACACCCGGCTCGATACGCACCCGCACGCGGGTTTCGGCATCCGCAGGCACACCGGATACGCGCCTGGTCAAACGACGGGCCATGGACTCAGGCAGAGCATCAAATCGCTGCCAGGCGGTGCTGAACTCACCGGTTTGCGGACGTTCTTCAGCAATCTCAAAGCCATTATCAGTAAAGAACTGACGCGCTACCGGCCAAACTTCAGCAGGTACGCGCTGCGCCACTACCCAGCGAGACTCACCGCTCTTTTGCAGGCTGAAATCACTGGCGTCAGCAGCCAACGCGAGGGACTGTGGGCGCGGCACGGTAAACTCGCCGGTATCAGTGGTGGTCGCTACCTGCTGCGGCACGGGCAGCAGCGGGTCAATACGTTTAGCCTCAACGTTCGGCGGGAGTTGCATCGTGGCCGTCTGACGGGCTTCGAGGTAGTCACTGCCGCGGTCACGGAAATAGCCGTTTTCGCCATAAATCCAGCCACAACCGCTGGTGCTCGCAATTATCAGGGCCAGGGCGGAGAGTCCGGTGAGTCGCTTCATGCGTCGTAATTCCTCAATTAAACCAATACGCCGGACTGGCGCATGGCCTGACGCAGCGGTTCATGACAACGCGGGCTGAGCCAAGTCAATGGCAGTCGGATACCGTCCGGCATCAAACCCATTTCATGCAGCGCCCACTTCACCGGGATCGGGTTGGATTCGATAAACAGTGCCTTGTGCAGCGGCATCAGGCGGTCGTTGATCGCGCGGGCAATGGCTGCTTCACCGCGCATGGCCGCAGCACACAGGTCGCTCATGGCGCGCGGGGCAACGTTGGCGGTTACCGAGATATTGCCCTTACCGCCCATCAGCATCAGCTCGACGGCGGTGGCGTCATCACCGGAGTAAACCAGGAAGTCCTTGCTCACGCGGTCCAGTACTTCCTGGCCGCGCTGCAGGTCACCAGTGGCTTCTTTGATGCCAATGATGTTGTCGATCTTGGCCAAGCGCTCAACCGTTTCCGGCAGCATGTCGCAGACCGTACGGCCTGGCACGTTGTAGAGGATCTGCGGGATGGCCACCGATTCGGCGATGTGGCGAAAATGCAGGTACAAGCCTTCCTGAGTCGGCTTGTTGTAGTACGGGGTGACCAGCAGGCAGGCGTCAGCGCCGACATCTTTGGCAGCGCGGGTCAGCTCGACCGATTCACGGGTGGAGTTACCACCGGTGCCGGCGATGACCGGAATGCGCCCGGCCACCTGATCGACGATGCGCTTGATCACTTCGATGTGCTCAGGCACCTCGAGGGTCGCTGACTCACCGGTGGTGCCGACCGCAACGATGGCGTTGGTGCCCTCTTGCAGGTGGAAGTCCACCAGTTTGCTCAGGCTGTCCCAATCAAGACCACCTTGCGCATCCATGGGCGTAACCAGTGCCACCATACTGCCCGCAATCATGCAACCGCTCCTGCCGAAAAAAGAGAGCCGCAATGGTACTGGTGCCACCAGGCTTGCACAAGCGAAGTACCGAGGCTATGCGCATACAATCTTTAATTGTTCAGACGCGGCACATTCGCACAAAGGTAAGCCCAACCGGCATTCCCCTAGGCGGTGCTTTTCGCTACCCTTCTGGCTTTGATCGGCACCGTGCAAGCGGGCCGACCGCTCATCGTTTAGGAAGGCTGCATGTCCACCCCCCTAGTTCGCGAACAATTCCTGCTTATCAGCGCACTTGGCCCCAACGCCATGGAACTGACCAATGTGCTCTGCCGTACCAGCCATGAGAACCGTTGCGCCGTGGTCAGCACCCGCCTGAGCCGGCATGGCGAGTACAGCGCACTGGTGTTGCAGATTTCCGGCAGCTGGGATGCCTTGGCACGCCTGGAGTCGAGCCTACCGGCGCTGGCAAAAAAGCACAGCTTCTCAGTCAATGTGATTCGCAGCGCCGCATCGGAAAGCCGCCCGCAAGCCCTGCCATACGTGGCGTATGTCAGCTCGGCCTACCGCCCGGACATCCTTAATGAGCTGTGCCAGTTCTTCCTCGACCACCACGTCGAGCTGGAGAACCTCACCTGCGACACCTATCAGGCGCCGCAGACTGGCGGCACCATGCTTAACGCCACACTGACCGTAACCCTGCCAGCCGGCACACAGATCAGCTGGCTACGTGATCAGTTCCTCGACTTTGCCGACGCCTTGAACCTGGACGCCCTGATCGAACCTTGGCGCCCACAGACCCCGTAAAGGAGCACGTTATGGCCGTAGCACTCGATACCCCGGTTGCAGATTTTCAGGCGCAGGCTACTGGCGGCCAGACCGTCCAGCTGTCCGCTCTCAAGGGCCAGCAAGTAGTGCTCTACTTCTACCCGAAGGACAGCACCCCGGGCTGTACGACTGAAGGACAGGATTTTCGTGATCAATACCCAGCGTTCCAGGCGGCCAATACGGTGGTGTTTGGCGTGTCCAGAGACGGTTTGAAATCCCACGAAAACTTCAAGTGCAAACAAGAATTCCCCTTCGAGCTGATCTCCGACAAGGATGAAGCCGTCTGCCAGCTGTTCGATGTGATCAAGTTGAAGAAGCTGTATGGCAAGGAATACCTGGGCGTCGACCGCAGCACCTTCCTCATCGATAAAGACGGCGTACTGCGCCAGGAATGGCGTGGCGTGAAAGTACCAGGGCATGTAGATGCGGTATTGGCCGCCGCCCAGGCGCTGAATAAAGCCTGAAACATTCACATTAAAAAGCCGGTCATTTGACCGGCTTTTTAATGTCTGCAGATTAATCCGCCGCCACCTGTTCGCTGCGCGGCCAGGCGTCGATCACCGCCTTGAACAGCGTAGCCAGCGGAATCGCGAAGAATACGCCCCAGAAGCCCCACATGCCGCCAAACAGCAGCACCGCGCAGATAATCGCCACCGGGTGCAGGTTGACCGCCTCGGAAAACAACAGCGGCACCAAGACGTTGCCATCCAGCGCCTGGATGATTCCGTAGATCACCATCAGGTAGAAAAACTGGTCGCTCCAGCCCCACTGGAACAGGCCGATCAGCGCCACCGGCACCGTCACCACCACCGCGCCGATATAGGGCACCACCACCGACAAGCCGACCAACAACGCCAGCAGCGCGGCGTAGTTGAGCCCTAGGTAAGCGAAAGCGATATAGCTGACTACGCCAACGATGAGGATCTCGATGAACTTGCCACGGATGTAGTTGGCGATTTGTTGATTCATCTCCTGCGCTACTTGGGTAATCAGCGCGCGCTCGCGCGGCAGGTAGCCGCGAAACCAGCGACCGATCAGCTCGCGGTCTTTAAGGAAGAAAAACACCAGAATCGGCACCAACACCAGGTAGATCATGATCGCGACCAGCATCGGCAGGCTGGACAGAGAAAGCGACAGCGCCCACTGACCGAATTTTCCCGCTTCGCCGCGCAAGCCATCAATCAGCTGCACGATCTGCGCATCAGTAATCAGGTTTGGGTAGCGCTCGGGCAGCAGCAGAAATACCGACTGCCACTCTGCCGCCATACGCGGTAGCTCATTGAACAAGGTACTCAGCTGCTGCCAAAGCAGCGGCATCAGCACCAGTAAAAACAGCCCCAACATGCTGACGAACAGGGTGAACACAATCCACACCGCTACCACCTGCGGCAAGCGCAGACGCTCAAAGGCATTCACTAGCCCCTGCATCAAAAACGCCAAAATCAGGCCCGTCAACACCGGAGCCAGCATGCCGCCCAGGTTCAAAATCGCGGCAAAACCAAGCACCAATAGCACCGCAAGCACTACCGCCTGCTCATCGGAAAAGTAGCGATGCAGCCAATCCTGAAACACCTTGAACATCATCACTCCTTAGTGGCCTCGCCCTATTGGGCCCGCCTCACAATCGCTACTGACTCGCGGCAACAAACCCTAAGCCTTGCGTAGCCAATAGCGGTAAACACCCTCGTCGACCTCCTCACGCAGCAGGCTATGCCCGGCCAGGGTTGCGAAGGCGCGGAAGTCGCGCTGCGAGCCAGCATCGGTGGCCTCAACCTTGAGCACTGCACCACTGGCCAGGCGATTGAGTTCGAGCTTGGCCTTAAGCAAAGGGAGTGGGCAATTGAGCCCGCAGGTATCCAGTTGCGCGTCGAAGTCCTCGGCACGCCATTGCAAATCAGTCATTGAGCTACTCCAGTCAGGCCGCAAGAATACCCAAGGCCGCACAACCCTGGCCAGCACAGCCGCCAGCCAGCTACAGTAGCGTCTTTGTTCAACACGAGCTTTGTGCATGAGCCTTCTGCGCCCTACCCTGTTGACGCTTGCCTGCCTGCTGGCAGCCCCCGCCATGGCCAGCGACCTGCCGTCCCTTGGCGACTCCAGTTCTGCCATCGTATCGCCGCAGCAAGAGCATCAGCTCGGGCGTGCTTGGCTGAGCCTGGTACGCGGTCAAGTCAGCCAGCTGGATGACCCTCAACTCAAAGACTTTATCGAAACCAGCGTGTACCGCCTGAGCGAAACCAGCCAGCTGCAAGACCGCCGCTTGGAATTCGTGCTGCTCAACAGTCCACAGATCAACGCCTTTGCCGCGCCGGGCGGGATTGTCGGGGTGAATGGCGGTTTGTTTCTGTACGCACAAACCGAAGCCGAATACGCCTCGGTTATGGCTCACGAACTGGCGCACTTGTCACAACGTCACTTCGCCCGCGGCCTGGAAGCCCAACAGCGTATGCAGCTCCCTGTGATGGCCGGCCTGCTTGCCGGCATTGTGGCCGCAGCAGCCGGGGCTGGTGATGTAGGCATCGCCGCCATCGCCTCAACCCAGGCTGCCGCCATGCAGGAGCAACGGCGCTTCTCCCGGCAAAACGAACAGGAAGCCGACCGCATTGGCTTGGTCAACCTGGAAAAAGCCGGCTTCGACCCGCGCGCCATGCCCAGCATGTTCGAGCGCCTGATGCGCCAGTACCGCTACGACCGCAAGCCGCCGGAATTTCTCCTGACTCACCCGGTGTCCGAATCACGCATCGCCGACACCCGCAACCGTGCCGAACAGTACAAAGCCGAGGGTATTACCGACAGCGTGCGCTACCAGCTGATGCGCGCCCGCGTGCAGTTGACCTACGAAGAAACCCCTGGGGTCGCCGCCAAGCGCTTTCGCAATATGCTCGACGAAAATCCGAAAATGGAAGCAGCCCGTTACGGCTTGGCGATTGCGCAACTCAAAGGCGGCCAATACAAACAAGCACGCGAGTCCCTGCAACCATTGCTTGATGGTGCGCCAAACGATGTGACCTACAACCTGGCGCAGATTGAGTTGGATATGGCCGCCAACCGCCTGGATGACGCGCAAAAACGTGTAACCCGGCTGCTGACCCTCTACCCCAACAACTACCCGGTCAATCAGGCGCATATCGACCTACTGATGAAGCAGGTACGCACCCAGGAAGCCGAGCGCGCGCTCGACGAGATGCTGAAAAGCCGTGGTAAGGACCCGGACGTTTGGTATCAGGTGGCAGAGGTTCGCGGCCTGAGCGGCAACACCATCGGCCTGCACCAAGCCCGCGGTGAGTTCTTTGCGCTAGTTGGGGACTACAACCAGGCCTTAGAACAGCTCGACTTCGCCAAACGTCGCGCCAGCAACAACTTCCAACTGGCTTCGCGCATCGACGCCAGGCAGCGCGAGCTGATGGAAGAGAAACGCATCATCGAACAAATGCTGCGCTAGCGCAGCACAGAAAAGAAAAAGCCAGGCACATGCCTGGCTTTTTTATGCAGCGGGCTTAGGCGTTGCCGCTCAGCTTCAAGCGCGCCGCCTGGGTGAAATCGAGCATGCGCTTGAGGGGCTTGATCGCTTTCGGGATCAACGCAGGGTCAACAACTATCTCGTTACTGCCCTCACGCAGGCACTCCAAGGTGCGCTGCAGGGTATTCATCGCCATCCATGGGCAATGCGCACAACTGCGGCAAGCAGCACCGTTGCCGGCCGTGGGCGCGGCGACAAACTCTTTGTCCGGGCATAGCTGCTGCATCTTGTAGAAGATGCCGGCATCGGTGGCGACGATAAAGGTTTTGTTCGGCAAACGCTGCGCGGCAGCGATCAGCTGGCTGGTAGAACCGACTGCGTCAGCCAGATCGATCACAGCGGTCGGTGATTCAGGGTGAACCAGCACGGCAGCGTCCGGGTACAACGCCATCATGTCTTCCAGCTGCTTGGCCTTGAACTCCTCATGAACGATACAGGCACCGTCCCACAGCAGCATATCGGCGCCCGTCTTGTTCTGGATGTAACGACCCAAGTGCTGATCAGGTGCCCAGATGATGCTTTCGCCGTTGTCCATCAGGTGCTCGACGATCTCTACCGCACAGCTAGACGTCACCACCCAATCAGCGCGCGCCTTCACCGCCGCCGACGTGTTGGCATACACCACCACCGTGCGCTGCGGATGCTGATCGCAGAACGCCGAGAACTCTTCTACCGGGCAACCCAAATCGAGCGAGCAGGTCGCTTCCAGGGTCGGCATCAGCACGCGCTTTTCCGGGTTAAGGATCTTCGCCGTCTCTCCCATAAATTTTACGCCGGCCACCAGCACCGTCTGCGCCGGATGCTGATTGCCGAAGCGGGCCATTTCCAGCGAGTCGGAAACGCAGCCACCGGTCTCCTCAGCCAACGCCTGCAGCACCGGATCACAGTAGTAGTGCGCCACCAATACAGCGTTCTGCTTTTTCAGCTCGGCCGCAATTTCGGCACGGTAGAAGGCCTCCTGCTCAGGCGTGAGCGGCCTGGGTTGCTTAGCATCAAGGTGGGCCTGCACCAACAGGCGTTCGGAAATCTGTGTCATGTCATCAGGCCCTGTGAAGGTCTATCAGCGCGGAGCACCAGTATACCCGCCGCTTTAGCGCGAGCGCAGTCGGGTAGTGGCCACAATCAAGATGGTCGAGATAAAAGTTACAGATACAAAAAAGCCCGAAAATTCTAGTTGCAGAACTTTCAGGCTTTCTTGACCTTCCGAGGAAGGGAATATGGTGGGTCGTGTGGGATTCGAACCTACGACCAATTGGTTAAAAGCCAACTGCTCTACCAACTGAGCTAACGACCCGTAGCGAGGCGTATAATACTGATTTAATTCAGAATTTCAACACCTTACAGAAAATAATTTAGAAATAACGGGTAGGGTCGGTGACCCCAGCGGCGGCAAAGCCAGCTGCACGTAGACGGCAACTGTCACACTTACCGCACGCACGCCCCTGATCATCCGCCTGATAACAGGAAACCGTCAGCGCATAATCCACACCCAGCCGAATACCAGCCTGAGCAATCTCAGCCTTGCTCATATTCTGCAGCGGAGCCTGAATACGGAAGCCCTGCCCCTCTACGCCCGCCTTGGTGGCGAGGTTAGCCATACGTTCAAAGGACTCGATAAACTCCGGACGACAATCCGGATAACCGGAGTAATCCACCGCGTTCACGCCAATGAAAATATCGCGCGCGCCCAACACTTCAGCCCACCCCAGCGCCAGGGACAGAAACACAGTATTGCGCGCCGGCACATAAGTGACCGGAATACCTTCGCCGGGCCCTTCCGGCACATCAATGCTAGTGTCGGTCAGTGCTGAACCGCCCATACCATTGAGATTCAAACCAATCACTTTGTGTTCAATCACGCCCAATTGCTGAGCCACTTGCTCGGCGGCATGCAGCTCGGAACGATGACGCTGGCCGTAATCAAAGCTCATGGTGTAACAGCTGTAGCCGTCAGCTTTAGCCAGGGCCACTACAGTGGCCGAGTCCAGGCCACCAGACAGCAGGATTACCGCTTTTTTCTCACTCATATCAATGTCCCGGCTCATCGTTCCAGAGAATCTTGTGCAGTTGCATCTGCAGGCGAACGGGCAAGTTGTCAGCAATGATCCACTCAGCCAACGAGCGCGCATCCAGTTCATGGTGACTCGGCGACATCAGCACCTCGCTGACGCGCGAATCCAGACCGTACTGGATCAGCTTGCTTACCGCCCAGTCATAGTCCTCACGAGAGCAGATCACAAACTTGACCTGATCATTCGGCGTTAGCAGCGAAATATTCTCGTAGCGGTTGCGAGCAACCTCGGCCGAACCTGGGGTTTTAAGGTCAAGGACCTTACTCACCCGCGGATCAACCGCCGCGACATCCAGCGCGCCACTGGTCTCCAGCGATACTTCATAGCCGGCATCACACAGACGCTTGAGCAGAGGAATGCAATTAGGTTGCGCCAACGGCTCGCCGCCCGTCACGCAGATATAGCGCGGCTTGTAGCCGGCCACCTGATCGACAATGGCATCCAACGATATGATTTCGCCGCCACTAAAGGCATAGGCGGTGTCGCAGTATTGGCAGCGCAAAGGACAGCCGGTCAGGCGAACGAACACAGTCGGCAAGCCGGCGGTGCGCGTTTCGCCCTGCAGCGAGTAGAAAATCTCGGTAATTCGCAGGGTTTCTTGCATATCAGCCACGGGCGTAACAGCTAGACAGGCTGTCCGCCTCCGTTGCGGGAAAAGGGGCGCGGATTGTATACGAAAAAACCGCCGGGAGCAGCCTTTAACGTCGCACAGCGACGGTTCGCAGAATCGCAGCCAGGGAAGCCGCCCATAAAAAACCCGCGCATGGCACGGGCTTTTGAATGACTCGCTCAGCTATTAAGGCAGGCGCTGTAGATCGCGCTGCGCCAACTGCGCTGCAGAACTGCCCGGGTACTGGGCAATCACTTGCTGCAAGATGCCTTTGGCTTTGTCGTTATTGCCAAGACGCTGCTCGACATCCGCCAACTTAAACAGCGAGTCCGGCACCTTGGCATGGCTTGGGTAAGCCTGGCTAACTCGCGCAAACGCTTGACCTGCTGACTGCAGATCGCCCTTGGCTAGGTTGACTTCACCCAGCCAGTATTGAGCATTGCCAGCGTACTGACTGTTCGGATACTTGCGCAAAAACGCAGCAAAGGCCTGGCTGGCCTTGTCAAAATCTTTGGCTTTGATCAGGTCAAAAGCAGCTTCATAAAACAGCTTTTCCTTTGCAGGATCAGCTGGTTCAGTGCCTGCCGATCCCGCCGTCGGCGGGGTCGGTGTACCGCTGGCATTAATAGCGCCGGCGGTTGAAGAATTCTGGTTGGCTGCAGCACCTGCTGCACCACTACTCAAACGTTTATCAAGGTCCTGATAACGCTCCAGGCTCTCTTGCTTCAAACGCTGAATTTCGTTCTGTTGTTCTTCCAGCGTACCGCGCAGCTGCGCGATTTCATCCTGCATCTGCTGCAACTGGTTGAACAGCATGCCCTGCGCCGAGACAGGGGCCGAAGCCCCTGTCGCGACGGAGGTGCCGGACGTACCGTAACCAGCAGGCGGATAACTACTGCCGTAACCGGCATTGTTGTCTACCACGGGAACCTCAGCCCACGCCGCAAGCGGCAGGCTGAGCGCCAAAACGGTTAAAGCACGGCGGCACGTACGCATATCGAATTACTTACGCAGTTCGACGCGACGGTTTTGAGCCCACGAGGACTCGTCGTTACCAGTGGCGATAGCGCGCTCTTCACCGTAGGAAACCAGTTCCAGTTGAGCCGGGGAAACGCCCTGCAGTACCAGGTAACGCTGTACAGCTTTGGCGCGACGCTCGCCCAGAGCCATGTTGTATTCACGAGTACCGCGCTCGTCAGCGTGGCCTTCCAGAACTACGCGAGCGCCATTGCCTTGCAGGTCTTTGGCGTGCACGTCCAGAGCGCGCATGGCCTCTGGCTTCAGGTCGGAGCTGTCGTATTCGAAGTAGAAGGTGGTGATCGCGCGCAGAGCTGCTTCTTCGCTCAGGCTGCCATCAACAGCGCCAGTGTTGGCACCGTAACCAGCGTTAGGATCGATAGCGCCTTCACCAGCAGCGTCGCCGCCTTTAGAGGAGCAACCTACAGCCACGGCGAGAGCCAAACCCAGTGCAGCGAACTTACCAAATTTCAGCATTTCCATCATGTAACTCCTAATGAACCCCAGTGTGTTAAGCAGTATTTCAAACAACGGTATAGCGCCGCATCAGTTCAGGTAAGGGGACCAAGAAGGCTCTCGAACTTCGCCTTGAGCGGTAGGAAGAGGGAGCCTCACACGTCCATTGGTGGACGCTAGTACCAAGACTCCCCGGCCCTGCTGGCGGGTGGCGTAGACTACCATGGTGCCGTTGGGCGCAACAGTAGGCGACTCATCCAGACTTGTGTCTGAAAGAATGCGCAAATTGCCGCGCTGCAGGTCTTGTGCAGCCACCTTGAACACGGTGTAACCATCCTGGCGGTGAATCATGACCAGGGTCTTCTCATCAGCAGATAGCTTCGGGTTGGCGTTGTAGTTACCGATAAAGGTCACACGCTCTGCCGCGCCGCCATTGATGTTGGTTTTATAGATTTGTGGTTTACCCGAACGATCCGACGTGAAGTACAGCGTCTGACCGTCCTTACCCCAGAAGGGCTCGGTGTCGATGGATGCCTGATTGGTTACCCGACGCAACTGGCGAGTGCCCATGTCCATCACGTAAATTTCCGGATTGCCGTCACGCGACAGCACGAATGCCAGGCGGTTGCCGTCCGGCGACCAGGCAGGCGCACCATTGAGGCCTTCAAAATTGGTGACCTGCTCACGACGGCCGGTGTCGATGTGCTGCACGAAAATACGTGGGCGCTTCTGCTCAAACGATACGTAGGCAATACGACGGCCATCCGGAGCGAATGAAGGCGACAGAATCGGCTCGCGCGACTGCAGCAGGGTAACGGCCCGCGCACCATCATAGTCAGAGCGCTGCAGGGTATAGCGGGTGTTGTTGACCGAGAAACGCTCCGCCGTCACGTACAACATACGCGTAGAGAACGCGCCTTTCACACCGGTGAGTTTCTCGAACGACTGATCAGCAATGTGATGCGCCATGTCTCGCAGCTGATCAACGCCACCGCCAACACTGCCGGTCATGACCTGCTGCTGAGTGGTGACGTTGAACAGACCAAATTGAATCTGCAAACGACCGGCGCTCGGCACAATGCTGCCGACCAGCACGTATTGTGCGCCCAGCGCTTGCCAGTCGCGGTAAATCACTTCACTGGCCTGAGTCGGCAGGCTGATCATATTCTGCCGAGGGATCGGCTCGAACACGCCAGAGTTGCGCAGGTCATTGCCGATGATTTCAGCCATGTCTTCAGGCAATACGCTGCCGCCCTGCCAACCAAAAGGCACCACAGCGATGGGTGTAGCACGGTCGGTGCCACTGCTGATCACCAGCGGATCAGCAGCCTGAACGACCCCGACCAGCAGGGTCAGTCCGAGCAAAACAATGCGCATCAGGGTATTCACAGGCCTAAATCCTCCGGTTTGAAGACAGCGCGGCGCTGCCGGTAAAGGCGATCAAAAGTGGCGCGATCCAGCTGTTGCATTTCAGCAATACGGCCAACGTTACGCACCGCTTGTACGGCCGAGTTATCAAAAGGTGAATCGCCACTTGAGCGTGTCACGCTAGCATTAGTAATGGTGCCATCCGGCAGCATTTCGATCAGTACTTCTACGCTCATGCCATTACGCGCCGATGGCGGACGTCGCCACTGCTGGCTGACCAGCATCACAATCAAATCATCAAGGCTGCCGGCCACCTCATCGCCAAAGGTATCGGCAACGGCCTGCTGGCGACCGACATCCTCGGATAACAGCTCGGCCAACGCGGCGGCTTTTTTGTCTTCTACCGCTTTGCGCTGGGCTGATTCGGCTGCCGTTTTCTTGGCATCATCAGCCGCTTTCTTCTTCGCAGCTTCAGCAGCGGCTTTCTTCTTCGCATCCTCTGCTGCTTTTTTCTTGGCGTCTTCAGCGGCTTTTTTCTTGGCCGCTTCCTCTGCTGCTTTCTTTTTAGCTACGTCGGCAAGTTTCTTCTGCTCTGCCGCTTTTTTCTCAGCATCGGCTTTCTTGGCTGCTTCCGCTTTTTTGTCTGCTTCGGCTTTCTTCTCAACCTCCGCCTTCTGAGCCTCTTGTGCTTTCTTTTGTTCCGCTGCTTTGGCCGCTACTTTTTCCTGCTCAGCCTTTTTCTGTTCAAGCTGTTCGGTTTCATACACCGGCGCAGTGGTTTTCTTGGTTTCGCCAGCAATTTTCTGGTTGGTCTGGGTAGTGGCCTGGCTTTGCGACTGCAATTTATACAAGGTGGCCTGCACCACCGGCTTGGCCGGCGGTAAGTCCGGCGCAAACGCAAAACTGACGAACAGCATGGCAAACATGATGACGTGCAGACCCACAGCCCAGACGACAGGCCAGAACAGACTTTCCGAGGGCGAACGCTCGCGCTGGTAGTGCATCAGGGGGCCTCGGTAATCAGCCCGACGTTACCCACGTCGGCCTGTTGCAAACCACCCATGGCCGCCATGATGGTGCCGTAATCGACAGTCTTGTCACCACGAACAAACACTTGAACCTGCTTACCGGTGGCGCGGCTCTGGCTAATGATGGCGGTCACCGCCCGGGTCATTTCTTCCAGCGTCAGCGCTTGGTCCTGCACGGTATCCACATCGACTTCAGTGCCCATATTCCAGAAGTAGGTCTTGTCGGCCTTGATTGAGATGGTCAAGACCTGGGCATTGTTGTCCTGCGGCAAGGCTTCACTGCTGACTTTCGGCAGATCAACCTTAACGCCCTGATTGAGCATGGGCGCGGTCACCATGAAGATAACCAGCAGTACCAACATCACATCGATGTAAGGCACTACGTTCATCTCGGCGACGGGCTTGCGTCTATTGCGAATTCTGGCCATGGCTTGAAAAACCTGTATTGAGAATGCCTAAGGCTTAGTCGTCGCTGGTGTGCACTTTACGGTGCAGGATTGCCTGGAATTCGTCGGCAAAGGTGTAGTAACGCCCGATCAGCATTTCGCCACGCGAAGCAAAACGGTTGTAGGCAATTACTGCAGGAATCGCAGCAAACAGGCCGATTGCAGTGGCGATCAGCGCTTCAGCAATACCCGGCGCTACCGTGGCCAAGGTCGCTTGCTGCACTTGGGCCAGGCCGCGGAAGGAGTTCATGATCCCCCACACAGTACCGAACAGGCCAATGTAGGGGCTGGTCGAACCGACAGTGGCGAGAAATGGCAGGCTTTGCTCAAGCTTCTCTTCCTCGCGGGAAATCGCCACGCGCATGGCGCGGGCCACCGCATCCATCACCGCATCTGGATCCACACCAGCTTGCTGACGCAGACGCGAGAACTCTTTGAAACCGGCGCGGAAGATCTGCTCCAGGCCTGAGTCCGGATCCGGGTTGCTGCCTGCCTGACGGTACAGCTTGGACAGGTCGATACCCGACCAGAAGCGCTCTTCGAAGTTATCCAACGCACGCTTAGCCGCACGCAGCAGCGCCGTACGCTGGAAGATCATGACCCACGACATGACCGATGCGGCCACTAGCGTCAGCATTACCAGTTGCACCACCAGGCTGGCGTTGCTGATCAGACTCCACATCGACATGTGGTCAACGGCGTTGGCTTCCACGCTTACTCTCCTGCTCTAGATGTACCCGCACCGCCCTGCCCGGCAAAGGCCGCGTGCAGAGTTTGGGGAATGGCCCGGGGTTTCAAATTGTCGGCGCGCACACAGGCCACCATAAACTGCCCTTCACAGAGCAGCACATCATCCGTAGCCCGCCTAACTTGTTGACGAAAACGCAGGCTGGCACGGTTTAATTCAATAACATCAGCGCTTACCAGTAACTCGTCATCCAGCCTGGCTGGCGCGTGATAACGCGCTTCAGCCGAATGCACAACGAACAACAGGCCGTCCTCAGCCAACGTCGACTGGAGAAAACCCAGATCACGTAGGCGCTCGGTACGAGCCCGTTCCATAAATTTGAGGTAATTGACGTAGTAGACGATGCCGCCTGCATCGGTGTCTTCGAAATAAACCCGACAACGAAAGGTGGACAGCTGAACTCCGTTTTGCGCGCGCATACTCTAGTCTTAGCTCCCGGTCTTGCCAATTGGGTACAGCAAGTATTTTTCTTACTCCGATGTGCTATCAAACTGTTCCGTTACCGACAGCTCGCCCATGCGTTTGGGCACATTCAGGCCGAAATGCAAGTAGGCATGGCGCGTCACCACGCGTCCGCGCGGGGTACGCATGATATAGCCCTGCTGAATCAGGTAGGGCTCCAGCACATCTTCGATGGTGTGGCGCTCCTCACTGATGGCAGCAGCGAGGTTGTCCACCCCAACCGGACCACCGTCAAACTTCTCAATCATGGTCAGCAAGAGGCGACGATCCTGATGGTCGAAGCCGCGTTCATCGACGTCGAGTAAGTTCAGTGCTAGGTCGGCAATTTCACAGGTGATATCGCCCCGCCCGCGCACTTCAGCAAAATCACGCACGCGGCGTAGCAGGCGGTTAGCAATACGCGGCGTACCGCGAGCACGCCGCGCGATCTCAAATGCGCCGCGCGGCTCTATCGGCAAGCCGAGAATCCCAGCAGAGCGCATGACGATGGTCGCCAGATCGTCGGTGTTGTAGAACTCAAGGCGCTGCACAATGCCAAAACGGTCACGCAGCGGATTGGTCAACATACCCGCGCGCGTGGTGGCACCGACCAAGGTAAACGGCGGCAGATCGAGCTTGATCGAACGCGCGGCCGGGCCTTCGCCGATCATGATGTCGAGCTGGAAGTCTTCCATGGCCGGGTACAGCACTTCCTCGACAATCGGCGACAGGCGATGAATCTCATCGATAAACAGCACATCACCCGGCTCAAGATTGGTCAGCAGCGCCGCCAGATCACCCGGCCGCTCCAGCACGGGACCTGAGGTGCTCTTGATCGAAACATTCATTTCCTGGGCGATGATATTGGCCAGGGTGGTCTTGCCCAGACCAGGCGGGCCGAAGATCAAGGTGTGATCGAGCGCTTCGCTGCGCCCTCGAGCCGCCTGGATAAACAGCTCCATCTGCTCGCGCACGCTTGGCTGGCCGATATATTCGGCCAGTTTTAACGGGCGAATGGCACGATCAACTTGCTCGTCGCGGTCGCGGGGAGCAGCCGTAATCAGGCGATCTGCTTCTAGCACTAGACCATTCCCTTAAGGGCTCGACGAATCATGTCTTCACTGCTCAAACCGTCTTCCTTAATTACAGAGACCGCACGACTGGCTTCCTGAGGTTTATAGCCAAGCGAAATAAGAGCGCTAACCGCGTCACTCTCCGCGCTTGAGACTGCCGCGCCTGTGCGAGGTTCCGTCACCAGTGCCGACATGCCCGGCACAGTTTCCCAGGCTTTGAAGCGATCTTTCAGCTCAACCAGAAGCCGCTCAGCGGTTTTTTTACCGACCCCTGGGATTCTCACCAATACGGAGGTGTCTTGTGCCTGCACGCAGCGCACCAACTCATCGACCTCCAAACCGGACATCAAAGCCAACGCCAGCTTCGGGCCGACACCATTGAGACGGATCAGCTCACGGAACAGCTCACGCTCACGCTTTTCAAAAAAGCCATAAAGCAGATGCGCATCTTCGCGCACCACCAGATGGGTATGCAGGGTCAGCGGCTCACCGACCGATGGCAAACGGTACAGAGTGGTCATCGGCACTTCCAGCTCATAACCCAAACCATTTATGTCAATAATCACATGCGGCGGTTGCTTTTCCGCCAAGGTGCCACGCAAACGTCCGATCACCGCTGCTTCCTTAAAATTACGTTACAAACGAAGGCGACCCGCGCGCCGCTTGGCGCCTACTAGGCCATGGGGAATCAGGCTTTGCCGGTGATGGGCATGACACAGGGCAATCGCCAGAGCATCCGATGCATCAATCTGTGGTTTTTGCACCAGTTTGAGCAAGTGCATGACCATCAACTGCACTTGCTCCTTATCCGCCCCGCCGCTGCCGGCAATGGCCTGCTTGACCTGCGTGGCGGTGTATTCAGCAATATCCAGCCCCGCCTCCATTCCCGCAACGATGGCCACACCGCGCGCCTGGCCGAGCTTGAGCGCGGAATCCGGGTTGCGCGCCATAAACACCTGCTCAATGCCCATGGTCACCGGCCCGTAGGTTTCGATAACTTCACGCACGCCACGGAACACCACTTGCAAACGCTCTGGCATCGAACCATTGCCCGTGCGAATACAGCCAGAGGCCACATACTCGCAACTGCGCCCGTTATCACGCACTACACCGTAACCCGTGATGCGCGAACCGGGATCAATGCCGAGAATCAAGGTCATGCATTAACGCCCACTCAAGAGGCCAGCCAACAGGGCTGGAACACTGTCTATTTATCCAGTCGCCAAGTATAGGGCCAGCCCATATCCACGTCACCCAGGCAACACCGATAAAGATGACACGGCGCTCTTTCTCAGGTCGCGCCGTAACCAGGTGCTACGAGGGCGTTAGGGCCATAAAAAAACCGGAAGCAGTTGGGCCACTCACCCAAACACCTCCGGCTTTTTATGTACGCCGATACTTAGCCAAGCTGCTCCATCAGCTCGTCAGATATTTCGGCGTTGTGATAGACCTCCTGTACATCGTCGAGGTCCTCCAGCATGTCGATCAGCTTGATGACTTTTTGCGCAGTTTCCAATTCGGTAACAGGCGCACTGATCGAGGGGATCATCGCAATCTCTGCATCGCTCGGTTTAAAGCCGGCCGCACAAAGCGCCTCGTTAACCGCATGAAAATCGGCAAAGCTGGTAGACACCAGCGCTGAACCATCCTCAGCCATCTCAACATCGTCAGCACCGGCCTCCAGTGCCGCTTCCATCAGCGTATCTTCGCTGACGCCCGGAGCGAAACTGATCTGCCCCTTGCGGTCGAACATATAAGCCACCGAACCATCGGTACCCAGGTTGCCCCCGCACTTGGTAAAGGCATGGCGCACTTCGGCGGCGGTGCGATTACGGTTGTCGGTCATAGCTTCAACGATAATGGCGACACCACCCAGCGCGTAACCTTCATAGCTCAGCTCAACGACGTTATCGGCGTCGTTATTGCCAGCACCGCGAGCAATCGCCCGATCAATCACATCGCGCGACATATTGGCGGTCAGCGCCTTGTCCACCGCCAGACGCAGGCGCGGATTATCCGCAGGAATGGGGCCACCGTGCTTGGCTGCAACAGTCAGCTCACGAATGATCTTGGTGAAAATCTTGCCGCGCTTGGCGTCTTGACGGCCTTTGCGGTGTTTAATATTGGCCCATTTGGAATGACCAGCCATAACTCACTCCGTTTGTTTCAATAGTCAATATTGAGGCGTGAGAGTTCGAGTCTCTCCGCCCCGCCATAAAGAAGAAGCCTGGAAAACCAGGCTTCTTGTGACGTTTTATTCTGCTTTCGGTTGCTCACGCAGACGAATGTGCAGCTCACGCAGCGATTTGTTATCCACCTCGCCCGGCGCCTGAGTCATGACGCAAGCCGCGCTCTGGGTTTTCGGGAAGGCAATCACTTCACGGATCGAGCTGGCGCCAGTCATCAGCATGACCAGGCGATCCAGACCAAAAGCCAACCCACCGTGGGGTGGCGCGCCGAACTTCAGCGCGTCGAGGAGGAAACCGAACTTTTCCTGCTGCTCGTCTTCGCTGATGCCGAGTACGCGGAACACAGTCTGCTGCATCGATTTGTCGTGGATACGGATCGAACCGCCGCCCAGCTCGGTGCCGTTGAGCACCATGTCGTAGGCACGCGACAGCGCGGCGGCCGGATTGGCCTCCAGCTCGGCCGGGCTGCACTTCGGTGCGGTGAACGGGTGGTGCATAGCGGTCAGGCTGCCGTCGTCGTTCTCTTCGAACATCGGGAAGTCGACGACCCACAGCGGCGCCCACTCGCAAGTCAGCAGGTTGAGGTCATGACCGAGCTTGATGCGCAGCGCACCCAGGGCCTCGCTGACGATCTTGGCTTTGTCGGCACCGAAGAACACGATGTCGCCATCTACGGCACCGACGCGATCAAGGATCACATTGATGTTGTCCAGCGGGATGTTCTTGACGATCGGCGACTGCAGGCCTTCAACGCCAGCGGCACGCTCGTTGACCTTGATATAGGCCAAGCCCTTCGCACCGTAGATACCGACGAACTTGGTGTAGTCGTCGATCTGCTTGCGCGGCATGCTCGCCCCGCCCGGTACGCGCAACGCGGTGACGCGGCACTTGGGATCGTTGGCCGGGCCGGCGAAGACCTTGAAGTCGACATCTTTCAGCTGGTCAGCCACATCCACCAGCTCCAGCGGGTTGCGCAGGTCCGGCTT
Source organism: Pseudomonas sp. TS_SC_3 (assembly GCF_056156225.1). Lineage (NCBI taxonomy): Bacteria > Pseudomonadati > Pseudomonadota > Gammaproteobacteria > Pseudomonadales > Pseudomonadaceae > Pseudomonas > Pseudomonas sp. TS_SC_3. Next base: position 1,876,088 of record NZ_CM149586.1, read on the forward strand.
GTCGGAACCGAAACGACGCATGGCTTCGGCCAGGGTCATGTGCGGCAGCTCACCGAACTCGACGTCCAGTACTTCCTTAAACAGCTGACGAACCATCTTCTCGGTGATGGCCATGATGTCGGCCTCATCCATGAAGCTGGTTTCGATATCGATCTGGGTGAATTCCGGCTGACGGTCAGCGCGCAGGTCTTCGTCGCGGAAGCACTTGGCGATCTGGTAGTAGCGGTCGAAGCCCGCGACCATCAGCAGTTGTTTGAACAGCTGCGGCGATTGTGGCAACGCAAAGAAGCTGCCGGCATGGGTGCGGCTCGGCACCAAATAGTCACGCGCACCTTCTGGGGTGGCACGGGTAAGGATCGGCGTTTCCACATCGAGGAAGCCATTGTCATCCAAGTAACGACGAATGCTGCTGGTGATGCTCGAACGCAGCTTCAGCTTGGCCGCCATTTCCGGGCGACGCAGGTCGATAAAGCGGTAGCGCAGGCGGGTCTCTTCACCTACGTCGGTGTATTCGTTGAGCGGGAACGGCGGAGTTTCCGCTTCGTTCAGCACTTCCAGCTCATAGCCCAGCACCTCAATAGCGCCGGACGCCATATTGGCGTTACGCGCACCCTCAGGGCGCAGGCGAACCTTGCCAGTGATCTTGACCACGTATTCGCTACGCACCTTGTCGGCGGTGGCGAAGGTCGCCGCTCGATCCGGATCAAATACCACCTGCGCCAGGCCTTCACGGTCACGAATGTCGAGGAAAATCACCCCGCCATGGTCACGACGGCGATGTACCCAACCGCAAAGGATGACTTCCTGGCCGTCCAGGCTCTCGTTCAGTTGGCCGCAATAATGGCTGCGCATCATGGTGGTGGTCGCTTCTCTTGAGTCTTGAATTCGTTGGGCCGCAATAACTGCGACGCTCGTTGGCCGGATGACCGGCTGGCGCACGCGCCATTTTCCGCAATTGTGCTGCTTTTAAAGGGCGCGAAACGATCAGCGGCGCATACGCAGCCGACTGTTCGCCCGACAAAACGCGGTAAAGCGCGAGATTATATATGGTTAAGCCGTCACGTGCAGCCGCCGGCCCACGCGCTTTTGCCAGCCCTTCCTATACTCAGGCATGCAGCACTCTGACCATCGAATAGTGGAGAGGCTTATGGCCACGCCGAACCTGGCAGAAATCCCCAGCGATTTGCTGGCAGACTTTCGCCTGGAATCCAGCGAACAATTCCAGCGTTGCGAGCAATTGCTGATCGAGCTTGAACACACACCCGATGACCACGAGCGCCTGCGCGAGCTGTTTCGCCTGGTGCACACGCTCAAGGGCAACCTGGGTTATATCGGCCTCAATACGCTGATGAGCGTGCCGCAAGCCATGGAGGACGTACTGTCCTGCCTGCGCGAGGGCCAGTTACATTTCGACAGCCTGCTGGGCGATATCCTTCTATTGACCCTCGACCACCTGAGAGAGCAAATCCAGCACGCACTCGGAACACCCGAGGCACAACTTGATGCAGCGCAGAGCAAAAGCCTTAGCCAGGCACTCGGCGCCCTGGCGATTACCCCACACGCACAACAGACCGCAACGCGCAGCGCGCTTTTGCAACAACTCGACCCCAGCTCACAACTACTAACCGCCACCATTGAGGACCAACCGAGCGCGGCTGATTTACTCAAGCACTATGACATTGAGCCCGACGCCGACCTGCTGTTTTTTATTGACCTTATGCAAGCCAGCGAGCGCCGCTCGCACTTCTGGCAAGGGCGCGGCCTACGTCAACTTGATCTAGCGCTGGCGATCAATCGGCACGGTGGCAACCTCGAACAACCCGAGCAACTGGCAGCGGCCATTTGCCTGCATGACATAGGCATGGCGTTTCTGCCGCTTAACTTACTGCACAAAGAGGCCAACCTCAGTCGAGACGAGCGCCGCCAGATGCAATCACACCCGCGCCTTGCCTATGACTTACTCAAGCGCCTGCCACGCTGGAGTGCAGCGGCGGAAATAACCCTGCAACACCAGGAGCACGCCGACGGCAGTGGCTACCCGAAAGGCTTAAAAGAAGCCGAAACCAGCCCCGGCGCGCTGATTATCGGCATCGTCGACACATTTGAAGCCCGCACCCATGAGCGCGCCCATCAAACCCTAAACAAACGCCCACTGTTACGCGCCATTCTGGAAATAAATAACCTTGCCGGGAGTCAATTCAGCACGCACTGGGTCGAAGTGTTCAATCAGACACTGCAGCAACAACCCGAATTAGCACATCGCTAAACCCAGCAAAAAGTACTCGATACATTGCCGTACAAAGCTGCACACCCAAGCAGGAACAAACGCATCTGACGACACAGAAACTGAACCCAGAGCAACCCTCAGCGTCCAAACAGCACGTTTGTTGATTTAAACCCCAATAAAAGATAACAACGGCCATGCTAGGCTTTGCCCATTAAAACTGGGCAACCAGCCTCAATCGTCTGAAAGGAGAAACGGTATGGAAATTAATATTGGAATAGCCGAGCAAGATCGTGCTGCCATCGCCGATGGTCTGTCGCGCCTACTCGCCGACACTTACACCCTCTACCTAAAAACCCATAACTTTCATTGGAACGTCACCGGCCCAATGTTCAACACGCTGCACCTGATGTTTGAAGGTCAGTACACCGAATTAGCGCTGGCCGTCGACCAGATCGCCGAGCGTATTCGCGCACTGGGCTTCCCAGCCCCAGGCACCTACGCTGCCTATGCCCGCCTCTCGTCGATCAAAGAAGAGGAAGGCGTACCCAACGCGCAAGACATGATCAAGCAGCTGGTGCAAGGTCAGGAAGCGGTCGTGCGCACGGCTCGCGGCATCTTCCCACTGCTGGACAAAGTCAGCGACGAACCTACTGCAGACCTGCTGACACAACGTATGCAAGTGCATGAAAAGACCGCTTGGATGTTGCGAAGCTTGTTGGCTGCTTAAACAAATCACTAACAGACCTGCTTCTGCAAAAATCGCCTGTATTGGGCGCCGGTGCATTGGCTCGTAAACCTGCTCGGCTTGCGGTAGAAAAAACCCTCGGTGGCTTACCGAGGGTTTTCTGTTTTAAGGCACGCCCCAGACGAATGTAGTCCTTGTTTAAATAAACCATTAACCCAGCGTTCAGGTATCCGCGGCCTTTTGCTAGGCGAATAGACAACAGCTGTTCTATGCTCTGGCTAATTGCAACCTTGCCACAGTGACACGCATGAACTCCCCCAAAAAAGCCAGCAGCATCCTAGAGCTGTATCCCGAAGAAACACGCGATGCAGCTGCGCTTTTAAAAAAAGCAGTGCCGCTAATGATGCGACACGACATCCCCCCCAACCCGGTGCACTACGCCCTCTGGTACACCTACAGCAAAGGTCTTGAGCCCGAACTCAATCGCCGCCTGGACAAAACCATCGCCGACTTTGACAGCTTCCCTCCGGAAACCGCTGCCAAGCTTTTTCGCGACTTCATCATCCACGGCGAGCTCGAAGAAGCCCGAGCGGGCCAACAACTGATCGTCGATCTGATCGACGATATAGAAGGCAATGTCTCGCGCAGCATCACCGGCGGCAGTCACTACCAAGCCAGCCTGGAGCAAGGCCTGGCTGCACTTCAAGAGCCGATCATCGACGAATTACCAAGCGTGCTGACCGAACTGCAAGAAAGCACGCAACTAATGCAGGACCAGCAAACTAAATTTCTTTATTGCCTAAATGCCGCGCAGGAAGAAATTAAAGTTTTGCGCAACCAGCTCGAGCGCGCCCACATTGCAGCGACGCTGGATAACCTGACACAAGTATTCAACCGTAATGCCTTTAGCCGATTACTTGAGCAAACACTGAACGCGGGGCATAGCGGTGTTGCTTTGGTGATGCTGGATATCGACCACTTCAAACAGTTCAACGACCACTATGGTCACCCACTTGGTGATCGTGTGCTGCAGCATGTCGGCCAGCTACTGCGCGAGGCGTTGCCCGCACGCGCTATTGCAGCCCGCTACGGCGGAGAAGAGTTTTGCATCATCCTGCGCGACTGCACTGACAGCGCTGCCGCATACACTTTTGCCGAGCAGTTGCGGATAAAAATCCAGTCGTTGCGCATTAAAGTACGCCGCACCGATGAAGTGCTCGACAGCATCACCGCTTCCTTTGGCTTCGCCCTTGCTGAACAAGGCGACACGCTAGAAACTCTGCTCACCCGTGCCGATGATGCGCTTTATCAGGCCAAGCGTGATGGTCGCAACCAGGTAAACCCCAACCCAAGTGGCACAGCGCTCAGAGCTTGATTGAGAAGCCCACCTCTTTGCTGTTAAATACTGCCCGTGCGGCTGAACCATAGTTTGGTTTGGCGCACAAACTGGTATCACGCGCTTTTACTCCCCTCTTGGAACACCCACTACGCGCAGCCAGCCCTTCTGTTGACTCTTTAAATTAAGCGAGCTAATCCAAAATGTTGAAAACCATCCATCTCCTGACAGGCGCCATTGCCCTGTTACTTTCTTTCGCCCCGACCCTCAGCACCACGCCACAGCCACTGCTAGAGCAGCCAAACGCGCTGTACCTTGCACTGTTCGGCCTGTTGAACTTATTGCTCGCCCCGCAACTGCCAATTTGGCATGCAGGCTTGCGCCATCAGGCACAGAACGTAGTTTCCGCTTTGCTGGTAATCGGCACGCTGCTGCAAGCTCTGATCCTGCTGGCTCCTCTGGCAGAAATCGCCAATCAACCCTCCAACCTTTTCAGCTTGCTCATCATCGCTGCAGCCGTCGCGGTGCATCTGGCGACTAACCTGCGCCTAAAGCAGCGCCATATCTCTGGCTCGCAAGATTTGGGTGATCGCGAGACAGGTACGGTGAAATGGTTCAATACGTCGAAGGGTTTTGGCTTTATCTCACGTGACTCAGGTGACGATATTTTCGTGCACTTTCGTGCCATTCGCGGCGAAGGTCACCGCGTTCTGGTGGAAGGTCAGCGGGTCGAATTCGCGGTAATGCAGCGCGACAAAGGCCTACAAGCCGAAGACGTAATCGCTGCATTGCCTGCACGACGCTAGTCGCTCAGCCCACCCCAAACGCAAAAGGCCCGCATAATGCGGGCCTTTTGCGTTCTGCGTTTAGTAATGAGGCGGCGCCTCATCTTCAGCCAAGCCAAACTGTGAGCCCACCTCATCCTGACGCTTGATTAATGCGGCCATCTGTAACTGCAAACGTTCTAACAAACGCTGCTGCGCCACCAGCGCATCGTTAAGAGCCTGAATAGTGTCGTCCTGAAAAGCCAAACGGCTTTGCAAGTCGTTAATGCGTTCTTCTATGTCCACCGGTTAACTCTCACTAAAACAAAAATCACCGGTTAGCACCGGGCGCAAACGTGCCCTCACGGCCGCTATCTGCTCAGCCGTATAGGCCTGCGCCGGATGCCGCCCCCAAACAGGCGCCGGCCAGGCCGCATCGCCGCATCGCCGCACTATCACATGCATATGCAGCTGACTGACCACATTACCCAGCGTTGCGACATTCATTTTGTCAGCTGCAAAACAGCCTTTAAGCACTTCAGCCAGCCCGTTGGTTTCCCGCCAGAACTGCAATTGATCGCCTGCATCCAGCTGAAATAACTCGCTAACAGCCCCACGGCGCGGTACCAAAATAAACCAAGGGTACTGCGCATCATTCATCAGCAGGAGACGGCACAAGGGGTAATCCCCCAAACAGACGGTGTCCAGCTGCAAACGCGAATCTAGAGCAAACATAAAACCTACCCTTAAAACGAACCCACTGATCGGGCGTGACGAGGATCAAGATCAAGCAACGACCGTCACATCTCCAGCCTGCCTGCTAAGACCAAGCATCAACTCGCACGAACAAAGCTTACGACAAGGATACGCCGAAGCCACAACTCAGGCATTCACCATAGCCCTCACAAATCACGCACCAATACACAGCACTCTGCAAAACCGACACACATCAGCGCACCAAAACCGTTCCCTTCAGTAATCCTCACACTACTGCCCATTCGATACAGCAGTCGCAGGACAGCAATTACTTAAGACTCACGCCAAAGCACACGATTAAAAACACCTTTTCATCACCAGAAAAACAGAAATAACCGCTAAAAAATCACTTAAAAACCCAAGCAACCACCGAAAATTGGGCGGCGCGGGTGAGCACCGAGCCAGAACCTGAGCCTTTTCTGTATTTTGTGCACGACTATTGCTTAGTGATTCGCCGTAAGCGCATTGCACCGACAGGCTGCCAACGCAACCCGAGAGCATGCGCAAAAAACCTGTTCGCCTTAGCTCCAAGCACGCCAGTAGCAGCTACAAAATTGCGACATGCCCCATAAGTTTTTGCGACACCGCCGTGAAGAATTCGTCACGTATAGGCTGCAACTATCGCCAACATTGGCAGCGTGCTATAAGTTATCGCCGACACAAAAAGAAAGAGCTGTCCATACAACAACCAACAGGACAGCGCAAGTTTTCTAAACCAAAGGAGCAATCACGATGCAAGTGATGAAGTGGAGCGTAATCGCCCTCGCAGTAGCAGCGGGCACCACCCAAATTGCCATGGCCTCTGACCAATCAGAGTCCAAAGGTTTTGTCGAAGACAGCAGTCTGTCGCTTCTCGCACGAAGCATGTATTACAACCGCGATGCGCGTAATGGTGCTTCCCGCGGCGCACGTGATAACGGTTATTCCGAAGAGTGGGGCGGCAGCGCCCGTGCAGTATTCGAATCAGGCTTTACCCAAGGCACAGTAGGTGTTGGCGTGAATGCTTATGCTGGCACCCTGTTCCAGTTGGACACAGGCACTGGTCGCCGCGGTGTCGGCATGTTCCCGGAAAATGAAGGGAAAGATCTGACTATTGCTAACGCAGCGATCAAGGCGCGCATCTCCAATACCGTGCTCACATACGGCTCGCAAATGCCTTCACTCCCAGTGCTCGCATATGATGATGGCCGCCTGCTTCCAGAAACCTTCGAAGGAACGATGGTTTCCAGCACCGAGATTGAAGGCCTTGAACTCAATGCTGGGCGCTTCACTGCTCAAAATTCAATGAACCAGTCAGGTAGCGATAGCTTCGGCCTCAAATCTATCGACGTAGCTGGTGGCTCTTACGCTTTCAGCGATGACTTCAGTGCTGCACTTTACTGGAGTGATCTTGAAGACTTCTATGAGCGCAAGTACGCAAATCTAAACTACAATCTGGCTCTTGCTGAAGAGCAGTCTCTTGGTTTTGACTTCAACATTTACAAGAGCGACTATGACCGTCAATTCGGTGGTGGTGACAACACCATCTGGAGCTTGGCGACCAAATATACTATAGGGGCTCATGGTTTTATATTTGCCCATCAGCGTAACACCGGTGATCGCGGCTTCGATTATGGCTTTGGCGATGGTGGTGGCTCTATTTTCGTAGCCAACAGCTTCCTTTCTGACTTCAACCTTGAAGACCAGCGCTCTTGGCAGGCTAGCTATGAGTTAGACATGGCTACATTCGGGATGCCTGGCCTCAGCTTTAAAACTGCCTACATCTGGTCTGACAACATTGCCACTGGTGCAGGTGACGATGGTAAAGAGCACGAGTTCTTCAACCAAGTTAAATACGTAGTCCAGGATGGTGCGGCTAAAGATCTGTCCTTCCGCGTTCGCTCCTCAGTACTGCGCAGCAACTCGGAAGTTGGCACCGATACCAACGAAGTGCGTGCTTACATCGAATACCCACTGAGCGTTCTGTAATTCAGACCGCTTAGCAGGTAAAGAAAGCCCGACCTAGTTCGGGCTTTCTTTATTGTCTGCTGAAAACCTACAACGGTAGTGCATAAGTCCCCGTCACATGCGCCACCAACTCATCTTCATTACCCTGCGAATAGACCGACACTTCGCACACAGCCTGCCTGCGACTCAAGCGCAATATGCGTGCCTCAGCTAATAGATCCACCGGCTTTGGCTTAACCAGAAAGTTAATATTTAAATTCGACGTCACAGCCATTTCCACCCGCCCGAGGCTGCCCAGCACCACCGCATACATCGCTGCATCCGCCAGCGCCATAATAGTTGGCCCAGACAAAGTGCCGCCTGGGCGCACCAGCTTGCTGTGGAACGGCACCCGCGCCAGCGCGCCCTTAGCGTCCAGTCGATCGATACACAGGTTGATATCTTCAGCCATTGGCAGCCCCGCCCGGATCAGTGCCTGCACTTGATCCGCCGTCGATTTCGACACACGCCCCTCCTTTATAGGTACACGCCAGCATCCTGTACGCATCTGTACAGGCACCGTACAATGCGCGCCATTCAAAATCTCTTGCAACCGACAGAACAGCCAAATATGCGTACCAGCCAGTTCCTGCTCTCGACCCTGAAAGAAACTCCATCCGATGCCGTGGTGATCAGCCATCAGCTGATGCTGCGTGCCGGCATGATCCGCAAACTGGCTTCTGGCCTCTACACATGGCTGCCCATGGGGCTGCGCGTACTGCGCAAGGTGGAGAAGGTCGTACGCGAAGAGATGAATGCCGCCGGCGCACTAGAAGTGCTGATGCCAGGCATTCAGCCAGCCGAACTGTGGCAGGAATCTGGGCGCTGGGAGCAATACGGTCCAGAACTGCTGCGCATGAAGGATCGTCATGGCCGTGAGTTTTGCGCCGGCCCGACCCATGAAGAGGTGATCACCGACCTGGCACGCAATGAGCTAAACAGCTACAAACAGCTGCCGATCAACCTGTACCAGGTCCAAACCAAGTTCCGTGACGAAACGCGTCCGCGCTTCGGTGTGATGCGTGGTCGCGAGTTCATCATGAAGGATGCTTACTCATTCCACGTCGATCAGGCTTCGCTGCAGCAAACCTATGACCGCATGCATCAGGCTTACTGCAATATTTTTACTCGCCTGGGCCTGAACTTCCGTCCGGTGCAGGCTGATACCGGCTCCATTGGTGGTACTGGCTCCCACGAATTTCATGTGCTGGCCGAGTCAGGTGAAGACGATATCGCTTTCAGCAGTGGCTCAGACTACGCCGCCAATATCGAAAAAGCCGAAGCCCTGCCCCGCGAAACCGCACGTACAGAAGCATGCGAAGCCATGCGCCTGATCGACACCCCGGATACCAAGACCATTGATGCACTGGTTCAGGGGTTCACGATTGCAATCGAGAAAACCATCAAAACCCTTATGGTGCATGGCGCTAAAGAAGGCACCTTGGTTGCACTGATCGTACGCGGCGACCACGAACTCAACGAAATCAAAGCCGCCAACCTGGAACTAGTCGCCAGCCCACTGGTATTTGCCAGCGAAGCGGAAATTCGCGCGGCCATCGGTGCCGGTCCTGGCTCGTTGGGCCCAGTCAATCTGCCGATCCCTTGCGTCATCGACCGCTCGGTAGCCTTGATCAGCGACTTTGCCTGCGGCGCCAATATCGACGATAAACACTTTTTCGGCGTGAACTGGGAGCGCGACCTGCCGCTGCCGGAAGTAGCGGATCTGCGCAACGTGCTGGCTGGCGATCCGAGCCCGGATGGCCAGGGCACCCTGGAAATCAAACGCGGCATCGAAGTCGGGCATATCTTCCAGCTGGGCACCAAGTACAGCGAGGCACTGAACTGTCAGGTGCTGGGCGAGAACGGCAAACCGGTCACGCTGACCATGGGCTGCTATGGCATTGGTGTTTCCCGCGTAGTGGCTGCAGCCATTGAGCAGAACAACGATGAGCGAGGCATTCTCTGGAATGACGCCTTGGCACCCTTCCAGATTGCCTTGGTGCCGTTGCGTTACGAAACCGATATTGTGCGCGAAGCGACCGACGCGCTATATGCCGAACTTACCGCTGCGGGCTTTGAAGTATTGCTGGATGACCGTGACAAAAAGACCAGTCCGGGCATCAAATTCGCAGACATGGAACTGATCGGTATCCCACATCGCATCGTCATCAGTGATCGCGGCCTAGCCGATGGAAACGTGGAATATAAGAGCCGCAAGGAAACCGAAGCCCAGGCTATGCCAGTGGCCGAGATCCTCAGCTTTATCCAGGCCCGCATCGACAACTGATCTCAGCCCTTTAAGCAAGAGTCGTCATGTTCAAGCGAAACACCTTCAGCCTCATCGCCACCCTTTTGGGTGGCTCTCTGCTACTCAGCGGTTGCGCCAACCAGTTGCCGCAACGCAGCGAGCATGAGGAACGCGTCGAGCGTAAGTTGCTCGATCACAGCCTGCAAATTGATGTCGGTGAGCCACGCGTACTGGAGTTGCCACAACGCCGTGTACGCGTGCATGAACAGAAGACGTTTGAAGTCACGGCGTTTGATGTGACGCGCCGCTACGACCGCTACACCCCCTACCAGCCCTGGCGTGAGCTGTATGAAGTGCCGCTGGGGGCACTGGCTGTGGTCGGCGGTATCGGTGCCAACGTGCTGAACGTGGCATTGCTCGGCAGCCTGCCCGACAGTGCCACCAAAGACTGGATCAGTTACGGCTTTGCCGGACTCAACCCAGCAATGAACGTCGAGTCCAACGGCCGCTCGCAGCAGAACCTCGCCAGCCTGGAAGAGCATCGCCAAGACGCCCGCATGGAGTACTCCAGCCTGCCATGGGCTGAGCGCCCGGTGCAGGTCAAAGCCGGCGAGCAAAGCCACGAACTGCTGACCGACCGTAACGGCATTCTGCGCCTGAACCTACTCGACAGCCCATTTGCTGAGCAGGATGTCACCCTTATCAGTACCCTGTTGCTGACCGTTGAAGACGATCAGGGTTCGGCACGCGCCGATGCCTCGCTATTGGTTAGCCGTACCCTGCGCGGCAAACTGCAGGAAGCCCACGACCTGATTTACAACGACCTAGAAGGTGACGACGTTGCTCAATGGGTGCATCGGGTCAAACGCCTGTCGGAATTGGGTCTGGAAGAGGAAGCCAGCGAGCTAGAACAGAGTTTGATCGAGCTAACGCGTAACGATCCTGAACTGCAGAAGATTTTCCTCCAAGCCCTGACCAAAGACGCTGGCCGCTTGGTTGCCGACCCCGGCAACGACTGACACGCCGTGCGGCAGCGCCTAACCTGCGCTTTAATCGGCCTGCTGCTCTGCAGTGCAGTTTATGCCGACGTGCGTCAGGCGCCGGAGCCGGAACTGCGCCAACTGCTGCAGCAGACCGTTGCCCAAGCGGACAACTTTCAGGATCGCTTCGAGGCTGAAGTCTGGCTGCTGGATATGTCCACACGCATGCGCCGCTATATCCCCGATGCCGAGCAGCGGTGTTTTTAAGCGGGAAGTGTGCAAAAAACGATGAAAAGAAAACAACATTAGCTTGATACGTAATTGCACTCACCTGACCAAACAGTTGCATTTGTGCTGCCCTCAGACCTATGTCGCTAAACTGGCATAAATCGGCCAAAATCACCTAGCAACATCGGACAGGGAGCGCCCTATAGCTGCCTTTAGCGTACGCAAACCAGCTACCAGAAACGCTGTTCAAACACGTCTACAAAGCTCGGGACGATTAAGTGTTGCTCAACCGGTTGAGTCTAAAACTCAACGGTCATACTCAAAAAATGGACTGAATGTATGGCGCTGAATCTATGACTACCGACCGCTCCACAGCCGAAACTACGAAAGCTGTGCGACTTGAACAGATCAGAGTTGAGCTAAATCAACGCTGGATTGAGCAGGAGCTCGAACGCATCAACGAGGCTTTCCTCTCTGCACTCAAAGACGCCGCTGAGCATTGTGAACAACTGCGTCGTGAACTCGCGAGCCTGCAACGGCTGGAGCAAGAAACCAAAGCCAAACTGACCATCGCTGACAAATTACGCTTGAAGCTGGGTACTCCGTTGTCGTCTGCAAGTATGTCGGCAGCGGCGCAACATCTATCGGCCATTAGTGAGCGCATCGAGCAGCTGCAAAATGACATTCTCCTGAACAGCCCAGGAGCTAAAGCATCCTCCTTTGATACCAGCTCTAAGCTGCTCACAGCAATTGCACAAAACGATAGGGCCATATACCTAGCCAAAGCCAGCATTAACAGCGCGCGGTCCAACTGGGTAGAGGAGCAACTACAAAACCAACTGGTTGAGGAGCGTTTACAGTTAGACATGTGGCGTAAAAAAGCCACACAGACCAAAGCCCACCGCAAGGCATTGCGTTCTAACGTAAAACTGACAGTCACAGTAGAAGGCCAGAATGGCATGTTGACGGGCGTGACCAGAGATATCTCCGGCACGGGCGTGTTCATTGAGTTAAAAGATGCTGACAAGACGTTCATCGAAGGCGAGTTGCTTACCGTGCAGGTCAGCGACCTACCTGCTGAATCAATGGCTGTACGCGGGGTGGCAGTGCGCGTAGGCAGCAATGGTTTGGGCGTGCGATTTAGCTCCGCTAAGAACGCCTTGCGCACTCAGATTTAAAACCGGGATCACTCGCAGTAAATCACTCTCGGCCTTTGGATCGCCCAGAACAAAGATTTCACGCCTGGGCCACGGATCACAGCCCAAATACCTAGAAGGCAGTTGGCCGGTTCGCGCTGACATAGAACGGCTACGCACGCTTGAATCCCCAACTCGCTTATTCGTACTGGTGATCGTCAAGGGTGAGAATGAGACCAACAAAGGCAAGCGTCTTCGCAGAAATGAGTGGGTAGATAGATTTCGCAACGGCGGCCAGCTCTGTAAGCTCTGGATCACTTTTATTTTTGGCGCCAACATCCTGATTCAGTGCTCGACCCAAGCGCACGACTGGTTATAATGGCATTTCGACTGCACAGCGATTTTGGAAACTCGGGCTCACGCCGCTTACGCGATTGCCCGAGGTGCTGTTTTCTGACCTAACGCGCTGCGAGCTAGTAGCGGGACAACGTCAGCAGCACACAGAGTAGTTGCATCAACAAAGCTGTTTACGCAAAATTCTCAGCTGAAGAGCTGCTTAGTGCTCAACCTAGTGCCGCGACCTGCGGTGCCTAAGTGCAAGATCTGACTATTGTTAATGGACTAACACAATGAAAGCCTCTACAGCACATCCCCCGCTAGCCCAGCACCAGCCTGCATCCATCGCCTGCATGTGCCTGTTACCCCTATCAAATCGTACGCCGCCCTTCGCAGGGCAGGCTTCGTATTGATGCTGTAAACCCCGAAACCCATTGCACCCAACACGAGCGTTAACTGCGCGACCTGTGTAAACGGCTAACTAACAACCCCAAAAACTGCCCACTACTCACTGCAGAAGAGGGACAGGACTCCAAGCAACATCCAACGAGGACGTTTGATATGCGTAAAACTCTTTCTGGTCTTTCCCTAGCTGTAATGCTGGCATCAGGTGCCGCTTTTGCAGATGAAGCCACCCTAGCCGCTTTGCAGACTGCAGGCGTAGCACTGACCGCCGAGCAAGCTCAAGTGGTAGCCGCAGCAGAAGGCGAAGCCCTGGTTGCTGCCATCGCTAGCCTGGTTAGCGCTAACCCAGAAGCTGCCGCTGCCATTGTTGGCGCTGCAGTGTCCGCTAACCCATCGTTGGCTGTTTCCATCACAGCTGCCGCTGTAGCTGCTGCGCCGGCTCAGGCTGCTGCAGTTACCGCTGCTGCCACCGCTGCTGCACCAGCTCAAGCTGCAGCTATCGCTTCTGCAGCTAGCGCAGCCAGCACTAACGCTCCTTCGGCCGTAACCAGCTCCGGCACAAGCGTCAACACTTCTGGCGTACCAAGCGGCAGCGGTGGCGGCGGTAGCGGTAGCGGTACTGCTAGCCCTAACTAATAAGCTATTGGTTTAGCGCTAGCTCAATCAACATCAATGCGAGGCCCCAAGGTGCTCGCATTGTTTTGCTGTTTAAAACAGCAAAACCACGAGTAAGGATCGCGTTTTTTATGAGCATGAATTTCAAAACAAGTTCACTGGCGGCAGCCGTTTCGGTTGCGCTGTGCGCTAATGCCTGGGCACTTGAGCCACAAAGCATCAAGCTGGGTGACGGCCTGACCTTCACGCCGACCCTTCAGGTCAGCGAGCGTTACGACGACAACTTCCGCGCCGTTGAAAACAACGAAGAGTCCTCTTGGATTACCGGTATTACACCAACCTTCACCCTCGCCGCTGAAGGCCGCAAAAGTGCCTACGAACTGACCTACTCGGCCAACACCGACATCTTTCATTCGAGCCACAACGACGACAACACCGATCATCACCTGACCGCCAACGCGGGCTTTGAGTTCGATGCGCGTAATCGCCTGGTGCTCAGCGCTGGCCATCACAAGGTTGAAGAGACCGCATCGCTCGACCAAAACGCAGAAAACGACAAATACAGCACCAGCAACATTGGTGGCCTGTACACCTTTGGTGCAGAGACTGCGCGTACCCAGCTGGACTTCGGCGCCAACTACGAAGAGCTGCGTTACCAGAACAGCAACAACCTTAATGCTGACAAAGAGCGTGACACCACCGCACTGAGCAGCACTGCGTACTACCGTGTAGCGCCGAAAACCCGCTTGCTGGTTGAAGCTCGCCACACAGATTACGACTACGTCACCAATACTCGTCTCAACAGCAACAACGTCGCCCTGCTCGGCGGTGTGACGTGGGAAGCAACAGCCAAAACCACAGGTACCGTCAAGATCGGTGCTGAGAAGAAACGTTTTGATGATTCCAGCATCGACGACAAGAGCGGTTCGCTGTGGGAAGTGGGCGCCAGCTGGGCACCGCGCACCTACTCGACGTTCAACCTGAACACCCGCCGTGCACTCGACGAAGGTGATAGTGGCGCCTCCTCGATCCAGTCGCAGAGCACCACCCTGAGCTGGAATCACGAGTGGCTTGATCGCCTGAGCTCCGACGTCAGCTACACCTACTCCGACCAGGAGTACCAGGACGTTAAGCGTGACGACAAAATTAAGACCCTGGGTCTGGGCCTGACCTACGAAATGCGTCGCTGGCTGGACATCGGGGTGGGTTACAAGTACTCCGAGAATGATTCAACCGCTGCGAACGAAAGCTACGAGCGCAACATTTACTCGATCAGCTTCACCGCCAGCCTGTAAGCAAAAAATGTAGTTAAAAGGAGGGGGCAACCCCTCCTTTGTGATCGCATTGCACCCCAGATTTTCAAGGGCACCGAAACATATGAACATTCGCACTTTTTTCAGCCTGGTTCTTGGCATGCTGCTGATCACCAGCAGCTACGCGCAGGCAGCAGAAGGCAACTCCCAGTACAAGTTGGCGTCGGGAGATGTCATCCGAATCAATGTTTTCGGTGAACTTGACCTCAGCTTTGAAGAGTTACGCCTAACCGACGCCGGTACCTTTTCCTACCCGTTCATTGGTGAGGTAAAAGCTAAAGGCAAAACCGCTGCAGAGATCGAACAGATCATCGTCGACAAACTACAGGGTGATTACCTGGTCGACCCACGCGTTTCGGTTAGCGTGCTGACATACCGCGAATTTTTCATCAGCGGCGAAGTAAAAACACCGGGAGGCTATCCCTTCCAGCCGGGCCTGACATTGCGCCGCGCCGTTGCACTGGCCGGGGGCTTGACCGAACGCGCCTCGCAAAACCGCATCACCATCATCCGTGATCAGGATGAGAACCGCACTGCCGTCGCCGCTACCCTCGACACCTTAGTAATGCCTGGCGACACCATCACCATCGATCAAGGTTTTTTCTAGCCGCCAACCCGTCTTCAAGCTTCGCTACGACGCTCTAATAACTGCACGAGCGGCCTCAACACATTCAGAGTTTTGCCACGCATGGAAAATAACACCCAGATCAACGAGCGTAACGTGCTTGCCCAACGCCAGGATGCGGACGATGACGAAATCGACTTGCTCAAGTTGTGGCAAACCATCTGGCACCGCAAATGGAGCATCTTGACCCTGGTCTTGGTAGTGACCATGGTCACCATCCTAGCTGTGTTCGCCATTACGCCGATCTACCGCGCCGCCGCCACGCTGATCATTGAAGAGCGCGCCGCCAAAGTAGTGTCGATCGAACAGGTGTATGGCCTAGAAGGCTCGGGCAGCGAGTTCCTGCAAACCCAGTTCGAGCTGCTCAAGGCACGCTCGCTGGCCGAGCGCGTAGTGCGTGAGCTGAACCTGACCACGCACCCCGAGTTTGATCCGCGCCAGCAGCCCGAGCCCCTAATTGATATCAAAGGGCTGATCGCTAACTTTGATTTCAACAAGATCGTGCCCGCGACCCTGCCTGAAGACCTCGAAGCAGAAGCGCTGGCCACAGAAGCGGAAATTTTCGACGAAGTCACCGTGGCGTTCATGGAACGCATCAGCATCGAGCCGCAAGGCAAGAGCCAGTTGGTCAAAGTTCAGGTGGACATGGCCGACGCTCAGATGGCAGCGCGCGCCGCCAACGCCTTGGCGAATGGCTTTATTGAAGGTCAGCTGGAAGCCACCATGGAAATGTCCATGACCGCGACCAACTGGATGAACAGCCGCCTGGGTGAGCTGCGTGACAAACTCAAAAATGCCGAAGACCGCCTGCAGGCCTACCGCGAAGCGGAAAACCTGGTTGACGTAAACGGTGTTGGCACCATTAGCGCCACAGAACTCTCCCTGACCGGCGACCGTATGATCGACGCCCGCCGTGAGCGTGCGGAGGCAGAAAGCCAATACCGCCAGGTTAAGGCCATGGGTAAAGGTAACTGGGAGCGACTGGCCAGTATTCCAGCCGTACTGGGTCACCCACTGATCCAGCAATTCAAAGGTGAAGAAGCCAAGGCGCGCGCCAAGTACGAAGAAATGTCGCGTCGCTACGGTCAGCGCCACCCGGCAATGGCTGCAGCTCGTTCTGACCTGAACGCAGCCTCCGCCAGCTTGCGCAGCCAGGTTGAGCAAGTAGTCGCCGGTATCGAGCGTAACTACCAATTGGCAGTGGCCAACGAAAGCTCCCTGCAGGCCTCGTTCAACAACAACAAATCACAGATCCAAGAGATCTCGCGTAAAGAATTCAAACTGCGCGAGCTGCAACGCGAAGTGGATGGCCACCGCGCACTCTATGACACCTTCATGACGCGCCTGAAAGAAACCGCCGCGACCTCAGACCTGGACAGCGCCAATGCACGCGTTGTCGACAGAGCTGTAGTACCGACAGAGCCAATCAAGCCGAAGAAATCCTTGATCGTTATCATCGCTGCCCTACTGGCTGCCTTTATCGGCGTCGGTTTGACCCTGCTACTGGATGCCCTGAACAACACCTTCAAGAGCACCGAAGAAGTAGAAGGACGCCTGAATGTGCCAGTGCTGGGCATTCTGCCGATGATTAAAAATCTGGAGCGCAAAGACCTCGCACGGATGTTCACCAGCGATAAAGACAAAAGCTTCTCCGAGTCGGTCCGTACCATCCGTACCGGTGTGGTGCTGTCGGGCATCGACAACCCACACAAGGTCATGGTTGTCACCTCCTCTATTCCTGGCGAGGGCAAAAGTACCGTCTCCGTCAACCTTGCATTCGCCTTGGGGCAGATGGAAAAAGTACTGCTGATCGACGCCGACATGCGTCGCCCAACCTTGGCCAAGAGCTTCGAGTTCCCGGTCGGTACACCAGGCCTTGCCAACCTCATCGCCGGTACAGCCAAGCTCGAAGATTGCATCCGCACGGTTGATGGTATCGACATGCTCAGCGCCGGCACCGTGCCGCCTAACCCGCTGGAGCTGCTGTCTTCGCCGCGTTTTGCCAAAGCCATCGAACTGCTTAAAACCAAGTACGAGCGCATCATCATCGACTCACCGCCTACCCAGGCTGTGAGTGATGCAGTGGTGCTGTCGACCTTCGCCAACTCGCTGATCTACGTGATCAAGTCGGACTCCACGCACATCCCCTTGGTGGAAAAAGGCGTCGGCCAGCTCTTGCAAAACAACGCACCAGTCAACGGTATCGTGCTCAACCAAGTCGATATCAAAAAGGCCAAGAAATACGGCTACAGCTACGGCGGTTACTACGACTACTACGGCTACAGCAACGCCAAACAGGCTTGAACAGAGCGCCAGATTGAACCGAGCCGCAGCTTGTGTAGGGTGGGTTAGCCGCAAAGCGGCGTAACCCATCGGCGGGGCAGCGACGGACAAGGTTCACGACAGCGCTGCACGTTCAGCATTGTTGGTGGGTTACGCCTACGGCTAACCCACCCTACGAACGAATAAACGAGTTTGCCATGATCGACCTGCATAACCACCTGCTCCCCGGCATCGACGACGGGGCACCAAACCTCGAAGCCTCGCTGGCACTGGCGCGCGTGGCCGTGCAAGACGGCATTACCCACATGGTGTGCACGCCGCATATCCATCCCGGTCGCTATGACAACAGCCCAGCCAGCATCCAACCGGCCCTGGCCAGTTTTGCTGCAGCGCTCAAGCAGGCCGAGATTCCCCTGCAGGTAAGCGCCGCCGCCGAGGTGCGCTTTGGCATGGAGCTCATGGTCGGCGTAACCCAAGGCACTGTTCCTTTCCTTGGCGCATGGCAGGGTAAAAACGTTCTGCTGCTGGAATTCCCTCACGGCGAAGTACCCTTCGGCGCCGAGCGACTGATTGACTGGTTACTGCAGCGCAACATCACACCCATGCTCGCGCACCCGGAACGCAACAAAGGCATCATGCGCACGCCGTCCAAACTCAAGCCGTTTCTGGAGGCGGGCTGCTTGCTGCAAGTTACAGCGTCTTCAGTGGCCGGCCACTTCGGCCCTGCCGCCGAAGACATCGCCCATGATTTATTGGAACAGGGCGTAGTCACCATCATCGCCAGCGACGCGCACAATCTGGAGCATCGTCCGCCGTTGCTCAGCGAAGGTATGCAAGCGGCGGCACGCATCATCGGTGACGCCAAGGCAGAAGCCTTGGTGCTACACACGCCTTGGCAAATCGCCCAGCAGCATTTCCAATGAACGCCAGCCAAACCCAGGGCCGGCCAAGCCGCCGGCAGCGCCAAGCCACGCATGCACAACCGCAAACTGTGAACCTGTTCACGCAACGCCTGCCGGCACTGTTGGTGCTGTTGCTGGCGGTGGCCTTGCTGGTTGCCGGTGTGCGCATGAGTGTGGCGGGCATTGCCAGCTACCAGGCGGACGCCTTTATTACTGCCTGGGAAAAGACTGGCAATGAGCCCAGCGCGCGCGCCTGGCAAGTCGCGCACAACGCCGCGCAGCGTGCCAACCACCTCTACCCAGTGGCCAATGGCGTTTACCTCGACCAACTGGGCCGCGTGTACAGCTGGCAACAATTCCGCCAGCCCTATGCCGCCCCAGCGGCCGACAGCTCGCGCCAAGGCGCCCTTGCAGCCTACCGCGCAGCAGTTGCCGCACGCGCCACCTCGCCCTACACCTGGGAACGTTTGGCTAACACCAAACTGCACCTGCAGCAATTTGACGACGAGTTCGATCACGCCCTCAACCAAGCCTTCCAATACGGCCCCTGGCGCATCGGCGTAAACCGTCAGCTCGCAGAAATCGGCTTTAGCGCCTGGCCACACCTCACACCCAGCCAGCGCCTGACAATACGTGAAGCAGCCCGCCGTAGCGTTGCCTATGGGCCCAGCGACGCCCAGCACATACTCAAGATCGCCCAAGTAACCGGCCGAGTTGGCGAGCTGTGCAACAGCTTAAGTGATGAACTCAAAACCGTTCGCAAGCTCAGCCCATGCCTGAATTAACCCCACAACTCAGCAAAGCGCCGCTGGGTGGCAAGCAAGGCTGTAACCACACCCGTAACGCCGCAGTAATGCCAACCACCCAGCATGAGTACGCGTAAACACACAACTGCATCACAGGCACCACTGCCATTGCCGAACCTATTCACCAGGATTTTCACATGCCAGGGACGACGCCGAGTAACGCCGCTACATCCAGCACGCCGCACAGAGCCTGCAGGCGCCTAAATAGCGTGGCGTCAGCCAGCACGGCCGCACGTGCTCAGCACGCCCCTGCGCCCAGCCACACATTTGGCCCGCGTGAATCGCGCACCGCCGAGTGGCGCGGCATGACCTTCTGGGGCCAATGGTTAGTCGCTGTCAGCCTGCAATTGCTGCTGCTCAGCGTGCTCGCCCTGCTCAAGACCGGCGAACTGGCCACCCACTACCGGGTAATGGCGGTCATCGTACTGCTCGCCTCAGTACCGGTGTATTCGCTGATGCGCGTTTACCACAAACAGCATGGTTACCTGATAGGCCTTAGTCGCTTGCTCGGCGCTTGGTTAATCCTGCTGGCGTGCCTGATCGCCGCCGCTTTCGCCACTAAAACCAGTGAGCTGTTCTCCCGTGAAGTAATCCTCACCTGGAGCCTGCTGGGTTTTGTGCTGCAGGCGGCCAGCTATGTGCCACTGCATCATCTCTCCCGGCGCTATCAGCAGAATCAGCAAGCCACCCTCACCTCGCTGATTATTGGCACCGGCGAACTGGCCATAAACCTAGCCGATAAATTGGTGCGCCATAAAAAAGAGCCCATGCTCGGCCTGGTGGCCTCCAATGATGAACTGCCGCCTGACACTAACCTGTACCCGATTATCGGCACCCTCGCCCACCTGCGTGACCTGATCGCCAGCCATCGCATCCGTCGCCTGTATATCGCCCTACCCTTGGCCGAAGCCGAATTGGTTGAAGGCCTGTATATCGACCTGCTCGATGCCAACGTCGACGTGGTGTGGAT
Organism: Pseudomonas sp. TS_SC_3; assembly: GCF_056156225.1. Taxonomy (NCBI): domain Bacteria; kingdom Pseudomonadati; phylum Pseudomonadota; class Gammaproteobacteria; order Pseudomonadales; family Pseudomonadaceae; genus Pseudomonas; species Pseudomonas sp. TS_SC_3. Next base: position 1,896,689 of record NZ_CM149586.1, read on the forward strand.
ACCGGATTTACAAAGCCTCACCCTGCTCAACCACTCAGTTTCTGAGATTGAAGGCTTGCCAGCTATTCACCTGAATGAAAGCCCGCTCACCGCCTACCCCACAGCCGCCACCACCAAAGCCGTGCTGGACCGTGTAATCGCCTTACTGGCCATAGTTGCCCTTAGCCCGCTGCTGCTGGGCACTGCAATTGCCGTCAAGCGCTCATCGCCCGGCCCGGTGCTGTTCAAACAAAAACGCCACGGCTGGAACGGCACCATCATCAAGGTGTGGAAGTTCCGCTCTATGCGCGTGCACGACGACGCCCAGGTCAAGCAGGCCAGCCGTGAAGACCCACGCATCACCCGCGTCGGCCGCTTTATCCGCCGCACTTCCATCGACGAACTGCCGCAGCTGTTTAACGTGTTGCAGGGCACCATGTCCCTGGTTGGCCCGCGTCCGCACGCCGTGGCCCACAACGACTACTACACCGGCAAAATCGACGCCTACATGGCCCGCCACCGCATCAAACCGGGTATCACCGGCTTAGCACAAATCAATGGCTATAGAGGGGAAACCGAAACCCTCGACAAAATGGCAAAACGCGTAGAGCTGGACCTGGCCTATATCAACAACTGGTCGCTGTGGCTGGATATCAAAATACTAATCAAGACGCCGTTTACGTTGTTATCCAAAGATGTTTATTAAAAGCAGTCCGTGCGCAACATAAAACCGCACAATATATCGGCACAATAAAACATGACCATCCAAAAGAAAGAAACAACAATTTCCCTAGCAGGCGTAGTAGTTAGTCAAGCTCTACTTTTTGCATGTTTCATTTTGGTTGGACGAAACTGGGGAGCAGAGGAACTTGGTAATTTAAACTTAAATTTAAGCCTTGGGGTTTTTATTGGTACAACAATAGCCTTTAGATATGAGCTTGCCTGCATACAAGACAACTGCAAAGAGTCATACAGCGCACTTGTGCATACACTACTGATAAGCTTATCGACATTGATTTTTCTATATCTACTCACCCAAATCTGGAGCTTAGCCGAAGCCACTACAATCCTTATATTCGCAGGGACCTTTATAACACAGCAGTCGTGCAGCCTTTACCTTAACACCCTAAGAGAATATAAAAATATAGCATTAATAAAGATCACAACATCATTTGGATTCGCTATTTCTTTAATTACTTTAACAGTAGTAGAGCACACATCAACCACATTTGAAATCTACACTTATATCAATCTTTTTGTCAGCTTCGGGCTACTTGTAATAATCATGAAAAAATCTAAAAAGCCTAATTTAAAACTAGACTTCTTCAAGAAAAACGTCAAGTTCCCGAAGTACACCCTCCCAGCAACTATACTAAACGCAACTTTGACTTACTCGCTACCAATCATAATACCTTTTTTATTTGGCTCAGTTACCGCTGGTTTTTTTGCTGCCGCACAGCGGTTTGGTTTTTTCCCAGTATCACTAGCTGCGCAAAGCATAAGCGGTATATTTAGAAGAGAACTAATCGCAGCAGCACAATCAAATAGCAACTCCGGCATAAAAATCTACAAAAGCCATGCTAAATTATTAGCATTATTAGCTCTGTCATATCTAGTAATAGGCAACGTTTTTTTTGAGCCGCTAATTATATTTCTACTAGGCGAGGACTGGGGGGACGCAGCTACATACTTCAGAATATTATCACCTCTTTACGCAATTCAAATTATATACATCCCTTTATCACAAGTATTTATTTCTACAAACAGCCAGCAAAAGGACTTGGCAATCCAGGTAATTATCTTCTTTGCTGCAGCAGGTTCTCTCTATTTTTCTTTCAAACTGTCCCTCGACATCCAGACAACATTGCTAATATTCTCTGCATCCAGTACAGCGACCCTAATTCTAGGAATATTGACAACTTACAAAGCAATTCATACATTCTCAAACAGCCAAGTAACTAACCGTTAAGCCGAAATATGCGAATTCTATTTATTGTCGACTCAATGCAGCGCCATCTTTTTTTCTCTAGAGTTGCTACTGCATTAAAGAACGATCATCAGATTTTCTTCTCAAGCTCAGAGCCACTATCTATTTTCCTAGCACGGCTTGGAGGAATAGATGGAAAACATCTCACGCAAAACGAACAGTGCCAAGGGAGTTTCTCTAGAGCAGCGCTTATCGAAGCTTCGGAGAAATCAATTGAGGTATTGAATGGTGCATTTACAGTAAGTGAAGCTGCCCGACAAATAGAACTCATTGCTGAAGGCTTGTACGCGTACATAAAAAAACAAAAAATTCAAAAAATTATAATTTGGAATGGCCAGCAAATCATAGGGCGCGCAGTTAAGCTTTCTGCACTTAAGGCCAGCATATCTTGCCAATACTTAGAACTATCTAACCTACCTGGAAAAATATTTTCTGACCCTAAGGGAGTTAATGCTCTTTCTAGCATAGCTCACGATATAGCAATAATCGATCGATTACCTACTGTAAACAAGAAAGACCATCAAAACTGGCTTGTTCTTTATGAGAACGAAAAGAAAAAAATATTACCACAATCTAAAAAAAATATTAAAGAAGAAATATTATCCATAGTTAACTATGGGGCTAAATATCTTTTCAATAGTGCATGCCTGGTTCCTCTCAGCAAAAAGAGAAAACCATCTTTTCGATCTCCGACTCCAGAAGTTGGAATAAATTCGAATGCACGGTCGAGCGACTACATATTCTTACCCCTGCAAGTATCGTCTGACACACAAATAAAGCTTCACTCTGAATATAACAATATCGATGCTATTCGCTACTCCCATTCGGAAGTTCAAAAAAAAGGCCTTTTATTAATAGTTAAAATCCATCCTGCTGAAGATGACCCCGATGAAATCGAGAAAATAACGAGACTGCAGAAAAAGCTCGGATTTCTACTAAGCACCAAGAACACAGTTGAACTAATAAAAGGGGCCAGCACTATAATAACTATAAATTCAACTGTTGGAATGGAAGCATTATTATATGGAAAGCAAGTCACGACACTCGGAAGAAGCTTATACAAAAATTTCAACGAAGAAAGTTTAAAAAAATATATCCATCATTATCTGGTCAGCGACATCAATTATTTTAGCTCCGAACAGATAAGTAATATAAGCGCACAGAAACTTATTGGAATCTAATTATCATTTTAAAAATTTTAACTTCATATCAAGCGCACCGATTTCCGACCTGTATAAGTCCAATTTTTTAACCGGACTTGAGCCCTTGGAGGGCTCTACAACTTTGTAGGCTGACCTGATCTGACGAGATATGTAGTATGCGATTTCCTGAAAAATCAATAAAGCAGACGCTCTTCTCCGTTGCAGGGTAAGCGGATAAACTGGAACCTACATTAGCCCCGAGACAATAACGCCGAGCGCCTTCAGACCCAGTTTTTATTAATATTACGAGTAGCTCCCTTTTTAGCCAAGCGAATCGCAAAAAATGATAGTGGCAAATTAAACGTCCGGACGAAGCGCAAGCAGAACAATCATAGGCGTTGAAAAAACTCATTCGACTAAACAGGTGCACATTTTCGATGTAGTAAAAAATCACTCAGCAGATTAGCCTGTTAACAGTATCGAACTTAGGGGCAGTGGAAACAGAAAATAATCGAAGAGTAGATTAACTCGTAATTCTTGAAGTTAAACATGTAGGGCATTCTTTAGTAGAAAGCTATACGTTTCCGTCTGGAAGGTAACTTACTTTGCGGCTGAGATATTTTTCGGGTTATTTAGTGAGAAACCCCATGTAAGTCTTGCCCTCGATAGAGCTTTACTAGAGGTACTGGATGGTTGTAATCAATTTTACTCACTCAGGCACGAGTACATTCCCCTAAGCATGATGACAGTAGCCCATACGCCAGTATTGTCAGCGCTACGATCGGCGACCAGGATTATATTAAGTAATTATTCACGGTGAGTATTTATTAGGTCTTCATCGAATCGACGAAAAACCTTAAACACAAGTACAACGTAATTTTTTTAGCTATTTAAATCGCCCAATGTGCATCGTATATTAGATTCCTACTGCAGCTTAAATTTCATGGACTTGCCGATTTTTCGATCATAGCCTACGTACAGAATTCCCAGCAAAGCTTCACGCTACAACTGATAATGGTGAACTTTTAAATGAATGTGATAGCAGAAGATAAACACATGCAAGAGCTTTCAATGATAGGTCGCAGACCAAAAAAATATAAAATTAGTGAGCTGCCGCCTAAAGATAAATTTATTCTACTAACCTTCTCGCTCAGTATATTTCTTATAACAATTAATACATTTAGCATAGTAGCCACCGCGACAGCTTATTCTCTCCTTCTTCTGATTGTGCTAATCAAACCGAGAACTATTGCACGACCAAAAATAAAAAAAGAAATATTACTCCTTTTGTCGGTTAATGCTTTTATAATATTGAATGCTGTTTGGCAGGATTTCCATGCCAATAATCTGGTCAAACTATTGGGGTTACAGGCTTACTCACTTCTAGTCATAGCCTGTTTTAAGAGCGGACTTATAAAACCAGGAGCTATTAATCTTGCAGCACGATTCACAATACTCGCTCATTCTTTTATTTTTATTTACCAGCTATCTTACTTCTTACTATTCAGGGAATATTTGGACATAAATTTAATTATAAGTGATAGCCAAGCAATTTCATTATACCAATCAAAAGCACTAGAAGGACTTTTGATTCCCATAAGGGCTACAGGCGCTTTTACCGAGCCTTCTTTTTATTCAATGACTGTTCTAACCTCTGCAATCGTATTAGTGCTACAGGAGAGAAAAATATCTAAAGTAGTTATTTTAGCTTTTATCACATCACTTCTAAGCCTTTCAGTAGCCGCGATAATTATTACATCAACTTTATTCTTAATCTTTCTTCTTAATTTTAAAGAACATAAAACTATAAAAATTAGCGCTCTACTAATTTCATTATTCATCGCACCCCACCTGTATAATTACTATGACGCACGCATTAACAAATCAACTGACTATGATGCTCTGGGAAGCAGAACACTAGTATTTAAAGAGATCCAAGAAAGACCTTTAATCAAAAATTTATTTGGGGGCGGTATACTTTGGGACGATCGTCACCCGGTAGGTAAATACTCACTTTCTGGTGCCCAAATTAGAGACTCTTCTTTTTATGTTTATATATTTTATACTGTGGGAGCTATAGGCAGCGGGTTATTTTTTATTACTATTTTTACATCACTTAGAGGTGACTTTTTGCCACTACTCTGCGTGCTGGTGATTTTGCTTTTCAAATTCCACATACTACAGGGTACATTCTGGATTCTTTTGACATTCATATATTTATCAAACATATCGAAATTTAGGCGACCCGAAATTATTAAAAACCATAGGCAGAATAATATACCACGCAACACGACAGATTGATTATTAAAACCAATCACTTGGAAGTTTATTATGAAAAAATGCTGCGTACTCATACCTTACTTCAACGATGGACCGGCACTAATATCATCATTAGATAGCGTGAACGAAGCGAGCACACAAGTCGACGTAATAGTTGTGGATGATGGCAGCAAGGAAATCAAAGCAAAAGACGTACTTAAAGAGTACAAAGGAACGCTGAAAATAAATCTAGTTGTGCTTCCATTAAACCAAGGTATCGAACATGCATTAAATTCTGGATTAAAGCTATTTTCAGATAATTACGAATACATTGCACGATTAGATTGTGGCGACACCTGCGTGAACAACAGAATACAAAAACAAATATCTTATCTTGACGCCAATCCCGAGTGTCAGGTTGTTGGGTCTTGGGCAGAGTTCACTGACATGGAAGGGCGCCACATACTAACTATTAGGCATCCAATTGAACACAATGAAATCAAGAAAGGATTTATGATCAATTCAATGATAGTCCATGTGTCTGCAATGTTCAGAGCATCAATTTTTAAACAAGTTGGATTCTACCCAACTGATACGCCGGCAGCCGAGGACTATGCGCTTTTTTCAAAAATAATCAAAACCCATAAAATGGCCAACATCGGCGAGATATTAGTTAAATGCACTGTTAACCCGCTAGGGATATCAACAAAGAAGAGGCATCGCCAGATAGCTTCCAGAATAAAGATTATGCTAGCGAATTTCTCATTCACACCTTATGCATTCCTCGGCATAGCTCGATCTACTGCGCTGCTATTAGTCCCAAGAACCGTTAGCTTAAAGATAAAAAAATTGGTCGATTCAAAAACCCATTAACATAAATAAGCATTATATTATTATGATAGCTTTCTTCATATCATCCGCCGAAGGTGGCGTGCGCAAACACGTACTTGATCTTCTTGAAAACAGCAAATTACTTAACGACAGATGCAGACTTATCGTTTTCCCTAAGAACCAGCAAGATGAATTGTTTGCCACCAGGAAAAAAGGGATATACCAATGGAGAGGACTGTATATAAATAAATCGCTGGGACCCAGGGATGCTTACAATTTTTTCTTAATACTTTTTTACCTATATTCATTCAAAGTCACCGTCGCGCACTGCCATTGTGCTAAAGCAGGCCTATATCTTCGCTTAGCGAAAATATTTAAATGGAACCTTAATGTTATTTATAGTCCTCACGGGGGGGCTTTCCATAAACAAAACCAAGGGAAAATGTCATATATAATATCTACCCTTGAAAAAATACTCGAGAAGCTAACTACAGCATTAATTTTCGAAAGCTTTTACGCAAAAAAAATGTACTTGGATATCATCAACACAAACCCTAACAAGTGCAACGTCATTTACAACTTTGTCGAGATTTCAAAAACAGGAAAAAACCCAATTAAAGCTGAAGAGTTTATTAAATCAAAATCAGCTCAATCAAAAAAAATCATAACCATTATTGGCAGAGTGCGCCATATAAAAGGACATGACACACTTCTAAATGCATGCTCTCTTACTAAAAATAATATTTTTTTATTAATTGTAGGGCCCAGCGAACCAGACTATTTAGAAGAAATTCGACCATTACTAGAGGGTGTTGATCACAAACTATGGGGCGATGAGACTGATCTTCTACCTTTCTATACATACAGCGATGCAATCGTAATACCGTCTAGGGCTGAATCGTTTGGTTATGTGCCGATCGAAGCACGTATGATCAACAACAAAATTATAGCCTCTAAGATCCCAGCATTCGAAGAAACTCTTTCGGATTATGACGGCGTATATTTTTTCACCCCAGAGAACCCCTATTCATTGGCGTTATCAATAGATGATGCACTTCAATCACCATCAAGAGAAAAAAAACTGAACACTCTACCCAAATTCTCGCTTGAGCAAATGATTTATTCTTTCGAAGAAATATATAAAGCATTACTAGAGAAAAAACGAGCAGAATAAATATTTTATCTCGTATTCATTAGCAAATGAAATTCTGCATTTCAGCAGCAAGTAAAATTGATCCGGTTAGGGTGTAATACATCTGCTGGCATCTTTCAGGCCATTTACTCTGAGGACTCTGCCTGGTCTGAGTATGGTTGCGGCAAACTGCAAGCCGCGCGACTCTCCTCCAACCGTTCTGGCGTGGAGAGTTGAGGTCGGTACTGGTTGTGTTGGCAGGCCTTACGTCCGCCCAAAAAACTACTATCAAATAAGGATTCAGATGAACTGCGCTGTCATTTTCGGAGGCTCCGGTTTTATTGGCGCTTTCTTTGCCAATCAACTCCTTTCTCAGTTGGGTGTTAACAAGGTTTACCTGTTTGACCAACAACAGGTCGCCGACAAAACTTTTGCTTACCGTACCCAGTTGATCAGGGCAGAGCCTTTCATCGTCGAGGTCAGCGGTGATGTGCGTCAGGCGATTGCTTGGCAGCCGGAGGAAAAGGTCTGCCTGATCGCCAACTTCGCAGCTGTGCATCGCGAGCCGGGACACGAAGATTTCGAGTACTACGAAACCAACCTACTGGGCGCCGAGAATGTCTGCGCCTGGGCTGAACGGGTCGGTTGTAACGAGATCATCTTTACCAGCTCCATCTCGCCTTATGGCGCAAGTGAGCAGCAGAAGGACGAACGCTCCCTGCCGGTTCCACTCACTGCCTACGGCGGCTCAAAGCTGGTAGCTGAGAAGATCCACCAGACATGGCTGGCAGCCGACCGGGTGCATCGCCATCTAGTGATCGTTCGCCCTGGCGTAGTGTTCGGCCCCGGCGAAGGCGGCAATGTCTCGCGTCTGGTTAAGGCCGTGCTCAATCGCTACTTCTTTTATATGGGCAACCGCGACACCCGCAAAGCCGGTACCTATGTTAAAGAGCTGTGCGCTGCCATGTGCTGGGTGCTGCAGCGTCAGAAGGCGCAGGGCCAGCATTTCAGCCTATTCAATATGTCGATGAATCCCGGTCCTTCCATCCAGGAATATGTGCAGGCGATCTGCAAAGTGGCTGGTGTTCAGCGCAGGGTGCCGGGCATTCCTTACCCTCTGCTGCTGACCATCGCCTATGGCATCGACCTGATTGCCCGTCCGCTGGGTATCAAGCACCCGTTTAGCCCGGTGCGTATTCGCAAACTGGTGCGCTCCAATAACATCCATCCGGGATATTTGGTTGAGCAGGGTTATACCTACCAATACACCCTAGAGTCTGCGCTAGCCGACTGGAAAACTGATTGCCCAGAAGAGTGGCGCTGACCATATCCCTTGCTTTTTATGGATGCTGACTTTTGACTGACAAAATTCTGGTAACCGGCGGCGCTGGTTATATCGGTTCGCACACGACCCTGGCCTTGCTCGAAGCCGGTTTCGACGTAGTGGTGCTGGACAACTTGTGCAATAGCTCGCTGGAGTCGCTGCGCCGGGTCGAACGCATTTGCGGTAAGACGCCGCTGTTTATTCAAGGTGATATTCGCGACCGCGCCTTGCTGGATGAGTTGTTCGTCTCGCACAAGATCGGCGCGGTGTTGCACTTTGCCGGTTTGAAGGCGGTGGGCGAGAGCGTGCAACAGCCCCTCGATTACTACGCGAATAACGTTGCCGGCAGTGTGACCCTGTGCCAGGCCATGGCACAGGCTGGAGTGTTCCGCCTTGTGTTCAGCTCGTCTGCCACTGTGTATGGCGAGCCAACGCAGATGCCGATCCGCGAGGACTTCCCCGCAGGCGTACCGACCAACCCCTATGGCCGCTCCAAGCTGATGGTTGAGGAGTTGTTGCGGGATTTGGCGCATTCAGACCCGCGCTGGAGCATCGCCCTGCTGCGCTACTTCAACCCGGTGGGCGCACATGCTAGCGGGCTGATCGGCGAGGACCCAAATGGTATCCCCAATAACTTGCTGCCCTATGTTAGCCAGGTGGCAATCGGCAAGCTCAAACAGTTATCGGTGTTTGGTGGCGACTACCCGACAGTAGACGGCACCGGAGTGCGTGATTACATACACGTGGTGGACCTGGCCGATGGACACTTGAAGGCGCTGCAGGCAATCAGCCAGCGAACTGGGGTGAATATCTGGAACTTGGGCACTGGCACCGGCTACAGCGTGCTGCAGATGATTCGTGCGTTCGAACTTGCCAGCGGCCAGCCGGTGCCTTACAGGGTGGTCGAGCGTCGCCCTGGTGACATAGCCGAGTGCTGGGCAAACCCCGCAAAAGCAGCCAAAGAGTTGGGCTGGAAAGCTGAACGCGACTTGCCGCAAATGATGGCTGACACCTGGCGCTGGCAGTGCGCCAACCCTCAGGGGTATTCGCAGTAAGCCGGTTATTAAATAGAGAATGATGCGTTTGATGAACAGCCCAACCAGCTTAAAGCCCCCTGCCCTGCCCGCGCGATTGAGCAGCCCCTGTAATGCTGCTGCGCCCTACCGCGTAGCCCCTGTTGCTGCGCCTGCGAAGTGGGGTTACAGGCCGCAGCGGCCGTTAACCGTGCAAGGACAGCCGAGCAATATTGGCGGGGTATTAGCGTGAGGTATGTACTGTTCACGGCCTGTATTTTGGCGCTTTGTTATGGCCTATTCCGCCCGGAATCACCGCCAGATTTATTCGAACAATCTGACAAGTTCTTGCATCTGTTGGCATTTGGCGCGGTGGCGTTTAACAGTCGGTTGGCATTTCCGCGAGTTTCAGCGTGGCTGTTCTGGGGGCTGTTGTTTTTGCTTGCGCCGTTATTGGAGTGGCTGCAGCATCGCCTGCAACCGAGCCGCCAGTTCAGCCTGGAGGACATACTGGCCAATCTGCTTGGTGTACTGCTAGGGCTGATCGCTTGGTGGGGCTGGTGCGCTTTGCGCAAGCGCTTTGCGCTTCTGCAGCGCGCTTGATGATAAACACCAAGCCTTGCATGCCGTTCAGCGGCGCGTTGCCTGCGTAACCTTGAACGCCCCTGCATCCGGCTACACCTAGCGTCACAGGCGGGTGGCTGAGAGTAGTAATGGATAGAGCTGCCCTGGCCGTGCTTTACAGCGAGCGTATCCGTCATGAACCTGAGCCCTGGTGACACTAACGTCCAGCCGTTGTGGCTAGTGGTGCGTTGTCCGTCCGTTGAGCCAGCTGCACCAGCCGGCATTAGGCTTTCACAGCGTACCTATTTCACCGGTGTAGTTCTCAAGGCCAGCCTATTGAGCGCCACTGCTGTGCGCTTGGCGGCAATGGCTCACGGCTGCAGCTATTGGCTAAGGCGCTTTGGGCCGGCTCCCGGTTTATCGGCATTAGCGTTTGTGCCGTTGCCTGGCTGTGCTAACCACCAGCCCCTGCCTGTAGTTCTACGTGACGATGGACTGACCCATGTGCATTTGGTCGATCACATCGTCTACAAACCTGGCACTGAGGCCTTTGGTTTGTCGCGCTGCGTCAATGGCGTGTGTGTGCTGCACGTGCTGCGCGAACGTTAGCCATTTTGCCTGCTGCACGCGCTGCGCCATGCACTTGAGGGCGATTGGCACAAGGGCCGGGAAACCCTCGATGATTGTTAGGCGCCCCACTCGTTTAGTCCTGCGCCGTGCGGCGTTTACGCACGCGCGGCTTACTATGGCTGCCAGCCAGCACGGCTATCGCGCAGAGCACCACCAGGGTGGCAGCGTTGGCGGGGATTTGCAGGTTAAAGTCGGTACTGGAATGAATCAGCAAGGCGATGATGCCCATGGCAGCGCCGAAACCAACGCCGCTGCGATACACCGACTCGCGGCGCCATAAGGCCTTTAGCGCATACCACAGCGCCAGCAAGATAAAGGCTGCTAATGGCAGCGTGCCGAGCAGCCCGAACTCAATGGCAAATTGCAGGTAGTCGTTATGGGCGTGGTCAAAGTGCAGGCGAATGTCTTCGCCTGGGTATTTCGGGAAGACGGCCTCGAAGCTCCCCGCGCCCTGACCGACCAGTGGCCGCTCTTTTAGCAGCGGGATGGCGTAGCCAAACACGTCGTCGCGCACTTCGTTGGCTTGTTGCACCACTTCGCCATTGACCATCACATCGTTCAGGCGGGTGTTGAGCAGTCGGTCCTTGAGTTTTTCCAGGCCGAAGTACTGGCTGATCACCAACACGTCGATAAGGATAATGCTGACCAAAATCAGGCTGTTGCGCACACGGTGCTCTTTTTCCAGCAGCACAAACAAACCGCCCACGAGCAACAGGCTGACGAAGAACGCGGCATTGCCCATGCGCGAGTGGCTCATGACCAAGGCGATGACCATCACTACCAAGGCCAAACGCAGGCGCGCTTTGGGCCCCATGAGGAGCTCCAGCAGGTTGACCCAACTGAAGGGGCGGTTATCACGCAGGGCCAGCAGCAGGCCGATGCCGCAGGCCAAGGTCATTTCCAGGTATCCGGCCAGGTGATTACGGTTAACAAAGGTGCCGGTGGCGTCGCCGATGTAACTGGTTTTGGGAGCAAAAAGCAGCCACTCAACCCCAGACAGGGTCATGAATGCACCCCAAAAAGCTTGCAGCGCGCCACTGACCACCAGTGTGCCAAGCAACAGACTCAGTCGTTTACGCGTGTGAAAAAGGCTGATCACAAGCAAGAACAGCAGGCTGTAAGCCAGCCCGAGCATTAGGTATTGGAACGTCGCACCATTGTCTACCGACAGCCCGGCCAGCCATTGGATGGCAACCCAGGCTTGCGTCAGCAATAGCAACCCCAGCAAAGGCAGCCCAGCGCTTAACGACTGGCTGGCTTGGGGCGTAGCACTGCGCAGCTGAGTGGCTGCCCAAACGCTGCCCAGCGCGCCCATGAGCAACACAAATACGCCTATGGACCAGTCACGATTACTGCCTATCGGTAAGGGAAGAAAAACCAAAACAATGAGGGTTGCAACAACCAGGAATCGCTCAAGACGGCTAGTCGGCTGGGGCATATAAAGGCCTAATCCGTTAGAAACATGACCGGCAGGCAGCAGATGCCCAGCGGATTCAAAAGGGCTGCAATTGTAGGGGCTTCCAGCGCTGATAACCATGCCCCGAAGCTGACACACGCGCAGGAGCCAACCTGCACGTGGAGGCATGGCGGATCTTTTGATTGAACAGCGATAGGCGCCTCTTCGAGGCGCTATTTATGACCGTGAGCAGTCTTTCATGAGCATCTTCATCGAGCTGCATGTTCACGACCACGTAGCGAATAATGCTTGGCCTTTGCGTGGCGTAAAGGCAGCAGCGCCAAGCGAAATAAAGCCGGTCATGTTCCGCTTACCATGCACCATTTAAATGGGGGAACGGACGGGGGGCAAAGACCTTTCCACCAATAAAAATACAATAAAATCAATAATTTAACATGATTACAACCATAAGCCGGCTTTACCGGCAACGCCACAAATCTGCGTTATGGCTGCACCAGCCTTAGCTTCTATTTACGCAAGGAAAATGGCGACCTGAACCGCGCACTGGCGCGCTATAACGGCAGCCTGGGCAAGCACACCTACTCAGCTAAGGTGGTCGGGTTCTGGCACGACTTCTGGTACGTAAAGCCCTGAGTCAATTAGCGCTCAAACTCAACGCCGTACGACAAACCCGACAATGCCCTGCTGCGCCTGCTCTTGCAGCTCCAGCGCGGTAATTTCGGCAGTCTGCGGTCCGCGCTGCAGCCAGCTGGCCAATTCAGCCACCGCAGTTTCGTCACCCTCGAACAGCACCTCGACCCGGCCATCGGCCAGGTTGCGTACCCAGCCATCAAGATCAAGCCGCTCAGCCTGCTCTGCTGTGGCCTGACGAAAGCGCACGCCCTGAACACGGCCGCTGACGTAACCGTGCATGCAAACACGCGCCACGGCTTAGTCCTCTGCCTTGAGTGCCGCGAGGAGAGCCGTTAAGCCGGCAGCTGTTTGCTCACCCAGCAGGCGCTCACGCATTCGCCCCTGATCGTCGACGATATAGGTCACTGGCAACACCTCAGCGCGTGGCAGCTGATAGCGCTCTGCGGGGTCTTGCGCCAACACCGTGAAACTGATGCCCATGTCTTGCGTCGCCTCGCTGAGCTTCTCCCCCTGCAGCGCATCGAAATTCACCCCGAGTACCTGTACGGATTGCTCCTTGAGCTGTTGTTCAAGGGCATTGAGTTCGGGAATTTCAGTGCGGCACGGTGCGCACCACTGTGCCCAGTAATTAATCACTAACCACTGGCCTTCCAGACGCTCAACCGCTACCTTTCGTCCATGTTGATCGACGCCGAGGTCTTCGGCGCAACCGGCCAGAATCAGACCTATGCCTACCCCTGCAACAGCACGAATGATCGCTTGGAAACGCATTCCCATGCATTCGCTCCCTGATTTCATAAGGTTGATATGACATTAGATGCCTTGCGCCTGGAAGTGCCAGACATCCTCGAAACAGACGTTGCGTCACTGGCTGACCTTAACGAGCAACTAAGCCAAGCCCGCCTGCAGCCGGCAGAACTGGCCTTGCAGCAGGCGCTTGGCCTGCTCTTCAAGCTGAACCGCAGCGCCATGACCTTACTCGAAAGGCAGCGCGCCCTGCAAAGCTTCAGCGACCAGTACCGTCACTACAGCAAGGCTTATCAAGGCGAAAATCCTCCTACGGCATTGTTCGTGCACCTGTGCAATGAACTGGCCATTGGCTTTAAACGTTTGCTGCTGCAAATCCTTCAAGGCCGCCAGCCGTCACGTCCGCATCTGGCGTGGTGCCTGTATATGGCCCAGCATTTTCTCGCGCAAAGCATGCTGCGCCACTATCAGTTGTACCAGGAACCACCGCCCAGCCTGTGGCGAGACAGTCACCTGCTGTATTGGATGGGCGAGCATCAGGACTGCCTGGATGAACCGGTGGCGGCAGCCTTTACCCCGCAACCCGCCAGTACACTGCGTGGCCTCTACCAACAAATGCTGCTCCTGGCGCTGAGTAATCCCTTCCACCTTGCTGACGGTGAATGTGCGCTGCTGTTTGGAGCCCTCTCGCCGCTGGCTGGGCTGGCGCGCTTGCTACCCTGGGATGAGGACGATGAAATTGAAGGCCCAACCGTCGACCTGACTGAAGCCCAGCCGTGCCTGAGCGTTAACCAGGTGCCCGAAGGTGGCGCTGCTTACTTACGCCGTTTTGAGTTGGGCGCCTTGCTGGTTGCGCTGCATGACCCGGCGCCCCTGCAAAGCACCGCTGAGCGCCTGATTCTGGAGCGGGTGCAGCCGCACTGGCTGGGTCGCCAGCAACGGCGCCATATCCGCGCGGATCAAAGCATTGAATGCGAACTGGTTATAGGGCTGAGTGGCATCCATGCGCACCTGCTGGAACAGCGCCCACGGCGCACCACGGCCCAGATGCTGGACTCAAGCGCGGGCGGTGCGCGTTTATTGTCCACGGCCGAGCAAGCAGCGCAGTTGACTATTGGTCAGCTGGTACTGCTGCTCACGGGCAGTGATACACCCACCCTAGCCCTGGTGCGCTGGCGTCATTTGAATAGCGAAGGCCTGCACCTTGGTTTGCGCTATTTAAAAGGCCTGCCTCGACCCGTTTGGCTACGTCGAGCGCCCAGCGCACAAACTCACCCAGGCGTATTACAAAGCACCCCGGCGCCGGGTAACGGCTGGCACCATGGCCTATGGCTGCCTAATGGTCAGTTTGTTGAGGGGGAAAATGTCTGGCTTCAACTGGCCAGCGCGCACAACCAGGCGATTCTGCCGCTGCCGGCAGCCAATCTCATCACCGCATCCGTCACGCGCTACCCAATGCAACTGGCCTAAGCATTGCTGCGCATGCACTAAACCTGCGAGAGAGGTCACGCCGACCATCGTCTGACGTGCGCAGCTTCATCAGGTGAGCCGGGCTTATAGTCCGTTGCTGCTGGCTGTCATAACGCGCTCGCATGCCGCCAATGCCCACTGCTAAGCGCAATACCGACAGCCGTACACGTGCCCGCCTCTTTGCGACCGCGTTTATCGCCCCATCTACGCCAGTAAACGCATGCGCTGCCAGTACAAGGCCGTAAGTTGATGTTTTACGTCACGTTGCTGGCTCAGCCTCGGCTTGCAACCACGTCGCCAAGTCCTCACCGAATAACACAGCCTGTTCTTCCTGCAGTTTGACCAACCCGCTGCGCAGCGCTGGGTACCAGGCTTCATCAAGCTGCTCAGGCAGATTCTCGGCTCGCGGAAGCGGCCAAGGGCTACTGCTCAGCAATTGCTGCAGCGAATAATGACCAAGATCGCGGCTCAGTACCCAGGTACCGGAACCGGTCGGGGCAATCAACTTCTGCTGCTCAAGAAAGACCAAAATTTCTTCCCACTCATGCTCAGCCAGCGACCAACCCTGACGCTGCACATCCAGCAAGCGCACCTTCAAACCCGACTGCTGACGCTCGTAGAACACCCGCAAAACACCCAGCGCCATCAAC
Source organism: Pseudomonas sp. TS_SC_3 (assembly GCF_056156225.1). Classification (NCBI taxonomy): domain Bacteria; kingdom Pseudomonadati; phylum Pseudomonadota; class Gammaproteobacteria; order Pseudomonadales; family Pseudomonadaceae; genus Pseudomonas; species Pseudomonas sp. TS_SC_3. The sequence continues at coordinate 1,912,467 of NZ_CM149586.1, forward strand.
AACCGCGGCACTGCACGCCGGCGCCATTGCTGGGAAAAGCCCAGGTTACAGACCAACTCGGCACCGAACAGGACGATCAGCCAGGACAAATAAATCCACAAAAGAAACAGCGGCACCGTGGCAAACGCGCCGTAGATCAGTTGGTAGCCGGGGAACAACCGCACATACAGGCCAAACAGCATCTTGGCCACTTCAAACAGAACCGCCGCAAACAACCCACCCAGCAACGCATGGCGAATCGGCACCTGTGCATTCGGCACCGTGGCGTACAACAAGGTGAACGCTGCCACGCTAAACAGCAGCGGCATAAATTTCAGCAACGCCTGCACGCCGAGCAAGGCATCCGGCCCGGAAATCAGCGACAGCGAGGTGAAGTAGGTACTGATCGCAAAACCGCCACCCAGCAACAACGGCCCCAGGCTGAGAATCGCCCAATACAGTAGAAAGCTCGATACGCCACGGCGCGGCTGGCGTACACGCCAGATGCTATTGAAGGTTTTCTCAATGGTCACCAACATCCAGAACGCCGTGGCGGCCAACACTGCCACACCAATCCACGTCAGCTGGCGCGCCTGCGTGGTGAAATCACGCAGGTATTGCTGCAAGGTTTCACCGGCTGAGGGCACAAAATTATGGAAGATAAAGTGTTGGATTTGCTCGCCCGTGTCCTGGAACGCCGGAACGGCCGAGAGCATGGAAAACGTCACCGTCATCATCGGCACCACCGCAAACAGGGTGGTGTACGTCAACGCTGCGGCATTACTGGTGCCTTGGTCGGCAATGAAGCGCTGCAATAAAAAACGCCAGAATTCCAACAGGTTTTTAACACGCTGCAGCATGCCCTCTCCTTAGCCATTTGAACCGCGGCAACCTGCTACAGGCGCAACTACCGTAAGCGGGTAGAATAGCCGCCATCAACGGTAACAGGCGACCTGAACATGGCCGATATGACGCTCTACCATAACCCGCGCTGCTCAAAATCACGCAACGCATTACAACTGCTTGAAGAGCGCGGGCTGAGCCCGGTTGTGGTGCGTTACCTGGAAACACCTCCGAGCACCGCACAACTGCAAGCGTTGCTGGATAAACTCGGCATCAGCCCTCGGCAGCTGTTGCGCAGTGGCGAAGATGAATACACCAGCCTGGGCCTCGACAACCCACAACTGACTGACGCACAGCTGATTGCTGCCATGGTCAGCCACCCCAAACTGATTGAACGACCCATTCTGGTCGTCGGCGACAAAGCGGCTATCGGCCGACCACCGGAAAATATCCTGGAGATTCTGCCGTGAGCGCACCTTACATCCTGGTGTTGTATTACAGCCGCCATGGCGCAACCGCTGAAATGGCCCGGCAGATTGCGCGCGGCGTGGAATTGGGCGGTTTAGAAGCCCGCCTGCGCACCGTGCCAGCAGTATCGGCCGAATGCGAGGCGGTTGCAGCGGACATTCCAGCAGAGGGCGCACTCTACGCCAGCCTGGATGACCTGAAGAACTGCGCCGGCCTGGCTCTCGGCAGCCCGACCCGTTTCGGCAATATGGCTGCGCCGCTCAAATACTTCCTTGATGGCACCAGCGGCCTGTGGCTCACCGGAGCCCTGGTCGGCAAACCTGCCGGCGTGTTCACCTCAACCGCCAGCTTGCATGGCGGTCAGGAAAGCACCTTGCTGTCGATGCTGCTGCCGTTGCTGCACCATGGCATGCTGATCACCGGCCTGCCCTACAGTGAAGCCGCCCTGCTGGAAACCCACGGCGGCGGCACACCGTATGGCGCCAGTCACCATGCCGGCGCTGACGGCAAGCGCGCCCTCGACGAACATGAAACCGCACTGTGCCGTGCACTTGGCCAGCGCTTGGCGCACATCGCGGTAAAACTGGAGAGTACCCGTGGCTAAAACCGCCAAACCGTTACCGAGTCTGGAATGGCTCCAGCCGCGCCTGAACATCAGCCGCGTAGCCAGCCTGGTGAGTTTTTTGGGCCTGGCTATTTTGCTGGTGGTGTGGAACCTGAAGTTCGCCAACGTGCCCGGCAACCTGCTTTGGGTGATCCTCGGCGTTCAACTCGTGCCGTTGCTGCTATTGGCTCCGGGGATCATTCTCGGCCACGCCCGCGCCCACGCCTGGGCCTGTTTTGTGGTTAACCTGTACTTTATCCAGGGCGTACTCGCGGCCTTCGACCCGAGCAAGGCACTCTACGGTTGGCTGCTGACGGCGCTGAGCGTGAGCCTGTTCTGCGCGGCACTGATGTACACCCGCTGGCGCTTCCAGTTCGAGCGTAAATTGGCAGGTGAAAACTAAGCCTGAAAAGCTCTGATTGAGCGCAAACACCCGCTCAATCAGGCTTTACCAACCGAGCGTTTCCTTAAGGAAGGGAATAGTCAGCTTACGCTGAGCCTGCAGCGAGGCCTGGTCGAGACGTTCAAGCAAATCGAACAACGCATTCATGCTGCGTTCACCACGGGTCAGGATAAAGCGACCAACCTCATCGCTCAGATGCAGACCGCGACGTGAGGCGCGCAGCTGTAGAGCGCGCAACTTGTCTTCATCAGACAGCGAGCGCAGCTGGAACACCAACGCCAGGGTCAGGCGCGACTGCAGGTCAGCCAGCTTGACCGGTAACTCACGCGGCGAGCTTCGGGCGCCGAGCAATAAACGCCGGCCACTGTCACGCAGGCGATTAAACAGGTGAAAAAGCGCCTCTTCCCACTCAGCGTCACCGGCTACCGCCTCGAGGTCATCCAGGCACACCAGCTCGCATCGTTCCAAGTTATCCAGCAGGCCCGGGCCGTACGTGACCAATTCGGCCAACGGCAGGTAAACCGCTGGCTCACCGCGCTGCTCAAACCTTAGACATGCCGCCTGCAGCAGGTGACTGCACCCCACCCCCGCAGCCCCCCACAGATAGATCAGACTTTCCGTCCAGCCGGCATCGGCTTCGCACAAACGCTCGACATAGCCCAGCGCCGCAGCATTGGCTCCGGGGTAGTAATTGGCGAAAGTGGCGTCATCACGCAGACGCACACCTAAAGGCAGTTGTATGGGGGTCATGCTGATTTGGGCGGCTCGTCGGAACCGTGGGCTGGCTCACCGTAAAGATCGGAAAGTTTATAGAAATCATGCAGATGACGCACTAAAACCATAATCACCGCAGCCACTGGCAGGGCCAGGAGGATGCCGGTGAAGCCAAATAGTTGGCCGCCAGCCATGATCGCAAAGATCACTGCAACCGGGTGCAGGCCGATACGATCGCCCACCAGCAGCGGTGTCAGCAGCATGCCTTCGAGCATTTGCCCAACAACAAATACCGCCGCAATGCCCAATAATGGATAAAAATCCACGCCAAACTGGAACAGGCCAGCTGTTAATGCGGCGCCTATGCCTACCACGACGCCGAGGTAAGGCACGATGCTGGCTAGACCAGCCAACACGCCGATCAGCAACCCCAGCTCCAGGCCAATCATCATCAGGCCGGTGGCATACATCACGCCCAGCGCCAGCATCACCAACAACTGCCCGCGCAGGAAGGCACCGAGCACCTCATGGCACTCGCCGAACAATTGCACAACCAAGCCTTCACGGCCGCGTGGCAACAGGTTGCGCAGTTTGCCGACCATCAAGTCCCAGTCGCGCATCAGGTAAAAGCTCACCACCGGTATCAGCAGCAGGTTGGCCAACCAGGCCAGTAGCGCCAGACCAGAAGACGTTGCCGTGGACAGCAACATGCCGACAATATCGGTGGTTTTACCCAGCTGTCCGGACAGGGCTTCCTTTAACTGATCAAAGCGCCAGAAGCCTTCGTTTAATCCGAATTTGAGCTGAACCCACGGCAACGCCTGATGCTGCAGCCAATCAAGCATTTGCGGAACCAGTTCATACAAGCGCACCAGCTGCTTGCCGAGCATGGGCAGCAGCACGAGTAACAGGATGGCCATGGCCAAGCTAATCAAGGCAAAAACCACCACCACGCCCCACGTTCGCGAGAGCTTCCAGCGCTCCAGCCGGTCTACCAGCGGGTCGCCCATATACGCCAACAGCACGCCAATTAAGAACGGCGAAAGAATGGGCGTCAGCAGGTACAGCAAACCTGCCAGCAGCAATGCGGCGGTTATCCATATCCAACGGTGTGAATCAATCATGCCTTGCACTCCATATGCCCGCGCTTTATCCAGAAAATATCCAAGCGCGTGGCGCTCACGGCAAAAATAAGCCGCCGCACTGTAGCTGCAGCTTTTACGTCAGGGGAACATTTATAATAACCGCCGCTTACCAACGGAACCTCAACACAGTGGGGCTGGGCGCTGCTGGCGCAACAGGCGCAGTGCCGCTGACGGACGGCGTAACCGCCTGATTGACATCAACCACCGACGCCTCTGCTGGCACTTCCTGTAACCGTGCCAGGCTAAGTTGCGCCCGCAGCTGCTCGGCATTGGCATTGACCGCAAAGGTCAGCGTATCGCCCTGCACCTTGCGCAGCTGCGCGGCAAAGGGTTCGAGAATGCGCTGCAATTCGGCGTAACGTGCGAGGTCAACGCCCTGCACTTCTACGCTAAGACCACTGGCCGCCCCAGCCGCAACAATAAAGCGCGGGGCCAGCCGCTGATTGACCGCTAATAGAATGGCGTCGGCTAGCGCTGCTTCATCCGCGCCCTGCACAGTGCCCTGCTCACGCTCATCCCCCAGCCACAAGCGCCACTCGGCCTGCCATTGGCCATTTGCTTCGCGCGCCACAACGGCCAACAGCGCATCAGCCGCGTAACGCTCGGAAGCCTCACGCAAGGCAACGGGTTGATTGGCCGTGAGGTTTTCGGGCACGGCCAGCAGCTGTTCGGATAAATCAGCCAGGGGTAGACGCAGCGGCAGACCACGGTGTTGTGCGGCCTGGTTGAGCGATGCAGCAGCGGCTTGCCCATCACCAATCAGGCGGCTGCCATCGCTGGCATCACTCAACCACCACAGCAGAATGCTTGGGCGATTCGCCCCCCACAGCGCCAACCCCGCCTGCCGCAGACTGCGGTCGGTGGTCAGCGGGTCAAAGTCGACCAGCAACTGATCACCCTCGTAGCCATATTGGCTGACAATTTTTTGTGGGTCCTTGCGCAGCGCCGCCAATGCTGGGCTTTGCGGCGCATCAGCCTTACCCGTTAAACGCAGCACCAGGGTATCCATTGCACGGCTCAAGGCAGCTGCACGCTCTTGTGGCAGCTGACCGCTAACCGTTTCGCGAACTTGGTACAGATCATTCACGGGCGCGGCCAGGGCTGGCAGGCCATACAGTGAAAAACAGACAACAATCAGGCGAACAATCACGCGCATGGAGAACTCTCGACGGGTGGTAAGTGGAGCACAGGGCAAACGTAGCAACAACAGCGCTCAGCCTACATCACACAAGACGGCCGGCCATTGCTCAGGGGCATGAGTTTAGGGGCTGGTAAGGGGCATACCAAAGCCATTTCAGCCGTCCATTACCTGTAGCGGCGAGATTGTGAACGCGTGGCCACCTTAAACAGCCGCTCCAACAGCCGCAACCTTCGCGGGTGGCCGCTGCCGGGTAAGCCTGATAAAATCGCGCGCCTTCGCAGACCGCCGCTGCATGCGGCGATGCCCATCCGAATTTCCCCCTAAAGGCCTGGATCTATGAGCAAGCAACCCTCCATCAGCTACAAGGACGCAGGTGTAGACATCGACGCAGGCGAAGCCCTGGTTGAACGCATCAAAAGCGTGGCCAAGCGCACCGCGCGTCCGGAAGTCATGGGTGGGCTGGGCGGCTTCGGCGCTCTGTGCGAGATCCCGGCGGGCTACAAGCAACCGGTACTGGTTTCCGGCACCGACGGCGTGGGCACCAAACTGCGCCTGGCGCTGAACCTGAACAAGCACGACAGCATCGGCCAGGATCTGGTCGCCATGTGCGTTAACGACCTGGTGGTGTGTGGCGCTGAGCCGCTGTTCTTCCTCGATTACTACGCCACCGGCAAGCTTAATGTGGACGTTGCCGCCACCGTGGTCACCGGCATTGGCGCAGGCTGCGAACTGGCGGGCTGCTCCCTGGTTGGCGGTGAAACCGCTGAAATGCCAGGCATGTACGAAGGCGAAGACTACGACCTGGCCGGCTTCTGCGTCGGTGTGGTGGAAAAAGCTGAAATCATCGACGGTTCGAAAGTCGCCGCCGGTGACGCGCTGATCGCCCTGCCGTCTTCCGGCCCGCACTCCAACGGCTACTCGCTGATCCGCAAGATCATCGAAGTCTCCGGCACTGAAATCGAAACCACCCAGGTCGACGGCAAACCGCTGACCGACCTGCTGATGGCACCGACGCGTATTTACGTCAAACCGCTGCTCAAGCTGATCAAGGACACTGGCGCAGTTAAAGCCATGGCCCACATCACCGGCGGTGGCCTGCTCGACAATATCCCGCGCGTACTGCCAAAAGGCGCTCAGGCCGTGGTCGACGTAGCCAGCTGGACGCGCCCAGCGGTATTTGACTGGCTGCAGGAAAAAGGCAACGTCGATGAGCACGAGATGCACCGCGTGTTGAACTGCGGCGTCGGCATGGTTATCTGCGTAGCGCAGGATCACGTCGAGCTGACCCTGCAAACCCTGGCCGCCGCTGGCGAGCAACCCTGGGTGATCGGCCAGATCGGTGAAGCGGCCGAAGGTGCTGCCCAGGTCGTACTGAACAACCTGAAACAGCACTAATGTCGGCACCGATGTCAACAGACTGCAATGTGGTGGTGCTGATTTCCGGCTCCGGCAGTAACTTGCAGGCGCTAATCGACAGCATCGCCCACGATGGCAACCCGGCACGCATCAGCGCGGTGATCTCTAACCGCGCAAATGCCTTCGGCTTGGAGCGCGCAAAACAGGCTGGCATCGCTACTGCCGTGCTCGACCACAAGCAATTCGACGGCCGCGAAGCCTTTGATGCGGCGTTGGTTGAGGCGATTGATGCGTTTAACCCGCAGCTGGTGGTGCTCGCCGGCTTTATGCGCATCCTGACGCCTGGCTTCGTTCGTCACTACGCCGGACGCCTGCTGAATATCCACCCATCCTTGCTGCCCAAATACAAAGGTTTGCACACCCACCAGCGGGCGCTAGACGCCGGTGACAGCGAGCATGGCTGCAGCGTGCACTTCGTCAGCGAGGAACTCGATGGCGGACCACTGGTCGTACAGGCTGTGGTACCGGTACAGTCGAATGACTCGGCGACCAGCCTGGCGCAGCGCGTACACGAGCAAGAACATGTGATTTACCCGCTGGCCGTACGCTGGTTTGCCGAAGGTCGTTTGCAGATCACGCCGCAAGGGGCCATGTTGGACGAACAACTGCTACCGGGCACCGGACACCTTATTCGAACTTAGGAGACACCATGGGTCGCACCTTACTGTTCGCACTTGCATTGTTTAGCCTGCCGGCACTGGCCATCGAGCTGAAACCCTTCTCTGCCAGCTACACCGCCGACTGGAAGCAATTGCCAGTCAGCGGCAGCGCCGAACGCAGCCTGCAAGCCTTGGATAACGGCCTGTGGCAGCTCAACTTCGAAGCCTCCATGCTGGTTGCCAGCCTGACTGAGGAAAGTATCCTGCGCGTGGATAACGATGTGTTCCTGCCGCAGACCTATCTGTACGAACGCAACGGCCTGGGCAAAGGCAAGAAGATCGAGCATGACTTCGACTGGGACGCCAAACAGGTGATCGGCAGTGACCGCGACACCCCGGTGCGCCTACCGCTTAACCGCGGCCTGCTCGACAAATCGACTTACCAGCTCGCACTGCAATACGACGTAGCGGCCGGCAAGAAAAGCATGAGCTACCAGGTAGTCGATGGCGATGAAGTGGAAACCTATGACTTCCGCGTCCTCGGCGAAGAAACCGTACGCACCAAAGCCGGTTTAATTGACGCGATAAAAGTTGAACGCGTGCGCGACCCCACCCAAAGCAGCCGCAAGACCATCCTTTGGTTCGCCAAGGATTGGGATTTCCTGCTGGTCCGCTTGCATCAAGTTGAGACCGACGGCAAGGAATACCAGATCATGCTCAAACAGGGCACTGTTGGCAGTAAAGCGGTTGAAGGCCGATTGAACTGACACGGCCAGACTAAAAAAGCCGAGCAAACAGCTCGGCTTTTTTATTTCACAACACGCTAGAACCTCAACCCAACGCCCGCCATCAGGGCGCGAATAACTCCAGCTGTTCATGCTTGCCGCGCAGGTCATGCAAGCGCACGCCAACGCCCAGCAAACGCACAGCCTTGTTACCACGGACGAAGGCTGCGCTCATCAGTCGTGTATAGCCTTCCAGATCAAGCCGCGCACCGCCCTGCTCCAGCGTGGTCTGGCTAAAATCATGAAACTTGATTTTGACAAAGGGCTTGTCCGCTCGATAACTCGGATCGAGTCGCGCCATGCGCACATGCAGCTGCTCGAGCAATTCAGGTAACTGCTCCAGACAAGCAGCCAGATCCGGCAAATCCTTATCGAAGGTATTCTCCACACTGACCGACTGTCGCCGGCTGTCGTTATGCACCGCACGCTCATCAATGCCACGCGCCAGCCCCCACAAGCGCTCACCGAAACTGCCGAACTCCTTGACCAACGCCAGCTTGTTCCATTCGCGCAGGTCGCTGCAGGTACGAATGCCCAAACGCCCAAGCTTGTCGGCTGTGACCTTGCCTACACCATGCAGTTTGTTCACCGGCAGCGCGGCCACAAAGTCATCAATCTGATCCGGAGTGATGACAAACAAGCCGTTAGGCTTCTTCCAGTCACTGGCGATCTTGGCCAGAAACTTGTTCGGCGCCACACCAGCGGAAACGGTGATGTGTAATGCCTGCGACACCCGCCGGCGAATATCTTGGGCGATGCGCGTAGCGCTACCAGCAAAATGCGGGCTGTCAGTTACATCCAGGTAGGCTTCATCCAGCGACAGGGGCTCGATCAGCTCGGTGTAATCCCGAAAGATCGCCTGAATCTCCCGCGAAACCGCTTTGTAAACCTCCATGCGCGGTTTAACGATCGCGAGGTCGGGGCACAACTTCAGCGCCTGCCCTGAGGCCATCGCCGATCGCACACCATAACTGCGCGCCTCGTAGTTGCAAGTGGCAATCACCCCACGCCGATCTGCCGAGCCGCCTACTGCCAAAGGTTTGCTGGCCAGGCGTGGGTCGTCACGCATCTCGATAGCAGCATAAAAGCAGTCACAGTCCACGTGGATGATCTTGCGGCTGTTCATCGCCATCGCCCTGTCGCTACTGCGCAGCCGAGCTCACAGGGGCGACCGGCTTGATCTCAGCCTCGGCATCGTCCGGTTTGCTGATATAGGACTGAATAATCAAGATAACAATCAGCATAAAAGCCGCCAGCGGCAATAACTTGGTCTTCGCCGCCAGCGCAGCACCACAGCCTGGGCAGGTCTTGCCGTCGCCTGTAACGCTGGCCCCACAGGCTTTACATTCACTACGCATAATTTGCTCCTATTCAATGGGCACGGACTCTAGCCCAACAGCCTCGTTACAGGCTATGGCGAAAATATTTGTACCGCCCCTGCCCAGCACACGCCCACAGGTTTATCGGCTCAGGTGATGACGAATATGGTCAACACCTGAATAAAAAGAGCCTTTCCTCCTTTAGGTTGACAGATCATATTTAAACGCTAATATGTGCTCCGCGGGATGGAGCAGTCTGGTAGCTCGTCGGGCTCATAACCCGAAGGTCGTCGGTTCAAATCCGGCTCCCGCAACCAGATACTCAAAAAAGGCCACTCAATCGAGTGGCCTTTTTTTGTTTCTACATTCCAGCGATTTAAGTTATTGATTAATCAGCAATAATCGATTGACAAAAGATCCTATCGCTATAGAATTGCCGGCGCGGGATGGAGCAGTCTGGTAGCTCGTCGGGCTCATAACCCGAAGGTCGTCGGTTCAAATCCGGCTCCCGCAACCAGATACTCAAAAAAGGCCACTCAATCGAGTGGCCTTTTTGGTTTCTGCATCCCAGCGATTTAAGTTATTGATTAATCAACAATAATCGATTGACAAAAGATCCTATCGCTATAGAATTGCCGGCGCGGGATGGAGCAGTCTGGTAGCTCGTCGGGCTCATAACCCGAAGGTCGTCGGTTCAAATCCGGCTCCCGCAACCAGATACTCAAAAAAGGCCACTCAATCGAGTGGCCTTTTTTGCTTCTGCACCCCAGCGATTTAAGTTATTGATTAATCAGCAATAATCGATTGACAAAAGATCCTATCGCTATAGAATTACCGGCGCGGGATGGAGCAGTCTGGTAGCTCGTCGGGCTCATAACCCGAAGGTCGTCGGTTCAAATCCGGCTCCCGCAACCAGATACTCAAAAAAGGCCACTCAATCGAGTGGCCTTTTTTGTGGCTGCCATTATCCCATTGAAAAAAACGGGCCAGCGCTCAGTCCTCCCCTGCTGCAAGCCCAAAGGGGCGAACGGCAGCCGGCGCCCGCAGCACAATAGACGACGGTAACGCTGGAAAAGGCCGGAGCGCGCCGCTAGAATTGCGCACTTTTTGATCAGAGGCGCGCCAAGCGCCCAGCATCCATACGTACACGCCTGAGGTTGCCACCATGTCTACCCCCGCCACGCCGAAAGTCGGATTTGTAAGCCTCGGTTGCCCGAAAGCTTTGGTCGACTCCGAACGCATCCTGACCCAGTTGCGCATGGAAGGGTATGAAGTGGTGTCGACCTACCAGGACGCCGACGTTGTGGTGGTTAATACCTGCGGTTTTATTGACAGCGCCAAAGCTGAATCGCTCGAAGTGATCGGTGAGGCGATTAAGGAAAACGGCAAAGTCATCGTGACCGGCTGCATGGGCGTGGAAGAAGGCGCCATTCGCGACGTTCACCCCAGCGTGCTCTCGGTAACCGGCCCACAGCAGTATGAGCAGGTGCTTAATGCCGTCCATGAAGTTGTGCCACCAAACACCGAACACAATCCGCTGATTGATCTGGTGCCGCCGCAAGGCATCAAACTTACCCCGCGCCACTATGCCTACTTAAAGATTTCCGAAGGCTGCAACCACAGCTGCAGCTTCTGCATTATCCCGTCCATGCGCGGTAAGCTGGTCAGCCGCCCGGTCGGTGAAGTGTTGAGTGAAGCCGAGCGCCTGGTCAAAGCAGGCGTCAAAGAGCTGCTGGTGATCTCCCAGGACACCAGCGCCTACGGCGTAGACATGAAGTACAAAACCGATTTCTGGAACGGCCAACCGGTGAAAACCCGCATGACCGAACTCTGCGAAGCGCTTTCAAGCATGGGGGTCTGGGTACGCCTGCACTATGTTTACCCCTACCCGCACGTCGACGAGCTGATCCCGCTGATGGCAGCTGGTAAAATCCTGCCGTACCTGGACATCCCCTTCCAGCATGCCAGCCCGAAAGTGCTCAAGGCCATGAAGCGCCCGGCCTTCGAAGACAAGACCTTGGCGCGGATCAAGAACTGGCGCGAAATCTGTCCGGAACTGACCATTCGCTCGACCTTTATCGTTGGTTTCCCTGGCGAAACCGAAGAAGACTTCCAGTACCTGCTCGACTGGCTGACCGAAGCCCAGCTCGACCGCGTTGGCTGCTTCCAATACTCGCCAGTAGAAGGCGCCCCGGCCAACCTGCTGGAAAACCCAGTGCCGGATGAGATCAAGCAGGATCGCTGGGACCGCTTTATGGCCCATCAACAAGCCATCAGCACTGCACGCCTGCAACTGAAGATTGGCAAAGAAATGGACGTGCTGATCGATGAAGTCGACGACCAGGGCGCAGTCGCCCGTTGCTACGCCGACGCCCCAGAAATTGATGGCAGCGTGTTTATCAACAGCACCGCCATCAACCCTGGCGACAAAGTTCGTGTGCGTATCGTTGATGCAGATGAATACGACATGTGGGCCGAGCTGATCTGACCCAAGGCGCAGCCTGGTACAGCTGTAGAACTGCAGCGCCACGCCCAACCGCAACATCTGCAATCCCCGGCCAGCCCTGCGCTGCCGGGGATTGTTCGTTTAGGCTAGCGCTGAAAGCGGATCAGATACCCCTTAAAACGCAACACTCAACAAGGCTCTTCGCTTAAAGGGTACGGCCTGTGAACTCCTTACAGGCCGGGCAACGGCTATAAAAAAGGCCAGTCAATGACTGGCCTTGCTTGTTGCTCAGACAACTGGCTTAAAAATCGTCTTCGACCTGCCCATCGCGCATCTTGAACTCGCGACTCTGCAGGTAGGCGTTGCGCACAAATATGTACTTATCGCCGCTAACCAAACGCTCCACCGACAGCAGTTGCGCACGGGTATCGATCAGGTCGACGCCCAGCACCACATTACGTGTCGGCACATGGTTGATGTAGCCATTCGCAGCCAGCGCACCATCCGGCACCTTGCCGAAGGCATCGCGCACAGTGCTCGGCCCCATCAGTGGCAATACAACGTAAGGGCCGCTGCCCAAGCCCCAAACGCCAAGGGTCTGCCCAAAGTCTTCATCGTTGCGCTTCAGACCCATAGGAGTGCCCACATCGAAGAAGCCCAGCAGGCCGAACGTGGTGTTGAAAATCAAGCGCCCAGTATCGACCCCGGCATCATGCATTTTGCCTTGCAGCAGGTTGTTGGCCAGGTTGCCGACATCGCCAATATTGCTAAAAACATTGTGCACGCCATCTTCAAGAAACTGCGGCGTAACGGCTTGATAGCCTTTGGCCAACGGCTTGAGGGTATACCGATCAATGTTGTCGTTGATTCGGAACATAAACCGGTTGTAGCCCTGCCAAGGGTCATCCTCGCTGGCCTGCGCCAGTGCAGGCAGCAGTAGCACGCCAGTACAGGCAACCAACAGGCTTATACGTTTAGTCCAGCTCGCACCGCTTACACGCATCACAGTTACTCCTTGAAAATGCTCAGGCTGCTGCAGGCAGCTAAATCAGGCAGCGCAGTATAAGTCGGCAACTGGCTGAATAGGCAGCATAGCGAACGAACAAGCACCTGAAAAACCTTGCCGCCCACTGCCTCAGCCTTAAGCGGTGGATAGCCAAGCCTCCTGTGAGTATCGCGTTCATCTTCCTGCAACCTGCGCCGGATAACCTGACGGATATGTCCCAAGGAAGGCCCATGCAAACGCCCGTCACTAAATCCTCCTTCAATGCCATCTTGTTTAGCCTCTCCGGGTGCCTGGTTGATTTTGGCGCACGCACTCGTCCATTGGCGCTGCAGCGTCTGCATCCAACGGCAGAGAGTCACCACAACCTAAACCAGCTGCTCGGTCGTGAAGCTCGGCCCGAAGAATTGCTGGCCTATCGGCAAGCCCTTTGCGAGAGCGCACGTGAGCATGCTGAGGCCACCCCTGGCGCGTTATCTGTGCTGGAGCAATTGCACCAGCAAACAGTGCCGTGCACCTGGCTGGATGAGCTGCCAGACGATGCAAGCGCGCGTCTAGCCAATCTGCTGCCGGGCTGGCTGCATGGCACCGCTGACTACACCTGTCGCCCGTGGCCGGCGCCCGACGCCATTTGGCTTAGCCTGATGGCGCTACAGGTTAATCAGCTTGAAGGCTGCGTGTTAATCAGTGGCGAGCCGCGCCTGCTTCAGGCAGCGCTGAATGCGGGCATCTGGACCATCGGCCTGGCCATCAGCGGACCGCTGTGCGGCCTGGCACTTGCGGACTGGCAGAGCCTTAGCATGAGTGCGCGCGATCAATTACGCAGCCAAGCCACACTGAGCCTTTATCGACTTGGGGTGCACTCGGTAATTGATCAACTCAGTGACCTCCCCACCTGCCTAGATGACCTCAGCCTGCGTCGCCACAAAGGTGAAAAACCCTAAGCCAGCAGCAGACTGCTTATCAGCCAGCTCCTGCATTTGACCCAAAGCAAGCAAAGCTGACGAGCTTGGATTACCCTAAACCCATGTAGCCCCTTCGCCTTGGCGCAGGGTCAGTCAATTTATCGATTAACCAAGGGAGAATTCCATGCCTGCAAGCCGTCTGCAGCAACAACTGCAAGACCTGCGCGACCAACTGGCCGAGCAACCACCGCTGACTGAAGAAGAACGCGCCGAACTGTTTGTACTGACTCAGGAAATCGAGCTGCAGCTAGCCCGCCAGGCCGCTGCTGCGCCCGACGCCACCCTGGTCGACGGGGTTAATTTAGCGGTAGAGCGCTTCGAAGCCAGCCATCCGACCATTGCTGGCACACTGCGCAATATCGTGCAGAGCCTGGCCAACATGGGCATTTAAACCACCTGCACAGAGCCTTTGAGATCTCGCGTACCCGTGCAAGACAAGGCAGGTTTATCGCAACCGCGCCGACGCGCAGCTGATCCAAGCCAGGCCCTAACAAAAACCCCAGCATCAGCTGGGGTTTTGCATTACTGGCGCACCAATCGCTGATTATCCGGATGGATAGCAGCGGTGCTGCGATAAGGATTAATGTCCAATCCACCACGGCGAACATAACGCGCATACACCGTCAGGTGCTCAGGCTTGAGCAGGCGCTGCAGGTCGAGGAATATCCGCTCCACGCACTGCTCATGAAAATCCGCATGCTGACGAAAGCTCACCAAGTAGGCCAACAGACTGGCGTGATCCAGCGCCAAACCACGGTATTGCACCACCAGCGTGCCCCAGTCCGGCTGGCCGGTAACCGGACAATTGGACTTGAGTAGATGGCTGTGCAGGCTCTCCTCCACCACCCGCGCGGCATCACAGCGCAGCAGTTCGGGCTGCGGCTGCGCATAGTTGCTGATAGCCACATCCAGCTCATCGATACAGGTACCCGGGGCTATTGCAACGCCCTCAGCCGTTACCTCGGCCAAGCTGCGCACGCGCACACCGACCGGCTTACCAGCCGCCACCGAGAGGTCCTGCACCAGCACTGCAACCAGTTCATCCGCCGTATTGAACACCGATTGGTTCAGCGAGTTGAGGTACAGCTTGAAGGATTTCGACTCGATGATATTGGGCGAGTCGGCGGGAATGGCGAACTCACCCATGGCCACCACCGGCTTGCCGGACGGCAACAACCAGGACAACTCGAAGCAGTTCCAGAAATCCAAGCCCTGATACGGCAGCGTGTCGGCGCTCAGGCCCAGCTCGGCCCATTTCGCCGCACGCGGGATGGGGAACAGCAGTGACGGAGTGTAAGTAGCGATGTACTCGCTGGATTTGCCCAGAGGCGAATCTTCGGCGGCGGGATGCATGGTAATCACCTGATCAAAAAGAAGGAAATTCAGGCGCCCAGTTCGGCGGCTATGCTCGCCAAGGCCTGGGCGGGATTAGCAGCCTGGCTAATCGGCCGGCCGATTACCAAGTAATCCGACCCTACATCTAACGCTTGGCGCGGCGTAAGGATACGGCGCTGGTCATCCTGAGCGCTGCCGGCGGGACGAATCCCCGGCGTCACCAGTTGCAGCGCCGGGTAAGCGGCTTTCAGTGCCTGCGCCTCCTGAGCCGAACACACCAGGCCGTCCAGACCGGCCTGCGCCGCCAGCCCAGCCAGACGCAGCACCTGCGCCTGCGGTTCAAGATCCAGACCAACGCCCGCCAGGTCTTCACGCTCCATGCTGGTCAGCACGGTTACCCCGATCAGCAGCGGCTTGGCCCCGGTGAGCTTGTCCAGGGTTTCGCGGCAGGCCGCCATCATGCGCAGGCCACCCGAGCAGTGCACATTGACCATCCACACGCCCATCTCCGCCGCAGCCTTAACCGCCATGGCAGTGGTGTTGGGAATATCGTGGAATTTCAGGTCGAGGAACACCTCGAAACCTTTGCCGGCCAGCACGTTGACGATCTCCGGCCCGCAACGGGTGAACAGCTCCTTGCCCACTTTTACCCGGCACAACTTGGGATCGAGCTTATCAGCCAATGCCAGCGCGGCATCACGGGTCGGGAAATCCAGGGCAACAATGATCGGGGTCTGGCAAGCGGACATGGGTGGGCTCTCGGGCAAGACAAATTCGGCGCGCATTGTAGCGGATGCGCCGCACGCTTGCCGCTACGGTGATCCGCGCACCTCGCCTGCGGCTCACCCAGAGCCGCGGCCGACCATGACTGAGCGCTACTCAGCAGGCTCAGCCACGCGCGCATCCGGCGCCGCAAATGCCTGACGAAAGCTGAACGCCTGTGCGCTGGCACCCTGCTCACGCAGTAATGCCAGGCGCTCGGCGGCCTCTTCGACACTAGGGCGATGCCCCGCTGGCACCCACCACAGCACCATATGCGCCGCACTAACTTTGCTGAACCACTCCTGGCGACGCTTGAGCATCTCGGTATGGGCGGATTTATAGACGTAATCACTGAGCGCCTGCATATCGCGCCATACCGACAGATTCACCAGCACCTCATCACCAAACGGGCGAAACATCGTGGCATCGCCCGCCTCGTCCTGCAAACGCCAGATATAACCGGGTGAGGCTTCCGCCAGCGCATTGATGCGCTCCAGATTGGCGACAAAGTCGGCCATGCTTGGCGACTCCAGCGGCGCTTTCATTGCGGCGATATTCAACTGCGCGAGTTGATAGCTAGACATCCATGCTCTCCTTATCTCTATAAATCCCTGAATAACCACGGCCCTGACTGAGCCTTACACGCGCATCACCGTTTAGATGCACATAGTCCGCGACTCAGCGCACAAGAGGATCGTCCCAGAATGAGCGCTCGCTTTCCTGGATCGCATCCGCGCGGCTTATACCCATATCTTTCAACGCCGCGTCATCGAGCATGACCAGGCGCCGCCGTTGTTCAGCCAGCTGCCACCAACGCAGAAGCTGGCGGCCAACTGCACGCAAACTTTCAAACAGCCGGCGGCCCTGTAAGTGCCCGGCACTGGCTAATGCGTAACCTTTTTGACTGTTCATCTCGTCACCCTCCTTGTGGGGTTGGCGACAGTCTCGCGCTCGACTTATGATCAATCCAACGAATGTTTCTTATGCTATACATCTCGGAGATTGATGCATGGCCAGCTACCCGAGCATCGACAGCGAACTGCTGCGCACCTTTGTTGCAATTGCCGATCACGGCGGTTTTACCCGCGCCGCAGAAATGGTCAATCGCACCCAGTCAGCCGTCAGCATGCAGATGAAGCGCCTGGAAGAAGACGTGATGCAGCGCCCGTTGTTTCTACGCGACGGGCGCCAGTTCAGCCTCACCGCCGAGGGCCAGCTGCTCTTGAGCTATGCGCGGCGCATTCTCAAGTTACACGCCGAAGTGATGAACAGCATGCGTGAGCCGCATATGGTCGGCACCGTGCGCATCGGCACCCCGGACGACTATGTGATGCGCTTTATGCAGGGCATTCTGGTACGGTTCGCCCAGTCCTACCCGCTGGTGCAGGTCGAGCTGCACTGCGAACCATCCTTCCAACTGCTGCAGCGCCAGGACCTCGACCTGACCATCGTCACCCGCGAGCCGGGCACCGAGATCGGCCAACTGCTGCGCCAGGAACATCTGGTCTGGGCACAAGCGCGCAACACCAATCTGCATGAGCTGGAAACCCTGCCGCTGGCGATGTTCAACTCACAGTGTTTCTGCCGCTCCTGGGCCTGCAATGGCCTGGACGCGCTGGGGCGCAACTTCCGTATTGCCTACACCAGCCCCAGCCTGTCGGCGATTATGGCGGCGGTCAGCGCCGGCCTGGCGATTACTGCTCAGCTGCAAAGCCTGATCACCCCGGACTTGCAGGTGATTGGTGAAGCCGAAGGCATGCCCGCCCTGCCCTCCGCCAGTATCGTGCTGCTGCGCAACAGCAACACGCAAACCCAGGTCACCGAAACCCTGGCCGAACAAATCGTCGAAGGTTTCAGGCTTTAAGCGCGAGCAACACCGCGCACAGCAGCAGAAAGCCCGCGAACAGCCCGCGCAGAACGCGCTCTGGCAGCGCATGGGCACACTTCACGCCCCAACTGATGCTGAGCAAACCGCCCAATGCCAGGGGCGCCCCCATCAGCCAATCAACGTGATCATGGGCCGCGTAGGTCGCCAGCGTTACGGCCGTGCTCGGCGCGGCAAGAGCTAGGGAAAGCCCCTGCGCCATCACCTGACCGGCACCGAACAGCGAAGTCAGCACCGGTGTCGCCAGCACCGCGCCGCCCACACCAAACAACCCACCGAGCAAGCCGGCGCCACTGCCCAGCAGCGTCAGCCAGGGCCAGGGGTAACGCAGGCCAGCCGAGAGCATGGCCGGCTGGCTGTACAACCGAGCGAGGTTGTAGGCCGCCAGCAGCACCAGGAAAACTACGAACCCCAGGCGCATGCGCTCGGCATCCACCGTGACCGCCCAGCCTGCGCCCAGTAAGGCAAATAGTAGGCTGGGCACCGCCAGGGCCAACGCATGCCGCCAATCGATGCGGTTGCGCTGGTGATAACGCCACAGCGCCAACAGCACATTGGGCACCACCATCACCAGCGCCGTGCCTTGGGCCAATTGCTGATCCAGGCCAAACAGCACGCCAAGCGCCGGAATGGCGATCAGCCCACCGCCAATCCCAAACAGACCGCCCAAGGTGCCGAGGGCCAATCCCAGCAGTAGGTTCAAGGCAACGTCGAGCAAGATCATTGATAGGCTCCAAAGTGAGGCTGCACAGCCTAGTGATTCGTCACTGGCCGCGAAACGCACAGCAACGCAAAATGGCTGTGCATTCAACGCACAACAGAGGCTGACCATGAACCCCGATAGCCTGACCGACCAACTCAGCCTGTTTCTTGATGTGCTGGAAACCGGCAGCTTTTCCGCTGCGGCCCGCCGCCACCCACTGACGCCCTCGGCCGTGGCCCGGCGCATCGATGCCCTGGAACGCTCGCTGGGCAGCAACCTGTTCAGCCGCAGCACCCATGCCGTGCGCGCCACCTCCGCCGGTTTGGCGTTTGCAGAACGGGCCAGGCGCATTCTTGCCGAGTTACATCTGGCCCGCGCTGAAGCCGTATCGTTGAGCAGCGCCCCGGAAGGGTTGATTCGCATCGACGCGCCGGCACCGTTCGGCAGGCGCCACCTGGCCCCGGCAATTGCTGAGTTTCTGGTCGCCTATCCGGGGCTGGATGTGCAGTTGCGCTTGATCGACAGCTTTGTCGATCTGCATGGCACGCACCTGGGTGAAGTCGACCTGGTGCTGCGCATCGGTCCCCTGGCCGACACCCGCCTGGTCGCCACCGCGCTATCGCCCATGGTCCGGGTCGTCTGCGCTAGCCCCGACTACCTAGCGCGTCGCGGCGTACCGCGCAGCCCTGATGAGTTGCTGGAGCATGACGGTCTCGACTGGGACAGCCTAGCGCCGCCCTACGCCTGGCGCTTCGAGCAGGACGGCAAACTGCAGCTGTGCCGCCCCAAGCGCCTGCGCATGACCGCCAACAACGCCGAAGCGCTTCTATTCAGCGCCCTCGCCGGCTTGGGCATTGCTCATTTACCCACCTGGCTGATCAGCGACTACCTGCTGCGCGGCGAACTGCTGCCGCTGTTCTGCGAAAACGGCCTGCCCGCTCCCGAGCCCAGCGGCATCTACGCCCTGCGCTTAGAACGTGAAACCGACTCGCGCAGCCGTTTGTTGCTGGAGTTTCTCAAGGCCCGCTTCGGCCCGGTAGCGCCCTGGGACCTGGCGCTGCAAAGCGGCCTACAACGTGGTTAAAGGCTGAAACAGCAGGCACAAAAAATGATCGGGAATCATGTTTAACGTTGCGCAGCGACAACCCGAAGGGTGGCCGCCATGAATGGCTGGCCATAAAAAAGCCCGACTCAAGGTCGGGCTTTTTACTCTCGCCGTTAAAGCCGATCTTAGACCGGAGCTTTAGCGCGGGATTTGTACTCACCGGTACGGGTGTCGATTTCGATCCAGTCGTCGATGTTGCAGAAGTCAGCGACTTTGATCTCGGTACCGTTGCTCAGCTTGGCTGGCTTCATCACTTTGCCGGAAGTGTCACCACGGGCGGAACCTTCGGTGTAAGTGATCTGGCGAACGATGGTGGTCGGCAGGTCAACCGAAACCACTTTACCTTCGAAGAACACGGCTTCGCAGACGTCAGTCATGCCGTCGACGATGTACGGCATAACGCTTTCCAGATCGTCTTTGTTCAGTTCGTACTGGTTGAACTCTTCGTCCATAAAGACGTAGTTCGGCTCGCTGTAGTACGAGTAGGTCACGTTTACGCGATCAAGGATCACCGGCTCCATTTTGTCGTCGGCTTTGTAAACGGTTTCGGTCGAGGAACCGCTCAGCAGGTTCTTCAACTTCATTTTAACGATGGCGCTGTTACGACCGGATTTGGTGAATTCGGCCTTCTGGATCAGCCACGGTTGGCCGTCGATCAGGGCCACACTGTTGGGCTTCATTT
The DNA here is from genome assembly GCF_056156225.1 of Pseudomonas sp. TS_SC_3. Taxonomy (NCBI): domain Bacteria; kingdom Pseudomonadati; phylum Pseudomonadota; class Gammaproteobacteria; order Pseudomonadales; family Pseudomonadaceae; genus Pseudomonas; species Pseudomonas sp. TS_SC_3. The sequence continues at coordinate 1,932,769 of NZ_CM149586.1, forward strand.
CTTGTGCGGTTTTCATACGAATATCCGGGTATTGGATGGAATTACAAAATTCTTGGCCGCGTATCATAGCCAATTTAGGTAAAACTGCACCAGCGCAGCCGCAAGATCCGGCTGAGAGCCCCGCCCTAGAGACCACTCCTGTGCGTGTTGCAGCTGCTCAGGCCAGCTTTGCAGCAGCCTATTCCAGCTTTCCTCGACCGCCCGTCCAGTATTCCAAGCCAGCCACAAGTCGGCCAGGGCCTCCTGCGCGGTTGGTGACAGGCCTTCTTTATAAAGTGCTAAAAACGCATCGAGCTTTTCCAGATGGGCATCATCAGCCTGCTGGTAGATATGCCAAAGCAGCGGCCGCCCGGCCCATTGCGCCCGAACGAAGGAATCCTCACCGCGCACCGCATTGAAGTCGCAGCTCCACAACAGCCGGTCATACTGGTCTTGCTGCAAAAATGGCAGCACTTGAATATGCAGCTGATCACGTTGATAGGTGTCGCCGACCTGCAGTTCAGGGCCGCCCAACCAACCTTGCAAGCTGCTCAAAATGCGCCCCTCAGGCACCAGCAATTGCGTAGGCTGCGCGCCTTGTGACAGGGCATGGAGCCAGCTGCCCAGCGCTGTATTTTCATATGCAAACAAGGAAATTCGCCGGGCGCCTGCCACCGGGGCAACGCCAATACTGCGCAGAAAGTCATCGCAAGCGCTGTGGTCTGCCTGAAATGCGCGGCGCTGCGTCAGCAGTTCACGCTCGCGCAGCAATCCACCACTGCCAGCGGTAAAACCTGGGAAGAAGAAAAACTTGGCTAATCCACCGGCCTGCAACGACGGCAAGCCATGGCAGCCCTCCACCCACGCCTCGGCGCTGAGGTACTCCAGATTAAGCCAGAGCACTTTCTGCTGGCGCGCCGCCATTGCCGCGATATAGGCGGCAGGGAGCTCACAGGCAAAGGCTTCAATCACCACATCAGCAGGCTCAACGGCCTGCCACTCGGTGCGCCATAAACACACCTCAACGCCCTGCTGGCTTTGCCGCAGCGCCAGTGCATCAGCCTGCGGACACAGGCGTACAAAGGCCGCCAAGTCATCCACCCACAGCCGCACCGCCAGGCCATGCTCGGCGACCAACTGCCGCGCCAAGCGCCAAGTAACACCGATATCACCGTAGTTATCGACAACGCTGCAGAAAATATCCCAGGTTGCACGCATGCGCCGCTCCGTCAAATGTTCAACACACGATAAAGACCAACCAGCCCGCAACAATCAACAGAAACGAAAAAGCCCGACACGGCGTCGAGCTTTTTTCAGTTGATCGGGCAGCGCAGGAGCGCCGTAAACCCTTTGCAACACTCAGCTACTGCCAACCTGCGGTGAAAGATCAGTTGGTGGAGCCTTTCAGGGCGCCATTTTGGCGATTAACAGCCTTTACTGGCCAGCCATTTTGTAAATTTTGACGCTACCGCCAGCAGCACATGCGGCATAAACACCCAGCTGTATCTGAGGGACGGTCTTTATCGTGGCATTGCGAGGTGTCCCACCACTGCAAAAGCGCTTCACCTTCGCCTAGGTCGGCATTCGGGGAATGCCTTTGCTTGCGCTTGTGATCACTCAAGCGCCTCGGTAACTTACCCGCTCTAGCCAGGAGAGCCCCATGCGCGTTAGCCGTACCTTAGTCTTTGCCTTGTTGCCGTTGTTTGCTGGCTGCCAGGTGTTCAGCGAAAAACCGCATGAAAACGCCTTAGAACACACTCGCCTGCAGGGCGAACTCAGTCAGGTTGACGGGCAATTGCTGTTTCGCCCCTGCCAAGAGCAACGCCGCTTTGTAATCGCCAACGGCGGGCAAACCGCCTTAACCAGCGATGCGGCAGGGCTGTTTAGCGACGGCGCACAGCAGCTGTATGTCGACATGCAGGGCGCATTATCGGGCAGTAGTAAATCGGGAGTGGACGGCACCGTTACCCCCAGCAAGGTCTACCGCGTTCAGGCTGAAGGCCATGGCTGCACGGATATCAACTTTGCCCGCACCGTACTGCGCGCCAGCGGCTATGAGCCGGACTGGAATATCGCCGTGAGCAATCAAGGGTTGGTCCTCAACCGTGCTGGTCAGGAACCCCAAGCGCTGCCCTACTTAGAGGAGCAGCTGCCGGAAGGCCGTATCAACCTCAGCAGCGAGGCCAACGGCCAACGTCTTGAGCTGTGGCTCGCACCACAACGCTGTGTCGACGGCATGAGTGGTGCGGTGCAGCACATGAGCGCCGAATTGCGCCTCAATGGGCAAGCCATGCGCGGCTGTGCTTACCTCGGCGGCGCGCGCAACGACTAGACACATCGGCAAACACACAATGCACAGCGAGCTACGATAGATCAGCCGGCCGCTAGACGATTGGCCTAAGCTGACAGGGAAGTCAGCCAAAGGAAGATCACTATGCTGCGCATTGCCATCAATGGATATGGACGTATCGGTCGCTGCCTGGTTCGCGCGTTGTTTGAGCGCAACTTACAGCAGCAGATTCACCTCACTGCAATCAATGACCTGGGTGAGCAAAGCACCCTCGCCCACCTCACTCGCTTCGACTCCACCTTCGGCCGCTTTCCTGGGCATATCAGCCTGGACGGCGATGTATTACAGGTTGATGGTCATTCAATCCAACTAATGCGTGAACGCGAGGTGGCGAATCTGCCCTGGCGTGAACACGCGGTCGATCTGGTGCTTGAATGCACCGGCAAATTGAAGAAGCGTGAGCTGGTTGAACAGCACATCAGGGCCGGTAGCCCGCGCGTGTTGCTCTCGCATCCGCTCGACAGCGCCGACTTGACCGTGGTGTACGGGGTTAACCACCAATTGCTGGGCGATCAGCAAATTGTCTCTAACGCCTCCTGCACCACCAATTGCCTGGCGCCCTTGGCCAAGGTGCTGCACGAAGCCGTGGGCATTCGCCAGGGGTTGCTCAACACCATTCACTCCTACACCAACGACCAGAACCTGCTGGATAAGACCCATAGCGACCTGTATCGCGCCCGCGCGGCCGCGCTGTCGATGATCCCCACCAGCACCGGCGCGGCAAAAACCATCGGGTTGGTGTTGCCCGAGCTGGCGGGTCGCCTGGATGGCCTGTCAGTGCGCGTCCCCACGCCCAACGTGTCACTCGTTGACCTGACCTTCACCTGCGAGCGCCCAACCAGCCGCGAGGCAATCAACGCCGCGCTGCAACGTGGGGCCGCGCAACTGCCGGCAGGGGTCATGGAGTGCAACGAACTGCCGCTGGTCTCCAGTGACTTCAACGGCTACCCAATGTCCTGCGTGGTCGACCTCAATCACACCCGCGTACAGGGCGATCTGGTCAAAGTGCTGGCCTGGTATGACAACGAGTGGGCCTTCGCCAACCGCATGCTCGATGTAATGCTGGCCTGGGTGAAGCCGCACGCCCGCTAGCCCGCATTAGCCTGGTCTAGCCGCCCCCAGCCGGCACACGCCATACGGCGGGCACCGTGCGCAGGGGCGGCGCAGGTAGGGTAATCGCAGGTATAATCGCCGGTCCTAAAATGCTGCCGGGTTGCCTCCGGCCCTGATAGTGGATCGCCCCCTCATGTTACGCATCACCGAACTCAAGCTGCCGCTCGACCATCCCGAAGAGGCCCTGCGCCCCGCCATCATCCAGCGTTTAGGGATTGCCGACAGCGAGCTGCTCGACTTCAGCCTGTTCAAGCGCAGCTACGATGCGCGCAAGAAATCCAGCGAAATACACTTCATCTACACCATCGACTGCAGCCTGCAGGATGAAGCGGCGCTGCTGAATCGCTTGGCCGATGACCGGCATATCAACATCACCCCGGACACCGCCTACAAACCCGTCGGCCTGGCTACAGAAGACCTGGCCGAGCGCCCACTGGTGGTCGGCTTTGGCCCGTGCGGGATTTTTGCTGCGCTGATTCTCGCTCAGGCGGGGCTCAAGCCGATTGTGCTGGAGCGCGGTACCGAAGTGCGCCAGCGCACCAAGGACACTTGGGGCCTGTGGCGCAAGAATATACTCAAGCCCGAATCCAACGTGCAGTTCGGCGAAGGCGGTGCCGGTACCTTCTCCGACGGCAAGCTCTACAGCCAGATCAAAGACCCCAAGCATTACGGCCGTAAAGTGCTGCAGGAGTTCGTCAAAGCCGGCGCGCCGGAAGAAATCCTCTACGTCAACAAACCGCATATCGGCACCTTCCGCCTCACCGGCGTGGTCGCCACCATGCGCGAAGAAATCAAGGCACTGGGCGGTGAAGTGCGCTTCCAGCAGCGTGTCAGCGATGTGCTGATTGAAGAGGGTCAACTCAAGGGGGTGGTGCTCGACAGTGGTGAGCAGATTCTCAGCCGCCAGGTGATCCTGGCACTCGGCCACAGCTCGCGCGACACCTTCCGCATGCTGCACAAGCGCAACGTGTTTATGGAAGCCAAGCCGTTCTCAGTGGGCTTTCGTATTGAACACCCACAGTCGCTGATCGACCGCTCCCGCCTGGGCAAATATGCGGGCCACCCGAAGCTGGGCGCCGCCGACTACAAGCTGGTGCACCATGCCAAAAACGGCCGCTCGGTCTACAGCTTTTGCATGTGCCCAGGCGGCACCGTGGTGGCAGCGACCTCGGAGCCGAACCGTGTAGTGACCAACGGCATGAGTCAATACTCGCGTAACGAGCGCAACGCCAACGCTGGTATCGTCGTCGGCATCACCCCGGAGCAGGATTACCCCGGTGGTCCGCTGGCGGGCGTAGAGCTGCAAGAGCGCCTGGAATCCCAGGCCTACTTGCTCGGCGGCAGCACCTACGAGGCGCCGGGGCAGCTGGTTGGCGACTTTATCGCCGGCAGGCCGTCCACCGAGCTGGGCAGTGTCGAGCCCTCCTACAAACCGGGGATTAAACTGGGCGACCTGGCCCTGGCGCTGCCGGATTTTGCCATTGAGGCGATCCGCGAAGCGCTGCCGGCCTTCGGCAAGCAGATCAAGGGCTTCGACCTGCATGATGCGGTGCTGACCGGCATCGAGACCCGCACCTCCTCACCGCTGCGCATCACCCGTGGCGCGGACATGCAGAGCCTGAACGTGCGTGGCTTGTACCCGGCGGGTGAAGGCGCCGGTTACGCCGGTGGCATTCTCTCCGCCGGCGTGGACGGCATACGCGTGGCGGAAGCGCTGATTCGCGACATGCTGGGCATTGCCGAAGCCTGATTGGTGGAACGGCTGGCATTGCGCCGGCCTAACGACGCGGGTCAACTGAGCTGCCGCTGCAAGCGGCAGCCATCCGTGCAACAAAGCCAACACGCTGAGCCGGCGAGTCGTCGCCGGCAGGCATCTTCCATACGTAAGCCATAACCAGGCATCACCGGGCAAACGGCGGCACGTTGAGCCGCATAAAACGCCGCCTGGCGGTTAGTTACGCTTAATCCAGCACGCCTGCCGGAACCACGCGAGTACCGCGCCACTGACTCAGCACTACGCCGGTAAACACCAAAGCCGCAGCCAGCATTTGGGTCGTATTTAAACGCTCCCCCAAAAGCACGATGGCGAAGAGCAAGGTGAATACCGGAATTAGGTTGGTAAAGCCCGACGCCTGACTGGCCGGCAAACGGCTGACACCAAAGTTATAAAGCCCGTATGCCCCCACAGTCACCACGATGCCCAGGTAAGCCACTGCGCCTAAGCCCATCGCACTGACGCTGGTGGGTAGCGGCGCACTGAGGAAGGCCATCGGCAGAAAGAAAAGCGTGCCAACAAACGCCACCATTGCCGTCAGCAAAAAGGGCGAATAGCGCGATGACAGGTGCTTGAGCAGCAAGGTGTAACCCATGGCGCAGAGCATCGCGAGCAGCTCGTAGAAGTTGCCAAGAATGGGGTTGCTGGCATGCTCATCGGCGCTGCCGGCCAGGCTCAGCCAAACGGCACCGATCAGGGCTAGAAAAAAACCTGCCAGAGTCATGCGGCTAATCCGTTCACGCAGGAAAATAAACGCGCCAACCGCCACCAGCAGCGGCAACAAGGCCGTGACCATACCCGCTTGAGCAGCGCTGGTGTGCTGCAGGGCTAGGGCTTCGAAGAGGAAATATAAACAGGGTTCGCAGGCGGCCAAGCCGAGCAGGTACTTCCAATCACCGGCGCGGTAGTGCATCTGTCCACGCCAGCGCCAGGCCAGCAGAAACACCAGGCTGCCCAAGGCCATGCGGCCGAAGATCACCCACAGCGGCGGCAATTCGGCGAAGGCCAGTTTTAGTGCGATAAAGGAACTGCCCCACAGTGCCATGGCGATCACCAGGTAGATCACCGCCACACTTCTACCCTGCTCCTGCATATAGCCTCCTGATCAAAGGCTGCAGTGTAGAGAGGCCGGCGCGGCGCCGACAGGTACAGTCAACGCCGCTAACTGTGCAGGCTTATTGATCCCAGGGCTTGCCGCGGGTCTTGTCGCTCACGCGCAGCTTCTGCTGCAGGGCAGCCTTGGCCAGCATATGGGCGCTAACCGGTGCGGTGATAAACAAAAACAGAGTGATCAACAGTTCATGCAGGCTGATACCGTTGCCCTGGCTGCTGAAATACAGCATCGACGCCACCACCATGCCGCCCACCCCCAGAGTGGTGGCCTTGGTCGGTCCGTGCAGGCGCATGAAGAAATCCGGTAGTTTGTAGAGCCCCAATGCGCCGACAAACGCAAACAGACTGCCAATCAGCAGGCTGATGGCCACCAAGCCTTCGATCCATGTATTCATTAAGCAGTCTCCGTAGAACGTTTTTACGATCTGGCGAGCTAAAGCCATGCAAGGCAAAAACAGGCGAGGAAGCGGAGTTTACGAGCTGTAAATGAGCATTCCGAGCCTGTTTTTAACGCAGCAGGGCCGACGCGCAGCAGATCGTAAGCTCGTTCTCATTCGATGATGTCACCGCGCAGCAAGTACTTGGCCACCGCCACCGTACCGACAAAGCCCATAACAGCAATCAGCAGTGCCGCCTCGAAATACAGATCAGAGCCCAGCCAGATGCCGAACAGCACGATCAGGGCAATGGCGTTGATATACAGGGTGTCGAGGGCAAGGATGCGATCTGGTAAATCCGGGCCCTTGATCAGGCGCAGCAGGGTCAGTACCAGCGCCACTGTCATGATCGCCAAGCACAGGGGAATCACGTAGTAGAGCATGTGAACACCTCCTTCAATGGGGCCTCGTAGCGCTGTTTGATCTGGGCGATCAGCTCGGCTTCATCAGCCACATCCAGGCCATGCACCAGCAGGGTCTTGCGGTCGTCGCTGAGGTCGGCGGAGACGGTGCCGGGGGTCAGGGAAACGATACTGGCGAGCATGGTCAGGGCAAGGTCGTCTTCCAGCTCCAGCGGCACTTCAACAAAGGCGGGGCGCAGCTTGCTACTGGAACCGATGATCAGCTTGGCCACCTCCAGGTTGGCGAAGACGATATCGCCAAGGATACGCAGGAAGAACAGACACAGTTTGACCGGCTTATACAGGCGTGGCGTGCGCTCCCAGAACAGCTGGGTCAGCATCGGAATCCCCCAGCCGAGCAAGGCGCCCAACAGCCAGTGGCCCAGACCAAGGTCGTTCATTAGCAGTAGCCAGATAAACAGCAGGCACAGGCTAAGTAGCGGCTGTGGCAGCCAGCGATTGGCGAACACAGTCATCATGGCGTTTCTCCAGCTGGCACCAATTGCATATAGGGTGCGAGATCGAGCAGTTGCGCGGCAGTGGCTTGCACATACGCCAGCACGGGGGCGGCAAACACCACCAGCAGCATGCAACTCGACAACAAGCCCGCCGCCGCCAAGGTACGCACGCCGTCACGCTCGGCACTGCCCAGCACATCGCGCCCGGTACGCCATAACAGGGTGCTGCCGGCACGGCTCAGCGCCACTAGGGTGACCAGGCCGCCAAGTAACAGGGCGGACCACAACAACAGCGCCTGCGAGCCGGGCTCGACAGCGCGCAGCAGCAACAGCTTGCCGAACAAGCCGGAGAACGGCGGCAGCCCCGCCAGGGCAATGGCGCCGATAAAGAACAGCGCGCTGAGCAGCAACGGCTGCAGCAGCATCGGCCCCTGTACCAGGGCGCCGGCTTTTTCGCCGCGCTGGCGGCTGATCAGGTCAGCGACCAGGAACATCGCGCCGGCAACCCAGGTGCTGTGGATCAGGTAGAACAATGCCGCGCTCAGTGCCTCGGGTGTGCCCAGCGCGATACCGGCCAGCAGGCTGCCCACCGAGGCCACCACCAGATAGGCCAACAGGCCCTGCACGGTCACCGCCGCCAGAGCGCCGATCACCCCGCAAACGATGGTCAACAATGCCAATGGCCACAGCCAGTCGGCGGCCAGGTTGGCGATGCTGCCAGCCTGTTCGCCGTAGATCAGGATGTAAACGCGCATGATCGAGTACAGGCCAACCTTGGTCATGATCGCGAACAACGCGGCCACCGGCGCACTGGCCGAGGCATAAGCCCGTGGCAGCCAGAAATACAGCGGCAGGAACGCCGCCTTGAGACCGAACACCACCAACAGCAGCAGGCCGGCGGCGCCGAGTAGCGCGGCGTCATCCGCAGAGGCCGCTGCCACCTTAACCGCCATATCGGCCATGTTCAGAGTGCCGGTAATGCCATACATCACCCCCACCGCCAGCAGAAACAGGCTGGAACCGAGCAGGTTGAGCACCACATAGTGGATACCGGCACGTACGCGCTCAGCGCCGCCGCCATGCAGCAGCAAGGCGTAGGACGCGATCAACAGGATTTCGAAAAACACGAACAGGTTGAACAGATCGCCGGTAAGGAAAGCACCGTTGATCCCCATCAGCTGAAACTGAAACAGCGAATGGAAGTTGCTGCCACGCTGATCATCACCGCGCACCGCATAGATCAGGGCAAACAGCGCCAGCACCGCCGTAACCATCAGCAGCAACGCGCTGAGGCGGTCGAGCAGCAGGATAATGCCGAACGGTGCCTGCCAGTTGCCCACTGCATAAGTGTGCAGCGCCCCCTGATCGGCCACACCCAGCAGATAGACGCTGATCAACACCAACAGCACGGCCGACGCCAAGCTAAAGCTGCGTTGCACGGCCAGCGACAGACGCGGTGCGAATAGCAGCACGCTGGCGATAAACATCGGCAACAGCACCGGCAGAATCAAAACGTGATTCATCAACGCGGCTCCTTGCCATCAACATGGTCGGTTTTCAGCTCACCCAGCCCGCGCAGGGCCAACACCAAAATAAAGGCAGTCATGGCAAAGCCGATGACGATGGCAGTCAACACCAGAGCCTGGGGCAGCGGGTCGGCGTACTCGGCGCTACGGCCTATCACCGCCGGCATACCGGTCTTCAGCCGGCCCATGGCAAACAGGAACAGGTTGACGGCGTAGGACAGCAGAATCAGCCCCATCACCACCGGGAAAGTACGCGCCCGCAGCAGCAGGTAGACGCCGCTGGCGGCCAGAATGCCCAGGGTTGCGGCAAATAGCGCTTCCATCAATGCACCTCCTTGGCGGTGTCGTCCTGGGTCAGTTTGCCCAGGTTGGCCAGAATCAACAGGGTGGCGCCGATCACGGTCAGGTACACACCCAGGTCAAACAACATGGCGCTGGCCAGCTCAACCTCACCCACCAACGGAATATTGAAATGGCCGAAAGTGGTAGTCAGGAACGGATAGCCAAATAGCCAGCTGGCCAAGCCCGTGATACCCGCAATCAGCACCCCGGCTCCGGCCAGTTGGTGATAGTTGAGGGCCAGACGCGAACGCGTCCACTGCACGCCATTGGCCACGTACTGCAGGATCAAGGCAATGGAGGTGATCAAGCCCGCGATAAAGCCGCCGCCCGGTAGGTTGTGCCCGCGCAGGAAGATAAACGCGGAAATCAACAGTGCCAGCGGCAGCAACAGGCGTGACAAGGTGGCAAGGATCAGCGGATGACGATCACGCGCCCACTCGTGACCGTCGGCATCCTGTTTGGGCTGGAACAACTGCAGGCCGCCGAGCAAGGCGTAAATGCCCATGCCGGCAATGGCCAGCACGCTGATTTCACCGAGGGTATCGAAACCGCGGAAGTCCACCAGGATGACGTTGACCACGTTGGTACCGCCGCCGCCCGGCACGCTGTTGGCGATAAAGTAGTCGGCAATGCTCTCGTAAGGACGGGTCAGCACCGCATACACCAGCAGCGCCACCAGGGTGCCGAAGCCGCCGGCCAGGATAAAGTCGCGCAGGCCACGCAAGCTGCTGGACTCAGCCGGCGTGGTAGCCGGCAGGAAGAACAGCGCCAGCATCAGCAACACCATGGTGACCATTTCCACCGACAGCTGAGTCAGCGCCAGGTCCGGCGCGGAGAAGCGCACAAAGGCCAGGGCCACCAGCAAACCGACCACACTGAGCATCAGCAAAGCGACCAAGCGGCGACGGTGGAACACCACGGTAATCACCGCCGACAACGCCAGCATGCCCATGCTCAAGCCGGTCACCACATCCACCGGGCTCAAATCTTGCGGCCCCTGCAGGCTGGACAGCGGCCCCAGCGCCACCGTCACCACGGCCAGAGATGCCAGCAGCATCAGCGCCAGATAGCGTTGCAGCGAGGCGTTTTCCAGCAAGTGGGTGATCCACTTGGCGGCCATTACCAGCCACTGCATGGCATTTTCGAACACCAACTTGGCGTCTGGTTGCGGCAGGCCGGCGTACCAGCGAAACAGCGGCTGACGGAATATGTAGACCAAAATGCCGCCAAACAGGGCGATAAAGCTCATCAACAGCGGCAAATTGAACCCATGCCAAATCGACAGGCTGTATTCGGGTAGCGGACCGCCCAGAGTCGACGCCGCCGCCGCTGCCAACAAGGGCGCCACGGTATAGGCCGGCACGATGCCCACCAGCAGGCAAAGGAAGACCAGCACCTCCACCGGCACCTTCATATAACGCGGTGGCTCATGCGGTGGGTAATGCGGCAGGTTCACCGGCTCGCCATTGAAGAACACATCGTGGATAAAGCGCAGCGAGTAAGCCACCGAGAACACCCCGGCCAGCGTCGCCCCGGCCGGGATCACCCAGCTGAAGCTGCCCAGCAGGTGCTGGTTGAGCGTTTCGGTAAAGAACATTTCCTTACTCAGGAAACCGTTGAGCAGCGGCACCCCCGCCATCGCCGAAGCCGCGACCATCGCCAGCACCGCCGTATGCGGCATGTACTTCCACATACCGTTTATTCGCCGCATATCGCGGCTGCCGGTTTCGTGATCGATGATCCCCGCAGCCATAAACAGCGAAGCCTTGAAGGTGGCGTGGTTGATGATATGAAACACCGCTGCGACCGCCGCCAGGCGCGTATCCAGACCGAACAGCAGAGTGATCAAGCCCAGATGGCTGATGGTCGAATAGGCCAGCAAACCTTTAAGGTCATGCTGAAACAGGGCCATGCCCGCGCCGAACAGCAGGGTCACCAGGCCGGTGATGCTGACCAGATAGAACCACCACTCCGAACCCGCAAGCGCCGGGTACAGCCGCGCCAGCAGAAACACCCCGGCCTTGACCATGGTCGCCGAGTGCAAATAGGCCGAAACCGGGGTGGGCGCCGCCATGGCATGGGGCAACCAGAAGTGAAACGGAAACTGCGCCGACTTGGTGAACACCCCCAGCAACACCAGAATCAACGCCAGGGGATATAACTCATGGGCGCGAATCGCGTGCCCGGCAGCCAACACCTGGGACAGCTCGAAGCTGCCAGCGATATGCCCAAGCAGCAAAATCCCTGCGAGCAGCGCCAGACCGCCGCCGCCGGTGACGACCAGGGCCATGCGCGCGCCCTTGCGGGCATCCGAGCGAGCGTTCCAGAAACCGATCAGGAGGAACGAGGACAGGCTCGTCAGCTCCCAGAACATCAGCATCAGCAGCAGGTTTTCCGAGAGCACCACGCCGAGCATGGCGCCCATAAACAGCAACAGGAAGGCATAAAAGCGCCCCGCCGGCTCACTCTTGCTCAGGTAATAGCGGGCGTAGAGGATCACCAGCAGGCCGATACCCAAAATCAGCAGGGAAAACAGAAAGCCCAAGCCATCAAGACGCAGGCTGAGGTTCAGTCCCAGCGTTGGCAACCACTCCAGTTTGAATTTGAGCAGATCGCCAGCAAACACCGAAGACTGTTGCGAGAGCAACAACACCATGGCCGTCAGCGGCGCCAGCGCAGCGGCTGCGGCGCAAGCGGAACGGCCCAGGCGCTCAGCCAGCAGCGGCAGAAAGATGCCGAGAAATGGCAAGGCGATGATCAGCGCAAGCGTCATAGAAAAACCCCTTAATACGAACCCGGCACGTATCCGTACCCGGCTGACTCCTTAACCTGCTCACTGGCGGCCCAGCACAGACACTCGCCTATGCTGCAACCGACGTATGGGTATTGCACCGCCAGGCGACTAAAGGCCCTTCGGCACAAAAGCGTGCGCGATTATCCATAACTATCGGTCAACAGTCATGGATAGAATTATTACTAAAGACTGTGCTTACCGCGAGCTTGCCTAAAAAAACCGAAAAACACCGATAAAAAATCTGCTTTGACTAGAAAAAAGACAATAAAAAACCGGATCAGCCAGGACTGATCCGGTTTCTCGAGTACTCAGTGGCTAACGCGGCTGGTGCCATTCACAGTCAGGATGCGTACACGCTCGCCGACCCGGAAAACCTGATTTTCTTCGACCGCTTGGACATAGGCGCGCATGCTGCCGTCGTCTTCCCTCACGGTGATTTCAACACCCTGAGTACGGGTCAGACCTTCCTCAGTCATCGCGCCGAGCAAACCGCCGGCTACTGCGCCAATTACCGCTGCTACCGCACTGCCGCGTCCGCCGCCAACACCGCTACCCGCAACACCACCAATAACCGCACCAGCACCTGCGCCGATCGGGGTTTTCGTACCTTCGATTTTCACTGGGCGCAACGCTTCGATGGTGCCCATACGTACGGTTTGCACGGTGCGTGCTTCATCGCGCGAGTAGGTGTCGCCCGTCAGGCTGGAAGCGCAGCCGCCCAACAGGGCCAGCGCAGCGAACGAGGCGGCCAACAGAAAAGGTTTACGCATGATTATTTCTCCAGTTAGGCAGATACTCATTAAACCGCCTGCGCAGCGCCGCTGTCACCCGCCAATATGCGGCAAGGCTTTACTTCAGTGTCAGCGCAGGGCTTTGGCGCGACACTTCGCCGCGTGCAATTGCAGCATCCAATCAGCCTAAGCTTAGGCTTGGCTAGGGGGATTTATGGATTACTTTATCGTCGTCATCACCAGCGTGGCTGGGCTGTACTTTCACTGGTGGTTGTATGTGCGGATCAAACGCTGGATGGACCGCGATTTGGCCCTGTCACTGGCAGGCGACTCACCTGCCAAGCGCAGCTACATGCTCACCCGCCTGACTGAAGCGCATACCGCTGGCATCAAACGCAGCGACCTGGCCTCCTGGCTGGAGCAGGCCGCTGCGCAATACGCCGGTAACTAAAGCGCGCTTAAGGCGCCAGACGCTCACGTAACCAGGCGCCGTCTTGCAGGCGGAAATTAAGGCGGTCATGCAGACGGCTGGAACGTCCCTGCCAAAACTCAATGCGCTCTGGCAGCAGGCGATAACCACCCCAATGCGGTGGACAGTGCGGCGCACGGTCGAGAAAGCGCTGCTCGGTTTCGGCCAGCAAGCCTTCCAGCTCAGCGCGGTCGGCAATCACCCGGCTCTGCGGAGAAGCCCAAGCGCCGAGGCGGCTGCCCAGCGGGCGGACTTGAAAGTAGGCATCGCACTCTTCGGCACTCACCCGCTCGACGCGCCCCTCGATACGCACCTGCCGCTCCAGGCTGGGCCAGAAGAACGTCATGGCCGCGAAGGGGTTGGCCGCCATGTGTTGGCCTTTGGCGCTTTCATAGTTACTGAAGAAGGTGAAGCCGCGCTCATCTAACCCCTTGAGCAGCAACACCCGGCAATGCGGACGCCCTTCAGCATCAACAGTCGCCAGGGTCATGGCATTGGGTTCAACCGGCAGTTGTTCGGTTTTTACCGCATCGGCAAACCATTGCTCGAACAAGGTAAATGGCTCATCGGGCGCTTGCGCCTCGCTTAGGCCATCACGGGTGTAGTCACGGCGCATATCAGCCAAGGTTTGAGTCATCGGCAAATCCTCTCGATCAGGTAGTGCCTAGCTTACCTGCGAGCACTCAAACTGGCTTGATCTGCGGCAACACGCCGCTTGCCGTGGATTATTGGCCGCTAGCGGGCTTATCCGCCTTGGCTACGGTTTTCGCACCTTTATCAGTGACAGATTTAGCCGCAGCGACAGCGGTTGTGGGCGCAGCTGCGGGCTGGCTGTACTTGGCGATCAGCGCGTTGAGGGTCGACTTAGAGGTCAGCATGATCTCAACCCGACGGTTCAGCGCACGACCTTCCTGACTGTCGTTGGCGGCGCGAGGCATATCCGAACCGAGGCCTTTGACCATCAGACGGTTTTGCTTGAGGCCACTGAGGCGAAAAATCGAGGTGAACGCACGAGCACGCTGCTGGCTCAGATCACGGTTAGCTGTCACCTGGCCGCTACTGTCAGCGTGGCCAAGAATCAGTACGCCGATGGTTTCATCACTTTCCAGCAACTTAGCCATGCGGCTCAGTGGGCCGAGGGTGCTGGGCAGCATCATGTTCGGGCGGTCCGGGTTAAACGAGCCGTGCACTGGAGCGGTAACGACGAGCAGGTTTTCACGGCGCTCAAACTCAAAGTGGGTGCCTTTAATTGCTTCCTTAACCTTCGGCTCATACACATCCAACCAAGCCTGGGTGACTGCCGGTGGCGGCATGGGCACTGCTTTCGGCGCAGGCTTTGCAGATTTTTCGAAAAGGCTGCAACCGCTGATCAGCACACATAAAGCGATGGCGAGAGTTTTGTTGGCGAGCATCGGGAATCCACACGTGATAAACAAAATGAGCCGGTCGGCAGCCTGCAGATACCGCAGGCCATGCCTTGTTGCGCAGCAGTTTAGCTGAGCGAGTTATAAACAGGCAGCCAATAGACGCGCAAGTTTCTGCGCTCGGGGGTCCATCAGGACGAACGGTCCTAGATTATTGGTGACAAAACCGAACGCTACGTCCCGTTCCGGGTCGGCAAAGCCGATAGAACCGCCAGCACCCGGGTGGCCAAAGGCACGCGGCCCCACGCCGTAGGTGGCATTGGCGACCTGCGGCTGATCGAGCATGCACCCCAAACCGAAGCGAGTGCGGGTCAGCAAGGTCTTATCCTCACCCACCGCATGTTCACGGGTTAGCTCGGCCAGCAACTCACTTTCCAGCAACTGACCATCGAGCAGGCCGCTGTAAAAACCGGCCAGGCTGCGGGCATTGCCATGGCCGTTCGCCGCCGGCTGCTGCATACGCCGCCACTCAGGTTTGTTGGTGCTGGTCATGATCGACGGCGGGTTCGTGAAGGCCCGCGTGCTCATGGCTGCTGGTTCGCTCATCATGGTTTTGAGCAAACGCTGAGCCGCCGCATCGCCGAAGTTGCCCTTGCCGCGGGAGATCATCGCCACGCGGTCGAACTCTTCATCGGCCAGACCGACGTGGAAATCCAGGCCCAACGGTTTAGCCGTACGCGCAACGATGGATTCCCCAGGCCCGCGCCCCTCGACCCGGCGCAATACTTCGCCGACCAGCCAGCCGTAGGTAATCGGCGCGTAACCATGGCCCTCGCCCAATGGCCACCAGGGCTGTTCGGCGGCCAGTGCCGTGGTCATGGTCTGCCAGTCATACAGCGCTTCGGCCGACAACATGTGGCGCAAAGCTGGCAGCCCGGCCTGATGGCTGAGCAAGTGACGCAGGGTGATCTTGTCCTTACCGGCGGCGGCGAACTCGGGCCAGTAACGTGCGACCGGTGCATCCAGTTCGAGCTTGCCCTCGCCCACCAGTTGCAGCGCAGTCACCGCAGTAAAGGTCTTGGTGCAAGAAAACAGGTTGAGGATGGTGTCGCTGTGCCAGGCCTGCTGGCCATCCTTGTCCGCCGTGCCGGCCCAGATATCCAGCACCGTTTCGCCACCCACTTGCACACAAAGCGCCATGCCGCGCTCCTGCGGATCATCGAACAGCGCCGCGAATGCCTCTTTGACCGCCTCGAACTTGAGGTCGAAATAACCCTGAACCTGCATCAACCTACACTCCTTGAATCCCGAAATACCGCGACCTTGAACGAGCCTTGCACAAGATGCCAGCGGCAAAGTGGGCCAATCATGCAACGTTCTGAAACCTCACGAAATAGCGATGCGCCTGCACAATTCTCTATGCTGAAAAAGACTTGCCTTAACCGAGGCTCAAATACGGGGCACTTGCCGAGCGTGCCGACAGGCCATTGCGCACCGGCTACCGTAGAAAAACGACACAGGAGACTGCCGTGTTTTACCTGTTAGCCATCATTGCGCTGGCGGCTCTGCTGGCACCCTGGCTGACACAGCGACTGCCGCAACGGGCCGGCTGGGTACTGATGCTCGCGCCGCTAGTCACCTTCGCCTGGTTGGCCAGTCAGATGCCCCTGATCGCCGGCGGTGAGGTGTTATTCCAGACCCTCGATTGGGTGCCAGCCCTGGGCATCCAACTGAGCCTGCGCCTGGATGGTTTATCACTGCTATTTGCCCTGCTGATCAGCGGCATCGGGGCGCTGATCGTGCTTTATGCCGGAGCCTACCTGGTGGATCACCATCAGCTCGGGCGCTTTCATGCCTACCTGCTGCTGTTTATGTTGGCGATGCTCGGACTGGTGTTGGCCGATGACTTTATCGCCATGTTCGTGTTCTGGGAGCTGACCAGCATCACCTCCTTTTTGCTGATCAGCTTCAATCATAAGAAAGGCGAATCACGCCGCGCGGCCCTGCAGGCGCTGCTGATCACCGGTGGCGGCGGCCTGGCCCTGCTCGCGGGGCTAATCCTGCTGGGCAGCGTCAGTGAAACCTGGCAGTTCTCCCAGCTTGATGCCAGCCAGGTGGAAGAGCACGCGCTGCTGCCGGCGATCATGCTGCTGGTGTTGCTCGGCTGCTTTACCAAATCGGCCCAGGTGCCTTTCCATATTTGGCTGCCCAATGCGATGAATGCACCGACCCCGGTGTCTGCTTACCTGCATTCGGCGACCATGGTTAAAGCCGGCATCTACTTGCTGGCGCGCCTCAACCCGGTGCTAGGCGGCTCCGTCGGCTGGGGCACCCTGCTGATTACCTTCGGTGCTGCGACCGCCGTGCTCGGGGCTTTTCTGGCGTTTCGCCAGACCGACCTGAAACGCCTGCTGGCCTACACCACAGTCACCGTGCTGGGCCAGCTGACCATGCTGATCGGCACCAACACCAGCTACGGCCTGCAGGCCTTCGTGCTCTATCTGGTGGCCCACTCGCTGTACAAGGGCGCGTTGTTTATGGCCGTGGGCGCCATCGACCACGCCACCGGTACCCGCGAACTGGCACGCCTGGGCGGCTTGATCCGCTTTATGCCGCTAACCGGTGCGGCGGTTGCTCTAGCGGCTTTCTCCAACGCCGGCCTGCCGCCGTTCTTCGGCTTTATCGCCAAGGAGTTCAAGTACAGCGGCCTGATTGAAATGGGCACCATCGGTTGGGCGGTCACCTTGGTGATGATCCTGACCAATGCCCTGCTGTTCGCCGCCGCCTGCCTGGTGTTTATCCAGAGCTTTCTCGGCCGCCAAGGCGATTACCCGAAAACGCCCCACGAGGTTTCCCTGGCCATGTGGATCGGTCCGATGCTCTTGGCCGTTGGCGGCTTTTTGCTCGGGGCTTGGAATGCCTGGCCGGAAACCTGGCTGGTGAATACTGCGGTGCAGGCCGTGGCGCGCGGCTCGGTGGATGTCCACCTGTACTTATGGGGCGGCATCACCCCGGCGCTGCTGGCCAGCCTGCTGACCATTGGCCTAGGCACCCTCTTCTATTGCCTGCGCGACCCGTTACGCGCGCTGATCGAGCGGATCAACAGCGCCTGGAATTTCAGCGGTGACCTGCTCTGGGATCGCCTGCTCAAGCGCATCTTCCTGTTTGCCGGGATGCTCGCCGCACGCTTCCAGCATGGTTCACTGCGCCAGCATCTACTGCTCCTGGGGGTGACCATCGGTGGCCTGTTGCTGTTCAGTTTGGTGCCGGCCAGCCAGGTATTGAGCGACGCCAGTTTCTCGCCGATTTCCCCGCTCGGCATAGCCGGTTGCCTGCTGGCCCTGGCCGGTGCCGCGGCCGCAGCCCTGCTGCCCGGCCGCCTAACCTTGGTAGCCGCGCTGGGGGCTTGCGGCCTGGGTCTGGCGCTGTTCTTTGTCGCAGTCAATGCACCGGATGTGGCCATGACCCAGCTGATGGTGGAAACCCTCAGCGTGATCTTTCTCGCCCTGGTGTTTCGGCGCATGCCGAGCATGCCCAGCAGCGGCGCGCGCAGGCCGTGGAAGCGCCGCCTGCATGCTGCGGTGGCGATTCTCTTTGGCGTCAGCGTGGCCGGTGCGCTGATCCTCGCTGTCAGCCTGCCGCTGCCGGGCACTATCGCCGACTGGTACCTGGACAACAGCCTGAGCGGCGGCCATGGCCGCAATGTGGTCAACGTGATCCTGGTGGACTTCCGCGCCTTCGATACCCTCGGCGAGATCCTGGTGGTGGCCCTCTCGGCCCTGGCCGCCGCCACCTTGCTGGGGTGCGGCAAGCACCCCCAACAAGCCGCGGGAGCTGCAGAGTTCACCTCGCTGCTGCTGCAGCAATGCATGCGCCCGCTCGCGGCCCTGCTGTTGATCGTCGCTCTGCTGCTGCTGTGGCGCGGCCATAACCTGCCCGGCGGTGGCTTTATCGGTGGCCTGGTCGCTGCCTGTGGCATGACCCTGCTACTGCTGACCTTCGGTAACAGCCAGAGTCCGCGCCGTTATGCCATAAGTCCGAACACGTTGATCGGCCTTGGTCTGGGCTGCGCCGCCCTGGCCGGCATCCTCGCGCTGTTTAGCGACCAGCCATTTCTCACCGGCCTATGGGTCTTCCCGGGTGGGCTGCCGCTGGGCACTCCGCTGTTATTCGATGTGGGGGTATTTCTGACCGTGTTCGGTTCGGCTATGCACATGCTGAAACAACTGACGGGAGCGCAACGCTAATGGAATGGATCGCGGCCATCACCACCGGCGGCATGGCCGGCTTCGGCATTTGGATGCTGCTAGACCGCAACCTCAAGCGCGTAGTGCTCGGGGTTGCAGTGCTGGGTAACGCCATCAACCTGGGCGTGCTCACCGCTGGGCGCTTCGGCGCGCAGCAGGCGGCCTTCATCGGCACCAGTGGTGCAACCGGCGAACTGGCCAACCCGTTACCGCAGGCTCTGGTGCTGACCGCCATCGTGATCGGCTTCAGCCTGTTTATCTTCGCCCTGGCGCTACTCAAGCGCACCCGCGAACTGCATGGCGACAACTCGACCGATTCGATCAGCTCAGTCACCGAGCAGCCTGCCCCAGACTGGCCCGCCAGCGAGCACGAGAACGCGAAAATCGCCAGCGAACATGCGGAGCCTCGCTCATGAGCGCACTATTGGTCGGGCCGGTGTTGCTGCCCCTGCTCACCCTAGTGTTGTGTCTGCTACTGCGCCGCCACGCGCGCCTGCTGAAACTGGTCAGTCTGGGCGGTTCGGTGCTGCTTCTGTGTCTAGGCCTGGGGCTGGTCTGGCTGGCCGCCGGCGGTGCCGTACTGAGCGGACAAATGGGTGATTGGCAAGCGCCCTTCGGTATCAGCCTGGTGATCGACCGACTGTCCGCCGCGATGATCGCGATCAGCGCGCTGATCGGCCTGGCCACCCTGGTCTACGGCATCAGCCGCGACAGCGACGAACAGCTGAGCGGCGATTTCCACCTGTTCGTGCATGGTCTGCTGACCGGTATCGGCGGGGCCTTTATCACCGCCGACATCTTCAACCTGTACGTCTGGTTCGAGGTGCTGCTGATCGCCTCCTTCGCCCTGATGGCCTTGGGTGGCGGCAAACGTAGGCTGTCCGGCTGCATGACCTATGTGATCCTCAATCTGTTCGCCACCCTGCTGTTTCTCCTGGCGGCGGGGATGATCTATGGCGCCAGCGGTACCCTGAATATGGGCCAGCTGGCGTTGCTAGTACGCTCAGGCGAAGCACCACCGGGCACCACCCCGGCCTTGCTGCTGATGCTGCTGTCGTTCTCGATCAAGGCGGCGCTGTTTCCGGTATTTGGCTGGCTGCCGGCCACCTACCACGTGGCTTTTACCGCAGTGTCGGCGATGTTCGCCGGGCTGCTGACCAAGGTCGGGGTGTATGCGCTGATCCGTCTGGTGACGCTGCTCTGGCCCGATTACGGCCTGGTCCACGAGGTGCTGCTGTGGGTCGCCTGCGCCACCATGCTGGTGGGCGTGCTGGGGGCGGCGGCGCAGACCGAGATACGGCGAATCCTGTCGTTCCATATCGTCAGCCAGGTCGGCTACATGATCCTCGGCCTGGCCCTGGCCACCCCGCTGGCCCTGACCGGCGCGGTGTTCTACCTGATCCACCATATTGTGGTGAAGGCCAACCTGTTCTTTATCGGCGGCCTGGCCGCACGTATCTGCGGCTCCGAGCGCCTGGCCGCCATGGGCGGGCTGTATGCGCGCTGGCCCTGGCTGGCCTTGTTGTTCGCCATACCGGCGCTGTCGCTGGCCGGCTTTCCGCCGCTGTCGGGTTTCTGGGCCAAGTTTCTGCTGGTCAAAGCCAGCCTCGACAGCGCCGCCTGGTGGGCCGCTGCCATCGCCCTGCTTACCGGGGTGTTCACCCTGCTGTCGATGAACAAGATCTGGAACGAGGCCTTCCTTAAATCCCACCCGGATGGCGACGACAGCCTGCAGAGCGCCATCGGCCTGCGTTCGGCCTGGTGGAGTATCAGCGCGCTAGCCCTGCTTACCGTCGCCATCGGCCTGGCAGCGGGCCCGGTGATCGACTACGCCAGCGCAGCCGCCGCGCAACTGGCCGACCCGCAGGCCTATTTCCAGGGCTTCACGCCGCCGGGAGGTGACTGAATGTTCTTGCTGCACCTGTTTTTGAGCCTGGCGCTGGCTGCACTTACCGGGCATCTGCACGGCTGGGGCGTGTTGAGCGCCTTCGCCCTGCTCTACCTGCTGTGCAAACTGGCCTGGCCCAGCTTACGGCTGCGCCAGTACGCACGCCGAGTGGAACGGGGTAGCTGCTTTATCCCCTGGTTTATCGGCCAAGTGTTTCTCTCCAGCCTGCAGGTAGCTAGGCTGGTACTGGCGCGCCAAGTAGCCGTCGAGCCAGCGATAGTCGCGGTGCGTCTGCGCAGCCGCGACGCGAATAGAGTGACTCTGCTCGGCGGCTTGCTGACCCTGACCCCCGGCACCCTGGCCCTGGAGTATCGGGCAGCCGATGGCACCCTGTTTGTCCACGCCCTCGATGCCCGTCAGCAGATCGAGGTCGAAAGCATGGTGCGCGACCTGGAAAGCCGCCTGCTGGACTGGCTTGAACCCGCCGATGATGGAGAACGCCAATGACTGTCGAACTGGCTGGCGCCTTCTGGGTGCTGCCCCTGGCCGCCGCGCTGCTGGGGCTGAGCGGTCTGTTGATTGTCTACCGCCTGCTGCGCGGCCCCAGCCGCCCCGACCGCGCAGTGGCCATCGATGCGCTGACCCTGCTGGCCGTCGCGGCCATGGCCTTGGCTGCGCTGTTCAGTGCCCAGGCGGCACTGGTTGATGTCGCGGTGTTGCTGGCGCTGGTGTCGTTCCTTGGCACCGCTGCCTTCGCCTTTCTGTTTGGTGATGCCCCCGAGCCAAAGTCCTACGACAAGGAGCCCAAATGACTGCCCCTCTGCTGGCATGGCTGGCCTCGTTTTTAGTGCTCGCCGGAGCGCTGATTTCCCTGCTCGGGGCCATAGGCGTGGTGCGCCTGCCAGACAGTTACAGCCGTATGCATGCGGCGAGCAAGGCTGGGGGGCTGGGCGCGGTGCTGGTGCTGTCTGGCGTCGCGGTGGCAAGTAACGCCGAGGTCGCGCTGGAAGTGCTACTGGGTGTGCTGGTGCTGCTGGCCAGCGGTCCGCTGGCAGCCCACGTGCTGTCGCGGGCGGCCTACCGGGCAGGAATCAAACCGCAGTGCGGCAGCCTGGGCGACGAACTGCAGCAGAAGCGGAACACGGAATAAGCTCAGCTACGGCGTCGCCGCAGCTGGCTTGAGCAGGGCTTCCGGCACGTCCAGATTGGCTTGGCGCACGGCTTTGACAAACCACTCCCACGGCCGATCGGTGATCCCGACCAGGCCCAAGTGACCATTCTCACCGTCCAGCAAACGCCCAGTAACCGGCTGATCGAGGTACTGGAACCAGTGCAAGCCTACGATCTGCGGCTCTTCCAGAGCCTTGCTCAGAAAATGCGCATAGGCCGGGCCGCGCTCCTCTTCCTTGTATACCTCGGCAACGCCACCCCAGAACGGCCCACGGTCACGCGAACCAAAGTGGAACTCGGTGACCATCAGCGGCTTGTCCAGCTGGCGCAACATGGCGAAGTCATAACCGTGCTGTGGCTCGCGGGTGTAGAAGTTGAAGCTCAACACATCGCAGAAACTTGCACAGGCATTCACCGCCTCGGGAATGCTGCTGGCGAAACGGCCGCCCAGCAGCAAGTGATTGGGCGCGTGCCAATCAAGCGAGTCGGCGATGGTTTTGAAGTAGGTGTCGGCATACAGGCGCAAGAATGCCTGCATGTCCTTCTCGATGGCCGGGAATTCGGCACTTGGCAGTGGCGCTTTAAAGCCCGGATCTTCCATCAGTTCCCAGGCCGGCAGCTCGATGCCCCAGGCACGGGACAGGCCATTCTGATTGCGGTATTTGTCGCGTAGCTGCTTGAGGAACGCACGCTTGGCCGGCACATCGGTGGTCAGGCGCAGCGTGGCGTACGCCAGGGCGTAACGACCGTTGGGGTCCTCCGCAGGGCCGGCCCAGGCCAGCTCGTTATCGGCGAAATAGCCGAGCAGCCAGGGGTTGTCGCGGTGATCGCGCGAAGCGATTGCCACCGCGCGCTCGGTAGCCATGGCAAACCGCGGGTCGAACGGGTCAGGCATCGCGCCCCACCAATCGACGCCAGTGCTGATGGTGGCGTAATCACCATGGATCGACAGCGGAATGCTGAACGGCATGCGCGTATCGCCGCCAAAGGCAGGCTCGCTCCAGTTACCCAGGGTATTGAAACCCCAGGCCTGCAGGCGGTCCTGGCTCAGCGTACGCCAGGCAACCGGGTCAACCTGGCCATAACTGCGCTGCAGGTTGGCCTTGTAGAAATCAAACCAGCGCCCGCTGGCAAAAGCCCGGCCCTGGTTGGCGCCCGTATCGCTGCGACTGTCAGAGGTGCCGAAATAAGCCGCAAGCGCCTCGCCCTGCTGCGGCAAGCCGGCAAACATCGCCTCACGCCCCTCAACGTAGGTAGCGCTCTGCTGCGCGGTCACCGCATTGACGCCGAGTGAATAGAACGGGTTACCCTCAGGCGTCACCAGAAACCAACGGCCGTCGCGCTTTTCGGTACGGAAGAAGCCGCTCGCTTCAAACGGCTGCCCACCAGTCCAGCCCGCAAATTTGTCCTGCGCCGGACGTTGAGCCAGCCAGGCATTTAGTTGCTTCTGTTCCTGAGCCACCGCCTGCTTCAGCTGCTCATCGTTCTTGACCTTGCCCGGCCAATCGGCCCTCGTGAACTGGCCGTAACGGTCGACGATTCCGGCATAGGCTGCCGCCGACAGCGGCTCGGTGCTCACGCCAAACTGACTGATCAGAATATGTTGCGCCGCTTTCGGCTGCGGCATGGACAGGGTGACCGCGCTGACCTTGCTCAGGTCCAGTGCACCAGCGACCGTATCCGCCAACAGCAGGCGCTGACCTTTATGCGTCCAAGGCATCGGCACGCCGGCACGCATACCCTGATCACGGGGCGAGGTCGCCTGCAAAGGAATCAACAGGGTTTGCGCAGGGCCGGCTGGCAGGGCGATACGCGTACTCAGCCGCTGGCCGTCCGCGCTCTCAATCAGCACATCCAGGGTCAGCGCCCAATCCATGGCGTTTTGTACGCGCAGGCTAACCGATGCCTGCTGCGACCAGTCCCAGCTAGCGTTTTGCGGGGTCAGCCGTAGGCTCGGCTGATCGGCAGGGTGGAAGGTTACCCGGCGCAGCACCTCGCCTTGCGGAGTCGGTTCGCCGATGCGATTGGGCAGATCAGCATCCTGCGTGGTCACCTGTACGGCATCCATCGGCCGGACAAAGTTGAACAACTCCTGCTGTTCAGCCGCCAGCACAACACCGCAATACCCCAACAGCGCTGATAGCAACACACCTGTCTGCAGCCTGCGTTTAACCTTCACGAACCACTCCCCCATTGTTTCGACCGCTCCAGGCAAGAATGCCCGGAGCGAAATTCTGGCCCTGAAGCTATCAGGGCGTTGTACATGTGCCATTTGGAGCGTGCGCAGCGCTCCGAGTTGCTCTATACCGACAGGCGGGTACTAGCTGATTTCCCGCCGAAACGGCGGTAAGGCGTTAAGAATCGACTTACCGTAGCGCTGCGTAACCACACGCCGATCCAGCAAGGTAATAATGCCGCGATCCGCTTCAGTACGCAGTAAGCGGCCGCATGCCTGCACCAGGCGCAAAGAAGCATCCGGCACGGCAATCTCCATAAAAGGGTTGCCGCCGCGCGCTTCGATCCACTCGGCCAGCGCCGCTTCCACCGGGTCATCCGGCACCGCAAAGGGGATCTTCGCGATCACCACATGCTCGCAGTAGGCACCCGGCAGATCGACGCCCTCGGCAAAGCTGGCCAGACCAAACAGCACGCTTTCCTCACCGGAATCGACCCGCGCTTTGTGCTTGTTGAGGGTTTCCTGTTTAGACAGGTTGCCCTGGATAAACACCCGCTTGCGCCAATCACGATCCAGCCCCTCGAAAACGTCCTGCATTTGTTTGCGCGAGGAAAACAGCACCAGGGTGCCGCGCGAGCCCTCAACCAAACTCGGTAACTCACGGATAATCGCGGCCGTGTGTGCCACCGCATCCCGCGGGTCTGCATTGAGGTTGGGCACCCGCAGTACGCCGGCATCGGCATGGTGAAACGGACTGGGGACGACGGCGGTAACCGCCACTTTGGGCAAGCCTGCGCGCATGCGATAGCGATCAAAGGTGCCCAGCGCCGTAAGAGTCGCCGAGGTCACCAGGGCACCGTAGGCGACATTCCATAAATTTCGGCGCAAGGTTTCAGCCGCCAGAATGGGGCTGGCGTTCACCTCAATATCGAATAACGCTCCGCTGTCAGCCAGGGTCAGCCAACGCGCCATCGGCGGACTTTCCTCCGGGTCTTCGGCGGTAAAGGCCAGCCACAACTCCCAACTGCCCTGAGCACGGGCCAGTAAGCTGCCGAACAGCGGATACCATTCTTCGGCCTGATGACTAGCAATGCCAACGGTGGCCTCGCCGTCCATGGCTTCCTTGAGCTGCTCGGTCACACCAGTAAACAGTTCGGTCAGCTTGGAGAAGCCTTTCTTCAGTTCCACGCCCAGCTCGATCAAGTGCGGCGGAACCACACCACCGACAAAGCGGTGCAGCGGCCGCTCACGCCCCTGCATATCCTCACCCGGCTTAAATTCAGCGACCTGCTCGCAGGCGGCGAACATGAACTGCTGATGGGTCTTGAGCTCCCGCGCCAGCTCTGGCACTTGCTCGATCAAACGGCCCAAGTCACCCGGCAACGGATGCTGGGCAAGCAATTTACTGAGGTTCTTGGCCGTCTGCTCAAGCCAGTCAGCGGTCGATCGCAGGCGAGTGAAATGAGCAAAATGGCTGATGGCCTTGTCCGGCAGGTGATGACCTTCGTCGAACACATAAAGGGTGTCGCGCGGGTCCGGCAGCACCGCGCCACCGCCGAGCGCCAGGTCAGCCAGGACCATGTCATGGTTGGTGACGATGACGTCAACCTTGCCCATACCCTCGCGCGCCTTATAAAAAGCACACTGCTGAAAGTTAGGGCAGTGGCGGCTGGTGCACTGGCTGTGATCGGTAGTCAGTTGCGACCAGCGAACGTCTTCCAGCTCTTCCGGCCAGCTGTCGCGATCACCGTCCCATTTATTGCCGGCGAGTTTTTCAATCATCGCGGTGAACAGCTTCTGGCTCTGCTCATCCACATCAATTTTGAAACCTTCTTCCTCGAACAGCTGAGCGGTGGCGCTTTGCGCTTGGCCTTCCTGCAGCAGCATATCCAGCTTGGACAAACACAAATAACGCCCGCGCCCCTTGGCCAGGGCGAAACTGAAGTTAAGACCGCTGTTGCGCATCAGGTCCGGCAGGTCCTTGTGCACAATCTGCTCTTGCAGAGCCACGGTGGCCGTAGCGATCACCAGGCGCTTACCTGCTGCCTTGGCGGTGGGGATCGCCGCCAAACTGTAGGCCACAGTCTTGCCCGTACCGGTGCCTGCCTCCACTGCCACCACCGCGGGATCACCCAGGCGGCGGCCCTCTTCATCAGTTTTGATCGCACCCAGCACCTTGGCGATTTCGGCAATCATCAGGCGCTGGCCATAGCGCGGTTTAAGCGACTTGGCTTCGAGAAAACGAGAATAGGCGCCCTGGATCTGGGACTTTAGTTCGGTACTGAGCATGGGATCTAGGTGCGAAAGGCTGGATAAATTTTCAGTGTTTGTAAGCGGCGGCTATCATAGCGCGCTAATCGATACAGCGCTGAGAATCAGGAGTGCCGCATGACCCCTTACGCCTTCATTTACAGCCTACACCTGCTGGCCGCTCTGGTCTGGGTGGGCGGCATGTTCTTCGCCTGGATGATTCTGCGCCCGGCCGCCGTTGCCGCACTAGAAGCCCCGCCCCGCCTGAAACTCTGGCTGGAAGTCTTCCCGCGATTTTTCTACTGGGTATGGGCGGCGGTGCTTGTGCTGCCGGTGACCGGCGTGGGCATGCTGCATTTACGTTTTAGCGGCTTCGACACCGCGCCGCGCTATGTGCACATCATGATGGGGCTGTATATCGTCATGCTGGCGCTGTTTCTGCGCATTCAGATACTGCAATTGCCTGAATTGCGCCGCGCAGTTGCAGCGGAGGATTGGCCGAACGGCGGCGCGGTTCTTGGCCGTATTCGTCGGCTGGTCGGTATCAACTTGCTGATCGGGATGTTAGTGGTGGCAGTCGCCGGCATCCGTCCTACGTTCTAACTAGGCTTTGGCAACCGCTGCCCGAGCGACAGCGGTTGGGCACACATGATCGATTAGAACTGCACCACATTCAGAGCGCCTGCCGGGCCTGGCTCACCCGCCCGCCCTGCCCGCCCGGGTTTGCCGTCACGAGCGCCATCGGTGCTGTACAACCAGCACCCTTTGCTCACGCCACCTTCGCCACCCGCACCCGGCGCACCCGGCTGACCGCCGCTGCCGCCGTCCAAACGCACCTGGACCTGCTCAACCGGGAAACCTTGCGGGACTTCCAAGCGCACCTGTGCGCCGGCAGCACCCGGCTGGCCGTCACCGCCATTCAGGCCATCGTGACCGCGACTGGCTTCACCCCAGGTGCAGCCACCCGCTTTGCCATCGGCACCGGCAAGGCCGGCATAGCCAGGCGCACCTGGACCGCCGCGGGCATCCAGCACCAGGCTTTCCAGAGTTACGGCCTGCAAACGCAGGCTTAGGTTACGCCCCGGCAACGCCGGTTTTTCAGCACTGCCTTTGGCGCCGCGCGCACTGATCTGTGCGCCGCTGGCAATCTCGGCAGCAGCCACTTCAAGGCGTAGTGCTTGATCACTGGGCGCTATCGCCAGCCGCGCATCGCGCCCCAGGCTTAGCTGCGCCACACGGATTTCGGTTAAACCAGCCGGAATCAACAAGGTGCCGTGATCGGCAATCTCCAAGCGGTCCAGCAGCAGCACGCTGGTATTACTCGGCAGACGCATAACCGTATGGGAGTCAACTTCAATCACCGCTTGGGCGAGCACCAGTGGACTGAAGAGCGCAGCGAGGGCGAGCAACTTACGCATTTTCTGCCTCCATCTGCAGCGATTGCTCAGGCTCTGCTGCGCCGTCAACAGCCGTTTGCGCAGTGGGCAAGCCAAGCAGTTGAAAAATCCCGAACAACATGACTTGAACCTGTTCTTGAACTGGCTTGGGGCAAGCGGCGATGCGCTTATCAAAAAACCACAGCTCAAGTGCATGGACCAGCAGAATAAAAGTTCCAGCGCTGTTCAACAGCAGCGCGAAAGGCTGTGCAAAAGGTTGCAGCAGATTTGCCACTACGACGCCCCAGAACAATGCCGTCAGGGCTTTACCCAACGTCAGAAATGTTTTCATATCTCCCCCCAGCAGTTTTTTATTTCGCTGCACCTTATCTGCTTTGGGTGTGTGCTGCCAGAAGCCCAGTAAAAACCATGAAAGTTGAGTACCTTCATGGCTTTTACTGGGTTAACGCTACCTTTACCTGGCAGGCCGTGACGAATCAGCGGGTACGTTCGCAACGGCTTACCAGCACGTCACATCGGTGATGGCTGCGCCTCGACCTGCGCTTCAACCCGGCGATTAATCGCCCGCCCAGACTCGCTGTCATTATCGGCGACGGGCCGCGACTCACCGTATCCGACAGAAGAAACCCGACCGCTGTCGATACCGTGCTGATTGACCAACACATCGCGCACCGCATTGGCCCGGTGCTCGGACAATCCTTGGTTATAGGCATCGCTACCTATGGCGTCGGTATGGCCTTCAACGGTTGTGGTGGTTTGTGGGTACTGCTTCATAAAGTCGGCAAGGCTCTTGATATCAGCCTGGCTGTCTTCTTTAACATCGGATTTGTTGAAATCGAACTTCACATCCAGTTCTACCCGAACCGGGTCCACAACTTCGATGGGGTCAGGCTCTGCTTCAGCTGGCGTACTGGCATATTCTTTGATCGGACAGCCGTTGTGATGCACCGGCGTATTGGCAAGGGTTCCTGGGCATCGGTCACGACGATCAAACACGCCATCGCCGTCTTCATCACCATCTTGGGCGTAACAAATAAGCGTACCAATGACCGCACCGGCCACGGCTCCACCTGCTGCCCACGTAGAACTTTCAATTGCGCCCAGACCCGCACCGGTCAGACCGCCAATTGCACTGCACAGGGGCCAGTTCCCTTGGTTGAGTGGCGCATCTCCCGTACTGGAAGTTGTGACGCAACCTGAAAGAACACTGCTGACCAAGAGAATGGGGGCTACCCCCATGATGGTTCTAACTCTCATGGTAGAAATCTCCTGTAGTACCGGCTACTGCCGGTCACTTAGGAGTAAAGACCTACCCTTCAAGCTGCACAAGCCAGACCCCTGAGGGTCTGGCTTGTTTTCTTCAGAGCATCTGGGACCAGACGATCAAGGACGAGCTTCTACTTCAGCTTCTACACGGCGGTTGACAGCGCGACCGTCAGCAGTGGCGTTGTCCGCAACCGGACGAGTTTCGCCATAGCCCACAGCATTGACACGATCACTGCCTACACCGTACTGATTAACCAGCACGTCACGTACTGCATTGGCGCGGCGCTCAGACAAGGTCTGGTTGTAGGCATCGCTACCCACAGAGTCGGTATGACCTTCAACCACCGTGGTGGTTTGCGGGTATTGGGTCAGGAAGTCAGCCAGGTTTTTGATATCGCCATAACTTTCTGGTTTGACCTGAGCCTTGTCAAAGTCAAACTTAACGTCCAGCTCAACGCGCACGGCTTCGGCCGGTTCGGCAACCACCACTTCTTCAACTACTTCTTCAATCACCACAACCTGCTCATCACTGGCGCCATGCACCCAGCAATACGCAGCAGCCATGCCAGCGCCGATTACTGCGCCACCACCCGCCCAGCTAGAGCTTTCAATCGCCCCCAGAGCAGCACCGCCCACACCGCCGACTGCGGCACAGGTTGGCCAATCCGTTTTCTGCACCCCGGCACAGCCGGTCAAAAAAGTACTTGCGACAATCAGGGGTAATGCTTTCCTGGTGATGCTCATATATACGTCTCCCATTGGTAAATCGGCAAAAACCGATACTGACAAAGTAAAGACGCCAGAAACTGAATACGCCAGAGAACATGCACACACATTAGTAATGCGACCCACGCTAGGCCAAGGAGTCGTCGCGCGTTAGTCTTTATGCATTAAGTGAGGAGTCGTAATGCCTGCAGCGCTATCATCCCGAACACCCCAACAAGCCCTGGCCGCCTTATTGGCGCGCTATACCCCTGAACGCCTGCTTCTCGTTGGAAGCCGCGAACTACCGGCTATTGATGCATTTATCCAAGCACATCCCAGCTGTCATATTGCCCACACAAATTTAGCAACACTGCCAGACGAGGTGGCCGCACAACGGTTTGATCTAGCGTTAGTGGTCGATTGCCTCGAACACCTGCCCAAACGGGCAGCACTACAATTACTCGGCGGTATTCGCAACTTGAATGCCAGCCGTATGGCGGTACTGGTCGATCTGCAGGCCTGCGAATGGCAAGAGACCGACTTTTTTGCTCTGGCTCTGCAGGCCAGTGAGTGCTTCCAGCGCAATGAACAGACACTGAACCTGTTCACGTATGACCTACTCGATTACAAGCAAGTGCCGGACTGGCTGAATGCCAAGTTTTGGGCCAACCCGGAAAACTTTGGCAAGTTTTGGTGGTGAACCCATGAACACCCCACTCTGCCCCTGTGGCAGCGCCCAATCGCTAACGCATTGCTGCGGCCGCTATCACGCAGGCGCGGCACCAAACAGCGCCGAAGCCTTGATGCGTTCACGCTATAGCGCCTACGCCTTAGGGCTAGTCGATTATCTTGTGCGCAGCACACTACCGGCCCAACAAGCGGGGCTCGACCACGACGCCATCCGGGCCTGGAGCCTGGGCAGCACCTGGCTAAGCCTGGAGGTTGAGGAGGCGCAACTGGTCGAGGGCGAACCTCAGCACGCCTATGTCACGTTCACCGCGCACTGGCGTGACGGAAGCGGCGCGCACAGCCACCGCGAACGTTCGGCATTCGTGCGTAGTGACCGCTGGTATTTCATTGACCCCACAGTCGAGTTGAAATGTGGCCGCAATGACGCATGCCCCTGCGACAGCGGGCAGAAATTCAAGAAGTGCTGCGCCAGTTATTTTTGACTGCTGAAGCGGATCAATCCCGCAAAAAGCACCGCGTAGACACTCTCTGCACGCAGCAGACTAATCCTGCAATTTGAGATGGGAAATATCCGGCGCAGGCGCAGCCGGGGCTTTTTTCGCCTCGCCCATATCGCTGCCGGCTGGCGCCAGACTGAACTGCGACAAATCCAAGGCTGGAGCCTGCACCTGTGGCTTCCCGTCCTGTACATCATCACCCAACGGCGCAATGCCGAAATCCGGCGCATCCACCTCAGCGAATGCGGCCATGTATTCATCGCGCGGCGTCACCTCTAGACGCCCCGCGGGCTTACTGGGAACCACAGCCTGAACGGACGCCGCAACCGGCATAGCAACTGGAGCGGAGGCTACAACAGGCGGCGGTGCCAATTCGATTTCCTCGATCTCATCGTCCAGGCAAGTTACTTCGGCCACCGCTCCAGCGCGCTCTAGGGTCGAGCGATATTTCTCCGCCCCGGCTGCATCCAGGTTGCTTTTGATCACGATACGCCGCCCGGAAAACAACAACGCCAGACGCTGTTCATCGGCCTGAAACAACTTCGCCAGGTTGGCTTTGACCAATGTCAATTGAGCCCCTGGAACCAGTTGCGCACTAAAGGCAATTTCATAGCGAGCCATGGTCACACTCCTGTCCTATTTGAAGCCCAGTATGGCGCAGGTTTTTTTACCCTCACAACAGGTTGCAGCCAAGCACTTGCTTGTTACACTGATGCGTCATTCGGAGTATGCAATGTTTTATCAGGCGCAAACGATAAGAATTCTCAGCCTTTTACTCTATTTCGGCCTACTTTCTGGCCTCGGCGGTTGCTCCTCATGGTCATCGGGGGATTTTAAAGACCCTGAGGTCCGCTTGGTCAAAGTCGATGTGGTCAAGGCCAAATTGCTGGAGCAGCACTTCACGCTGCGCTTTCGTATCGATAACCCCAACAGCTTCAGCCTGCCCGTGCGCGGGCTGGACTACGTGGTGCATCTAAACCAGGTAAAGCTCGCCGAGGGCGAGTCAAACGTATCCTTCACTGTGCCGGCTCACAGCCACCACAGCTTTAACGTTCCTGTGCGCACCAATCTTTGGCGACACCTGCGGCAAATCGTCAAAGCGCTGGAAAAACCCGACGAACCGATCCCCTACCGGCTGCAAGGTGCGGTAAAAACCGGCTGGATGTTCGGACGGAGCGTGCACATGTCGCGTAATGGCGAGATAATTCCCGGTGACTTTATCCCGGAGTAATTCGCATGACCCAGCACGATCACGTTCACGGCCCTGACTGCAATCACGACCACGCTCACAACCATGATCATGGCCACGTCCATGGCCCGGATTGCAATCACGGCCATCAAGAGCCTGTTCGCAACGCCCTGAAAGACGTTGGCCGCAACGATCCCTGCCCTTGCGGCAGCTTGAAGAAATTCAAAAAATGCCACGGTGCATAAACACAAATGAATGACCTCACTCTGCTCGCTTTGATCGCCAGCACCTTACTAATTGCCGGGCTGGCGCTGTATGCCCTGTATTTATGGCGGCGCGTGTGGCGCAGGGAGAAAGCCCAGGCCGAAGCGCTCAACGCGCAGCGCGACCGCATTGGGGGCGATCTGCGCATCCTGGTAGGCAGCTTGCTCGAGGGCCAGTTACCGCTGATCGAAGGCGCGATCCGGATCAAGGTGCTGCTGGATAATTACGACAGCAGCCTCAGCCAGAATCCGCAGTGTGAGGTTTTTCACCAACTGTTCGCGGCAACCGCGCAAGTGCCAACCCACGCCGAGTGGAAGGCTCTGGACAAAAGCGTGCGTCGCCAGCATGAGCAGCGTTTCAGCGAACTGGAACTGCAGCACAAAGCCGCGGCTCGCGCGGCGGCTCGTTGGTTGCTTGATGACGCGCTGCCGCAACCCCGCTAAAACGCATGAATTCACCACCCCTGCGCCTTGTCAGTCGCGGGGTCGCTGGCTAACGTAGAGCGTCGGCCTCTGCACGCCAAGGCACTTGCCGGAAGGCGCCCCCATAGACCCTACTCATCCGTAAGGAGCCTGCTGCATGCTAGCGCGCGTGTTTCGCCCCATGGCCCATCTCAGCCTCGCCGCCGTTCTTACGGCCGTTGTCGCGCTAACGGGTTGCCAGTCATTTCTCAACGGCCGTTACAGCGACAGCGTGCACCCTGACCACGGCATCGTAAAGGTCAAGGGCCTGGCGCAGAGCGTGGTCATCCGTCGCAACCCGCTGGGCATGCCGCTGATCGAAACCACCACCTTCCATGACGCGCTGTTCGCCCTGGGCTATGTGCATGCCAGCGACCGTCTCAGCCAGATGGTCGGCCTGCGTCTGATGGCCGAGGGGCGCCTTGCCGAAATGGCCGGCCCCGGCGTGCTGGAAATGGACCGCTTCATGCGTACGGTCAACCTGAAGAAAAGCGCCGAAGTGCTCTATAGCAACGCCTCGCCGCGGATCAAACGTTTCTTCGAGGTCTATGCCCGCGGGGTCAACGCCTACCTGTTCCGCTACCGCGACAAACTGCCGATGGACCTGGCCGAGTCCGGCTATCGCCCGGCCTACTGGAAGGCCGAAGATTCGGTGCTGGTGTTCTGCCTGCTGAATTTCGGCCTGGCGGTCAATCTGCAGGAAGAAATCGCCTCACTGGTGCTCGCGCAGAAAGTCGGCAGCGAGCAACTGGCCTGGCTGCTGCCAACCTACCCTGATGAGCCGCTGCCAGTTGAAGAAGCTGCCAAACTCAAAGGCCTCGACCTCAAGGGCCAGCTGGCTGGCCTGAGCAACGTCAGCGCGGCCGTCAGCCAGTTTGCCGATGCGCATATGCTCGGCGTGGCAGCGTCGAACAACTGGGCCTTTGCCCCGCAGCGCACGCGCAGCGGCAAAAGCCTGCTGGCCAACGACACCCACCTGCCGCTATCGATGCCCTCGGTGTGGAATTTCGTACAGATCCGCTCACCCAAATACCAGGCAGCCGGTGTGTCGATTGCCGGTGTACCGGCAGTGGTGGCCGGCTTCAACGGCAAACTGGGCTGGGGCATGACCATGGTCATGGGCGACAACCAGGACCTGTTCCTCGAGCAGGTCAGACGCCAGGGCGGCCGCCTGCACTACCTGGCCGACGGCAAATGGCTACCCGCGCAGGAACGCCAGGAAACCTTCTTTATCAAAGGCCAGCGGCCAATCCGCGAAACCATTTTCGAAACCCGCCACGGCCCGCTGTTGAATTCGGTGCTTGGCGAACGCAAACATATGCTGCAACCCATGCAGCTGAGCAGCGGTTATGGCCTAGCGCTGAAAACCACCCAGTTCGAAGCGGATAAAACCCTCGATGCCTTCTTCGACCTGTCGCGCGCGCAGTCGGTCGAGCAGGCCTTTGAAGCCACTCGCGAAGTACGCGCCATGCCGCTGAACATCGTGTTTGCCGATGCCCAGCATATCGGCTGGCAAGTCACCGGACGCTTCCCCAATCGCCGTGCGGGCCTGGGTCTGATGCCCTCCCCAGGCTGGGATAGCCAATATGAGTGGGACGGTTTCGCCGACCCGATGCTGCATCCCTACGACCAGGACCCGCCAGAGGGCTGGCTGGGCACCGCCAACCAGCGCACCGTGCCGCGCGGTTATGGCATGCAACTGTCCAACTCCTGGTTCTACCCGGAACGCGCCGAGCGCATCGCTGCGCTGGCCGCAACTGGCCGGCACGACACCCAAAGCATGATCGCCATGCAGTACGACCAAACCTCGCCCTTTGTCGCCAAGCTACAGAGCATGTTCAGCGCGCCGGGCATGGCCGAAGGCCTGCAAGCGGCTATCGACGCATTACCGACAGCCGAGCGCAGCAAAGCCCGTGAAGCACACAGCCGTCTGATGAAGTTCGACGGCAAAATGGCCGCCACTTCGGCAGACGCAGCGCTGTACAGCGTCTTCCTCTACCAGAGCGCACGGGACACCTTCTTCGATGAACTGGGGCCAGACAGCACACCTGCCTGGAAGGCTTTGGTCGAGACCGCCAACAGCTCCTACTCCGCCCAGGCCGACCACTTACTGGGCCGCGAAGACAGCCCGTTCTGGAACGACACCCGCACCGCGCAGCGTGAAGACAAACCGACCATCCTCGCTCGCAGCCTTGCTGGGGCAGTGACGCTACTGGAAAGCAAACTGGGCAGCGAACGCAGCACCTGGCAATGGGGCAAACTGCACACTTACAACTGGACCACCGAAACCAGTCAACTGGCGCAGTACATGAGTTCCAGCCAACGCAGCAGCATCAACGCCATCAAAGGCTATCTGGATCGCGGCCCCTATCCGGCAGGCGGCGATCACAGCACGCTGAACGTGGCGGCTTACAACTGGGGCGAGAACTTCGACACCTGGCTGATTCCGGCCATGCGCATTGTCGTCGATTTCGGCCGCGAAGAGCCGCTAATCGGCCTCAATAGCTCCGGACAATCCGGCAACCCCGCCAGCAAACACTATGCCGATGGCATCGATGCCTGGCTCAAGGGCGGCTATATGAGCTTCCCGTTCCAGTCGCAAAACCTCGACAAGGTGTATGGCAACAAGCGCCTGCTGCTGACGCCGACAAACTGAAGCGCAGCGATCGCTAAATGACCGCTCGTCGGCAGTGATTGAACCACCGCATGAGTTGCTACTCCGAAACAGTGGACTTACTCCACAGATGATCATTTGAGGGCGCTTTTAGCGCCCTTTTTTTATGCTTGCCATCCACGGCAGCCGCCCTTCGGGCTGTTGCATCGCTAGGTTAAAAATGGCTTGGAGTAACTTTACTGCGAATTAGCCACCTACGTGCATGCAGCTCTGGCATGCACTTTGTAGCCCGTTCAGCGTAAGCTTTGCGACTTGATAAGGCTTTATGCCACACAGCCGGATATTTCTGCCGCGTGACCGCATAAGCTGTGTTCTGCTCCCTATGAGGACTTTGAAATGAGCAACCGCCAAGCCGAAATTGCCGCCGCCCTCGATGTGGTGCCTCCTTTTACTGACGAAGGCACGCTCGTCGCTGAAATTGAGCGCCGCAAAACGTTTATCAAGCACTGCCTGCGTAACTCTGGGCTGAAGGTGCTGGTACTGGGCATCAGTGGCGGCGTCGATTCATTGACCGCAGGCCGTCTGGCGCAGCTTTCGGTGGAAGAGTTGCGCAGCGAGACAGGCGACAACGCCTATCGCTTTATCGCCGTGCGCCTGCCTCACGGCACTCAGCACGACGAGCACGACGCCCAGGCCTCGCTGCAGTTCATTCGCGCCGATGAAGAAGACACCGTGAATATCGCGGACAGCGTACAGGGCCTCGGCGAACAAGTTACTCACCTGCAGAAGCTTAGCGACGCCCGGCGCGACTTTGTCACCGGCAATATCAAAGCGCGCATTCGCATGGTTGCTCAGTTCGCCATCGCCAACGCTAACAGCGGCCTGGTGATCGGCACCGACCACGCCGCCGAAGCGGTGATGGGTTTCTTCACCAAATTCGGCGACGGTGCCTGTGACCTCGCACCACTGTCCGGCCTGGTAAAAAATCAGGTGCGCGCCATTTCCAAGCATCTTGGCGCTCCAGACAACTTAGTATTCAAAGTTCCAACCGCAGATCTGGAAGAACTGCGCCCCGGCAAGCCCGATGAAGAAGCCCACGGCGTTAGCTACGCCGAAATCGACGCCTTCCTGCATGGCCAGCCAG
Organism: Pseudomonas sp. TS_SC_3; assembly: GCF_056156225.1. NCBI lineage: Bacteria > Pseudomonadati > Pseudomonadota > Gammaproteobacteria > Pseudomonadales > Pseudomonadaceae > Pseudomonas > Pseudomonas sp. TS_SC_3. The sequence continues at coordinate 1,969,578 of NZ_CM149586.1, forward strand.
TACGCGAGGAAGCCTATGCCATCATCGTGCGCACCTATGACAACACCCGCCACAAGCGTGAATTGCCACTAGCACCGTAACTTCTGCGCCCAACAAAAAAGCCGGGCATTGCCCGGCTTTTTTGTTGTATCGGTTGCTTAGGCTCTAGGCAAAGTAACGCCCAGCTGCCCTTGGTACTTGCCACCGCGATCCTTGTAGGAAACTTCACAGGCTTCATCGGACTGCAGGAACAGCATCTGCGCCACCCCCTCGTTGGCGTAGATCTTCGCCGGCAAAGTGGTGGTGTTGGAGAATTCCAAGGTCACGTGGCCTTCCCACTCAGGTTCCAGCGGGGTGACGTTGACGATAATGCCGCAGCGCGCGTAAGTACTTTTGCCGAGGCAAATGGTCAGCACATCACGAGGAATACGGAAGAACTCTACGGTACGCGCCAAAGCGAAGGAGTTTGGCGGAATGATGCAGACATCGCTTTTCACATCAACAAAGCTTTTTTCGTCGAAGTTCTTCGGGTCTACAGTCGCCGAGTTGATATTGGTGAACACCTTGAACTCATCGGCGCAGCGCACATCGTAGCCGTAGCTGGAAACACCGTAGGAGATCAGTGGCTGTGCACCTTCGGCACGTACCTGACGCTCAACAAAGGGCTCAATCATGCCGTGCTCTTGAGCCATGCGGCGAATCCACTTATCCGATTTGATGCTCATGGCGGGTGTCCTACTTATAGGCGAAGAATTGAAAGTGCAGGCATCTTACCGGGCCGGGCGATTGGGTTCAAAGACTGTTGAAAACACCCAGAGCACACCCCACTCAGAATCAGCCTGTGGCGAAATAACAAAAAGATGCACAGAGCATTCGCGCTTAGCGCTAAAAGCGGGTATGGTGTTCCTCACTGTGCTGCATGTGTCACCGCGAATCGCTTCATGATGCCTAGATTTCGATCCAAACATCGTACGACTCCTAGTACTCGTTGCAACTCAGTCCCGGCCTGGGCTTTTCCAGGGCTGTTAATATTATTTTTAGGAGACATAACATGTCGAATCGTCAGAATGGCACCGTTAAGTGGTTCAACGATGAAAAAGGCTACGGCTTCATCACCCCACAGTCCGGTGACGACCTCTTCGTACACTTCAAAGCTATCCAGAGCGATGGATTCAAGAGCCTGAAAGAAGGCCAGGCAGTGACTTTCGTCGCTACCCGCGGTCAGAAAGGCATGCAAGCTGAGGAAGTTCAGGTTGTATAACCTGCACTAACCCCGCTTGATAAAAAGCCCCACCTAGTGTGGGGCTTTTTTATGGGCGCTTAATTTATCTGCGAGCAGTATGTGGCGCACGTGCGTGCGTCACATCCGAATCAGTCTTCGCTGATCACAATGCTCGGCATCGCCTGCTGCGCTGCGCCCTGAGCGATACGCGCACCGACGTTACGCGCCGTTTCTTGATAGATCATCGCAATCTGGCTTTCCGGGTCGGCGATGGTAGTTGGCTTGCCGCCATCGGACTGCATACGGATAGCCATCGACAGCGGCAGCGAGGCCAGCAGATCGACGCCAAACTGCGCAGCGAGTTTCTCGCCGCCGCCTTCGCCAAACAGATGCTCGGCATGCCCGCAGTTCGAGCAGATATGCACGGCCATGTTTTCCACCACACCGAGCACCGGGATATTCACTTTACGGAACATCTCCACGCCCTTTTTCGCATCCAGCAGCGCCAGATCCTGCGGAGTGGTTACAATCACAGCGCCGGCCACCGGTACCTTCTGCGCCAGGGTCAGTTGGATATCGCCGGTACCTGGCGGCATATCGACCACCAGGTAATCCAGGTCATCCCAGGCGGTCTGGGTGATCAACTGCAGCAGCGCGCCGGAAACCATCGGCCCGCGCCACACCACCGGGGTGTTTTCGTCGGTGAGAAAGGCCATGGACATCACTTCCACACCGTGGGCCTTGAGCGGCACGAACCATTTCTGATCCTTCACCTGCGGCCGCGTGCCTTCCGCGATGCCGAACATGATGCCCTGGCTCGGCCCATAGATATCGGCATCGAGAATGCCGACCTTGGCACCTTCGCGTGCCAGCGCCAGCGCCAAGTTGGCCGCCGTGGTGGATTTGCCCACGCCGCCCTTGCCGGATGCTACGGCAATCACGTTCTTCACATTGGCCAGCGCCGGCACCTGATCCTGCGCTTTGTGCGCCTCGATCACGCAATCGACCTGCACCTGAGCACGCTCAACACCGTCGAGATTTTCCAAGGCCATCTGCAGCATCTGCGCCCAGCCGCTTTTGAACAGGCCGGCGGCGTAACCCAATTGCAGGCGCACCTTGACCTGCCCACCCTGAATGTCCACGTCACGCACACAGCCGGCACTGACCGGGTCCTGATTCAGGTGCGGATCGGTGTATTGGGACAACGCGGCTTCGACTGCTGCTCGGGTAACGACACTCATGCAAGGCTCCGAAAGACTGAGTAAATCAGGCGGGCATCATACCAGCAGAGACAAGCCGGCGGTTTCAAGCAGCAACCTCACCGGCTTTTACCGGTGGCTTATGGCTTGCAGCTTGCAGCTGCTTTATAGTTACCGGCTTCCTTGAGTCACCAGCGCAGTCGATCCCCATGAGCCAAGCCCGCAAGATTCTCGTTACCAGCGCCCTGCCCTACGCCAACGGCTCCATCCACCTTGGCCACATGCTCGAGTACATCCAGACCGACATGTGGGTGCGTTTCCAGAAGCTGCGCGGCAACCAGGCCATCTACGTCTGCGCCGACGATGCGCATGGCTCAGCCATCATGTTGCGCGCCGAGAAAGAAGGCATCACGCCAGAACAGCTGATCGCCAACGTGCAGGCGGAACACACCGCTGACTTCGCCGACTTTAGCGTGGCCTTCGATAACTACCACTCGACTCACTCGGACGAAAACCGCGAGCTGGCGTCTTCGATTTACCTCGCTCTGCGCGACAAAGGCCATATCGCCACCCGTTCGGTGACCCAGTATTTCGACCCTGAAAAGGGCATGTTCCTCGCCGACCGCTTTATCAAAGGCACCTGCCCCAAGTGTGCAGCCGAAGACCAATACGGTGATAACTGCGAAAAGTGTGGTGCCACCTACGAGCCGACCGAGCTGAAGAACCCGCGCTCGGCCATCTCTGGCGCGGTGCCGGAGCTGCGCGACTCCAAGCATTTCTTCTTCAAACTGCCGGACTTCGAGGCCATGCTCAAGCAATGGACCCGTAGTGGCGCCCTGCAAGATGCCGTGGCCAACAAAATCGCCGAGTGGCTGGATTCCGGCCTGCAGGAATGGGACATCAGCCGCGACGCGCCGTACTTTGGCTTTGAAATCCCCGACGAGCCGGGCAAGTACTTCTACGTCTGGCTGGACGCGCCGATCGGCTACATGGCCAGTTTCAAGAACCTCTGCGCAAAGCGCCCGGAGCTGGATTTTGATGCGTTCTGGGGCAAAGACTCCACCGCAGAGCTGTACCACTTTATCGGCAAAGACATCGTCAACTTCCACACCCTGTTCTGGCCGGCCATGCTCGAAGGCGCGGGCTACCGCAAACCCACCGCCGTGGCCGTACACGGTTACCTGACCGTCAACGGGCAGAAGATGTCGAAGTCGCGCGGCACCTTTATCAAGGCGCGTACCTACCTGGATCACCTGAATCCCGAGTACCTGCGTTACTACTACGCGGCCAAGCTGGGCCGTGGCGTGGATGACCTCGACCTGAACCTGGAAGACTTCGTACAGAAGGTCAACTCGGATCTGGTCGGCAAGGTGGTCAACATCGCCAGCCGCTGCGCCGGGTTTATTCACAAAGGCAATAACGGCCTGCTGGTGGCCGGCAATGCCGCGCCGGAACTGACCGAAGCCTTCCAGGCCGCCGCACCGAGCATCGCCGAAGCCTACGAGGCCCGCGACTTCGCCCGCGCCATGCGCGAGATCATGGCCCTGGCAGACCGCGCCAACGCCTGGATCGCCGACAAAGCGCCCTGGTCCCTGGCCAAACAGGACGGCAAGCAGGATGAAGTGCAGGCCATCTGCGCCCTTGGCGTTAACCTGTTCCGCCAGTTGGTGATCTTCCTGAAACCAGTGCTGCCGCAGCTGGCCAGCGACGCCGAGACCTTCCTTAAGGTCGCGCCGTTGACCTGGGACGATCACCAGACGCTGCTGGCCGACCACCAACTGAACCCGTTCAGCGCCCTGCTGACCCGTATCGAGCCTGCGAAAATCGACGCCATGATCGAAGCCTCCAAAGAAGACCTAGCTGCCAGCGAAGCCGCTCCAGCACCCACTGGCAATGGCGAGCTGACGAAAGACCCACTGGCCGCCGAAATCGCCTTTGACGCTTTTGCTGCGGTCGATCTGCGCATCGCCCTGATCGAGAAGTGCGAGTTCGTTGAAGGTGCCGACAAGCTGCTGCGCCTGACCCTGGATATCGGTGACGCCAAGCGCAACGTGTTCAGCGGCATCAAGAGCGCCTACCCGGACCCGAGCAAGCTGGAAGGCCGCCTGACCCTGTACGTGGCCAACCTGGCCGCGCGCAAGATGAAGTTCGGCATCAGCGAAGGCATGGTGTTGGCGGCCGGCCCTGGCGGCGAGGAAATCTACCTGCTCAGCCCGGACAGCGGTGCCAAACCGGGTCAGCGGGTCAAGTAAACCTGCGACCCAATAGCGCAGCCACTCTGATCAGGCTGCGCTAGCCTTATGGCAGCACCTCAGGAAGGCTGATCCGGCTTGTATGGCAGGATCGGCTTACCGATAATAGCCACCCCTTTCCTGCGGCCTTTGCCCGTCCATTCACGGAACCTGCAATGACCGAACTCGCCTTGATCATGGTCAGCGCCATCCTGGTCAACAACTTCGTGTTGGTCCAGTTCCTTGGCCTGTGTCCTTTTATGGGCGTCTCGAAGAAGATCGAGACGGCTATCGGCCTGTCGCTGGCCACCACCTTCGTGCTGACCCTGGCCGCCATGTGCAGCTACCTGGTGCAGCAGTTCGTGTTGAAGCCGCTGGATATCGAATACCTGCGCACCATCAGCTTTATTCTGGTGATTGCTGTGGTGGTGCAGTTCACCGAAATGGTGGTGAACAAGACCAGCCCCCTGCTGTACCGCGTGCTGGGCATCTTCCTGCCGCTGATCACCACCAACTGCATCGTTCTGGGCGTGGCCCTGCTCAACGCCAACAAGGCCGAATTCACCTTTATCACCGCTACCGCCAACGGTTTTGCCGCCGGCCTCGGTTTCTCCCTGGTGCTGGTGCTATTTGCCGCCATGCGTGAGCGCATCGCCATCGCCGACGTGCCGAAATCCTTCCAGGGCGCGGCCATCGGCATGATCACCGCTGGGCTGATGTCCCTGGCCTTTATGGGCTTTACCGGGCTGATCAAGCTATGAGCCTGGTGCTGATCGCCGTTATCGCCCTGCTCGCCCTGTGCCTGGTAGCCGGCGCCATCCTTGGTTTCGCCGCCGTGCGCTTCAAGGTCGAGGGCAACCCGATTGCCGAGCAGATCAATGCCCTGTTGCCGCAAACCCAGTGCGGCCAATGCGGCTACCCCGGCTGCAAACCCTACGCCGAGGCAATTGCTGGCGGCGACAAGATCAACAAATGCCCGCCCGGCGGCGAAGCCACCATCCAGGCCCTGGCCGACCTGCTCGACGTTGAAGCCGAGCCGCTCGACGCTGTCGAAGGCGAAAAACCGCAGATGGTCGCCTACATTCGCGAAGCCGAGTGCATCGGCTGCACCAAATGCATCCAGGCCTGCCCGGTGGACGCCATCGTTGGCGCGGCCAAGCAAATGCATACGGTGATCGTCAGCGAGTGCACCGGCTGCGATTTGTGCGTCGAACCCTGTCCGGTGGACTGCATCGACATGATCGAAGTGGGCAGCACCGTGCAAAGCTGGAAATGGGAAAAACCCTTGGCCCCCGGCCAATTGATTGCCAGTGACCGGGAGCAAGCGGCATGAGTGCGCAGGAACGTATCTGGGATATCCCCGGCGGCATTCATCCGGCCGAGCGCAAGGAGCTGTCCAACCGCACGCCGATCCAGCCGGCGCCGCTGCCCAAGCGCCTTACGCTGCCGCTCAACCAGCATATCGGCGCGCCCGCAGAACCTGTGGTCACCGTGGGTGAGCGCGTGCTGAAAGGCCAGCTGATCGCCGCTGCCAATGGTTTTGTCAGCGTGCCCGTGCATGCGCCGACCTCTGGCACCGTGAGTTTTATCGGCTCGCAGCCTTACCCGCATGCCTCGGGCATGCTCGCCCCAGCCATCGTCATCGACAGCGATGGGCTGGATGAGTGGATCGCACTGACGCCACAGCTTGACTATCGTCACCTGGAAAGCAGCGCTCTGGTTGAGCTGATTCGCCAGGCAGGGATCAGCGGCCTGGGCGGCGCGGGCTTCCCCACCGCTGTGAAACTCAACGCGCGGCCGACGCAGAAGATCCACACGCTGATCATCAATGGCACCGAGTGCGAACCCTATATCAGCGCCGACGATCTGCTGATGCGCGAACGCGCCAACGAGATGATCAGCGGCATCGACATACTGATGCAGCTGATTCAGCCGGATCAGGTGCTGATCGGCATCGAAGACAATAAGCCCGAAGCCATCGCCGCCGTGCGCAGCGCGCTGAACGAGCGCAGCTATCAGCTCAAGGTATTCCCCACCAAATACCCGTCCGGTGGCGAAAAACAGCTGATCCAAATTCTCACCGGCGTGGAAGTGCCCAGCGGTGGTCTGCCGGCGGATATCGGCATGCTCTGCCAGAACGTTGGCACCTGCGTAGCCATCCATGACGCGGTGATGCACGGCAAACCGCTGATCTCGCGCATTACCACCCTGACCGGTGAGGCCCTGGCCCGACCGATGAACGTCGAGGTGCTGCTCGGTACCCCGGTGGGTGAATTGCTGGAGTTTGCCGGCCTCGACCGCAGCAAGTTGAACCGCCTGATCATAGGCGGCCCGATGATGGGCTTTACCCTGCCCGACTTCGCCGTCCCCGTGATCAAGACCACCAACTGCCTACTGGCCTCGACCAGCGCCGAGCTGCCGCCACCACCGCCTGCCATGCCGTGCATTCGTTGTGGTGAGTGTGCCGAAGCCTGCCCGGCCAGCCTGCTGCCGCAGCAGCTGCACTTCTTCGCCATCGGCCAGGAACACGAGCAACTCAAGGCACACAACCTGTTCGACTGCATCGAGTGCGGCGCCTGCGCCTATGTCTGCCCGTCGAGCATTCCGCTGGTGCAGTACTACCGCGCCGCCAAGGGCGAGATTCGCGACCTGGAGCAGAAGCAGCTCAAGGCCGAGCAGTCCAAGCAGCGCTTTGAGCTCCGTCAGGAACGCCTGCGCCGCGCCGAAGAACAGAAGGAAGCCGAACGCCAGGCCCGCGCTGCCAAACCAGCCCAAGCCAAGGCCGCTCAAGCCCAAGCTGCACCAGCGGCGGCTAGCAGTGATACAGCAGCGGCCAAACCGGCCGGGCTGAGTGATGAACAGAAGAAACTCAAGATCGAAGCCAGCATGGCCCAAGTCGCCCTGAAAAAAGCCGAAAAGCAGCTGGCAACCCACGCCAGTCCCGAGCTACAGGCCCAGGTCGACGAACTGCGCAGCGCTGCAGCCATCGCCCAGCAAGCGCTCGACAGCGCCATGGCCGCCAACCCGCCTGCCCCGGCTGCTGCCCCAGTTGCCGACGATGGTGCACTGAAAAAAGCCAAAATCGACGCCGCCATGCTGCGCGCCCAAGTGCGCAAGCTGGAAAAGCTCGAAGCGCCAAGCGACGAACAGCAAAGCGAACTGCAACAACTGCGCAGCCAGCTGGGAGCCGCAGAAAAGCTGCTGGCCAGCCTGGAAGCCCAGGCGCTAGCACCAATCGCCAAGCCCGCTGCCGACGATGGCGCATTGAAAAAGGCCAAGATCGACGCTGCCATGCTGCGTGCCCAAGTGCGCAAACTGGAAAAACTTGAATCACCAAGCGACGAACAACAAAGCGAACTGCAGCAACTACGCAGCCAGTTGGAAGCAGCAGAGAAGCTGCTGGCCAGCCTGGAGGCCCAGGCGCCAGCACCAGCCGCCAAACCGGCTGCCGACAATGGCGCACTGAAAAAGGCCAAGATTGACGCTGCCATGCTCCGCGCTCAGGTGCGCAAACTGGAAAAACTTGAATCACCCAGCGACGAACAACAAAGCGAACTGCAGCAGCTGCGCAGCCAGCTGGAAGCCGCCGAAAAACTGCTGGCCAGCCTGGAAGCCCAGGCACCGACCGCCCCCGCAAAAGCGCCCGATGCAGAAGCCTCCGATCCGCTGAAAAAAGCCAAGATCGAACTGGCGATGAAACGCGCCGAACTGAAAAAGGCCGAAAAATCCGGCAGCGATGAAGCCGCGCTTATCAGCCTGCGCGAGGCATTGGCAGCCGCCGAGCAAGCGCTGCACCAGGCCGAGGACGCATCCGGCAAGCCGGCACCTGAGCTGGTGCGCACCGACAAAAAACCGATTGATGAAACCACTCGTGCGTTGAAGACCGAAGTGGCCTTTGCCCGTGCGGATCTGCGCAAGCTTGAACGTGACGCCAACAGCCCAGCAGACGCCCTGACGGCTGCACGTCAACGCCTGGCCGATGCCGAACGCCAATTACAGGAGCACGCTGGCAGCTGATAACAGCCCTGCGTAGCCAACTCAACAACCGGAGTGCCAATGGCCCTGCCCCGCATCACATCGCCCCACGCCAAGGGCAGCAATCGCACCCAGCAAGTGATGCTGCAGGTGCTGCTGGCTACGGTGCCGGGGATTCTCGCCCTGACCTGGCTGTTCGGCGCCGGCACGTTGATCAACCTGCTGTGGGCCAGCGCCTGCGCACTGGGTTTTGAAGCGGCTATCCTGGCCCTGCGTAAACGCCCGGTGCTGTTCTTCCTCAAGGACTACAGCGTACTGGTCACCGCCGTGTTGCTGGCTCTGGCGTTGCCGCCCTACTCGCCTTGGTGGCTGACCCTGGTGGCCACCGGCTTTGCCGTGGTGTTCGGCAAGCAGCTGTATGGCGGCCTCGGGCAGAACCCCTTCAACCCGGCCATGCTCGGTTATGTGGTGGTGCTGATTTCCTTCCCGGTGGAGATGACCAGCTGGCCAGCGCCGCATACGGTCGGCCTGCTTGAGGGGCTGCAACAAATTCTCGGCATCGCCAACCTGCCTGACGGCTGGGCCCAGGCCACTGCGCTGGACGCACTGAAGGTCAATAAGAGCCTGACTGTGGATGAGCTGTGGGCGCAGAACCCGGCGTTCGGCTACCTCGGCGGCGCCGCCACCGAGGCGGTCAATCTGGCCTTTCTCGCTGGCGGCCTGTACCTGCTGCACAAGCGTCTGATCACCTGGCATGCGCCAGTGGGCATGCTCGCGGGCCTGGCCGTGATGAGCCTGCTGTTCTGGAACGGCTCAGGCTCGGACTCTAACGGCTCGCCGCTGTTTCATCTGCTGACCGGCGCGACCATGCTCGGCGCCTTTTTTATCGTCACCGACCCGGTCAGCGGCGCCACCAGCAACCTCGGCCGGCTGATTTTCGGCATAGGCGTTGGCGTGTTGATCTATGTGATCCGCGCCTTGGGCGGCTACCCGGATGGTGTGGCGTTCGCCGTGCTGCTGATGAACCTGGCAGCCCCGACCATCGACTATTACACGCGGCCGCGCACCTACGGCCACCGCAAGCCGACACGCGGCTTCAAGTTGGGAGAGTAACCGTGGCCCTGCCTGAAATTAGCCGCTCGATGCTGAAGAACGCCCTAGTGCTCGGGCTGTTTGCCATCGCCACTGTGGGCCTGGTGGCCGTGCTGCAACAAGCCACTGCCGGGCGCATCGCCAACGCCGAGCGCGAAGCCCAAGTGCGCGCCCTGAGCGAAATCCTGCCCCAGGGTAGCTACGACAACCACTTGCTGGATAACAGCATCCAGCTGCACGACCCGCTGCTCGGCAGCAAGTCGCCACAGACTGCCTATATCGCCCTGAAAGACGGCAAACCCAGCGCGGTGATCCTGCGCGCCACCGCGCCGGACGGTTACAGCGGTGCGATCCATTTGCTGATCGGCATCCACGCAGATGGTCGCCTGGCCGGCGTGCGTGTACTAGGCCATCGGGAAACCCCCGGCCTGGGCGACAAGATCGAGCTGGCCAAGAGTGCATGGATTCGTAGCTTCGACGGCAAGTCATTGAGCAACCCCAACGAAGACGGCTGGGCCGTGAAGAAAGATCGCGGTGAGTTCGACCAGTTCGCCGGCGCCACCATCACCCCGCGCGCGGTGGTCAAAGCCGTGCATAAGGCCCTGCAGTATTTCGATGCCAATCAAGAGCAGCTGTTCGCAGCCCAGGTGAAGTCCAATGGCTAGTCCCAGCTACCGCGAAATCACCCTTAACGGCCTGTGGAAGAACAACCCGGCGCTGGTGCAGCTGCTCGGCCTTTGTCCGCTGCTCGGGGTGAGCAACTCGGCGGTCAACGCCCTCGGCCTGGCGCTGGCCAGCGCCGTGGTGCTGGTGTGCTCCAACACCGCAGTTTCGCTGGTGCGCGGCGTGGTCAACACCGCAGTGCGCCTACCGGCCTTTGTGATGATCATCGCCGCCCTGACCACCTGCATCGAACTGCTGATGCAAGCCTTCACCTACGAGCTGTACCAGATTCTCGGCATCTTTATCCCGTTGATCACCACCAACTGCGTAATCCTCGGCCGCGCCGATGGCTTCGCGGCGAAGAACGACCCGGCCCGCGCCGCCTATGATGGCCTGATGATGGGCCTGGGCTTTGGCGTGGTGCTGGTGATGATCGGCGCCCTACGCGAGCTGTTCGGCACCGGTGCGGTGTTCGCCAATATGCACCTGCTGTTCGGGCCTATCGCCGCCAACTGGCAGCTGACGCTGATCCCCGAGTACAAGGGCTTCCTGCTGGCCATCCTACCGCCGGGCGCATTTATCGTGCTGGGCTTGCTGATCGCCTGCAAAAACCGTGTGGACGAGGTGCTAGCTGAGCGAGCCAAAGCGCAGCAGGTCGATACCCCGGTGCAAAGCCGCCGCGTGCGGGTGACCGGAGTGATAGAGTGAACGCCGCCAAGCGCTACGAAATCTTCCGCCGCCTGCATGAAGACAACCCCGAGCCGAAAACCGAGCTGGCCTACAGCACGCCCTTCGAGCTGCTGGTCGCGGTCACCCTGTCCGCTCAGGCCACCGACGTCAGCGTCAACAAGGCCACCGCCAAACTGTTCCCGGTGGCCAATACGCCCGAGGCGATTTACGCCTTGGGTATCGAGGGGTTGAGCCAATACATCAAGACCATCGGCCTGTACAACAGCAAGGCAAAGAACGTTATCGAAGCCTGTCGCATCCTGATCGAGAAGCATGGCAGCCAGGTGCCGGACAACCGCGAAGACCTCGAAGCGCTGCCTGGGGTTGGGCGCAAGACCGCCAACGTGGTGCTCAACACCGCGTTCCGCCAGCTGGCCATGGCGGTAGATACACATATATTCCGGGTCAGCAACCGTACCGGCATCGCCCCTGGCAAGAATGTGCTGGAGGTGGAAAAGAAGCTGATGAAGTTTGTGCCCAAAGAATTTCTCCTCGACTCACACCACTGGCTGATCCTGCATGGCCGCTACGTGTGCCAAGCGCGTAAGCCGCGCTGTGGCAGCTGCCGCATCGAAGATCTGTGCGAATACAAACAGAAAACCTCCGACGATTGAGCCGCTATTCAGCCGCTCAATCGGCTGATTGAAAAAATCTTTTTTACCCGCCCAGGTTTTGCCGTTATAAGGTGCGCAAATGGCCTTAGTCGCCTGGAGTTGAATTGATGAGCACTGATAAAGAAGAACTTGAGCTCGACGAAGATTTTGTTGCCGAAGAAGCGGATGACGCTGAAGTCCCGGTAGAGGTTGCTAAAACCAACCTGACCAAGCGCCGTATTATCGACAACTTCCTCGAGGAACGCCGTTTGCACAAGCAATTGGCCGAATACGACTTCGACCTTTAGGCACGCTAACAACAAAAAGCCCCGCTAGATTGCGGGGCTTTTTGTTACTCACCGGCCGTGACGAACATCTTGCCTGGCACTGGCTTCAATCAGCACGCGAAGGCGAAAGCAGCTCAATTTTGTAGCCATCCGGGTCCTCAACAAAGGCCAGGATACTGCTGCCATGCTGCATCGGACCCGGCTCGCGGGTGATCTTGCCGCCGCGGGTGCGAATATCCTCACAGGCCTTGTACACATCAGCCACTTCCAGGGCGATATGGCCGTAACCCGTGCCCAGCTCATAGCTCTCCACGCCCCAGTTATGGGTCAGCTCGATCACGCTGTTGTGCGCTTCATCGCCATAGCCGACAAATGCCAGGGTGAACTTACCGTCTGGATAGTCCTTACGGCGTAACAGGGTCATGCCGAGTACTTCGGTGTAGAACGCGATGGATTTATCCATATCGCCGACGCGCAGCATGGTATGCAGCAGTCTCATCAGGTATCTCCTCATCGTATAAATGCAAACCCCGGCTTATGGCCGGGGCTTGATATGGCTCAGGTGTTCAAGTCTATCAGAGCATCTTGCGCCCTTTGCCCGCAGCGATGCGCATGCGCAGTGCATTGAGCTTGATAAAGCCACCCGCGTCAGCCTGGTTGTACGCGCCGCCATCTTCTTCGAAGGTCGCGATATTGGCGTCGAACAGCGAATCATCGGACTTACGGCCGGTGATGATGACGTTGCCTTTGTACAGCTTCATGCGCACCACGCCGTTCACGTTGGCCTGGGAAGCGTCGATCATCTGCTGCAACATCAGACGCTCAGGGCTCCACCAGAAACCGTTGTAAATCAGGCTGGCGTATTTCGGCATCAGCTCGTCTTTCAGGTGAGCGACTTCGCGGTCCAGCGTGATCGACTCAATGGCGCGGTGGCCTTTGAGCATGATGGTGCCGCCCGGGGTTTCGTAGCAGCCACGGGACTTCATGCCGACAAAACGGTTTTCGACGATATCCAGACGGCCGATACCGTTTTCACCGCCGATGCGGTTGAGTTCAGCCAGTACGGTGGCGGGGCTCATGTCCTTGCCGTCGATGGCAACGATGTCGCCCTTGCGGTAAGTCAGCTCGATATAGGTCGGTGCATCTGGCGCGGCCTCAGGGGAGACAGTCCATTTCCACATGTCTTCTTCGTGCTCGGTCCAGGTGTCTTCCAGCACGCCGCCTTCATAGGAGATGTGCAGCAGGTTGGCATCCATGGAGTACGGCGACTTCTTCTTGCCGTGACGCTCGATTGGGATGGCGTGCTTCTCGGCGTAATCCATCAGCTTCTCACGCGAGAGCAGGTCCCACTCACGCCATGGGGCGATGACTTTAACGCCGGGCTTGAGCGCGTAGGCACCCAGCTCGAAACGCACCTGATCGTTACCCTTGCCGGTCGCGCCGTGGGAAATAGCGTCGGCGCCAGTTTCGTTGGCGATTTCGATCAAACGCTTAGCGATCAGCGGGCGAGCGATGGACGTGCCCAGCAGGTACTCGCCTTCGTAGACGGTGTTGGCGCGGAACATTGGGTAGACGAAATCGCGGACGAACTCTTCACGCAGGTCGTCGATATAGATTTCCTTGACGCCCATGGACTGTGCCTTGGCGCGTGCCGGCTCGACTTCCTCACCTTGGCCGAGGTCAGCGGTGAAGGTCACCACTTCGCAGTTATAGGTGTCTTGCAGCCACTTGAGGATCACGGAAGTGTCCAGGCCACCGGAATATGCCAGGACTACCTTGTTTACGTCGGCCATGCCATCAACTCCACGGGGTTGTGCGGGAAAACCGACGATTCTACTGCCCATGCCGCCTGATTTACAGAGGCGCGACAGCTTGTGACGAACAAGCGACGGATAATTGTTCGACAACAGGCGAATCGTAGCCGCTAGCAGGTCGTTAAAAATGCAAACGAAGCGGGCAGGACAGGCCAGTAATGGGCGGTAAAGTGGCGTCTACTCGTTTTAAATGAGCCTTGACGCCAACGCAGGCAGCTCCGGCTGGCTAGGAGGTCGCCGCAGGATCAGCCGCAGCAGGCGCTGGAGCAGAGGCCGGCGGCACTGCCGCTTCAGGTACCCGATCAAGAACAAGGGTTACCCGGCGGTTCTTCGCTCGGTTGGATTCATTGGTATTGGGTGCCAGCGGATAGCGCTCGCCGTGAAAGCGCATGGTGATCTGCTCAGCCGGAATGCCACTCGCCTTGAGGTATTCCATCACAGCCAGGGCACGGCGGCGCGACAGATCACGATTAGTCAGACGATTGCCACTGTTGTCAGCATGCCCATCGAGCTGGATGCGGTTAACGCTGGGGTCGGCCTTAAGAAAGCTCAGGATGATATCCAGCTTGGCCTGAGCCAGCGGCTCCAGCGCGACACCGCCCCCCGGAAAGCCCACCTGGCTTTTGCGCACCTGATCAAAGTTCACGGGCAGTAGCTTGGCCGTGCAAGCCAGGTAGTCGTTGTAGGCCTTGTTGAATTTGGCCGGCAGCAAACGCACTTCAACCGCATCACCGCCCATTGCCGCACGGTGGCGTACCACGGGGCTGCGCCCTTCAAGCAGCCCGGTGAGTAAACGCACGCCTTGCTCTTGGGAACTGTTGAACAGCACCTCGGCGGGTAGCACGTTGACCGAACCCAAGTTGATATCGCCCCGCCCAGGCTGCCAGGGCGCAGCGGCCGCCAGCAAAGTTGCGTTGCCAGCGCCTAGCCAGCGTTCGCGAGCTTTCAGGCTAAAGGTGACCTGCTCGCCAGCCCGGCGCACGAATACTCCGTGGCCAAAGTCGGTGACGGGCTGCGACAGACGGCACTCGAACTGATCACCGTCGACCTGCCACTCAATTTTCTCTAGGCGGGTCTGGAAGCTGATCGCAAGGACGGGCTGGCTGGCCAGCAGGCAAAGCACTGCGAGTGAATAGGGTCGCACAACAGGCTCCAGGGAATACGGCTTACCCTGTGTCTATCGGTGCACTGGCGGAAAACTTGAGCAGCGCTTTAGCGCGCCTAAGCAGCGAACCGCGACCTTGCATCTACCTTTGTCCGCTACGCCTGCTTTCAACGTGCTGCCACGGGGCTTTTCCGGTAGCATTCTCGCCACGTTTTGCCCGCCTGGAAGCTTCCATGACTGACCGCCTTACCCTGCTGCGTCCCGACGACTGGCACATCCACCTGCGCGATGGTGGCGTTCTACCCCATACCGTCGCCGATGTAGCCCGCACCTTTGGCCGCGCCATCATCATGCCCAACCTGGTGCCGCCCGTGCGCAACGCCAGCGAAGCCGATGCCTACCGCCAGCGCATTCTCAGCGCGCGTCCCGCCGGTAGCCGCTTCGAACCACTGATGGTGCTGTACCTCACCGACCTCACCCAACCTGACGATGTACGCACAGCTAAGGCTTCGGGCTTTGTGCATGCAGCCAAGCTCTACCCGGCTGGCGCGACCACCAACTCTGATTCTGGCGTGACCAGCATCGACAAGATTTTCCCGGTGCTGGAGGCCATGGCCGACGTCGGTATGCCGCTGCTGGTACACGGCGAAGTGACACGCAGCGAGATCGATATATTCGACCGCGAAAAAATCTTTATCGGTGAGCACCTGAGCCGTGTGGTCGAGCGCTTCCCGAGCCTAAAAGTAGTGTTCGAACACATCACCACCCGTGATGCGGTGGAGTTCGTGCAGGGTGCTTCGGCCAACGTCGGCGCGACCATCACCGCCCATCACCTGTTGTACAACCGCAACCATATGCTGGTTGGCGGTATTCGTCCGCACCTCTTTTGCTTACCGGTTCTCAAGCGCAGCACCCACCAGGACGCGCTGTTGGATGCGGCCACCAGCGGTAACGCCAAGTTCTTCCTCGGCACCGACTCAGCGCCGCACGCCAAGCACGCCAAGGAAGCCGCCTGCGGCTGCGCCGGTTGCTACAGCGCCTATGCCGCCATTGAGCTGTATGCCGAAGCCTTCGAGCAACGTGATGCCCTGGACAAGCTGGAAGCCTTTGCCAGCTTGAACGGCCCAGATTTCTACGGCCTGCCGCGCAACAGCGACAGCATCACGTTGGTGCGTGAAGACTGGACCGCACCTGCCAGCTTGCCATTGGGCGAGCAAACCGTTATTCCGCTGCGCGCCGGTGAAACCCTGCGCTGGCGCCTGCTGGAGAGCCAAGCGTGAGTGAAGACTTGTACGACGACGAGCCGGAAAACACTGGCCATTCAGGCCCGCGCCATCCAATGGCCGCGCGCTTTCGTGGCTATCTGCCGGTAGTCGTGGACGTAGAAACCGGTGGTTTCAACTGTGCCACCGATGCCCTGCTGGAAATCGCCGCCACCACCATCGGCATGGACGAGGGCGGCTTCCTTTATCCAGAGCACACCCAGTTCTTCCGTGTTGAGCCCTTCGCTGGCGCCAATATTGAGCAGGCAGCACTGGACTTCACCGGGATCAAACTGGATCATCCGCTGCGTATGGCCGTAAGCGAAGAGCACGCCCTGACGGAGATTTTCCGTAGCCTGCGTAAGTCGCTCAAAGCCAACAGCTGCAAGCGGGCGATTCTGGTCGGGCATAACAGCAGCTTCGACCTGGGCTTCCTCAACGCGGCAGTAGCGCGTACCGGCATCAAGCGTAATCCGTTCCACCCGTTCTCCAGCTTCGACACTGCCACCCTGGCTGGCCTTGCCTATGGCCAGACCGTATTGGCCAAGGCCTGCCAAGCGGCTGGCATTGATTTCGACGGTAAGGAAGCACACTCAGCCCGCTACGACACTGAGAAAACCGCCGAGCTGTATTGCGGCATCGTCAATCGCTGGAAAGAGATGGGCGGCTGGATGGATTTCGACGACTGATAGCCTCGGTCGCAGCATAACCATCGCACATAAAAAAGCCCCGCACTTGGCGGGGCTTTTTATTGGGTCAGGAACAGCGCAGGCCAGGCCTGCGCTGCTTGTATCAGGCGCTTTGCGCCAGATCCATCAACTCACGGTTAGCCACAGCGTACATGGCGTAATCGGTGTTGGTGGCGGCACGCAACTCGCCCAGCATGACCTTCCAGCGATCCACCAGACGGCGATGCTGATCCAGCCACACGCCGACGCGCTCTTCGATATCCGCCGGGCCTTCAGCCATTTGCAGGACCGACACGGTGATGGCGCGCTGCTGCCAATCCAGGTCATCGCGGAACGCTTCACGGGCCAGCGCTTGCCAGTTGTTTTCCACCGGCAGGCTGGTGATCTGCTGCAAGTACCACGACAGCTCCAGCGAGCCACCAATGGCGAAGTACACAGCCGCGACACGGTCAGGCACCTGCCCGGTCACGTCCGACGCCTCGATGATCGGCAGCAAGGTGTACAGATGGCTGGTACCGGCGACCACACGCGCCAGCTCTTCCGGCACGCCGGCTTCGACATAACCCTGGAAACGTGCCAGCCACTGTTCACGGGCCGGGCCTTCGAGCAGTTCGTCGAGACGGCCAACCAGCGCTTCGATGCGCGGTGCGAAATGCGCCACATCGCGGGCTGCATCCAGCTCGTTACGGCGGCTGCGCAGGAACCAGCGGGTGGCCCGACGGCCCAGTCGCATCAGTTCATCCATCAATTGCAGCTGCAGCTCAGCGGGGACTTTGGAGTCCAGCAACTCGATCTGCTGCCACCAATGCGGCAAGCGGAACAGGTCGCGCACAATCACATAAGCGCCTGCGACATTCGCCGCGCTCATGCCCGTGGACTCCTTCATCCGCTGCACAAAGGTAATACCCATGTGGTTGACCAGATCGTTGGCAATCTGCGTACTGACAATTTCACGCTTGAGGCGATGACGCCGCATCGACTCGCCAAACTTTTCTGCCAACAGCGGCGGAAACGCGGTTTCCATTTCCCGCGCCAGGTACTCATCGTCCGGCACCTGAGATTTGAGCAGCGACTCCTTGAGGTCGATCTTGCTGTAGGAAATCAGCACCGACAGCTCCGGCCGAGTTAGGCCCAAACCATTGGCAGCGCGCTCGTTGAGCTCGTCATCAGTGGGCAGGAACTCCAGGCCGCGGTCCAGCTTGCCGGCCGCTTCCAGGGCGCTCATCAGGCGTTTGTACTCACCCACCCGCTCGCGGGCGCGGCGCTCGGCCAGCGACAACGCCTGGGTCTGCTTGTAGTTGTTGCCCAGCACCAGACCGCCTACTGCATCAGTCATTTCCACCAGCAGCTTGTTGCGCTGCTTGCCGGTCATGTCGCCGGCACCGACGATTTCGCCGAGCAGGATCTTGATGTTTACCTCATGGTCGGAGCAGTCCACCCCACCGGCGTTGTCGATAAAGTCGGTGTTGCTCTTACCGCCATTGAGACCGTACTCGACGCGGCCCAATTGGGTCATGCCGAGGTTACCGCCCTCACCCACCACCTTGGCGCGCAGTTCGCGGCCATCCACGCGCAGCAGGTCGTTGGCCTTGTCGCCAACATCGGCGTGGCTTTCCTTGCTGGATTTCACGTAGGTGCCGATACCGCCGTTCCACAGCAGATCCACCGGTGCTTTGAGCAAGGCATTCAACAGTTCAGTCGGCGCCAATTTGTCAGCGCTGATGTCGAAGCGCTCTTTCATTTGCGCACTGATGGCGATGCTCTTGGCGCTGCGCAGGAAGATGCCGCCGCCAGCCGAAATCAGCTTGGCGTCGTAATCGGCCCAGCTGGAGCGCGGCAGGTCAAACAGTCGCTGACGCTCAACAAAACTTTTGGCAGCATCCGGGTTGGGATCGATAAAGATATGCATGTGGTTAAAGGCCGCGACCAGTTGCAAGCTTTCCGAGAGCAGCAGGCCGTTACCGAACACGTCGCCGGCCATATCGCCGATGCCAATCACGGTGACGTTGTCTTTTTGCACATCAATGCCGCATTCGCGGAAGTGACGCTGCACTGACACCCAAGCGCCTTTGGCGGTAATGCCCATGCCTTTGTGGTCGTAACCGGCCGAGCCGCCCGAGGCGAAGGCGTCGTCCAGCCAGAAGCCGTATTCAGCCGCAATGCCGTTGGCAATGTCTGAGAAGGTCGCCGTGCCTTTGTCAGCCGCCACCACTAGATACGGATCGTCGCCATCGTGACGTACCACGTTCTGCGGCGGAACCACGGCCCCTTCATTGAGGTTATCGGTGATATCCAGCAGGCCGCTGATAAAGATGCGGTAGCAGGCAATGCCCTCGGCCAATACCTCATCACGGCTGCCGCCCAGCGGCAGACGCCGTGGGATAAAACCACCCTTGGCGCCCATCGGCACGATGACCGCGTTCTTCACCTGCTGCGCCTTGACCAGGCCCAGCACCTCGGTGCGGAAGTCTTCCTCGCGGTCAGACCAACGCAGGCCGCCACGGGCCACGTCGCCAAAGCGCAGGTGCACGCCTTCAACACGCGGCGAATAAACGAAGATTTCAAACTTCGGTGTCGGCCGTGGAATCTCCGGAATCGCCCGTGGGTTGAGCTTGAAGCTGAAGTAGCTCTTCGGCGCACCGCTGGCATCGTTCTGGTAGAAGTTGGTACGCAGGGTGGCTTTGATCAGGTCCAGGTAGCGACGCAGGATGCGGTCTTCGTTGAGCACCGCAACGTTGTCCAGCGCAGCGAGAATCGCCTGCTCAAGCTTCTGCTGCTTATCTTCCAAATCATCGGCGGTGAGCTTGCGCGCCAGGTAGAAACGCGTTTTGAACAGGCGTACCAGTTCCTTGGCGATGTCGGCATGGTTGACCAGGGTGCTGGCGATGTAGCTGAGGTCAAAGCCCAGACGAATCTGCTTGAGGTAGCGGGCATAGGCACGCAGCAGCGCCACGTCACGCCATGGCATAGCCGCCATCAACACCAGACGGTTGAAGCCGTCGTTCTCCGCCGCGCCGCCGACGGTGTTAACGAAGGCATCCTGCAGGGTGTCGTTGAGTTGCTGGATGTCGACATCCAGACCTTCGGCATAGGTGAAGGCGAAGTCATGAATCCAGAACTCACGACCATCGGCGCGGCGCAGTTTGTAGGGAAACTCGCCGAGTACACGCAAGCCGAGGTTTTCCAGAATCGGCAGTACGTCTGACAGCGGCAGCGGCGTGTCAGCGTGGTACAGCTTGCAGTGCAACTGCGGCTCGCCCTGGGTCAGCGGCTGGTAGAAGCTCATCACCAACTGACGGTCGTTATTCAGGCTGAGCAGGTGCTGCATGTCCACCACTGCCGAGTGCGGGGCAAAACGCTCGCGGTAACCGGCCGGGAAGCCGCTGGGGAATTCGCTGAGCACTTCGGTGCCCTGGGCTTCGCCGAGGCTTTCGACGATCAGGCTGGTGTAATCGTCCTTCCACGAACGGCAAGCCTGGATCACTTCTTTTTCCAGGCGCACCGGGTCGATCTGTACGCGGTTTTTCGGGTCGACCTTGAGGATAAACTGCACCCGCGCCAGCACCGACTCGGAAAAGAAAGTCCAGAACTCGCAATCGGTGGCCTGCAAGCGCTCCATCAGCACCTGCTGGATTTTCATGCGGGTTTCGGTGGAGTAAACATCGCGCGGCACATAGGCCAAGCAGTAGCAGAAACGGCCATAAGGGTCGCGGCGCAGGAACACGCGAATCTTGTTGCGCTCCTGAATCTGCACAATCGCCATGGTGGTGCTGAACAACTCATCCACCGAGGTCTGGAATAAGTCGTCACGGGGCAACACTTCCAGCACCTGAGCCAGTTCTTTACCCAGGTGCGCGCTGCTGTCAAAGCCAGAACGGCGTTCAATTTCATCGACCTTGCGGCGGATATAGGGGATGTTCCACACGCTCTCGGCGTACACCGACGAGGTGTAGAGCCCCATAAAGCGGCATTCCTTGATGACCTTGCCACTGCTGTCCAGCTCACGAATCGACACCAGGTCCGGATAAGCCGGACGATGCACCCGGCTCGGTACCGCCGCCTTGGCAAACGACAGCAACTGCGCTTCACGCAGGTAGCTGACGGCCTCCGGCTCGATGTGCGTGTCTTCGGCCTTTAGCCCCGTGCGCAGACGCTTGGACAAACCCAGCAGGGATTTTTCGTCATAAACAAGACTGCCGCCGTCGGCACTGTCAGCCACGGTGAATTCTTCATAGCCGAGGAAGGTAAAGTGGTCATCGAGCAACCAACTCATGAACACCTTGACCTCTTCCAGCTCGGCGCCTTCAACCTTGAGCCCGGCTTGACCTGGCTTGACCTTGTCCAACCAGGCGCGCAGCTCCTTGGCCTTGGCTTTCATCGGCTGGAAGTCGGCCACACTCAGGCGCACATCGCCGAAG
This sequence comes from Pseudomonas sp. TS_SC_3, assembly GCF_056156225.1. Taxonomy (NCBI): domain Bacteria; kingdom Pseudomonadati; phylum Pseudomonadota; class Gammaproteobacteria; order Pseudomonadales; family Pseudomonadaceae; genus Pseudomonas; species Pseudomonas sp. TS_SC_3. The sequence goes on from NZ_CM149586.1 coordinate 1,990,836, forward strand.
ACTTCCTGCAGGGCTTTTTCCAGAGCCTTCAGTTCGCCGACGTTAGAACAGCGATCGATCTCCAGAAACATCAGAGCTTCTTGCTGTACATCAGCGCCCTGGGCGCCCTTGGGCAGAATGTCCTGCAGCTCACCGCTCTTGTTGCGGCGCACGCTGAATACGCTGTTTTGCAGGGTGTGGATGCTGTAACCACGGCGGTTGAGCTCCATGCGCACGGAGTCAACCAAGAACGGGATGTCGCTGTGCAGAATTTCTACGGCCGTGTGGGTGGACTGCCAACCGTGCTTTTCATAATCAGGGTTAAAAACCCGCACTTCGGGCTTGCTCGCGGCAAACCGTTCCAACAGCCGCCAGGACGACAGGGTGCAGCCAACCAAGTCAGAGAGGCGACGCTGGGTCAGCTCCTCAAGGGCGATAATGCCGAAGAATTGCTCGGCGAACAGGGCTACTTGTGGCAGTGCCTGTTCGCTAACGTGCTGCGCCAGTGCCGTTTGCAGATGATGCTGAAAATCGGCTTTGCTGGCCGCCGTAAAGAACGCCATGGGTGTACTCCATTTGGCTTGTGATTCGACTAGGGGCAGCCGCGAAAAGGACCTTCGCCACAACCTTGTTGTTCAACGTTAGTCTAGGAGGCCGCGATTGCATTAAAGTGGCCGCCACATAACTCAGGCGAGATTCAAGACTCGCCGGTCACATTCATCGAGTGAGCTTAACGATGGAACACCGTGAAGCGCTTATCGCGCTGCGACATTTTCTTTCTAGATTAGGGGGTATTTAGGGGTAAGTGCCTAAACGTGTTTGCTGGGCTGGAGAGGCATCTGGCAAACATGGACACCCCTTAAAACCCATTAATTGGTACAGGAATTGGTACAGGAATCTGTGAGAGATAAGCCGTCTGGCGTTGCTGTTATCTTTGCCCGACAAATCAGAAAGGAGTCTGTATGCGTACACACTATGACAACCTGCGTACCAGTGAGAAGGCTGGCAGTATTGAGCGGGAGCGCAGCTTATTGAGGTCGGTAGCTTTTGTCGGAATACTGCTTGGCCTGTCTGGCGCAGCCAATGCGCAGATCTTCAAGTGCGTGAAGCCAGATGGCGCCATGGAGTTTTCTTCGATCCCTTGCAACGCTGACGAGGGGGATGCAAGCCTGGCGGTCAAGCGACAGTCTCAGCCTAATGAGATAGACAGGCTAGAGTCGGAGGTGGCGCACCTGAGGAATCAGGCTTCAACCAATATAATGGGCCAACCAAAACCAAAAGCAGAAAAAACAAAGGTTAGCGTTATCAAGGACAGCGGCAGGTCCGTGACAAGAGACGAAATACTGCGATCGCGCATGGCACAACGAGAAGCAATGCGAGGCGATTCCAACAAGACGCCTGGCATAACCGTCATTAAAGACAGCTCCGCACCGGTAACCACTAACGAATTACTGCGATCCAAGCACGGTCTTAAATAGCTGAGTATCGCTGCCGGGCCAAGCGCCGGCAGCGATCAACCTGCTGGTTAATGACAGTGGTAGTCGCCAGTTTTGTGGTTACGGTGGCAGCCTTTAGAGTCAGTGCCACCACCGTGTGCAAAAGCCGATGAGGCTGCTAGAGCGATCAAGGTGGCCATTAAAGCGGCTGATAGTCTTTTCATTTTGTCGATCCATTGACGCGCCATAAGTAGCGCACACCGAATTTAGCTTCTGACCACACATGACGCAATGGCGTTTGGCCAGCTGCGCAGATCTAAAGAACCAGATGACAGGGCTGGGCAACCAGAGTTTGCTGCTCAAGCAGATGCGGGCGTCAGGTTTGCGAGCTTAACTAGCCCTCGCGCAGCGCGTCTAAGGGCGATAGGCGTTTCGGTGCCTATTCTTTGCTAGGACGCTGGCAGAGCCTTGGCCGCATCGAGCAGCTCGATGTATGAGCCTGGCATTTTTCCAGAGCGCAGCATGGCTTGGAAAACGACATATACGTCACTGCGGCTGCCAGATTTGCGCAGCGTGGCCCGATCATTCAGCCATGCGTAGATGATTGTCTGTGGTGCACTGGATCTAAACTGGAAGAACAGGCGATACCTGTTCGGCAGTCCTTTCTTAACCCGGCGCCAGTGTCGATGGTCTTTCCCCAGCGTATTGCCCTGCACAAACCTGTCAGCGCCTGGGTTTATCGGCACGACCATCTCGACTTGCTCTTGCACGCACTCAAACAGCTTGTAGTTTGGGTGGTGATGAAACTCGTGCGGGTCAGACTCCATCAAAGACTCAACATCCTCAATGAGCGCTGTTAGGCGGGCAATAAAAAACGGGTGGCCGTAAAGTGCCCACCCGTTCGATACTCTGATTTCGCTATCGGTCAAGCCTAGCCCTCTAACAGCTCTTCGCGGCGATTCGCCTCAGCGCGCGCACGAATGGCGTCCATGCGCCGAAACAGGCTGGGCGCCAATGGCTGCACCTGCTCAGGGTTCGCTGCAATATCAGCATCCAATAGCTGCAGGAAAGCGGTCTGCTCAAGAGCAGCGGCTTTATGGTCAGCAAAAGAGACGACTTTGCCTCGGGACATGATCAAAATCCTTGATGAAGAAACAACCATTAGCAAATAGTTGCGCCCTGATTATCGTAGTGGCGGCAGGATTGATCAAGTAGACGCGTCACGATAAGTCGTCACAGCGCACAAAGACTCGACTCTCTTCTGGCCCGCAAGCTCATAACTGGCCCGCCACTGCGGCGCCGCTACGCTCACACCAAACCCAACACCAACTACTTTTATCCTAGATTTCTCGGAGGCTTCATGCTGCTTGTTTTCGGCTTTTTACTCTATTGGGGCGCTAACTTCGTTTGGGTGCTGTTGGTAGTGGGTTCGTTTATGGCTTGGCTCATGCCGCGCAATGCTAACCGCAACAAAATAATCCTCTCCGTGGCAGCCGCTCTTTCCCTGTTGCTTACCCTGGCTGTAATTGAGCGCGGCCCAGATTTCGATGAAGGCATGGACGGCGACTGCAATCCCGCGCGCGGCGCCAGCAGCTGCTACTAAAACAAGAAGGGGCGCCATTGCGGTGCCCATTTTTATTCCTCCCTAGCCAACCTGAAGCGCCGCGCAATCTCTGCGCCATGCTCCTGGTCACGCATCACCACCGCCTGACGCACCGCCTTGGTTTGCGCCTGCAAGCCAATGTCCATCGGCGGAACCCTGCCATTGACCAGTGCAGCAATATTGCGCTGCGCTACACCGCTTAGCTTGAGCGTCTGCACAATTTCAGAACGACTCATACCGGCAGCCCCTGCAGCGCTAACCAGCCTGCCCATTTCGGTGAATGCCTTTTGATACTGCGCATCCGCCGCCTGCTTCGCCTCACGAATATCACCCTCTGAAACCTTATTACTGCTGCGTAGCTTGCGCGTCAGTGTTTTCTTCGCATTGGCCAGGCCGTCCGTAAAATCGAACGATCGGTAGTACAGGCCGGTTTGCGTATCCAGCGTGGACGCGCGCCAGCCAAGCAGGCTGACCAGCTCGTCGCGCATATCGTAAGGCTGACCGCTTCCTTCGCGCCGCGCCTCCTTTAAGGCCAGCCATAGGCGCTCACCGTTGCTCACAAAGCCAGGCTGCAAAGCCTTGCGCATATGGTTGGTAATGTCCTGCAGCTGATCAACGCTGCCAGCGTCCGGGTTGAACACCGCGCCGCCTGTGGGTTTCTTGTTGGCCAACACCTCAAAGATGGCACCAGCGGTAATGTCGGCCCCAAAGAACGGAGACAGCAGATCGCTGAGCCCGCTTACGGCCGCTTTCTCCCAAGGCTGGTCACGCATCATCGCAGTGAGAGGTCGCTTCCAGTACCCGTAGGGGTCAAGGAAGCTCAAGTCGAAGTAACGCAACTTGCCGTCGGCATCGCGCCCGGTATAGAGGAACGTGGAGTTCTTCGACCAAGGCGCGGCCAGATCGCGCAACGCCTCTTCTTCATCATCACCGACACCTGCCGCTGCCGCGCTAAGCGCTGCCAGGGCATAGAAACCGCCTGACACCATCACCATACCGAGTGCGCGCTTGCGTCCAAGGGCGCGGATTTTCGGGTTGTCGCTCTTCAAGTCGGCCTGCACCAGTTGGAACATGTTGACGCTGGTGCGAATAATCTCCGACGGGAAGCTGACAAACGTACCAGCCAGCGGGAACCGGCGTAGCCATTGCACGGCCTTGCCGATCATCGAGTAGGTTGGATAAGTGTCGCGGATGCGCTTGGCCGCCATCACTTCCGCCTCGGCCTCGGCAATACCCGCGCCAATGAGGCTGGCTTTCTCGTTCTCGTAGCCGATGATCTTCCAGAAGTCGTCACCGAACGAATAGAAGCCCTGGGCAAACTGGTTGGCCTTGCGCAGCCACTTGAGCCCGGTACCGCTCTTGCTGCTCAGCAGTTCGTCCATACGGGCATCCTGCAGCAGCGCCATCATTTCACCGGCGTAAGGCGTGTCATAGACCACGCCGAGCTGCTTCAGCTTGCGCAGGTACACCAGGTCTTCGCCGGTCGCGTTCTGCGTCACCTGCTCGCGCATAGCGGCCCAGCTCTTTTTCATCTGTGTCAGGTCAAAGTGACCGTTGGCCAGGCTGAAGAACATCGCCGACTGCCAGTTACGCATCGCGGTAGTGGGCGACAGGATGGTCTTGCCGTACTTCACCATGCCGTTAAGGCGCACAACGGTGCGGTACAGATCGCTCATCTGCTCCTTGCCCAGCGCATCTTGGAAGGCTTGAGCCACTTCGGGGAAGGTCCATAGGCCATTGAGCGGCGCGTAGGTTTCCGACTGGTCGCCGGCAATCTGTGTGGTTGCGTCGGCCGGGCGGTTCTTACCCTCGAAAAACAGGGTGCCCATCCCGAAGTCCAGCACGCGGTCAAGGAAGCGCTGATTCCACACCAGGCGTCCCATCTTGGTTGCTGACTTGGCGAAGTTCAGGCGCGGGTCCATGTACTCGCCAAGCAGCGCGCGTATCTCCGGAACAATCTCCTTGCGCTTAATCAGCACGGTCAGGTCTTTGGCACCCAGCTTACCCTCGGCGATGAATGCGCCCATCGAGTCGTAGGCGGTGCCGTTCTTGAGCATTTCATTCACGGTCACGTCCGCCAGGCGGCGCGCCTCTGCAGCGGTTTCGCCCTGCTCCATGTAGCCGTTGGCCAAGTAGGAACGGGCAGCATTAACTACTTCAGTTGGCACCGTCTTGAACCACTTAGGATCATCGAACGCCTGGTACGAACGGTTGACGTAAGCGCCCAGGTTGCCGGTGATCTTGTCGATCAGCGCCTGGTCAGCGCCCTCCATGTTGGCCTCAACCTGCCGCTGCAGGATGCTCAGGTACTCACCAGACAGGCTGTCGATGTATTGGCGCATGGCCACAATGGCCACCTTAGTCGACTCAGGGATGGTTGGATCAACGCGCCCAGCCAAGGCTTCGGCCAGAGGTTTCATCTGCGCCGGGGTCAGGCTCTCAATATCCACGCCGAAGTCACCCTTAACTGCCTTGCTCAGCGTGCTGGAAAGGTGGCGCACATCAAACTCGACTGCCTGGAACTCGCTGTCGCGGGTGATCTTCTCGTTAAATACCGCTTCAGGCAGCAGGCCGCCCGGGGCGAACTGGCGGGCAAACACCTTTTTGGCTTTCTGCCACAGGGTTTTGTCGCCCTCGCGCAGACGGCGGTTCTCTTCTGCAAACGGGTCGTTATTTTCCAGCGGGGCCGGGCCGGTGGCGCGGTCGAATAGGTCGCGGGCTCCGGTCAGGCTGTAGCGGGTGCTGGCCGTTTCATCGAATGTACCTTGGTTGCGCCGGGCCTTGATGTTCTTGCCCTCAAACACTACTGGCCAGGCCAGGCCTTGAATGTACAGACCGTCATGCCCCTGCTCCATCAGGGTCTTGCGATACGCCTGCACTTGGGTCAACGACCAGTCACCCATGGCCTCAAACTGCGCTTGGGTCACCACCTTCGGCTTGGTCATGCGGATATAGAACTGCTCGACCACCGGGCCGTAGCGCTCGACGTTGCCCACGTCCTTGCGTGCTAGGAAGTGACCGAGTGCAGCAGTCGGAGTGCCGGTATTCTTGCCCAGGTCGACGTCGGCGAAGGTGTCTCGCTCGCCGTAGCTGCGATGCACAAAGGCAATCGGCTGCCCCTGCTTGTCGACCATGCGGCTCTTGCCAAACCAGCCCTTGAAGAATGGCGACTCCGTACGGCGAGCCTGGTACATGGCGTTGGCAAAGCTGCGTGTGGCAGCGTCGCCCTTGAGGCTGGTCACGAATGCCGATTCGTCGGCTTCAGAAACGTCAGGTAGCTCTGCCAGCGCCATGGCGGCGTTGGTTTCACGGTAACGGCTGGAGCCTTTCGGCCCACTGTCATTGCTGCGAGCGGCCATGCGGGCCTCTGCCAACAGCTGCACCAGGTCATTGCGCGACCACTTGAGCGCGGCCGCATCGCCAAAGGTAGCGCGGATGAATTTGCGCAGCAGCGCCACCAAGCGATTGATAACGCTGTGCTGCGGATCAGTCTCGGCCAGGTGAGCGACGTATTCCTCAGCAATCATGCTTTCAGCTTCAGCCTGACTCATGCCCGCCATTTGCCCGGCATAGCGGCGTTCCAGCTCGGCACGCATGGCCTTGGGCATATCGCGGTAAATCTCACGCATCACCGCGCCTAGCTTATCGCCCAGGACACTTTGCACACCGCCATGGCCAATGGCCTCATGCAGCATCACGCTAATGGCATGCTGGGTATCGCGTAGGTTACTGACCACTAAGTAAGCGGTGCCGTTGTGGTAGATGCCCGCCACTCGGCCGGTCGCCTTGTCGCGCTTGATCTGCGCCTGCAGGTCAGCCGGTAGATCGGCTTCGGTATTCACTACCGTAGCGTTAAGGCCAGTGGCAGCCATGACCTTCTTGGCGATGGCTCGGGCGCTGAACAGCGGGATACCAGATTCCTGCTCAGGGCTCAGCCGGTACAGGGCTACATTGCCGCTCTCAGTCTCACGGGTTTGGATAACACCAATCAGCTTATCGAAGGTTTTGTTGATTGCCTTCCGCTCCTCACCTGAAGGGAACGGTCGCTTCCAGCCCCACGGCGTAAGGATTCCCACATTCTCTGGGCCGAAGTTCAGGAACGGGCTCTGGCCGCCCCGCTCTGCAACCTTATCTTCCACATACCCCTGGAAAGCCCGCGCTGCCATTTCATGCGGAGTGGTCCAGTAGTCGGTGCCTCGCCCCTGATCCAGCTCTTTGGCATCCATGGCAAACTGGGTTGGCACCTTCTTGACCTTTTCCTCGCCAGTCTGAGCATCGGCAAGCATCTTGAGGCGTGATGAATACGCACCCATGGTTTGGCGCAGCCGGTCGAACACACCATTAGTTTCTGCGTTAAAACCGGTGCGACCACGCACAGCCTTGTAGATTTCGCTCATCTTCTCCAAGGCATCGTTGGTCCAGCGCATGCTGGTTAGAACGGAGCGCGATTTACCAGGATTCGCGCGCAGCTCGGTACTTAGCGCTGTGCCATCCCGCACAAGCTGGGCAACGGTATCGAACTCGGCAAGCTGCTCAGCGCTGGCCGGTTTATTGTTGCGCTTCCAATACTTTGGATCTTTCTGCTCAGCTAGGTCACGGCGGATTTCATCAAGGCGGTCAGTCAGTTCCTTACGGGCGCGCCCCACAAACTCATCAACGCGGGCCGTGTCCTCAACATAGCTTTCGCCCTTGCTGAACATGGTTTTCATCAGCTCGGTGTACGCATCGCGCAGCACTTCGCGCACACCAGAGTTGTTACGCAAAAAGCCAGAACTGGCAGCATCGTTCTCGAAGTTGCTCGTAATCTTGAGCGACCGCGTGCCGTCCTTATCAACCGCCCATGCCGACGATGATTTTCCATCCTGACGGGCAAAGTAGTGATCGAGTGCATGGAACCACTCATGCGCCAACGAGCCGGCACCGTTCATTTTGGTGAGGTTGATAACCACCTTGCCAGGTTCATAGTGTGCCCTGGCACCGCTCAGACCTTGACCCCGCGCACCAAACGCCAATGCCAAATCGCCATTCAAGCTGATAGCGCGCGGCGGGATACCCATCACTTCAGCCAGATCCATCAGACCATCGAATGCATCATCCAGAAGCTGCTGACGTTCTTCCTGATTGTTCCAGTTGCCGAACTCCACGCCACGGAAGCCAAAGGCCTCGGTAAATGCACTGTCCTTCACCGGGCCAGTGCGGCGCTCAGCGCCTTGGCGCACAGTGCTATCAGGCCGCGGCAAGTCGGCCTCACCGAACGTGGTGTTGGTTTCGATGATGGCCTCGGCGTTCTTCGCCATGTACTCCATCCCGGCCTCTCTGGACGGGAACACTTGGTCAACAACCTTAACGCGCTTGCGGTCAGTCACATCCCGCCAGATTTCAAAGCCGGTACCATCACCGTCGCGAACAGACAGAACACGATGCTTCTGCGCCACCGCAATTACCGGCAGCATTTGCATGGCTTCTTCTTCGGTCGCGTAGTTACCGCGCAACTGCCTAGGCTGCTTCTTCCAGTCGAGTTTGCGCTTGTCACTGATCACCCAGCGGCCAGCTTCCCCAGGCGTAGTGCTGGTGACCACCTGAGTGACTTCATAGCGGCGCTGCCAGGCTGGGCGGCTGTCCGTTTCCTTGGCGGCCTTCTTCTTACCTGGGGTAGACGTGTCTTTTCTCGCGCCACCAATTTTCTCGCCAAAGTCCTCGACCTTGGCTGCAGGCATTACTTGGGGTTTAGTTTTTTCTGGTTTGGTCGCAGCTGCTTTTAGCGGACCAGGCTCAGCTGTAGGCGTCTGTTTTGGCTCCGCTGGAATCGCGTCTTTGGCTGACACGCCAGGCTTGCCGCCCAGCTCGGTCAGACTTGGCTGACTGTCGAACATGCCGCCCTGCCCGGACAGGCTGTCTTCCGCATTCGCGCCAAGGGTGAAGTTATCGGCCTGGGCTTCGCTCTGCGCCTTGATCTGCGCCTGCTCATCGGCCTTGCGCTGCTTCTCGTCGGCCTCGGCCTGGGCCTTTTCCTCTGCCTTGATGCGCGCCTTGTTGGCCGCATCGGCAGCAGCCAACTCTTCCTCGGTCTGCTGGTTTAGCTGGAAGGTTTCAGCTTGTGCATTTCCTCCAGCACTTGTTTGCTCTGGTCGCTCAATGGCTGCTGCTGGCCGGCTTGCTTCAGTAGCTCCTGGCCCTGCTTGCTGCCCAGTAGGTTGCGCACTGCCTGGCTGACCTTCGGCGGCTCCATTTAACTCTCCCAGTATCTCTTGGCGGTTACGGCGCGGGACTGCGCCAAACATATCGGCTTCGGCCTTTGAGGCTTCAGCATAGAAGGTATCAGCGATGGCTGACAGCTCTTCGCCAATGCGCTTGCCCGAACGGCTGTTGGCCGCAAACAGGTCAATAAAGTAAGTGGCTTCAGGGTTACGCTCAATGTCGAGCTGCTGCGCGTAGGCGGCAAGCGTCTGCCCGTTGCGCATGGCGTTCACGGCAGCCTGTGCCGCCTCAACCACCAGGCCGCGAATATCCCACTGCCCCTGGCCTTTCAAGCGTGCCATTTTGGAAGCAGCAGCCAACAAGCCCGCCAGCACGGTGCGCGCCTCGGGGTCTGTGGCCTGCGCTTGCAGGCGCACCAGCTCATCGCTTTCATAGGCGCTGGCAAATACAGCAGACGCCGCGCGCTCATAGGCTTGACGGCTCGGGCGCCCGCCATCCAACAAAGCGCTGCGCTCAGCCTCGGGCATAGCCTGAATAAACTGGCGCACAGTGGCTTCGCTGATTTCGCCATTGTCGTCAAACGCCATGCTGCCAGCGTCGATGCGCTTGGCGTCGTTGCGTGCCTGCTCGGCCCCCGATAGCGCCGACACGGTGGCAGTGTTCGATTCGTCGCCAATGTCCTGGGTGATCTGGTCCTGCGGCATGATCCGCACCAGTACCGGGTTCTTCATGCCTTTGATGGCTGCCGGGCTGATGCCGTGCCCGCCTGCGTCCGCCTCAAGCTCTCGGCGGTACTCGCCGGCTGTGCCTTGGGTGTAGGCGTGACTGATGCCGGTTACGCGACCGTTGCCCGCAATTGCGCGACTCTTGCCCGGGGCGCCGTTCTCATAGTCAGCATTCTGGCTGCCGTTAATGTCGTGGCTCGGCAACAGGTCGGCGGCCTCGATCACGGCGTACTGCGCGTTGATCTTGCGCCCGCTGGCCGTGCTGACCACTTCGGAGCGGCCCTTGCGGCTGGCGGGTACCGAGGCGCCAGGCTCAACCACTGGTGCGCCGTTGGCGAAGTCGCGGGATATGCTCACGCGCTGGTAATCCGGCTTGGCAGCAATGCCACGCATCTGCGTAACGCTGGCCGGGGTTGAGCGGTCGCGGTTCTGCAGGACCGGCTTCGTCTGCTCCTGTGCTTCAGCAGTCGGCCGCACCTCAAACTGCTTATCACCCAGCTTGACCACTTCCAGCGCGCCCGGCTGCGCCGCTTTGCTGATCGCGTTCTTGGCGGCCAGTACGTTGCTGAAGGTCTTGCCGGCCGGGGTTTGCTGATCCATGCCGCGCCCGCCCTGGACGTAATCGCGCGGCGGCACACTCGGCGAGCGACCTTGCGTGGTATTGCCCTGCTCGTCAGTGAAGAAAACCCGCTCGCGCTGGTCGGTCAGCGCTGGGAATGCTGCGTCTGCCACCTCCACAGCGCCGGCGCGAAGGCCTGGCTTTTCCGCAAAACGCGGACGCGCCATGTAATCGCCCTGCAGTACAGGCTCACCGCGCGTAGCCTGCTGGTCCATGCCTGGGCCAAAGCTCTGTGCGTTCGGGTCGTTGTCGGGGTTTACCCATGCTGGTCGATTGGTCGAAGCATTGCCGCTGCCGTCGACAAATACGTCACCCTGGGCTTCTGGCGCCGGCAGCAGGTTGGCGGCGCGTGACAGGCTTCCCGCGTTTGGGTCTGGCCGATCAATCGGTGCCGGGTTTGGGTTGTCAGCCGTGGGCATGGGCTGAATCTTCGCCGGTTCCCATTGGCCTCGATCCGCTCGGTTGCGGCTTATGGTCCAGGCCGCCTCAGCGCCGGACTGGCCAAGCGACAGCGCCGCCTCCATCACGGCGTCAGTAACGTCAGCCTCGCCGGTTGCCGCCAGTTCGCCCAGATACTCGCCCAGGCCTTCGCCCACGCTTTCCATGCCGAGCAAGGTGCCGGCTTCAGTGGCGCGACGCTTGAGCGTGTCGGTCACCTTAATTGCGCCGTCTTGTGCGGCGCGCACTGCAGCGGAGATTTCAGGGCTCTGGCGCGCAGCCAGCACGGCCGCCTCGTCCGCCACATCAATGCCGCGATCAACCAGCACCTTGCGCGTTGCGGTTTCCATTGCGGTTGTTACGGTGCGCTGCATAGCGCTGGCGACCTTGCCGCCAAGGCCAAGGGTCAGGCCGTCAATGGCGGTAATCACGCCACCCTTGATTGCACCCTCGCGCTGAACCTGGTCCATTTCGTCCGGGGTGAACTGGCCGTCATCAGAGGCTGCCATCGCCTTGTGCCCGGTTTCGATGGCGGTGTTACCGATGAACATACCGGTCAGGCCGCCAATGACGCCGCCGACCGCCGCGCCCGCGACGTTACCCACAACCGGTACCGCGGTGCCCAGTGCGCCGCCTGCCAATGCGCCGGCCTTAAAGCCCGCAAAGCCGCCCGCCAGGGTTGGGACCGAGTTGGGCAGCTGCTCAACAATGGCCAGCCCAGCGCCGGCCGGGTTGTCGCCAATGGCACCGCCTACGTTCTTTATGCCGTCCCATAGGCCGGCGTCTTCAGCATCGTCTTCCTTGTTGCGCTGCACGTCGGCGTAGAAGTTTTCCAGCCGGTAATCCTTCGGCGCTTCCTGCTGTGCTTGTGCGTTATCGACAACCGCATCACCGTTGCCGGTGTAGGTGCGCCCGGCAGAATCAAGCGCGCGCGCGGCGCTCTTGGCGCCCTGCCATAGCGTGCCCTTTATACCCAGCTCTGTCTCTTTGCCGTACTCGCTATCCGCGAACGGGTTGGGAGCGCTTTCATCGCCCGGCTCAAGACCATACGACGGGTTGCTAAACGGGTTTTCACCAGCCATTACTGCGCCTCCAAGATGCGCGCAGCGGCGCCTTGTCCGTAAATTTCATCAAATTGCGCGGCTTGCGACGGGTTACTTTTGAGTGCCTTTACGTGATTAGCCAAAGGCTGAGCGTCGCTGGTCGCCGCCTGGTCGCCCTGCTGATCAACAAACTCGCCTGTCTGGCTGTTGAATACTCGCGCAGGCCGATTAACTAGGGCATTTGCTTTTGCATCGAACTCTTGGCCGCCAGCCGCAACGGTGAACCGAGCTGGTTGATCCTTGCCGGTGAGCACGCGAATCTGCTCAGCCAGCGCAGCGCGCTCGCCCGGGGCGGCACTCTCGTACTGTGCGTAGAGGTTCTGGATGCGCTGGCGGTCCGCCATATCCAGGTTGCCCACTTGCAGCTGTTGCTGCTGTACGTTCTGATTGAGCTGGCTATCTGCCGCCTCTCGGGCTTCACGCTTGAGGCCCAGCTGAGCGTCGGTGCGTAGCGCTTCGGTTTCAGCTTTGCGCCCATCGAGGCGGGCGTTTTGTATGTCGGTAGTTGTTGGGGAACGCGAGCTATCGCGCACCACGGTCACGCGCCCGCCGCCCTCGCCAATTTCGCCGCGTCGACTTAGGCCAATCATCTTGTCGCGCTCGGAAATAGCGCGCTCGTTGCGGTCATAGGCCAACTGCGCATCGCCTGCAGTGCCGACCGAGAAGGTGCCGCCCTGGCCATTGCCCACGCGACCAATGCCGCCAACCGATCCGGCTCCAGTAACAGCTCCAAGTGTTGCCGCCTCGTTGGTGAACTCAGGCACGCCATTGGCGCCCATACGACCGACGATTTCGCCACCCTGGCGCCCCTGGCCAATGCCGGTGCGGGTGTAGCCATTACCCTGCTCGCCGGGTGCGTCAGCGCTAACGGGTGAGTTATTAGGCGTAGTAGGTGAGGCGCTAGGCGTTGCGCCCTGGCTTTTCGCCCACTGGTCAAACGGCTCGCCGCTGTATGGGTTGCCGGCCGATGGCTGGCCAGTGCTGGCAGCCTGAGTGCGCTTCTCGATACCAAGCGCGCCGCGCACAGTGGCTCCCGCTGACTCGCGCAACTGCGCAGCGCTATCGCTCATGCGGTCCACGCCAGCGCCAATTAAGTCAGCCACGCCATCGCGGTACTGCGTCAGCTGGTCTGTATCACCGCCCGATAGGTAGCCAGCCGCATTGCGCACGCCGTCCCAAACGGTAGATGCCGGATAGGCAGCGATGCCCAGCCCTGCTTCAGCGGCGCCCCGCAAGCCTTCGCTAACCGGCCCGCCAGCTTTGGGTGATGGAATGCCGGCTGCCACAGGCTGATTCGCTGTTGGCTGACCGCCCTTGGTGACCGGCTGATCGAACTGCGCTTGCATGCGTGCAGCGCGCTCAGGGTTGCCCGGCGTTGGCATGGTGGGCGTCAGCGCCGTCTGTATGGCCTGCTGGCCTGCGGCAGTGGTAACAGCCTCGCCCAGCAGGCCGCGCTGGGCCGTTTCAGCATTGCGCACCGAGCCGGATTGCATGGCCGAGTCAACGGCGCCATTGGCGCTGCTCGCCCCGGGTGCGGTCGCTGCCGGCATGGCGCCGGCCTGCATATTGCGATCTGCAGCCGCCTGGGCGCCGCGAATGGCCGGGCTCATGTCGTAGCCTGGGCGCGCAGAGGGAATACCGAGCCCGGCACGCTGCTTCAGCTCTTCAGGGTCTACGACCAGGCCGCCATTGGCAAAGAACTGGCGCGGGCCTTGGTCATTCGCTGCAACGGGCTGGTGTGTGGCTGCTTTAAGCTGGTTGAGCGCCTGCACGCCCACGGCATGCACCTGCTCGGGCGGCATTTCATGCTCGCCATTGCTGACGCTGATCGGGGCGCTTTTCTTGCTCAAGCCCAGCTTGGCCAGGCCGTCATGACCAACGGCAGCAGTTGAGTCGGCTGGCATGATGTAACTGCCAACCGGCGCCCGCTTGTCGATGGAGTCAGATGTGCCAGTGCCCTGGCCGACGATAGGGCCGCCGCCCTTTTGCTTTGCGCGCTTAGCGCTGGGGAAGCCAAACATGGGGAAGCCCTCTATGTGTATAGAGGGAGTGTGCTGGCCGGGCGTTTTGGGGGCGAACCCTACAAGGGGAGCACCGCTAAATGACCTCCACTGCCGACACTAGGCTGGTCCAGAAAGGTGGCACAGCGGGAGGGGTTGCGTAGTAAGCGTTACTTGGCTGATCGATAACCTGCGACCTGACCAGTGTTTGCGTCATGGCAGTGGTGTCAACCGCGTATTTCTCATAGGTATAAGTGAGCGGCGGAAAAAAGCCGACCGCCGCTACAATCTCAACGGTGCCAGCCGCTATATCGTGCCCGAAGCCAAAGAGGCCGCCAAGTTCAGGCCAGCCCGACTCAGTAGATTCGCCATCGTAAATCCGGCAGCTCCCCACCACTGTAAATGGGCTGGGCGAAGCCGCGGACGCGGCCAGCATCACAGCGGCCCCCATGGCTATGCTGCTAGGGCCGCTCACGGGCGGCACTACGAATGATGCCGCCACGCTTATCGGGGCCACACTAACATCGGTTGATACATAGCCGGTGGTGCCCGAGGCATTGAGGGCGACCAGCCGAATAGCGCCGTCTGCGCACCTGGCGGGAATGGCCTGATTAGCGTTCACGCGTCGACCAAACTCAACAGCCAGGCTTGACGGCTGCAGCAAGGACGGCGGGTCTAGCTCAACTGTTGACGACGTTGAAAATTGAGAGTTCCAAAGCACAAGAACGTCATCGGCCTGGATTAAACCCGTTTGATAGTATCCAGCAAAACTGACTGGGACTGGCGGAAGGCCAGAGCTGACCTGTGAGCGCCACGCCGGAAAGAGCATGTTTCTGCCCGACGCTTCATCTAACTCCTTGCCGAACCAAACAACCTCGCTGCACGCTGGGGCTATGTAAGCTCGTTCGACCGTATACCCATTGGGCTTCACCGCGACGCCGACAAACTGGCTACCGCCCTCTGTGTTGTGGCGGTGGACCTCTACGGAAGCCCCCATGTCGACAAGTACAATGTATTCCATGGTTATACCTCTGTTTTGTTCCATGCCATGCCGGGCTTCACTGGCCGCAACTGGCTTCCCGCAAGCACGGCCCCGCGAAAATCACCTATGGTGTCGCTGATCTGGTGCCAGTTGTAACCTGAGTCGTAGCTAACGTAAGTAGCGCCTACGAAGCTAGCGCCGCCATTGGGCGGATTACCCCCGCTGTTTGTTGACCACAACAGCACTGCCTCGGTCCTGGCGGCTCCTGGCGCTGCGTTTGGATCATAAAAAGCACGCTGTACAACTGTGACCGCGCCGATGCCTCCGGCTGCTGAAGGGAATCCCTCTACAAATCCAATGGTCGCTTGCGCGATCACTCCGCGCACAGTAACCACGCCCGTTGCGGTCTCATAGGTGCAGAAACTCACGTCAAAAGGGGCAAGCAGAAGGCTGCCGGATGCTGGTATTGGCGCCAGCGTAACCAGAAACCCTATGCAGCCGACGCCCACATCACAGACAAGGCCAGTGATGGCGGGTATGCCCCAGCCTGGCGCCTGAAACTGCACAGGCGTGGCAAGATCGATTATCGTCGCCGTCACACCGTCAGACAGTAAGACTCGCATTATCCCGCCAGGGCTCTCCGCTGGCACATCGTTGTAATGCGGGTAAAGCCATGTGCTTGTCACGCCATCCAGCGATACGCCACCATAGAAATGACGTGCCTGCCGGTTGTCATTCGCGCTAGTAGCTGGGGCATAGCTGATCGAAACAGACTCGCCATCAGCTTTCGCATGAACCACCGTATAAATGTTGCCGCCGTCCCAGGCGTTCGGCTGGGCAGGGTTGTTCACGACCTCGGCGTGCATGAGTACATGAACTCCGTTATCAACATCGCAAGCATCAGGGTTTCGAAACCGGGACGGCAGTGCCGCCTTGTATACCTGCGTGCTGAGTATCGAGCCAGCATGCCTGTAAGTGCCATCTACTAGGGTCGGTATAACGTCGGCGGTCGCCACCCATGCCGCGCCAGGCTCAAAGTAGGGCCGTCCGTTGCTGTCGTAGGTTGCATTATCAAAAAGCCGCGCCAGCACCAAATAGCGCACACGCCCTGACTCATCCTGCGCAACCCGATATGAGCGCCCCCATACCCCCGCGGGATTAGCCCATCCTGGCGGGCTGGCTCGGTCAAAATCGGCACTGGCGCGCGGAACTGCAACCCAGTCCGTCAATAGCGTGTCGAGATAGTCGGTACTAAACGTCAGGCTGCCTGCATGGATGGCGGGGATCGGTATATTGCCGCCCCCCGCTTCCGTTACTTCGCGAGATGCACTACTTGGCGATGCCCATAGCCGGGTTATAAAGCGCTGCTTGGAAGGGTTAGACGCATTGTAAAACCCGGCCACATTGGCCAGATCGCGCTGCTGAGCTGTTTGCTCATAGCCGGTGCCGCGCGGAGTCAATGCGGAAAACTGTATGGATACAGCGCCACTCCAGGCCGCCCCTTCGCCGCCAAACGAATAGCCGACATTCGCCGCGATGCGCCACTCCTCGATCCTGGGGGAAGGCAAGGCTGGTCCGCCTGCAGCTGGGGAGTATCCGGCCTGCCATGCGTCACGCATGCCAGCAGGGAACAACAGCCCGCCAGAAACAGCCTGGCCATCCCCAAGCGGAACGCGCATGCCGCTGGGGCATGCAATCATTTGCGGCATGTCGATAACCGTACCGCGCGCATACCTGCCGCTGCGCGTTGCGCGGATCAGGTAGCCATCGTGGATTTCGCTGGTACGGTGCCGGCCGTAATCCAGTAGCGACTTAGCCATCGCCCTGGCTCTGCCAACCCACACCGCTCCCATTGGCGTGATCGAGCGGCCCGAGGCAAGACCACCGGCCACACGCTTGCCCATGCTATTGACTCACGATGTTTGCATTTAGCGTACCGGCAGCGTTCACCGCGCCCTCGGCAGCCGATGCAAAGGCGCTGGTAATTTGACCGAGCGCGCCATTCTTCGACCCGTCCGCCGCCGCTACGCGCAGGCGGTTTTCATCCAGTTTTCCATTCATTCGCAGGTTTGCGGCCTGCAAGCGCAGCTCTTCAAAGCCAAGCTGCACACGGTAATACTGCGACAGAGAATCATTGAGGGAGGCATAGGCCGCCACCTTCATGCGCGAAGCCTCAATGTCCTTGCTCGGCAGGTCCATCAATACGCGGTAGTAATCCGCAATGGACTGGAAGATACCCAGTTTCAGCCGTATAGCTTGCTCTTCAGCGAACTTTAGCAGGTCCAATTTAATCTCTGCGTCGCGCACGGTCTGCGCGCGATTTACCTCGCCAATGGCATCACTTGCACGCTCTTCGGTGCGCATAATCGCTTTGAACATTGCTCCTGGCGGAGAACTGAACCCTCGCGCAGAGAACTCCGAGCGAATCTGCTCAACAGCACTGTTGCGCGCACGATACTCACGGTCGCGACTTTCATGCCACACAGCCTCAAAGACTTCCTTGCTCAAGCCAAATGGCTTCTGCCCGGTAATAATTCCGCACAGCCACTCTTCTGGCGGATAGCGCAAGCAGCCGTTAATCTCAGGAAAGTACTGGTCAACGAGCCCTTCAGTTTCAGCGCTGAGAAACTGCAGCGTACTGCTGCTGTTGTCCACCGGCAGAAAATCTGCAATCGCGGTAGGCCTTGTCATCTGCGGCACGCTGGCCGTGAAATCCAGATTCGCCCCGCCTATATTCGGAATAAAGGTGCTGACTCGTCCTGATGCAGCTCCCGCCCGCCCTAACGCATCATTGGCGAACTCGAACAACCGAGTGACGTTATCGTCTATGCCTGCCATATCACTTACCCCTGCCGTAGCCGCGACGTTGAGACACCCCGACTTCCAGCTCAATATTGTCTACTGACGCATACGACGCATCCGTCAATTCCAGGCGCACATTCCACGTTCGGCCAGTGACCCCCTTTGCCAGCAATGCCCGCTTCTGCGGCTCGGTGCCGATCAGCCTGTAGACCTGCTCAGGCCCCGAATCTGCGCACAGCCTGAGATAGCAATCACCGTCAGTGCGCACGCCAACAAATGCGGTGGACATACGCTTTCTGTGCGCGTCACCGTAGTCAGAAGCACCAAAGTCCACTAAGGCGCGAATTACATCGCCGCTCTCGCCTTCAACCCCCAAGCGATACAGCCCATCTTTGCGCCAGCCGTAGGCATGGCCATCGTCATAGGTGAAGCCAAGAAAGTCGAAGTCGCGGTAAGTGGTCAGGGCGCCGGTCATAAAATTGACCGCATACTGCAGCGCTTGCTGGCGGGCCGCGCCGGCGCGACTTACGATGGCCACCTGCTCCAGGGCCAGCATTTCAACAACCCACCCAATAGAGGCATCACTGCTGACGCCGAGCGAGTCTAAGCCCGACAGCTCAAGAATTAACGTCAGTGTTGCCTGGGTGCTGGATGCCTCCAGTGAATCCATTGCAATCAGCAGCAGCGCCGTCTCCAGCACAGCCGTCTCATTCAAAAACATCGCATCGCTGCCGTCTGTCTCGCCTGCTGGCATGTACGGCTCTACGATGTTAGCCATCAGTCTGGTTGTCATCGTAGCGATCACGCGGTTGAGGGGCGCATCGGCAACCGCCGCAATCATTGGGGCCAGCTGCGCGGAGAACGATATGCTCTGGCCTGCCAGCCCCACTGTAGAAAGAATCGGCGGCGGCATGATTGCAACCATGCTGGATGGTATTTCCTCTGCAAGCCCAAGCGTTGCGGTCAATACAAGAGAAGGCAAGGTGCCAAGCATGCGGTTTATCCCGCCCGCCTCGCTGATAGCTACTACCAGTGCTGGCATGACAATCGAGAACGAGGCGGTCCCCGCAACCGGGTCAAGTTGGGCGTTGAGGTGGATGGAGGGCAAGCGCCCCAGCATGGCGTTCTGGCCGCCCTCATCGCTTATTGCTGCAACCAGCGCCGGCAGTCGGGCGGCGAATGAGACGGGCGCAATAGTTGATTCGATCCTGGGCGAATCAACAAAGTCGCCCACGCTATAAAGCACAACTCCTGCGTATGCTTCGCCAGCGGATGACACGCCCGACTCATACACCTGGGCGCCATTGACCCAGTACGTCACCACCCCGCGACCCCGCCGAATTTCCACCTGAGCGCCAGCTGGCAGTACGCCAGGGCCAAACACCGTGGACCCAGACTCAACAATACTGAATGTTTCTCGGCGCGCTACCAGGCTGTGCTTCATGTCTGCATAGTTATGCTGCAACTGCCTGCCGCACAGGCCTACCTGCACGCCAACCGGAGAGCCTGGCAGGCTGCACTGGAAATATCCGTCATTTGGCACCTGGCTCACCGAGCGCCCACCTGCGGTCCACCCAACGTGATCAAGCTGATCCATGCGCGCTTCTATCGCCGGCTTTCCGATAACGCCGGGGTAGCAGACCTGCTCGGTTCGGGTGACAGGCCTCAGCGAGCTGAAGCTGGAGCCGTATCCACCCTCAAGCTTTACGCCAGACCAGCCCTCTGGAATATCACCGAACGGCTGATATGCGCCAGAGTCTGGTCCGCCGCCAAAAAAAAGCCCCCCGCTTGAGCTGCTAATCACTTGGCGCGTAATGCAATACGGCGCGCGGGCAGGCACGGCTGGTACGCCTGGAATGTAGACTAGGCGCGGAGTTCTCTGAAGGCGGTTAGCCATGGCTTATTGCTCTGGCATGGCCAGCTCAAACTGCTGGAACGAGAGCGGCTGGGCCTGAACCAATGGCAAGGACGAGATAAACATATCGCTGCCAAGCGGCCCGGCCGTGCCCTGAAAGCGCACGGCAGTAGCGCTTGCATCGCCCGCGTCACCCGCAAGCACATAACGAAAGAAGCTAGGCGAACCGCCAGCCGAGTTATTTCCGGTCCAGTTTTGCGCGGCTGATTTCTTCAAGACCCCGAGCGGCGCGGTGTCCTCAAAGGTTAGCGGTGCACCATTACCACCAGCACTGATTTCGTTCAGCAGCACAGCACCGCCAAGCGCCGCATCGGCATTGGCAGGAACGGGACCGGAGTAAACCCGAATTAAGCCGCCGTCCAGGGTTTGCTTCATGGAGCCGGTGATGGCAAGCGCCACGCGCATGCCGGTACTTTGTTTGATCATGGTCAGGCCTCAGAGCACGTTAGTCGGGATGTATGTCAAGCCACAAACCAGCCGTCCCGGATGCTCAGGGCTGATTTTCTTGACGGTTGAGAAGCGCACAACGGACAGAAGCAGGCCCGTGCTTGAGCCCTTAACTGGGCTGGAAACAATTACTGAGCCGTAAATGTCACGCTCTGCAGTCGCTGTAAAAAGCGCCTTGCTGGCCACGTTGTCCCACGTACCTGCGCCGTTGTAGATGCGCTCCCATGCAGGGCGAGTGGTTTCGCTGTATTCAGTAAATTCACCCAGTACGCTTGGCAGGTCTGCAGCAGTCATTTCCGCCGTCGGTAGCACGTTATTTCGGAACAAGGCGCAGTAAAAATTAGGTATCGCAGCCACGTCGCCAAATGGTGACTGAATCAGGAAATCTATCCCCTGTTGCGGTATGCGGTTGTATTTCACCTCGCGGTGTATCACTTCGCCCGTAGCAGCACAGAACTGCTCAAAATCATGGCGAAAACCCAATACTTTCAGGCCGTCAAAATTCATCGCCTATCTCCAAATCGGCGAAGTCGCCGGTAGCAAGGTTGTTTGGCTTGGCAGCGCCGCGCATGGTGGTTACCACCATTGGGATGCCGTTGTTTTCAATCACGCCTGCAGCGCCGCTACTCGCCAGGTCGGGCGCATATGTCTGTCTGTTCGGCAGCGACACTTCGCCATTGCTATTACCGATGGCCTGCCCGTAGCGGGTAAACCAGGCAACACGCTTATCCGGTAGTTGCACGGCTGAGCCAGGCACGCCCCTCAAATCGAGCACGACAACCTGGCTGGGCTGAGGTGTGCCCAGGCCAGTAATGAAGTAGGTCTGATCAGCGACGACATAAACGCCGCCCTCGGTCGAGGCGATTAGGGACGGCTGCTCGGGGTATTGAAAAAACCCGTCTACCGGGTCCATAAGGTGTGGGCACATGGGCGATGTAAACACCACGCAGCGCTCGGCAATACCTATAAGAACTGAGTGATGCGCCGTGAGTTGCGAGCACGCCGGCAGCGGTACTAGGCCTGCGGTCGTCAGTGCGGCAAGGTGATCATCTACTTTCGTGATGGCCATTGCGCCGCCAATAAGCGGCCCCTGGCTGTAGAGCGTTGCAGCGTTTGCCGGACTCACATATACGCGCAGGGCGCGGCTATCGGTGCTACTAACACGCAGCGCCTGGCCCTCAGCAATGCGAACAAGTAAGGGCTCGGCGCCTGACTCTTCGCCGTCTACGCCAAACGCGGTCACTGCTACTTTGTAATAACCGGCTGGTAACGCCCCGCCAATCAACTCGACGTCGAACGCGGGCGCAGGAATTGCCCACGGCTTC
The DNA here is from genome assembly GCF_056156225.1 of Pseudomonas sp. TS_SC_3. NCBI lineage: Bacteria > Pseudomonadati > Pseudomonadota > Gammaproteobacteria > Pseudomonadales > Pseudomonadaceae > Pseudomonas > Pseudomonas sp. TS_SC_3. The sequence continues at coordinate 2,012,408 of NZ_CM149586.1, forward strand.
AGGGTGCGGCCATCTGTACGCAGGCTGTCGTAGGTGCCGCTCAGATAAACCTGCCCGTTGAGCACAGCGCCAGCCACCGGGCCTGCTGGCGACAGACTCCCAAGCGGTGCGGCCATGCCTGTCTCTTCGGAGAAACACTGCACGCTGTCGCCATCCACGAAAACCACACGCCCGGGCAGTGCAACCGCCAGGCGCATATTGCCCGCTGGATAAATAAGCTCTTCCTGGGCGCGCAGCTCAAGCTGGCCGCCCTCGGTTGGATCGAGGTTCACCAGTTCGCGCACAAAGCCGTCAGGCAGCCGCTCAGGATTGGCGACGTTATTCGCTCCCTTCGACCAGTTGTCGGTGCGTATTGGTTTCATGCTGCATCTCACCCAATGATGGCGAGATTCTGTTCTTGCCGACTGGATTGCAGCGAACCCTACAGCCGTGCACACAATAAAAAGCCCGAACAAGCGGGCATTGATAAGAGGTGGTAATGGCACTCAGATTTGGGCGAAAGCGAACGAGCCTGATACGCGCAACAGCAACCAGGCTCGCAGCCGAGGCACTGGCCGATATCGACCTGAACGAACACGACTTCAACAAAGAAGACCGGCTCACGGCAGAAGAGCGCGTGGCCATTTATGCAGAGATCAGATCGATCTCTAACAAGCTGCTACTTGAAGCTGAGCAGATCGAGGCCAGGCTGCAGATGCCAACGGATTAACGCACCCGATACAACGTAGCGCGAGGCGCTAGAACGGCGGCATTACGTGATAACCGGCGATACTCAGGATGACCCGGAGAAGAATAAGGCTTAGGGCAGCGGTGATGATAAACGTGCGCACGTGACTTCCTGTCTTGGCGATGTTGCTTGGACAATAGCACTTGTGCGGGCACTTAATAAATCATCAAACGGACTACTCTGGGCCTTAGTAGTTATCTTGTAGGGGTATATTCTGGGGGCCTCCAGGCACCCACGGAGCGAACGTGAGCAAACAAATCTGGATTGTCCGCTCAGAGCAGGCGACGGCCCAAAACCTATAAGAGCCTACGAAACTCAGCAGACGCCTGAACTAAACGCCGCGCCCGAAGGCTTCGCCGTGGGCGAGGAAGGCTACTATGCCGAGCCGATCACGCTCTACCCGTAAGCGCTAAACATCCACATCGTAAAAGGCCCGCGCGGGGCGGGCAGATATACCCGATTTTACACAACGGCTATTACCCGTTCGGGAACGGCACGGCGTCCGGTGTATATGCCTCAACCCCGCGAGATGCTTTAGTAATTCGCAGTTCGTCAATCACACCGTTTACCGCTAAATTTCCTTCGCTGGCCAGTGAAGCCTTGGCCGTTCCGATTAGCAAACCGTAATCGGAAGAATTCCGGGCTCCGAAAGAAAACGGAGTTAGCGGAATCAATACACCGTTAATCAAAATAGCAAAACTGCTGCCAGTGCTAACTAGTCTGAAGGAGAAAAATTGCCTATGCGATATGGGCAAATTATACGCCGCGTAAGCGGTCGCGGACCCCTGAGCATAGCAAAAGGCAGACCAGTTACCGAGATACCGGCTGAAATACATTCCCGCCTGGTAAGGGCCGCTAGCGGAAAGCTCAAAAACACCGGCGTCAACATCCCCCGTTCCCTCGACATCGAAGTAAACCCGACCCTCTACCGTCCAAGCGTCCGAATAGCCGAACCCAGCCGTGTTCGGGCTCTTAGGGGCGCGCAGGTATGTTCCAGTCGGATGCCTTAGTGCTGTCGGCCCGAAAACCTTAACTGTATCGTCCAAGACACAGGCTCCGACTCTCTCTGCAATCTGGCCATTCTTACTATCGATGAAGGTAGTGCCCCCGGCGGCACCATCAAAATGCCACAGGCCCATTACGGAAGCCCACAAAGAGTCCGTTGCGGCGGCTGTCAGGCGCATTTGACCCGCTGTTATGCCGGGGATCATGCCGGCACCGTATGGCCGATCACATCCCACACATCAGGCGCTACGCGCTTAATGGTTGCACTCATGCGATCCGTCATAACTAAGGTTCCTCCACTCGGAGCGTTTAGGGCTACGCCTGCGCCTGCGGCTAGGGTTAGATTGCCGGCGCCAGCGCGCCGAATGTGTACCTCGGTATCGGCAGCCCATGCCGCTTGGCCTTGCGGAGCAACCGTGACGGTGGATGCTGCTGCGTTTGTGAACCGGATGTAAGCGCCCGCATCGTTCACGCCAAGGGTGCGAGCGGTGGTTGACTCGGTGGTGACGGGTGCCGGCGCTGCTGAAACGGTCAGGTTGCCAGCCCCCAGTAGCGACTGGCCGTTGACGGTCTTGATATTGGTGCCGCTGACCAGCGCGGCCTGCTTGCCCTCCACCACTGTAGTCAGGTCGCTGATTTGCTTCTGCAGCTTGCCGATAGCGACCAATACGCTGTCGGTGCTTACTACCGGCTCTCCAGTCGCAAGGCTGAGGCCGCTTAGCACGGCAGCAATGACGCGCGCGGCCGTGTGGTAGAGATTGCTGCTGCCTTCGCTCAGGCTGTCTGTGTCTGCGTTGGCGGTGGCGCCGGCTGCAATCCCGGCCAGCTTGGTCTTGTCGGCATCGCCAAACGCATTAGTGTCCGGATTGGCCTCATACAGCACCTTTACCTGCGCCGCCGTTACCGGATCAGCGCTGCCTGCCTGCGCTACCCACTCGCTGTCGTTGTCATCCCATATGTAGCGTAGTACCGGCGAGCCAACCCCAGCATCAACGTCGGCATAAGCCCCAGGAGCCGCCGACGCATGCGCTGCTTGCAGTGCGGCCAGGCTGGTGTAGGTGCCGAGATACAGTGCAGCCTCAAGGCTGGCCAGCTTCGACTTCTCCGCAGGTGTGAAATTCTCTTGGCTAAGGCCGTAACCCACAGCCTTATCTACCTTCAGAGCTAATCCGGAAGTAAGTGCGGGCGGCTGTACCGCTGAATCAGCAAGCGCTCCCTGCGCCACTGTCGCAGCCCCTACATCACCCGGTGTCGAAGGGATAAACGGCTTGACTGCCAGGTCAGCGTAACTGCCGCTAGTAGCCACTGCTGCAAGTGACCCAGGCTGAAGGGCTGTATCTGCCTTCGCGCCCTGGGCAGCAGATGCAGCGCCTATATCACCAGGTGCTGCCGGAATGAACGGCGCGCCCAACAGGTCTGCATAGGCACCACTGAGCGCCACAGCTGCCAGCGATGGCCTTCCCGACAAATCACCGTATTCGCCACTGAACGCAACAGCGGCCAGACTGGCATTGTTGGCTGGCGTGTACGCGAGAGCACCGGTCACATCGGCGCCAGTCAGGGCCACAGCACCCGTTCTGTTGTTGAACTTAGTTACACCAGCACTACCGCCACCAGCACCGGGCGCACCACGCATGCCGGCCTTGATAACAGACCGCCGACTGCCCCCGCGCACCACGATTACCCGGCTCATGCAGTCACCTCATCTTCTACGGTGATACTGCTGATCGCCGTCAGCGGGTACACCTCACCGCCCGGGGCGATGGCTTCGAAGTCATAGACGCCTTTCTTCCAGGTCAGCGCTGTTGCCGTGGCTGCATCCATCTTGAGAAAGAAGGTGCTCAGCGCAACATCGACAACCGCTTCGCCGTCAGGGTTTTCTGCCGGGTCGCTATGCCAGCTGAACAGCACCTCACCGCCTACCTTGTCCCGTACCTGGGCGCGGCACTGCCAGCCTGTCAGGTCAACGGGCGGCAAGGTAAGCAGCACCCCTGAACCATTCAGCGACTTCCAGCAGGCAGCGATAACGCCAGGCACCTCGATGGTGTCCGCATCGACCACCTTCACAAAGTACGGGTCAGCGCTCATCACCTCATGCGCATCGTCGGAATCGATGGCGGTGTTCAGCTCGGCCGGCGCTTTCACGCACGATACCCAAAACGGCCAACCGTCAGGCAGGCCGTGCCCGGGGACAGTGAGTCGAAGCGGCACCTTGCTCGGCATGCCAGTGATCAACATCTGGCGCGGCTCATCCCCGGCATACAGAAAGCCGAACTCAAACGTCTTACCGCGCGTGATGGTTAAATCGATCTGCTCAGCCATTGCTGCCAACTCCGATAATCTTGCATCTGCTGTGCAGGCCGCTAAGCGTTTTCTGCAGCCTCTTTATTTGGGCGCGCTGCTCTTTGAGCCCTTGCTGTAGGGCTGAATAATCCCATCCAGCAGCGGCTGTAAGTTCTGCGGTTCCTCCATCAGACTCGCCGGCAGTGGCGGTGGGTCGGTCCACTCGCACGCAGGTGGCATTGACTCGCAGCCCGCAAGTGCCATCAGCAAGACAGCGGCGCAGACGATCAGCCTCATCTTGAGCATCGGTCGTTTCCTTCTGGTATTCGGCCTCGGCGGCCTGGTAGTCGGTGATCAGCTCACGACTGATACGCAGCGTGACGCGCAGTGATTCCGCCTTAGCGGCACTCTGGTCGGCCGCCGTTACCGCGCTATCGCGCTCACTGGTGACGCTATCGATACGCCACAGCGCCAGGATCAACAGGACGCCAAGAGCGGCCGCAATGGCGATCAATACGCGCATGGCTTTGCTCCTTTGGCGATTGGGTAGGTCAGGCCTACCGGCATTTCGTCAGTGGGCACCTGCACTTTCTCAGGCGTCAGCACTGGCTTTCGGCGAGCGACTACGCGCTTGCGTTGACGTAGGCGCATATCACTCCCCTCCTTGAGCCGCCATGCACTTGGCATGGCGTTTCAATTGCCGCTCCCACACGCCCCAGCAGCGCCGGTTAGGCTTGCCGTTGACCAGGGTTGAGCAGTCGTAACCTGCGGCGCGTCGATACGACAGCAGCGCGGCGCAGGCCTTGCCGTAATTTCCTGCACGCAGTTCACGGCGCATGGCTGACCGGCTCCAATTGCCAATGCCGTACTGGCCCGTAAAATCCAGGTACAGGTCGTATTCCTCTTGGTACAGCTTCACGCCAGGAAGCGTGGCGCGGAAACGCCGCTCTTCCTCGCTGTGAAGTGCTCGCGCCAATTGGTCAGCGCGCTCGCGGGTAATCGGGCGGTCAGCCAGCGTGACAGGCGTACCGTCCTCATAGCGGGTTGAGCCATACCCGATGGTGGGCACATCGCCCTTGGTAGGGATGTGCGGCGCCAGTAACTCAGCACCATCCTGCTTGACTGCGGGGCTACTGCCTTCGCTGGCAATCCATCCGGCAAACCCTATCGCGCTCAACGTAAGAGCAGCAGCAAGCGTCCTAACGCGCCCTGTCACTCGCCACCTCCCTGCAGCTCGCAAGTGTTTGAGCCTGGCAGCTGGCGACACAGGCGCTGGACCTCAAGGTCATGGATGCGCTGTGCCCGAGCATTAGCAGCCTCCTGCATGCGCAGCTCCATCCGGTACTTGCGCGCCTGCCACCACTGATTGGCCAGGAACGTAAGCAGCGCTGTCACGATGCCGACGATGATGCCCCACTCGGTCAGCGTCAGCCCTGCTGCCACGGACACAGCGCCGCCTGCATAACTGACCGCGCTCATTACTTTGTCGGCTGTCTGACTCATAGAAAGTGCGCCTGGTTGTGGTGTGGTCCGTCTTCGCGCGTGATCCGGCGCAGATTGCTGTCCGGACGTACACCGAAGTAGTTGGTAAAGCGGCGCTCAGCTGCATCAGCGCTGCCCAGGTTCATGGTTTCGGAGTCAGGCAAGCCGTAGGCACGGAACAACGCCCAGTCGACCAGGTGACGATGGTGCGCCACATGAATCTCTGGCTTGGCCGTGCCGTTCTCGGCGAGCGACTTCAGCGGCAGGCGGTAGCACTCCATCAGCAAAGTGCCGGCCGCCAATGGGCGCGGCACCAAGCGGATAGATGTTTCGGACTGAATGGCGTAAGTCGGCGTGCCGTCCAGATCGCGCCAATCGCGCACCCGGTCATCCAGGTACTCGACGGACACCAGCTTGACCGGCTCGCGCCGTGGCGCACCGGCCAGGCGGAAACCAATGCTGCTTATCTCGTACAGCGCCGGATGCAGCTGATACACCGACGTGCCGACCTCGGCGTCGATTTCGCACACAAGCGCATTGCTCGACTCATGCAGTAAGCGCCCACGAATAGCCGCTTCTGCCTCGGCCTCAGCCAGCCAGCCATGCACCGTGCTGTCGTTGAACAGGTACGGCTTAACCGTGTCCTGCACGTCGATGCGAAACGCCTTGGTCAGCTCGTCGCGCGTCATCAGACAGCCCCGTACTGGTCAATGAAACCAATAGCTTTGGTGCGCATAACGTCTACCGTGTCCCGGCTGCCGAGCGTCTGCCGGTAGTTGTTGGTGGCAAACTCGCGCAGGGCGGCCTTGTCCATCAGCATCACGCGGTCGCGCAGGTCTTGCAGGTCAGACAGCTCGTTGCGCTGCTCTTCCTGCCGCTTGCCGGCTTCTTCCAGTAGGGCGGCGGTATCGTCCGTGCTGGCCGCCTTGGGCGCCTTAGCGGTGCGCGGGGCCGTCTTGCCAACAGCAAACATATCGCCGTGGCGCAGCAGCTTGCGCGCAATGTCGTGAGGCACAGAACGCACCTGGCCACGCTCAAAGGTCAGGCCGGTTTGGTACAGGTGGTCCTTCCACGACTCGCGGCGGCCGATGTATTCCACCAGTGCATAGCCCGTCTGCACGTCGTCTACGATCAGCACCTTAGCGCTGCTCGGCCGCTGTTCAGGCTCTGCCTCGACGGTGATCGGCACGGCTGCCAGTGCATGCACTACGCCACGAAAGATGAAGTCCTTGGCCTTCTGCTCGGGCGACAGTTCGTCATACGGCATGAAGCAAGGGTGGGTCTTGGCGTCGGCATCCTTGACCGGGCCATAGGTCCAGCCGTCGGCCTCTTTACCCGCCAGCCAGGAAGCGTGCGAGTCAGCCGGGGTTGCATCCGGGTTGGCCAGGTTCATTTTCACACCCGCCTCGATGCTGTCCTTCTGCCATTGCGGTGCGTCTGCCCATGCAGGCTGGCTGTCATCGCCGAGCGACTGGCAGTACGCGCGATTCGCTTCATGGCAAACCATCGCCATCAGCGCAACACTCATTAACTTAGACACGGCATTACTCCTGAGCGCGGGAAGGCCGAAGCCCTCCCGCTAGTGGATTACTTCGGGCCAAGCAGCTCGCCGATGACCGCTACGTCGATCTTGCTCGACTTGGCGTTTGGGGCGCCTGCGATGGTCAGGACCAGATTCGCCGTTTTGGGCAGCGTCACGACGGCCTTGCTCGATGCGTTGCGCAGGCGAGCGGCAGAACTCAGGGCAATGCCGGCGCCGAAGTACGCCGCGTCCTGCGGCACAGCAGCGCTGTTTTCACCATCCTCGTACTCAAAGCCGAGCGAGCCGGTGACGGTGGCGGACATTGCAGTGGAAATCACCAGCGTGCAGTCATCCAGGCGCATGCCAGCCGGCAGAGTGCCGAGGACTACCTTGTCATCGACTGCCAGTGGCGCAGCAGAGTCAGCACCAACCGCGCCGCCATTGGCAGCAGTGGCCAGCGCGTAGGTCAGCACCGACAGGTTGCCGAACGGGGAAGCGCCGCCGAATTGGCGACCGCGAAACTGGTTAATCGTTACCTTAGCCATGATGGCCTCCTTCAAATCAGATGGAACGGATGGGCCTGGCTAGCAGGCCCATCGCATTACTTGCGGGCGCCGATGATCGGCACGGCGGTATCGAATACCGTCACGCCGTAGTCGGTGAACTGGCTGCCGTCGCCGTGATCCACATCGAAGCGAATCTTGGAAACGCCCCGGATCATGCCCAGCAGCAGCTCGCACTTGTCGCCGTGGTCCAGCTCCTTCTCAGACCAGAAGAACGGAATCTTCGACTTGTCCGAGGCGGCCCAGGCTTCAGCAACGGCCTGGCCGCCAAGCAGGATGGCGCGGTCCACCGCGTGCGTAGTGCCAAAGGAGGCCGGCACGATGCAGCTGGTTTCCGCTTCGCTGGTGTAGGAGGCGCAATACTTGATGGTGTCGCCCGCATAGAAGCGGATCGGCTTCGGCATCTTGACGATCAACACGCCGTTCCACAGGCCCGCGTCACCCTTAAACAGCGGGTGGCCTTTCGCCTGGCTGGCACGCGCCATAGCGCTGGCCTGGAACGAACGGAAGTTCGGGTCGGTGGCAAAGGTGCTGTACTGCGCCGGCGAAACCAGCAACACGCGCAGCGGCGAGTCGGTGGCGGCTTCGTCGCCCTCGAAAATGACCGGTGGCGGCGGCAGCGCGATCTGCTCCATGTAGGTGCGGATACCGTCCACGGTGTCCATCTTCAGCAGGTCAGTCGATACCAGGTCGACTTCGCCAGCGTTGACGGTGAACGGCTTCACGCCATTGCCGCCGTCAGCGATGAAGTGGCGGTTCTTGGTCGGCGCCTTCACCGGGTTGACCATGATGGCGGCGAAGTCCGAGTCGGCGGTGGTCGGAACCACCCACTCGATGTTGTCGTTAAAGCCGCGCGCACCCGCCATGTGAACCAGGTTGCTCTGGTCGACGTACTTGTCAGCCAGGCCTTGCGCTACTGGGCGGCCCAGCTTGCGGAAGTCGGCCGGGCTGCGGATGCTGGTCATGGCGTTGCCCAGGTCAACCGGGAAACGCGCTTGATCCACGCGCAGACGGTCTTCGGACAGCTTCATGCCGACGCCACGGCCTTCAGCGTTGGCGCTGCCCATGATCGGCTTGGCACCCACCGGGTTCAGCAGGTGGAACGTCACCTCGTCGCCAGTGCTCTTGCCCAGGTCCATACACTTGACGATGGGCATATGCGAAGAACTCTGCTTGCGCAGGGTCATTTCGGCGCCGGCCGTGCCCGTCGGCATCTTGCCGGTCAGGCGGTTCATGGTGGTATTGCGCTGGTTGTGCGATGCAAACAAGCCAACGGCCTGTTGAATCTGCGCGGTCTTATCACCGTAAGGGGTATTCGTTTTGTTGGTCATGTGATGACCTCCTGTAGTCGGGACGGCGGCGCGTTAAAGCTGCCGGTTCAAATAGGCTTCGATTTGTTCGGGGGTCATCGAGGCCATGGCTTCAGCCATTTCCACGCTCCCCATTTGCGCCAGCGCCTCATCACGCGAAGCTGGTCCTGCGGTGCCGCCCGGAATGTCCGAGAGGCTTGCTGGCACAGCGGGGCGTGATTGGGCGATAACGGCTTTGGCGGCGGCCTTCGGGTCAGCCGATGGCGCGGCCTGCGTTTTTCCAGTGGCTTGCTTGAACGTGTCGAAGAACTCGATCACTTCGGCGGCGGTGCCTTTCTGGCTCAGGTGGTCATACCCGGCGCGTACATACGCGGGCTGAGCCTTGAGCCAGTCGGCCAGCTCTTTGCTTTCGGTGATTGAGTCGAGGTCAGGGTGGGCGGCGTAGATCGCGCCAAAGTGGGCGTCCTCGACGGTGCGCACCTTTTCCTGCTGCAAGGGGCTGAGGGCGTTCGCCAGCTTCTCGTCAAACTGCTGTTGCAGTGCTGCGGTCTGCTGCCGAACCAGGTGCGTGACGCCCTTGGCAATGTCTTCCACGCTGAAGTCGCCGAACAACTCAGGATCAACACCGGCCTCGATAGCCGCTTCAGCAGCAGCCACTTGGTTGTCGGTTTTGGTGGGCGCTATCCCGGCGTCCGCACGCTGTTGAGACTGGGCTCTTAGTTCGGCTAACTCCTGCAGGGCGGCCTCTGCTCGCTGCCGCTCCCGTTCCTCACCCTCGCGGGCTGTCTTCGCGGCTTCGCGTTCATCCACTAACTTCTGGTAGTCGATGGTGTGCTTGCCGTCCCGCGCCAAAATCACCGCGTTATCCGGTGTTAGCTCGGGCTCGTCGCTGGCCGCTGCATCGCCTGGCATCTGGTCGTTCGCAGGGGTGGCGCTGGGCTCGCCACCAATTTCCGGCAAGCCGGTATCGCCCTCGCCTAGCTCTAAAAGCTGGGCGGCCTGTTGCGGAGTCATTTCGCCACTGGCGTGCTGCTGTAAAAACGCTTCTTGTTCGGTATTCATGCCTGTCCCGCCACATATCGCCGTGGCCGCTTGGGGCTTAGCAATGCAGGCCAAACCACGGCCTACTCATCGCTGCGCGCGGTGCGCTCAACTTGCGAACAAGTGTCAAGACAGGGGGTTTTCCGAGCGAACCCTACAGGGGGACAGGGTTTTGCCAGGTCAAATTGCAGGCGAAAAAAAACCCGCCGAAGCGGGTCAAGGTCTTGCACGCTGTTCGTTTTAAGCAGTGCCGCACTCGCCCACATCACGACGGGCATGCAGGCGCTCTTTCAGCAAATAGCCTTCCAGCATCCAGATTTTCTGGACGGCATTCTGGCGAGCGATCTGGCGGCCAATCTCGGCGTCAAAGTTCTCCGGGCTGGCGCACGCTGACTCACCGGTGACGGTGAAGCCGTTACGCAGTACCAGCACGCAAATCGTCAGCAGGTCGAGCGGGTGCGGCCCGGTACCGCCACACTTGGCCGCCTCGGCTGCAGTGAAACAGTGCTCACTGGCAATGGCTGCCTCAATATCAGCCGGCGTGATGCGCGGCGCGGTCAGGCCTTTGGCGATAATTTCCTGCTCGATGGCGTTGTCATTCATGGTCATGCTCCTAAGTTGTCAGTGGTGGTGGGTGTCTCAATGCCCTGCATGGGCGATCCGCCTTGCTGCGGTACCGGGGGATAAGCCGGGCTGGTGTTCTGCTGCACGTCTGGCGGCAGTTGCTCGCTGCCTGGCTGCGCGCCTTCGCCCTGGATGTAGGGGCTGCGAATGTTCATCGCCGCGGCCTTTTCTGCCGTCGGGAAGTTGGGGTCGTCGCCGCCTGGTGTCGGCTCGCGGTAGCCAGCGCCCTGCATCACAGCATCGGCAATCGGCGCGATCTGCGGCATCTGCGCCACCTGTGCGCCGGCCTGCATCGCGGAGTACGCAGCCTGCACACCGATCTGCACAGCACGCGCCTGGATTTCGGCAATCTCGCTCTCGGTCTTGCGCTCCTTCATCGCCAGCTCGCGCATCTTCACGTCCACACCCGACTTTTGCAGTGCGTCCTTCACGGCCTGCTCGATGCGCTTCTCGACAGACTCGGGAGACTCCTGCTCGGCAGCGGCGCGGATGGCCTCGACCACATCCTTCTTGAACGGCACGTCCATGAGCGAAACCATGAACGGCAGCATGGCCGCCTGGTACTGCGCCGGCAGCGACTTGACCGCCTCGGACATAGCGTTGAGCTGCTGGCCGCGATAGCTCTTGGTGCTCGGCACGTCTTCAAGCGCCACTTGCAGGCGAGTGCGCTGCAGGTCGTTGCTCAGGTACGCATAGCCCAGCTCGTCAACCTCGGGCTTGTTGATCACCACCTCGCGATCCTCACGCACGGCATCGCCCTCGATGATGATGGTCTGCGGCTTATCGCCCAGATCTTCAACGATCATCGCCAGTAGCAGCTCGCCGACCATGGAACGGCCCACCCTGAAGTTGTCCATCATCCGGGCCAGGCTTTGGTTGCTCTGCTCTACCTGGGTCTGCTCCTGCAGTCCACTGCGTGCGGTGCCCTCCTTGCCCATAAAGCCGGCCGTCACCGCCGATACACGCTGAATGGCCTGGCGGCTGTCTTGGATCAGCTGGAAGTGCTGGGCGTTGAGTTGAAAGTCGCGCCTCACCTCGAAGCGTGCGCCCTGGCGAGCCATGTGATCAGCGTTGAGCACAATGTCAGCATCCACGCGCCCAACCTGGCGGCGGAACTGTGCATCGGTCATATCCACTGCGCCCTTGGTACGCTCGGTACGGACCACCGCCATGCCCCAGCGCAGTTTCGATATGCCGCTATTGAGGCTGTCCTGGGGAAAAATCATGCCGCGCACATAGCCATACGGCACGCTGCTGCTGTCCTCGCGGAAGCCCCAAAACGGCACATAAGGAAAGTGGTTGTGGGTGTAAGGCGTCGGGCCGTCGTGCATCAGGTGCGGCCCAAGCCAGTAGCTGCGGCGCACGCGGGCAACCACGGCCATGCTGTGCTTCACGGTGCCGCTGGCCACGGCGACGTTGTGTGCCAGGTTGTTCTCGTCGTACTCGACCACGCGGCCGTCGGGGCTGGTGATCACGGCCACGCTCACCCAGCGCCGGTACCACAATTCCACCAGGCACACCTGCTTGCTCACCGGGTTGTACCAGCGGTCTTCCTGCACGGTTCGATTGCGCGCCTCGCCCCAAGCATTGCCCAAGCCTGTCGATGATCCACCGTCTACAGCCTCAATCGACTGCTCAGCCCACCAGCTCGGACCATGGCGGTCAATCGACAAGATCAGCTCCTTATGCTGCGGGAACACCATCGCAATGCGCTTGGGCACCAGCCAGCGCTTGCGGCGCAGGTAGCGGGCATCGCTCAGGTCATCTTCCGTAGCGGCAAAGTCCCAATCGATTTCACGGCGATGCACAGCCGTGCAGCGGTACGGGTACTTGAATGGGTCGCTCTCGCGCTTCACTTCCACCCAGCCCAGGCCAACGGCGATCTGCGGCCGAAAGGCGTTACTGCACGCGGCATCGGCCTTGCTGTGTCGCTCAGCCTCGTTCAGCTTGAAGTTCAGCGCATCCGCTATGTCCTGGCCGCCCGTCTGGCCGTTAGCCGTCACGCGCCAGTCGCTGCGGATGGTCGCCTCGTAGCCTTGGATCGACAGCAGCGCCGGGCCTACCAAGTCTTCAACAGCAGGCGGAATGCCCAGCTCGCGCTGGCGTTGCAGCAAGTCGCTGGCCAGCTGGTTGCCGTCGGCGTAGTCCATTTCCTTGTCAGCCGTAGCGCGCCAGTGCGGCTGTTCTTCGATTTCCATCAGGAACTCGGCGTACTCTTCCAGGGTGATTGCCAGTTCGTCGGCGGCCTGGGTGTCTGGCGACTTAATCGCGGTGGCGTCCATGGTGATTCCTCAAGTGCGCCAGTCGGGCGGCGGGGCTTCTTGGTAAGTGGTTGCGCGGGTCGCGCCGTCGATAAGGTTCAGCTCTTTGGCCTGGGCGTACTGGCGATAGGCGTCGGCGCCCTCGCTGCAGCCGTTGGCCTTGTTGGGCGTGTCGATGTAACCGTTGGCGGCGCGGCTAAATACTTTCTTGTAGCCTTCCAGCCGCTCGATGCCCTTCTTGCAGCGCACCTCGTCGAAGTAGGCGCCCTTCAGGTGCTTGCGCACGGCATGGATACCGGTGATCAGCTCGCTTATGCGGGGCAGCACAAAGAACCGCTCACCTGGCATCAGGTCTTGCAGCATCTGTTCTGTGCTCTTGTTGTAATCGCTCAGGCGCTCATGCGCGGCGTCATGCGGCAGGAAGTGCGTGCCGAAGATGTAGCCCTTGGCGCGCAGCTCGGCGACGTAGTGGCGCAAGTCCTTGTCGTGGTCTTCGTAGTAGTCGATAAAGCGGTCGTCGCCACGGCTCTCCTGCTGGAACCAGATCGCGCAACCGTCCTTCTTGCCAATGTCCCAGTAGGTGTTGACCGGCACATCGAGGACCGGCAAGCGCGTGACGCCACCACGCTTGCGCAGAGCGATCATATCCTTGGCGTAGTAGTTGCCTTCGGTGCTGACCTGGAAGGCCTCAGCCGGTGTCGACGGATACTCTTGCCACATCCGTTCTTCAGCGCCGGCAAAGTCGGCCTGCTTGGTCGCGACGTACCAGGCGCGCTGGTCCGGGTCGATCCTGCAATCCATTTCAGCTTCGATCTTGTCGAAGTAGTCGTGCTCATCGCGGGTGATAGCCACGGTTGTGACGGGCAGGCGATAGCGCGGCTCTTGCCACCAGGCGTAGAAGTGGAAGCGGTAGTCTTTGGGCGTCAGCACTTTCTTGCTGGCATGGTTGGCCTGCGCGATGCCGACCATGTTGAAGAACTCGCCTTCACGGCCTTCAGCGGTACTCTCGATCACCAGCACGCCGTTGGTTGGCACAGCCGGTATCGAACCGGTCACCACTTCCTGCGCCTTGTCCGGGTACTTCGCGCAGATTTTGCCGAACTCGCTTATGTGCAGGCGGTGGATGGTGCCCGAACGCATTGACGTGGCCACGCGCACCGAACTGTTGTTGTGCGCGAAAAGCAGCTCTACCGCGCTATCCCTGGCCAGCGGAAATCGCTCACGAATCTCTGGCGGCAGATTCTCGTAGGCAAACTTGACCTTATCCCGAAAGATCGTTTCGGCTGCCTCGCGATCCTGGGCGATGATGCCGCAGCGCTGGTTGGCGTTGAACAGGGCGTGATCCAGCCACATCACGGCAATCAGCGTGGTGAAACCCAGCTGGCGTGCCTTCAGGATCAGGTTGCGGTGCCACAGCCGACGAATAAACCGCTTCTGTGCGCGGTTGGGCGCAAACGGCATGACCAGGTTGTCCTCGCCGTCATCGCCCTTAATCATGATCTTGTACAGGCAGCCGCTGAACAGTCGCCATTCAGGATCAGACAGGCAGCGCTCCAGCTCTTCGGCGTTAGATGGCAGCTCGGCCAGCGGCTTGGAGACAGTCGCGGCCATCATCAACCCTCGCCGTGTTCAGGGTCGTGCGCCACAGGCATAAAGCCGACGTTGCCGGCTGCATTGATCCGGTCCAGCACGGCCACGAGCGGGTCGACGCGCTGCTGGTTGTCCAGCTCGTAAAGGCCAAGGTGCTTGAACAACTTCTCCATGGCGGCGTCTTTCGAGTGCGTCTGCACCTCAATGCCGAACTTAGTCTGTTTCACGCCTGCGAACAGCGAAGCTGCGCCGGCAGATAGCTTTCTGGTGTCCTTGAGCACAACACGTGGGTGGCCGTGGCCACCGCATTCAGGGCAGCTATGGAACGGCTCACGATTAGGGTCGAAGCCTAAGCCGCCCTCTTCGGGGAATTTGTCGGGGTCTTCTCCATCGCTCAACCACTGGTCAAAGGCATAGTCGCGCTCAATCTCAGTACGCTGCCGCTGGTGGCCAAGGCCATAGCAATGTCGGCAGCACACGACAATCAGCTCGGTTAGCTCGCGAGCATCTGCTGTCACCTGGTTCCAGGCTTCACGCAGCACTCGGTCAGCGGTGATTCCTGTGCGCTGCTGCTGTTTCACCCTGGCTTCAGCGATTGCGGCCTGAATGTAAGCTTTTGACAGCAGCTTGGTAGCAGTCTGGCGTGCTGAACTCTCAGCGTACTTAGCTCGTATAGCTGCCTGCGTACCGTTCAGGTCTACCAGGTACTCATCTACGAACTGCTGTTCCTTATCCGTCAGCGCTACCTCAGCGCTCTGCACCTTCACGGTATTGCGCGCACGCACAGACGCACCAGCGGCCTTCTTGGCTATTGGCGTCTTCTTCGCTTTCGGGGTGGCGGACTTCTTGGCCGCTTGCTCTGTCTTCATGCCGCGAGTGTTCACGGGAGGCAGAGCGGGTGTCGAACCCTACAGGGGGTGAGGGGTCATGCATGAAAAAGCCCGCATCAGGCGGGCTCATTGAAATGGTTACAACATATCGCGGGTGAACGTTGCCTTCTTCGGCTCACCACCTCGTTCTCGGCGTTCGAGGATTAGCATGTCGGCGACCTTGGCTGAGATGCGAGCTGCTTCATCACCGTTAATTGGCCGGGATGCCAACACAGAGGGCAAAGCAGCACATACGAATTGGTCCCACACCGATTTCTCATCATCCAACAATACAAGCGACATACAGGCAACTCCTAATGATTGGACCTCCAGCCTATATGTTTGGAAAAAATAAAGACAATGATTAGAAAGCCCGCACTAGGCAGGCTTTCTTTCTATGCAGGATCATTCAGTCGTAGCAAATGCGCAGGAATGACGACGCCTTACGGCACCATCACGACCAACCTAGAACCCTGCCAGTCCTAGCTGCTCGTCGCACCCCTTCCCCTTGAGCGCCGTCTTCACTGCACGCAACTCCCGGCGCAGGCTCTTGACCTGCAACGACAAGTCAGCGGCAATCATCGCCACGTTACGGCTCTGCTCGATACCGACGGCCTGCATTGCTACACCCGCCAGCATTGCGGCCAGCATGCGGTCCTCTTTCGGCGTGAGCGTGAGCACGTCGTCGCCTATGTCGATCTTGACCGTACCGCACGGCAGGATCGTTTTGCTGATCACGCGGGCGGCGTCATGGACCTCGGCAGGGGCATAGATGCCACGGCGCACCCTGACAATCATGCCGGCATTCACCAGCGTGCCCACCCGATCGTCGATGGTCGTCGCCGGCAGATCAAGCAGCTCAATCAGCGCTTCGCGGGTCACGATCTGCTCCAGCGCGTGCAGCTCTTGCACCGCTTCAAGCACGCGCCCGGTCGACGACTGGCTGCTCAGATCGGACGTTGCAACTATCCGGCTTGTGGTCATGCACACCCCCAAAATCTCATGCTGAATTTCACTAAAAAAACACCTTTAAAGCCAGTAAAGACGTGGCTTTCAGGGCAATTCCGACTTGAGCAATCACTGGACCGCCTTCTTCAACTCGCGCACCTTCGCGCGGTAATCAGCCGTGATGGCCTTCAGTTCTTCGATGGTGTGCTTGCGCGGGCGTTGATCAGCCTCCAGCGTTTCAACAGCATCCAAGCCAATGCGGACAATCAAGCCAATCCGGTAATCCACGGCATTGCCCGATAGGTAGCGGTTGTCCTGCTTGCTCTGCGCATGACAATTGCGCTCATCAAAACGCAGGTGTGGGGCAGAACCCACGCTGCGGTAGTGCCCCGCGTCCACCGCATTACCAGCCCAGTCGAGCGGACGGCCACTGGATATGCAGGCATGCCCGGCAGCACGGTCGCGCCAACGGATGTATTCGTTGAACGCCTGCTGAGCCTCACGCATAAAGTCGCTGCGAGACTTCAGCTTCTCTTTGCGCACTTTGATTTCCCGGCGCTCGCGCTGCTCAAAAGCCAGGCGCTTCTCGGCCTCCTTGGCCTGAAGGATCAGCACGCCGCAGTCAGGGCTGCACCAGGTCTGAAAGCTCTGCTTGGGTATGAACGGCGCCCGGCATGCGCGCACAGCACACTTCTTCGGTTTCTCGCTGACCGCCCTCAGGGGCTTGCGGGCGGCGATCATGCAACCTCCCTAAATGCTTCAAATTCGGCCATTTCGGTCAACCTTTCCTCGGTCAAAGTTGGCCAGTCTTTCGCCACCAGATACGAACAGCACTGCCGCCAAAAGTCCTGAAATGCCTCCTCGCCCATCGAGTCATAGCTCAAACTTCTCGGGGTTTGGCGGGTCAGCCTTCCCAGGCCCGGCAGATCGAAAACCTCCTGATCGCAATACACACCCGACTCCAGCTGCAGCGCTTTGATCGCGTCGTGTGATTGCTTGCCAGTGAACCGGTCGATGTTCTGGGTCAGAACCTTGCCCAGCCCGTGCACCAAGCCGTTAAAACGCGGATTGCGAGGCTGCTTGAGTTCGGCGCGAATCTTCGCGTTGAGTTTGTAATCGCGCTCGCGCAGTAATGATCGATCGGCATCGGAGGCGGCGACGAATGCGGCCACTTCCTTGCCTGTTACTGGGTCAACCAAACGACGCAGCACCAGATAAACCGGCATCTGTTTGGGCTTGCGGTCAGCCATTACAGGATGTCCTTACGGGCAGATGCCCAGTCAAACACCAGAACAATCCCGCTCGCCTCGCTCAGCCTGTCAAAACTGCGCTCGCCAAGTACCTCGCGTAGGTCTGTCGGGAACAGGTTGCTTATCACAACGGTTGGACGCATCGCCTCGTAGCGTCCGTTGATCACGGTGAAAAGGGTTGCCTGCTCAAAGTCATTGGCTTTGGTCGCACCCACTTCATCGATGATCAAAAGGTCTGGCTCGACCAAGCTGGCGAAAGCCTGCGCCTCGGTGTAGTCGGAGTTGCGGTCATAGCTACCCTTGACGTACTGCAGCAGGCTACTGACGGTGCGATAAACCGCGGCCATACCAAGGCGGTGAATCAGGTGACGCGAAATAGCAGCGGACAAGTGGGTTTTGCCAGTGCCGGGGTTGCCCAACATCGCCAGGCAACGGCCAGCTGCAGCGTGTTCGACAAAGTGCTGCGCATAGGCGCGGCATGCTGCCAGGTTCGCCTCTTGCTTCTTGCTCGCGCAGTGGTACTCGGTGAATGACTTCTCAGCAAACCGCTTGGGGATCATTGCTGAGCCCAGGCGTTGCTCCAGCTTCTTAGCCTTAGCCCTGGCTGCCTGCTCAAGCACCTGCCTATCTTCACGACGGCGGCGATCCTCTTCGGCGCAGGCCGGGCATCCGCTTGGGTGATCGGTCTTGCTAGAAGTGACCGACACAAAATCGCCGTGGAGCTCGCAATGGCCGAGCTGCTTGTCGATCACGCCGCAGAGATTGCGCTCAATGTCGCTGATATTCAGATCAAGCGAAGCCATAGCTGCCGTCCTCCCTGGGTACTAGTCCTTCTGGCGCTGCGCTCGGCCCATGGGTAACGAGGCGGCGAGTTGGCGGCTGGCGGTGCGGCCTCTGGCTTCGCATCCATCGGCGCCAGGTTGCATGCCAGTCGAGCTTTGTTGCCTGGCTGCCAGTCTTCGCCGTCCAGTAGTCGCGAAAGTCTTCAGCGATGGCGAGCAATGCCTGCTGGTCAAACTCGGGGTGATTCGCTGCGCTCTGCTCGAGCCAGTCAGCAGGAATTATCCAATCTGCAGCGAGGCGCGAACCCTTCGCGCTACTGCTCTTTGGTTTATTGATGGTTAATGGATGGTTAAAGGACGGATTGGGTGCAGCTGCTGCACCCCGTTCGGTCGTCAGTTGCACCCCGTTCGTGCAAGGATTGCACCCCGTTGCTGCGTCAATTGCACCCCGTTCGGCGCTACCGAGTGCAGCAGTTGCACCCCGCTCTACTCCGGGTGCAGTAGCTGCACCCCGTTGCATAGCCAGGTCATAAACCACTGGGCGACGGTCGTGGCGGTCGATATAGGCAGCGGCAATGGCCTGATTGCCAAGGCTTATCACGCCAGCTTCGCGCAAGACTTCCAGGGCGGTGCGAATGGTGCGAACAGAGAGCCCGGTGTCCTCGCTCAAACTGTTGGCCGAAGGGAATGCCGCCTTCCCGTTCTTGTCGGCATAGTTGGCCAGGCACAGCAGAACGTGACGCGCGGATGGCGTAGTAACGACGCGCTGCTCAAGCGCCCAGGTCATTGCCTGAACACTCATTGCATGGCACTCCGCATGCTGTACTCGGCTACCCTGACCTTCTTACCGTCGCGGTTAATGACTGCCACCAGGGTGCGTTCAACCGCAAGCCCTATGGCCGTTATCGTCTTACCGGCTTCCAGGTGTCGCCGGATAGCTGCGCACTGACTGCTACTGGTATTGCTGTTTGGATTGTCGTTGGCCATAATTCCTGCCTGATTGTTGTAACGAACTAGGCGCCCTGTCCGGCGCCTTTTTTGTGCCTGCGATTCAGGCGATGTAGGCGCCTGGCGCATCCGTGATAACTTTTTGTTTCCACACGAAAAGGCCACGGAGGCCAGGCATGAACCAAGAAAACGATTTGAGCGAATCAAGTGGCGACGAGCCGGACTTGGCGGCAGCCCTGAAAGCCACCCAGGAAGGCACGGCGCTTGCAATATTTGCCCTGGCCGAAGCGCTGAAAAAATCCACAGCAGTGGACGTGCAAGGCTTGTCAGAGAAAGTCGAGCGCATCATCAAACACGCCAATCCGGGTCTTGATCCGCACACAGGGCACCACTTTCTGCTCCCCTTGAAACAGGTGCTTTGGGCGATGTCAGATCGATCTGCAACAGAAGAGTTACGGATTTTTGGCGACCTGAAAGTAAATCGGCCAGTCGAGCAATAGCGCCGCCAGGGCACTGGCACAGCTCGCATGAGGCAATGGCAGCCTTTACGCCTGCGTGATTCTCATTGCTACTCATTCGCCTCATACCTCCAAGTTGTTGTGAAGAAGCCGCTCAAGACCAGCGGCTTTTTTGTGCATGCGATTCAGGCCCTACTCTTCCCAGCTCAGCTCTTGCCCACTCGACGGCTGTTTGAGGCCGATCTGTGCAAGTGCCCGCAAGTGCTCGACGTACTCCGGGTCAAAGCACTTCATGCTGACCGGCACGACCTTTAGGCCTAGGTGCGCGAGCATTTCGGCGGTCTTGGCCAGCTGGCCGCTCGACTTCTGCTTGCTAATCAGGGTTTCATCCACACCCATCAGCTTTGCCAGATGCACCTGCCCAAGGCTTGCAAGTGCCTTCAAGATTGCCGCTTCGTTCTTGCGTGCTTTGTCGGTGGTGATCATCTTTAATGGCCTCAAGCAGGCTGATTTGCTGCCTTTTAGGTGGGTCTGTTTTCATTGGCGGCTAAGCGGCGGACTAATTTGGTGCAGCCTGGTGTGGGAACGGTCTGATTTCTGTTGCAGTCAGGGAGCCGTCTGAGTGCTCTGTAACGAAAATCTCGCGCTTGGCTTTTAGCGCCTTGGTAATCGCGGGGGCACTTACGCCGAGCCCTTTGGCCACCGCCGCCTGGCCGAGCCGAGCAACAACGTCTTTCAACACTACTTTCTTCATTTCATGCCTCGGGAGCAGGTCCATTAATGCCAATATTAACCGGCGGTTATTATTGTGGCAATACCGGCGGTTGATGTGAATTAATTAACCTCCGGTTAAATTCAGCCAATGAGTAAAAAGAAAGATCTATCCCCAGCCATGAAAGCTGAATGCGACGCGGCCAAAGCCCTTTTCACCTCTCGGAAAAATTCCCTGGGATTGACTCAGGCCAAGATCGCAGAGGCGGCTGATATTTCGCCCGCCGCAGTGGCGATGTACCTGAATGGCCAAAACCCGCTGAACGCGAAATTTGCCGCTGTCCTGTCGCGCCTTATTGGCGAGCCGGTTGAGAAGTTCAGCCCGCGACTGGCAAGTGAGCTCAAGCAAATGCAGAGCGCGCCTCAGTCGCAAAGCGTTGGCGCTGCGGACAAAGTCCGTCAGATGCTAGATAAGGTAGGGAAAAGCCTGACAGACGATGCGCGTGAGCAGATCATCCGCGCGGCCTCAGTGGATGCTGATCGTGGCAGCTCTAACGTCGTCACTGGCGACTTCCGCCGCACCGGCATGGTCGGCGATGAAATCCGAATCGCGCACTATGACGTCCAGGGCGCGATGGGGAATGGCAAGCTCGTCCACGATTTTCCGGAAATGTTCCGCGACGTGACAGTGAGCCAGCAGCACCTGAAAGAGCTCGGCGTAAAGTACCAAGACCCTGCGCACCTGAAGCTGATCACCGGCGATGGCCAGTCCATGGAGCCGACGATTCAGGACAAAGACCCGCTTATCGCGGACGCCAGCATCCGTGAGTTTACCGGTGACGGCATCTACGCATTTGTTTGGCAGGGGCTTTTTTACATCAAGCGCTTACAGATCAAAGACTCTGATCATTTCAAAATGATCTCGGATAACAAGCATCACGACCCCGAGATAATCAGGATCGATGAAACGTACATCCAGGCACGTATTCTGTTGGTCTGGAATGCGCAGAAGCTGTAGCGGTTCACCATATTTGGCAACCCAGCTTCCTTGATTGCCGTTAATTGACCGGCGTTTTTTCAGATAGGCATCAATTGACCGAACGACAAGGATCGTTGCGATGATTTTGGAAGCAATATCAGCCTTTGCTGCCATTGCAGCTCTGGCTTGGACCTATGGCTCGGCTGGAGAAGCTCGGCGCGCTGACTTTAGGCAATGGGTAGCAGAGCACTTTGAGCGTGCTAAGCCTCTAACCCTAAAACTGCTAACTCGCTTGGGCCTTCTACTGGCATTCGCTCTGACTGCCAGCATTGTGTACTTATCAGCTCGAGAAATTTACGACTTCCAGACAAGTGTGGAGCCACTCGCCAGGAAAGACGTATTTATGCTTCTCCTAAGCGCCTTCAATTTACTCGCCTACTTGGCAACATCTTTTGCACTCCTTTTAACCCTACTTAAACCTGTGCGCCCTGCCAAAGTCCCCCTGGTCCTCACCGAAGGTCAGCCCGTCACGTTAAGCCTGCGCGGCGAACCTGATATTGAAGCCTTCAAGGAGGCTATGAAGAAGGGCATTACGATGACAATCGGTGTTGAGAACGGCGAGCTGTACATCGATGCGCAGAATCTGGACGGCTTTTCTTTCACCAAGTCCTGACTGATTACACCTGGGGCATCGTAAATGGCTCCAGTTAGCGTTAACCGCCACAAGGCCATAGATAAGGACATCGCGTGCGGTCACTGATTATCTCTTTTCTGTTTGCTGTGCTTTTCCCGTCACTGGCTTCAGCCGAGCAAATCAGCTGTAAGGTTGTGGGCATCAGTGACGGGGATACCCTCACCTGCCTTGCATCAGGAAACAAGCAGATCAAGGTTCGGCTGGCAGAGATTGATGCGCCTGAGTCGAAGCAGCCATATGGTGCGAAGTCGAAACGAATCCTTTCCGACCTTGTTTTCGGCAAGCTGGTTGTCTTGAGCATTCAAGATACAGACCGCTACGGCAGGACAGTCGCTCGCGTGCAATCAGGCAGTGTCGACGTCAACTATGAGCTGGTAGCGCGCGGCGCGGCATGGGCTTACACGAAGTACCTGAAAGACCAAAAACTGCAAGACGCTCAAACCTTGGCCAGAAATATGGAGCAGGGCCTTTGGGCGCTTCCCGATGGCTCTAAGGTCGCACCCTGGGATTGGCGAGCAGGCAAACGAGTCGCAGCAGCACCTCAGGTAGAGTCGGAGCGCAAACCGTCCTTTCCTAGAGCAGGGTCTGTTGCGAGTAGTGCGGCCGGTGGCTTTTCTTGCAGCAAGATCAAGCGCTGCTCACAAATGAGCGGCTGCGCTGAAGCCATGCACCAGTTACGAGTCTGCAGAAACCCGCAAATTGATGGGGATCGGGACGGAGTACCTTGCGAAGCGATATGCCGTTAAGGCTCTGCTTTGCTTGATCCGCGTGGAAGGGTCTCCCAGTTCAAAAAAGGCCTCGGCCTAGTTTCAGCAGTGAACATAAATCCAAAAATGAACAACAAAACAAGGAAGTAGCTATGCCAACAGTCAAACAATTACTGGTTCTCGCCGCCGTCTTAGCCACCCTCTCCGGCTGCGCCACCAAAAAGGATTTTTACGCCACTGACGGAAGCCGAGCAGACGGCACGGTCGATATGGCATATGACTTTGCTCAATTCGAGCAGCCTGTGATCGACATTGCTCAGGCTAAAGCTGTGGCCAAGTCAAAGTGTCGGGTGTGGGGCTACAACGATGCAGAGGCATTTGGTGGTAGGCAGCAGAACTGTCACCAGACCAATGGCTACGGAACCTGTATTGCCGGCCAGATCGTTCACAAATACCAGTGCATCGGCAACCTCAGCGAAGCGCCGATGATCCAGCCAGCGGCCGCCCCACTATCAGCAGCTCCTGCAGCAGCAGGCAGCCTCAGCAAAGGCGAATGGCAACAGATCCAACTCAACCAGCTCAAGCAAGAGTCAGGGCTGTCTTACGAGGAATACCAGAAGCGGTACCGGCAGATCATGGGGCAGTAAGCCTCTCACCGGTAATTAGTGCACAGGGAGGTGTTACTTATGGGCTTCTTGTCAAAAAGCCTCACCCCTGGCCAAGCAATCCGCATCTGCGTGAATGAGGATGCGGATATGGCCGAACTGGAGCAGCGGATGCAGATCGACGGCATCCGTATCCGCGTTGCATCCCACAAGCCAGGCCGTACCAAAATCAACACCCGAGCACCTTCCGGCTTAACTTCTGAGTTTGTTGGGGAGGCTAATATGCAGGGTAGCCTGGCGCTGAACCGTGCCTGCAGCGAAGAGATAGTGATCACCATTAAGCCAGGCGCTGTGCCGGCTGACGCAATGGCAGCCCTAGTAGAGGGTGGCGTGCTTGTTGGGCTCGCAGAGAGTCACAGCATCCAGGCGGCCTTGAGGGTTAAAGCGCCGAGAGATTTGCTGGTGTTGCGGGATGAATTGGTGGGTGGGGCCTGTAACGTCCCGCAGACTAGTACGCTAGCCAAGAGTTTGCTAATTAATTAATTTCACTCAAGTAAGGAGTTGTCAGTGCGAAAGGAAAGGCGGCGCAGTTACCACTTTGATTTTTTCTTACTGAGCCCAGACGGCGACGATCTGTTTGCCTTATCTGTTCGAGAGATATTCGACGGAATAATTGCTGACACCAAACAGTCTAGCCATACCCATTACGGTTCTACCAGAGAAGTATTTGGACTTAAGTTTCGAGATGAAAGCAACTCTTACACTGGTCAGATAAGAAAAATACGCAAAGCCGACTTACCTGAAATTGGCACAATTGGAAAAGATGGCAAAAAACTCCAGCTTGAGTCGGACGAGGGAGTGATTGAAAAGAACTTCTTCGTATACTACGTCGATGAATCTTTGCTTGTAATGCATAGAAACGATGACGGTAATACTGCAAGCCATCTTGCTGCTGTCTTAATGGCTGCCGGCGGCGTGCCCTACCATGCGACTCCAGTAATAAGGCCTGAGCAAGCGGAGATGTTGATAAAAGACAATCTTGAGATAAAGCGCTTCTCATTCAAGATACCTAGACCTACCAACCCTGATCGCTATCCAGCAGATGATATAGGTGCCCGTACTATTGAGCTATTGAACAAGTCTGGGGCCGATACACTTGAGGTAACTTTCTCAATTGACTCCAAGGTGGAGTCAAGCGCAGGAAGGTTAACAGGGGCTATTCAGTCGGCAGTGCGTAGCCTGCTCGCCTTTGGCGCGACTAAAGCAAAATTAGAAACCGATGAAAATGGTAAAATATACCCTATTGATTTAATTGCCGATCGCCTATACTCAACACAATATACCAACTCAAACTCACAGTTCCCTGCAAGCACAGTAATGTACGAACTTGCTGACAAATCTAGGGCAGAGAAGAGAGAATCGCTAAATGCGTATTTCGGTAAAATTAAAAGAATCATTTAAGATACTGGCTGCCGCCTTAATTGCAGTCGCATTCTATAAGCGCGATTTCAATTTTATTCCTAGCGATATCACTACGCTTGCAAGTGCAATTGCAAGCAGCTCTGGAACAATCCTAGGGTTCCTAATAACCGCCATTGCATTGCTGGCGGCTATCATGGATCGCGACCTGATGCAGAACCTTCGAGCTACCGGCGGCTACAAGGTACTGATAGTGCGGAGCTTCGTCTGTGCGGCCCTCTACCTTATTCTCTTGGTCCTATCTCTCTGTCTTTTGCTGCCATGGGGAGTTGAAAGCAAGTCGCTACTGCTGGCAATCGTATTCACTGGCGCTCTAGCATCAATCCATCTTTTCCTCACCGGCATATCGTTTTGCAGGATCATTGTTACGATCAGCAAGCTATAGCCCTAATGACGAGCTATCGACCATTCCTCCTGGCGCCACCACTACATCCTAGTACCATGACCTGCTAAGTCCCGCCCAGCGAGGCTTTTTTCTGCCCCTTGTTGCACTCCGATCTACACAGACACCTCCACCCCAGAGGTATGCATGGCCAGCCCTGATCTGCTCCCCGCCCTGCTCTATCGCCTCAATCAAAACCAGAACGCCCGGGGCTCAGCCATTGAAGCGCTGGGTGGTTAATTGCACAGACATGCCCGCCCATTTGCCTTCGACCTGACCAGCCATTTGCATCGGATTTGACCGGCATGCTTTGTAGCCCTGACTGGCAGAGAGCGACCCAAAGCAGCCTCTCGTAATCAGCCGCTTTCGGCCAGAAGCAGCCAGTCACATCAGGCCGCTTTCGACCCAACCGGTTTTTGCTTAACGCTTTTGTTATGGGGCGGGCTTTAGCCCGTCCCAGTGAGCGAAGCGAGCGGTTTTAACCACTTGTTAGGTCTTTACGCAATTCACTGATGAGAAAAATACGTTAATAAAGAGCCGAAGGCGACAAATGCTTTCCAAGAAATCCACGCAAAATTTATTGAGATTATTATTTTTGCAAGATTAGACCATAATTTTCTCATGGTATTTTTGGCGCAACGCCAGACAGAAATTGAACAAACCAAGAAATACATAACGTAGATAACTACAACTGTAGTTGCGGCCATCAATAAAGCTGTTTCTTTTTGTAGATTTAAAATATGACTTGCTGGTAATAGCAAATAGCTTGTAGAGAGAGATTTTATTAACACTACGAAAATGGCCGTGAAAGAAAGGCTACCTAGAACATACAAAACCCAGAATGCCTTCCATAGCGGTTGACTCCCACGAATAAAGCTAATTTTCTGTAGAGATGGTGATGTTGCTGATACTTCCATGTTGTAGAACCTAACGTTTGGTTAAGGGGCGGGCTTTAGCCCGTCCCAGTGAGCGCAGCGAACGGTTTGAATCAATTGTTATGCGCTGAACTGCCCAAGAACGACCATTAGCAAAAGGGCAAATACGAGTACTCCAACGCAGCATACATAAGCCTCATTTCTGGAGCCGCTTAACCACTCGTTTTTGGGGTATTTCCCAAGTGTGGCCGCTTTTACAAATGGCCACCCTATGGCGTAGAAAAATGTTCCAAGTATTATTTCCGTTACTAAGTAGCCAAAAAATCGGACTGCGAGGCTGAGAAGATCTTCCATGTGTCTCCAGCGTATAACGTTTGGTTAAGGGGCGGGCTTTAGCCCGTCCCAGTGAGCGAAGCGAACGGCTTGAACCACTAGTTAGAGGCTACCACCCGTAACTGTCGGTAGTGCTTTGTAGCTGCGCTGCAATTTTTACCCTGCACTCGGACTTGTGGACGGAAGTCCATTGCCCGCCGTATGTACTGCTTACGGAATTACAAAGTAGAGTTCTAAACTCTTCCCACTTTTCTTTTGCTTCTTTAAGCTGTTTAACTGCTTCTTTATTTTGTTCTGCACCAGTTTCTAGTAAGAGGCGCTGGTAACTTTTTTCCGTTACCTCGTTCTGTTTTTGCCATGAGTTATTTGAGACTTCAGAGTACTCAGCCTGTGACTCAGCCAGTGCGTAATTACTTGTTAAAAATATGCAGATGGCGACGGCAATTGTTGAGGCTTTGCGGTCAGACATTTTTTGCCTCCAACTATAAATAGACACCAATTGGTGTGATAACGCTTTCACGGGTTTGGTGGATAACATTCCTTGTCCTCTTTGCGTTCCCTATCTAGTCCGGGTGTTACAGTGGCCGGATGACCGTATAAGGAGTTATGCACCATGGGTGGAATGAACCGCCACCGGTTTCGTAGACATATTCGGAGGACTGCTTCTGGCCGGGACTAGCCTGTCGTATCAGGCGGGAGACGGCCAAAAGCGGCCAGTGCCGATTAGAGTGCAGTTAGCCGAGAATCGATCCCAGATGCGCCTACGAAACTAGGGGCGATTCAACTTGCTGTAGCCGCCATAGCGGTCTTCAAGATGCCGCATCGCACCACCACACCTCTGACATAAGCCAACCTGTTCCTCATTTAGCCCTGAACTGATTATGATAGCCACCTAACATCACAAGGAGCTGGTCATGCGGAAGCTAGGGGTAGCACTGCTGATTGCCATCGCGGCATTCACGTCAGGTTGTCTAAAAAAGGAACTTACTCCAGAGGAGAAGGCGCTGGTAGATGTGCTCCGCAGTGAGCTTACTGAGACTCAGAGTGAGCTCGAAGAAGCAAAAGCAAAAGATGCAGGCCTAGCAGGGGGATTAGTTAAAGCCCTAGTTGCCGTTAGAGTGGAATTACTCTCGACCAATACAGAGCTGCTAAAGCAGCGTATCAACGCAATCGAGAGCGGATCACCTGTTGAGCAGGTCACACAAATTTCGCTGGCAGACCCGGAGCTGGCCAAACAGCTTGAAGCCGAAATCTCAGTTGCTCGCGAAGAACTTGCAGAGGCCAAGCTCGACGCATTGACTCATGGCGGTCTAGTCGGCGCCATGAAGTCGGTAGCGGCAGCGACCCAAGAGCAGACCCTGGCTATGCTCGAGCACAGGTATCTAGTAGCTAAGTATGGCCTGAACCCTGCAGCCCCAAAAGCTGGTCAAGAAAGCCAACCGGTAGCAAGCACGCCTGCACCGGCAGCTCCTCAGCAAGTTCCAGACATTCCTCCGGGCAATGGGCCGTTTGGCCTTGAGGCCGGCTTGAGCAATGATCTGATCGAGAAAATGAGCGGCCAAGCTCTTGTGCTGACTGACAAAGTGCAAAGCCTCTACCTTCTAACAACACCTCCTAAGCCCAACAATGCATTTGAGCAATATGCACTGGTCATTTCACCTACTGTTGGCCTTTGTCAGATTAGAGCGATTGGCAAGACCATCGACACGAATAATTTCGGGCACCAACTAAAGGATGAGTTTTCCACCCTCCAAACCTCCTTGTCATCCGTTTACGGACAGCCGCAGGTTCTCGACCATCTTATGCCGGGTAGTATTTGGGATGATGGTAGGGACTGGATGATGGGGTTGCACAAAAACGATCGTTCGCTGATTGCTGAATGGAACAGCACGCCAGCATCACCCCTTAAGAACGGAATTGAAGGCATAACCATGGTCGCCCGAGCTCAAAACGGCAGCGAAGGATACGTTGCGCTTCAGTATTCGTTTTCCAACTATAAGACCTGCACCGACGAGCAAAACACTCGGGCAACTGGCTCTTTGTAGCCACCAAGACACTCAAAAAAGCCCGCTACATGAGCGGGCTTTTTACTATCAACCGTGCTGCAAAACCCGCATGGCGGCGTCTGCCAAAAAGCCTGACCGACTTCTTTGCTCCGGGTGGTTCTTCACGTAAGCATCAATGCGGGCCAGCAAGTGTTCTGGCAGGGTTGCATTGAAGCGCACAGCCTTACCCAGGTAAGGCGTCACATCAAAATCAACAAGCGCCCACACACCGCCCGCGTAGTCAGGATTGGTCGCGTGAACGTCTATCTCTTGAGGTTGCGGCAAGCGCTCGCCATCAACCACCAGGCCTTCAAAGTGAAGCTCAAGAGCTTCACGCACGTTGTCTAGCGCCTCGGCCATTGTCTCCCCTGCGGAGAAGCAACCTGGCACGTCCGGAACGGTCACCCCGTAATCGCTATCGGCGTCTTTGTGCAGCACCACTGGGAATTTCATACCTGCCCTCCTACCGGCCTTATTTCAAACCGGCCTGCTTCAATATGCTGTTGAGCGTTCCCTTAGCCATATCTGACTTTGGGTGCGGAACCGTCACCCGCCCGGGTTTCGTCGGGTGCTTAAACTGGTGATGGCTGCCTTTTACTGCCACCTCATACCAGCCGTCCGCTTCAAGCAGCTCAATCACCTCGCGGCTTTTCATAGGTGTCCCAACTGCTGCTCTTTCGCAATAATACACACTATACACACCACCTAAAAGATCAAGCCTGGCAGCCTTTCATCGAGCGGGCATTTTGTGCCCTCAAAAAGGTGCGGCCTCCTCCGGCGCAGTCTCTTCAACATCCGCAACCCGATCATCATCGGCCAGCAAATCCCAACGCACGATAACGTCACCATCGTCCGCAAACTCTAAATACAAGCCGTCTGTCTCCCCTAGTAACTCCATCACGCCATCCCAAGCCTCATCCGTATCTGAATCCAATCGGTGAATCCTCGCTTGGCGCTCTAGCTGAGCCTTGGGGGACCCGATCATCGCGGACACCCGCAGTCCCAGCTTTTCCAGCCCAGTCATCTCTCGCGGTTCTTGTTGCTGTGTTTTCGTCCTGGCCATTCAAAACTCCAATACTGGATATACATACAGCAAAACAGAATCATAACCGCTTCTTTCTGAAAAATAATTAACCGCCGGTATTGACTGCAAATATACCGGCGGTTAATGTCACTCCATCGCCGGCCAACACCGGCAGCAGGAAAGGCAGCGATGCCTCGGGCAACCGGAACGCTCTTTCACAACCTGACGAAACCAACGACGTACCCAGGCAATCACCTGGGTGGCGAAAAGCTAAACCGTCGTCCATGCCAGCTCTGGAACTGGCCGTGACTCCATATGCAGTCACGCGAAGCTACGCAAGCCACCAACGAAGAACGCCGTACACGAAATGCGTGACGTTGGCAGATGGGGAAATCGAGGCGATGCGCGTAGTGGAGAGCAACACCAAGTTTTCACTGATGCGCCTTGGCAACAGGGCGCATTGGGAAAACAACCGGAGCAATGACCATGCAAGCGTACTGGCTGAAATTTGAAGGTAAGCCGCCCGGCTGCGTTGAAGCAGCGAGCGAAGAAGACGCCAAGCGTATTGGCGCCGAATCGATGGGCGTTGCGGTGCTGGAGTGCGACCGCCTCCCTTACCCAGCTAACCCGCGAATCAACACACACAGCTACCGGGAGGGTGTTACCTGCCCTTCCTTTTGCTATCGACCAGAACAGTGCAAGGGCAAGACATGCTGTCCTCAGCGCCGATCCTGTGACGATTAACCAATCCCGCAACACGACCGGGATGCCACCGGGCAATGCATGAAGCAGCGCCCGGTAATAAGCAGGTTTGCCGCCTGGGCATAAGGCACCGATCACCTGCATGCAGGGCGTATCGGGGTGTGATCTTCGGCGTGGAAAGCAGACACGCATCGGGAGTCGTTGTGACAAATGCAACCAGAAGCGGTGTAAGTCCGGTTTCGTTACGGCGTTTGATCGGGGGTGAGGAAAACCTGTGGCCACAGGACCTCAACGAAGTGAAACGTAGTTCTGGCGTAAGCGACCGACGATTACTCGGCATGCACCTCCCAAACCATTGGGTGAAGGCCGGGCAGCCACGGGGATAAAAGTGACCCCGAGCCGGATTAGCGACCGGCAAGATCACACCCCGATGCGCACTTTCGCGCATCACAACCCTAGACGAATCGTTCATTCCGAACAGGGCAGCCTCGCCGAGAGGCGACACGCACACCGAGCCAGGCCAAGCATGATGCGCGGCCATTGGGATTAGATGACCCACGGCATCCGGACAGCGTAACCGGACATTAAGGCCCGCCAATCTGCACTCGGCGGGCTCTTTTCCCCTCCCTACCCCGTACCCATAAGCAGAAAGCCTAAAGGCTTTGGAGGCGCGCATGCCTACTGAAAGGAAACTGATGTGCGGCGTCGGAATAAACGACGCCGACTACAAGGTGACCTCTTACTCAGTTATTAACGGCAGATCTAGGCGCGCCTGGATATGCCCGATTTACTCGCTCTGGAAGGGAATGATTGACCGGTGTTACGGGAAAAGCCCTGACACATACAGGCCAACATACGCCAGCTGCTCTGTTACGCCTGAGTGGTTTAAGTTTTCGGCTTTCAGGGCCTGGGTGCTCACCCAGGATTATCAGGGTAAGGAGCTAGACAAAGACATTCTGGTTCCCGGCAACAAAATATACAGCCCTGAGAATTGCGTCTTTATCCCCCTCCAGCTGAATAGATTCCTTAACGCCAATGAGGCGCTGCGCAGGAAATGGCCAGTAGGCGTCCATTGGGACAAAGGCAGAAAAACCGGGGCGTTCATAGCCCAATGCAGCAATCCGTTCACTGGCAGAAATGATCATCTTGGCCGATTCGGCACTCCAGAAGATGCGCACGAGGCATGGCGAAAGCATAAGCATTCCCTTGCATGCGCATACGCAGATATGCAGAGCGATCGCAGGATTGCGGAAGCCTTAAGGGCTCGTTTCGCCACGCCATCACCGGCAACCATGCACCGAGGTAATCACCATGCACGCAATCAGCAATGCCGGCGCGCTTGAGGCTGGCCGCTACGCCGCAGATGAAACCAGCGACAGCCGCGCACGTTCGTTTGGCCAGCTCTGTGACCGCGCCCGCGACGGGCTTACCTGGCTGCAGATCGAAGAAGCCATGGCAGAAGCACCCACCGCTCAGCGCAAAGAGTTCTGGTCGCAGATGCTCGGGTTCATCGATACAGACCCTCGATTCATCGCCAAGCAGAACGTGTCACTGATCGCTGGGCCGCTTCAAGAAGCCGTCGCCCTGGCCGTCGACGCCCAAGTCAGAAAGGAGTTTGACCTATGAGCCGCATGCCCTTCCCTACCCTGATCGAAGACCAGTTGGCCGCCATTGAGGCTGGTCGCGTTGTTGAGCGCATAGCCGTCAGCGCCAGCAGCCTTCTTGGCGCTAAGTCGCTGGCCTACCAACAAGGTATCGAGCCGCGCCGCGAGCCTGATTTCAAATACTGCTCAGGTGGGCAGTGGACGCTGGTTTATGAGGTGCGGCCATGAGCACCGCCCGCCAGCGTCAACCTCGCTGTGGTATCTGGCGCGGCTTCGCGCTGGCCCTTCTCGTTTTTACCGCCTTCGCCTTCGCACTTGATTACGTCGACGATGAGCCAGCAAGCCAGCGCCCAGCGCAGGGAGAACACAATGAACGCAGCAACTGACGTGCAGCTGATCGAAGATATTAGCGAAGCGAGCGCCCCGACCATTTATGTCACTGGCGGCCTCAAGAAGTTTTTGGATGCGGTGGCTGCCGAGGTTTCTACCGAGGTTCCTGACACCACCACACGCAAGGGCCGTGAGCGCATTGCCTCCCTGGCCGCGAAAGTCAGCAAGTCCAAGACGGCTGTAGAGAAGCCTGGCCGTGAATACTTGAAGCGGCTAAAGGAGCTGCCCAAGGTAGTTGAGGCAGAGCTGCGCGAGTTCACCGGCGCCATGGACGCACTGCGCGATGCAACACGCAAACCGCTGGACGACTGGCAAGCCGCCGAAGACGCGCGGATTGATCGCCACCAGGCGTTGATCGATGAACTGAATGAACGCGGCGCAGAGGCAGGCACCTATGACGCTGAATACCTGCGCGGCTCTATAGCGACGGTTGAATCAGTCGTTATCGGCGAGCACTTGGAAGAGTTTGAGGCCGAAGCCGCCCGAGCCAAGGATAAGGCGCTTGTCGCACTGCGCACCGCCCTGACTGCTCGCGAGAAGCAGGAAGCCGAGCAGGCTGAACTTGCCGAGCTGCGCCGACAGCAGGCCGAGCGTGACGCTCAAGATGAGCGCGACCGCATTGCTCGAGAGGCGGCGGAGCGCGCAACCCGAGAAGCCGAGCAGCGCGCACAGGCTGAACGTGACGCAGCAGCACAGCGCGAGCGCGATCTTGAGCTGCAGGCTGAGCGCGCCAAACGTGAAAACCTTGAAGCCCAGCAACGTGCCGAACAGGCAGAGCGCAACGCCCAGGCAAAGGCCGACGCAGCAGCAGCGGCTGAACGCCAGCGTCACGCCGACGCGGTGGCTGATGAAGTACGTCAAGCCAAACGCCGCGAGGCGGACCTTGAGCACAAGAAGGCCATCAATAACGCAGCGCTGGCCGCATTTATCGCAGGCGGCATGCCTGAAGACTGCGCCAAGCAGGCCATCACCCTGATCGCCAAGCGCC
The DNA here is from genome assembly GCF_056156225.1 of Pseudomonas sp. TS_SC_3. NCBI lineage: Bacteria > Pseudomonadati > Pseudomonadota > Gammaproteobacteria > Pseudomonadales > Pseudomonadaceae > Pseudomonas > Pseudomonas sp. TS_SC_3. The sequence goes on from NZ_CM149586.1 coordinate 2,045,589, forward strand.
AGGTTCCAAACATCAGCATTCAATACTGAGGTCGCCATGAACCAAGTATCTCGGGTAAACCAACAGGAAGGCGCGGTCGCTGTAGTTGGCGAGTCCGCCACCATCCTGCAGATCATCCAGCAAGTCGCTATGAGCCCAACCGCCGACATCGACAAGATGGAGCGGCTAATGGCCATGCATGAGCGCTTCCAAGCTCAACAAGCCAAGCAGCAGTACGACGAAGCACTGGCGCAGATGCAGGAAGAGCTGCCTGTAATAGGCGAACGTGGAGGTATCCGCGACAAAAGCGGTCGCATCCAGAGCACCTATGCGCTGTGGGAAGACATTAACGAAATGATCAAGCCGGTGCTGGCCAAGTACGGGTTTGCCCTTTCATTCCGCACGCCACGCAACGAGCGAGGCATTGAGGTCGAGGGAGTGTTGAGCCATCGCGGCGGCCACCGTGAAACAACCTCCCTTGTTCTGCCAGCAGACACTACCGGAAGCAAAAACGGCGTACAGGCGGTTGCCTCCAGCGTCAGCTACGGCAAGCGCTACACGGCAGGTGCGCTGCTCAACTTCACCACTACCGGCGAGGATGATGACGGCAACGGCGCGGTGGTTACGCCGCGCGTCACATCAGTGCAGGCCGCCCAATTGGCCGAGCTGCTGGAAAAGTGCAGCGACAAGGCCAAGGCGGCGTTTGCTGGCATCCACGGCACACCGGCCAGCGTCGAGAAAGCTGCCTTTGACCAAGTACTGGGCATGCTTTCCAAGTCGGCCAAGCAAAACACTCAGGAGTCTTGATATGCAGATAATTACCGACATTGATCAGGGCACGCCTGAATGGCTGGCAATGCGACTTGGCATCGTCACCTGTTCCGAGCTGGACGCCCTGCTGGTGGCTGGCAAGGGTGAAGCAGGCTTTGGCGTGGCGGCGTTCACCTATATGGACCAACTGATCGGCGAGCGAATCACTGGTGAGGCGGCTGAGCTTCCATTCCAGACCAAGGCCACGATTCGCGGTCATGAGTTGGAAGGCGTAGCACGCGGCCTGTACGAGGCGCGCGAAGAAGTCACGACACAGGCTGTCGGGATCATCCTCAATCACGGCATTGGCTACTCGCCAGACGCGCTTGTCGGCCCTGATGGGCTGACTGAAATCAAAACCAAGCTACCCAAGTTTCAAGTCGGCGTGATCCTGGCTGGCGAGGTGCCGAAAGATCACATCGCGCAGTGCCAGGGCGGTTTGTGGGTGGCCGAGCGCGAGTGGATCGACTTCATCAGCTACTGGCCTGGAATGCCGATGTTTGTAAAGCGCGCCTACCGGGATGAGGTTCTGATTCGCAAGATCGCTGAGCGCGTCAAAACCTTCCACGAATTGCTCGAAGAGCGCATGCATCGCGTTCTCGGCATTGCAGCTTAATCAGTCAAGTAGGAGGCCGCATGGCCCAGATGTTCGGAGTTGCCCGGATCGGTCGGGATGCAGAGGTTCGCTATACCGCTGCTGGCGATGCGGTGGTGTCGCTTTCGCTGGCCTTTGAGTATGGCAAGAAGGTAGACAACAAGAAGCCTGTGCAGTGGGTTGATGCGGCGCTATGGGGCAAACGCGGCGAGGCCATGGCGCCTTACCTGCTTAAAGGCCAGCAGGTCGGCGTGACCCTGGATGAGGTGCATATCGAAACCTTCACCAAGGCAGACCACTCCCAGGGCTTCAAGCTGGTGGGCCGGGTGAGCAACATCGAGTTCGCCGGCAGCCCGCCACAGCAGCAAGGGCAGCAGCCGCAGCAGCAACGCCAGCAGGCGCCGCGCCCTCAGCCAGCCCAGCAAGCAGCGGCCTCTGACTTCGACAGCTTCGATGACGACATTCCCTTCGCGGACCCCTATCGGGGCATCCGCTGCCTTCTCATCTAACCAACACCAGGGCGCACACAGCGCCCTTTTCTTTGCGAGTCACCCCATGATCGACCAATCAAGCATCGAGGCGCGCAACAGCTTGCGCCACAACCTGGCCGCCAAAATGGCCGCATTCGAAGCCCACAACGGCCCCGTTCAAACGCTGCCCATCCGCATCGGCAACGAGCCCATGCCGGCTTTCCGCATCAACTGCCCCGACAAGCCCAAGGCAATCCCGGTGGTGCGTGTGCGCAAGACGGCAGGCGAGCGCAAGCCACGGCCCAACATGGTGCTCAAGCAAAGAAAGATCGCCGCCATCACCGAGCTGGCCGGCAAGGGCCTGACCATTGAAGACATCGCCGACCAAGCGCCCTTCACGCCAAAGCTCACGCCCAAGTACGTGCTCAACATGATCTGGACCCACCGCATCCCACGCGGCCGCCAAACTGATCTGGAGGCGTGATGGCCAAGTCCACCCAGGAGCGCTCAGCGAACTCGGCAAAAAAGGCGGCAGCAGCCGGCGAGGAAGAACTGCGCAACAAGGTACGCCCTGGCACGCGCGCCATGCTTGCCGACCTCATGCGCTGGCACGGCATCACGGTTATATCCGAAGCCGTCCAGAACATGATCATCAACCTGCATGCCCTCGGTCCGGAAGGCTCAGCCCATGCACTCAAAACCCCGCGCCACACTTTCGAGATAACCGAAAACGTGGCGCGAGACCTATACCACCAGGGTGCGATGCGAAGCGCAGCACTTGATGCAATCGACCAGCGCTGATCGATTTAGCAAAAGAAAATGCCGCGACTTATCTAAGGGTTTGGATAAGGAAATCTTGGGAGCGATCAATAAAAACATCTGCCCCGGGATTTCGAACAGTAGCGCCTTGGACCTTCACTAAGCTCTTCGCATCAGCTAATCGCCCGAGAATAGAGGTCAGACCCTCATCCATTGTGGCGGTCTCAACAATCCCGATTGCGTAAGTACTGCCACTAGCCAACTGACCAGGAGCAAAGACAATCCAGCCCTGCCATTCGTCCTCACCATGAATTATCCGGCCAATTTTGCGGTAGCTATTACGGCTGGCATCTTCAGCAATCGGGAACGGGTTGGTATCGCCTTCAATGAAGTAATCGGCCTCTGTGATAGGGGCATCAGGATTAAATTTGGCAATAGTCTGGATCGTCCTTTGGGATACGGCTCCTGACTGAAGATAGGCCGCTTCCAGCTCTGGCTGACCTAGCTGAATCAATATGCTCCCAAGATTAAGCGCCTGCATGAATTGGTGCATGTTGATGGAGCCTGGCCCAGCCTGCGAGGTGTATGTGTAAAGCGTTTCATCGAGACTGTACCCAGCACCCTCGAAAGCAGCAGCCATGTAACGCCCAAGGATGAAACTGGCCTCTGGAGATCCGGGCTGCAGGCCGGCCAAGTCAGCGGCGAAGCCAGCTTGGTTCTGCGCCCATGCATACTCGATAGCTTCGAAGGAGCGCTGATCAAACGTCGCAGAAGGTAGAGCCGCAAATGCTTTCAGAGAAAGGCTAAGCAGTATTAGCGGAAGCAATGTTTTCAGAATCATTTATCTATCCCTGATCGTTGGTTTATAGCCGGCATATTGCCACCCCCAATTTTCAATTAACAAGCCCAGCGCCAGCAGCGCAACGGGCTGCTATTGCTTGGAGAAAGTTATGCCGATCACATACGGCTCAGTATGCAGCGGCATCGAAGCGGCCACCTGCGCCTGGCACCCGTTGGGCTGGCAGGCTGAATGGTTCGCAGAAATTGAGCCATTCCCCTCTGCAGTTCTTGCTCATCACTACCCGAACACGCCGAACCTGGGCGATATGACCAAGCTGGCCGCGCAGGTGCTGGCGGGCCGCATATCAGCTCCTGACATTCTGGTTGGTGGCACGCCCTGCCAGGCATTCAGCGTGGCAGGCATGCGCGAAGGCCTTGCTGATCCGCGCGGTGCCCTGACAATTAAATACGTGGAGCTAGCCGATGCAACAGACCTTATTCGCACTCGAAGAGGTGAGCCCGAGGCCGTTATCGTTTGGGAAAACGTCCCTGGTGTCCTTTCCGACAAAGGCAACGCCTTCGGATGCTTTCTTGGCGCGCTTGCTGGGGAAGACTGTGAGCTGCAGCCAGCAGGGAAAAGGTGGGCGGACGCTGGTTGTGTGTATGGACCCAAAAGAACAATCGCGTGGAGGGTTCTTGACGCCCAATATTTCGGCCTGGCCCAACGCCGCCGCCGTGTGTTCGTTATCGCAAGTGCTAGAGCAGGGTTCGATCCCGCCGCGGTACTTTTTGAGCGCGAAGGCGTGCGCCGGGATACTGCGCCGCGCCGAGGCGAGGGGGAAGACGTTGCCGGATCAATTACGGCAAGCCTTGGCCGGCGTGGCGGAACACCAGACTGCGGAAGCACAGCCGGCCAGCTTCAATCGGTCAGCGCATACGGGGGGGGGCAGAACTAGCGGCCCTGTAGACGTGGCTGCTTGCTTGGTGGCGAAAGGGCAGAAGTGCGACTTTGAAGTCGAGACATTTTGCGTTCACGGCACCCAAGACCCCGACCTTCGCTATGAGCAAGCGCACACACTTGGTCGTAACAGCGGGCAGGAGAATGCAGTCTTCGCAATCCAGAACGCCACACGCGGGAAGGATCAGAACGGCTTGGGCATCACCAGTGATGCGCCGATGTACACGCTTGATCAAGCTAGCCAGCACGCTGTATGCGTAACCGGCGACATTACCCACACACTGAAAGCCGATGGCTTCGATGGCAGCGAGGATGGCACTGGACGGGGGCAGCCGATTGTCTCGGTCGCATTGCGTGGCCGGGAAGGTGGCGCAACCGCAGAGCTTGGCGTCGATGAGTACGGTCAGGGTAATCAATTCCGCAATCACTATGTTGCCGGCGGCATCGATGTTGAGCGCTGCCGAGAGCTTATGTCACTTGGCTACATGAGGGAGCGCGCAGGTTCGGCACTTAGCGGTGGCGATCCTTGGTTCAACGTAACGCCGGCTGGCGTTGATGCTGTTGCGCTTCTGAGCCCGGAAGCACCGCCCCCAAAGAAACGCACCAACTGGGATGAGTATTGCGCATACGAATCGAACGACCCATTCGGTGACTGGCTCTTGGGGCCGATGAAACCGGAGTATCAGCAAAGAGGCCGCTGGGGTTCGTTCGAATACCGCATGTCACGCTGCCGCTACAGTCGCGTTCATTCCGAAGTGGGCGGTGAATGGTGCCGCACTAAGAAAGAGGCGAAGGCCAGCTATAAAGCAGCGCTCAAGGCTCATCGGGATGAACTGAAAGCATATCGCGCAGGCATTGCCGCATGACCGACCTCTTCTACTTGCAAGACAGCCGTAGCAACGTCGGAAGCCGGGCGATGTTCTGGCGCAACGGCGGCGGTTACACCTCAAACCTGGACGAAGCCGAGCAATTCAGCCGCGAGCAGGCGGTTAGTCAGTACGAATGCCGCGAAACCGACCTGCCGTGGCCGGTCGCATACGTTCGCCGCTGGGCTGATGTGGGCGTAGATCACCAGTACATATCCCGCCTCGAAGCAGAACAAGCTGACCTCACGGCCGGCTACTACGCCGCAGCGCCACGCGACTGGGACGGTAACGATCTGCTGTGGCGCAGCTCGCTGGATAACGGCTACACCGCCAACCTGAAGCATGCCCGAATCTTCAGCACCTCCGAAGCAATCGGCGGCAGCGTCATCTGGCCGGCGAGCTACATCGACAGCAAAAGCCGGCGCGTTGTGCAGGCCCGACTGCTTGACCATCCGCAGGCGCTAGCTGAGGTCAGCTTGAAACTGAAGAAGATCAAGCCGCAGAAGTTCAGGCGCCAACGCTATCGCTGCGAGCCGTGCGGGCGATTCATCACCGAATACCAGAACTACACCACATGCCCGAATTGCGGAGCAGAGAACCGCCCATGAGCCGCCCCACCTACTGCCGCACCCAGCGCCTGCCTGCAGCCGAATGCCAGTGCCTGCGCTGCACACCCATCACCAACAAGTAACTCATTCCAACGAATGGATTAACCCACACTCCCCAGCCGCGCTGGGTGGAGAGAGCTATGAAGACAGCAGAAAAGGTGGAGGCAGCCGGCTTTGTCTTTGAAGGCAAGATGGCCGAAATCATTGGCACCACACAGAAAGCACTGGAGCGACGTCGCCAGCGCGGCCTCATTCCAGAAGGGGTATGGCTCCTAGTACATGGTCGCATCATGTTTAGCATCGCGAGGTATAACGAATGGCTAGAAAGCCAATGGAGTGGCCTGCTGGCATCGAGCCCGTCGGCGATAAACTCCGGATACGGTTCACCTGGGCAGGTTCGCGTCGCTGTGAAACCCTCCCCTATCCGCAAACGCCAAAGGGTATTGCCGCGGCCGTCGCAATCCGTGATCAAGTAGCCCAGCTCAAGAAACTGAACATGCTCAGCGAAGATAAGTACGCTGAGCTTTTCCCCAACTCCAGCTATGCCGTGGCGTCACTCAAGCCAACCTTCACTGAGTACGCCCAGCTGTGGATAGACAGCCGGCAGATAGTCGAAGCAACCCGCCGCAATTACTGCAGCATCCTCAACAACATATGGGTACCGCACCTGGGCAGTAAGCGCATTGATATGATCAGTGCGGCCGATCTGCGCAAGGTGGCGGCTGCTATATCCTGGGCGTCACCGTCGCACCGTAAAAACAGCACGGTACTTCTCGCCAGCATCTTCCGCTCTGCAGTGGCTGACGAGTTGACCGGCCGCAACCCGGCAGCCTCGATCCCTCGGTCAAAGGTGCCGCGTCGGCCGGTCGACCCATTTACGCGCGAGGAAGCCGACAGGATGATCGCCTGGCTGTACGACAACCTGGCGGGGCCGCTCCGCATGTATGCGGCTTACTTTGAGTTTGCTTTCTACACTGGGCTGCGGCCCTGCGAGCAATTGGCGCTCAAGCGTTCAGAGGTCAAGGAGGCCGAGCGCCGCGCACATATCTGCCGCCTGGTGTCCGACGGCAACATCGAAGAACGGATTAAAACCAAGTACACGCGCGAGGTTCTGCTGAATGAGCGGGCACTTCACGCGCTTGGCGTGGCCAAGCAGCTGCACGACGGAGAGTTTGTTTTCGCACCCGTCGACGGCAGTGGTCCATACATCCGCTCCGAGAACACGCCCAAGCATTACTTCCAACTGGCACTGGCCGCATTGAAAATTCGCGCACGGCGTCAGTACGATGCCCGCCACACTTATGCGACCATGTGCCTTATGGCGGGCATGAACCCTGCATTTATCGCCGGCCAGCTTGGCCATAGCGTTCAGATGCTTCTCACGACATATGCCAAGTGGCTCAGCTCTGCGTCAGATTGGACCGAGCTGAACAAGCTTTAAGGCGAATTGGTACAAAATTGGTATTTAGAAAATGACAGATGACGTGAAAGGCCCGAACCATCGGGGCGCATTGCTTGAGCTGCGACATTTTCTTTCAAGCCAGATCCTCGGCCAGGAAAAACTCATCGAAAGGCTGCTGATTGCCTTGCTTGCCGATGGCCACATGCTGGTTGAAGGCGCTCCTGGGCTGGCCAAGACCAAGGCGATTAAGGAACTGGCTGAAGGTATCGAGGCCGAGTTTCACCGTATTCAGTTCACCCCGGACCTGCTGCCCGCCGACATCACCGGCACCGAGATTTATCGCCCGGAGACCGGCAGTTTTGTCTTCCAGCAAGGGCCGATTTTTCACAACCTGGTGCTGGCCGACGAGATCAACCGCGCGCCGGCCAAGGTGCAATCGGCACTGCTCGAAGCCATGGCCGAGCGCCAGGTCAGTGTTGGACGCAGCACCTACAATTTGTCGCCACTGTTTCTGGTGATGGCCACGCAGAACCCCATCGAGCAGGAAGGTACCTACCCGCTGCCCGAAGCCCAGCTCGACCGTTTCCTGATGCACGTGAAGATTGGTTTCCCCGACGCCAGCGTGGAGCGCAAAATCCTTGCCCAAGCTCGCGGCGAGGCGCTCAACGGCGAAACCAAGCCAGAGCAGTTAGTCAGCCAGCAGGCAATCTTTGCCGCGCGCCAGGAAATCCTTGGCCTGTACATGGCCGATGCCGTGGAAGAGTATTTGGTGCAACTGGTAATGGCCTCGCGCACCCCGGCCAAGTTCGACCCCGAGCTGGCGGAGTGGATTGCCTACGGCGCCAGCCCGCGCGGCTCAATTGCCCTGGACCGTTGTTCGCGCGCGCATGCCTGGCTGGCCGGGCGGGATTTCGTCAGCCCGGAAGATATCCAGGCCGTACTGTTCGACGTGCTGCGTCACCGCATCATTCTGTCGTTTGAAGCAGAAGCCGCCGGCATCGACCAAGACCGTGTGGTGCAGCGCATTCTCGACGTTGTAGCGGTCGCCTAATCGTCATGCACGACCAGCCCACCCAACACGGCATCCGCGTCAGCCTCGGTGAACTGATCGAGATGCGTCACCGTGTGCGTGAGGTGCAGCTGTTTTCTACCCCAGCGCAGCGCAGCCCGCTGATTGGCCTGCACCACTCCAAACTGCGCGGGCGCGGTGTGGACTTCGACCAGGTGCGGGTTTATCAGCCCGGCGACGATGTGCGCACCATCGACTGGCGCGTGACCGCGCGCACTCAAGAACCGCACACCAAGCTGTTCCATGAGGAACGCGAGCGGCCGATCTACATTATGGTCGAACAAAGCCGGCAACTGTTTTTCGGCTCGGGGCTGATGTTCAAGTCAGTACTCGCCGCCCAGGCCGCCAGCTTGATTGGCTGGGCGGCGCTGGGCCACAACGACCGCATCGGCGGCTTGGTGTTTGGCGACCTGGAACACCACGAAATCAAACCGCGGCGCAGCAAGCAAAGCCTCTTGCAACTGCTTAGCCGCTTGGCTAAAGCCAATCAGGCGTTAAACAACGACGGCCAGGGCGTGCGCGACAGTTTCGGCCTGGCCCTGCGCCGTGCGCGCGAAGTGCTGCGCCCGGGGAGCCTGGTGGTGGTGCTGTGTGATGAGCGCACCCTTAATGACAGCAGCGAACAGCAGTTACAGCTGCTGGCACGGCATACCGACCTGCTGCTGCTGCCGCTTTCTGATGCCCTCGACCATGCACTGCCCAACGCCGGCCTGCTGCGCTTTACCGAACACAGTGCGCAGCTGGAACTGGATACCCAAGACGCCGAACTGCGCCAGGCCTACCGCAGCCTGGCCGATGCACGGCAGGCGCGCTGGCAGCGCTTGGCGCAAAAGCTCGGCGTGCCGTTACTGGCCCTGAATACTCAAAGCGAAATGGTTGAGCAGCTGCGTGAGCATCTAAATGCCCAGCGGGCGAGGAAAACCCTGTGAACCCGCTGGATCAGCTCGAACCCCTGATCACCCCGCCGCCCATCAATTGGTGGCCACCGGCGCCCGGCTGGTGGCTGTTGGCACTGCTGCTGCCGTTGCTACTGTGGGGGGGCGTTAAGTTACTTAAACAGTTGCCGCGCAAAACAGCGGGCACGCAGGCTGAAGCGCCTCTTGATCCCTTGCGCCAAGCCGCACTGGTGGAACTCGACCAACTGAAAAAACCTTACGACGGCGTTGATGCCGGGCCTTGGTTGCAACACCTCAACGCGATTCTTAAGCGCCTGTGCCGCGAGCGTTACCCGCAAAGCCACAGCCACACACTGAGTAGCCGCGCCTGGCTGGCCTTTCTCGACAGCCGCTGCCCCGCAGCCGGTTTAACCCGCTGGATGATCCTGGTTGAAGGGGCCTATCGCCCGCATTGCAGCTTGGATGACAAGGCCATCGCCGGGCTGAACCAGGCCGTAGCGATATGGATTCGCAAACATGTTTGAGTTTGCCTGGTCCTGGGTCTTTCTTCTTGCGCCGCTGCCGTGGCTACTGCGTGCTTGGTTGCCGCCTGCAGACAGTGGTGAGGCCGCCTTGAAGGTCAGCTTTCTGGCGGAACTGGAAAGCCTCAGCGGCCGCCGCGCGCGGCCGCGTCTACCGGCCTTACGCCAACAAGCGCCCTTTGGGCTGATCTGGCTCCTATTGTTGCTCGCCTGCGCCCGCCCACAATGGCTGGGCGAACCCTTGCCATTACCCGCCAGCGGCCGTGATCTGCTATTGGCGGTGGATGTCTCTGGCTCCATGGATTACGCCGACATGATCTGGGAAGACCAGGAAGTCAGTCGCCTGACCCTAGTCAAACACCTGCTCGGCGATTTCATCGATGGCCGCGAGGGCGATCGGGTCGGCCTGATCCTGTTCGGCAGCCGTGCCTACCTGCAGTCGCCACTCACCTTCGACCGGCAGACCGTGCACACCTGGCTGGATGAAGCGCAGAAGAACATCGCCGGGCCGCAGACCGCCATCGGCGATGCCATTGGCCTGGCGGTCAAGCGACTGCGCGAGCGCCCAGCGCAGAGCCGCGTGCTGGTGCTGGTCACCGACGGCGCCAACAATGGCGGCGAAATCGACCCCTTGACCGCCGCACGCCTGGCTGCCGAAGAAGGCATCGTCATTTACCCTATTGGCATCGGCGCCGACCCCGAACAAGGCGGCGTACTCGGCATGCTGGGCTTTAACCCCGGCATAGACCTGGACGAACCGAGCCTGCGCGCGATTGCTGACGCCACCGGCGGCGAATACTTCCGTGCGCGCGACAGCGAAGAGTTGCAAGCCATCGAAGCCACCCTCGACCGCCTGGAGCCGGTGGCGCAAAAACCAACCCTGGCGCGCCCGACACTGCCTCTCTACCCTTGGCCGCTGGCTTTGGCCTTGGTATTGAGCGTGCTGCTGGTCAGCCAAACGCTCTGGCCAACACTGCATCAACGCTGGCGTAACCCACTGGCAGCGCTGCGGGGCAAACAGTCATGAGTGAACTGAGCAGCCTCTGGCCTTACTGGCAGCGCCCTTTCTGGTTATTGCTGGCCCCGCTACTGGGCGTGTTGCTGTGGAAGCTCTGGCACCGAAAAAAACGCGCAGGTCGCTGGCAAGCCCTGCTGCCAGCCGCATTCCAGGCGGCCCTGTTGACGGCAACCGGCGGGCGCAACAGTCGCTTGCCCTGGCTGGCCCTCGGTTTGGCCTGGCTGCTGGCATTGTTGGCGCTGCTCGGCCCGAGCTGGCAACGCATCGAGCAGCAAAACCCCAAGCCGGCCGACCCGCTGGTGGTACTGCTGGAACTGACTCCCGAGATGCTCGCCAGCGACGCCTCACCCAATCGCCTGGCCCAGGCCAAACGCAAACTGCTCGATTTGCTGACGACGCGACAAGATGCGCAAACCGCCATCGTCGTCTACGCCGGTAGCGCACACACCGTGGTACCGCTCTCCGATGACCTGGCCACCAGCCGTAACCTACTTGACGCACTAAGCCCAGGAATCATGCCGGAGCCTGGCAAACGCGCCGATCTGGCCGTGGTCAAGGCGCTGCAGCTACTCGAACAAGGCGCCCAGGGCAACGGCCGTATGGTGTTACTGACCAGCAGCATCAGCGAAACGGAGCGTCAGGGTATGAGCCAGGCGCTTGGCCGCCGTGGTGAACGCCTGCGTATTCTCGGTATCGGCAGCGCCCAGGGCGCGCCGATCATTCAGGAAGACGGTTCATTCCTCAAGGATGCTCAGGGCACCATTCTTCTGCCGCGTTTGGACAGCAATGGCCTCAAACGCGTTGCCAATGAACTCGGCGGGCAATACCAGGGCATGACACTGGATGATCGCGACCTGCGCAACCTGGGCCTGCTCGATGCACCGCAACAGCTGCGCCGCGATGGCGAACTAACCCGCCTACAAGCCTGGGCTGACCAAAGCCACTGGCTGCTGTTGCCGCTGTTATTACTCGCTGCCTGTGCCGCGCGTCGGGGCTGGCTGCTGTGTTTGCCACTGTTTTTGCTAGGCCTGCCGCAGAACAGCTACGCCTTCAGCTTCGACGACCTCTGGCTGCGTGCCGACCAACAAGGCCTGCGCCTGCTTGAGGCGCAACAACCGGCGGCAGCCGCGCAACGCTTTAACGACCCGCGCTGGCAAGGCCTGGCGCTGTATCAAGCGGGTGATTACGCGGCGGCCGCAGAGCGTTTCGCCCATGCCGAAAGCGCCAGCGACCACTACAACCGTGGCAACGCCCTGGCGCGCAGTAATGAGTTAGAAGCTGCCATCGAGGCCTATACCCAAGCCTTGGAGTTGCAGCCAGATCTGAGCCAGGCGCAAAAAAACAAAGCCCTGGTAGAAAGCTTGTTGCAGCAAAAGCAGCAGCAACCCGATCAACCAGACAGCTCAGAATCCTCCAGCGCCGCGCAAAATCTGCCGACTGAGCAGCCGCAAACGGGCCAGCCCGAACAGAATGCTCAGCAGCAGAGCGAACAACCGCCCGCCTCGCCGGCAGAAGCTCAGCAAGGACCGGCAGAACCGAGCCAACAGCCCGCACAACCCAGCCCTGACGACGATGGCACCGAGACACCACCTGCTTCGCCCGCCGAAGACGACAGCGAGAGCAAGGAAGAACAAATCGCCAACGCCGAACCGACTCTCGACGGCGAGCGGCGTCAGGCATTAGAACAATGGTTGCGGCAGATCCCCGACGATCCGGGTGAGCTGCTGCGGCGTAAATTCAGGCTGGAACAACAACAGCGCCAGGAACAACTGCAATGAGCCGACTGCTCTGTACCCTTTTACTCGGCCTGCTGGCCCTGAACGCCAGCGCGCAGAGCCTGAACGCCACTGTCGACCGCACCCGCCTGAATGCCGGTGAAAGCGTAGAACTCACCCTGGAGTCACAGGACACCACGCTATTCGGTAAACCGGACCTGCAGCCCCTCAACGAGTTATTCGAGGTCCTCGGCACCCGCCAAGTCAATCGCCTGACTAACGATGGCAGTGGTGCTCAGGCCAGTACCCGCTGGATCATCACCCTGCAACCCAAGCACAGTGGTTACGTGGTGATCCCGCCGCTGAGCCTGGGGCAACTGCAAAGCGCACCGATCACCCTACACGTACAGCAGGCTACAGAGGCTGATAACAACCGGATGGCGCCGGTATTTATCGATGCCAGCCTGGATCAGGAAAGCGTCTACGTGCAGGCGCAAACCGTGCTCACGCTGCGTATTTACCACTCCGTTTCGCTGTATGACGACAGCAGCCTAAGCCCCCTGGAAATGCCTCAGGCGCGGATTGAACCGCTGGGTGAACCACGCACCTATGAGAAAGACATCAATGGCATACGCCATGGCGTAATCGAGCTGCGCTACGCGATTTTCCCCCAGCAAAGTGGCGCACTGATGATCCCGTCGCAGGCTTTCTCCGCGACAGCGGTTGATCGTACCGCCAGTAACGCTTACAACCCGTTCGGCCCGCGCCCGGGCAAGGTGGTACGGGTCAGGTCACCGCAAATCCCACTGACGGTCAAAGCCAAACCGGCCAGCTACCCGGCGAATGCCCCTTGGCTACCAGCGCGAGCCCTCAGCTTGAGTGAAGTATGGAGCCCGCAACCGGAGGCCGCCCGCGTTGGAGAATCACTGACTCGCAGCTTGCTGCTCAAAGTTGAAGGCCTGTCCAGCGCGCAATTGCCGCCCCTACCGGCCACAGAGGTTGCCGGCCTGCGGCGCTACCCCGATCAACCGCAGTTGGCCAACCAGGCCAATGACAACGGGCTGGTCGCCAGCCGTGAAGAACGCGAAGCGCTGGTGGCCAATCGTGAGGGCACCATCGCCCTACCGGCTGTGGAAGTGCTGTGGTGGAATACCGCGACCGATCAACTGGAGCGCAGCAGCGTGCCGGCGCGCACCCTGCAAGTGGCCGCCAACCCAAGCTTGGAAAACCTAACAGTCGATGCAGTACAAACTGCCCCCGTTAGCGCCCCGACAGTGCCGCTGTGGCCCTGGCAGTTGAGTACGGGGCTGCTGAGCCTGACCACCCTGCTCGGCTTTACCCTCTGGTGGCGCGCACGCCGGCAGCCTGCCGTAATGCCCAACCAGCAAACAGGCCCCAGCCCGCGCGACTTACTCGAAGACCTCAAGCGCACCTGCCTGGCTAACGACTCGCAAGCCACCCGCCACGCGCTGGACGCCTGGGCCCGGCAACAACCGGAAACCCTCGCCGATATGGCAGCACGTTTTACCCCGCTGTCTGACGCGCTCGACGGCCTGAATGGCGCGCTGTACAGCGAGAGCGGCCAGCATTGGCAAGGCCGTAATCTGTGGCTGGCGATTCGCAGCCTGCCTGCCATTGAGGACCTCGAAAGCACCACCAACCCAGACAGCAGCGCATTGCCTCCGCTGTACCCGCGCTAAGCGCTAGCCTTGCAGCGCAGGCCGCAGCGCCGCTATGTTTGGGTTGGAGTGCTGCTCTACACCGCGGTTGAATGCGGCTGTAAACGCTGTGCCGAATAACCCAGCGAACGCTAAGCGCGTTTACCTCGAACAATAAGTGGCACATAGCCCATGTGGGAGCGAATTTGTCCAATCAGCTGCTTAGGCCTGACACCATTCACCTGCACGCCCTCTCCCTCAATCCGGACCACACGCCGGCGCGGCGCACCTCACAACCAAATACCAACCTAACGCCCAGGCAATAAAAAACCGCGACCCAAAGGCCGCGGTTTTTAGTGTTGCTACTGCGTAGTCGGCTTAGGCCTTGTTGCGCAGCTTCTCCGGGTTGATCAGGAAGCGGGCCAGTGCAGGCAGCAGCCAGATCGCGCCGATCATGTTCCAGAGGAACATAAAGGTCAGCATCAGGCCCATATCGGCCTGGAACTTGATCGCCGAGAAGATCCAGGTCGCTACGCCGATCGCCAGGCAGACGCCGGTGAACAACACGGCTTTACCGGTCGACTTGAGGGTTTCGTAGTAGGCGTCCTGCAGCGACAGCCCCTGACGCAGGTAAGTCTCCAGACGGCTGTAGATATAGATGCCGTAGTCAACACCAATACCCACACCCAGGGCGATTACCGGCAGGGTTGCCACCTTCACACCGATGCCCATAAAGGCCATCAGGGCGTTACCCAGCACCGATGTCAGTACCAGCGGTAGCATCACGCACAGCGTCGCCGCGAAGGAACGGAAGGTCAGCAGACACATGATGCCGACTGCAGCGTATACCGCCAGCAGCATGGTGGTCTCAGACTTGGCGATCACTTCGTTGGTAGCCGCTTCGATACCGGCGTTACCAGCTGCCAGGATGAACTCCAGACCGTCCTTGTTATTTTCCTTGGCAAAGTCTTCCGCCACCTTGACCGCACGCGACAGGGTTTCTGCCTTGTGGTCGGTGAGGAACACCAGCACCGGCGCCACCGAGCAATCGCCGTTGTACAGGCCGTCGGCGCGGGCAATGGAGTTGTTCAGCACGTCCTGGTTACGCGACAGGGTTTCCCATTTCAGGTTGCCCTCGTTCATGCCTTTGATCACCTGGCGCGACACGGTGACCATAGAGATGGCCGACTGCACGCCTTCGGTGTTCTCCATCTTCCACATCAACTCATCCATGGCCGACAACGTCGGGTAAGTCGAGCAGCCTTCAGCCGCCGTCTTGACCATGATCACCAGTACATCGGAGCTGGTGGAGTAGTTGCGGATGACGAAATCGTTATCCAGGTTGTAGCGCGAATCCGGATGCAGCTCAGGCGCGCCCTGATCGAGGTCACCGATCTTCAGGTTCTGCCCGTACCAGACGCCACCCGCCAGGGCGATGACTGCTACCACTACGGAAATCGGCGCCACCATCGGGTGCGCGCAGTTGGAGATAAAGCGCCAGAACGGATGATCTTTTTCAGCGTCTTCACGGCTGATTCTCACCGCCTTCTTACTGATGCCGACGTAGGAGATCATCACCGGCAACAGAATAAGGTTGGTCAGAATGATAACCGCCACACCCATGGATGCACCGATGGCCAGCTCGCGGATTACACCGATATCGATCAGCAAGAGCGTGATAAAGCCCACAGCATCCGACAGCAGCGCCACCAGGCCCGGGATAAACAGCTGGCGGAAAGCCATCCGCGCGGCTGACAACGAATCCGTTGCCTCGCCAGAGGCCATGGCGATGCCGTTGATCTTTTGCACGCCGTGGGAAATACCGATGGCGAAGACCAAGAACGGCACCAGCATCGAGTAGGGGTCAAGCCCGAAGCCCAAGGTATGCAACAGACCCAGCTGCCAAACCACCGCGATCAGTGTCGTCAAAACCACTGCTAGTGTGCTCTTGAAGCAGTGAGTGAACCACAGCAACAGAACGAAGGTGATGGCAATCGCCACGGCAAAGAACAGCGCCACACCCATCAGGCCATCGATCAGGTCGCCAACTTTCTTGGCGAAACCGATGATGTGAATTTTGACATTGGGGTTCTGCGCTTCGTACTTGTCGCGGATCTTCTCTTCCAGCTCGTGGGAGAACTTCTGGTAATCCAGCGGGATCTGCTTGCTCTGGTCTTCAGGGTCGGCGTAGGTCTCCAGCAACGGCAAGTCGACGATACTGGACTTGAAGTTGTTAGCCACCAGACGACCAATCTGCCCGGACTTGAGAATGTTGCTGCGCAGCTCCTCAAGGCTTTCGGAGGAACCGTCATAGGTTTGCGGGATCACTTCGCCGCCGGCAAAGCCTTCCTCAGTCACTTCGGTCCAGCGAACGCTTGGGCTCCACAGCGACTTCAGGCCGGAACGGTCGACACCCGAAATATAGAAGGCTTCGTCGTTGATCTGACGCAGCGTCTCCATGTATTCCTTGCTGAAGATGTCGCCATCCACCGCTTCCACCGAAATACGCACGGTGTTGCCCAGGTTCGCCAGGTCGTTGCGGTGCTCAAGCATCTTCTGGATGTAGGGATGCCCCAGCGGAATCATCTTCTCGAAGCTGGTTTGCGGGCGCACTTGCGCCGCTTGGAAGAACAGAAACAGACTGATCAACAAGCACAGCAGAATCACGGCCGGACGATTGTTGAAGATCAACCGCTCCAAAAAGGAGGCAGGTTGTTGTTGATGCTTACTCATGCAAAGGCTCCCGGCTTATTGTTGTTGGCCCAGATCGGCGCCAGTAGGCGCAGCCGCGTGAACGCCACCCTGCCCTACCAGAATCAGATTGCCGTTTTCCATTGCTGCAACGCCTGCCAGCGAAAGCCGGTCGGCACGATTGGTCACATTGAAAGTGCGGCCGTTGTCGGTGCTCTTGAGTACCGTACCGCCATGCCCAACCACCACAATGGAACCATCGGGCAGACGATTGCCGTCAGCCAGACCAAATTCCAACGGGCCGTTGTTCGCAGTATTCAGGCTGATCGCCTGCCAGGTGGTACCGAAGTCGGCCGAACGGAACAGATGCCCACGAAGGCCATACACCAGCAGCGCGCCGGCCTCATCAGTGCCTAGGGCACCGAATAGTGAACCTTCATAAGGGCCTTCGAGGGTTTCCCAGGTTTGCCCCCAGTCTGGGGAGCGGAACATCACGCCCTGCTCGCCCACCGCAAATAGGCCGGCGTCTTTGACTTCGACAATGGCGTTGAGGTGATAGGCGTCTTCGTTGTCCATGCGGTCGCTGACGTCTTCCCAGTTGGCACCACCATCGGTGGTTTCCAACAAGGCGCCGTAAGCACCGACGGCATAACCGGTGTTGTGGTCCTTGAACCAGACATCCAGCAGCGGTGCTTCACGCTCAAGGTCTTCAAACTGCTTGACCCAGGTAGCGCCACCATCGGTGCTGGCAAGAATCTGTGCATCGTGACCCACCGCCCAACCATGGCTGTCATCGATAAAAAACACGGCAGTGAGCATCTGCTTGGTTGGCACCTTGGCCTGAACCCAGCTCGCGCCATTGTCATCGGAGAAGAGGATGTGCCCGCGATCACCGACGGTGACCAGGCGCTTACCGAGGCTGGCTACATCGAGCAGAAGCGTGTGTGAGGCTTTGGCAGACATGACTGAAAACTTGCTGTTTTCATCGCTGGCCGCTTGCAGTGGCGCACTGGCAAGCATCAGCATGGATAGCACACCGCACAGCGACAACGCTTTGGCTATCGGTGAGTGGCGGAGCACCGGCGTGCGGGAAAACCCCACAGCATGACCGGTTCGGGTGCGCCGCATAACGGGCTCACTCATATACCTTCCCCCTTATTCTTATAGGTCGCACTAGGCTTAATTGCAGTGCACCTATCCTACTGAGCTTTCAAAAGGCCTGACAATCAGCGCGACGTTATGTTTTGTTAAACCCGGCCGTCTACCATGCCCTGTTCGACTGACAAATAGCAAAAGGCCGCTACAACAGTAGCGGCCTTTTGCTTAATCGAGTCGCGAATTAACGCGTGCCACGGCGACGCAGTGCAGCAGGCTTGAAATAACCGTCATCCGGCACAGCCTGGCTGAAGTCGATGGTGCTTGGCTCTTCGTTATCCAAGTTCTGCACGTGGTAACGGCGCGCCTGCAGGTCGTGGAAGGTATCCAGCGCAGACCACGTGGTCGGCAGGTCGTAGTAGTTTTTCAGGTAGGCAATCGAGACGCGCCACAGCTCGCCACGACCGTCGTACTGATCAACCACTGCCGCTTGCCAGCTGTCCTCATCAAGGAACAGGGTACGTTTTGAGTAGATGTGGCGCGCGCTTGACTTCAACGTGCCCTCAACCACCCACACACGGTGCAATTCGTTGCGCGTCATGGCTGGGTTCAGGTGACCCACTTGTAACAGGTCCTTGTACTTAACGTCTGGGCTGGTGACTTTGTAGCTGTTGTAGGGAATGTAGATTTCCTTCTTGCCCACCAGCTTCCAGTCATAACGATCTGGCGAGCCGTTGATCATGTCGGTGTCGTCTGCAGTGCGCAAGCCATCAGCCGCCGCGATCGGGGTGTCATAAGCCAGGTTTGGCGCACGGCGCACGCGACGTTGACCGGCGTTATAACCCCACGCCTGACGTGGCTCTTTTACCTGATCCAGAGTTTCGTGTACCAGTACTGCACCGCCAGCCAAACGCGCCGGGCTCTTGGTGAAGGACAGGTAGTAGAACATGATGTTGTTCAGGTCAGCTGCCGTCCCTTTTGGGTCGTAGAACTTGAACATGGCTTCCTGCTGCGAGGTCACCAGCGAGTAGCTGCCATTACGCTGCACGGCCACTTCCGATGCGCGACGCACAATGTAGGTACCACGGTAGCGTGCGATGTGGTTCCACAGCGCTTCAACGCCATTTTGTGGAATAGGGAACGGGATGCCGCCGTAGGCGTCGGAGAAGCCGTTACCGCCATCGAGCAACTTGGCGGTGCTGGCGTTCTTGATGGTGTTGTCATACACCCACTGCGGCGCCGAACCGGAACGACGGGTCTGGTAGACCGGCATCTGGTAGCTATTGGGGTAGGTGTTGAACATCGCAACCTGACCTGGGGTCAGGTTGTCTTTGTATTGGTCCAAGTTGGCTTTGGTGATGGTGAACAACGGCTTGTCATCAGCAAAAGGATCAACGTGGTGCTGGCCAGGCTTGGTGTAACCGGCCGGGGCTTTAGTAATACCGCCAGTCCACTCAGGAATGGTACCGGCTGCGTTACCGGCTTTTTCTGCACCAAACGGGGTGAGGCTTGCGCCCAACTTGGCCACCTCTGCAGGCGAAACTGCAGCCAGCGCGCTGCCTGCGGACAAGGCCAGCGCAATAGCAGCCCCTATCAGCGTGTGCTTTTTCAGCATCTTAATTCTCCGTGAAATAAGTCATCAACCGAGCGCCCGTGGGCACTCGGTATTTTCCAGTTATGTTTAGAAGGAGTACTTGACGTTGACGCCGACATTATCGCGGTCGCGGCTGCCGTTGTTCTGACCACCGCCGAAGAACTCGGTATACGCCAGTTCAGCCTCCAAGCTATTCAGGTAGCTGGCTTTTACACCAAGGGTATACGCCTTGCGCCCTTCGATGAAGTTACCGGTCTGATGCGAATTACCCTCGAAGTCGTCCTTGTACACAGCATAAGGAGAAACGTTCACGCCAGCGTATACGTCGTTCCAAGTACCCGAGAGTACCAAGGTATACCCATAGGCATTCTTGTTAACTTGATCATCGCGATCCGCACCACTGATATAGGAGCTATTCCCGCGGCCAGCATAGTAGCGAAGTTCACCTTCGTAATCCGTGTATTTCAGATCACTACCACGCAAATGCTCGGACGCCAACTCAGCAATACCGAAAAGAGAATCAAAACTCAAGACTGGGCCAAAGTTATGGATCGCGCCCAAGGAGGTATTGAAGGCCTCTACGCGTTCATTATTATGCAACTGTCCACCCATGGACAGTTCCTGACCAGCAACATTGATTTTTTGGCCAAGAGCGAAACGAGTAGCCTGCCCAAGGAACTGCCCTAGAGCATCGTTAGTGGCTGCAATGCCAATTGGCATATTCGGGCGATAAGCAACTTCACCAAACACTGAGGTCTCGTTAACAGTGGTGTTAAAACTGAAACCGTACATCCGAATATCTTCTGCGTATTCGCGACGCGCCTGGATCTGATTACCAAGATCTATCGCCAACAGACCGCCTGCAGTAGTTGCACTACCTCCCACCCCTGGCGAAGCCAAAATCTGCCCATACTCAGCGAGTGTAATACCATCATAGGCGCTATTTACATCTGCATAGATATAAGGCTCTTTGGAGTGGTAGTTGACAAAGTAAGCACCGAACTCCGTCGAATTTAACTCTTCGGCGATATATTTGAAGTTAACACCATACTGACCATCGTTTTTTGCATTTATATCACTACCAATTTCTGCAACCTTAAATGCATTGGCATTGGCATATTTACTGCCTCTCAAACCAGTAAGAGGATTTTGGGAGGCAAGGCCATAAACCGTCCCACCCCCAAGTAAAGGATTAGGCGTCAACAACCCGGCCAATGCGCCACTCTCGTTGTAAGCCGTATTACCGCCATCGGCAAATAGATCAGTTTCAGAAAAGAAAGTCCCAACCGGGTCAATAGCACTTTCTTTCCAGTTGAACTGGTAAAAAGTCTCCATCGACAGGTTATCGCTCAGGCCGAGGTTAAAGCTCAGTGCCTCGACTGGCACTAGTACTTCTTTCAGTTCTGAACCCGGCAGACGAAACTTAGCCGCGTCCAGAGGATTGGTGGTGTTGATACCACCGCGATAAAACAAGCCTTCGCCCCAGTTAAACACCTGCTTACCAATACGCCCAGTGACCGGCATATCCGCAATATCCCAATTACCATATAGGTAGGCATCAAGAATTTGTGCGCCACGGCCGGCCTTATGGCGAGTCTCATAAGTAAAGCTGTTGTCGCGCGGAAAGCTCTGGCTTGGCTGCGAGGGGTTGTTCTGGCTCAGATAATCGTTGCGTTTATCCATGATCTGGGTGTCATAGAACGCTGTACCACGGACAAAAACGCCGTAGTTCTGATAGCGCGCTTCCATGTCAGTGGTGATCTTGAACACTTCAGAAACTAGGCCGGTATCGAAGTTACGGTTACCGTCGTTGGTGTTGATGTCGTTGTTAGTCTTGTCCTGACCCTGTACGCGCCAGAGTTGACCGTAGGACACGGTTGAGTCGATGGAGCCGGTGATTTCATTGTCGGCGAAGCTGAATTCCACAGCTTGGGCATGGGCGGCCACCAGCAAAGGAAGAATGCCAACAAAAGCAAAACCTGCCTTGGCAGGCGCAAAACGCAATACGGGCTTACGGGACTTAAATTCCATCGAAACGCTTCTCCGTGTACGGATCATCTTTTTTGCACCCCAACTGCCGGGGTACGTTATGGCCGTACTGATGACGACCTTACATGTTGATTGGAGGGCAACCCCAACGCGCTTACACGCACCTCACTGCTGGCATGCACCATGACGAGGTCAAATCCGCTTAGCATCTGCAACCATGGTGCCAATTCAAACAAGCGTATAAAAAATAACCTGATGCATAACTAGCACCGACAAACCGTAACCTGACTGATCATCCAGCAAACAAATGACGAATGACAAAACCGTATTTAGCTTATTTTGTCCTACGATCTGGCGCATTCTGCCACTCACCCTCCAGATAGAGCGGCCAGACGCTTCAAGCTATTCAGCTGAGGTCAAGCTGAACAGCCAATAAAAACCACATAGGCTTATCTTGTACTTGGGCAGGTAACAAAAAAGTGTTACCTGCCCTGAGCGAGTAACACTTTTCTGTGATTAATGAGGCCTGAATGAAAACCTGCGGATCTATGCATTGCACATAGATCCGCTGCATAGGTCTTAAGTATTACGACAGTGGTTCAAAAAGCAGACCAGCGACTGGCGCAGACCTTTATGTGGGGTGCTGACACCCCACCCTGTTACGGCGCTGCTACTAATCCGCCAGGCTCTTGCTCACCACTTCATAGACGTCACTGGACAACTCCCCCGAGGCCAGAATGCGCTGCAATTCAGCTTTCATCTGAGCCTGACGGGCGCTGCCATATTTAGCCCAACGGGTCAGTGGAGCCAACAGCCGCGAAGCGATCTGCGGGTTGAGGGCATTCAGGGTGATCACCTGATCGGCCAGGAAGCGGTAGCCACTGCCATCGGCCTGATGGAAGCCCTGTAGGTTTTGCCCGGCAAATGCACCGATCAAGGCACGCACCTTGTTCGGGTTTTTCAGGGTAAATGCCGGGTGTTGCATCAACTGCTCAACACGCTGTAGCGCACCCGGCAAGGCGCAAGCTGCTTGCACGCTGAACCACTGATCCATGACCAGTGGGTTGTCTTTGAAGAAATCAGCAAAGCTGGTCAAAGCAACGGCCTTTTCGACCTCAAACGGCGAGTTGACCAGCACGGCCAAGGCCGCCAGGCGCTCGGTCATGTTGTCCGCGTTCTCGAACTGCTCCAAACACGCCGCCAACACCTCGGCTTGACCACTGAGCATCAGATAGGACAGCGCGATGTTCTGCAGACTGCGCCGGGCAAAATGCTCCGCTGCCGCCACATACGTACTGGTACGGGAAACCTCACGGTTGCGCTGATAACGCTGCCACAGCAGATCAAACAGCGCATCCGACAGTTGCTGACGGGCGAACTCTCGCGCCGCGTGGATCGCCTCAACGTCGGCCACCACGCTGATTTCAGTCAGATACGCCTCCCCTGGGAGGGAAAGCATTTCGGCGACCATGGCCTGATCCAGCGAGTCATCCGCCAACAGGCTACGGAAAGCCTCAACCAAGCGCGGGTCGAGCAGTAGCGGCTCGCCACGTTGATGCTGACCGATCAAGTCTTGCAGCACCTGCACGGCCAGTTGCTGCCCCGCTTCCCAGCGGTTAAAGCCATCACTGTCGTGTTGCATCAGGAACATCAGTTGATCGCGACTGTAGGGGAAGCTCAGTTTGACCGGCGCGGAAAAGCCACGCAGCAGGGACGGTAGCGGTTGCTCTGCCAGATTGACAAAGGTGAACGCCTGCTCGGCCTCGGTCACCTGCAGTACACGAGCAGTTCCTACTGCGGCATCTTCACCGACTAACTGCAGGCCCAGCTCACGGCCTTGTACATCAAGCAGCGCCAGCTCAACGGGAATCACGAAAGGCAGCTTCTCCGCCTGCCCCGGCGTGGCGGGGCAACTTTGACGGAAGTGCAGGCGATAGCTGTTGGCAGCGGCGTCGTAGCTTTCACTGACTTCCAGACGCGGCGTGCCGGCCTGGCTGTACCAGCGCTTGAACTGGGTCAGGTCGATGCCATTGGCCTCTTCCATCGCGCGAATAAAGTCATCACAGGTCACGGCCTGGCCATCATGTCGCGCAAAATACAGGTCGCTGCCTTTGCGGAAGCCCTCAGCACCGACCAAGGTACGGATCATGCGCACCACTTCCGAGCCCTTTTCATAAATCGTCAGGGTGTAGAAGTTGGAGATTTCCATGTACGCATCCGGGCGAACCGGGTGGGCCATTGGGCCGGCATCTTCGGCGAATTGATGAGTACGCAGGTAGGCTACGTCTTCAATACGCTTAACCGTGCGCGAGTGCATGTCAGCACTGAACTCGGCATCGCGGAATACGGTAAAGCCTTCTTTCAACGACAGCTGGAACCAGTCACGGCAGGTCAAGCGGTTGCCCGACCAGTTGTGGAAATACTCGTGGGCCACCACAGCCTCAACGCGCTGGTGGGCGGCGTCGGTCGCTGTTTCGGCGCGGGCCAGTACGCAGCTGGAGTTGAAGATATTCAGGCCCTTGTTTTCCATGGCGCCCATGTTGAAGTCGTTGACCGCGACGATCATAAAGATGTCGAGGTCGTATTCACGGCCGTAGACCTCTTCATCCCACTTCATGGATTTTTTCAGGCTGTCCATGGCGTGCTGGCATTTGTCGATATTTTCCGGCTCGACATAAATGCGCAGCGCCACGTCGCGTTTGCTCATGGTGGTGAAGCTGTCTTCGACACACCAGAGATCACCGGCGACCAGGGCAAACAGGTAGGCCGGTTTCATAAACGGGTCTTCCCAGGTCGCCCAGTGACGACCGCCTTCCTCGCTGCCGCTGGCAATCGGGTTGCCGTTGGAGAGCAGCACCGGGTAGCGGTGCTGCTCCGCGCTCAGGGTGGTGGTGAATTTACTCATCACGTCCGGGCGGTCGAGGTAATAGGTGATCTTGCGAAAGCCCTCCGCCTCGCACTGGGTGCAGAACATGCCACTGGACTTGTACAGCCCTTCCAGCGCGGTGTTGCTCTCCGGGTGGATGCGCACGCTGCTGTCAATCACAAAGCTAGTGCTAGTGGGCTGCAGGATCAGGTGGCTGTCCGTTAGCTGGTAATCGTCCGCAGTCAACTCGCGGTCGTCGAGCGCCACACTGAGCAGCTCAAGCTGCTGACCGTCCAACACCAGCGGCGGCATGCGGGCTTCCGACAGACCGCTGCCGGCAGCCGGGTTGCGGCGCATCACAAGTTGCGCGTGCACCAGGGTGTGGTCCTCGAACAACTCGAAGGTCAGGTGCGTTTCATCGATCAGATAATCCGGGGCCTGGTAGTCCTTGAGGTGGATCATCTTCGGCTGTTCGGTGCGCATGGCTTGTGGCCCTTTGTTTGCGGCGCGCGGGCGCCGGGTTCGCGAATAAGTAACTCAGGCGGCCAGTTCGTGGACGGCCAGCTGATAAGCGGTGTATTTGCGGATATTGATCACGCCGGTGTCGAACATCAGGTACTGGCCCTTGATGCCCAGCAACGTGCCCTCGGCCAGCGGGTTCTTATCCAGATTGAAGCTGGTGATCTTGGCCGGATAAGCCTCAATCGGGTAGGCAATCTGCACCACGGCTTGATCGCTGAGCGGCTGAATGGCTTGGATGCCAAAGCGCTGCTGCAACTCGGTAAGCCCGCTGCTGCAATGGGCAAACAACTGCTCGCGCACGGCGAGCAGATCAGCCGGCGCAGCATCACCCTTGAGCAGCGCGCGCCAGTTGGTTTTATCCGCCACCTGGCTGCGCAGCAGGTCTTCGACAAACCCGGACTGCTGACGGGTGGCGACGCGCAGAATCGGCAGTGCCTGGGTCGCACCTTGGTCGATCCAGCGCGTCGGGATCTGCGTGGCGCGGGTGATACCGACTTTCACGCCACTGGAATTGGCCAGGTAGACCACGTGATCGGTCATGCAAAACTGCTCGCCCCAGCTCGGCTCGCGGCAGGTGCCGGCCTCATAGTGGCAGCGCTCCGGGCTCATGATGCAGATGTCGCACTGGGCCAGCTTTTGCATACAGGGGTAGCAATAGCCCTGGCTGTAGCTGCTCTTGGTTTTGCGCCCGCAATGGCTGCAATGGATGGCCCCCAAGAACTCCAAGCGCAGAGCCTTACCGATCAGCGGATTAACCGGTAACAGCTCATCACCCAGGCGAAAACTGTACTGCACCGGCGCGCCCAACTGCGCCGCCATTTTGCTCAGGGCACCACGGCCTAGCTCATTCATCAATGCAGGGTATCCGAGGACTTGAACAACAGGTTGGGAACCGGCGCAGACTTGGAGCTGCATTCCTGCGGCCCCATGTAACCGATGCGCTCTTCTTCCGGCAGGTTTTGGAGTTCCCAGGCAATCAGGGCTTGCAAGGTCAGCTCCTTCTGCTCCTGAGTCAGCTTGCGGCCATCGGGCCATTTGCCGATTTCGACGGCCAGCTTGAGGCTTTGATAAATCTCAGGGGTGATGTTTTCAATCGCTTCGATAAAGGACGACATAGCGCCTCCAAATGCAAAGTGGCAGTTTACCAGCCTGTTGATTAACTAACTGCGTTGGCGACGTGCCAGCACACCGCCCAGCAGCCCGCTCAGGCAACCGGCCAGCAGGCCGCCGACGTGGGCGGCATTGGCAATAGCACCGAATTGCAGCAACTCAAAAATACCCGTCATGCAGATCAGCAACCACGCCAGCATCATCACCAGCACACCGGGCGGTAGTCGATAAGCATTGCAGGGCGCCATACGTTGGAAAATCCAGCAATGCCCCAGCAAACCATAAAGTACCCCGGACAAGCCGCCAAACACCGACGGGCCGGCATACAGGTATTGCGCAAAGTTGGCTGCCAAACTGAATAACAGCGTCAGCCAGAGCAGCATCCACGGCCCTTGTCGCGCCTCAATTCGTCGCCCCAGCTCCCAATACCACAGGGTATTCATGGCCAGATGAAGCATGCCGAAGTGAACCAGCATCGGCGTCAGCAGCCGCCACCACTGGCCGCTGGCCAAGGTTTCGGTGAGGTAACTGAAGTAGATGTAGTCGCCCTGGAGGCGGTAATCAACAAAGCTCAGCCAGCTCACCGTCGTCAGGTTATCGCCCAACAAGGTGATGGCCGCGACAATAAACGTCAGCAGTAGAACAGCTGAGGTCATGCGGCTGGCGCGCACTTGCTGGATAAACCCAGAGGAACTATTGGTCGCGCACTGAGGTGGTTCAAGGGCCGCGGCAGCATCACCTTGCGGGTAGCGCGCATAGAGCGCACTCACCTGCTCCGCTATCTGCTCGTCGGGCACCCAAAGCACCTGCTCGCCCGCTTCTTCCGACACCCGATGCGGCACCTGCAGGCGCTGCAATAAGGTGATAAAGCCGCGCAAATCAACCTGTTCAGGCAGACGCATCGCCGCTACTGCACTCATGGTCGTGCCTCCGGGCTTTCAACATCGACCCAAACGAACTTGCTGGCATCCAGACGCGCTTCCTGATCGAGTCGATACGCCACCAGTTTGCCATTCAATACCGCGCTGTAATCCAGGCAGGCCAAGTTGCTGCGAATCGGCGCGGGCTTGCCGCTGCGCCAATAGTGGCCAACAAACAGCAGCGGCTGATCAGCGCCGTATTTAAGCAGTTCAGTTTTCTGCATCTCGCTGAGCGGCATCTGCGCTGCCAGCTCCGGCAATGCATCGGGCTGGAAGACGATATCGCCGTAGGTTTGTGGGTCTTCTTCCCAGAACTTGGTGCGAAAGTGCGCGCGGGTAAAGCCGTCATCGCTGGTCAGGGTCATACCATGCGGCAGGCGCATGTCGGTGCCGCGCAGCAGGCGATCCAGCGCGGTATTGGCAAAACTGCCATGCACGGCAGCGGCTTGGAGAAAATGCTCGTCGATGCAGCCATCAGCAAACTGCGCGCGCAACGGCTCAATCAGGCTGTCGTCCCAGCAGGCATGCACCACGCGGAAACGCCCAGCATCGATAAATAGCGGCAGCTCGTAGAACCAGTCGAGGAATGCCTGCCACTCCGCTGGGTAAGCCTCGAACTGTTCCAGGGTTTCCTTGATCAGCCGGGCGTGCCGCGGCGTGTGCTCGCGAACAAACTGCCGACCGCTGCCAGGCGCGGCCGGCGTGCTCCAGGCCAGCGCATTGAATTCATGGTTACCCATAATGCACAGCGCCTGGCCGGCCACGACCATATCACGCACTAGGTGCAGCGCCTCACGGATGCGCGGACCACGGTCGACCAGGTCACCGAGGAAAATCACCATGCGCTGTGGGTGACGCCATACCCCCGCCTGCCGGCGATAGCCGAGGGTGCTGAGTAAATGCTCCAGGGTTTTCGCACAGCCGTGAATGTCGCCAATCAGGTCATAGCCGCGCGCGGGGTCGAGGTGCATTAGTCACCCCCGCCGAGCCGGCTACCCCAACCCAACTTGTTGCGGCAGACCTCATAGAAATTGTGATCAAGGGGGTGAATCAAGCGCAGCTTTTGTGGCCGTTTGGCCACGGTGATGGTGTCGCCCGGCGCACAGGTGAAATGATTCTGCCCGTCGCAAGACACCTGCGGATACAGCTGCAGATCCTTAGACACAACGATTTTCAGCTCGCTCTTGCCATCCACCACAATCGGCCGGCTGGACAAGGTGTGCGGGTACATCGGCACAATAACGATGGCGTCCAACTTGGGGTGCATGATCGGCCCGCCGGCAGACAGGGCATACGCGGTGGAGCCGGTCGGCGTCGCGACAATCAAGCCGTCTGCCTTTTGGCTGCAAACAAACTGACCGTCGATGTACAGCTCAAACTCGATCATCCGTGTCGATTTACCAGGGTGCAGCACCACGTCATTGAGCGCATCGCCCTGACCGATGGCCTCGCCATGACGACGCACCTCTGCTTCCAGCAGAAAGCGGTTTTCGGTCAGGTAATGCCCTTCGAGCACCTGAGCGACCTTCATTTCCAGTTCGTCGGGGCGAATATCGGTCAGAAACCCCAAGCTGCCGCGGTTAACGCCCAACACCGGCACCTTATGCCGCGCCAAAGCGCGTGCCGCGCCGAGCATGCTGCCATCACCGCCGACCACAATCACCAGGTCACACACCTCGCCGAGAATTTTCCGTGACGAGGTTTGCAGGCCATGGCCCGGTAACACTTCGGCGATGGTGTCCTCAAGAATCACATGCAAGTGTCGAGCAAGCAGAAACTTCTTCAGCCGGCGAATGGTGTCGAGAACTTGGGTACTGCCCAGTCGACCGATGATGCCGATATTACGAAATTGCTCCATGTTGCTCCCACAAGGCTCTGTATCTAGTGGTTCGGATTATGGGTGAAAGCCTATGGACGCGGCAAACCGCGAACCGGCACTGCGCTATGCTCGCACCATGATGCCCTTCCACTCACTCACCGAGCTGCCCTCGCACCTGCGCCAACCCGCTGTGCGAGACCTCGCCTGGACGCTGCTTTCACCACCGCTGCTGGCGCAGTCGCCGTGGCCACAACGTCATCCACTCAAAGCCTGCAACTGGAGCCAGCAACCCGAAAAACTGGCTGACTGGTTAATGGGCTTGGATGCCAACAGCCACGAGCTGCAGCAGTGGCTCAGCCAACGCTCGGTGCGCCGACTGGGCCTTTATTACGAGCGGCTCTGGCAATTTGCGCTGCATGCCGCGCCCGGTATCGAGGTGTTAGCCGCCAACCTGCCCATCCGCGAGCAGGGCCATACCTTGGGTGAGCTGGATATGCTGCTGCGTGATGAGGAAGGCGTGCATCATCTGGAGCTGGCCATCAAGCTGTACCTGGGCCAGCCGCGCTGCAGCGGCGCCGACCTCACGCACTGGCTCGGCCCAGGCAGCCGTGATCGGCTGGATATCAAACTGGCACACCTGGGCCAGCACCAACTGCCGCTGTCGGCCAATGTGCACGCCCAACACAGGCTGGCTGAACTGGATATTCACCGCCCTCAGGCAGCGTTGTGGCTCGCGGGCTATTTGTTCGCCCCCTGGCAGCACACCTATAGCGCACCGCAAGGCAGCAACCCAGCGCATTTGCGTGGCCGCTGGCTGCATCGCGCTGACTGGGCACACTTTGCCAGCCAAAACCCAGGCCATTGGCAGCCCTTGCAACGCCACGCGTGGCTGGCGCCTGCGCGTATTGAAGAGCAGCACGTGCTCACCCGCGAACAGCTCAGCCAGTGGCTCAACACCCTGCCGAGTGATGCCAACGCGCAACTGCTCGTACGCCTGATTGAAGGCCCAGAGAAAGACTGGCTAGAAGCCGAGCGGGTATTTTTGGTTAATGATCGCTGGCCTGCACAGCCGGATAGCTAGGCAGGAATGCTTACTGGCTGCGCTCGGTCCGGCCACCCGAACGGGCCAAATACCCCGAACCACTCTCACACAACAATGCATCACGCTGGATCGCCGGCAAGGCATCCACGCCCTCACGCAAGGCGTAAGCACTGTAGCCAAGCTGCGTAAGCAGAAACACCGCACTGGTACTGCGTTTGCCGCTGTCGCAGTAACACAGGTAAGTGCGCGCTTTATCCAGCAGACGAGCTTTAAGGCGCAACAGCTGCAGCGGCATGTTCAGCGATTGCAGTGCATGGGCGCGTTCGTATTCTTCCTGCAGGCGCACATCCAGCCACTGCGCGCCAGCGGCCAGCAATCTCGACGCCTCACCCAGCGACACTTCATTGACTACCGGCGCTTTGAGCAAGGCAAAGAAATCCTGACGATCCAGGCGCAATACAACCCCACCATCCAGCATGGTGACAGTGGCATTGCGTGGGCTGTCCGCCAGCAACGCTTCTTCACCAAAACACGCACCAATGTCGAGCTCGGCCAACACTTGCTGGGCGCTGCCGGCACCGCGAATCACTTCAGCCCGGCCATTTTTCAGAAAGTAGCAGCAGTCGCCCATATCGCCTTCCTGCAGCACGGTACTGCCAGCGGCCAATTCAACACGCTGCAAACGCTCGAGCATGGCGCGCACGTTAGAAGGTGGCACCTTGGCAAACAGCGGGTTTTCCAGCAAACGCTCCAGCCACTCAACCTCTTCATCACCCTGCCCCAACTCCAGCAACAGGTCCTGATAAGCCAAGCGCCAGGTGAGCAAACGGTTGAGGGTGGCGGTATCCAGCGCCAGCACACTGGCATCGGTCAGCGCGCGGGCTTCATGCAAACGCGGCAGGCTTGGCGATAGCGGATGGCAACTGGCCTCGCTGCCTGCCTGTAAGCGCTGCGCCTGCCCATCGGCCGATTGCAGCAGTAATTCGCCCGCCAGTAGGTAATAGGTCAGGCGTGCCTGATCCCCCGAACGAAACAGCAGCTGCCCTGCCAGCAACGGCTGCGGCACCAATTGCCCGCGCAGCTCGCGCCACTGCTGGTCAGACAGCACGTTGAGTGGCGTCAGGCTGCGTAACTGCTCGGGGTTAAGGGGTTCGCTCATGGAATATCAAGGCTCCGCGGGTGGAGTTCAGTGTAGCCACGTTAGATCCACGACGGCTGCAACAACGCCGCCGCACGGCCTTGCAAGCCGCCCGTGTGGACGAACACCAAACGGCTGCCGCGAGCAAAGTAACCGGCCGCCACCTGCTGGCGCAACGCCATTAAGGCCTTGGCGGTATAGACCGGCTCCAGCAGCACGCCGCTTTCGGCCTCTGCAGCGTGCATAAAGTTGAGTAAGTCGGCATCCACTTTGGCAAATCCGCCACGGCTGGCCTCATGCAACTGATAACGCCCGACTGGCACACCGGCCGCTTGCATAATCGCCTGCAGCTGTTGCTCAACACCATGGTCAGCCGGTACGGCCAGCGCCGCGTGCACCGGATGCGCCGCGGCTTCGCCCAACAGCAGGCCGGCCACAGTGGTGCCCGTGCCCGCCGCCACCCACCAGCCGTCGTAATCGCGCCAACCCAAGCCTGGCAACTGCTCTCGAACCTGCTGCACCAACCCCATGCAGCCCAAAGCACCGGGCAGCCCGCCGCCACCTTCAGGCAACGGATAAAACCCGGGATAGTGCGCCTGCCAAGGCAACCAAAAGTCGGCCGCATGCCGCGCGCGGTAGCCGGCATACCCCAGCCAATGCAGCTGCATGTCAAAGGCTTGCAGATCCGCCACAGTCGGCGTCTGCTGTGGATGACCACGCAAAAGCCCGACGGTCGGGAAATTGAAGCGTTTACCGGCAGCGGCCAGGGCATGCAGGTGATTGGAGTGCGCACCGCCCAGGCTGATGACACCGGATGCGCCACTGGCTTGCGCTGCACGCAGATGATGGGAAAGTTTGAACCACTTATTGCCGCTGATCAGCGGATCAATCAGGTCCAGGCGCAGCACCGCCAGTTCGACACCGGCCGCAACCGACCAGGCCAGCCGCAGGGGTTGCAAGGGCGCGCGCGGCGACCAGTCAGGCAGGACAACAGACAAGGTTAACTGACAGTCCGCAAGCGGCTACTGGCTTTGTGCCGGGCGCAACAATTGGATTCCGCCAGGGTGAAACGGCTGGGCGTATCAACCCGGTCAATTGGAATGGCACAACGCTCGCCACTGGGCAGCAGGGCCTCGCAACTCGGCTGCTGATAATGCGCTAACCACTGGCGGTACTGCTCTTCACTGACAAAGCATTTGGCGGCGGCAAAGGCCAGCGGATTGTCCTGGTAGGCCGCAATGTCCTGCAGCGCAATGGTCAGATGGCCGGCTCCGGGGTGATACACCACAAAAACCACACCGAGCTTGGCCAGGCGCTCAAGAATCTGATCCCCCCCTTGGCTGGCCAAGTCAGTGTAAGCACGCTTGAGACGATTAATTTCCTGCAGCGAGTGGGTGTCTTGCTCACTGCGATAGGCCAGTTCAACGTCGCGAATGGCTATCTGCTCTTTGTAATCGGCCACTGCCGAGGCAATTTTGGCCTGCATTTCACCTTCAAATTGCGCACGCAGGCTGTCGCTCTCGCTGCGACCATCGTGCTCCAGTGCACGCAGTTGCTCGGTCATCTCCTCACGAGCCGTTTGGAAACTCGCCGCCTGCGCCGCCAATTGCGCCTTCAGTACCGCGTTATGTTCTTGTTGCTGGCGCAGCGCCTGGTGCAAGCCGTGAAGTTGCGCCTGCAGATTCTTGCTCTGCTCCTCGCTGGCCAGCTTGAACTTGGCCAGCTCTTCCTCGTGTTGCTGGGTCAGGCTGCTGATGCGTAAACGCTGTTGTTTAATCAGCTGCGCGGCCTTCAGGCGCTGCGCCTGATCATCTTTGTGGCTGGCCTTGGCGCTGTCTTCTTGGGCGGAATCGGCCGCGTACCACTTATCCTCAGAGGCCATTTGCAGCCGCTCGGGTGCAACCGCCTGGCTGTGTTCATCTTCAACCAGTAAGCCAAGGCTATTGCGTTTGATCACATCACGTAGCAGGGCTAAGTCGTTATTACCCGGCGCCAAACTGGGGTCCCACAGGTGCATCTGGTGCCAAGACACCGGACACTGGCTGCGGCAGGCCAGGCGAATCGGCCCAGCGCCGAGGTCAGGCCCGCGCCCGGCACGCTCGGCCAATGCCTGCAAAGGGATATTCCAACCGGAGTCCGGCGCACCCTTTTCGTCGAAGTCCAAGTAGAAAAACACCAGTGCCTTGATCAGCAAACGCGGGTTGATGGATACGTAAGCCACACGCATTTGTTGGTCGGCGAACTCTGGCATATTCACCACGCCATCGAGCAGGGCCTCGAACTCGGGGAAAAACATCTGCTTACAGATGCCGCCGCGCTCACTGAAGAACAGTACGGCCTCAACCATTTTCGGCTTGTTCTGCATGCTCATGGGTTGTCCTCTAGGCCGAAACGGGCGTTGCGCCCGGCGTGTGGCGTATCGCGCTAGGGTGCGCAAAACTGGCGCACAGGGCAAGACTGCCAACATTCTGGCGGGTTAAGCAAGGCCTAGCTGTCAGACGCCCTACCTGTGTGCGGGCAAGTCTAGGGGAAAAGACAACCCCAGCAATGTGACTGGGTTGGCAGTCGTCCGGCCAGCGCGTGATTAATGCTGACAGACAGAGCAAAACTGTGATGGGTTTGGTGCAACCTACGGCATCAGCTCAACGCCCCGCCGCTTGTTTTACAGCGACCGAGCCCACGGGTAAAAGAGCTGGAGCAGGCGCTC
Organism: Pseudomonas sp. TS_SC_3; assembly: GCF_056156225.1. Classification (NCBI taxonomy): domain Bacteria; kingdom Pseudomonadati; phylum Pseudomonadota; class Gammaproteobacteria; order Pseudomonadales; family Pseudomonadaceae; genus Pseudomonas; species Pseudomonas sp. TS_SC_3. The sequence goes on from NZ_CM149586.1 coordinate 2,079,186, forward strand.
AGCCTTTCGCCGCTGCCAACAAAGGCGCCAGTCGCCGCCCCATTTCATCGCCCAGGGCTTGCAAGCCGCTCATGGGGCGAATCATCACTTCGAACTCAACAATCTTGCCGGCCTCATCAAAGCGAATCATGTCGATGCCCTTTAGCTCGCGTTCGGCCACCTTGGCGCTGAATTCCAGCACCACACTGAGGCCATCGGCACTGGCCAACTCACGGTGGTAAGTAAAGTCGGCAAACACCTGACTCACGGTGTTGAGAATCAGCGACACCACAGGCGCCCCCACGTAAGGCTTGAAAGCCATGGGCGAACGGAATATGGCCTGCAGGTGCAGCAGTTCTGGCAGCTGGCCGAGGTCGTTTTTCTGCATCAAAGCATGCCACTGCGCGAGTGTGGCGGCCGCTGCAGGGTTGAGTAATGAATGGCTGGACATGGGCGTCTCCTTATTGTTTTAGACCACATGCAAAACGCCCCGCACTAGGCGGGGCGTTGCTTGTCAGAGTTCGGCAGCGAGGCGCGAGCCCTGATTGATCGCACGTTTCGCATCCAGCTCACTGGCTACATCGGCGCCGCCAATCAAATGCACATGTTGCCCAGCCGCAACCAGATCATCCTGCAGCTCGCGCAACGGGTCCTGCCCAGCACACACAATGATGGTATCGACCGGCAGCAGCTGTGGCTCGCCCTCACCGATGCGGATGTGCAAACCAGCATCGTCAACCTTGAGGTATTCGACCGCGTTGAGCATCTGCACATTCTTGTTCTTCAAACCGGTACGGTGAATCCAGCCGGTGGTTTTGCCCAGGCCGTCGCCGACTTTAGATTTTTTGCGCTGTAGCAGAAACACTTCACGCGCGGCCGGGTGCGGATGCGCCTGAATACCTGCCACACCGCCACGGGCCTCAAGCGAAGCATCGATCCCCCACTCTTTCCAGAATGCATCGCGATTGAGGCTGGTCGCCTCGCCCTGATGGGTAATGAACTCGGAGACGTCAAAACCAATACCACCAGCCCCGATCACCGCAACCTTCTGGCCGACCGGTTTACGCTGCAGGATGGCGTCCAGGTAGCTGATCACCTTGGCATGCTCGATACCCGGAATAGCCGGGGTGCGCGGTGCGATGCCGGTGGCCAGAATAATTTCGTCGTAGCCACCCTTGACCAGATCGTCAGCTGATACGCGGGTATTCAGACGCAGATCGACACCTGTGGTTTCCAGCTTGCGCTTGAAGTAACGCAGGGTTTCAAAGAACTCTTCTTTGCCCGGCACACGCTTGGCCACGTTGAACTGGCCGCCAATCTCGCTGCCCGAATCGAACAAGGTCACGCTGTGGCCACGCTCCGCCGCAACCGTGGCCGCAGACAGCCCAGCGGGTCCCGCGCCCACGACCGCAATCGTCTTCACCGTGGTAGTCGGGATGTAGTTCAGCTCGGTCTCGTGGCAGGCACGCGGGTTGACCAGGCAGCTGGTCAGCTTGCCGCCGAAGGTGTGATCCAAACAGGCCTGGTTACAGCCGATGCAGGTGTTGATTTCATCACTGCGGCCTTCTGCGGCCTTGTTAACGAACTCCGGATCAGCCAGGAACGGCCGCGCCATCGACACCATGTCGGCGTCGCCTTCGGCCAGTACCTGCTCGGCGATTTCCGGGGTATTGATGCGGTTGGTAGTGATCAGCGGAATGCCGACTTCGCCACGCAATTTGGCGGTAACTTTAGTGAACGCTGCCCGCGGCACCTTGGTGGCAATGGTCGGGATACGCGCTTCGTGCCAGCCGATACCGGTGTTGATCAGGGTTGCGCCCGCCTTCTCAATGGCCTTGGCCAGCAGCACGATTTCATCCCAGGTGCTGCCACCCTCAACCAGATCAAGCATCGACAGGCGATAGATGATGATGAAGTTCGGGCCAACGGCCTCACGCACACGGCTCACGATTTCCACCGGCAAGCGCATGCGGTTTTCGTAACAGCCGCCCCAACGGTCGGTGCGGTGGTTGGTATGCGCGGCAAGGAACTGGTTAATGAAATAACCTTCCGAGCCCATGATCTCCACGCCGTCGTATTCAGCTTGCTGAGCCAACACGGAGCAGTTGATAAAGTCCTGGATCTGCTTCTCGATGCCTTCCTCGTCCAGCTCTTTGGGCTTGAACGGGTTAATTGGTGCCTGAATCGCGCTCGGCGCCACCGATTTCGGGCTGTAGGCGTAGCGGCCAGCGTGGAGGATCTGCATGCAGATCTTGCCGTCCGCCTCATGCACTGCACGGGTAACGATCTTGTGCTTTTCCGCTTCTTCAGGAGTACTCAGCTTGGCTGCACCGGAGTACACACCGCCCTCTTCGTTCGGGCCAATGCCGCCGGTGACCATCAAGCCAACACCACCACGAGCACGCTCAGCGAAATAGGCCGCCATGCGCTCAAAACCACCTGGCTTTTCTTCCAGCCCGGTGTGCATCGACCCCATCAGGGTGCGGTTCTTAAGCGTGGTGAAGCCCAAATCAAGCGGGGCCAGCAAGTGCGGGTAGTGAGCAGTCATGAAAATCTCCACATCGAACAAAGGCATTACACGGATGCCGCAACCTCTTAATGGGTCGCGGTCGATATGGTCTAGACGATAATCAGCCAAGCCCAACGCCTCAATGACTTAAAGTAACAACCTACTGATCATAAAGTGCAGCAAGGCTTGGCAAACGCTGAGTGTCTACCTACCCTGACGACCTCTGTCAAAGCTCTGCACCAGCAAAAACTGAGCGCAAACCGGATTACGTCGTGATGATAAAAAATACGCGGGTCAAACTCGGCGATCTGTCGGTCGGTTTTGTCGGCAGCTTGGCGGACGCCATGCGCTGCTGCAGCCAAGACCCACAACCGCTGCTCGATAGCTACGGCCTGGATGCGGCGCGCCTGGCCGAGCCACGCGCACGGCTGTCGATCCCGCGCTATATGCGCTTAGGCCATGCCGCAATTGAGCAATGTTCGCAGCCAGCACTCGGGCTGCTCATGGGTAAGACCAGCCGCCTGAGCCAACTGGGCCTGGCGGGTGTTACGGCGATGCAAGCACCAACAGTGCGCGAAGCCGCGCGCGCACTGACCCGCTTTGAGCCCTTATATGCCGCCAACTACCGCGGCCAGTCCAGCCTGCACGAAGACGCACGCGGGGCCTGGCTGCGCTTCTACTCAATCAGCCCCTATAACGCCTACAACCGCTTTGTTGTCGACTCGGTACTGGCAAGTTGGGCACAGCATCTGGGGGCACTGGCGCAGCAACGGTTGCCTGTAGAAAAAGTACAGATCGAATTCCCCGCACCCGAGTACGCGGCGCAGTACGGCGAGTTGTTTGCCGGCCCGGTGGAGTTTGCCTGCGCGCATAACCAGCTGCGGTTGAATCAACAGAGCCTAAACCTGCGTAACCCCGAACATTGCCCGAGCACTTGGCGACATTTGCTGGAAATTTGTGAACAAGAACTGCAGCAACTGACCCGCACACGCAACCTGCGCGAACGCATTACGCAGTTGCTCGGCCCGCTACTGCATGGCCGCGAGCCAGATCTGGCCGAAGTGGCGGCGCGCCTCCAGCTGCCAACCTGGACCCTGCGGCGCAAGCTGGCCGAGGAAGGCACGCAGTTTCGCAGCATCCTCAACGACACTCGCCGCGACCTGGCCATGGCTTACATTCGCGACACCGAATTGGCATTCGGGGAAATCGCCTACCTGCTGGGCTTTGCTTCAGCCGAAGCCTTCCAACGCGCATTTAAACGCTGGAAGCAGCAAACCCCAGGGGATTATCGCCGCGAACAACGGCGGGCGCTGTGACAGCCTTAAAACAGATCAGAGCTCGGTCGCGTCTTCATCACGCTCCGGCACATCCTGTTCGGTGGCGCGGGCTTCCAGCAGCTCTTCTTGATAGTCATCCATTGTTTGTTCCCCCACTCGATAGGTCAGTGACTGCTCATTGCCTTTACAAAGAGCATGCCAATCAGGCTAGAGGAGATCGATGAAGGCAAGATGACAGAGTGTCGCACAAGCAGATTCAGGCCAATCACGGGAAATTACAGGCCATAAAAAATGGCTGGGAGCCATTTGTAACGTCGCGCAGCGACGGCCCGAAGGGTGGCCACCATGGATGACAGGCAATAAAAAACCCGCTGATATCGCTATCAGCGGGCTTCCTATATGGCGCAGCGGACGGGACTCGAACCCGCGACCCCCGGCGTGACAGGCCGGTATTCTAACCGACTGAACTACCGCTGCATGTCGGTGGACTTTCGTCCGTACAACTCTTGCTTCATCTGATGAGCTGCTTTTTAGGGCTTTTCATCTCAACCTGAAGCGACTCAGGTTGGAAAATGTGGCGCAGCGGACGGGACTCGAACCCGCGACCCCCGGCGTGACAGGCCGGTATTCTAACCGACTGAACTACCGCTGCGCGTCGGTGGACTTTCGTCCGGTTTCACAAGAGTGGTGGGTGATGACGGGATCGAACCGCCGACCCGCTGCTTGTAAGGCAGCTGCTCTCCCAGCTGAGCTAATCACCCGCTGCTTGTGAGGCGCGAAATTTACGCAAGGGCCGCACCTAAGTCAATACCCCGCCTCAAGTTTTTCTAAAAAAGTGCAAAAAATGCTGACCGCCTTTGGCATAGGTACACAGGCCCTGCACCAATATGCAGCTAGCCCGGTCGCTACTGCCCCACACGCAGGCTTAGCCGAGCGGCCACCTTGTTGTCTTCAGCGCGATCCAACCCAGCTTCAACGATCTGTACGCCCTGCTCCTGCAGCACCGTGAACCAACGGAGCAACTGGGTAAAGGGCGCGGGTTGCAAGTTGAGTTGCAGGGCACCGTCACCCGCATTGTCCAAACGCTCGATGGTTAAGCCCTGAGTCGCAGCCGTGGCCGTAACCATGCCCTGCAACCGAACAGGATCAATAACCTGCGAAGGTGTACTGAGCAAATTGCGTGCTGCCGGCGCCTGGCGATGTAAATAAGCGTTTAACTCACGCTGCGCCTCAAATGCATGGCGCGCGGCGATTAAGCGCGTTTGCGTCGGCTGCCAAAGCATGAGGTAAAGCAGCACCACCAATAGAAACGCCCCAAGGCTGCCGAGCGCGAACTGCTCACGCCGCGCCAGGGTTCGCCAACGCCGCAGCAGTTGTGAATTATCCAACTGGGCGGTAAAGCCTTTACCGTGGTTTAGCATGCTCATCCTCCGATCACCACGCGCGCACTGACACCCGCCCCTTCGCGGCTGGCCGACCCCAACTGCACTGCCAAGCCGCTTTCCTGCAGGCGTTCACGCAAACGCTCCAACTCGGCAAAGCCGGCAGCCTGTACGTGCATGGCCAGATCGCCGCGCGCAGCGCTGTAATCCACCTGGCTGATTTGCACCTGGCCGCCCTCAGCTGCCAGCGCGCCGCTGACCTGTGCCAGAAGGCCAAGCAAACGATTTTGCCCACTGCTCGCGCCGGCTTGCAGATGCTGATCAAACTGCGCACGCAGGTTGACCAATTTGCTGTCCTGCGGAAACAGCGCCTTATAGAGAGCGACATTGGCCGCCGCGTAATCATCGGCTTGACGCTGCAGGTACCAGCCCTGTGCGAAATTAAAGCCCCACTGCAGCACCAGCCATAGGCCCACCAGGCCTAGCACTGGACGCCAGCGCCGCCATCGCCCCCCCTTGCTGTGCACGGCGAACTCACCCTGCGCCAGGTTGTTGCGCAACGGCTGCTGGCTCAGCCACACACAGGGCTCGGCCACCAACATGCATTCATCCACCGGCTGCAGTGCCGGGTGCTGGGCATCACACCAGGCAAGCTGCGGTTGCGCGCAGAGAGGGCTCAGCTGCGGCCAGTCCGGCGCCTGCAGCGCCATTCGCGTGACATTCTCGCCGCCCAGCAGCCAGCGGCCGTGCAGCGGCAGAAGTGCAGTGCCAGGCCCTGGCAACAGATCAGCATCCACGGCAATCGCCTGGGGCGCAGCCGGGCACAACGCCAGCCAACCGGCTAACCAACTGCGGCGCATGGCAAACACTCGATGCCGACCATCAGCCAATTGCTCGCCCAACGCCAGGTGCAGTAATTCGACCTCCTCAGCCAGCTGTTCCTCCACGGCAAAGGGCAGCGCCTGACGCAACCAACGCGCTTTGCGCGTGGGCAGCTTGACCGCGCAGGACGTTACGGCCTCAACCGGCAGGACCAGGGTCCAGCTGCCGCTTAACTGGGTTTGTGCTTCAGTGAATGTCAGGGTTTTGCTCACCCCGTCGGCCACCCATTGCACGGGCAGCTCCGCCTGCGCCCCGGCACAAGCAGCGGGCGGCAGAAACACATAGGCTTGACTCATGGTTGGGCTTCCTCAACGGGCACCGGCGGTAAACCGCTCTGCCCCAAATCACGCGCCAGGACATACACCTGGCCATCGCTGGCACGCTGCAAAAAACTGCGCAAAACCTGGCGGCGCTCGCCGACTGTGACCTCGCTGAGCACCTGAAAATACTCACTGGCAACGGCCAAGTTCTGGCCTTGCACCTGCAAACCGGTGAGCTGCGCCATAAAACGTGGCACGTCACGGTAACCTTCGCTGCCGCGAGTGCTGACCAGCTGCTGGGCACGCGCCACTGTCAGGCCATCAGCCAAGCTAGCAAGCACCTGCGCACTGGCAGTGTTGACGTTAAGGGGGGCCGCTGCCGGCAAAACGCTGACGTAGGGCAGCAGGCGCTGATAATCCGTTGCGGTCATGTCCAGCAGCAGGCGCAGCTCGGAAACGTCACTCAGCTCACGGTTTGCCGCGCGGTATGGCGGTTGCGCCAGCCCGTATTGGTTGTCTTCCGCGCCATAGCCGCCGGTGGCTTGATCATCGCCATCCAGCCAGTCAAGCAAGCGCTCGGCGTAGGCTGCGTTGAGCTGTAAAGCCAGCAATAAACGACGAAATTGAGTCACGGCAGCCTCATCGGGCTGCCCTTGCTGCAACAGGCTGTTGAGGTTGAAACGGCCGCTGAGGTCAACGATCTGCACCTGCAGCGCGCCCCCCTCCTCCAGGGCAAACGGCGCTCGCGGCTTAGCCCAGGTTTCAGCCAAGTGGTCGACTGGCGCTTGCGGGTCACCCTGGCGCCAATCACGCTGCAAAAGCGCCTTGGCCAAGGTTTCGCCCCCCAGCGCGTAATGCCAGGCCTGACGCACATGCAGCTGGTTGACACTGCTGCGGATCGACAACTGCTGCCGGGCGATAATGCCGGCGCTGATCACCGTTACCACCGCCACGACCAAGAGCACGGTGATCAGCGCCATACCACGCTGCCGGTTCATGGTTGCCGCTCCGACTGCACTACGGGTTGTTCAGGTAAGCCTTCGGGCAGGCGCAACACGCGCCGCACCTCACCATAGCGGCGGTGCTGCAGCACGAGTTCGATGGCCTGCGGCAGCAGTTTAAGTGCGGCCTGTGGGCTTTGATCCAGCGGGGGCCAGCTCGCGTGCCAAGCGCCTTGCTGATCCAGGTAACGAAACTGCAACGCTGTCACGCCATTTAGCGCCTGCTGGATCTGCGGCTGGCTGTCTTGAGCCTGGTCAAGCACCGACCAGTAGTGGCGCTGCCATTGCTCACCACTGAGCTGCCAGCGCACCCGCTGTAAGTCGGCCCGAGGTTGCGCCAACGGGTTGCGCCAGCCGCTGCGGGTTAGCTCGATGGCGGCGTTGTCGCCATCGTCACTCAGCAACGCGGCGCGCGGCTCGCCCCAGGCGTCACGCACCGGCCGGGCTTGCACCTGCAGCACATCGCGTTCAAATGCGGCCATGGCGCGCACCAGCTCACGCAACTGCAGCTCATGCGCGCGGGTGACTTGGTCGGTACGCAGCACGCTGTCGAGCATGCGGTAGGTGCCCAGCCCAAGCAGGGCAAAGATGGCGATGGCAATCAGCAGTTCGAGCAGCGTGAAGCCGCGCTGCCACTTCATTGCATCCCCCCAATAAATCCGTTGAGGCTGACCACCGCACGCTCGCGTACACCCCCGGTGGCACCCGACAGATCCACAGGCGCGACCCAGAGGGTGACCCGGCGCATATCCGCTTCGCTGGTGGTTTTCACCTCGCTTTGCCATTGCCAGCGACGCCCGGCCAACATCACTTCGCCTTGCTCATCACCAGTGGCGACGGGCTGCTTTTCCAGCTGCAGCTCGGTCAACCGATTATCAGCAACCCACATCGCCAGGGTTTTATCTTCTAGCCGCGCAGCGATTTGCAGACTGCGCGCAGTGGCCGTCAGCACACTGGCCGCCACCAGCGCAAAAATCGCCAGGGCAACCAACACCTCAAGCAAGGTAAAACCGCCAGCACGCCTCATGGCGCATGCACCGCAGGCTGCTCGCTTTCGACCGCAGGCAACTGGAAACCATCGCTGACCAGGCGCAAACGCAAGCCATCGGCACGGCGCTCGGCCAACCGCAGGCGAAACGGGCTGATCTCACCACTCGACAGCAGCAACAATTGCGGCGTCAACGCCTCCTCACCAGGCGTCTGCCCTGCAGGCAGCGGCAGGGCCAGCGCCGCGCCGTCCAGCTCAAGACTCAACTCGGCCCAGCCCGGTAACCGATGGGGCTGCTCGGCCAGGGCCAGCCAACTTTGCGTGAGCGCGTCATAGCGCAGCACCTGATAGGCATCGCGGCTCAGCAGCAGGCCGTATTCCTGATTATCCAGAACGGCCTCCTCGGCCAACACGCCAATTAAACCGGCCAGCCGCTCGGCTTCGTTGCGCAGCTCACGTTCAGGCCCGGCAATGCCCAGGCTGAAGACAGCCAGGCCGAGCAGGCTGCCCAGAATCACCAGCACCACCAGCAGCTCTATCAGGGTGAAGCCATGGGCCGGGTTCGCTGACGGACGCATGACTGATCAGAGGTCCCAGTTACCGATGTCGGCATCGTGGTCGCTGCCGCCTTCCTTGCCATCTGCGCCCAGCGAGTACAGGTCGAAAGCCCCTTTAGTGCCGGGCGCCAGGTATTGGTAGACGTTGCCCCACGGATCGACCGGCATACGCTTGAGGTAGCCATCGCGGTTCCAGTTTTTTGGCTGCGGGTTGCCGGGGGGCTTTTTCACCAGCGCCTCCAAGCCTTGCTGGGTGCTGGGGTAGCCATGGTTATCGAGCTTGTACATATCCAGCGCGGCCGCCACAGCCTTGATATCCCCCCTGGCTACGGTGACCTTGGCCTGGTCAGGCCGGCTCATGATTTGCGGCACCACCAGCGCGGCAAGGATGCCGAGGATCACCACCACCACCATGATTTCAATCAAGGTGAACCCTGCTTGGCGCATGGCAGAGCGTTGCCCGGCCACCTGCGCCGTCGGGCGGAGGTGAGTAACCGCCAAGACGGCGTCGCCCATAGGTTGCAACGGTCTGTTATCCACGTGGTTACCCCACCAACTGATTGAGCGACAAAATCGGCAGCAGAATGGCCAGTACGATCACCAGCACCACCGCCCCCATAAACACCAACATAAAAGGCTCAAACAGCCCCACCAGCAGCGCCACCTGAGCGCTCAAATCGTTTTCCTGATTGCGTGCCGTGCGCGCCAGCATCTGGTCCAGCTCGCCCGAGCGCTCACCGCTGGCAATCATGTGCAGCATCATCGGCGGGAACTGGCCGCTGGCCTCAAGCGCGCGGGTCAGGCTGCCGCCTTCACGTACCCGCTGCGCGGCAATCACCACCTCGGCGCGGATCACCCGGTTGGCGATCACCTGCGCGGCGATGCCGAGCGCTTCCACCAACGGCACACCGCTGCGCGTCAGAATCGCCAAAGTCGAGGCAAACCGCGCGCAGTCGGTGGCGCGAATCAAGCGCCCCACCAGCGCAATGCGCAGCAAGAAGCCATGCCAGCGCACCTTGACTGCATCATCACGCAACGCCCAGCGCAGGGTGAACACGGCCAACATGACGACCAGTACCGCCAGCCAGCCCCAGCCTTTAACGCAGTCACTCAACGCAATCAGACCGCGGGTTAGCGCCGGCAGTTGCTGGCCCGAGTCAATAAACACGCGCACAACATCCGGCACCACATAACCGAGCAGAAACCCGACGATGAGTAATGAGGTGCACATCAGAATCACCGGATACAGCAGTGCCAGCTGGATTTTCTGCCGCGACTGCTGACGTTGCTCGGTGTAGTCAGCCAGCTGCTCCAATACCGGTCCAAGGTGGCCGGCATGCTCCCCGGCCGCTACGGTGGCGCGGTACAACTCTGGGAAAGCCGAAGGGAATTCTTTCAGGCTGCTGGCCAAGTCATGGCCTTCCAGCACCCGCGCACGCACCGCCAGCAACATGCTCTGGATGCGCGGCGAGCTGGCCTGCGCAGCCGCCGCGCGCAACGACTCTTCAATAGGCAAAGCGGCTTGCACCAGCGTCGCCAGTTGCCGGGTAATCAACGCCAGATCACGCGCCGACATGCTGCGGGCAAAACTAAAATGTGAGCCGGCGCCGGCATATTCACGCGTGCGGGTGGCTTTAACGTCCAGCGGCGCCAGTTGTCGCTCACGCAGAATCTGCCGTACCTGACGCGCACTGTCGGCTTCCAGCACACCTTTCTGCTGGCGGCCTTTACCGTCGAGGGCGAGGTATTCGAACGCGGCCATTATTCTTCTCGAGTCACGCGCAGCACTTCCTCAACCGTGGTCACGCCGTCCAGCACCTTGCGCCGTCCGTCTTCACGGATGCTCGGGCCGAGGCTGCGGGCGTGGCGGGTCATGTCCTGCTCAGAGGCGGCGTTGTGGATCAACGTGCGCAAGTGATCATCAAGCACCACCACCTCATAAATGCCGGTTCGGCCGCGATAGCCCTGCTGATGACACTCAACACAACCGCGCGCGCGGTACAGGGTTGGTGGCGGTGTGAACGGCACGCCGAGCAAGGTGCACTCGGCTTCATCGGCTAGGTAGGCCGCTTTGCAGTGCGGACACAGCACCCGCACCAGGCGCTGGGCCAGCACGCCGAGCAAGGATGATGACAACAGAAACGGCTCAATGCCCATGTCCACCAGACGGGTAATCGCGCCGATGGCACTGTTGGTGTGCAGCGTCGAAAGTACCAGGTGACCGGTCAAGGAAGCCTGTACGGCGATTTCGGCAGTTTCCTGGTCGCGAATCTCGCCGACCATCACCACGTCCGGGTCCTGGCGCAGGATGGCGCGCAGGCCGCGGGCGAAGGTCATGTCGACTTTGGTGTTGACCTGGGTCTGGCCGATGCCTTCGAGGTGGTATTCGATCGGGTCTTCGACGGTAAGAATGTTGCGCGTGCGGTCATTCAGGCTGACCAGGCTGGCGTACAGCGTGGTGGTTTTACCCGAGCCGGTGGGCCCGGTGACCAGCAGAATGCCGTGTGGTTTACGCACGGTGGCTTCCATCAGATCACGGTCACGCGCGCTCATGCCCAGGTGCTGCAAATTCAGGCGGCCGGCTTGCTTATCGAGCAGGCGCAGCACCACCCGCTCGCCATTGGCCGACGGCAGGGTTGATACCCGCACATCCACCTCACGGCCGCCGACCTTCAGGGAAATTCGCCCGTCTTGGGGGATGCGCTTTTCGGCAATATCCAGGCGCGCCATGACTTTGATCCGCGACACCAGCAAGGCCGCCAGCTCGCGCTTGGGCTCCAGCACCTCACGTAGAATGCCATCCACGCGAAAGCGCACGACCAGGCGTTTTTCAAAGGTTTCCAGGTGAATATCCGAGGCGTTTTCCTTAATCGCCTCACCGAGGATGGCGTTGATCAACCGGATGATCGGCGCGTTGTCTGCTTGCTCCAGCAGGTCCTCGGTTTCTGGAATCTGCTCGGCCAGGGAGGCCAAATCCAGGCTTCCGCCCAGCTCTTCGGCCAATTGCATGGAGGCTGAATCGTGTTGGTAGGCCTTGCTTAAGGCCTGCTCAAAAGCATCCGCCGGTAACCACCGCAGCGCCAGCACCGAAGCGGCGATGCGCTGCGCTTCTTGAACCGCGCACAGGTCGCTGCCCTCACGCACGCACAACTGCCACTGCTGCGCGTGCTGAACGAAAAACACCCCCTGACGACGGGCAAAAGCAAACGGCAAGCGCGGCGGCTGAACGGTTAAAACGGAGGACCGCATGCGGGGACACCAGAGCTGTCTGTACGTAAAAGGGCGGCTATCTTGCCGGCATTCTCGCGCTTTGCGCAGAATAAACTGCAAAATGCGATTTACATCGCAGATCGCGGAAGCCAACTTAGAAAGTTGCCCACAGCTGATATTATCCGCGCAATTAACCCTTAGACCCGCCGGCAGCAGACTAAGTCCCTGCACTCAAACACATGACATACCGGCCCTCGACCCGACGTTTTTAACACCCCATCTTGGCTGAGCAAGCACCGCCCACGCGCGGACAAAAGAGACAACACGCCCCATGATCAAACTTTCCAGCAGACCTGTTCTGCGCCTGGCTCTGCCGCTTATTGCTTTTTTGGCCAGCACTGCACTTTCTCTGGCCCATGCCGCAGAACCACAGACGGCGGACAGCTGGACGATCAACATGAAGGATGCGGACATCCGCGACTTCATCGAACAGATCTCCACAATCAGCAATCAAACGTTTGTGATTGATCCACGGGTCAAAGGCCACGTCACGGTCATCGCTCAAGAGCCCATGGCGCTGGCGGAGGTGTACAAATTATTCCTTTCGGTCATGACCACCCATGGCTACGCGGTGATGCCCGACGGCAATCAACTCAGTGTTATTCCCAGCACCGAGGCCCGTGCGGCGGCGGGCACTCAGGGCACTATGGAAACCCGGGTTATCCAAGTGCAGCATGGCGCGGCCAATGATCTGATCCCGCTAATCCGCCCGCTGGTGGCTAACTATGGGCACCTGGCAGCGGTCAGCGCTTCTAACTCACTGATCATCAGCGACACACCGGCCAATATCAGCCGCATCAGCACCATCATTGCGCAGCTCGACAGCAGCAATCAGGACGACTTCAGCGTTTACGAACTGCGCCATGCCTGGGTACACGACATGAGCGAGGTGATCAACCGCTCGCTGAAAAACAGCCAAACCAGCGGCGCTCAGGTGATTGCCGACACCCGCGCCAAACGCCTGCTGCTGCTCGGCCCACACGACGCCCGCGCACGCCTGCTGAAACTGGCCCAGAGCCTCGACACCCCCAGCTCGCGCTCAGCCAATACCCGGGTGATTCGCCTGCGCTATGGCGATGCCAAAGAAATGGCCAGCACCTTGGGCGACTTCGGCGAAAACCTGCAGCAAAGTGAGGGCCCCGGCGCTGCGCCACTCAAACTGATGATTCGCGCTGACGAAAGCCTGAACGCCATCGTGATCATGGCTGAAGCCGATACCGTAAGCATGTTCGAGGACTTGGTGCGCCAGCTCGACGTGCCGCGTGCTCAGGTGCTGGTTGAGGCGGCGATTGTGGAAATGTCGGGCGACATCAGCGATGCCCTCGGCGTGCAATGGGCGATTGATGGGCGCAGCGGCACGGCGGGTTTGGGCGGGGTCAACTTCAATGACACGGGCCTGTCCGTCGGCACCCTGCTCGGTGCAATTGCCAGCGGTGAGGACGCCGCATTGGCTGCCGGCTTACCCAGCGGCGCTATTCTGGGCCTGGGCAATGACAAATTCGGCGCATTGGTAACGGCGCTGTCGGCCAACAGCAAGACCAATTTGTTGTCCACACCAACGCTGCTGACCCTCGACAATCAGGCTGCCGAGATCCTGGTTGGGCAGAACGTGCCCTTTCAAACCGGGTCTTACACCACCGATGCTGCGGGCTCCAGCAATCCGTTCACCACAATCGAGCGTAAAGATATCGGCGTGACGCTTAAGGTCACGCCGCATATCAACGAAGGTGCGACGCTGCGCCTGGTCATTGAGCAGGAAATCTCCTCCATCGCCCCAAGCTCGGGGCTGAACGCCCAAGCTGTGGACCTGGTCACCAATAAACGCTCAATCAAGAGCACCGTATTGGCCGATGACGGTCAGGTCATCGTCCTCGGGGGGTTGATTCAGGACGATGTCACCAGCACCGTAAGCAAGGTGCCACTGCTGGGTGATATTCCCGGGCTTGGCCGGTTGTTTCGCTCAACCCGCGATGTGCGGCAAAAGCGTAATTTGATGGTGTTTTTACGCCCCAGCGTGGCGCGTGACGGTGTGGGCCTGGCCAACTTGAGCCTGGGCAAATACCGCGACCTCAGGCTGCTGGGCAACGCCGGCGGCCACAATAACCTGCCCGAACATGCTAACCAGCTGTTCAACCCCGGCAGCGCCGAGCCTTCGGTGGACGTGCGCCAAGAAGCCCCCAAAAGCTTCGCCGTACCCAGCGCAACCCTGATTGAAAAACCCAAACCGGTCGACCCCAACACCCTGGGTAATGGCCTCGGGGGTGAAACGCTGAGCCCGCCTAAAAGCGCCCCTGAGCAGTACACCATTGAGCTGATACAGGGCAGCAATCCTGACTTTATGCAGGCCTTGCTGGAGCGCAATACCGGTTTGCCATTGCGCCTGCACGAACCGCAAACAGGCGGTAGCGGTCACTACGCCGTGCGTTACGGCCGCTACCCCAACCGCACGCTGGCCGAGCAAGCCCTGGCGGCATTGCCGCAACAATTGCCCAAGCGCCGCGCAGTAATCATCGCCGAATAACGCCGCGTGACAGGCGCCTTGGTTAACCTCGGCGCCTGTCACGGCAAGCGACGGTTTCGCCGGGTGTGCTGGCGTTAAACCCGCCCCCTGCACGCCGCTGACAAAAAATGACACTTACTAACAAGTAACGCTATCAGCGACCTAAAAACGATCTAAATAAACTATCGCAAGCTTTCTGAACGTGAACCAGTAGAGGTATGTTTGCCGGCGACATAGGCAGTATGCCGGCCATATTTTTAGCTGCGGATTTGGCCATGCCTGCTTATGTGAATGTTCTCTCAGTGTTGTGTTTGGCTTGCTTATTGGGGGGCTGCCTAGAAAAAGGCGGCGGAGGCGGCGGCGCATCGGCAGATGCCCCGCAAACACCTCCGGAACAAACGCAACCTGACGTGGACGAGCCGACAGATAAACCGGATACCCCCACCGATCCGACGCCTCCGGAGGCCGACAAGCCGCTCACGCCGGACCCTGTACCGGTTCCTCCGCCCTTGGCAAAACCGGAGTTCCCCGAGCCCACGATTGCGGTGATCGATGAGGTCAACGCGCTGGGCTTTTATGATCAGGATCAAAACGGCCAGCCACGTCCGGTCCGCAATGACCTGACCGGCAACCTGCCGGCCATGCTGCAGTTTGTGCAAAGCCATTCGGTAGACCCCAGCGGCAACGAAGCGCGCAATATGCCGCGCCTGACCAGCGAACGTGAGGCCTTGCTGCTGGTCACGCCAGACCCCAGCCTAGGCACCCTGCAGCAACTTGAGATTGAGGTTGCGCTCGACGGCGAGCCGCTGGGCAAACTGGCGATGCGCCACCCCGATGAGTTGTTCAGGGCCGATCGCAGCAGCGCCGATGCGCGCCCCGACGTGGTCTATTCGCGCCGCGCTTGGTCAGCGGTATTGCCGTGGAACTGGGTGCAACCCGGCATCACACTGCGCCTGAATGACGGCCAAGGCCGCAGCGGCCAGATTGATGACAGCGCCATCGACTTTGCCCCGCCCGGCGAATTAGTGGTGCAGTCCATTCGCTTGGGCCTACTTACACCGCCGCCCGTCAGCAACGGCCATTGGTTTCTCACTCAGCCCGCTCGCGCCGCCACGGACTACTTCCAGACACTGCCCATTGCACGCCTGGTAGCCAGCCAGTACGAGGACATGTACCTGCCACGGGTCATGATCGGCAGCGGGAAAATCTACGATGTCGATATCGACGGCAGCAGCGCGTCCAACGGCGGCGTGTACGAAGGCGACATGCG
This sequence comes from Pseudomonas sp. TS_SC_3, assembly GCF_056156225.1. Taxonomy (NCBI): domain Bacteria; kingdom Pseudomonadati; phylum Pseudomonadota; class Gammaproteobacteria; order Pseudomonadales; family Pseudomonadaceae; genus Pseudomonas; species Pseudomonas sp. TS_SC_3. The sequence goes on from NZ_CM149586.1 coordinate 2,095,061, forward strand.
TGAAAACACCGCCAAATCGACATTCAGTACGGGCATCAACCTGGCCAATATTGGCGTCACCAGCGCCGGCATGGTCAGCCAGGAAAACCCCCACCTGACTCAGTCGGCCGTTATTCACCATGCCCGTGGGCGCTATATAAACGGTGTACACAACCATGGCCTGAGTGGCGGCAATGGCCAGCTGACGCTGATCGACTCGGTGGGTAACGAATTCAGCCATGAGATTGGTCATCACTATGGCCTTGGCCATTACCCAGGCCAACAAGGCACTAATTACTTTTGGGCCGGGCATCACCACGACAGCGGCTGGGGCTATATCGCTTACCGCAAACGCATGCGCGCCAACCTGCACTGGAACCGCGACAAAAACGCCGGCATGAGCGGCATGCCTGTGTACGCCGATGCCTACAGTTTTGGCACTGATGCCATGTCGGGCGGGCATTACGCCAGTAGCCTGTCGAGTTACACCCACTACACCGGCTACAGCACTAAAAATAAAATTCAGCCGGCGATGGACAAGGCCATGGTCAGCGCCAGCTCGCCCACCGGCTATCGCAATTGGAACGCCAGCACACGCCGCATGGAGGTGTTCGCGGCTCGCGTGCCGAACTCAACTAACATTTGGTACAACAGCGCCGACGGCAACTACCTGGCGCCACGCCGCATTGGCGTAGCGGTATTTACCCTGTTGGGCGGCTATGACCCGGTCAGCAAGGCGGCGATTCTTTACCCGCCAGCACGCGGCAACTGGGGCCATGTATTCGCGCTGCCCGCCCCGATTAACCAAGACACCCGCAAAACCTGCTGGGTCAGCGTGAATTTTGCCAATGGCACAAACCAGAATATTGCCGTAGCGCCGAATCGCATGGGCAGTAATGCCAACAAACTGCACATCAACCTGGCTCAAGATGAACAGCCTTTAAACGCCGCGCTGTCTTGCCAAGAAGCCGCCGGCGTTGCTGAGGAGTTAGCCCGAGTAGACTTCCCCCAGGGCCTGCCAGCCATGGCACCAGCCATTATTGTGGGCAAGGAAAACGCCTTTGATGCGCTGCGCGCAGTCGAACTTCCGACCCTTGAGGCGGGCCTGCAGGCGGCTGTCGATCAGCCCTTCATCAGCCTGAGCGATGCCACTCAAGTGCTGCTCGACAGCTATGCCGACGACCTGCGCGGTCTGTCGACTGCGGCGGCCGGTGTAGCGCAGCGCTACCAGCAACAACAAAGCCTGGGCCTGCGCCTCAATCGCTGGATGGATGCCTACAAAGCCCAACTTGATGCCCGCGACCCGGACGCTGAACAAGCCTTGCGCGACCTGCTCGAACACCTGCAACTGAACCCGCAACCGTTATTGCCCGCCGCCGAGTTGTTTAGCATGGTGAACGGCAACTGCATCAAGGCCCAGCCGGGGGATGCCACCGAGTCGGTGTATGTGTCCGCGAAAGCGCAGTGCACCAAAGGCGCGAACGAGCAGTGGGTCACTGACGCCAACGGGCGTATCCGCAGCGCTCTAGACCTCAGCCAATGCCTTACTGATCATGGCTCGGTCACGCTCACCCGCTGTGATAGCCGCAAACAAAACCAACGCTGGGACATCAGTGCTCTGCCCCGAATCAAGCGCGCCGAACGCTGCCTCGATCTGTCCGGTGGCTTTCTCACCAATGGTCGCGGCAAGCTGATCACCTACGGCTGCAGCGGTGGCGGCAATCAACAATGGAGCAACCTGAGCCAAAACAACAATTTGCTGCTGCCCTTGGTTGAGGCCAGACACATGGCCGTTATTGCGCAATTGGCTCAACCCGAATGAAGCGCAGGCGTATGGCGCTGTGGCGTAGCCATGGCCTGCCTGCTCTGGTGGGGCTTACCTTGCTTAGCGGCAGTGTCACCAGCATGGCCGGTTCAGCTGACTGGCGCCTGCTGGGGACCATGGTGCATGCCACCCAAGCGCGCTCTTCGGCGCTGCTGCAGGTTGGTAGCGCCGCCCCGCTGCGCCTCAGCGTCGGCCAGCCCCTGCCAGCAGGAGGTGAAGTGCTGCACATTGGCCGTGACTACATCCTGGTGCGTCTCAGCACTCACGAGACGGCCAAACTACGGCTGCAAAGCCGGTTGCAGCCACTGGATAAACCGTTGGCACAGTTCACCCGAGCGCCGGTCAACCCGCCTGAGCCTCCACCGGCCTTATGCACAGCGCAGCAACAAGCTGCCATGAGCCCAGCGCAACGCGAGGAGCTGCAAGCCTTAGGGCTGTGCCTGGCCACGCAATAAATGAAGGCTTTTGCCGGCCCCCACCCACCGCCCGCTTGCTCCAATTGATGGTGTTAGATGTTTATCAGGAACAGTCCATTGTCTATTGCCCCAGCCGCCCCACGACCAACTTCCAGCCGCACGGCAGCCTTTGTGGGCGTGCTCGTACTTTGTGCCTGTGGCACATCCCTGGCCCTGCAGGCGCAGCAGTTTTGGCAGCAACTGCAACCTGTCGCCATAACACCGCCACACGCCGAACGGCAGGCGCCGACAACATTCCGATGGGCCGACATGGCCGAATTATTCGGCGAAACCCGCGCAAACAACGCGCCGCCAGCCACGCCTCTGCACCTGACGCTTCTGGCCAGTTTCACCCACCCGGACATAGCCCGCTCCAGCGCCATCATCGGCCAACCCGACGAACCGGCGCGGCGAATTAGGGTGGGCGAGACCATTCGCGATGGAATCGTGCTCAGTGGCGTCTTCCCCAAACACGTCACGCTGACGCGCAATAACCGCAGCGAAACGCTCTACTTCGCTGAAACTCAGTAAAGCAACCGCACATTACTGCAACAGGACTGTCGAACATCCGTACGGCCTATGACCCGCGCGAAGGACGCGCCGCATAGTCACACGTTTCGGAGTGACGCCCTTGCCCCTTTTGGCTCGCCAACCCTGGTTCCAGCGCCACGCCGCCAGCGCGGTAAGCCTTGTGCTGGCGGCTGCCATGAGCATCAGCTTTGCTTGGCAAAGCGCCGACTGGCTGCGCACATTGCGTGCCCCCGAAGCAACAAGCAACAGCGCCGCCACACCTGCGGTAACCGCAAGCGCCCCTGAAATCGGTCAATTATTCGCCAGCCGCGTCGCCCGTGATCAGCCTGCCCCCGACACCCACTTACAGCTGACCCTGCTGGGCAGCTTTGTGCATGCGGACCCGCAGCGCTCCAGCGCGATTATCCGCCGCGAAGGCAGTGCCGCTCAGCGTTATCGCCTCAATAGCGAAATCAGCAGCGGCGTAAGCCTGCACTCGGTGGCTGTTGATCACGTTGAGCTGATGCGCAATGGCCGTCGTGAGAGCCTGCGTTTCCCCCAGCACAGCTCGACCGCCGATAGCCCGCCAAACACCCCTCAGGACGACAGGGCCGACGCGGCTGAACAACTCAACGATAGGCCCACTGACGACTTGACCTCACTGCACGAGCGCCTGGAAGCACTGCGCCAGCAGCTGCAAGACGCGGACAGCCTGCCAGAGACTGTTGAATCCACCGAACAGCCTACGGAAGACAACTGAGCCGATGACATTCTTGCGCCTTAACTTCGCCGTTTTGCTTGCCGGCCTCGCCTGCGGCCCGCTGCCACTGAGCGCTGCCGTAACCGCCGCGGCGCCAAGCGCCAGCCAACAGGAAGAGAGCTGGACCATCAACCTTAAGGGCGCCGATATCCGGGAATTTATCGAGCAGGTGGCGCAGATCAGCGGGCAAACCATGGTTATCGACCCCCGGGTCAAAGGCCACGTGAGCGTGATCTCCAGCAGCCCGCTGACGCTGTCAGAGGTTTATCAGCTGTTCCTGTCGGTGATGGCCACTCACGGTTTCAGTGTGATCACTCAGGGCGAGCAGGTGCGCATCGTGCCCAATGCCGAGGCCAAATCGGATGCAGGCGCTGGCCGGCCCGCACCAAATCTTCTGGAAACCCGTTTGATCCAGGTTCAACACGGCTCAGTGGCCGAATTGATCCCGCTAATCCGCCCGTTGGTACCGCCCTACGGCCACCTGGCGGCAATGACTGGCGCCAACGCGATCATCATCAGCGACCGCAGCGCCAACATTGAGCGGATTGAAAACTTGCTGCGCCAGCTCGACCAAAAAGGCCAGCACGACTACAGCGTGCTCAATTTGCAGCATGCCTGGGTCATGGACACGGCCGAGGTGCTGCGCAACACCCTTGAGCGTGGCCAGGCCAAAGGGGCAGCCAGTACGCAAGTGATTGCGGACGGTCGTACCAATCGCCTGATCCTGCTCGGCCCGCCCGGTGCACGCGCCAAACTGCTGGCCTTGGCACAATCATTGGACAGCCCCACCAGCCGCTCAGCCAACACCCGAGTGATCCGCCTGCGCCATGGCGATGCGAAAAGCATGGCGCAAACTCTGGGGGAGATTTCCGAAAAGCTCACACCCGAAACCACCAGCGAAACGCCAGGTAAACCGCAAGCCATCCTGATTCGCGCCGACGAAAGCCTTAACGCCTTGGTGTTGCTGGCAGAACCGGATGTAGTGGCAACCTTGGAAGACATCGTGCGCCAGCTCGATGTGCCGCGCGCCCAGGTGATGGTCGAGGCGGCGATTGTCGAAGTATCAGGCGATATCAGCGATGCGCTGGGCGTGCAGTGGGCGGTGGATGCCCGTGGCGGTAGCGGGGGCCTGGGCGGTACCAATTTCAGCGGCAGCGGATTATCGATTGGCCGAGTCCTGCAAGCCATACAGGACAATAAGAACGACACCGACAACAACACCCTGAGTAACCTGCCGGATGGCGCAATCATCGGCTTGGGCACTGACAGCTTTGGCGTGCTGGTGACGGCGCTGTCCGCTAACAGCAAGAGCAACCTGCTGTCGACGCCCAGCCTGCTGACCCTGGACCACCAAAAAGCTGAAATCTTGGTCGGGCAAAACGTGCCTTTTCAAACCGGCTCTTTCACCACCAGTGCCTCGGGTGCCGACAACCCCTTCACCACCATCGAGCGCCAAGACATCGGCGTAACCCTGAAAGTCACCCCGCACATCAACGACGGTGCCAGCCTGCGCCTGGAAATCGAGCAAGAGATTTCCTCCATCGCTCCCACTAGCCAAGGGGTCAACGCGGTTGATCTGATCACCAACAAACGCTCAATCAAGAGCACCATCCTCGCCGAAAACGGCCAGGTTATCGTGCTGGGCGGCTTGATTCAGGATGACGTCAGTCAAGCCGACTCCAAGGTCCCGCTGCTGGGCGACATTCCCCTGCTCGGCCGGCTGTTCCGCTCAACCAAGGAAACGCGGATCAAGCGCAACCTGATGGTGTTTCTACGGCCCACCGTCATCCGTGATGCGGCCGGTATGGCGGCGTTGTCCGGGAAGAAATACAGCGATATCCGCGTGCTGGGCGACATCCGCGAGAGTTATCGCCCCGGCGCCCTGCCCCGCGACGCCTTGCAGCTATTCGACCAGGCCGACCCAGCCGCTATCGATCTGCGCGAATAGACCCGCAAGAAAAAGGCCCTGCTCAATTAAAAGCAGGGCCTTGTCTGTTGACCTCACCTAACAGAAAGGCTGCTTAGAGCGCTGCCAAGCCTCGGGCCAGATCGGCCTGCAAATCAGCCAAGTCTTCGAGGCCAACCGCAACGCGGATCAGGTTATCGCGAATACCGGCATTAGCCCGCTCGGCTGGGCTCAAACGACCATGGGAGGTGGTCGCCGGGTGCGCGATGGTCGTTTTGGTATCACCAAGGTTGGTGGTAATGGAGATCACCCGCGTGGCATCAATAAAGCGCCAGGCAGCCTCTTTACCGCCCTCAACCTCAAAGCTCACCACCGCACCGAAAGCACTTTGCTGACGCTTGGCCAACTCATGCTGCGGGTGGCTGGGCAAGCCGGCGTAATACACATGCTCGATACCCGGTTGTTGCTCCAACCACTGCGCCAGTTGCAGCGCGCTGGCGCAATGCGCCTGCATGCGGATGCGCAGGGTTTCCAAGCCCTTGAGGAAGATCCAGGCATTAAACGGACTTAGCGTTGGCCCGGCGGTGCGTAGAAAACCAACGACTTCGCTCATCAGCTTGGCTGAACCGGCCACCACGCCGCCCATGCTGCGGCCCTGACCGTCGATGTATTTGGTCGCTGAGTGCATCACCATGTCCGCACCCAGCTTCAACGGCTGCTGCAGCGCTGGGGTGCAGAAGCAGTTATCAACGGCCAGTAAAGCGCCTTTGCTGTGGGCGATATCCGCCAAGGCCGCAATATCAACCAGCTCGGCCAACGGATTGGACGGCGACTCGACAAACAGCAACTTGGTATTGGGCTTGAATGCAGCCGACCAGGCCTCCAGATCGGCCAGCGGCACGTAATCGACCTGCACGCCAAAGCGCTTGAGGTACTTCTCGAACAAGCTGATGGTCGAACCAAACACGCTACGCGATACCAACACATGATCGCCGGCGCTGCACAGACTCATGACCATGGCCAAGATGGCCGACATCCCAGATGAGGTGGCCACCGCCTGTTCGGCGCCTTCCAGCGCCGCAATGCGCTCTTCAAAGGCGCGCACTGTAGGGTTGGTGTAACGCGAATAGACGTTGCCCGGCACTTCACCGGCAAACCGTGCGGCAGCATCGGCAGCGGTGCGGAATACATAGCTGGAGGTTGGGTAGATCGCCTCGCTGTGCTCACCTTCCGGCGAACGGTGTTGCCCTGCACGCACGGCCAGGGTGTCAAAACCAACGCCATCAAGATCGCTGTCTAGGCGCCCGGCCTGCCATTCAATCGTCATTGCCCATCCCCTCAACCAGCCTGCCTAAGCAGGCTGTGCAGCGTAATTAGTCGTTATACAGGCCGATAATCGCACTGACCGCCTGGGACTTGATCTTCGACATGTCGTTGCGCGCCTGCTCGATCTTGTTCAAGTAGGCCTCGTCAACATCGCCAGTGACGTACTTGCCGTCAAACACCGCGCAATCGAAATTCTCGATCTTCACCTTGCCGCCGCCGACCGCCTCGATCAGATCCGGCAGGTCTTGGTAAATCAGCCAATCAGCACCAATCAGCTCGGCCACCTCTTCGGTGCTGCGATTGTGCGCAATCAGTTCATGGGCGCTGGGCATGTCGATACCGTACACGTTCGGGTAACGCACCGCCGGCGCCGCTGAGCAGAAGTACACATTCTTCGCCCCGGCTTCGCGGGCCATCTGGATGATTTGCTTGCACGTAGTACCGCGCACAATAGAGTCATCCACTAGCATCACGTTCTTGCCGCGAAATTCCAGTTCGATGGCGTTGAGCTTCTGCCGCACGGATTTTTTGCGCGCTGCCTGGCCCGGCATGATGAAGGTACGACCGATGTAGCGGTTCTTCACAAAGCCTTCGCGGAACTTCACACCCAGGTGATTGGCCAGCTCCAGGGCCGCCGTGCGGCTGGTGTCCGGAATAGGGATCACCACATCAATGTCATGCTCAGGGCGCTCGCGCAAAATCTTCTCGGCGAGTTTTTCACCCATGCGCAGGCGCGCTTTGTACACCGACACACCGTCCATGATCGAGTCCGGACGGGCCAGGTAGACGTGCTCAAAAATACACGGGGCATATTTGGGATTCGTGGCGCACTGACGGGTGTAGAGCCTGCCGTCTTCAGTGATGTACACCGCTTCGCCCGGAGCCAGGTCACGAATCAGGGTGAAGCCGAGTACGTCGAGCGACACGCTTTCCGAGGCGATCATGTATTCCACGCCTTCGTCGGTATGACGCTGACCGAAGACGATCGGGCGGATGCCGTTGGGGTCACGGAAGCCGACAATGCCGTAGCCGGTGATCATCGCTACCACCGCATAACCACCGACACAGCGCTCATGCACATCCGTCACAGCTGCGAACACGTCTTCCTCGGTGGGCTGCAACTTGCCGCGCTGCGCCAACTCATGGGCAAAAACGTTAAGCAGCACTTCCGAATCGGAATTGGTGTTGACGTGGCGCAGGTCGGATTCGTAAATCTCTTTGGCCAGCTGCTCAACGTTGGTCAGATTGCCGTTGTGCGCCAAAGTGATGCCATACGGCGAGTTGACATAGAACGGCTGCGCCTCAGCGGAGCTGGAGCTACCGGCTGTCGGGTAACGCACATGGCCGATGCCCATATGGCCGACCAGGCGCTGCATATGGCGCTGTTGAAACACGTCACGGACCAGACCGTTGTCCTTACGCAGGAACAGGCGGCCGTCATGGCTGGTGACAATACCGGCAGCATCCTGGCCGCGGTGCTGAAGGACGGTGAGCGCGTCATACAGCGCCTGATTGACGTTCGATTTACCGACGATACCGACAATGCCGCACATGTAACGCAACCCCTACGCAATGGAACAAGAAATTCTGTATGCGCTACGGCAGCTTTGGCTGCAGCAGCGCCTCTTTGAACGGTAACTCCGCCGGCGCACTAATACCGCTGGCAAGCCATTGACTGGACAAGCTGAGAATCAGATTTTTCGACCAATCGGCGACCATCAGAAAATGCGGCATGAGCGCTGATTCTTGCCACCAGCTGTCTTGCTGAACCGGGGCTAGGCTAACCAGGCCAACCAGCACCACCACCAACAGGCCACCGCGTGCTGCGCCGAAGACCATGCCAAGAAAACGGTCAGTCCCTGACAGCCCCGTCACCCGAATCAACTCACCGATCAGGTAGTTAACCAAGGCGCCGACCAACAAAGTGACTACAAACAGAATGGCGCACCCTGCAATTACCCGCGCCGAGGGCGTTTCAATAAAATCCACGAGATGCTGCGACATTGCACCGCCAAACATCCAGGCGACCACGCCAGCAATAATCCAGGTCAGCAGTGACAGGGCCTCTTTAACGAAGCCTCGGCTCAGACTGATTAAACTTGAAACGGCGACAACGGCGATAATCGCCCAATCGACCCAAGTGAATGCCACGATGCAGGCTACCGACAAGAAAGGCGCTGCATTTTAGCAGAGCACCTGTGCGGGGAGTAAGCAAAGGATTCGCCAACCCCTGAAATGTCAGGCCAGCCTCACAGCAGGCCCAACACATCGATCTAAGGCTGAGTGTGATCCATATGGTCAGCCAGCTTCAGGCTGAAAACGCACTACAAAACCATTGAGCTTGTGCTGACGGTTGAGCTGATCACGCAGGCGATCGGCTTCAGCACGCTCGATCAATGGCCCAACAAACACACGATTCATGCCGTCAAAGGTGCGGATATAGGCGTTGTAGCCCTGGCTGCGCAAAGTTTTCTGCAGCTTTTGTGCACCATCACCGCTGGACAAACTCGCCAGCTGCACCGACCAGCTGATTGGCAGGCTGTTGGCATCCAGCTTACTCGGCGCAGCAGGCTGAGGCGGGGTTACCACTGGCTCAGGCACTGCAGCCGGCGCAGCCGGAGTGATTGGCACCGCCGGTTGCTCAACCACGGCGGGCTCGGCTGGCTCCAGGCTTTGCGTAGCCTCGGCCCCCACGGGCTCATCGGGCAATATTTGCGGCTGGGGAACGGCCACCGGTTTCAATTCCACCTCTGCAACCTCGGGTGCAACCGGCATTGCCGGCGCATCAACCTGAACCCGCTGCGACTCATCTTCACGCGACAGCAACATCGGCAAAAAAATTACTGCCAACGCCAGCAGCACCAGCGCACCCACCATGCGCTGTTTCAATCCCTTATCCAGCAAAGCCATCCTGCACGCCCCCATTGGCTTGGCGGGCCAGCCAACCCAGGGCTTCAGCCACGCAGTAAAAAGATCCAAACAGCAACACTTCATCGCCATCGGCAGCCTGCTCACACTGCGCCTCAAGCGCCGCTTGCACACTGCTGTAAGCAGCCACTTGCGCCCCAGTTTCATGCAAGTGCGCGTGCAGCTCGGCGGCTGATCGTGTGCGGCTGATCGGCAAGGCCGTTACCGCCCAGCTATCCACCGCACTCAACAAGGGCGCCACAACACCCGGCAAATCCTTGTCCGCCAGCAAACCAAAGACTGCCAAACGCTTACCTAGTATCGACCGGCTAGCCAGACGCCTTGCAAGATACTCAGCCGCGTGAGGATTATGCCCAACATCGAGCAACAGCGTGAGTGACTTGCCCTGCCAATTCAGCACCCTGCGGTCCAGACGCCCGGTTACGCGTGTTTGTTGTAAGGCTTGGGCGATCACCTCTGGCTGCCAGGGCAACTGCATCACGGCATAGGTCTGCAAAGCCAGAGCAGCGTTTTCCATGGGCAGATCAAGCAGCGGCAGGTGCGCAAGGCGCACAACTGCACTCTGGTGATCGAGACCGAACCAGGACCAATCCTGCGCGTTTATGCTCAGGTCATAGTCTCGACCGCGCAAAAAAAATGGCGCATTGAGCAATGCAACCTGGTCTAACAACGGCTGCGGGGGATCGAGGTCGCCGCACAATGCTGGCTTGCCTGCGCGAAAGATGCCGGCTTTTTCAAACGCTACCGACTCGCGACTGTCGCCCAGCCAGTCGATGTGATCAATGCCGATACTGGTGACAACCGCAATGTCGGCATCCAACAGATTCACTGCATCCAATCGACCGCCCAGGCCAACTTCCAACACCAAAGCATCCAAGCCAGCCTGCTGAAAAAGCCAGAACGCCGCCAAGGTACCCATTTCAAAATAGGTCAGTGAGGTTTCACCGCGCGCCGCTTCGACCACGGCGAAGGCCTCACAAAGCTCGGCATCGCTGGCCTCAACACCCGCAATCTGCACGCGCTCGTTATAACGCAGCAGGTGCGGCGAGCTGTAAACGCCAACCTTGAGCCCCTGCGCCTGCAACAACGCGGCGATAAATGCGCAGGTCGAACCCTTGCCATTGGTGCCGGTGACGGTAATCACCCGCGGCGCCAATTTGCTCAGCCCCATGCGTTGCAACACATCGCGCGCTCGCTCCAAACCCATGTCGATGGCACTTGGGTGCAGTTGCTCGAGGTAGCTCAGCCAATCGGCAAGGGAGCGCTCGCTCATGCCGTCGCCGGCAGCGAGACAGGTGATGGCAGACCCATAAACTGCGCCAGAAGACGCGCCAAGCGCGGGCGCAGCTCGGCGCGATGAATGATCATATCGATAGCGCCGTGCTCCAGCAGGAACTCACTGCGCTGGAAGCCTTCCGGCAGTTTCTCGCGCACGGTTTGCTCAATCACACGCGGGCCGGCAAAGCCGATAAGGGCGCGAGGCTCGGCAACAATGACATCACCGAGCATGGCCAGGCTTGCAGATACGCCGCCGTACACCGGGTCGGTCAGTACAGAAATAAACGGAATACCTTCTTCACGCAGGCGCGCCAGTACGGCCGACGTCTTGGCCATCTGCATCAGTGAAATCAGCGCTTCCTGCATGCGCGCACCACCGGAGGCAGCGAAGCACACCAGCGGGCAACGCTGCTCCAGCGCCGCATTGGCCGCACGAACGAAGCGCTCACCAACAATCGCCCCCATCGAGCCGCCCATAAAGGAAAACTCAAAGGCACAGGTCACGATCGGCATGCCTTCTAATGTGCCACGAATGGCAATCAGAGCATCCTTCTCACCGGTCTGCTTCTGTGCACCGGCGAGGCGATCTTTATACTTTTTGCTGTCGCGAAACTTCAGACGATCAACCGGCTCCAGATCGGCGCCCAGCTCTTCGCGCCCCTCAGCATCCAGGAAAATATCCAAGCGTGCGCGCGCGTCGATGCGCATGTGGTGGTTGCACTTGGGGCAAACATCAAGGGTCTTTTCCAGCTCAGGCTTGTACAGCACTGCATCGCAGGACGGGCACTTGTGCCACAACCCCTCAGGCACCGAACTCTTTTTGACCTCGGAACGCATGATCGAAGGGATCAGTTTATCTACCAACCAGTTGCTCATGCTCTTAACTCTCCAAAGCTGTTTACCGAAGGGGCTACGCGCTGTGCGACCAGGCCTGTCCGGGAAAATTCATGAGTACAGCCGTTTCAGGGGCCGGTGTATTGCCCGTACAACAGTGCGAGCGCACCCACCACCTCGAACGACCGCCTGCAGTCTTCATATAACCTGCAACAGGGGTATGGACGGCCCAGCCTGCAGCGCCGTCACATCAACCCAGCACAACTCAAGCGGCTTTTACTGCCCGCATAAAAGCGCGAATCTTCTCGGCATCCTTAATGCCCTTGGCAATTTCTACACCGCCACTGACATCCACCGCATAGGGGCGCACGCGCGCAATAGCCTGTGCAACATTCGCCGCGCTCAGGCCACCAGCCAGAATCACCGGTTTAGCCAAATCATTTGGCACCAGCGACCAATCGAATGCCTCACCTGTACCACCCGGAACACCTGGCACATAGGTATCCAGCAATACCCCGCTGGCATTCTTGAAACGCGCGACTTGCGCGGCGATATCATCACCCGGCTTGACGCGCAGCGCCTTGATGTAGGGACGATGGTAACCCTCGCAGTCCGCCGGGCTCTCATCGCCATGGAACTGCAGCAAATCAAGCGGCACTGCATCAAGGATTTCACCCAGCTCACACCGAGTGGCATCGACGAACAAGCCCACCGTGGTCACAAAGGGGGGTAACGCGGCAATGATCGAACGTGCCTGCTGCGCCGTCACAGCCCGCGGGCTCTTGGCGTAAAACACCAAGCCAAGTGCATCGGCGCCCGCCTCGACAGCCGACAATGCATCCTCAATGCGGGTAATGCCACAAATCTTGCTGCGAACGACTGGCAACGGGATGACCTCGGCTAACTCAGTGAAAATCGGATGCTAGCAAATAGCCTTTCAAGCGTCAGCCGCAACATCCGGCAGACCGGAAAGAAAGTGCGGCCCGAGGTAGCGCTTGGGCAAGTCGAACTCCTGAGGGTAGTCGACCTGCACCAGATACAACCCATAAGGATGCGCCGTTACCCCACCGGTACGCCGCACTCGGGTTTCCAGCACTTCCTGCGCCCACTCAATCGGTCGCTCACCGGCGCCAATGGTCATCAGCACCCCGGCGATATTGCGCACCATATGATGCAGAAAGGCATTGGCGCGGATATCCAGCACGATAAACCGTCCGTGATGCAATAACTCGAGGTGATGCACCGTTTTGATCGGCGACTTGGCCTGACATTGCCGTGCGCGGAACGCACTGAAATCATGGGTACCAATAAAACACTGCGCGGCTTGGCGCATGCGCTCGATATCCAGCGGCCGATGATTCCACGTGACCTCTTCGGCCATATGCGCCGGGCGAATCTGGTCGTTATAGATCACATAACGGTAACGCCGTGCCTGGGCGCAAAAACGCGCATCAAAGTGCGCCGGCATCGACTTGGCCCAAGTCACGCTGATATCGCCGGGCAGGTTCATATTCGCCCCCATCACCCAAGCATGCATGGAGCGCTCAACCGGCGTATTGAAATGCACGACCTGAGCGCTGGCATGCACCAGTGCATCGGTACGCCCTGCGCAACTTAGGGTTACGGGAACGCCGCCAGCGACCTTGGCCAAGGCCTTTTCCAGTGATTCCTGAATTGAAGGCACACCAGCGCGCTGGCGCTGAAAGCCGCGATAGCGCGAACCTTTGTATTCAACACCCAGGGCTATCTTGAAAACGCCAACGGCAGCCAATTCGGCTGCCGTCGTAGTAGAACCATCAGACATGTATCAAACCAATTTAGTGATCAGCTCACGCGCTTCTAATTGCTGATCTTCGTTACCTTCAGTGATGACTTCATCGAGGATATCGCGAGCACCTTCGGTATCACCCATATCGATGTAGGCACGAGCCAGATCAAGCTTAGTGGCCGTCTCGTCCGTACCCGAAAGGAAGTCGAAGTCATCGTCATTATCCAGTGCGGCACTGGCAGGTGCAGCGCTTGTCGGCATTTCCAGGCTATCCGGTTGCTCCATATCGTCAGATAGCAGATCAAGCTCAGCGCTTACCTCGTCCAACTGAGCAGCAAAGCTATCGCTCGAAGGCTGCACAGGCGCTTCATCATTCAACGACAAGTCGAAATCAGCCGACAGGTCGAATTCGCTGCCCAATGCATCTAGTGGCAGCTCAAAACTGGGCTCAGCAGCGGCAGGCGCAGCACTTGGCTCGTCATCCAAACTGAGCAGGAAATCGTCTTCGGCAACGGCTGCTGGTTTGGCGGGCTCATCCAGATCTAGGCTGAAGTCAGCCAGATCATCACCCAGGCTCAAACCACCCGCGCTGTCACTGCTGCCCATTAGGTCCAGATCAAAGTCTAGGACGCCATCTTTGCTCTCAGCCTGCTCAACCGGCGAGCTGAAATCCAAGTCGCTGTCGAGCGATAAGCTGTCCAGATCATCCAACGCCGCAGTATTGCCTGCGGCCTGCAGGTCGCGGTCCAACTCGGACTCAAGATCATCCAGGCTCAGATCGAATGCATCGTCCTGATCGCCAGTTACTGCTTTCGGGCTTGGCTCGTCCAGCGCCAGGTCATCCAGGCTGAAACTATCCAGCCCATCGTCAGCAGCCACAGCCGCTAGACCGACGGCAGCCACAGCAGCCATGGCTGGGTAGCGAGCATTGATTTGATCCAGCTCGGCGGCGCTCCCGCCAATTTCACGCAATTCGCTGTCCTGACGGGCGAAGCCATTACGGTCACCCATTTCGGCGTAGACCTCCATCAACTTCAGGCGCAGATCGCTGCGCTGCGGTTCTTCGTTGATAGCCCCTTGCAGCAGTTCCGCGGCCTGAGGGAAGCGGCCATAGGCGATGTAAATATCTGCCTCACCTAGGGCATCGGCGGTTTGTGCGGTAACACGTTCTTCTTTTGGCAACTCGTCTGCACGACCCTCGAGGTCGTCAACCAGGTCGGCAAAACCATCGTCCGGCAAATCCAGATCAGCACCCAAATCGGACGGACGATTCTCAGCAGCCAAGTTTTGCTGAAGTTCGGCTTCTTTGAGCGCATTACGGCGCGACAGCATCATCAGCGCGATCAGCAATACCAGCAGCGCACCACCACCGGCAGCGCCCAGCAACATCGGATTGGCCAACAGTTCATCAATGGTGCTGCTTTCGGCCTGAGGTTCAACTGCAGGGGTATCAACCACCGGAGCGGCCACAACCGGCGCCGGCTCAACGACCGGCGCAGCAGCTTCTGGCGCTGCAGCAGGCTCTTCACTGTAATTAAAGTCGGCCTCGCCTGTAGCAACAGGGGCTACGGGCGTTTCAGGGGTGGCCGGAACAGGTTCTTGGGCTTCAACAACGGGAGCGGGTTCAACCGGCGCCTCAGCAACGTCAGGTACAACCGCGGCAGCTGGAGCATTGCCCTGCGCCGCCAGGTCAGCTTGCAGCTTGGCCATCTGACTGTCTTTCAACTGAATCAGGCGCTGCAGCTTGTCGAGCTGGCTCTGCAGATCCGTCATACGACCTTTCAGCTCATCGTTTTCACGACGGCTGGAGTCTAAACTTTCCTGGGTCACAGCCAGCTTGTCAGTCAACGCCTTGCTGTCGGCGGCACCTTTGTCACTGCCAGCAGTGGCTTTGCCGCTGTCTGCAGCAACAAGCTTCAAGCTATCGCCCGTTTCAACCTGCGTCGGAGTGGCTGCAGCACTGGTGCGTTTGGTGGCATCCAGCTGACGGGCGCTGGCAGCAACGCTGCGACCCTCACGCCAGGCTGCATTTTGCGCAGCGACCTGAGCGATGGCGTCACCTTGGGCACGGCTCTTAACCTGCTGCTCATCAGGCAGGCGCAGCACCTGGCCACTTTTCAGGCGGTTGATATTGCCGCCAATAAAGGCATCAGGGTTGAGGTCCTGAATCGCCAACATGGCTTGATGCACGCTACCGCCTGCGCGAGTGCGCTGGGCAATTTCCCAGAGGGTATCGTTGGCGGTGGTTTTATATTGATTGCCATCCAGCGATCTAGCCGCTGGCGCAACCGGTGCGGCTGGGCGTACAGGGTTCGGAGCAGTTACAACGGGACGCGGTGCAACAGCTGGAGTCTGCACGCGCTGCACAGGAGCAGCTGCGGCAACGGGTAAGCGGGCAGCAGCTGGCGTCACGTTTTGTGGGGTATACAGCGGCGGATCAAGCAGCACGGTGTACTCACGCAGCAAGCGGCCATTGGGCCAGAGCACTTCAACCAGAAAATTCAGGTAAGGCTCACGCATGGGTTTGCTGGAAGTGACCCGAATGACGCTTTTGCCATTGGGTTTAAGTACCGGGGTGAATTTCAGATCAGTCAGAAAGTACTGACGATCCACACCGGCTTTGGTAAATGCTTCTGGGGACGCCAAGGTCGGCAAGAGCTCATTGGAAGTGAGGTCACGCACCTCCAGCAACTCGATTTCGGCCACTAACGGTTGATTGAGCGCTGACTGCAGAGTGACTTCACCCAGCCCCAGTGCGTGCGCCATACCGGATGACAGAGCCGAAGCAGCTGCGATTGCCAGCACCAGTTTGCGAACCCGAACCATAGCGTTATCCCTTGTTTTATCTTTTTTTCTCGACTGGCGAGAGGATCCTGAAACTTGCCGCCTATTACGCGCGAACGCGCAACCCCATTCAGCAATCAGTTCGGCCAGTATTGCCAAGCTCGAAAGATTCTTCAAATTTCTAGGTAAGTATCTTTTACAGATAGTGTTTTATCAACAACTCGGCCAATTGCACAGCATTCAGAGCAGCGCCTTTTCTCACGTTATCAGACGTAATCCACAAATTGAGTTCGGCGGGATCATCTAAACCAACACGGACTCGGCCGACATAGACCACATCCTGACCAACGGCATCGCCCACAGCCGTTGGATAATCGTCCAGCTCAACCAATTCCAGCGCTGAAGCTGCATCGAGAGCAGCGTACACCCGCTTCAGGTCGATAGCCGATTCGGTCTGCAGTGAAACACTCAGGCTGTCGCCAAAAAACACCGGCACCTGAATACAGGTCACCGCGACCTGCAAATCGGGCAAGGCCAGCAACTCCTTTAGCTCGCCGGCAATCTGCCGTTCCAACGCGGCGTGCCCTGCGCCATCAGTCTGCTCGACCTGCGCCAGCAGATTGAAGGCCATTTGCCGATCAAACAGTTGCGGCTCGAACGCGCGGCCATTGAGCAGCTCGGCGGTTTGTCGCGCGAGCTCGGACACCCCTTCCCGTCCACGACTGGAAACCGCCAGGCAGGCCGTCACGGTTACTCGCTTAATGCTGACTTGCTCAGGCAACGCCGCCAGCACGGCGGCTAGCGCAATACCGGGGGCACTTGGGCTGGTCAACAGATAGGGCGCGGACAGGTTCGCCAATACGGCAGGGTTGACCTCGGGGATCACCCGCGGCGCCTGCGCAGCGGGCAAACCGCTGGCCAGATCAATCACCGCACAACCCGCCGCAGCGGCTTGCGCCGCGTATTTCTGCGTCACTTTGCTGCCGGCGGCAAAAAAAACTATGCGCACGCTGGAAAAATCGAAGGTGTCCAGATCACGTACACGCAGGTTCTTACCCTTATAGGACAACGAGCGCCCGGCCGACTCGCCGCTGGCGACCAAGTGCAGATTAGCTACCGGGAACTCGCGCTCTTCCAGCAGCTGCACCAGGGTTTCGCCAACACTACCGGTGGCGCCGATAATGGCAGTATCAAAAGTACGGGTCATGACAAGGCTCGAATAAATAAGCCCAGCACTGTATAGGCGCACCCGCCAAATGCAAAGGAGCGGACTGCCGGGCGCTCGATTTGACTCGAATACCCAACAGCCCGCCCCTTTGGACAGCCTGATTATGTATTAGCGCAGCGCGATTAACGCTCCAGCAGGATACGCAGCATGCGCCGCAGCGGTTCGGCCGCACCCCACAGCAGCTGGTCACCAACGGTAAACGCACCGAGGTACTGCGAACCCATATTGAGTTTGCGCAGACGACCGACCGGCACGCTCAGAGTACCCGTTACAGCCGTCGGACCCAGCTCGCGGATGCTCGCTTCACGCTGGTTCGGCACCAGCTTGACCCAAGGGTTGTGCTGGCTGATCAAGCCTTCGATATCCGACAGCGGCACATCCTTGTTCAGCTTGATGGTCAGCGCCTGGCTGTGGCAGCGCATGGCGCCGATGCGCACGCACAGGCCGTCGACCGGGATCGGGTTCTTGAAGCGACCGAGAATCTTGTTGGTTTCCGCCTGGCCTTTCCACTCTTCACGGCTCTGGCCGTTCGGCAGCTCCTTGTCGATGTAGGGGATCAGGCTGCCAGCCAGCGGCACACCGAAATTGTCGACCGGGAAGGACTCGCCGCGCATGGCCTCGGCCACTTTGCGGTCGATATCCAGGATGGCGCTGGCCGGGTCGGCCAGTTCATCAGCCACGGAAGCGTTGATCGCGCCCATCTGCTTGATCAGCTCGCGCATATTCTGCGCACCAGCACCAGAAGCTGCCTGGTAGGTCATGGCGCTCATCCACTCGACCAGGCCAGCCTCATACAGGCCGCCCAGCGCCATCAGCATCAGGCTGACGGTGCAGTTGCCGCCGATGTAGTTCTTGGTACCAGCATCCAGCTGCTGATCAATCACCTTGCGGTTAACCGGATCGAGCACGATAACCGAGCTGTCATCCATGCGCAGCGACGAGGCGGCATCGATCCAGTAACCCTGCCAGCCGGCTTCGCGCAGCTTGGGGAAGACTTCGCTGGTGTAGTCGCCACCTTGGCAGGTGAGAATCACGTCCAGGCTTTTCAGCTCGTCAATGCTGTAGGCGTCCTTCAAGGGCGCCGTTTCCTTGCCAATAGCAGGGCCTTGGCCGCCGACATTGGAGGTGGTGAAGAACACCGGTTCGATCAAGTCGAAATCCTGCTCTTCCAGCATGCGTTGCATCAGCACGGAACCGACCATGCCGCGCCAACCGATCAGACCTACACGTTTCATAACCACTACACCTATATAAGCTGACCACCGGAGACCTCCGGCGGGCCAGGAAGATTACAGACTACGCAGCGCTTCGACTACCGCATCACCCATTGCGGCAGTGCCGACCTTGGTCGTACCCGCGCTGTAGATGTCGCCGGTGCGCAGGCCTTGATCCAGCACCTTGCTCACGGCCAGTTCAATGGCATCGGCTGCTGCCGTCTGACTGAAGCTGTAACGCAGCATCATCGACACCGACAGAATGGTCGCCAAGGGGTTAGCAATGCCCTGCCCGGCAATATCCGGCGCGCTGCCGTGGCACGGCTCGTACATGCCCTTGTTATTGGCGTCCAGCGACGCCGACGGCAGCATGCCGATGGAGCCGGTGAGCATCGAGGCTTCATCCGAAAGAATGTCGCCAAACATGTTGTCGGTGACCATCACGTCGAACTGCTTCGGCGCACGCACCAGCTGCATGGCAGCGTTGTCGACGTACATGTGGCTGAGTTCGACGTCCGGGTAATCCTTGGCCACCTCAATCACCACGGCGCGCCAGAGTTGGCTGGAGGCCAGCACGTTGGCCTTGTCCACCGAGCAGAGCTTCTTGCCGCGCACGCGGGCCATGTCGAAGCCGACGCGGGCGATACGGCGGATTTCACTCTCGCTGTACGGCAGAGTGTCGTAAGCCATGCGCTCGCCATTTTCCAGCACCTTGCTCTCGCGCGGCTGGCCGAAATAGATCCCGCCGGTCAGCTCACGCACGATCAGGATATCCAGGCCAGCGACGATTTCGCGCTTGAGACTGGAGGCATCGGCCAGTTGCGGGTAGAGAATCGCCGGACGCAGGTTGCCGAATAGGCCGAGCTGCGAACGGATCTTCAGCAGGCCGCGTTCTGGACGGATCGCCGGATCAATGGCGTCCCACTTCGGGCCACCGACAGCGCCCAGCAGAATGGCGTCGGCGGCGCGAGCTTTAGCGAGGGTTTCGTCAGCCAACGGCACGCCGTAGCGGTCGATGGCTGCGCCACCGAGGTCATCGAAGTTCAGCTCGAAACCCAGATTGTACTTGTCATTGGCCAGGTTCAGCACCTTGACCGCTTCGGCCATGATTTCCGGGCCAATACCGTCACCGGGGAGAATCAGAATCTGTTTGCTCATTGCATCCCTCAATCTATCCGTAGGGTGGATGACGCTGTTTTCATCCACCGAAACCCAGCACGGTGGATGAAGCGCCAACTACGCGCCCTATCCACCCTACTTTCATGTATTACTTGATGGCGCCGAACAGCCAGGGGCTGCGCTGCTGGTAAGTGCTTTCAAAAGTCTTGATCGCGTCGCTGTCCTGCAGGGTCAGGCCGATATCGTCCAGGCCATTGAGCAGGCAATGCTTGCGGAAGGCATCAACCTCGAAGCTGTACTGCACGCCATCCGGACGGGTCACGGTTTGCGCGGCCAGGTCGACGGTCAGCTGATAGCCGACAGTGGCTTCGGCCTGCTGGAACAGCGCATCGACTTCATCCTCCTTGAGGATGATCGGCAGCAGACCGTTCTTGAAACTGTTGTTGAAGAAGATATCGGCAAAGCTCGGCGCGATGATCGTGCGGAAACCGTATTCCTCAAGCGCCCATGGCGCGTGCTCGCGGGATGAACCGCAACCAAAATTCTCCCGCGCCAGCAGCACGCTGGCACCCTGATAACGGGCGAAGTTCAGTACGAACTCCTGATTCACCGGGCGCTTGGAGTTATCCTGGTTCGGTTGACCAACATCGTGGTAACGCCACTCATCGAACAGGTTGGGGCCGAAACCGCTGCGCTTGATCGACTTCAAGAACTGCTTGGGGATGATCTGGTCGGTGTCGACGTTGGCACGATCCAGTGGAGCGACCAGGCCGGTGTGTTGAGTAAAGGCTTTCATCGTCAGCTCCTTAGGCCTGGATCAATTCGCGCACATCGATAAAGCGGCCGGTCACCGCAGCAGCAGCAGCCATTGCCGGGCTGACCAGATGAGTACGTCCACCGGCGCCCTGACGGCCTTCAAAGTTGCGGTTGGAGGTGGACGCGCAATGCTCGCCACTGCCGAGTTTGTCCGGGTTCATCGCCAGGCACATGGAACAGCCCGGCTCGCGCCATTCAAAACCGGCTTCGATAAAGATGTGGTGTAACCCTTCTTTTTCCGCCTGGGCTTTGACCAGGCCGGAGCCCGGCACCACCATCGCCTGCTTGATGGTGCTGGCGACCTTACGACCCTTGGCCACTTCAGCAGCAGCGCGCAGGTCTTCGATGCGCGAGTTAGTGCAGGAGCCGATAAATACGCGATCCAGCTGGATATCGGTGATCGCTTGGTTAGCGGTCAGCCCCATGTATTTTAGGGCACGGGTGATCGAGTCCTTCTTCACCGGATCGCTCTCAGCAGCCGGGTCCGGCACGTTCTGATCGACGGCTAAGACCATTTCCGGCGAAGTGCCCCAGCTGACTTGCGGCTTAATGTCTTCAGCGCGCAGCTCAACCACAGTGTCAAAATGCGCATCGGCGTCGGACACCAGATCTTGCCACTGCGCCACAGCGGCGGCCCAATCGGCGCCTTTCGGGGCAAACGGACGACCTTCGACGTAGGCGATGGTTTTCTCATCCACCGCCACCAGGCCCACGCGGGCACCGGCTTCGATCGACATATTGCAGATGGTCATGCGCCCTTCTAGCGACAGGTCGCGGATCGCGCTGCCCGCAAACTCCAACGCGTGGCCGTTACCACCGGCGGTACCAATCTTGCCGATTACGGCGAGCACGATGTCCTTGGCGGTCACGCCGAACGGCAGCTTGCCTTCGACCGCGACCTTCATGTTCTTCATCTTCTTCGCCACCAGGCACTGTGTGGCGAGCACATGCTCGACCTCAGAGGTGCCGATGCCGTGGGCCAGCGCGCCGAAGGCACCGTGGGTGGAGGTGTGCGAGTCGCCGCAGACCACGGTCATGCCCGGCAAGGTCGCGCCCTGCTCCGGACCAACCACGTGGACGATGCCTTGACGGATGTCGTTCATCTTGAATTCGAGGATGCCGAAGTCATCGCAGTTCTCATCCAGGGTTTGCACC
The DNA here is from genome assembly GCF_056156225.1 of Pseudomonas sp. TS_SC_3. Taxonomy (NCBI): domain Bacteria; kingdom Pseudomonadati; phylum Pseudomonadota; class Gammaproteobacteria; order Pseudomonadales; family Pseudomonadaceae; genus Pseudomonas; species Pseudomonas sp. TS_SC_3. The sequence continues at coordinate 2,116,946 of NZ_CM149586.1, forward strand.
TGAATCCGCGAGACTTCATCGGCGATGGCTTCCAGGCCGCCCTGACGCTCAGCCTTGGTGGTCGGCACGTTGTGGTCCGGGGTGGCGATGTTGGCGTCGATGCGCCACGGTTTGCGGCTGGCCAGACGCAAGCCCTCAAAGGCCTGGGGCGAGGTCACTTCGTGGAGGATATGCCGGTCGATATAGATCAGCGACGAACCATCGTCGCGGCGCTTCACTTCGTGCATTTCCCAGAGCTTGTCGTAGAGCGTTTTGCCGGCCATCAGCGGTTTCCTCATCAACGTCTTTCGGCCACCTCTAAAACTATCTGCGTTTTTAGAGGTGCCCTTTCTATGCCTGGGCAAATAGCCCTTTGGCTTATGAGGTAATCCTATGGGCTTGAGTTAAATTACTCAAATTCATATTTTTTATTCATTGGATTCCACAATGGAATATTAATAGATTATGACGCGCACACTGCCGCCCCCCCAAAACCATCATCAGGGCCCATCGCATGGATCTCGCCACCCTCAACGCCTTTATCGCCATCGCCGAGCTGGGCAGCTTCTCTGAAGCGGCAGAACGCCTGCACCTGACCCAGCCGGCGGTAAGCAAACGCATCGCCAGCCTGGAGCAACAGCTCAATGTTCGCCTGTTCGACCGGTTGGGCCGCGAGGTCAGCCTCACTGAGGCTGGCCGTGCCTTGCTACCGCGCGCGTATCAAATTCTCAACGTGCTCGACGATACACGCCGCGCGCTGACCAACTTGAATGGCGAGATCAGCGGACGCCTGACCCTGGCCACCAGCCACCATATCGGCCTGCATCGCCTGCCGCCGCTGCTGCGCGCCTTTACCCGCGCGCACCCGCAAGTGGCGTTGGATATTCAGTTTCTCGACTCCGAAGTGGCCTACGAAGAGGTGCTACACGGCCGCGCCGAACTGGCGGTGATTACCCTCGCCCCGGAAACCCGCGAGCCCGTACATGCCGTCGCCGTGTGGGACGACCCGCTGGATTTTGTCGCCGCCCCCGAGCACGAGCTGGCGCGCCAGGGTGCAATCAGCCTGGCCGATATCGCGCATCATCCAGCGGTCTTCCCAGGCGGCAATACCTTTACCCATCACATTGTGCAGCGTCTGTTCGAAGCCCAGGGGCTGACGCCGAATATCGCCATGAGTACCAACTACCTGGAAACCATCAAAATGATGGTCTCCATCGGCCTGGCCTGGAGCGTACTGCCGCGCACCATGCTTGATGATCAGGTCGCGCGGCTGCCGTTGGCCGGTATCCAGCTGACACGCCAACTGGGCTATATCTGCCACACCGAACGCACCTTATCCAATGCCGCACGGGCGTTTATGAACCTGCTAGATGCACAGCGTGATGGCCTTGCACTGGCCGGTGACTAACGGCTAACGTGACCCCATAACGATAAAAAGGGGTTCAGCATGACTCAGCCCAACCGCTCAGCCAGCAACCACGAAACCCATGTAGATAAAGGAAGAGTTGGTCGTGGCTAAATCCAGTGATCGCCGTCCCCCCCTGCCATTTATTCCAGCACTGGACCCTGCCGAATTTGAAAGTTCTTGGAATGATGCACCACGTCTGCTGCATGCACTGAACAGCGCCAAACTGGGCACGTGGTACTGGGACATCGAGAGTGGTCGAGTCAGTTGGTCACGCGGCGCTCAGGCGCTTTTCGGTCTTGACCCCAAACAGCCTCTGCAAAAGCAGGTCGACTACATCGAGCTGATCCCCGCCGAAGATCGCGCCGAAGTCTTGCAGCTCTTCGAGCAATTGCTCGCAGGCAACTCCAGCAACAGCACGTTTCGTCACCGTGTGCGCTGGCCGGACGGCAGCCTACACTGGCTAGAGATCAGCGGTAGCCTGCAACTGGATGCTGATGGCAAACAGCGCGTCGTGGGCGTCATTCGCGACATCACCCAGCAGCAGGCCCGCGCGCAAGCCCTGCGCAGTAGCGAGGACAAGTTCGCCCAAGCCTTCAACTACAGCCCGGACGCGGTGGTCATCACCGACAAAGCCAGCGGCCGTTTTATCGAAGTTAACGCCGGTTTCGAGCATCAGTTTGGCTGGAGCAGCGCACAAACCCTTGGCCGCACCTCGCTGGAAATCGGCATCTGGGCATGCCTAGAAGACCGTCGGCGGATGATGGATGCAATCAACAGCAACAGCCTTAACGGCTTAGAAGTGTCGCTGTATCACCGCGACGGCAGCATTCGCCGCAACCTGCTATTCGGCGGTGAAATAGTGCTGCAAGGCTCGCCCTGCCTGGTTCTTTCGCTGCGCGATATCACCCAGCAACGCCAGCAGGAGCAGGCGCTACGCGACAGCCAAGAGCGCCTTAACCTGGCAATAGACTCGGCCGACCTGGGCACCTGGGACTGGCACATCCCCAGCAATATGCTGTTTGGCTCGGCACGCGCCTCCAAACTGCATGGCTTAGCCGACGAGCCCTTCCATGATGACTTCCGCCTGTTCTTCAGCTGCGTTCCACTGGAAGATCGCCACGCCATGCGCACGCACTACAACGAACTGGTGCAGGGCCTTGGCGAGGATTATCAGGTCACTTACCGGGCGCTGTACGATAACCAGGAAGTGCATTACCTGGAGAGCACGGCCAAGCTCTACCGCGATGCCAATGGCAAGCCTGAGCGCATGGCTGGCATCCTTATCGACATCAGCGAACGGGTTCGCCGCCAACAGCGTCTGGCCGCCTCAGAAGCCAAGTTTGCCAACCTGTTCCAAGCCAGCCCCGACCCTGTGGCCCTGACTACCCTACCGGACGGCGTTGTTCTGGAAATCAACACCAGTTTCAGCCAGACCTTCGGCTGGAAGCAGGACGAGGTGATCGGGAACACGTTGACCAGCCTGAACTTCTGGGCAGACCTCAATACACGCACCGCGCTGTACAGCAAACTGGAGCGCGAGCAATGCCTGGACAATGAACTGGCCGACTACCTCGACAAACAGGGCAAGGTGATTACCTGCGTGATCTCCTCACGGCCCATGCGGCTGAATAATCAAACCTGCATCCTGACCACCTTCCGCGACATCAGCGAGCGGCAACGAGCCCAGGCAGCCCTCCAGGCCAGCCAAGAGAAATTTGCCCTGGCGTTCCACTCCAGTCCTGACGCCATCACCATCACCGAACGCGACACCGGCCGCTACATCGAGGTCAACGAAGGCTTTGGCCGGCTGACCGGCTACAACACCGAGGATGTGATCGGGCGCAGCGCCATAGAGCTCAACGTCTGGGCCGACATAACAGAGCGTGAGCTGATGCTGGAAACCCTCCGGCGTGACGGCCACGTCTACCACATGGAAATGCACGGTAAACACCGCGACGGCACGATCAAGTTGGTCGAGGTGTCGGTCGAGCCGATTGAGCTCAACAACACCCCTTGCCTGCTGCTGACCGCCCGCGACACCACTGAACTCAGAGAAGCCCAGGCCCAGGTGCAGCATCTGGCTTACCATGACTCGCTGACCAACCTGCCCAACCGCGCGCTGCTGCTCGACCGCCTCACTCAGCAAATTGCCTTGCTAAAACGCCACGAGTTGCGCGGCGCCTTGCTGTTTATCGACCTGGATCACTTCAAACACATCAATGACTCGCTCGGCCATCCGGTTGGCGATGCCGTGCTCAAATTGGTCACCGCGCGACTGGAAGCCAGCGTACGCCAGGAAGACACCGTGGCGCGCCTGGGCGGCGACGAATTTGTCGTGCTGATATCTGGCCTGGAAGGCAATCGCTCGATGGTCGTCAACCAGGTCCGCAGCCTGGGGGAGAAACTGCGCCATCTGTTGGCCGAGCCGATGCCGCTCGACGGGCACCAACTGCAAGTCACCCCGAGCATCGGCATTGCCCTGATTCCCGACCACGGCGACACCCCGTCCGACCTGCTCAAGCGTGCCGATATTGCCCTTTACCGCGCCAAGGATTCGGGGCGTAACTGCATCCAGCTGTTCCGCCACACCATGCAGAAGGCCGCCAGCGAGCGTTTGCGCCTGGAAAACGACCTGCGCTTGGCGCTAGCCCGCGGCGAATTTGAGCTGTATTTCCAGCCCCAGGTGGACGCCCGCACCAACCAGATCATTGGTGCTGAAGCGCTGCTGCGCTGGCTGCACCCGACGCTCGGCGCGCAGTCGCCCGCACTGTTTATCCATATTTTGGAAGAAAGCGGATTAATTCTCGAAGTCGGCGGCTGGGTGCTTGCCGAAGCCTGCCATGCCTGCGCGCAACTGCTCCAGCAGGGCATGGTCGACGCCACGCAGTTCAGCCTGTGTGTGAACATCAGCCCAAGGCAGTTCCGCCAAAACGATTTTGTCGACCGCGTAGAAAGCAGCCTGGCCAACAGTCATCTACCGCCGCACATGCTCAAACTGGAAATCACCGAAGGCATCGTGATCCAGAATATCGACGACACCATCGCCAAGATGAACCGCCTTAAGCGCGGCGGCGTAACCTTCGCCATGGACGACTTTGGCACCGGCTACAGCTCGCTGACCTACCTCAAACGCTTGCCGGTGGATGTGTTGAAGATCGACCAATCCTTTGTGCGCGACGCCACCCTGGATGCCAACGATGCGGAAATTATCCGCGCCATCGTCGCCATGGCCCACAGCCTGGGCCTGGGCATTATTGCTGAGGGCGTTGAACACGCCGACCAGCTGGAATTTCTCCAGCAACAGGGCTGCCATCATTACCAGGGCTACCTGTTCAGCAAGCCCGTACCGCTGGAGCAGTTCCGCCAACTGCTGGACAACAACCCAACGCCTGCAGCCCGTTAAAACAACAAGGGCACCCGAAGGTGCCCTTGATTGCATGCCGCTTACTCGTTAGTTGTTAAGTACCGGACGGCTTGCCCCAATCGGGATGCGCTTAGCCTTGGCCTCTTCCGGCACGAGGCGCACCAGGTCGATATTCAGCAGGCCGTTGACCAGACTCGCCGCCTTGACCTCGATATGGTCAGCCAAACGGAACGACAGCTTGAACGCCCGCTGGGCGATGCCCTGGTACAGGTAGGTGACGTTCTCGGTGTTGGTCTCACGCTTGCCACCGGTCACCGTCAGCACGCCACGCTCGACTTGCAGCTCCAGGTCATCTTCCTGGAAGCCTGCCGCCGCCACCACGATGCGGTATTGGTCATCGGCATACTTTTCAACGTTGTAGGGTGGATAGCTGCTGCCCGCCTCATTGCGCATGGCCGACTCGAACAAGTCATTGAAACGGTCGAAACCAACGGACTGACGCAGCAGTGGAGTCATGGAAAATGCAGTGCTCATCGTGAAATCTCCTGAATATCAGCGAGTGGATAATCGCAGGACCCGGCTTCGGCATCCCACATCACCGAAAATGTGGCTACTCAGAAAGATTTCAAGCCTCTGCAAAATTTTCTTACAGGCAAGGCGCGTGATGAACATGATCGTGCTGAATATCACAGCCGGCAACGGCAGTGCGTCACCCAGCAGTCCTTGAGCCGAAGGGCTTTGCGGGGCTTGGTGTCGTCGGCGAACGCTCATCGCAGTAGCAATTCGCAGCCCCCTCAAGCGCTCGCGGATTGGTGCGTTGGCGCGTCGACAAACTGGATACCCAGCAAGCCGTCGATACGCAGACAATCATTCTCGCGGCGCAGCAGGTTGAACAGCTCAGTGGCCTCGGGATAGCTGCGAGTCAGCATCGCCAGCCATTGTTTGAGCCGGCCCGGCGCGTAGCGTGGCGACATCTTGCGCCGCGCCTGCAGCCAAAAGCCCGCCAGCAACGGCTGCAGCTCAACCCAGCTCATGGGTGCAACATCCTGCCCGGCCCTGGCGGCGGCGATTTGCCTCGCCAGGTCCGGTCGCGCCACCAGGCCACGGCCAAGCATGATGTCCTCTACGCCGCTGATCTGCCGGCAGCGTCGCCAATCGTCCAGATCCCAGATATCACCATTGGCGAACACCGGCACGTTCACCGCTTCCTGCACGCGCGCCACCCACTCCCAATGCGCTGGCGGCTTGTAACCTTCGACCTTGGTCCGCGCATGCACCACGATCTGCGCCGCGCCACCCTCGGCCAAGGCCTGCGCGCATTCCAGGGCATCGTCCTTGTGGTCGAAGCCCAGGCGCATCTTGGCCGTCACCGGGATGGCGGGCGGTACGGTGCGACGCACCTCACGCACAATGGCATGGAGCAACTCGGGCTCTTTGAGCAGCACCGCGCCGCCACGGGATTTGTTGACTGTTTTGGCGGGGCAACCGAAGTTGAGGTCAATCACCGGCGCACCCAGGCTGCAGGCAAAGGCGGCGTTATCCGCCAAACAACTTGGATCGGAACCGAGGAACTGCACGCGCAGCGGCGTGCCAGCGGCCGTTTGCGCACCGCTGAATAATTCCGGTGCAAGCTTCTCGTAGCTGCTGACGGGCAACACACGCTCGGTTACCCGAATAAATTCCGTCACGCACCAATCAATGCCGCCGACCTGGGTCAGCACATCACGGAGGATTTCGTCGACTAGGCCCTCCATCGGGGCCAGGGCGATTTGCATAGGCAGTCTCTTGAATATTCTGTGCAGCACGTTGAAAGCTGCCGGTAGAAAAACGCCGCGCAGTGTACGCGGCGTTGCAGATCAGCGGTCAGGCTTTAGCTCAACGGCCACTCATAGCGCCACAGGAAACGCGGGCTGCAGCGCAGCGCCGTAGCCGTCAACAAACTCTGGCGGCATACGCTTGGGCTTACCACTGGAGAGCTCAATGCAGACAAAGGTGGTTTTCGCACGCAACAGCGTCACGCCGTCTGCAGGCCGAATCAGCTGAAAACAGCGATCCATTTTCAAGCGCTGATCGGACTCAACGATCCAAGTGGCCATCTGCAGCTGCTGGTCTTCATAGGTGCTGGCCAGGTAGTCGATTTCGTGGCGCAGCACGGCCATGGCGCGGTCCAGACGGCGGTATTCGGCCAAATCCAGGCCAAGAAACTGTGAATGGCGCCAGGCGCAACGCTCTAGCCAGCTGACATACACCGCGTTATTGGCATGACCAAGGCCATCGATATCGTCCGCGACAACCTCGATATCAATGACAAAGGGGTCCGGTCGATCCCAGTTCATGCTGACTGCTCTAGGCTGCCCGCCAAGGCGCGCGCCTCGGCGGCCAACTGGGTGATTTGATCCCAGGCGCGGGCGCGCACTAAGTTGCTGGGCGCGATCCAGGTGCCGCCAACACAGGCCACATTCGGTAGGCGCAAAAAGCCCAACAAATTGTCCAAGGTAACGCCGCCCGTCGGGCAGAAACGGATACCGGTGAACGGCCCTTTGAAGCTTTTGAGCATTTTGATGCTGGTGGCACCGTCAGCCGGAAATAGCTTGAGCGAGCGGTAGCCATATTCCAACGCCAACAGCACTTCGGACGGCGTCATCACGCCTGGCAGATAAGGCAAGCCGGAATCTTCCGCCGCCGCCGCCAGGCGCTCCGTGCAACCTGGGCTGACGGCGAACTGGGCACCGGCATCACGGGCTTCGCCAAATTGTTCGGCATGAATCACCGTACCGGCACCGATCAACAGGTCCGGCAGTTCCTTGCGCATGGCCGCCAGCGCGTCCAGCGCATGTGGCGTGCGCAAGGTCACTTCCAGTACACGAATACCACCCGCGTGCAGTGCGCGCGCCAACTCCACTGCCAGGCTGACGTCTTCAATCACCAACACCGGCAGTACCGGGCGTGCCTGTTGCAGCACTGCATCCATTGTCAGGTTCATACGTTACTCCCCGCTTTCAAAGTTCAATCGTCGCGCTCATTCTTCAAACAGGCTGCTGGCGCCTTGCTCGGCCGAACCGACCAGGCGGCGCTGAGCAGCGAACATTTCCAGACCATAGCCCAATTCCAATTCGGCACTGGCCGATGCCAGTGGTCTCGCAGCCAGTTGCGGCTCACTTAACTCCACGAGCAACAAGCCTTGCTGTGCGTCCAGCACCAGCCAATCGCCATCCTGCAACCGCGCCAAGGCCCCGCCCGCTGCGGCTTCCGGGGTTACGTGCAGGGCTGAGCAAACCTGCCCGGATGCGCCGGACATACGCCCATCAGTCACCAACGCAACACGCTGGCCCGCCTGCTGCAGATTGGCCAACAGGGGCATTAACTTATGCAGCTCAGGCATGCCATTGGCTTGCGGCCCCTGAAAACGCACCACAAGCACCAGATCGCCCTGCAGCTCGCCGGCGCTGTAGGCCGCTTGCACAGCGGCTTCTGAATCAAAAACGCGCGCTTGGGCGCGGATCTGCCAGAACGCTGGGTCCACCGCTGAGGTTTTTAGAATGGCGCGGCCCAGGTTACCCGCCAGCAGCACCAGCCCGCCTTCCTCGGCAAACGGCTCGGCCGCGTGACGGACAATATCCGGAGCCGGGCTCTGTGCCGGCAGCTCACGCCAGGCCAGATACTCACCATCCAGCCAAGGCTCGCGGGTATAGGCGCGTAAACCATGGCCGGCAGCGGTGGCAACATCGTGATGTAGCAGGCCGGCGCCTAGCAGCTCACGCAGCAACCAGGCCGGCCCACCGGCAGCCTGGAACTGGTTAACGTCCGCCGCGCCATTCGGATACACCCGCGCCAATAAAGGCACCACCTTGGACAGCGCGGCAAAATCGTCCCAGCTCAACTCATAACCCGCTGCGCGCGCAATAGCCGGTAGGTGCAGGGTGTGGTTGGTCGAACCACCACTGGCAAGCAACGCCACCACTGCGTTGATCAGCGCCCGAGCATCAATCTGCTGGCCAACCGGCAGATAGCGCTCGCCCTGGCGACTGTTATGCGCCACCAGGCGCGCGGCCTCATCGGTCAGCGCGTCGCGCAGCGGCGTGTAAGGGTGGATAAAGGCGCTGCCTGGCACATGCAGCCCCATGGCTTCCATCAGCAACTGGTTGGTATTGGCGGTGCCATAGAAGGTACAGGTTCCGGCTTGATGATAAGCGGCCAGCTCGGCGGCGAGCAGCTCATCGCGGCTGGCTTCGCCACGGGCGTAACGCTGGCGAACAGCGGCTTTTTCCTTGTTAGGCAACCCCGACTGCATGGGCCCGGCCGGTACAAATATTGCCGGTAGATGGCCGAAGTGCAGCGCGCCGATCAGCAGACCCGGAACGATCTTGTCGCACACGCCCAGGTACAACGCGCCGTCGAAGATACCGTGGGTCAGGCCGATGGCTGTGGCCTGGGCAATCAGGTCGCGGGAAAACAGCGACAGCTGCATGCCGCCCTCCCCCTGAGTGATGCCATCGCACATGGCCGGCACCCCGGCGGCGAACTGCGAAGTCGCGCCTGCCTTGGCCAACGCCACTTTCAGGCGTTCGGGATAGTCCCTGAGCGGCGCGTGGGCCGAGAGCAGGTCGTTGTAGCTGGAAATAATCGCCACATGCGGCGAGCCCCCATGCTTCATAATCAACCGCGCCTCATCCGGCTGCGCCGCCAGCGCATGGGCCAGATTGGAGCAACCCAGTGCTTGATGCGCGCTACGTCCGGCGGCTTGCGCTAAGCGCTGTAAATAGCGCTCGCGGCGCCTGGCAGAGCGCTGCTCAAGCGCAGCGGTAACCTGCTCAACAACCGGATGCAACATGGCGGCTTCCTTTATTTGCGAGGTACAGGCGTGCAGTGTAACGACTCAAGGTGCCCAGTAGATGTTTACCGGCGTGGGGCTGCACTGCAGCCAGGCATAAAGGGGTAGGTCTCGGGCCGCTGCCTCGTCTGCCAACACGGCTTCAATTAATTCACGCTTGCGCTCGCCAAACGCCAGCAACCCCAGCCATTGCCCACGTTGCAGCATGGCCAGGTTCAGCGATAAGCGCTCACGGGGCGCGTGGGGTGCCTGCGCGGGCAATGCTGCCGGCTCTGCCGCTGGATCGAGCGCCGCCGCCAGGCCCGGCATGGCGGGAAATAACGAGGCAATGTGACCATCTTCGCCCATGCCCAGCAGCACCGCGCTAAACGGCTGCCACTGCTGCAATTGCTCACCCCAGGCCAACGCCGCCTGCGCCAGCGTCGAGCCTTGGCGCGGGTCAAGGCAGTTGGCCTCAGGTAAACCCTGGCGCAACAACTGCCAATTGCTCTCGGCCGCCTGCGCCGGCACCCAGCGCTCATCGCTGGGGCTGAGATCAATACGTCGCCCCTCCAGCTGCTGCGCCAACAACGGCAGCAACGCTTGCGGGCTGCTGCCGCCGGGTAGGATCAACCCGGCGCGGGCCTGCTGCGCCAATGTAGCCTGAATGTGCGCTGACAGGTCGACAGCCAGCGCCTGTAAACAAAGATTGCGCTCGGCATGGCGATGCCACAAATTACAGCCCATAAGTAACCTCGTCTAAGCTAACGACCTGTCACAAGCACCCGCAATAATGCACCTTTTGCAGACGTAGCTAACGTTCTTGCCATGAGAAACCTGTTTTGACTTTGTTACTGCGTGTCCTCTTAGTGGTGCTGCTGCCGACGCTGGTTCAGGCCAAAAGCCTGCCCCTGATTGCCAGCAATGCGCCGCTGCTGGCAGGCCCCAGCATGCAAGTCTGGGTCGACCCTGAGGGCACAGCAGATATTCACACGGTACGCCAACTGCCAGAGTCCGCCTGGCAACCGGTGGCGCGTCGCGATGCCAGCTTCGGCTACAGCCAATACGCCTACTGGCTGCGCATCTCCCTTCAAAACCCTACCAATGAGGCGATCAACTGGGTCCTGTTGATCGGCAACCCGCTGCTGGACCGGCTGGATGCTTACGGACTAGACGGCGAGCGCGTTTATAAAGCCGGTGATCAGCGCCCCTTTCACCAGCGCTGGGTCGATAACCGCCAACTGGTGCTGCCGTTTAGCCTGGCCGCCGGGGAGGAGCGCGAACTCATACTGCGCATGCAAACCGAAGGCGCTGCCAATCTCAGCGCCAGCTTGATGAGCGCAGAAGCCTTCAATCATCACGAACAGCGCATGCTCATGCTGCAAGGGTTATTTTTTGGTGCCCTGCTGGTGATGATGATCTACAACCTATCGATCTTCAGCATCACCCGTGATCGCAACTACCTCTGGTACAGCCTGTTTGTCGCCAGCTTCAGTTTCTATCAATTTATTCAGCTGGGGTTTGCCTTCCAGTGGCTTTGGCCAAACGCACTGGCCTGGCACCAGCTGAGCTTCCCCTTCAGCTCAGCCCTGGCGACCCTGTTCGGCATCTATTTCACCTACGGCATTCTCGATCTCAAGAGCCAACACCCAGCCTATACCTGGACCACTCGCACCCTACTGGGTTGCAGCCTGCTGGTAATGGCCCTGGCGCTGACGGCGCCTTACCAAGTGGCGCTCTTCGGCAGTTTTGCACTGTTGATAGCCTGCGCGATTGCCGGCTGCATCATCACCGCGCTGCGCTGGCGCGCGGGATATGCCCAAGCCAAGCTGTTTGCCTTGGGCTGGTTTGTACTGATTTTCGCCAGCCTGTTTAGCGTGCTCAGCGGCACCGGGGTGATTGCCAATTCACTGCTGACCCTGCACGCCCAGCAGATCGGCAGCCTGATCGAACTGGTGATTTTCTCGATTGCCCTCGGCTCACGTATTCGCCAGGCCCAGAACGATTACCAACTGGCTCAGGTACGCCTGTTCACCAAAGAGCACCAACTGCGCATGGAGCAAGCCAAAAGCCTAGGCTTGCAACGAGAGATCAATGAAGGGCTGGAAGCGCGCGTACAGGAACGCACGTCTTCGCTGGAACATGCCCTCGAAGAACTCTCAACCGCCAACCAACAACTGGCCGAACTGAGCCGCCGGGACAACCTGACCGGCCTGTTCAATCGCCAGGTGCTCAACGAAGAACTGGAGCGCATGCTCGCGCAAGCCAGGCGCAGCCGGCAGCCAATCGCCGTGTTGATGATGGACCTGGATCACTTTAAACGGGTCAACGATCAATACGGCCACTTGGTTGGCGACGCCTGCCTTCACCATGCCGCCCAGCGCATGCTGCAGCGCATGCGCAGCAACGACCTACTGGTTCGTTTTGGCGGTGAAGAGTTTGCAGTGGTGCTCTGTGACACTGACCTACTCGGGGCGATGGACCTGGCTGAGCAGTTACGTGACGACCTGGCCACGCATCCGTGCCTTCACCAGGGGCTGAGCATCAGCCTCAGCCTGAGCATTGGTGTTTATGCGCAGATTCCAAACGCCAAGAGCAGTCGCGAGCACCTGCTGCAGCAAGCCGACCAAGCGCTTTACCGGGCCAAAGCCGCTGGGCGCAACCAAGTAATTGGCCAGGAAAGCAGTGCGCTGGATGACGCCTTAAACTAAAAAGCGCCGTTGCATCGCGGCTTGCAGTGCTATGAACGAAACGAGCGCTTATAAAGCGGCAGAGGCAATCGAGCGGCGCAGGGAATTGAACACGCGCCAAACGCAACGCATTTTTCGTCGTAAGACTTATCAGGCGCTAGAAAAACAAAAGGGCCATTCAATTAAGAATGACCCTTCAAAATCCCGCAAAACGGGAAAAATGGCGTCCCCTAGGGGACTCGAACCCCTGTTACCGCCGTGAAAGGGCGGTGTCCTAGGCCACTAGACGAAGGGGACGAAACCTTCGAAGAACAAGGCCAGCTTTACGCTGGCCCCGTGGCAGTTGTTACGACTGCAAAATTGGTGGAGATAAACGGGATCGAACCGTTGACCTCTTGCATGCCATGCAAGCGCTCTCCCAGCTGAGCTATACCCCCAGATTTATCGCCTCTCGGCTCACAGCCCAAACCGGCACTGCTTTTTAATACTGGCGTCCCCTAGGGGACTCGAACCCCTGTTACCGCCGTGAAAGGGCGGTGTCCTAGGCCACTAGACGAAGGGGACGTAACCCTTCTACAACCAACCAGCTACAAGAGCTAGTTGTGGCAAGCCTTTCGGCTTTGAAGATGGTGGAGCTAAACGGGATCGAACCGTTGACCTCTTGCATGCCATGCAAGCGCTCTCCCAGCTGAGCTATAGCCCCATCTCAAGGACGGGGCGCATGTTAAGAGCACGCCCCTCACCTGTCAACAAAATTTTCACCCACATGCTTATTCTTTATGCTGACAGAACAACCACTTACCCCACCCCGACACGCATTAATCACGATCGGGCGGGGCAAGTAGCTGCTTAGGAGATAGCCACCAAGAGCTTCTCCCACTCTTTGTTCTCTTTCTTCGACACGCCGCCAAGCAGCTCGACGGCCTGACGCAGACGGAAACGTGTCAGGTCCGGGCCCAGGATTTCCATGGCATCGAGCACCGACACCGAACTGGCCTGGCCTGTAATCGCGGCAAACATCAGCGGCATGGCGTCACGCAGTTTCAGCTCCAGGTGTTCAACCACGGCCTGAATGCAGCCAGTGATCTTGTCTTTTTCCCACTGGCGCAGCGCTTCGAGCTTCCACAGAATCAGCTGCATCAGCTGACGCACCTGCTCAGCCGAGAGCTTCTTGTGCGCGAACAGCGCGGCATCTGGCGCCACGCCGCCAGCGAAGAAGAAACTGGCTAATGGCGCGATCTGGCTGAAGGTTTCCACCCTGCCCTGCACATGCGGGGCGATCTGCATCAGGTAGTCGCTGTTGAATGCCCACTTCTGCGCGCCAGCGGCGAATTCTTCGACGCTCAGTTCGCGCATCCACTGGCCGTTGAGCCAGGATAGCTTCTCCAGATCGAAGATCGGCCCGCCCAAGGAAACCCGATTGATATCGAAGTGCTCAACCATCTCGTCGAGGCTGAACTTCTCGCGCTCATCCGGCATCGACCAGCCCATACGCCCAAGGTAGTTGAGCATTGCCTGGGGCAAGAAGCCCATGCGCTCGTAGAAAGTGATCGAAGTCGGGTTCTTACGCTTGGACAGCTTGCTTTTGTCCGGGTTGCGCAGCAGCGGCATGTAGCACAGCTGCGGCTTGTCCCAGCCGAAGTATTCATAAAGCAAAATCAGCTTGGGTGCTGACGGCAGCCATTCTTCGCCGCGCAGCACGTGGGTGATGCCCATCAGGTGGTCATCGACCACGTTGGCCAGGAAGTAAGTGGGCAGGCCATCGGTCTTCATCAGCACCTGCATGTCCATGCGATCCCACGGGATCTCCACGTCGCCACGCAGCATGTCTGGCACCACGCACACGCCGTCAGTCGGCACCTTCATGCGCACCACGTTCGGCTCACCGGCGGCCAAGCGCTGCTGCACCTCGGCAGCCGACAGGTTCATACAATGGCCGTCGTAACGCGGCGTTTGCTTGGCTTCTGTCTGCTCAGCGCGGACTTTATCCAGGCGCTCGGCGCTGCAGAAGCAGTGGAAGGCATGGCCCTTCTCCACCAGCTCAGCACTGTATTTTTGATAAATAGGGCCGCGCTCACTCTGCCGATACGGACCGTGTGGGCCGCCGACGTCCGGGCCCTCGCTCCACTCGATGCCCAACCAGCGCAGGGCATCGTAGATCTGTTGTTCCGACTCGCGGGTCGAACGCACCTGATCGGTATCTTCGATACGCAGGATAAATTCGCCACCGTGCTGACGGGCAAAGCACAGGTTAAACAGGGCGATATAGGCGGTGCCTACGTGCGGATCACCAGTGGGCGACGGCGCGATACGGGTACGAACGGTGGTCATGGCGGCTCTCAGAGAATGTGCAACGGGCAATCTTTCAAGGCCGCGATATTAACAGGCTGGCCGCCAACGGCTCCAGCCAGCGCGGCTATTTCAGCTGTGTCAGCGCCTGTGGCGGGTTAAGACGTTGTCTTGTAGTGCGCAGCAGGTTGGACAACAACGCCAGCCCGCTTAGACTGACGCCCTCTACGGCGGGTCCTGCAGCTCTTTCCGCCCCCTGCCGACTCGTCAAATCAGATCGCCATGTCCACGCCATCACGCACCCGCAGCCTGCTGCTGATCGTCGCCTTTGCCACTATTTATATCGGCTGGGGCACCACCTACCTGGCCAACCACTTTCTTCTGCTGGAAGTGCCGCCCTTTGTCATCGGCAGCCTGCGCTTCTCGATTGCCGGCCTGCTCGCCCTGGCCTGGGTGGTACTCAGCGGCCAGCTGCGCATGCAGCGTAGTGATTGGGGCGGCGTACTGATTGGCAGCCTGGCCTTGATTGCGGTGGGCCAGGGCGCGCTGATCTACGCCAACCAGTATTTACCGACAGGCATGCTGGCGATGCTCTACACCACCCTGCCGCTGTGGAGCGTGGCGCTGGAATGGCTGCTCGGCGAGCGCCCGCCGCTGTGGGTGATGAGCGGCCTGGCACTGGCCTGCGCGGGCATTGTGCTGCTGATGAATAACGCGCTGGACCACAGCGCGTCCATCGAGCAGTGGTTCGCTGGGCTGCTGGTGGTATTTGCCACGCTGCTGTGGGCTGTTGGCGCCTGGCTGATGCGCCAACGGCCACCGTTCCGCTCCAGCTGGCTAGGGCTGAGCCTGCAAATGCTGATCGGCGCGTTGCTGCTGGCACTGCTCGGCCTATGGCATGGCGATTGGCAAGCACTCGACCTGCGCGCCATCAGCAGCAATGCCTGGTTATGGTTGGCGTATCTGGTGCTGCCGGTGAGCCTGGGCGTGTACCCGGCATATTTCTGGTTGCTGCGCGAGGTGCGGCCGAGCCTGGTGTCGACCTTTGCCTTCGTTAATCCGGTGGTGGCGTTGCTGCTGGGCTACCTGCTGCTCGGTGAACGACTCAGCCTGATGGCTCTGCTGGCCTGCGGGATCACCCTCGGTGGGGTGATGCTGATTATTTTCGGTAGGCGCTAAACAGTATGTGTGAGAGGGCTTTAGCCGCGATCAAAGAAAAACCCTGTCGCGGCTAAAGCCCCCCACACTCGTTCGATCAAACCTGCAGCAGTCGATCACGCAGTTTTTGAATATCGTCACGCAGCTGTGCCGCGGCTTCGAACTCCAGATCGCGGGCCAGGGCATACATTTTTTCTTCGAGCTGGCGAATGCGTTTGGTGATCTCGCTCGGCGAGCGCAGCTCGTTCTCATAACGCGCGCTTTCTTCCGCGGCCTGGGCCATGCCCTTGCGCTTCTTGCTACGCGCACCCGGCACAACGGCGCCTTCGAGAATGTCCTTAACGTCTTTGAACACGCCTTTAGGGGTGATGCCATTTGCCAGGTTGAAGGCAATCTGCTTGTCACGCCGGCGCTCCGTTTCGCCAATGGCCCGCTCCATCGAACCCGTCATGCGGTCGGCATACAAAATGGCGCGACCATTGAGGTTACGCGCAGCGCGGCCGATGGTCTGGATCAGCGAACGCTCGCTGCGCAGGAAACCCTCTTTGTCCGCATCGAGAATTGCCACCAGCGACACCTCCGGCATATCCAGGCCTTCGCGCAGCAGGTTGATGCCCACCAACACATCAAAGGCACCAATGCGCAGATCGCGGATGATCTCCACCCGCTCCACGGTGTCGATGTCCGAGTGCAGGTAACGCACCTTGACGCCGTGATCAGCCAGGTAATCGGTCAAATCCTCGGCCATGCGCTTGGTCAGGGTGGTCACCAGCACGCGCTCCTCGATGGCCACGCGTTTGTGAATTTCCGAGAGCAGGTCATCGACCTGGGTCAACGCCGGACGCACTTCGATCTGCGGGTCGACCAAGCCAGTCGGCCGCACCACTTGTTCAATCACCCGCCCGGCATGCTCGGCTTCGTAATTGCCAGGCGTCGCGGAAACGAAGATGGTCTGTGGGCTGGCGGCCTCCCACTCTTCAAATTTCATCGGCCGGTTATCCAGCGCCGAGGGCAGGCGAAAGCCGTATTCGACCAGGGTTTCTTTGCGCGAACGGTCACCTTTGTACATCGCGCCCACTTGCGGCACTGAGACGTGGGATTCATCGATCACCAGCAGCGCTTCGTCCGGCAAGTAGTCATACAACGTCGGTGGCGGCTGGCCAGAATCACGCCCCGAGAGGTAGCGCGAGTAGTTTTCGATGCCGTTGCAATAACCCAGCTCAATGATCATCTCCAGATCAAAGCGGGTACGCTGCTCCAGGCGCTGAGCTTCGACCAACTTGTTATTGCTACGCAGGTACTCCAGGCGCTCGACCAATTCGACCTTGATCTTCTCCACCGCTTCCAGCAGCACTTCGCGTGGGGTGACGTAGTGGCTCTTGGGGTAGAAGGTGAAGCGTGGCAGCTTGCGGATCACCTCGCCCGTCAGCGGATCGAAAGCCGAGATGCTTTCCACTTCATCATCGAACAGCTCGATGCGAATGGCTTCCAAGTCCGACTCGGCCGGGAAGATATCGATCACATCACCACGCACACGGAAGGTGGAGCGGGCGAAGTCCATGTCATTGCGCGTGTATTGCAGGTCAGCCAGGCGGCGCAGCAGCGCGCGCTGGTCCATTTTGTCGCCACGGTCGACGTGCAACACCATCTTCAGGTAGCTCTCGGGGCTACCCAAACCATAGATGCACGACACCGTAGTGACGATGATCGCATCTGGCCGCTCCAGCAGCGCCTTGGTCGCCGACAGGCGCATCTGCTCGATGTGATCGTTGATTGAGGCGTCCTTCTCGATAAAGGTATCCGAGGACGGCACATAGGCTTCCGGCTGGTAGTAGTCGTAATAGGAAACGAAATACTCCACCGCGTTGTTCGGGAAGAAGCTCTTGAACTCGCCATACAGCTGCGCCGCCAGGGTCTTGTTCGGCGCCAGCACCAAGGTTGGCCGCTGGATCTGGGCGATCACATTGGCGATGGAAAAAGTCTTGCCCGAGCCCGTTACGCCCAGCAAGGTCTGGTGAGACAAGCCAGCCTCCAGGCCTTCGACCATCTGCCGAATGGCTTCAGGCTGATCGCCGGCCGGCTGGAAACGGGTGACCAATTGAAACTCGGACATGACTGACCTCGACAAGCGGCTGTGACGCGATCTAAACGCCTACGTCATAACTGCTGAAATGCGTGCTCGCGCTGTCGCGACACGCGTTATGGCCCGTTATACTACCGGGCCACTTACGCAACCCCTAGCCCCAGTCGTAGCGGGGTGTTGCTTGATACTTACCTTCCTCTTCGAGTTGCCGCATCCCATGAGCCTGTTCTCTGCCGTCGAAATGGCGCCGCGCGACCCAATCCTGGGCCTCAACGAAGCATTTAACGCCGACCCTCGCACCACCAAGGTCAATCTGGGCGTCGGTGTTTACACCACCGAAGAGGGGCGCATACCGTTACTGCGCGCCGTCGCCGAAGCAGAAACCATCCTGACGGCCGCGCATGCGCCCCGTGGTTACTTGCCGATCGAAGGCATTGCCGCGTACGACCAAGCCGTACAGACCATGCTTTTCGGCAAGGGTTCGCCATTGCTGGAGCAAGGCCGCGTGATCACCACCCAAGCCATTGGCGGCACGGGCGCACTGAAAGTGGGTGCAGACTTCCTCAAGCGCTTGCTGCCTGATGCCACCGTAGCCATCAGCGACCCAAGCTGGGAAAACCATCGCGCCCTGTTTGAGGCGGCTGGTTTCCCGGTACGTAACTACCGCTATTACGATGCGTTCAGCAACGGAGTTAACCGTGGCGGCCTGCTCGAAGACCTGAAAAATCTGCCGGTGCGCTCCATCGTGGTGCTGCATGCTTGCTGCCACAACCCGACCGGTGTCGACCTGACGCTGGACGACTGGAAAGCCGTGCTGGAAATCCTTCGTGAACGCGAGCACGTGCCCTTCCTCGACATCGCCTACCAGGGCTTTGGCGATGGCATCGAGCAGGATGCCGAGGCCGTGCGCCTGTTCGCTGAGTCCGATCTGACCTTCTTCGTCTCCAGTTCGTTCTCTAAGTCGTTTTCCTTGTACGGCGAACGTGTGGGCGCATTGTCCATCGTTACCGGTTCGCAAGAAGAAACCGGTCGCGTGCTGTCGCAGGTTAAGCGCGTGATCCGCACCAACTACTCCAACCCGCCGACTCACGGTGCCAGCGTAGTAGCCACCGTGCTCAACAGCCCTGAGCTGCGCGCCATGTGGGAAGCCGAGCTGGGTGAAATGCGTGAGCGCATTCGCGGCATGCGCATGGCCATGGTCGAGCAGCTGACGGCCTTGGGCGCCAAGCGCGACTTTAGCTTTGTGGCGCAACAACGCGGCATGTTCTCTTATTCCGGCCTCACCACCGAACAGGTAGAACGCCTGCGCAACGAATTCGGCATTTATGCCGTCGGCACAGGGCGTATCTGCGTCGCCGCACTCAACCAGCGCAACCTGCCTGCTGTTACTCAGGCGATTGCAGCCGTCCTCTGACGCGCAAGGGAAGTCGATCAGGGCTTGACTTCCCCTTTCTAATCAGTAGGATACGCGCAAATGTTCCGCGATAGCTCAGTCGGTAGAGCAAATGACTGTTAATCATTGGGTCCCTGGTTCGAGTCCAGGTCGCGGAGCCAGTAGTTCATCGGGGTATAGCGCAGTCCGGTAGCGCGCCTGCTTTGGGAGCAGGATGTCGGGAGTTCGAATCCCCCTACCCCGACCATTTTTGGGTCGTTAGCTCAGCCAGCAGAGTAATTGGTTTTCAAGCAATTAGCCGCAAGCTGACACTCGCAATACCCACACCTTCAAGCCCGCTTGAAAATAAAAAACCCGCCTAGTGCGGGTTTTTTATTGGCTATTTTCCGCGAGTGAACGCTATTGCAGGCTCTCGAACGCGCGCACCAGCGACTTGCTCAGGTCGACGATGGAGAATTTGGTCAGTACATCATTGGCGCCGACCGCTTTGGCTTTTTCGGTGTTCATGGTGCTGTCGAGCGAGGTGTGCAGCAGCACATAGATTTGCCCGATATCCGGCTTTTGGCGCAGGGTACGTACCAAGTCGTAGCCGTCCATTTCCGGCATTTCGATGTCCGACACCAGCACCTCAATGGGCATCCCGGCATCATATTGAGCCTGCAGGAGCACGAGCGCGTCAGCAGCGCTGCGCACCATCTGGCAATCCAGCTCCAGCTTGCGCAGGGTAATCATGGTCTGGTGCAACGCCACGTGGGAGTCATCCACCACCAGCACGCGGCGGCCTCTGAGCAACGCACGCTCACTCTCTGACAGCAGTTGCTCGTCAAGTTCCTCAACAATCGCAGGGGCCAGCTCGTGCAGCACTTTCTCGATGTCGAGGATCTGCACAATCTTGCCGTCAATCTGCGTTACGCCGGTGATGAACGCTTTACTGCCAGCGCCAGCAGGCGGCGGCCTTACATCGCGGGTGTAGCACTGCACAATGCGCTCTACGCTTTGCACATGCAGACCCTGTCGCGAGCGACTGAGCTCGGTGACGATCAGGCAGCCGTCGTTATTACCCGGCACACCTTGCTCACCAATGGCTTTGGACAGATCAATCACCGTCAAAGCCGACCCTCGCAAGGTGGTCACACCACGCACATGCGGATGGCGGCTGGGTAATTTGGTCAGCGCCGGGCAGGGAATAATTTCCTGCACTTTGAGCAGGTTAATCCCCAGCAGGCGACCACTGTGCAAACGAAACAGCAGCAGCGACAAGGCGTCTCCGTGCACCACGCTCATCAATCTTTTCCTTCAATAACGCATTGACCCGCACACGCCCATTAAACGTCAGGCGCTACGCAGGAAGTTAGCAATTTGCTCCGCATCGAATGGCCAGTTCAACTCGGCCCCGCTATCGCTGCGCCGCAGCACTGGAATACGCAGACCGTAGTCCTCCACCCAATGTTCATGCTCGGCAATATCGACCAACTCGACCAGCAGGCCATTCTCGACAAATGGCATTAGCAACGCTTCCGCCACCTCACAGAGGTGGCAGCCTAGGGTTCCGAACAATTGGCATTCAGGGAGCATCTGCGCACCTCGGACGACGGGTGGTGCAGTTTAACACCGCCCAAGCCCTAGACGCCTGCGGACTTACCGCTCTCTAGGGCGGGGCTAAGCAGGTTTTGCAGCCCATCGAGTAAGCGACTGTTGAGCTGTTGCGCCTTGTCCAGGCGCGCACTGTCGAAACGCTCATCCAGCGAGAAACCACCTTTGAGCAGATCCAGCAGGCTGGACTTGGCACCGCCCTCCTCAACCAGCTCGTTAGCGCTGCGCAAGGCTTCAAGCAATCCTTGGGCGTACTCAATCAGCGAACCGTTGACTGCACTAGCGGCCTGGCCACCGTCTTGCGCGACGGCACTATAAGCATCGGTAGCCTGGCGTACGGTGGTTTGCGTGAGACGCAAAGACATCGAGGCCAATTGCTCGCCATCTAGCTCCAGTGCCATGGCGCGATCGAAGGCCCCTGACATATCACCGGCATAGAATTTATTGGAAAGATCCTGCACCTGGCCGAAGAGCTTCTCTAGCGCGGCGCGCTCTTCATCATCCAGTTCGCCTTCGACACTGACCTGCCAAGCGCCGATCTGCACGCTGCCCGACTGGCTGCTGGCAACGACCGAGCTGCCGTTGCCATTGCTGCTGGCGACAACGCCACTTTGCGACCAGTTAGCCGAGGCCTGGGCGATGGATATACGCAGGCGATCGCCATCACGAGTGGTGACCGACATTTCGAAGGTTTCTGCCTGAGCGCTAAAGCGCTCGCTGTAGGCAGCAATATTGGTTGAACCCTCAACCAAGGCTGCGTCCGGATTAAAGCGTTTATCCAGGCCACTGAAACCATCTTGGATTTTCTGGTAGGTGTCGTCGATATCGCTCGCCACCTTGCCTTGCAGCACGCCCATGCCATCAAGAATCTTGCGCGCTTCGGCAAAACCTTTTTCGACCCCATCACGGGCTTGATCAAGTAGCTTTTTCAGTTTGTCGGGATCAGCGCCTGCCGCTTGTTCGCTTTGAAGGCGTTGCTCGATAAACCCAAGAATGCGCTCGGCGACTTTCTCCGGGGAGTAGTCATTCGCCTTTCCGGCCAGAGCGCCGGGCTCAAGACCAAGACGCTCAGCCAAGCGATTCGCCAGCGTTGCTTGGGCATCAGGCGCATTGCGCGTAGCAGCCTGAGCAGTAGCGGAAGACAGGCGTGAAGCAGAGGATAAGTTTGCGGCCAGGGGGTTCATGGCAAAGTTCCGAGGCGGTGTATGTCAGGTTGGCGGCTGCGTGGCATGAAACTTTAGCTCGGCACTAGGCTGTCCGATCAATGGCAAGGCCAGCCGGCTAGAGCGGCTGCAACGCCAACACGCGTAAGCCCAGCCACATCAAGCCGGGACAGCAGACCAAAGTCTAAAGGCTGCCTCTGGCCGTCCTATGTTTTATTGCGCCCCGATGTAATAGATCGGCAACAAGCCGACCCGCACACATGAGGAGCTAATAATAATGACTCAATCTCACCTCGCCCGCGCTGTGGCACTCGCCGCACTGGGCACCAGCCTTACCCTGCCTTCACTGGCCCAGGCTGAATTTATCAAGGACAGCAAAGCCAGCCTTGAAGCGCGCAATTTCTACATGAACCGCGATCTGCGCAACAGCACCGCTATTCAGCAATCCAAGCGCGAAGAATGGGCGCAGGGTTTTCTGTTCAAGGCTGAGTCGGGCTTCACCGAAGGCACAGTGGGTTTTGGCTTGGATGCCTATGCTGGGGTGGGGCTAAAGCTCGACTCATCTGATGCGCGCGCCGGCACCAACCTGCTGCCCAACAGTTTTGGGAATGAGGGCCCCGATAGCTTCGGCGAAGCCACTGCGGCCGTCAAAGCCAAACTGTCCAATACCGTACTCAAAGTGGGCGGCTTGATGCCTAAGCTGCCGATCGTCTCTTCCGGTGATTCACGCCTGCTGCCTCAGGTATTCGAAGGCGCCATGATCACCTCGCAGGAAATCGAAGGCTTGACGCTTAATGGCGGTCAGTTGCGAAAAACCAACTTCCGTAACTCGACTAACAGCGAAGATATCAGCGCCACTAACTACGCGGGTGTCGTCAGCGACCGTTACAACTTTGGCGGCGGCACCTACCTATTCAACTCAGGCAACACCACGGCAGGTCTGTGGTACGGCGAGTTACAAGATGTCTACGACCAAAAGATGTACAACCTGATCCATACCCAGCCCATTGGCGACTGGAAGCTGGGCGCCAACCTGGCGTACTTCGACTCATCGGAAAACGGCCGCAACCTAGCCGGTACGATTGATAACGACCTCACCTCGCTGATGCTTTCAGCGGGTATTGGTGCGCATACTTTCCGCTTGGGCTACCAGGACAGCAACGGCGATAACCCCTTCCCGTTCCTGAACGAAACCGACCCGGCCATTGCCAGCTACCTGCAAATTCTCGACTTCACCCGCGCGGATGAAACCTCCTGGCAGGCGCGCTATGACGTCAACTTTGCCACCTATGGTTTGCCAGGCCTGACCGCGTTTGTGCGCTACGTCACCGGTGATGGCTTCGATGTTGCGGGTGGCCAAAATGGCAAGGAATGGGAACGCGACCTGGACGTCAGCTACACCGTTCAGGCAGGGACATTCAAAAATCTAGCGTTCCGCTGGCGTAATGCGATGGTGCGCTCCAATGCCAGCATCGGCGACCTCGACGAAAACCGCCTGATTGTCAGCTACACCTTGCCGCTGCTGTAAAACCCTTTCAGCGGCTGAACTAGAAAGGCCCGGACACTGTCCGGGCCTTTTGCATTGCCGCGTAACTATTAGTCCTGGCTAGTCCTGGCTGAGCGCGCCAATCTTATGCACCGAAAGGTCGGCGCCGTAGTACTCCTGCTCCTGACTTAGGCGAATACCCACGGTGGCTTTCAGCACGCCGTATACCAGCACGCCACCGATCAAGGCCACCACCACACCCAGCGCGGTGCCGATAAATTGGCTGGCCAGGCTAACGCCGCCTAAACCACCCAGCGCCTGCTGACCGAAGATGCCGCACGCAATCCCGCCCCACACACCGCACAGGCCATGCAGTGGCCAAACGCCGAGCACGTCGTCGATTTTCCACTTCACCTGCGTGGCGGTAAACGCCCACACGAACAGTGCACCGGCAATGGCCCCGGTCATCAAAGCGCCGACTGGGTGCATCAGGTCGGAACCCGCACACACCGCCACCAGTCCCGCCAGCGGACCGTTGTGCAGAAAGCCTGGGTCATTACGACCAACAAGCAGCGCCGCCACCGTACCGCCAACCATCGCCATTAAGGTGTTGACTGCCACCAAGCCGCTGACGCTGCCCAGGGTTTGTGCGCTCATCACGTTAAAGCCAAACCAGCCGATAATCAGAATCCACGAGCCCAGCGCCAAGAACGGAATATTCGACGGGGCAAAGGCCACTAAACGGCCCTCGCGGTAACGCCCATCACGACGCCCCAGCAAAATCACCGCGCCAAAGGCCAGCCAGCCGCCCATCGCATGCACCACCACCGAACCGGCAAAGTCATGGAAGGTGGCGCCAAACTGCGCCTCCAGCCAGGCCTGCACGCCGTAGTTGCCGTTCCAGATCATCCCCTCGAAGAAGGGGTAGATAAAGGCCACGATCAGCACCGTGGCACACAGCTGCGGGCCGAACTTGGCGCGCTCGGCGATGCCGCCAGAAATGATCGCCGGGATGGCTGCTGCAAAGGTCAGCAGGAAGAAGAACTTCACCAGCGCGTAACCATTGCCTTCAGTCAGCACACTGGCCGGCTCAAGGAAGGTCACGCCGTAGGCAATCCAATAGCCGACAAAGAAATAGGCCAGGGCCGACACGGCAAAGTCGGAAATGATCTTCGACAAGGCGTTGACCTGATTCTTCTGCCTGACCGTCCCCACTTCAAGGAAGGCAAAGCCGGCGTGCATGGCCAGCACCATCACCGCACCGAGCAGGATAAACAGGGTATTGGAGCCGTGAATCAGGGTTTCCACAGCACTGTTGATGTTTTCCATTTGCAAAGAAAACTCCGTCGCGGGGAAAAAGCACCAAAGCGGGTCACACACGAATAAATGCGCACCAGATAGCAGCAATTATCCCAGTCCACTTTTCGCTGCAGGCCTAGCACTGCCCTAAATGAGCGCTGCCGAAACCTGACATCCAGGTACTTATTCCATAGTTATTAGTCAGTTATTGATGCACCACGGCGTCCTGGCCAACCCTTGTACAGCCCCATAAGAGCGCGTACGCGTAAGGGCGCGCACCAGCACAATGCAAGCGCTGTACCAGCCGTAGCCGCCATCACGCTCGCCGCGCAGCGAAGAAAAACGGAACCATTGATACGCTCACGACTCAGAACCCCTACACTGCTCACGTCATAAGGAGAGACACCATGGCCCGTAAAATTCCAGCTTCGTCCAGCCAAGATCAGTTACTTAACGAATTCCAGGCACTGGTACGCGACACCGAAAGCCTACTGCAGCACTCCGCCAGCCTCGCGGGCGAGCAGGCAGAGGAGCTGCGTGAGCAGATTCGCAGCAGCCTGGGCCGTGCGCGCGGCACCCTGCATAGCGCTGAAGAGGCCCTGCATGCACGTGGCAAGGCGGCGATTGAAGCCACCGAAGGCTATGTACAGACTCACCCCTGGCAAACCCTCGGCATTGCTGCCGCTATCGGCCTGCTGCTGGGCATGCTGATTACCCGCCGTTAAAGAGAACATCAATGGATGCAACACCGCCTACCCCGCCAAGTCGCGGCAACTCGCCACGGCGATTTGCCAGCGCCTTGCTGGGGTTATTGCAGGGCCACATTGCGCTGTTTGGTGAAGAACTCAAAGAGCAGCAAAGCCACACAGTCAGCCTGCTGGTACTCACCAGTTTGAGCCTGCTGTTTGGCCTGCTGCTCATCATCGGCGCATCGGCAGCGCTGTTGATTGTCTTCTGGGACGAACATCGCCTGCTGGTCATCAGCGGCCTGTGCGTTTTTTATGCGCTGGGCATGCTCGGCACCCTGATCACGCTGTTACAGCGTGTACGCAATGCGCCTGCCCCTTTCAGTGCCAGCCTTGAAGAACTGGCCCGTGACCGTGAGCAACTGCTGCCATGACCCTGCCTGAACTACCTGCCAAGGCCTCGCGCCGCGAGCTGCGTAAAACCCTGCTGCGCATGCGACTGCAAATGCACCGCCAAGAACTGCGCCACGAAACCCTGGTGATGCTGCAACCCCTGCGCCAGGCAAACTACTGGCGCCATCACTGGCGTGAAGAACTCGGCGATAGTAACGCTCCATTTTGGGTCGCCGGCAGTGCGCTGCTAATGGCCACCGTCGGTATCCGTCGTGGCCATTGGCGACGCTGGCTACGCATCGCCCTGATCGCCTTTCCGTTGCTAAGACGCAACCCACCGCAACACTCGGACACATCGGCAGACACAAGCAAAGATCCCCGCACAGGGGATTAAACTGGCCACGATCTTGCTTAGTCACCCGGCTACGTCGCCCGCTAGGGCGTCTTGCCGGGCTAAGGAACTGCGCAGTGTTCAACGGTTATCCCCTTGCTGTTTTCCAACCGTTTATCGATACCGCCACCGGCCGCATTGCCGGTGTCGAAGCATTAGCGCGCCTGCGCAGTGGTGATGGCCAGCTGCACTCCGCAGGCCCCTTGTTCAGCGACCCGAAAACCCCACCGACCGCTTTGCGCCGTCTCGACCGTCAGGTGCGCGAACAAGCCCTGACGCGCTTCCATGAAGCGCCGCAGGACTGGTTCCTCAGCCTGAATATTTCCCCACGCTGGATCAGCCGGCTGCGCCCCGAGCAAGCCCTGCCGAGCCTTAAACAGCTGCAACGCAGCGGCATCGACCCGGCGCGTATCGTCTTTGAAATCACCGAACTGGGTGGCGCCAGCACGCGCCTGCCGGGCGTGGTGGAACGCTATCGGCAAGCCGGCGCACGCATTGCCATCGACGACTTCGGCGCCGGCTACTCGCAGCTCGACCGCGTGCTGGCCCTGCAACCGGACATCCTCAAACTGGACATGCGCCTGTTTCAACAGGCTGCCCGTGGCGGGCCAAGCAGTGAGATCGTTAAAGCCCTGGCGCAGATGGCGGAAAAGACCGGTTGCTGGATCATCGCCGAAGGTGTGGAAACTGAGGCCGAGCTGAATTTTGCTCTGGAGTGCGGGGCGCGCTATGTGCAGGGCTACCTGTTTGCCAAGCCCGAAGAGGCTTTTTACAGCAGTGATACCTTCGTTAAACGCTTTGCCCAATTGCGTGATCATTATGTGCAGCAAAAACTCGCCGAACGCGCGTGCCTGATGAGCCTTCGTCAGCAACTGGGTGAACTGATGAACAGCTTCAAAAGCTGGATCGACGGCGGCTCCCACCTTGCTCAGCTGCCGCAACCGCACGCCCATCCTTGGCTGCTGCGCATCTTCCAGTGTGACCGCCACGGCACCCAGCTCACGGCCAACCTGGAGTGGCGTGGGCATGGCTGGCACAGCGATGCGCGCTACGTTGGGCACAATTGGTCGTGGCGGCCGTATTTTTACCAGCTGCTGGCTGAAGGCTGGGATGACCGCCGGCTGATTCTCTCCAGCACCTACCGTGATGCCACCACCAACCAGTATTGCCTGACGGCCGGGCAATTTATCGACAACGGCAAACGGCTGCTGCTGATCGATATTGATGCCGCCGGGTTTTAACGGTGCCTCGCCTTGCATCAGCGGCATAGAACCCCGAAGCTAGCCGACATTAGCCAGGTAACGGCGAGGATTTATCTTGGATTGGCAAACCCTGCTCAACCGTGAACGACTCGGCAAACCGACGCACAGCGTCGCCGAATTGGGCCGCACCCCGTTTCATAAAGACCATGACCGCATCATTTTCTCTGGGGCGTTCCGTCGTTTGGGGCGCAAGACCCAAGTACACCCGGTGTCCAGCAACGACCATATCCACACCCGCCTGACCCACTCGTTGGAAGTCAGCTGTGTGGGCCGCTCCCTGGGTATGCGCGTTGGCGAGATGATTCGCGATGCCCTGCCCGATTGGTGTGAGCCCAGCGATTTGGGCATGGTTGTGCAGTCCGCCTGCCTGGCCCACGACATTGGCAACCCGCCCTTCGGCCACTCCGGTGAAGATGCCATCCGCCACTGGTTTCAGCAGGCCGCCGGGCGCGGCTGGCTGGACTCAATGAGCGCGGCCGAGCGCGGTGACTTCCTCAGTTTCGAGGGCAATGCCCAAGGCTTTCGTGTACTCACCCAACTGGAATACCATCAGTTCGACGGCGGTACCCGGCTGACCTACGCAACCCTCGGCACCTACCTGAAATACCCCTGGACCGCCCGCCACGCGGAAGCCCTAGGCTATAAGAAGCACAAGTTCGGCTGCTACCAGAGCGAGCTGCCGCTGCTTGAGCAAATCGCCAGCAAACTCGGCCTGCCACAGCTGGAAGAACAGCGCTGGGCGCGCCACCCGCTGGTGTACTTGATGGAAGCGGCGGATGACATCTGCTACGGCCTGATCGACCTGGAAGACGGCCTGGAAATGGAGCTGCTTGAGTATGGCGAGGTCGAGTCGCTGCTGCTGGACCTGGTGGGCGACGACCTGCCGGAAACCTACCGCCAGCTCGGCCCGGATGACTCCAAACGGCGCAAGCTGGCGATTCTGCGTGGCAAAGCCATCGAACACCTGACCAATGCCGCCGCCGAGGCTTTTGTTGAGCAGCAAGATGCCTTGCTCGCCGGCACCTTGCAGGGCGATCTGGTCGAGCATATGCACGGCACCGCCAAGCGCTGCGTGCAGAGCGCCAAGGACATGGCCCGGCAGAAAATCTTCCAGGACAAGCGCAAAACCCTGCACGAGATCGGCGCCTACACCACCCTGGAAATCCTGCTCAACGCTTTTTGCGGCGCGGCGCTGGAGCAGCATGGTGGGCGCACGCCGTCCTTCAAGAACCGGCGTATTCTCGACCTGCTCGGCAACAACGCGCCAAATCCTGATTGGCCGTTGTATAAATCATTCCTGCGCATGATCGACTTTATCGCGGGCATGACTGACAGCTACGCAACTGAAATGGCCCGGGAAATGACCGGCCGCTCAAGCCCGGTATAGCCCATGAAACAACTGCTACGACAAGCCTTTAGCTGGCACGCGGGCCCTCCCGCCTGGGGGCCGGCGATGGTGGCGGGCTTAGGCTGTGCGCTGCCCTTGCTGCTGGGGCTGTTCAGCGCTCACCCCGGTTTTCTTTGGGCCTCTGTCGGCGCGTTCCAGGCGGCTCAAGCCAACCCGCTGCACCGCTTTGGCATGTTGCGCATGCTGCTGCTGTGCGGGCTGGGGGCTTGCAGTGCAGGCCTGGGGTTCTGGTCAGCCAGCCACCCGCTGGTGAGCCTGGGGCTGTTCGCCTGCTTTGGCTTTTTGCTGGCGTGGCTGCAACGTTTCGGCAGTGAAGCCGGCAAGCTGGGCATCGGTCTGGCCATTTGTTTGTGCATGGGCCAAGGCCAACAGGGCTTGGGCACCTTGGGTAATCCTTACGCCATCGCCATGCTGTTTATTCTCGGTGGGCTTTGGGTAATGCTCCTGGCATTCGGCCTGCGCGGCATGCACGGGCTGCGCATGTGGCCTTACATGCCGCGCTTTATCAGCATCTTCAAAGTGCTCAAACGCCACGCCAAACGGCTGCCACAGCAGCAATGGCAGCTGCATGCGCTGAGCTGTACCGTGGCATTTGCCCTGGCAGGCTTAATCGTCAACCTGGCGGGCCTGGAACGTGGCTACTGGCTCACGCTGACCGTGGTGACTACTTTGCAGTTGGATTTCCAGGGCAGCCTGGTGCGCGCGCTGCAGTCGATACTCGCGGGGGTAGCGGCTGCCGGGCTGCTGATTTTGCTCGGCCACAGCGTGCAGAGCCCCGCGTTGATGGTCATGCTGTTGCTGCCGTTGATAGCCCTCAGCCGCGCAGTACAGGCAAACCATTACGGCCTGTATGTGATGCAAACCACCGTGTGTTTTGTGCTGCTGGCCGAAAGCCTGTCGCAAGACTGGCACCTGGCCGAGGTTCGTCTGCTCAACGCCTTGATCGGCGTGGTGGTGGCCGTGCTGATTGCCCTGATCACCCATGGGCTGCGTCAGCTGCTTCACAACCGCAGCGAGCACGCCCAAGGCAAACACCCGCAAACCGAAACCGATCAGTAATCCAGCCCCGTATCTTTCAGCATTCTCCTGAGTTGTCGCCCTCACGGGGCGACCCTGTACTCAGCAGGTAAATCAGGCGGCGTTTACTCAAGCGCCGGCGCCACACAGGTAGCACAACAGCCGATGAAAACAGGCCCTCAACCTGCGCGTTGACCGCCAGGTCACCGCCAGCACACTATGCTGAGCACGCACACTACAAGGAGTGAAGGTATGCCTGTTAAAGCCCGTGATGGTAAGTGGCGTGTGCCACTGCATATCCACATCAGCGCATTGTTTACCGCGCTGTTGCTGTTCAGCGGGATTATCTTAGGCACCTTCAACTACCTGCAAACCACGCAAATCATCTTCTCCGGCAGCAACGTGCTATTCCAGCGGATTGAACAGCAGGTGCAGCAAGATGTGCGGCAAACCTATCAACCCATCCGCCACCTGCTGAGCTGGCTAGCCCTGCACGACGCGACCCAAGCCACCAATCTTGAGGCGCGGCTGGCCCTGCTCAAGCCCATGGCGCAAGCGCTGCGTGACAACCCCAAACTGGCATCGCTTTATTTGGGGTATGCCGACGGCGATTTTTTTATGCTCCGCCCACTGCGCAGCGATGCACTCAAGCAACGCTTCGAAGCCCCCAGCAATGCCGCCTTTCAGGTCTGGTCGATTGACCGCAGTGACAGCGGCACGGATAGCCACTACTTGTTTTTTGATGACTCACTGCAACTGCTGAGCCGCCGCCAACGGCTGCAGGAACAGTACGATCCACGCATCCGCAGTTGGTACACCAATGCCCGTGCCAACGGCGGACAAATCACCACCACCCCTTATGCGTTTTTCTCCACAGCCGAAGTCGGCACCACCCTGGCCAGGTATACGGGGCTGACCACCGTGTTGGGGGCTGACCTGACCCTCAAGGATTTATCCAGCACCTTGGCGGCGCACAAGATTACCCCTTCCGCTGAAGTCATCCTGTTCGATGGCCAAGGCCAGGCGGTGGCCTACCCAGATAGCACCCGCCTGGTCGTAAATGACGGCAAACAGCGCCTGGCGCTGGCCCGCGATATCAGCCCGGTATTTGCGGCGCTTTTAGCCAACAATACAGGCGATCAGCAGCAAATCACGCTGGAGTTGGATAACCGTCGCTGGGTGGTTTCACGCAGCCATCTGCAGGAAGGCGGCCCTGAGGGGCTGAACCTGGCCTTGCTGGTGCCCGAAGACGAACTGCTCAGCGATGCCTATCGCATTCGTTGGCAAAATGCCTTGGTCACCCTCACCATCTTGTTGCTGTGTTTGCCGCTGGGCTGGTTCAGCTCCCGGCTTATTGTTAAGCCCCTGCAGGCACTGGTGCGCGAGTCTGAGGCCATTCGCAGCTTCAACTTCAACAGCCCCGCGAGAACGCCTTCACCCATACTCGAAGTCGATCAACTGGCGGTTGCCATGCAAAAGATGAAGGAAACCATTTCCAGCTTCCTGGAAATCACCGCGAGCCTGTCCGCGCAAACACGCTTCGACACCCTGATAAAACGCGTACTTGAAGAAACCGTCGCCATCAGCGCCGCAGACAGCGGTTTGATCTACCTCATCAACACTGACAACAACGTGCTTGAGCCGCACGTGCTGATCATCAACGGCAAACAGTGCAACCTTGATCTACATGGCATCCAACCTTACGACTTGAGCCACGCGCAAATGCCGCATTGGCTGCGGCAGCCCGCCAGTGGTGGCGATAGCGCCGTATGCACCATCGGGTTTGATAAGGCGGGAGACTTCCAACGCGTGTTGCAGGCCCTCGATAGTCCCCTGATTCATTTGGTTGCCACCGGCCTACACAACCGCCTGGGGGAAACGCTGGGCGTACTGGTATTGCTGCACCAGGACGAGGGTGATGACGCGAAAATGCTGGCACACAACCCGCAACGCATTGCCTTTATCGAGGCCGTATCGGGGGTGGCTGCAGCCTGTATTGAAAGCCAGCGTTTATTGGAACGGCAGAAAGACCTGCTGAATGCCTTTATCCAGCTACTGGCAGGCGCCATCGATGCCAAAAGCCCGCACACGGGCGGTCATTGTGAACGGGTGCCGGAGCTTGCCCTGATGATCGCCCGCGCGGCGGCAGAGAGTAACGCCCCAGCATTTCTCGACTACCACCCCACAGACGATGAGTGGGAAGCCTTGCATATTGCCGCCTGGCTGCATGACTGCGGCAAAGTCACCACACCCGAATATGTCGTCGACAAGGCCACCAAACTGGAAACCCTGTACGACCGCATCCACGAGGTGCGCATGCGTTTTGAAGTGCTCAAACGTGATGCCTGGGTTCGTTATTGGCAAGGCTGCGCTGAAGGGGAAAATCCCGAGCCGTTGGCCACCAGCCGCGACCAGTTACTCGGCACGTTGGACGATGAGTTCGCCTTTATTGCGCGGATCAACCTGGGCGGCGAAAGCATGGCCGAGGAGGACCTGCAACGCTTGCAGCAAATTGCGGCACGAACTTGGCTGCGCACCTTGGATGATCGCCTGGGGCTGTCTTGGGAAGAAAGCCTGCGCCATCAACACACCCCGCCACAACCGCTACCCGCCGAGGAAAACCTACTGGCCGACAAGGTCGAGCACTTACTCGAACACTCAGTTCATGAGCTTATCCCCACGGATAACCCGTTGGGTTTCAAGCTGGAGGTGCCCCGCTACAAGTTCAACCGTGGCGAGCTACACAACCTGAGCATCACCCGCGGCACGCTGACCGGCGAAGAGCGCTACATCATCAACCACCACATCGTACAAACCATCCAGATGCTCAAGCGCTTGCCCTTCCCGCCGCACCTGCAAACTGTTGCGGAAATTGCCGGCGGCCATCACGAGAAAATGGACGGCAGTGGTTTCCCGAAACGCTTGACGCGCGCCGAGATGAGCTTACCGGCACGGATGATCGCGATAGCGGATATTTTTGAGGCATTGACTGCCGTTGACCGCCCCTACAAAAAGGGCAAAACCTTGTCTGAATCGCTGCATATCATGGCGGGCATGTGCCGCAATGAGCACATCGACGTACAGCTATTTGAACTGTTTGTACGTCAGAAGATTTATCGCCACTACGCCGAGCGTTTTCTGCGTGGCGAGCAGATTGATCCGGTGGATGAGGCGGGGTTACTGGCCGAGGCTGGCCTGACAGGCGGGAATAACTAGAGCGCAGGAGGAAGTGCAGCCGAGCATGCGCGATGCATACTCGGCTTAAACCATTAAGCCTGTTTGATCGGGCTATCTGGGTACCAGACGTCGATCAGCGGGCTGGCGGTGAATTCCACCAACTCGTCACGGCCTTTCAGCCAGGCTTCAACAGCAGTGCGCTGCTCTTCGCTGACCGAGCCACGCTTGGCCAGGCACACCAGACCGAAGTCATCGCCGCCAACATAGCCCAGGCCATTAGCGGTCATGGCATCGTGCAAGAACGCTTCAAGGAAGGCATCAATGGCTTCATCAGCCAGATCTTCTTTGAAGGTCAGGTTCAGCTCAAAACCCAGCTCCTGGAATTCATCCACGCAGAGTTTTTTGCGCAGACGGCGGGAACGGTTAGTAGCCATGGAACAATCCTCAAAAGTGATAACGCGCGGCACTCTAGCAGTTTCGCGGCCTGCGCGCCCGCTTCGAAGACGACAGGTCGCTCGATTAGCCACAGAAAAGCCCTGCCAAGGGCATTTACTGCCAGTCAGCCGGTCCTTTCCTAGGGCATAATTGCCAACATCTTCTCAATCCGCGACGGAACCTCTTTACATGCCTCGCGTCACTTTTGCCCCTCAGCTGGAGGGTAACCGCCCATGATCAAAACCCTACGTCAACTGGCCATCGCCGGCCTGCTGCTGCCTGTTTGTCTGCCGCTGGCAGCCGCCACCAGTGGTATTTCCAACAAGGTTCAGCAATCGCTGAAGGTCAACAAGATCAGCAGCCAGTCGCTATCGGTGGCCACCGTGCCGCTCAATGGCCCCGGCAGTAGCAACTTTTTCAATGCTGATATTTCCGTCAACCCAGCGTCCACCATGAAGCTGGTCACCACCTACGCCGCGCTTGAGCTGCTAGGGCCGACCCACCAGTGGAAAACCGAATTTTTCACCGACGGTCAGCTAAAAAATGGCGTGCTCAACGGCAACCTGTACCTCAAAGGCGGCGGCGACCCCAAGCTGAATATGGAGAAACTCTGGCTGCTGCTGCGCGACTTACGCGCCAATGGCGTGCAGCAGGTCAACGGTGACCTGGTACTCGACCGCAGCCACTTTGTGCAACCGCAGCTGCCCAGCTTTAACGACGACGGTGGCGACGGTAACAAGCCCTTCCTGGTAACGCCCGATTCGCTGCTGGTTAACCTCAAAGCGCTGCGTTTTATTGCGCGCAACGAAGGCGGCAACGTATTTATCGTGGCAGAACCGCCCATCGCTAATATCCGCATCGACAACCGCGTCAAAGCCTTACCTGCGGCCAAATGCCCGGGTTGGCCGGATGTACGCTATAACCCGGTGACCGAGTTCGACGGCACTACGGTGATTGTCACCGGGAAGTTGGCTCAGGGCTGCAGCTCACAGACCTATCTGTCACTGCTCGATCACCCGAGTTACGCCGCCGGCGCCATCCGCGCCATCTGGCAGGAACTGGGTGGCAACATCATGGGCAAGGACCGCCTCGCCCCGGTGCCAGAAAAAGCCCGCCTGTTGGCCCGCGCCTACTCCCCGGACCTAGTGGAGATCATCCGCGACATCAACAAGTACAGTAACAACACCATGGCTAAACAGCTGTTCCTCAGCCTCGGGGCGCAATTTCGCACCAGCGCCGATCAGGACGACAGCAAGGCGGCGCAACGGGTAATTCGCAGCTGGCTGGCGCGTAAGGGCATCACCGCGCCGCACTTGGTCATAGAGAATGGTTCCGGGCTGTCACGCGCTGAACGCGTCAGCGCGCGGGAAATGGCGCAACTGCTGCAAGCGGCCTGGAAGAGCCCTTATGCCGCCGAGTTCATGGCCTCGCTGCCGTTGGTGGCAATGGACGGCACCATGCGCAAACGCCTGCACCGCACCCCGCTAGTGGGCGAGGCGCGGATCAAGACCGGTACGTTGAATAACGTGCGCGCCATCGCCGGCTTTAGCCGCGACAGCAATGGCAACAGCTGGGCCGTGGTCGCCATCCTTAACGACCCACGCCCGTGGGGCGCCTCGTCGATTCTCGATCAGGTGCTGCTGGATCTCTATCGCCAGCCGAAAAGCAAACTCAGCGCCCAGCGTTAATCCATCTCCCCACACAGCTGCGCCGCGCGTAACAGCGCGGCGGTCAGGCTGTGGCGCTCCCATTCTGCCAACCCGGCAAAGTGCTCAACAAACTCCGGCGGCAGCAAGCTGGGCGCTTGTTCTAGCAGCGCGCGGCCTTGCTCGCTGAGCAATAACCATTGCTTGCGCCGGTCTTGGTCGTCGCGTTGACGCTGCAATAACCCGCGCTCCTCTAACCGATCAAGCATGCCCGACAAGGTGGCCGCCGTCAGGCTGACACGACCACTCAGGTCGCTGGCAGTCAGCCGCGTCTCCCCCGCCAACACCTGCAGAATCATCAATTGCATCGGCGTCAGCCCACCAAAGCGGCCGAGCCGTTTGGCATGCACTTCACCGGCCTGCTGCAAACGCCGCAAGGCCTGAAACAGCGGCAGTTCGAAGGCCGAAATAGATGACAAATCTATTTCAGTAGAAACCTTTTTATCGACCATATATGCCTTTTAATTCGATATAAAACTTTGACATGAAATCATTATTTTGTTTTGGTGTAAAAGGTTCGGCAACCCCGAATCACTCCCCAACGGCTATACCGGTAAGGAATTATGTGCGCAATCGCTGGAGAATTACGTTTTGATCAACGACCGGCCGACCTGGCTGCAGTCGAGCGAATCACCCACCACATGGCCGCCCGCGGCCCCGATGCCCACGGCTTTCACAGCCAGGGCCCGCTAGCCCTCGGCCACCGCCGCCTGAAGATCATGGATCTGGCTGAAGCCTCCGGCCAGCCGATGATCGACAGCGAACTGGGCCTGACGATGGTGTTTAACGGCGCCATCTACAACTACCCGGAACTGCGCGAAGAGCTGAAAGCCCTCGGCTATCGCTTCTTCTCCGATGGCGACAGCGAAGTGCTGCTCAAGGGCTACCACGCCTGGGGCGCAGACATGCTGCCCAAGCTCAATGGCATGTTCGCCTTCGCCATTTGGGAGCGTGACAGCCAGCAGCTGTTCATCGCCCGCGACCGCCTCGGGGTCAAGCCGCTGTACGTGTCACGCACGGGCGAGCGCCTGCGCTTTGCCTCCAGCTTGCCGGCGCTGCTGGCCGGCGGTGATATCGGCAAGACCCTCGACCCCGTCGCCCTCAACCACTACCTGAACTTCCACGCCGTGGTGCCCGCGCCGCGCACCCTGCTGGCTGGGGTGGAAAAACTGCCGCCTGCCAGCTGGATGCGTATCGACGCCCAGGGCAACTGTGAACAGCAGACCTGGTGGAACCTGACATTCGGCCCGCAGCGCGAGGAAATCGCCTTCGGCCTGGAAGAATGGCAAGAACGCGTGCTCGACGGCATGCGCGAGGCGGTATCGATCCGCCAGCGCGCTGCCGTGGACGTCGGCGTGCTGCTGTCCGGCGGCGTCGACTCGAGCATGCTGGTCGGCCTGCTGCGCGAGACCGGGGTGGAAAACCTCTCCACTTTCTCCATCGGTTTTCAGGATGCCGGCGGCGAGCGCGGCGACGAGTTCCAGTATTCCGACCTGATCGCCGAGCACTTCGCCACCCACCACCATCAGCTGCGTATCGGTGAGCACGAGATTCTCGAACAACTGCCAGCGGCCTTTCGCGCCATGAGCGAGCCGATGGTCAGCCACGACTGCATCGCCTTCTACCTGCTGTCACGCGAGGTAGCCAAGCACTGCAAAGTGGTACAGAGCGGCCAGGGCGCCGATGAGCTGTTCGCTGGCTACCACTGGTATCCGCAGGTGGACGCCGCCGAAGATGCCTTCGGCGCTTACCGCGCGGCGTTCTTCGACCGTGATTACGACGAATACGCCGCCTGCGTGCAGCCCGCCTGGTTGACCGGCGACATGGCCGGAGACTTTGTCCGTGAGCATTTCGCCCAGCCCGGCGCCCTAGCGGCAGTGGACAAGGCGCTGCGCCTGGACAGCACGGTGATGCTGGTCGATGACCCGGTCAAACGGGTCGACAACATGACCATGGCCTGGGGCCTGGAGGCGCGCACACCGTTCCTCGACTATCGCCTGGCCGAGCTTTCGGCACGTATCCCTGGGCGTTTCAAGCTGCCCGATGGCGGCAAGCATGTGCTCAAGGAAGCGGCACGTAAGGTGATCCCCAGCGCCGTCATCGACCGACCCAAAGGGTATTTCCCGGTGCCTGGCCTCAAGCACCTGGAAGGCGCAACCCTCGGCTGGGTGCGTGACCTGCTGCTCGACCCCAGCCAGGATCGCGGCCTGTTCAACCCGGCCATGCTGGATCGTTTGCTGAGTGACCCGCACGGTCAACTGACGCCCTTGCGCGGCTCCAAGCTGTGGCAGTTAGCCGCGCTGAATCTCTGGTTGAACGAACACGGCCTGTAGAGCGCTGCGGTGGATGAGCACAAGCGCATCCACCGCAGTGTTTAAACCCTGAAATATGCAATCTGCTCACGGCAAAGGAAACTCTCCAATGCGTGCCACTGCCTTTAATCAACGCCTGCTGCGCGGCCAAGCGCCTTCCTACGAGCGCCTGCAGGCGCGCCTGGCCGAGGATCACAACGCCCCGCGCAGCGAGCCGCAAGCCGTGCACTGCGGCTGGGGCCGCCTGCTGCTCGGCCACACCTACCCGGATGCTGCCGCCCTGGCCAGTGATCTGCTGACCGAGCAGCCCGGCGAGCGCGATATCGCCCTGTATGTCGCCGCGCCGCACCAGGTGCTGGCGCAAGCCCCGCAGCAGCTGTTTCTCGATCCCTCCGATACCCTGCGCCTGTGGTTTACCGACTACCGCCCGGCACGCCGCGGCTTTCGCGGATACCGAGTACGCCGTGCACAGAATGCCGAGGACTGGCAGGCGATCAACGAGCTGTATCAACTGCGCGGCATGCTGCCGATCGACCCCGGCAAGCTCACTCCGCGCCATCTTGGCGGGCCGGTGTATTGGCTGGCCGAGGATGAGGATAGCGGCGCGGTGATCGGCAGCGTGATGGGCCTCAATCACCACAAGGCCTATCAGGACCCGGACTATGGCAGCAGCCTATGGTGCCTGGCAGTCGACCCACGCTGCAGCCGGCCAGGGGTCGGCGAGGTGCTGGTGCGTCATCTGATCGAACACTTTATGAGCCGCGGCCTGAGCTACCTCGACCTGTCCGTACTGCATGACAACGAACAGGCTAAGAGCCTTTACGCCAAGCTGGGCTTTCGCGAGCTGCAGACCTTCAGCATCAAGCGCAAAAACGGCATCAACGAAGCCCTGTTCCTCGGCCCTGGCCCGCATACACCGATGAACCCTTACGCGCGGATCATCGTCGATGAAGCGTTGCGCCGTGGCATCGAAGTGCAGGTCGACGACGCCGACGCCGGGCTGTTCACCTTGAGCCACGGCGGCCGGCGCATCCGCTGCCGGGAATCCCTGAGCGACCTGACCAGCGCGGTAAGCATGACCCTGTGTCAGGACAAGCGCCTGACCCATCGCGCCCTGGCCCGCGCCGGTCTGCACCTGCCCGCCCAGCGCCTGGCCGGCAGCGCCGAGGACAACGCCGCGTTTCTCGCCGAGCATGGCAGCCTGGTGGTCAAGCCGGTGGATGGCGAACAGGGCCAGGGGGTGGCGGTAGACCTGCGCGCACCGCTAGATGTGCAGGACGCCATCGAACGCGCCAGCACCTTCGACAGCCGCGTATTGCTTGAGAGTTTTCACCCAGGCTTTGATCTGCGCATTCTGGTGATCGGCTTTGCCGTCGTGGCCGCCGCCATTCGCCGCCCGGCCGAAGTGATCGGCGATGGCCAGCACAGCATTGGTGAGCTGATTGATGCGCAAAGCCGCCGCCGGCAAGCCGCCACCGAGGGCGAAAGCCGTATCCCCAAAGATGGCGAAACCCTGCGCACCCTGCATGCCGCCGGGGTGGACTACAGCAGCGTGTTGCCCGCCGGCCAACGCCTGCCCGTGCGTAAGACCGCCAATCTGCACACTGGCGGCAGCCTGAAGGACGTAACCGATATCCTCCACCCGGTGCTGGCCGATGCTGCAGTAAAAGCCGCACGCGCCCTGGATATTCCGGTGGTCGGCCTCGACCTACTGGTGCCTGCGGCCGATCAACCCGAGTACGTGTTTATCGAAGCCAACGAGCGCGCCGGCCTGGCCAACCACCAGCCGCAACCCACGGCAGAGCGTTTTATCGACCTGCTGTTCCCCTTGAGCCAAACGCCTAGCTAACCCCTTCCCCAGCCCCTCTCCGGAAACGGCTGAGGGGCGCAATCGCCCCAGAGGAGACTCCATGCAGCAACTCCCCGAACCCGACCTCGCCTATCTGCAGAAAGTGCTGTTGGAAATGCTCGCCATTCCCAGCCCCACCGGCTTTACCGACACCATCGTGCGCTACGTCGCTGAGCGCCTGGAGGAGATTGGCATCCCCTTCGAGATGACCCGTCGCGGCACCATTCGCGGCACCCTCAAAGGCAAGCAGAGCAGCCCCGACCGCGCAGTGTCGGCGCACCTGGACACCATTGGCGCGATCGTCCGCGAACTGCAGGACAACGGCCGCCTTGGCCTGGCCGCAGTCGGCTGCTGGTCGAGCCGTTTCGCCGAAGGCAGCCGCGTCAGCGTGTTTACCGATCACGGCGTGATTCGCAGCAGCGTACTGCCGCTGATGGCTTCAGGGCACGCCTTCAACACCGCAGTGGACCAGTTGCCGATCAGCTGGGACCACGTCGAACTGCGCCTGGATGCTTACTGCAGCACCCGCGCCGACTGCGAATCACTGGGCATCTCGGTAGGTGATTTTGTCGCCTTCGACCCACTGCCCGAGTTCACCGAAAGCGGCCATATCAGCGCCCGCCATCTGGACGACAAGGCCGGCGTCGCTGCCCTGCTTACCGCGCTCAAGGCCATCAAGGAAAGCGGCCTGGAACCGGAGATCGACTGCCACCCGCTATTCACCATCACCGAGGAAGTTGGCTCCGGAGCCGCAGCCGCCCTGCCCTGGGATGTCAGCGAATTTGTCGGCATCGACATCGCCCCGGTTGCGCCGGGCCAGCAGTCCAGCGAACACACCGTCAGCGTGGCGATGCAGGATTCCGGCGGGCCTTACGACTATCACCTGTCACGCCAGCTGCTGCGCCTGGCCAGCGAACATGAAATCCCGGTACGCCGCGACCTGTTTCGCTACTACCACAGCGACGCACAATCGGCGGTCACCGCCGGCCACGACATCCGCACCGCCCTGCTGGCCTTCGGCTGCGACGCCACCCACGGCTATGAACGCACGCATATCGACAGCCTCAAGTCTCTCAGCCGTTTGCTTGCCGCTTACGTGCTCAGCCCGCCGGTATTCTCCAGCGATGCCCAGCCCGCGCAGGGCTCGCTAGAGCGCTTTAGCCACCAACTGGAGCACGATGCGCAGATGGAAAGTGATACCCGCGTCCCGACTGTCGATAGCCTGCTGCGCCCACGCGATCAGGACGCTTGAAGGGCTGCGCGCATCCGGGCAAAGTGACGGCCAACGCGGTGCCTGGTCAGGCCTGCTGGATAAGAATAATGAGGTCAGTAAATGCCTCGGATATGGCTGGCGGTGGTGCTCTTCTGGCTGTGTGGGCCGGCTTGGGCGCTATTGCCTGCAGCACTGGACAGTACCAACCTGCGCTTATCACTGGGGCCTTCCATGGCCTACTTGGAGGACCCCAAAGGTGAGCTGAGTATTGAGCAGGTCGGCGCACTGGCCGATGAGCGCTTTACTCCGGTTAACGGCGAACACGCCAACCTTGGCAAGAATGCTTCGGTGTGGTGGTTCAAAGTACGGTTTAACAACAGCCTGACGCAAAACCTGACCGGCTATTTGGAAGTTAACTATCCGCTGCTCGATCACTTGCAGGTTTTCTCTGCCGCCAACAACGGCCAGTGGCAAGTGCAGGAAAGCGGTGACCACTTCGCCTTCTCCCAGCGCCCGGTGCAAGTGCGCAACTTTTGGTTTCCGGTAACCCTGGCTCCTGGCGAGAGCGCCTTGCTACTGCGCGTGGAAACCACCAGCACAATTTTTATCCCCCTGTTTTTCAGCACCTACCAAGCCAGCGCTGCCGCCCAGGAAAGCCAGATGGGCATCAACGGTGCGTTCTACGGCGTGCTGTTTGCGATGTTCTGCTACAACCTGTTTTTGTTTATCTCACTGCGTGAGTCGGCCTATTTCTGGTACCTGGTGTACAACCTGAATATTGGGCTGTTCGCCGCCAGCTTCGACGGCATGCTGTTCAAACTGTTACCCGAACATGTCGGCCTGCAGTCGGTGAGCATCTACATCCTGATGTATATCCACTGCCTGACGGCCACCCAGTTCAGCCGCCACTTTCTGCACACCGCGCAATACTTCCCGCGCCTGGACCTAGGCTTGCGTCTATTTATGTTGCTGGTGGGCGCCTGCCTGGTTTCGGTGCCACTGATCGGCCTGCAAGCTTGGAATATCCTGGCCAGCCTAACCGTGCTGGCGGTGTCGCTGGCGCTGCTGCTCTGCGGCGCCTATGTCTGGCGGCAAGGGCTGCGCTACGGTTCTTACTACATCCTGGCTTGGGGCGTTTTGCTGGCTTCGTTCATAATCGCCACCTCTGGTTCATTGGGGGTTGAGCTGTTTGGGTTGTATGGCGCCGCAGTGGTCAAGATCGGCGTCACCATTGAGTTGCTCACCCTGTCCATTGGCCTTGCCGACCGCATCAACCTGCTGAAAGAGGAAGGCTTCCAGTCACGGCGCGCCGCTGAACAGGCGGAAATCGAAAACCGCGCCAAGAGCCGTTTTCTGGCCAAGATGAGCCACGAAATCCGCACCCCACTCAATGGCGTGTTGGGCATGCTGCAACTGCTCAAGGAAACCGCGCTGGACCGCAGCCAGCGCTTTTACGTCGACACCATTTCCAGCTCCGGCAGCTCGCTGATGGCGGTGATCAACGACATCCTCGATTACGCGCGGATCGAATCCGGCAAGCTCAGCTTGGAAAACATTGAGTATGACCTTGAGCAATTGATTTCCGACACCCTCAGCCTGTTTACCGGCCAGGCACTGGACAAGCGCCTGCGCCTCTACGTCAGCCTAGAAAATGGCGTACCCCGGCGCATCACAGGTGACCCGACGCGGCTCAAACAGGTGCTGATGAACCTGCTCAGCAATGCCCTCAAGTTCACCGCAGAAGGCCACGTGGCGCTGAATGTGAGCAGGCGCAATGACTCTCAGGGCAACCCTAACCTGGTATTTGCCATCAGTGACAGCGGTATCGGTATCGGCGATCAAGCCCTTAGCCAGCTGTTTGAATCATTCGTCCAGGGCGACTCCAGCACCACCCGCCGTTACGGCGGCAGCGGCCTGGGGCTGTCGATCAGCAAGGAGCTGGTGGAGATGATGGGTGGGCGCATCGAAGTGCAGAGCACACCCGGCCAAGGTACGCGCTTCGCTTTCGAGATACCGCTGACCGATGAGTCTGTGCAGGTCGACCCGTTGTATGAACTGCTCAAGGGGCACACGGCATTGCTCACCTCCCTTGATGGCCTCGGCCTGGACGCACTGAGCCGCATGCTAGGGCGCTGGGGCATGCGCACCGAGCGTTGCCAAAACCCCGAACGCCTGCTCAGCTACCTGGAGGATTTCGCCGCCCCGCCGTTATTGGTACTGATGGCGCCCTGGCCAGGTAGCCTCCAACACTGGCTCGATTCGCTGCGCCCGCTGCTGCAACCGCGCCAACGTGTGCTGCTGCTCTGCGCGCCCGAGCAGTGCCAGCAACTAACTAACGCCGCTGGCCTGCAGGTGCTGACCCTGGCGCAACCGCTGGCGATCAACGCACTGCGTAATGCCCTGGTGGAGCTCTACGAGGAGCCGCGCATTGTCGAAGCCGAACCATTGCCGAAACGCACTTACCACACAGACAGTGCGCCGTGCATTCTGGTGGCTGAAGACAACCCGGTAAATCAATTGGTGGTGCAGGGCTTTTTAAAGAAACGCGGTTACAACGTGCGCCTGGTGACCAACGGCTTGGCTGCCCTCAATGAATACCAGCGCGACCCAAGCGCAACGCACTTGATTTTGATGGACTGTGAAATGCCGGAAATGGATGGCTTTGAGGCCACTCGGCAGATTCGTCGCCTAGAGCGCCAGAACAACCTGCCTGCGGTGCCGATTATCGCCCTCACTGCGCACATTCTCGATGAACACCGCCAGCACGGATTCGCAGCTGGGATGAATGACTTTCTCGGTAAACCGCTGGACAGCGCCAAGCTCTACCTCACCCTCGACGCCTACCTACAACCCACTGTTGCGGGCACCTAAGTAACACGCTGCCAAGATGCTTTAGCAGGCCGCTCACATAACCCTCATGCGCCTGACATAGGTAGTTTTGCAACGGCCTGTTAGCATTGCCGCTGCGCTTTGGAGGCCATGCCGTGCTGATCCCTTATCACCTGCTCGAAGCTGACACCCTGACCCGCCTGATCGAAGATTTTGTCACCCGCGACGGCACCGACAACGGCGACGAAACCCCGCTGGATACCCGCATCGAACGGGTACGCCATGCCCTGAGCAAAGGCCAGGCCGTGATTGTTTTTGACGCAGAAAGCCAGCAATGCCAACTGGCGCTAAAACGCGATGTGCCTAAAGAATGGCTGGATGCACTTGAAGATCTAGAGGGTTAAGTAGCCAGCTAACCGCGCAAGCCGCCTTCGCGCTCCCACGCGCAGCGCACGCGCAACTCACCTTCTTGTGGGCTGTGAAAGCCGTTATCCGACTCCCAGCGAAAGGTGTGCGTGCCGTTCAGCTCGGTTTCCAGATGCACCACCGCGCTGGCCCAATACAAGCGTTTGAGCAGTGCCTCGAACTGCTTGATCCACAGGCTCCACTCGTACTCCACCGTGCGATAGCTGGCGCCGAAATGGATCACTTGGGTTTGATACACGCCATCGCCCGGCTGCTCACAACAGGCGAACATTCCCCCCCCCAGCAAGCCCCAAGCGTCACCCGCCGGCAGGTCGGCAAGTACCTGCCGATTGATGTCACGGCGCAAACGGCTTTCCGCTGGGCTGTCCGACGGCCAGTCACGGATACAACCATAAACGATGGATTCGGACTCCACGCAGGCACTCCAGCAAATCAAGGCTGCCTTCTACCACAGTCGTAAAAGCCAAGGAAGGAACGGCGGCTAAATAAGGGGTATTGCCGCAAAAAACCACGCGCAACTCATTTCAGCCGGACTTGCGAGCACGCCCATGCCCCAACACCCAAGCCAGCAACGTCATCATCAGCGCCAGCGCCGTCAACACCATAAACGGCAGCTGATAGTTACCGGCCAGATCTCGCGCCAGCCCTGTTAAGACGGGCGTCAGGCAGGCCAGGCTGTAGCCCATGCAGAGCATCATCGCGGTCCAGCGACTGACGGCGATCGGCG
This sequence comes from Pseudomonas sp. TS_SC_3, assembly GCF_056156225.1. Taxonomy (NCBI): domain Bacteria; kingdom Pseudomonadati; phylum Pseudomonadota; class Gammaproteobacteria; order Pseudomonadales; family Pseudomonadaceae; genus Pseudomonas; species Pseudomonas sp. TS_SC_3. The sequence goes on from NZ_CM149586.1 coordinate 2,161,492, forward strand.
ATGCTGCCTCATACAGCGGCAACACCAATGACAACGCAAACGAGCCCCCCAAACCGAAACCAACAGTGACCGCCCACAGCTCAGGCAAAACAGTGGGCTGAAAAGTGATCATCATCAGACTGATCGACGACAACAAGCCGCACCCCATCAACAAGGCATACCGGTTCTGGAAGCGCTGCGCCAACCAGGGCAACAGAAACGAGCTGGGCAAGCCCATCAACATCGACACACTGAACAGGCTGTTACTGTGGATTAGGCTCAGCCCAGCTTCGTGATAGCGCGCCACCGCCCAAGTGGCCAGGGCATAAAACAACCCAGCCTGAAGCGCGAAGAAGCCACTGATCAACCATGCCCGTGGCTGCCGCCAGGGCAAACCCTCTGCAGCGCCCGTATCGCTCTCAATGCGATTGGGCAGGCACAGCCATAACACCAGCCCGACTAACGCCGGCACCGCCCAAAAGGCCAGCCCTCGGGCCCAGTCATCGCCCAACCACTGCGTAGCAGGCACGGTTAGCACCGCACCTCCAGCGCCGCCAATGGCCATGCTCAACGAATACCAGCCCACCACACTGCCCATACGCCCGGCAAAATGGCGTTTGATAAAGCCCGAAAGCAACGGCCCGGCGACCGCAATAGCGGCGCCCAAAAGCACCGCACTGCCAATCAAAACCACACTGGCATGGGCCATCACGCGCAGCAGCAATGCCAGCGCAATCAGCGCCATGCACACGGCTATCGTGCGCTCAAGCCCCAGTCGTAGCGCCAAGCGTGGCGCGAAAGGTGCCAGCAAACCCATACACAACACAGGCAGCGCAGTGGTTAGGCTGATCAAGCCTCGGCTCAGGGCCATTTCGGTAGCAATCCGCTCAATCAGCGGAGCCAGGGAAGTGATACCGGGCCGCAAGTTGATTGCAGCCAGAACGAGGGCCAGCAACAGTAAGGCCCGGGGGAAAGGTTTCACAGAACATCCATCAGTTACGCGGCCATGCCGACATGACCGCAAACCTTAGAGCGCGAACTCATCGTAAACAAGCCCGAACGATGATTAAGCTGACCGTCAAATCAATAATCTCGCCTCAGCAGGGCACTATTATTTACTGCGTGGCGCACGCATCTTATCGGCCATCGCGGTCATTTCGTTGTACAGCAGCTGTGGGTTCTTCTGCTTCAGTTCCCAAGCCATGCGGCCCTGCTCATGCGGCAGAATCATAAACTCGCCCTTGGCAATCGCCTGGTAAATGTAATCGGCAATGTCCGCCGCGCTGATCGGAGAGCTTTCCAGCAGCTTACCCACCGCAGCCTTCATCGCCGGCGTTGGGCCGCGGAAGGAGTCCAGCAAATTGGTTTGGAAGAACGAGGGACACACCACATGCACGCCGACTTCCTGCATCTTCAGCTCAATCAGCAGGCTCTCCGACAACGCCACCACGCCGGCCTTGGCTACGTTGTAGTTGCTCATTGCTGGGCCTTGCATCAAAGCCGCCATGGAGGCGATGTTGACGATTTTGCCTTTGCTCTTTTCCAGCAACGGCAGGAAGGCCTTGCACCCCTTGACCACCCCCATCAGGTTGATCGCAATCTGCCACTCCCAATCCTCCAGTGACAACTCACTGAAGAAGCCACCTGAAGCCACACCGGCGTTGTTGACGATCACATCGATACCGCCAAGCTTCTCCTCGCAGGCCTGAGCAAACGCGGTCAACTGGCTATAGTCACGCACATCACAGCGCTGGGTAAAACCATCGCCGCCCGCCTCACGCACCATCTGCAGGGTTTCCGCCAGGCCTGGCTCGTTGACATCCGAGAGCGCCAACTGCCAGCCCTCACGCGCCCAACGCAAGGCCATCTCACGCCCCAAACCTGAACCTGCGCCCGTGATCATCATGCGATTTTGCATACGGAGACTGCCTTTGCTGCTGTGATTGGTGGGTCCAGTGTAGCCGGGTAAATTATCGAGCCGGCATACCATCATCCATCTGAATAAGGCGGCCTAAGCTCAACTCACGGCCGACGCCTGCGCTGCCAAAGCAACACGCCATAAATCAGGCCATTGAGCAGCAGAACAAATACCCCTAAACCAATCTGAACATGCGGCGTCAGCCCAGCCGGATAGATGATCGGCAACAGATAGTGCTCAACAAAACCACCGCTGTACCCGGCCTGCCCCGCCGCCACACGCAAGCTGTGCTCCAACGGCGTCAGCGGACAGGGCCAACGCATCAACTCCACTAACACACCCCACACGGCCGCCGGCACATGCAGCCAGCCCAACCCGCGCCAACGCCACACTAACAACCCACCTAAAACCGCGAACAGAATAAACAGCAGATGCACAATCACCAGCGCATCTGCCGCCATCGCTACCCAAAACATAAACCGCCTCGCTGTTAACGCTCGCGCCTATTGCAGCGGCACACGCAAACAGTATTAAAAAGATGATCGCCAGAAAGCAAAAAGGCCGGTTGGTAACCGGCCTTCGTTAAAACAACTGAGCGCGTTAGTTAATACTCAATTTGTCGCGATTCTTCTCAAGCGTTGCTTCGCCAATCCCCTTGACCTCTAGCAACTCATCCACCGAAGCAAAGTCGCCGTGTTCTTCCCGATAAGCAACAATCGCCTGCGCCTTGACCTCACCAATCCCCGTCAACTCGCGTTGCAGAGTGACAGCATCGGCCGTATTCAGGTTGACTTTGGTGACAGCGACTTCAGCACTCGGTGCTTCAGCGCCAGATGGACTGGACACCTCCGCAGCTGAAACCATCAGCGAGAAGGTGGCCAGCAGAGCAAAAAGTAGAGACGAGAGTTTAGTGTTAAGCATCGTGTGCGTCCTTTCGTTAGTTTTATAGAAACGCATGGGGTATTCCACTCCACGCTTTCTCAAAACTAGACGCTGTTACGAAACTGTCAAACTGACCTAACTAAAATTTTCACTCCGCGAAACTGATATGCGTCACGCAAAAACTAACTGATCCTGAAATTAGAACTCCAGCAAACCTGTAGCAACGGAATTGCTGGCGAAAGACAAAAAACACCAACGACCGAATTCACCCCTGCAGTGAAAATTTGCTGTGTAACTCCACTTATGGCTCAATTCTCCGCTGCTGATAAATCCAGTCGACAACATCGCCTTCGGGTTTATAGCCGCTAACAGTCTCACGCAGCAACTGGCGTACCCGATCATAGTCATCACGCGCAACCGCTGCCAGCAGATCAACCAACACCACCTTGAAAGCATCCCAGGAAAGATGCTCTTCGTTCGCCCGCATGATCATCGGATGTTCGGTAGGGCTGACGTTATCGCCGATCAGCAACTCCTCGTAGAGCTTCTCACCCGGGCGCAGGCCGGAAAACTCGATAGCAATATCGCCCTGTGGACTCTTCGCCGACCGAACACTCAAGCCACTGAGATGGATCATCTTTTCCGCCAGCTCAGCAATCTTAACCGGCTCGCCCATGTCCAACACGAATACGTCACCGCCTTTACCCATGGCGCCCGCCTGGATCACCAGCTGAGCGGCCTCCGGGATGGTCATAAAGTACCGAGTGATATTGGGATGGGTGACCGTAACCGGCCCGCCTTTACGAATCTGCTCATGGAACAGAGGTATTACCGAGCCGGATGAGCCCAGCACATTGCCAAAGCGCACCATGGTAAAGCGCGTTTTATTTAACTGACGCAGCGCCTTGTCATCGTCGAACAAGACTGGCGCAGACTCGCGACTAAGGGCCTGGAGCACCATCTCAGCCAAACGTTTAGTGCTGCCCATAACATTGGTAGGACGGACTGCCTTGTCGGTGGAGATCAGCACAAAGTTACTCACGCCAGCCCTAATCGCTGCTTGTGCAGTATTCAGCGTGCCCACCAAATTATTCAGCACACCCTCGGCAATATTGTGCTCCACCATCGGCACATGCTTATAGGCTGCAGCGTGATAGAGCGTATCCACTTTCCAAGCCTGCATAACATCCAACAACCTATCAGGATTGCGAATGGAGCCAAGAATAGGCACCAGGCGCAGCGGCAAAGACTCACGCTTGATCCTAGCCTCAAGCTCACTGTGGATGCTGTATAGATTGAACTCACTGTGCTCAAACAGCATAAGGGTTGCAGGCTCATTCAACACAATCTGCCGACAAAGCTCAGCACCAATCGAGCCACCGGCGCCGGTTACCATCACCACCTGATTACGGATGCAGCGCTCAAACAGAACCTGCTGCGGAGGGACGGAATCGCGCCCCAGCAAGTCAGCGATATCCACCTCCTGAACATCCTCAACCTTGACCCGCCCACTGGCCAGGTCCATAAAACCAGGAATGCTGCGCACGTGAAGTGGAAAACGCTCTAGCTCCTCAAGAATCTGCCGTCGCCGCCCACGCGAGGCTGAAGGCATAGCCAAGAGAATTTCATCGGCGCCGGTTTCATTGATCATCTGCAGAATGTGTTTGGAGGTGTAAACCTGTAGCCCAGCAATGGTGCGATTAGCGATGCCTGAATCATCATCAATAAAAGCCACTGGGCGCATGGCACGCCCAAGACGCAAGGCAGCCACCAGTTGGTTACCCGCTGAACCAGCACCGTAAACCGCAACTCTAGGCAGAAGCGGAGCTACTGCAGCTGTTCGCCCTGGATTTAACTCGAACCAATTACCTACAAAATACTGGCGCATGGCAAGGCGTAAACCGCCTAAAAGTAAAAGGCTCAACCACCAGTAATTGAATACCATCGAGCGCGGTACCAGAGCCGTAGGGCCGCGATACCAGTAGACCGCCAAAGCCAGCACCAAGGCCGATAACGTCACGGCCTTAGCGATAGTGATCAGAGCATCATTACCCACATAGCGCATCACCGCCCGATACATACCCAAACGAATAAAGATCGGCAAAGCAATAATGGGTGCCAGGAGGAATAGCCAGCTATGACCGTCAAACGGTTGGGCTGCATCCAGCTCTCCTAGGCGCAGAGCAAATGAAAGCCAAAGCGCTAACCAGATCAGCGCGACATCAGTTACCACTTGCAAAAACCGCTTTTGTCTACGCGGTAACTGCAAGAGTCCCTGACGTAGAGCGTCTATCCGCTGGCGAATCATATTTATTCCTTAATATCTGGCTTGCAATGCGGTGCCCGGGACAACTACATCACCTGATGCAACGCTAACACCATAGCCTGCACTACAACCGGCCTGCAGCCATGCTGAAGCACCCACCTGAACACCACTAACCAAATTGACGCCGCCCCAAGATGGGCAAAGTCACCGATGCAAACATCGTGATCAACCACAGCGCCGACATTGACAATTGCACTTTGACCCAAGCCTAGCGTCAGTCCCAATCACTGCCATCGCAAGTACAGCCGATCCCTGCCCGATGTGAGCGGACGGACTAACCCAGGCGCGCGGGTGTACAATGCTTACCAACTCAATACCTGCAGCTTTAATCCGCGCAACCCAAGCTTCACGCAAAGACTTATTACCCACAGCGGCAATACCTCCCGCGACTGACAAACCCAAAGCCAGCAAACTATTCAGGTCACCAACTGCCTCAATTCCGCAGACCACCTTTAATTGCGGCCAGCGATCATCGAGAAAACAGACGCGTTGCCGCTCACCAGATAGCAATGCAGCCTCGGCAACAGCCTTGCCATTTCCGTCCGCGCTAAGCACTAACAACGTTCGTAACGGGCCTATACTCGCTCAAGCGCTCCAGCTCGAAACCTGACAGCCAAGATCAGCAAAGGGGTATAGGCCAGCAACAGCCCAAACAAGCCGTTACCACCTGATGCAACCCAGAGTGCAATTGGTATTAACCAGAACAAATTAATCGCAACGACTGTCAACGTCACTGGTAAGTGACGACCGAAGTGACGTGATGCGTATTGATAGGCATGGCTACGGTGGGCTTCATAAACCTTATCTCCACGTAACAACCGCCGGAAAAGGGTGAAGGTCGCATCGACAATAAAGACCCCCAACAGAATCAACCAACCCCAGAGTAATGATGCGTTGGTCCACGCAGCTTGCAAAGAGAGGATGCCCAACACTACGCCGAGGAAGCCACTGCCTGCATCCCCCATAAAAATACGGGCGGGCGGAAAGTTCCAGAACAAAAAACCTGCAACCGCAGCTGCCAGCAATAGCGGTAAGAGAAGCATATTTAAATGCCCAAGCAGGCCATACATCAGGGCACCACCAAGGCAAATGCTGATCGCCTCGACACTGGCAATACCGTCAATACCATCCATAAAGTTGTACAGATTGAGCAGCCATACCAAATAGAGTGAGGCCAGCAAATAGCCGAGCCAGCCCAAATCAACTATATGGCCTAACACTTGCAAAGGCGGCAAACCATTGAGCCAGAACAGGACCCAAGCAGCAGCCGTAAAATGTCCAAGCAGACGCCAGCGAGCAGCTATATGACCATGGTCATCAAGAAAACCAAGGGCCGCGATAACCGTACCAGCACCGATCAGCGCATAAAAATACTCAGATTGAACTCCCATCTCCATAAAGAACGCTACGCACAGCGCAAACAGGAACGCTACTACAATGGCCATTCCACCGCCCCGCGGCGTGGGCTGGCTATGGGAGCTGCGCGCATTGGGAACATCCATCAAGCTGCGGGACAACGCATAACGCCGCAACCAAGCTGTCAATATCCAAGCAAGGACAGCCACTAAAAAGCTAAAGATCAGAACACTCATGAACGGGTGTCCTCCAGGAAGTGCGCAGCAGTCTTGGCCAGCGCCTGCTCCACAGTAAGTGGTGGCACCCAGCCTAGACGCTCGCGAGTTTTATCTATATTCACCTGTAGCGAGCCGCATAACCGTTGGCTCAGTGCTCGACGCCCCAATAAAGCCGCGCCATGCTCGATCCATGATTGAGGAATAGGAATTAATCTAGCCGGGCGTCCCAAGGCGCTACTCAAGCGGCGCAACAACTCAGTAGTGGACAGGTCCTCACCATCGCTCACAAGAAAACGCTGACCACTTGCCGCCGGATGTGTAAGACACAACACCAGTAAGTCCACCAGATTATCCAGCGCCACAAAACTACGATGATTGTTGATGACCCCCAAGGGCAGTGGTATGCCGCGATGCAGCCAACGCATCATGCTGTGGAAGTTTGCTTTCACGCCTGGCCCATAAATCAGCGGTGGACGAACAATAACCACCTCCAGCCCTGTCTCGGAGGACAACGCCTTCAACGCTTCTTCGGCCTCATATTTGGATATGCCATATGGGTCTACAGCCTCAGGCAAGTCATCTGCACAATAGGCATGCCCTGGCAAGGTCTGCTCACCATTGACCTTGATCGAGCTGACGAAGATGAAACGACGTACGCCAGCCTCCACTGCCTGGCAAGCCAGCCGCAGAGTGCCCTCAACGTTGACCTGACGAAACTCGCCAAGCGGGTCAATGGATTGCTCGCTCATCACATGCACCCGAGCGGCGCAATGGATGACAGCATCGACATTGGCCAATGCCGCCGACCAATCCGCATCCAAAGCCAGCCCTGGGGACAGGCAAACTTCACAATTAGCCGGGAAAGTAGGCGGTAACTGGCGCATGGCGCAGCGCAAATCATGTACACCGTCGACTAGCAGGCGTGCCTGCACTGCGCACCCAACGAAACCGCTGGCACCCGTAAGCAAAACACGCATGGTTTTAGCCCTTGTGCCAGACAGTACGATTTACATAGTCGGTGTAGCTGAGCACAACTCGCACAACCTGCAACGAAACCGGGCCACCTTCATAATCAGGAACTAGCGGAATACGACGCGATACGGGTTGATGTTGACTGGTAATAACCTTGACCGCCGACAACACCGAATCCTTCTTTAATCCACTCATTATCAGAGTGCCCTGGTCCATGCCTTCCGGACGTTCGTGAGCGTTGCGCAGGGTCACTGCCGGCAGGTTGAGTAGAGAGGCTTCTTCAGTAATAGTGCCGCTGTCGGATAGCACACAGAACGCATTCACCTGCAGCTTTATGTAGTCCAAAAGACCGAATGGCTTGGAGAAGCAAATCAGTGGGTGCTCCAGTGATTCACCCAGCGCCTCCAGACGCTTGCGAGTACGCGGATGGGTCGACACGATCAGCGGATAACCATATTCATCGGCCAGTGCACGCAGAGTGGCAAGCAGATCGCGAAGATTATCCGGAGTATCGACGTTCTCCTCGCGATGGGCGCTGACAATAAAGAACTTGCCAGCCTCCAGCCCCTCGCGAGCAAGCACGTCAGAGGCCTCGATCTTTGGCCGGTAGTAGTCCAGCACTTCATGCATGTGCGAACCGGTCTTAATGATGGTCTCGGGGCGAATGCCCTCGGCGATCAGGTAACGGCGAGCATGCTCGGTGAGCACCATGTTGATGTCAGAGAGATGGTCGAGCACCTTGCGGTTGAGCTCTTCCGGCACGCGCTGATCGAAGCATCGATTTCCTGCTTCCATATGAAACACAGGAATCTTCCGACGCTTGGCCGCAATGACCGCGAGACAAGTATTGGTGTCACCATACAGCAACAGTGCATCGGGTTTTTCCAGCTCGAACACGGCATCAGCCTTGGCGATTACCTCTGCAATAGTCTGTGCAGCAGTTTCACCGGCAGCGCCAAGAAAGTGATCAGGCTTACGGATTTCTAGGTCATCGAAGAAGACTTGGTTCAGCTCGTAGTCGTAATTCTGCCCGGAGTGCACCAACACATGATTAACTTGGTGGTCAAGTTCGGCAATCACCCGACTCATTTTGATCAGTTCCGGACGCGTCCCTACCAGGGTCATAACCTTAAGCATCGAGCTGCTCCTTGATGTAGTCGAGCTTGAGCAGCAGTTGCTTAATGCCCTCAATGTCCAGGCGCTCGGTATTGTGCGAGGTGTAATCATCGAACTCGGCGATCTTTTCCTCACCTTCGACGAAGTACTTCTTGTAATTCAGATCGCGATTGTCCGCAGGAATACGGTAGTAGCGGCCCATGTCCTCGGCTTTGGCCATCTCCTCACGGGAGACCAAGGACTCGTAGAGTTTCTCACCATGACGGGTGCCGATCACACGCACGGCATTGCCATGCCCGAACAACTCCTTAAGCGCCTGGGCTAGGTCACCGACGGTGGATGCCGGTGCTTTCTGCACAAACAGATCGCCCTGTTCGCCATGTTCGAAGGCATGCAGCACTAGATCGACGGAGTCCTCAAGCGACATCAGGAAACGCGTCATGTTGGGATCGGTGACGGTCAGCGGTTCGCCACTGCGCAGTTGATCAATAAATAAAGGGATAACCGAGCCTCGGGAGGCCATAACGTTGCCGTAGCGAGTGGCACACACCACTGTGCCGCCGACAGGAATCATCCGCGACTTGGCGACCATCAGTTTTTCAGACATAGCCTTGGAAATGCCCATGGCATTGATCGGATACACGGCCTTGTCGGTAGAAAGCACCACCACGCGCTTGACGCCGCTGGCGATGGCAGCATTGAGCACGTTCTCAGTACCATTGACGTTGGTACGCACTGCTTCCATCGGATAGAACTCACAGGACGGTACCTGCTTGAGCGCCGCCGCGTGGAAGATATAGTCCACCCCGACCATTGCCTGCTTGAGGCTGTCGTAGTCACGTACATCGCCGATGTAGAACTTGACCTTGTCGCTGGCCAGAGCGATACGCATGTCCTCCTGCTTCTTCTCGTCACGGGAGAAGATGCGGATCTCGCGCACATTGGTATCGAGGAATCGCCGCAACACCGTATGACCGAAGGAGCCGGTGCCTCCGGTGATCATCAATACCTTGTTATCAAACATATAACCTTCCAGAACGTGAACGCAGCCCGGAGGCTGCGTGGATTCCTTTTCACCAGCACGCCGGAGTGCTTACCGGCACTGCTCGTACATACGCCGGATCAGCTCCGGCCACTCAGGTGCCACATAACCGGTCACTTCGCGGAACCGAGAACCATCCAGCGAACGATCAATCACCAACGCATCGTCGGGCCGGATATCGATTGTCTTGTCATACTGAGCAGCTACCTGACTGAGCAGCCGGAACTTGTCGATCGGCTTAGCGGCGACATGATACAGGCCATTGAGCTGGGGGTGCGGAACAACGAAGTCCTTCATCACCCGAGCCAGTTCGACCGTCGGCAGCCCAGAGAAAATCGCCTTGGTGAAACCTTTGACCCTACCCTCCTGGGAGAGGAACCAATCCATCAGAGCGTGGTTCGAGCCCAGTTCGTGGCCGATAATTGAGGTACGCAGAGTGATCGCATGTGGCAGGTCATGCAGCTCACCGATGTACTTGGATTTGCCATAGAGGTCTTCCGCGTCAGACAAATCACTCTCCTGGTACAGGCCCTTACGCCCAGAGAATACACAGTCGGTGCTGACATGAATCAACCGCGCACCACCCAGCTCGCACAGTCGCGCCAGCCGATGCGGCAGCATGGCATTGATAGGCAATGCGGTGAGTGGGTCCTGGGCATCGGCCAACTGCTTGATCAGGCCGACGCAGTTGATTACCACATCCGGCTGAACCTTTGCCATCACTGCAGTCAGCACATCCTGGTCGAGTACATCGACACCGCAAAGCAAGCGTGCCTGGCTATCCTGCGAAAATTGGCGAAGGGCTGAAGCACTTCGCAGCGTACCCCAGGTCTGGTGCGCGGCATCAGCACCGAACACGCGAAAAACGGCATTGCCAAGCATGCCGGTGGCGCCAAGAATCAGAATCTTCATGTCACTCAAAACCTTTGCTGGAAGGCGTTCCCGCCAAATGTTTCACCAGAATTTTAACCTGCCGCCCCATCTCGAAGTTGCCATCGAAATAGGCCCTGCCGGAGCACCCCATTGAGGCCCGCTCGACCTCGCCCAGCGCCTTCATGCAGCGAATGTTCGCCACCAGCGGCAGCACTTTCTCAGCCGGCGAAGACAGCCCGGCACGTGCCTCGCTGACCACTCGCGCGCCTTCGCCGTTAAGACAGGCGATGATCGGCCGCCCTGCCGCAAGATACGCCTGAATCTTGCTCGGCACCGTCTGAGCAAAGGCTTCCTCATCATTGAGCGACACCAGCAACGCGGAAGATCGCTCGAAGATCTGCGCCATCGACTCCATCGGAAAGCGGCCGGGCATAATCAGATTGTCCAGTACATGCGCCTGCTGTTGTGCCTTGAGCCACGCCAGGCGACTGCCGCTGCCCACCAGCACCAGGCGGATCTGCGGATCGTCACGCAGAAGGACCGCCGCCTGCACAATGGTTTCCAGCGACTGCGCAGTACCCAGGTTACCGGCGAATACCACGCAGAAGTTCTGCTCAAGCAGTTCAAGCAGCTCGCCAGGCACCGGCACCACGGCTTTGCTGCTGACGTCCATAGAATTGGGGTAGTACTGGATCTTCCCACGGTCAGCATAGTGCGCCACCGGCTCAACGAACGCCCGTGACTGCACCAGCAGAGTGTCGCACTGGCTATAAATGCCGCGCACCATCCAGCCTACCGCACGCAGCAGTTGCGGGTTGCGCACGAAGCCTGTGGCCGAGAGGCTCTCCGGCCACAGGTCCTGCACCCACAGGGCCAGCTTCGCCTTCTTCAACCACTTGAGGAGGATAGCCGGAATCGCCTGAGTGATCGGCGATGGCGCAAATACCATAATCGCATCGAACTCGCGCCTCCGAAGCATCCACGGCAGGCACAATAGACCGCTGAAAACAAAGGACAGGTAATTGAGGATCAGACTCTTCGATCCACCCTGCCCTCGCGGCCACAGCGGCACCCGCAGCACTTCGATGCGCCCTAGGTAGCGTTCGCGCTGGGTACCTGCGGCGTGGTAGCCATCGAAGACCTTGCCATCGGGATAGTTGGGCTTACCGGTGGCGACCACCACGTCGTGGCCCTGCTCGTCGAGCGTGCGCACGATGTCATTAATGATAAAACTTTCCGGCCAGAAGTACTGGGAAAGCACCAGAATCCGCATGATTTAGGGCCTCCTCGCTGGAGAGACAATGGCTTGGTAGAGTTCTATCATACGCGCCGCATTGGACTCGATAGTGAAGGTCTGTTTCGCCCAGACCCTAGCCTGAGCGCCAAGCCGTCTGCGCAATTCGGCGTCCTCGACCAGCCGCTGCAACGCGTCCGCAATCAACAGTGGCTGCGGCTCCGCAACCGCCAACCCTGTTACCTCATGAATCACAGCATCCGCAACCGGATCACACACCACAACGACACTGGGAATACCATAGAAGGCCGCCTCGAAAACCGGCCGACCTGCAGCGTTCAGGTGCGATGGAAAGCAGAGAATATCCAGCTGTGGGTACAACGTCCGCACATCCGTGACAAACCCAAGCAGCTCGACCTGCTGGTGAAGACCGTGGCGTTCGATCAATGCCTCCAACTCGACCCGGACATCACGTCCGAAGCCAAACTGCGCCAATAGCCAAGCCTTCCAGCGTGACAGCTGGCGGGCGTTCTCGCCGGCCACCAGGCAACGGATATTAACCCCTCGCTGCTTGAGAATACGCATGGCTTCAAGCAACTCGAAGATACCCTTCAACTCGACCAGCACACCGAGAAAACCGACCTTAACCGGCTTGACTTCGCATACCGGGCGGGCGAGGGATGTGGCGGCATCGATACTCAGCCCATTGTGGATGACGCTCAGCGGCAGATCGTCGGCAAGCGTCGCCGCCACCGTTTGATCGATCGCCACCACCGCATCGGCGTGGCGCCGAAGCAGGCCGGTAAGCAAGCGCGTGCGCCGCCCCTCGCCAGGCGGGCGCTGCAGCGAACGCACATGCACCACCATCGGCACGCGCAAAAGCCACTTGGAAACGATACCGAGTGGCAGCAAGGTCAACTCGTTCACATGGATCAGATCGAAGGTCTGATGGCGCAGGCGCCAGAGTGCCCGGAGCGAAAACGGCAGCAGATAGAGCTCACGCAACAGAATCAGCCAGCGTAGGCGCCGGTAGAAGCCGTAGCGCGTGTTATCGAACTGACTCAGTCCTCGCACAGTCTGCACATCCAGCCCAGCCGCTGCAAACGCCCCCTGGGCCGAGCCGGCCGGAGTCAGGACAGTACCACTGACACCATATCCGGCCGACTGCCGATACAGCTCGATAAGACTTTTCGAGGCGCCGCCGAAGGCCCCGGCTGGATGCAAGTAGAGCACTCGCATAGGCTAACCCCGTACTCCATAACCCAATACCGTCCGAGCCCGCCTTGCAGAGACAGGCGAGCGTTGCCCGAAGGTCATACCAGCCTCTCGACTTCCGCCAGCAGAAGCTGACCGCCGCGCTCGTAGTTGAGCTCCTGCGCGGCGACATCCGATGCCTGTTTGAAGCCACTGACAGCCGCAGCATCCAGCTGCTGGATCACAGCCGCCAGCGCATGAGGCTCGAAGGATTCGGCTACCACGCCACAACCATACTGACGGAGCAATGTCGCCATTTCCGGGGATGGTCCAATCGCCACGGCCAGACGGGCCTGGATGAACTCGAAGAACTTGTTCGGCAAGGCGTGTTCATGATTGAAGTTGACCGGGGGCAATAGATAGACCCCGATATCGAACTCGTTCAGACGCTGACAGATGTCCTGCATAGCCACCGGCTCGATGAAGCGGATCCGCGGGTTCGCCTTGGCCGCCGTCCGCAACTCAGCCATGTAGGCCGCATCGGTTTCGACCAGCATGAAATCCAGCGTAAAGCGCGCATCGAGGTGCTTCATCATATCGATCATGACACCCAGGTGGCGAGAACGTATGGCTGAACCATGGTGGACCAGGTGAATGCATTGGGCATTCACCCCTGACGGCGAGAGCTTCTGGTCCAGCGGCGCGTTATGGATGACGTTGCACGGCACGCCATATTCACGTTCATACTGCTCGGCTATACCCTGGCAGACGGTGGTCATGGCCGCCGCCTGGGGCAGGTAGCGCTTGCACAGGGAGTGGTGATAGCGGCCGAACAGCAGCTTCCAGAGCAGCTTGTCATCGAACTCCCGGGGCGAATATTCGTGCGCATCCATGAGTACCGGCCGGCCTTGCGCCAGCTGCAGGGACAGCGGCAACGCGGAGATATCATTGGCGACGATCAGGTCGAACCGACGCTCGCTCAGCAGACGCACGGCGTGTCGCACCAGCGGCAGGTTCCAGTAGTAGCTCTCGAAGGCACCCAACAGCAGCTTGCCGGCCCAGATGCCCTTTCGCACGAGCCCGGCCGGCGGTTTGTCGAGAGCCAGGAACTCGATATTCGCGTCCGGCGCACGGCCAAAACCAGCTACGGTCACCTGATAGCCATGCTCGAGCAGGCGCACCTGGCGCATTACGCGCGGATCGCTATGAATGACCGAAAACGAAATGATCAGAACAGACTTCAAGGTTTTATAGATCCGATGTCATGCAATAAAGTGGCTGTACCAGCGGCAGAAATTGATCCAGCGCCAGACCTGCCAAGAGAAGGGTTTCTTGCCCGCGATGATCAGCTCAAACTCGCGTAGCACTTGCGCCTGATTGAAGAACGGCAACTGCAAATCTTCACGCAGCCAGCCGCGCACGGTGTCCGCCATCGAAATCAGCCAGGCTTGCTCCGGCGTTGCAAATCCGATCTTGTCGCGCCGATCAAGAACATCATCCGGCACAATGCCGCGCATTGCAGCACGAAAGACGTGCTTGGTCTCGCCCTTGGAAGAAATGAGGTAGGACTCGGGTAGCGACAAGAGCAGATTGACCATATCCAGAGTCAGGAAGGGCACGCGGCTTTCCACCGAGAAACGCATCGAGTTGCGGTCGCCGTGCCGCAGCAGTGCCGGCAGGCCGCGCCGTATCAGCGACAGTGCCAGCTCGGCAACTACGCGGCGCCCCGCTTCGCTCTGCGGCGAACGCTGCCTGGGGAAGTGGCTGATGACGCCGCGCTCCACCAACGGCTCGCCGTTGATCCAGCTGGGCAGCGCATCGGAGCCATTGATCTTGCGCAGCAGCGCGTAGAGCCAGCCTTCGGTCATTTCCGCAGCCAGCCGCTTGGCACCGCCGATGCGGTCTCGTCCCGGCCACTTGGCCCACTCGTTAAGGAAGCTCAGCGCCTCGGCGAGCCGTCCCTTTTCGACCAAACTACGCAGCCGATGCCCGGGGTAACCGTTGTAGCCAGCCAGCATTTCATCGGCGCCCTGCCCGTCGAGGGTAACGGTAACCCCCGACTCGCGCGCCAACTGGAAGACCCGATACTGTGCATAAATACTAGTGCTGCCGAATGGCTCACCTTGGGCCAGTATCATCGAATCCAGGTCGCGCACCAGCTCATCGGAGCCCACCGAAATCTTGTACGGCACCGCGCCGACATGAGCGTTGATGCGATCTACCCAAACCTCTTCGCTCATATCGCTGCCCGCGGCGATATAGCTGAAGGTATGGATAGGCAGGTCCGGCTCGACGTGACGCATCGCGCAGACCACCGCAGAGGAATCAATACCCCCTGACAGCGCAGCGCCCAAGGCAACATCGCTGCGCAAGTGCAGCCGGATATTCTGCAGGAACTGCTCGCGGACCAGCTCAGTCGCGCTATCGAACGAGAGATCGGTGCGCTCGACAATGCTCGGCGCCCACCAGCGTTCAGGTTCGGTAACCCGCCCTTCCTGCAGATCGACGATAAACAGGTGGCCGGGCAGCAGATGATGGATGCCTTCGAAGAAGGTGCCGGTCCCGCTGTCGTAGTCCCCGTGTACCAGGTAATCGTAGGCACGTTGCCAGTCCAGCGTCGGCTTGCCTGGCAGCAGTTCCTTGAGCGCCGGCATCTCCGAGGCGAAGTAAAACTCTCCGCCTTTCGCCGCGTAGAAGAAGGGTTTTATGCCGAATGCGTCGCGCACGCAGGTCAGTGTGCCTGCATGCCGATCCAGCACGACAAAGGCGAACATACCGATCAGCCGCATCAGGCAGGCTTGCCTCCACTGGATCCAGGCAGCCAGCAGCACTTCGGTGTCCGAGTCGGAGACGAAGCGGTGCCCCAGACCCTGCAGTTCTGTACGCAGTTCTCGATAGTTGTAGATCTCGCCATTGAAGACGATCGAAAAACGCTTGTCCGCCGACAACATCGGCTGATGCCCGGCAGAAGACAGGTCCAAAATTGACAGACGGGTATGACCCAGGGCGACCACCGAATCACCCATGGGATAGAGCTCATAGCCCCTGTCATCGGGCCCGCGATAGCGGATTTTCTCAAGCGCCCCGGACAGGCGCGCATCCAGCTGTCCGGCCTCTTTCCACCATCCGCCCGCTATACCGCACATACAAGTTTCTCTCAGCCGATGGAAATTAGCATCTGTTTGTTATTACTGGCCAAATGATAAAATCGACGGAAAGCCAAAGCGCCCGCGACGACACAAAAGGCCAACAATAGATGATCAAAAATACCGCCACACAACACAGAAACGAACAGCATTAAGAGACACAAAATTTTTAACGCATAAAGATAGAACGGGGGCTTCGGCGCGCCGGATTTAAAGCAGAAAAAAAGATTTAGGCCAAACAACAAACACCCTACCAATGCCACTGCTGCCGCCGCGCCTATACCGCCATACAAACCGATTAGGGTGTAATTCAAAAGCAATGAAAAAATACCGCCAATCGCAGTGATGATCAGAAAAACATGGGTACGCCCAAAAATGGAAATATACGCATATAGCGAGGCCGAAATAAGTGGAACAACGGACCCATACACTAATAACAGGAGATATGCGACAGATCCAGAGTAGCCCGCCGGAAACATGATATCAAAAAACCACTCCCCAAAAACGGCTACCGACGCAAGCCCTACAAAGAAAACACATGTCAGACATGCATATATTAGTTCATGAAGCACTCGAAAAACAGCTTCGCCACTATTTCGGTACCGAAACGCGGCCGGCCCCCACGCAGCTAGGAAAGCAGAAAATAAAGCCACCCCTACGAATGAAAACTTCGCAGCTAAAGCATAGCCACCCATAATTTCAAAGCCTGCCTCCCTAGCCAAGAAAAAACGGTCGAAACCCGATATCGACCACTGCAAGGGCGCCATCACAGCAAACGGCCAGCCATATATTAGAACGAGTAATATATTCTTGCGCCGTACAACGACACCCTTTAACAAGGGCAACGAAAAATAAAAAGCCGCAAGAAAACCCGCAATTGCAGCCAACGCCAGCGCCAGAAAATAGCCAGACGGGCCTGTTGAAAAATACGCCACTAACAGAAGAGCCAATATCGGCCCAAGAATCTTACTCACGCCAGCCGCTAGCAGATAACTTGCTGCACCCCGCCCCACCCTCACCAAATCCAATAGAACTTGGGTATACAAAGAAAACAGCGCGTACCCGTACAAAAAAAACTTAAACTCTCGACCTACCACCACGCCTAAGTAATCAACAAAATCGTCAAAGGTCAAAAAAAAAGTTATAGAAAATAAAAAAGAAGCGAGCACAACACAAAACAAACCGGAAGCAACAATAGATTGCCTATCATCTTCAACATACCCCTCATCATAATAATAACGATGGATCGCGCTACCTGCCCCCAACCCCAAAAAACCTAGAACACCAGAAAACACTGTCAAAAAAAGCTCTATCACCCCAAACTCAG
Organism: Pseudomonas sp. TS_SC_3; assembly: GCF_056156225.1. Taxonomy (NCBI): domain Bacteria; kingdom Pseudomonadati; phylum Pseudomonadota; class Gammaproteobacteria; order Pseudomonadales; family Pseudomonadaceae; genus Pseudomonas; species Pseudomonas sp. TS_SC_3. Next base: position 2,179,075 of record NZ_CM149586.1, read on the forward strand.
AGGGCGATATTAACTTAAGCAAAAAAGGAATAATTACAACCGGAGCCGCCTTAAATAACAGCTCTGCCAACGCATACAGAGCCATTTCCTTGTATGCCTTAACCATCGACCACACCATGCAAAGCAGCGCGCAAAGATGCAGCCTGAATTTCAGCATTGAATTTAGTAGATGCGCTACGGGCCGCCCTCTTTAGACCAAGCAAATCCGACCTATGCGCGACTGTGTGCTGAATTATATCGCGAAAGGCAAATTCATCAGGCCACCCATAATTCAATCCACAACCATTATCTTTAATTAACGCTAACAATGGTAAAGATGAGGGCGCGAGCAGTGCTAATCCAGAATTCAAATATTCAAAACATTTAAACCCCGTACACATTCGACCATTCGCCGTATCTGGCTTAGCTATAATTACACCAACATCGTACTCTCGCCCCTGAGCAACCAACTCACCAACATCTACAGGTGGCAAAAAGAAGACTTGATCATCAAGCTTTAACTCGGCCACGAGTTCTTTGAGTTTCTGTTCATCCGGACCAAATCCGCGCAAATATAAATGAGCGCCTTGCACCCCTTGAAAAGCACGCAGAAGTTCGGTCAACCCTCTGGACAGTAAAAACGCACCATGGTAGTGAAACCGAACAGGGTCATAAACCGTCTCATCCAGCAACGAGACAGGCTCAGGGCAAACTGGGACCTCAATAAACTTTGATTGAGGCAATGCATATCGCCTACGTACGAGCTTACTCCAAGCCCGAGTTACAGTAATAATGCTAAACGCCCTCCGACAAAAAAAGGCCTCAATGCAAGTTCTGGCATATTTCGCGGAAAGCTCCCACACTCCAGAGGGTGCTATCTGATCGGGCCAGACTTCGTACACCGAGTAGAGAAATCGGGCGCGCTTGAATTTGGCAAGCATGAAAGCAGCGAGTAAGAAGTCCCCGTCTACCGCCACAACAAAATCCACTTTCTGATTACGCACACGAACATGCGCAACGTACAACTGACGCAGATTTGCAATTATGTAATCCAAAAAAAATACTGGCGAAACCAACCAAGCAAAAAGTTTAACACTGTTTTTTTTGGGGGCACACTGATGCTTCGCTCCAAACGGAATTTTCGCCAAGACATAAATAAAATAGCCCCATAGAAAACGAGGCGATGAAATAAAACGGGAACCCGGCACTACTTGGCGTGCGTAATCAATGCACGAAAAAACGTTCCCATAGCTACAGCTTAAAGCTGCACCATACATCTTTAGCATTGGGTTATTCTTATATGCCTTTGCTGTAAGAAACACAGCAAAGGAGCGCTCGCAACCGCCATCAGCCATGCTGGCACATCCCTTTAACCTCGGAAGAAACTATGGCACAGGGAGTCCCATAGGCCTTACAACCTGCCGGAATATCTTTGAGGACCAAACTATTTGCGCCAACAACAACCCCATCACCGATAGTCACACCTTTGACAATCACCACATTGGGTCCGATATAACAGTTCGAACCAATCGAAGTGGGAGCAGTGACTATAGAGTGAACACCTCCGCTCAACGAGCGCTCTACGGTGTCATGCGTATAAATCTGGACCCCTGCAGAAATGGAGCAATTGGAACCTATCTGCAAGCCCCCGCCAGTCCCGTCCAGAATGGTGTACGGTCCGATCCAAGTGTTTTCGCCCACGCGGACATCACCTAAAACCAAACTGCTGTCGTATATGGACGTCCCTTTGCCGAACCCCAACTCCTGAGCTTTTTCCCATCGGTCAACAACGTAATCGCCAAAGGGCAGCGTACGCGTGTATTTCTCGTTGATCTCTCGCCGCCGGGATAACCAGAAGCTCTTGAGTTCTTTGAAGAAATCCAACATGAACTAGCCTCGCAGAACGGCCGCTATTTTCGCCACGACGCATTCAACGTCAGACATGGTCATTCGTTCGAACAAAGGCAATGCCAAACCTTGAGAATAGAGAACCTTACCTTGGGCGGAATAAGCGCCTGGCTCCCCATATATTCCAACTCCCGAAAGGCTCTGAGCACCGAGATTGGTTTCGATACCTTGCTCACGGAGCTTGGCTATCACCTCATCTCGATTATACGAATCAGCCAGAACGACCATAAAAGTCTGCCAACTATGGCCAGGCACCAGATCAGGCAACGTAAGCAACCTTTCCTCATGAAGCGGTGCTAGCAAACGCGCATAAGCCGCGACTAAAAGTTCACGCTGTCCAATCCAGCTATCCAGCATCGGCAATTGAGCCCGTCCAAGTGCAGCCTGGAAGTTGGTCAGACGATAGTTGGTGGCCGGTTCAAAGAAGCGCATGCCTTCTTCGGTGCGCTCCATGCCGTGGTTCCGCAGGCGGCGCATACGTGCGGCCAACTCGGCGTTATCGGTGGAGATGGCACCACCCTCGCCAGTGGTCAACGTCTTGCGCGGGTGGAACGAGAAGCAACCGACATCCCCCCAGGTGCCCGCCTTGCGATCCGTCAGGCTGGCGCCCAGAGCACACGCGGCGTCCTCCACCACGGCCAGGCCGTGTTCGCGGGCGATCCGGTTGATTTCCGGCATATCGGCCATACAGCCGAACTCGTGCACCGGCATCACGGCACGCAAGCGCTCCGGGCCCTTCCAATTGCGCACCAGCTCTTCGAACTGGACAGCATCCAGGGCATAGGTGCCTGGCATCACGTCCACGATGACCGCCTTTGCTCCGGTCATCGCCACTACGTTAGCAGTGGCCGGAAAGGTAAAGTCCGGCACCACCACGGCATCCCCAGGACCAACATCCAGCGCCAACAGTGCCACATGCAGCGCCGCCGTGCCGGAAGATACCAGGATCACCTCGCGGCAGCCCAGGTAGGCCGCCAGTTCGCGTTCGAAGGCCTCGCACTCGGGACCATGCACAAGTTGGCCGGAACGGAGCACATCACCAACCGCTGCGATGGCCGCTTCACTGATATTGGGCAGGGATAACTTAAGCATGGTCAGCTCTTAAACAGGTTTGAGAGTTGCGGTAAGGAAGCCTCATTTTCGGCAACCCAGGCTGCTGTGCGGCGCAGCCCTTCATCCAGATCAACTTTGGCCTCAAAGCCTATAAGGTCACGGGCCTTACCAACCTTGGGAATGCGCAGTTCGATATCAGCCGACAGAGCATCACGGAAAAGAATCTTCGAAGAGCTACCGACAATCCGGCAAACAGCCTGAGCCAGGCCATACACAGTAGTGACTGCGCGTGAGTTACCAATATTGAAGGACTCGCCTATTGCATCAGGATGCTCCAGTGCACAAAGCACACCCTCAACCATGTCATCGACGTAGCACCAGGCACGAATCTGGCTGCCATCACCGAAGATCAGAATATCTTCATTTTTAAGCGCTTTACGCACAAAGATTGACAAGGCCCCCTCGCCGGTTTGACCCGGGCCATAGACGTTGAAAGGCCGCACGGTAACAGTAGGCAGCCCGAACTCTTTATAATAAGCGTGCGCCAGATGTTCGCCGGCCAACTTGCTGACCGCATAGGTCCACCGTGCTTCACCGACCGCACCGGTGACGGTCTGCTGGCCTTCGTCCACCTTGAACGCATGGGAGCCAAATACTTCCGAGGTCGAAAAGTCGACGAATCGTTCCACGCCGCCCAGCTCCTGGGCAGCTTCCATAGCATTGGCAGCACCAATCATATTGACCCGCATGGTGGTAACGGGATTGCGAACCGTCGATTCGATACCAGCAATCGCTGCTGCATGCACAACAAGCTGAGCACCAGTCATAGCTGCTTTGAGAGCCGGATAATCCAAAACGTCACCCTGGATCTGGCGTACGTTTGGATGATTAGCAAAGGCAGTGTCCTTTAGTGTGTTACGGGTGTAGTTGTCATACACCACAATCTCGTTTTGATCTGCAAGGCGAGAAATAAGCATGCTGGCAATGAAGCCCGCGCCGCCGGTAATAAAGATTTTCTTGCCCGTAATCATTCATACACTCCGATAGGTTTAAAGCCGTAGAGTTCCCCCACCTGTTGCATAGGGGAAGCCAAATTAAAAAATAGAAGCACCAAAAGGCGTTCAACTCAAGCTAGTTGAAATCAGAACCTCGATAATCTTCTCGCTAGCAATACCCTCACCGTAAGGTGCAAGACTGTTGCAAGCAACAAGGTGCTCAATCTGCTTATAGGCTGCCCCAATACGCTCGGGGTCTGCACCCACCAATTGATTCCAGCCCAGCTGGACCGTCTCGACCCACTCGGTTTCATCGCGCATGGTGATGCACGGCACTCGGTAGAAAAACGCCTCTTTCTGCACACCGCCGGAGTCGGTAAGGATAACCTTAGCGGCCTGCTCCAACGCCACCATATCGAGATAGGACAGCGGCTCGACAATCGTGAGCGCATCCAGATATCGCTCCAGACCGAACTGCTTTAGTAGCTTACGGGTACGCGGGTGCAGCGGCAAAACCACTGGCATGTCCCTGACAATCTGCTCCAAGGCGCTGAGAATGCCCTCCAGGCGCAAGGGATCATCAGTATTCTCGGCCCGATGGCAGGTCGCCAGAGCAAATGACTTTTCACTCAAACCGAGCGCTTGCATGATACAGCTACCAACCCGGGCGCGCTCACGATAATAGAGGGCAACGTCGTACATCACGTCGCCTACATTGTTTACCCCCTGGATCATGCCTTCGCGGGCTAGGTTTTCAACGGCCACATCTGTCGGACAAAGCAGCAGGCTCGATACACGATCGGCTAGAATGCGGTTGATTTCCTCGGGCATACGCATATTGAACGAGCGCAAGCCTGCCTCAACATGCGCCACCGGGATATGCAACTTGGCCGCCGCTAAAGCGCCGGCCAGGGTCGAATTGGTGTCGCCGTAGATCAGCACCCAGTCCGGTTTCTCGTCGAGCAGGATGCGCTCGATGCCTTCGAGCATGCGCCCGGTCATGGCGCCGTGGCCGCCGCCGGAGACTTCCAGGTTGTACTTGGGCGCAGGGATCTCCAGCTCGTCGAAGAACACTTGGGACATGTTCGGATCGTAGTGCTGGCCGGTGTGCACCATGACTTCTTCGAGCTGGCCAGGATGCTTGAGAATCTCGCGCGAGACCGCAGCAGCCTTAATGAATTGCGGGCGCGCCCCGACGATGGTGACAATTTTCTTGCTCATGCGCGCAGGCTATCCTGCAAGGACTGAATGATAGTGGCCTGCTGCTCCACGCCTAGGTAAGGATGCATCGGCAGGCTCATCACCCGCTCGGCAATAGCATCGCCCACCGGCAGGCGCGCGGCGTCATCCTTCACCGCCGGCTGGCGGTTGAGCGGAATCGGGTAATGTACCGCAGTCGGAATGCCGGCAACCTTGAGGTGCTCCTGCACCTGGTCACGGTCGGTGACCTGCACGGTGTACTGAGCCCAGGCACTGAGGTTGTGCGCCTCGAGGAACGGCGCGGCGAGGCCGGCCTCGCCGAGCAGGCGGGAATAACCCTGAGCAACCCGCTCGCGCTGCTCAAGCTCGCGCGGGAAGATTTTTAACTTGGGCAGCAGGATGGCCGCCTGCAGGGTATCCAGACGACTGTTCACGCCCACACGAATATGGTGGTAGCGACGATCCTGCCCATGACGGGCGATCTGGCGCATTACCTTGGCCAATTCGTCATCGTTAGTGAAGATTGCTCCACCGTCGCCATAGCACCCCAAGGGCTTACTTGGGAAGAAACTGGTGCAGGCAATGGTGGTCAGGTTGCAGGAGCGCTTGCCCTTGTACGTGGCACCGAAGCTCTGCGCGGCGTCCTCGATCACGGGTATGCCATGCCGGGCAGCGATAGCGTTAATCGCATCGAAGTCAGCGCACTGGCCATACAGCGACACAGGGATGATCGCCTTGGTGCGCGAGGTGATAGCAGCTTCAAGCAGCGTCGGATCGAGGTTGTAGGTGCGCGGATCGACATCCACGTAAACCGGCTTGGCTCCCAGCAACGCGACGGTCTCGGCAGTGGCGATATAGGTGAAGCCGGGGGTGATGACCTCGTCGCCCGGTCCGATGCCCAGCGCCATCTGGGCAATCTGCACGGCGTCGGTGCCGTTGGCCACGCTAACGCAGTACTTCGCGCCGACGAAAGCCGCGAGCTTTTCTTCCAACTCGCTCACCTCAGGGCCGAGGATGTACTGGCCATGCGCAAGAACGCGTTGGATGCCGGCGTCGATCTTTTCCTTGATCAGCTCCTGCTGCGCCTTGAGGTCGATAAACTCGATCACGCACCGTTCTCCTTGATCAGCTCTTTACCGCGCAGCACGTAACGTGCACCAGTATAAATGCAGGCAACACTGCCCTCGCCTTCCAACGGCAGTTCCAGCTGTTCGCCGAACTCGCTCATCCAGCCGATCTGTCGTGCCGGCACACCGACCATCAAGGCATATGCCGGAACATTCTTGTTAATAACCGCACCAGCGCCAACAAAGGCAAATTCGCCAATTGTCACGCCGCAGACGATGGTGCAATTCGCACCCAAAGTTGCACCTTTGCGGACCAGGGTATCGCGGTATTCACTCTTACGCTCAATCAACGAGCGTGGGTTATAAACGTTGGTGAACACCATACTCGGACCACAGAAAACGCCCTCTTCCAAGGTCACGTTGTCGTAAACCGAGACGTTGTTCTGAATTTTGCAGTTATCGCCGATCAATACCTTGTTACCGACGAAAACGTTCTGCCCAAGAGACACCTCCTTGCCGATAAGCGCCCCAGCACAGACATGCACAAAGTGCCAGACTCGGGAACCGTCGCCGATCTGCGCACCATCGTCGACGATGGCTGAGGTATGGACCTGATAATTCATGCCAACCTCAGCGCTTTAAGATGTCAAGGAATGGGTGACCTTCACCCTCCAGTGGTACAACGATCTGGGCAGAACGGATCGTGTTAACCGTCTCGACGCAATGACGTGCATCCTCAATACCGTAACCACGACCTGCGAGAATTTCCTCATAGCTTGTAGTGTGTAGATCGGTGAAACCTTCCGAGAACTCTATCTCGGAACCATCGACAGTGATTGAGCGATAGGTCGGCTTCTTGCCCTTGACCGACTCCGGCAAATCATCGGCATCAATCGACAAGAACCAGCGCACGCGCGCCTTTTCGTACTCTAGATAGCCAGCCGCCTTGTAGTCATTGGCGAAGTGCACCACGTTGCGCTGCAATTTGCCAAAGATGAAGTGCAACATATCGTAGAAGTGCACGCCGATATTGGTGGCCACACCGTAGGATTTGCGTGGGTCACCCTTCCAGCTCTCCATGTACCACTTGCCACGGGATGTAATATACGTAAGTTCAACATCATATTTGCCATCGCGGTCTTCACCAGCAACCTTCGCCCTAAGGTCTAGGATCGCCTGGTGATGACGCAATTGCAGAATGTTGTAGACGCGCCTGCCAGTCTCTTTTTCTACACGAGCCAGCTCATCCAACACCTCTGGCGTTGGCACCAGAGGCTTCTCGCAAATCACATCACAACCGAGACGTAGGCCGGCAGCGATGTGCGCATGATGCAGATAGTTCGGGGAGCAGACTGCTACATAATCCAGAGCAGTCGCCGAATCACGTTTGATACGGTTTGCATGTTCGACGAAACGCTCAAACTCGGTGAAAAACTCGCTTTGTGGTGACAGGCTATCAATGATACCGACCGAATCATTTATATCGTAGGCCAAAACCAGCTCGTTACCGGTGTCCTTGATGGCACGCATGTGCCGCGGGGCGATGTAGCCCGCAGCACCAATAAGGGCAAAACGTTTCAAGAGCGACTCTCCGGCAATCAGGCTTTGATGATGTGAGCTTCAGGGGTGCGGTACTTGCCGCGACTGTCGACAATCAAGCGAGCGTGCTGACGAATCAGCTCGTAGTCGAACTTATCATGGTCAGTCGAAAGAACCACTGCGTCGAAGCTCGCAAGATTCTCCGCACTCAGCGGTTCACTGGACAGCTCAAAATGATGCTCGCGCATTTTCGGGAACACCGGCACATGAGGATCGCTGTAGGCGACGACACAACCCTTGGCTTCGAGCTGCTCCATGATCTCAACCGACGGTGACTCACGCATATCGTCAACGTTCTTCTTATAAGCGATGCCCAGCACCAACACCCTACTGCCTTTCAGAGCTTTGGCACTGTCGTTTAGACCATCCATCAGCTTATTGACGACGTAATCAGGCATAGCCTGGTTGACCTCACCAGAAAGCTCGATAAAGCGAGTATGCAAGCCATACTCGCGGGCCTTCCATGTCAGATAGAAAGGGTCAATCGGAATACAATGGCCGCCAAGGCCTGGCCCGGGGTAATAAGGAGTGAAGCCGAACGGTTTGGTAGCCGCAGCATCGACAACTTCGAAAATATCAATGCCCATACGGTCGGCTACGATCTTCATTTCGTTGACCAGACCAATGTTGACCGCCCGATGAATATTCTCCAACAGTTTGGTCATTTCGGCAGCTTTGGTTGAGCTGACCGGTACCACTTGGTCGATTGCTTGTTCATACAATGCAATCCCGACTTCCAAGCATGCAGGCGTATGACCGCCGATCACCTTGGGTATGGTGCGAGTTTCAAAGTTTGGATTACCTGGATCTTCACGCTCCGGGGAATAGATCAGGAAGATATTCTGCCCTACTACTAGCCCACTCTCCTGCACACGTGGCAACAACTCTTCCTCGGTTGTTCCTGGATATGTTGTACTCTCGAGGGAGACAACCTGACCTGCTCGAAAATAAGGCTTAATCGCATTTGTAGTATCAATCACGAAGCTCATATCAGGCTCGCGATATTTATTCAACGGCGTAGGCACACAAAGAATCAGTGCATCGCACTCACTTGCTCGTATGAAATCAGTAGTTGCTTCAAACCCACTGCTACGCGCTTTAGCAATATGTTCGCCAAGTATATGCTCAATATAACTTTCCCCTGAATTGAGCCTAGCAACCTTATGCTCATCGATATCAATACCTAGCACACGAAAGCCGATGGAGTTATAACGCAACATCAATGGAAGGCCGACATAACCCAGACCAACGATACCAATCAGCGCATTCCTACTCTTGAATTTATCAATACACGCCTGTCGTAAATCAGCCTTCACAGATAACACTCCATTTCTAATTCTTTAAAAATACACGAACACGGCTAGCGGTGTGCAGTTCACTGCCGAAAACGACCCTACTAGGCAACCAGCCTAACCCAACACCCAATGCACGAAATTTCCTGAACCCAATTTTCGCATATCAACCACAACACACACCAACCACTTTCGAAAAATACCGGTTCACGGCATGCATTCAAGCCCCCTAACCCGACCCAGCACTTGCATCGACCCTGCCTTCAGAGAAATCGCAAAAAGACAGAAGACGAGGACAGCAGTGAACTCACAAGAAATCACCAGATGAGCGAGCAATCACACCAGCATCCAAAGCCGGAGAGCGATATGAGTAGACAGATATTTTGACGAAAATCAGAAAATCGGGCTACGGCACTTATAAATGCAGCCTCATAGAATCAGGACGATGCGCAATCTTAGATCAGAAAACCAACGCAGCAACTACTCATCCTCATTCACCCGATCACGCAATTCCTTGCCAGGCTTGAAGTGCGGCACAAACTTGCCATCTAGCCGAACCGAGTCACCGGTCTTCGGATTACGCCCCACGCGCGGCGCACGGTAGTGCAGTGAGAAGCTGCCAAAGCCGCGGATTTCGATACGATCACCTGTCGAGAGCGCCTGCGACATTTGCTCAAGCATGGTCTTGATCGCCAACTCTACATCCTTGGACGAAAGCTGCCCTTGCTGCGTGACGATGCGCTCGATCAACTCCGACTTGGTCATGGTTTTCCCTTCATTTTCAAGCAGCTAGACCACTAGATAGAAAGGTTTTAGCACGCCTGATCAGATTTGAACAGCCTATAAAACAACGCCTTAGCGATTTTCAGGCACAAAAAAAGGCGACCGAAGTCGCCCTTTTTCTCTGGATTAACCGAACTTAGTTCTGTTTTTCCATTTGCGCGCGGAGCAGATCACCAAGGGTGGTCGGACCAGCAGTTTCTACTTCCTGCTTGCGCATTTCTTTGATGGCTTCTTTTTCGTCTTCAACGTCTTTCGACTTGACCGACAAGCTGATTACGCGGCTCTTACGGTCAACGCTGATGATTTTGGCTTCGACTTCTTCGCCTTCTTTCAGAACGTTGCGCGCGTCTTCAACGCGGTCACGGCTGATTTCGGAGGCTTTCAGAGTGGCTTCGATGCCATCGGCCAGGGTGATGATGGCGCCTTTGGCGTCAACTTCTTTAACGATACCGCGCACGATGGTGCCTTTATCGTTAACAGCCACGTAGTCGGAGAACGGATCTTCTTCCAGTTGCTTGATGCCGAGGGAAATGCGCTCACGCTCCGGATCAACGGAGAGGATAACGGTTTCCAGCTCGTCGCCTTTCTTGAAGCGGCGTACAGCTTCTTCGCCTACTTCGTTCCAGGAGATGTCGGACAGGTGAACGAGGCCGTCGATGCCGCCATCCAGACCAATGAAGATACCGAAATCGGTGATCGACTTGATGGTGCCGGAGATTTTGTCGCCCTTGTTGAACTGACCGGAGAAATCTTCCCACGGGTTAGTTTTGCACTGCTTGATACCGAGGGAGATACGACGACGCTCTTCGTCGATATCCAGAACCATAACTTCCACTTCGTCGCCGACGTTAACGACTTTCGAAGGATGGATGTTTTTGTTGGTCCAATCCATTTCGGATACGTGCACCAGGCCTTCCACGCCTTCTTCCAGCTCTGCGAAGCAGCCGTAGTCGGTCAGGTTGGTTACGCGCGCAGTAACACGAGTGTCCTGCGGGTAACGCGCCTTGATGGCAACCCATGGATCTTCGCCCAGCTGCTTGAGGCCGAGGGATACACGGTTGCGCTCGCGATCGTACTTGAGGATCTTGACGTCGATTTCATCGCCAACGTTGACGATTTCCGACGGATGCTTGATGCGCTTCCACGCCATGTCGGTGATGTGCAGCAGACCATCGACGCCACCCAGGTCCACGAACGCGCCGTAGTCGGTGAGGTTCTTGACGATACCTTTGACTTGCTGACCTTCCTGCAGGGATTCCAGCAGAGCTTCGCGCTCAGCGCTGTTCTCGGCTTCCAGCACGCTGCGGCGAGAAACAACAACGTTGTTGCGCTTCTGGTCCAGCTTGATGACTTTGAATTCGAGCTCTTTGCCTTCCAGGTGAGTGGTATCACGCACCGGACGGACATCGACCAAGGAACCTGGCAGGAACGCACGGATGCCGTTAACGTCGACAGTGAAGCCGCCCTTAACCTTACCGTTGATAACGCCCGTAACCACTTCCTCAGCGGCGAAAGCTGCTTCCAGAACGATCCAGCACTCGGCACGCTTGGCTTTTTCGCGGGACAGCTTGGTTTCACCAAAGCCATCTTCAACCGCGTCCAGAGCAACGTGAACTTCGTCACCGACCTTGATGGTCAGCTCGCCAGCGTCGTTGTGGAACTGTTCTAGCGGGATGAGGCCTTCAGACTTCAAACCAGCGTGAACGGTTACCCAACCCGCTTGGTAATCGATATCGACGATGATTGCGGTGATGATCGAGCCAGCCTGAAGATTCAGGGTTTTTAGGCTTTCTTCAAACAGTTCAGCAAAGCTTTCGCTCATTTTAATTCCTGTTGATTCAGGGCAGGGAATCCGCCCAAACCACACTCCAGACAATGTGGGTACGTTCATATAAAAAGAGGCACACGGGTCTATGACTGGGTTCCCGTAAGCTTCCTTGGCGAGCCGGTCAGCTTAAGCAGCTGTGGCTCTGGTCATCCAGCAAGGTCGCGATTGGCAACCTCACTGAGAATTCGTTCAAGCACTTGTTCAATCGAAAGTTCAGTGGAATCCAGTTGGATTGCATCGGCCGCCGGCTTGAGTGGGGCCACTGCACGCTGGGTATCGCGCTCATCGCGCACCTGAATCTCGTCGAGAAGACTCGCGAGGTTAACATCATCGCCCTTGGCCTTCAACTGCAAGTAGCGGCGACGGGCACGCTCCTCGGCGCTGGCGGTGAGAAAAATCTTCAAGGGTGCATGAGGAAATACCACCGTACCCATGTCGCGACCATCGGCAACTAGACCGGGCATTTCCTGAAAAGCTTGCTGGCGCTGCAGCAGGGCCTCACGCACGGCGGACAGCGACGCGACCTGCGAAGCACCGGCGCCGATCTGCTCGTTACGAATCAGATCCGTAACCTCTTCACCTTCCAAAATAATACGCTGACTATGGCCATCACCGGCCGCGATGAACTGCACATCCAGATGAGCGGCAAGCAGCTTCATGGCTTCTTCATTAGTCAGGTCAACGCCATGGTTACCCGCTGCAAACGCCAGCAGCCGATACAGCGCCCCCGAATCCAGCAAATTCCAACCCAACTGCTTAGCCAATAGGCCGGCAATGGTGCCTTTGCCGGAGCCGCTTGGCCCATCGATGGTGATAACCGGGGCGGCAATCATGCTTTGCCCTCCTCGGCTACACGAATACCCACCTGAGCCGACAGCGCGAGGAAGTTGGGAAACGAGGTGGCGACGTTGGCGCAATCGTGGATGCGGATCGGCGCCGTGGCACGCAGCGAGGCCACGCTGAACGACATGGCGATACGGTGATCACCGTGAGCCCAGACTTCGCCACCACCGATGCTGCCGCCTTCGATAATAATGCCGTCTGGTGTTGGCTCGGCATTGACACCGAGGGCAATCAAACCATCGACCATCACTTGAATGCGATCCGACTCTTTGACCCGCAGCTCTTCGGCGCCACGCAACACCGTGCGGCCTTCAGCCACCGATGCGGCCACGAATAGCACCGGAAACTCGTCGATGGCCAACGGCACCAAGTCTTCGGGGATATCAATGCCCTTGAGTTTGGCGCTGCGCACGCGAATATCAGCGACCGGTTCGCCACCGACTTCACGCTGATTTTCCAGGGTGATGTCGCCGCCCATCAGTTTGAGGATGTCGATAACGCCGGTACGGGTCGGGTTGATACCTACGTGCTCAAGCACCAGTTCCGAGTCTTCAGCAATGCTGCCGGCCACCAGGAAGAATGCGGCCGAGGAAATATCCGCGGGCACCTCGATATGGGTCGCGGTCAGTTTGTGGCCCGAGGTGACGCTGGCAGTGCTGCCCTCCACGCTTACCGGGTAACCAAAACCGCGCAGCATGCGCTCGGTATGATCACGGGTCGGCGCCGGCTCGGTCACCGAGGTGGTTCCAGCGGCGTAAAGCCCAGCCAACAACAAACAGGATTTAACCTGAGCGCTGGCCATGGGCATCTCGTAGTCCATACCAGTCAAACGCTGGCCGCCGCGAATAGTCAGCGGCGGACGACCTTCCGGAGCGGTGTCAATCACTGCGCCCATCTCACGTAGCGGTCTGGCCACACGATTCATCGGACGCTTGGTCAGTGAGGCATCGCCCGTCAGGGTGGTGTCGAAGGGTTGCGCAGCCAACAAGCCGGACAACAAACGCATCGAAGTGCCGGAATTACCCATGTAAAGCGGGCCAGCCGGCGCCTTCAGGCCATGCAGGCCGACGCCGTGCACGGTGACACGACCATGATGCGGGCCTTCGATGACCACGCCCATGTCGCGAAATGCCTGGATGGTCGCCAGCGCATCCTCGCCCTCTAGAAAGCCCTCAACCTGCGTGGTGCCTTTAGCCAGCGAACCGAGCATGATCGAGCGATGGGAAATGGATTTGTCACCCGGCACGCGAATACGCCCAGAGAGTTTGCCGCCAGGGTTAGCCAAAAAAATCAGATCATTCGAATGCATAGCGTCCACATAAGCCCTACGGGCCAAAATTTTGCCGAAATGCTCACGGGCCACGCGGGCGCGGGTGAAAACGCCCAACAATTGATGCCCATCCCCAGCGTCGACCGCGTCGCGCAGGGCGTCGAGGTCGTCGCGAAATACGTCCAGCGTGCGCAGCACCGCCTCGCGATTAGCGAGAAAGATGTCATGCCACATCACCGGATCACTGCCGGCGATGCGCGTGAAATCGCGAAAGCCGCCGGCGGCGTAACGAAAGATCTCCAGGTTTTCACTGCGCTTGGCCAATGAATCCACAAGGGTAAAAGCCAGCAAATGCGGCAGATGACTGGTCGCAGCCAGCACCTGATCGTGATGCTCGACCTCCATATGCTCAACATCCGCCCCCAGCTCGCGCCACAGAGCGTCAACCAGCGCCAGGGCTGCGTCATCACTCTGCTCACAGGGCGTGAGGATGACCTTATGGCGGCGGAACAGCTGCGCATTGGCGGCCTCCACCCCGCTCTGCTCGGAGCCGGCAATCGGGTGGCCCGGCACAAAGCGCACCGCTTTACCGCTAAAGGCCAGGCGCGCAGCGCGCACCACATTGCCTTTGGCGCTGCCGACATCCGTGAGCACCGCTTGCGCCAGGTCAAGCTTAGCCAGTTCAGCCAGAAGCTTTTCCATGGCCAGAATAGGCACCGCCAACTGGATTACATCAGCCCCCTGGCACGCAACTGCCAGGTCAGATTCGCATCGATCAACCACCCCCAACTCAACCGCCAGGCGACGCGACTCGTGGTCCAGATCGACCCCAATCACCTCGCGAAACAGGCCGCGCTCACGCGCCCCTTTGGCAAAGGAGCCACCGATGAGCCCCAGACCGATAACCACCAGGCGCCCGAGCTTAGGGCAGGCAGGTTGCACCGCAGTGACAACAGGTTTGGCTTCACTCACGCGCCCAGCACCTTGGCCAGGGCCTCAAGGAAGCGTGCGTTCTCAGCCGGCAAACCAATCGACACCCGCAGGAAGTTCGGCATGCCGTAACCGGCGACCGGACGCACGATAACGCCTGCACGCAACAGCGCCTGGTTGATCGCAGCTGTATCGCGGCCAAAGTCCACGGCAATAAAGTTGCCCATGGACGGTATCCAGCTCAGGCCCAACTCGCGCAGGCCAGCTTCCAGCTGCGCCATCCCAGCGTCATTGAGCTGGCGGCTTTGCGCCAGGTAATCGGCATCATCGAATGCGGCACACGCCGCCGCCAAGGCGAGACTGTTGACGTTGAATGGCTGACGCACGCGATTGAGCACGTCGGCGATCTGTGCCGAGCTGAGCGCATAGCCAACGCGCAACGCCGCTAAGCCATAGGCCTTGGAGAAGGTGCGCGAGACCAGCAGGTTGTCATAGCGCGCCAAGTACGTGAGGCCGTCCGGCAGCTCATCGCCTTCGGCGTACTCGATATAAGCCTCATCCAGCACCACCAGCACATTGCTGGGCACGCGAGCGAGAAAACGCTCCAGCGCGTCACGGCCGAACCAGGTACCAGTCGGGTTATTCGGGTTGGCGATAAACACCACACGGGTATTGGCATCAATGGCCGCGAGCATGGCTTCAAGGTCGTGACCGTAATCCTGCGCCGGCACCACCTTGCCTTGGGCACCAACCGCCTGGGTGGCGATCGGGTAAACGGCAAAGGCGTACTGGCTAAACACCGCATTCAGGCCCGGCGCTAGATAAGCACGGGCAACCAGATCAAGAATGTCGTTGGAACCATTACCCAGCGAGACCTGGCTGATGTCCACGCCACAACGCGAAGCCAAGCGGCTTTTCAGCTCGAAGCCATTGCCATCGGGGTAACGGGTCAGATCATTCAGCTCGCCACGAATCGCTTCCAGTACTTTAGGGCTAGGACCCAGCGGATTTTCGTTGCTGGCCAGCTTGACAATGCTGGCCGGGTCCAGATCCAGCTCACGCGCCAGCTCATCCACCGGCTTGCCCGGCACATAGGGCGACAGCTGCTGTACACCTGGCTGAGCCAGGGCGAGGAAATCAGTCATAGCAAAGCCTCACGCTTAAAGCCGCAAGCCCCAAGTACAGCCCGGCGTCGATGCGCGTGTAGCTTGAGACCTGAGGCATGCCGCAGCAGTTTTAGAGTACCGCTTTGGGGTAGGAGCCCAGCACCTTGAGCGCCACGGCTTCCTGATTGATCTTTTCCAGCACGCCCTTAACCAACGGGTCTCGATGGTGGCCGACGAAGTCGATAAAGAACACGTAGGTCCACTTGCCGCTGCGCGACGGGCGAGTTTCGATGCGGGTCAGGTCGATGCCACTATTGTGGAACGGCACCAACAGCTCGTGCAACGCACCCGGTTTGTTGCGCATGGAAATGATCACTGAGGTCTTGTCGTCGCCGGTCGGCGGCACTTCCTGGCTGCCGATGATCAAGAAGCGCGTGGAGTTGTCCGGACGGTCTTCAATCTTCTCCGCCAGCTTGGTCAGGCCGTACAGGCTGGCCGCCATATCACCGGCAATCGCCGCGCTGTTCCACTCGCTTTTCACCCGCTTGGCTGCGTCAGCATTGCTTGACACTGCAACGCGCTCAACATTCGGGTAATGCGCATCCAGCCACTTGCGGCACTGCGCCAGGGACTGCGCGTGGGAATAGATGCGGGTGATCTTGTCGGTTTTGGTGGTTTCACCGACCAGTAGGTGGTGGTGAATGCGCAGCTCGACTTCGCCACAAATGACCATGTCGTGTTCGAGGAAGCTGTCGAGGGTGTGGTTGATCGCGCCTTCGGTGGAGTTCTCCACCGGCACCACGCCGAAGTTAACCGCGCCGGCAGCCACTTCACGGAACACTTCATCGATAGCCGCCATAGGCACGCTGATCACCGCGTGGCCGAAGTGCTTCATCGCCGCCGCCTGGCTGAAGGTGCCTTCCGGGCCGAGGTAAGCGACCTTGAGCGGATTTTCCAGGGCCAGACAGGAGGACATGATTTCGCGGAACAGCCGCGCCATTTCCTCGTTACCCAGCGGCCCCTGATTGCGCTCCATGATGCGTTTAAGCACCTGGGCTTCGCGCTCCGGACGGTAAAACACCGGCTTCTCGCCTTCCGGCAGGGCCTTCATCTTCACCCGCGCGACTTCTTCGGCGCAGCTGGCGCGATCACTGATCAGCTCAAGGATTTTTTCATCGAGGCTATCGATACGCAGACGCAGCGCCTGCAGTTCCTGCTCGGAAACTGAATCCGTCATTAGCCGTGCTCCTTCTCGAACTCAGCCATGTAAGCGACCAACGCTGCAACAGCATCCAGGCCCACGGCGTTATAGATCGAGGCACGCATGCCGCCAACCGAACGGTGGCCTTTGAGATTGAGCAGGCCGCGCGCATCGGCGCCGGCGAGGAACGGCTTATCCAGCTTCTCGTCGGCCAGGCGGAACGGCACGTTCATCCAGGAGCGGGCGTTTACGGCAATCGGGTTGCTGTAGAAATCGCTGGTATCGATGGCCTTGTACAGCAGGTCTTTCTTGGCGCGGTTGATCCGCTCCATGGCGGCCACCCCGCCCTGCTCTTTCAGCCACTCGAACACCAAACCGGATAAGTACCAGGAGAAGGTCGCCGGGGTGTTGTACATCGAGCCGTTATCAGCAGCGACTTTGTAATTGAGCATGGTCGGGCAGACGTTACGGGCGCGGCCGAGCAGGTCTTCACGGACGATGGTCACGACCAGGCCACTGGGGCCAATGTTCTTCTGCGCGCCGGCGTAGATCAGGCCGAACTTCGATACATCGATCGGCCGCGAAAGGATGTCGGAAGACATGTCCGCCACCAACGGCACGTCACCCACCTCAGGAATCCAGTCGAACTGCAGGCCACCGATGGTTTCGTTGCTGGCGTAGTGCAGGTAGGCGGCGTCTTTCGACAGCTGCCACTCGTTCTGCCCAGGAATGGCGAAGTAGTCATAGGCCTTAGCGCTGGCGCCGACATTAACATTGCCGAAGCGGCTGGCTTCTTCGATGCTTTTCTTCGACCAAATACCGGTGTCGATGTAATCGGCGACGCCGTTTTCGGGCAACAGGTTGAGTGGAATCTCAGCGAACTGCTGGCTAGCACCGCCCTGTAAGAACAGCACCTTGTAGTCGGATGGAATCTCCATCAGATCACGCAGATCCTGCTCGGCCTTTTCCGCAATGGCGGTGTACTCGTCGCTGCGATGGCTCATCTCCATCACCGACAGGCCTTTGCCCTGCCAGTCGAGGAGTTCCGCCTGGGCGCGCTGCAGAACAGCCTCAGGAAGCGCGGCCGGGCCGGCGCAGAAGTTAAAGGCTCGCTTGCTCACATCCACTCTCGCTCAAGTTAGTGGGCGGGCTGGGCTTGCCAGCAGCCGCCAAATCTCACGCTGTTAGGGGCGAGCGCACTCGCCCCGACAGATCACTCCTCGACAGCCGAACCTTCTTCGGCAACGCCGTCGGCGGATTCGAGGGTTTCATCGACAATCACGTCAACAGCCTCTTCACCTTCCAGTAGCTCGTCGTCATCTTCAGCCGAAGGCTCCTGCACACGCTCAAGCCCCACCAAGGTTTCATCCTTGGCCAGCTTGATCAAGGTCACGCCCTGGGTGTTACGGCCAAGGCTGGAAATTTCGCTGACGCGGGTACGTACCAGGGTGCCTTGGTCGGAAATCAGCATGATTTCCTCACTTTCCAGCACCTGCACAGCGCCCACCAGCTTGCCGTTACGCTCGTTGCTGACCATGGCAATTACGCCCTGACCGCCACGGCCGCGACGTGGGAACTCGGCCATCGCCGTGCGCTTGCCGTAGCCACGCTCGGAGGCGGTGAGAATCTGCGCATCGGCCTCAGGAATCAGCATGGAGATAACCTCCTGCCCTTCCGGCAGACGCATGCCACGCACACCGCGAGCGGTACGACCCATGGTGCGCACCTTGCTTTCTTTGAAGCGAATCACCTTGCCGCCGTCCGAGAACATCATCACTTCACGGGCGCCGTCAGTCACGGCGGCGGAGATCAGGGTGTCATCTTCGTCCAGCTTGAGGGCGATCAAACCCGAGCTGCGCGGACGGCTGAACTGCACCAGCGGCGTTTTCTTCACGGTGCCTTTGGCCGTGGCCATAAAGATGTAGGCACCGGTCGGCTCATCCGGGGTGTCGTCGTCGGCGTCATCGCCTTCGGCCAGTTCTTCGACTTCTTCGGCCTCAACCACGACGCCTTCGATATCGTCTTGCTCGTCGCCTTCTGGCGCCTGCCGACGCAGTGCTTCCAGATCGACCTGCAGCATGGCGGTAATACGCTCGCCTTCGCCCAGCGGCAACAGGTTGACCAGCGGACGACCACGGGCAGCGCGCGAGGCTTCTGGAATTTCGTAGGTTTTCAGCCAGTACACCTTGCCCTTGCTGGAGAACAACAACAGCGTGGCGTGACTGTTGGCAACCAGCAGATGCTCGATGTAGTCCTCATCCTTCACGCCAGTGGCCGACTTACCTTTGCCGCCGCGACGCTGCGCCTGGTAGGCATGCAGCGGCTGGCTCTTGGCATAACCACTGTGAGAGATGGTGACCACACGCTCTTCTTCAGTGATCAGATCGGCCAGGCTCAGGTCGAGGCGGTTATCGAGAATTTCGGTACGACGCGCATCACCGAACTCAGCTTTGATCGCTTCGAGTTCTTCACGAATCACTTCCATCAAGCGCACAGAGCTGGTGAGGATGCGGATCAGCTCACCGATCTGGGTGAGGATTTCCTGGTATTCAGCCAGCAGCTTTTCATGCTCAAGGCCGGTCAGACGGTGCAGACGCAGCTCGAGGATGGCCTGAGCCTGCTCTGGCGAGAGGAAGTACTTACCGTCGCGCAGACCGTACTGCGGGTCGAGGTCATCCGGGCGACAGGTATCAGCACCGGCGCGTTCGACCATGGTTTCCACTGCACTGGATTCCCACGGCGTGGCAATCAGCGCCAGCTTGGCTTCAGCCGGGGTTGGCGAGGCCTTGATCAACGCGATAACCGGGTCAATGTTGGACAGCGCAACCGCCTGGCCTTCAAGGATATGGCCACGCTCACGGGCCTTGCGCAGCTCAAACACCGTGCGGCGAGTGACCACTTCACGGCGGTGCAGGATAAAGGCTTCGAGCATGTCCTTGAGGTTAAGGATCTTCGGCTGGCCATCAATCAGGGCCACCACGTTGATACCAAACACGCACTGCATCTGGGTCTGAGCGTAGAGGTTGTTAAGCACCACTTCCGGCACTTCACCGCGGCGCAGTTCGATGACGATGCGCATGCCGTCTTTGTCGGACTCATCGCGCAGCTCGGTGATGCCTTCGAGTTTCTTCTCTTTAACCAGCTCGGCGATCTTCTCGATCAAGCGCGCCTTGTTCAGCTGATACGGCAGCTCGCTGACGATGATCTGCTGGCGACCGCCGACCTTGTCGATGTCTTCAATGATGGCGCGGGCACGCATGTAGATGCGGCCACGGCCAGTGCGGTAAGCCTCGATGATGCCGGCGCGACCGTTGATGATCGCCGCCGTCGGGAAGTCCGGACCGGGGATGTACTGCATCAACTCATCAACGGTCAGCTCGCCGTTGTCGATCAAGGCCAGGCAGCCGTTGATCACTTCCGTGAGGTTGTGCGGCGGGATATTAGTGGCCATGCCCACGGCGATACCGCTGGAACCATTGACCAGCAGGTTAGGCACTTTAGTCGGCATAACCGCCGGGATCATTTCAGTGCCGTCGTAGTTCGGCACCCAGTCCACGGTTTCTTTGTGCAGGTCAGCCAGCAACTCATGGGCCAGCTTGGTCATGCGCACTTCGGTGTAACGCATGGCGGCTGCGTTATCGCCGTCCACCGAACCAAAGTTGCCCTGACCGTCCACCAGCAGGTAACGCAGCGAGAATGGCTGCGCCATCCGTACGATGGTGTCGTACACCGCGGTATCACCGTGCGGATGGTACTTACCGATGACGTCACCGACCACACGGGCGGACTTCTTGTATGCCTTGTTCCAGTCGTTGCCCAACTCACTCATGGCAAACAGTACACGGCGGTGCACGGGCTTCAAGCCATCGCGTGCATCCGGCAGTGCGCGCCCGACAATTACGCTCATCGCGTAGTCGAGGTAAGACTGCTTGAGTTCGTCTTCAATATTGACCGGGAGGATTTCTTTGGCCAGTTCGCCCATGAGTAGCCTTGTTCCTTTTTCTGGTGAAACTCCGCGCCGTTCGTCCTGAACGAGGCAGAGTCTGTCGCTGTGCCTTGCGGCTCATAACGACTCACGACAAATCAATAAGTTATGCCATGTATCTGCGCAGGTAAGAGGGCCATAACGAGCACCCTCGAAAACCGCCGGAGCTTACCACAATCACCGCAGCGCACCTATCCCCAGCGCCTGCCGACCGACTAGGTGCGCGCACCCGCAGAAAACTCAGTGCAGGCGCTTACGGCACATCAGTTGCGCGATTTTTTCCGCATCGGGGCGATCCACGACCCCCTTCTCGGTGACGATAAAGTCAATCAGGTCGGCTGGGGTCACATCGAACACCGGATTGAGCGCCTCAATGCCATCGGCAATGCGCTGACCGCCTAATTCCAACAGCTCAGCGGCGTCGCGCTCTTCCAGCACGATGTCGTCACCATGCTCGGTGGCCATATCAATGGTCGAACTGGGCGCGACCACCATAAAGCGCACGCCATGGTGCATGGCATTCACCGCCAGCTGGTAGGTGCCGATTTTGTTGGCCACATCGCCATTGGCGGCGATGCGATCCGCCCCAACGATGACCCAGGTGATGCCACGGGTTTTCATCACGTGCGCGGCCGCCGAGTCGACATTGACCGTGACCGGAATGCCGTCTTGCGCCAACTCCCAGGCAGTCAGGCGTGAGCCCTGCAGCCAAGGCCGGGTCTCATCGGCATACACCCGCTCCAGCAAGCCGTCGTGAAAGGCCGCGCGAATAACGCCCAGCGCTGTACCGAAACCGCCAGTGGCCAGGACGCCAGCGTTGCAGTGGGTCAGCAGGTTTTGCTGATGACCCTGATGCCGACGAATCAGGTCAACACCCAGCTGAGCCATGGTCAGGTTGGCTTCGCGGTCGCTCTGATGAATGCCGATGGCCACACGCTCAAGCTGCGCCAGCACATCCTCGTCATCCTTAAGCCGATCCAGACGCTCACGCATGCACTGGAGCGCCCAGAACAGATTGACTGCCGTCGGCCGCGAGGCGGCCAGCAGGTCAAAATCCGCACTAATGGCCACGCGCCACGCCTCACCTGCCAGCAAGCGCGCACGCGCAGCCAGAACAATCGCATAGGCTGCGGTGATGCCGATCGCGGGCGCACCCCGCACGACCATCGTACGAATTGCCTGCGCCACATCCGCCGCAGCGTCATAGCGCAACCAAGTCTCCTTAAAGGGCAACGCGCGCTGATCCAGCAGGTGCAGAGCGCCGTCACGCCACTCAATGGCCCTGACTTTCTCTGCCGCTAGCAATTGCTCGCGCATCTCACACCTCCGCCGCAAAAAGCCGACCATTATACGCACAGCACCCCGTCTATCGCGCCAGATCAGCCGCGTGCAGCTTCAAGCTTAGGGCTTTCCCCTATAAACTTGCCGCCTCAATGACTGTCGGAAGCGCCCCCATGCCCCAAGCCCCACTCGACCTATTGCTCCTGCCCACCTGGCTGGTCCCGGTCGAACCTGCTGGCGTGGTGTTAAAAGAGCACGGCCTGGGCATCCGTGACGGCCGTATCGCGCTAATCGCGCCACGCACTGAGGCGCTCAAGCATGCTGCTTTAGAGGTGCGTGAACTGCCAGGCCGACTGCTCACGCCAGGCCTGGTGAATGCTCACGGGCATGCCGCCATGACTTTATTTCGCGGCTTGGCGGATGACTTACCGCTAATGACTTGGCTGGAGCAGCACATCTGGCCGGCCGAGGCGAAGTGGGTCAACGAGCAGTTTGTCCAGGACGGCACTGAACTGGCCATCGCCGAACAGCTCAAAGGCGGCATCACCTGCTTCTCCGACATGTATTTCTTCCCGGAAACCGCCAGCCAACTGGTGCACAGCAGCGGCATCCGTGCGCAAATCACTATTCCCGTGCTGGATTTCCCCATCCCCGGCGCGCGCGACGCTGACGAGTCCCTGCGCAAAGGCCTGAATCTGTTCGACGACCTCAAGCACCACCCGCGCTTGAGCGTCGCCTTTGGCCCCCACGCACCTTATACGGTGAGCGACGACAAGCTGGAAAATATCCGCATGCTGTCCGAAGAGCTGGACGCCGGCATTCATATGCATGTGCACGAAACGGCCTTCGAAGTGCAGCAAAGCCTGGAGCAGCGCGGCGAGCGACCAATGGCCCGGTTGGCGCGCCTGGGCCTGCTTGGCCCGCGCTTTCAGGCCGTGCACATGACCCAGATTAATGATGACGACCTGGCCCTGCTGGTGGAGAGCAACAGCAGCGTGATTCACTGCCCGGAATCCAACCTGAAACTGGCCAGCGGCTTCTGCCCGGTGGAAAAACTCTGGCAGGCCGGCGTCAACGTCGCCATCGGCACCGATGGCGCGGCGAGCAACAACGATCTCGACCTGCTCGGCGAAACCCGCACCGCTGCCTTGCTGGCTAAAGCGGTTGCAGGTTCAGCCACCGCCCTGGATGCCCACCGCGCACTGCGCATGGCTACGCTGAACGGCGCCCGCGCCCTCGGCCTGGATGAGCAAATCGGCTCGCTAGAACCGGGCAAGGCGGCGGATATCGTCGCATTCAACCTTTCCGGCCTGGCCCAGCAGCCGGTCTATGACCCGGTTTCGCAGCTGCTTTATGCCGGAGGGCGTGCCTGCGTCGAACACCTCTGGGTTGGCGGTAAGCACCTGCTCGACGACGGACAACTGACGCGTCTGGACGAACAACGGATCATCGCCAATGCCCGCGCCTGGGGGGCGAAAATCGCCCAGCGCTAGCATCACCCTGAGGGCTTGTAGGAGGGGCTTTAGCCGCGAAAATGTGGGACCTTATTTGCCCTCGCGACTAAAGCTCCCCCCAGCAACACAGAGCAACACCCACCAGTGCGACAAACTGACATACATTGGTCGTCCAACGGGCGTCCACTCCACCCGGCGAAACTGGCACCATGAGCATCTTGCGCTCCCACTCTCGTCGCAGCCTGATTCGTAGGGATTAATATGAGCAACGTAGACCACGCCGAAATCGCCAAATTCGAAGCGCTCGCCCACCGCTGGTGGGACCGCGAAAGCGAATTCAAGCCACTGCATGACATCAATCCGCTACGCGTTAACTGGATCGACGAACGCGTCGGCTTGGCCGGTAAAAAGGTACTCGACGTCGGCTGCGGGGGCGGCATCCTCAGTGAGTCCATGGCGCAACGCGGCGCAAGCGTCACCGGCATCGACATGGGTGAAGCGCCACTAGCCGTGGCTCAGCTGCACCAGCTGGAGTCGGGGGTAAACGTCGAATACCGGCAGATCACCGCAGAAGCGCTGGCCATCGAGATGCCCGAGCAGTTCGATGTAGTCACCTGCTTGGAAATGCTTGAGCACGTGCCCGACCCCGCGTCGGTGATCAGCGCTTGCTACCGCATGGTTAAGCCTGGCGGTCAGGTGTTCTTCTCCACCATCAACCGCAATCCTAAGGCGTACCTGTTCGCCATTATTGGCGCGGAATACCTACTGCGCCTGCTGCCGCGCGGCACCCATGACTTCAAGAAATTTATCCGCCCGTCCGAACTGGGCGCCTGGAGCCGCGAGGCAGGCTTTGAGGTCAAGGACATCATCGGCCTGACCTACAACCCGCTAAGCAAACGCTACAAGCTGGAAGCCGATGTCGACGTCAACTACATGATCCAAACCCTGCGCGAGGAGTAAGCGCATGCGTTTACGAGCAGTTCTATTTGACATGGACGGCACCCTGCTCGACAGCGCGCCGGACTTTATCGCCATCTGCCAAGCCATGCGCAGTGAGCGCGGTCTGCCGCCGATTAGCGACAAGCTGATCCGTGATCAGGTGTCCGGCGGTGCGCGCGCCATGGTCGCCGCCAACTTTGCCATGGACCCCGAGGCCGCCGAATTTGAAGCCCTGCGCCTGGAATTTCTTGAGCGCTATCAACACCACTGCGCGGTGCTCACACGGCCATTTGACGGCATGCATGAACTGCTCCGCGATATCGAGCAGGCCAAGCTGATCTGGGGCGTAGCCACCAACAAGCCGGTGCGTTACGCCGAGCCGATCATGCAGCAACTCGGCCTGGCGCAACGGTCAGCGGTACTGGTTTGCCCGGATCATGTCAGCCGCAGCAAGCCGGATCCGGAAATGATCCTGCTGGCCTGCGAAAAAATCGGTGTACCCCCTGCCGCCACGCTGTTTATTGGTGATGACGAGCGCGATATCGAAGCCGGTCGCGCCGCCGGCTGCAAAACGGCCGCCGTCACGTACGGCTATATTCACCCACAGGACAACCCACGCAACTGGGGCGCCGATGTGGTGGTGGACCATCCATCGGAGCTGCGCACGGTGCTCGAACGGGCACTGTGCGGCTGCTGAAGACTGCCCGTCGGGCGCGCACAGACGCCGCCCGCTTTTAAAGAGATGAGGCTTACCCATGTTTGACTATTCCGCTCGCCCCGACTTACTCAAAGGCCGCGTGATTCTGGTGACCGGTGCCGGCCGTGGCATCGGCGCAACCGCTGCCAAAACTTTTGCCGCCCACGGCGCAACCGTATTGCTGCTGGGTAAAACCGAAGAGAACCTCAGCCGCGTGTATGACGCCATCGAAGCCGCTGGCCACCCGCAGGCCGCAGTTATTCCCTTCAACCTGGAAACCGCTCTGCCGCATCAGTACGACGAACTGGCGGCAATGATCGAAGCCGAGTTCGGCAAACTCGACGGCCTGCTGCACAACGCCTCGATCATCGGCCCGCGCACGCCACTGGAGCAGCTGTCCGGCGACAATTTCATGCGCGTGATGCAGGTCAACGTCAACGCCATGTTTATGCTCACCAGCACCCTACTGCCGCTGCTCAAGCTTTCGGCGGATGCCTCGGTGGTGTTCACCTCCAGCAGCGTCGGCCGCAAAGGCCGCGCCTACTGGGGCGCCTATGCGGTGTCCAAATTCGCCACTGAAGGCCTGATGCAGGTGCTCGCCGACGAGACCGACGGCATTGCCAGCGTACGCGCCAACAGCGTCAACCCAGGTGCCACCCGCACTGATATGCGCGCCCAGGCCTACCCAGGGGAAAACCCGCAGAACAACCCGCTGCCAGAGGCCATCATGCCGGTTTACCTGTACTTAATGGGGCCAGACAGCACGGGCGTTAACGGCCAGGCATTTGACGCGCAGTGAATCACGGCCTGCTGCACATCGATGCTGCGGGGTTAAAAATCCGCTTCCACACCGTTTGACCAGCCGCTGGCTGCGACTCACGTAGCGCCTTACAGGCCTCTGGCTTGCAAGGCCTTCAGCAGCCCTTAAAGGGTTGCGCCGGTTTCCCGGCGGCAGCGGATTTGACTGGCAGCCAATTGCCAGCAGGCCCGCCAGTTAACCGGCAAAAGCTTGCCGCTACGCCGCTTAACTGGCCAGCAAGCCCATGAAAATAAAGCACTTTTTATTAAAAAATAAAATTGGCACGAAATTCGCTCTATCCCCACTAGTCGTCGCGAATAGCGCTAGAGGTAGAGCTTCATGGCCCCGCACAACCAGTCCAACACCATTGATTTTGACGCTGCCAAGTTGCAGCGTCTTGGCTATGCCAGCCGCATTCAGAAAACCCTGAAGCCGGTCAGCCTGGCGCAACTGCGCCAGCAATTAAGCCTGCGCCTGCAAACCTCACTGGAAGCAGAACGCATCCTGGAATTGTTTTTCAGCGAAGTGCAGCGCCTGGTTCCACTCGGCGCACTGAGCTATCAGCTGGCCTCCTGCGACCTGCGCCTGGATTTAGGCGAGCGCGGCAATCACTCGGCTGGCTACCGCCTGAATCATGAAGGCGAGTACCTCGGCGAGCTGACCTTCCGCCGCAACCAGCGTTTTAGCGAGGAAGAGCTTGGCCAACTTGAATCGTTGCTCGCCAGCCTGCTGTTTCCGCTGCGTAACGCACTGCTGTACCGCGCTGCGTTGCAAACAGCCTTGCGCGACCCCCTGACCGATACCGGCAACCGCATTGCCATGGAGCAGGCGCTCAAGCGCGAGATAGACATTGCGCGACGGACCCTGCAGCCCTTATCGATACTGATGGTGGATATCGATCACTTCAAACGTGTTAACGACAACCACGGTCACATCACGGGCGATGAAGCACTCAAAGCCGTCGCCAGCGCATTAAAAGACAGCCTGCGCAATGTCGATATGGTGTTCCGCTATGGCGGCGAAGAATTCATGGTGCTGCTCTCCGGCACCAGCCGTGAAGCCGCATCGATGATTGGCGAACGCCTGCGCATGGCGGTTCTGGGGATTCAGTACCTGGTCGAGAACCGCGCCATCGAACTGTCGGTGAGCCTCGGTTGCGCCAGCCTGCTGCCGGGTGAGTCGATGGAAAGCCTGCTGCGCCGCGCCGACAACGCGCTGTACGTCTCCAAGCGCGACGGGCGCAATCGTCTGTCGATGGCCGGGTAAAACACCCAGAAAAAATCGCCGAGCGAAATTGTTAACGTCGCGCAGCGACGACCTACAAGGTAGCCGCCATGGAAGGCAGGACCAAAAAAGGCGACCCGAGGGTCGCCTTTTTTTATACCCACCGCAATGGATTACTCCGGCTTAGGGCCACGACCAAAGCCTGGGCGCTGACCTTCGCGACTCGGCTGGCTGCGACGCTTGGCCGGCGCACCGGCGGGCTTGCGCGCCGGACGATCCGTCAAACCAACGCCTGGGCGTTGTGCACCCGGCTTGGCCGGACGCTTGTTGTTGACATCACGTGGACGCTCAGCAACCGGTGTACCTTTGCTTTGGTCATCGCGCGGTGCACGCGGGGTGCGCACAGGACGCTCGCCACGCTCAGCACCTTCGCCACGGGCCGGACGCGAACGCCCCTGATCGCTACCCGCTGCCGGGCCGCCACCGTGAGCGGGACGCAACGTCCGCTCGGGACGTGCGGCGCGACCCACCGGCTTGGCCGACTTGCGCTGCAGGCGGTCAATCTTGTCGCGGGCTTTTTCCTTCATATCCGGCAAGGCCACCGACTTAAGGCCGACTTCCTCGCTGAGGATATCCACTTCGCGCTGGCTCATTTCGCGCCAGCGGCCCATGGTCAGGTCCGAGGTGATAAATACCGGACCGAAACGCACGCGCTTCAGACGGCTCACCACCAACCCCTGAGATTCCCACAAACGACGCACTTCGCGGTTACGGCCTTCCATCACCACGCAGTGGTACCAGTGGTTGAAGCCTTCGCCGCCGGGCGCTTCCTTAATGTCTGTAAACTTGGCCGGGCCGTCTTCGAGCATCACGCCGGCTTTCAGGCGTTCGATCATCTCTTCGTCAACTTCGCCCCGCACGCGCACGGCGTACTCGCGGTCCATCTGGAAGGACGGGTGCATCAGACGGTTGGCCAGCTCACCGTCAGTGGTGAACATCAGCAAACCGGTGGTGTTGATGTCGAGACGACCGATGTTGATCCAGCGGCCATCTTTCGGGCGTGGCAGACGGTCAAACACGGTTGGACGGCCTTCCGGGTCGTCGCGGGTGCAGATCTCACCTTCGGGCTTGTTATAGATAATCACGCGGCGCACGCTTTCGGCGGCTTCTTCGCGGCGGATCACCTTGCCATCGACGGCAATTGCGTCGTGCAGGTCAACACGCACGCCTAGGCTGGCGACTGCACCATTGACCTTGACGCGACCGGCACTGATCCACGATTCGATTTCACGGCGTGAAGCCAGGCCCATACGCGCCATGACTTTCTGCAGTTTTTCGCCTGCTGGGGTGTATTCTTCGGTTTCACTCATCTGGGCACCTCCCGGTGTTTTCTCTGGTGATTAGGACGATCAAGGCGAAGCCTATTCGTCGAAGGGCCGCGGAGCATACGCGAAACGCGGCGCGGACGCACGGGCTGAGGCAAGCAGCCTGATCGGCGGCGGTCAGCGTTTGCGCTGACCGATGGTCGCCAAACTCAGCAAGCGCATGTCTGCTTCGGCCAAAACGAGGCGCCGGGAAGCCTTACTGAGCTTCTTCCAGCCCTTAATCTCCGCTTTACTGCGCCCACAGCCAAGACAAACGTCGCGCTCGAACTTGCACAGTTTGATGCAGGGATCTTTCACCGCGCTAACCCCCTCGTAGGCGCACACTGCGCATTAGTCAGGCAGCCGCTCTTTATCCAGGATTTGGTGAGCGTCATCGGCATCATCAAGCTCATCATCCTGTTCGGGTAAATCATCGAAGTCAGTCTTAAGCCCCTGCTCCATCGAGTCGAGCTCAGCCAGCAGGCTGCTGAAGCTGGTTTCTTCGCCCGCTTCCGCCGCTGGCTCGTCAGCCAGGGCCAGGTCAGCACGGGCCTGCAAGCTTTGCGGCGCCTCTAGATCATCTTCAAAGGCCAGCACAGGCTCCGGCTCAAGCTCGCGCAGGGCTGCCAGAGGCGGTAATTGGTCAAGACTTTTAAGGTTGAAATGGTCGAGAAACGCCTTGGTGGTGGCGAACATGGCCGGTTTACCCGGTACATCGCGGTGACCCACCACGCGAATCCACTCGCGCTCCAACAGGGTTTTGACGATGTGACTGTTGACCGCCACACCACGCACATCCTCGATCTCGCCACGGGTAATCGGCTGACGGTAGGCAATCAGCGCCAGGGTTTCCAGCATGGCGCGCGAGTAACGCTGCGGGCGCTCCTCCCACAACCGACCGACCCACGGCGCGTATTTTTCACGCACTTGCAAACGGTAGCCGGAAGCGACCTCAACCAACTCAAAAGCCCGCCCCTCGCAGGACTTAGCCAGGTGTACCAGAGCTTTCTTGAACACTGTCGGCCCGGGCCGCTCGGCCTCTTCGAAGAGTTCGTACAGACGCTCCAGTGATTGCGGCTTACCGGAGGCCAGCAGAAAGGCTTCAAGCAGGCTGGCCAGCTCACGCGGTTCGTTAAGATTCATGCTTATTCAGCCCGCGCACGCACATGGATGGGCCCGAAAGCCTCGTTCTGCACCAGCTCGACCAATGACTCCTTGATCAATTCCAGCACGGCCATAAAAGTCACCACCACACCCAACTTGCCTTCATCGGCGCTAAACAGGCTGACGAACGGCACAAATTCACCACCTTTGAGTCGCTCGAGCACCTCACTCATGCGCTCGCGAGTCGACAGCGCCTCGCGGGTAACCTGGTGGCTCTCAAACATATCGGCGCGGCGCAGCACTTCGGCCATCGACAGCAGCACTTCTTCCAGGCTGACATCGGGCAGCAGCTTGCGCGCACGCGCTTCGGGGGCATCCAGGCGCGGCACCGTAAGGTCACGTCCTACCCGGCTTAGGCCATCAATGCCTTCAGCGGCGGCCTTATAGCGCTCGTATTCCTGCAAGCGGCGGATCAACTCGGCGCGCGGGTCGTCTTCCTCCGCTTCTATCTCACTGGAACGCGGCAGCAGCATGCGCGACTTGATCTCGGCAAGCATGGCTGCCATTACCAAGTACTCGGCCGCCAATTCCAGGCGCACCGACTGCATCAACTCGACGTAGCCCATGTACTGGCGGGTGATTTCCGCCACCGGGATGTCCAACACGTCGATGTTTTGTTTGCGGATCAAATACAGCAGCAGGTCCAGCGGGCCTTCAAAGGCTTCGAGAAACACCTCCAGGGCATCCGGCGGGATGTACAAGTCCAGCGGCATTTCGGTGACCGCCTGGCCATAGACCAGGGCAAATGGCAGCTCTTGCTGGGCATTGGCCTGGCTATCGGGGTGTTCGTCGGGCGACACGCTGGACATGGCTGTTCTCGAATGGGGTCAGCGGTAATTCAAGCCAAGGGCCAGACGCACTTCGCTGAGGGTTTCCCGCGCTTCGGAACGCGCCTTTTCAGCACCATCGGCCAGAATTTGCCGAACGAGGTCGGGACTGTCCTGATAGTCCGCGGCGCGCGCCTGTAGCGGCTGTAATTCGAGTTGAACCGCCTCAATCAGTGGGCCCTTACACTCCAGGCAACCGATACCCGCACTGCGGCAGCCTTGCTGCACCCACTCGCAGGTCCGCTCGTTGGAATACAGCTGATGCAGCGACCACACCGGGCAGTTAGCTGGATTGCCGGGGTCATCGCGGTGCACCCGCGCAGGGTCGGTGGGCATACGACGGATTTTTTCTTCAATCGCCGGGCCGCTGTCACGCAGGAAAATCGCATTGTTATTGGATTTAGACATCTTGCTGCCATCAAGCCCCAGCAACTTGGGCGACTCACCCAGCAGGGCCTGCGGTTCGATCAGCAGAATCTTGCCGCCGCCTTCCAGATAACCGTAGAGGCGCTCTTTATCACCGAGGGTGATGGTTTGTTGGTCTTTGAGTAGCGCACGCGCGGTTTCTAGCGCCTCGCCATCGCCCTGCTCTTGGTAAGCCTTGCGCAGGTTGTTGTAGAGCTTGGCGGTCTTCTTGCCGAGTTTGATGATTGCCGCCTCGGCTTTTTCCTCAAAGCCCGGCTCACGGCCATACAAATGGTTGAAGCGCCGCGCCACATCACGGGCAAATTCAATATGCGCCAGCTGATCGCTGCCGACCGGCACCACACCGGCGCGGTACAGCAAAATATCTGCGGCCTGCAGTAAGGGGTAACCGAGAAAGCCGAAGGTGCTGAGGTCTTTACCGTGCAGCTGTTCCTGTTGTTCTTTGTAGGACGGCACACGCTCCAGCCAGCTGAGCGGGCAAATCATCGACAACAGCAGGTGCAGCTCGGCGTGCTCAGGAACTTGCGATTGAATGAATAAAGTCGCCGAACTGGGGCTGACGCCAGCCGCCAACCAGTCCACAGCCATGTCCATCACCCGCTGAGACAGTGAACCGACATCGTCGTATTCAGTGGTCAGCGCGTGCAGGTCAACGATGCAGAAGAAGCATTCATAGGTGTGCTGCAGCTTCACCCAGTTCTTTAATACGCCCTGGTAATGCCCCAGGTGTAACAGCCCACTGGGGCGCATGCCTGACAGCACGCGGCGTTCGGCGTCAACAAGACTCAAAACGGATTACCTGAATAATCGAAGGAACCCGATTATATCGAGCCAGGCTCAAAGATCATCCGTAAAAGGTGACGGATCACCACAGCCCACCCGAAACACCTCAGGTTCATCATCAAGCAGGCTGACCACCGTGGAGGCCTCAAGGCCGCCAAAACCGCCATCGATGATCAAATCAACCTGACGCTCAAGGACTTGGCGCATCTCGTAAGGGTCGCTCATGGGCAGCGTTTCGCCCGGCATAATCAGGCTGACGCTCATCAGCGGCTCGTCCAATTCGGCCAGCAAAGCCATGGCAATCGGATGACTGGGCACCCGCAGACCAATGGTGCGGCGCTTGGCATGCAGCAGCATGCGCGGCACTTCACGGGTGGCGTTGAGGATAAAGGTGTAAGGCCCGGGCGTATGGCTTTTGAGCAGACGGAAAGCCGCAGTATCGACCTTGGCAAAGGTGCTGAGCTGCGACAGGTCGCGGCACACCAGGGTGAAGTTGTGCTTGTCATCCAGCTGGCGCAGGCGGCGGATGCGCTCTATCGCGCTTTTGTCGCCGATATGACAACCGACTGCATAGGAAGAGTCGGTTGGGTAAACCACAACCCCGCCGTTGCGGATAATCTCCGCAGCCTGCTTGACCAGGCGCGCTTGCGGGTTTTCCGGATGAATCTGGAAGAATTGGCTCACGCTGGGTTCCTGATCAGGTTGCGCTGGGTTGTTGGACATGATGAAACCGTGCCCACAAGGGCGGTAGATCCTCGGGAACCGGGCGGTAAACCCCCAGCTCAGACCACTGGCCTGGCGCATGAAAATCACTGCCCGCAGTTACAAACATGCCGAACTCCCGCGCCAGAATCGCCAGACTACCAACTTGATCGGCGGGCTGCATACCGTTGACCACCTCCAGCGAATGGCCGCCGGCCGCGACAAAATCGGCGATCAATTTGCGCCGCTTACTGCGAGTAAAGTCGTACTGCCAGGGATGCGCCAGGCTTACCCAGGCGCCAGCGCGGCGCAGGGTGTCAACAGTCTGGGCCAGCTCGGGCCAATGCTGTTTAACATCGCCCAACTTACCCGAGCCCAACCACTTGCGAAACGCTTCAGCGCGGTCTTTGACATACCCACCGCGCACCAGAAAGTCGGCAAAATGCGGGCGCGCTGGCGCGTTACCGCTATCACCTAATTCCTGTTGAATCGCCCGCGCGCCATCCAGCGCGCCCGGCATGCCCTTGGCATCCAGGCGCTTACTGATTTCGGCAGCGCGCAACCAGCGCCCCTCATGCAACTCAGCGATGGCCTGCAATAAGGCAGGCGCATCACGGTTGAAGGCATACCCGAGCACATGAATCGTCGCGCCGCCCCACAGGCAGGACAATTCAATGCCATTGACCAGCTGCATGCCCAACGCTTGCGCGGCAGCACCGGCTTCATCAAGGCCATCAAGAGTATCGTGATCGGTCAGCGCCAGCACACGCACACCGCGCTCAAACGCCCGCGCCACCACCACAGCCGGCGCAAGGGCGCCGTCTGAGGCGGTGCTGTGGCAATGCAAATCAACATCCATAAGGCGCGCTTTCCGAGTCATTTATGTTTGTTATTATGCCGGCAGATGTGGATTCTTGCTGGCCTGCGCCACTATTTCCTCGACTTTGCCTGGGCGGGCTGCTTTTCTCTGCAAGCGGCGCCCCTCGCCCATTACGTAATTAAGGACTGAGATGCTCTACGCAATCATTGCTACCGATGTAGAAAACTCCCTGGAAAACCGCCTGAATGCGCGCCCGGCTCACCTCGCACGCCTGGAGCAGCTGAAAACCGAGGGCCGCCTGATCCTCGCCGGCCCGCACCCCGCCATCGACAGCAATGATCCGGGCCCAGCCGGCTTTTCCGGCAGCTTGGTGGTCGCAGAATTCGAATCGCTGGGCGCCGCCCAACAATGGGCTGACGCCGACCCTTACCGCGCAGCCGGGGTTTACGCCTCGGTGCTGGTAAAACCCTTCAAGCTGGTCTTGCCTTAAAGCCACCCCTTCGCTGAATAACCCATCACAACAATTACAAAAATAGGAGTTCCGATGCGTTCAGGCCCGCTGTTTCTAGTCTTGACCCTGTGCTTACCGGCCGTCACCCAGGCCGAAGAGCGCCCGCCGCAGCCACTGGCAGAAGCCACCTCGGTGCAGGCACAGATCGATGAACTGGAACAGCGCCTGGCACTCAGCGAAGAACAGCGCGCAGCCCTCAGCGCTGAGCTGCAGAACACCAGCAGCGAGCGTGAAACCGTGCAACTGCAGCGCATGCGCCAAGAAAATCAGCGCCTCAAGCTGCAACTGAAAAAAGCCCAGGCCAGCGCCCCACAGCCGCTGATCAGCGAACAGCAAATGTGGTTCGCCACAGGCGCAGGAGCAGGCCTGCTGGGCGTGATTATCGGCGCCTTGCTGCGCAAGGGTCGCAACTCACGCCGCGAGTGGCTCAATTAACCCATGAGCGATCTGCTGTTAATCGACGACGATGTCGAACTCTGCGAACTGCTGACCAGCTGGCTGACTCAGGAGGGCTTCCAGGTTAGCGCCTGCCATGACGGCAACAGCGCACGCCAAACCCTCGCCAGACATAGCCCGGACGCTGTGGTGCTGGACGTCATGCTGCCTGACGGCAGCGGCTTGGAATTGCTCAAACAGTTGCGCAGCGACCACCCGGAACTGCCCGTGCTGATGCTGTCCGCCCGTGGCGAACCGCTGGACCGGATTCTCGGCCTGGAACTGGGCGCCGACGATTACCTGGCCAAACCCTGCGACCCCCGCGAGCTGACCGCGCGCTTACGCGCCGTATTGCGCCGCAGCCTGCCCGCCACACCCAGCAACCTGCTCGATCTCGGCGACCTGCATTACAGCCAGGCCCGCGGCACCGTGACCCTGGGCGAGCAGGAAGTCCCGCTAACGCTCTCAGAGAGCCGTATCCTCGAAGCCCTGTTGCAACACCCAGGCGAGCCGGTGGACAAACAGGAACTGGCGCAGCTGGCCCTCGGCCGCAAACTGACCCTGTATGACCGCAGCCTGGATATGCACGTCAGTAACCTGCGCAAAAAGCTCGGCCCGCACGCCGACGGCCGCCAGCGCATTTTGGCCCTGCGTAGTCGCGGCTACTACTACAGCGTTTGAGAACCAGCACTGTAAACCAGCCGCGCCGCGCTCTTTACCTAAGCTTTACCTTGCCCTGACGGCCCTTGACCTTGACCGCCCTAGACTGGGCTCATCCGGTGTTTACCGGTTTCAGACAAGGAAACACACCATGCGCAAAACACTTACCGCCGTACTGCTCGCCCTGACCCTGCCGACCCTCGCCATGGCCATGCCAGAAGGCGGCTCGCGCCACGGCGGCCATCATGGTGAACATGGCTCCCGCATGTTCAAAGAACTCGACCTGAGCAAAGAGCAACACCGCGAAATCCGCAAACTGATGGGCGAGCAGATGCAAGGCCGCCATGAGATCACCAAGCGCTACCTGGACAAGCTACCGGCCGCTGAACAAAAAGCCATGCAGGATGAACTGAAAGCCGCCAAGGACAAACAGCACAGCGCCATCCGCGCCCTGCTCAAGCCCGAGCAGCAGAAAGCCTTTGATGAGCACCAGAAGAAAATGGAAGAGCGCCGCGCCGAGCGTCAAGCCTTTAAAGCCTGGCAGGCCGAGCAGGCGAAAACGAACTAACCCAGGCACTGTTGCCTTTGCGCCCATCTGGCTTTTAGCCGGATGGGCGCAAGCATTTCAGCTACAGCCATCACGACTGCAGCCATTACCACTAAGGAGCCACCGTGCGGTCATTGTTCTGGCGCATCTTTGCCAGCTTCTGGCTGGCCATCGCCCTGGTTGCCGGGCTGTCCATGCTGCTTGGGCGCATGCTCAATCAGGACGCCTGGTTGCTCAGCCAGCACCCTGGCATGGATGACCTCGCCGAAAAGTGGACGGAGCGCTACGAAAAGAAAGGCCCCAGTGCCGCCCAAAGCCTGCTCGAGCAACGTAAACGCAAATTCCGCATTGACGTGCAGGTGCTTGACGACAGCGGCCAAGCCCTGGTCAAAGGCACCTTCCCACCCCGCGCGGCAGCCTTTGAGGCCCGCCACCGCAACGAGAAGCGCCTGCCCTGGCGCCGCCTGAGTATCGATTACACCAGCCCGCACAGCGGCGAAACCTACCTGTTTATCTACCGCATCCCAAACCCCGAAGTTGTCGCCTGGCAGCGCGACAGCCTGCTCTGGCCGCTGAGCGCACTGGGTATCGCCATGCTGGTGCTGACCCTGTTCAGCCTCTGGCTGACGCTGTCTATCACCCGCCCGCTCAATCGCCTGCGCGGCGCCGTGCATGACCTGGGGCAAACCGCGTATCAACAGAACAGCCTGGCGCGGCTGGCCGAACGGCGTGATGAACTGGGCGTCCTGGCCGCTGACTTCAACCGCATGGGCGAGCGCGTGCAAGGCTTGATCAGCAGTCAACGTCAGCTATTGCGTGATGTTTCCCACGAACTGCGCTCACCGCTGGCGCGCCTGCGTATCGCCCTGGCGCTGACTGAGCGGGCAGAGGCCGAAGAACGAGAGAAATACTGGCCACGCCTAAGCCAGGAATGCGACCGCCTGGAAGCGCTGATCAGTGAAATTCTCGCCCTCGCCCGCCTCGACGCCGACCCCGGCGCAGCGCAGCCGATCAATCTGGAGGAGCTACTGCACAAATTGCAGGATGACGCGCGCTTGGACGCTCCAGAGCAAACCATCGAGATTCAGTTGGACAGCGGCCTGCAGCTGAATGGCTGGCCGGACATGCTGCAGCGCGCGCTGGACAACCTGCTGCGCAACGCACTGCGCTTCAATCCAGCGGGGCAGCCCATCGAATTGACCGCCAGCAAAAATGCCGAGCAGCTCTGCCTGAGCGTGCGTGACCACGGCCCCGGCGTGGCGCCTGAGCTGCTCGCGCGGCTTGGCGAACCGTTCTACCGCGCCCCTGGCCAGACCAGCAGCGGCCACGGCCTTGGCCTGGCCATCGCCCGCCGCGCCGCCGAACGGCATGGCGGCCAGCTGGAGCTGAGTAACCATGCGCAGGGCGGTTTTGTTGCCACCCTGCGCCTGCCAGTCACTGTGCCGAATCAGACGCCGACCAAGCCCTGACGAAATCACTCACCTGCACCTGCGGCACCGCGCGCAATTCGCGCTCCGGGGTGCCCAGGTAGAGGTAAGCAATAACCTGCTCCTCCGCGCTCAGGCCCAAACCTGCAGCGACCTGCGGGTTGTAGGCCATCTCCCCAGTGCGCCAAACCGCACCAATACCCTGGGCATGGGCCGCCAGCAGAATGCCATGGGCCGCGCAGCCCGCAGCCAGCACTTGCTCTTGCGCCGGCACTTTCAGGCTGGCCTGCACGCGGGCAATCACCAGCACCAGCAACGGTGCACGCAGCGGCATGGCGCGGGCTTTGGTTACAGCCTCAGGGCTGGCATCAGCAGGTAATGCGCTGGCAAACAGCTCGCCCAGCTGCGTAAGCGCTTCACCCTCAACGGTGAGAAAACGCCAGGGCCGTAGTTGGCCATGATCCGGTGCGCGCAGAGCGGCGCGAAACAACAGCTCGCGCTGCGCCGCATCGGGAGCCGGCGCAGTCAGGCGCGGAGCGGAAACACGGTTTAGCAGGGCATCAAGAGCGTCCATTAGCCACCTCGGCAATTAAATCAGGCGGCCATTCTAGTGCCTGCATGCCAGGTGCGGACAACCGTGAGTAAGAGCTCAGGCCACCCGGTCAGGAGAAACACTCGGCGACAGGGGTGGCATCAACGGCGGCAAACCGTATGCGCTACGCGCGGCATCGCACTGCGGATTGTGCTCACCATTGACCCAAGAGGCTTCGAATTCACGGCAGGTACTGGAGCGCTGCTCATACAAAGTGCAGCGCACACCCTGGCCAACGTCCCCCAATAAGGCCGTACAGCGCACGGGTTTAGTCTCAGTGCCGCGCATGGCGACGCGATGCGGGGTGATCAGCACCACCTGATCGTCGGGCACCACACCACCCGCCGATTGGCACTCACCCCAGAAAAATGACACACGAAAATGCGCGCAGCAGGCGCCACAACTTAAACAGGGATTGCTATCAGACATGATTTGGCGCGCTCAGAGACCGGCAAGGGCCGGCACCGGGCGGCTATTTTATGCAGCGCCAAGCGCTTGTAAAGCACGCATTTGGCGACTGTACAGCGGCTGCAGCGCGCGTAGAATGACGCCCCTTTGCCCACCTAAGCCCGAGCCGACTTCATGTCATTGCCGACACTGCGCATCATTGCTTTTATTCTCGGCATCTTCCTCATCACTCTGGCTGTCAGCATGCTGATCCCCATGCTGACGCTGCTGCTGTATTCACGCACCGACGACCTCGACGCCTTTCTCTGGTCCAGCCTGGTAACCGCCGCCGTAGGCATTGCCATGGTGATTCCGGGGCGGCCAAAAGAAGCGCAGCTGCGCCCGCGCGACATGTACCTGCTGACCACAGGCAGCTGGCTGGTGGTGTGCATCTTCGCCGCCCTGCCGATGGTGCTGATTCAGCACATCAGCTACACCGATGCCTTCTTCGAAACCATGTCCGGCGTGACCACTACAGGCTCAACCATTCTGGTTGGGCTGGATAAGGCCTCGCCGGGGCTGCTGATCTGGCGCTCGATGCTGCAGTGGCTGGGTGGTATCGGCTTTATCGGCATGGCAGTGGCGATTCTGCCGCTGCTGCGGGTCGGCGGCATGCGCCTGTTCCAGACCGAATCCTCTGACTGGGGCGAAAAGGTTATGCCGCGCTCACACATGGCGGCCAAGTACATTCTGTTTATTTACCTGAGCTTGACCCTGATCGGCTTTCTCGGCTTTTGGCTGGCCGGTATGACGCCTTTCGATGCGATCAACCATGCAATGACCTCAATCTCGACCGGCGGCTACTCGACCTCGGATTCATCGCTGGCCAACTGGAGCCAGCCGGCTGTGCATTGGGTGGCCGTGGTGCTGATGATCTGCGGTGGCCTGCCCTTTACCCTGTATGTCGCCACCCTGCGCGGCAACCGTAAAGCGCTGTTCAGCGACCATCAAGTACGCGGCTTTCTCGGCTTTCTGTTGGCCACTTGGTTGGTGTTCGGCACCTGGCTGTGGCTGCACTCGGATAACAACTGGCTGGATGCGTTTCGCATCGTTGCGGTGAACGTCACCTCGGTGGTCACCACCACAGGCTTTGCCCTGGGTGACTACACCACCTGGGGCAGTTTCGCCGTGCTGCTGTTCTTTTACCTGACCTTTGTCGGCGGTTGCTCCGGCTCCACCTCGGGCGGCCTGAAGATCTTTCGCTTTCAGGTGGCCTATGTGCTGCTGCGGGCCAACCTGCAGCAACTGGTGCACCCGCGCGCAGTCATCAAGCAGCAGTACAACAACCACAACCTGGATGAAGAGATTGTTCGCTCACTGATCACCTTTTCATTTTTCTTCACCATCACCATTGGCATCATCGCGCTTGGCCTGACCTTGCTTGGCCTGGACTGGGTAACGGCGTTGACCGGCGCGGCGACGGCGGTGTGTAACGTGGGCCCCGGTTTGGGCCCGATCATCGGCCCTGCCGGTAATTTCTCCAGCCTGCCGGACGCCGCCAAATGGCTGCTGACCATCGGCATGTTACTGGGGCGCTTGGAAATTCTTACGGTACTGGTGCTATTTACCCGAGCGTTCTGGCGCCACTGAGTGAAATCGGCGGTGCGACAAGCGAGTAAGCCCGATAACCTAGACTCATGCTCTTACTGCAACGGAACCCGCTTAGATGGCTTGGCCAACCTTACGGATCATCGCTTTTATCAATGGCATCTTTCTTCTGACCCTGGCGCTCAGCATGGCCGTGCCCATGCTGACGCTGGTGTTGTTTGACCGGCCCGACGAACTCAACGCCTTTCTCTGGTCCAGCCTGATCACCTTTATCGCCGGCATCGCCATGATTGCCCAAGGCCGGCCCAAGGATGTGCAGCTGCGCCCACGCGACATGTACCTGCTGACGGTGTCCAGTTGGATACTGGTGGGGCTGTTCGCCGCCCTGCCCTTTATGTTCTCCCAGCACCTGGGCATGACTGATGCGGTGTTTGAAAGCATGTCCGGTATCACCGCCACCGGCGCTACGGTGCTGACCGGGCTGGACAGCATGTCGCCGGGGATTCTGATCTGGCGTTCGCTGCTGCACTGGCTCGGCGGTATCGGCTTTATCGCCATGGCCGTGGCCATTTTGCCGATGCTGCGGATCGGCGGGATGCGCCTGTTCCAGACCGAATCATCGGATCGCTCCGAAAAGATCATGCCGCGCTCGCACATGGTCGCCAAATACATGGTCGCCGCTTATGTAGGCATCAGCCTGCTTGGCTGCCTGTCGCTGTGGTTTGCCGGCATGGGCGTGTTCGACGCGATCAACCACACCATGTCGGCCATCGCCACCGGTGGGTTTTCCACCTCCGATCAATCGGTTGGCAAGTGGACCGAGCCGGCGGTGCACTGGGTCATCGTCGTGCTGATGATCCTTGGCAGTTTGCCCTTTGTGCTGTTTGCCTCGACGCTGCGCGGCAACTACAAAGCGTTAATCAGGGACCAGCAGGTACGCGGCTTCCTGGGGATTTTGCTCAGCACCTGGCTGCTGCTTGGCACCTGGTATTACCTGAGCACCGAGCTGCACTGGCTCGAAGCCATTCGCCATGTGGCGTTCAACACCACCTCGATCATGACCACCACCGGCTTTGCCCTCGGTGATTACACCCTGTGGGGCGGCTTTGCCGGCATGCTGTTCTTCTACCTGGGGTTTATCGGCGGCTGCTCGGGCTCGACCGCTGGCGGCTTGAAGATCTTCCGCTTTCAGGTGGCTTATGTGCTGCTGAGGGCCAACTTGATGCAACTGATCCACCCGCGTGCGGTGATCAAGCAGCAATACAACCACCACAACCTGGATGAAGATATTGTCCGCTCGATTCTGACCTTCTCATTCTTCTTCACCATCACCATCGCCGTCTTGGCGCTGGGCCTGACGCTGTGCGGCCTTGACTGGATCACCGCACTCAGCGGCGCGGCGAGTACCGTCTCCGGTGTAGGCCCTGGCATGGGCCCGATCATCGGCCCAGCCGGCAATTTCTCCAGCTTGCCGGATACCGCCAAATGGCTGCTGACCTTTGGCATGCTGCTGGGTCGCCTGGAGATTCTCACCGTGCTGGTGCTTATGCTGCCTGCCTTCTGGCGACACTAAGAATCTATATACGATCTGCTGCGCGTCGGCCCTGCTGCGTTAAAAACAGGCCGGGACGCGGCGTCTCGGAATGCTCATGTACAAAAGTACACTCCGCTTCCTCACCTGTTTTCGCCTTGCACGGCTCTAGCTCGCAAGATCGTAAACAGATTCTGAAAACCACAATGCATAGTTAAAGACGCGCGCGGTACTCACCCGGCGTGGTATCAAACCAACGGCGAAAGGCGCGAAAGAAGTTGCTCGGGTCGGAGAAACCCAGCAGGTAAGAGATTTCCAGCAAGGTCAGGTTAGCCTGCCCCAGGTACTGGCCCGCCAGCTCACGGCGCGTGTCGTCAAGTAGGTGCTGATAGCGGGTGCCTTCATCCTGCAAACGCCGCTGCAAGGTGCGCTCAGACAACAACAGCGCCTGCGCCATCGCTTCGCGTTTAGGCTCCCCCTGCGGCAGCAGCCGACACAACACCTGACGCACCTGATGGGTCACCCGCGAGCCGGAAAACCGTGCCAGGTATTCACCGGCAAAACGGTCATGCAGTTGCGCCAGCGCCTCGTTGGCCGATGGTAATGGCGCATCCAAATCCGCCCGCTCGAACAACAGCGCATGCTGCTCTGCATGGAACTGCAGCGGGCATTGGAATACCTCTTGGTAGGGCTGCAGATTCTCCGGTGCCTGCCCCATCAAGCTGACCAGGCGTGGACGCAACGGCTTACCCGTCAGCCAGCGGCAAAATGCCAATGAATGCGCCAACGACGCTTCAGCGCTTTGACGCGCCGAGGGCAGGCGGTCGCCATGAATCGCCAGAACCATTTCATAGCCGTCAGGCGTTGGATGAAAAGCCAAATCAGCCCCCTCAGCGATAATTCGCTGATAGCGCACCAGGCGGGTAAAACCTTCCTGCAGATTGCGGCTGCTCATCACCGCGTAGCCCACCACATTGAACGCTGACGGCCGCTGGATTTTTGCCATATTCAAGCCAATTGCCGGGTTGCCAGAGGCCTCAACCGCCAGGTGCCAGAGACGGGTCATGTCATCCTGGGCAAAGCGCGCATCGGCGTCGCTCAAGGCGGCATAGTCGAGCCCCAGCTGAGTAAACAGGCTGCGGCAATCTACCTCGCCAAGCTCAAGGGCCGCGACAATAGCCGAAGCCCAGCTGGATGAAGTGGTACGTTCGCTCATCACTTGTTCTTATTAGTAAGGGCTAAGGGGCGGCGCAAGGATACTAAACTGGCGCTGAATGTCAGTGAGCCTGAACCTCAGCCGGCCTAGACTGTGGTCAAGCCGCCCGCGCGGCACGCACAACAATAACAGGAGGCACTCATGACCACCGAAACCAACAAGCGCTTCAGCAGCTTCGCCGAGTTCTACCCCTATTACCTGCAGGAACACAGCAACGCCACCTGCCGGCGCCTGCACTATGTCGGCAGCCTGCTGGTACTGGCGATAATTGCCTATGCCGTGCTGACGCAGCAGTGGCTATGGCTGCTGGCAATCCCCGTGGTTGGTTATGGCTTTGCTTGGGTCGGCCACTTCGTATTCGAGAAAAACCGCCCCGCCACTTTCGATTACCCCTTTTACTCGCTGATGGGCGACTGGGTGATGCTCAAGGATGCCTTTACCGGGCGCATCAAGTTCTAGCACCGGGTTAGGTAGCCGATAGCCATCCGTGATCGCGCGAAGTCCTCTAGCGCCAGCCCCTGCGCAACCGCTGACTCGGCTGGCGCAGCCTTTGCCCGTGTGCGCTTGGCGGTAGCGGCGGGCTTGGTTATGATCCCACGTTATTTTGCGCAGCCGACTTGCTGCGCCAGCCAGGCACCCTGCAGAGGTGCCAGACGAGCAGTAGGGATTGTTCCAACGCATGAATGTGAAAAGCTCTCAGCAACTTCCCGCATTGCCGGCACCGCCACTGCGTGAGTATTACTCACGTGTTCTGGCCTACATCGCCGTCGCCGCCAGCATTGCCGCCGGCACCTACACTCAGCATTTTGGTTATGACATTCTCTGGATGGTGCCCTACGCCCTGCTCTACCCGCATTTGGCGCACCACCTGAGTCTGCGTTTTAAGCGTGACCACCCGCAGCGCACCAACCTGAGCCTGCTATTTCTGGATGCCGTGCACTGTGGCGCCGTCGTTACATTGCTCGGATTTTCCGTGGTGCCCTGTTTGATGGCGCTGCTGATCATGATTTTCAGCGCCTTGGTCATCGGCGGCCTGCGCTACCTCGGGCTGGCGCTCTTAATCGCCTTTAGCAGTGCCGTGTTTACCTTCGCCCTGGCTGACATTACGCCAAACATCCACTCACCCGCGCTGGTTGCGCTGACCAGCATCGCCTTTACCACGCTTTATATCGGTATTACCGCCTACCTTGTTCACCAGCAGGGCCTGCGCCTGGCACAAGTGCGCAGCGATATCAGCCGCGAGCAGGAAAAAGCCGCACGCCTGGCACGCAACCTGGCCAAATACCTGTCGCCGCAAGTATGGGAATCGATTTTCACCGGCAAGAAGAGCGTGCGCCTGGAGACCCAGCGCAAGAAACTCACGGTGTTTTTCTCCGACATCAAGGGGTTTACCGAGCTGTCTGAAGAGCTGGAGGCGGAGGCCCTGACTGACCTGCTCAACACCTACCTTAACGAGATGTCGAAAATCTGCCTGAAATACG
The DNA here is from genome assembly GCF_056156225.1 of Pseudomonas sp. TS_SC_3. Lineage (NCBI taxonomy): Bacteria > Pseudomonadati > Pseudomonadota > Gammaproteobacteria > Pseudomonadales > Pseudomonadaceae > Pseudomonas > Pseudomonas sp. TS_SC_3. Next base: position 2,222,989 of record NZ_CM149586.1, read on the forward strand.
GCGGCACCATCGACAAGTTTGTCGGTGACTGTGTGATGGTGTTCTTCGGTGACCCCGCTAGCAAAGGCGCGAAGAAGGATGCGGTGAATGCCGTGTCCATGGCCATCGCCATGCGCAAGCACATGAAAGTGCTGCGCCAACAGTGGCGCGCCCAGGGCATTACCAAGCCGCTGGAAATCCGTATGGGGCTCAACACCGGTTACTGCACGGTGGGCAACTTCGGCGCCGATACGCGCATGGATTACACCATCATCGGCCGCGACGTAAACCTCGCCAGCCGCCTGGAAAGCGCCGCTGAATCCGGTGAGATTCTGATTTCCCACGAGACCTATTCGCTGGTCAAGGATGTGATCATGTGCCGCGACAAGGGCCAGATCACCGTCAAGGGCTTTACCCGCCCGGTGCAGATTTACCAGGTGGTGGATTTCCGCCGCGACCTGGGCGCTACCTCCAGCTATGTCGAGCATGAGCTGCCGGGTTTTTCCATGTACCTGGACACCAACGGCATCCAGAACTTCGACAAGGAAAAGGTTATCCAGGCCCTCAGTCAGGCGGCCGATAAGCTGCGTGACAAGGTGATCATGTAACAACCTGAGCCGGCATACAGCGCTCACCGTCGAGCAGCGGCTGTTGGCCGAGAAACTCCAGCGCTGATGCGCGCCAGGATTGCCGCGCCGCCCACTGCGCGCATTGCGTACGATCCAGCGTCAACGCCGCCAGGCAAGCCATGCGCAAGTCATCATCCAACGCCCCACTTACCCCCGCCTGCAGCACATCCAGCGGGCCGGCCACCGGGAACGCCGCCACCGGCGTGCCGCAGGCCAGGGCTTCAAGCATCACCAAACCGTAGGTATCGGTGCGCGAGGGGAATACCAGCACGCTGGCGCGCTGAAATGCCTCAGCCAAGGCCTGACCATGTTGGTAGCCGAGAAAGCGCACCTGCGGGTAGGCCGCCTGCAACGCTTCACGCTGCGGGCCGTCACCGACCACACGCTTCTCCCCCGGCAGATCAAGCGCGAGAAACGCCTCAACGTTCTTTTCGGGGGCAATGCGCCCGACATACAAAAATACCGGCTCACCCACGCTCGGCGGCGTCACGGCTGGGCGAAACAGCTGGGTATTAACGCCCTTGCGCCAGAGCACCAGGCGCTTAAAGCCCCAGCCGGCAAACTCGTCGCGCATGCGCTCGGTGGTCACCAGCACCGCCTGACTCGGCCGGTGAAACACTCGCAAAAAGACATAGCCCCAACGCAGTGGCACCCAGGGCCAGCGGGTGTGCACGTATTCGGGAAAGCGCGTGTGGATGGCACTGGAAAATGCCAGGCCGCGCTTGCTCAGCCAGCGTCTGGCCGCCCAACCCAGCGGGCCTTCGGTGGCCAGATGCACGCAGTCCGGCTGAAAGGCACGGATGGCCGGACCAACGCGCCACAGGTTCCACGCCAGCGGGATTTCCGGGTAGCTTGGGCACGGCAGCGCCCGAAAATCTGCGGGTGAGAGCAATTTGACCTGATGCCCCAAACCGCGCAGCTCGCTGATCAACGCTTGCAGGCTGGTCACCACACCATTGACCTGCGGCGACCAGGCGTCAGAAACAATCAAAATCCTCACAGGGCAGTCTCGACGGCGGCCAGCGACGCTGTTTGCCGCTGACGCGCCTGATCATCGGCCAGGCGATACAGCTCAATCGTGCCATCCAGGTGTTCAATCAACGCCGTGCAGGACTCCACCCAGTCACCGCAATTCATGTACTCGACATCACCCATCGGGCGGATTTCAGCATGGTGAATATGCCCACAGATCACGCCATTGAAGCCGCGCTTGGCACATTCATGAACGATGGCCTCTTCAAAGTCACTGATGAAACTCACCGCGCTTTTGACCTTGTGCTTGAGGTACGCCGACAGCGACCAATAACCGTAGCCATAGCGGCGGCGCCAGTAATTCAACCAGCGGTTCAGAATGAGGGTGAAGCCATAGGCCGAGTCGCCAAGGAAGGCCAACCAGCGGTGGTAACGGGTGATCACGTCAAACTGGTCACCGTGAATCACCAGCAGGCGACGGCCATCGGCGGTGATGTGCTCCGCCTCGTCAACCAACTGCAGGTTGCCGAGCATCAGGCTGGAGTAACGGCGCAGAAATTCGTCATGGTTACCGGTGACGTAGATCACCTCGGTGCCGCGCTTGCTCATGGTCAGCAGGCGGCGGATCACGTTGCTGTGCGCCTGCGGCCAATACACCCCGCTGCGCAGCTTCCAACCGTCGATGATGTCGCCGACCAGATAAATTTTGTCAGTCTGATAACGTTTGAGAAACGCCGCCAGGTGTTCGGCCTGACAATCGCGCGTGCCCAAGTGCACATCAGAAATCCACAGAGTACGGACACGTTGCTTGCGGCTGGGCTTGGCGAGCTGAGCGCTGGTCATAGACGACCTCCGGCTGGGTTTGCTCGAGTCTGCGCAGCCGCGGTGAATTGCCCATGACCGGCACGTGGCAGTTCAATGACAGACCGCCGCCACACACTGCAGGTAAACTTGCCGGCCTGAACAAGGAATTCACCATGCCCTCGCTGTTGTCGCTGCGTCATTACAGCCATGAACTGATCACCCACAGCCACGACCATGCACAACTGGTTTTTGGCCTCAGTGGGCAGCTGGATTTCGAGATTGCCGGACATGGCAGCCAAGTCACGCGGCAGACCTTGGCCGTGGTCCCCAGCGCCGCGCAACACGCCTGTGGCAGCAGGCGCGGCAGCCAGTGCTTGGTGCTGGATGTGCCCTCAGAGCATTGGCTGCAACAGCAGCTGGGTCGGCACCTGGATGCCACCCGCCGCCTGCTGGAAAAACCTGCTGCGCTCAGCCTTAACCTTGCGCAAAGCCAGCTGGTCAACTGGTTGGCGGCCAGCCCGATCAACGACCCGGTGCTTGCCCAGCAGGGTGCCGCATTGCTGCTGGTCAGCCTGGCCTGTGCCGATACACCCGCACATGAGGGTACTGCCCTACCGCTGGCAGCGCTGGATACGCATATTGACCTGCACGCCGCGCATCCGCTGCAGGTGGCGGATTTAGCACGCTTGGCCGGGCTGTCAGTGGCTCGCTTTCACGTGCGCTTTCTCAGCGAAACCGGGCAAACGCCCATGGACTATGTGCGCCAGCGTCGCCTGCAGTTGGCACGTCAGCTTTTGCAGAGCAGCACCCTGGCAATTGGTGAGATCGCGGCACGGGTTGGCTACAGCTCACAGAGCGCCTTTACGGCCGCGCTCACTCGCCAGTTTGGCCTGTCCGCGCGCGCCCTGCGCCTGCGCCGCGAGTAACGCGACAACTGCCGCAAGCCCTGCGACAGACTTCTGCTCGACCGCGCCCTAGACTGCAGGCATCAGTGTGAGGAGCCGTGGCATGCCACAAATCGAATGGGAAGACGTTCAGCGCGTTGAGCTGCGGGTAAGTACGGTGCTGTCCGCCGGACTCAACGAAAAAGCCAAGAAACCGGCCTATGCCCTGCAGGTTGATCTGGGCGAGCTGGGCATCAAATACTCCAGCGCCCAGCTCATCGACCACTCCGGCGGCGCGCAACTCCTGGGTCGCCAGGTGCTCTGCGTGTGCAACTTTGCTGCCAAGCGCATTGCGGGTGTGCGCTCCGAAGTACTGGTAACCGGGGTGTATGACGCCGAGAACAAGGTGGTACTGGCCGGCTTCGAGAGACCGCTGCCCAACGGCGCGCGCCTGGCATGAATCAGCGCAATGCACTCTGGGCTATCCATCTTGGGGCCCTGCTGTTTGGCCTGTCGGGGATCTTCGGCAAGCTGGCCAACACCACGCCTCAGATGATTTCGGCGGGTCGCGCCCTGTTCGCTGTCATCGCGTTGCTGATGTTCGCCACACTGCTCAGCAAAGTTCGCTTAGTGCAGCTCAGCCTGCGCCAAAGTAGCTTGCTGGCTTTAGGCGGCCTGCTGCTCGGCGGTCACTGGTGGAGCTTTTTCGAGGCCGTGCAGATTTCCGGCGTGGCCATCGCCACCCTCGGTTTTGCCAGCTTCCCTGCCTTTACTGTACTGCTCGAAGGCGTGCTGTTCCGTGAGCGCACCCGGCCGCTGGAGTACGCCATGGTGGTGCTGGTGTGCCTGGGCTTGGTGTTGGTCACACCGGACTTCGACCTCGCCAGCCAAGCCACCGCCGGTCTGCTGTGGGCGGTGCTGTCGGGTTTGTTGTTTGCCTTGTTGTCGTTGCTCAATCGCGCCAGCACGCGCGGCATAGAGCCGGTGCAAGCGGCGCTGTACCAAAACCTGGCCGTATTGCTGGTGTTTACCCCGCTGGCCTGGCCGGCCCTGCCCAGCGTGCAGGCACAGGATTGGCTGTGGATGGCGATGCTGGGAATTTTCTGTACCGGCCTGGCGCACAGCTTGTTCGTAGCGAGCCTACGGGTGCTCAAGGCGCGCACAACAGCAGTGATTTTCGCCCTCGAACCGATTTACGGGATTGCCTTCGCCTGGATGCTGTTCAGTGAGGTGCCAACGCTGCGCATGCTGGCCGGCGGCCTGCTGATTGTGAGCGCGATCTTTCTTTCGGCGCGCCTGGCCAAGTGATCCCAGCGCTTCTTAAAACGCTTAGCGGTCGTTGTGGCCCAGGTCCCTGGCCGGGTCGATCTGGTCACGTAGCCGCTGTTTGAGTATCTTCGCCTCGGGAAAGCCGCCATCGGCCTTGCGCTCCCAGAGCTGCACGCCGTCGCAAGTAATACGGAACACACCGCCAGTGCCCGGCTCCAGGCTGACCCTAGACAGATCATCGCTAAAGCTCGACAGCAACTCCTGAGCCAACCAGGCAGCACGCAGTAACCACAGGCATTGGGTGCAGTAGGTGATGACCACTTCGGCTTTGGGGTTGGGGTTGGGGTTGGGCATTGGCAGGCTCGCGGCAAATTAAACCGCGATGATAACGCGCCAGCACCTTGGCTCGGCATCACAAAAACGCCCGCATACCGGAGGCATGCGGGCGCTGATCTGCGGTGTTTCAATCAGGCGATTTGGGCCAGTAGCTGACGCGCCTGTTGCTTCTGCTGCTCATCACCTTCGTTGATCACCTCATTAAGAATCAGGCAAGCACTGTCCAGGCTCCCCTGCTCAATGTAGGTCAGGGCCATGTTCAACTTGGTGAGGTTGTCGCGGCTGCCGGCCAGTTGATCAAGGTCATCATCGAGGTCATCGAGAAACTCTACGTTTAGTTCTGTATTGCCCCAATCGTCATGCGCCTCCTCCACCAACATTGACTCGGCAAATGGACTGCGCGCATCACGCCCCGCTGACAACTCGAACACATCCGAGCCATGCTGCTTACCTGCGGCAGCGCTCTCAGGCTTGCTTTTAGCCGCGGGGGCAAAGGGGCTGACCAGATCCCAGTCGGCATCCAGAGACATTTCATCCAGATTGAGCTGGCCCTCAGGGACGGCTGGCTCAAACGCCTGCAGTTCAACCTCGTCGAGCTGCAGCACGGCGTCATCCAGCAGCTGGCTCTCATCAACCGAGTTAACGGCTGGCACATTGAACAGCTCGGCATGCCGCGCCTTCAGCCCATCAATACGCGCTGGGGCAAAACCCGCTGCACGCACTTGCGGCTCGTAGGTGCTAAAGCCCTGGGCATCACCCAACAAAGCCAATACTTCAAGCAGCCTAAAACCAATATCACTGCGCTGGGGCTGGGCTTGCCAGGCCTCACGTAAAGTACTGGCCGCCTCGCTCAAGCGCCCGTAGGCAATGTAAACGTTGGCGCTTTGCAGAGCATCTTCACCCGCTGCTGGCCATACCGGGCCGGCACTAACTGCATCAGGCGCACGGCGGGCAACGGTAACCGCAGGTTCAGCCAAGACAACGCTGCGCGCCTCGGGCTCACGCGCCGGCGCTGCAGGCGTTGCCGCAGCCGGCTTTTTGCCGCGCCAGATCAAACCGGCCACCGCTGCGAGCAGCAGCACCAGCAAGCCGCTGAGAATCGCCAACCAACTGTTACCTGACTGCGCCTCTACCGGCGGATTAACCGCCACCGCTGCAGGGGCCACTGTAGCCTCAGCCCTCGCACGACCGGCCGCCAGCTCAGCTTGTAGATCGGCAATCTGCTGATCACGGGTGCTCATTTGCTCTTGCAACTGCTGTACCTGCAGGCTCAGTTGCGCCAGGTTTTGCTGCAGCTGCAAGCTCTCAGCTGTTTGCATGGCCAGCTCCTGCTCGACACGGGCCTGCTCCTCAATCAACACCTCAACCGGCACGTCTGCATTAGCTTCGGGCGTGGCCTCTGAGTCATCGACTATCTGCAAAAATCCTTCCGCCACAGCCGGCGCACTAACAGGCGTGGCATTAGACGCGGAGCTAGGGGCGCTAGCTGTCGACGGCACGCTGGCGATGCGGTCAGGCAATAACAATTGCGCGCCAGCACGCAGGCGATTGATATCGCCATTGATAAAGGCCTGCGGATTGAGTGCGTGGATGTCGTTTATCAGCGCCTGAGGCGCCTGCCCGCTATCGGCCGTTAGACGTTTAGCAATCGTCCACAAGCTGTCGCCACTGACCACGCTGTAACTCTTGCCTTGTTGCGCCGCCGGTAATACGACCGGGCGAGTCGGCTCGGCAGTCGGGGCGCTCGGTTTAGCCGGCGCGGCTACAGCTTGGGCAGCCTCGGGGCGATAAGCAGTTGAGCTGGGTGGATCGAGCAGCACGGTGTACTCGCGGTACAACGTGCCGCTAGGACGGGCCACCTCAACGATGAAGTTCAGATAAGGCTCACGCACGGCCTGAGTCGAGACCACGCGAATCACACTTTTGCCGCCCCGCAGTAAGGGGATGAAGCGCAGGTCATTAAAGAAGTACAGCCGCTCAACACCAGAGCGGCTAAATACATCAGCGGGCGCCAGGCGCACGCGCATGTCGGCGTCGCTCAGGTCGCCCACATCAAACAATTCGATTTCGGCATCCAGCGGCTGACTAAGCGCCGAATGCAGGGTTATTTCACCCAAACCAAGTGCAGGAACCAGCCCCGAATACAGGGCAGAACTCGATGCCAGACCAATCAGTAATTGACGAACTTTTGCCATAAAAATGCTCCCGGTGAATCCGCCCCTGCACGCTCGCCACTTAACACTCATCACAGACGCTGTGTGCGCCACGCAAGTATAGAAGTCGGCAAAAATGCCGTGGGAAGGGCGCTCCGTGCTTAACCCGGCGGGTACATGGCGATTGGCAAAAAGCCAGCACAGGTGCAAGCATAGGCTTGCAGTCAAGAAAATGACAACTTCGTCACACGACCATTTAACCTTCAATGCCTTGTCGACTTAACGCCCCAGGCCGCCAATACCGTGACCGCAAAGACCGCCGCCACTAGCCAGAAGCTCTGTTTAAAGGCGAGCATTTCAGCCCAGTGATCGCCGCCTTCTGCGCCATGGCGCCACTCCAGAAAGAAGGTCAACAGATTGACCCCAAAGGCGCCACCCAACTGCCGAACAAAGGTGATGGCGCCAGCCCCTTGAGCGAGCTCTTCGGGGCTGAGGATATCCAGCGAGCCAGTGCTCAAGGCCGGCAACAGAATGCCCAGGCCGATGCGACCGACACTGGCCCAAAAACACAACACTAGAAATGAGGCCCCTTGCTCAACCCAGGCCAGCCCTGCCGACGATAAGGTAAAGATCAGCAGGCCGGCACTTAGCAGCACCGCCGCCGAAAGCCGGTCACTCAGCCAGCCGCCAACAAACGACGCCATGCCCATCAACAGGCCCGCAGGCAACAGCAGCATGCCCGCACGCCCGGCGCTGAACCCTTCAACGGTTTGCAGGTACAACGGGATCAGGTAGGTCGAGCCGTACAGGCCGACTCCGAGCGTCAACGCGACCCAACTGGCACTGCGAAATCCAGCATGTCGCCACAGCGCCAACGGCAGCAGCGGCTTAACGGCGCGCCGGCAACGCAGAATAAATGCCCCCCCCGCCACCAGCGCCAAACAGCCCGGCAACCAGACCCTTGGCAGCGTCCAACTGAAGCGCTGCGCTTCAGCCAGAGCCCCCAACGCAGCGAATATCGCCACACATAACCAGGTGAAGGCCCAGATATCCAATGACGGCGCATCTTGCTGCCGCTCATTGGGCAACAACCATTGCCCGGCCAGCATCACCAACAGGCACATGGGCAGCGGCATCCAGAAGATCGATGCCCAGCCAAAATGATCAACCAGATAACCACCGATGCCCGGCCCGAGCGACGGCGCCAGCATCACCCCCAGGCCATAGATGCCCAGCGCCATCCCCCGGCCGCCATCGGCGAACACGCGAAAAATCAGCACCATGGCCAACGGCTGCACAATCCCTGCGCACAACCCCTGCACGATGCGCAGGGCAATCAGCTGCCAGGCCGCGTCTGCAACCAGCGCCAACAATGAACTGAGGATAAACAGCAGCAGGCCGGATTGCGCCGTGCGCCTGGCACCAAACCGCGCCTGAGCCCATGCGGCTAACAGCAAGCCCGCCGTCATGGCGGCAAGAAAGCCGGTGGACAACCACTGCGCCAACGGCCGGCCGATGGCGAAGTCCGCCATGATTGCCGGCAAGGCGACGTTGATGCTGGTCGAGGCCAACACCATAGCCATGCTGCCGACCATCAACACTGTCAGCAGCCACTGTGGGTAACGCGGCCCGAAGCGCTGCTGCAAGGCTTGCAGGTCATCACGCATCAGCGTTTTTCCAGGTTACTCAACACCTGGGCATGAACCTTCTGGCAGCGACGCAGCTCGTCTTCATCGATGCCGGCGAACACTTCTTGGCGCAGTTGCGCGGAGATGGCTTCGATTTTTTCAATCAGTGGGCGAGCCTCAGGGCTGAGAGCAATTTTCTTCGCCCGACGGTCTTCTGGCACGGCCTGACGGCTGACCAACCCCTGCGCTTCCAGGCTGTCGAGCAACCGCGCCAGGGTCGGCCCTTCAACGCCGACGCTTTGCGCTAACTCGCGCTGGGTGGGTAGTTCCGCAAAGCGCCCCAAATGCAGCAGCACCAGCCAACGGGCCTGAGAAAGCCCAAGATCAACCAGACGGCGGTCCAGTTCAGCGCGCCAGGAGCGAGAGAGTTGTGCAACTTGCATGGCAAAACGATGTTGATCTGTAAGTGACATGGACAACGACTCTTAACTATAAAAAACTAATTATTAGTCAGCTAACCATAACCCTTTTAACGAGGCAAGCCTGCTCGTCACCACTTTACATACTGATCTTCTACAAAGCCCCACAGGTTATGGATGCGCAATTCAGGCCTGCCGAGCGGCCGCAACACCCCGGTGAACTGGCCGAATATCTGTTTGAAGTTACTCGCCAGTACGCCCAGATTGAGCCGCTCCTTGTGCAGGCCACGGCCCTCGAAGCGCAGCTCCACCTGACCATCATGGGAGCTGATCAGCCAAGGCTGCAGCGGCTGATCGCGATCAAAGGCAAAACGCACCGTATCCACCTTGAACAACTCACCATCGAGCCAGAAGCAATTCTCGCTGAAGCTGGTTTCATTGACCCCGCAGGACAGGTTTAACCCTACCCGCAGCCCGTCTGCCTGGCCCGATAAACAGGCCCAGTTCCAGTGCGTCTCCGGGCGCATATAACCGGCAGACCAATCGTGGTGGGCGAATGCAGCAATCTGCGTCAGGTCAAAATCCCCCAGCGCGCTGCGCACCTGCCCTGTACAGCGCAGCCCAGCAACCTTTTGTGCGTAGACCCAGCCATTGACCGCCGTGGGCGTATTCAGACACATCGGCTGAAACGCGGGTACGGCCTCGGAAAACTGTGCATCGATGCGCGTGCCATCATCCAGCTCCACCAGCAGGCGCTTTTCTTGCGACATGGCGCAGTTCTCTAGGCGCAATCGGTTGCGTCCACTGCGCAACTCGCACACGCCGTCATTCGGTTGCTGAGAGAAGTGCGTTCCGAACCTCAGCGGCAACTTGAACTGGCGCTCAATCATCCGCCCGCTGGCGGGGTGAAACAGATAAACAAAGCCCACACCCAAGAGACTGAGATTAGCCAACGCACAGCCACCGATCAGCTCATCACTGATCAGGCCGAAATATTGGAATTGGTGAAAGCGCCGCCATTTGGCCAGGGTGCCCAGCTTGCGCCCCATGGGCGAGCGAAAGTCAAAATCGCGGTAATTCACCAGTCCTGGCGCGGCGGGAAAGATGCCGTAGTGGGGCTGGCCATTGGCCTGAATCAGTCGGTCCATGGGGCAATGTACTCAAGAACATACTTGAGGATGCTAACACCGGGACCTGCGCTCAGGCATTCACACCGCGCGCCACGCACAGCGGCAAAATCGGCCACTGAGCAGAGTGCGACGCCTTATGGGGCTACGCCGCTTAGGCCTCAAACTCCGCCTGCAGCGCCGCTCGCACGCAGTGCAAAATGCCCAGTTCAACGCGGCCGGCAAACTGCGCGCTGATGGCCGCGACGGGCGGCAACTCACCCTCGCCGTCGAGAAAGGCGTCTTGAATCTCGCTGAGTAAGGCTTCGGGCACATCCAGCGCCTGCTCCAACGACAGCTGCTGGCGACTAATCGCTTCGGCCAGCAGGCCGTAAACATTTTTCTCACTGCAGCTGAGCTGGTTGGCGATCTGCACTGGAGTCATGCCGGCGCGGGCCAGGCTGACCAACTCATGGCGCAGGTCAACCACTGCGCGCGGCGCGTCATCGTCGGTGCCGAGTACGGCAAGAAAAGCGTCGCCGTAGCGATCCAGCTTGCGTGCGCCGACCCCACTGACCTGCGCCATTTCGGCCAAGGTGCTGGGTTTGCTGCGCAGCATTTCCAGCAACGTGGCATCCGGAAAAATCACATACGGCGGCACGCCATGCTCTTCTGCCAGCTTGCGGCGCAAGGTGCGCAGGGCTTCCCATTGACCACGCTCTTCGCCCCGCACCAGTTGGCTGGCGGCGCTGCTGGAGGCCTTGGCGCTCTGTTGTGGTTTCAGGTCGCGGCGCAGCTGCAGGCCGACTTCGCCCTTGAGCAACGGCCGGCAACTGTCAGCCAGACGCAGGCCGCCGAAGCCTTCGAGGTCCACATCAGCCAACCCGCGCGCGACCAGCTGGCGGAACAGCGAACGCCACTCGCCTTCGGCCAGCGCTTTACCGATACCATATACCGCCAGGTGCTGATGGCCGACAGTACGAATTTTGTCGTTATCCCGGCCAAGCAACACATCAATCAAATGCCCCACGCCATAGCGCTGCCCTGTGCGATAAATGGCTGATAACGCCTGACGCGCCGGCTCGGTGGCATCCCAGGTTTGCACCCCGTCCATGCAGTTGTCGCAGTGTCCGCACGGTTGTGGCATCTCTTCATCGAAATAAGCCAACAACGCCTGTCGCCGGCAGCGAGTTTCTTCACACAGCGCCAACATGGCATCGAGCTTGTGCTGCTCAACGCGTTTATGCCGCTCATCGCCTTCGGAGTTGTTGAGCATCTGCTTGAGGAAGATCACATCCTGCAGGCCATAGGCCATCCAGGCATCCGCCGGCAAACCGTCACGGCCGGCGCGACCGGTTTCCTGGTAATAGGCTTCCAAGGATTTCGGCAAATCGAGGTGGGCGACAAACCGCACGTTGGGTTTGTCGATGCCCATGCCGAAAGCGATGGTCGCCACCATGATCAGGCCTTCTTCATTAAGAAAGCGCTTCTGATGATGGGCGCGCAACTCATTGGCCAAACCAGCGTGGTACGGCAACGCCGGAAAGCCCTGCTCGGAAAGAAAGGCAGCAACTTCCTCAACCTTTTTACGCGACAGACAATAAACGATGCCAGCATCGCCCTTACGCGCGGCGAGGAAGTTCAACAACTGCTTGCGCGGCTGCTCTTTGGGCACGATGCGGTAGAAGATATTCGGTCGGTCGAAGCTTGATAGAAACCGCTCAGCATCCTGCAGATGCAAACGCTGGACGATTTCCTCACGGGTGCGCATGTCCGCCGTGGCGGTCAGGGCAATGCGCGGCACGTTAGGGAACAGCTCGGCAAGCTGGCCCAGCTGCAGGTATTCCGGGCGGAAATCATGCCCCCACTGCGACACGCAATGCGCCTCGTCAATGGCGAACAGGGCGATGTCGAGGTTCTGTAAAAAGCTCAGCATGCGCGGCTGCACCAGCCGCTCGGGGGCGAGGTAAAGCATTTTGATTTCGCCGCGCTTGATCCGCTCGGCAATTTCACGCTGCTCATCGCTGCTCAAGGTGGAGTTCAGCGCCACAGCGGCCACGCCCAACTCATCCAGTGTGGCGACCTGGTCATCCATCAGGGCGATCAGCGGCGATACCACCACCGCCAAGCCATCACGAAGCAGACCCGGCACTTGAAAGCACAATGATTTGCCGCCGCCGGTAGGCATCAGCACCAAGGCATCGCCGCCACTGGCCACGCGCTCGATAATCGCACCCTGACGGCCACGGAAGCTGTCGTAGCCGAATACGTCTTTAAGGATGCGTTGTGCGCGCTCGAGCATGACAGGTCTCCAAAACAAGCCGAGCATTATACGCAAGTGCCGGATGCGCACGCGCAGCCATGGCGGAGTTTGATCTGATTTTCACCGCCCGCGGCCTGCGGCTATGGCCGCTATGGCCGCTCTAGACTAGAATCCAGCCTCGTTTACTCTTTCAAGGTAGCCCCCGATGTCCTTCGCCGAGCAACTCTCCCGCCTGCAAGCCTTCCTCGATGCCGATGAGCTGCATGATGAGGCCCTGGACTACATCGCCGCCCACGGCTACCTGACCGCCCTGTCGATTTGCCCTGAGAAAGTGCCCGAGCGCGAGTGGATTGACGCGCTGTTCTCCGAGCCGCCGCATTACCGCAGCGACGCCGAGCGCGAAGAGATCGAAGCCACCTTGATCCAACTGCAAAGCCACATCGCCCGCCAATTGGCCAGTGATGACGAACCAGAAGTCCCTTGTGAACTCGACCTGGGCGACGAGCCGGACGACTCCGATCTGCGCGGCTGGTGCATTGGCTTTATGGAAGGGGTGTTCCTGCGTGAAGCCGTTTGGTTCGACGACGCCGAAGATGAAGTCAGCGAATTGTTGCTACCGATCATGGTCGGCTCCGGCTTGTTCGATGAGCAGCCCGAGTTCGCCGACATTGCTCACGACCGCGATTTGGTCGACAGCATGATTGATCAGATCCCGGAAATCCTCACCGCGCTGTTCTTGCTGTGCAATGCGCCGGAAGAAAAGCCCGCGCTGCTAAAGCCTCGCCAGCACTAAGCACGCGCCATGGCGCGCGACATCCAGCTACAGCGCAACCCTGCCATTCGCTACGCACTACTGGCCATCGGCTGGTTGAGCGTGGCGCTGGGGGTGATGGGTATTTTCCTCCCGGTACTGCCCACCACGCCTTTTTTGCTACTGGCAGCGGCGTGCTTTATGCGCAGCTCAAAACGCTTCTACCTGTGGCTGGTCAACCACCGCCAGCTCGGCCCGTGGATTGTTGACTACCTTGAAGGCCAGGGTATTCCACTGAAGGGCAAGGTCTATGCGATCAGCTTGATGTGGCTAAGCATTGGCGTGTCGTGCTACGTGGTGCCGTTGTTCTGGGCCAGGGCATTTATGCTGACCAGTGCCGTACTGGTCAGTCTGTACATTCTCAAACAGAAAACCCTGGTTAAACCCTAGCAAGCGCGCAAGCCAGCCGACATTCGGTATATTCAGTGCGGCAAGTAGCACGTGCGCCACCTAGACTTCCCCAACCTCCCGGCCGAGGCGCGGTCCATGCAAGCCCGTCAGCTCACCTATGGATGGCCCAAAACCTTCAACCGCGCGTTGCTGGCGAGCTGCATCCTGCTGATTGGCGTGGCCAGCGCGTTGGCCAACTGGGACTTTGGGCTGATCCTGCAACAGGCCGAAAGCCGTTACGGCAGCCTGGGCCCTGCCAAGTCGCGCATCGAAGCCTGGGAGGCGCAAATCAAAGCCAGCAGCACCAGCAGCGAACTGAACAAGCTCAACGAGATCAATCGTTTCTTCAATCGAAAGATTCGCTTTACCGATGACATCACCATCTGGAAGCAGAACGACTATTGGGCCACCCCCATCGAGATGCTGGTCAAGGGCGCGGGCGATTGTGAGGATTACTCAATCGCCAAGTACTTCACCCTACGCCGCCTCGGCATCCCCAGCGACAAGCTGCGCATCACCTACGTCAAAGCGCTCAACTACAACCAAGCGCATATGGTGCTGACCTACTACGCCAGCCCCGGTGCCGAGCCACTGGTATTGGACAATCTGATCAACCAAATAAAGCCCGCCTCGCAGCGCAGGGACCTATTACCGGTTTATGCCTTTAACGCCGAAGGGCTCTATCTCCCAGGCTCGAACAGCAAGAAGAGCGACTCGAAAAAACTCTCGCGCTGGCAAGACCTATTGAAAAAAATGCGCACGGAGGGCTTCGCCGTCGGCGAAGGCTAGGAGGAACCTATGTCTCTACTCAAGCAGCTATTTCTCGCCATCTGCCTGTTTCTGGTGGTGGCCTTTACGGGCAGTTTTATCGCCAGTGTGGAAAGCTCACGCGAGCAGCAGCTCAGCCAGCTGCGCTCGCACGCCCAAGACGCCGCAACCGCACTGGGGCTGTCGATGACGCCCCACGTGGACGATCCCGCGATGATCGAGTTGATGGTCAGCTCGATCTTCGACAGCGGTTATTTCAACAGCATCCGCGTCGTGCGCATTACCGACAATGCGGTGATTGTCGAACGCAGTAGCGACGCTACCAGCGTCGAAAGTGTGCCCGCTTGGTTCAGTGAACTGGTTGACCTGCAGCCACAAGGCGGCGATGCGCTGATCATGCGCGGCTGGGAGCAGGCAGCACGGGTTGAAGTCATGAGCAACCCACAGTTTGCCCTGGCCAAACTGTGGGACAGCGCCATCGGCAGCTTGGTATGGCTGCTGCTTTGTGGCCTGGTCAGTGCCGTGCTGGGTGGCTGGCTGCTGCGCACTCAGCTGCGCCCGCTGGATAACATGGTGCAACAAGCTCAGGCCATTACCCGCCGCGAATTCATCACCCTGCCCACCGTGCCACGCACTCCGGAACTCAAACGTGTGGTGCGCGCCATGAACCAGATGGTGGAAAAGCTGAAAACCTTGTTCGCCGAAGAAGCCGCGCGCAGCGAAAAACTGCGTGAAGAAGCCTATCAAGACAGCATCACGGGCCTGGCTAATCGCCGTTTATTCGACATCCGCCTGGCCAACCAGCTGGTCGTTCATGAGCAAAATGCTGAAGGCTATTTGATCCTGCTACGGATCAATGACTTGGGCGGACTTAACCAACGCCTCGGCGGCCAGCACACCGATGCCCTGATTGTCGCGGTCGGCGAGTTGCTCAAACGTCTGCTCAAGCAGAACAACCACTCCGAATGGCTGGCCTCACGCAGCCGGGGTGGCGAGTTCAGCCTGCTTGCGCCCGGCATTGCCAGTGAAGAAGCTGACATGCTCGCCAGCGAACTGCACAGCGGCCTGGAAAACCTGCGCCAGACGGGCGCCAGCGATTGCACGCCCGTCGCCCATATGGGCATTGCCGCCTTCCGCCCGGGCGAAGAGCCCAACCAAGTGATCGGCCGCGCCGATCAGGCGCTGGCGCAAGCGCAGAATGACCCAAGCCACTTCTGGGTGCGCCTCGACGACTACCAAGCCCAACCAAACCAGGGTTTACATGACTGGCGAGTGTGGATTGACGACGCGCTCAACATGCGCAAGCTGCAGCTGTATTTTCAACCGGTCATGCAATGTGCGGATCACAGCCAGCTCCTGCATCACAAGGTGCTGGCGCGCCTGCTTGACCCACAAGGTAACGCGATTGCCGCTGGGCGTTTTCTGCCCTGGATTGAGCGCCTCGGCTGGACCGCCCGCTTTGACTTGGCCATGCTTGAGCATAGCCTGGCGCACCTCAGCCAGCATGCCGCACCACTGGCCCTGAGCCTGTCTGCCGCCACCCTGCATGACCGCGCAGCCCTCAAACGCATGCTGGATGTGCTCAAACAGCATCCACAACAAGCAAGCCTGCTGACCCTTGAAGTGGATGAGCGCCACTTGCCGCCCGCGGGCGAACTGGAAGCGCTGAGCCAGGCCATCCGTGAAACCGGCTTCAGTCTGGGCCTGCAACACTTCGGTGGGCGCTTCAGCCTGATCGGTAACCTCACCCACTTGGGCTTGGCCTACCTAAAGCTCGACGGCATCTACATCCGCAGCATCGACCAAGAAAGCGACAAACGCATGTTTATCGAGGCGCTCTTTCGCGCCACCAACAGCATCGACTTGCCACTGATTGCGGAGATGGTGGAAACCGAAGGCGAGTTGGCCGTGCTCAAAGAGCTTGGACTTTACGGCGCTATGGGGCGGTTTTTGGGTGCACCAGAGCCCTGGAAGTAATCCAGGCTCGATCAGGCGTCGGAGGGATGATGCTTTACCCATCCACCGACAGCGACTTTACGGTGGATGAAAAAACGCCATCCACCCTGCCGCTCTAGATGCTCAGCACCGCGCGATCCTTGAGCGGGATAGGCGACACGCCAGGCGCAGCCAGCCTCAACTGGCAAACAGATAGCCTTCCACATCCATGCCCGCGTCACGCATCTGCGCCAGCTTGTAACGCAGGGTACGCGGGCTGATGCCTAAGCGTTCAGCCGCCTCTTTACGCCGACCACGCTCGGCACGCAGGGTGTCGATGATCATCTGAAACTCATGCCGGCGCAGGTCATCGCCCAACGCACCAGCGTCTGCCATCGCCCCGCCCTGCGGCATCCCGGCACCATTGGCGACCACTGGTAACTGCGGCGCCATAACAGGCATCGGTTCTGCGCCAATCGGCGCAGATAGACACAGGTCCTGCGGTTGGATCAAACCGCCCTGCTGCAGGATCAGCGCACGCTGAATGGCGTTGTCCAGTTCACGCACGTTACCCGGCCAGCTGTAGCCAGTCAGACTTGCCTGCGCTTGAGGGGAAAGACGAATCGGTGCGTGATTCATTTTTTTCACGTACTTGGCGAGTAAACGCTCGGCCAGCGGTACGATGTCCGCCGGACGCTCACGCAGCGGTCGCCAGGCCAGTGGGAATACCGACAAACGATAAAACAAGTCTTCACGAAAGCGCCCCGCCGCGACCTCTGCAGCTAAATCGCGGTTACTGGTCGCCAGTACGCGAATATCCAGGGTTATCGGCTTACGCGCCCCCACTCGCTCCACCTCACGCTCCTGTAGCACGCGCAATAACTTGGCCTGCAAGCCCAGAGGCATTTCGGAGATTTCATCGAGCAGGATGGTGCCGCCCTCGGCCAGCTCGAACTTACCCGGCGCACTGGCAATCGCCCCGGTGAACGCGCCCTTTTCATGACCAAATAGCGTGGCTTCGAGCATATTGTCGGGTATCGCCGCGCAGTTAATCGCGATAAACGGCCGGCTGGCACGTGGTGATTGCTGATGAAGAAAACGCGCCAACACCTCTTTACCGGTTCCAGATTCGCCCGTGATAAGCACTGTCGAATCACTCTGCGCCACCCGCGTGGCCAGCGCCAACAATTGCACACTGGCAGGCTCTACGGCCACCGGCCCATCGAGCTCAGCAGGGCTAACGCGGCCCAAGGCATGCTGATCAACCACGCTCAGCAGAGCTTTGGGTTCAAAAGGTTTAACCAGGTAATCCACAGCTCCTTGGCGCATGGCGTCCACGGCCCGCTCCACCGCGCCGAACGCCGTCATCAACAGCACCGGCAGTTGCGGCTGGCGCTGGCGAATCTGCGCCAGCAACTGGTGGCCATCCATGCCGGGCATGTTCACATCGCTAACCACCAAGCCAAAGGATTCCTCGGCAATAGCCAGCAGCGCTTTTTCGGCGCAATCAACCGCGCGGTAATCATGCCCACCTAGCGTTAACGTGTCGGCCAGTGCCTCGCGCAGGGCGCGGTCGTCCTCAACCAACAGAATTTTGCTCGCCATGGGTGCTTACTCCTGAATCAAAGGGTGCCCAGCACCCAGTAGCGGCAAGGTAATAATCGCGCAGGTGCCGCGCCCCGGCCGCGAACGCAACTGCACATCACCTTGATGAGCACGCGCCACGGCCTTGACCACAGCCAGGCCAAGCCCGGTACCGGTGGTCTTGGTGGTAAAGAAGGGTTCGCCCAGCCGCGCTAACGTCGCGCTGTCGATGCCTGGGCCGTTGTCGCTGATGCACAACCGCAGGGTTTCGCCACGCGAGTACAGATGAATTTTCAAATGTGCCTCGCGCCCGCCGGCCTGAATCGAGTTTTCGATCAGGTTGAGCAGCGTGCCGACCAAGGTGTCGCGATTACATAGCAACTCGCCTATACGGCTGTCGCACTGCCAACGCACCTGCATGCCCAACACGTGCGGCTCCGCAGCGGAGCGCAGGGCGTCAAATAACGCTGACGGGCTAAGACGATCCGGCAACGGTAGCTCGCCACGGGCGAAGATCAGCATGTCACGCACCTGATGCTCAAGTTCGTGCAAGCGCTCCTTGAGACGCCCGGCAAAGCGTTGCTGCTGCTCAACTGGCAGCACGTGTTCAGTGAGGTGACTGGCATAGAGCAATGCAGCAGAAAGCGGCGTACGGATCTGATGCGCCAGCGAGGCCACCATGCGCCCTAGGGCAGACAAGCGCTCGTGCCGAGACAGTTGATCCTGCAAACGTCGGGTTTCTGTCAGGTCGGTTAGCAATACCAACTGGCCCGGCTCAGCGTGCAATGAGCGCGTGGCAATCGACAGCCGCCTACCGTCTTTGAGGGAAATTTCGTGGCCGTCGTCTTCTCGCGGGGCAAAGTTACGGGCGATGACTTCGCGCCACAACATACCCACCAACGGTCGATCCAGCAGATTGCGCGCCACCGGATTGGCCTCGCGCACCACGCCCTGGCCATCGATCACAATCACACCGCCTGGCAGTAGATCCAGCAGACTCTGCAGGCGATTGGCCAGACGCTCTTTCTCGGCCAACTCCTGCATGCGTTGAGCACTAACCAACGCCAGTTGGCCTTTAAGCTCGGAAACCCGTGCCTCCAACATGCTGTAAGAAGCACTGAGCTGGGTCGACATCTGGTTAAACAAAGCAAACGTCTGCTCGAGCCCGGCGCGATTGGTTTGCTCCGCTGGTACGGTAGGCGCTTCGGACGATTCAGGGCGTTGGGCGTTCAGGTTCATGCTTTTCTCTCGCGCGGCGAGCCGTCATAAGACAGTCAGTTGCAAGAGAGTTAGCAATACCCGTGCCGTAAAAAATAGTCTTTAAAATCAATGGCATAAATAATAAAGCCGAAGATTGTGTCAAACCTTCGGCTTTATTGGGTGAGCAAACGCCAAGTCACTGACGAGTGCAGGCGAAAGGCCTCAGTCGTCCTGACCCTCATCATCACGTCGACTCATGCCGTACTTACGCATCTTCTCAACGAGGGTGGTTCGGCGAATACGCAAGCGCTCTGCAGCGCGCGCCACCACGCCATTGGCATCATCCAAGGCCTGTTGAATCAGACCCTGCTCGAGGTTGCTCAAGTAGTCTTTAAGGTCCAAGCCTTCCGGCGGCAGCATTGCCGTCGAGTCCACACCCGGCAAGCCTGCGATGAGCGTGGCGCGCTCATCGATGTCATCGCGCAAGCTGGCGAGCATGTTCTCGTCGTCATCATCAACATGGCGAAACTTCTTCGGCAACTCACCAACCCCGACCACACCATAGGGATGCATGATCGCCATACGCTCAACCAGGTTAGCCAACTCACGCACGTTACCTGCCCAGTCGTGCTGACACAGCGACATTATGGCGGCCGAGTTAAAGCGGATAGAACCGCGCTTCTCAAACTCCATTCGTGAGATGAGCTCATTCATCAGCAACGGAATGTCTTCAATGCGCTCACGCAGCGGCGCCATCTCAATCGGGAATACGTTGAGGCGATAGTAAAGG
The DNA here is from genome assembly GCF_056156225.1 of Pseudomonas sp. TS_SC_3. NCBI lineage: Bacteria > Pseudomonadati > Pseudomonadota > Gammaproteobacteria > Pseudomonadales > Pseudomonadaceae > Pseudomonas > Pseudomonas sp. TS_SC_3. The sequence goes on from NZ_CM149586.1 coordinate 2,242,909, forward strand.
TCTTCGCGGAAACTGCCGCCCTCAATCATTTGCTCGAGGTTCTTGTGGGTAGCGGCAATAATCCGTACATCGGCATTCTGGGTTTTGTTACTGCCCACCCGCTCAAAGGTACGTTCCTGCAATACGCGCAGCAGCTTCACCTGCATGGGTAACGGCATATCGCCGATTTCATCAAGAAACAGCGTGCCGCCACTGGCCAGCTCGAAACGGCCTGCACGGGTGGTAATTGCGCCGGTAAACGCGCCCTTCTCGTGACCAAACAACTCGCTCTCCAGCAACTCAGCAGGGATTGCCCCACAGTTGACTGGCACAAAAGGACCTTCACGGCGCTTTGAGTGGTAGTGCAGGTTGCGCGCGACCACCTCCTTACCCGTGCCCGACTCCCCCAGAATAAGCACGCTGGCCTCAGTGTCAGCCACCTGCTGCATCATCTGCCGCACATGCTGAATGGCCCGGCTGGTACCAACCAGGCTACGGAATAGATTGGTCTCGCGCTGACGACCACGCTCACGGGCTTGGTCATACATCTCGCGGTACACCTGGGCGCGATGCAGCGAGTCGAGCAACTTGTTGTAGCTAAGGGGCATTTCCAGGCTGGCCAGCACACTGCGGCGCTGCTCTTCCGGCCAATCGGCGGCTACAGGCTCGTCAATGAGCAAGGTCGGCAAGAATTCATCCCACTCCGCCAATTGCTTAAGCATGCCCAGCACGCCGCCTTTAGCCGTAACGTTACCCAACAGCACGCTGAGCACCTCACGGCTGGATTCCAACTGCGCAACTGTGTCGCGCCAGCTTAGGCTGTCACAGGCCAGATGCTCTTCACCGAGAAAGTTCAGGATCACCGCCAAGTCACGGCGGCGTTCACTGTTATCGTCAATCAGGAGAATTTTGGTTTCACGCCACATAATTAATTTTCTGATCCTGGAGTGAAAAACGCGCCCGCCGCCCACATACAACTCGCCCCAGCGCCGGCAACTGGCCAGTAGTTAAGTCAATTTCTTGTTCAATGTCAATTTTATGGCGTGGTGTAACAGGTTTCTTGAATCGGCGCAGGAAGCCAGATCAAGGAACATACGCATCAAATTGAATAAAGCAGGAGGTTATACGAAAGCGCGCTTTTGCGCGCTCGGGGGAAGGGCTAGCCAAACAACTGGTAAACCTTGGCGCCTTGCTGCGACTGATTCAAGTGAACCAGCTCATGCGCCAAGCGCTGTTGTTCAGCTTGGCACACGCTGACCAACTCACGGTACAGGTCAAGCAACTCCTGCATGCGGGCTCGCAGGGTAGCTTCGTCACTGGCGGACTCAACCATCGCTTCGTCAACAGCCTGACGGCACTGCAAATCCAGTTCACCGATGGCGGCCCAGTCCTGTGTAGCGAGTGCCGTACGCAGGGCACGGCCGGTCTCTTGCAGTCGCTGGACGGATGAACTCATGAACCTACTCCTCAGACCTGAAACATCATTATTGGCCAATGACATCCCAGCCGGATTTCACATTACGCAACAGGCTCGCCACTTCGTCCAGCGGCACCATATCATTCCGCACATTGGCTTCGAGCAAGCGATTGACCATGTATTCATACAAACTATTCAGGTTGGCAGCCAACTCGCCACCCTCATCGAGATTCAGCCCCGCACGCAGGCCACCGATAATGCCGATGGCCTTGCCGATCAACTCGCCCTTCATAGCCGTCTGCTGACGCTCCATGGCACCACGAGCCTCAGCGATGCGAGTAAGACCGCCTTCCATCAGCATCTGGATCAGACGATGGGGGCTGGCATCCACGGCCTGAACATGGGTATTAACAGCTTGGTATTGCTTGAGGGCGGCCATCGCATTCATCGTTAACTCTCGCTTTTCTTTATAGTGCGGATACTTCTTGTATCGGCGAACCGTGCGAGAACTTTAGCGACTTTAACCGACGGAAGGCTCTACTTCCTGGCCAATGGCGAGCCAGGCATCCCTGATTTGCAGTAGCAGCGACTCGACCTCAGCTAGGTTTTTCGCCTCCGGTTCAATGGCAACACCGGCCAGGCGACGCGTCATATAGTCGTACAGCGCATCCAGATTCTCAGCGATTTCACCACCGAGTTGCTTATCCAGGCTCGCCTGCAGAACGCCCAGAATGGTGAGGGTGCCACCAACGGCCAAGCCGCGAACTTCAACATTCCCTTCAATTTGCGCCTTACGCGCAAGTAATACGCGCTCGATTGCGCCATCCAGCAACAGGGATACCGCGCTGTATTGAGAAACCTCTTGGCTGGTTTTGACTTTCTTGTAGGTATCGATTGGTTTGGCCATAAATTATTAATCCTTACTAGTTACGCCGGGCAGGCTGGACAACGCACCAGCCAACCAGTCACTGGTGCGACTCAGCTGACCCACGAGGCTGTCCATTGCATTGTATTGGGAGTACAGACGGGCCTGAATGGAGGCTACACGTGCCTCCAGATCCAGTTTCTGCTCCTTGATGCCTTCACTGGTTCTTTGCAAGCCGCTGATACGCTGCTCCAGAACGCCGCCGGTCTTGTTATAACCATCGGCACGAGCATTGAGACGGCTCATCAGACCATTTTCACCGGTAATTAAGGCCCCGACAGCGTCGTAGTTTTCCGTCAGGGCGGTATTGAGCTTGCTGTCGTCGATTGTCAGCTTACCGTCTTTCTGTGTGGTGATGCCCAGCTCAGCTAACGAGCCTATCTGGCCGCCGGAAGTACTGGATGTCAGCTCCGTACGTACCCCGCTAAGCAGGTTACGAATGGTCGCATCACCTACCAACCCGCCGGTGAGCAACTCACTGCTCTCACCGACCTTGACCACACTGGTCAAGCTGGATGTAGTCGAAATCAACTTGTTGTAAGCGTCGACGAATTTCTTGAGGCTATCTTTTACGGCCGTGGTGTTTTCACCGACTGTCAGGGTAAAGCTTTTCTCCTCCTCGGCTTTGAGCAGATTGAAAGAGACGCCCTCGATAACCTCGGTCACCGAGTTGCTTGCACTTTCCAGCGTCAGGCCGTCGATCTTGAATTGTGCGTTTTTCGCCTCGCTAAGCGCCGCGGGCATGCCCGTCACTAACGCCTGCAGATCGGCACCGGTGGCACCCAGAGCCAGATCGTTGCCAGCGCCGCTTTTGTCCGAGGAAAGCACCAGACGCGAGGTATTGCCCGCGGGGTCAGTGACAATATTGGCACTGATACCCTGCTCCTTGAGCTTGGTATTGATCGCATCGCGCACATCCTTAAGGCTTGCGCCTTCCGCGACATCTACATCGAAATCCTCACTGCCTAGGGAAATAGTTAGCTTGCCGCCACTGGCAAAGGTGGAAGTAGAATCGCCGGGTACAGAGCCCGAGGCAATCTTGCTGGCGCTTGCCAACTGCATGACTTCGACGGAGTAGGTGCCGGCCAGGGCGGTGTTCGATGCAGTCGCGCTAAGCCGGGCAGTATCGGACGATGTCGCCTTGCGCTCATCGAACAGGCTTGGGGCCTGGAGTGTCTTGAGTGCGGTCTGAAACTCACTCAAGGCACCGCGCAAAGTTCCCAGCGCGGTCAGTCTGGTGGTGGTGGTTTTTTCCAGACGACTTAACTGAGCATCCTTGGGTGCCCGCTCAGCTGCAACACTGGCTTTGACGATGGCATCGATGTCGATGCCGGAACCAATACCTGTAATACCTGCCATATTCTTAGCCTCGCCAAAGGGTTGACACCCTATTCCTGTTACCAAAGTGGTAAACAAGTTTCATGCCAGCAGTTTACGCTTCCGCCTGGAACAGCAGACTGCGAACTTCGGACAGGTTCTCGGCGAGCTTGAGTGCTTCCTCGGAGGGAATCTGACGAATGACGTCGCCGGAGTTTGCGTCGGTCACCTTGACCACCACACGACCGTTACCATCATCCAGCGAAAAGTTAATGTCGCGGCGCACGGACTGCACAAACTCCTGGATATTGTTCATAGCCTTTTCCAGTTCGGCACGGGTCGCAGGTTTCTCTGCAACCTTGCCCTCGCTGGCCTGCTTGGCTGCTGCAAGCACGCTAGAGGACTCTTTATCCGCCGGAGCGACTTCGGCCGGTTTGGCCCTGGCCGTGTCTGCAGAGGAAAAGCCTGCTCTTGACGAATCGCGTATCGAAACAATGTCCATACTTTATTCCTCACAATGAGGTAATGGGAGGATGGGCCACCCCATCCCCCCATTAGCGCTGCCCCTAACTTAGCCCAGCAGGCTAAGCACTGCCTGCGGCAACTGGTTGGCCTGTGCCAGAATCGCAGTACCCGCCTGTTGCAGGATCTGGTTCTTAGTAAGGTTAGCCGTTTCTGCGGCGAAGTCAGTATCCTGGATACGACCTCGGGCAGCCGATACGTTCTCACCGATATTTTGCAGGTTAGAAATGGTGTTTTCGAAGCGGTTCTGAACCGCACCCAGGTCGGCACGCTGTGCGTCGATGGCCTGGATCGCCTGATCGATAACAATCACAGCTTTTTGCGAACCAGGCACGTCGCTGATATCAACTTTAGCGACAGTGGAGTCACCCGACGCCACAGCGCTCAAGGCACCGCTGGCAGGCAACCCTCCGGCAGCAGTCCCGGTTACATTTAGGGAAACCAACTGCCCAGCACTGCCGCTGGCACCAGATCCCAGAGCACTAAACAGTTCGATATTACCGCCTGAGGCAATAAAGGCACCAACACCAATATTTGCATCATTGATAGCCGTTGCCAGTTTTTCAGTCAACTCTTTAGCACTCTCATCGCCTTTGACATCGGTGGTGATCGAGTAAGTAGAGGTTACGCCATCAGCATTTTTGATGCTGCCTGATACTGTTAATGTGCCTGATGCTGTTGCAGATGCTGTTGCAGATGCCATGGAGCCGGAGAACACTTCCCCCTGCAAGCCCTTAGTGCTCATTTCCTCAATCTTAACGCTTATGGTCTCGTTGGCAGCACTACCTACCTGAAAGGTAGTAGTTTCGAAACTGCCATCCAACAGTTTTTTACCACCAAAGCTAGTGGTATTGGAAATACGGTTCAGCTCTTTTTTCAGTTCGCTCACTTCAGAATTAAGGGCTTTACGCTCCTCGGTGCTGTTGGAACCATTGGCTGATTGCAATGACAGATCGCGCATCCGTTGCAGGATATTAGTGGACTGCTGCAGAGCACCTTCCGCGGTCTGCGCCATAGAGATGCCATCATTGGAGTTCTTCACTGCGACGTTCAGACCATTGATCTGGCTGGTCAGACGGTTTGCAATTTGCAAGCCGGCGGCATCGTCCTTGGCGCTGTTTATCCGCGAACCTGTGGACAGGCGCTGCAGGGAAACATCTAGCGCTTTGGACGAGTTGGTCAGATTACGCTGAGTGTTAAGAGACGCAATGTTGGTGTTGACTGTCAAAGCCATGATGTTTGTCCTCCATCGGACTTAGCTTGCTTGCCTGAGTGTGCGACTTTGGGAGAGGCATTACCCAGGCACCCATAAAGTTCGCATTCGATCCTTGTATCGGCGCTACCGCTGGAAGCTTTAGCGAGCACATCTTTTTTTTTACAAGCGCGGCGCAAGCTTAATCACACCACCGTACGGCATAGTCCAGTCGATACAAATTGCATCAGTCAGGCAACCAGGCCTTGCGCCAGGCCTCCAGGCTATCGCCCTCCAGCATCCAGTCTCGCCGAACTACCGCCTGCAGTTCATCGCCCATTCTCGCGGCTGCATCGAGATCGGACAGGTGCATGCGAATCGCCTCCACCCAATCCTTGAAGCGGTTCTTGACTCGCGTTGCCGGCAAGTAACCCTCATAGCAACGAATATCGCTGCAGATTACCGGAAAACCGCAAACTCCATATTCAAGCAAACGCAGATTGCTCTTACATTCGTTGAACAGGTTCTGCTCAACGGGAGCCAAGGCGAGATCTAGGTTCAGTCTGGCCAATGCGGCCGGGTACTGCTCAATGGGAACACCGCCATGAAACTCATGGACATAGGGCCTCAGCTTGTCCGGGCACATGCCAAAGAATACCCACTCCACTTCGTTAGCCAGCTCCTTGACCACATCAGTGATCATTTCCAGGTCACCGGTATGGCTCGCCCCTCCGGCCCAGCCGACTCGAGGCTTGCTCGCCAACCGTCGCTGGCTTCTAGGCAAATTGCCCCACCAACGAGGATCAAGACGGTTTTTCATTACCCGGATATCGGGATGCAAATCCTTGAATGCCTCCGCCATCCCTTCGGTGGACACCACGAAGCGATCCACATATGAAAGCCCACGACGTAACGATTTGAGAATGTCCTTGGGCATGTGTTGCCGGTGCACGCTCTTCATCGGCAGATTGGGCAAGTAGTCATCCAGCTCATAGACTTTGAACGCCCGCGAGAAAGCCTGCATGCGGCGCATGGCATCCAGTCGATCATCGCCTATCTGGCGCTGTAACAACACAACATCCGGATCGAAACGCTCCAGATCGGTCACATGCATCAACCCCACAGACAACGCACCATCGACAATCCCCGCGTCACGCAAAGCGCTGAATGGCTGAATGACTCGGTACTGGCCACATCCGGTAAGGTCGGCCGGGTGCGCCAATACCACAGGCAAAGGCCGCCAGGAGTCCAGCGGTCGCCAGGAAATCTGACTATCCGCCAACTTGAATCCACCGGGCAGGGCCAGAGAGAAATTAGAGTTATAGGCCGGGTCTCTAGCTAATTGAGGCAGCCATTTGGCATACATCGCGTCCTGCTCCTGCACAGTCGCTGCTGGCGGCCCTCCCCGGTCAAGCATCAACTGCACCTCAGGCGACCATACAGTCAGGTAGCCCACCCCTCGAGCTTTAAGACAAAGGTCTGCCCCCGCATAACGCTCCGAAAGATTGCCCTCATCCAGCCCGCCCACCTCTGTAAGCAATTGACGGGAAATCATCAAACAATCCAGACTGACAGCGCTGTAATTCTGATCCACTTGTAGTCGCTGCATATAGCCTGAGGCATCCAAGACATCCCCCAGGAACGGACTACCTACTGGCCCCTCTAGCCCTAATACCAACCCTGCCTGAGCTATCTTTCCGTCAGGGGATAATAGTTTGCCCCCAACTACTCCCACCTCAGGTCGCAAAGCATGATTGAGCAGCTCATCCAGCCATACTCTGCTGATAATTGCAGTATCCGCCGCAAGTAACAGTAGGTAGTCTCCCTGCGCCTGAACAGAAGCATGGTTGAATAATCCGGGCAAGGTCAAAATGGCAGTTGGCCGAACAACGCGAATCCGCGCTTCACTCAGTCCGTCAAGTGCAGCAAGCCACTCGCGTACAGGCTCAACGTCGGGCTGGTTTTCAATCAGCAATAGTTCGTAGTGCTGGTAATCCGTAGTTTCCAGCAGACTTTCCACGCAACGCTGCAACTTTGGCAAATTGCCCCCAGTAGCAACCAAAATCGAAACCAAAGGCTGATCAACATGACCATACTTGACATGGTAACGGCCTGGTCTCTCTGCGCTAATACTGGCGTGCGGGTAACCGCGGCGCTGCACACTGGACAAAATGGCTTTTTGCTCATCCGCAATATTCTCCAGAGCCGGGGCGTCAGTAATCAGTAATGCTTCACTGACATGAGCCAGGCCATTCAAGCCTCCTTGTTCGATCAAGCGCAGTAGCAAATCTAACTCCAACGCATCAATAAACCCTGAATTGAAGCCGCCCAGCGCATTAAATACATCCCGACGATACAACCAGTGGCGCGCAGCTCCAGCGGGAAAGCTAAGTAAATAGTCAAGATTAAAGCTCGGGCGGAATGCACCGCCCAACTCACCACCAGGCAATCGCAGCAATTCGTCTCCCGATATGGCCCGACAGTCACCGGCACTTAACAATTCCAGCGCAAGCATTAATAAGCCATTACGGGTAAACTCTTCACCGGCCTCAACCAGCATTAGCCAATCGCCGGAGCTTTGCAAAACCACATCATTCAGAACAGCTACTAATTGACGCTCATCAACCTCAAGAAAGCTTACACGCTCATCGCTCAGGGCACGGCAACCACTCTTGCTAGCCAGCGGCACAAAAACAAATACTTTTATATTGATCAATAGACCATCATCACGCACAAGGCTTTCAAGGGTGACCCTCAGCTTCTCAGCATCCCCATCAAGATTGCGCAGTAGAATAATAAACTCTTGACCACCCCGGTTATTTTTCAAATGAACATCGATATACTCCCGCTGTATACGAGACGGCACACGAGTGCTCAACCAATCCATCATATTTGCAGATGCACTGGTACTTATTCGCTGCAAAGGCGGAACATACTTTGTGACAACCGGTTCTGGCCACGTGGCCAATCGACCCGCATGTTCTATACGAGAAACCCAGCGTTCGTAAACACTCAGTTGCGGGTGATCGCTCTCCTCTGTAGCTAGAATATCTCTCAACCTAGCTGCAACACCTGCATGAAATGGATACTTGCGAAATATTGAATCAAGTTTACTGAGATGCTCCCGCCAAGGTACAGCCCCAGCACTGGCATCAATCTCGGCCAAGGCAGCATTCACTTCGGAGAGAACCGGCAGCAACTGCTGCTTTTGCAACTTTCCTATCGGAGTGGCTCTGATCAGGAAATCGATACCTTCCAGTGCTGTAAAAAACTCACGATTATAAAAAGGCATCTCTACATACTGAGTAGGCTTGAATGTCCAAACAGGCTGCTCTGCCAGAGCCGGCCAGTCGGAGGAAAAAATTTCTTGCAGAGTCAATGAGCGCCCAGTCGCCAAGCAATTGGCTGAGATTCGCAAACAGTCTTCGACAAATCGCCGTGTCGATAAAACGGTCTCACCGTCAATGCTCACCATAAATTCAGCAGCAAATCTTATAAAATCCATGCGCATACTGACAAATTTTTGTTCGCTGCTGACAAGGGCGCGGTACATATCCGTACCGTGGTCAGACTCTATATAATTGCTTTCTCTAATTACATAAGGCACCGGAAGTATCCGAACCTTGCCTGCATAGAGCATATAACAGGCATGACCGACCTCCTGATACTCATACCCCATGCCATCGGGAATCAAGGAGTACCACGCTTTGACGGCCTCGGTACGCGTCACCGCATAAAAGGGTGGAATATACTCATCCATATACGCGGCTAAGCGCTCGCGGGGGTTAAGGGACGAGTAATCCTCACGCACTTTCTTATCTCTGTAGAAATAATGTACGCGCTCAGCATCTGGCAAGTACATCAAACTATAACCACAGCACAGAACATAGCCTGGCGATTCGATCAAGAACCTGACTGAAGCTTCCAACCCTGAAAGTATAACGAAATCATCATCGCTCAGAAAAACCATCAAAGGCGTATCAACAAGCAACACTCCTTTTTTGATTTTATCTAAAAATGAAACATCCGGAAAATGCCTGTAATCGACACTCGCATAGCCACTTCCAACATCGAAAGATGATTCTTTTGAAGAGTCAAGCACCAGAACGCTACACCCGAACGAATCATAGTAGGAAAGCGCTCTAACTAGAAAATCCAAGCGCTCATGAGTCAATACTACAAGAGTAAGATTATTTCTCACGCAACACCCCAAAAACAGTATAAAAATAATAAATTATGGATCATGGAGCCAGCCAAGAATTAAGCCAAACCACTCCAACTCCCAGATAAAAATTGATCACTTTACTCTTTTCAGATAACCACCAGGAGCAACAGTAATCATAATTTTATCATGCACCGTGTAATCAATTACAAAGCTATCGCTTTCTTTAAGGTAGGCATTTACCGCAGTCTTTGGATTATTACCGACCCCCCAGGGACGATCCGGAAAGAAAGACGCCGGCATATCTTCAACCACGGTATCCATTACTATGCAGTAGCTGTCGACCGAGACCAGCGGTGCATATAGGCGCAACTCTTCGAGTACATGCTCATGAGTGTGGTTGGAATCAAGCACCAAGAGAACCTTCTTGCCGGCGGCCGCCACGCGAACCTGCTCGACCACAGGCAAATCAATACTGGACCCTTCAATCATGCTGATGCGTTTACTCATCGGGTGACCTTCGATGGCTTCACGGTTGTGCGGGCGGATATCACGGTCAATACCCAGCACTTCTCCATGGCCTTGCAGTTCCAGTAACGAGGCGTAATAGATGATTGAACCGCCATGGGCAATACCGCACTCAATCACCAAGTCGGGTTTGACCTGCCAGATGATTTCCTGCATTGCTATCATGTCCTGAGGCAGCTGAATAATCGGCCGACCCATCCATGAGAAGTGGTAACTGTACCTGTGCTTGGCTGACTCATTGAAAAAGTCGCGGGCCAGCCCCTTGAGTTTTTCGTCCTGCCCCTGAGTGGCGACTTCTATCCGACATTCGGCTTCGAACGCTTGATGTATGTTCTTATCAGTCATAATCCAGTCTCACTGAAAATTATTGGAAAGATGCACTGTCTATGGAGTGATATACATAGCGCCCACCAGTCATCCGCTTGATTTCTTCAAGGTAATTGGAATTCATCACAAACAGATTGGCACCTTCGGGCAAGGCATCGAGGGCCTCTTGTGGGGACGACACGCGCAACCCGCTCAGTGGTAGATAACGCCCCTGCTTGGCCGGGTTGATATCGACAATCTGATCGACCGCCACCCCCGCGCGCTGCAGGAACAACGAATAGATCACCCCTTTGGAAGACGCCCCCCATATTCCGGAACCCTGCTCGGGGGATGCTTGAATGATCTGCACGACATGTTCGATGCTGCCCATGAAATTCGCTGGCATCTCCAGACGCAGCACCGGACTGGACGGTGCCAACTGTAAACTGGCGAGGTCGGCGACTATGTACAGATATTGATCGCCGAACAAATGCCCAACCTCATGCACCGTGGCGAACAGCCGACGTAAATCGTCGAGGCGAAAGTAATTCACATGCTCATAGAACACATCGAACCAAGCCCTGTGCTCGAGAATCCAGTCGAAACATGGAACCTCTATATAAATCTGTCCTCCCTGATTGGCTGCCGCGATTTCGGACAGAAACACAACGGGGTCCGCTACGTGCTCCAATACATGGCGCAGCACAACCGCATCAGCCACCAGACCTAAGCCACGGGTGAACGGTGCCTGTATCACGTCTGCGTTGTCACCTTCGTAAGCGGGGTCGATACCGGTGATCGCATAACCCAAGCCGCGCAGCATTTCTAGGAAGTAGCCTTTACCACAGCCAACTTCAACCAGACTCTGCCCCTTGAAGTGCCGGGCCATGATCCTTTCTACATCATCTAGATGCTTCTTGAACTCGGCCGAATGTGCCTGCTCGTTCTGATAATCACTATCGTAATTCAATTTGTCAGCATCGAAGGCCTGATTGAAGATCAGCCCACTTACCTCATCCTGCACCAAAACCATATCAGCGCAGGCCGATGCTCTAGCTGTAGCAGCATCGGCGAAGGTGCGATTCTGCAAAATAGGAAGATTGGAAACCCGATACAACTCACGCACCATAGTCACCACCCACCAGTTGCTGCAGACGCTTAGCCACGCCCCAGAACGCCATCGATTCATAGGCAGGATAGGCGTAATGACCCAAATTCAGGCGGATCGACGAGCCGCGCTCACGCAGCCGCTGCTCGACCAGCGCCCTGACCGATATGGGCCGACCACTGGAACAATTGACCACCCCGGAAAAATTGCGGCGCTGAAGCACGTCGGCGAGATAAGCGGCCGCCGTTTCGACAGCCAAATAGTCGCGCAGCTGCTCACCCGCCGACATATTGAACTGCTCTTCACCCGCTTCGATGGCTCGATCCAAACTGGCCAGCAAGCTGTTGGGGTTCTGCCCGACTCCATATAGATAGAAGAGGCGAGCCCATTGCAATGTGAACGGCCGCTCGTGCTGCAACGCCTCTAGAAACAGGCGCAAGGTGTTCTTCGCCAGGCCGTAGGGGCAGCTGGGCAGCGGCAATGTGTCTTCACTAAGAGGCCCGCTCTGCATGCCATATTCAAAACAGGTGCCTGTTACCAACACCTGCCGCACTCCCGCCTGCACCACGCGGCTGATGAACGCGTAATCGGCAAACAGATTGTTCTCGAAGTGAAACAGTGCCTGATAATTTGGCAAGCCCGGCCAGGCCAGATGGGCCAATACATCAATGCCATCGGTGAGAGCACCGACGTCCAGTTCAGCGGCGTAAATATCCGTTGCGACGAACTCCACGGCATTAATCCAGGGCATGCTGCGAGCGACTTCGGCATTGCGCGCCACTGCGCGTACTTGGCAGCCACGCGTCAGTAAAACAGTGACTAGGTGACGGCCGACAAAGCCAGTCGCTCCGCTGACCAGGACCTTCAAGCCTTTCACAGCATCACCAACTCAGGCACAACGATAACGAAACGCCCGCCCCACTGAGGAACCTGCGCCTGCTGCTCGCTAACTTCCTGCAAAAGATTCCACGGCAACACCAACACATAGTCCGGTTTCTCCGCCATGATCTGTTCGGGCTTGACCACCGGAATACGACTGCCCGGCAGGTACCTACCTTGTTTGTGCGGATTAGCATCAGCCACCCAGGTCAGCAGATCCGGTTTGACCCCTGCATAGTTGAGCAAGGTATTGCCTTTCGCAGCGGCACCATAACCGACCACACGCTTGCCCTCCGCCTTGGCTTGCAGTAGAAACCGCAACAGCTCATGTTTGATGCGCTCGGCCGCCGGGGCCAGGCTGGCGTAGAAGCCGATAGTCCTCACCCCGCTAGCCTCTTCGCCCGCCAGCAGTGCACCGACCGCCGCAGCCACAGGACGCTCGCCCGAAGCCAGCTGCACGAACACCCGCAGCGAACCGCCATGGGTCGGCAGCTCTTCTACATCGAAGATATGCAGGCCATTGTGCGCGCACAGACTCTGCACAGCCGTCAGTGACAGGTAGGAATAATGTTCGTGGTACAGGGTGTCGAACTGCTGCTCAGCCATCAGCTGGATCAGATGAGGGAACTCGAAGGTGACCACACCAGTCGGTTTTAACAGCGTGGCGAAACCCTTGAGGAAATCATTGATGTCCGGCACATGGGCCAGTACGTTGTTGGCTACCATCAGATCCGCACTCCAGCCCTCAGCAGCTAGGACAGCAGCCGTATCCTCGCCAAAAAACAGCTCGCGAATCTGCAAACCCTTTTCCCGAGCTGCACGCGCGGTGCTAGCTGTGGGCTCGACACCCAGACATGGAATACCGCGCTGCGCCACATACTGCAGCAGGTAACCGTCATTGGCGGCGATTTCCACCACCAGGCTCTGTGCATTCAAGCCAAAGCGCTCGACCATTTGTGCGACATAGCGCTGAGAGTGCTCCAGCCAGCTGCTGGAGTAGGAGCTGAAGTACGCATAGTCGGCATCGAAGAGGCTATCGGCCGCACGGTAATCCTCGGTTTGTACCAGCCAGCAGCTTTCGCACACCTGCACCCGCAGCGGCACCCATTGCTCAGCCTGATCAAGCTGATCGGCGCGCAGGTAGGCATTGGAAGGCGGTGCAGTACCCAGATCAATCAGAAGCACATGCAGATCGGCACCACAGCCTCGGCAGTTCATAACTCTACTCCCTGAAAATTATTGGCCAACGGAGGATGCGCGACGTCCCGTGCGGAGAGATTACTGACAGGCAATGGCCAAGCGATCGCCAAGCGCGCATCACTGGGCGACAAACCTCCCTCATATTCGTGGCTGTAATCTGCGCTGTGCAGGTAGAGCAACTCGGCATCGTCACTCAGCGCCTGAAAGCCATGGGCAAAGCCGGGTGGCAGTAACAAACTGCGGCCATCTCCGGCTTCCAGGCGTTCAGCGTGCCAGTGCATAAAGGTCGCGGAGCCACACCGTAAATCCACCGCGATATCCCACACTGCGCCACGCAGGCAGGTAATCAGCTTGGTCTCGGCATGCGGTGGATACTGAAAATGCAGGCCACGCACGCTGCCACGCTGGACGGTACGTGAATGGTTGATCTGACGAATCTGTAATAACTGTCCGAATGCGGCCAGACTGCCCTGACAGAACAGCCGAGCAAAACGACCGCGCTCATCCTCATGCACCTTGTGCTGCAGGCTGAATAGACCCGCGAGCGGCAGTTCCAGAAGGCTCAACTCACTCATACGGCCCCCTGTAGGCGGCTAACTGCACCAGGGTCAGCGCGCGCATATCCTCACCACGCTGCCAGGCCTGATGCCACTCCAAGGTCTGTTGCAGGCAGCTATCCAGCGACCAACGTGGCGTCCAACCAAGCAGTTGACTAGCGCGACTGCTGTCCAGCCGCAACAGGCCCGCCTCATGCAATTCGCTGGGTTCGATCAGCAGACCAGGTGCTCGCGGCCAACGCTGCGCCAGGCGCTCAACCACCCCGCCGACCGTACACATATCGCTATCGCTAGGGCCGAAATTCCAAGCCCCGGCAAAAGCACAGCCCTGCTCGTATAAGCCCTGGGACAACTGCAGGTAACCCGCCAGCGGCTCCAAGGCATGCTGCCAGGGGCGCACGGCCTGCGGGTAACGCAGGGTCACCGGCTCACCACGCGTCCACGCCGCCAGAATATCGGGCACCAGACGGTCGGGAGCAAAGTCGCCGCCGCCCAGCACATTGCCAGCGCGGGCGGTGGCAATGGCCAACCCGTGCTCGGCATAACGCGCAGCAGGAAAATAAGAGGAAGCGAATGACTGCACAACTAGCTCACAGCAGGCCTTGCTGCTGCTATAGGGGTCATGACCACCGAGCGCTTCATTCTCGCGATAAGGCCACGCCCATTCATTGTTGGCGTAGACCTTGTCAGTGGTGACCACCACGCACGCCTTTATGCCGCCCGCCTGGCGCATGGCCTCAAGCAGATGAAGCGTACCCATGACATTACTGGCATAGGTTCCCAATGGATCCCGATAACCCTCACGAACCAGCGGCTGGGCGGCCAGGTGCAGGACGATTTCCGGCTTTACCGTATTCATCACTCGCTGCAAGGTAGCCAAGTCGCGTAAATCACCGATATAGCTATCGATGCCTTCATCCACCCGCGCCAGTTCGAACAAGTTGGGCGAGTTGAAAGGCTCAAGGGAGAAACCGCTGACCTGCGCGCCCCAGCTTTGTAGCCAGAGTGACAACCAACCACCCTTGAAGCCTGTATGCCCAGTGAGCAATACACGCTTGCCGCGCCAGAACGTCGGAGTCAGTTCCACTGTTTCCAAGGGGCCTCCCCACTTAGCCACAACTGTTCCAAGTAATTCTTGTCGCGGAGGGTATCCATGGGGTGCCAGAACCCTTGGTGTTGAAACGCCATCAATTGGCCATCATCAGCCAACTGAGTAAGGGGGCCAGCTTCCCATGAAGTTTCTGCGCTAGCGATATAAGTCAACACCTTAGGCGAGAGAACGAAGAACCCACCATTAATCCAGCCACCATCGCCGCGTGGTTTCTCGATAAAACCACTGACCTGATTACCGATCCGCTCCAGCGCACCATAACGACCTGGCGGTTGCACTGCAGTGACTGTGGCGTATTTGCCGTGGGTCTTATGGAAGGCCACCAGAGCACTAATATCCAAGTCGGAAACCCCGTCGCCATAAGTAAAGCAAAATTCTTCATCGGCATCCAAATAGCGCTCGGCGCTCTTTAGACGGCCACCGGTCATAGTGTCTTCACCGGTATCCACAAGGGTCACGCGCCACGGCTCGCTGTAGTTCTGGTGCACCTCCATCTCGTTGATGCGCATGTCGAAGGTGACATCGGAGGTATGCAAAAAGTAGTTGGCGAAGAAATCCTTGATCGCATAGCCCTTATAGCCCAGGCAGATAACAAAATCATGGATACCATGGACCGAATATTGCTTCATGATGTGCCAGAGGATGGGCTTACCGCCGATTTCGATCATCGGTTTGGGCCTAAGATGAGACTCTTCGCTGATGCGAGTTCCGAGACCACCGGCAAGAATGACTGCTTTCATCGCTAATTCCTTCCTGGTTCCGCACTTTCTACTCCACACACTCATCAGGATCACTTGGCTCCGAGCGTGCGCATCTGTCAATCAACCGACATTATTTCTTCCATAAGCAGGTTACAGCAATAAACACGCCACACTGACCTAGGCAATATCCAATTGCTCAACCAGCGCACAGGCAAGGCTGTATCGATCGACCAACTCTTGTTTGAGCAATATCTGCCCCAGGCACCCGGTATGACTGTCCTGCTCCTGATGGTTCAACGCACCTTGCAGCTGTGCCGCACTGATATGCCCCTGACTGACCAACAGCTCACGTAGGCGCCGATGCCGGCGCGGGGCTTCTGTACGCTGCTGCGGGTAGTCGAACAATTGCTGGTGGTCATTAATGATGTATGGCATTCCCAGGGCTCCTCGACGACCTATAGAGCCAGCATATAGCCACCACCAAACAGCTCATTGCCTTGCATCAACGCCCTATCAGACAGCCATTACGGCTGGCTGCTGGCGGCATGGATTGGCACTTGATGCTGCTTTTTTCCATAAACAAGGACTGGCCAGATCAGCGTCAGCAATAGCTGATGACCATAACCCCGCTACCATAAAGACGCGGGGTTATTTATTCATTCCGGCAACTAAGGCAAGGAGCGGTCGATGTTGTATATAAAGCGCGATGCTTGGGGCAATTTGCAGCAGGTCGAAGCAGCACCTTTCGAAGGCATGGATGGCGAGCTACTGGCTGACAGCGAGGAAGCTGAAGCTTGGTATGCCAACCAGAGCGTAGAGAGCAGCCTACTGCAGCTCAAGCAGAGCGACCTGGACATGATCAGGGTGCTGGAAGATTTGATCACCGTGCTGATTCGCAAGGGAGTGGTGCGTATCACGGATCTGCCGGAAGCGGCGCAGGGCAAGTTGGTCGGCCGTAGCAAGGCGCGGGATGCTCTGGGTGGCTTGCATCGACTGATAAATGACGACGAATCGAAGCTGATCTGACCCACAGTGCGTCGAGCTAAAAAGCTCGCAGGTAAGTCAGTTGCTGCAAAGGCATACTTTCTGCGCTAAGGCTTCACCTCATAAAATAGCCGTCACTGCGCTCATTGATAGCCATGACGCGCAGTAAACGCCTCTCTTCTTAAGCCTGCGCACCCTCGACGACCAACGCCAGAACGATGCGATTAAAAGCACGCGGTAGGGTTTCACCCTACAAACGCTTGTCGTTTGCCTGATTGATCAAACGAACTGATGCCATAGGCAAGCACATCGCGATCAGTTTCGTTGGCGCTCCCAGCCACGCCGATCATCCCTGCGCGGCGCATCGTGGCGGTGTTGACGTGACTGTTGGTGGCCGCGTGAATAGTCGCGATCACGGCGGTCATCCCAGCCAGCATGCGGTTGCACCGCAGGGTAATCATGGCGCTTCTGATATTTGTGCGTTTGGTAATGGCGCGGCTGCGGCGCCGGTACGTAGTAACGCGGTGGGTGACGGTGGTCATCGTAACGCCGCCTATCATGGTGGTAGGCCTTGTAGCGCGGATGCGGCATCACATAAACCGGATAACGCTGCACGTGATAATAGGTATTTGCGTGCCCTCGGTCATAGCCGCGATGACCATAACCACTCCCGCCGCCGTAAACTGCACAGCCGCTTAAAGAAACTAATAACAACGCCAAGAGTACGGATTTATATGACATGGCGGCCTCCTTCGACCGCAGGTACGACAGCGACCAATGTCGCTACCAGGGATGACTCCCAACATGTCAGACAGTGGTGCAAGCACTTCAGTGCGCTGATGAGGGGTGGCAGATTTGATGACAAATCATTTCAACGTCGACTCAAGTGTTCATAGGTGCTCACTACGGATAACTGACACAGCTCCATGTACCGCTTCACAGACGCAACTGGCAGCCCAATAATCGACAACGCCATTAAACGTGACACCGGACGCCAGTCGGCTAACTGTTTATGTATAAGCAGCACCACAGCAGGCTCAGGGCTACAATAAAGCTGTTTTTAACCAGCAGAGTCCCCCATGCCTCATCGATCCCCACTGAGCCGACAATGGCCTTTGATAGCACTGCTGCTGGTTCTGCTTGGCAGTGGTTTCTTCGCTACCTCCCTGGTCAGTTATTACACGGCACTCGACCAAATCCGCTCCGGGATCATCAACACCGAGCTGCCACTGACCTCGGATAATGTCTACTCAGAAATCCAGAAGGATCTGGTTCGCCCCATCCTGATTTCCTCGATGATGTCCCGCGATACCTTCATGCGCGACTGGGCTATCGGCGGCGAGCAAGATACGGAGCAGATCACCCGCTACCTGCGTGAAGTGCAGGAGCATTACGCCACGGTCACCAGTTTCTTCGTCTCGGCAAAAACCCATACCTACTACCAAGCACAGGGCGTGCTCAAACAGGTCAGTAAAGATAACCCACGCGATGACTGGTATTTCCGCATACGCGATATGCAGGAGCCCTACGAGATCAATGTCGATGTCGACATGGCCAACGACGACCGCCTGACCGTATTTATCAACTACAAGGTGTTCGACTACCAGCAGCGGTTCATCGGTGTAACCGGTGTCGGTCTGACCGTGGACACCGTGATTAAACTGATCGACACCTACCAGCAGCGCTACAACCGCAGCGTATACTTTGTCGACACCGAGGGGCGCCTGGTGCTCACCGGCGCTAGCGGTGGCCCAAAGGGCGCACGCGTCGGCCAATCGCTCAATACCATCGCCGGCCTGGAAGCATTATTGGCCCAGCTGCCACAGCCGCACAGCGGCGACTTTGAGTATCAGGATCACGGCCACGAGCACTTCCTTAATGTGCGCTTTATCCCTGAACTAGACTGGTTCTTGTTCGTTGAAAAACACGAAACCGGCGCGGTGGCCGGCATCCGCCAATCGCTTTATCTGAGTTTACTGATCTGGCTGGTGATTACCTGCATCGTTATTTCCTTGGTCAGCCTAGTGGTACGTCGTTATCAGCGCCGTATCAGCGCGCTGGCCACCACTGACCTGCTGACCGGGCTGCCCAATCGCCGGGGTTTTGACCTGCTTGCCAACCAGGCGGTGCAAGAAGCCCGGCGCAACCCCAGCCCGCTGTGTGCACTGATGCTCGATCTGGATAACTTCAAACAACTCAATGACAGCCGGGGCCATATGGCTGGTGATGAAGTGTTGCGCCACTTTGCCAGCTACCTGCGCAATAGCCTTCGTCAGTCCGACATTATCTGTCGCTGGGGCGGTGAGGAATTTATCCTGCTGCTCAAGGACACCAGCCTCGAAAAAGCCCGCGAACTGGGTGAGAAAATCCGCAAGAAAGCCGAGCAAAGCAGCATCCCCTTCGATGGCACACACTTGCAGATCACCACCAGCATTGGCCTGGCACAACTGCACGCCGATGAATCGCTGGACCAGCTGATTAACCGTGCCGACCGCGCGCTGTATCGCGCCAAGCAGAGCGGCCGTAACCGCCTTTGTGAAGAAAGTGTATGAGTAAGACAACCACCCACTGCCCCTGCTGCGGGCAGCCCAATCAATGCGCCCAGGCCGTAGCCGACATCCCAGTGACGCAGTGCTGGTGTTTTACTGTAACGGTTGATGGGCACCAACTGGCCAAGCTGCCGCCAGAGCAGAGCAACCTTAGCTGCTTATGCCGACGCTGCGCTCAGGGCTTACCTAAACCCTCTGCCGACTAGCTATGCGCCTCGACCGTTTTCTCAGCAATTTGCCCCAACTCAACCGCCAAACCGCCCGCCAATTGCTGGCCAGCGGTCGCGTGCACGTGGACGGCACGGTGATCCGTGATGGCTTGCGTGAAGTCAGCCAGTTCAGCCGTATCGAGGTCGATAACGAGCTGCTGCAAGCCGGCAAAGCCGCACGCTACTTTATGCTGCACAAACCCATCGGCGTGGTCAGCGCCACCGCGCACGATGACCATCGCACCGTGCTTGACCTGCTCGACGAGCCGGACAAAACCGACCTGCACCTGGCCGGCCGATTGGACCTGAACACCAGCGGTCTGCTGCTGATCACCAACGATGGCCAATGGTCCCGCCGCCTCACCGAGCCACGCAGCCGGTTGGGCAAGGTCTACCGCGTCGAAACCGAACAACCGATAACGCATGAGTACATCGAGGTATTCGCCGGCGGCCTGTACTTCGCCTATGAAGATCTCACCACCCTCCCCGCCGAACTGATCATCCTCAGCAGCCACAGCGCCCTGCTGACACTACACGAAGGCCGTTACCATCAGGTCAAGCGCATGTTTGGCCACTTCCAAAACAAGGTCATCGGCCTGCATCGCCTGAGCATGGGCGCCATCGAACTCGACCCACAGCTCGCCCCCGGCCAGTACCGCACACTTAGCACAGCCGAAGTCGCCAGCTGCTGAGCCATGCGCTATCACCTTCAGCGCGACAAATGGGAAGAGAAAAAGCAAATTAAGACTTGTTAGTGCAACACGCGACTGCTTAAATCCAAGCACAAGGTCTTAACGTGACTGATTAGTCACAAGAGCCATCTAAGCGTTCTATCGGTTACTTGCGCACTGCGCGAAATGGGTTCCTGCCTGGTCAAAGACACCACTCCACACTTGTAAAAGGCCGTGGACGGATGCTCTGTTTCAGCCCTAACTGATTGAAAATAAATAACTTATAAAATCCTCTAGCCTGACATCTTGCTGTCACGTCCAGGCGCTTTGCTGACTGCCTTACTTAGCCCGGTTAAACGGCATAGCCGTTTGCCACGGTCACATTTATGCGCCAGGAGGAAACGACATGAAGCCAGCCACCGCTGTCGTCGATATACACAGGACGTTCAAGGTACACACGAAGTTTTACGCCAACCCCAGCGCGCGCAAGACCATCATCCTGATCAACGGCTCGCTGGCCACCACCGCCGCTTTCGCGCAAACCCTCAAATACCTGCGCCCGCAATTCAATGTGATTCTCTACGACCAGCCCTATGCTGGTCAGTCCAAACCGCATAACCACCACAGCCGGCCGATCAGCAAGGAAGATGAAGCCGCCATCCTGCTGGAGTTGATTGAACACTTTCAGGTCGACTACCTGCTGTCATTTTCCTGGGGGGGCGTCGCCGCCATGCTGGCCCTGGCGCAACGCCCGGCACGTATCGAAAAGGCCGTAATCACCTCCTTCTCGCCACTGCTCAACGAGCCAATGCTCGATTATCTGGAAAAAGGCATGACCCACTTGCAGGCCATCGACGGCGAGCGCGTCGGCCAGTTGGTCAACAGTACCATTGGCAAATACCTGCCCTCGCTGTTCAAACGCTACAACCAGCGTCATATCAGCAGCCTCGACAGTCACGAGTACCTGCAGATGCACGCGCACATCAACCAGGTGGTGCACATGGATAACCACTGCCAGATGGAATGCCTGGCGGCCATCGACATCCCGTTGCTGTTTATCAACGGCGAACACGACGAGTACACCTCGCCGACGGACGTACGCGTGTTTGCCGAGTACCTGAGCGACTGCCAGTTCGTCACCATCAACAACGCCGGACACTTTCTTGATATGGAACACAAAGGTGCATGGCTGCAAAGCCAAACTGCCCTGCTGAAATTCCTGCAAGCCCCGGCGCGCAGCAGCTCCAGCTATCGTCCAGAGCTCAATCAGCACCACGCAATCGCGGTATGAAACAGCGCCGTAAACCCAGGCCTGCCGCGCACAGATACAGATAACCGCGCGGCAGGCTTCATTTCGGTCAAGAGTTCCGGTATAAAGTCACCCGCTGCGGGCGTCGTATAATGGCAATACCCTAGCTTCCCAAGCTAGAGCCGTGGGTTCGATTCCCACCGTCCGCTCCAAATCGCAGTTCCTAAAGCCCTGATTTCTAGAAAGATTTCAGGGCTTTTTGCTTTCTGGCCTGGGGCGTTGTCGTGAAAGTGTCGAAGTGATGTTGCGGCATAACGCGAACTGCAGCTGACCAGCAACAGGGAGAGAAGCGATGTAATCAAGCGCGTTTGCGCGACCCTGGTTCTGCATCATCGCGCAGGGCTCTGAGGTCGGTTGCATCCTGATTTAAGCGATGAATAACCCTCAACATTTGTTGCCTCAACACTTCATCGCCGGTGCGCTCAGCAGCACGCATAAGCGCAATGGCTGCGTCTTCATTGTGATCGGCGATGGTGTTAAGCGCTTTGCGAGTAGTGCGATTCAAGGTAATGCCCTCTGTATGGTGACGGCACGATAGTGGACAAATATTTCGGATTGGTTGCAGTGCAGACTTGTTTGACGAATGGCTGAGCAGCCCTGGGTCTGTCATGTTTATGCAATATTTCGGGGGCAAACTTGTTGCATCTGACGTTCATCAGGTGCTGCTCATCCCTTCTGTTCAGACCAACATCTTGTTGGTCTTTTTTTGCCTAAAATTCGTGGCTCGGTTCACTTAGCCGAAGGCGTTGGCCAGGAATCTCGATTGCAACGGTGATGACTGAGGGGTAGAGCAATGGCCGAGCAGGCGCGCCAAGGACATTTAGCCGCCCCGTAGCAAGAAGCTCCGACAGCACATCGTTATCGGGGCTTCTTATTTTCGGGCTCAAGCCTTGGCTGGAGGAAACAGCAAGCTAAAGCGCGTACCCGCCTCGTTGCTTTCCACGCTGACCTGACCGCCATGGGCCAGCATAATCGAGCGCACAATTGCCAAACCTAGGCCGCCGGAGTCGTCCGGCTCGTTACGTGAGGGGTCGCAGCGGTAGAAGCGCTCAAACAAGCGCGGCAGGTGCTCGGCTGCAATCGCCGGGCCGTGGTTATGCACGCTGATTTCACAGGCGCCATCGCGCATACGGCTGCTAATGGTCACAGCGCTGTCCGCCATGCCGTAGCGCAGGGCATTGGCCAACAAGTTCGCCAGGGCGCGGCGGAGCAACTGTGGATCGGCGACTAACGTGCCACTGGCCTGGTTGACCAGCGCCATGGCGCTCTCCTGAGCAGTGCCTTCGAAGTACTCACATAGCTGCTCGACCAGTTCATGCAGGTCGACCGTTTGACGATTGATCGAGGCATTAGCCTGCTCGGTGCGGGCCAGAAACAGCATGCTGTCGATCATCCGCGCCAAGCGTTCGTATTCCTCAAGGTTGGATACCAGCAGGTTTTGGTATTCATCAACCGGACGGCTGCGCGCCAGGGTTTGCTGCGCGTGCCCCATAAGATTACTCAGCGGGGTGCGCATCTCGTGAGCGAGGTCCTCGGAAAACCGCGAAAGCTGGGCAAAGCCGTCTTCCAAGCGCGCGAGCATCTGGTTGAGCGCCTGGCTCAGGGCCTGCAACTCACTCACGTCTTTAAACTCATCCAGGCGAAGGTACAGGTGTTGCACATCAATGGCGGCGGCGCGCATCGCCAGCTGCCGCACCGGGCGTAAGCCACGCTGGCTGACCAACCAGCCGAGGCAGAACGCCAGCAAGGCGCCCACAGCCAATGCCAACCAGAGCTTGAGGCGATAGGCCGCCAGCATCTGCTCGCGCTCACTAAGCAATTTACCGGCAATTAGCGTCAGGCGGCGATCACCACGAGTGACATCCAGCCAAGCCAGGCGCAGCGGTTCACGGGTTTGACTATCGCCAAGGGTGGCCTGCGCGGCGGCTGGCAATACGGGCAGCGGCAGCAAGGCCGGGTTGATCTCGATCAGCCGCTGCCCGGCAGCATCGACGATCCACAGCAGGCTATCGCGGTTACCCAACATGTTTTCATAGAGCTGCGGCCTGCTGCGCAGAGCATCGATACTCTCGCTGTCGTCGAGCAAGGCTTGCATGCGCTCTAGCCGGCCCAGCAAGGCCTGGTCATCACGCCAGGCGATTTCGCGCTGCAGCGATTGGTACAGGTAAAAGCCAATCGAGCCCAATAGCAGCGCACTGACCAAGGCGAACATCAGTGCCAGGCGCACGCTCAGGGCGCGCGGCCACAGCCTCACGACTGGGCCTCAAGCATGTAGCCCATGCCGCGCACGGTATGGATCAGTTTGACCGGGTACGGGTCATCGACCTTGGCGCGCAGGCGGCGGATGGCCACATCCACCACATTGGTGTCGCTGTCGAAGTTCATCTGCCACACATGCGAGGCAATCAGCGTGCGCGACAACACTTCGCCTTCGCGGCTAAGCAGCAGGTGCAGCAGGGCAAACTCTTTGTTGGTCAGCGTCAGGCGTTCGCCATTACGGGTGACCTTGCGCCGCAAGACGTCCATGTGCAGGTCGGCAACCTGAAACTGCTCGACCTCACGCGGCGGCCCACGGCGTAGCAGGGTGCGTACCCGTGCGAGTAATTCGGCGTAGGAGAAAGGCTTGACCAAGTAATCATCGGCGCCCAGCTCCAGGCCTTTGACCCGGTCTTCAATCGCATCACGCGCCGTCAGAAACAGCACCGGCGTTTGCAGCTTGCGCCGAATGATCTGCAGCAGCTGCCAGCCATCCAGGCCGGGCAACATGACATCAAGAATGATCAGGTCGAACTCGTGCTCTTGCGCCAGGTGCAAGCCATCAAGGCCGTTCAGGGCAACGTCCACGTGATAGCCCGACTCACTCAAGCCTTTGCACAAGTAATCCGCGGTTTTTACTTCGTCTTCAACAACCAGAATACGCATCTTTTCCTCCAGCACAGCCGCATAGCCTAGGCCGATATGCGCGGCGCTCCCATTACAAATTGGTAATCCAGGCGCAATCCGTTTGACGGTGATGCTTAGGCAGTATGGCCACCAATCGCTCAGCTGAGCCCAACCCTGGAGAACGGCATGTTACTTCGCACCGCCACCTTGTCATTACTCGCACTGGCCATGGGCTCTTCTGCCGCATGGGCCGCCAACGAAAACGTCGCTCAGCGCCAGGACGTCACCCTTGCCCTGGCCAACGACCTGCTCAACGCCACGCTGGCCGCTTGCCATGCCGACGGCCGCACTGGTGTTGCCGCGGTAGTCGACCGTGGCGGCAACCTGGTTGCTGTGCAGCGTGATGACAATGTCGGCCCGCACAACACGGTGGCGGCGCAGCGTAAGGCGTTTACAGCGCTGTCGACCAAAACCTCGACACGCGTTTTGTCTGAACGTGCCCGTAACAACCCGGAAGCTAAGAACCTCAACACCCTTGACGAGCTGCTGCTGCTCGGCGGTGGGGTACCGTTAAAAGTTGGCGATCAAGTTATCGGCGCAATCGGCGTAGCCGGTGCCGGCGGCGCTGAGATTGATGAAGGCTGCGCCCTGAAAGCCATTGCTCAAGTTTTGCCCACCACTCATTAATTAGGAGCTACACCATGAACATGCTGAAAACCCTGTTTGCCGGCGCTGTACTGAGCGGCCTCTCCTCCCTGGCCCTGGCCGCTGGTAACCCGCTGAGCGTGCATGTGCTGAACCTGCAAGATGGCCTGCCGTCGCCTGAAGTCAGCGTGACCCTGGAAAAGCAGGACGGTAAAAACTGGGACATGCTTAACAGCGGCGTAACCAACGAGCAAGGCCGTATCACGGCGCTGTATCCACAAGATAAAGCCCTGGAGAAAGGCACCTACCGTGTAACCTTCAAGACTGGCGAGTGGTTCAAGAAGCACGCGACTGCTAGCTTCTTCCCAGAAGTACCGGTGATTTTTGAAGTAGACGGCACCGTGCCGCACTACCACATCCCGCTGCTGCTCAGCCCTTACGGTTTCTCTACCTACCGCGGCAACTAAGCCGACCAGGCAAGCCGGCTCAATCAAGGCGTTATACGCAGCGATGACCCGGCAGCCCATAAAAAATGCCCGCATTGCGCGGGCATTTTTTGTTGTGGCTTAGCACGCTTCAACCCCTGAGGGTTAAACCACGCCCTGCGCCAACATGGCATCGGCCACTTTAACGAAGCCGGCGATATTGGCCCCTTTGACGTAGTTGATCCGGCCGTTCTCTTCGCCGTAACGCACGCAGGCACTGTGGATATTCTGCATGATGCTGTGCAGACGCTCATCCACCTCGCCCGCCGTCCAGTTCAAACGCATGGCGTTCTGGCTCATCTCTAGGCCACTGGTGGCCACACCGCCGGCGTTCGACGCTTTGCCTGGGGCGAAGCAAATACCGGCTTCGATAAACAGATCCACCGCATCCAACGTCGACGGCATGTTGGCGCCTTCGGCCACGCAGAAGCAGCCGTTTTTCAGCAAGGCACGGGCGTCATCAATATCCAGCTCGTTTTGCGTGGCGCATGGCAGCGCGATGTCGCACGGCAAGTGCCAAGGCCGCTGGCCAGCCAAGAAGTTCAGCTTAAAGTGCGCAGCCATTTCGCTGAGACGACCGCGGCGCACGTTTTTCAGCTCCATCAGGTGCTGCCACTGCTCCTCGGTCAAACCATCAGGGGTGTGCAGCGTGCCTTCGGAGTCCGACAGAGACACCACGATGCCGCCCAGCTCCATCACTTTCTGCGCCGCATACTGCGCCACGTTGCCGGAGCCGGAAATCGCCACGCGCTGACCGTCAACGCCGCGATGAATGCGCTTGAGCATTTCCTGGGCGAAGTACACGCAGCCGTAGCCGGTGGCTTCTGGGCGAACCAAGCTGCCGCCGTAGGTGATGCCCTTGCCGGTCAGCACCGAGGTGAACTGGTTAGCCAGGCGCTTGTACTGGCCAAACATGTAACCGATTTCACGGCCGCCCACGCCGATGTCACCGGCGGGGACGTCTATATCGGCACCAATATGGCGGTACAGCTCGCTCATAAAGGCTTGGCAGAAGCGCATCACTTCATTGTCGCTTTTGCCTTTAGGGTCAAAGTCCGAGCCGCCTTTGCCGCCGCCCATGGGCAGCGAGGTCAGCGAATTCTTGAACACCTGTTCAAAGGCCAGGAACTTGAGCACGCCAAGGTTGACCGACGGATGGAAGCGCAGACCACCCTTGTAAGGGCCAATGGCGCTGTTCATCTGTACCCGGTAGCCACGGTTGACCTGCACGCGCCCGGCATCATCAACCCAGGACACGCGAAACATGACAACCCGCTCGGGCTCAACAAGGCGTTCAACAATGCCCGCCTGCAGATAACGCGGGTTGGCCTCTAAAAACGGCCAAAGTGAACGCAGAACCTCTTCCACGGCCTGATGAAACTCTGGCTGGTGGGGGTCGCGCTGCTTCAGGCGGGAGAGGAAAAGCTCTACGGATTCGCTCATGTGAATATCCCAAAAATGCCCCGTAAAGAGGGCAGATCAACTGAAAAGTGGCCGGCACTCTATCAGCCAATAAAGCACTTAAACAGCGCAAAATGTCGCCTTAATGAATCTTTTCAGTGCATTGATATAAATCGACCCGCCTATTAAGGGCGTTTACCCCATCAATAAGCCGCTCAGTTATGGCGCGCTATCGCACAGTTTTAAGGCATTAGTGATTTCACACGCGCGACGGGGATAGCGAAATGACTGACTGCGCGGCCACTGACGAGCCGACGCTAGCGGCCTGATGGCAGGGCATCGAACATCAACGCAAACGTTTAACAACAGGGGCGGGTAAAGATGGCGTTCCCAACTGGATTCGAACCAGTATCTAGCCCTTAGGAGGGGCTTATTCTATCCATTGAACTATGGGAACCAAGGCTGGAAGACGGGCCACCAGCGGGCGGCATCTTAGCGAGACCGCAGGCGTTTGTCATGCCGCTGCCATCATCGGGGCGCCATACTGCCAACAAAATGTCACAGGAGATCGCCATGCGCCCCGCCGCTTCGCCTCATCTGCCGGACTCACCCTTTGCTGATTTTCACCTGCGTGCGGTCAGCGTTAACGATGCTGCTGCCCTGGCTACCTTGCTGCAGCAACTCGCGCCCGATGAGCCGCGTGCCGATGCCAAGCTATTGGCTTTGCGCCTGAGCGAGCTACCGGTAAGCCGGGTGGTGCTGGTAGCCGAGCGTGACGGCAAGTTGCTCGGCACCTGCACGGTCAACCTGATTGAGCACCTGGCGCATAACTTCGCACGCTCGGCGATTCTGGAAGATGTGGTGGTGGATACTGAGGCGCGCGGCCTGGGGATTGGCCAGGCACTGATGGGTAAAGCCATCGAACGCGCCCGCGCCTGGGGGTGTTACAAGGTGGCGCTGTCCAGCAGCCAGAGCCGGGAGGCCGCCCATGCGTTTTATGCCAACCTGGGATTTAAGCCGCATGGGATCAGCCTGGCGCTGACGCTGGATTAAGACGTTGTAGGAGCGCGGGGGGGACGCCTAGTCCCATGCCCGCGAATCGATGTTGACCTGAAAGCATCGCGGGCATGGCCCGCTCCTACGGGTTTTGCAAAAACTGCCAGTAGTGCGCTGTTTTTAACGGCCGAACCGCTCTTCGGCCAGCTGATCGGCAATTTCTACGGTGGTTTTGCTCGCCGCATCGGCGCGCTGGAAGATCTGTTCCAGGGTCGCGCCGATGCCTTCGATATGCGCCTTCAGCTGTGCAGCGCTGCCGCCGGTGCGTTCGTAGCAGACATCGATAATGCCGCCGGCGTTGATCGCGTAATCCGGCGCGTACAGGCATTCGTTGCGACGCAGGGTTTCCGCCAGGCTGGCATCGGCCAGTTGGTTGTTGGCGGCCCCGGCGATAATCGGCGCGCGCAGGGCTTCCAGGGTTTGCTGGTTGATGATTCCGCCCATGGCGCAGGGCGCGAATACATCGACATCGAGGCCGAAAATCACCTGCTGGCTGACGGCGGTTGCGCCCAGCTGCTCGACCGCGCGACGCACATTGGCCGGGACTATATCGGTTACCCACAGCTCAGCCCCGGCGGCTTTCAGCTGACGCGCCAGATCGAAGCCCACCTGCCCTACCCCTTGGATCGCGACTTTCAGACCGTGCAGGTCATCACGGCCCAGGCGGTGTTTGACTGCGGTCTGGATACCGATAAACACCCCGTAAGCGGTGGACGGTGACGGGTCGCCATTGCGCGTGCCGCCGGCGAAGGCCTCACGCAGTTCGGCGCCGGATACGTGGCGCGTGCGCTCGGCCATGATCTGCATTTCCGCAACGCCGGTGCCGGAGTCGGCGGCGGTGATATAGCGCCCGCCGAGGCTGTCGACAAAATCACCCATGGCCTGGAACAGCGCCGCGCTTTTGCCGGTATGCGGGTCGCCGATGATCACTGCTTTGCCGCCACCCAGCGGCAGGTTGGCCAGGGCCGATTTGTAGGTCATGCCGCGTGACAGGCGCAACACATCGCGCAGCGCTTCATCGTCATTGGCGTAGGGCCACATGCGGCAACCGCCGAGGGCCGGGCCGAGGTTGCTGTTGTGAATGGCGATAATCGCCCGCAGGCCGCTGGCCTTGTCGTGGCCGTAGACCACCTGTTCGTGGTGGTCGAAATCGATATGGGAAAACACGGACATAGGAGCCTCGTTTTTTTGTTGTAAGAGGTCGCCCTCTCCCGGTTAAGGGAGAGGGTGAAGGTTATAAGCGTCATGGGTTTGTTATGCGGCCGGCTCGAACAACTGCACCGCCTGAATCTCGCTGACCAGCATGCGCGCCTTGAGCTGGCTGCTCTGCTCGCGCACTTTGGCCAGGCTGCGTTCCTTGACGTGGCCATAGCCGCGGATCTGCTCCGGCAGCTCGGCCAGGGCCAGTGCGGTGCGGTAGTTGTCGGCGTTGAGTTCCTTGAGCAGGTATTCCAGGTTCTGCTCGTAGTCGTCGATCAGGTCCAGCTCCAGCTTGCGCTCGGCGCTGTAGCCGAACAGGTCCAGCGGGGTGCCACGCAGAAACTTGAACTTGGCCAGCACGCCGAACGCTTTGAGCATCCAGGCGCCGAACTGACGCTTGCGCGGCTCGCCGGTGCTGGCATCCGGCTTGCTCAGCCAGGACGGTGCCAGGTGGAACTCCAGGCGGTAATCACCACTGAACTGCGCCTCCAGCTGGCGGATAAAACTGCCATCGCTGTACAGCCGCGCCACTTCGTACTCGTCCTTGTAGGCCAGCAGTTTGAAGTAGTAACGCGCCACGGCCTTGCTCAGCGCCTGGTCAGCGCTCTTGTCGACCTGCTGCACCCGCGCCACCTGCTCGCGGTAGCGCTCGGCGTAGGCGGCGTTCTGGTAGGCAGTCAGGCGCCTAACGCGGTCAGCGATGATGTCTTCCAGGGTCTGGCAATGCGGCGCTTCGATCACTTCTGGCTTGGCCAGACGCTCCACGGCGACCGCATCATGGGCCGCACGACGGCCCCAGAGGAATGCCTGCTGATTGAGCTGCACGGCCACGCCGTTAAGCTCGATGGCCTTGTTGATGGCTTCGGCGGAAACCGGCACCAGGCCTTTCTGGTAAGCGAAGCCGAGCATAAACAGGTTGGTGGCGATGCTGTCGCCGAGCAGGCGCGTGGCCAGACGGCTGGCATCAACAAAATGGGTTTTGCTCGCGCCCACCGCTTCGATCAGCGCTTCGCGCATGGCTGCGCCCGGCACCTGAGCATCGGGGTTGCGGGTGAATTCGGCGGTGGCGGCTTCATGGCTGTTGACCACCGCATGGGCGATCTTGTCATTCAGTTTGGCCAGGGCTTCTTCGCTGGCCGACACCACCAGATCGCAGCCCAGCAGCAGGTCGGTTTCACCGGCGGCGATACGCACCGCGAAGATATCGTCCTGCTTGGCGGCGACACGGATATGGGTGATCACCGGGCCGAACTTCTGCGCCAGGCCAGCCTGATCGAGCACACTGCAGCCCTTGCCTTCGATATGCGCGGCCATGCCGAGCAATGCGCCGACGGTGGTTACACCGCTGCCGCCGACACCCGGCAGGAGGATATTCCAGGGGCGATCCAGCGCGGGTTGGCGCGGCTCCGGCAGGGCGATAAATAGCGCGCCCAGGCCGACGGCCGTGGGTTTGCGCAGGCTGCCGCCGTGCACGGTGACAAAGCTTGGGCAGAAGCCTTCGACGCAGCTGAAATCCTTGTTACAGGAGTTCTGGTCGATCTCGCGCTTGCGCCCCAGTTCGGTTTCCAGCGGCAGCACTGACAGGCAGTTGGATTTCACGCTGCAATCACCACAGCCTTCGCACACTGCCGGGTTGATAAAGGCACGCTTCTGCGGATCGACCAGCTTGCCGCGCTTACGCCGACGGCGTTTCTCGGTGGCGCAGGTCTGGTCATAGATGATCACTGAGCAGCCCTGGAACTCGCGCAGCTCACGCTGCACGGCATCCAGGTCGCGGCGATGGTGGAAGGTGACGATGGGCGCGAAGGTGTTGCGCGTCGGGTACTTGTCCGGCTCGTCGGTAACCAGGGCGATGCGTTTCACCCCTTCGGCGTACACCTGCTGGCTCAGTTGATCGACGCGCAGTTCACCGTCGATTGGCTGGCCGCCAGTCATGGCCACCGCATCGTTGTAGAGAATCTTGTAGGTGATATTCACCCCGGCGGCCACCGCAGCCCGCAACGCAAGTTGCCCTGAATGGAAGTAGGTGCCGTCGCCGAGGTTCTGGAAGATATGCGGGGTGTCGGTAAACGGCGCCTGGCCGATCCAGGTCGCGCCCTCGCCGCCCATCTGGGTAAAGGTGTCGGTGTTACGGTCCATCCACTGGGTCATGTAGTGGCAACCGATACCGCCCTGAGCGCGGCTGCCTTCCGGCAGTTTGGTCGAGGTGTTGTGCGGGCAGCCGGAGCAGAAATGCGGGGTGCGCACGGTGGTGTGCTTGGGCGCGGCCAGCGAGGCTTCCTTGGCAGCGAGAAACGCCAGGCGCTCTTCGATCTGCGGGCTGCTGTAGATCGGCGCGAGGCGTTTGGCGATGGCGCGGGCGATCATCGCCGGGGTCAGTTCGGACAGGTTCGGCAGCAGCGAATGGCCGGCTTCGTCGAACTCACCCACCACTACAGGGCGCTTGCCAACGGGCCAGTTGTACAGCTGGCCGGTGAGCTGGTCTTCGATAATGCTGCGTTTTTCCTCGACCACCAGAATCTCGTCCAGGCCCTCGGCGAATTCATGCACCGACACCGGTTCCAGCGGCCAGCTCATGCCGACCTTGAGCACGCGCAGGCCCACCTGGGCGCACAGCGCTTCATCCAGGCCGAGGTCATCCAGAGCCTGGCGCACGTCGAGGTAAGACTTGCCGGTGGTGATAATCCCCAGGCGCGGGTTGAGCGAATCAAGCTTGATCTGGTTGAGGTTGTTGGCCAGCGCAAAGGCGCGGGCGGCGTAGATCTTGTAGGTGTTAAGGCGCGCTTCCTGAGCCAGGGGTGGGTCCGGCCAGCGGATATACACGCCGTCTTCCGGCAGCTGGAAGTCCTCGGGAATCTTCACCTGCATGCGCAGCGGATCAACATCCACCACGGCGGAAGAGTCGACGTTCTCGGCGATGGTTTTCAACGCCACCCAGCAACCGCTGTAGCGCGAAAGCTCCCAGCCGATGATGCCGTAATCGAGAATTTCCTGAACGTTGGCCGGGTTGAGTACCGGGATCGAAGCGGCGATAAACGCATGCTCGCTCTGGTTGGCGATGCTCGAAGACTTGCAGCCATGGTCGTCGCCGGCCAGCAGCAGCACGCCGCCATGCTCGGAAACGCCGGCCGAGTTGCCGTGCTTGAACACATCACCGCAGCGGTCCACACCCGGGCCCTTGCCGTACCACATGGCAAATACACCGTCGTAGCGCGCGCCGGGGAACAGGCTGGTCTGCTGGCTGCCCCACACCGAGGTGGCGGCCAACTCTTCGTTGACGCCCGGCTGGAAGTGGATGTGATTCTCTTTGAGGTACTGCTTGGCGTCCCACAGGCTCTTGTCGAGGTTGCCCAACGGCGAGCCCCGGTAGCCGGAGATAAAGCACGCGGTATTCAGGCCATGGGCGGCATCACGCTGTTTTTGCAGCATGGGCAGACGGGTCAGCGCCTGGGTGCCGGTCAGGTAGAGGTGACCGGTCGCAAGGCGGTACTTGTCATCCAGGCGGATCTCGGCCAGAGACATTGGGGCGCTCCTTTTATTATTTTGGCGAGCTGGGCGGCAACGGTGGGTGCCACCCTGTTCTGTTGCGTGCGGGATCGCCGCGCGCAACGACTGGCTAAAAATATGACCGAGCAGTGCTGAGAAATTTTTCCTATTTGCTGGCTCTTTTGCAGATACTGCGCATGATTAATCCAACAAAAACAAAAAATGCGGAACCGTCATGCAAGAAAAACTCAGCCCCATCGACCGCAAGATTCTCCGCCTGCTGCAACACAACGCCGACCTCTCCGCCGCCGAGATCGCCGAGAAGGTGGAGTTGTCACAATCACCCTGCTGGCGGCGGATTCATCGCATGCAGGAAGACGGCATTATCGAGCGCAAGGTGGCCCTGCTCAGCCACAAGCAGCTGGGCTTCAGCATCACCGTATTTGTCGATATCAAGCTGTCGGCGCACGGGCGCAGCAACCTGGAAGAATTCGAGCGCGCCGTGGTCGGTTACCCCGAGGTACTGGAGTGTTTCACCATGGCCGGCGGCTCGGATTACCTGCTCAAGGTGGTGGCCAAGGACATCGCCAGCTACGAACGTTTTCTGCGCGACCACCTGCTGCAACGCCCGCATGTGCACGAAGCGCACTCGCATATCGCCATGAGCGAGGTCAAACGCACCACCGAGTTGCCGCTGGATTAAGGCGTGAGATCGCCTTGCCTATGCCGCCTCCGCACGCGGCTGCCGCAGGGTGCGTTCCGACTGCGCTTTGCCCGCCCACCACAATGCCAGCGGGCCGAGCAGCAATAGCAGGCCCATCAGGGTAAAGGCCGCCCACCAGCCGAGCAGGCTCTTGTCGCCCAGCACATCCAGGCTGATGCCAAACAGCAGCGGCCCGAGAAAGGCGCCACTAAAGCCGGTGCAGGAATACAGTGCCATGGCCGTGCCGCGGTGGCTGGCTGGGGCTACGGCGATCAGACCAGCCGTCAAGGATGACGAGTCGGCGGTGACAGTGATGCTGTAGAGCAACACCAGCACCAGCATCAGCCAGAACGGCAAGGCCGCACTCAGGCCGATAAACAGCGCCAGCACCGTCGAGCTGAGCATCACCGCGATCAGCCAACGCTGCCGACCGAAACGCAGCGCCAGCTCGTTGCCGAAGATGCTCGCCGGCATGCCAATCAGGGTCACCAGCATCGCCACCCAGGTGCCGGACAGCCAGGGATCGCTGCCCTGCAATTGCCCGGAGAACACCACAAAAGCCACCACCCAGGCGCGCATGGCGAACAGCTCAAGGTTATGCACCGCATAAGCCAAGCAGTAGGCGGCAACCGCGCGGTTTTTCAGCGGCGCCAGGTCCAGCAATTTGCGCGGCGCATGCTGCAGCACCGCCTTGGGCTGCAAGCCCCAATAGACCATGGCCCAGGCCAGCAAGGCGCAAACACCGCTGAGCAGAGTCGGCAACTGCCAGCCGCCGAACTTGGCCAGCTCGCCGGCGAGGATAAACGACAGCGCAGTGCCCAAGCCGAAGCTCGCCGTATAGAACGCCACCGCGCGCGACTGCGCCGGCCCTTCGATACGTTCGGACAGCGCCTTAAGCCCAGGCATGTAAGTGCCGGCCAGGCCAACGCCCGCCAGCACGCGCCAGGCCAGAGCCGACCAGAAGCCATCGGCGAAGATAAAGCCGGCATTGGCCGCCGCCGTCAGCAGCATCGCGGCGAGGTAGATCAGCCGCGCATCGTATTTGTCGGTCAGCCCGGTAAGGATCGGTACCGCGACCATATAGCCGAGAAAGAACCCGCCACCGATCCAGCCAGCTTGAGTATTGGAGAGCCCCCAGAGCGCCTGAAAGTCCGGCAGCAAGGCGGCAAACAAAGCAAAGCCAGCCATGCCCAGGGTTTCCGCGCCGCACAGCAGCAGGGTGATGCGGCGGGTGTTATTCATAACACCCGCCCGTCAAAAGCCAGGCTTACGCCAGCCGGTAAGGCGTCGGGGTTATCTAACAGCCAGGCGTCAAAGCTGTGGCCGATATGGGTCAGCACGGTTTCTCTAAGCCGCAGCTGCTCAACCACTTCCAGGGCGCGGGTCAGGTCGTTGTGGTTGCGCGGGGCGATGGGTTGCGGCGCGGTGGAGCAATCCAGCACCAGCAGATCTAGCGGCTGCTGGCGCAGCACCTCGGCGCTGGCGTCCGGCACACCGAGGGTGTCGGTCAGATAGGCGATACGCCGCTGTTCGCCACTCGCCGTTAAGCCTTGCAGTAGATAACCAAAGGTCGGTTTGGAGTGATTAAGCGGCAGCGCCGTGACGCTTAACTCACCCAGTTGCCGCCGCTCGAAGGCGGCAAACGGCTGGCTGAAATCGAGAATGCCGGGGTGCTTGTGCAAGTCGGCCAAGCCTTCTGGATCATCAGGGCCATGCACCGGAATAATCAGCCCCTGCCCCCAGCGCAGGTGCAGCAAGCCCTGAGCGTGATCGGCGTGGTAATGGGTTTGCAGAACGCCACTCAGGCTATGGGGCGGAAAGCGCTCGCACAAATCGGTCAGCCCCGAGTCGATCAGCCAGCGCTGCGCGCCACATTCGATCAGCGCGCAACAGGGGCCACGGCGCCGCGCTGGGTAAACCCGTGCGCTGTCGCAGGCTGCGCAGCTGCAGTTGTACACCGGCACCTGACGGGCATCGCCGGTGCCGAGCAGGGTCAGGCGCATGCGCGCGCATCGCTAAGCAGTTGCAGCAACTGGGTGACGGTCTGGTCGAGCGGGCCGGAGTTATTCAACAACCATTGCGATTCGCCTTCGTCGCTATCCACCGCCACCGTGGCAGAAGGAAGTTGCAGTTCGCGGCTGCGCGCCAGGCGGGCCTCGATCTGCTCGGCGCTTTCCCGGCCACGCGCCTGCAGGCGCTGGCGTAGGGCTGCTTCATCCACCTGCAGCAGAATCGCCAGCAGTTCGGGATAACGTTCGCGTGCCTTAGGCAGATAGCCGCGCGAACCATTCACCAGCACGTCCTGCCCCGCCGCCAGCCAGTCATCGATCTGCCGTGGGATGCCATAGGCCAGGCCGTTGGCGCGCCAACTCATAGCAAAGGCGCCGGCGGCTTCCTGCTGGTCGAACTCGGCCGGCGACACACCGATGGCGTCCTCGCCCACCGCTTCCGCCGAGCGGGTGATGATCCGCCGGGCGATCACACAACCCTGCTCGGCCAAGCGCTCACGCGCGGCATTCAGAAGGCTGTCCTTGCCCGAGCCCGAAGGCCCCATCAGATAGATCAACCGGCCACTCATCAGAACACCCTTTTCGCTTGTCGCCAGACTTGCTGGATCACCGCCTGGCCCGCGTGCACCTGCGCCTGCACCAGGTCGGCACGCAGGCCGACGCGGATTTCGCCACGATCATGCAGCCCCGCTGCCTGTGCCGGCACTTGGCTGACGGTGGCGATGGCGCGCGGCAGATCATACGCGTTGTCCTGCCCTGCCAGCAGCAAAGCGGCCTGCAACAGGCTGGCCGGGTAGTAGTCGCTGGAGAGGATATCCAGCACACCCCGCTGAGCCAGTTCAGCGGCGGCGATATTGCCCGAGTGCGAACCACCGCGCACGATATTCGGCGCGCCCATCAGTACCTTCAGGCCCAGCTCGTGGCTGGCCTTGGCCGCCTCCAGGGTGGTGGGAAATTCGGCGATGGACATGCCAAAGCTCGCCGACTCCTGCACATGGGCCAGGGTCGCGTCGTCATGGCTGGCCACGGAAATACCACGGGCCTGGCAATCGGCAACAATGCTGCGGCGCTGACGGTCACTGTACTGCCGCGAGTTACCCACCTGCTCGATGATAAAGGCCTCCATCTCCGCTTCGCTGAGGTGGTACTTGCCCATGTAGTACTCGCGGTATTTGTCTTCCTTGGCGAACTGGCGCTGGCCCGGCGCGTGGTCCATCACCGACACCAGCTGCACCAGCGGGTGCTCAACCAGATCGCGAAAGACCGCCAGGGTCTCAGGGTGGCAGACCTCGCAGCGCAGGTGCAGGCGGTGATCGGCGCGCATATAGCCGGCCGCTGCCGCCTCAGCAATCGCTTCGAGCATCGCCGGCAGTTGCTGCATACGCTTGCCGCGCGGATTGACGTCGCCAATCGCCAGGGCATCGAACACCGTGGTGATGCCCGCCGAAGCGATCTGCGCATCGTGGGTCAGCACCGCCGAGGCCGATGGCCAATCCACCCCCGGCCGTGGGCTCATGTATTTTTCCAGGTTATCCGTGTGCAGCTCGACCAGGCCGGGCAGCAGGTAATCACCGTTCAAGTTCTGCGCCTGGGGCAAGCCGCTAACGCCCTCTTCTACCTGGGCAATCAGGCCGTCGCGCAGCACCAGGGTGCCGACAAACTCCTGCTCGGCGGTTACGATCCGCGCGTTGGTAAGAATCTGTTCAACCGGCATATACATACTCCTGCTGCGCCGCAGCGCTCATGTCCAGATAACGATCGGCCACCGCCTCACGGGCGGCGCGGTCGTGGAAGATGCCGATCAGCGCGCTACCGTCGGCCTTGGCTTCAGCAATCAGCTCCAACACCACCTGACGGTTGGCGTCGTCCAGGGAGGCAGTGGGTTCATCCAGCAGCATCAGGGGCCAGGCGACCATAAAGCCGCGGGCGATATTCACCCGCTGCTGCTCGCCGCCCGAGAAGGTGCCGGGGGCCAACTGCCACAAGGCCTGCGGAATGTTCAGGCGACTGAGCAGGCCTTTCGCCCGCGCTTCAGCATCCGCCTTGCTCCAGCCACGGGCCAGGGCCGGTTCCATCACCACATCCAGAGTGGCGACCCGAGGAATCACCCGCAGAAACTGGCTGACATAGCCCAGGGTCTGCCGACGCACCGCCAGCACCTGACGCGGTTCGGCACCGACTAGCTCAACCCATGCGCCGTTGTGCAACACGCGAATGCTGCCGCCGGCGGCCAGGTAGTTGCCGTACAGGGTGCGCAGCAAGGTCGATTTGCCGGCGCCGGATTGGCCGTGCAGCACCAGGCACTCGCCGGCGCGCACGCTGAAATGCAGTCCGCTTAATACATTCAGCACCACGCCGTGCTGCTGATGCAGGGTGAAGGTCTTGCTGAGGCCGGAGACCTCGATAAGCGTATTCATGATTGACCTCATATTGACCGGCAGCCCGCATGCAATCCGGGCTGCACACACGTCAGGGCTGCAGG
This sequence comes from Pseudomonas sp. TS_SC_3, assembly GCF_056156225.1. Lineage (NCBI taxonomy): Bacteria > Pseudomonadati > Pseudomonadota > Gammaproteobacteria > Pseudomonadales > Pseudomonadaceae > Pseudomonas > Pseudomonas sp. TS_SC_3. Next base: position 2,280,885 of record NZ_CM149586.1, read on the forward strand.
ACAGACGACACCAGCAACTGCGAATAGGGATGCTGCGGGTCATCGAGAATCTGATCGGTCAGACCGGCCTCGACCACATGGGAGCGGCGCATCACCATCAGCCGGTCGGCCAGCAAGCGCGCCACCGCTAGGTCGTGGGTGACGATCACCACCGCCAGGTCCAGCTCGCGCACCAGGCCGCGCAACAGGTCGAGCAGGCGCGCCTGCACCGACACATCAAGGCCGCCGGTGGGTTCGTCCATAAAGATCAGCCGTGGGCTAGACACCAGATTGCGGGCGATCTGCAAGCGCTGCTGCATACCGCCGGAGAAGGTGCGCGGCAGGTCGTCGATGCGCAGAGGGTCAATCTCCACCTGTTGCAGCCAGTCGATGCCGGCCGCGCGCAACTCGCCGTAATGGCGCACGCCCTGAGCCATCAGCCGCTCGCCGATATTGGCCCCGGCAGACACGCCCATGCGCAGACCGTCACGCGGGTTCTGCTCAACAAAACCCCACTCGGTGCGCAGCAGCGTGCGCCGCTGTGCCTCGCTAGCGCTGTATAGATCGATCCAGTTGCCGGCCGTATCGCGATAACTGACTGAACCGCGATCCGGCGGGCAGCGCCCGGAAAGCAGGCTAAGCAGGGTCGACTTGCCCGAGCCGGACTCGCCGACAATGCCCAGCACTTCGCCCGGATACAGATCAAACGACACGCCCTGGCAGCCCTTCTCCAGGCCGTACAGGCGAGTCAGGTCGCGCACGCTGAACAGCGGCTGCGCCGTGTCGGTGTGCAGGTGCATTTTCTCGGCAGCACTCATTGCTCGCCCTCCTCTTCAAGGTCACGGCGTTGCATGCAGTAATCGGTGTCAGAGCAGACGAAGCGCTTGGTCCCGGCGTCGTCGACAATCAGCTCGTCGAGGTAGGAATCCTGGCTGCCACAGAAGGCGCAGCATTCGTCCCAACGCTGGATCTCGAACGGGTGATCGGCAAAATCCAGGCTTACCACCCGAGTAAACGGCGGCACGGCATACAAACGCTTCTCGCGGCCGGCGCCGAACAGCATCAGCGCCGGGCTCATGTGCAGCTTGGGGTTGTCGAATTTGGGGATCGGCGAGGGGTCCATCACGTAGCGCTCATCCACCGTCACCGGGTAGGCGTAGCTGGTGGCGATATGGCCGAAGGTGGCGATGTCCTCGTACAGCTTCACGTGCATCACGCCGTAGTCTTCCAGCGCATGCATGGTGCGGGTCTCGGTTTCCGAGGGCTCGATAAAGCGCAGCGGCTCAGGGATCGGCACCTGATAGACCATGATCTGGTCACCATTGAGCGGCGTTTCCGGAATCCGGTGACGGGTCTGAATCACCGTCGCCTCGGGCGTGCGGGTGGTGGTTTTGATTCCGGCAGTGCGGGCGAAGAAGCGGCGGATCGACACCGCGTTGGTGGTGTCATCCGCGCCCTGGTCGATCACCTTAAGCACATCGTCAGCACCGAGAATCGCTGCGGTCAGTTGCATACCGCCGGTGCCCCAGCCATAGGGCAGCGGCATCTCGCGTCCACCGAACGGCACCTGATAACCGGGAATCGCCACGGCCTTGAGCAGGCCACGGCGGATCATTCTTTTCGTCTGCTCATCGAGATAAGCAAAGTTGTACCCGGCTTCCGGGGCACGGGTGATCTGGCTTTGGGCATTCATGCGCGTTGCTCCTCGGCGGATGGCTGCTCGCGGGTCTGCTTGCGCAGTTTGCGGATCAGCTCCAGCTCAGATTGGAAGTCGACGTAGTGCGGCAATTTCAGGTGCGAGACGAAGCCCGCGGCCTCGACGTTGTCGCAGTGCATCAGCACGAATTCTTCCTGCTGCGCCGGGCCGTCCACTTCCTCGGCGTACTCGGCCGCGCGCAGCGAGCGGTCGACCAGGGCCATGCCCATGGCCTTGCGCTCGGCATAGCCGAAGGCCAGGCCGTAGCCACGGGTGAACTGCGCATCGATGCCCTTGCCGCCGACGAACTGGTTAACCATCTCGCACTCGGTCACCTCGATATCGCCCAGCGGCACGGCGAAGCCGAGTTCTTCCGGCTCCAGCCAGACCTCGACCTCGCCAATGCGGATCTCCCCGGCAAAGGGGTGATTGCGGCCGTAGCCGCGCTGGGTGGAATAGCCCAGCGCCAGCAGAAAGCCTTCATCACCTCGGGCCAGGGCCTGCAGGCGCTGGGCGCGACTGGCGGGAAAATCCAGCGGCTCGCGGGTGATATCCGGCACGGCGGCGCCGTCATCCGCCTCGCGGGCCATCAGGCCTTCGTCGGCGAGAAAATCCAGCACCCGTGGGCATGGCGACAGCTCAGCTTGCGGATCGACCTGCGGCCCTGGCTGCTCGCCCTCGGCCAGCAGAGCGAAATCCAGCAGACGGTGGCTGTAGTCGAAGGTCGGGCCGAGCAATTGGCCGCCGGGCAGGTCCTTAAAGGTTGCCGAGATGCGCCGAGTCAGCTGCATCTGCGTGGTGTCCAGCGCGGCGCTGACACCGAAGCGCGGCAACGTGGTGCGGTAGGCGCGCAGCAGGAAGATCGCCTCCATCAGGTCACCGGCCGCCTGCTTGATCGCCAGAGCGGCCAACTGCGGGTCGTACAGCGAGCCTTCGCTCATGACCCGCGCCACCGCCAGCGGCATTTGCTCGCGTACTTGCGCAACGCTCAGCTCGGGAATGGCGGTATCACCACGGCGTTTTTTTGCCAGCAGCAAGTGGGCATTGTCGATGGCGCGTTCGCCACCTTTGACCGCGACGTACATCAGGCCGCCTCCTCTGCATTGAGCAGCACATGGGTGCTGCGCGGCAGGCCGATGACCTGCTCGCCAGCGGCGAAGAAGGCATCGAGGCCACGGGGAAACGCACTGCGCGCCTGACGCTGCTGCCAGAACACCGGCGGCAGCGGCAGCTCGACACAACGCACGTCCTTGATGCCCGGCCCACGCCAGCGCAGCGCGTCACCATTGCTGAGGGCGTCGAGCTGGATCAGCAAGGTGCAGGACTGATCGGGGTAGCGCTCGCTGCCATTGTCGAACGCCGACAGGTCGCTCAGTTCGCGCTCATCGAGCAGGGCAAACAGCGCCAACTCGCGCTCGGCAACAATCGGGCAGCCGCAGTGAAAGGCCAAGTTGGCGCGGATCGCCGGGGTGTCGAAACACGGCGCCAGCCACAGCGGCGTGTCGCCATCGAGAAACGCCAGGCACAGGGCATAAGTAGCCGGTTGCAGGTTTTCCAGGGCCAGGGCGCGGTTAAGCGGTTGTATCAGGCCTGGCTCGGCCAGCGCCTTGAGGGCGCTGCGAAAGCTGGTTTGCGCGTCCAGCACCGGGTCGTTGAAAGCCGGTTGCAGCCATTGCGAGCTATTCGCCGCGTTCATCAGTCTTCTCCTCTGACCAGGGTGAAAAATTCCACCTGAGTGGTGGCGGTTTCGGCAGCCTTGGCCGCCTGTTGGGCGTGCTGTGCAGCTGCCAGGGGCTCGATCAGTCGGCTCAGCCAGTGCGGCTGTTCACTGCCCTGCAAATGCGCGTCGGCCAGAGCCGCCAGTTCGGCATGCTGCTTGTCGCGCCCGGCCACGTAGCTGTAACCGGTGCGGCCATCAGCCAGGCGCACCACGCAGCGGGTCACGCTCATCTCGCCAAGGTTGAACGGGCTGCCGGTGCCGCCCATACGCCCGCGTACCAGGGTCATGCCAATTTCCGGGGCGCGAATCAGGCGATAGTCGGCTTCCTTCAACGCCGACTCATAGGTCGCCAGTTGGCCACCGGCGCGGGCGAGTACGCCCATCCAGCGCTGTCGAATGGCGATCTGCGGGTCGCTGTGCAGCAGGTTGCTTTGCGGTCGTGCGCGGTTCATCAACAAGCCTCCATCAAAGGGCGAGCTGGTATTGGAAGCGGTCGGCGCGGCTGGTCGATAACGACAGCTCCACCGGCCGTCCGGCCAGATCACGGGAAAGGGTTTGCACGCTAAGCAGCGGCGCATGCTTGGGCATCAACAGCCGCGCGGCCTCGTCACGGCTGGGCAGACGTGCGCCGATCAGGCTGAAGGTGCGGGTCAATGGCAGGCCGCGCTGGCTGAGGTACTGGCGAAGCGAGCCGCCCTGGTAGTCGGCGAGCAATTCGGCGTGTTCGCTGCTGAAGGCGTGACGAATCAAGCTGACGGGTTGGCCTTCAATTAGGCGTAAGGTGCTCAGCTCCAGCAGTTGCGCACCGCTAGGCAGTTGCAGGTACTCACGCTCCTCGCAACCGGCCGGACGCAGGCGGCTTTCCAGCAGCTGCGCTTCAACCTTGTGACCAAGCGCCGAGAGCGAGGCGCTGTAAGCGCTGCCAGCCTGCATCGGGTAGATCAGCGGCTTGGCCAACACCCGCGTGCCCTTGCCCTGCTGGCGCAGCAGGCGGCCTTCGAGCACCAGCTCATCCACTGCGCGGCGCAGGGTGTGGCGGTTGACGGCAAAACGCGCGGCCAATTGCACCTCGCCTGGCAGGTAATCGCCGGGGTTCATGCGCTGCAGCTCATCACGCAGCACGGCAGCCAGTTCGCGGTACAGCGGCTCAGGTTGTCTAGACAAGTGCATGCTTAAAAACGGGCGCCCGCAGGCACCCGGCTCCGTCAGATAAATTGTTTGCGCAGGCGCTGCGAAATGATGTCCAGCAAGCTGACCACCAGGATGATCACGATCAGCAGGGCGCAGGTCTGGGCGAACTGGAAGCCGCGAATCGCTTCCCAGAGAATCACCCCAATGCCACCGGCGCCGACCATGCCGACCACGGTTGCCGAGCGCACGTTGGATTCGAAGCGGTACAGCGAGTAGGAAATCCACAGCGGCAGAACCTGCGGAATCACCCCGTAGATGACTTCCTGCAGCGCGCTGGCGCCAGTGGCGCGTACGCCTTCAACCGGGCCCGGATCGATGGCCTCGACCGCTTCGGCAAAGAGTTTGGCGAGCACCCCGGTGGTGCCGATAAACAGCGCCAGCACCCCGGCGAACGGGCCCAGGCCAACCGCCACCACAAAGAGCATGGCGAAGACCATTTCATTGATTGAACGGCAGGCGTCCATCACCCGGCGGATCGGCTGGTAGACCCACCACGGCACGATGTTTTCCGAGCAGAGAATGCCCAGCGGGATAGCCAGAACAATCGCCAGCACCGTGCCCCACAGGGCGATCTGCACGGTGACGATCATCTCCTTAAGGTACAGCTCCCAATTACTGAAATCGGGCGGAAAGAAGTCCGCGGCAAAGGTCGCCATGTTGCTGGAGTCACGGATCAGCGCCAGCGGATTCATCTCCGCGCCTTGCCAGGACCAGGCCAACACAACGAAGAACAGCCCCCAGCCGATCAGCTGCAGCCAGGAACGCTTGGCAATCAGGTCGGGCGTAGGTGCGGTGGTCAAAGTGGTCATAACAACATCTCGAATCAAGCGGCAGAAGAAAACGACCCGCCGTGGACGGCGGGTCGAGCACTGCGATTAACCAGCGCTGGCAGGGCTTTGCTTGGCGATTTCAGCCATGCGCTTTTCCAGCTTGGCCAGCTCGGCATCCAGCTCCTTGAGCTGCGCCTGCTTGTCATCAACGTTGAGCTTGTCGCTGTTGGCCACTTCGGTGCGCTTCTTGAACAGTTCCAGCTGGCGGATCGGCAGCAGCTGATCGTCATCGGAAGCCTTGAACTTGGCCCACTGCAGACCGGCCAGGACTTTCTGCTCGGTCGGCTCGTCGCCGTAGGTCATAAAGAACTCACGCAGCTTGTTCTTGGTGGCGTCGTCCAGGTTCTTGCGCCAGACCATCGGGTCAGACGGGATCAGCGGCGAGGTCCAGATCACTTTCAGCTGAGCGGCCTTGTCCGGCGCAGTCACTTGCAGACGCTCCATGCCTTCGCTGTTGAAGGTGCCGACATCAACCTGCTTGTTGGCCACCGACAGGGCGTTGACTTCATGGCTGCCGTTGAGCGCGCGCTTGAAGATCTTGTTGGCGTCGGCATTGTTCTGCGCGAACACGTAGTAGCCCGGTACCAGATAGCCCGAGGTGGAGTTCGGGTCGCCGTTGGCGAAGGTCAGGGTCTTGGCATTTTTCAGCATGTCTTCGATCGAATTGATCGGGCTGTCCTTGTGCGCCACCATCAGGCTGTAATAGCCCTGAGTGCCGTTGGCCGCGACGGTTTGGGCGAAGATCTGCCCATTGGCACGGTCCACTGCTTCCATTGCAGCCTTGTTGCCGTACCAGGCCATGTCGACCTTGTCGAAACGCATGCCTTGGATAATCCCGGCGTAGTCAGGGGCGAAGAAGGCTTTGATCTTCAGGCCGGTCTGCTGACTCATGTCTGCCAGGAAGGGGTCCCACATGCTTTTCAGGTTTTGCGAGGACTCGGTGGAGATGATGCCGAAATTGATTTCCTGCTCAGTGGCCTGGGCGGCGCCCAGAACCGAACCGGCCAGCAGCGTGGACGCGGCGAGAACGCGACTGATACGTTTGAACATGCAAAGCACTCCTAGTGCAGATGGACATACAGGGTTGGCATAACAGGAAGGGCTCAGGCCTTGGCCAGGGCAAGCGGGGCTTTTGCCTTGCGCGCACGGCGCAATTTTTCGGTGGCTTGCGGCTCGACTATCAGCTCGGCGCCGTAAAGATCGTTAAGGAAGTTGGGGTGCAGCTCGGCGGCGGCGCCGTCGTAATGAATACGCCCCGCTTTCAACGCCACGGCGCGCTGGCAATAGCGCATGGCGTAGTCGACTTGATGCAAGGTGACCACCACGGTGGTGCCGTCTTCGCGGTTGATGTCGGCAAGAATCTGCATGACCTTGCGCGCGGACTCGGGGTCCAGCGAGGCAATCGGCTCATCGGCCAGAATCACCTTGGCGCGCTGACACAAGGCACGAGCAATCGCCACGCGCTGTTGCTGGCCGCCGGATAGGGTCGAGGCTCGCTGCTGCGCCAGATCAGCCAGACCCACGCGAGCCAGGGCCTGCAGCGCACGCTGCTTTTCTTCGGCATTGAACAGGCCGAGGGTGCCACGCCAGCGCGGCATGCGCCCCAGGCAACCGAGCAGCACGTTCTGCTGCACGCTAAGGCGGCCAACCAAGTTGAACTGCTGAAAGATGTAGCCAATGTCGGCACGCAGACGGCGAACTTCGCCATTCAGGCGACCGGCGGACTGGACTTCACGGCCTAATACTTGGATGCTGCCGCCGCCGTTGCGATCGCAGCAGGCGAGGCCCGCCACATGACGCAGCAAGGTTGACTTACCGGAACCCGAAGCGCCGATCAGCGCCACCATTTCACCGGGTTCGACAGACAGGGCCAGATCAAACAGCGCCTGCTTGCGGCCGAACGTTTTGTTCAGGCTCTCAACCCGGATCACTGCGCTCATGGAATGCCTCCTTTTATTAGCGGTTACACCGCGGCTTGAGACCGCTTGCTGGTGTAGACCAAGGTAGGCAAATCCTGTGTCAACTCGATTAATGAACCGTGACACGTAGATGACTATTGCTTTACGTTTTTTCGACAGCGCTGACGTTATGCTCGGTTTTTGTAGAAGCAGACGCATTTCCGACAAACGCTACTGGCCAAAAGCCTCCATCCCGCCCAAAATACGACATCAGTTTGACGTCAAAATAATGATCAACTCACGATCAGTACTCATAAGGCCTCGACTGGCTTTGCAAGTGAACGGCAAAGGCTGGCGGCTGTCAGACTAGTGACTATCCTATAGCCCATTGCCAGCATCGCTTTCCTAAACTAACCGGTTTAATGTACGCGCCCTATGAAACAAGCACTCTATTCCAGCCGTACCGCTGACAAATTCGTTGTTCGCCTGCCTGACGGTATGCGCGAGCGTATCGCGGATGTAGCCCGCAACCATCACCGCAGCATGAACTCGGAGATCATCGCTCGTCTTGAACAAAGCATGCTCCAGGAAGGCGCGCTCGGCGATGAACTGAACACGCGCGTGGACAGCCCCGAGCTTTCGTTGCATGAGCGTGAACTGCTGCAACGCTTCCGCCAGCTGTCGCGTCGCCAGCAGAATGCCCTTGTGGCGCTGATTGCTCACGACGTCGAAATGGCCAACGAATAAATCGCCCAGATAATGCAGAAACCGTCCTAAACCGGTTTTTGCGAGCAATAAAAAACCGCCCCTAGGCGGTTTTTTATTGCTCGTGTTAATCAGCCAACAAAGCTCAGTAGCACACCCGCTGCCACTGCCGAGCCAATCACCCCAGCCACGTTCGGCCCCATGGCGTGCATCAGTAGGAAGTTCTGCGGGTTGGCTTCCAGCCCAACCTTGTTCGACACCCGCGCTGCCATCGGCACCGCCGAGACGCCGGCCGAGCCAATCAGCGGGTTGATCTTGTTGCTGCTGAACAGGTTCATAAACTTGGCCATCAACACCCCGGCCGCCGTACCGGCGCAGAACGCGACCATACCTAGGCTAAGGATGCCCAGGGTTTTCAGCTGCAGGAAGGACTCTGCCGAAAGCTTCGAACCGACAGTCAGACCGAGGAAGATGGTGACAATGTTGATCAGCGCGTTGCGCGAGGTATCGGCCAGACGTTCGACCACACCGGCCTCACGCAGTAAGTTACCCAGGGCGAACATGCCAATCAGCGGCGCCGCATCCGGCAGCAGCATGCCGATCAGCAGGCACAATACGATCGGGAAGATGATCTTCTCGGCCTGGCCCACAGGGCGCAGCTGCTGCATCACAATGGCGCGCTCTTCCTTGGTGGTCAGGGCGCGCATGATCGGCGGCTGAATCAAGGGTACCAATGCCATATAGGCATAGGCCGCCACCGCAATCGGGCCGAGCAGATGCGGAGCCAGCTTGGAGGTCACGAAAATCGAGGTCGGGCCGTCTGCACCGCCAATGATGGCGATGGAAGCAGCTTCCTTGAGGGTGAACTCCAGCCCTGGAATACCCAACGCCGTCAGCGCCAGCGCGCCCATCAGGGTGCCGAAGATTCCGAACTGTGCCGCCGCCCCCAAGAGCAAGGTTTTGGGGTTGGCCAGCATCGGCCCGAAGTCGGTCATGGCGCCGACGCCGAGGAAGATCAGTAACGGGAAGATACTGGTGGGCAGGCCCACCTCGTAGATCATGTGCAGAAAGCCCGCCCCCTCGGCCATATTGGCCACCGGGATGTTGGCCAGCAGACCGCCAAACCCAATCGGCAACAGCAGCAGCGGCTCGAAGCCCTTCTTGATCGCCAGATAGATCAGCAGGATGCACACCGCGATCATAAACAGCTGACCCGGCTCGACATGATAGAGGCCGGTGCTTTGCCACAGTTTGAGGAGCTTATCCATGACCGCGCCCCTTAACCGATGGTCAGCAGGCTATCGCCCACCGACACCGCATCGCCCACCTTGACGTTGACCGCACCCACGGTGCCGGCCTTGAACGCACGGATCTCGGTTTCCATCTTCATGGCTTCGAGGATGATCACCAGCTGCCCCTCTTCCACGGCATGGCCTGGCTGCACCAGCACCTTGAAAATATTGCCGGCCAGCGGAGCATTCTGCGGCTCGCCAGCGCCCACTGGCGCAGCGACTGCTACAGAAGTAGCGCCACCGCCGACAGCCTTGAGCCCCTCGATGTCGCCGCCTTCGTTGACTTGCACCACGTAGGACTTGCCGCCCACTTCAACGGTGTAGACCTCAGGCTTGCCGGCTTCACGAGCCAGGGTTTCCTTGCCCGTCGGTGCCGGCTCGAAGGCCGCCGGGTTGTCACGGTTTTGCAGAAATTTCAGCCCGATCTGTGGGAACAGGGCGTAGGTCAGCACATCATCGATTTCATCAGCGGCCAGCTTGATGCCTTTCTCTTGGGCAATGCCCTTGAGTTCAGCCGTCAGCTTGTCCATCTCGGCGTCGAGCAGATCAGCAGGACGGCAGGTAATGGCTTCAGCACCATCCAGCACCCGCGCCTGCAGCGCTTTGTTGAACGGCGCCGGCGCTGCGCCGTACTCACCCTTCAAGATACCGGCGGTTTCCTTGGTGATTGATTTGTAACGCTCACCAGTCAGCACGTTGATTACCGCCTGGGTGCCAACGATCTGCGAGGTTGGCGTCACCAGCGGGATAAAGCCGAGGTCTTCACGCACGCGCGGGATTTCAGCGAGCACTTCGTCAAACTTGTCCTGGGCGCCCTGCTCTTTCAGCTGGCCTTCCATATTGGTCAACATGCCGCCGGGCACCTGGGCGACCAGAATCCGCGAGTCGACACCCTTGAGGTTGCCCTCGAACTTGGCGTATTTCTTCCGCACTTCACGGAAGTAGGCGGCAATTTCTTCGAGCAGCTCCAGGTTAAGCCCGGTATCGCGCTCAGTGCCCTGGAACATCGCCACTACAGACTCAGTCGGCGAATGGCCATAAGTCATCGACAACGAGGAAATCGCGGTGTCGACGTTATCGATACCGGCTTCCACCGCCTTGAGAATGGCGACGGATGACAACCCCGCCGTGGCGTGGCACTGCATATGAATAGGGATACTCAGACTGGCCTTGAGGCGCGAGACCAGCTCGAAGGCGGTATAGGGGGTAAGAATCCCCGCCATGTCTTTGATAGCCACCGAATCGGCGCCCATGTCTTCAATCTGCTTGGCCAGGTCGACCCACATTTGCAGGGTATGCACCGGGCTGGTGGTGTATGAGATGGTGCCCTGGGCATGCTTACCAAGCTGTTTGACGGCTTTGAGCGCAGTCTGCAGGTTACGCGGATCGTTCATCGCGTCGAACACGCGGAACACATCAACGCCATTAAAGGCGGCGCGCTCGACGAATTTTTCCACCACGTCATCGGCGTAATGGCGGTAGCCCAACAGGTTCTGCCCGCGCAGCAGCATTTGCTGGCGGGTATTTGGCATGGCTTTTTTCAGCTCGCGGATGCGGTGCCATGGGTCTTCGCCCAGGTAGCGAATGCACGCATCGAAGGTCGCGCCACCCCAGGACTCCACCGACCAGAAACCAACCTGATCAAGCTTGGGCGCGATGGGCAGCATATCTTCCAGGCGCACACGGGTGGCCAGGATGGATTGGTGAGCGTCGCGCAGCACCACATCGGTAATCCCGAGCGCTTGTTTTACGGCAGTCATGCAGATACTCCCTGTCGAACCTGACTCAGCCGCGACGAGCGCGGTGCTGGTGGATAGCGGATTGGATGGCGATCAGCACGTCAGCACTCGGCTCGTTGGAGCCCGGCTTGACTGCCGATGGCACAGATACAGGAATGGGGGCTTTGGCGCTAAAACGCTCGATAACCCACGACATCACGCGGATCATCAGCACCAATAGCATCAGAAAGAGAAATACGGTGCCCAGGCCGAACAGCATGAGCTCGACACCCTCGAGCAGGAGTTCACTAGGGGTCATCTTGGCTCCATTACTAGCTACGTATGAGCTGCGTTAATTATTAGACAGGAGCGCCCAGGAGCCGGTCCCGGGCAAAGCTGGCGAACCTTAGCGTGAAACGAGCGTTTGAAGCAAACCTCATACGGACTAATGAGACACTTACATTCAAGAAAGCGTCATCTCACCAAGTCAGTTACCGAGTGCTTAAAAGAGACTGCCGAACCGCTTTTCAAGCGGCACGACAATTTAGGATGCTTGCCGAGAATTTGTCAGAGCAGAAACAGACTGGCCAAACCCAGGAAGATAAAGAAGCCACCGCTGTCAGTCACCGCAGTGATCATCACACTGGCACCCAGGGCGGGATCACGCCCCATGCGCACCAGCGTCATGGGAATCAACACCCCCATCAAAGCGGCCAAGAGCAAGTTCAAAGTCATCGCCGCCGTCATCACCACGCCCAGCGACCAGCTGTCGTAGAGCAGGTAGGCCACCACGCCAATCACCCCGCCCCAAACGATGCCGTTGACCAGACCAACGCCCAACTCCTTGCGAATCAGGCGTGAGGTATTACCGGTACTGACCTGATCCAGGGCCATGGCGCGCACGATCATGGTGATGGTCTGGTTGCCCGAGTTACCACCAATACCAGCAACAATCGGCATCAGCGCCGCGAGCGCCACCAGCTTCTCGATGGAGTCCTCAAACAAACCGATCACCCGCGACGCCATAAAGGCGGTGACCAGGTTTATCGCCAGCCAGGCCCAGCGGTTACGCAGGGACTTCCACACCGAGGCGAAGATGTCTTCTTCCTCGCGCAGACCGGCCATATTGAGGACTTCGTTTTCACTCTCTTCGCGAATCAGGTCGACCATTTCGTCAATGGTCAGACGGCCGATCAGCTTGCCGTTTTTGTCCACCACCGGGGTTGAGATCAAGTCATAGCGCTCGAACGCTTGCGCGGCGTCGTAGGCATCCTCATCCGGGTGGAAGCTCACCGGGTCAGTGGCCATGACCTCACTGACCAGTTTGTCCGGGTCATTGACCAGCAAACGCTTTACCGGCAGCACACCCTTGAGCACACCGTCGTAATCAACCACAAACAGTTTGTCGGTGTGCCCTGGCAGCTCCTTGAGGCGGCGCAGGTAACGCAACACCACTTCCAGGCTGACGTCTTCGCGGATGGTGACCATCTCGAAGTCCATCAGTGCACCAACCTGATTCTCCTCGTAAGACAACGCCGAGCGTACGCGCTCACGTTGCTGCGCATCGAGGGTTTCCATGAGTTCATGGACAACATCGCGCGGCAACTCGGAGGCCAGGTCGGCCAACTCGTCGGCATCCATTTCCTTGGCCGCCGCGAGAATCTCGTGGTCGTCCATGTCCGCGAGCAGGGTTTCACGCACTGCATCGGACACTTCAAGGAGAATATCGCCGTCACGCTCGGCTTTAACCAGTTGCCATACAGTCTGACGATCACCCAGCGGCAAGGCTTCGAGGATGTGAGCCACGTCAGCGGAGTGCAGCTCATCGAGCTTGCGTTGTAATTCGACGAGATTCTGCCGGTGCACCAGGTTTTCCACCCGGCCATGGTGCTGGCCTTCCTGACGGTGGGTCAGGTCTTCGACCAGCTTATGCCGATGCAACAGCTCGACCACCTGAGCCAGGCGATCCTGCAGGCTTTCTTGCGGTTTTTTTACTTCTACTTCAGTCATAGCGCGCTCCACCCCCAGCAGCAGCGCGCGCCAAAGAGGGTCAATCAGTCAAACACGTGATTGCACAATCGAGGTTCAGAGTAACTACTGGGTAAGTCCATGGTGGTATCCCACAAGCCCCGGCGGGGCTGACGCGGCAAATGATACCACCGCCCAAGCGCCTTGCATGCGACAAAACCACACCTCGAACAAACCAACCTCAGGCGCACTCGCACATGGCTAACTGCGACGTGCCTAGCACTGACAAAGACACGCCTGGCACAGACAACCACATCGGCTAGGCTTGCAGGCAGACCATCAAGGAGGATGCACCATGCAAGGACTGCGCTGCGCAATCGTCTGCACTATTTTGCTTTGCCCGCCCACCACACTTGCCTCCAGCGTATTTCGCTGTGAAGACGCCAACGGCCACGTCACCTTCACCCGCCAGGGCTGCCCTGACGATCATAACCAGCGCATACAACAGGCCAACAACCCCACGCCAGGCAGCGGCAAGCCAGTGCCACTGGCCAAACCGCGCCAAGCCTCTCGAGAGCGCAAACAAGACACTGAACGAACACCGACTGTAATCGGCGTTAAGCAACATGACTGCGGCAACCACCTGAACAATAGCGAACGTCGCGCCGCCATCATCAAACAACAGATTCAGCCCGGCATGAGCCGCGCCGATGTCGAGAGCAGCCTTGGCAAGCCTGACACACTGACCGAGCTCAATGGCCAAACGCGCTACGTGTATCAGGGCAAGAAAGGCAGTAGACGCACCGTCAACTTCGATGAAGCCGGCTGCGTGAAAGGTAAACGTAAACGCTAGATATGACAGGAAATAAAAAAGGGCCTGCATCGCTGCAGGCCCTTCTTATTTGGTGCACTCAGGAGGATTCGAACCTCCGACCGCTCGGTTCGTAGCCGAGTACTCTATCCAGCTGAGCTATGAGTGCATGTGGCGCTTTTTAACCAGATCACCGCTGGCTGAAACAAGATGGCTTACATCACTGCAAACAATCTCTATTTGGTGCACTCAGGAGGATTCGAACCTCCGACCGCTCGGTTCGTAGCCGAGTACTCTATCCAGCTGAGCTATGAGTGCATGTGGCGCTTTAAACCAGATCACCGCTGGTTGAAACAAAATGGCTTGCATTGCTGCAAGCCATTTCTATTTGGTGCACTCAGGAGGATTCGAACCTCCGACCGCTCGGTTCGTAGCCGAGTACTCTATCCAGCTGAGCTATGAGTGCATGTAACGCTCGCACTGTAGATGCTCAAACTTGCTACATCTACAACACTAAATAATGGCGGAGAAGGGGGGATTCGAACCCCCGACACCCTTTTGAGATGTACTCCCTTAGCAGGGGAGCGCCTTCGGCCACTCGGCCACCTCTCCGCAACACGGGGCGCATGATAACCATGTTTTCCCCGTTTGCAAAGCCAAAATTTCAATTAAATTAGTGGCTTGGTTCCTCACCCTTCTCTTTCTGGATGCGCTGGTAAATTTCCTCACGGTGCACGGCGACTTCTTTAGGCGCGTTAACGCCTATACGCACCTGATTACCTTTAACGCCCAGCACGGTGACGGTGACTTCATCACCCACCATCAGGGTCTCTCCGACCCGACGAGTCAGAATCAGCATTCCTTTCTCCTTACGGATATCAGTTCAGGACAACAACAGTCTGCAAAGTAAAATGGTGGCAGCCCCGAACATCTCAAGCGGAGCCTTGACCCAAGTATTGACCAGTGCGAGCAGAAAGAAAGCGCCTGCTCACATCAACCAAAAAGACAAAAGGCGCGGGATAAACCGCGCCTTTTGGATAATGCCTCAGTCGCCCTGTCGGGCCGGGGCATCCAGTTCAAAAGCAGTGTGCAGGGCGCGCACCGCCAACTCCAGATATTTCTCCTCAATCACCACGGAGACTTTGATTTCCGAGGTGGAAATCATCTGGATGTTGATATTTTCTTTGGCCAGCGCCTCAAACATGCGGCTGGCGACGCCTGCATGGGAGCGCATACCCACACCAACGATGGAAACCTTGGTGATATCGGTATTGCCAACCACCTCACGGGCGCCCAATTCCTGCGCGGTCTTTTCCAGCACCTGCATGGCATTGTTGTAGTCATTGCGATGCACAGTGAAGGTGAAGTCAGTGGTGTTATCGTGCGCGACGTTCTGCACGATCATGTCCACTTCAACATTGGCGGCGCTGATCGGCCCTAAAATCTTGAACGCTACGCCCGGAATATCCGGTACGCCACGGATAGTCAGCTTGGCCTCATCGCGGTTAAAAGCGATGCCAGAGATGATCGGCTGTTCCATGGATTCCTCTTCATCAATAGTAATAAGGGTGCCCGGCCCCTCTTGGAAGCTGTGCAACACGCGCAGCGGGACGTTGTATTTACCAGCGAACTCCACCGCGCGAATCTGCAGCACCTTGGAGCCTAGACTGGCCATTTCCAGCATTTCTTCGAAGGTAATCTTGCTCAGGCGCTGAGCCTTGGGCACAACGCGCGGATCGGTGGTGTAAACGCCATCAACATCGGTATAGATCTGGCATTCATCGGCCTTTAACGCCGCAGCCAGCGCCACCCCAGTCGTGTCAGAGCCGCCACGCCCGAGGGTGGTGATATTGCCGTGCTCATCCACACCTTGGAAACCCGCCACCACCACCACGCGCCCGGCTTTCAGATCGGTACGCAGCTTCTGGTCATCAATCTGCAGGATGCGCGCTTTGTTGTGTGCGCTATCCGTAAGGATGCGCACCTGATTACCGGTGTAGGACACCGCAGGCACACCGATTTTAATCAGTGCCATGGCCAACAGGGCAATGGTCACCTGCTCACCGGTTGAGACCATCACGTCGAGTTCACGCGGTACCGGCTGACCATCACTGACCTGTTTGGCCAGATCGATCAGGCGATTGGTCTCACCGCTCATAGCGGAAACCACAACCACGATGTCATCGCCATTTTCGCGGAATTTCTTCACCTTCTCGGCCACTTGCTGAATGCGCTCAACAGTGCCGACGGAAGTACCGCCAAATTTCTGTACGATCAAAGCCATTTCAAAGCCGCCTCAGCCCGTGAAGGGCACCCATTAAACATTCAACATCACTACCGCCAGGGGACGCAGGGCATATACAGCCCCTGGCGGAACATCAAAACCTGCGTTAAAGCGCTTGCTCAACAAAACCGACGGCCAGCGCCAGCGCAGCATCCAAGGCCGCCGCATCGGTACCGCCACCTTGCGCCATGTCCGGGCGACCACCGCCTTTACCTCCCACGGCAGCGGCAGCTTGCTTCATCAGCTCACCGGCTTTGAGTTTGGCGGTCAAATCCTGCGTCACCCCAGCAACCAGCACGACCTTGTCGTCCTGCACACCGCCGAGCAGAATCACGGCACTGCCCAGCTTGTTTTTCAGCTGATCAGCCATGGCCAACAGCGCCTTGCCGTCCAAACCGTCGAGACGCGCCGTCAGCACTTTGATGCCTTTGACGTCGACAGCGGAACCCGCCAGGTCATTGCCCGCCGCGCTGGCGGCCTTGGCCTTGAGCTGCTCCAGCTCTTTTTCCAGCTGACGGTTGCGCTCCAGCACACCGGCGAGCTTGTCCAGCAGGTTGTCGCGGCTGCCTTTGACCAGCGCGGCAGCCTCTTTCAGCTGTTCTTCCGCGCCATTCAGGTAAGCAAAGGCTGCTGCACCGGTGACCGCTTCAATACGGCGCACACCCGCCGCCACACCGCTTTCGCTGATGATTTTGAACAGGCCGATATCACCTGTGCGTTTGGCGTGAGTACCGCCACACAGCTCAACAGAGAAATCGCCGCCCATGCTCAGCACGCGCACCTGGTCGCCGTACTTTTCACCAAACAGCGCCATAGCCCCTTTGGCCTTGGCGGTTTCGATGTCGGTTTCCAGGGTTTCAACTTCGCTATTACCGCGCACTTCACGGTTAACGATGGCTTCCAGCTCTTTCAGTTGTGCAGGCGTGATCGCCTCGAAATGACTGAAGTCAAAACGCAGGCGCTGACTGTCGACCAGCGAGCCCTTCTGGGTGACGTGCTCACCCAGCACCTGACGCAGCGCCGCATGCAGCAAGTGAGTGGCCGAGTGATTGAGCGCCGTGGCCTGACGCACACTGGCGTCTACTTCGGCCTTGACCGAGGTGCCGACACTCAAGCCGCCTTTGACCGCAACGCCGTGGTGCAGAAATGCACCGCCAGCCTTCGTGGTATCACGCACATCGAAACGCACGCCGGCGCCTTCAAGGAAGCCGCAGTCACCCACCTGACCACCGGATTCGGCATAGAACGGCGTCTGATCGAGAACGACAACGCCCTCCTCGCCTTCACTCAAGCTGTCGACAGCCTGACCGGCCTGGAACAGCGCAATGATCTTGCCGCTGCCGCTAGTGCCCTGATAACCGAGGAACGCGGTATCGCAGTCGACCTTGACCAGGCTGTTGTAGTCCATGCCGAAGGAGCTGGCGGAACGCGCGCGTTCACGCTGCGCCTGCATTTCGCGCTCGAAACCTTCTTCGTCCAGGGTCAGCTCGCGCTCACGGGCGATGTCGCCGGTAAGGTCCATCGGGAAACCGAAGGTGTCGTACAGCTTGAAGATCACTTCACCCGGAATCACGGTGCCTTTGAGCTCAGCCAAGTCCTGCTCAAGAATCTTCAGGCCCTGCTCCAGGGTCTTGGCGAACTGCTCTTCTTCAGTTTTCAGCACGCGCTCGATGTGCGCCTGCTGTTGTTTCAGCTCAGGGAAGGCATCGCCCATCTCGGCCACCAGCGCGGCAACGATCTGGTAGAAGAAGCTGCCCTTGGCACCCAACTTGTTACCGTGACGGCAGGCGCGGCGGATGATGCGGCGCAGCACGTAGCCACGGCCTTCGTTAGACGGCGTCACACCGTCGGCGATCAGGAAGCCGCACGAGCGAATATGGTCAGCCACCACTTTCAGCGATGCCTGGGCTTCGTTGGCGCAACCGATGGCCTTGGCCGCTGCATTCAGCAGGCTCTGAAACAGGTCAATCTCGTAATTCGAGTTGACGTGTTGCAGCACGGCGCTGACGCGCTCCAAGCCCATGCCGGTGTCTACGCTTGGCGCCGGCAGTGGGTGCAATACGCCGTCTGCGGTGCGGTTGAACTGCATAAACACGTTGTTCCAGATTTCGATGTAGCGATCACCGTCTTCTTCTGGGCTGCCAGGTGGGCCGCCCCAGATGTGCTCGCCGTGGTCGAAGAAAATTTCGGTGCACGGGCCGCACGGCCCGGTGTCGCCCATGGTCCAGAAGTTGTCGGAGGCATACGGCGCACCTTTGTTGTCGCCGATACGGATCATGCGCTCAGCCGGTACGCCGACTTCCTTGTTCCAAATATCGTAGGCTTCATCGTCTGTGGCGTAGACGGTCACCCAGAGCTTTTCTTTGGGTAGGTTCAGCCAGTTTTCACCGGTGAGGAACTCCCAGGCGAAGTGAATGGCATCGCGCTTGAAATAGTCGCCAAAGCTGAAGTTACCCAGCATTTCGAAGAATGTGTGGTGACGTGCGGTATAACCGACGTTTTCCAAGTCGTTGTGTTTGCCGCCGGCGCGTACGCACTTCTGGCTGGTGGCGGCGCGGGTGTAGGCGCGCTTTTCCAGGCCGAGGAAGCAATCCTTGAACTGGTTCATGCCTGCGTTGGTGAACAGCAGGGTCGGGTCGTTGCCCGGAATCAGGGAGCTTGAAGCGACACGGGTGTGTCCCTTTTGTTCAAAGAAGCTGAGGAAGGCTTCACGGATTTCTGCGCTTTTCATAGGAATCTTCCAAAAACCAGCGGCCACGATAAAGCCGGCAAAGGGCCGCATTATATCGGGCCTGAGCTGAGGGGCTAGTGCCTTTATTGATAGATAGGCGCTATTAACAGCGCGGTTTTATTCGCTGTGTGCGAATTCTGCAAAGGCGGCTATCACCTGATCGATGCCTGCAGCGGCAATATCCAGATGCGTGACCATGCGTAAACGCGGCGCGGCGGTAAGCTTGATTCCCCGCCGGGCACAGAATGCTTGTAACGCCGGGGCCTGCCCGCCTACCTGCACGTAGACCATATTGGTTTGCACCGGCTCGACCGCATAACCCAGCGTGCGTAGGCCAGCGGCAAGGCGCTCGGCATTGGCGTGATCATCCGCCAACCGCGCCACCTGATGCTGCAGGGCGTATAAACCCGCCGCGGCGAGCATGCCTGCCTGACGCATACCGCCGCCGACCATTTTGCGCAGCCGCCGCGCCCTGCCGATCAACTCGACTGAGCCACACAACACCGAACCAATCGGCGCACCGAGCCCTTTGGACAGGCACACCGACACCGAATCGAAGTATTGAGTGATTTCCCGCGCCGGCACGCCCAGCTTGACAGCTGCGTTGTACAAACGCGCGCCGTCCAGATGCAGCGCCAAGCCGTGGCGCGTGCACAGTTCACGCGCGGCCTGCAGGTACGCCTGTGGCAGCACCTTGCCCTGCATGGTGTTTTCCAGCGCCAGCAGGCGGGTGCGGGCGAAGTGAAAGTCATCCTGCTTGATAGCTGCCTCGACCTTAGCCAGATCCAAGGAGCCATCCGCTTCGCCGTCAATCGGTTGCGGCTGGATCGAGCCGAGCACCGCCGCGCCGCCACCTTCGTATTTATAGGTGTGCGCCTGCTGGCCGACGATATATTCGTCACCACGGCCGCAATGGGCCATCAGCCCGAGCAAGTTGCTCATGGTGCCGGTGGGTACAAATAACGCCGCCTCGAAGCCCAGATCAGCTGCGAGGTACTGCTCTAGCTGATTGACTGTTGGATCCTCGCCATACACGTCATCGCCCAGCTCAGCGCGTTGCATGGCATTACGCATGCCGAGGGTTGGCTGGGTGACGGTGTCGCTGCGCAGGTCGATAACAGGCATAACGGGCAATCCTTAGGCAAGGTAAGGCCCGATGCTAAAGCGCACCTTTTGGGCAAACAAGGGACAGATCGGGCGAGAAGGCGCAGTACAGCTGTGGTGACTGACGCTTTATCCATCCACCCGACTGGCTCAAGCCAGCTGCACGTCTTCGGCGGGAACGATAAGGATGCCGGCGCGCAGGCCGTTGTGAACGTTGGGATTGGGGAAGATGATTCGCGCGCCCGGCTCATCCACTACCCAGCGGGTGTCACTGAGGTCTTCGGCCAGCAGGTAGCCAAGCGGCAATTCGCTGAAGTTTTCGATATCGGCGGGCAAGTGCAGCTTGAAGGCATCGCTGTGTTTGATGACCTCGCGCGCCACAGTAAATAACTTCAGTTCACCCAGATCATCCGCCACACCCGCAGGTTCACGCCCTTCAATCAGTGCCTGCAACTGCATTTCAAGGCGACTGAGGTTGACCCCGTCGTTGTGCCCGAATGGCCGCGCCTTGCCTAACTCCAGGGTGAACGCCTCTGCCGCCAACTGTGTGTAGGTGTAGGCGCTAAAGGTCACTGAACTCTTGTTATGCAGCAGCACGGCCTCAATCCCGGCCGCGCTCAGGCGCGCCAGCTCGCGCCGGCTGCGCGGGCGACCTTGCTGAAACGGGTAGAGGGCAAACTGCTCAATCTTGGAAGCACGAATGGCGGTGTGCAGGTCGTAATGCAGGCGCTTACGCTCTGGCTTGCTGAAAAAGTTGGCGGCCAGGTGCTCCAGTTCGCAGGCACGCAGCGCTTCAGCACCGGCGTGCTGATCGTGGCGGCCGTTAAATAGGCGGTTGATGTCATGTTCGATATAACGCTCGCCACTGCGCATGGCGGCGGGGTTACCGAACAACAAGAGAATGCGTGCACAGGGCTGTAACTGGTTGCGGGCGATGCCCTGCAGCAGGCGGTCGAGCAGTTCGATGGGAGCGGTTTCGTTGCCATGGATGCCCGCTGACAGCAGCAGGTCCTGACCATTGTCGCGAGCCGCAGGCGGCGTAATTTCCAACGCGCCTTCGGCCAGCCAACGCAGCCGCGTGCCCTCGGGAGTCAGCTGAATCTTTGCTGCCGGTTCGTGGCCGGCCAGGGTCAGTTCAAGCAGTTTGCCGAGGGCAAGCATAGGCGGTTCCTCAGAGCGTAAAGAAGCTCTTAGTGGTTGCAGTCAGAGCCGTGCACATGATCGTCATCTTCTTCCAGGCCAGCGGCCTCCATCTCCAGCTCCAGGCTGACCAAGTTGGTGGCCAGCGGGCGCAGCAGCAGATTGGCGTATTCAGCAGCGCCCTCCTCCACGTCAACACCAATCATCAACTGGTTGTTACCCACCTGCTGGAACCAGATTTCCTGACCCTGCCAGATCACAGCAAAACGCGTGCAGGACGTTTCCAGCTGGGTGCCATCGGTGTCTTCAAGGATTAATTGCAGGGCGTCGCTCATAAAATCTCCACAGTGTTGGACGTAGGGTGGATGTCGCTTTTGGTATCCACCGGTGGGTCGATAAAGCGCGACCCAGCTTACTTAAGCTAATTGGAAAGGATAAACCGCGCCCAGTTTAAGGATCTGCGTCAGTTCATCCAAGGCCGTGCGGCATTCGCCCAGTAATTGTGGGTCAGCCAGGTCATTCTCGCTCAGGCGATCACGGTAGTGCGTATCGACCCAGGTATTGAGCGTGTCGTATAAGGTCGGGGTCATGATCACGCCTTGGTTGACCGCTGCCAGCTCATGCTCTTTGAGCGCCACACGCAGACGCAGGCACGCGGGTCCACCGCCGTTCTGCATGCTCTGCTTGAGGTCGAACACTTTGACCTCGCGAATCGGGCCGTTGCCGGCAGTCAGCTGCTGCAGATAATTCCACACGTTGGCGTTGTTACGGCACTCCTCGGGGACGATCAGCAGCATGCTGCCGTCGGCGCAGCTGAGCAGTTGGCTGTTGAACAGGTAGGACTTGACCGCATCGTCTACTGTCACCGCTTCGCGCGGTACGCACACGGGACGGAAGTTAGCGCCACGACGCGCCAGCTTGTCGCTCAGCTCGGCCAGTACCTTGTCGGTATCAAGGAAAGCGTCCTGGTGATAGAACAGCACCTCGCCGTTGCCCACGGCAATCACGTCATTGTGGAACACGCCTTGATCAATCACCGCTGGCGCTTGCTGGGCATAGACCACACCGTCATCGCTCAGGCCATGCAACCGGGCAACCGCCTGTGAAGCTTCCAACGTCTGCCGCGCCGGGTAACGTTGTGGGGCTGGCAAGCGGCCATCAAACGCACTGCGACCGAACACGAAGAACTCCACGCCGGCATCGCCATAACCTTTGCAAAAGCGTGTGTGGTTGGCCGCGCCTTCATCGCCAAACTGAGTAACCGCCGGCAGTGCGGCGTGATGGGCAAAATGCTGCTGATTGGCGAACATGGCGCCCAGCACACGGCTAGTGGTCGGGTGCTCGATGGAGCGATGGAATTTGCAGTTGAGGTTGGCGGCAGTGAAATGCACGCGACCATCTGCAGTATCAGCACTCGGGCTGACGGTGCAGGCGTTGGCCGTCCACATGCTTGAGGCCGAGCAACTGGCGACCAGCAGCGGCATGGCGTCTTTCGCAGCCTTTTGGATGACCTGCGCGTCTGTTCCGGTAAACCCCAGCCGGCGCAGCACGGCAACATCCGGGCGCTCTTGCGGGGCAAGCACACCTTGCTTAAAGCCCATTTCCATCAGGGCTTTCATCTTGGCCAGGCCTTGCTTGGCGGCTTCTTTCGGGTTAGACGCAACCTGGCTGTTGCTCTGCGAGGCCACGTTGCCGTAGGACAGGCCACCGTAGTTATGTGTCGGCCCGACCAGTCCGTCGAAATTCACTTCAAAGGCAGATGCTTGGGATGGGTGGCTCACAGGCTTACTCCCGGGGTCAGCGTGGCAGGCAGGCTCAGGCTGTCAGCTTCCAGCGAGGCCACCGGATAGGCGCAGTAGTCGGCCGCGTAATAGGCGCTGGCACGGTGGTTACCCGAGGCACCGACACCGCCAAAGGGCGCGGTGCTGGCAGCGCCGGTCAGCTGTTTGTTCCAGTTGATGATGCCGGCGCGGCTGTGCAGCCAGAACTGCTCGTAGCGCGCCTTGGAATCGGATAGCAGGCCAGCGGCCAAGCCGTACTGGGTGTTGTTGGCCTCGGCGATGGCCGCATCAAAATCGGCGTAGCGAATCACCTGCAGCAACGGGCCAAAGAACTCCTCGTCCGGGCGATTGACCACCTCGGTCACATCGATAATCCCAGGCGTGAGCAAGGCAGCACCGGCCAACGGCTGGGTCATTTCCAACAGCGGCGTGGCGCCTTGGGTCAGCAGGTGCTGCTGCGCCTTGATCAGGTGCTGCGCAGCGCCCAGGGAAATCACCGAGCCCATAAAGGGCGCAGGCTGGGCGTCAAAGCTGCCGACTTTGATGCTGGCGGCCACCTCAACCAAGCGCTGCAGCAGGCTGTCGCCCCACGCGCCGTGCGGCACCAGCAGGCGCCGTGCACAAGTGCAACGCTGGCCAGCGGAGATAAAGGCCGACTGGATAATGGTGTACACGGCAGCGTTGAGGTCAGCGACCTGATCCACCACCAGTGGATTGTTGCCGCCCATTTCCAGGGCGAGGATCTTGTCCGGGCGACCAGCGAACTGGTTGTGCAGCAGGTTGCCGGTACGGCTGGAGCCGGTGAAGAACAAACCGTCGATGCCGTTATGCGCGGCCAGGGCCACACCGGTATCACGCGCACCTTGCACCAGGTTGAGCACACCTGCTGGCAGGCCCGCTTCAATCCAGCATTTAACCGTCAGCTCGGCGACTTTCGGTGTCAGCTCGCTGGGTTTGAACACCACGCAGTTACCCGCCAGCAGCGCCGGGACGATATGACCGTTAGGCAGGTGACCCGGGAAGTTGTAAGGGCCGAACACCGCGACCACACCATGCGGTTTATGCCGCAGTACAGCGGTGGCGTCGGCCAGCGGGCCGCTCTTTTCGCCAGTGCGCTCGCGGTAGCTTTGAATTGAGATGGCCACTTTATTGGCCATGCTGGTGACTTCAGTGGCGGTTTCCCACAGCGGCTTGCCGGTTTCCTCGCCAATGCAATGGCCCAGGGCGTCAGCATGCTGCTTGAGGGTGACGGCAAATTGCTCAAGCACGGCAATGCGCTCACCCAGCGAACGCGAGGCCCAGGCTGGGAATGCGGCGCGAGCGGCCTGCACAGCAGCATCCACCTGCTCGGCACTGGCGGCTTGACCTTGCCAGATGGCTTCCTGGCTAACCGGATTGAGTGATTCCAGCGTTTCGCCCTGGCCTGCATGCCAGGCACCGGCAATGTAATGAGTGCTCATTGTGTTTTATCACTCCCAGCAAGGTATCGACCCGGCCAGCCGCCGGATCAGCAATTAGAGACAACCGCGAGGCACGCAGTGGCCCGCCGTTTTAGCCGCGGGCGGAAACCGCTACTGCACGCACCTGATCACCGGCCGATAGCTGCAGGCGCTTGGCGGTTTGCGCATCCACCACCAGGGTGCCGGCAGCCAAACGCGCGGGTGCAGCGGTAATCCGGCAGTCTTCGCGTTTACGGTTGTGAATCAGGAAACGCGGCGCGTCATCACCCGGCGTCCCTATGGCCAGCACCAGCACCTGGCTGTCATGCACGGCGCGGATTTTCGCGGTTTCGGCTTCAATGGCCGGGCCGGCGTCAAAGATGTCGACATAGCCCTGGTAGCTGAAGCCCTCGCCCTTGAGCATCGCCAGCGCCGGCTCGGTGTCCGGGTGCACGCGACCGATGATGTTGCGCGCATCCTCGGAGAGAAAGCAGGTATAGAGCGGAAACTTGGGCATCAGCTCGGCGATAAAGGCTTTGTTGCCGACACCGGTGAGGTAGTCCGCCTGGCTGAACTCCATCTTGAAGAAATGCCGGCCCAGGCTTTCCCAGAACGGCGAACGGCCCTGTTCGTCGGACATGCCGCGCATCTCTGCAATCACCTTGTCGCCGAACAACTCGCGAAATTCAGCAATAAACAAAAAGCGTGCCTTCGACAGCAAACGGCCGTTGAGCCCGCTGCGCTGGTCGCTGCGTAAAAACAGCGAGCACAGTTCAGAGTTGCCAGTCAGGTCGTTGGCCAGAAACAAGGTGGGTATTTGCCGATGAATGCCCAGTTCTTGCGAGGCGCTGACGGTCAAGCCCACCCGGTAGTTGTACCAAGGTTCACGCAGCCCGACGGCACCGGCAACGGCCGAGATGCCGACCACTTCACCGTGGTCGTCTTCAAGCACAAACAGGTAGTCGGCATCGGCGCGTGCGGCTTCGCCACGAAAGGTCTTTTCTGCCCAGCCAACGCGGTGCGCCAGACGCTCCTCATTGGCCGGTAACGTGGTCAGGCCGGCGCCGGTACTGCGGGCCAACTGAAACAAGGCCGGTAGGTCGGCGCTGCGGACGGGACGAACGATCATGCGTTAACTCCTTAAACCGCAACCAGGCGTACGCTGGCGCCCAAGGCTTCGGCGGCCGCAACACTGAGGGTGACCGGCTTACCCGGCACCCAATCCAACTCCGCCACAACGGCGCGGAAATCCTGGAGCTGGCCATTGCTGACCAAGTACGGCCGCCCGCCTTTGCTTGGCTCCACCGGCTCAACAGCCAGACGCACTGGTGCTACGCGGCTCTGAGCAATCGAACGAATACCTGAAGTGCGCGCATGCAGGGTTGGGCCACCGTCAAAGATGTCGATGTAGTGGTCGGTCTCAAAGCCTTCGCGCATCAGGATGTCGAAGGTAATTTGCGCACGCGGGTGCACCTGACCCATGGCTTCCTGGGCTTCATCGGGCAGCAGCGGCACGTAAATCGGGTAGTGCGGCATCAACTCGGCCAGGAAGGTGCGGCTTTTCAGGCCGCACAAACGCTCGGCCTCGGTGTAGTTCATGTCGAAGAAGTTGCGCCCCACAGCATCCCAGAACGGCGAATCGCCTGCCTCGTCGCTGTAACCGACCACCTCCACCACCACGGCATCAGCAAAGCGCTCAGGGTGATTGGCGAGAAACAGCAAACGGCCGCGCGAGTTGAGTTCAGAACCCACAGTGCTGACTAATGGCGGCTCGACATAAAAGCTGGTCAGCAGGCTGTTGCCGGTCAGGTCATGGCACAGCGAGAGCACATGGGTCTTGTTGTGAATCTTCAACTCGCGGGAGTTATGCACAAAGGTTTCGTTACGGAAGCTGTAAAACGGCTCGGAATAACCCGCCGAGGCGACGATGCCAGAGCAGCCGACCAGGCGGCCGCTGGCGCTGTCCTCGAGCACGAAGAAGTAACTCTCCTCACCGTTAAAGCTAACTTCGGCGGCAAACGAGGCCTCCGATGCGGCGATCTTTTCGCGCAGACGGCCACTGTCGTCCGGCAGTGAAGTCACACCAACCGGGCTGTCCGCGGCGAGACGCTGCACTTCAGTGAGGTCGGCCATTTGCGCGGGGCGCATCACCAGCATGGTGTCACTCCTATTGATAAAAGCTCCAAGCCGCCCAGTTCGGGCTGCTCAGAGAAAACCGCAACAGGCGTTGCGGCACACACAGAGACAGGCGTCCTTGCTGTTGGCTCAACCCATCCGTAGGTCAAGCGGGCGCAGCCTGAACCGTCTAGGCGACGGCTCAGGCCGGCAATCAGGCCTGAGTGAGCGTGGCCACGGCGCGCTCTAAACGTGCCAGGCCTTCATCGATGTCAGCGTCTTCCACCACCAGGCTCGGGGCGAAACGCACCACATCCGGGCTGGCCTGCAGCACCATCACGCCTTCTACGGCAGCAGCATCAAGAATGGCTTTGGCCTTGCCCTTCCAGGCATCGGACAGCACTGCACCGATCAGCAGACCGAGGCCGCGCACTTCGCTGAACACGCCGTATTGCTGGCCGATCTGCTCCAGCTTGGTTTTAAAACGCTGATGCTTGGCTTTAACACCTGCCAGCACTTCAGGGGTGTTGATGGTGTCGATCACCGCCTCACCCACCGCGCAGGCCAGCGGGTTACCGCCGTAGGTGGTGCCGTGGGTGCCGACGGCCAGATGCTTGGCCAATTCCGTGGTGGTGAGCATGGCACCAATCGGGAAACCGCCTCCCAGGCTCTTGGCGCTGGAGAGGATGTCCGGGGTCACGCCGTAATACTGGTAAGCAAACAACTCGCCGCTGCGGCCCATGCCGCTCTGCACTTCGTCGAACACCAGCAGCGCGTTGTGCTGGTCGCACAGCTCGCGGGCTGCTTGCAGGTAAGCCAGGTCAGCCGGCAACACACCGCCTTCACCCTGAATCGGCTCCAGCACCACGGCGCAGGTCTTGTCCGATACCGCGGCCTTCAGCGCCTCGATATCGTTATAAGGGATGTGGCTGATGCCTTGGATTTTCGGACCGAAACCGTCGGAATACTTCGGCTGCCCGCCGACGCTGACGGTAAACAGGGTGCGACCGTGGAAGCTGTTGGTCGCGGCGATGATTTCGCATTTGTCTTCGCCGAACTTATCGAACGCCACGCGGCGGGCCAGCTTGAAGGCGGCTTCGTTGGCTTCAGCGCCGGAGTTGCAGAAGAACACGCGATCCGCAAAAGTGGCGTCGATCAGCTTCTTGGCCAGGCGCAGGGCCGGCTCGTTGGTGAATACGTTGGAGACGTGCCAGAGCTTGCCAGCTTGCTGAGTCAGCGCCTTGACCAGCACCGGATGGGCGTGGCCCAGCACATTAACGGCAATGCCGCCGGCAAAGTCGATCAGCTCGCGACCGCTTTGATCCCACACGCGCGAACCGGCGCCACGTACTGGAATAAAGGCAGCGGGTGCGTAGTTAGGCACCATCACCTGGTCGAAATCGGCGCGTTGCACCGGGTGATGATTCACCGGGTCGTGCTGAACGGACATCTAAGCTCTCCTAACGAGGAACACCTGCATCACTAGCAGGCGACGTGACGGATTGTAGGGACTGATCCAGGGCCGGCATTGCTGCCATGCGACAACTTCTTACAGCGCCAACCCGAGGAAAACCGCTGCTTGCGCAAATGCGACAGAAAGCATCGGGAAGGCGCAGTTTAAATGCAGCCCGCCACCTTGGCGCGGTTTTATCGGCAGCGGGGAACAGGATTTTTACCGCCGCCCATGCGCGGCAGGTGATCGGCGCAAGGTTAAAAATGACTTACGGTTAGTGTTAAGCCGGCACGGGGATGACCGCAGGCACCGGCGGGCTGTCCAGGCAAAGAAACTCGATCAAGCGCGTCTTTTGCGCCATGGCGTCCTGGTAGCCCAGCTCAATCAACTCGTTGCAGTAGCCCGGTTCAAACAACAGGTAACTCAGCACGCCGGCACCGCTGGCCTTGGTCGCCCCCGGCCCGCGCAGAAACAGGCGCAGGGCCTTGGGCAGCTCATGCCGATGGCGCGCTGCGATCACATCCAGCGGCTGACTGGGTGCAATCACCAGCACGTCTACCGGTTTGAGGCCCAAGCCACGCGGATGCTTATCCGCAGGAATGAGCTGCCCCATCTGATTGAGCCGCTCAAGCAATTCAATATCGCTTTCCAGGCTGTCAATAAAGGTGCTGTTGAGCATATGCCCACTGATTTGCGCCAGGCTCGGCGGCCGAGTTTGTTGCGTACGCAGTACGGGCTGCTGAGCCTGCGCCCCGGTGGAGTTGCCGCTCACCCCCACCACCAACACCCGGGTTGCACCTAAGTGCAAAGCAGGACTAATCGGTGCGGACTGGCGCACCGCGCCGTCACCGAAGTATTCGCGATTGATCTTTACCGGCGGAAAGATCAGCGGGATGGAGGCGCTGGCCAGCAGATGCTCCAGCGCTAAACGGGTCGGCACACCCACGCGCCGATGGCGGAACCAGGGGTCAATGGTGGCGCGACCTTGATAAAAGGTCACCGCCTGGCCGGACTCATAACCAAAGGCGGTAACAGCCACTGCACGCAACTGACGATGGCGCACAGCGGCGGCAATCCCGGTGAAATCCAACTCACGGGCCAACAGTTTGGCCAGTGGCGCGCTGTCGAGCAGCGCCACCGGCACCTGCCCGCCCAACCCCAGCAAGCTATGGCCGACAAACCGGCTGGCCTGGCGCAGCACGCCCGGCCAATCACTGCGATACACCTGATGGGTATGAAAGCCCTGCCACACGTTGGTCAGCCGGCGCACGGCTTCGGTGAAGTGCAATGCACCACAGGCCAGGCCGACCGCATTGATCGCGCCAGCGGAGGTGCCAACAATGACCGGGAAAGGGTTATGCCCAGCATCGGGTAGCAAATCGGCAATCGCCGCCAGCACCCCTACCTGATACGCCGCCCGCGCACCACCGCCGGAGAGAATCAGCCCCGTCACCGGCTGATGGGTTGAAGCGCTCTGCGGCATAGGCTGTACCCCACTGTTTTCAGCCAGTATAGAAGTGCGACAAGCACCAACGGAACGCCCAGCGCCAAGAAAACAGCCTCAGCCCTGCAAACCCGCCAATTTGATGGCAGGTCAACATCCATCAGCCCTTCTTTTTATACAGCTTGGGCTCGCCCTCAGGCCGCGTTTTGAAGCGTCGATGCGCCCACAGGTACTGCTCAGGGCATTGGCTGACCGCCTGCTCAACCCATTGATTGATGCGCAGGCAATCAGCCTCTTCGTTCTCAGTCGGGAAGTTGTCCAGCGCAGGATGCACCACCACACGGTAACCCTCGCCGTTGGGTAAACGCTGCTGGGTAAAGGGGATGACCCTGGCGCGGCCCATGCGAGCGAACTTGCTGGTGGCGGTCACCGTTGCGGCCTGCACGCCAAACAGCGGTACAAAAATGCTGCGCTGGGCGCCGTAATCCTGATCCGGCGCATACCAGACAATGCCACCGGCACGCAGCAGCTTGAGCATGCCGCGTACCTCATCGCGCTCGATGGCGCCAAGCAGGCGCTGCTCACGACCGCAACGCTGCACATAGTCAAACACCGGGTTTTTGTGCGGGCGGTACATGCCATACATGCCCTGTTCAAGGGCCAGGAAGGCGCCGCCAATTTCCAAGGTAGTGAAATGCAGCGCCATCAGAATAACGCCCTCGCCTTGCGCCTGGGCTTGCTGCAGGTGCTCTATCCCCTCAACAGTACCGAGGCGGCGCAAACGCTCAGGCGGCCACCACCAGGCCATGGCCATTTCAAAGAAGGTAATCCCGGTTGAGGCGAAGTTTTCCTTTAATAGCGTCTCGCGCTCGGCAGCCGACATGTGCGGGAAGCACAGCTGCAGGTTGCGCGCCGCGATCTGGCGCCGCGAGCTGGCGAACCGGTACATCACCGCCCCCAAAACGCGGCCCAACCCCAGCAGCGCCTTATAAGGCAGCTGTGCGATCAGCCACAACAAACCCAGGCCCAGCCAAAGCAGCCAGAAGCGTGGATGCAGGAATTCAGTGCGAAATACAGGGCGATCCATAAAACAGGTCCGAAGCACGCAACAAAGCGCGGCATTCTATCAGGAGTTTGCCCAGGACCCAGTTTCACCGCGCGCAACTTGCGGGCGCGCGGCGTTCTCGCTATAAGTCCGGCTTAATTTTATAAGGCCGTACCAGGCAGACCATGAGCCAAGCCGATCTTCTCGAGCAAGACCCCGTATTCCAGCTAAAAGGCAGCATGCTGGCCATCACCGTGATGGAGTTGGCCCACAACAACCTCGCCCGCCTCGACCAACAACTCAGCATCAAAGTTGCCCAAGCCCCAGCCTTTTTCAGCAATACCCCACTGGTATTGGCGCTCGATAAGCTGCCCGAAGGTGAAGGCGCGCTCGACCTGGCTGAACTCATGGCCGTGTGCCGCAAGCATGGCCTGCGCACCTTAGCCATCCGCGCCAACCGTGAAGCCGATATCCGCGCTGCCGAAGCGCTTGATCTGCCCGTGCTGCCGCCATCCGGTGCCCGCGAGCGGCCGATCGAACTGGCCCCGCCGAAACCGGAAAAGCCCGCCGAACCCGAATTCAAACCCACGCGCATCATCACCACTCCGGTGCGCGGCGGCCAGCAGGTGTATGCCCAGGGCGGCGACCTGATCGTTCTCGCCCCGGTCAGCGCCGGCGCGGAACTTCTCGCCGACGGCAACATCCATGTGTACGCGCCGATGCGCGGCCGGGCACTGGCCGGTATCAAGGGCAACCTCACCGCGCGAATTTTCTGCCAGCAGATGGGCGCCGAACTGCTCTCTATCGCTGGCCACTACAAAGTGGCAGAAGACTTGCGCCGCGACCCGCGCTGGGGCGAAGCGGTGCATGTCAGCCTGTCGGGTGACGTGTTGAACATCACCCGCCTTTAACGGATACTGCCGCCACTTTTCAAGGACACAGACAGGGCACCCGGAAGCCTGAGCTAGGCCCCGGAAACCTGCGTTTTTTCTATATTTTGGGGTGAATCACCTTGGCCAAGATCCTCGTTGTTACGTCCGGCAAAGGTGGCGTTGGTAAAACCACCACCAGCGCTGCCATCGGTACCGGCCTAGCCCTGCGCGGGCACAAGACAGTCATCGTCGACTTCGACGTCGGCTTGCGTAACCTTGACCTGATCATGGGCTGCGAACGCCGCGTGGTGTATGACTTCGTCAACGTGGTCAACGGCGAAGCGACCCTGTCGCAAGCGTTGATCAAAGACAAGCGCCTGGAAAACCTCTTTGTGCTGGCCGCCAGCCAGACGCGCGACAAAGACGCGCTGACCGAAGAAGGCGTTGAAAAAGTCATGAACGAACTGCGCGAAAACTTCGAATACGTGGTCTGCGACTCGCCGGCGGGTATCGAAAAAGGCGCACACCTGGCCATGTACTTCGCCGATGAAGCGATTGTCGTGACCAACCCGGAAGTGTCCTCGGTACGTGACTCGGACCGTATGCTCGGCCTGCTGGCAAGCAAATCGCGCCGCGCCGAGAAAGGCGAAGAGCCGATCAAAGAACACCTGCTGCTGACCCGTTACAACCCAGAGCGCGTGGTTAAAGGCGAAATGCTCGGCGTTGAAGACGTTGAAGAAATCCTCGCCATCCGCCTGCTCGGCGTGATCCCGGAGTCGCAAGCCGTACTCAAGGCTTCGAACCAGGGCGTGCCGGTGATCCTCGATGACCAGAGCGATGCAGGCCAGGCTTACAGCGACGCGGTTGACCGCTTGCTGGGCAAGGAAGTCGCACACCGGTTCCTCGATGTGCAGAAGAAAGGACTCATGCAACGCCTGTTTGGAGGTCGTGAATGAACATTTTTGACTTCTTTCGTGAACGCAAGAAAGAAACCACCGCGTCTATTGCGAAAGAGCGTCTGCAGATCATCGTCGCCCACGAGCGCGGCCAACGCAGCCAGCCGGACTACCTACCGGCCCTGCAGCAGGAACTGGTCGAGGTGATCCGCAAGTACGTCAATATCGACTCGGACCAAGTCCAGGTTGCACTGGAAAACCAGGGCAGCTGTTCCATTCTGGAACTTAACATCACGCTCCCCGACCGCTGATTGGTTGAGAGCATGCAACGGCGGCCCAGGCCGCCGTTTCTATTTGTGGAATGCCCATGCCGCTGTCGAACGTCGAAATACTCCACCAGGACGCTGCCCTGCTGGTCATCAACAAACCCACCCTGCTGCTTTCGGTGCCCGGCCGCGCGGAAGATAACCGTGATTGCCTGGTCACCCGCCTGCAGGAAAACGGCTACCCGGAAGCGCGCATCGTCCATCGCCTGGACTGGGAAACTTCAGGGATTATCGTCCTGGCGCGTGACGCCGACAGCCACCGCGAGCTGTCGCGGCAGTTCCACGACCGTGAAACCGAGAAGGCTTACACCGCACTGTGCTGGGGCCAGCCCGCGCTGGACAGCGGCAGCATTGACCTACCCTTGCGCTACGACCCGCCGACCAAACCGCGCCACGTGGTCGATCATGAGCAAGGCAAACACGCCCTGACCTACTGGAAAGTATTGGAACGCCACGCTGACTATTGCCGCGTCGAGCTGACCCCGATTACCGGGCGCTCGCACCAGTTGCGCGTGCACATGCTCTCGATCGGCCACCCGCTACTGGGGGATGGCCTGTATGCCCACGAGCAAGCCCTAACCGCCTACCCGCGCCTGTGCCTGCACGCCAGCATGCTCAGCCTGACTCACCCGCAGACAGGCGAACGTATGTGTTTCGAGTGTCCGGCACCGTTCTAAAGCTGACCCTTACCGTTGGTGGATGGGTAGAGCGCCATCCACCCTACGAGGCTGAGAGTACTTCGTAGCCCACTCAACCCTGCTTGCGCGGCCAGATCAGGGTAAAACAGGCACCACCCAGCTCTTCGCTGCGGCTGATTTGCGCGCGACCGCTGTGCCAGTAGGTGATGCGCCGCACGATGGACAAGCCCAAGCCATGCCCGCCCGAAGCACGAGTACGGCTGTCGTCCAGGCGCAGGAAAGGGGTGAAGATATGTTCCCAGGCTTCTTCTGGCACACCAGGCCCGTCATCTTCCACATCCAGCCGGCAACGGTGCTGACCCACCTGATAACTCACCCGCACCCGTGATTCAGCATGGCGCATGGCGTTACTCACTAGGTTCTGCAAAGCGCGGTGCAGGTACCGCAGCTCAGCCTCAACGCAGGCGCCGCCACCATCCAAGGCATCACGCGGGGGGCCGTGCTCAACCCGCACGCTGGCGCGCAATGGCGCCAGCTCGGTAATCACCTGATCAATCAGCTCAGCCAGGTCGACCTGCTCGAAGTTCAGCGCCGGCGCGCCCTGCTCCAGACGGGCGTAGGTGAGCATCTCGTCCACCAGCTTGTCGAGGTCTTGGATGTCATTGTCCATGCCCTCCATATATTTGCGCCGCGCCGCGTCGGTTTGTGCGTCGCCAATCATCTCCAACCCGAACCGCAAACGCGCCACCGGCGTGCGCAGCTCATGCGACACCGCACGCACCATCTCACGCTGAATACCCAGGGAGCGCTGCAGGTGTTCAGCCATGGCGTTGAAGGCCGACGCCAGCCGCCCAACCGAATCACTGCCGCGCATTGCTGGCGCGCGGGCATCCAGCCGCCCACTGGCAATTCGCGTGGCCGCCGCCTCCAGATCACTCAGGCGCTGCTCCAGCGGGCGCACCAACAGGTAAACCATCATGCCAATCAGGCTCAGGCTCAACGCGCCAATCAT
This sequence comes from Pseudomonas sp. TS_SC_3, assembly GCF_056156225.1. NCBI lineage: Bacteria > Pseudomonadati > Pseudomonadota > Gammaproteobacteria > Pseudomonadales > Pseudomonadaceae > Pseudomonas > Pseudomonas sp. TS_SC_3. Next base: position 2,314,973 of record NZ_CM149586.1, read on the forward strand.
TACCAGCCACTGCGCCGGATATGGGTTCATCTGGTACAGCGGGCCAATTTCCAGCACCCAGGGCGTGTCGACGATGCCGGAAAACACATGGATGCTGTCGCCACCACGACCGAGGGCCATTACCGTATCGCCTTCATCCACGCGACGGCGCTGATCGGGGTCGAGGTCAGCCTGATCCAGGCTCACCAACCGCAGGTCAAAACCAAACTGTTTGTCGCGTTTCAGCGCGGCCAGCCGGCGCGGCTGCTCATCCCAGGGGTAACGCACCAGCTCATCAATCAGCAAAAAGCTGGTGGCGCGGGCCAGCTGCTCGCTGACCTGCTGTACATCGGCCACCAATAACAGCGGCTGCTCAGCCAACTGGCTGTAAATACGCGCCTCATGCGGGGCGGTTTGACGCACCAAGACCTGGCCACGGCGCAGGCTATTGCGCGCACCGCTGTCCAGCCCAGCGCCCTCAAGCGCTTCAATGCGCAGTGGAATACCGAGCAGGCGACCCCACACCGTGGTGGCGCGACGCCGCTCGATATCCACCATCGGCGCCAGGTTGTCGGCCATCAGGCGGAAAGTGCCCTGCGCCAGGCGTTCACGGTATTGATCGACCCGCACATCATTCAGTAACTGCAGCGCGCCCACACCGAGCAGCGCCACCAGCACTAACACGGCCAACATGCCGGCATAGATGCGCAGGAAGATCGAATTCATGAACGACTCACCGCGCCAGTCATGCCATTGCCTCGGCCGCCTCGGCGACAAACAGATAGCCCTTGCTGCGTACGGTTTTGATCAGTCGCGGGTGCATCGGGTCGTCGCCAATCTTCGGCCGGATGCGTGAAATACGCACATCAATGGAGCGATCCTGACCGTCGTATTCAATACCGCGCAGGGCATTGAAGATTTCCTCGCGCGAGAGAATCCGCCCGGCATTGGAGGTCAGCAACCACAGCAGGTCGAATTCCGCGCTGGTCAGTTCGATGCTTTGCTCGCCCAGCCAGGCTTCGCGCATCGCGCTGTCAATCACCAACTGGCCAAACTGCAGACGCCGGCGCTCACTTGGCACCTGCGCCTCACCGCCCTCATGACGGCGCAGCAACGCGCGAATGCGCGCCAACAGCACACGCGGGCGCACCGGCTTGCACACATAGTCGTCCGCACCCATCTCCAGGCCGAGCACTTGGTCCATGTCATCGGTGCGCGCGGTGAGCATCAAAATCGGCCCCTCGTATTGGCCACGCACCTTGCGGCAGATTGACAGGCCGTCTTCACCCGGCAGCATCAGATCAAGAATCACCAGGTCCGGGCGCTCCTGCAAAATCCGCGCGGCGGCCTGGGCACCGTCCATCTCGATGGACACATTAAGGCCATTGCCCTGCAAGTACTCACGGGTCAGCTCGGCTAAGCGCTGGTCGTCTTCAACAATAAGGATGTGCCACGACTGCTGCTCCACAACTAACTCCCCAGAACTGCTCACCTGGCCACAATGGCGTCGGCATTGTAGCAACGCGGCCTGTGCGGCGCTGCCCTTACACCGGCGTTTTAAGCCTCTGGCGCAGCCCCGAAAAAACGTGGAAAAGCGCCCCGCCAGAGCAGGCCGCGCCGACCGGTAAAAAAACTACATATTGTGTTTATCTGATTGACTAAAAAAACACCTTGAGAACGGCTAAAAAAGCGCACGCCACGACGACGAACGGTTTACTGGGGGCAACGCCAGCAACTACGCGGCCTTGCGAAAGTTACCCCAAAGTAACCCACAGCTTTATCCACAGGCGCGGCAGATTTATCAACTTGCCTTCACCCCTGCACCGCACTATCTTGTATCCCCAGCGCGACAAACACCTACATATTGGGTTTTAGCACAAAGAATCACACAAGCACATTTGCCCTAAACCAGTCCAGACAGCGGACTGAAAAAGTGCAAAAAATAGCTTAGATGGGCGCTTGAGCATCACCGATCCAGATCAGGCTACTCACCCGCCAGAAGAGCGAGGTTGCCTTGATGAGTGCAGGTCGTACCACACGACGTGCCACAACATCTAGTGGTACAGGTCGAACGCCTGTACAAGACTTGAAGAGCCAGGAAGGCGCTTGGTCGTACCTTACCTGCCCAGATTGCAAGTCCCGAACGAACGGTACACGTACTGTTCGCGCGGCGTTGTTGAAATGGAATGAACGACGGTACGGCGCACTGATCAACTGTTCAGCGCCCCTCTAAAATCGAGAAAAACGGAGACATTCATGCACACCGACACCACCCGCGAGAACTCGCAGGCCAACGCGCTGCAGGCCGCCGATGACAGCCAGAGCCTGAGCGCCACCGCGCCGGGTCAACTGCGCGTGATCAAGCGTAACGGCACCGTAGTGCCTTACACCGATGACAAAATCACCGTTGCCATCACCAAGGCCTTTCTCGCTGTTGAAGGCGGCACCGCTGCCGCCTCGTCGCGCATTCATGAAACCGTTGAGCGCCTGACCGAACAGGTCACGGCCACCTTCAAGCGCCGCATGCCCTCCGGCGGCACCATCCACATCGAAGAAATCCAGGACCAGGTCGAACTGGCCCTGATGCGTTCCGGTGAGCAGAAAGTCGCACGTGATTACGTGATCTACCGTGAACTGCGCAGCCAAGAGCGCAAGCGCGAAAGCATCGACACCCCTGCGCAGCCGCACCCAAGCATCCGCGTTACCCACCTCGACGGCAGCGTTGCGCCGCTGGACATGGGCCGCCTGGACACCATCATCCGCGAAGCCTGTGAAGGTTTGGCCGAAGTGGATGGCGCCCTGATCCAGAAAGAAACCCTGAAGAACCTCTACGACGGCGTAGCGCAGAGCGACGTCAGCACCGCCCTGGTGATGACCGCGCGCACCCTGGTTGAGCGTGAGCCCAACTACAGCTACGTCACCGCGCGCCTGCTGATGGACAACATCCGCGCCGAAGCGCTGAACTACCTCGGTGTTGCCGTCAGCGCCACTCACCATGAAATGGTCGACTTCTACGCCAAAGCGCTGCCGGCTTACATCGCCAAAGGCATCGAGCTGGAACTGCTCAACCCCGTACTGGGCACCTTTGACCTGGAGAAGCTGGGCAAGGCGATCAACCACGAGCGCGATCAGCAGTTCACCTACCTGGGCCTGCAGACTCTCTACGACCGTTACTTCATCCATAAAGATGGCGTACGCATCGAGTTGCCACAGGTGTTCTTCATGCGCGTGGCCATGGGCCTGGCGATTGAAGAGAAGCAGAAAGAAGACCGCGCCATCGAGTTCTACAACCTGCTGTCCTCGTTCGACTACATGTCGTCCACGCCGACCCTGTTCAACGCCGGCACCCTGCGTCCGCAGCTGAGCTCGTGCTACCTGACCACCGTACCGGATGACCTCTCGGGCATTTATCACGCTATCCACGACAACGCCATGCTGTCCAAATTTGCCGGCGGCCTGGGTAATGACTGGACGCCAGTGCGTTCGCTGGGCGCCTACATCAAAGGCACCAACGGCAAGTCGCAAGGCGTTGTGCCGTTCCTGAAAGTGGTCAACGACACCGCAGTCGCAGTTAACCAGGGCGGTAAGCGCAAAGGCGCGGTCTGCGCCTACCTGGAAACCTGGCACATGGACATCGAAGAGTTCATCGAGCTGCGTAAAAACACCGGCGATGACCGTCGTCGCACCCACGACATGAACACCGCCAACTGGATTCCAGACCTGTTCATGAAGCGCGTGTTCGACGATGGCCCTTGGACCCTGTTCAGCCCATCCGAAGTGCCAGACCTGCACGACCTGACCGGCAAAGCCTTCGAAGAGCGCTACGAGTACTACGAAGCCCTGACCCAGTACGGCGGCAAGATCAAACTGTTCAAGACCATCCAAGCCAAAGACCTGTGGCGCAAGATGCTCTCCATGCTGTTTGAAACCGGTCACCCATGGCTGACCTTCAAAGACCCATGCAACCTGCGCAGCCCGCAGCAGCACGTGGGCGTCGTGCACAGCTCAAACCTGTGCACCGAGATCACCCTGAACACCAACGCCGACGAAATCGCCGTGTGCAACCTGGGTTCCGTGAACCTGCCGAACCACATCGTCGACGGCAAGCTGGACACCGCCAAGCTGGAAAAGACCATCAAGGTCGCCGTGCGCATGCTCGATAACGTGATCGACATCAACTACTACTCGGTGCCGCAGGCGCGTAACTCCAACTTCAAGCACCGCCCAGTGGGTCTCGGCATCATGGGCTTCCAGGACGCCCTGTACCTGCAGCACATCCCGTACGGCTCCGATGCGGCTGTCGAGTTCGCCGACAAGTCGATGGAAGCGGTCAGCTACTACGCCATCCAGGCTTCCTGTGACCTGGCCGACGAGCGCGGCAGCTACGAAACCTTCCAAGGCTCGCTGTGGAGCAAAGGCATTCTGCCGCTCGACTCGCAGCAGATCCTGATCGAGCAGCGCGGCCAGAAGTACATCGACGTTGACCTCAACGAAACCCTGGACTGGGCGCCAGTACGTGCCCGTGTGCAGAAAGGCATTCGTAACTCCAACATCATGGCCATCGCCCCGACCGCCACCATCGCCAACATCACCGGCGTATCGCAGTCGATCGAACCGACCTACCAGAACCTCTATGTGAAATCGAACCTGTCGGGCGAATTCACCGTGATCAACCCGTACCTGGTTCGCGACCTCAAAGCACGCGGCCTGTGGGACTCGGTCATGATCAACGACCTCAAGTACTACGACGGCTCCGTGCAGCAGATCGAGCGCATCCCGCAAGAGCTGAAAGAGCTTTATGCCACCGCGTTTGAAGTCGACACCAAGTGGATTGTTGACGCCGCTAGCCGCCGCCAGAAGTGGATCGACCAGGCGCAGTCGCTGAACCTGTACATCGCCGGCGCCTCGGGCAAGAAGCTCGACGTGACCTACCGCATGGCTTGGTACCGTGGCCTGAAAACCACCTACTACCTCCGTGCCCTGGCCGCGACCAGCACCGAGAAGTCCACCATCAACACCGGCAAGCTGAATGCCGTGTCCAGTGGTGGCAACGACGGCCTGAGCGCAGCACCGGCCAAGGCTCCGGACCTGGAAATGAGCGCAGGCCCAGCACCCGTACCAAAGGCCTGTGCCATTGATGAACCAGACTGCGAAGCCTGCCAGTAAGGTGTTCGGCAGCGCGCGGAGCTGAGCGGCATTCGCGGCGTTACCTGCCGGAGCGGCCCCCATCACGTACATGCGTACGCTCAGGGGCTCCACTCCAGCAGGTGCCTTGCGACTACTCGCTCAGCTACACGCTTGAATGTCGAGCAAAGAACAAAAGCCGAAGCACAGTTTTAAAGCAGCACACAATCAGTCCCCTCTCCCTCCGGGAGAGGGCTAGGGAGAGGGAAAGCGGCCAACACCGTACACCTCCCCACTCATTACCAGCCCCCGCCCTCACCGGCGTGGGCCTCGGGGCAACGGCCAATCACTAGAGCCACCCCCGACCAGCGGCACCCGTTAAACCCTTGCGCGCTGTACGCAACGGAACACACTTAATTTGTATATCCACACAGGCCGGTTATTTCACCGACCCGTTAGCAGGAGCCAAGCCATGCTGAGCTGGGATGAATTTGACAAGGAAGACGGCGCCGAAGCCGTTGTAGCCAACAACGCCTCTGCCCAACTGGCAGACATGAGCATCGACAAACTCGACCAAGTTGGCGGTGCTGCTGCCGTTGAAGCGCGCGCCGTAGCCGCTGACGACAGCGCGGCCGTGGCCCGTGCCAAAGCCTCGCTTGACCAACTCGACATCGCCGAAGGCCTGGCCGAGTTGGAAGGCACCGCTGCGCGCGTAGCCGTTGACGAAAAACGCATGATCAACTGCCGCGCCGACCTCAACCAGCTCGTACCCTTCAAGTACGACTGGGCCTGGCAGAAGTACCTGGATGGTTGCGCCAACCACTGGATGCCGCAAGAGGTGAACATGAACGCGGACATCGCGTTGTGGAAAACCCCGGACGGCCTGACCGACGACGAGCGCCGCATCGTCATGCGCAACCTCGGCTTCTTCTCCACCGCCGACAGCCTGGTGGCCAACAACCTCGCCCTGGCCGTGTACCGCCTGATCACCAACCCGGAGTGCCGCCAGTACATCCTGCGCCAAACCTTCGAAGAGGCGATCCACACCCACGCCTACCAGTACTGCATCGAATCGCTGGGCATGGACGAAGGCGCGATCTTCAACATGTACCACGAGATTCCATCGGTCGCGAAGAAAGCCAGTTGGGGCCTCAAGTACACCCGCTCGATCTCCGACCCGACCTTCAACACCGGCACCGTCGAGACCGACAAAGAACTGTTGCGCAACCTGATCGCCTACTACTGCGTACTGGAAGGCATCTTCTTCTATTGCGGCTTCACCCAGATCCTCTCCATGGGTCGCCGCAACAAGATGACCGGCGTCGCTGAGCAGTTCCAGTACATCCTGCGTGACGAGTCCATGCACTTGAACTTCGGCATCGACGTGATCAACCAGATCAAGATCGAAAACCCACACCTGTGGGATGCCCAGCTCAAAGACGAAGCCACCCAGATGATTCTGCAAGGCACCCAGCTGGAAATCGAATACGCACGCGACACCATGCCGCGCGGCGTACTGGGCATGAACGCGGCGATGATGGAGGACTACCTCAAATTTATCGCCAACCGTCGCCTGACCCAGATTGGTTTGAAGGAAGAGTACCCAGGTACCACTAACCCGTTCCCATGGATGTCGGAAATCATGGACTTGAAGAAAGAGAAGAACTTCTTCGAGACGCGGGTTATTGAGTATCAGACAGGTGGGGCGTTGAGCTGGGATTGATTCCGGCTTACTCACTGAAGAGTTAAGATCGCTTTACCTGAAATGGATGTTTGGGGTGGCGATCAGAAAGATCAAAAAACCCGCCTTGTGCGGGTTTTTTATTTAACAGAGATAAAGCATTGAAACAGACACTATACAAATACTGCTCGATCTCAACAGAAAACCAACTACATAGATTTATAGAAATCCTCAAAGGTAGAATTTATTTTTCGTCACCATCAAAATTTAACGATCCCTTCGAGCTATCTGCGAAAGTAAATATATCCACATTCCCACTCTTATACGGCTTAACCGCAAGAGAAAAGGAAGAAGTACAGCGAACATTTCGACTCCGAGCTCCTGAAGCTGTGTCGGAGGAGTGGCGAGAAAAAATTGGCATTCTCTGCTTATCTGAAGACCCGAAAAACATATTAATGTGGTCACACTACGCCAACAACCACTCCGGCTTATGTATAGGCTTCAACACAGAGATAACTCCCTTCAATACTGCAACTGCAATTACTTATAGCGATGAAAGACCGAAAGCTGAATTTAACTCCGAACCAAACAGGCTAATTGAGCGAGTATTACTCACAAAATCACAACACTGGCAATATGAAAAAGAATGGAGAGCAATCAAAAGAACAATAGAAGATGACGAGCTTAATTCTTATAACGAAATTTTCAAAGCCGACGCCGCACACCTAGAAGAGATAGCAGAAATAATTGAGCAATATGGTGGCCCTAACACACATAGCTTCGACACAAGCGCAATACGAAGTATATTTTTAGGCGCCAGAATCACACAAGAAAACAAAGAAATAATAACTCAAAAAATACGCACCACTTGCCCGCACGCAAAAATCTTCCAAATAGAACTAGACAATAACTACTTCTGGCTCAACCAGAAACAGCTCAAATAATAGAGAGCAGACCACGGGCCCTCTTGATTTACGGCTCCTGTTTTGAAAAAGGGACAAAAAAGGGGACAGATTTATTTTATTAGTTACCCTCTCCTACTGGTTTCGGCTTCACGCCGAGTCACTTTCTCTTTGCGCGCGCAAAGAGAAAGTAACCAAAGAGAAAGCACACCCGACATCCGGGTTTCGCTGCGCTCGGTCTCCTGACGGGATTCGGGGACCGCGTTGTTTGGGCGATTTGTGGACGGCAGAGCGAAAGGCAAAAGCAGAGCAACAGCAAAAGCATCGCGGGCAAGCCCGCTCCTACGGATTGCGGCCGATTCGTAGGATGGGTGGAGCGCAGCGATACCCATCAAAAAACTGTGGTTCTGCTTTTGGTCATCAAACCGCAATGGCACAGACGACGCCAAACGCCCCATCAGGAGGCCGAGTGGAATCGTTGTGGAAGGGAGCGAGCCGCATGGATGCGGCGAGAGGCGTAAAGGGCCAGAGACGGCCCTTGTACGCCGGCCCCTGGAACAATGATGGAGCGAGGGAAGTCGAGCGCAGCGAGACCCGGATGCAAGGGGCAAGACCTTTTGGTTACTTTTGGCGGGGCCGGCCATCCGGGCAACTGCCAAAAGTAACCCGCCGTAAGGGCGGAACCGTTAGCAGATAACAAAACCGAAGCGGCGTGTGTACTCAAAACCAGCAAGTAGCTCGGACAGCCACCGCAATGTGTGATGCTCTGCGTCACCGGCAACGTGCCCCCACTGCTGCGCCGCAGTGCGGCTATTGATTCAGAGCCTTTAACCCGGCTTTAGCAACCCGAACATCTTCACTGCCGTGTGCGCCACCCACACCAATGCCGCCCACCACAACATCGCCCATGTAGATGGGTACGCCGCCATCCAAAATCAGTATGTTCTCATCCAAGTAGCGGATGTCCGGGGGAATGCTGCCGTCTTTAACGCCCTGGGCGATCACCGCGGTTTCTCGTTTTTGTGAGTTGGCGGTGTAGGCTTTTTTATAACTGGCGCGCAGGGTGTGAACACCGGCGCGGTGGTCTCTCAGTACCGCCAAGGTTTGCCCGGAGCGATCCACTACCGTGATGGACACGGCGAGTTGATCTTTTTGTGCTTCGAGTGAAGCGAGATTCACGATGGCTTGTGCCATTTCACCCGTCAATAACGGGGTCATAACACCACCCTTAGCGACAGAATCAAGGGAGGCGGCAGCGGGCTTGAGTTGATTTGTTGGTACGGTTTCAGCATTGACCGCCAATGACAGGGCTGACGCAGCCAATGCAGCAGCAATGAGTAGTCTCTTCATAGTTAAACCTTAAAATTGATTAACGATCGATGCGCCCGCAAAGCCCCTGTGGGGCGGCATGCACCGTGTGGTATTAAAAGCAGAAGCGTTACTTTACCGAATACACCTCAACATTGCCCTGCACCGGGCATGTGACCTCTGCGCAGCCACGCTCGCCATGCGTTATGAGCGACCCTGAGCCGCCGCACGCCCCAACACGCACAGTGCGGTACATCATTGCCCTGGCGGCGCAATTGAGTCAGGGGTCAGTGGCTACAAATCGTGCACGGCAGGGCGCAGCATCGATCACATGCATGCTCACGCAGCAGCCCATGTATTGGGGCGATTAGGTATCGCTAGGCGAGCAGACAAAGCCGAGGGCATGCATCCGCCATGGTGCAAAGGCTGCCAGGCAGAGCTGGAGCTAATCAGGGGTGATGGCGATTGATCGCGGGGATGGGTGACGCCGGGCGTTAAGGGTGGCGTGTCCACGTAGGGGGTGGGCACGCTCAAATACCTGAGGGGCGCAGCAGGCTTGTATCCAGTTAGCGCCCTTGCGGCGTCAACTACCGCTCTGCGCGGTTAAGGCCCCTCTCACAACAAGTGCGTGTGACGCTTACTTCTTTTTGTCTTTGCCTACTTCGTGGCCAATCACACCGCCCACCGCCGCACCGACACCTGTGCACAACACACCGCCGCATAGCAAGTTACCGGCAACGCCGCCCACCACTGCACCACCGGCTGTGGTCTTGTCTTGGTGCGACATATTCGAACAGCCACTCACACCCAGAGTGGCGAACAGAAGACCGGTGAACAGCAGTTTAGAAATACCCATGTGCGTGACTCCAATGCGACGCCTTATGAAATGCTCTGGCGAATTGCCCGATTTCATAGAGGACGAAGAGCCATTGTGTGCTTATTGTGGGCCGGCGTCCGAGTTATATCGCCTGCCGGGCAAATTGCCTCAAATAAACCGCCCAGCGCGGCGCCTGAACGCGTTATCACCCGCATCGCTTGCGCGGTTGAAGCGCCGGCCGCACACCGCAAAGCGGCTTGGTTATACGCAGCGCGCGAGCTATATAAAGCGGCCCATGTGCGCTGTTGATTGCCGCACTAAATCTTCACGCAGGCAAATAGCGCATTCCCTGAAAGCCCCTCCCACGGGATGAGCTTTTGGTAATCATGCTCCAGCACATGCACTTCAAAATAGGGCTGCAACAGCGCCTGCAACTCAGCAAAACTCAGCGCAACCATGGGGTGTTCGTCGTGCCACACCTCGGTGTGCGCAGCCGTTGATTTCTCGATCCGGAGCTTCAACAACTGCTGTTCACCCGCGCCGGCGTAGTGCCAACCAGAACTGAAGGTGAACAGGCTGTCGTTATGCTGCACGTTGTGGGCAACAGATAAACGGTTGTCGATTTTGCCCTTATCGACTGCGTTAAAGCAGAACAGGCCATTGGCATCGAGCGCTGCATGCACACTGGCGATACAGGCTTTTAGCCGTTCAAGGCCGGCGCTGTAATGGATGGAATAAAGAAAGCAGGTAATCAGATCCTGCGGCTCAGCCACGCTGAAGCTGCACATATCCTGCCGGGTAAACCGCGCTTGCGGGCAGCGAATGGCGGCCTTGTCCAGCATGGGCTGATTGATATCCAAGCCGCTGCTGGTATAGCCGGCATCGATAAAATGGCGCACATGCAGCCCGGTGCCACAGGCCAGATCCAGATGACGGCGGCCGGCGTTACCAAACAGCTGCTGCAGCCTGTGGATACAGTGGCTTTGCGCCCGGTAGTCGATGTCGGCGCACATCAGATCGTAATAATCAGACAGGTCGGTGTAGAGGGCATTAACGGACATAGTGACCTGATAAGTGGCGAGCGGCTTTTGCAGGGCGCGCATCATAGCCCAAGCCTGATCACCTTCGTTTAGATCCCGCGCACTTGCCGTGGTTAGGATCAACCCCACAGGCGGTACAATGCCGCCCACACCAGCGCATTCGCGCGCACCCCGGAGCCAGACTGACGATGTTCACCCTTGTACACCTGGACACCCCGCCACCCGAGTCACTGAAGAGCCAGGTGCTGCAGATGGTAGTGGACTACCTCAGCGACATCAGCCCGGTGTCGTTAACGCCCAGTAATCCGCTGTATCAGCTGTACCAATACGTGATCGGTTACGAAATGCACCTGTACCTGCAGGCGATGGACAGCACGCTTAATAACCGTGCGCGGCTGATTTTGGCCCTGGATGATCAAGACCCGTCCCAGGTGCTGGGTTTTGCCCTGTACCTGCCCGCCGAGGATGACCCCGCCGCCTGCACCCTGGCGTATATGGCCGTGCACGCCAGCCATCGTCGCCACGGCATAGCCCGCGCCATGCTGCACCACATGATCAGTCGCCACCCACATTCCGAGTTGGCTTGCGTGGCCGGTAAAGTGCCCACCTTCGAGGCCATGGGTTTTCAGCTGCTGGCGGCACACGGCCCGCAAGTGCTGATGAGTACCCGTGCCTATCGCTCAAACGGCATGGTGGCCGTGCAGGATGTGGCGCCCATCTTTGAGTCCCAGGAAGTGCGGCAAATCCACGCTTACTTGGTGAAGCAGCACGGCAAAAAAGCCATGAGCGACGCGGAAATACAGCGTGATCGCCAACTCGACCAGATGACCCAGCGCGCACTGGCGTTGGTACACGAACGCCGCGCCTCAGGCTCCGTGCACTGAAGCGCCCGCCACAATCTAAGCGAACCCCCATGATTACCCTGACCATTTCCGCCGCCTGCCTAATCGACGACGCCGGGCGCCTGCTGCTGGTGCGCAAGCGCAACACTCAGGCTTTTATGCTGCCCGGCGGCAAGGCCGAGCCCGGTGAAGACGCGCTAACCGCCCTCACCCGTGAACTGCAGGAAGAACTCAACCTCAGCCTGCCCGCCAACGCATTGCAACCGCTCGGCCAGTTTCGCGCGGCCGCCGCCAACGAGGCCGATACTTGGATTGACGCCAGCGTGTTCCAGGCGCGCCTGCCGCACCACGTCAGCGCCGCTGCCGAACTGGAAGAACTGCGCTGGCTCGCCCCCGGCGAGACGCCGCCAGCCACCCTGGCACCGCTGCTGCGCGAGTATGTATTGCCACTGCTATGGCCGGCAGCCCACTGAGCGCTGATCACTAGCCGTCGGCCTCCACAACGCCATTTGCGCGGCTGCTTACCTATTCGGCCGAGGAACTTCACCTCAGCAAAAAGGTCAGTTGCCGGCACAGCCAACCCGCTATAACGGTTACAACCACTGCCCAACACATGGCCGACAAGGCCCCTGCACCAAGGACTCTTTATGACCTCGCCGAAACTGCCCCTGCTGATTCTCGCCTGCGCCCTGCCATTGGCCGCCTGCGCTGCTACACCCGAAGCGCTCAAGCCTTATCCCGCGGCTGACGCCGGCTATCACCGCCATGTGATCGAGCTGCCGGCCAAGGCCAATGAGGCCGAACACAAAGTTGAACTGATCGCCGGCAAAACCCTGGAAGTGGACTGCAACCAACAGCGCCTGGCCGGCCAGTGGCAGGAGAAAACCGTCGACGGCTGGGGCTACACCTATTACGAGTTGGGCCAGGTCGGCCCGGCAATGAGCACCCTGATGGCCTGCCCTGACAACAGCCGCAAGCAGGCCTTTGTCCCGGTAAGTGGCGAGCCGCAACTGGTGCGCTACAACAGCAAGCTGCCGCTGGTGATCTATGCCCCGGCCGATGTGGAGGTGCGCTATCGCATTTGGTCTGCCGCCGCCACCGCCAGCCCAGCGCCACAGCAATAACCTCCGCGCTCAGCCCCACGTCCGCCCCTAAGCGGCTGGTGGATGGGCGCGCCCTGGGCGACGAGGTTTTTACTGCAGCCCACGGCAGCCTCTACGCCAGCGACGGCCGTACCCGTTCGGATGCCTCGCACAAGTACGGCAGCGGCGGTCTGATTCCGGGCAAGCAGTACACGCTGTCGCTGACCTGGAACGCGCCGCTGCAAGCCTTCGGTGCCCCGACGAACGAAAGGGATGGGCACTGTCAGCCTGCCCTTCCACAAGGCCAACCAGTTCCTTGGCATGAGCGCCCTGCCGGCCTTCCTCTGTGTTGGTGTGATGAAGCGCCCGGCTATTGAGGCCGATATCGCCCGTTATCAGCAGCACCTGCCGCAGGTTTTGAGTTAACGCCGCAGGGGCAGACAGACCGCAGGGCAACAGGCTTACGGCGCGCCAAACATGGCCGTCCAGTAAATGCCTGCATCACTTTTCGGGTCGTTGGCGTAAGCGGCGCCCACTTCGCTGAAGTGCGGGCTCATCAAGTTGGAGCAATGGCCAGGGCTGGCCAGCCAGCCGTCGACAACCTTGCGGGTGGTGTCCAACCCCGCTGCAATATTTTCACCAATGCGCTGGCCGCTGTAGCCGGCCAGTTCTGCGCGGTCGCCAGGGGTACGGCCGTCAGGGTCCTGGTGATCGAAGAAATTACCGTTGGCCATGGCACGGCTGTGGGCTTCGGCCGTGCTACCCAGCGTGGCGTTCCATGCCAGCGGCGCGGCGGCGGCAAACGACTGGCTGCCGCATTGGCGTGCTTGGCGGCGCGCGACGTTTAGGTGTTCGAGCATTTTTTGCCCTTCCGTTTGCCAATCGCCCAGGCGGGCCGTCAGTAACGGTCGCGCCAGCACAATACGCCACTCGCGGCCCTGCTGATTAACGCCGATATCGACAAACTGTGGGTCGAGCAGAATCGTGCAGAAGCTCTCTTGCAGCACCTGCAGCGCAGCCGCAGGATCACGCGGGCCAGACAGGCTAATTGCCTGCACATTGACCATTGGGTAGCCCGCCGCGCTCATGGCCTGCTGTAAATCGCCTGCACGCCCGACTGGCTGCACCAGGCGCGGATCAGCCGTCAGTGGCGGCAATTCAGCAGAAGCCTGGTCGCCACAGCGCTGTACCTCACTGCGGTAGCCGTTGATCAACTCGACCAACTGAGCCTGTTCAGCGGCCTGCGCGCCCATGGCACACAACAGCCCCAGCGCCGGGGCGAACGCCCGCATCATCAACCTGCTACCCATAAAACCCCTCAACCTGAAAATACCTACACGACGCGCCACACCTGCGGCCCAGTGATCTTGGCGCACCTGGCACCTGGAAACCAGCCCAATACACAGGCAGCGCAATAGGCATATTCAGCGGCGCGGTTTAGACATAGATGCTGACGCCGCCGCGGGCCTGCAGCCAGTCGCGGTAGGTGGTCAGTGATTCAGTCTGTTGTTCGCCGTTATAACCTACAAAGCTGTCGCTTTTGTCGAGGCCAGCGTCGAGCAATTTGTCGATCTGCACGAGCAGCTTGGCCGCGTCATCGCGGTCCAGATCGGCCACATCGGGCAGGGCAATGCGCGGATTATCGCGGGGCGGTTGCTCGGTCACTGGGCGAAAGCGGTCACTGGCAATCGCATTGCTCGCCGCGCTGCTGTCGGCATTCATCGCCCGTAACAGGCCACCCCGACTGTTGGCCACCATACCGTTGGCAAAACGGCGAATCTCCGCAAGCGGGTCAGTCGTTTCAGTGCGGGGTGGTTCAGCCGGGCTGCTGCCGGTGGTCGCCGTGGTGGTCTTGGGCGTGTTGGCAACGTAACTCGCCAGCGGCGAGTTGTTGGAGATACTGGTCATGGCGAATCCCTGCAAATGTCAGCTGGCGGGGATTTCTGCAGAATATGGGCCAACCGCCTACAAACCAATAAAACCGCGGGTTCGTAACCCCTCTGTCAGGACGATAAAGCCATTCCGCGGCCGCACGTGGCAGGCGCTTGCCGCTTGCCGCTTGCCGCTTGCCGCTTGCCGGCAGCATCAGCGTGCTGCAAAAGCAACAACGCCCCAGCAGAAACCTGCGGGGGCGCGAGAAAGGAGTGAGTGAGCAGCCGGCTTAGCCGACGGCTCGGAAACTGTTAGATGGCGCGCAGCTGTTCCTCGGCGAGGAAGTCCTCTTCCAGCAATGCGTCGCGGCCAGGAGTATCACCTGCGTCATCGGCCTGCAGTGGGGTTGCGCGCTTGCTGCGCAGCTTGCCAAATTGATGTTCAAGGGCGTGGTGCATCTTCTCGATGGCGCCGTCGATGGACTGCTCAAGGGATTCAGACTTATGGGTAACAGAGAGCGGCTGCAGGCCTTTTGGCCG
Source organism: Pseudomonas sp. TS_SC_3 (assembly GCF_056156225.1). NCBI lineage: Bacteria > Pseudomonadati > Pseudomonadota > Gammaproteobacteria > Pseudomonadales > Pseudomonadaceae > Pseudomonas > Pseudomonas sp. TS_SC_3. Next base: position 2,330,159 of record NZ_CM149586.1, read on the forward strand.
GGCTTCAATCTGGCAGCGCTTGTCATGCGCACCGGCTTTGGCACCGTTGTCGTCATGCAGGTGAACAACAATACGGGTTAATTCATCATCGAAGCGCTCAAGCTTGCTGGCGACGCTGTCGCTTACCCACTCAACCAACCGGGCACTGCCTTCGATGTGGTTATCGCTGTGAACTTGGATTTGCATAAAGCTTTCCTTCTTCAACCGTTCGCGAATGCGTTGCCTACCAAGGCAACAACTCCAGCCTACGCCATTGAGCCCCCCTTTAGGCAAGCCCTAAGACCTTGGTATTAAGCACTTTTTTCTTCCAGCACGGCCCTGAAGTGGCTGTAACCCTTGCCTCCTGTGCGCTACAGCCATGGCGCTGCAAATCAAACAAAGTTTGTCCGCTTGCTGATTGGCAGCGCAGCTGACTGAGCGCTAGCGCACTAACTCTTGAGCCGATAACCGGTTTTGAAGATCACCCCCACCGCCAAAATACACAGCAGCAGAAAGCCAAGAATCATCACCAAGCTCAAGCCGACATTCACGTCCGAAACCCCGTAGAAGCTCCAGCGGAAGGCACTGATCAGGTACACCACCGGGTTGAACAAGGTCACGGTTTGCCAGGTGGGCGGCAGCATGCTGATGGAGTAAAACGCGCCGCCAAGGAAGGTCAACGGGGTAACGATCAACGCCGGCACGATCTGCAGTTTTTCCCAGCCGTCAGCCCACACGCCGATGATGAAACCGAACAGGCTGAAGGTCAGCGCAGTGAGCACCAGAAACGTCAGCATCCACAGCGGATGAAGAATCTCGAAATCGACAAACAGCCGCGCGGTGATCAGGATCACCAAACCGAGGATGATCGATTTAGTCGCTGCCGCGCCGACATAGCCGATGAGGATTTCCAGGTAAGACACCGGTGCCGACAGCAGCTCGTAAATACTCCCCGAATACTTGGGCATGTAGATGCCAAACGAGGCATTGGAAATGCTCTCAGTGAGCAGCGCCAGCATGATCAGCCCCGGCACGATAAACGCGCCGTAACTGACGCCCTGCACCTGGGTCATGCTCGACCCGATGGCCGAACCGAACACCACGAAATACAGCGAGGTGCTGATTACGGGCGTGGCAATACTCTGCAACAGCGTGCGCCAGGTGCGCGCCAGTTCGAACAGGTAGATGGCACGGATTGCGTAGAAATTCATGCGCGCGACTCCTGAACGAGGCTGACGAAAATATCTTCCAGGGAACTCTGGCTCGACTGCAGGTCTTTGAAGTCGATGCCGTGCTGGGCCAGGTCCTTGAGCAGCTCGGCAATGCCGGTGTGCTCGCTTTGCGCATCGAAGGTAAACACTAGGGCGTGGCCGTCATCCGCCAGTTCCAACGCGTAGCGCGTCAGCTCTGCAGGGATGCTCGCCAGCGGTTGCTGCAGTTGCAGGGTCAGTTGTTTCTTGCCGAGTTTGTGCATCAGCACCTGCTTGTCTTCGACCAGAATGATCTGGCCTTTGCTGATCACCCCAATGCGGTCGGCCATTTCCTCGGCCTCTTCGATGTAGTGGGTGGTGAGGATGATGGTCACCCCGCGCTCGCGCAGGCCCCGCACCATGTTCCACATATCGCGGCGCAGCTCGACGTCGACGCCGGCGGTGGGCTCATCGAGAAACAAAATCTGTGGCTCGTGGCTCAGTGCTTTGGCGATCATCACCCGGCGCTTCATGCCGCCGGACAACTCGAAAATCTTCGCGTCACGCTTGTCCCACAGCGACAGGTCCTTGAGCAGTTGCTCCAGATAGGCCGGATTGGGCTTCTTGCCGAACAGGCCGCGACTGAATTTCACCGTCGCCCAGACGGTTTCAAACACATCGCTGACCAGCTCCTGCGGCACCAGACCGATCTGCGAACGGGCGGCGCGATAATCTTTGATGATGTCCTTGCCGCCCACCAGCACACGCCCGCCCCCCGGGTTGACGATGCCGCAGATGATGCTGATCAGGGTGGTTTTGCCCGCACCGTTGGGGCCGAGCAGCGCAAAGATCTCGCCCTGACGAATATCCAGATCAATGCTCTGCAGCGCCGGATGCCCACTGGCGTAGGTCTTGCTCAACTGTTGAATCGAGATCACCGCTTGCACAGGGTCGCCTCTCTGGGGAAATGCGCAATTGTAGGGAAGTTGCGCCTGCTTGCGCAGGTTTGGTGGGCTTAATCGCACGCCCTGACGGCAGGTCAATCGCGCCCCAGCGTTGAGCTAGAGCGGATACGGCTGCTAGGCTGGCCGCTGCTTTTATCCAGACAAGGAATACAACATGACGCTTCGTCACTCACTTGCCAGCCTTAGCGTGCTCGCCCTGCTGGCCGGTTGCAGTTCGCCGCAGCCGGCGCAAAACGCCGCTGAAATCACGGGTAACTGCACTGTCGACAACCTGCAGAACATGCTCGGCCAAGACGCCAGCGTCGAGCGCATTGAGCTGCTCCAACTCAAGGCCAACGCTAAATTTGTCCGGGTACTCGCCCCCGGCGACGCCGTTACATTGGACTACAACCTGCAACGCCTGAATATTCATATCGATGAAAGCGAAACCATCACCCGTTTGACCTGCGGCTAAGAACCCGCCCACGATCTGCGCCGTTAAAAACAGGCTTTCGCCGCTGAGCGGGCGCACTGCCTCTGCGGGCTCTCGGTTAACTAAGCTCGCCAGACCGGGCATACTGGCGCACCTGTAACCCCGTCTGGCCGCCCTTCTTCATGCGTATTCACGTCACCTTTATCGACCGCGTTGGTATCACCCAAGAGGTGTTGGCCCTGCTCGGTGGGCGCAATCTCAACCTGGATGCGGTGGAGATGGTGCCGCCGAACGTCTACATCGACGCGCCGACGCTAAGCCCCGAGGTGCTCGACGAGCTGCGTGAGGCGCTGTTCAAGGTGCGCGGCGTGCAGGCGGTGACCATTGTCGACATCCTTCCCGGCCAGCGCCGTCACTTGCAGCTCGACGCCCTGCTCGCTGCCATGACCGACCCCGTATTAGCGGTCGACAGCCAAGGCCGCGTGCTGCTGGCTAACCCGGCGCTGCTTGAACTGTGCGGCGAACCACCGGAAGGGCTGGGCATCGGTGAGTTGTTCGCGGATGACCCATTGCAGGCAGCGCTGCTTGAGCACGGCTTTCGCCTGCCCATGCGTGAGATCACGCTCAAGGGCCATGCCCTGCTGCTGGATGCACAGCCGATTACCGAAAGCGTTGACGGCGGTGCCCGGCATTTGGCCGGCGGCCTGCTCAGCCTTTATGCGCCAAGCCGCATCGGCGAACGCCTGGCGGCGCTGCACCATGACCATGCTGAGGGGTTTGACTCGCTGCTGGGCGACTCTACGCCCATCCGCAACCTGAAAACCCGCGCCCAGCGCGTCGCCACCCTCGATGCGCCGCTGCTGATTCAGGGCGAAACCGGCACCGGCAAGGAGCTGGTCGCGCGTGCTTGCCATGCCATCAGTACGCGGCGCAACGCGCCGTTTCTCGCGCTTAACTGTGCGGCATTGCCGGAGAACCTCGCCGAAAGCGAGCTGTTCGGTTATGCCCCCGGCGCCTTTACTGGCGCCCAGCGCGGCGGCAAGCCGGGGCTGCTGGAGCTGGCCAACCAAGGCACGGTATTTCTCGATGAAATCGGCGAAATGTCGCCCTATTTACAGGCCAAGCTGCTGCGTTTTTTGAGCGACGGTACCTTCCGCCGGGTGGGCGGTGAGCGCGAGATCAAGGTCAATGTGCGCATTCTCAGCGCTACCCACCGTGATCTGGAAAAAATGGTCGGCGAAGGCGCGTTCCGTGAAGACCTGTTCTACCGCCTCAATGTACTCAACCTGGAAGTGCCGCCCCTGCGTGAACGCGGTCAGGACATCCTGCTGCTGGCGCGGCATTTTATGCAGCACGCCTGCGCGCAGATTCAGCGCTTGCCCTGCCGGCTGACGCCGGACACCTACCCGGCACTGCTCAGCAACCGCTGGCCAGGCAATGTGAGGCAACTGCAGAACGTGATTTTCCGCGCAGCGGCCATTTGCGAGAGCAATCTGGTGCAGGTTGATGACCTCGACATCGCCAGCACCGCCATCGCCGCGCCGCAAGCCGAGGGCGAAGTCAGCAGCCTGGAGGATGCCGTGGGCGCGTTTGAGAAGGCCTTGCTGAGCAAACTCTACCCCAGCCATCCCTCAACCCGGCAGCTGGCAGCGCGCCTGCACACCTCGCACAGCGCCATCGCCATGCGCCTGCGTAAATATGGAATTCCGGGCAAGACCTGAGGATTCACGCGAAGGGGCGCCTTGGTAGCCCGGATTTCAGCCGGGCTGCGCGGCTACGCCAGTAGAAGGCGAACACACTTTTGGCATGTCCGCCGTGCAACGGGAACCGCGCGACAGCACCGTCAGATCGCGAACTTCTGCAGGTTGGCCATCATCTCTTTCATCGCTTCGATATTGTCCTTCGGGTGGGCGGCGCCTTCGAAGTCGCAAATCTGGGCGAAGTTGGCCGCCACGTCTTCCGGGCTGTAGCCTTCGCGCGGATCAAAACCAACGCCCAGGCTGCGCTCCCAACGCACTTTGCCCATCCAGCCGCCGCCGACTTCAAACAGGCCGGACGTTTCTTCGCAGGCGCTGCTCGCCAGGAACACCACCAGCGGGCTGACCAACTCGGGCTTGAGCTGCTCGAACACCTGCGGCGGAATCAGCCCTTCAGTCATGCGCGTACCGCCCGTGGGGGCGATGGCGTTGACTAGGATGTTGTTCTTGCGCCCTTCAATGGCCAAGGTGCGGGTCATGCCGTACAGGCCGAGCTTGGCCATACCGTAGTTGGACTGACCAAAGTTGCCGTAGATACCCGAGGTGGAGGCCGTGAAAATCACCCGGCCATAACCTTGTTCGCGCATGTGCGGCCAGGCGGCATGAGTGACCTTGTAGGCGCCCTCAACGTGAACTTTGTAAACCAGGTCCCAGTCGGCGTCGTCCATCTTGATAAACGATTTATCGCGCAGGATGCCGGCATTGTTCACCACCACATCGATACGGCCGAAGGTATCCAGCGCGCACTGTACGATCTTCTCGCCATCGGTCACAGAGTCATGGTTGGCCACTGCGGTGCCGCCGGCTGCACGGATTTCTTCAACCACTTTGTCGGCGGCCGACGCGTTGGCACCTTCGCCGTGGGTGCTGCCGCCCAAATCGTTAACTACCACCTTGGCGCCATGCTTGGCAAACAGCAGCGCATGGGCGCGGCCCAGGCCACCACCGGCACCCGTGACAATTACAACCTGATCTTGAAAACCAATGGCGTCGCTCATGCAGCATTCCTCGGCAGATTAACAATGCACGCGAGTGTCCAGCAGATGCCCTTTAGTCACAATAGAGACGGACGGCGCTGAATGGTGCGTGATAAAGCAGCGGGATAGTCAGGTCCATGCAGCGCCCGCATGCATTGGTCCTTCACCGACGCCCTACGGCTGCGGCGCGCTGGCCGGCGAGGGGCCAAGCGCTTGCCGAAAAGCCAGGTAATGCTGCAACACTTGCTCGGGCGCCTCGGTCTGTGGGTAGTGACCAATACCGGCGAGCAACACCGTGTCGGCATTGGCGATCAATTCGCGGTAACGCGCAACCATGTGCGCGCCGGAAATGGGATCGGCCGCGCCATCAATCACCCGCAGGGCCACTGCGCTTTTCTGCATCGCCGTCACCCAGCGTTCACGCTGCACACGGCGCTCAGGCATGTAGCGAATCAGCCGGTGCATCACGCCTGGGCCATCGTTTTCGGCGATCAGGCTCCAAAAGTCATCCAGTTCGCTTGCGCTCGGTTGAGTCTGCGGGCCGAAAACCTTGGCAAAACTGGCCGCCAGTTTCTTGCGGCTGAACAGCCGGCCGATCAGCGCACCGATCGGGCTGAGCAAAAGCGTCTGCACCAGCACAGGACGATGGGTTTCAGGGAACAGGCCGCCATTGAGAAACACACAACTGGCCAGCTGAATGCGCTGCTCGTGATGCCGCGCCAATAACTCCTGAGCCACGCTGTCGCCATAGTCATGAGCCAGCACATGCACCGGCGTGTTGATGCGCAGATGCTCAAGCAGCGCCTGCTGCAGATCTGCTTGCTCCAGCAGGCTGTAGGTATGCCGGCGCGGCTTGGCCGAACCACCGAAGCCCAGCATGTCGCACGCGATCACGCGATAGCGCGCCGCCAAAGGCGCCCACAGGTAATGCCAATCCCAGCTGGCGGTGGGGAAACCATGAATCAACAACAATGGCTCAGCGCGCTCATCGCCCGCCACCCAATAGCGTATGTCCTGGCCTTGGAAGGTAAAGCCCAGGCCCTGAGCGCGCCAATCCGCCAAGGCGATGCCGGGTAAGGCACTCACGCGTCATACCCTGGCATTTGCTGGTCCAGTTTGCGCAACAATGCCGGCCAAGCCAGCGAGCCGCCCATGCCCTGCGCGCTTTTCATCACGCCCGCCACCATGGCCTTGGCGCCATCGAGAATCTGCTGCGGGATATGAATCAGCTCAGCCCCGCCACCTTGCGCCATCACTTGAATCTCACAGGCACGTTGCAAGGTGAACATCATCAGAAAGGTGTCGGCGATGCTGCTGGAGGCGGTAAGCAGGCCGTGGTTGGGCAGAATCATAAAATTCTTATCCGCCAAATCAGCCTGCAAACGGGCTTTCTCATCATGATTCAGCGCCACCCCTTCATAGCCGTGATAGGCCAGGCTGGAGAGCACAAATAAGGACTGTTGCGACAACGGCAGTAACCCCTGCTTTTGCGCCGAGACCGCAATCCCGGCCGGGGTGTGGATGTGCAGCACGCAGGCCACATCATGCCGCACCTCATGCACAGCACTGTGAATGGTGTAACCAGCGGGGTTGATGTCAAAGGGGCTGTCCATCAGCTTGTTGCCGGCGAGGTCGATCTTTACCAGGCTGGACGCGGTGATTTCATGAAACATCAAACCGAAGGGGTTGATCAGGAACTCATCGGTGCCGGGGATCTTCGCCGAAATATGGGTGAAGATCAGATCGTCCCAGCCATGCATGGCGATCAGCCGGTAGCAGGCGGCAAGATCGGTTCGGGTTTGCCATTCAGCGGCAGACACCTGTGTTTTGACGTTAAAGGCAGGCAGTGCGTGGGCAACAGTCATGGCGAACACCTCGGCAGTTCTTATTAGACGTGCCAAGCAGTCTAGCGAGGGCGACGCTAAAGGTGAGTCGCCCTTGCGGCCAGCGAGGTGGCTTTACGGCTCAGCCGCCTCAAAAACACTCGGGATGCAGCTGGCGCAACAGCGGCCATTCCACTTGGGCCTGAGCGTCATCCGCGAGCAGGCAGAAACCGGCGAAGTCAAAGCCTGGGGCCACGGTGCAGCCGACCAAGGTGAAGTCGCCTAAGCTGCGCGCACTTTGCCAAGCGTGAGCCAGCACCGCGCGTTGTGGCAATTGCTCAGCTGCCACGGGCCCCAGGCGCTCACGGCGAATGGCATCAGGCTGTTCGGCGATGAGTAATTCTAGGGGGGCACCTTCATAGAAATGCCACAGCTCGTCGGCATCCACCCGATGCCAGCGGCTGACCACACCTGCCGGTAACAAAAAGACAATCGCCGTACTGCACGCACGGCCGGCGGCAGATTGCTGAGGCGACTCAAACAGGCGGCGGTAGTAGCCGCCCTCCGGGTGTGCCTGCAAGTGCAGCGCCTCAATCAACGCCTGCGCACGCGGGTGCATCAGTCTTGCAACGCCGCAATAAAGTCAGCCAACCAAGGCTCGGCGTCGCTTTCCGGTGTCACGCTTTCGCTGCTGTCCAGGCGCAACATCGGCTGCACCTCACGAACACCCAATTCAGCATACAACTCGCGCAGTAATTCGCCGCCGCCACAGAACGTATCGCCATAACTGGCATCGCCCAGGGCAATCACCCCGCCCGGCAAGCCGCTCCATGCCGGTAAATGATCACGAATGGCGTAATAAAGTGGCTGCAGGTTATCCGGCAGCTCGCCCATGCCGGTGGTCGAGGTCACCGTAAGAAAAGCCTCGGGTGCGAAGGCCTGAATATCGGCCAACGTGGCGCGCGAGTTGTGCCAGGCCTCATGGCCGGCGGCGTTTAACAGGCGCTCGGCGTGGCGGGCAACTTCCTCGGCGGTGCCATACACCGAGCCGGACAGGATGGCAATCTTCATGCAAAACTCCGAAACATACAGAACCAAGTCAACAGCCACGGCATTATGCCGCAAGTAGACAGCCCGTCCGGATGTTTTAGAATGCAGCGGACATAGACTGGGAAATCGCCTCATGATCAACGCCAAACTGCTGCAACTGGTGATCAACGCCTCGAACGACGGCATCGTGGTTGCCGAACAGGAGGGCGACGACAACATCCTGATCTATGCCAACCCGGCCTTTGAGAAGCTCACCGGCTACGCCAGCGAAGACATCCTGTACCAGGATTGCCGCTTCCTCCAGGCTGGCGACCGTGATCAGGCCGGGCTGCACGCCATCCGCGAAGCGGTCAAGGCGCACAGCCCATGCCGACAGATTATTCGCAACTACCGCAAGGACGGCAGCGTGTTCTGGAACGAGCTGTCGATCACTCCGGTGGTCAATGATGCTGACCAGCTGACCTACTACATTGGCATCCAGAAGAACGTTACCGAGCAGGTGCAAGCCCAGGAGCGAGTACTGGAGCTGGAGGCCGAGTTAGCCACACTGAAAGCCGAATTGGCGCGTTTGCAGGCGACGACCGGTAATAACTAATCTCATTTAGAGCGGTCACAAGCACTAACTAAAGCTTGATACAGACCGCTCCCATGCAAGAACAGGCACTCCTAACACAGGCAGAATTAACCTTTATCCGCCAGCTGCACCATGGCCCGGTCCAAGACCCGCGCCGCGAATCGCAGCGCCAGCCGGATATTGGCAAGCAACTCAATGAGCTGCTTGCCCACTGTGCCGTCAATGAGCCCCTGAGCCTGCACGCCCATATCGCTAACCAGCACCTGACGTTCAATTTGCACGTCAGCCAGGACCAGCAGCGCGCGCCTTACCTGCAACTCAGTGCCCCGCAGATTTTCGACGAAGGTGAAGTCAACCGCGCCTGGCGCTCGCCCCTGCTTGAGCCGTTACCACTGCACACCAAGCACGCGCAGCCCAGCGACCTGTGGATTCATCAACTGTCGATGAATGGCGCGCTGATAGAACACCGCGCCGCACGCAAAGCACCCAAGCGTTTTCATTTGATCTTGCCGGTGAATGAACAAACACCGATCGCCGTCGCCGGGGTTTTCGTGCGCAAAACCGAGGAAGGCCTGCTCGCCTACCAGTTGCACGCACTCGACGCGACAAGCGACGAGCAACTGCGCCAGTTCATCTACCAGCAACACCTGCAACAACATACCCAGCCCGAGCAAGGCCCCCATAGCAGTGGCCGCTAAGTAACCCAGCTTTAGGCCGGCAAACCGCAGACAAAAAAAGACCCGCAATTAACGCGGGCCTAAAGTGCAGGCGAAGCGCCTGCAGCAGGGATAAAAAAATCCGATAGCCGAAAGGGCGGTACACGCTGGCTACCGGATTGCGCAGTCGTTTTAGGCGGCAAATTCCTCTTCGCTAAATGCCATCAGCGTGGCTTTGCCGGCCTTCACCTCAGCCAACAGGCTGTGGGTTTCCGTCAGGATGCGCGCCATGAAGAAGTCTGCCGACTTCAACTTGGCACCGTAGAACGGGGTTTCTGTGCTGCCTTCGGCCAGCTTGGCTTTCGCCACTGCGGCCATACGTGCCCACATCCAGGCCAGGCTGGTCAGCGCAAACAAGCGCAGGTAAGGCGTAGCTGCAGCACCGGCTTGCTCGGGGTCTTTCATGCCTTCGCTGGCAATCCACAGGGTGGCTTGCTGCAGCTGCTTGAGTGCCGAGCCAACCTCAGTCACGTGATCAGCTTCAGCGTTGGCCTTGAGCCAACCCTCGACCAAGGCGAAGTAGTTGCGCACTGCGCGGCCGCCGCCCAAGCCCAATTTACGCCCAACTAGGTCAAGCGCCTGAATGCCGTTAGTGCCTTCATAGATGCGGGTAATGCGCGCGTCACGCACCAGCTGCTCGATGCCCCAGTCTTCGGTGTAGCCGGAGCCACCCAGCACCTGCAGGCCTTCGTTGGCGCTGTTAAAACCTTCATCAGTGAGGAAAGCTTTGACCACCGGAGTCAGCAATTGCACCAGGTCATCGGCCTGTTCACGCACGGCTGGGTCTTCATGGTCGTGGGCAACGTCCTCGTGCAGACCAGTGAAATAGGCCAGCGCACGGCAGCCTTCGATCATCACCTTCTGACGCAGCAACATGCGCCGTACGTCAGGGTGCACGATGATCGGGTCAGCCGGTTTATCCGCCGCTTTCGGGCCGGACATCGAACGGCTTTGCAGACGGTCTTTAGCGAAGCCCAGGCTGACCTGATAGGCGCTTTCAGCAATACCAAGACCCTGCATGCCGACCATCAGACGCGCCGAGTTCATCATGGTGAACATGCACTTGAGGCCCTTGTTCGGCTCGCCAATTAGCCAGCCTTGTGCACCTTCAAAATTCATTACGCAGGTGGCGGAGCCCTTGATGCCCATCTTGTGCTCAAGGCCACCGCAGAACGCTGGATTGCGACTGCCGTCCTCAAGGAACTTGGGCACCAGGAACAGCGAAATACCTTTGACGCTGTCCGGCGCATCCGGAAGTTTGGCCAGCACCAGGTGCAAGATATTGTCGACCAGATCATGTTCACCGCCGGTGATCCAGATCTTGGTACCGCTGATGGCGTAGCTACCATCAACCTGCGGTACGGCGCGGGTGCGAATCAGCCCCAGGTCCGTGCCGCACTGCGGCTCGGTCAAGCACATGGTGCCTGTCCACTCACCACTGATCAGCTTGGGCAGGTAACGCTCCTGCAGCTCACGGGCGCCGTGTGCCGTAAGTGCGTTGATGGCACCATGGGTCAGGCCGGGGTACATGCCCAGTGAAAGGTTGGCCGAGCAAACCATCTCTTCAACCATCATGTTCAGTACATGCGGTAGGCCTTGGCCGCCAAACTCAGGCGTGCAGGCAAGAGCCGTCCAGCCACCCTCGGCAAATTGCTTGTAGGCTGCACGGAAGCCATCGGGGGCTTTGACCGCCTTGGTGGCGGGATCGTAGTGGCAGCCTTGCTTGTCACCTGGACCATTCAACGGGGCGAGTACGTTTTCCGCCAGTTTGGCGGCTTCTTCTAAAATGGCGCCACCGAGGTCGTCTCCGAACTCGCGCTGACTAGGCAGCGACTGCAAGGTGGCATAAGCGTCGAGCACCTCGTCAAAGACGAAACGCATATCTCGAAGGGGTGCGCGGTATTGGGTCATGTTGCTGAGTCCTTAAGCTGTACAAGTGGATACAAGCTATACACAAACAAACAATGTATAGCTTTTGTACAGCCAAACACCGCGTACGGCAAGCGTTTTTCTGTACAAGATGTACAACTAATCAAAATTACTCTGACGTCGCAGGCACGCGAAAGCACGGCTGCCATTGCGGCAACCGGGACTTTTCAGGCGTATTTGGGAGGGGGAATCAGGTATCCAGACGCCCAGCCAGGAACTGCTGCAGGCGGCGCTGCATCAAGTGCCCTTCATTACCTAGGCAGGCAATCGGCGAGCCGCTAAGGCTCTCTTCGGCCAGATCAGCCCCATCGCCTGCCATGACCAGCGGGCAATCCAGCGCCAACGCCAAGCGTGATAACTGCTTGGGCAAATCATCACTAGGCGGCTGATTGGAGAACAGCACCAGCGCCTGAGGCTGCATTTTTTCGCAAATCAGCGTCAGCTCTTCCAGCGGCTGACCCAGCCCGAGCACGCTGACAGCGGTATCGGCACTGCTCAGCAGCAACCCAGCCACCAGCAACTCCAGCTCACGGCAATGACCCGGCAGCGCGGCTAACAGCACGCGGTCTTCCACCTGGGTACGCAGTATCTGCAACCGCTGCAAGGTGCGGGCGCGCAGGAAGGTGTCAAGGAACAACCATTCGCTGGTCTGGCCGTATTCGTCCTGACGCAGCAACAGTTCCTGCCACAGCGGCATGAGGATGTCCTGGAACACCACGGGCAGTGGGTAGCTGGAGAATACCTGGCCGTACAGACGGTCCAGACGCACCTCATCAAAGGCACTGACGGCGCGGCGCAACTGGGCTTGCCACTCGCCCCACTCGCTGGCGCTGACCTCTTCATAAAGCGGCGAGCTGGCGGATTTGATTGAGCTGCTTTTGGCGAGAATCTTGCCGACTTTGCTCACCGCCACGCCGCGCTCAATCCATGCCAGGATGCTGCGCACCGACTCAATGTCAGCCTGCGAATACAAGCGATGACCGCTGTCGGTGCGGGTTGGCTGGATCAGCCCATATCGTCGCTCCCATGCCCGCAAAGTTACCGGATTGACGCCGGTCAGGCGCGCCACCTCACGAATAGGAAATAACTCTTCCTGCTTGAGGGCACTCGAAACGAGAGACGACGTACCTACGAGATCGGACATAGAAGGGGGATATCACAGAAAAATGTTGCGCGCATTGTAACTCAGCTATTTAGCGCATACTTTGTACAAAACCTATACAGAGGCTTAGACAATGATCAAGCAACCTCACTGGCCACTGACACTCTATTACGATGGCGACTGCCCGCTGTGCGCTCGCGAAATTCAAGTGCTGCGCAAACGTGCCAGTCGCGAGCGCCTGACGCTGGTCGACATCAGCCAGAGTGATTTTGAGGTGGAAACCACCGGCCAGTCCAAAGAAACGCTGCAAAACCGTTTGCACGCACACTTTGCCGATGGCCAATGGGTTACCGGCCTGGATGCCACGCTGTGGAGCTGGCGCGCTGCCGGCCTTGATCGCTGGGCGGCGCCACTGACCTGGCCGGTCTTACGCCCTGTGTTGGAGTTGGGCTACCGGTTGTTCTGCCGGTTACGCCCGCACCTCACCTGGTTGCCTCACCCAGACGGCAGCCAGCGCTGCAAAGATAATCAATGCAGCACCAGCAACCGCCCTGAGTAGCTCACTTGCGTACAAGCCACAGCCCCGGATCAGGCTCCAACATCCGCGGGCGTCCGATGATTTCATCGTGGCTTTCCGTTTGCAGCAGTAACACCTGCTGCACGCCACAACGCCGCAGGCAATCCTTGGCCTGCGCCAGCTCAGGCCAGAATGGCCGCCCCGCTGCATACATCAAGGTATGCACATCCCCGGTACGGGTTACTACCTGCACCCGGTAACCGCAGCTGCGCAGCGTCAGCACTTCAACATGGCTGACCCGCCCACACAGCACCGCCACATGTAACTGCCAAGCTTTCATGAGCCACACCTGTACAAGAAAACCTATCTTGTACACGATAAAAACAATTTTATTCAGCCCGCGCTAATAAAAAATAGCGATACAACTCAATGAAATAGGCAATTAATCGACTAAAGCCTTAGTAACCTTACAGCCCGCATGGTTGTACAAAGTGCATTGCTGGTATAACTTTAATCTCGGTTCAGTCGAGGCCGCGCCCTACTGGTCAGGTACCCGACGCAGCGTCGCTGAACCCACCTTTTTTCTACTGCCGAGTCGACCATGAGCGCCAGCGCCGCCCCCATCTTGATTACCGGAGCTAGCCAACGTATCGGCCTTTACTGCGCAGAGCGTTTGCTGGATGACGGCCACTCGCTAATCGTTACTTACCGCAGCGAGCGTTCGGGCATTGATGTACTCAGACGACGTGGCGCACTGGCGCTGCCGGCGGACTTTTCCAGCGAAGCCGGCATCTTGGCGTTTATCGAAGAGTTACAGCAGCACACCGACAGCCTGCGCGCCATTGTGCACAACGCTTCCGGTTGGCTGGTCGAGACGCCAGGGGAAGAAGCGGCGGCCTTCACTCAGTTGTTCAACGTACACATGCTTGCCCCGTACTTGATCAACCTGCATTGCCAGGCGCTGCTTGAACGCTCCACCCCAGCTGACATTGTTCATATCAGCGATGACGTAGCCCGCAAGGGCAGCGCCAACCGCCCAGCTTACTGCGCCAGCAAAGCTGGGTTGGACAGTCTGACCTTGTCATTTGCCGCGCGCTTCGCGCCGCAAATCAAGGTCAACGGCATCGCCCCTGCACTCATCATGTTCAACACGGACGACGACGCCGACTACCGCAGCAAAACCCTTAACAAATCGGCTCTGGGTATCGAACCCGGGCCACAGGTGATCTACCAAAGTTTGTGCTACTTGCTCGACAACCCTTATGTCACCGGAACCACACTGACAGTCAACGGCGGCCGCCACCTCAAATGAGCCGGGCCGCGAGGACCTTTGCAATGACCCATGAAATGCTCGACCACTACCGTGAAATCATCCTTGGCGTAGGCGAAAACCCTGAGCGCGAAGGCCTGCTAGACACCCCCAAGCGCGCCGCCAAGGCCATGCAGTACCTGTGTAATGGCTACCACAAGAGCTTGGACGAAGTGGTTAACGGCGCCCTGTTCGAGTCGGATAACGACGAGATGGTGATCGTGCGCGACATTGAGCTGTACTCGCTGTGCGAACACCACATGCTGCCGTTTATCGGCAAAGCCCATGTGGCCTACATTCCGACCGGCAAGGTACTTGGCCTGTCCAAAGTAGCGCGCATCGTCGATATGTTCGCCCGTCGCCTGCAGATTCAGGAAAACCTGACCAAGCAGATTGCCGATGCGATTCAACAAGTAACCAACGCCGCAGGCGTGGCCGTGGTGATCGAAGCCAAACACATGTGCATGATGATGCGCGGTGTAGAAAAGCAGAATTCGGTGATGACCTCCTCCGTGATGCTCGGGGCCTTCCGTGAATCCTGCAACACTCGACACGAATTCCTGCAACTGATTGGACGGGGTAAATAATGCCGCGACTGGAACCTGGAATGGCGCGCATCCGCGTCAAAGACCTGCGCCTGCGCACCTATATCGGCATTAAGGAAGAGGAAATCAACAACAAGCAGGACGTGTTGATTAACCTGACCATCCTGTACCCAGCCCTGGATGCGGTGCGTGACAACGACATCGACCATGCGTTGAACTACCGCACCATCACCAAAGCGGTGATCCGTCACGTTGAAGAAAACCGCTTCGCCCTGCTGGAGCGCATGACCCAGGAAATTCTCGACCTGGTGATGGCCAACCCGGATGTACGCTACGCCGAGGTTGAGGTCGACAAACTGCATGCCCTGCGCTTCGCCGAGTCGGTGTCGATCACCCTCGCCGGGCACCGTTAAGCCAACCGCACGACTGTGCATTGCATGACTCCCGGCGCGCCCTGCGCCGGGGCCGTTGCCGCCAGGCAGGCATGCTTCTATCATCGCCGCCACGCCTCCCCCGCCTGCTTACAGAGAGCCTCGTCATGACTGATCAAGAACGCCTCGAACTTGAAGCTGCTGCCTTCCGCCATTTACTGCACCACCTGCGCTCACGCTCCGACGTGCAGAACATCGACATGATGAACCTCGCCGGCTTCTGCCGGAATTGCCTGTCCAAGTGGTACAAAGCCGCCGCCGATGACATCGGCGTCGCCATCACTCCCGACCAGGCCCGCGAAGAGGTCTACGGCATGCCGTATACCGAGTGGAAAGCCAAATTTCAGAAAGAAGCCAGTGCCGAGCAGCAAGCTGCCTTCGCTAAAGGAAAAGATGCATGAGCACCCTGCACGACTTCCGCGCCACGCTGCGCAACGAACAGTTCACCTTTGCCGAAACCCTGGCGTTTATTGCCGAGCACTACCACTACCAGCCCAGCGCCTTTGATAACGGGGCCGTGCACAACCCAGCCGGACAGAACGAAGGCTCGTGCAAAACTCTCGGCCTGGCACTACTCGAAGGCTTCAGCCCGGAAGAAACCCTGCTGTGCTTTGGCGAGCATTACCGCAGCGTGCTGGCCACCCCAACTGGCAGCGACCACGGCAATATCCGCGCCCTGATGGACACCGGCCTGGCAGGCGTACGCTTTGAACAACCCTCGCTGCAGCGCAACGGCGCGTAATGATGTAGCTGAGTCGGTGCGCTAAAAACCCTCAAGGGCAACGACCAACGTTACCTCGGCTGGCAAAACTACGGCGAACGATCAAGTCGATGAAAAAATGCCGCGCACTGAACACAGCGCGCGGCATTAAAACGTTAATCCGCGTTTTTACAGGCTAGGGCTTATTGCCCGTCGAGATATCGCTCCACATCCAGCGCCGCCATGCAGCCGGCGCCGGCCGAAGTAATCGCCTGACGATAGACATGGTCGGCCACATCGCCGGCAGCAAACACGCCGGGCAGGCTGGTCGCGGTGGCATTGCCTTCACGACCACCGTTGACCACCAGATAACCATCCTTCAACGCCAGCTGCCCCTCGAACAACGAAGTGTTCGGCGTGTGGCCGATGGCGACGAACAGACCGTCAACGCTCAGCTCATCGAAGCTGCCATCATTGTTCTTCACCCGCACGCCGGTCACGCCCATGTTGTTGCCGAGCACATCATCCACCTCGGCGTTGAGCTTGAGCACAATCTTGCCTTCGGCCACCCGCGCTTGCAGTTTGTCCTGCAGGATTTTCTCGGCGCGGAAGGTGTCGCGGCGGTGTACCAGGGTCACCTTGCTGGCGATATTGGCCAGGTACAGCGCCTCTTCCACCGCCGTATTGCCGCCACCGACCACTGCCACCTCACGATTGCGGTAGAAGAATCCATCGCACGTGGCGCACGCAGATACGCCCTTGCCCATAAAACTTTCTTCGCTGGGCAAGCCCAGGTAACGGGCGCTGGCACCGGTGGCGATAATCAACGCATCGCAGCTGTAGGTGCCGCTATCGCCCACCAGGGTGAATGGCTTGGCGGCGAGGTCCACGGCATTGATATGGTCATAAACGATTTCAGTCTCGAAGCGCTCGGCATGCTGCTGCATACGTTGCATCAACGCCGGCCCTGTTAGCCCATGTACATCACCCGGCCAGTTGTCCACCTCGGTGGTGGTGGTCAGTTGGCCACCAGCCTGCAGGCCGGTGATCAGCAGCGGTTTAAGATTGGCCCGGGCAGCGTAGACCGCCGCGCTGTAGCCGGCAGGGCCGGAACCGAGAATGATCACACGGGCATGACGATCAGCAGACATCAACAGCTCCTCCCGGCAATGCCGGTAGCAACACAATAAAAGAGGGCATCCACGAATACCTGGGGAAGGCAGTAAGGTTGGAAGCCCCGCAAAGGGATGCCGCGCAGCCTATGCGCGCCTGCGAAATGGCGGAAATATGCATTACCAATCCCCTGCATAGACACGCGCTATAACGCGGGCAGGCAATCGTTAGCGCCCGTTGCAGAGGCTTTCACCGACCCTGTAAAGCCGGTAAGGTCGGCGCCACTTCAACCTCGCGGAGACTCTCCCCATGCACGCTCCCGTACTGACCGGCCCGCAATACCTCAGCGAGGGCCTGAAATTGGTCCTGAGCCCTGGCTTGCGTCTGTTTGTGCTGCTGCCCCTAACGATCAACCTGATCCTGTTTATTGGCCTGATTTACCTGGCCCTGCAGCAGTTCGGCGGCTGGGTCGATACCTTTATGCCCAGCCTGCCGACCTGGCTGAGCTTTCTTGAGTACGTGCTGTGGCCACTGTTTGTGGTGCTGGTTCTGCTGATGGTTTTTTTCAGCTTCACCCTGCTGGCCAATATTATCGCCGCGCCGTTTAACGGCTTTCTCGCGGAAAAGGTCGAGGTGGTGGTGCGCGGCGAAGACCCTTTCCCGGCCTTTCGTTGGGGCGAACTGATTGAAATGGTGCCGCGCACCCTGAGCCGCGAGCTGCGCAAGCTGGGTTACTTTCTGCCACGCGCCATCGGCCTGCTGATCCTGAGCTTTATCCCGGTGGTCAACCTCATCGCCGCGCCGCTGTGGCTGCTGTTTGGCGTATGGATGATGGCGATTCAGTACATCGACTACCCGGCTGACAACAACAAAATGAGCTGGCAGGACATGCTTGCCTGGCTGCGTGAAAAACGCTGGCAGAGCCTGGGTTTCGGCGGCATCACCTACGCCGCCCTGCTGGTGCCAGGACTGAACATCCTGATGATGCCAGCCGCCGTGGCCGGCGCGACGGTGTTCTGGGTGCGTGAGCGCAGTGATACGCAGGTCATAAACCCGCAACGCTAATGTCATATTCACTACATGGCGGCAGCCGACACTGCTGCCATGAACGCATCGACCTCGCTGCACATCGCCCTAATCACCGAAACCTTTCCGCCGGAAATCAACGGAGTGGCCAACACCCTCGCCCGCCTGGTGGAGGGGCTGCGTGGGCGCGGTCATCATGTACAGCTGGTTCGCCCCCGGCAGAGCGTCGATCCGCGCTGCGCTGCCAATCAGGATTTATTGCTAACTCGTGGCTGGCCGCTGCCCGGTTACCCCGGTTTGCAGTGGGGTCAATCGTCAATGCACAAGCTGCTGCGCAGCTGGCAACGGCAACGCCCGGACGTGCTGTACATCGCCACTGAAGGCCCTTTGGGCCTGTCTGCTCTGCGCGCTGCGCGGCGTCTGCAGATTCCGGTGGTCAGCGGCTTTCACACCAACTTTCAGCATTACACCGAGCATTACGGCTTCGCGATGCTGAGCCGCGCCCTCATCTATTACCTGCGCTGGCTGCATAACCGTTCGCAAATGACTTTAGTGCCCAGCGTTAGCCAGCAAATCGAGCTGCAACGCCGTGGCTTCAACAACCTGGCATTGCTCGCGCGCGGCGTCGACAGCCAACTGTTCCGCCCGGCCAAACGCTGCTCAGCCTTGCGCGAGCGCTGGGGTCTGGCGGAGCAGGACATCGCCATTGTGTATGTCGGGCGCCTGGCGCCAGAAAAAAACCTGGCGCTGCTCAGCACCAGTTTTCAGGCGTTGCAGCGGGCTCATCCGCAGCAGCGTTTGAAGTTGATCCTGGTCGGCGATGGCCCGCAACGCGCTAGCCTGCAGCAACAACTGCCCGACGCGATATTCTGCGGCCTGCAATGCGGTGAAGCACTGGCGGCGCATTACGCGTCAGGTGATGTGTTTATGTTTCCCAGCCTGTCGGAAACCTTCGGCAATGTGGTGCTCGAAGCCCTGGCGTCAGGGCTTGGCGTGGTGGCATTTGATCAGGCGGCAGCCGCGCAACATATCCGTCACGGGCATAACGGCGTGCTGGCAAGGCCCGACGATGAGCAGGGGTTTATCGACGCCGCCAGCTGGCTGCTAACGGACCAAGAGAGCTTGCGCCGGGTGCGCCTCAACGCCCGGCTACACGCTTCACGCCAAGGCTGGCCGGCGATTGTCGAGCTGTTCGAGCAGCATCTGCGCAGCGCCATGCAGCCTGCGCAAGCGTTGCCGGCTGGCCGAGCGCAGCATTAACGTGAACATCGGTAGGGGGCGCTTTAGCGGCGCGCTTTCAGCCGCGGTTATCGCGGCTGAAACTCCTCTTACAACTGCACCTCCAGACGCTTGATCAGCTGTACACCCTGAGCACTGATCGCCGCGCCATAGGCCAGCACTTCCACACCGGCGCTGACCGCCTCACGCAACGCAGCGGCGTAGGCAGGGTCGATTTCCTCGGCCGGGCGCACGGCATCAATGTCAGTCAAGTTGACGCAATACAACTGCACCGCCCGCACACCGTCACGTGCCAAGGCTGCCAGTTCGCGCAGGTGTTTGCTGCCGCGCTCGGTGCGCGCATCGGGAAAAGCGGCGACGCGGCTCTCGGCGAACCCCAGGGTGACGCTCTTAACTTCAACGAACGCCGCACCCGCGGGGAAGTCGAGGCGAAAGTCGATCCGGCTGCGTTCCTTACCGTAAGGCACTTCGCGCTTGAAGCTGGTAAAGCCGTTCAGCTCGGTGATCAGCCCGACGCGCAGGGCTTCTTCCACCAGGGCATTGGCGCGTCCGGTGTTGATCACCGCCAAGCGGCCATGCGGGGTTTCGCCAATCTCCCAGGTGCCCGGCAGTTTGCGTTTGGGGTCGTTACTGCGACTGAACCAGATGCGCGCGCCCTCGCTCATGCAATTGAGCATCGAGCCGGTATTGGCGCAGTGGATGGTCAGCTGCTCGCCGCTGGCAGTCTCGATATCAGCGAGAAAACGCTTATAGCGGCGCAACAGACGGCCTTCTTCCAGCGGCGGGTCAAACTGCATGGGCCTGCCAACTGCTCAGGCCACGCTTGATGCGGTCAACCGCCTGCTGCAGACGCGGCAGATCCTGGGTGTAGGCAAAACGCACATGCTGCGTGGCCTGATAGCGGCCGAAGTCCAGACCGGGGGTAAAGGCTACATGTTCGGTCTCCAGAAAGTGCTGGCAGAAGGCAAAGGCATCGCCGCCGAAGGCGCTGATATCGGCATATAAATAGAAGGCGCCCTCCGGCTCCACGGCGATCTTGAAGCCCAACTCACGCAACGCCGGCAGGAGGAAATCGCGGCGGCGCTGAAACGCGTGGCGGCGTTGCTCGAGAATCTCCAGCGTCTGTGGTTCAAAGCATGCCAACGCCGCATGCTGGGCCATGCTTGGCGCGCTGATATAGAGGTTCTGCGCCAACTTCTCCAGTTCAGGCACGGCGGCCGGTGGCGCCACCAGCCAGCCCAGGCGCCAGCCGGTCATGCCGAAGTACTTGGAAAAACTGTTGAGCACAAAGGCTTCGTCGTCCACTTCCAGCACGCTGGCCGCCTCTACGCCGTAGGTCAGGCCGTGGTAAATCTCATCCACCACCAGATGACCGCCACGCGCTTTCAGCGCCTGCGACAGCCCGCCCAGCTGATCACGGCTAAGCAAGGTGCCGGTCGGGTTGGCTGGGGATGCCACCAGTGCGCCCACGCTGTCTTTATCCCAATGCCGCGCCACCAATTCAGGCGTCAGCTGGTAACGCACCTCTGGCCCAACCGGCACCAGCTGCGCGGCGCCCTCAACCAGGCGCAGAAAATGGCGATTGCACGGGTAACCGGGATCGGCCAGCAGCCAGTGTTTGCCAGGGTCGACCAGCAAACTGGTGGCCAGCAGCAACGCCCCCGAACCGCCCGGGGTAATCAGAATGCGCTGCGGGTCGATATCCAGACCGTAGCGCTGGCCATAAAAACCGGAGATCGCTTCACGCAGGGCTGGCAAGCCGCGCGCGGCGGTGTAGCGCGTATGCCCATCGGCCAGGGCCGCCTGCCCCGCCGCAACAATCGGCGCGGCGGTGGTGAAATCTGGCTCGCCGATTTCCAGGTGAATCACATCATGGCCGTCGGCCTGCAACTGGTTGGCCCGAGCCAGCAACGCCATCACGTGAAAAGGTTCTATGGCGCGGCTGCGCGCACTGTAGGACTGGGCCATGGGGCTGCCTTGGTCTGAATAAAGAGGCGGATTCTAAAGCATACCCGTGCCAGCTTCGACAACCGGGAGTGGCGCGGGCTGAGTTGTTCTGGTAAGTTCGCCCGCTTGCAGCCGCAGGGCCAGTTCTACTCGACGTAGAACGGGCAAGGGACACCGTCCTGCGCAGTGGATTAGAAGAGTGAGAGGCGGTCATCCATGCCCACCAAAGCAAAAGCAAAAAGCAGTCAACTGACCCGTGGTTTTGAGCCCTACAAGGAAACAAAGGGCGAGGAATACATGAGTGAGCCGATGCGCGCCCACTTCACCGGCATCCTCAATAAGTGGAAGCTGGAATTGATGCAGGAAGTTGATCGTACTGTGCACCACATGCAGGACGAAGCAGCCAACTTCCCCGATCCAGCGGACCGTGCCAGCCAGGAAGAAGAATTCAGCCTGGAACTGCGCGCCCGTGATCGCGAGCGTAAGCTGATCAAGAAGATTGACGAAACCCTGCAACTGATCGAAGACAACGATTACGGCTGGTGCGATTCCTGTGGCGTCGAGATCGGCATCCGCCGACTGGAAGCCCGCCCCACCGCGACCTTGTGCATTGATTGCAAGACGCTGGCGGAAATCAAGGAAAAACAGGTCGGTTCCTGACCTAACCCAGAGGGTGCTTCGGCACCCTCTGTTGTTTCTGTCCCCCGTGCGCAACCGGCAGTCCTTCGCCCGTATGAACACACCTGCTTATATCGGTCGCTTCGCCCCCACCCCAAGCGGTTACCTGCACTTCGGCTCATTGGTCGCAGCGTTGGCGTCGTACCTTGACGCACGCGCCGTAAACGGCCGCTGGCTGCTGCGCATGGAAGACCTCGACCCACCCCGTGAAGTCGCCGGCGCTCAAGATGCCATTGTGCAAACCCTGGAAAGCTATGGCTTTGAATGGGATGGCGAACTGGTACGGCAAAGCACTCGCCACAACGAATATGCCGCACTGGTCGAGCGCTTGCTGAGTCAGGGCCTGGCGTACGCCTGCACCTGCTCACGCAAGCAGCTGGAAGGCAGCCACGGCATCTACCCCGGCACCTGCCGCAATGCTGGCCATAGCCTGGATGGCGCGGCCATTCGCCTGCGTGTACCGGAGCTGGTTTATCACTTTACTGACCGGGTGCAGGGTGATTACCGTCAGCATCTGGGCCGTGAAGGGGGCGACTTTATCATTCGTCGCCGCGATGGTTTGTTCGCCTACCAGCTGGCGGTGGTGCTTGATGATGCCTGGCAGGGCGTGACGGATATTGTTCGCGGCGCCGACTTGCTCGACTCCACCCCGCGCCAGCTCTACCTGCAAGAGCTGCTCGGCCTCCCCCAGCCGCGCTACCTGCATGTGCCCCTGATCACCCAGCCGGATGGCCATAAGCTGGGCAAGTCCTACCGCTCGCCTCCCCTACCCGCCGACCAGGCCAGCCTGCTGTTGATCCGCGCCCTGCGCGCCCTTGGCCAAACCCTGCCAGAGGGCGCCGCTTACGGCACACCCGCCGAACTGCTGCACTGGGCCAGCCAGCACTGGGATGCCACGCGTATTCCACGCAGCCTGACCCTGGCCGAAGCCCAACTGCGCTAAGCCCGGCTATGTCCGCTAGCGCACAGAGGCGCTCAAAGCCGGTGCTGTAGGGTAACGACAATGCTGCGACAGCATGCCTTTCGATGGCACAGGTTATCCCGGCCAGCGCGGCTCTAAGTCTTGGCTGTTGGTCGGCCACAGCCGCCTTAACGGCCAACCGGCAAAACCAGCACAACGAAGCAACAGGGGCACGCCAGTCGTGACTTCGTAGGTCCGCTGTCGCGGTCTCTCAGATGGGTGTTACACCCGTCGCGCATGCCAATGATGGCTGGAACCGCGCCCCATGACCTCAGTCTTCACCGCCCTACTTCGCCCTGCTGCACCGTCGCCATGGCGTGATAACGCCCCCGTGCGCGAAGAACTGTTCGGCCTCGAACGCCTTGAACAACATGCGGCCACCCTGGCTGCCGCGCAAACGGTCAGCACCCGACCGCCGCGGGTGCTGTCGCTGCACCGTCGCCTGAATGACAACGCCAACGTGCTGCTGGCCGCCTACCGTGCCAGCGCCGCCGAACTGGCCAACGGTCGCGGTGTGGTGCCCGCCGCAGAATGGCTGCTGGACAATTACCACCTGGTGGAAGAGCAAATCCGCGAAATCCGCGATGACCTGCCGCCCGGTTATTACCGGCAACTGCCCAAATTGGCCACTGGCCCCTTTGCCGGGTACCCACGGGTGCTGGGCCTGGCCTGGGCGTTTATCGCCCACACCGACAGCCATTTTGACCCACAGATACTGCAGCGCTATCTCATCGCCTATCAGCAGGTGCAGCCGCTGACGATTGGCGAACTGTGGGCGGTGGCGATCACCCTGCGCATTGTGCTGATCGAAAACCTGCGCCGCCTGGCCGACCAGATGACCGCCGGACGCCTGGCACGGGCCGACGCCGACAACCTGGCCAACCGCCTGCTGGGTAAAGGCGTGAGCCACGCCATCCTCGACAAGGACCTCAGCGAGCGGGCACGCACGCCATTGAGCGAGCCCTTTGCCGCGCAACTGGCCAAGCGCCTGCGCGACCACGACCCGCTCACCACACCCGCGCTGGGCTGGCTGGAAGAGCGCCTCGGCGCCCAGGGCAGCAGCATCGATGAAGTGGTGCAGCACGCGCAGCAACGTCAGGGCGCGTCGAACCTCACCGTGCGCAATATCATCAACAGCATGCGCCTGATTTCATCCATCGATTGGGCGCTGCTGTTTGAAAGCGTCAGCCTGGTGGATGCCTGCCTGGCTGAAGGCAGCGACTTCGCAGCGATGGATTTCGCCACCCGCAACCAATACCGCAGCGCCATCGAGCAACTGGCGCGCGGCAGCGCCTGTACCGAGCTGGAAGTAGCCGAGCAGGCGCTGCGGGCCGCGCAACAGGCGCATGTTAGCCACGCGGGTAACAACGACCCACGCCTCAGCGACCCCGGCTACCACCTGATCGCCGAGGGTCGCCTGGCCCTGGAGCAACACATCGGCTTTCGCCCACCGCTACGCCTGCACATCAGCCGTGGCCATATTCGTTTGGGCATGCCCGGCTATGTCGGCGCCATCGTCAGCGTGGCCGGCGTATTGCTGGGCCTAGCGCTCTATTTATTGGCGAGCCAGGGGGTGAGCGCCGGCTGGTTGCTGGCGCTGGGCGTGCTGGGCTTTTTGCCGGCCAGCGAAGTGGCCACCGCGCTGGTTAACCGCGCCGTCAGTGCCAACTTTGGCGCCGTCGGCTTACCCGGTTTGGAGCTGATTGACGGCGTCCCCAGCCACCTGCGCACGCTGATTGCGGTGCCGACGCTACTGGGCAGCGAAGCAGACCTGCTGGAACAAATTGAGCGCCTGGAAGTGCATCACTTGTCCGGCCACAGCGGCGACTTGACCTTCGCCCTGCTCACCGACGGCCTGGACGCCGCGCAGGAGCATGTGCCCGGCGACACAGCCCTGCTGCAACGGGCCAGCGCCGCTATCAGCCAGCTCAACCAACGCTATGGCCCCGGCGAGGCCGGCAGCCGCTTTTTACTCTTGCACCGGCGGCGCCAGTTCAACACCAGCGAGAAGGTGTGGATGGGCTGGGAGCGCAAACGCGGCAAGCTGCATGAACTCAACCGTTTACTGCGCGGCGCCGCTGACACCAGTTTTGTTCCATTGCCGGGGCTGACCCAGCGCATCCCCAATGATGTGCGCTATGTGATTACCCTGGATGCGGACACACGCCTGCCGCGTGACGCAGCCCTGCGCTTGATCGGCAAAATGGCCCACCCGCTGAACCGGCCACGCTTCAACACCGAGCTGCAACGGGTGGTGGGCGGCTACGCGATTTTGCAGCCCCGGGTCACCCCCTCACTGCCTTTGCAACGTGAAGGCTCGCTGTATCAAAAAGTTTTCTCCAGCCCCGGCGGTATGGACCCCTACGCTGCCGCCGTCTCGGATGTGTACCAGGACCTGTTCGGCGAGGGCTCCTTTACCGGCAAGGGTATCTACGACATTGATGCCTTCGAAGCCGCGCTGGCCGGGCGGGTGCCAGACAACAGCATGCTTAGCCATGACCTCTTCGAAGGGGTTTTCGCCCGCGCCGGGTTGGCCTCGGATGTCGAAGTGGTCGAGGAATTCCCGTCGCGTTATGACGTGGCCAGCAAGCGCCAGCACCGCTGGACCCGGGGCGACTGGCAGCTGCTGCCGTGGATACTCGGGCCATTGCGCGGCAAACAGGGGCTACCCAGCACCGGCCGCTGGAAAATGCTCGATAACCTGCGTCGCTCTGTGCTGGCCCCGGTCACCCTCGCCGCGCTGGGCCTCAGCTGGCTGCTGCCGCTGCCTGCCGCACTAACGGCCAGCCTGTTGTTGGTGGCTAGCCTGCTGATTCCGCCACTGTTGCCGCTGTGCTTCGGCCTGCTGCCCGCCCGTAGCGGGATTCGCTGGCGCAGCCACATGGCCAAACTGCGCGATGAGCTGCTGCTGGCGTTGCAGCAAAGCGCGCTGAGCCTGACGTTTCTCGCCGACCAAAGCTGGCGCATGCTCGATGCCATCAGCCGCACCCTGTTCCGCCTGCTGATCAGCCACCGCCACCTGCTGGAATGGACCACCGCCGCACAAACCGCCATCAGCCCACGCCTGACCTTGCTGGGCTTTTACCGCGGCATGGCCGGCGGCACAGTGCTCGGCCTGCTGTTGTGCGGCGTGGCGTTAGCCTGGGCACCGGCGAGTTGGCCGGTGCTGCTGCCTTTTGCCCTGCTTTGGCTCAGCGCGCCAGCGATTGCCCGCCTGGTCAGCTGCTCGCCGCCCGTGGCCAAACGCTTGCTGGTCGACGCTGCGCAAACCACTGAGCTACGTCTGATTGCCCGGCGCACCTGGCGCTTTTTTGAAACCTTCGTCAGCAACGCAGACAACCAACTGCCGCCGGATAATTTCCAGGAAGCCCCCAAGCCGGTCATCGCCCACCGCACCTCGCCCACCAACATGGGCCTGTACCTGCTGTGCGTGATTGCCGCCCGCGACTTTGGCTGGGCCGGCACCCAGCGCAGCCTGGCGCGCCTGCAAGCAACACTGACGGTGATGGAACAACTGCAGCGCCATCGCGGGCATTTCTTTAACTGGTACGACACCCAAGACCTGCGCCCATTGGCGCCGGCCTATGTGTCATCAGTCGACAGTGGCAACCTGGCTGGCCACCTGCTGGTGGTCGCCAATGCGTGTGAGGAATGGCTCACCACCCCGGTCAGCGCCGATGCCCGTCTGGGTCTGCATGACACCCTGCAACTGGCCGACAGCGCACTGGCCGCCCTGCAACTGGGCAGCAGCGAGCGCGGCCAGCAATTACAGGAGTTGCTCCAACACATCGCCGCCGGCCTCGACGGCGCGCAGTCCCTGCCCAGCCTATTGCCCAGCCTGCTGCGCCTGAGTGAAAAGGCCGCGCAACTGGCCAGTGGCATCAACCATCCCGACGGCGATGAATACACCGCCGACCTGCTGTTCTGGCTACACGCACTGAGCCAGGCCATGGCCGACCTGCAGCAAGATGCGGTGCTGACGGACGCGCAACAGGCAGAGTTGCACAACCACTTGCGCGCGGTTGCCGAGCAAGCGCGCAGCATGGCCCTGGCCATGGATTTTGCATTCCTGCTGGAACCGGAGCGCAAACTGCTGTCGATTGGCTTTTGCCTGACCGACAACAGCCTCGACAGCAGCTGCTATGACCTGCTCGCCTCCGAAGCACGCCTGGCCAGCCTGTTCGCCATTGCCAAAGGCGATGTCAGCACCCGTCACTGGTTCCGCCTGGGCCGCACCGCCACACCGCTGGGCAACGGCTCGGCGCTAATCTCCTGGTCCGGCTCGATGTTCGAATACCTGATGCCGTCCCTGGTGATGCGCGCGCCGGCCGGTAGCCTGTTGGAGCAAACCAACCGCCTGGTGGTGCAGCGTCAGGCGGCGTATGGGCAGTCGCTGAACATCCCCTGGGGCATCTCCGAATCGGCCTACAACGCGCGCGATCTGGAGCTGACCTACCAATACTCGAACTTCGGCGTACCGGGCCTGGGCCTCAAGCGCGGGCTGTCCGCCAACCGGGTGATAGCACCCTACGCCACCGGGCTAGCCACCATGGTCGATCCGCAGGCCGCGCTGGCCAACTACCAACGCCTGGCCGAGATGGGCGCCCTGGGGCGTTATGGCTATTACGAGGCGCTGGATTTCACCCCCACCCGCCTGCCGGACGACCAACCCTTCGCCATCGTGCGCACCTTTATGGCCCACCACCAGGGCATGAGCATTATCGCCATTGCCAACACCCTGCATGACGGCCAGATGCGCGAACGCTTCCACCGCGAACCGATGATCAAAGCCTGCGAATTGCTGTTGCAGGAACGCATGCCGCGCAATGTTGCCGTGGCCCATCCCCGCGCTGAGGAAGTCAGCGCCTGCGCTAAAGATGCCAGCAGCGCGCAACTCAGTGATCGCCGGCTTAACCACTTCAACGGCAACCCACCCATCACCCACTTACTCAGCAATGGCCGTTACAGCGTGATGCTCACCGCCAGCGGCGCGGGTTACAGCCGCTGGCGCGACATCGCCATCACCCGCTGGCAGGAAGACAGCAGCCGTGATCAGTTCGGCTCGTTCATTTTCTTTTGGGACACGCAGAACGACAGCCGCTGGTCCATCGGCGCGCAGCCCAGCGACAGCATGCCCTACAACGAAGTGGTGTTCGCCGAGGACTACGCCAGCTACAGCCGCCAGGACGGCAACCTCACTACCGTTCTGGAAATACGGGTATCCGGCGAAGATGACGGCGAAGTGCGCCGCGTTTCACTGACCAACAGCGGCCGTGTGGCGCGTGAAATCGAGCTGACCTCTTACGCCGAACTGGTGCTGGCCAGCGCCGCCAGCGACAACGCTCACCCGGCGTTTTCCAAGCTGTTTGTGGTCACCGAATACCTGCCTGCTTTTGGCGCGCTGATTGCCACGCGCCGCCCGCGCAGCGCCAATGAGCCGCCCTTGTGGGCCGCGCACTTCACCGTGGTGGAAGGTGAGCTGAGCGCCGAGCCGCAGTACGAATCCGATCGCGCGCGTTTTCTGGGGCGCAGCTGCGCACTGCACGCGGCGGCGGTCATTCGCCAAGGCCAGCCCTTGTCCAACACCGTTGGCACCGTGCTCGACCCGGTGTTCTCGCTGCGCCAGCGCGTGCTGGTCGGCCCGGGGAAAATTGCCCGCGTGGCGTTCTGGACGCTGGTGGCGCCGTCCCGTGAAGCGCTGCTCGACATGATCGACATGCACCATGACCGCAGCGCCTTCGAGCGGGCGAAAACCCTGGCCTGGACCCAAGCCGAGGTGGAGCTGCGCCATCTCGATATGCACCACGCCGAAGCCGCCGACTTTCAGCGCCTGGCGGCTCCCATTTTGTTTGCGGACGCACGCTTTCGGGCACCGGCCGGCAGCCTGCTGCGCGGCTTGGGCAGCCAAGCCGGGCTGTGGTCACAGGGCATTTCCGGGGATTTACCGATTGTGCTGCTGCGCATCGCCGACATCGAAGACATCGGCCAAGTGCGGCAACTGCTGCGCGCCCACGAGTACTGGCGGATGAAGCGCCTAGCGGTGGACCTGGTGATCGTTAACGAGCACGCCTCCTCTTACCTGCAGGACTTACAGGTGGCCATCGAAACCGCCGTGCGCAGCAGCCAGTCGCGCCCGCGCTTTGCCATGGAGCTGGCGCAGGGCTCGGTGTTTGCCTTACGTGCGGACCTGCTCAGTGGTCACTTCCGCGAGCTATTGCACGCCGTCGCCCGCGTCGTATTGGTGGCGCATCGCGGCCCGGTGGCCGAACAGCTGGCGCGGATTGAACCCACACCGCCGCCCGTGCCTGCCTGCCCCAGCAGTCACAGCGCCCAACACATTGCCGTGGTGCGTGCGCAGCCGCTGTCCGCGCCGCTGGAGTTCGCCAACGGCCTGGGCGGGTTTGACCTGGATGGCCGCGAGTACGTGGTGCACCTCGACGGCTGGAGCAACACCCCAGCGCCGTGGATCAACGTGATTGCCAACGCGCAGTTTGGCTTTCAGGCCTCGGCCGAAGGCAGCGGCTACACCTGGGCCGACAACAGCCGGGAGAACCAGCTCACGCCGTGGTCCAACGACCCAGTCAGCGACCCGCCGGGCGAGGCCCTGTATGTGCGCGACGAAGACAGCCTGGCGCTGTTCAGCCCCACCGCCCAACCGCTGCGCGACAGCGGTCACTATGAGGCGCGCCATGGTTTTGGTTACAGCAGCTTCAGCCACCAGGCGGATGGCATCGCAATGGAGTTGTTGCAGTACGTGCCGCTGCACGACCCGATCAAAATTTCCCGGCTGACCCTGCGCAACCTCTCCGACCGCCCGCGCCGGCTGAGCGTCAGCGCCTATGCCGAGTGGGTGTTGGGCACAACCCGGGCGGCCAGCGCGCCGTTTATCATCAGCCACCAGGACAGCGCCACCGGTGCCCTGCTGGCGCGCAACCCCTGGAGCATCGCCTTTGCCGGGCGTAGCGCATTCAGTGACCTGGGTGGCCGGCAAAGCAGCTGGACGGCCGACCGCTGTGAATTTATCGGGCGCAACGGCAACCTGGCGCAGCCCGCGGCGCTGGGGCGACAGGTCAACCTGAGTGGGCGCCTGGGCGCCGGGCTCGACCCCTGCGCCGTGCTGCAATGCCAACTGGAACTGCAGCCCGGTGAAAGCACTGAAGTGCTCTGGCTGCTCGGCCAATGCGCCAGTGAACAAGACGCCAGTGCGTTAATTGAACGCTATCGCCAGGCCGACCTGGACGCCGTATTGGCTGAGGTGCAAGCGCACTGGCAACAGCTGCTTGGCGCCGTACAGGTGCACACGCCAAGCCGCGCCATGGACATCATGCTTAATGGCTGGCTGCTCTACCAAACCCTGGCGTGCCGTATCTGGGCGCGTTCTGCCTTCTACCAGGCCAGCGGCGCCTATGGTTTTCGCGACCAATTGCAGGACGGCATGGCGCTGACCTTCGCCAGCCCGGCAATGACCCGCGCGCACATACTGCGCGCCGCCAGCCGCCAGTTTGTTGAAGGCGATGTGCAGCACTGGTGGCTGCCGCATTCCGGCCAGGGCGTGCGCACGCGCATCTCCGATGACCGGGTGTGGCTGGCCTACGCCACCGCGCAATACATCCAGTGCAGCGGCGATGCAGCAATTCTCGATGAGCAGTTGGACTTTCTGGAGGGCCCTCTGCTCGCCGCTGGCGAGCACGATGCGTTCTTCCAGCCGATGCAGGCCGATGCGCCCGCCTCACTGTTCGAGCACTGCGCCCGAGGCCTGGATCAATGCCTGCAACTGACCGGCGAGCTGGGCCTGCCGCTGATGGGCGGCGGTGACTGGAACGACGGCATGAACCGCGTGGGTGAACACGGCAAAGGTGAAAGCGTGTGGCTGGGCTGGTTATTGCTGCGCACCATCGCGCTGTTCGCGCCCTATGCCGCAAAGCATGACAACGCCCGCGCAGCGCGCTGGCAGGCCCATGCGGTCTCACTCCAAGCGGCGCTGCACACGCATGCCTGGGATGGCCAGTGGTACCGCCGCGCGACCTTTGATGACGGCACCTGGCTCGGCTCGGCGGCAAACAGCGAATGCCGGATCGACTCGATTGCTCAGTCCTGGGCGGTGCTCTCGGGTGGGGCCGACCCGCTGCGCGCCAACATGGCCATGGGCGAATTGCAGCGCCAGCTGGTTCGTGAGGAAGACAACATCGCCCTGCTGTTTACCCCGCCGTTTGACCAAACGCCGCTGGAACCCGGCTAT
The DNA here is from genome assembly GCF_056156225.1 of Pseudomonas sp. TS_SC_3. Taxonomy (NCBI): domain Bacteria; kingdom Pseudomonadati; phylum Pseudomonadota; class Gammaproteobacteria; order Pseudomonadales; family Pseudomonadaceae; genus Pseudomonas; species Pseudomonas sp. TS_SC_3. The sequence continues at coordinate 2,361,338 of NZ_CM149586.1, forward strand.
ATCAAGGGTTACCCACCTGGCCTGCGCGAGAACGGCGGGCAATACAGCCATGCCGCCATGTGGGCGATTCTGGCGTACTGCCGGCTGGGTGCCGGGAACGAGGCCTTCGCCCTGTTTGATCGGGTCAATCCGATCAACCACGGCAACAGCCCTGAGGCGTGCCAGCGCTATAAGGTCGAACCCTATGTGCTGGCCGCCGACGTGTACGCCGTCGCGCCGCATGTCGGCCGTGGCGGCTGGACCTGGTACACCGGAGCGGCCGGCTGGATGCACCGCGCCGGCGTTGAGGGGATTCTCGGCATTAGCCGTGAGGGGCAATGGCTGCTGGTTAACCCGTGCATCCCAGCCGACTGGCCGGGCTTCAGCGCACAAATACAGCTGGGCGACAGCCATTATCAGATTCAACTGAGCAACCCGGCGGGGCGCAGCCAGGGCATTCGTCAGGCCTGGCTGGACGAGCACCCGCTTGATTGCAGCCAAGGCCTGATAAAGGTGCCGCTGGATGGCAGCGCCCATCGCTTACGCCTGGAGCTGTAACCCCGCCCCAGCCGGCGATAAGTCGGCTGGGGCGCCCAGGGCCGCTGATGCTCTGAGCTAAAACGACAAAGCCCAACACGGCATGTCAGTGCCTGTTGGGCTTCGCTGCGTGCATAAAGCGTTTAACCGGTAACGCGCGTCCAGTAGCGGGTCAGATTCGCCCCAGCAGCAGTAACACGATCAGCACGATCACCACCACACCCAACCCGCCCGTAGGCCCGTAGCCCCAGCTTCGGCTATGGGGCCAGGCCGGTATGGCGCCGATCAGTAACAGCACCAACACGATTAATAAAATAGTACCCAGGCTCATGGCGTTCTCCTTGGATGAGTCACTGCTGTGCGCCGCAAAGCAGGTGCCGAATGGCACCCAAGCGCTCAACCATCCTGTACGCCATTACAGACAGCGTCTGTGCGCTATCGAACCGACGGGTTCAACCCTACTGCGCCGCCAAAGCCCCATCCACAAGCTGCTGCGCTTCACTGAAAATGCGCTGCAGGTGCGCTTCGTCGCGAAAGCTCTCGGCGTAGATTTTGTAGATGTCTTCGGTGCCCGATGGCCGCGCGGCGAACCAGCCGCCCTCGCTGATCACCTTGATGCCGCCAATCGCCGCACCGTTGCCCGGCGCTTTGTCGAGCACCTGGGTGATGGCGTCGCCCGCCAACTCGCGGTTGCTGATCTGCACGGGCGAGAGCTGGCTCAGGGCTTTTTTCTGCGCAGGGCTGGCCGGCGCATCAACGCGGTCGGCATAAATCGCACCGAACTCATCACTCAAGCCCTGGTACAACTCGCCGGGCTCGCGGCCGGTCACGGCGGTCATCTCGGCGGCCAACAGCGCCAGGGCGATGCCGTCCTTGTCGGTGGTCCACACCTGGCCATCGCGGCGCAGGAAGGTCGCGCCGGCGCTTTCTTCACCGCCAAAACCGAGGGAGCCATCGAACAGACCGCCGGCAAACCATTTGAAGCCCACCGGCACTTCCTGCAGCGGCCGGCCCAAACGTGAAGCAACACGGTCGATCATCGCGCTGCTGACCAAGGTTTTGCCCACGGCGGCCGTGGCGCTCCACTGCGGGCGGTGCTGGAACAGGTAATCGATAGCCACGCTGAGAAAATGATTGGCCGGCAGCAAGCCAACGCTGGGCGCGACGATGCCGTGGCGGTCGTAGTCGGTGTCGCAGGCAAAGGCGATGTCGTAGCCGTTTTTCAGGCCAATCAGACGCTGCATGGCATGACTGGAGGATGGGTCCATGCGGATCTGTCCGTCCCAATCCAGGCTCATAAAGGCGAACTGCGGATCAACAATCTCGCTCACCACCTGCAGATTAAGGCCGTACTGCTCGGCAATGCGGCCCCAGTAATGCACCCCTGCGCCGCCCAGCGGATCGACGCCCAGGCGCAGGCCAGCCGCGCGGATCGGCGCGAAGTCGATGACGTTGCCCAGGTCATTCACATAGCTGGCGAGGTAATCGTATTCCTGCACATTGGCCGCCTGCCGCGCCTGCGCCAGGGGCATGCGCTTGACCTCACGCAGGCCGCCTTCGAGCAGCGCGTTGGCGCGGTTCTGCACCCAGGTGGTGATGTCGCTGTCAGCCGGGCCGCCATTGCTGGGGTTGTATTTAAAGCCGCCGCTGTCGGGTGGGTTGTGCGAGGGGGTGATCACAATGCCATCGGCCAGCATGCGGCTACGGCCGCGGTTGTACACCAGAATGGCCTGGCTGATCGCTGGCGTCGGGGTGAACTCACCGCCCGCCGAGATCATGGTTTGCACGCCATTGGCCGCCAGCACTTCAATCGCGCTGTCCAGCGCAGGCGCCGACAGCGCATGGGTGTCAGCGCCAATAAACAGCGGCCCAGTAATGCACTGAGCGGCCCGGTAATCACAGATCGCCTGGCTGATCGCCAGCACATGCGCCTGGTTGAAGCTCTGCGCCAGGGAGCTGCCACGATGCCCGGAAGTGCCGAATGCCACGCGCTGGGCCGCGACGGTGAGGTCCGGCGTCAGGTCGTAATAAGCCGCCAGCAGCGCGGCGATGTCGGTCAACGATGCAAGAGGTGCCGGCTGACCGGCCAAAGGGTGAATACGCGGGTTCACAACGGGCTCCAGATAATCGCGGGACGGCGAAAAGTGCCAGTCTAGCAGCCTGCTGGGGCTAACCGGGCCGGCTTTAATCGGTAGGGGGCTATGTTCGATAACGAACAGACATGGCGTTGACAATCGCCGAATCTGCTAGTGCGCCTCCCTCGTCTTGCCGCGTGGGAAGCTGCCTTATAGATGCGCGGGGATCCTCCCAGTCCACCTGGGATGACCACTGCGTACGCCGATACTGCAGTTGTCGACGTCATGTCGTGAGCCATTCGCGATGGCTGGACGTTGTGCGTTTAAGGAAAGACGCCTAGCAAACGTTCACTATCGTGGAGGAGATCACATGCACACGTTCGCATACGCACGTTCAGCCGTTCAGCACAGCGTCTTGGTACTGTTGTTACTCAGCACGGGGGCACAGGCCGAGGTGCTATTTGCCCCAGCGGTATTCATTACTGCGACCCCGCCGCCGCCAGCAGCCGAAAGCACTCGCAGCGGCCTCCTGACCACCGCCCTGCAACCTGCAGCAGCAACCCGCCAACAACCCGCCAGCAGCCCGCCCAACCCATGGATCGGCCCATCGCACCCCCAGCCCAGCATTCATGCGCCGCAGCCACCCAAGCTGCGCTTCTGAAACAGAAGTGGCGTAAACGCGCCCAGCGGTTTACGCCTTATCGGCAACCGCAGGGCAGCACAGTCCCGCGTAAAGTTCGCAAGGAAGTCTCGGCGACATGGCCAATCATATTCTTATCATCACCAGTAACACCCACGATGCGTCGGTTCTCGAAAATGCGTTGGAAAATGCCCACGACGGTCCCTATAGCATCGAATGGGTCACGCGCCTGAGCCTGGCGTTAGAGCGCTTGCAAGCCACCCAGCGAGCGACAATAGACGCCATTCTGGTGGACCTGGCCTTACCAGACAGCAAGGGCCTGGCGACGTTTTCCGCGCTGTTCGCGCAAGCGCCCAGCATCCCGATCATGACCCTGAGCCATCTGGACTTCGACCAAGAAACCGAGGACGCGATCCTTCTGGGCGCCCAGGGCAGCCTGTCCAAAGGGCATTTCGGCAGTGCGCTGGTGCCGCAAGCACTGCGCAATATCATCCTGCGCAAGGCGGTTGAAGAAGCCCTGTTTGTCGAGAAATCGCGCCTGGCCATCACCCTCAACTCCATCAGTGACGCCGTGATCGGCACCGACCTAGAAGGCAACGTTGATTACCTGAATGCCGCCGCCGAACGCATGACAGGCTGGTCACTTGAAGAAGCACAGAAGCAGCCCATCGATAACGTCATGCGCCTGGTCAACACGCAAACCCGTGAGCAGGTGCATAACCCCATCTTCCATGTGCTGCGTGACGACACCTGCAAGTTACTGGCGGCGGGCACGATCCTGATTCGCCGCGATAACAGCGAATCCGCCATCGAGGACTCCGCCGCGCCGATTCATGATTCAGCAGGCCGCCTCAAAGGCGCGGTGATGGTCTTCCACGACATGACCGCCGCCCACGCGATGACCGAAAAAATGGCCCATCAAGCGCAACATGACAGCCTGACCAACCTGCCCAACCGCACCCTGCTCAATGACCGCATCACCCAGGCCATTGCCCTGGCCGAGCGGCACGGCAGCGACCTGGCCTTGCTGTTTCTTGATCTGGACAACTTCAAGCACATCAATGATTCCCTCGGCCACGGCATCGGCGATCAGCTGTTGCAAGCGGTGGCGCTGCGCTTGATTGAGTGCGTGCGCAGCTCTGATACGGTCAGTCGCCTGGGCGGCGACGAGTTTGTGGTGTTACTGAGCCAAAGCCACTCAGCCGAAGATGCCGCACGCACCGCTGAGAAAATCCTTGAAACCCTGGCTGCACCCTTTGATATCGCCCAGCAGCAACTGCATATCAGCGCCAGCATCGGCATCAGCGCCTACCCCAATGATGCCGGCAACGCGCAAGACCTGATCAAGAACGCTGACACCGCGATGTACCAGGCCAAGGAAGAGGGTCGGAACAACTTCCAGTTTTTCCGCAGTGAAATGAATGTGCGCGCCGTGGAGCGCCAAGTGATTGAAGCGCACCTGCGCACCGCCCTAGATAACAGCGAATTTATTCTTTATTACCAGCCCAAGCTGGACCTGCACAGCGGGCGGATCACCAGCGCCGAAGCGCTGATTCGCTGGCAGCACCCGACCTGGGGCATGATCCTGCCGGCACGCTTTATTCCAGTTGCCGAAGCCTGCGGCCTGATCGTGCCGCTCGGGCGCTGGGTGCTGCTGCAAGCCTGCACCCAAGCCAAACGTTGGGAGAACTGTGGCTACCAGCTGGACTCGATTGCCGTAAACATCTCGGCGCTTGAGTTCCGCCATAAAGACTTTGTCAGCAGCGTGACCACCGCCCTGGCACTCACCGGGCTGCAGCCGCAAAACCTGCAGCTGGAAATTACCGAAGGCGTGTTGATGCATGACGCCCAGGCCAGTGTCGCCATCCTGCAACAGCTGAAAACACTGGGCGTGCAGCTGGCCGTCGACGACTTTGGCACCGGTTACTCCAGCTTGAGTTACCTCAGCCAGTTCCCCATTGATGTGCTGAAAATTGACCAATCCTTTGTCCAGGATATTCACAACAGCAACGGCATTATCGTCAGCGCGGTGATTGCCATGGGCAACAGCCTGAAACAGCGGGTCATTGCCGAAGGTATCGAGCAGACCGATCAGCTGGACTTCCTGCGCAACAACCACTGCAGCGAAGGCCAGGGCTTTTTATTCAGCCACCCGGTCAGCGTGGAGCACTTCGCCAACCTGCTGCGCAGCGGGATCAGCTCGCCAATCAACACGCTGAGCGCGGTAAGCGCGCTTTAGCGCAGCCCGGCAACGCGGCGCCCAGTTCAAGCCTGGGCACCGCCGCCCACGCCCGCTGGCTAGAACTGGGCGCGGTAATCAGCCACCAGGGTGGCATAGCACTCGCAGGCCACGCCCTCCAATCCCGCACGGTCGAGCATGCTGATTTCGCCACGGCTGTAACTGATCAAGCCGCGCTCTTGCAGCGCCGCCGCGGCAATTGACACACCACTGCGGCGCACGCCGAGCATGTCCGCCAAAAACTCATGGGTCAGGTAAAAATGATCGGCATGGGCGCGGTCGTGGGTCATCAGCAGCCAGCGCGCCAGGCGCGGTTCGATCTCATGAAAATGCAGGCAGCCGGCGCTCTGTGACAGCTGCGTCATCACCACATACAGGTAGCGCTTGAGGGTGCGTAGCAGCGCCGGGCTTTTGAGCAGCTGCTGTTTGAACACGGTGCTGCTGATGCGCAAGGCGCTGCCCGAACCCTGCACCACCGCGCGCATGGGCGCATGCGCCACGCCCAGTGCGAGGGTTGCACCGAGCATGCCTTCATTACCAATCAAGCCTATTTCCAGGGGCTGATGGCCATCGAGGGTGGTGACCAGCGAGATAAAGCCGCCCAATGGGAAATACACATGGCGAATCGGCTGGTGGGGCTCATACAAGACGTTGCCGAATACCAGTTCTACCGGTTCGCACGTCTTCAGCAGTTGTTTGCGTTGCTTACTGGGCAGCCCTTCAATTAAACGGCTGAGGATATGCAGCGGTGCTTTTACAGACATTCACTTGTCCCGAGCACAGCGCTTGCCAACAGATGGCACGACAACGGTGCTTGACGCTATCGCCGTTGCAGTCTGCCTGAGTGGCTGGCAACGCTCTGTACGCTGCGGCACGCAAGGCTGGGGCATAGCCGGTTAATGCATGGCAACCGCAAGATGCCCAGCTTTACACGGCATCAATCGATCGGTCTCACGCTTGACCACGGCGTAGCATTCACAGCTCAAGCGTTCCAGCTTGTCGCGGTCAAGCACGGTGATCAGGCCGCGGGTGTAATCAATCACGCCCAGGCGGTGCAGCTTACCGGCGGCCTCGGTCACGCCCTCACGACGCACGCCGAGCATATTGGCGATCAGCTCTTGCGTCATGGCTATCTTTAAGCCGGACAGGCGGTCCAGCGAAAGCAGCATCCAGCGGCACAGCTGCTGATCAATCGAATGATGGCGGTTACAAACCGCCGTTTGCGCCATTTGAGTGATCAAGGCCTGGCTGTAACGCAGCATCAAATACAGCATCTCGCTGTGACGGTTGAACTCCGCCATAAAGCGCTTGCCGAGTAGCCGGTAGGCACTGCCGGCGCTTTGCACAATCGCCCGGCTGGTGGTGCTTTCACCGCCCATAAACAGCGCTACGCCGATCATCCCGTCATTGCCCACCACGGAAATCTCCGCCGAGGCGCCGCTTTCCATGACATACAACAGGGACACGATCGAGTCGGTGGGGAAATACACATGCCGCATGGTGTCGCCTGACTCGTAAAGCACCATGCCAAGCGGCAAGGACACTAACTCAAGGTCCGGCAACAGACGCTCCAGCGCGTCCTTGGGTAAAGCGGCAAGCAATTGATTTTGCTGCGCAGCGGGGATTACGGACATCACTGTCTCCGGTCTAGGTGCTGTGGACGGGTTTTGCAGTCACAACAGAGCCTGGACTCCACACCTTAGAGTATTCTTATCTGGATTTTTATCTGTACGTTACCGTACATACGACTTAAGTCGCGGTGCCGCCCACACAACAGACCAGCGGCGCTAGATGCAGCTTCGGCGACGGTTTACCGCTATCCTTGCCCGCCTAATTTCTAGTGCAGGATGTCCCGTATGAAAGCCCAGCTCGAAGAACTCATCAGCAAAATAAGCGCGGGCTGCATGCTGCCGGAAGAGGTTGCGCGCATCGCCGATGAGGCCGCCCAGGCCTACGCCGACCCGCAGGCGTTCCTCGCCGCCAACCCGGATATCAATTACGACGACAGTTTCCCGATCCCACTGGGCGAGTGGATGGTGATTGGCAGCCTGCCGGAGACCGTACTGTTCCAGGCGGACAGTTATGACGCGCTGTTCCAGCAGATCACCGAATCCTTCGGCCCGGAAGTGAGCTTTGTGCTCAAAGCCAAGCAGCTGGCCAAGGTCGAGCCGCTGAAAGCGCTGAATCGCATTCAGGTACAACTCGCCAGCCTCAGCCCGGACACTCAAGGTTATGTCTTGCTGGACTTCAGCGAACCGCTGGATGACGCGCTGCAAGCCGTGCTGGTGTACAGCACTGACTTGGCGCGGGTGATGGAGCTGGCGGTGGAAGTCGGCATCTACGCCGCGCCGGCTTATGAGGCGCTAAAGGCCGCGCAAGAAGCCGAATAAAACGGGCATACGACCTGCTGCGCGTCGGCCAGCCTGCGTTAAAAACAGCCTGAGGCTGTTACTAACGTAGCGCCTTGCCTGGCTCTAGCTCGCGAGCTCGTAAACAGTTTTCTAGGAATGGTTGCGCCGCAACTCCGCCAGCTTGGCGGCCAAGGCATCCAGCTCGGCGCTCTGCAGCGGCGGCAGCTGCCTTAGCACCGCCTGGCTCAGGCGCATCTGCCGGATAAACCGCCGACAGGGCTTACAAATCGCAAGGTGCAGGCGCAGCGACAACCGCTGACGCAGCCCCAACTGGTCATCAATCAACTCGCTGGACTGAGCCACAAGCGCCTTACAACTCAGCATTGCCCCGTCTCCTCAAAATGCTCCAAGGTGGCGAATACCTTGAGCCGCGCGCGGTGCAGCAGCACCCGCACATTGGAGAGCGAGACCTGTAAAAGATTACAGATATCCTCCAATGCCAAGCCTTCACGCTCACGCAGGTGCAACACGCTGCCCTGCAGCTCGGACAGGCTGGCGAGGGTTTTCTCCAGGCACTCACGCAATTCGGCCTCGGTCAGCAGCGCTTCCGGGGAGTCGTGATGCCAGGCATGCGGCGCCAGCAGCCAATGGCCATCCGCGCCAAAGCGCTCATCACCCACACTGCCGTGGGGCGAGGGAATGTCGTCGAGCAGCACTTCGCGGCGATTGCCCTTGAGCCGGGTTTTCGCGGTGTTGGCGGTGATGGTCAGCAGCCAGGTCTTCAGGCTGGAACGTGCCTGAAAACCATCGAGGCTGCGCACCACGGCCAACCAGGCGTCCTGCACCACTTCATCGGCATTACGACTGCCAACAATGGCAAAGGCCACCGCGCGCATCGCCCCTTGATAGGTGGCGACCAGCTCGCGGTAGGCCTTTTGCTCGCCTGCACGCAGACGAGTCAGCAAGGCCTGATCGGCCGGGTAGTCCATCAATGCTTACGGAGGATAACGCTACCAATCGAGTAGCCCGCACCGAACGAGCTGAGTACGCCCAGCGCGCCGCTCGGCAGGTCTTCCTGGTATTTGTGCAGGGCGATGACTGAACCGGCTGAGCTGGTGTTGGCGTAGGTGTCGAGAATCACCGGCGCTTCGCCTGGCTCGGCATCGCGGCCAAGCAGCTTGCGGGCGATCAGCAGGTTCATATTGAGGTTGGCCTGGTGCAGCCAGAAGCGCTTCACATCGCCGACGTTCAGCTGGTTTTCCGCCAGGTGCGCGGCAATCAGCTCGGCGACCATCGGGCAGACGTCCTTGAACACCTTCCGGCCTTCCTGGACGAACAGTTTGTCGCGTGCACCAACACCCTCTTCCGCACAGCGGTTGAGGAAGCCGAAGTTGTTGCGGATGTTGTTGCTGAACTGGGTGATCAGTTTGGTGCCGACGATATCGAACTGGTAGTTCGAGGTGGCCTGGTCGGCACGCTCGATGATCACCGCGGTGGCGGCGTCGCCGAAGATAAAGTGGCTGTCGCGGTCACGGAAGTTCAGGTGGCCGGTGCAGATTTCCGGGTTGACCATCAAAATCGCGCGGGCCTGGCCCAGCTGCACGCTGTTAGCCGCCGCTTGGATGCCGAAAGTGGCCGAGGAGCAGGCCACGTTCATGTCGTAACCAAAACCCTGGATGCCCAGCGCAGCCTGTACTTCAATCGCCACGGCCGGGTAAGCACGCTGCAGGTTGGAGCAGGCAACGATAACGCCATCAATATCCGCAGCGGTTTTGCCGGCACGGGCCATGGCGTCTTTAGCGGCGCCTACGGCCATTTCGCACAGGATGCCCCACTCGTTATTGCTGCGTTCCGGCAGGCGCGGCGCCATGCGCTGCGGGTCAAGAATGCCGGCCTTGTCCATGACAAAGCGGCTCTTGATGCCCGACGCTTTTTCAATAAAGCCGCTGCTCGATTCGCTCAGTGCTTCAATGTCACCGCTGGCAATGGCCGCCGCATTGTCGGCATTGAATTGCTGCACATAGGCGTTGAACGACTCGACCAACTCATCGTTGGAAATACTGTTTGCCGGGGTATAGAGGCCGGTACCGCTGATCACGACGTTATGCACAGTCATTCCTCATGTTCTTCGCCGCAGGCAGCGGCCAGTTATTCAATAGGCCCAGGGCTGGCTGCCCATGGGCAAAAGCGGCTGACAGGCTCTGCAAACTCAGTCCATGAAACGGCCTGTTACGAACCGCAGAGTTTGCCACAGGCAAAGGGCCTGCGTCCGCTCAGTACGTGAGGGCAAATGCAACACCCTGCTGGCTATGGAGGCAAAGATGCTCACAACGTGGCGCAAGACACATCCCGGCAGCGCCTGCGTGTCGGCGCTGAACGAGCGGTAACCACATCGCCAATCCGCTGAATGGCTGCACGCATGCCCACTGATAGCACTACTCCGCCTCCCAACAGCGCCCACAGCCGCTTGACTAGCGGGTCACGGCATGAAAGAACAGGGGCTCGCAGGTACAGTCCTGCACCCTTCTGCCCTGGACATCGGTTTTATGGCCCTGCATACCTGGCTTGTATTTGTGACTGCCGCATTTGGCCTGGCGCTGACGCCAGGCCCCAACGGCCTACTCGCGCTCAGCCATGGCGCCCTGTATGGCCACCGCAAAGCCCTGTTTACCGTCAGTGGTGGAGTGCTCGGTTTTACCCTGTTGATGGCTTTGTCGATGCTCGGCATCGGCACCTTGCTACAAGCCTCGGCGCAGGCCCTGACCCTCCTCAAATGGCTGGGTGGTGCCTACCTAATCTGGCTCGGTATTCAGCTCTGGCGCGCGCCGCCCTTGCATCTGGCCATGGCCGAGAAAGCCGCCGACAGCAACGGCCTGAAACTGTTTCGCCAGGGGCTATTGTCTGCCCTGTCCAACCCCAAAGTGATCCTGTTTTTCGGCGCTTTTTTGCCGCAGTTTCTCGACCAGCGTGCGGATCTCTGGCTGCAGTTCGCCATCATGGCGCTGACCTTTGCCGTGGTCGAAGGCAGCGTCGAATACCTGCTGGCGCGCATGGCCCATCGTGTTCGGCCCTGGCTGCAACGCAGTGGCAAAAGCTTTAATCGCTGCTGCGGTGGCCTTTTTGCCCTTATGGGGGTGGCCCTACCGATGACCCGCTGAGCCACCCACCTTGACCAGAAGGATCTGTGCTGGTGTTTAAATTGCTGCTGACACTGCTGTTGCCCACGCTGAGTGCCGTGATATCGGCCAGTGAACGAACAATACGCTTCTCTATCAACGACAGCTGGGCCATGCCGATGGTTCGCATTGATCAGGGCCGCGCCGTGGAAGGCTTTCTGGTTGATCTGCAACAGCGCATGGCCGCCAAGATCGGACGCAAAGCCGACATGCGGGTGATGCCGGGACTACGTGTAGAGCACGCAATGGCCAGCGGCGAGATTGATGTGCGCTGCTACGTCAGCCCGAACTGGATCACTGCCGATCACTATCGCTTTATCTGGAGCGTGCCCTTTATGACTCAGCGTGACCTGCTGCTGGGTAACCGCGCCGAACAACTGCAGCCCGAAGCGCTGCGCAATGAGCGCTTGGGCACAGTCCTTGGTTTCACCTATCCGCGCCTGGACCCGCTGTTCAACAGCGGGCAGATCCAGCGAGAAGACGCCCGCACCCAGGATCAGGTACTGCACAAACTGAGCGCCGGGCGCTACCGCTACGCCATCAGCAATGAGCTGTCGCTGAACTGGTTCAACCGTAATCAACCACCGGGGCAGAAGCTCCACACACTCAGCGAAGTCGCCGCCGACGCGGTTTTCTGCATGGTCCGCGACGCACCGGATGTCCCCACCATGGCCTTGCTGCGCGCCATGGTGGAGATGAAACAGGCGGGGGAATTCGACGCGCTGCTTGCCCGCTATCGCTGAGTAATGCGGCAGGGGTAACGGAGCGCAGGCAAAAACAGGCTGGACTGACAGGGCCGATGCTCACCGGCACCGGCCCGTCAGGGAGAGACTGATCTGAGTTCTACTCGGTCACCGGCAGGATATCGAAGCCCTTGCGGTTATCGCTGATGATGCGGAAATCCTGCTGCGACCCGGGCTGCACCTTCACCGCCAGCTCGCGGCGCAAGCGGCCCATGCCGCACAGGGTGTCATCCATTTCATCAATCCCAATGCTGAGCACTCGCGTGCCGCCGGGCACCTGGAAGCGCACCTGCTCACCCACGCCGATGCGGGCGGCCACCTTGCGGTCAACCAGAACCGCCACGTAGCAACCACTGCCCATGCCGCCCACATCACGACTGACCGTCAGTAGCCCGCCTCGCTCAAGCGCGGCTTGATAGCCCAGCAACCGCTCAGCGGGTACCGGTTTGACATCTTCTGGCGCAGGCTTCCAGGACGCACAGCCGGCCAACAGCAACAGCGGTAAAACGGCACCAATCAATCGCATGGGAGCCCTCCATGGGCGCAGGAATCAACACAGGAAACCGGCTTGAGTATTGCCCCAGCCTGGGCCGCGCTCAAGTGCGGCGATAAAGGCTGCGAAATCAACCCGCCATACGCTTGACCAGACGCGCTTGCAACGCTGCCAGCAGCTCCGGCTCGGCTTTGCCGGCGGCATGCACGCCCAGCGACTCGCCTTCATAGCGCGGAATAATGTGTACATGAATATGGAATACCGTTTGCCCTGCCGGCGCGCCATTGAACTGCGCCACCTGCACCCCGGCCGGCGACAATTCAGCCACCAGCACAGCGGTCAGCTTTTGCACCACGGCCATTACCTTGCCCAGGCTGGCGCTGTCGATATCCAGAAGGTTGCGCGCCGCCGAACGCTTGGGAATCACCAGCGTGTGACCGTAGGACTGCGGAAACACATCAAGGAAGGCCAGCACATCCTCGTCCTCGTACAATTTGTAGCACGGGGCTTCACCGCGGATGATCTGGGCAAAGATGTTCTGGCTGTCGTAGTCACCATGCAGGCTCATCGTGTTCTCCATGTTGTGGGGTTGAATCCACCAACCATACCGATTTCTGCGCGCGGGGAAAAACCGCTGACCTGACCAAATGGCCAATCACCGCTATCCTGCGGCTTTCGCCAGCCAATTCGGAGCGTCCATGTCAGTCCTATCCGCTTACCCCATCACGCACAAATGGCCCGCTGAACATCCCGAGCGCCTGCAGCTTTATTCGCTGCCCACACCTAATGGGGTCAAGGTTTCGATCATGCTTGAAGAGATCGGCTTGCCCTACGAAGCCCACCTGGTCAGCTTCGACAGCAACGACCAGCTCAGCAGCGAATTTCTCTCGCTTAACCCCAACAACAAAATCCCCGCCATCCTCGACCCCAATGGCCCGAATGGCCAACCGCTGGCGCTGTTTGAGTCCGGGGCGATTCTGATCTACCTGGCGGAAAAAACCGGCCAGCTATTGGCTCAGGACGCCGCCACGCGCTATGAAACCCTGCAGTGGCTGATGTGGCAGATGGGCGGCATCGGCCCGATGTTTGGCCAGCTGGGCTTCTTCCATAAATTCGCTGGCAAGGACTACCCGGATAAACGCCCGCGCGACCGCTACGTCGCCGAAGCTCAGCGTTTACTGGGCGTACTTGAGCAACGCCTGCAAGGCCGCGCCTGGATCATGGGTGATGACTACAGCATCGCCGATATCGCCACCTTTCCGTGGGTGCGTAACCTGGTGGGGTTTTACGAGGCGGGTGAGTTGGTTGAGTTCGAGCGCTTCAGTCATGTGCAGCGCGCACTGCAGGCATTCGTTGCCCGCCCAGCGGTGATAAAAGGCCTGGCCACACCGCCACGCGGCTAAATAGAATCCGCCCACGCTGTAATTATCCGACTTGACGTTTGCCCCTAGCGCGACCGCTTAGCGCCACGAGAACCGATATGAACAACCTTCTGCACAGCCGTAATAGTGCGTTAGCCTGCCGCCAACACCTTTCCTTTCGCCTTCAACAACCAGCGGTGACAGCATGATCGAGGTAACCGAGGTTTCCATAGCCGAGCTGCGTGCCGCGCTCGAATCCGGCCAGACCACAGCCGTCGAACTCACCCAGGCTTACCTGGCCCGTATCGATGCCTATAACGGCCCCGCCACAGCCACCCAACTCAATGCACTGGTCGTGCCCAACCCCGCCGCACTTGAGGAGGCGCAGGCTTCTGATGCGCGCCGCGCCCGTGGCGAGTGCCTCAGCCCGCTGGATGGCATTCCCTACACGGCCAAGGACAGCTACCTGGTAAAGGGCCTGACGGCCGCCTCCGGCAGCCCTGCCTTCAAGGACCTGGTCGCCTATCGCGATGCCTTTACCATCGAGCGGCTACGCGCCGCTGGGGCCATCTGTCTGGGCAAAACCAATATGCCGCCCATGGCCAATGGCGGCATGCAGCGCGGCGTGTATGGCCGCGCGGAAAGCCCTTACAACGCTGATTACCTCACGGCGCCCTTTGCCTCCGGCTCATCCAACGGTGCCGGCACCGCCACTGCTGCCAGCTTCTCCGCCTTCGGCTTGGCCGAGGAAACCTGGTCGAGCGGACGCGGCCCGGCCTCGAACAACGGCTTGTGCGCCTACACGCCATCGCGCGGGGTTATTTCGGTGCGGGGCAACTGGCCGCTAACACCGACCATGGACGTGGTGGTGCCCTACGCCCGAACCATGGCCGACCTGCTGGAAGTGCTCGACGTGGTGGTCGCCGAAGACCCAGACACCCGAGGCGACCTGTGGCGCCTGCAGCCCTGGGTGCCTATCCCCAGCGTCAGCTCAGTGCGCCCCGCTGCTTATGCCGATTTGGCCGCCAGCCCAGCAGCGCTGGCCGGTAAACGCTTTGGCGTGCCGCGCATGTTTATCAACAAAGATGACGCCGCCGGCACCAGCGATAACCCGGGCATCGGCGGCCCAACCGGCCAACGCATCCACACCCGGCCCTCGGTCATCGCCCTGTGGGAAAACGCACGGCAGGCAATCGAAGCCGCCGGTGGCGAAGTCATTGAGGTGGATTTCCCACTGGTGTCCAACTGCGAAGGCGACCGCCCGGGTGCGCCGACCGTTTACAACCGCGGCATCCTCACCCCAGAGTTTCTGCATGACGAACTGTGGGAACTCTCGGGCTGGGCATTTGATGATTTTCTGCGCGCCAATGGTGACCCCACACTCAACCGCCTGGCCGATGTCGATGGCCCGCAGATATTCCCCCACGACCCCGGCACCCTGCCCAACCGTGAGGGCGACCTGGCCGCCGGCATGGATGAATACGTCAACATGGCCAAGCGCGGCCTGAAAAACTGGGACGAGATCGAAACCCTGCCCGACGGCCTGCGTGGCCTGGAGCACACCCGCAAGCTCGACCTGGAAGACTGGATGGACAACCTCGGCCTCGACGCCGTGCTGTTTCCCACCGTTGCCGATGTCGGCCCGGCGGATGCGGACGTCAACCCGGTGTCCGCCGATATCGCCTGGAGCAACGGCGTGTGGGTGGCCAATGGCAACCTGGCCATCCGGCACTTGGGCGTACCGACCGTTACCGTGCCGATGGGCGTGATGGCCGATATTGGCATGCCTGTGGGCCTGACGTTTGCCGGCCGCGCCTACGATGATTCCAACCTGCTGCGTTTTGCCGCCGCTTTCGAGTCGACCGGCTCTAAGCGCCTGATTCCACCACGGACCCCGCCACTGTCACGCGGCTAAAAACGCGATGGAGGCGCAAGACCTCAAACGCGTCAGGCAGCAATGCCTGACGCGTTTGCGCTAACAGCCCCCGCCAACCCCGACTGGAATTCAATTTCCCGTCGGGTGCTTGGGGTGCTAGACCTCTCGCGATAACTTTTTGCCTCGGCTCATGCACCAAGCGGTTGAAGCCGCAAACCGAATAACCATTGCCCCGCCTCATCGCTCGACCTGCAGCTATTGTTTGTACGCGCGGTGAAGATTTTCCGCCAAGCGCGGCGTTACCACACTCGCCAGACGGCGCAGCTGTAGCCGATGGTAGGGGTGTCAGCACCTATACTTTTCATGCTGTCTTATCCAGATACCTTCCTGAATACCTCACGGCCCAGCAGGCAGACCTGTGAAATACCTGACACTTACTGCAGCGCTGCTCTACCTATTGCTGGGCACGGTTGCCCGGGCCGAGCACTACCAGGTCGTGACCGAAGAATGGGCACCTTATAACTACCTGCACGGCAAGCAGCTCACGGGCATCTCCACGGAGATCGTTCGGGCCATCATGGTCCTAACCGGGGATAACTTTGAGATGACGGTGGTGCCCAGCATGCGCGCCACCCACCTTCTGCAAACGCGACCCAAGACCATCATGTATTCGCTGTTTCGCACCGCGCAGCGCGAGCCGCTGTACAAGTGGGTGGGGCCGCTTGTAGAGGAGTCCATTCACCCTTATCAATTGGCGAATGCGCCGCAGCAGGTGAATACCCTCGAGCAGCTGATGCGAGCACCGCAGATCACCACGCGCAGTGCCGGCCTGATCCCCGAGATCATGCAGTCGCTGGGCTTCAACAACCTCGACAAAAGTGCGACCGCAAACCTGCAGCTCTACCGCATGCTCATGGCCGGACGCACCAACATCATCATTGGCGACACCGCAGCCGGGGTGGCTTACTACAGCCGCCAGCTGGATATCGCCCCTGGCACGCTGCGGCAGATCCCCCTCGAGCTTTATCGGGCGTCGTTGTACATCGCCTTTAGCCGCGACAGTGACGATAAACAAATAGCGGCCTGGGCCAGCGCCCTGGAACAGCTGCACCGCACAGGCGAGGTGGCGCGCATCCAGCGGCGCTACGCACAAGCCGCCTGGCAATGACAGCCGAGTCAGCCCAACGGTCAGCCTGCTGCTAACGACCTCAGTGCGGCAGGCTCAATGCACGGGCGCGAGCTGCCAGGCGTGTGGGCCGCGTGGCAGCAAGCGCTCAAACTCGGCGCACACCACCGCATAACACTCGCAGGAGCGCGCCTCCAGCCCCTCACGATCGAGCAGTGTGATGCAACCGCGGCGATAGCTGATAAGCCCGGCACGCTGCAGATTACCGGCCATTTCAGAAACGCCGCCACGGCGCACCCCGAGCATGCTGGCAATCAACTCTTGGGTCATCTGCAGCGTGTTGGTTGGCAGGCGATCAAAGCACTGCAGCAACCAGCGACAGAGTTGCTGGTCCAGCGAATGCGCGCGGGTGCACACCAAGCGCTGAGCCATTTGCGTCAGCAACGCCTGGATGTAGCGCAACAGTAACTGCTGCAATGAGCCGGCATGATCAACCGGGGGTTTAAGCACCTGCCCCTTCAAGCGGTAAGCCAAGCCCGGGCTTTGCACAATGGCTCGGCTGAGCGTGCTTTCGCCGCCCATGTACATGGCCAGGCCAACCACACCTTCATTGCCCACGATGGCAATCTCAACCGATGAACCATCCTCAACGCCATACAACAGTGAAACGATCGCGTTGGTGGGGAAATACAAATAACGCGCAGGCTCTCCGGACTCATACAACACAGAGCCGACGGCTAACGGGGTAAGTTCCAGAAAAGGCAGCAGGCGCGCTAAATCCTTGCCAGGCAAGGCGGCCAGCAAGTGGTTTTCGCGTGGATCAGTGGAGATCGACATAGCATCCTTTGAGCAACGGCACGGCACGCCCCTACGGGCTTTTGCCAGCACGGCTGCATGATGGCGAGAAATGCCTAGGAGTTCTGTCCGTTTGCGTACAGAGCGCGCGGTAGTTGCGGAAAATACTGCCGCCAAGAGTCCCCTAAAGAAAACGTGCGGCTTTTGCCCACCTCGGCGTAGGCCCTGCGCCGAGTGTTGCGCTGAAACCAGCCGGCTTACGCACGCAGCCTCACCCCACGGCAGCGCAGGCCAAGCGTGCACCTGTGGCCAACCGCCAGCGTTTGCTGGCGCACAGACGTGAGCGTGCATTGCGCTCAGGTTGCAGGTTCACCTCGCCAGTTGGGCTCGCATGCGAGCAACAGCGCACATGTCGCCAAGCGACCTTTGGATCGGTAACAGGAGTCACCATGCACAATCCAACTCATACCGGACATTCCGGGGTTAACAGCCTCGGCGACGGCGTTGGCCCTATCGTCGCGGGCCCCACGGCGCGCGGTGAAAGCAGCCCGCCGGTTGCAGATATCACCCAACAGTTCCATGCGTTTCTCGCCGACATTGAAGCGCTGATCAACGACGTCACCTCCCTGACCGGTGATGAGCTGGCCCAGGCCAAATTCAAGTTGAGCGCGCGAATTGCGACCGCAAAAGCTGCCACGCAAACGGCCAGCGCAACCAACAGCTGAGTGCACCAGCCCTCTGGAAAGCCGGCGGCATCAGTGACTCGTTGGCCTCTCTACCGGGCCGCGCGTAGAGCCAACGCGGCTGAAAACCGATCAACCGGTCGCCCCTATTTGCCGAGGGAGCGACCGGTTGCAACCCAACCCAAACGCCGGCCGTTGTTTAGGCCACGATTGCCCCCATATCCGGCCGCTCGGTCACCCGGTGCTTGGCAATGGCGGTCAGGAAGCGTTCAACAAAATCACCGTTGGCCATCTTGCCGGATGCGGTAATCACCCCTGGGCCCTGGAAGGCGGCGCCCTGGTTACCGTTGGAACGTGCCGCTTTGTCGATCAGCATTGCACCGTCATCGGTGGCCGCGAGCGGTTTGCCGTGCTTATAGGCCTCTTTGACGAACAACAGAGCCTGGGCATTGTTGCAAAGCGCGTCCACGCTCTTGGCGCCGCCCGGCACATACACAGCATCAAACTGCACGGAACCGACGGTCGGTAGGCTGTGGTCCACCGTCAGCACCTTGCCTGCGCTGCTGCGGATTTCGCCCAGCTGCGGGGCAATCACTTTCAGCGTGGCACCGGCCGCAAGCAACGCGGTGCGCAGGGTTTCGAGGGTCGTGCCATCGACATCATTGGCCACCAGCACGGCCACTTTGCGGCCGCTGATCGAGCCAATCCGCGCCATGGCCATGCTCAGTGCCGCGTCCATATCAGGTTTGTCCGTGCGCGGCAGGTGTTCGGCGCCGGCCGGTGGTGGCGGCACGGCCATGCCCAAGCCATCGGCCACCCGTTGCGCCAGTGCAGCGTCAACCTGAGTCAGGTTGGCCACCATGCGCTCGCGAATGGCCGGCACACTGACCTTGCCCAGCTCAAAGCAGAAGGCCTCAACAATATGCGCCTGCTCCCAATCTGCCTGGCTGCGCCAGAACAACCCTGGCTGGGAGAAGTGGTCAGCAAAGCTGGGGCTGCGCGCACGGAGCTTAGGCCCCTGCACCGGCTCGGCATGGCTGACAAAACCGCCCTGCTCCCACGGCCGCTGCATCGGGCAACCGCCGCCCAAAGTATTGGGCTCGTAGCTGACGCGGCCTTTGATGATGTCCTGGCGCATATGGCCGTCGCGCTGGTTGTTGGCCACGGCGGCGATAGGCCGGTTGATTGGGAGTTCATGGAAGTTAGGGCTGCCTAAACGCGACAGCTGGGTGTCGGTGTAGGAAAACAACCGACCCTGCAATAGCGGATCGTTGCTGAAGTCGATACCCGGCACCAGATGGCCTGGGTGGAAGGCCACTTGCTCGGTTTCCGCGAAGTAATTATCGGGGTTGCGATTCAACGTCAGCTTGCCGATTAGCTGCACCGGCACTAAGGATTCGGGGATCAATTTAGTGGCATCGAGCAGGTCGAAATCGAACATGTGCTCGTCGGCTTCAGCAACGATTTGCACGCCCAGCTCCCACTCGGGATAACGCCCCTCGTCAATTGATTCCCACAGATCGCGGCGGTGAAAATCGGCGTCTTTACCCGCCAGTTTGACCGCCTCATCCCACACCAGCGAGTGCACACCGAGCACAGGCTTCCAGTGGAATTTGACGAAGCTTGAATGACCTGCAGCGTCGATAAAACGGAAGGTGTGCACGCCAAAACCTTCCATCATCGCGTAGCTACGCGGGATGGCGCGGTCCGACATCAGCCACATCACCGTGTGGCTGGTTTCCGGCACCATCGAGATAAAATCCCAGAAGGTGTCATGGGCGGACGACGCCTGCGGGATCTCGTTGTGCGGCTCGGGTTTAACCGAGTGCACGAGGTCGGGAAACTTGATCGCATCCTGAATGAAAAATACCGGCATGTTGTTGCCGACCAGGTCGAAGTTGCCTTCTTCGGTGTAAAACCTGACCGAGAAGCCACGCACATCGCGGGCCGTATCCATCGAGCCGCGCGAGCCGGCCACGGTGGAGAAGCGCACAAACACCGGGGTTTGCACACCGGGGGTTTGCAGAAAGCCGGCCTTGGTCAGGTCGCTCATCGACTCATACACCTCAAACACACCATGGGCGCCGGCACCGCGGGCATGCACCACGCGCTCGGGGATGCGCTCATGGTCAAAGTGCATGATTTTTTCGCGCAGGATGTGATCTTCCAGCAGCGTCGGGCCGCGCTCGCCGGCACGCAGTGAATTTTGGTTGTCGCTAATCAGCAACCCCTGGTTGGTGGTCAGCGAATCACCGGGCTCTTGAGCGAGCACGGCAGCCGCCTGCTCCGAGCGATTAGCATCAGCTGGGGATGGGTTGAGGCCCGTCAGGTTCGCGACAGCAGGTTCGTCGTTGGTGTGCTTGCTCATGGCAATGCTCCTGAAAAATTGAGCGTGGTGAGCGCTCACCTCAAACAGCAAGGGCGCAAACTCCACGTGATAGGGACGGCGATGGGGGGCACGCTTAGCGCAATCCGCGCGAACGCTGATCGAGCACATCAAGCGACTACAGAAAAACCAGGGTCATGCGCCTGCGGGTCACTTGCTGACGCCTCGATAAAGCCCCGGCGCAGTAAACCTCATGCGGCGGCCTTGGCGGCGTCTAGCTTCCAGCTCGCCGGTAGCTCAACGCAAAGCAGCCCGGGTTTTACCGACGGTACTTGCGTGCCAAACACAGAGGCCAGCAGCGCCAGCAGGCGCGCCACCAGGCTCGGCTCGGCCTGCCAGTAAACCGCTGTTTGTGGGGTGAATTTGAATAACGCCGGGGTATCGGCCGATGCCTGCGCCTCCATTCGTGGCGCGTTGATACACCCCAGCCAGATGGAGCCCAGTAGGTACTCTGAGGACAAGTCCTCGGCGTACAACTCCCCGCGCCCAGACAGCGACACGCGCTGGGTACCCGCCGCATCGCTAAACGTGAGGTTGAGGCTCGGCATGTGCGCAGCAGGCAGGCAGAGTGGGTCGGTGAAGAACCACAATGCACCACAGTCGTCCATTTCCCAGCGCGACATACGGCTGCTGAGCAAGGCGCCGTGCTCGTCAATACTGCTGAGCGTGGCCACAGACATACGCTCCATCATGTTGCGCAGCTGCGTCAGCGGCGCGCTGGGTTGGCTCTGAGTATTCACGAACGACTCCTGCATCGGGATAAAACGGGCTATACGCCCAGGCAGCTACACGCGCTGACCGCGTGCGGCCATAAGCTCAGCTTTACGCTCGGCGAGTTGGTCACCCAGGGCCAGCATGTCCAGATCAGCCGCTTTGGCTTTCGGGAACATTTCGCTTTGTTCTTCCTTGACGTGGTGTTTGACGTACTCGGAAAGCACCTTGATCTTGGCGTCATACATCTCGCCGTCCGGCTCAATGCCCTCAACCTGAGCGATCAAATCCTTCAACGTGGCGTGCTCGACGGTCGCCTCGGGCACCAGCTCTTTATCCTTCAAGGCCAGTTTTACCGCCGGGTAGAAAATCTCTTCTTCCACCTGGGCATGCACGCTGAGTTCGGTGCAGATCTGGCTGACCAGCTGCTTTTTCTTGGTCACTGAGCGGGCTTTTTCGTACTCGGCAAACAGCTCGCTGACCAGCTTGTGATCGGCGCGCAGCAACGCGGTGGCGTCCTTGCGTTTGGCGGGGCTGGTCGGTGCTGTGGTTTTCTTCGCTGTAGCAGTCATGGGCATAGTCCTTTAAGTGAATGTCACTGCAGTCAGTGCCTGGAAATCCTTAGGCCGACTGCCTCGCGAGAAGCAGCCAGGCCGGCAGATGCCTAGAACACAAAGATGGCGAGCAGGATGATGATGGGGATCGGAATCCCGAGAAATAACAGCAGTAGTGAGCGCATGGTGGTCTCCGGTTAAGGCGTGAAGGGGGTGATCAAGCGTCGCGCTGACGGCCGCCATAGGGCGCGGCGAAACTGGCGACGAAGGCACCAATTAGCAGCGAAACAAACAACCAGATCGCAGCATAAGCAGAGGCTTTACGGGCGCTATCGGCGGCCTCACGGGCGCTGGTTTCGGCTGCATTGAGGGCGGTTTGCACGCGGGTGAAGGTTTCGCTCACGCGTAGTTCGGCTTCGGGCTGCGTCAGGCCGGTACGCTGGGCGACCACCTGGCCGACATAGCTGACATCGTCTGCGGGCATGGCGCCGGTGCGGATCGAATTCATAAAGATGCGGGTGACTTCGGCCATGGCCACGGCTGTTTCTTGCTGCGAGGTCAAAGCGCCTTGGCCATTGCCTTGCGGGGCGGACATAGCGTTTACGTCGCGGCGAAACAGGGTGTCGAGGAAGTAGCCCACCGAACCACTGTTGGCCTCGTCAGCCGCCATTTCCGAACCGGCGGCGACACCACCGGCAGTGGCCACCATGGCGGTTGTAGCAACGCCACCGGCTACCGAAGCACCGGCTTGTACACCACCGTTGACGATGGCGCCGATCACCGAGGTGAGCAGCGTAGCGGTGGCCAGCGAGGCGATCGCCCAGGCCAGAAAACCGTGGGCGGTATCACGGAAGAACACCTCATCGGTGTGAACTTCAACCCATTTGGTGCGCAGACGACCGGCCAGGTAGCCGCCCATACCCGCGGACAGCAGCTGGGTCAGGGTGATCCAGATAATCGTGCTGACGCCGAACGTAGTGGCGCTAACACCGTCGTTGGCCCATGGCGAGATTGAGGACAGCCCCAAGCCAGTGCCAAGGATTAGCAGGATGAGGGACAACGCAGCCGCAGCCGCCGCACCGGCAAATATCGCGCCCCATGAAACAGCACTGACTGAAAGCTGCTGCGTGCTGGCGGCCGTTCGCACGGAGCCGTATGTCGCGTTCTGTTCGCTTGTTGTGTTCATGGCGATCTCGGTTGAACCCAACGTCGCGCGAGATTGCAGCGAGCCGGGAGCTAAACCATTGCATCGCACAGAAACAGTGTCGGTGCGCTAACGCGCAAAGGCATTTTGCTATCGCCTGGCTCTACAGCGCTTGCAGGGCGTGCACGGCACGTTGTTTATCGCCGCCGTTAGCACCGAGCGTTGACGACAACCTGCACCGGCAACGGCCTGATAGCGCACGGTGATTTTCAACCTGGGTGCCGATGGTTTTTGAACCCAGCGTGCGCAGACGGCGCGAGGACGCCCATCAAGAGAATGCTGCTAAGTAATCGGCAAAAACTGGTTTGTAGGGCAAGCGAAAGACCTCAACTCATCGTTAAAGCGATCAAGCGGCAGCGGATGTAGAAAGTAAACGTACGCAGCCAAAGCCGCTCCTACAGAGGCCGCGTTTTGCAGGGTTTACACCGCAGTGCCTAGGGTTTTACATAGCGCTGCACAATCCGCTGATAACGCCCATTCGCCACCAATTCGCGCAGCGCATCAGCATAGGCCTGGACAAAGCGGGCGTCGGTCGAGCGTTTGCTGAACGCTACTTCTGCCGCCTCACTGGACACCACCACAGCCGTGGGCTTGATCCACTCGCTGAGGCCGAGTTGATGAACTTCGTAGGCGCCGGTGTACTCGTTGGCAATCACCCCATCGATACGGCCCTTAGCGGCCATGTGCCAGAGGCTGCTGCGATTGGCGACCATCGACACCCGCGCGGCAAAGCGCGGCTCGCTCATCAGCTGTTGGTAGTCTGCGCCGTAAGCCACGTTAATCTGCGCACCCAGGCGAAACGCGCTGTGCTGCAGCTCCAGCAACCGCGTGGCCGGCCAGCGCTGCATGGCCTGCGGATGCATAAACAGGATGTTGCGTGACGGTGGCAGCACCGGGCCGGAGAAATACGCATAGACCTCACGCTCGGGCCGACGAAAGGCACCGGGCAAAATATCCAGGCGCCCCAGCTCCAGCTCCTTGAGTGCCCGTGCCCAGGGCAGTTTGCGCAGTTTGGTCTGGCAGCCCAGGCGGGCCAACGCCGCACGGTTGATCTCAACGTCAATGCCCACTACGCCGCCATCGGCCGCTTCCATACTGAAGGGCGGATCATCGTCCCAGCGCAGGGTTTTCTCACATGCAGCAAGCGCCAGGCCGGGCACGCAAGCCGGCAGCAGGGCAAGCAATAAGCAGAGGCGCGGTAACGGCGAGCGGCGTACATCGACTGCAATCAAGATCATCTCTCACGCGGGCTCGATGGGATGAGTGCTCAGTCTAGCAGCCCCTCTGCGCACTCAAACCGGCCAACAGCGCAGCGATGCGGCAGCGCGCTTAAGCCTCGACACTGCTCCATTGCTTGCTCAGGCGCTTGTCCGAAACCGGCAGTTTGGTGCCGAGCTGCTGAGCGAACAGCGACACGCGGTATTCCTCCAGCAGCCAGCGGTACAAAACAAGCTGCGGGTCGCGTTTGCCTTCCTGGCGATGTTTGCCCAGGCGCGCCTGGTACTGCTCCCAATAGCCGGCCAGCTCACCGCTCCACACCCGGTCGCGCTGCACCTGGCCGGCGATCTTGTCCAGGCGTTGCTCAATGGCCTTGAGGTAGCGCGGCACTTCTTTGAGCCACTGCGCCGGGGTTTCGCGGACGAAGCCGGGATAGACCAAGTTGCTCAGCTGCTGCTTGATGTCGTTGAGTGCCATGGCCTGGGCCAGGTCGATCTTGCCTTTGAAGCGTTTCTGCAGGCCGTGCCAGAGCTTGAGGATTTCCAGGGTCAGCTTGGCCAGGCGTTCGGCCTCGCCGGTCCAGTCGCCACGCTTGCGTTCGGCCAGGGCCGCCAGACCCGCACCGTCGCGCGGCAGCGGCTCAGCACCTTCGAGGATGCAGCTGTCGAGGCTGGCCAGCAGAATATCCTCGACCAGCGCATCGACGCGGCCCATGTCGCGATAGAGCAACGCCAGTTCGGTCAGCCCCGGCAGTTTGCCGCGCAGAAACTTGGCCTGATCGCTCAATTGCTGCAGCAGCAAGCGCTGCAGGGCACGGCGATGCTGGAACTCGGCTTCGGCCAGCGTCGGGAAACGCCCTTCCTTGACCACCCCCGCCTCCTCCACCAGCGCCGGGTAGACGGTCATGGACAGGCCGGCGACCTGCTGCTGGGTTTTCGCCGCCACTTCGCTAAAGGCCTTGGCCTCAACCGGTTGCTGGCTCTTGGCGGTTTTTGGCAGGGCCAGGCCGGCCTGGGTGGCCTCACTGAAACGTGCGGTCAATTCGGCCAGATCACGGCCTTCACCCAAGGGCTTGCCCTGGTTGTCGACCACTTCGATGTTCATGCGCAGGTGGCCTTCCAGCTGCGCGGCGGACTCGGCCCAAGCTTCGTCACTGACGCGTGTACCGGTCATGCGCGTCAGCTCACGGCCTAGGGCGTCGGGCAGGCTGCCGTCGGCAAAGCTGATCTTGCCCAGGGCGGCGCCAACAAAATCCGGCACCGGCACAAAATTTTTACGCAGCGCCTTGGGCAGCCCGCGCACCAGGGCCATGCATTTAGCCTCCAGCAGGCCGGGCACCAGCCATTCCAGGCGTTCCGGCGGCAGTTGCGGTAACAGCGGTGCAGGCACGCGCAGGGTCACGCCGTCGCGCGGGTGATTGGGTTCGAAGTGGTACGTCAGCGGCAGGGTCAGCTCGCCCAGGCGTAGGCTGTCCGGGTACTGCGCGGCGGTGACTTCCTTGGCGTCGCGGGCGAGCACGTCCTCTTCGCGCATGATCAGCAGCTGGGGATTTTTTGCGCTTTCGCTTTTGTACCAACTGTCGAAGGTCGCGCTCTGGTAGATGTTCGCCGGCAGGCGCGCTTCGTAGTAAGCGAACAGGGTTTCGTCGTCGGCGAGAATGTCGCGGCGGCGGGCCTTGGCTTCCAGCTCGTCGAGCTTTTCCAGCAACTGGCGGTTAGCGGTCAGGCACTTGGCGCGTGAGTTGATCTCGCCACCGACCAGGCCCTCGCGGATAAACAGCTCGCGGCACACCACCGGTTCGATAGGGCCGAAATGCACCGGACGGCGGCCAACCACGATCAGGCCGTAGAGGCTGATCTGCTCATAAGCCACCACCTGGCCGCGCTTCTTCTCCCAGTGCGGTTCCAGGTGGTTTTTCTTGATCAGGTGGCCGGCCAGCGGCTCGATCCAGTCCGGCTCAATCTTGGCCACCATGCGCGCGAACAGCTTGGTGGTTTCCACCAGCTCGGCGGCCATCAGCCAGCTGGGTTTCTTGCGTCCGATCACCGAAGACGGATGCACCCAGAAGCGCCGTTGGCGTGCGCCGAGGTAGTCGCCGTCTTCGGTCTTCTGGCCGATCTGGCTGAGCAGGCCCGCCAGAATCGCTTTGTGCACGGCGGCGTAGCCTTTGGCGCGCTGGGCGGCTTGGTCTTTTTCGGCCAGTTCTTTTTCTTTATGGGCCGCCGACAGTTGGCGATCCGCAGCTATCGCGGCTTGACCTGCAGATTGCTGATCGCGAGCAAGCTCGCTCCTACCCGGCGCTTTATTACTGGGCGAAAGCTGCAAATCACGGGTAATCAGCACCAGTTGGCGATGCGCGTCGCGCCACTCACGCAGCCTGAGGTAGTTAAGAAAGTTCTTGCGGCACCAGCTGCGCAGCGCGCTTGACCCCAAAGCCTGGCGCTGTTCTTCAAAGCCGCGCCAGAGGTTGATCAGCGCAGCGAAGTCGGAATCGACATCCTTCCACTGCGCATGGGCCTGGTCGGCAGCCTGTTGGCGGTCGGACGGGCGCTCGCGCACATCCTGTACAGAGAGCGCGCTGGCGATAATCAGGATTTCTTCCAGGCTGCCCTGCTTGGCCCCTTCCAGCACCATGCGGCCTAACCGAGGATCAACAGGCAAGCGCGCCAACTGGCGGCCCAGCGGCGTAAGTTGGCCCTCGCGATTAACCGCCGAAAGCTCTTGCAGCAGGTTGAAGCCGTCGCTGATGGCCTTGCCATCTGGCGGCTCGATAAAGGGAAAAGCCTCGATTTCACCCAAACGCAGATGGAGCATCTGCAAAATCACCGCCGCCAGGTTGGTGCGCAGGATTTCCGGGTCAGTAAAAGCCGGGCGACCGTTGAAGTCTTCCTCACTAAACAGGCGGATGCAGATGCCCGGCTCGACCCGCCCGCAGCGGCCCTTGCGCTGGTTGGCGCTGGCCTGGCTGATGGCCTCAATCGGTAAACGTTGCACCTTGGCGCGGTAGCTGTAGCGGCTGATGCGCGCGGTGCCGGAATCGATCACATAGCGAATACCCGGCACGGTCAGCGAGGTTTCCGCGACGTTGGTGGCCAGCACTATTTTGCGTGCGCCCATGGGTGCGAAAATCTTCTGCTGCTCGGCCGGGGTCAGCCGCGCATACAGCGGCAGCACTTCGGTCAGGCGCAGGTTGGATTTGCGCAGCACCTCGGCGGCGTCGCGAATCTCGCGCTCACCGGGCAGGAACACCAGCACATCGCCGGGGCGTTTGCCTTCGCTTTTCTCGAAGGCGCTGATTTCATCCAGCGTGGCGAGAATCGCCTGATCGACAGAGAGGTCTTCCTCAACGCGGTTGCCGTCTTCATCCTGCTCGGCGGCCAACGGCCGGTACCAGGTGTCCACCGGGAAGGTGCGGCCGGACACCTCGACAATCGGCGCACCGCCAAAGTGCTCGGAGAAGCGCTGCAAGTCGATGGTTGCCGAGGTGATGATCAGCTTCAGGTCAGGGCGACGCACCAGCAGGGTTTTCAGAAAGCCCAGCAGGAAGTCGATGTTCAGGCTGCGTTCGTGGGCTTCGTCGACGATGATGGTGTCGTACTTTTCCAGGTAACGGTCGTGCTGGGTCTCGGCCAGCAAGATGCCGTCAGTCATCAGCTTGATCAGGCTGCGCTCGTTGCTTTGATCCTCGAAGCGCACCTGATAGCCGACCAGCTCGCCCAGCGGCGTGCCAATTTCTTCCGCCACCCTTGTGGCCACACTGCGCGCGGCCAGGCGCCGCGGCTGGGTGTGGCCGATCAGGCCATGCACACCACGACCCAGCTCCAAACAGATTTTCGGCAACTGCGTGGTTTTGCCCGAGCCGGTTTCCCCCGCAATCACCACCACTTGGTGCTGGCTGATGGCGGCTTTGATTTCATCACGCTTGGCGGCAATCGGCAGCGCATCGTCGTAACGCATCGGTGGCACGCTCAAGCGGCGCGCCTCAACCTTGGCGCGCGACGCCTCGAAACGCTGCAGCCACTGCGCCAACTTGGCCTCGTCCACTGGGTTCTGCTTGCGCAATTCATGCAGCTGGCGGCGCAGGCGATGACGATCGCCCAGCAGGGTCTGGTCGAGGTTTTTCAGCAGTTGGTCAACGGCGGGCGTGGCTTCGGTCATCGGGTAATCGCGGGGTGGGGTCAAGGGGGAAAACAGGAGGGGGACGATTGTCGCAGATTTAACCGGGGGAAAACGACCGAGGGGCGCAAAGCCCAACGCTCAGCGGGGATGGGCCAACCGTGTAACGGCCGCCGCCATCCCCGGCTTAGCGCTAGTCGCGCTCAGACCACATCACACCGCCAGTGGCCCAGTCGCTTTTTTTCACCTCGTCGAAGATCACATCCACCGCGCCGGCATCGCAGCCAAGCACGTTGGTTGAGGCATCGGTCAGGGCTTTGGCGTACTCGCGTTTGATTTCGTCGGAACGGCCTTCGAATATTTTCACCAGGATGGTGGGCATCTAATAATCCTCAAACAGGGAAACAGGACTGCTTAGATCGGTCACGGCGATCCGCTTGGCGCAGTTGCGCGCGGGCATTATCTGACCGGCAGAACAGAAAAACAAAGGGCCGCATCAAGCGGCCCTTTGCAGGTACAGGCGGGATTAGCCGTGCTTGCGCCTGCGCCACAACCACAGCGCCAGCACGCCGAGGGTTAGCAGCAGCGGCACCAGAGCAATATTGAGGAACTTGAGCGTGCCGCCCAAGGCTTCGATATCGGCATTCAGCTGATAGCGCACATCGCGCAGCTCTTTGCGGATCGCCAGTTTCTGCTGCACAAACTGCTGCACCGCCGCTTGCTGCTCAGGGGTCAGTTCCAGGGCTTTGCTCGGATCATCGCTCTGCTGCAGGGCGGCGAGTTTTTGCTCAGTATCGGCCAGTTGCGCTTGCAGAGTTTGCTCCTTCTCGCGGAAGCGCACCTCGGCCTCACGCTGGATCGCATCCACCACTTCGAACGGACGAGTGAAACGACCGCGTGAACGCACGCTGATCAGCGCTTCGGAACCGGCCAGGTTGTCCAGGGCATTGATCGCAAACCCAGCGTTATCCGCCCAAGGCTGCGGGATGCGCTGGCCGAAGAAGTCTTGCACCTGCACCCACATGCGGTCGGTGAGCATGTCGGTGTCGGCCACGACGATCACGTTGATGTTCTCCGCTTGCTTGAGGCCGTCTTTTTGCCCTTCGATACCCTCCGGGTAAGCCGATGACGCTGGCCCACTGATACGCGCCGCCAGGGTGTAGCGCTCGCCGGTGGGTTGCAGTTCGCGGATTAGTTCTTCCGGGTTGCTGAGCATGCCAAAGCGTTTGGCATCAAACGGCATGGCGTACTGCGAGCTGCGAATCAGCGGGGTGAACTGGGTTTCCGCGCCTTCCAGCGGCTCAAGGATACCGGCAGTGGCCATGGTCACGGTTTCCAGTGACGCGGTGCTGATGTCGTCCTTATCCAGCGCGTTTTTCGGCAGGCTCAACCAGCCGGCATGGCGCACCGGGCGCTGGCTTTGCCCCATCCCCACGGACATGGCGTAGGAGCCATCGCCCAGCACTTGATCCGGCACCATGCGCAGGCCCCACGCCTTGAACAGCTCAGGCAGATCGGAGGCCTTATCGATGACCATCTCGCCGGGCATCTCGGCCTGGGTATCGGCCTCGCTGAACGGGTCAACAAAGGTCAGCAACTTGCCGCCGCGCAGAACAAACTGGTCGATGGCATAGAGGGTCTGCTGCGGTAGGTTTTTCGGGTGGATCAATAACAGCACCGAGACCTTCTCGGGGATCAGGTCAACATCGCGCTTGAGGCTTTCGATCTGGAACAACTGGCGAATTTCTTCGATCAGCATCCAGGCCGGCGTCGGTTGACGCGCCATCATGTCGAAGCCGCCATTGACCTGCAGCCCCGCCAGCACGCCGACCACCGGGCGCTCAGGCTTGGCCAGGCTTTGCACCAGACGGCTGAGTTCGTATTCGAGGAACTCTTCCTGATCCAGGGCGAAGAACGGGATCACCTGAGTCAGGCCTTCGGCATTCTTGCCGGCCAGACCGAAGTAGATCGAGTCACCGCCCTGCTGCAGCGGAATGCCCTGCAGGCCGAACTCAGCGGCCTTGTCTTCATCCTCGGAGAACGGCGCCGGGTCGATGATCTTCAGCTTGAGTTTGTCACCGGCCTCACGCTGGTAGGCCTTGAGCATTTCCTCAACGCGCTTGGCGTAGGTGCGCAGCGCCGGCAGATCCTTGGTGGCGGTGTCGGAGTAGAAGAAGTTCAGCTCCACCGGCTCGTCCAGCTCGGCCAGAATCTGCTCGGTGCCGCTGGAGAGGGTGTAGAGCTTCTGCTCGGTCAGATCCAGGCGCAGGCCACTGAGGCTGATGCTGGAGAACAGGTTGAAAGCGAGAAACGCCAGGGCAATGAGTGCAAGCCCGGCGCTGGAAACCATCAGCTTTTTCATGGGCGGCCTCAGTCAGCTTTCTTCAGGTCGATTACCACCGCTGTCGCCGCCAACCAGGCCGCAATCAGGGTGAGGAAATACAGCAGGTCGCGCAGGTCGATCACGCCCTTGCTGATCGCATCGAAGCGGGTCAGGAAGCTCAGCGACGCCACGGCATCCACCAGCCATTGCGGCGCCCAGCCACTGAAACCGTCGAGCACCATGGGGAAGCCGCTGACGATAAACAGAAAGCACACGCTGACCGCCAGGATAAAGGCGATCACCTGATTCTTGGCCAGTGCCGACATGCACGAGCCAATGGCCAGATAAGCCCCGGCCAGTAGCCAGCTGCCGATGTAGCCGGTGATGATCGCGCCGTTATCCGGCTCACCGAGGTAGTTGACGGTGATGATCATCGGGAAGGTCAGCAGCAGCGCCAAACCAGCAAACACCCAGGCAGCGAGGAACTTGCCGGTCACCGCGTCAAAGCGGGTGATCGGCAGGGTCATCAGCAGCTCGATGGTGCCGCTCTTGCGCTCCTCGGCCCACAGGCGCATGGCAATCGCAGGCACTAGGAACAGGTACAACCAGGGGTGGAAGTTGAAGAACGGCGCAAGGCTGGCCTGGCCGCTCTCGAAAAAGCCGCCAAGGTAGAAGGTGAACACCCCGGACAGCACCAGGAAGATCAGGATAAATACGTAAGCCAGCGGCGTGGCGAAGTAGCTCGCCAGCTCGCGCTTGAAGATCACCGACAACTGACTCATACCACCTCCCCACGGGTCAGGCTGCGGAACACTTCGTCCAACCGCCCGCGTTCGACATTCAACTCCTTGACCTGCCAACCGCGCGCAGCGATCAGCGCATTGACCTGCGGGAAGATCACCTCACCCGGTTTGGCCAGGATGCTCAGGCTGTGCTCCAGGGCGTTTTCTTCCACCCCGGCAACGCCCGGCAAGGCAGCCAGTGCGGCCTGATCCAGCGGCTCTGCGGCGACTAAAGTGACGGCCTGGTGATAACGCGAACGGCTTTCCAGCTCCAGCGGCGTGCCATCGGCCAGCAGCTTGCCATGGGCGATGACCACCGCACGGGTGCACACCGCCGAGACTTCTTCGAGGATGTGGGTGGAGATGATCACAATCTTGTCGTGGGCCAGGCTCTGGATCAGCTTGCGCACCTGGTGCTTCTGGTTCGGATCGAGGCCATCGGTGGGTTCGTCGAGGATCAGCACCTTGGGGTCATGCAGAATCGCCTGGGCGAGGCCGACACGGCGCTTAAAGCCTTTCGACAGGGTCTCAATCGACTGCTCCAGCACGGCGTCCAGCTCAACTTGCGACACCGCTTTGGCCACGCGCTCACGCTTCTCGGCACCCTTGAAACCGCGGATTTCCGCGATAAATTCGAGGAAGCTGCGCACCGTCATGTCGCCGTAGCACGGCGCGCCTTCTGGCAGATAACCGATCTGCCGCTGTGCTTTGAGGGTGTCTTTCTGGATATCAAAACCGAGAATACTGGCGCTGCCGGAGGTCGGTGCCAGAAAGCCGGTGAGCATCTTCATGGTGGTGGATTTGCCGGCGCCGTTAGGGCCGAGAAAGCCCAGCACTTCACCGGGCTTGACGCTGAAGGACAGGTCATCGACGGCGGTGTGCTGCGCAAAACGCTTGGTTAGTTTTTTTATTTCGATCATGGCCTCTCACCATTGCGGTAACAGGCCCTGCTTGCAGCCGCTGCTGACGCAAGCCGGGCGCTTAAGTGCCGGCGGACTATAAGGAGTCACGCGCAGGCAGCGCAAGCGAAGAACCGGTGGGTCATGTATCTGTTCGCTTCAGGGCAGAAAAACC
The DNA here is from genome assembly GCF_056156225.1 of Pseudomonas sp. TS_SC_3. Taxonomy (NCBI): domain Bacteria; kingdom Pseudomonadati; phylum Pseudomonadota; class Gammaproteobacteria; order Pseudomonadales; family Pseudomonadaceae; genus Pseudomonas; species Pseudomonas sp. TS_SC_3. The sequence goes on from NZ_CM149586.1 coordinate 2,393,780, forward strand.
CCAAAACACCGAGAACTGCCACGGTTGATTAACAGGTTGAGGGTGCGCTGCAGGAAGGCCATTCAGCGACGCCGCACGCGGGCGACTTGTGTCGACGCAGCCGCTAAGCCGCGATGGCTCAGGCGATGCTGATGCAGTTTCGCCCCTGCTGCTTGCTGCGGTACAAGGCCTGATCGGCCAAGCGCAGCAGGTCGTCCAGCGGATGCTCGGGGGCGGCGGCGATACCCACGCTGATCTGCATGGAAAGCGCCTTAGCCAGCGTCTGCAATTCCTGCTGCAAGCGCAGGGCGAGCAGCTGCAGGCCTTTGCTGTCGGCCCCAGGGGCGGCCAGGACAAACTCATCCCCGCCCAAACGGCAGACAATATCCTGCTTGCGGGTTACTCGGCCCAGGGCTTTCGCCAAGTTGGCCAGGGCATGGTCACCGCTCTCATGCCCGTGCTGGTCATTCAGTTTTTTGAAGTGGTCGATGTCGATCAGCATCACCGCCAGCGGGCTTGCTGTGGCTGCACTGGTGGCCAGAGCCCGCTGCCACTGCTGGGTGAAGCCACGTCGATTGAGCAGGCCGGTCAGCGGGTCCGTCGCGGCTTGTTGGTGCAGGTCATCAATTAATTGCTGGCGGTCTTCATCAATCTGCTGCAGCGCCTGCAGCTCCAGCGCGAGGTAAAACTGATAGGACAGGGCGTCGGCGATCAACTGCAGCTGCTCAATAACCTGCGGTGCCAACTCAACCCGCTCGCGGCTGGCCACACAGAAGGTGCCCAGGGTGCGTTGCTCGTGCATCACCGGCAACACCACAAAAGATTTGATGCCCTGTGCCGCTCCCGGCGTATCGGCAAACAGGCTGTCAACCGCGCAGCTTTGCACATTGCCTGCGGAAAACATGCGCCGGCACAGCGACTCGCTCCAATCCACCACCACGCCTTCGGCCATGGGCAATTGCGGGTCGCTGTCACAATGCAACACGCTCTGGCGCATGTTGTTCCAGTCAATCAGGGTGATAAAGCTGGTTTGCATGCCGCACAAAAGCTTGGCCAACTTGAGCAACGGTCGTGACACAGCTTGCAGAGAAGATGCCGCTTGATGGTCATCCATGGGCTTGTTTCCTCTGTTGCACAACAATCATCGCTGCATCCACGCAGCGTAACTGCAGTGAGCCTAGTACGTCCGCCTGCATCAAGCTTATTTACCCAACATACGCGGCAGAATGTCCTGCCCCTGGCGGCGGTGCACCAGCACCATCAGCGCATGGCCAATGATCAGCGCCAGCATCAGCCAGCCGCCCCAGCCGTGGAACAGGTTGGCGGGCAGCATCAGCCACTCAATTTTCTCGCCGCTAAAGCCCGGCATCAGTTGCAGGCCGAATACCATGAGTTCACGGCCTGAGCCGTATTGGCGCAGCAAGGCAAAAAACGGTACGCCCAGCATCAGCCCGTACAGCGCCACATGCCCCAGCTTGGCCGCCAACCCGAGCGAAGCCGGGCGCTGCTTGAGGTTGAATAACGCCCACAGCAGCCGCAGCACAACCATCAACATCAGCAGCACGCCGGCAGCGCGGTGGGTGCCCCACATAAATTCATCCAGCGCGGACTCTTCCATCAGCACGCGCACCACTGCGGTGAGGAACTGCCAACCCAGCACAAGTGCCATCGACCAGTGCAGGGCGCGGGTAATCAGGCCGTAGCGCTGAGGGTTGTCGAGGTATTGCGTGGTCATGGTGTCATTCTCAAAACGGTAAGGTGGAAAGTGAGCGCAGTTTAAGGGCAAAGGATCGCGTCATCCCACCAAAGGTGTTGCAACAAACAACGTGGTTGTTTAGCTACGGCGCAGGCGAATCGAGAAAAGCCTGCAAAGCCGCAACAGTTGCGGCGGGGTCTTCTTCGTGCGGCACATGGCCCAAGGTATCAAACATCAGCAGACGGCTGCCCTTGATGTCGCGATTAAACCGCTGGGCATTGTCTGCTGGAATCAACGTATCGCGGCCGCCCCAGATAATCAGCGTGGGCACATTCAGCTCAGCGATGCGCGTGTAGCCCTGCCCTATTTCGGCCTGAATAAACCGCTGGCGTAGCGCCTCACGATTACCGGCACGCAGGGTCAGCTCGTAGTAGCGATCAATCAGTTCATCGCTGACCTGGCTCGGGTCGCCGTAAACGTTGCGAATGCTCGCTTTGATCAGCGCGCGCGGCAGCAGGTTAGCCATCAACGGCGCCAACGCGGGGATCTGCGCCAACCGAAAGCCGATGGGCACCGAGGTGGCATTGCGCGGGTAACCGGCGGCGTCCACCAATACCAGCTGGGTCACGCGCTGCGGATGATCCAAAGCAAAGTGCCAGGCCAGTTGCCCACCGAAACTGTTGCCGGCCAGCACCGCGCGCTCAACCTGCAGATGATCGAGCACACGTGCCAGAAACGCGCTGTAGTGCGCCATGCGGTAATCACCGTTCGGGAATGGCCCGGTCAGGCCGAATCCGGGTAAATCAAGGCTGATCACCCGACGTTTAGCCTGCAACGTCGCCACCCAGCCTTCCCAGGTGTGCAGGCTGGCCGAGGTGCCGTGCAGCAGCACAATCGGCGCGGGATCATCGCGCGGACCTTGATCGCGCAGGTGCACCAGCATGCCGTCGAGGGCGACAAACTCAGAGGGCGGCAGAGCCCAGCGCGGCTTGAGTTCGGCCACGGATCGGTCCGGCGCCCAGCTCCAGGCCACGGCGGCCGCCAGGCTGATCAACACCAGCAACAGCAGAGAAAGGGTCATTTGCCCAGCACGTTTCATGGTCGATTCCTAATGACGATGCCCTGCCAATACTAGCCAACATGGCTTCGCTCGCTGGCTTAACCACGTTGCGTGCGCGACCTGCAGACGAAAAAAAGCCCCGATGTGCCGGGGCTTGAGGCGTGTTGCACCGTTGTGCGGCGCAACACGATAAACAGGGGTTTAGACCAGGCTGGTCAGCGCTTCACGGCTAAACGGCAGAATGTCCTGCTCGCGGCCATCGCGTACCTTCACCGCCCAATCCGGGTCCACCAACAGCGCACGGCCTACGGCCACCAGGTCGAACTCCTGCTTGTTCAGACGCTCCAGCAGGTTTTCCAGGCTGGCAGGCTGCGCCACTTTGTCGGTGTTGACCATGAACTGGAGGAACTCGCCATCCAGGCCGACGCTGCCGACGGTGATGGTCGGCTTGCCGGTGAGCTTGCGCGTCCAACCGGCCAGGTTGAGGTCCGAGCCTTCGAACTCCGGCTCCCAGAAGCGGCGGGTCGAGCAGTGGAAAATATCCACGCCAGCATCCGACAGCGGCTTGAGGAAGGCACCCAGCGCTTCCGGGGTTTGCACCAAACGGGCGCTGTAATCCTGCTGCTTCCATTGCGAGAAGCGGAAGATGATCGGGAAGTCCGGGCCTACGGCAGCGCGCACGGCCTGGATCAGCTCAATGGCAAAGCGCGAGCGCTGGGCCAGATCACCGCCGTACTCATCTGTGCGCTGGTTGCTGCCTTCCCAGAAGAACTGATCGACCAGATAACCGTGAGCGCCGTGGATCTCCACGCCGTCCATGCCAATGGATTGGGCATCTTTAGCCGCTTGGGCGAAGGCGGCGATCACCTCGTTGATGTCGTCTTGGGTCATGCCGTGCACAACCACGGTGCCGTCTTTGATTTTTTCGCTTGGGCCGTAGCCTGGAACGCTGGCATCCGGCTCGGTGCCGAGCTTGCGCACATTGCCCACGTGCCAGAGTTGCGGAACGATCTTACCGCCTTCAGCGTGTACGGCGTCTACCACCTTCTTCCAGCCGGCCAGGGCGTCTTCGCCATAGAAACGTGGCACGTTCGGGTAGCCATTAGCGGCTTTGTGGCCGACGGTAGTGCCTTCGGTGACGATCAAGCCAACACCGGCAGCGGCGCGGCGACGGTAGTACTCAATGACCTTGCTGTTCGGCACGCCACCCGGGGAAAAGGAGCGGGTCATCGGCGCCATGACCACACGGGTCGGCAACTCCAGGTTGCCCAAGGTAAAGGGTTGGAACAGCGCTTTAACGGGATCGGTCATCATCATTCCTCGGGGTGCGCGGAGCACCGCAATGAGTTAAGAACAGGGGAATCAGGCCTGCAGCAACCGCTGCAGCCGGTGGATAAAATCAGTCAGGGCGCGGGTGTTATTGGCCACTTTGAGCCGGGTCAGCGCGCCCTGCCAGGCGTTGGCGATAAAGCTCGCCAGGTTGCGGCAATCTTCATCGGCGGCGAGTTCACCGGCGGCCTGCGCCTGTTCCAGGCAACGCTGGAGGATGTCCGCCGAGGTTTGCAAAATCACATCCACCTGTGCGCCCAAGGTTGGCGACAGGTCGGCCATCTCAAAACTCAGGCTGCCAATAAAGCAGTGGTATTCCAGGCGCTCTTGGCGGGCAAAGTGCTCCACCAGTTCGGCGTAGTAACCGAGGATACGCTCGCGTGGGCTTAATGCAGGATTGGCCAGCGCTTCGGCATAACGCGCCAGACGCGGCTGGTAGACGTGCTGCAAGGCCTGCAGGGCGAAGTCTTCTTTGCTGGCAAAGTAGTGGTAGAAGGAGCCTTTCGGCACCCCCGCCGCCTGCACGATCTCCTGCACACCGGCACCGTGATAACCGCGACGGGTCATCACCTCAGCGCCTTTGGCGAGGATCAGGTCACGCTTGTCGAGTCGGATGCTGGAAATCATGTTGGCAAGAATATGACCGGTCGTCTCGCCCAGCCCAGCACTATTGATTAGCGTGATTATCAGCAAAAAGTAGAGCGGGTTTTAGAAACGACAAAGCCGCGAACAGATCGCGGCTTTGTGGGGCTTACTCAGCGCTGCGTACGCTGACTGAATGGTCAACCGCGAGCAGCGTTGATCACGTCAATGTAAGGTTCGGCAAAACGCTGGACTTGAATCAGCGCGACAAAGTCATTGCCCTGGGCGTCTTTAGCATTCAGGTCGTAGCCGGCTTCGACAAAGAAGCCGACAAAGCGCTCGAAGTCATCAATGCGCAGGCCACGGTAGGCCTTGACCAGTTTGTGCAGCGACGGCGGCGTGGCATCGGCCGGCTCAACGCTGAGGAACAGCTTGATCGGCTCGTCACCAATCTCTTCGCCAATCACCTGTTTCTTGTCTTTACGCATCACTCACTCCAGCTAACCAGGCCACACGGGGCCAGCAGTGTACCTCCGGCGCGGGCAAGGGCTCAACGCATGCCGGCCAACGCACGGTTCAGCACGCAGGGAAGCAGGCGCACAGCCGACTTAGGTCTAGTCGGCTGCCAGCATGCGGCCCTTATACTGCGCCCAGCCACTTGGGAGTCATTATGTCGCTGCCCTTACCGCCGCTGTTCGCCGCCTGGCGCCAAACCTTGCGCGCCGGCTACGGCTGGAAAAACCTGCGCAGCGACCTGGGCGCTGGCGTTACGGTGGGCATCATCGCCATTCCACTGGCCATGGCCCTGGCGATTGCCGTCGGCGTGGCGCCGCAGCACGGCCTGTATACGGTGTTGGTCGCCGGCACACTGATCGCCCTGTTTGGCGGTTCACGCTTTAACGTCTCCGGGCCAACCGCCGCGTTTGTGGTGATTCTGCTGCCGATCACTCAGCAATTCGGCCTGGGCGGCCTGCTGCTGTGCACGCTGATGGCGGGGCTGATCTTGATTGCCCTAGGGCTGATGCGCGCGGGCCGGCTGATCGAATATATCCCCTACCCAGTGACGCTGGGTTTTACCGCCGGTATTGGCATCGTCATCGCCACCCTGCAAATCAAGGATCTGCTCGGTCTAAAGCTCAGCAGCCAACCGAACAACTATATCGAGCAGCTCAACGGCCTACTCCACGCCCTGCCTAGCCTGCAACTGGGCGATTGCTTGGTGGCGCTGGTGTGCCTGGCGACGCTGCTGATCTGGCCGCGCTGGGTGCCGAAAATACCCGGGCACTTGGTGGCGCTGAGCATTGGCGCGCTGCTCGGGCTGCTGTTGGAACACCTGCAAATTCCCGTGGCGACTATTGGCGAACGCTTCAGTTACAGCCTGGATGGCATTGAGCACCCAGGTATACCGCCGTTTCTGCCGAGCTTTATCTGGCCCTGGCAGCTACCTGGCGCCGATGGCCAACCGCTGGTGGTGAGCTTTGAGCTGTTCCGCCAACTGCTTGCACCGGCGTTTGCCATCGCCATGCTCGGGGCGATTGAGTCACTGCTGTGCGCGGTGGTCGCCGATGGCATGACCGGCAGCAAGCACGACCCCAATGGCGAGTTGATCGGCCAGGGCATCGGTAATCTGGTCGCGCCCTTATTCGGCGGCATCACCGCCACCGCCGCGATTGCCCGCAGCGCCGCCAACGTGCGTGCCGGGGCTTATTCGCCACTGGCGGCGATTACCCATGCCGGGGTGGTGCTGATCGCCATTCTGTTTCTCGCACCGTTGTTCAGCTACCTGCCGATGGCGGCGCTGGCCGCTTTGCTGCTGGTAGTCGCATGGAACATGAGCGAGCCGCAGCATGTGCGCCACACCCTGCGCATCGCCCCGCGCAGCGATGTGCTGGTGCTGCTGACCTGCCTGATTCTTACCGTGCTGTTCGACATGGTGCTGGCGGTGGGCGTCGGCCTACTGCTGGCCGCCGGGCTGTTTATCAAGCGCATGGGCGACCTGACCGATACCGCTGCGTTGCCCAAGCATTTTCACCAGGCACTCAATGACCTCCCGGAACACGTACTGGCCTACGCCATTCGCGGGCCGCTGTTCTTTGGTGCCGCGGAAAAAGCCCTGAGCGTGCTCAGGCGGCTTAGCCCAGAGGTAAAGGTGGTGATTGTTGATATCAGCGCCGTACCGCTGCTGGACATGACGGCCATTGCCGCACTGAGCAACGTGCTACGCGACTACCACGAACAACAGGTCGGCCTGGTACTGAGCGGCTTGACGCCACAGGTGCGCCTGCAACTGCGCCACGCCGGGATTATCCGCATTGAAGGGCAGCTGGCCTATGTACGCGACCTGGCCCAAGCGCGAAAGAAAGCGCTGCACTGGTTGGCGCCAAAGGCCGATGAGGAATCAGCCACATAGGGTGGAAAACGCTTCGCGCTTTACCACCCGACACAGGCAGCTCTATAGGCCTTTAACCGCGTAGATACCCGGCGCATTACGCCAGTAGCCTTTGTAGTCCATGCCATAGCCAAACACATAGCGATCAACGCAGGACAGGCCCACGTAATCGGCCTTGAGGTCAGGGCGTGCCTTGCGGTCGTGGGTTTTGTCGACCAGCACGGCGATGCGCACGTTCTTGGCGCCGGCGTGGCGGCAAAAATCGATGATGGCGCCGAGGGTGTGCCCTTCATCGAGGATGTCGTCGATGATCAGCACGTCGCGGTCAATAAAGGAGATTTCCGGCTTGGCCTTCCAGAACAGCTCGCCGCCGCTGGTTTCATTGCGGTAGCGGGTGGCGTGCAGGTAGGACAATTCCAGCGGGAAGTTGAGTTTGGGCAGCAACTTGCCGGAGAAAATAAGCCCGCCGTTCATCACACAAAACACCACAGGATTGCTGTCGGCCATCTCGCTGTTGATGGCGGCCGCCATGGTGTCGATGGCCACCTCAACCTCGGCATTGCTGTGAAGGCAATCGGCTTCGGCCATGACTTGGCGGATGTGCGCGAGATCGACGGACATGCTGTTTCCTCTTGGGAGCGGGACGCTCAGACCAGAAAGCTGATCGATGCGTCAAAATAAAAGCCGGCAAAGGTACGCATCCGTACCGCGCAGAGCAAGTGCGGCCAGACCAATTGCGGTAATTGTCCACTTGCGCCGCTAATCACCCGCACATTAGCCGCTATTTCGCGACATTCGGCCATCTTGGCGCAGCACTAGGCATAGCCAATGCTTTAATCTAGCGCCAATTTTCGCCCGTACTGCCGGAGACCCCTGCCCATGCCTATCCTCGAGATCCGCCACCCGCTGATCCGTCACAAACTCGGCCTGATGCGCCGCGCCGATATCAGCACCAAGAATTTCCGCGAATTGGCCCAGGAAGTCGGTGCACTGCTGACCTACGAGGCGACCAAGGATCTGCCCTTGGAAAACTACGAGATTGAAGGCTGGTGCGGCACCGTACAGGTGGAAAAAATCTCCGGCAAGAAAATCACCGTGGTACCGATTCTGCGCGCCGGCATCGGCATGCTTGAAGGCGTGCTTAGCCTGATTCCCGGCGCTAAGGTCAGCGCCGTGGGTGTGGCGCGTAATGAAGAAACGCTGCAGGCGCACACGTATCTGGAAAAGCTGGTGCCGGAAATCAATGAGCGCCTGGCGATGATTATCGACCCGATGCTGGCGACCGGCAGCTCGATGGTCGCCACCATCGACCTGCTGAAAAAAGCCGGCTGCAAGGAGATCCGCGCCATGGTGCTGGTGGCGGCGCCCGAAGGCATCAAGGCGGTGAATCAAGCGCATCCGGACGTCACGATTTATACCGCGTCTATCGACCAATGCCTGAATGAGCATGGCTACATCATTCCTGGCCTCGGTGATGCAGGCGACAAAATCTTTGGCACCAAGCAGAAGGATGCCTAAGCATGCAGGACGAATATAACGACCCACTCTGGCGCCAGGGCATTTCTGGCGCGCAAATGCTGTTTGTGGCCTTTGGCGCGCTGGTGCTGATGCCGCTGATCACCGGCATGGACCCCAACGTCGCCCTGTTTACCGCCGGCATCGGCACCCTGCTGTTCCAACTGGTAACCGGGCGCCAGGTGCCTGTTTTCCTGGCCTCCAGCTTTGCCTTTATCGCGCCAATTCTCGCCGCCAAAGGTGAGTTTGGCCTGCCGGCGGTGCTGGGCGGCATCATTGCTTCCGGCCTGGTGTATGTCCTGCTCAGCGCCGTGGTGCGGATTAAAGGCGCCGGTTTTATCGACCGTTTGCTGCCGCCGGTAGTGATTGCCCCGGTGATCATTTCCATCGGTCTGGCGCTTTCACCTGTCGCGGTGAACATGGCCATGGGCAAGGCCGGCGACGGCAGCGCACAACTGGTGCCGTATGAAATTGCCATGCTGATTTCCATGTCAGCACTGGTCACCACCGTGCTGGTCGCGGCGATGGGGCGCGGCTTGCTGCGCCTGGTGCCGATCCTGGCCGGTATCATCGTCGGCTGTATCGTCGCCGCGCTCTGCGGGGTCATCGACACCAGCCAAGTCGCCGCAGCCCCCTGGTTGGCCATGCCCGCGTTCGTAACGCCGGAGCTGCATTGGGGCGCGATCTTGTACATCGTCCCCGTCGCCCTGGCCCCGGCCATTGAGCACATTGGTGGGGTGATCGCGATTGGTAGCGTCACCGGCAAGGATTTCATCAAGAAGCCCGGCCTGCACCGCACCTTGCTGGGCGATGGCCTGGCGACGTCAGCAGCCGGCTTGCTCGGCGGCCCACCCAACACCACCTACGCGGAAGTGACCGGCGCGGTGATGCTGACCAAAAACTACAACCCGAAAATCATGACCTGGGCGGCCTGCTTCGCCATCGGCCTGGCCTTTGTCGGCAAGTTCGGCACCGCGCTGCAGAGCATTCCGGTGCCTGTGATGGGCGGCATTCTCTGCCTGCTGTTCGGCTCTATCGCGGTGGTCGGCTTGAACACCTTGATCCGTCATCAGGTCGATTTATCTGAAGCGCGTAACCTGATCATCGTTTCCGTGACCCTGGTGTTCGGCATCGGCGGCATGGTGATCGGCAACAGCGACTTCGCCCTCTCCGGCATTTCCCTGTGCGCCATCTGCGCCCTCGTGCTCAACCTAGTACTACCGGGTGGCCAAGGCTGGCGCAGCAAGACCGTGCTGGAAGAGCCGGACCTGTAAACCGCGCCCACTAAAAAGCCCCGCACTGCGGGGCTTTTTTATGCTTGCGCCGCGTCAGGCAGGGTTGGCCGACCACCCCTGCAACCGCACCACACTCTCGCGATAGGGTTTAAGCCCCATGCTCAGCAGCACAATCGAGCTGAGTACGGCTAGCGCGGTGACGATCAGCAACGAATAACGCAGCGCCATGTCATCGGCGAATACGTAGTCAGTCACCAATGCCACCGCCGTCGGGCCGATACCCAGACCAATCAAGGTGATCACAAACAGGTAAATCGCTGAGGCCTGACCGCGCATCGAGTTGGGCATGATTTCTTGAATGGCTGCCGGCGCCACACCAAACGGCATGCTCAGGCAAAACACGGTCGGGGCCATCAGCACAGCGGCCCACAGCGCGTTATCCATCAACGGGAAGGCCAACACAAAGGGCACCGCCCCCACCGCCGCATACAGGCCGACGCGCATATTGGCATCGCTGCTGCCACGTTTGGCCATCCAATCTGCCAGGCGGCCGCCGAAGACGATGCCCAGGCAACCAAACACCGCCACGATGCTGCCGTAAACGATGCCCACCTGACTGGCATCCCAGCCATAGGTGCGAATAAAAAACGTCGGGATCCAGGCCGCACTGCCGTAACCGGCAAAGGCCAGGCCAGCAAAACCGAAGTTATGGCACAACACCGTGCGCCGGTTAGCCCGGATATAACGGCCGACATCGGCCAGCGGCACCGCCACGCCGGCACCCACGCCACGCCGTACCGGCTCTTTAACGGCCAACATGAGCAAGGTGAACAGCACACCGGCCGCGCCGAGAATTAGGAAGATCAACTGCCAGGGGCGCACGTCACCAATAAGCGGTAACACCACGTCGCCCTGCGCCGAGGCAAATTTAATTACCAGGCCGCCCAGCAAAAACGCAATACCGGACCCGAGGTAAACCCCCATGGAATACACGCTGATGGCGGTGGCGCGGCGCTCGGCCGGGAAGCTGTCGGCAATCAGCGAATAAGCCGCCGGCGACAACGCCGCCTCACCCACGCCAACGCCAATGCGGCATAGCAAAAACTGCCAGTACAGCTTGGCCATGCCACACGCGGCGGTGGCCGCACTCCAGAAGATGATACCGATGGCAATCAGGCCGCGACGACTTTTGGTGTCGGCCAAACGCCCAAGGGGAATGCCACAGACGGTGTAGAACAGCGCGAACGATAAACCCATCAGCAGGCTCATCTGCGTGTCACTGATCATCAAGTCACGGCGGATCGGGCCGACCAGCAGATTGAGAATCTGCCGGTCGATAAAGGACAGCACGTACGCCACCATCAGGATGGCGACAGTCACCCAGGCGCGGGTGGAAGAGGGATAGCCGTTATTGTTGTTAGGCACTGGCAGTCTCCTCGGCACCGTTATGTGCGGTGCACGACGGTTGAAAGAACTGCCAGCTTAGGCCGAGATAGAGGGCGATGAGTATCGCCCTTAGGTGTTATCAGTGAGGCGAATGCGCAGCATCCCTTCGAGCGAATGACCGCTGCGCCGCATTCGCTTACAGCATCAGCGGCGCACGCTCGCTGAGAACTTTTAGCGCCGCTACCCAGCTTGGGTGGTCATTCAGGCACGGCACCAGCTGCAGGCTCTCGCCGCCGGCTTCGATAAACTGCTCGCGGCCCCGATCACCAATTTCTTCCAGGGTTTCAATGCAGTCGGCAACAAAGGCCGGGCACATCACCAGCAGCTTCTTCACACCCTTCTGTGCCAGCTCATCGAGGCGGCCCTCAGTGTAGGGTTCAATCCACTTGGCACGGCCTAGGCGCGACTGGAACGACACGGACCACTGCTCAGGTTTAAGGCCCATGCGCTGGGCAAACAGCTCGGCGCTGCGCAGGCATTGGGCGCGATAACAAGTAGCCAGCACTTCAGGCGAAGCCGTGCGGCAGCAATCATCACCTTTCAAGCAGTGCCCAGTGGGATCGAGCTTGTGCAAGTGACGCTCTGGCAGGCCGTGAAAACTCAGCAGCAAGTGGTCGAAATCCTGCTCCAGGTAAGGCTTGGCGCTGTCGACCAGAGCATCGAGGTACTCGGGCTGATCATAAAACGCGGGCAGAATTGAAAAGCGAATAGGCAATTGCTGCTCACGCACCACCCGCCGCGCTTCCTCAATTACGGTGGTGGTGGTGCTGTCGGCAAACTGCGGATACAGCGGCGCCAAGGTGACTTGTTTGATGCCCTGCGCGGCCAGACGGGTGAGTACCGTTTGCAGTGATGGCTCGCCGTAGCGCATGGCCAGCTCCACCGGGCCCTGCTTCCAGGATGTCTTCATCGCCTCTTGTAAACGCTTGCTCAGCACCACCAGCGGCGAGCCCTCGTCCCACCAGATCGACGCATAGGCGTGCGCGGAGGCAGCGGGACGTCTGATCAGGATCAGCGAAACAATCAGGCGGCGCAGCGGCCAAGGCACGTCAATAACATAGGGGTCCATCAGGAACTGGTTAAGGTAGCGCCGCACATCGGCCACTGAGGTCGAGGCTGGTGAGCCAAGGTTTACCAGTAACAAGGCGTGATCGGTCATGCGTAATCCTAATTAGGCTGGCCCAGCAGGTCTGCCAGGGCCACATCCAAGTGAGTGAAACGAAAACTAAACCCTTCGGCCTGCAAGCGCGTTGGTAAGGCACGTTGACCACCGAGCAGCAGCACGGCCAATTCCCCTAGCGCGAGGCGCAGAGCAAATGCTGGGGCCGGCATAAACGCCGGCCGATGCAGCTCGCGGCCCAATGCCTGGCTGAAGGCGCGGTTACGTTCAGGCGTTGGCGCGCAGGCATTATAGGGACCGCTGGCGTGCTTCTGCTGCAGAAGAAAATCAATCAGGGCGATTTGGTCATGGATGTGAATCCACGGCATCCACTGCCGGCCATTGCCCAGCGGGCCGCCCAAGCCGAGCTTGAACGGCAGCAGCAAGCGTTTCAGAAAACCACCATCAGCAGCCAGCACCAGCCCTGTGCGCAGCAACACCACACGGATGCCCAGCGCCTCGGCACGCAAAGCGGTTTCTTCCCAAGCACCGCACAACTGCGCAGCAAAATCTTCGCTGACCGGCGGGGAATCTTCATGCAGCTCGCGCTCGCCACCGTCGCCGTACCAGCCTACCGCTGAGCCGGAGAGCAGCACCTGTGGTTTCTGCTCACGGCGTTGCAGCCAATCCAGCAGTTGCTCGGTCAAGCCAATTCGGCTGGCCCACAACAGCGCTTTGCGTTTGCGCGTCCAGGGCCTATCGGCAATCGGTGCGCCAGCCAGGTTAACCACTGCGTCCAGCGGCTCTTCGGCCAACTCTTCGAGCTGAGCAATGCCGCGCACTGCTTGGCCACACAGGGCCGCAACCTGCTCAGGACGACGGCTCCACACCTTCAGCTGATGGCCTTGTTGCAACCAGTGCCGGCACAATGCTCGGCCGATCAAGCCAGTACCGCCAGTCAGAAGTATGTGCATCAGATTACCCTCGCATGGCTGTTACGTAGCCTTTGCATAAATAAGCACGACCGGCTGATTTATGCGCTGCTGTGGCGTCAGTCCGGCCACAGGTTGTCTTAACTATAGAAAGACCGGATCAACATCCACACAGCTTATACACAAAAACAATATTGTATAGCTTTTGTCTAAAGCGTAGCCTAGCGCTTGAACACACGAGGTAGACCATGACCACTCTTTGCCCCATCGCCATCATCGGTACCGGCATCGCCGGCCTTTCTGCCGCGCAGGCTCTGCATGCTGCCGGTCACTCAGTGCAATTGTTTGACAAGAGCCGCGGCAGTGGTGGCCGCATGGCCAGCAAGCGCAGTGATGCCGGCGCGCTGGACCTCGGCGCGCAATACTTTACTGCCCGCGACCGGCGCTTTGTCGAGGTGGTGCAGCAGTGGCAGACGCGCGGCTGGGTCGCCGAATGGACGCCCAGCCTTTACAACTTCAACAACGGCCAACTCACGGCCTCGCCGGATGAGCAGGTGCGCTGGGTGGGCTGCCCACGGATGAGCGCCATCACCCGCGCCATGCTCGGCGCCCTACCCGTGACGTTCTCCTGCCGCATCACTGAAGTGTTCCGCGGCGAGCAGCACTGGCACCTGCAGGATGCCGAGGGCAACAGCCATGGCCCGTTTAGCCACGTGATTGTCGCCACCCCAGCGCCACAAGCCACGGCTTTGCTTTCCAGCGTACCGAAACTGGCAGGCGCCGCCGCCAGCGTTGCCATGGACCCGACCTGGGCAGTCGCCCTGGCGTTCGAGACGCCACTGGCAAGCCGCGTTGAAGGCTGCTTTGTAAAAAACAGCCCCCTCGACTGGGTGGCGCGCAACCGCAGCAAACCCGGCCGCGACACCCAGCTTGATACCTGGGTGCTGCACGCCACCAGCGAGTGGACCAAGCACAATCTGGACATGGATAAAGAAGACGTAACCGAGCATTTACTGGGCGCATTTGCCGAGCTGATCGGCTGCGCAGTACCAGCGCCAACATTCAGCCTGGCGCACCGCTGGCTTTTTGCACGCCCGGCAAGCGCCCACCAGTGGGGCGTACTGGCTGATGCTGATTTGGGCATCTACGCCTGCGGCGACTGGTGCCTGTCAGGCCGTGTAGAGGGGGCTTGGCTCAGCGGTCAGGAGGCGGCACGGCGACTGCTGGAACACCTGCAATGAGCGCGCATGCAACGCCCGCCAAGCACCGGCTCAACCCGCGCAAACTGCTGCTGTCGAAGTGGACAGCCACCCGGCCGCAGAACCGCGAAAAACACTTTCTCGTCACCGAACTGTTCTGCGACGAAGACGGTACGGTGCTCGAGATCGAGTTACAGGCCGTGCTCAACCAACGCTGCCAGCGCCTGTGCTGGCGTGTGTTGGAAAACCCGGAACAATGGCGCATGGGCTGGACGTAACGGTCGCACACACAAAGCCATACAGTAGTTGTACAAATATATTGACTTGTACAATTAAAAACCTATGATGAATTCAAGTTGTACATCCATAAGGATCTGTACAAGTCGTCATCAGAGGTTGCTCATGAACCTATCAAAAACCACCACTGGCAAACCAAAACTGGGTATCAGCGCCTGCCTGCTGGGTTCCGAGGTGCGCTACAACGGCGGTCACAAAGAATCACGCCTGTGCAGTCGCACCCTTGCTGAATACTTCGACTTCGCGCCGGTCTGCCCGGAAGTGGGTATTGGCATGAGCATCCCGCGTGAGCCGATCCGCTTGGTCGGCGACCCGCAAGCACCGCGCGCCGTAGGCACGGTCAACCGCGAGGTGGATGTTACCGAACCGCTCGCCACCTACGGCGAACGCATGGCCGATGAGCTGACGGATATTTGCGGCTACATTTTTATGCAGCAATCGCCCTCTTGTGGCCTGCATCGGGTCAAGGTTTACCAGAGCAACGGCCGCCCCAGCGAGCCGGGCCGGGGCATTTTTGCCGAGGCATTCTGCGCCAAACACCCCAATCTGCCGGTTGAAGAAGATGGTCGGCTGAACGACCCGGTCCTGCGTGAGAACTTCATTACCCGCGTATTTGCCTACTCCGACTGGCAACAGTTGTTGCGCGACGGTTTGAGCCGCAAAAGCCTGACCGACTTCCACTCGCGCTACAAATACCTGCTGATGGCTACTAACCCGGTGCAGTACAAACTGCTCGGGCGCATGCTCGGCAACCTTGGCCAGCATGACCTTAATGAGTTGGCACCACGCTATTTCAGCGAGCTGATGAGCGCATTGAAAAGCTGTGCCACCCGCCGCACCCACAGTAACGTGCTGCAGCACATCAGCGGTTACCTCAAACAAGCGCTGAGCGGCGATGAGAAACAGGAAATGCAGCAATTGATCGGTCAATATCGCCATGGCGTGGTGCCGCTAGTCGTGCCCATGACCCTGCTTAAGCATCACTTCCGCCGCCACCCGGACAGCTACATTGCGCAGCAGGTTTACCTGCAGCCGCACCCCGAAAACCTCAGCCTGCGTAACGCCCTATGAGCCTTGAGCCAAACACCGCTGGCGCGGCCGCTGACGATTACCAGGCGGCCATCGCCCAGGGCTTTATGCCGATTCGCGATGTTGCCCGTATCACCGGGGTTAACGCCGTCACCCTGCGCGCATGGGAGCGTCGTTACGGCCTGATAGTCCCGCACCGCACGCCCAAGGGTCACCGCCTGTATTCAGATGAGCATGTGACGCGCATCCAGGCGATTCTCACCTGGCTTAATCGCGGGGTCTCAGTCAGCCAGGTCAAAGGTTTGCTGCGCAGTAACCAGCCTGCATTTGCCGAAGCCAGCTCGCAATGGGAAACCAAGCGCCAGCAATTGCAGGAAACCATCTGCAACCTCAACGAGCGTCGCCTGGACGAATGCTTCAACAGCGAACTGGCGCTCTACCCGCCGCACACCCTGTGCCAGCAACTGCTCCTACCGCTGCTCACAGACCTTGAACTGCGCTGGCGTAACCAGTTCGGCGCGCAAGCCGAGCGGGTGTTCTTCTACTCCTGGCTGCGCAGCAAGCTCGGCGCTCGCCTTTATCACAACAACCGTCAGGCCAGCGGCGCGCCACTGCTCTTGATCAATGTGTCCGATCTGCCGATGGCGCCTGGCCTATGGTTGACCGCCTGGCTGGCGAGCAGCGCCGGGGTAGCCGTAGAAGTGTTCGACTGGCCGTTATCGCCGCCCGAACTGGCCCTGGCCGTCGAGCACATTCAGCCGCGCGCAGTGCTGCTGTATTCCAGCCAGGCACTTAATAGCACCCACCTGCAGCGCCTGCTGGGCGGTTATGACTGCCCCTGCCTGCTGGTCGGTCAAGTCGTGCAGATTCACGCCGATGAACTGCAAGCCATCGCACAGCAGAACGCCGCACTGAGCTTGGCCGCTGACCCGCTGGCCGCCTTGCACAGCCTGACTGACCTCAACTTGTTGCACAGCTGATGAGACCTTCCATGCTGCAATTGATCTGGTTTCGTACCGACCTGCGCGTACAAGACAACAGTGCTCTAGCGGCTGCCATGGCCAACGGCCCGACCGTGGCGTTGTACCTGATCAGCCCCGGGCAATGGTTGCTGCATGATGATGCCCCGAGCAAAGTCGACTTCTGGCTGCGCAACCTGAAAACCCTCGCCAATGAGCTGGCCACCCTTAATGTGCCGCTCCTGGTGCGCTATGCCGATGACTGGAGCGCTGCGCCGCAGGTTATCGCGCAGTTGTGTCAGCAGCTGCAGATCGGCAGCGTGCAGGTCAATGAAGAATATGGCGTACACGAGACTCGCCGTGACCAAGCGGTGGCCAGTGCGCTGGATGATTTAGGGGTAAGTTTACATAGCCATCTGGATCAAATCTTCTTCAGACCTGGCAGTGTGCTGACCAAGTCCGGTACGTATTTCCAGGTCTACAGCCAGTTCCGTAAAGCGTGTTATCAGCGACTGCACACGGCCTTGCCGGCAGTCATCGCGACGCCTAAAGCGCAAGCCGCTGTAGCGATCGAAAGCGATGCAGTGCCTGAGCAGGTTGCCGGTTTCGTTCCGCCCAGCGAGGCGCTGCGTCAGCTCTGGCCAGCAGGCGAAGGTGAAGCACAGCGGCGACTGGCTGATTTCGCGGCGCAGCAGATCGACTTCTACCAGAGCGCACGCGACTTCCCGGCTCAGCCCGGCACCAGCCAGCTTTCGGCCTACCTGGCCGCCGGGGTAATCTCGCCGCGCCAGTGCCTGCATGCGGCGCTGGCCGTCAATCAAGGTGAGTTCGACAGCGGCAATGTCGGCGTGATCACCTGGATCAACGAGTTGCTTTGGCGTGAGTTTTACAAGCACATCTTGGTCGGCTACCCGCGCGTCTCGATGCACCGCGCTTTCCGTGCAGAGACTGAAGCCGTGGCCTGGCGCAACGCCCCGCAAGAGCTAAGAGCCTGGCAGGAAGGCCGCACCGGCTTCCCGATTATCGACGCAGCCATGCGTCAACTGCTGGCCACCGGCTGGATGCACAACCGCCTGCGCATGATCGTGGCGATGTTCCTGACCAAAAACCTGCTGATCGACTGGCGCGAGGGCGAGAGCTTCTTTATGCGCCACTTGATCGACGGTGACCTGGCCGCCAATAACGGTGGCTGGCAGTGGAGCTCCTCCACCGGCACCGATTCAGCCCCCTATTTCCGCATTTTCAATCCACTCAGCCAGTCACAAAAGTTCGACCCAGATGGTCGTTTTCTGCGCCAATGGCTCCCCGAGCTGGTCGGTCTGAATAAAAACAACATTCACAACCCCGCAGCCATGGGCGGCCTGTTCGGTATTGCCGACTACCCCGCGCCGATTGTCGACCTCAGCAAAAGCCGCAGCCGTGCGTTGGCCGCCTTCAAGAGCCTGCCGCACTTCGCCGGCGAGGAGGTACAGTGAGTGATTACCTGCGTCAATTCGCCAGGGATTTTGCTGGGCTGAACAAGGACAACCTCGACCGCCTGGGCCAGCTATACAGTGACGATGCGCTGTTTTGCGACCCGCTGCATGAAGTGCGCGGCCTGGCCAATATGCAGCGTTATTTCGCGCAGATGTACGCCAACGTCAGTGAGCTTCGATTCGACTTCTATGGCTTTGACCAAGTGCGTGAAGGTGAAGGCTACCTGCGCTGGACCATGAGCTACCGCCATCCGCGCCTGGCCAAAGGTCAGTTGATTCGTGTGGAAGGTTGTTCTCACCTGTTGTGGCAAGACAAGGTATACCGTCACCGGGACTACTTCGACGCCGGCAGCCTGCTCTATGAGCATCTACCGTTGTTTGGATCGGTCATTCGCTGGCTGAAACGGAGATTGGCATGAACGCGAACGCACGACGTATCTGGCTCACAGGCGCCAGCAGCGGCATTGGTGCCGCCCTGGCCGAACAACTGCTGCAACAAGGCCATCGCCTGGCGCTTAGCGCACGCACTATTGAGCCTCTGCAGGCCCTGGCCAAGCGTTACCCGCAGCAGGTTTTAGTGGTGGCAGGTGATCTCAGTGATGCCGTCCAAGTGCGCGCCATCGGTGAACACATCGCGCAAGTGTGGGGGGCATTGGATTGCGCCATCCTTAATGCTGGCACGTGCGAATACGTCGAAGTCAGCGCTTTCGAGGCAGCCATGGTTGAGCGCGTGATGCGCGCCAATCTATTTTCTGCCAGCTACTGCATTGAAGCCGCCTTGCCGTTACTGCGCCAAGGCGACCGTCCGCATCTGGTCGGCGTGGGCAGCTCGGTAACCTTTATGCCGTTACCGCGCGCCGAAGCCTACGGTGCCTCTAAAGCGGCGATGCGCTACCTTATGGAAACCCTGCGCATTGACCTACGGGCCGAGAACATTGCTGTGACCCTGGTCAGCCCTGGCTTTGTTGATACACCCCTGACGCAGAAAAACGACTTCCCCATGCCCATGCGCTGGCCGGTGGACAAAGCCGCCCGTTATATTGCCGAGCGCCTGGCGCAGCAGCCTTATGAAATCGCCTTTCCCGGCCCCTTCATCGCCATTCTCAAGCTACTCGGGCACCTGCCCAAACGCTTGCAAGTGGCCATGGGTGCCCGCATGGCGCGCACTGAAGCAAAGACTAAGGACAGCCCATGAAGATTGCCATTATTGGCAGCGGTATCGCTGGTTTGACCAGCGCCTACCTACTTAACCGCAACCACGACATCACGGTATTTGAGGCGGCTGACTGGGTCGGCGGGCACACTCACACCGTGGATGTTCAGGTCGAGGGTAAAACCTATGCGGTGGACACCGGCTTTATCGTCTTCAACGACTGGACCTACCCGAACTTTATCCGCCTGCTAAGCCAGCTCGGCGTTGGTTTCAAAGCCACCGAGATGAGCTTCTCGGTCAGTGACCCAGTCAGTGGCGTGGAATACAACGGGCACAACCTCAACAGCCTGTTCGCCCAGCGCCGCAACCTGCTGTCACCCAAATTCTGGGGCATGGTCCGTGACATTTTGCGCTTCAACCGCGAAGCCCTGAACGACCTCAACCAACAGCGCATCGCCAGTGACATGACCCTGGGCGACTACCTCAAGGCGAATAGCTACAGCGAACGCTTTATCCAGCATTACATCGTGCCCATGGGTGCGGCGATCTGGTCAATGTCATTGAACGACATGCTCGGTTTCCCGCTGCAGTTCTTCGTGCGTTTTTTCAAAAACCACGGCCTGCTGTCAGTCAGTGATCGGCCGCAGTGGTGCGTGGTCGAGGGCGGCTCCAGCAGTTACGTCGCGCCGCTGACCGAATCCTTCAAGCAACATATCCGCCTCAACTGCCCGGTGAGCCGAGTGGAGCGTGATGCCGAGGGCGTCACCGTGCACAGCAGCGCTGGCAGTGAGCGATTCGATAAAGTGATCTTCGCCTGCCACAGCGATCAGGCTCTGGCGTTGTTGGCAGAACCCAGCCGTATCGAACAGGAAATTCTCGGTGCACTGCCCTATGCCGACAACGATGTGGTGCTGCACACCGATACCCGCCTGCTGCCAAAGCGCCCCTTGGCCTGGGCCAGCTGGAACTATCGCCTCGGCGGCCCGGTTGACCAGCCAGCGGCGGTGACCTACGACATGAATATCCTGCAGGGCATTCAGAGCGACACCACCTTCTGCGTCAGCCTGAACCAGACTGCCGCTATCGACCCAAGCAAAATTCTCGCCCGCTACACCTACGCCCACCCGCAATACAGCTTGGCGGGCATGGCAGCGCAGGCACGCTGGGAAGAGTTATTGGGCGCCAATAACAGCTATTTCTGCGGCGCTTACTGGGCCAACGGCTTCCATGAAGACGGCGTGGTCAGCGCCCTGCGCGTAGCCCGCGAATTCGGTGAGTCGCTCTGATGAACAGCGCCCTCTACAGCGGCTGGGTGCAGCACCGGCGCTTTGCGCCGCGCCTGCACAACTTCCGCTATCGCATGGGCTTGCTCTACCTGGACTTGACCGAACAGGACGCCGTGCTCGCACTGTCGCCGCTGGCTGGGCGTGGCCGCTTTGCGCCGTTTGCCTTTCGCGAGAGCGACTACCTGCCGCAGTTCACCGCTGCCGGCACCCGCTTGATTGACGCCGTACGCCAACGCGTCGGCGAGGCTTTAGGGCGCACACCGCTGGGGCGCATATGCCTGCTGACCCAGCCGCGCAGCTGGGGCCTGGCCTTCAACCCGGCGAGTTTTTTTTACTGCTATGAAGCCGATGGCCGCCTGACGGCGATCCTCTGCGAAGTCAGCAACACCCCGTTTCGCGAGCGTTACCACTACGTATTGCCCGCCGAAGGTACTGGCCATCAACATGTGGCAGTGGCCAAGGCCTTTCACGTCTCGCCGTTTCTGCCGCGTGACCTCGAATACCGCATGAGCTTCAGCCCAGCCGGCGAACGTCTGGGCATCCACATGGCCGACTGGCAGGCTGACGAGAAAGTCTTCGACGCCACCCTGACGCTGCAGCGCACTGAACTGACCCGTGCCAGCCTGCATCGTTACCTACTGCAGTTCCCTTGGATGACCGGCAAAACGGTTGCCGGCATCTACTGGCAAGCGCTGCGCCTGTTCCTTAAACGTATTCCCCTGTTCACTCATCGGGCAGCTGAAGGTGATTTCCGCGTCGCCCGCACCGCATCAAAGGACATTCGCCATGAAAAGCTCTAGCCTAGCTTCTGCCAAACATACCGTGCGCGCCGGCAGCGGCATCGGTGCCAGCCTGTTGCGGCGGGCGGTGCTACGCCAGCTCAAACAGTTGCGCCATGGCCAGTTGGTGATCGTCGAAGGTGAAGAACGCATGGAGTTCGGCGATGCCCACTCCAGCCTTAGCGCCGAAATCCAGGTGCTGGATGGCGCGGTTTGGGGCTTGGTCGCAGGCAATGGCTCAATCGGCTCGGGTGAAGCCTACATCCACGGCTACTGGACAACGCCGGACCTGACCGCGGTGATCCGGATGTTTGTCAGCAACCTTGATGTACTCGACGCCATGGAAAGCGGCCTGGCCAAGCTAGGCCGCCCGCTGATTCAGGGCCTGCACTGGCTCAACCGTAATACCCGTGAAGGCTCGCGCAAGAACATTTCCGCCCACTACGACCTGGGCAATGACCTGTTCGAGCAATTCCTCGACCCGACCATGATGTACTCCGCGGCCATGTTCAAAAGTGCCGATGACAGCCTGGAGCAGGCGCAGCTGAACAAGCTCGAACGCATTTGCCAGAAGCTCGCGCTCAAGCCCAGTGACCATTTGCTGGAAATCGGCACCGGCTGGGGCAGCATGGCGATTTATGCTGCGACCCACTATGGCTGCAAAGTCACCACCACCACACTGTCACGCGAGCAGTTCGCGTACACGGAAGAACGCATCAAGGAAAAGGGCCTGCAGGGGAAGATCACCCTGCTGCTGGAGGACTACCGCGACCTGGCCGGGCAGTACGACAAGCTGGTATCGATCGAAATGATCGAAGCCGTGGGGCATCGCTTCCTGCCCACCTATTTCGAGCAATGCGCCAACCTGCTGAAACCTGAC
The DNA here is from genome assembly GCF_056156225.1 of Pseudomonas sp. TS_SC_3. Taxonomy (NCBI): domain Bacteria; kingdom Pseudomonadati; phylum Pseudomonadota; class Gammaproteobacteria; order Pseudomonadales; family Pseudomonadaceae; genus Pseudomonas; species Pseudomonas sp. TS_SC_3. The sequence continues at coordinate 2,416,099 of NZ_CM149586.1, forward strand.
GGCCTGATGCTGCTGCAAGCCATCACTATCCGCGACCAACGCTATGAGCAGGCGAAAAGCGCCGTCGACTTTATCCAGCGCTACATCTTCCCCGGCGGCGCACTGCCTTCGGTGAATAAGATGCTGGAGATCATCACCGCCAAAACCGACATGAACCTGCACCACATGGAAGACTTCGGCCTGCATTACGCCCGCACCCTGCGCATCTGGCACGACAACCTGCGCCATGCGCGACACAAGCTGGAGCAGCAAGGCTACGACGATTACTTCTTCCGCCTGTGGGAATTCTACCTGTGCTATTGCGAGGGCGGCTTTCTCGAACGCACCATTGGCACTGCGCAGCTGCTGCTGGCCAAACCGGCGGCACGCCCTGCACCACTACTGGGACACCTCAATGGCTAAGTTGATCGTCAACACCCTGCTGTTTCAGCTCGGCTGGTTCGCCTGCGTCTTCGGCGGCGACAGCCTGTGGCTGCTGATTGTCGCAGCGGTGCTGGCGGTGCATTTGCTATGGACCAGCAGCTGGGCCGCCGAGGGCAAACTGTTGGTCAGTGTGTTTATCGCCGGCAGCGCCCTGGACAGCTTTTTGCTCAACCTTGGCGTGTTCGATTTTGGCGAACCACGTACGCTAATCCCGCTGTGGCTGGCCTGCCTGTGGCTGCTGATGGCCACTACCCTCAATCACTGCCTGGCCTGGACTGCACAACCCTGGTGGCGCGGCAGCCTGCTCGGGGCGATTGGCGCCCCGCTGTCCTATTACGGCGGCGCGCAGATTGCCGGCGTCGGCCTGCCCTACGGCACTTGGCAAAGTTTGCTGCTGATCGGTGCCCTCTGGGCAGGGGTAATGCCGATGCTGCATGGCTTCGCCAAGCTCTACCGCAGCCAGTACGAACAGGGCCTGAAGGCCCGCCAATCCGCGTAGGGCATGTTGGATCACATTGGCTGAGCGCACAAACAGGCATCGCCTCGTAAGCCCTATGCTTCTGCGCAAGTCCACACTGCGTCGGCCGCTACGCTGCACTCACATCGATGGCGTAAACTGCGTGGCATGAGCGAGAACATCCCCTATACCCAGTTGCCCAACGAAGAAGCCGTCAGTTGCTCCAACTGCGCTGCCTGCTGCTGCCAGCTGGAAGTCATGCTGATTACCGATACCGGCGTGCCACCGCGCTATATCGACACCGACGACTGGGGCGGCGAAGTGATGCTGCGCCTTGATGATGGCTGGTGCGCCGCGCTGGACCGCAACAGCATGCGCTGCACCATCTACGAGGTGCGCCCGCTGATCTGCCGCGAATTCGAAACCGCTTCCCCCGAATGCCTGGACGAACGCAAGGGCATGACCAGCATCTACCGCTGAGTGCGCGGTTTACTGCAGACACAAAAAATCGTCAGGAGCGATTTTTAACGTCGCGCAGCGATGGCCCCGAAGGGGGAGCCGCCATGCATGGCAGGCCATAAAAAAACCGGATCGCAATCCGGTTTTCTTTTCTAACGCCACAACCCACTAGAAGCTCATGCGGTAATGCAGGGTATAGCTCTCAACCCCGTCATTGGGCTGTTTAATCCCGGCGTTGGAGTAATGCAGCGCTCGCACGCCGACTTCCTGACCGGCGAAGCGCACACCGAAACCGATACGGTCTTCAAACTGGAATGACGAGCCGAGGTCGTTATCTTCAATTTCAGTGCTGGAGAATGCCGCAATGCCAATCCCGGCCTCGATATAGGGCTTGAAGAGCTCGCCGGCAAACTCGTAAACAAACACTGGGCTCAGCGACAAGCTGTGATTGCTAGCCGTTTCATCGCCATCCCAAAAGGTGTACGCCGCATCCCAATAGCCGGTTAAGCGACCGACATCACTGGCAAACCAGCTCTGCTGGAAATCGAACTGCGCACCCAACCGGTACGTCATGGTCGAATCGCCCGTTTGCCCAACAGCGACACTGACGTCTGCCGCCTGCACGGTACTGACCGCTCCCCACGCAAGGGCTGCAAACGCGACCAAGGTGACAACTTTTCTCATGGTAATTATCCTTTTCCACCGAATATAAGAGCGTGCGTAAACGCTGCAAAACAGTATAGAAATATTTAACCTGGGGGAAAGCGCCTACCTGGATAAACCGCTACTGCAGCGCATAAACCTTAGCTGAGGCGCCCCACAGCAGAGGTAACACCCGCTGCATAGCCTGTGGTTCGGCGCTGGACCAAAACTGCGCAGACTGCGCAGGACCCACCGCCAGCAGATGGCGCTCAGCCAGCAAGCGTTGAACCTGCCGCGCGACCGCCGCGCCCGTATCAATCAAGCTGACCGACTCAGGCAACAAGGTGCGCAGCAGCGGCTTGATGAAGGGGTAATGGGTGCAGCCGAGAATCAACGTGTCGCAGCCCTCAGCCAATAGCGGCGCAACAAAACCTTGCAGCAGGTCTCGGGTGGCGGTGCTGTCCAATTCACCAGCCTCGATACGCTCAACCAACCCGGGACAAGGCTGAGTAATCACCCGCACATCGTTTGCAAAACGGTCGAGCAAGGCGGCGAACTTGGCACTTTTTAGCGTGCCGGTGGTGGCCAACACTCCCACCACGCCGCTCTGCGTGGCGGCTGCAGCAGGTTTGACCGCCGGCTCCATGCCCACCAATGGCAGCTGTGGATACAACTCACGCAACTCGGCCACTCCCGCCACCGTGGCGGTATTGCAGGCCAGCACCAGTGCCTTGGCGCCCTGGGCGAGAAGAAACTCGGCCAACACCCGGCAGCGCTCGCGAATAAATTCCGGGCTCTTCTCGCCGTAGGGCACATGGCCGCTGTCGGCGACATACAGCAGCGACTCATTGGGCAGCAGCGCGCGAATCTCACGCAGCACCGACAAGCCCCCAACGCCGGAATCAAATACGCCAATCGGCGCGTTACTCACCGCTGGCCACTCCACACACGCTACAGCCCGGATCACGCTTAACCCGCAGCTCACGGAAACGGCTACCGAGCGCATCGATCAATAGCAGGCGCCCTACCAGCGGTTCGCCAAATTGCGCCAACAGCTTCAGCGCCTCCAGCGCCTGCAAACTACCGACCAAGCCCACCAGCGGACCAACCACACCCGCTTCGCTGCAGGTCAGCTCGGCTTCGCTGCCATGACCATAGAGGCAGTGGTAGCACGGGCTGTCGTCACGCCGCGGGTCGAATACCGAGAGCTGGCCTTCCAGGCGAATCGCCGCGCCGCTCACCAGCGGCACTTTGGCAGCCACGCAGGCCGCATTGACCGCCTCGCGGGTGCTGAAGTTATCCGAGCAGTCCAACACCAGGTTCACCGCTGCGATGGCTGCAGCCAGGGAATCGCTGTCCAGCCCGTGGGGATGTGTATGCAAGCGCAGCTCAGGGTTAAGCGCCAACAACCGCTGACTGGCTGAATCGATCTTGCTCAGGCCAATACTGGCGGTGTCGTGGATAATCTGCCGCTGCAGATTGGTCAGGTCGACTGTATCGAAATCCGCCAGGTGCAACTCACCGACCCCAGCAGCAGCCAGATACAGCGCCACCGGCGAGCCCAAGCCGCCAAGGCCGATGATCAGCGCGCGGCTGTGTTTCAGGCGCAGCTGGCCGGCAATATCGATCTGTTGCAGGAGGATCTGCCGGCTGTAGCGCAGCAGCTCCTCATCGTTCAGCATGTCCTGCGCACTCATGGCATCACTCATTATCGAAGCGTCCCAGACTGATGCGCTCATGGCCGCCCAGGTCACGCCGGCTTTCTACTGCGCTAAAGCCACGCGCGCTGAGCAGCTTACGCACCGCCGCCGCCTGATCAAAGCCATGCTCCAGCAGCAGCCAGCCGCCCGCGTCAAGATACTCCGGTGCCTGGGTAATGATCAGGCGAATATCGTCCAGCCCATCCGCGCCCGCCACCAGCGCGCTGCTCGGCTCGAAGCGCACATCACCTTCGGCCAGATGACGGTCATCGGCGGCGATATACGGCGGGTTGCTGACGATTAGCTGATAACGCTGCCCGGCCAGAGCGCTAAACCAGTGGCTTGCAATAAAGCTGGCGTTGTTCAGATTGAGCCGTGCGCGATTGCGTTCGGCCAAGGCCACCGCCTCCGGCACGCGGTCCACACCAGTCAGCCGCCAGGCCGGACGCTCGCTGGCCAAAGCCAGGGCAATCGCGCCGGTGCCGGTGCCCAGATCAAGCGACGCGGCAGGTGTGGCCGGCAGAAGCGCCAGAGCCGTTTCCACCAGCAACTCGGTGTCCGGGCGCGGAATCAGGGTATGCGCGGCGACTTCCAGCTCCAAACTCCAGAAGCCCTGCTGGCCAAGGATATAGGCCACCGGCTCACCGGCCTGTCTCCGAACGATTGCGGCCTGATAACGCTCAAGCTGCTCGGTCTCAAGTTCGCGCTCCGGCCAGGTGTGCAGGTAACTGCGCGGTTTACCCAAAACGTCCGCAAGCAACAGCTCTGCGTCCAGCCACGGAGTGGGCGAGTCGGGCAGTGCGACAGCGTTGAGCAGAGATTCAATGGTGGCCATGGCATTTATTCCGTAGCCCGGATGCATCCGGGACATGCTTCAACGGTCGCTTCCGGATTGCATCCGGGCTACGCGAACAGGCGCATCAATCGCCCAGCGCGGCCAGCTGATCGGCTTGGTATTCGACCAGCAGCGGCTCGATGATCGCCTCAACGCCGCCAGCAATTACTTCGTTGAGCGAATACAAGGTCAGGTTGATGCGGTGATCGGTTACCCGCCCTTGCGGGAAGTTGTAAGTACGGATGCGCTCGGAGCGGTCACCGGAGCCCACCAGCAGTTTGCGCGAGTCGGAAATTTCCTTGTGCGCGGCAGCTTCCTGCTGGTCTTTGAGCTTCGCCGCGAGCCAGGCCATGGCCTTGGCGCGGTTCTTGTGCTGCGAACGTTCTTCCTGACATTCCACCACGGTGCCGGTGGGAATGTGAGTGATGCGGATCGCTGAATCCGTGGTGTTAACGTGCTGGCCGCCGGCACCGGAGCTGCGGTAGGTGTCCACACGCAGATCGGCTGGGTTGATGTCGATGGCCATCTGCTCATCCGGCTCGGGCAGCACGGCGACGGTGCACGCCGAGGTGTGGATACGGCCTTGGGATTCGGTTTCCGGCACGCGCTGCACGCGGTGGGCGCCGGACTCGAATTTGAGCTTGCCGTAAACGTTGTCGCCCTCGACCCGGGCAATGACCTCTTTGTAGCCGCCATGCTCGCCTTCGCTGGCCGACAGCACTTCCACACGCCAGCCCTGCTTCTCGGCATAACGCGAGTACATACGGAACAGGTCGCCAGAGAAGATCGCTGCCTCGTCGCCACCGGTGCCGGCGCGCACTTCGAGGAACACGTTACGGCCGTCATTCGGGTCTTTGGGCAACAGCATGCGTTGCAGCGTGGCCTCCAGCTCAATCAGCTGTGCTTTAGCTTCGGCGACTTCTTCCTCGGCCATTTCGCGCATGTCCGGGTCGCTGTCTTTGAGCAACGCCTGGGCGCTCTCAAGATCACTCTGCACTTTACGGAACGCACTAAACGCCTGATAAACCGGCTCAATTTCGGCGTATTCCTTGGAATAGGCGCGAAACTGCGGCTGATTGCTGATCACTTCGGCATCGCCGAGCAGCGCAGTCAACTCTTCGAAACGATCCTGCAACAGGTCGAGTTTATTGATCAGTGACGCTTTCATTGCAGACCTTTATTTATGTGCCGAACTGCTATGGACAGAAGCAGGCAGCGCACCCTCGTCGAGGGCAAACAGTTCTTGGGCCACGCCCAGCGCGTCAACGCGGCCGTCAGCAGAGAATTTTTTCAGCTGCACACTGGGCGCATGCAGCAGTTTGTTGGTCAGGCCACGGGCCAATTGCGTCAATACGTCCTCAGCCGAGGTGCCTTTACCGAGCAGACGCAGGGCCTTGTTTAGCTCTTCATCACGTAAGCGCTCAGCCTGCTGACGATAGGCCTTGAGCACATCCACCGCTGCCAACTCGCGCAGGCGCTGCATAAAGTCCTGAGCACCAACGCTGACCAGTTCCTCGGCAGCTTGCGCCGCGCCTTGGCGGCTTTTGAGGTTTTCCGCAATCACCTCGTGCAGGTCATCGACGGTGTACAGGTAGACGTCATCCAGCTCGCCAACTTCCGGCTCAATATCGCGCGGCACGGCAATGTCGACCATAAAAATCGGCTTGTGCTTGCGTTGTTTCAGCGCCCGCTCGACAGCCCCCTTACCGAGGATCGGCAACTGGCTGGCGGTGGAGCTGATCACGATATCGCTGTTGACCAGCTCATCCGGGATTTCCGAAAGCAACACCGCGTGCGCGCCGAACTGTTCGGCCAGGCTGCTGGCGCGCTCAAGCGTGCGGTTGGCCACGACAATACGCTTGATGCCTTGGTCGTGCAGATGGCGAGCGACCAGGCTGATGGTCTCACCGGCACCAATCAGCAGCGCCTGGCTGCGGTTCAGGTTGCTGAAAATCTGCTTGGCCAGGCTGACGGCGGCAAACGCGACCGATACCGGGTTTTCACCGATGGCCGTATCGGTACGCACTGTTTTTGCGGTGCTGAAAGTGGCCTGAAACAAGCGCCCAAGCCGTGGGCCGAGCGTACCGGCCTCACGGGCGACAGCAAACGCGGACTTCATCTGACCAAGAATCTGCGGCTCGCCCAGAACCATGGAGTCCAGCCCCGACGCCACGCGCATCATGTGCCGCACCGCTTCGTCATCCGCATGGACATAGGCGCAAGCGCGCAGCTCGTCAAAACTAAGATGGTGATAATCAGCCAGCCATTGCAGCACTTCGTCAGCGGCCAGCTCGTCCTGCTCCAGGTACAACTCACTGCGATTACAGGTCGACAGGATCGCCGCTTCCCGGCTGGAGGTGTTGTGACACAGCAGACGCAGGGCCTCAACCAACTGCTCGGGAGTGAACGCCACGCGTTCGCGGACGTCCACCGAGGCGGTCTTGTGGTTGATACCAAGGGCAATAAAGGCCATGCACGATCGCTGACTGGGAGTGGAAGCCGGCAATTGTCCTACTTCAGCAAAGCGAGAACAACCACTGCTAACTATTGTCCCAATAGTCAGGTTTATTCGACTCACTCAGGATCATGGCAGCCCATGGGCTTGCCCGAACGCTTGTGTCATGATGCCCAAACCGCAGGTTGGCCACATACTCTTCTTATGAACAGATCCTTTGCGTTGCTGACTGCCACCGCTTTACTAAGTGGCTGCCAGATCTTTGCCCCTTCTACCCCGGACGGCACACCGCCCGTGGAAGACCCCGCCGTTGTTGCCGCTGCCGCTCAGCCGCAGGTTTATCGCGCCTTTAGCGAAGAAACCTTGCTCTCGCTACTGATTGCTGAACTGGCTGGCCAGCGCAACCGCTTCGACATTGCCCTGGAAAACTATGTCGAGCAGGCCAATGCCACCCAGGATGCCGGCGTCGCCGAGCGCGGTTTTCGTATCGCCGAATACCTGGGGGCTGAACAGCCCGCCCTGGAAACCAGCTTGCTCTGGGCCAAGACCGCGCCCGAGAATATCGACGCCCAACGCGCTGCCGCCGTGCAACTGGCACGCGCCGGGCGCTACGACGAATCCATGACTTACATGGAGCAGGTCCTGCAGCGTCAAGGCGATACCCACTTCGACTTCCTCGCGCTGTCCGCCGCCGAAACCGACCCGGACACCCGCGCCGGCCTGCTGCAGAGCTTCGATCGCCTGCAAGCGAAATACCCCGACAACAACCAGCTGCAATTTGGCAAAGCCCTGTTGCTGCAACAGGACGGCCGCCCAGAAGAGGCGCTGGAACTGCTGGAGCAACAACCCAGTAAGACCCGCCCTATCGCTTCGGTTCTGCTGCAAGCACGCTTACTGCAAAGCCTGGAGCGTAACGACAAGGCCCTGCCGCTGCTGGAAAAAGCCATCAAGCTGCACCCAGACGACAAACGCCTGCGCCTGACTTACGCCCGTCTGTTGGTAGCCGAAGACCGCTTGGACGATGCCCGCAGCGAGTTTTCCTCACTGCTGCAGCAAAACCCCAATGACGACGACTTAAGGTTTTCTCTGGCGCTGGTCTGCCTGGAAGCAGAAGCCTGGAGAGAGGCGATTGTTTATCTGGAAGAACTGGTCGAACGCGGCAGCCACACAGATGCGGCGCATTACAACTTGGCGCGCGCCTATGAAGAACTCAACGACACCTCCAGCGCCCTGATCGAGTACGCCTTGGTCGGTCCTGGCAACGACTACCTGCCCGCCCAGGCCCGACAAAGCGACCTGCTCTTCAAGCAGCAGCGCGGTGAGGAAGCCTCTGAACGCCTGCGCCAAGCCCGTGAAGCCCAACCGGACTATGCCATCCAGCTGTATTTAATTGAGGCTGAGGCCTGGTCCAAGCAGCAAGATACCGAACGCGCCTGGCAGCTGATGGAGCAAGCACTGGAGCAATTTCCGGAAGACCTCAATCTGCTCTACACCCGCGCCATGCTGGCGGAAAAGCGCGACGACCTGGCCCTACTGGAACAAGACCTGCGCTTTATTCTTGAGCGCGAGCCGGATAACGCCATGGCCCTCAATGCCCTCGGCTACACCCTGGCTGACCGCACCACGCGTTACGACGAAGCCAAGCAGTTGATTGAACAAGCGCATCAACTCAACCCGCAGGACCCTGCTGTGCTAGATAGCCTCGGCTGGATAAATTACCGCCTGGGCAACCTGGACGAAGCAGAACGCCTGCTGCGCCTGGCTCTGCAGCAGTTCCCCGACCATGAAGTGGCTGCCCACCTGGGCGAAGTGCTGTGGGCCCAAGGCAAACAGGACGAGGCCCGGGCCATTTGGCGTGAGGCATTAAAGCAACAACCCGACAGTGAAATTCTGCGCAGCACCCTGCTGCGCCTGACCGGAGCAGAGAAACCTTGATGCTTGCGCGCCAGCTGATCGTCTTCAGCCTGATCACCCTACTCGCCGGCTGCGCCGGCTTGACCTCCCGCGAAGCCCTTGAAGGCCAGGGCGATGCACAACGCTGGCAGGCGCACAAACAGCAGATCAGCAGCATGGATGCCTGGCAGATCAGCGGTAAAGTGGGCATCCGCGCGCCGAAAGACTCTGGCAGCGGCACCCTGTTCTGGCTGCAGCGCCAGGATTACTCCGACATTCGCCTGTCCGGCCCGCTCGGGCGCGGCGCAGCACGCCTAACCGGTCGACCCGGCGCGATTTTGCTCGAAGTCGCCAATCAAGGCCGCTACCAAGCCGAGTCCCCAGAACAACTGCTGCAAGACCAACTGGGGCTGAACCTGCCGGTATCACACCTGCTTTGGTGGATTCGCGGCCTGCCCTCCCCCAACAGCAAAAGCCGCTTAACCCTCGACAGCCAAAGCCACCTCGCGCAGCTAAGCCAGGATGGCTGGAAGGTCGAATACCTGAGCTATGCCGAACAAAATGGCTACTGGCTACCTGAGCGCATCAAGCTCAGCGGCTTTGATCTACAGGTCACCCTGGTAATCAAGGACTGGCAACCGCGCCAGTTGGGCCAATGAGCAACTCAGCCATTCCCGCCGCTGCAGAGTTAATTCTGCCGGCACCGGCCAAGCTCAACCTGATGTTGCATATCCTCGGCCGCCGCGCCGATGGTTATCACGAACTGCAAACCCTGTTTCAGTTTCTCGACTTCGGCGATGACCTCGGCTTTGCCCTGCGCACCGACGGCCAAATTCACCTGCACACACCTATCGACGGCGTGCCTCACGACAGCAACTTGATCGTGCGCGCTGCGCGCCTGCTGCAACAGCAGGCGGGCTGCACACTGGGCGCGGACATCTGGCTGGACAAACGCCTGCCTATGGGCGGTGGCATTGGCGGTGGCAGCTCGGATGCCGCCACCACCCTGCTGGGCCTCAACCACCTCTGGCAACTGAACTGCAGCGAAGATCAACTCGCCAGCATGGGCCTGAGCCTGGGTGCCGACGTCCCGGTATTCGTGCGTGGCCATGCAGCTTTTGCTGAAGGTGTTGGCGAAAAACTCCAGCCGGTCACCCTGAGCGAACCCTGGTTTCTTGTGGCGATTCCGCAAGTACTTGTCAGTACAGTAGAAATTTTCTCTGACCCTGAGTTGACACGGGATACTCCGCCCATTAAAGTTCGCAGCCTTCTTGAGGGGGGTGGTCACAATGACTGCCTACCGGTGGTTCAGAAGCGTTACCCAGAAGTACGTAATGCTTTGATTTTGCTAAACAAATTTGTTCAAGCGAAATTAACCGGAACTGGAGCTTGTGTGTTTGGGAGCTTCCCAAACGAGGACGATGCTGATAAAGTCGCCCGCCAACTTCCAGGCACTTTGCCAAGCTTTATTGCACAGGGGCGTAACATCTCGATGTTGCACCGCAAGCTTGAAAGATTGGTCAAGAAGTGAATCTACGCTGTAAGTTGTAAAAGCAACGGGTTGTATGTAGGGGCGTCGCCAAGCGGTAAGGCACCAGGTTTTGATCCTGGCATGCGTTGGTTCGAATCCAGCCGCCCCTGCCATTCCGTCACATGACGGGCAAACAACTCAATGCACTCGGTTACACAAGATACAGGGGCGTCGCCAAGCGGTAAGGCACCAGGTTTTGATCCTGGCATGCGTTGGTTCGAATCCAGCCGCCCCTGCCATTTTCTGTACTCATCCAGGTATACCCTCAGCCGGCAGGTACTGCGCGTGTCCAAGATGATGGTCTTTACGGGGAACGCTAACCCCGATCTGGCGCGACGTATCGTACGTCAGCTGCACATTCCCCTCGGTGATGCTTCTGTCGGTAAGTTTTCCGACGGCGAGATCATGATTGAAATCAACGAAAATGTCCGCGGTAAAGACGTTTTCCTGATTCAACCGACGTGCGCGCCAACCAATGACAACCTGATGGAACTGGTCGTGATGGCAGACGCCTTCCGCCGCTCCTCAGCGACTCGAATTACTGCTGTTATCCCCTACTTTGGCTATGCCCGCCAGGATCGCCGTCCGCGCTCCGCTCGCGTGGCTATTAGCGCCAAAGTTGTGGCTGACATGCTCACCGTTGTAGGCATCGACCGGGTTTTGACTGTCGACCTGCACGCCGATCAAATCCAAGGCTTTTTCGATATTCCGGTAGATAACATCTACGGCTCCCCCGTACTGGTGGATGACATCGAAGACCAGCGTTTCGAAAACCTGATGATCGTCTCCCCAGACATCGGCGGCGTTGTGCGTGCACGCGCTGTGGCCAAATCGCTGGGCGTTGATCTGGGCATCATCGACAAACGCCGCGAGAAGGCCAACCACTCCGAAGTGATGCACATCATCGGTGATGTTGAAGGCCGCACGTGCATCCTGGTCGATGACATGGTGGATACCGCTGGCACGCTGTGCCATGCAGCCAAGGCTCTTAAAGAGCACGGCGCCTCCAAAGTCTTCGCTTACGCCACGCACGCTGTGTTGTCTGGCCGCGCGATCGAAAATATTGAAAAATCTGTACTCGACGAGCTGGTGGTAACTAACACCATCCCGCTGTCTGCTGCTGCGCAATCCTGTACGCGAATTCGCCAACTGGATATCGCCCCGGTAGTCGCTGAAGCGGTACGCCGCATCAGCAATGAAGAATCGATCAGCGCGATGTTCCGTTAATTCGGCACACGCCCTGAACGCAAACGCCCAGCCCTAATGGCAGGGCTTTTCAACCAACCGTCCCGTCGCTGGTCGCAAGCGTAACGGACGGTTTGGTTATTTTGGAGAAGTGAAATGACTGCTGAATTTACTCTGAATGCTGAAGTGCGTTCCGACCTGGGGAAAGGTGCGAGCCGCCGCCTGCGTCGTAACGTTGCCATGGTTCCTGCCGTAATTTACGGTGGCGACAAAGCACCACAATCGATCAGCCTGCTGGCCAAAGATTTCGCCAAACTGCTGGAAAACGACGCAGCCTACAGCCACGTGCTGAGCCTGAACGTTGCCGGTAGCAACGAAAGCGTAATCATCAAAGCCCTGCAGCGCCATCCAGCCAAAGGCTATGTGCTGCACGCTGACTTCGTTCGCGTAGTCGCTGGCCAGAAACTGACCGCTATCGTTCCCCTGCACTTCCTCAACCAGGAAACCTCGGTTGGTGTGAAGCAGCAAGGTGGCGAAGTTTCCCACGTCCTGGCTGAAGTAGAAGTTTCCTGCCTGCCGAAAGACCTGCCTGAATTCATCGAAGTCGACATGGCTGCCGTTGAAGTGGGTCAGATCGTTCACTTGACCGACCTGAAACTGCCGAAAGGCGTTGAGCTGGTTGCATTGGCTCACGGTAACGACCTGGCCGTGGCTAACATCCACGCCTCGCGCGTTGCTAAAGACGAAGACGCTGCCGAGTAAACCTCACCGCGTCGGAAACCAGCTCTGCAGGCGACTCTGCAGAGCTATTTCCACAAAAGGGCTCCTGACATGACTGCCGTACAACTGATCGTTGGCCTGGGTAACCCCGGCCCCGAATACGACCAGACCCGGCATAATGCAGGGGCCCTTTTCGTTGAGCGCCTGGCTGACAGCCAGCGCATCAACCTAAGTCTCGACAAAAAATATTTTGGCTTGGTGGGCAAGTTCAGCCATCAGGGCCGCGATGTTCGCCTGCTAATCCCCACCACCTTCATGAACCGTAGCGGCCAGGCCGTCGCGGCATTGGCGAATTTCTTCCGCATCGCGCCGGAAGCTATTCTGGTGGCCCACGACGAACTCGACATGCCGCCAGGCGTCGCCAAACTCAAACAGGGTGGCGGGCACGGCGGGCATAACGGACTGCGCGACATCATCGCCCAGCTCGGCAATCAGAATAATTTTTACCGCCTACGGCTTGGCATCGGCCATCCGGGGCACAGCAGCATGGTTTCCAACTTTGTCCTGGGCCGCGCACCCCGCAGCGAACAGGATCTATTGGACACCAGCATTGATTTCGCCTTAGGCGTCCTGCCAGAAATACTCGCAGGCGACTGGAGCAAGGCGATGCACAAGCTGCATAGCCAGAAAGCCACTTCTTAACTCTTTACCGCCATTCGCGCGAGGGACACACCATGGGATTCAACTGCGGCATCGTCGGCCTGCCCAACGTCGGCAAGTCCACCCTGTTCAACGCCCTCACCAAATCCGGTATTGCGGCCGAGAACTTTCCGTTCTGTACCATCGAACCGAACAGCGGCATCGTTGCGATGCCTGACCCACGCCTTGCCGCGCTGGCAGCCATCGTAAACCCCAAACGCATCCTGCCGACCACCATGGAATTCGTCGATATCGCCGGCCTGGTTGCGGGCGCGTCGAAAGGTGAAGGCCTGGGTAACAAGTTCCTCGCCAACATCCGCGAAACCGATGCCATCGCTCACGTGGTGCGCTGCTTCGAAGACGACAACGTCATTCACGTCGCCAACAGCGTCGACCCCAAGCGCGACATCGAGATCATCGACTTGGAACTGATCTTTGCCGACCTCGACAGCTGCGAGAAGCAACTGCAGAAAGTCACCCGCAACGCCAAGGGCGGCGACAAAGACGCTGTTGTGCAAAAAGGCCTGCTGGAACAGCTGATCAACCACTTCACCGAAGCCAAGCCTGCACGCAGCCTGATGAAGAACATGAGTTCGGACGAAAAAGCGGTGATCCGTGGCTTCCACCTGCTTACCACCAAGCCGGTGATGTACATCGCCAACGTCGCCGAAGACGGCTTTGAGAACAACCCACTGCTCGACGTCGTGCGCGCTATTGCCGACGAAGAAGGCGCGATTGTGGTGCCGGTGTGCAACAAGATCGAAGCGGAAATCGCCGAGCTCGACGACGGTGAAGAGAAAGACATGTTCCTCGAAGCCCTCGGCCTCGAAGAACCGGGCCTGAACCGCGTTATCCGCGCCGGCTACGAAATGCTCCACCTGCAAACCTACTTCACCGCTGGCGTCGAAGAAGTCCGCGCCTGGACCGTCAAAGTCGGCGCCACCGCGCCACAGGCTGCTGGCGTGATCCACACTGACTTTGAAAAAGGCTTTATCCGCGCCGAAGTTATCGCCTACAACGACTTCATCCAATACAAAGGTGAAGCCGGTGCAAAAGAAGCCGGCAAATGGCGCCTAGAAGGCAAGGACTACATCGTCAAAGACGGTGACGTGATGCACTTCCGCTTCAACGTTTGATTTTTCTGAGTTAAGGGGCGCTCAGCAATTGAGCGCCCCTGTCGTAGATTTTAGGGAAATCAAAAGCCGTGTTGCGACGCCCACGGTCATCCGCCTGCCTTTGCAACAGCGCCCCCACTGCCACAAAGCCAAGCGCCCCTCAGAAAATACGCCCTGCGCGGCAACTGTGCGCTCAGGCTCCCTGGCTGCGCTGGAATAATCCTGTAATTAACCTCTAAGCAGCCCAACGTCGCGACGTACAGCCATACCTTGCTGAGTTCGCCCAACAGCCCCATAAAGCCGCAGGGCGGAAAAGAATCGGCGCACGACCAGTTGGCGGGCATTGGCAGAAGCACAAGACTTCCAAGGAAGAAAAACCAGATAATGACGGCCAAATTTTTTAGCTCGTTATGATGGTAATCCCGCATGGAAATTAAGGTTAAGTTCCTCGACAACCTTCGACTTGAAGCCAAGTTCGATGACTTCACGGTGGTCGCCGATCAACCTATCCGTTACAAGGGTGATGGCTCGGCGCCCGGCCCGTTCGATTACTTTCTGGCCTCGTCGGCCTTATGCGCGGCCTACTTTGTAAAGCTGTACTGCGATACGCGCAATATTCCGACCGACAACATCCGCCTGTCACAGAACAACATTGTTGACCCGGAAAACCGCTACAACCAGATTTTTAAAATTCAGGTCGAGTTACCGGCGGATATCTCGGCCAAAGATCGCCAGGGAATCTTGCGCTCCATCGACCGCTGCACAGTGAAAAAGGTGGTGCAAACCGGGCCGAAGTTCGTGATTGAGGAGGTGGAAAACCTAGACGCCAATGCCCAGGCACTGTTGATGCTGGATTCCACCTCAGCCGCCAGCACCTACATCACCGGCAAAGACCTGCCATTGGAACAAACCATCGCCAACATGTCGGCAATTTTGGCCGGCTTGGGCATGAAGATCGAAATCGCCTCATGGCGCAATATCGTCCCTAACGTGTGGTCGCTGCATATCCGCGACGCGCACTCGCCGATGTGTTTTACCAACGGCAAGGGAACGACCAAAGAAGGCGCACTGGCATCGGCGCTCGGCGAGTTTATCGAGCGACTCAATTGTAATTTCTTCTATAACGACCAGTTCTGGGGCGAAGACATCGCCAACGCGGCGTTTGTGCACTATCCAAACGAGCGCTGGTTCCAGCCCGGCCCTAAAGATGCACTGCCCGCAGAAATACTCGACGAGCACTGCCTGGCGATTTACAACGCCGACGGCGAGTTGCGTGGCTCGCACCTGTACGACACCAATTCCGGCAACATCGAACGCGGTATCTGCTCGCTGCCCTACGTGCGCCAATCAGACTGCGAGGTGGTGTACTTCCCTTCCAACCTGATCGAAAACCTATTCCTGAGCAACGGCATGAGCGCCGGCAACACCCTGGCCGAAGCCCAGGTGCAATGCTTGTCGGAAATTTTTGAACGCGCGGTGAAACGCGAAATCCTAGAAGGTGAAATCGCCCTGCCCGATGTACCGGACGACGTATTGGCGAAATACCCTGGCATTCTGGCCGGTATTCAAGGCTTGGAAGAACAGGGCTTTCCAGTACTGGTGAAAGACGCTTCGCTGGGCGGCGAATTCCCGGTTATGTGCGTCACCTTGATGAACCCACGCACCGGCGGCGTCTTCGCCTCATTCGGCGCGCATCCACGCTTTGAAGTGGCACTGGAGCGCAGCCTTACTGAGCTGCTGCAGGGCCGTAGCTTTGAGGGCTTGAATGACTTGCCTCAGCCCACCTTTGACAGCCATGCGGTGACTGAGCCCAACAACGCGGTGGAGCACTTTATTGATTCAAGCGGCGTCGTCTCGTGGCGGTTTTTCAGTGCCAAACCCGATTACGCTTTTGTTGAGTGGGACTTCTCCGGCCAAGGTGAGCATTCCAATGCCGAAGAAGCCGCGGCGCTATTCGCCATTCTTGAAGACATGGGCAAAGAAGCCTACATGGCCGTGTATGAACACCTCGGCGCGCCGGCCTGCCGCATTCTGGTGCCGGGCTACTCAGAAATTTATCCAGTGGATGACTTGATCTGGGACAACACCAACAAAGCGCTGTTTTTCCGTGAAGACATTCTGAACCTGCACAGTTTGGGTAAGCCTGAGCTCAAAGCACTGGTCAAGCGCCTAGAAGACAGCGAACTGGATGACTACACCGACATCACTACGCTAATCGGCATCGAATTTGACGACAACACCGCCTGGGGTCAGCTGACGATTCTCGAACTGAAGCTGCTGATCTATCTCGCCTTGCAAAGTTTCGACGAAGCAAAAGAGCGGGTAGAAATGTTCTTGCAGTACAACGACAACACCGTCGAGCGCGGCTTGTTTTATCAAGCCGTCAACGCGGTGCTCGAAGTGCAGCTGGATGACGATCTAGAGCTCGGCGACTACGAGGCCAGTTTCCGCCGCATGTTTGGCAACGCGCGAATGGACGCCGCCATAGGCTCAGTGAACGGCAGCGTACGCTTCTTCGGCCTAACGCCTACCAGCATCAAGCTGGAAGGCCTCGACCGGCACCAGCGCCTTATCGACAGCTACAAAAAACTGCACACAGCACGGGCTAACGTAGCGACCCACCCCAGCTAAGCGCCAAAACAAAAAAGCACCTGAGGTGCTTTTTTGTTATTTACGGCCAGTCAACCCGCTTGATTCAACCGTCAGCTATCGTTTCCCCCTAAGCATTTGATCGTACGCATAAAATTTAATAACCAAGGGTTGACACAACCCCGCAAGACGCGAATAATGCGCGCCACTCGGCTACGTAGCTCAGCTGGTTAGAGCATAGCATTCATAATGCTGGGGTCCGGGGTTCAAGTCCCTGCGTAGCCACCAAACACCTGTTTATAGCTGTCTCTGACAGTCTACTAAACAGCCCAAGAAGCCCGCCTAGTGCGGGCTTTCTTGTATCTGGCTGTTCACCTCTGTCTACCCCTATACCTTCCCACCGTGTATGCCCCTGTGTATGCTTCAACAAAAGTTGAACTGAGGGCATACACAAAAATGAAGCGTTCAGAGATCAAACGCCGCCCCCTGGCTGATACCACCCTTGCCGGCCTAGAGCCTGAGGCCACGGCCTACCGTGAACTTGACGGCGCGGGCCTGTATTTCCGGGTGAAGCCCAACGGCAACAAGTCATGGGAACTGCGCTACAAGAAGCCAGACGGCAAGTGGTCATGGCTTGGCCTGGGTGGCTACCCCGAAGTGAGTGGTTCACTGGCCAGGCAAAAGGCTGCCGACCTGAGGGCCGATGCCTCTGAGGGGAAAAACCCGCTCGCCAGCAAGCAAGCCCGCAAGGCTGAAGAACAGGCAGCAGCTGATAACACCTTTGAGCACCTGGCACGGGAGTGGTATGCCTCTCGCCTCAACAGCTGGGACGCTGGCACCGCCAAGCGGGTGATGGGTGCACTTGAACGCCATGTGTTCCCCACCTTCGGCAAGCGCCCGTACACCGGCATATTGTCTATGGAGTGGATGGAGCTGCTGCGCGGTATGGAGCAGCAAGGCATTCTGGAGCAGATGAGCCGGGTACGCGCCTACTGCAAGGACGTGTACGACCTGGCCCGTGTGACAGGCCGTGCAGTGAACAACCCATTGGACGGCGTGCATAAGTTCCTGTCAGCCGGTAAGGCCGAGAACTACGCCCACGTCTCGGCTGATGAACTGCCCGCCCTACTCCGCGCCATTCAGTCATACCCACACGCCAAGGATGTTCAGCTAGGTTTGCGCCTGCTAACCCTGCTGGCCGTCCGCCCCAGTGAG
Organism: Pseudomonas sp. TS_SC_3; assembly: GCF_056156225.1. Classification (NCBI taxonomy): domain Bacteria; kingdom Pseudomonadati; phylum Pseudomonadota; class Gammaproteobacteria; order Pseudomonadales; family Pseudomonadaceae; genus Pseudomonas; species Pseudomonas sp. TS_SC_3. Next base: position 2,434,017 of record NZ_CM149586.1, read on the forward strand.
CTACGGGAAGCCCAGTGGTCAGAGTTCGACTTTACCAAGAAGCTGTGGACGATCCCGGTAGAACGCAAAGGCCGCAAGAAGGGCCGCGAACACCTGGTGCCACTCTGCCGCCAAGCCATTGCCCTGCTGGAAGAACTGCGCCCGATCACTGGAGCCTATGCCCTGCTGTTCCCTGGCCGCAGTGACCGCACCAAACCCCGAAGCGATACCGTGTTTCTAATGGCCCTGCGCCGCCTCGGTTATGAGGGCCGGCAGACTGGCCACGGTTTCCGCCATATCGCCAGCACCATACTCAACGAGCATGGTTTTACCGCTGACCATATCGAAGCCCAGTTGAGTCACAAGGCACCCGGTGTGCGCGGCATTTACAACAAAGCCCAGTACCTGGAACAACGCACCACCATGCTCCAATGGTATGCCGATCACCTGGACAAACTAGCCGCTGGCAACGTGGTGGCGGGCAACTTCGGCAAGGCGGTTTAGGCATGCAAACCCGCCCCCCCCAAAATTCCGGTGTAACTTGTGTAATTGGTGTAATTAAAAGCCTACAGGCCAGCATTAGCGGGGGTTGCAGCCACATTACACAATTGCATAAAGCCGCATACACCAACGCAAAACTACACCGATGGTGTAATGAAAAACCGCTGTTTCGGCTTACACCGCCCCCGTCCCTGCCTGCTGGCCGCTCTGTTTTTGGTGTCGCCTGCCGTACACCAGCGCAAGCCGGCGCGGGTTCGGCTGTGCCGCTATGGGGCCGGGGGGAGTAATGAGCCGGCTCTATATTGGATCGCCGCTAGAGATTGAAGACTGGGAGATTGTCGAGCACCTGGAGCAGTTCGTTTTGTTCGGTGCGTTCGATGATGCCGCTGACCTTATCGACGATGCCCTGTCGCTGTTACACCAGGGGCGTGAGCGCTGGCAAAGGCAGAAGAGCAGCAACGGGGAATGGTTGCCCGTTGCTATTGAGGCGGTGGCCGATGTGCGACGGCACGCCTACAACATAAGGCAGCGATTCCAGCGATATGGCGACCTTGCTGAGTCCGTACGCCTGAGTATTGGCTACAGCGCGTCTGTGAAAATTACGGGCGCGCAATACGCTGCGGCCTTTTCACTGCATCACGCCTGCCGTGCGCTTGAGGTGCTGGCGCGCTGGTTTGCTGACTTCGATGCGGACTTGTACGCCCATCGTCCTGGCTTGGTTAAATCAATCGCTGCGGACGCACCTACCGAGTTTGCCAACCTGGTTGATGACCTTCGACAGGAAGGCGCACACGCTGAGACTGAGGCGCGCGTAGGTGTGGCGAAACTGCTAAGCGAGGCGCGCCAATACTTACAAATGGCCGATGCTGTAAATAAGCCTGGCCGGCAATCCGCTGAAGTTAAAGCCAATGATGTTAAGGCCCGTGATAAACGCATTTGCGCGGCTGCACTGCGATTACTTAGTGGCGGCACGCCAGCCAAGGATGTAGTGGCCAAGGTGCACGGAACCGCAACGGCAGAAGCCACGCCGGGCGGCGAAAAGCTGTCTACCAAACAACTCAGAAGGATCATGCGCGCCGGGGGCGTACCAATATAAAAACAGGGACATAACTGTTAGTTGGTGTCCCTTGGCGTCCGTAGCTTGCGACCTGTCTAAACCAGTACAGGTAAACAGCTATGAACACCTGCCACCGCACCGCCCGCGCGCTAGCGCTCAGCCAAGGCCATCATCCGGCCCTTGGCGCTGCCCACACCGATCTATTAACCACTGGGCAAGTTGCCGATTTTCTCGGTATGTCGCCCCGCACGCTCGCCGGCTGGCGCGCCAGGCGCTGGGGTGGCCCTGCATGGATTAAATGCGGCTCGCGTGTTCGTTACCGTAAAGCCGATGTTATGGCCTGGCTGGAGGCCGGCAAGCGGCAAGGTGGTGAAGTATGAGCGCTGCGACCGTGAGCCCAATCAAACCGCCCGCGGCACCTGTTGGCCAGCTTGATCCAGCCACCACCCTGATTCGCATGCCCGAAGTGCAAGCCATCGTTGGACTTGCCCGCCCCACCATTTACAAGCTGATGCGCCAGCCAGAAAGCGGTTTTCCGTTGCCGGTGAAGTTGAGTGACAGCACCGCCCGTGGTGCCCCGGTGGCGTGGGTGTTGGGCGAAGTACAGCAATGGGTGCGCTCGCGGATCGCTGCGCGCGGGAGTGCCGCCGCATGATGCCGATATTCCTGCCACACAACCTTCTAGATAACCCCGAAGCGCTGTCGCTTCCCGGCTTTAGCGAGCTGCAACGGCGTGGCCAGTTTGGGCTAAAGGCGCTGCGTGACCGTGCCCTAGCCGAAGGCGCACAGGTGATGTTTGTACTTTGGCCGGGTGGCACCTGGACGATGCTCGCCATTGAGCCGCCAGAAGATGCACAGGTGAGCGATGCAAGCCAGTTGATCCCCAGCTTACTGCTGGCAGGTGAGGCGCTGGCAGAGTTTGAGCACCGCGCCCGCCAAGGTGAGTACCTGGGCTGGTTATCGCTCAAGCGTCCGCCGCCTACCGTGCACTGAAAACAAAAACGCCCACGGATAACCGTAGGCGTCATGTGAAAAATACAGCTTAGCCACCCCAAGCAGCTAACCCGCGAGGCCATCTTATGCCCACTATTTGCCTTCAGCAAGCGCCGCTTGCGTTCCCCAAAACACCGCGCTACTCTGCCGCCGTCGCTGCAAAATCAGCGAACGGGTTTGGCGACCCGATCAACTCTAGGCGCACAAGCGCCATCGTATTGAAAGCAGGCGCTTTTTTTGTGCCTGCTGCTTCGCTTTATGGTGGCTGTGCGCGGGATACCCTCGGGTATGCCGGGTTCCTAGAGTCCCGGTTCGCCAACCTGCGTACAGCCGCCACCCAATATCGTTTGGCGACGATTAGTGGCGGTTCCTCAACTCTAGGAGCCGTACCCATGAAGCACTCGCACGCCCTCAATCCGTCCGCCATTCAACAGCACGCCGCCTCGCTGAAGGCCCGCGCCATCGCAGCGCTGCATGCTGATTCGTCCCTGTCCGTCCGCCTGGCCCGCTACAACGCTGCCATGGCCAAAGCTCGCGCCTTGGAAACTGAGGGTGCGCACCATGGATAACCAGAAAGATACAAACGAGCTGTGCAGCGTCCTGCTTGCCTTAGTCGCTCAACTTCAACGGCCAAGCGTCGCACCAACTGATGAGCTTTGGACGGCTGAAGATATTGCCGGCTACTTGAAACTTGCCGTGGATACTACGGAGCGCCGCGTGGTGACCCGCTCCGACTTCCCCGCGCCGCTGCAACCTTGCCAGACTGGCACCAGAGCAGCAAAACGCTGGTTTGCTGGAGAGGTCATCACCTGGGCACGGCAGTCCCGTTCCAAAATCCCAAAGCCACGTGCCAACCGCAAAGGGGGCGCGCAATGAGTACCCGCCTAGAAACGCTGCGTGCTTGTGAGGCTCAACTAAGTGCGGGTAGCGATGCGCTGGCCATCTTGAGCGGCCTGTTTACTGCCATGCGCTCGCTTGATAAGGCAGACGCTGACGCCGTGGCTAGGGCTGGCCGCTATATCGCTGACGACTTCGCCAACATGCTGGATGTTGATGCTGAGAACCTGCGCATTGAAGCGGCCCGCCTGGCCAAAGGTGGTGCGCAATGAGCAAGCTCCCATCAAAGGCCGTTTTCTTTCAGCGTGAAGCTGCCCGTCATGGCGATGCCCTAAACGCTGCTGGCATAGGCCTCCAGGGGATTGGCCGGATGCTGGCAGAGAGCGAACTGAACAGCGACGAAATCAATGCTCTGCATCACGCCGTCATTGCCTTAGGCGCAATGGTTTCCGACTCCGGTGGGCATCTGTTCAGCGCCGCCACGGAACTGGAGGGTAAGCAATGAGCGCCGACAACAAACCAAAGTACCCAACCTTTGCCGAGGTGAAAGCCGCGGCGCTGCGGGCAATCACGCAAGTGCTGACGCGCTGGCTGCCAGGTGGCAAGGTCACGGACGGCGGCAAGGAATACACCGCCCCCAACCCACGCCGCGCCGACAAGCATGCCGGCTCTTTCAAGGTGAGCTTGGCCAAGGGCACCTGGTGCGACTTCGCGACCGGCGAAAAGGGCGGGGATCTAATCGACCTGGTGCGCTACCTGGAAGGCGGCACGGACGTGGAAGCCTGTAACAAGCTGGCAGACTTCCTCAACGTCACGGCAGGCAGTGTGCCCGTTGCGGCCAGCAGCAAGGCTAAGGCACCGGAGTGGGTGCCCGTGCTGCCCATTCCTGATGAGGTGATGCGCAAGTGCCCGCCCAAGCATCGCCAGCACGGCGAGCCGGCAAAGGTGTGGATTTATAAAGACGCCGAAGCCCGCCCGCTGTTTGTGCTGTATCGCTTTGACCTGGGGCCGGATGAAAGCGGCACGCCGCGCAAGGTGTTTGCCCCGCTGGCCTGGTGCAAAAACAGCAGCGACGGTGCCGAGCAATGGCGTTGGCAAGGCTTGCCGGAACCGCGCCCGCTGCTGCACCTCGATCACCTGGCCGCGCGTGCTGCTGACCCGGTGGTGGTCTGCGAAGGTGAGAAAGCCGCCGATGCTGCTGCCGTGCTGTTGCCCCACTACGTTGCCACCTGCTGGCCGAACGGTTCCAACTCATTGCAGAAGGCAGATTTTGCCCCGCTGGCAGGCCGTGACGTGCTGCTGTGGCCCGACAATGACGCGCCCGGTTTGGCTTGCATGGATGCACTGGCCGAACGCTTGCGCCAGCTTGGCGCGGCGTCTGTGCGGGTTATGGCGCTGGCCATATTCAGCCAGCGGCCTGGCGTGGCCGGTGATGCTGTGACCTTCGCACCTGGTGGCGATTGGGCAGATGGTGACGATGCCGCCGATGCTGCGGCTAAGGGTTGGACGCCTGCCCACCTGGCCGAACTTGAGCGCACCGGGGAGCTGTTTGCCCTGGCTCCGGTTACTGCGCCACCAGCGGCAACGAAGAAGCCCGCCACCAGCAGCAAAAGCCCCCGCAAGCCGAAAGCCGAAACCTTGCCAGGCGGCTTTCGTGTAACCGCCGATGGGGTGTTTTATTCCGGCGATGATGGCGAGCCGCGCCACGTGTGTTCCCGCTTGGAAATACTGGCCCGCACCCGTGATGCCAAGGGCAGTAACTGGGGGTTACTGGTTGAGTTTGACGACCCAGACGGCGACAAAAAACGCCTGAATATATCGGCCAGCAGCATGGCCGGGGACTTTGGCAAAGAGGTGCTAGGCCCGCTGGTAAACATGGGGTTACGCCTTGCCCCAGTGCGTGCAGCGCGCAACTCTCGCAACGACTTGCAAAGCTACCTGCAAGGCTATGACAGTGCCGAACGCGCGCGCCTGGTCACGCGCTTGGGTTGGCATGGTGATGCTTATTTGTTGCCGGATCGCGTGATTGGTGACTGTGGCGAGCACCTGCATTTTTATGAGGCAGGTGCGGCGCTACCGCCGATTAGTCAGGCCGGCACCCTAGAGCAATGGCAGCAGCAGATAGGCGCGCTTTGCATTGGCAACCATCGCTTAGCCTTTGCCACCAGCATTGCCTTTGCTGGGCCGCTGCTGCAATTGCTTGGGCAGGAATCGGGCGGCTTTCACTTCCACGGGATCAGCTCCAGCGGCAAAAGCACCACTGGCCGGGTGGCCTGTTCTGTGTATGGCCCGCCCGCCTTTGAGCGCTCATGGCGCAGCACTGATAACGCACTTGAGAGTATCGCCGCCGCCCACTCTGACGGCCTGCTGGTGTTGGATGAAATCAGCCAGTGCGACCCGCGCATTGTGGGTGAAACCGTCTACATGCTGGGCAATGGCACCGGCAAGGCACGCGCCAATGATCGTGGCCAAGCAGGCAAGCCAGTGCAGGAATGGCGGCTGTTGTTTGTGTCGAGCGGTGAAAAGACTCTGGCCGAAACGATGGCCGAGGCCGGACGGGAACTGAAAGCCGGCATGGAAGTACGCATGCTGGCGATGCACGCCGATGCGGGCCAAGGCTTTGGCCTGTTCGATACCCTGCATGGCTTTGACGGTGGCGCGGCTTTATCGGATGCACTTCAGGCACGGGTAAAGAAGTTTTACGGCACGCCGCTGCTGGCCTTCCTAACGGCCCTTTGTGAGCCCGGCAAGTTGCTCGCATACACCGCCATGTTGCGGAAAACGGCTGAGCGGTTCGCAGCCGAAGCGTTACCCGCAAACGCCAGCGGCCAGGCACACCGCGCCGCTGCCCGCTTTGGTTTGGTTGCCGCTGCTGGCGAACTTGCAACGGCGCTGGGCGTTACTGGCTGGCCGGATGCGACCGCCCATAAAGCGGCTAAGGCTTGCTTTGCTGCGTGGCTGGCTGAGCGTGGTGGCGCTGGGCATTTGGAAGGTGACGCCATCGTGACTCGACTGCGTTTGGTGGTGGAGCGTTCCGGGGAAAGCCGCTTTACCCGCTGGGACGGTATCGCTGCTAAGACAGACGACCATGCCCCACGTACCACTGACCGCCTGGGCTTTCGTCGTACGCTGGATCACGGCTACGGCGATGTGTTGACCACGACTGTGACCTTTTATTTTTTCCCCACCGCCTGGCGCGACGACGTGTTTAAGGGGATGAACCTGCGCACGGTTAATCGTGAGCTGATCGAGCGCGGCATTTTGCAGCCAGACCCCAAGGGGAAAGCTGCCCAAGTCGTGACCATGCCCGGCATGCCGAGTGGGCGTGCCTATGTGGTGGCCGCTGCAGCTTTGTTCTCCAGTGAAACCGAAGCCGAGGCCGCTTAGCGGCCCGCTCAAACGGGAGAACAGCCGGCGCTTTCGGGCCTGGCCTGCCCACGAATTAACAGCCCCTTTATCGAATTGGAGTTACATCATGAATGACTATCGCAAACAAATTAAGCAGCACCAGGACGCAATTGTAAGCCTTAACGAACAACTGGCCCCACTTCGGGAAATTGCCAAGCTGGCCGCACTTCAGTACCACAACAACAGGTCATCCCGCCCGGCCTATCCTCATGCTGAAGAGGGTGCTGTAGCACAGGCAGAGGCTGAGCTTGACCACCACAAGAAGGAAGTGGCGCGGCTTGAGCGGTTGGCCGACTGGGAGGAAGGCGTAAACGGTGCGAGCGCCACCATGGGGCGCACTCGTGAAAAGGTTGCTACTGCACAGAGTGAGCTTTCAGCACTGCAAGCCCAGCGCCAAAGTATTAAAGAAACGTTATCAACCCTGTTGGCTGAGCAGCAGAATGCTCTAGGTATTGCTGTTGAGGCTGAGCAAACAGCAGCGCGGGAATATGCAAAGGCAAGGGTTGGTGGAACGATAGCGGCTGAGAAAAAAGCACAGGGGGATCTTCAAACCGCCTCGGCGGCACTGGCATTAATCCGGGCCGGTGATTCGGCTACAGAGGCTGTAGCTGATGCAGTTAAAGCCGAGATATTGACAATCGATCAAGCTATCGATGCAGCAGCCGAGCAGCTTGAGGCGGTGCGTAGTGAGCTGCTAAAGGCCACCCGCTACCTGTGGGCCGATAGGCTTGAGAAAGCCGCGTATGAGCTGGCATCGATTGCCGCTCATGTTAATGCAGCAGAGCGGGAACTCGGTTGGCGATACGGGTCTGTTGATGATTTGAACCTGCCTCTACTGTCGCCAGGTGGGGGCCATCGATTCATTGATAAGCGTTACGTGTTGGAGATAAGCGAGGGGATCAGCTTCGACGTGCTGACAGCCGCATAACGTTCAACCGCTCTAAACCCAACCGCTGGTGTAATCACGCCAGCGGTTTTTTATTGCCTGCGCATAACCCAGCCCATTACACCATTGGTGTAGTTTTGCCTTGGTGTATGGCGCTTTATGCAATTGTGTAATGTGGCTGCAAGCCCCGCCATTACTGGGCTTTAGCCTTTTGATTACACCAATTACACAAGTTACACCGAAATATTGAGGGGTACGGGTTTGCATTCCCCCCACCGCCCCGTTAGGGGTATGGCCAGCAGCGGGCAAAGCCTTGGCGGTGCGCTGTTGTGCGTGAGCCAAACTCACATTGAGGCCGACTTTTACGGGTCCTCTGGAAGGGGGGCCACCCTACACGGGTAATTGGAGCCCCGTTTTTTCTCTAGCTGAGGCGGTGGTAGGAATGTCCGTCTTTATTAATTCACCCCATGTTATGGATGGCTCAAAAGTGAGCCAAAAGCAGGCCAGCAGCCAGCACCGTGTATGCCCTAGTGTATGCCTAACAAAACACACGACAACAAAACACAATAAAAACAGGCACTTACCTATTCAGTTCAAATGACTGCGTACCAAACAAAACAAGGGTTTACCGAAAGGTAAGCCCTTTTTTATTTTAACCGTTTTTCAAGAACACCCGCCACCAGCAGCGATGCGGCAAAAAGCTGGAACCCACAGCAGGCTTAACAGTCACGTCACATGCCCCACTACATCGCTACCTAGCGGCGTTCGCTTGCCTCTGCGTGGCCAGCAGCAAACCGGTAAAGATCAGTGCAGCGCCAAGCCAGTGGTAGCTCTGCAACCCCTCCCCAAGCAGCAGCCAACCCAGCACGGCGGTAAATACGGGCATCAGGTAGTTGGAGAGTGCCGCCTTGGCGGCGCCGAGTACGCGGATGGCGTGGTTCCAGGCCAGATAGGCAAGCAGTGAGGCGAAGATCGCCGTGTAGCCGATGGCGGCAAAGTTATCCGGTGTAAGGCTGAAACGTGCGCCCTGGGCTAACTCATATAAATAGAGCGGCAGGATCAGCGGCACGCCCAGCAGCATCAACATACCGAGCAGGGCCAACGGAGGGATAGGTAGCAGATGAGCAGACCAACGCCGCAGCAGCAATGAGTAGAGCGCCCAGTCGGCCACCGCCAGCAGCATGATCAGGTCGCCTTGATTGAATGCCAGGCCGCTGATGCTCGCCCAACTGCCTTTGCTGATCAGCACCAGCAAACCAAATGCTGCCACGGCCATACCCAACCAGGCGCGCCGTTGCGGCCATTCACCCAGCAGCAAACCGGCGCCAATAAAGGTCATCAGCGGTAGGCAGGTATTGACCAGGGAAAGGTTGATCGCTGCCGTGGTTTGCGCGGCGGCATACAGCAGGCTGTTGAACCCCGCGATGCCGACACCCGCGAGCACCAGCAAGCGCCAGCCGGCGGCACTCAGTGCTGCACGGTGTTGCCACAGCGGCTTCGCCACGAAGGGCAACAACAGAACCAGGGCCAGGCTCCAACGCCAGAATGACAGGGTAAACGGCGGGATCGCGCCAGCAAACGCCCGTGCGACCAGGGCGTTACCCGACCAGCAAAGGGTTGCCAGCAGCAGGCCGGCCAGCGCAAAACGTTCAGAAGATTGCATGCCTTAGTTCTGGCCGAGGGGGCGCAGGCGGTATTGCGGTGGCAGCGGCTCCATGCCGCTGACGGTGACGTTGAGGTTCTTCCAGCGGCCGTCCTTGATGCCGTAGATACAGCCATGCACCGCCAGCGGCTGCCCACGATGCCAGGCGTTCTGCACGATGGTGGTGTGGCTGACGTTGGCCACTTGCTGGATCACGTTGAGCTCACACAGGCGATCGACCTGCTCTTCCTCGCTGGGCAACTGCGCCAAGTGCTCGCGGTGCTCGTAGTAGAGGTCACGAATGCTGCGCAACCAGCCATCGATCAGACCAAGCTGACCGTCCTGCATCGAAGCACGCACACCGCCGCAACCATAGTGGCCGGTGACCAGGATGTGTTTGACCTTGAGCACATCCACTGCGTACTGGATCACCGAGAGGCAATTGAGGTCGGTGTGCAGCACCACGTTGGCAACATTGCGGTGAACAAACAGATCACCCGGCAACAGGCCAACAATCTCGTTGGCCGGCACCCGCGCATCGGAGCAGCCGATCCACAGGTATTCGGGCACCTGCTGCTGCGCCAGTTTGGCGAAGAACTCGGGATCTTCCTCTTTGATCGCTTCGGCCCAACGCGCGTTGTTGTCGAAGAGGTGCTGTAAATCGCTCATGCTTTACTCCCGGATTCGTCGATGCGCACCATAGGAGCGCAGGGGGCTTTTGACAAGCGCGGGGTAGCCGCCGTCACAGCAAACGAGCGGCCGCAGGCTTGTTCAGGCGCGGCGGCGCAATAGCCAGAGAATCAGCAGCATGCCCGCCAACAGCACCACACTCACGCCCCATTGCAGCGGCCCGGCGTAGCGGTATAAATCAGCCGGCCGCAGGCTGGGCGCACGCAGCATGCGCTGCTCGGCGGCCGCGCCCTGGGTTGGGATATCAGCCAGGCCATCGCCGTCCAGATCGGGCAAGTTGCGGATATGGTCCAGCAGCCCCTGCCATTCTTTATATTCCTGCACGCCGGGCTGCTGGGGATCGGCATCGATAATCGCATCCTTGATCGCCGTTAGCGGCCGGCCCTGCGCATCCTTGGGTTGCACGCTGAGCAGGCCTTTGGTCAGGTCGCTGACCAGCCAGGTGAAGCTGCCCACGTAGCTGGTGGCGCCGATGCTGTAGAGGCGCTGATCGGCTAAGTCGAGCGGCGTATAGCCCTTGAGCGGGTCGCCCAGTTCAATCTGGCTGACCCGATCAAACGGCACACGCCAGGGGTTGTAGCTAAACCGCAGGCCCGATACGCGTGGGTAATAGCTTTTGCTCTCGCGCACCTGATAGGCCAGCAGCAGCACTTCGAGCAGGTTCTTCAGCTCCTGCCCACTGACGTAGACCTTGATCAGCGGATAACCCGGCGCATCATCCAACTCGCCAACGCCCAGCGGAGCAATGCGAAACAGATCGGATACCGCCTGTACGCCCAGCCGCCCCATGATCATGTTGTCGCGGATGGTGCCATTGCCGGTGAATGACACATCGCTGCCCGTGGCCTGGCGCAGCGCGTCGGTGACCAGATTGCCGAGTATCGGGTCGTCATGGGCACGAGTCAGGGTTTTGTCGACCTTGGCCAGCGGCTGGTCGAAGGTATAACCCTTGGGCGCCAGCATCTGCGCGCTGACCACTTGCTTGAAGTCCTCGACCTGGGCGGTAATCGCGGCGCTGCCGGCAATCTGGTCATTGATCGGGTGCAGCTGGTACTCGACAACCTGCGGCTTACCGTCCGCTGGTAAACGCATGCGCAGCTCGCCGAGGTGCTGGATCTCTGAACCGGCTTGCATCACCGGCGTGCGGCCGCCCACCAGCAGCGGTTGCGCCAGCGCGGTGTGCGAGTGGCCACCGACGACGATATCGATACCCGGCACCTGCTCGACCAGCTCGACCTCTTCACCGCGCCAGCTGCCGTCCTCCTGCTGCACCACGCCCATGTGCGAAAGCAGAATCACCACCTCGGCGCCCTCTTCACGCAGCTTGGCGACCATGGCCTGAGCAGTCACCACAGGGTCGGCAAACACCGCCGGTTTAATCATCGGGCTCACCGCCACGGCGTTGTTGCCGAGCAGGCCGAACAGGCCAAAGCGAATACCGCCCTTATCGATCAACTTGTACGGCGCAATGCGCCCAGCCTCATAGTGCACCTGCAGGCTGTCGTCTTCCTTGCGCGCGGGATCAAAGCCAAGGTTGCTCGACAACAGCGGCATCAGCGCGTCGCCTTTGATTTTGTGCGCCGAGCTGATCATCGCGGCCAAGCCGGCCGGACGAAAATCGAATTCGTGGTTGCCCAAAGTTGCGGCGTCGTAGCCCAGTTCAGTCATCAGGCGCAGCTCGCCGCCGGTTTCGCGGGTCACGGTATGAAACAGCGTGCCCATGCTGAAGTCGCCACCATCGAGCAGCAGCACCGGCTGCTCGCCAGCAGCGGCGCGGCGTTGTTCAAGTAAGGTGGCCAGGCGCGCGACACCGCCGACGGTGTCGTCATCACCCGTCGTTGCGGGGGAATATTCGTTATTGGGGCCAAAGCCGAGCAGGCGTGATTGCCAATCGTTGGTGTGCAGAATGGTAAAGCTGCGTTCGGCACTGAAGACCTGAGGGGCGGTGAACAGGCAGAACACCGCGAGCAACGAAGCAGACAGGCGCATGACAAATCCTTAGGGCAATGGACCGAATACCGCTGCAGCTAAAGCAGCGCGCGCCAGTATGCGACAAGCCCTGCGGCAGGTCAGCGGTGAATGGCGCCGCTGAAGGTAGCCAATCGGGTCAGCACCTGGTGCGAGGGGCACGATACGCTGAGGCATTAAAGCCAATCGTGGCTAAAGCCCTTCCCACACAATCGGCAGGCGCTGGGGTGACGCTAGTCGAACAGCGGGCAGACCATCACCAAGGCATCTTCGCGCCCGCCAACAGCCGGGTAGTAATCACGTCGACGGCCCACTTCATTGAAGCCATAGCGCTCGTACAAGCGGTACGCCACTTGATTGCTGGCACGCACTTCAAGAAAACAGTCGTTGGCCCCCTGCGCTTGCGCTTGCTGCATCAGGTGCTCAAGCAGTTTCAGGCCCAAGCCACGGCCCTGGCTTTCGACCTTGACGGTGATATTGAGCAGGTGGGCTTCGTCCATGATGATCTGGATGACGCCGTGGCCGACTTGCTGCTCGCCCTCTAGCATCACCCAGCAGTTATAGGCGGTCAGGCTGTCGGTGAAGATGCCGCGCGTCCAGGGATGGCTGAAGGCGGCGTATTCAATTTTTAACACCGTATCGATATCCGCCGCCGTCATCGGGCGGAAGCTGATTGCATCACTCATTCAGGTGGACTCGGCAAGCAGTAGAACACTCGGCCAAGCGGCCGGATAAAGGTGTAATCACGCGTCGGCCAACCAGCGCTGGCGCACGCGACGCATGGCCTGCCACAGCTCGCGCTTGCGCTCGGGCTCATCCATCAGCAACTCCAAACCCGGCAGCGCCCAGGCCGCGCCCAAGCCTTCAACCTGCAACTCGCGGTTATAGGCGTTGGCATCCGCTTCACCGGCAAAGCGAATGGCCGGCAAGCCGACTAGCCACAGGCAGCGGCATGGCTCTTGCTCCTCCAGCCGGGCGCCGACAAAACTTTGCACAAACTCCAGCGCGGCATTTGGCCCCTGCTCAATCTGCCCGCGCGCCAGCAGCGGCCAGCGCACCGGCTCGCCAATCAGCTGTGGGCTGTCCGGCAGGCCGGCGGCGCGCAGTAAATCCTTGAGCAGCAAGTAGGCCGGGTCGCGGCCTTGCAGCGGCTCGCCGGTGGGTAATTCGACCAGCACCGCACAGGCGCCGGCGCGCAGCAATTGCAGGGCGAAACGGGGGGGCGGTTGGATGGCGACTTTTGCCGGGGCGGCCTCGTCGCTGGGGTCAGCTGCTTGCGGCTTATTCGTACGAGCCACTGGCACAGGGCGCGGTACTTCGACCTTCACACGCGGCTCGACCTGAGCGGGTGCTGCTGGGGGCGCCTCATAAGCCGCTACCGGTTTGGCAAGCGGCGCCTGGGGCACAACTGCGGGTGGCTCTGGCTCCGGCTCCAGCGGTTGCAACAGCTCCGGACGTGAGGGCGCGGCAAACGGCAGCTCCACGCGCGGCAGCCAACTGGCCACCTGCATGGCGCTCAGGTAGGCACGACGGCGCAGTTCTGCAATCAAACGTCAGCCGCCTGTGGATGCGCCTTCTGCCCGGCCTGCATCAGGTTGAGTGCATTGATGTAGGCCTTGGCCGAGGCCACCAGAATATCGGTATCCGCGCCGTTGCCGTTGACGATGCGCCCCCCCTTCTCCAGCCGCACAGTCACCTCACCCTGCGAGTCGGTGCCCTGGGTGATGGCGTTAACCGAATACAGCTGCAGGCTGGCCTCAGAGCTGGCGATTGATTCAATGGCTTTGAAAATTGCATCCACCGGCCCCGAACCCTGAGCGCTGGCGTTGTGCTCGGCACCCTCAACGCTGACCACCACCTGGGCTTGCGGCACTTCACCGGTTCTACTGGCCACGTCCAGGGTGATTAGCTTGAAATGCTCCGGCGCTTCTTCGGCTAGGGTGTCAGAGACCAAGGCCTGCAGGTCTTCATCAAAAATCTCGTGCTTCTTGTCGGCCAGGTCTTTGAAGCGGGCGAACGCCGCGTTCAACTCAGCCTCGCCCGCCAGCACGATGCCCAGCTCATCCAAGCGCGAGCGGAAGGCGTTACGCCCGCTCAACTTGCCCAGCGACAGCTTGTTGGTGTGCCAGCCGACCGACTGCGCCGACATAATTTCGTAGGTTTCGCGGTGTTTGAGCACGCCGTCCTGGTGAATGCCTGATTCATGAGCGAAGGCATTAGCGCCGACGATGGCCTTGTTCGGCTGCACCGGGAAACCGGTGATACCCGAAACCAAACGCGAGGCACTGAGGATATGCGGCGTGTCGATGCGGGTGTGCACACCGAGCAGGTCTTCACGGGTTTTGATCGCCATGACGATCTCCTCCAGCGCGGCGTTACCGGCCCGCTCGCCCAAACCGTTGATGGTGCACTCCACCTGGCGCGCACCAGCCACCACAGCGGCCAGCGAGTTGGCCACGGCCAGGCCCAGGTCGTTGTGGCAATGCACGGAGAACACCGCCTTGTCGGCGTTGGGTACGCGGTTGATCAGTTGGCGGATGGTCTCGGCGTACTGATGCGGAATGGCATAGCCCACGGTATCGGGAATATTGATCGTGCGCGCGCCCGCGTTGATCGCGGCCTCGACGATGCGACAGAGGAAATCAATCTCCGAACGGCCGGCATCCTCACAGGAGAACTCAACATCGCTGCACAGGTTGCGCGCGCGCTTGATCGCATGCACGGCCTGCTCAACCACCTGATCCGGCTGCATGCGCAGCTTGTACTGCATATGGATCGGGCTGGTGGCGATAAAGGTATGAATGCGCCCGGAGTTGGCCCCTTTGAGCGCTTCAGCGGCGCGGTCAATGTCAGCGTCCAACGCGCGCGACAGGCTACACACGGTGCTGTCTTTGATGCTGTCGGCAATCGCCTTGACCGCGGCAAAGTCGCCTGGGCTGGCGATGGCAAAGCCGGCTTCGATGACATCGACTTTGAGCCGCTCCAGGGCCTTGGCAATACGCAGCTTTTCTTCACCGGTCATGGACGCGCCGGGACTCTGCTCACCGTCACGCAGGGTGGTATCGAAAATAATGACGCGGTCGTTGCTGCTCATGCTGGTGTCCTCACGGAGTCGCCGTAGCACGCACCCGACGCTGGGGCGCGTGTCGATAAGTTTTGATTGTCGCGTGAAATGCCGCAGGCGGGAAGCGCGGCGCACATGGATGCGATGTCGCGGGTAAAGCGGCAGAAAGCAAAACGCCCACCAAAATGGCGGGCGTTTTGTTGGGACAGCGCCTTTACCGCTGATGGGTATCGCTTCGCTCAACCCATCCTACGGTCTAGAGTCCGGCTAGCAACAGCCAATCAGAGGGCTTGATCCCACGGACGGTCGCCATTGGCGTCTTTGATGCGGGTCGGCAGACCCATGACATCGAGCAGCTTGAGGAACGGCTCAGCCGGCAACTCTTCAACGTTGGCCATGCGCGCCACATCCCAATCACCACGCGCCACCAACAGCGCAGCCGCGACCGGCGGTACGCCAGCGGTGTAGGAAATACCCTGGCTGTCGGTTTCCACATACGCATCTTTGTGGTCGGCGACGTTGTAGATAAACAGCTCGGCTGGCTTGTCGTCTTTGGTGCCTTTGACCAAATCGCCAATACAGGTCTTACCGCTATAACCCGGCGCCAGCGAGGACGGGTCAGGCAGTACGGCTTTGACCAGTTTCAGCGGCACGACTTCCAGGCCTTCGGCGGTTTTTACTGGCTGCTCGGAGAGCAGGCCGAGGTTTCTCAGTACGGTAAACACATTGATGTAGTGCTCGCCGAAGCTCATCCAGAAACGCACGTTGGGCACGTTCAGGTGTTTGGACAGGGAATGCACTTCGTCATGCCCAGTCAGGTACAGATTCTGTTCGCCGACTACCGGCAGGTCGTCGGTGCGTTTGACTTCAAACATGCTGTTGCTGGTCCACTGGCTGTTCTGCCAGCTCCAGACTTGGCCGGTGAATTCACGGAAATTGATTTCCGGGTCGAAATTGGTGGCGAAGTACTTGCCGTGGGAACCAGCGTTGACGTCGAGGATGTCGATCGACTCGATGCTGTCGAAGTACTGTTGCTGCGCCAGTGCAGCGTAGGCATTGACCACGCCCGGATCGAAACCGACGCCGAGGATAGCCGTCACGCCTTTTTCCTGGCATTCGGCCAGGTGCTTCCACTCGTAGTTACCGTACCAAGGCGGCGTTTCGCAAATCTTGCCCGGTTCTTCGTGGATGGCCGTGTCGAGGTAGGCCACGCCAGTATCAATACAGGCGCGCAGCACCGACATATTGAGGAAGGCCGAACCCACGTTGATGACGATCTGCGATTCGGTTTCGCGGATCAGTGCTTTGGTTGCTTCAATATCCAGCGCATTGAGGGCAAAGGCCTTGATCTTGGCCGGCTGTTTCAAACTGCCCTTGGCGTTAACGCTGTCGATGATGGCCTGGCATTTGGAGATGTTGCGCGACGCGATAGCAATGCGACCCAATTCGTCGTTGTGCTGCGCGCACTTGTGGGCCACCACCTTGGCGACACCTCCTGCACCAATGATCAGAACATTCTTCTTCAATTGTTTCACCTCCTGGGTACTGCGTTATTGAGAGAGTTGTAGCGGGTTTACAACACGAAGGGTGGATGACGCTGCTTGCATCCACCTGTGTGATTGCAGAGCGGTGGACGGAAAAGCGTCGTCCACCCTACGGATCAGCTCAGGCTCGACAGGTAATCGTCAAAGCCAAATTCGCGTACCACCTCGACGCTGCCGTCGAGTTGCTTGACCACGATGGACGGCATTTTCAGGCCGTTGAACCAGTTCTTCTTGACCATGGTGTAACCGGCGGCGTCGATAAACGACAGGCGATCACCAATGGCCAGTGGCTTGTCGAATTGGTACTCGCCGAAGATGTCACCGGCCAGGCAGGACTTGCCGCACACCATATAGGTGTACTCACCGTTGCAGGGTTCCATCTTGGCGTTAAGGCGGTAGATCAGCAGGTCAAGCATGTGCGCTTCGATCGAACTGTCGACCACGGCCAGGTGCTTGCCGTTGTAGAGGGTGTCGAGCACCGTGACTTCCAGCGAGGAGCTCAGGGTGATCGCCGCTTCGCCCGGTTCCAGATAGACCTGCACACCGAAACGCTCGGAGAAGGCCTTGAGCCGCGCACAGAACTGATCCAGCGGATAGTCGTCGCCGGTGAAGTGAATACCGCCACCGAGGCTGACCCACTCCACTTGTTCCAGCAGGTGGCCGAAGCGCTCTTCAATGGTGGTCAGCATCTGGTCGAACAGCTCGAAGCTGCCGTTCTCGCAGTTGTTGTGGAACATAAAGCCGCTGATCTTATCCATCACCGCGGCGATCTTTTCCGGATCCCACTCGCCCAGGCGGCTGAACGGACGCGCCGGGTCGGCCAGCAGGTAATCGGAGCTGCTCACCTGCGGGTTAACGCGCAGGCCACGGATGGTGCCCTCGGTGGCCTCGGCGAAGCGTTCAAGCTGGCCAATGGAGTTGAAGATGATCTTGTCGCAGTTGGCGACCATCTCTTCGATTTCATCATCGGCCCAGGCCACGCTGTAGGCGTGGGTTTCGCCGGCGAACTTCTGCCGGCCGAGCTTCAACTCATAGAGGGACGATGAGGTCGTGCCGTCCATGTATTGCTGCATCAGGTCGAACACCGACCAAGTGGCGAAGCATTTGAGCGCCAGCAGCGCCTTGGCACCGGAGTGCTCACGCACGTAGGCGATCTTCTCCAGATTACCCAGCAGCTTTTGCTTATCGATAAGGTAGTAAGGTGTCTTGATCATCTCTATGCCTATGCAAGGTCGGCCGGCAGGCAATCAGCAGTGCTGACCCCTCCCCAAAAAGTGGGGGCGAATTGTGACGGCAACCGGCGCATATCGAAAGAGCGAGGGGGATATTTCGTCGGTTGGCTGACCACTAACGCCCCATCCACACAATCCGCACCGCGCCAGCTGTTGAAATCGCGTGCCCGCAGAGTGCACAGCGGCGATGACATCAGCATGACAACCGGCTGCTCGCCACCACCGCTAACGGACATTCAAGCCTTAGCCAGCCCATGCAGTACAATCGGCGTTTTTTGCAAAAAGCCCGCGGAGCGGATGCCCCGATGATTGATCCCAAGCGCGTATTACGTGCCCTCGCCGAACACTGGACGTTGCTGGAGCCGCTGTGCGAACGCTTCGATAGCGGCACCTTGAGCCTGGTGGAGCTGCGTAACCAGCTCAGCACCCAGCTGCCTGACAGCACACCAACCGACATCACCGCCCTGCTCGACCAGTGGATTCGCCTGGACATCCTGGTGCCGGTGGCCAAAAGCCCCAATCGCTTCGAGCTGAACGCGCAGATTCACGACTTTCTCGCCTACCTGCGCCGCGAACACCGCTTGGGCCTGTGCCTGGAAATCGAGGCCTACCTGCGCCATCTGGAGCGACTGGCCGGCTATATCAAGGACGCCTTCGAAGTCCGCGACTCCGCCGACCTGACCCGCCAGCTGCGTTTGCTCGACATGCGCGTACGCGATGTATTGAAGAAACTGGCCAACGATGAGCAAGCACTGGTGGCCGTGGCTGACCGCGCCAAAACCAGCGACCGGCAGATCCCGCTACGTCAGCGCTACGCCGAAGTACTGGCCACCTGGGACGAATACGTCGAACCGATGATCCAACTGGTGGCGGCCGACGGCGCCTTCGAACAAGGCGTATCCCGCGTTGAGCATGTGCTGCTGCGCCTGCTCGGCGAACAGCAGCGCCTCGGCCAACTGGTGGATGATGACCTGCTGCTGCGCACCCACGCGCGCATTCTGGAAATGCAAACCACCGCCCAGCTAACCCTGCGCCGCGCCCGCGAGCTGCTGCTGCCGCTGCGCGAGGAAGCGCGCCGGCATAACGCCGTGACCCGTGGCGCAGCCTTGGCCCTGGCGGCGATCCGCAAAAAGGGCCTGGACGCCGTGCCGCAGGCGTCCCTGCCGCTGTTCACCCGCCCACAGAGCACCTTTCTCGGCACCGCGTCGCAGGTCGAGGCCTATGTCTACGCCCTGGCCCGTTTCGAACCCAAACCGGCGCAGTTCCCCAAGGCGCATACCAGCCGCAAAGGCGAAGCCCCGAGCGCGCCACGCACCGCGCGGGAGATGATCGAGCGTTGCGAGCAGGCGCTGCCATTGCCGGACCTGATGGATTGGCTGCTGGAACAGGAACCCGACGGCGGCACTGACGAATTGCTCTATTGGTTCTCGCGCCTGTCGCGCGATGGCCGCTTCCAGCGTGAGCGCCTGGAGCGCCGCGACTACCTCACCCGCGAGCATCAGGTCAGCCTGAGCTCCTTTGCCCTGATCAAGCCGGCCGGGACCACCGCCCTATGAATATCGACCTGAAAGAACTGACCCAGCTCGCCCCGATCTTCCGCGAGCTGTTCAAGGGCTACCACATCAGCCGCAGCCACCCGGAGCTTTACACCCAGCTGGCCGGCCAGCAGGACGCCTACCGCGCCCTGTTCAAAGCCCTGGGCTATGAGCTGACCTGCGACAGCCGCGGCTTCTACTATTTCGTCCCCGAGCAGATGGGCGCCCAGGTCAACAAGACCGCCCAGCGCCTGGCGCTGTTCACTTTCATTTTGGTCGAACACCTCGCTGACCAGGGCCGCGACCCGCTGGCCGTGCTCGACGGCGGCAGCCTCGGTCGCGATGAGCTGCCAGCGCTGCTGGAAAAATATCGCGACCTGTTCCTGCAGGCCGAAGTCACCAGCGTTGAAGAGTTGGAAGAAAAAATCATGCGCCGCCTAACCCAGTTGGGTTTTGCCAGCGAAGACAACGGTATTTACCGCTTTCTCGCGCCCATGCACCGCTTCCTTGATGTGTGCCTCTCCGTGCAGCAAGACCGTGACCTGGCCGCCACGCTGCACAGCAGCCTGCCGCTGCCCACGCCGGTGCTGCTCGATGATGAGGCCGAAGACGAGATCATCAGCCTCAGCGAGGCAGAGAATGACGAATCCGAAGAAGACGCCCTAGCCCGCGCCATGGCCGAAGAACGCGCCGCCCAGGAGAAAGATGCATGAGCCAGGAACGCTACGGCATCCGCCGCTTCGCCCTACTGAACACTGCTGGCTACAGCCTTGGCCTTTTCCCGCTGGAAAACCCGCTGTCGGTGTACGGCGCCAACAACCTGGGTAAATCCGCCTCGATCAACGCCCTGCAATTCCCGATTCTGGCGCGCATGTCGGACATGAGCTTCGGCAAGTACAGCCTGGAGCAGTCACGTAAGTTCTACTTCGCCAGCGACACCAGCTACATCCTCGTTGAAGTCGTGCTGCCCCACGGCCCGCACGTAATCGGCGTGGCCGGGCGCGGCCCGGGCGGCGGTTTCGGCCACCAGTTCTTCGCCTACCAAGGCACCCTGGACCTGGAGCACTACCAGAAGAACGGCACCTGCCTGCGCCAGCGCGAGCTGTTCAACGCGCTGGAGCGCGAGGGCATCAAAGCCTACGAGCTGAAGCCCGAAGAGCTGCGCCGCCTGCTGGTCGGCGGGCACACCTCGGTCCCGCTGGACCTGACCCTGATCCCGCTGCGCTCCACCAGCGAGCAGAGCCTGAAAACCTTCCGCGCGCTGTTTATCAACCTGCTGCACATGCGCGAAATCACTGCGGCCAAGCTTAAGCAGCTGTTCCTCGATGCCTTCGAGCACAGCCTGCGTTCAGGCAGCGTCGACTACATTGCCGCCACCGAAGAAGCCTTCCGCGATGTACGGCGCATGGAACAGGATTACCAGGCCCTCGTCACTGCCGGCCCGCTGATTGAAGCGCTGGCCGCAGGCGTGGCCCAACGCGAGCGGCTGCGCGGCAAATTACACCGCCTCTCGCCGCTGCTCGACTCGCTGCTCGGCACCTGGCAGGACTATGCCGGCGCACGCCGCGAGGAGCTGGTGATCCAGGCCGAGCATTACCGTGGCGAGCAAGACGGTTTGCAGCGCGAGCAACGCGGCGGCACCCAGGAGCTGATGCGCATGGAGCGCGAAATCAGCGAAATTCAGCGCTGGCTCGGTGAGCTGTCGGTGCTGAAAAACCGCTTCGCCCTGGTCACCGACGCCAAGGTGCTGGAAGAACAACTGCTGGTCGCCAAAGATGCCCACGACGAACTGGCCGGCGCACTGGCGCAGTCACGGCAGTTCTCCGCCGAGGACTTGGATGAGCGCCTGCGCGACTTGGAGAAGCGCTTAAAGTCGGTCAAGCAACAACTCGAACACGCAGACAACAACAGCTATTCACGCCTGCGCGAAGAATTCAGCCAGGCCGATGTCGATCGCCTGATGCGCCTGTTCAATGGCCAGCTGTTCAGCCTGCCGCTGGGTGAGAAAGGCATTCAGCTGACCGACGGCGACGCCTGGGTCAAATCCCTCGAAGCCATCTTGGACGGCTTCAAGGGCGAGCACTTCGAAGTGCCGGGCCTGACCATCGACCTCTCGCATATCGAGCCGCCAGCCCTGCAGGCCCTGGCCGACCGCGCTGCTTTGCGGGACCAGAAAGACCGTCTGGAGCGTGAATACAAACAACTGAAAACCCAGCAGGCGGTCGCCTCCGACCGCGCCGCGAGCAAGGCCCAGGCCGAGCAGTTCTACAAGGCCGTGTTGGATGCGCAAAAAGCCCTGGAAGACTTCCGCAAGAGCCAGACCCTGACGGTTGAAGAGCCGCAGAAACTCGAGCAGTTGGCCCAGCTAGAAGCCGCCCAAGACGAACTCAAGCGCACCGCCGATGCCTTTACCGAGCGCGTGCAGCAGCTCTCCGCCAAGCTGCAATTGGTCGGCCGTCAGCTCGCCGATCTGGAAGCTAAGGAGCGCACCCTGGAAGACGCCCTGCGCCGTCGCCAACTGCTGCCAGCCGATCTGCCATTCGGCACGCCGTTTACCGACCCGGTGGACGACTCGCTGGACAACCTGCTGCCGCTGCTTAACGACTACCAGGACGCCTGGCAAGGCCTGCAACGTATCGACGGGCAGATCGAGGCGCTCTACGCCCAGGTGCGCCTGAAAGGTGTGGCCAAGTTCGACAGCGAAGACGATGTCGAGCGCCGCCTGCACCTGCTGGTCAACGCCTACGCCCACCGCCAGGATGAAGCCATCACCCTGGCCAAGGCGCGTCGCGCTGCGGTTACCGATATCGCTCGCACCTTGCGCAATATCCGCAGCGACTACGACAACCTGGAACATCAACTGGCGCTGTTCAACCGCGAGATCAACAAGCGCCAGGTGTCCAACCTGGAAAGCTTCCGCATCGTCCTCGCACCGAACAAGGACGCGCTCAAGCATATCGACCAGATTATCCACAGCGCTGGGCAGTACGAAGAAGGCGAAACCCTCTCGGTGTTCGACCTGCAGCAGAGCAGCGAGCAGGACAGCAAGAACGAGGAAGCCAAGGACTACCTGTCGCGACTGGTTGCGGCCAACCATAACCAGCTGGGCTTGAAGGATCTGTTCGAACTGGCCTTCGAGATCACCAAGGTGCATGGCCAGCCGGTGATCCACACCGATATCGATGGTGCCGCCTCCAACGGCACCACCATGACCATCAAGGCGCTGACCAATATGTACCTGTTGCTACACCTGATGGATCGCGACCAGGCCGGCAAGGTGCGTTTGCCTTACTACCTGGACGAGGCCGCGGATATCGATGAGAAGAACCAGCAAGCGCTGATCGAAACAAGCCTGCAACTGGGCTTTGTGCCGATTCTCGCCTCGGTAAAGCCGCAGGTCTCGGCCCATGTGGCCATCGACCTGGAAGGCGGCAGCGGGCCGAATGGCATCTATATCGACGAGGCGGATTGGAAATATATCCAGCGCCGTGACAACGCGACGGAAAACGCTTAGCCGGCAAGCCTGTGCGCTCTAGCGGCTAACAGGCAGTTACCGACAAAAAAGGCACCTAAGCGGTGCCTTTTTTATAAATCAAAACGGGATGTCTGATAGCCGCCAAACGTCAAAGGCCGGTGTTTCGTAGGGGTGGTGTTTTTTCAAGGCCTTGACTGCGTCATGGATCAACTCGTCAGCCACCACCATCTCAACTTTCCACTCAGCCACTTGCTCGACATGCCCTGGCTGCCCGATAAACGGCTGGCTGCCTTCCAGCGCGCGAAATTGGCCCTGGCCCAGCACTTGCCAGCAGCACTGATCATAGCGACCGACGCGGCCACCACCGGCGTTAAACACCGCCTCTTTAACCCTGTCGAGATGGATTTCAGGCACATAAAAACACAACTTGTACATCGAAGTTCCCGCCGGCAGGTCTGATAAAAAACAGCTTAAACGTGATGCGCCATGATAATGGCTTTGTGCCTTCACAGGCATCGGCGCGGGCCATCACACGGTGATTTATGACCGGCCAATCGGCGGCGCGTTCAACCTATGCGCTTAATCGGCAAGGCTATACACCGCGCCAAAATCGCTGCCAGCGGGCCTTAAAGCTGTTTACCGGCGGGTTATGGCTGCCATTACAGTAAGGTCGGCGCTGCGACAGGCCGCAACGGCACAGCAGCAGAAACTGCTCACGCTCAGGTTGCAGTTCAAGCGCATCAGGACACGTAAGGGGACAATCGGGAAGCTGGGACGAACGCCCACAGCGGCACAGCAGTAAGGTATCGCCAGGTTTGACCTGGCGCACCTCAGGCAAAATCGGCGCAGGCTTACTCGACATAAGCCCGCGCCAACTGGATCAATCCACCCACGCGCGGGCGTTACGGAACATGCGCATCCAGCCGGCGTCTTCCTGCCAGTCATCTGGCTTCCAGGAGTTCTGCACCGCGCGGAACACCCGCTCCGGGTGCGGCATCATGATGGTCACGCGGCCGTCGCGGCTGGTCAGGCCGGTGATCCCGCGCGGCGAACCATTGGGGTTCGCCGGGTAGGTTTCGGTGACCTTGCCGTGGTTGTCGATAAAGCGCATGGCCACGCAGCCGGACAAGTCGGCTTCGAGCAAGGCTTCCTCACTCTCGAACTCGGCATGACCTTCACCGTGGGCGATGGCGATTGGCATACGCGAACCGGCCATGCCCTGCAGGAAGATCGACGCCGACTCCTGCACCTGGACCATCGCCACGCGCGCTTCGAACTGCTCAGAGCGGTTGCGCACGAAATGCGGCCAGAACTCGGTGCCAGGAATCAGCTCGTGCAGGTTGCTCATCATCTGGCAGCCGTTGCACACGCCGAGGGCAAAGCTGTCCTTACGCTCGAAGAAGGCCTGGAAGCCATCACGGGCACGGGCGTTGAACAGGATCGACTTGGCCCAGCCTTCACCAGCGCCGAGCACGTCGCCGTAGGAGAAGCCACCGCAGGCGACCAGACCTTTGAACTCATCCAGGCTGACGCGGCCGCTGAGAATATCGCTCATGTGTACGTCGATGGCGCTGAAGCCGGCACGGTCGAAAGCCGCCGCCATTTCCACCTGACCGTTGACGCCCTGCTCGCGCAGTACGGCGATTTGCGGACGTACGCCCTTGCGGATATACGGCGCGCTGATGTCCTGGTTGACGTCGAAGCTGAGCTTGGCCGACAGGCCCGGATTGTCCTCGTCGAGGAGGGTGTCGAACTCTTGCTCGGCGCACTGCACGTTGTCGCGCAGACGCTGGATCTGGTAGCTGGTTTGCGCCCACTGGCGCTGCAGCAGGCGACGCTTACCGGCAAAAACTGGCTTCGCGTTGAAGTTGATCGTCACGTCATCGTTGTTGACCGGCTGACCGATCACCGCCACACAGTCACCCAAGCCCGCAGCGCTGAACTGCGCCAGCACGTCCGGTGTGGCGTCCTGATGCACCTGAATCACCGCGCCCAGCTCTTCGTTAAACAACACGCCAGCCAGCTCAGCGCTGTTGTCGGCCAGGGTATCGAGGAACAGGTTCAAACCGCAGTGGCCAGCAAAGGCCATTTCCAGCGCGGTCACCAGCAGGCCACCGTCGGAACGGTCGTGGTAAGCAAGAATATGACCGTCCGCATTGAGGCCCTGAATCACCGCGAAGAAGGCCTTGAGGTCTTCGGCGTCATCCACATCGGGGGCCTGGTTGCCGAGCTTGCCGTACACCTGGGTGAGGATCGACGCGCCCAGGCGGTTTTGGCCGCGACCGAGGTCGATCAGGATCAGGTCGGTTTCGCCCTTGTCCATGCGCAATTGCGGGGTCAGGGTCTTGCGAATATCGCTGACCGGTGCAAACCCGGTCACCACTAGCGACAGCGGCGAGGTGACGCTCTTGTCCGTACCTGCGTCCGTCCACTGGGTTTTCATCGACATCGAGTCCTTGCCCACCGGGATGGTCAGGCCCAGCTCGGGGCACAGCTCCATGCCGACCGCTTTCACGGTGTCGTACAGGCGCGCGTCTTCACCCGGATGGCCACCAGCGGCCATCCAGTTGGCGGACAGCTTGATGTCAGACATCTTCTCGATGCGCGACGCAGCGAGGTTGGTCAGGGTTTCGCCAATCGCCATACGCCCGGACGCCGCCGCATCCAGCAGCGCCAGCGGTGTGCGCTCGCCCATGGCCATGGCTTCGCCGGTGTACACGTCGAAGCTGGTGGCGGTGACGGCGCAATCGGCCACCGGCACCTGCCACGGGCCAACCATCTGGTCGCGCGCCACCAGACCGGTAATGGTGCGGTCGCCGATGGTGATCAAAAAGCTTTTGCTGGCCACGGCCGGGTGATGCAGCACGCGGGTCACGGCTTCGTCGATGGCCAGGGTGCTGGCATCAAAATCATCGCCCAGCTCCGCTTCGCGGGCGGCCGAACGGTGCATGCGCGGCGGCTTGCCGAGCAGCACTTCCAGCGGCATGTCTACCGGGGTGTTGGCGAAATGGCTGTCGGTCACGGTCAGGTGGGCTTCTTCGGTGGCCTCACCGACCACGGCAAACGGGCAACGCTCACGCTCACAGATGGCCTTGAAACGCTCGAAATCGACGGCGCTGACGGCCAGCACGTAACGCTCCTGGGACTCGTTGCTCCAGATTTCGTGCGGCGCCATGCCCGGCTCGTCATTCGGCACGTTGCGCAGTTCGAAGCGGCCGCCACGGCCACCGTCGTTGACCAGCTCAGGGAAGGCGTTGGAAATACCGCCCGCGCCAACGTCGTGAATAAAGGCGATGGGGTTGTGCTCACCCAGCTGCCAGCAACGGTCGATCACTTCCTGGCAGCGGCGCTCCATTTCTGGGTTTTCGCGCTGCACCGAAGCAAAGTCCAGGTCAGCCGAGCTGGTGCCGGTGGCCATCGAGGACGCCGCACCGCCGCCCAGACCGATCAGCATGGCCGGGCCGCCGAGCACAATCAGCTTGGCGCCGACGGTGATCTCAGCTTTCTGCACGTGCTCGGCGCGGATGTTGCCCATGCCGCCGGCGAGCATGATCGGCTTGTGGTAACCGCGAACTTCTTCACCGCGCGGCGTTTGGATTGCCTGCTCGAAGGTGCGGAAATAACCGGTCAGGGCCGGACGACCAAATTCGTTGTTGAACGCCGCGCCGCCCAGCGGGCCTTCAATCATGATGTCCAGCGCGGTAACGATGCGCTCAGGTTTGCCGTACGGCACTTCCCACGGCTGTTCAAAACCAGGGATCTGCAAGTTGGACACGGTAAAACCGGTCAGACCCGCCTTCGGCTTGGCACCACGCCCGGTGGCACCTTCGTCACGGATTTCACCGCCCGAACCGGTGGCGGCACCGGGGAACGGCGCAATCGCGGTCGGGTGGTTGTGGGTTTCCACCTTCATCAAAATATGCACCTGCTCCTGCACCGCACCGTACTGGCGGGTTTGCGGGTCCGGGAAGAAACGGCCGGCAACGTTACCGACGATCACCGAGGCGTTGTCCTTATACGCGGACAACACGCCTTCGCTGTGCATCTGGTAGGTGTTCTTGATCATGCCGAACAGGGATTTCTCTTGGCTCTGGCCGTCAATATCCCAGCTGGCATTGAAGATCTTGTGGCGGCAATGCTCGGAGTTGGCCTGGGCGAACATCATCAACTCGATGTCATGGGGGTTGCGCCCCAGCCCGTTGAAGCTGGTCACCAGGTAGTCAATTTCGTCATCAGCCAGGGCCAGGCCCAGCTCAACGTTGGCTTTTTCCAGCGCTGCGCGGCCGCCCCCGAGGATGTCCACCGCCGTCAGCGGCTTAGGCTGTGCGTGGCTGAACAGCGCCGCGGCGCCTTCGAAGTTTTCCAGCACCAGCTGGGTCATGCGGTCATGCAGCACGCCGGCAACCTGCTGCGCCTCGGCAGCATTCAGCTCGCCGCTGACGTAATAGGCCAGCCCGCGCTCAATGCGCTGAATCTTCGCCAGGCCGCAGTTGCGGGCGATATCGCTGGCCTTGCTCGACCACGGAGAGATGGTGCCAAAGCGCGGAATGCTCAGAAACAGGCGGCCGCTTGGCTCCTGCACCGGCACACTCGGGCCATATTTCAGCAAACGGGCCAATACCTGTTCTTCGTCAGCATTAAGAGTGCCGGACACTTCGGCGAAGTGCGCGAACTCGGCATACAGACCGGTGACCGCAGGAACCTTACTGGTCAGTTGCTCAAGCAGTTTGCCGTGACGGAAAGCAGATAGGGCGGGAGCGCCGCGCAGGATCAACATCGGGGACAGCCTCTGGGAAGGGGTGTACTTTGAGGCCGTGCATTCTAGCCTAAAGCGCTGCCAACGGCACCCGCGATGGCCAGGCTCTATCAGCCAGGGATCACGCCCCTAAAACGCCCACTGACCGCGGGCAAACCATGCCGTTGTGCTAGCAGAGAAGCCACGCGCTGTCGAGATATGGCGCACCCCAACCTTTGCGTATACTGCGCCGATGTTTGCCCAATCTGCGTTCCGCACGCGCCGCGCCTGCTGGCTATCGGTGATCGGAATCCTCCTGCTGCTCGGTGGCTGTGCTGAAGAACCCAGCACACTCGAACGCGTGCAGGCGGAGGGTGTACTGCGGGTGATCACCCGTAACAGCCCGGCCACCTACTTCCAGGACCGTAACGGCGAAACCGGCTTTGAATACGAGCTGGTAAAACGCTTTGCCGACGACCTGGGCGTTGAGCTAAAAATCGAAACCGCCGACAACCTCGACGAGCTGTTCGCCAGCCTGAACACACCCAGCGGCCCGGTTCTCGCAGCCGCCGGCCTGGTAGAAAGCGACGGACGGCAGCAGCATGCACGCTTCTCCCTGCCCTACCTCGAAGTCACCCCCCAGATAATCTACCGCAACGGCCAGCAACGCCCGACCCGTACCAGCGATTTGGTCGGCAAACGCATTCTGGTACTCAAGGGCAGCAGCCACGCCGAACAATTGGCAGCGCTCAAGCTGCAACTGCCTGAGCTGAGCTATGAAGAGTCCTCCGCTGTTGAAGTGGTCGACCTGCTGCGCATGGTTGATGAAGGGCAAATCGATCTGACCCTGGTTGACTCCAACGAACTGGCGATGAACCAGGTGTACTTCTCCAACGTGCGCGTAGCCTTTGATCTGGGCGATGCACAAAACCTGGCATGGGCCACCGCACCCGGTGAAGACCGCAGCCTGCTCGACGAAATGAATGCCTTTATCGAGCGCGCCCAGCAGAACGGCAGCCTGCAGCGCTTGAAAGATCGTTACTACGGCCATGTCGATGTACTCGGTTATGTCGGCGCCTACACCTTCGCCAAACACCTGCAACAACGGCTGCCGCGCTACGAGAAATACTTCCGCGAAGCCGCCCAGGCCAACCAGGTTGACTGGCGCCTACTGGCCGCCATGGGTTATCAGGAATCACTCTGGCAGCCCACCGCCACCTCGAAAACCGGCGTACGCGGGCTGATGATGCTAACCCTGCGTACAGCCCAGGCCATGGGCGTATCGGATCGCCTGAACCCCAAACAGAGCATTGACGGCGGGGCCAAATACATCACCTATGTGAAAAGCCTACTGCCGGAGAGCATTCAGGAGCCGGACCGCACCTGGTTTGCCCTGGCCTCCTACAACGTCGGCGGCGGGCACTTGGAAGATGCGCGCAAACTCACTGAAGTCGAGGGCCTGGACCCGAACAAATGGCTGGATGTGCAGAAGATCCTACCGCGCCTTTCACAAAAACAGTGGTACAGCAAAACCCGTTATGGCTATGCCCGCGGCGGCGAGCCAGTGCATTTTGTGCGCAACATCCGCCGTTACTACGACATTCTGACCTGGGTAACCCAGCCGCAGCTGGAAGGCTCGCAGATCGCAGACAGCAACCTGCATGTACCGGGGGTGAACAAAACGCCGCCACCGGAAGAACTGTCGCCGCTGTAGACCGATACCTTCCGTTCTCGGTGGGAGGGGCTTTAGCGCGCTGCGCGGCGCAACTTGAAGAACTCGCTCAGCGCAGCACCACACTCATCAGCCAGCACACCGCCTTCAACCAACACGCGATGGTTGAGAAAGGCCTGACTGAAAAACTCACCACGACTGGCCACCACGCCCGCCTTAGGCTCACTGGCACCGTAAACCACCCGCTGCACGCGTGAATGCACAATCAGCCCAGCGCACATGCTGCATGGCTCAAGCGTCACATAGAGCGTGCTACCCGGCAGGCGATAATTACTCACGGCCTGCGCCGCCGCGCGAATCGCCACCATCTCGGCGTGGGCGCTGGGGTCATGGGTGGAGATCGGGCAGTTAAAGCCGCGACCGACAATCTGGCCATCCTGCACCAGCACCGCGCCGACTGGAACCTCGCCCAGGGCCGCCCCTTCGGCGGCCAGGGCCAGGGCCTCACGCATAAAGTGCGGATCCTGGCTGCGATCAATGATCAGGGGTTGGCGCACGCTTAAACGACCTCGATTGATGCCATCAGACCGGTTTCCATATGGTCGATCACATGGCAGTGAAACATCCAAACTCCGGGATTATCGGCGACCAGCGCGACACGCGCGCGCTCGTTTTTACCCAGCAAGTAGGTGTCAGTGAAATATGGAATGATCGACTTGCGGTCCGAGGCCAGCACCTTGAAGGTCATGCCGTGCAGGTGGATCGGGTGCTGATACTGGCTGAGGTTGCGCAGCTCGAAGATATAACTCTTGCCCAGCTGCAGGCGAGCAATCGGCCGATCGGCGCAGGTCTTGTCATTGATATCCCAGGCCTGGCCGTTGATCTGCCAGAAGCTGTGCGCCGCGCCCTGGTCCAGGCCAACCGACACCGCGCCAGCCCACTCGAAGTTAAATTTGACGGTTTCCGCATTAACCAGATCAGGCTCGGCCACCGGGTTGGCGGGCAGCGCCGGCGGCCAATCACTTACCCCCTCTGCACTGGGCTGTGCGCGCAAGGTTGCCAGGCGCAATGGGCCGTTACGCAGCGACAATTCGTTGCCCGCCGCCGGCACCTTCAACCCCAGCTCAATGCGCATACCCGGCCCCAGCCAGTACTCCTTGCCCAGCGGCCTTGGCTCGACCGGATTGCCGTCCAACGCATAGATACGCGCATCCGCGCCGGGCAGGTTAAGGCGATAGGTCAGAGTGTTATCCAGATTGATCAAGCGCAGGCGCACCACCTGCCCGGCCGGCAAATCCAAGGTTGGCGCATGCTGGCCATTGACGGTACTCAGCCGCCCAGGGGTGCCGCCACGCGCCGCCTCACGCGGTACGCTGAACTCGGTAAACGCACCCCGCTCGTCGATATGCCAACTCTTCAGGTTGAGCGTGTGGTCATGCTTAAAACCGCTTGGCTCGCGCTCATCGACAATCAACGCGCCAACCAGGCCGCGACCCAGCTGCTCGCCGCTGGCGACGTGCGGGTGATACCAGAAGCTACCGGCATCAGGGGTGATGAAGTTGTAGTCGAAGTATTCCCCCGGCAGCACCGGCGCCTGCGACACATAAGGCACGCCGTCCATCGCCAGCGGCAGACGAATACCGTGCCAGTGAATCGTGGTCGGCACGTCCAGTTTATTAATGAAGCGCACCCCCAAGCGTTCGCCCTGGCGGCAGCGCAGCTCCACACCCGGCGCCTGGCCGCCATACGCCCAGGCCGGCGTGATATGCCCCGGCACCAGCTCAATATCCAACGGCGCTGCGATCATTTCATAGTCGTGGGTTACCACATTTTCCGGCCGGCCCAGCCAATAACGCACGCCGCCGGCACCGAGGCCGACGACACCAAGGCCTGCTAGACCAACCAGCATTTGTCTGCGGGTAAAGGACATAGAAATTCCCGTAGCCCGGATGCAATCCGGGAAGATATCAATCCGGAGTTAATCCGGACTACCAATTGCAATATCTTCTCATTTAAGCGACAGCGCTGACGACCCCGAAAGACGGACAGAATGCCGCAGCAGATACGACAAGGGCAGCTTGCGCTGCCCTTGTCGGCTACATCACTCCCACTCGATGGTGGCAGGCGGCTTGCTCGACACGTCATAGGTGACGCGGGAGATGCCTTCAATTTCGTTGATGATGCGGCCACTGACGGTTTCCAGCAGCTCGTAAGGCAGGTGCGCCCAACGTGCGGTCATAAAGTCGACGGTCTCCACCGC
Organism: Pseudomonas sp. TS_SC_3; assembly: GCF_056156225.1. NCBI lineage: Bacteria > Pseudomonadati > Pseudomonadota > Gammaproteobacteria > Pseudomonadales > Pseudomonadaceae > Pseudomonas > Pseudomonas sp. TS_SC_3. The sequence goes on from NZ_CM149586.1 coordinate 2,465,495, forward strand.
GCGCAGGGCGACAACCCAGGCGTAACGACGGCCGTCACCGACCACGCCCACCGATTTCACCGGCTGGAACACCACGAAGGCCTGGCTGACCTTGTGATACCAGTCGGCCTTGCGCAGCTCTTCAATAAAGATGTGGTCGGCGCGACGCAGCAGGTCGGCGTACTCCTTCTTCACTTCACCGAGGATACGCACACCCAGGCCTGGGCCCGGGAATGGGTGACGGTAGACCATGTCGTACGGCAGGCCGAGCTCCAGACCCAAGCGGCGCACTTCATCCTTGAACAGTTCGCGCAGCGGCTCGACCAGTTTCAGGTTCATTTCTTCCGGCAGGCCGCCGACGTTGTGGTGCGACTTGATCACGTGGGCCTTGCCGCTTTTCGCGCCCGCCGACTCGATCACGTCCGGGTAGATGGTGCCTTGGGCGAGGAACTGGATGTTATCCAGCTGGCTGGCCTGGGCATCGAACACATCGATAAAGGTGCGACCGATGATCTTGCGCTTCTTCTCGGGGTCGCTCTCGCCAGCCAGGTTGTCGAGAAACTGCGCCTCAGCGTTGGCACGGATCACCTTGACGCCCATGTTCTCAGCGAACATGGCCATCACCTGCTCGCCTTCGTGCAAACGCAGCAAGCCGTTATCCACAAACACGCAGGTCAGTTGATCGCCAATGGCTTTGTGCAGCAGCGCCGCAACCACCGAGGAATCCACGCCGCCGGACAGGCCGAGCAGCACGTTGGCATCACCGACCTGAGCGCGCACTTGGGCGATGGCGTCTTCGGCAATCTTCGACGGCGTCCACAGGGCTTCACACTCGCAGATGTCGAGAATGAAGCGCGACAGGATGCGACCGCCCTGCTTGGTGTGGGTCACTTCCGGGTGGAACTGCACGCCGTAGTAGCAACGCTCGTCGTTATACATGCCGGCAATCGGGCAGCTCGGGGTGCTGGCCAGAACATGAAAGTCTGCTGGCATCTTGGTGACCTTGTCACCGTGGCTCATCCACACGTCGAGGCCGAACAGGCCGTCGGCGTCGATGTGGTCTTCGATACCATCGAGCAGGCGGCTCTTACCGACCACGTCAACGCGGGCGTAACCAAACTCACGCAGCTCGGAACCCTCAACCTTGCCGCCGAGTTGCTCGGCCATGGTTTGCATGCCGTAGCAGATGCCGAAAACCGGTACACCGAGATCGAACACCGCTTGTGGCGCGCGCGGGCTACCGGCTTCATGCACCGACTCCGGGCCACCGGCGAGGATGATGCCGCGCGGGGCGAAGGCCCGGATGTCATCGTCGCTCATGTCAAACGGGTGCAACTCGCAGTAAACGCCGATCTCGCGTACGCGGCGGGCGATCAGCTGGGTGTACTGGGAGCCGAAATCCAGAATCAGGATGCGGTGAGCGTGGATATCTTGATGAGCCATGGCCGTCTCTCGTAGCGTAATTCACAAATGACTCGGGGCTGCCCCGTCGTTTTCAACAGCAACAGCCCCGTGCTTTTCTATCCCTTCAAAATCAATTTGCCGCGGCGTCAGCGTAGGTCAGGCAAGCTGGGAAGAGGCAAGAGAGCGACGTTTGCCGGAGCAAATGAGCCTTTCGAACTTCCGTCCAACGCAGCGTGGCCAAACGCAGCAGCGTCAAATCGATTTTTAACCAACGCGGTAGTTGGGTGCCTCTTTGGTAATTTGCACATCGTGTACGTGCGACTCAGCCATGCCCGCGCCGGTGATGCGCACAAACTCAGGCTTGCTGCGCATCTCTTCTATGGTGGCGCAACCGGTATAGCCCATGGAGGCACGCAGGCCGCCCATTAGCTGATGAACGATGGCACCCATGGCGCCTTTATAGGCCACACGCCCTTCAATACCTTCCGGCACCAATTTTTCGGCGCCCGCGGAGGAGTCCTGGAAGTAACGATCCGATGAGCCTTGCGCCTGAGCCATAGCCCCCAGCGAACCCATGCCGCGGTAAGCCTTGTAGGAACGGCCCTGGAACAGCTCAATTTCACCGGGCGCTTCTTCAGTACCGGCCAGCATCGAACCGATCATCACGCACGAAGCACCAGCCACGATGGCTTTCGACAGGTCACCGGAGAAACGAATACCACCGTCAGCAATCAACGGCACACCGGTACCGACCAGCGCAGCCGCGACATTGGCGACAGCAGTGATCTGTGGCACGCCGACACCAGCAACAATACGCGTGGTGCAGATCGAGCCTGGGCCGATACCCACTTTGACCGCATCCGCACCGGCTTCTGCCAGCGCTCGGGCCGCAGCACCGGTGGCGATGTTGCCGCCGATGACTTGCACCTGCGGGAAGGTTTGCTTGACCCAGCGTACGCGGTCGATCACGCCTTTGGAGTGGCCATGGGCGGTGTCAACGATGATCACGTCAACGCCGGCATGCACCAACGCGGTAACGCGGTCTTCGGTATCAGCACCGGTGCCAACCGCTGCGCCAACGCGCAGACGACCCTGGTCGTCCTTGCTGGCCAGCGGGTAGGCCTTGGCCTTCTCGATGTCATTAACAGTCATCATGCCCTTGAGGCGGAACTGGTCGTCGACAATCAACACGCGCTCGATGCGGTGTTTGTGCAGCAGCTTGCGCACGGTCTGCGTGTCTTCGCCTTCCTTGACCGTAACCAGACGCTCTTTAGGCGTCATCACGTCGCGCACGGTGGAGGTCATGTTGGTTTCAAAGCGCACGTCACGGCTGGTGATGATGCCGACCAGGTCACCGTGGTGCAGCACCGGTACGCCGGAAATATTGTTCTGCCGCGTCAGGTCGAACAGATCGCCTACCGTTGCGTCGGCCTCGATGGTGATCGGGTCCTTGACCACGCCAGACTCGTAGCGCTTGACCTTGCGCACTTCGGCAGCTTGCTGCTCGACGGTCATGTTCTTGTGGATGATGCCGATGCCGCCTTCCTGGGCCATGGCAATCGCCAAACGGGCCTCAGTCACGGTATCCATGGCGGCAGAGAGCAATGGAATATTCAGTTCAATGCCACGGGTCAGGCGCGTTTTGAGGCTGACATCCTTCGGCAAAACTTCGGAATAACCAGGGATAAGTAGAACGTCGTCGAAGGTAAGAGCTTCTTGACTGATACGCAGCATGGCGGGGGCTCCCGAGCGGGAAAATTGGAAGCGCGCCATTATACTCAGACGCCCCCCTGCACTCAACGCAAAGTATTGGTAAACCCACCTCCGCATTCACGCATGAGAGTGGTTGCTCTACAGGTCGACCCGTACCAGTGACAGCGGATAGCCCAAACGCGCGGCAAACTCGTCGAGAAAATCTTGCTTGAAGCCAGCATCGGCCCAGTTATTGAAGATAAAACCCAGATTGGAAAAGCCGCAGGGCTGCAGAAACAGAAAGCCGTTAATGTCGTCCTCATGGCCACAGCGCGGGCAGGTGAAGTTATCGCTGTGTCCTGGCATCCACTCTTCTAGGCTGTCGAACAGCGCCTCGCCTACTTCCTTGCGACATTTGGCGCAGCCCGCCTCCTCAAGAAAACCGGCCGTCGGGGTGTAGATGCAGCGCTTGTAGATAATTTCCAGGCCATGCACCGCCTGCCCGAATGGCAGCAACTCAGGGCGTTCGACCACCCGCCGCGCGCCGGCGGCAATGCCGTAGGCCATGTGCTTGTAGGTACGTCCGCAAGTTGAAAGCTGCTCTTCGACGATGTTCTGCTTGACCAGCCAGCGCACAATCAGCCGTGCCCGCGCCTCATGGCCGGGGAAGCTGGAAATTTGCGGCACGATGATGGCTTGTTGCTCGCTCATAACGGGACTCGGTTAACGCATCAGGGATCTAGGGGCGCGCAGCTTAAAGTGCTGACCGTGGCGGTCAAGGTCAATCCGCTATGGCCAGGCGGAGTAAAGCCTTTATCATGCCGGCCATGATTAAAGACCCCTTCCAACGCCTGAACCTCGACCGCGAGGTGCTCAGCGTCAGCCAACTGAACAACCGAGCGCGCTTGCTGCTGGAAGATGTATTCGGCGGCATTTGGGTCGAAGGTGAAATTTCCAACCTGGCTAAACCGGCGTCTGGGCACATTTATTTCACCCTTAAAGATAGTCAGGCCCAGGTGCGCTGCGCGCTGTTTCGGCAGAACGCCGCCAAGGTGCGCCAGGCCCTGCGTGACGGCCTGGCGGTGAAGGTGCGTGGCAAGGTTTCGCTGTTTGAAGGACGCGGCGATTACCAGCTGATTCTTGATGCGGTGGAGCCGGCCGGCGATGGTGCGCTGCGCCTGGCGTTCGAGGCCTTGAAGGAAAAACTCAGTGCCGAGGGGCTGTTTGCCGCCGACGCCAAAGTCGCCCTGCCGGCTCACCCAAAGCGCATCGGCATTATCAGCTCGCCGACTGGCGCGGTGATCCGCGACATCATTAGCGTATTCAGTCGCCGCGCACCGCAGGTCGAGCTGACCTTGATCCCCACCGCCGTGCAGGGCCGCGAGGCCACAGCGCAGATTGTCCGTGCCCTTGGCATAGCCGATGCACGGGGCTTTGATGCGCTGATCCTGGCTCGCGGTGGCGGCTCGCTGGAAGACCTCTGGTGCTTTAACGAAGAGCCGGTGGCCCGCGCGATTGCCGCCTGCGTCACGCCCATCGTCAGTGCCGTGGGCCATGAGACTGATGTGTCCATCGCCGATTTTGTCGCTGATGTACGCGCACCGACACCTTCTGCCGCCGCCGAACTGCTGGCACCCGATAGCAGCGAACTGGTGCAGCGTCTACACAATCTCAAGCGCCGCCTGAACCTGCGTATGCAACACCGCTTGGAGCGCGAGCGCATGCGCCTGGACGGCTTGCAGCGGCGCTTGCGCCACCCTGGCGAACGCCTGCGCCAGCACGCCCAACGCATCGATGATCTGGACATGCTCTTGAGCCGCGCCTTCGAGCGCCAGTTGCAGCAGCGCAGCGAACGCCTGAATCACCTGCAAACGCGCCTGCTCAGCCTGCACCCGGAACGCAACCTCAAGCTGCTGGATCAACGCCTGCAGACCCTCGCCGAGCGCCTGCAACGCAGCATGCGCGAAGGCCTGAAACAGCGCCGTCTGCAGCTACAAAGCCAGATGCAAACGCTGCACGCGGTCAGCCCGCTGGCCACCCTCGGGCGTGGCTACAGCATTCTGCTGGATGAACGCGGCCGCGCCATCCGCAACGCCGCCGACACCCTTCCAGGCCAGCGTTTGAAGGCGCGCCTCGCAAACGGCGAGCTGGATGTGCGGGTCGAAGACAACCATGTGCAGCCGGTTACGCTGTCGCTGCTCGACTGACCACAAACACGGTGGATGAAAAAGCGTCATCCACCCTACCAAGGGCTACTCATGCGCCTTTTCTCGATTCTGCTGATTATGTTGCTCGCCCTGCCCGCCCACGCCGAAGGTTTTATCAGCCGGCTGCTTAACAAGCCGGTGCCCGGCGGCGTAGCCGTAGTCGATCTGGGACCCGCCACCAGCGCCCCCAGCGTGCGCTATCAAAACAAACCGGTGCTGGTGATCCATGAAGATCAGCAACGCTGGATCGCCATCGTCGGCATCCCGCTTAGCGCCCAGCCAGGCAGCCAACAGGTCAGCGTCAACAGCAGCCAGACGCTGAGCTTTCAGGTCGGCAGCAAGCATTATGTTGAGCAGCGCATCACTATCAAGAATCAGCAGCAGGTCAATCCGAACGCCAAGAACCTGGCCCGCATCGAGCGCGAACTGGCCGAGCAGACCCGCGCCTACCAGCAGTTCAGCGCGCGCCAGCCGAGCAACCTGTTGTTCGACAGGCCAGTAAACGGGCCGCTGTCCAGCCCCTTCGGCCTGCGCCGCTTCTTCAACGGCGAGGAACGCAACCCGCACTCTGGGCTGGATTTTGCGGCTAATAGCGGCACACCGATCAAAGCACCGGCGGCGGGCAAGGTGATCCTGATTGGCGATTATTTCTTCAATGGCAAAACCGTGTTTGTCGACCACGGCCAAGGCCTAATCAGCATGTTCTGCCACCTCTCGGCCATCGGCGTAAACGTCGGTGATGAGATTGCCCGTGGCGGCATCCTCGGCAAAGTCGGCGCGACTGGCCGCGCCACCGGGCCGCACCTGCACTGGAACGTCAGCCTGAATGACGCCCGCGTCGACCCAGCGATTTTTATCGGTGCCTTTAAGCCCTGAGCATTCAGGCTGAACACGCAAAGCACCCTGGCTGTTCGCCAGCGGCTAGTTTGTTAAGGTGACGGCGTTAACTGGCTGAGCGGTCAACCCGAGGAACGGCATGAACCTTTTCTACAGCCTGACCGGCCTAAGCCTGCTGATCATCACGGCGTGGCTGGCCAACTTTACCAACACCACCGCATGGGCACGCTACGAAGCTATCCAGTCAGATATTTTCGATCACTTGCTGGCAATCCCTCCCGAGTTCGGCCTGCGGGTGTTCCAACATCCCAGCGGGGCGGACATGCGCGAACTGAAATACAGCATGCGGCCAAACCCACTGCCTTGATGGGCAGCACGCAGGCGACAACACCCGCAGCCGCCCGCAATTTGTAGCAAGCACAACGCTGTTTACAGGCACAAAAACAATCTAAAAATCACCAAACAGGCTGTAAGCACTAATTTATTCGCATTAGTTGCCAGCTTTAACCTCAGGGATTAGGGTTGGCGCCATGAACACCCATAACACTCTTATTCTGCTGCGCCAACACGCCAACCTCTGCTTGGTCAGCCAGCGACTGCGTGGCTAATTGTTACGCCCACGCCAGCCCTATTTTTATATTGCGCCCGGCTCGCCGCTTGCTGCCGCGCTAAAAGGATTGCCCCATGAGCATGCTCAAAGACCCTTCGCAGAAGTACCGCCCGTTTACCCCAATCCGGATTGCAGACCGTACCTGGCCGGACCAGATTATCGACAAGGCGCCGATCTGGTTGTCCACCGACTTGCGCGACGGCAACCAGTCACTGATCGAACCAATGGACGCCGAGAAGAAAATGCGCTTCTTCAAGTGCCTGCTGGCCGTGGGTTTGAAGGAAATCGAAGTGGGCTTCCCGTCCGCCTCACAAACAGATTTCGACTTCGTTCGTGAGCTGATCGAAGGCGGCCATATCCCGGATGATGTGACCATCCAGGTGCTGACCCAGGCCCGTGACGACCTTATCGAGCGCACTTTCGAGTCGCTGAAAGGCGCGAAGAAGGCCATCGTCCACTACTACAACGCCTGCGCGCCGAGCTTCCGCAAAATTGTCTTCAACCAAGATAAAGCCGGGGTGAAAGCTATTGCCGTAGCCGCCGGCAAAACCATCAAGCGTTTGGCCGACGCGGCGCCAGAAACCCAGTGGGGCTTCGAGTATTCACCGGAAGTGTTCAGCTCCACCGAAACCGACTTTGCTGTTGAGGTGTGCAACGCGGTGATCGAGGTGTTCCAGCCGACGCCGGCGAACAAGCTGATCCTCAACCTGCCAGCGACCATCGAGTGCGCCACACCGAATAACTACGCCGACCAGATCGAATGGTTCGGCCGCCATGTCGATAAACGCGACAGCGTGCTGCTCAGCGTGCACACCCACAACGACCGTGGCACTGGTGTTGCGGCCTCGGAACTGGCATTGATGGCCGGCGCCGACCGTGTTGAAGGCTGCCTGTTCGGGAATGGCGAACGTACCGGTAACGTCTGCCTGGTAACCCTGGCGCTGAACCTTTACACCCAGGGCGTTAATCCCGAACTGGACTTCTCTGACATCGACGCCGTACGCAAGGTCGTTGAAGACTGCAACCAGATCCCTGTGCACCCACGCCACCCGTATGCCGGCGACTTGGTTCACACCGCTTTCTCGGGTTCGCACCAGGATGCCATCCGCAAGGGCTTCGCCCAGCGCCAGGACGGTACGCTTTGGGAAGTGCCTTATTTGCCAATTGACCCGGCCGATATTGGTCGTGATTACGAGGCAGTGATCCGCGTTAACAGCCAGTCCGGCAAAGGCGGTATCGCTTTTCTGCTTGAACAGGAATACGGCATCAACCTGCCACGGCGCATGCAGATTGAATTCAGCCAGGTGGTGCAACGCGAGACCGACCGCCTTGGCTTGGAAATGAGCGCGATGCAAATCTACCAACTGCTCGACACTGAGTACCTGCAAGCCACGGCACCCTACGCACTCAAGGGCCATCGCCTGCAGGAAGAAAACGGCACCAGCGCGGTTGATGTCGAGATCGTTAATGCCGGCGAAAGCCAGCACTGGCGCGGCATCGGCAAAGGCCCGCTGGAAGCCCTGGTCGCCGGTTTACCGGTCGCCGTGGAAATCATGGACTACTGCGAGCACGCCATCGGCGCCGGCACCCACGCCAAGGCCGCGGCCTATATCGAGCTGCGCGTTAATGGTGGGCGCGCGCTGCATGGCGTCGGCATTGATGAGAACCTGACCACGGCCAGCTTCCGCGCCTTGTTCAGCGCCCTGAACCGCGCACTCGGCCAGACAGCCGAACAAGCGGCCTAAGGCACCAGGCACACAGTGGCGGCTCGTCTTCAGCCGCCGCTGTTTATTTCTGTGCGCTTCATCAAATTGACACGGCTCTCAGGGCGCGATTAGGATCCGCGCCGCCCCTGTGGCTACAGCTACACCTCCAGACAGCACCCCCAGCGAAACGTATCCCAGCGCATTTTTCGATGGGTTTGGGGCGTCTATGCGTATTTTTTTGCACACGCCCCACTGCGCACCTTCAACTCATGACAAGGAAAACAACATGTTGACTAACCGGATGGGGCTGATCGCTCTGGGAATACTCAGTGCCACGCACGCCATGGCCAACGATCAAGCGGCCTCTAAGGGTTTTGTTGAAGACAGCAGCCTCAACGTGCTGCTGCGCAACGCCTATATCAATCGCGATTACAAGAACCTCGCGCCGAACTCGGATAAAGCGGAGTGGGGTCAATCGGCCACGGGCATCTTCTCGTCAGGGTTCACCGAAGGCACCATCGGCGTCGGTGTTGATGCCTTCGCGCTGTATGCGCTGCGCCTGGACGGCGGCAAAGGCCGCTCCGGCGCTGGCGGCATCGACTTCTTCAAGCAGGGTGATAGCGGCAGCGCCGCCAACGACTTGTCCAAAGCCGGTGCGGCGGTCAAATTCCGCGCCTCCAACACTGTTCTGACCTACGGTGAGCAGATGCCGGCCTTGCCGGTGCTCAACCACGACAACTCGCGCCTGCTGCCGGAAAGCTATACCGGCACGCTGATCACCTCCACCGAGATTGAGGGCCTGGAACTGAACGCGGGCCGCTTTACTGCAGAATCGCGTAAAAGTGCAGAAAGCCGTGACAGCGGCGGCTTGAAGTCGATTAACGTGTTGGGCGGTAGCTACCAGTTCAGCGAGCAGTTCAGCGCCGCGCTGTACGCCTCCGATGTTGAAGACGTGTTGAAGAAGCAGTACGTCAACCTGAACTACGTCTTCCCGTTGGCAGCCGAGCGGTCGCTGACCCTGGACTTTAACGGTTACCGCACCAAGCTGGATTCGTCTTACGCCGAAGCGATCGACGCCACCGGTGAAGACAACAAAATCTGGAGCCTGGCCGCAATCTACGCAGTGGGTGCGCACTCCTTCACGCTGGCCCACCAGCGCAGCACCGGCGACAGCAACTACGGTTATGCCTACGGCGGCTACCAGAGCGCCGGCAACCGTCCGGGCGACGGTGGCAATACCATCTACTTGGCCAACTCCTACTGGTCTGACTTCAACGCCGAAGACGAGCGCAGCTGGCAGCTGGGTTATGGCCTGGATTTCAGCAGCTTCGGCATCCCCGGTCTGAGCTACAACGTGGCGTACGTGCGTGGTAATAACATCACTACATCCACCAGCACTGGCGGCACCGAGCGTGAAATCTTCAACCAGCTCAAGTACGTAGTGCAGAGCGGCGCAGCCAAAGACTTGAGCGTTAGACTGCGCAGCTCGTTCCTGCGTGTGTCGCAGAAATCCAGCGAATACAACGTCGGCGGTAACGAAGTACGCGTCTTCGTTGATTACCCGATCAGCGTGTTCTAATCAGCCGCTAAACGCCGCCTGACAAGGCCCAAAAAAGCCCGACTGGTTCGGGCTTTTTTGTGGGCGGTTATAAACGCCTTGTGAGGTGACGTGGGGTTTAAACAAAGCCAACCCCGGCAGCACACTTAGATCGCGCAGAGCTTTTGCGCCGCCTGGCGCAAAGTTTCTTCACGTTTGGCGAAGCAAAAGCGCACCAGACGCTGCGCCTCAGGCGGCTGCTGATAGAACACCGACACCGGAATAGCCGCTACCCCCTGCTCACGGGTCAGCCACTCAGCCATTGCCCGATCATCCAAGTCAGGCCGAATGGCCGAGTAGTCCACAAGCTGGAAAAAAGTACCGGCAGCGCGGGTAAAACTAAAACGCGAGCAGCTCAATAAGTCGCAGAACAGGTCGCGCTTGGCCTGGTAAAATCCTGGCAACTGATCGGTGTGTTCAGGATGCTCAGCCATATAGTCAGCCAGCGCCCACTGCAGCGGCGTAACGCCACAAAAGCTGACGTATTGGTGCACCTTGCGCAGTTCAGTGGAGAGCGCCGGTGGCGCCACCACATAGCCGGTTTTCCAGCCGGTGACGTGATAGGTTTTACCAAACGAGCTGACCACAAAGGCGCGCTGATACAGCTCCTCATGGGCCAGCACGCTGACGTGTTGCTTGCCATCGAACACCAGATGCTCGTAGACCTCATCGCTGATCAAGTAGATGTCGCGCCCGCGAATCAGCGCGGCGAGCTGGTCCAGCTCAGCGCGTGAGATCAACGCACCGCTGGGGTTATGCGGCGTATTGAGAATGATCAGCCGGGTCTTGGCGCTCAACGCATCCTGCAGGCGCTGCCAGTCAAGGGCGAAACCCGCCGCGGCCAGCGGCACATGCACACACCGCCCGCCAGCCAACTCAACAGACGGCTCATAACTGTCGTAGCAGGGGTCGAAGACAATCACCTCATCGCCAGGCCGGATAAGCGCCTGTACCGCGCAAAAAATCGCCTGAGTCGCGCCCGGCGTGATGGTGACCTCACTGTCAGCGCTGACGGTTCGGCCATAGCATCGGCCAATCTTCGCCGCGACTTGCTCGCGCAGCGCTTGCAAGCCGGTCATCGGCGCGTACTGGTTATGCCCGGCGGCAATGTGCCGGCCGACCGCATCACGCAGTGCCTGCGGCCCGTCGAAATCAGGGAAGCCCTGGGACAAATTCAGCGCCCCCGTCTCGGCGGCGAGCTGCGACATGCGGGTAAAAATGGTGGTGCCGACGTTCGGCAACTTACTGATGATCATCGAGGCGGCATCCGGCTGGTGAAGGCGCAGGATAGCCGATCACCCGAATACGCAAAAGGCACCCAAAGGTGCCTTTATAGAGCGTTTCAATCCACGCTTAGCGCTTGTCTTTGCGCTTCTTCTCAGCCTTTTTGTGGTGAGTCATCAGGCGGCGCTTCTTGTTCACCTGGCGGTCTGTAAGGGTATTTTTATTGCCCTCGTATGGGTTCTCGCCACCTTTGAACTCGATGCGGATCGGCGTACCGACCAGCTTAAGTACGCGGCGGTAGGTGTTTTCCAAGTAACGGATATAGGACTTGGGTACGGACTCGACCTGGTTACCGTGGATCACGATCAGCGGCGGGTTAGCACCGCCCAAGTGGGCGTAACGCAGCTTGATGCGGCGGTTATTGACCATGGGCGGCGCGTGGTCGCCCACGGCGTCTTCAAGAATCTGGGTCAGACGGTTGGTCGGCCAGCGGGTGATCGCCGACTTAAACGACGCCTGCACCGACTTATACAGATTGCCCACGCCCGTGCCATGCAGCGCCGAGATAAAGTGAATATCGGCAAAGTCGACGAAGAACAACCGGCGCTGCAACTCGACCTTCACGTAATCGCGCTCGCTCGGCTCCATGCCATCCCATTTGTTCAGGGCAATCACCAGGGCGCGGCCGCTTTCCAATACGAAGCCAAGCAGGTTGAGGTCGTGATCGACCACGCCTTCGCGGGCATCCATGACGAACACCACAACGTTGGAGTCCTGAATCGCCTGCAGGGTTTTCACCACCGAAAACTTTTCCACGGCCTCGAAGATCTTACCGCGACGACGCACGCCGGCGGTGTCGATCAGGGTGTACTTCTCGTCATCACGCTCGAACGGGATGTAGATGCTGTCGCGGGTGGTGCCGGCTTGGTCATAGACGATCACCCGCTCTTCGCCGAGCATGCGGTTGACCAGGGTCGACTTACCGACGTTGGGCCGGCCGATGATGGCCAGCTTGATGCCGTCCTTCTCGCTCGGGCCGGGAATGCGCTTGGCTTCCTGACCTTCGAGAACGACCTCGTCCTCCTCACCCTCTTCCGGCTCAGTGGCATCCTTGGGGAAGGAGCCCAGCACGGCCTCAAGCATCTGGGTGATACCCCGACCGTGAGCACCGGCAATCGGCAGGGACTCGCCCATGCCCATGCTCGCGAACTCGGCACGCGCTAGGTCGGTATCGATGTTATCGACCTTGTTGATCACCAGAAAACTGCGCTTGTTACGGCGGCGTAGGTGCTCACCAATCATCTGGTCGGAGGCAGACAGACCGGCACGGGCATCCACCAAAAACAGTACGGCATCTGCTTCTTCGATGGCCTGCAGCGATTGCTCGGCCATCTTCGCGTCGATGCCTTCTTCGTCACCGGAAATACCACCGGTGTCGATGACGATATAGGTTCGCCCCTGCCACTTGGCCTCGCCGTACTGGCGATCACGGGTCAGACCAGACAGGTCGCCGACAATCGCGTCACGGGACTTGGTCAAGCGGTTAAACAGGGTGGACTTGCCGACGTTTGGGCGGCCCACCAGGGCAATTACGGGAACCATTAGGCTCTCCACTTCGTTATTTCAGAAAATACAAAAGCCGCTGCAAGGGCAGCGGCCGGAATTCATTGCGCTGGCTGGGTTGCACAGCCTCAGGGAGGTACAACCCAACCAAAGCGACAGAGGGCTACTTGATGGTCAAAGCCACCAATTTGCCACTGTTGCCGAAGGCATACAGCCAGCCACCGACCACCAATGGACGCGCACGCAGACCATCACTGTCGATACGGGTACGGCCGACAAAACGGCCATCCACCTGACTCACTAGATGCAGGTAACCTTCCAGGTCACCGAACGCCACATAGCTGGAAAACACTTCCGGCGCAGACAGCTGACGACGCGCCAGTGCATCGTTGCTCCACAGCGCTGAAGCGGAACGCTCATCGATACCTTCAACAGTACCACTGGCCAGGTTTACATAAACGCTGCCATAACCTTGCGCCACGCCAACGGAGCTGGAGGCTTCACGCTGCCAGAGAGTGCGCCCGCTTTCTAGGTCCATCGCTGCCACACGGCCCTGATAGCTGACGGCATAAAGTGTGCCCGCCGAAAGCAGCAGACCACCGTCGATGTCGACAACACGCTCCAACTCGGAGCGACCTTGAGGAACAGCGACACGCTGCTCCCAAACCGGAATGCCGCGCTGTGCATCCAGCGCAATCACTTTGCCGGTGGACAGACCTGCGATTGCCAAGCGATTGGTCAGCACCGGGCTGCCGGTGCCACGCAAGGTCAAAACAGCCGGCGTATTCTCGAAGATCCAGCGCTGGCTACCAGTCACTGCATCAAAGGCAATCAAACGATCATCTTGAGTCTGCACCAGCACCACATCGCCGTTCAGCGCTGGAGCGGCCAGCACTTCACTGGTCACGCGGGCACGCCATTTTTCTTCACCACTCACGGTGTCGAGAGCGACGATCTCACCCTTAAGCGTACCAACGACGACCAAGCCATAACCGGCAGCAACGGCACCTGATACGGGTAATTCCAGCTCCGTTTTCCACAGCACCTTACCGCTCATGCGGTCCATCGCCACAACCAAACCTTCTACGTCGGCGGCATAAATCTGATCGCCGTCGATGGCTGGCACCAGCATATTGAAGGTTTCGCCCTGGCCTTCACCAATCGAGCGACTCCATTCTTTCTGCAGGCTAACCTCTTCCTCGAACTTAGGTAGATCGGCCGGTGGCAGTTCCTTCTTGCTATTGCTGCTGCAACCTACAGCCAAAACGGCCAAGGCCAGCAGTGCGGCATTCTTCCAGCGCATCACGTCACGCATCCCCTTTCGCCAGATCATCCAGCTTCATTTGCAGACCACCGACAGCGGCGTCTTCAGAGAGCGCAGCCTTGGCTTTTTCGTACGCGGCATGTGCATCGTCGGCACGGCCGAGTTGCACCAAAAGATCGCCCTTGAGTTCTTCACGGCTGGCAGTGAATGCCGGCGCCGCCTGGGTATCGAGCAGCTTCAAGGCATCTTCGGCCTTGTTTTGCGCAGCCAGCACACGCGCCAGGCGCTGACGTGCCAACTCAGCCAGGCTGTCGTCGGCCGGCTTGTTCACAATCGCCTGCAGCTCGCTGGCAGCGTCGTCCAGCTTACCCGCCTCAACCGCCACCTTAGCCACAAACAGGCTGCCGTACTGGGCGTAATGGCTACCGGCATATTCATTTTTCAGGGTATTTGCCAATTCCGCGACTTTAACCGCGTCGGGCTTGCCGCTTGGCTCCAGAGCCGCTTCCAACAGCTGCTGATAAACCAGCGAAGCACCCTGGGCCTGATTGCTCTGGTACTTCTGCCAGCCCTGCCAACCAAACACCACGACCAGTGCCAGCACCACACCGACCAACAAAGGCATGCCGTTGCTCTGCCACCAGTCTTTGATTACCGCCAGCTCTTCATCATCAGTACGCGAAACCACCCCAACACTCCTATTCGCTTAAATACTTAACAGACGCTCAAGCCTGATTGGCGCAGCTCGCCAGGTGATCGGCCAATGCCGACCAGGCAATACTTTGTTGCTCGCCCTGACCGCGCAGCGGCTTGCAACCTACCACTTGCTGGGTCAATTCGTCTTCACCCAAGATCAGGGCATAGAGTGCGCCGCTCTTGTCTGCTTTCTTGAACTGACTTTTAAAACTTCCCGCGCCGGCATTTACTTGCAAACGCAGGTTAGGCAGCTGATCACGCAGTCGCTCGCTCAACGCCAGCGCCGCCAGCTCCGCCGGCTCGCCGAAGGCGCACAGGTATACGTCAACCGTACGGGCAATTTCAGCCGGTACTTTACCTAGAGTTTCGAGCAACAGCACCAAACGTTCGATGCCCATGGCAAAACCCACGCCCGGCGTCGGCTTACCGCCCATCTGCTCAACCAGGCCGTCATAACGACCACCCGCACAAACAGTGCCCTGGGAGCCGAGCTGATCGGTTACCCACTCAAACACCGTTTTGCTGTAGTAATCCAGACCGCGAACCAGCTTGGGATTGATTACATAGGGCACACCGGCGGCATCCAGGCGCGCCTTGAGGCCTTCGAAGTGAACGCGTGACTCTTCGTCGAGGTAATCAGCCAGTTTGGGCGCGTTGACCAGCAAGGCTTGGGTTTCCGGCACTTTACTGTCGAGTACGCGCAACGGGTTGCTGCCCATGCGACGACGGCTGTCTTCATCTAACTGATCGGCATGCGCAGTCAGAAACTCGACCAGGGCATCACGGTACACCGCACGCGCGGCACTGGTACCCAGGCTATTCAGTTCCAGCTTTACGGCATCGCGGATGCCCAACAGGCCCCACAGGCGCCAGGTCAGCACAATCAGCTCGGCGTCGATATCCGGGCCGTCGATATTGAAAACTTCCACACCGATCTGGTGAAACTGACGATAACGGCCTTTCTGCGGCCGCTCGTGACGAAACATCGGGCCGATGTACCAGAGTTTCTGGGTTTGCCCACCGCCGGCCAGGCCATGCTCAAGCACGGCACGCACGCAGGCGGCAGTGCCTTCCGGACGCAGAGTCAGGGAGTCACCGTTACGGTCGTCGAAGGTGTACATCTCTTTTTCAACGATGTCGGTGACTTCACCAATCGAGCGTTTGAACAGCTCGGTGAATTCAACGATCGGCATGCGGATCTGCCGATAACCGTAGCCGTCCAACAGACTGGCCACAGCGCCTTCAAAGTAACGCCAAAGCGGAGTTTGCTCAGGCAGGATATCGTTCATGCCACGAATGGCTTGCAGGGACTTGCTCAATTCAATTCCTTAACGGTATTAGCTGCGCAGAATCAGAGCGGCGTCAGCTGCCACCTTGTCGGCTGCTTTCTGGCGGATCAGCTTTTCCAGCTCATCAACCAGGTTGTCATTGCCCAGCTTAAGCGCCGGTTTGCCATCGATATAAATCAGGTTGGGCGAACCGCCGGTCAGACCGATATGGGCCTCCTTGGCTTCGCCGGGGCCATTGACCACGCAGCCAATCACCGCCACATCCAGGGGCACTAGCAGGTCTTCGACGCGCTGTTCCAGCTCGTTCATGGTTTTCACCACATCAAAATTCTGCCGCGAGCAGCTCGGGCAGGCGATGAAGTTAATGCCACGGGAACGCAGGCGCAGCGACTTGAGGATGTCGTAACCGACCTTGATCTCTTCCACTGGATCAGCGGCCAGGGAAATACGGATGGTGTCGCCGATGCCTTCAGCCAAGAGCATGCCCAAACCCACTGCTGACTTCACCGTACCTGAGCGCAGGCCACCGGCTTCGGTGATGCCCAAATGCAGCGGCTGCTCGATCTGTTTGGCCAGCAGGCGATAAGCCTCAACGGCCATAAACACATCAGAAGCTTTTACGCTGACTTTGAAATCGGGGAAGTTCAGCCGCTCAAGGTGCTCAACATGCCGTAAGGCGGACTCCACCAAGGCTTCGGGCGTTGGTTCGCCGTATTTCTTTTGCAGGTCTTTTTCCAACGAGCCGGCATTGACGCCGATGCGTATCGGGATGCCGCGATTACGGGCGGCCTCAACCACGGCGCGCACGCGGTCTTCACGACCGATATTGCCCGGGTTGATGCGCAGGCAGTCAACACCCAGCTCGGCCACACGCAGAGCGATCTGGTAGTCGAAGTGGATGTCGGCCACCAGCGGCACGTTGACCTGCTGCTTAATCCGGCCAAACGCTTCGGCGGCATCCATATCCGGCACTGATACGCGCACGATGTCAGCGCCGGCATCTTCAAGGCGACGGATCTGCGCCACAGTGGCGGCCACATCATTGGTGTCGCTGTTGGTCATGCTCTGCACGGAGATAGGTGCATCGCCCCCCACCGGTACAGACCCTACCCAAATTTTGCGCGAAATACGGCGTTTGATTGGTGACTCGCCATGCATGTTACTGCCCACCCAACTTCAGACGTGCGGTCTCGCCGGAGATAAACGGCGCCACATCAACCGGATTACCATTCAGGCTGACCTGCACGCCGCGGGCATACCCCAAGCGCAACTCCAGCGGGGCCTTACCGGCCAGCTGCAGGCTCTCGCCTTTACGCTTGAGAGCGCTGAACAGCACTTTGCCATTGGCGTCAGTCAGTTGTGTCCAGCAATCGGCAATAAAGGTCAGGCCGACCAGCGCTTCACCTGAAGCGACCTGCTCCGGGGCTGCTTCAGCGGGCGTAACCGGCGCCGCGCTGAGCGCTGCAGGTGCAGGTGCAGGGTTTGAAGTGGCTACGACAGTCGAGGCTGGCGCAGGCGGCTGCGCATCCACGCCGGCTGTTTCGCTGACAGCAGCGTCTGCCGGCTCGTTAGCAACCTCAGGCTGAAGGGGCAATGCAGTTTCGGCACCGAGCTGTGCAGCATCCACGGCCTGATCTTCCGGCTCGTCGAGTGGGTGAATCTGAGTGGTGCCATCAGCACCGTCCACCTCAACATGCTCAAGACTGGTCGAAGCCAGATCGTCTGCGCGGCGCTCAGCCTTCTCCTGCCACCAGAGAAAACTCAAGCCGGCCAGAGCCAACAACAATAAGAAACTGACGATGCGCAAAATGCGCTGCGAGTAGCTCACCGGCCCCTCGATGCGACCGAGGCTGTGTACGTTACTGCCCGCAGCGTCACTGCCGGTGAACTGATCAAATTCCAGCACCAGGCGGTTCTGATCAAGCTCAAGCAACTTGGCGTACGCACGCACATAACCGCGGGCAAAAGTGTGCCCGGGTAATTTGTCAAAGGCACCTTGCTCAACCTGACCCAAACGCTGCGGGGTCAAATTCAATTGCGCAGCGACCTCGGCAATCGTCCAACCACGACTCTCGCGAGCCTTGCGCAAAGTCTCACCCGGATTGACACGGGGAACTGCTAGCACTTCAGGATGCGCCGCTTTCATCATTGCTCCGACAGGTATTGCTGATATTCCGGCGTACCCGGATAAAGCCGCTTCAACTGCAAACCGAGGCTGGCGGCATTGTCACGTTCTTCGAAAATTTTCGCCAAGCGCACGCCCAACAACAAGCTGCGCGCATTCTGTGGCGCCAAGGTCAAAAAACCTTCGTAGTAGCTGCGGGCCGGGACGTACTGTTTGTCTTCATAGGACAGCTGCGCCATTTCCATCAATGCGCGCGGCTGGCGACTATTCAGGCGCAGGGAGCGCTCGAAATAGGCCTTGGCCTGCTCGCGCTGGTTCAACTGCAGCGACGTCAAACCGAGGTTTTCAAACACCCGCGAGCGCTCAGGGTAAAGATTGTCCTGGGCCGCTCCCGTGTATTGCTCAAGGGCTTCTTGGTAGCGCTTCTGCTCAAACAAAAAACTGCCGTAGTTGTTCAGCAAGCGAGCGTCGCCACGACGCTGCGAAATAGCCTTACGAAAATGTTCGTCCGCTAATTTCGGCTCCATTTCTATCTGGAACACCAAGGCCAGCGCGGCATGTGCATCGGCACTGGAGGCGTCGAGTTCCAAGGCTTTTTTCAGCGGCACCTTGGCGCGCTCAGTTTGGCCTTGTTGGAGGTAACCAATACCCAACTGAACATAAGCGTCGCGTGCTTCGTCGCGACCCTTACCGGTTTTCATCGGATCAACAGTGCCGGTGGTGACACAACCGGCTAACAGACTAGCGGCCAACAGCATTAACGCGGCTCGCAAGGTCATGGGTATCCTCCCCTCAAATTTGATTGGCGGCGGCACTCGGTGTTTCGGCCTCGCTACTCAGTTCACGCACAGCAATATAACGCTCACTGCGACGGGTACGGTCCATCACCTGACCCACTAACTGGCCGCAGGCGGCGTCAATATCTTCTCCACGCGTGGTGCGTACGGTGACATTGTGCCCGGCTTTATGCAGCTGGTCCTGGAAACGGCGAATGGCGTTGTTGCTGGGCCGCTCATACCCGGAGTGGGGGAAGGGATTAAACGGAATCAGATTGATCTTGCAAGGTACATCTTTGAGCAGTGCGATCATTTCCTCAGCGTGCTCAAGCTTATCGTTTACATCCTTGAGCAGGGTGTATTCGATGGTCAGTACACGCTTTTCACCGAGGCGCGAGACGTAACGCTTACAGGCCGCCAACAGCATTTCCAGCGGGTACTTCTTGTTGATAGGCACCAGTTGGTTGCGCAGCTCATCATTCGGCGCATGCAGCGACAAGGCCAGCGAGACATCAATCACCTCGCCCAGCTTATCGATCATCGGCACCACACCCGAGGTGGACAGCGTCACCTTGCGCTTGGAAATGCCATAGCCAAGGTCGTCCATCATGATCTGCATGGCCGCCACCACGTTGTCAAAGTTCAGCAATGGCTCGCCCATGCCCATCATCACCACGTTGGTGATGGCACGGTCGATCTTTGCTGGGATGCTGCCAAACGACTTGTTGGCAATCCATACCTGACCAATCACTTCAGCAGCGCTCAGATCACTGTTAAAGCCTTGCTTACCGGTTGAGCAGAAGCTGCAATCCAACGCACAGCCAGCCTGCGAGGACACACACAAGGTGCCACGCGTGCCCTGGGGGATATACACCGTTTCAACACAGCTGCCTGACGCCACACGCACGACCCACTTGCGCGTGCCATCAGTGGAAATATCTTCGCTGACCACTTCCGGGCCGCGGATTTCAGCACAGGCCTTGAGTTTTTCACGCAAAGCCTTGCTGACGTTACTCATGGCATCGAAATCATCGACACCAAAGTGGTGAATCCACTTCATTAACTGACCGGCACGGAAACGTTTTTCCCCGATACTCTCGAAGAATTGCTCCATTCCTGCCTGGGTTAAACCCAGCAGATTGATTTTACCGGTCGTCGTAGTCATGGCTTCACCCTCACTCAATTCGACTTAGCGAATACGAGCGCAAACTTCAGTTGCAGCGAAGAAGTAAGCGATTTCGCGTGCGGCCGATGCTTCGGAGTCAGAACCGTGAACAGCGTTTTCGTCGATGGAAACCGCGAAATCAGCACGGATGGTGCCAGCAGCAGCGTCTTTAGGGTTGGTAGCGCCCATCAGATCACGGTTAGCCAGAACAGCGTTTTCGCCTTCCAGAACCTGAACGATAACCGGACCGGAGGTCATGAATGCGACCAGATCCTTGAAGAAGCCACGCTCGCTGTGCTCAGCGTAGAAGCCAGCAGCTTCGCGCTCGGACAGTTGAACCATCTTCGAAGCAACGACGCGCAGGCCGGCTTTTTCGAAACGGCTGGTGATTTCGCCGACAACGTTTTTAGCAACAGCGTCAGGCTTGATGATGGAGAAAGTGCGTTGAACAGCCATGTGAAACTCCAGAAACAGTGGTTAAAGCGAAAAATTAAACCCGCGAATTATACGCGGGTTTAGTGGGATTGCCTAACAGCGTACGGCGGGCTCAATCAGCCTCTTCGATCCAGGCGGCCTGAACAGCCTCCAGCACCTTTTCACCGCCACGCGTCGGATCATCACTGAATTCCGGCAGCGCCAGAATCCACTTGTGCAGATCGACGAAGTTAACGAAACGCGGGTCTACCTCAGGCTTGGACTCGGCCAGCTGAATAGCAATTTCCAGAACATCAGCCCACTTCAGCGTCATAACAGCTCCTAGAATCAGTGCGGCGCTTCGGCGGCGTGGTTGAGCGAATACTTAGGGATTTCGACGGTGAGATCGTCCTCACCCACGATAGCCTGACAAGACAAACGCGACTGCGCCTCGAGCCCCCAGGCCTTGTCTAGCATGTCCTCTTCCAGCTCGTCAGCTTCGGCCAGCGATGCAAAACCCTCACGAATAATGCAGTGACAGGTGGTGCAGGCGCAGACGCCGCCACAGGCGCTCTCAATCTCAATATGGTGCTCATGCGCCACTTCAAGCACCGAAGTACCCGGCGCTGCTTCGACCACCAAACCCTCCGGGCAGAGCACGGCGTGGGGCAGAAAGATAATCTGCGGCATGCTTATTCCTCAATCTCATCAAGACTACGGCCGGCCAGTGCAGCCTTGACCGTGGCATCCAGGCGACGCGCAGCAAAGGCGTCAGTCACCTGGGTCAAACGTTTGGTTTGCTGCTCCATGGCCAAGCCATCGCCGGCCAGCATAACGTCACGCAACTGCTGCATTTGCGCCTCAATGGCTACGCGCTCATCGGCATCCAGTAAACGCTCACCATCTGCTAACAGCGCTGCCTCTACCGCCTCCAGCAAACGCTGAGCATCGACCTGCTGCTCACGCAACACGCGCGCCGCCTTGTCGTCACCGGCATTCTTGAAAGAATCCTGCAGCATGCGGGCGATTTCGCCATCCGTCAGGCCATAGGACGGCTTAACCTGAATACTGGCCTCGACGCCCGAGCCAAGCTCAAGGGCCGCCACGCTGAGCAGGCCATCGGCATCCACCTGAAAGGTCACACGAATTTTCGCAGCACCAGCAACCATCGGCGGAATGCCGCGCAATTCAAAGCGCGCCAGGGATCGACAGTCACTGACCAGCTCACGCTCGCCCTGCAGCACATGAATCATCATGGCCGTTTGGCCATCCTTGTAGGTGGTGAAGTCTTGAGCACGCGCCACAGGAATGGTGGTGTTGCGCGGAATCACCTTCTCCATCAACCCACCCATGGTTTCCAGGCCGAGCGACAGCGGAATCACATCCAGCAACAGCAACTCTTCGCCGTCGCCTCGCTTGTTGCCTGCCAGCGCATCCGCCTGGATAGCGGCACCGATGGCCACCACCTGATCCGGATCAATATCGGTCAGCGGCTCGCGCATAAACAACTCCGCCACGGCCTGACGCACACGCGGCACGCGCGTGGAACCGCCGACCATGACTACCGCTTCAACCTCTTCCAGCTCAATGCCGGCATCACGCAGCGCACGGCGGCAGGCCTTGAGGCTACGCGCCAGCATCGGCTCAATCAGTGCATCAAACTGCTCACGACTCAACTGCCCCTGCCAATCGGCGTAGTTAAGCGCAACCACAGCCGCCTCGGTCAGCGCTTCTTTGGCCGCACAAGCCGCCTGCAACAACAAACGCTGCTCACCCGGATCGAGATCCGCCGACAAACCCGCCTGCTCTACAATCCAACCAGCAATGGCATGATCAAAGTCATCGCCGCCCAGGGCGCTGTCGCCGCCCGTGGCAAGCACTTCGAACACACCGCCGGTCAGGCGCAACACGGAAATATCGAAGGTGCCACCGCCCAGATCATAAATAGCCACCACGCCTTCGGCATGCTGATCCAGGCCATAGGCCACAGCAGCAGCGGTGGGCTCATTAAGCAAACGCAGCACATTAAGCCCGGCCAGACGCGCGGCGTCCTTAGTGGCCTGGCGCTGCGAATCATCGAAATAAGCCGGCACGGTGATAACCGCCCCCACCAGCTCACCACCCAGGGTCGCCTCAGCACGCTGACGCAGCACCTTGAGAATATCCGCCGAGACTTCAACCGGGCTTTTCGGCCCTTGCACCGTTGCAATGAACGGCATGTGCGACTCACCGCCGACAAAGTTGTAGGGCAGCTGCTCGCCAAGCTGCTTGACGTCAGCCAGACCACGCCCCATCAACCGCTTAACCGACAGCACGGTATTGAGCGGATCGGTCGAGGCAGCCGCTCTGGCTGACTCGCCCACTTCAACCCGATCCGCGTGGTAGCGCACAGCGGACGGCAGGATGACCTGCCCAGCTGCATCAGCCAAGGGTTCAGAGAGCCCGCTGCGCACGGCGGCGACTAGCGAATTGGTGGTCCCCAGGTCAATCCCCACGGCCAACCGACGCTGGTGTGGCTGGGGGCTTTGTCCGGGTTCAGCGATCTGCAGTAAGGCCATGGTTAATCAATGCTTAGGTATCAGGTACGCCGCAATGGACGCACCAGCGTTAATCGTCGAGGCGCTCTTCCAGCTGACGAACCTCGTGAGAAAGCTTGTCGAGAAACTGCATACGGCGCATCAGGCGCTCGGCCTCTTCACGCCGCGCCGCATCATCCCAACAAACAGCAAAACATTCATTGAGCTCATCCTGAGCCACTTTCAGACGCTGCTTAAACTGCGCAACGCCGGCCAGGTCGGCACTGTCATGCAGGTCTTCGAGCTCTTCGCGCCACTGCATCTGCTGCAGCAAAAAGCTGGGGTCTTGCACAGTCACTTCCAGTGGCAGCTCGGGCCCACTCAGCGCCAGCAAATAACGGGCGCGCTGCGGGGCATTCTTCAGGGTCCGATACGCCTCATTGAGGCTGGCAGACTGCTCCAACGCCAACCGCTGCTCGCGCTCGGAAGCGTCAGCAAAACGGTCGGGATGGATATGCCGGGCGAGTTCGCGGTAGCGACTGGCCAGCAGCTCGGGGTCCAGGCGAAACCCCGGCTGCAGATCAAATAAAGCGAAGTGACAAGGACTACCCACGCGCGCCTCAGATGTTGAAGCTTTCGCCGCAGCCACATTCGCCGCGTACGTTTGGATTGTTGAACTTGAAACCTTCGTTCAACCCTTCTTTGACGAAGTCCAGCTCGGTGCCGTCGAGGTAAACCAGGCTCTTGGGATCGATGATCACCTTAACCCCATGACTCTCGAACACTTGGTCTTCGCCGGCGGTTTCATCAACAAACTCCAGCACATAAGCCAGGCCAGAACAGCCGGTAGTGCGAACAGCCAAACGGATGCCCTCACCTTTGCCGCGCCCGTCAAGGGAACGACGCACGTGCTGAGCTGCCGCTTCAGTCATGCTGATAGCCATCGACACCTCCTTAGAGCAAACCTTTCTTCTGCTTGTAGTCGCGCACAGCCGCCTTGATGGCGTCTTCCGCGAGGACTGAGCAGTGAATTTTCACCGGCGGCAGAGCCAATTCCTCGGCCAATTGGGTGTTTTTGATCGTTTCGGCTTCGTCCAGGGTTTTACCCTTCATCCACTCGGTAGCAAGGGAGCTAGAAGCAATCGCCGAACCGCAGCCGTAGGTCTTGAACTTGGCGTCTTCAATCACGCCCTGCTCGTTGACCTTGATCTGCAGGCGCATCACGTCACCACAAGCCGGCGCACCGACCATGCCGGTGCCTACGCTCGGGTCTTCCGCGTCCATCTTGCCGACGTTGCGCGGGTTCTCGTAGTGGTCAATGACCTTTTCACTGTAAGCCATGCTGGTATTCCTTCCTCATCAGAGAGTCGCTCTTGCTTGGCGACTACTTAGTGCGCCGCCCACTCGATCTTGGAGATGTCGACACCGTCTTTGTACATATCCCACAGCGGCGACAACTCGCGCAGCTTGGTGACTGCCTCGCAGACTTTCTGCGCGGCGTAATCGACTTCTTCATCCGTGGTGAAGCGGCCGAAGGTAAAGCGAATGGAGCTGTGCGCCAACTCGTCATTGCGGCCCAAGGCGCGCAGTACGTAGGAGGGCTCTAGCGAAGCCGAGGTACAGGCCGAGCCGGACGAAACTGCCAGGTCTTTGAGCGCCATGATCAGCGACTCGCCCTCAACGTAGTTAAAGCTGAGGTTCAAATTGTGCGGAACACGGACGGTCATACTGCCGTTGATGTACAGCTCTTCCAACCCTTCAACCTGCTTAAAGAAGCGATCACGCAAAGCCAGAATGCGCTGGTTTTCCTGGATCATTTCTTCTTTCGCGATCTGGAACGCTTCCCCCATACCGACGCACTGGTGAGTGGCCAGGGTACCGGAACGCATACCGCGCTCGTGGCCACCACCATGGGTCTGAGCTTCTAAACGTACGCGCGGCTTACGGCACACATACAGCGCACCAACACCTTTAGGACCATAAGTCTTGTGCGCGGAGAAGGACATCAGATCAACCTTCAGCGACTGCAGGTCGATTGCCACTTTGCCGGTCGATTGCGCGGCGTCCACATGGAAGAACACCCCACGCGAGCGGGTCAGCTCGCCAATCGCAGCGATGTCGTTGATGGTGCCGATCTCGTTATTCACATGCATGGCCGACACCAGAATAGTGTCCTCACGCAACTCGGCTTCGATCATTGCCGGCGTGATCAGGCCGTCTTCGCCTGGCTCGATGTAGGTAACTTCGAAACCTTCACGCTCAAGCTGGCGCATGGTGTCCAGCACAGCCTTATGCTCGATCTTCGAGGTAATAAGGTGCTTACCTTTGCTCTTGTAGAAGTCGGCAATGCCTTTAATGGCCAGGTTGTTGGATTCGGTAGCACCCGAAGTCCAGACAATCTCGCGCGGATCGGCATTGACCAAATCTGCCACTTGACGGCGAGCATTCTCGACGGCTTCTTCAGCCTTCCAGCCAAACACATGGGAGCGCGACGCCGGGTTACCGAAGTTGCCGTCAACCAGCAAGCATTCGCTCATCTTTTGCGCAACACGCGGATCAACCGGCGTGGTGGCGGAATAATCGAGGTAAATTGGCAACTTCATCAACTTTCTCCTAATCAGGTATCAGGCCAGCTAGCCAGCGCTTTGCACTCAATCGACGGCGGACGCTTCTATCTTGTCTAAGTACGGCGTCCTGCCATTGCAACGGCGCTGATCCTGGCGCTGGGCAACTTCCTGCACTTCGCGGCGGGTCACCAAGTCGGCGAGACTGATGCCACTGAGAAACTCGTGTATCTGCTGGCTAAGGTCACACCATAAATGGTGTGTCAGGCAGGTATCACCCGCATGGCAATCACCCTGCCCTTGGCAACGCGTGGCATCGACGGATTCATTTACCGCATCAATTACTTCAGCCACTTGAATGCCCTGCATGGCTCGCGACAGCTGATAACCACCGCCCGGACCGCGCACGCTGGAGACCAAATTGCCGCGGCGCAGCTTGGCAAACAGCTGCTCCAGATAGGACAGAGAAATACCTTGGCGCTCGGAAATATCAGCCAGAGACACCGGCCCACGCTGGGCATGCAACGCCAGATCAAGCATGGCGGTGACGGCGTAACGGCCTTTGGTAGTGAGTCGCATGATGGATTACCGCGTGAGCGTAATGTGCGGCGAGTATGCAATTCCCGAGCATTTAAGTCAACTATAAGACCTAGCGCTTTAGTCGGGATTAGCCGTCATGAAGGGTGCGCAGCATAGCAAACCGCACGCACCAGCACCATTAAGCCGCAGGCTTGTCGGCATCCTTGACCATCCCTGCAAAATCCTCGTTGCGCAACTGCGGCAAGTCCTTGGCACAGTAGTCACTGCCCAAGGATTTGAGCGCGCCACACATCCCCTCGAGACGACCGTCCACTGCATGCAGATGATCCAGCAGCTGGCCGATTGCACGCGCCACCGGATCCGGCATGTCCTGACTCACACCATAAGCATCAAAGCCGAGCTTCTCGGCAATCGCCTGACGCTTGGCCTCCTGCTCATCATCCGGCTTGACGATCACGCGACCCGGAATACCGACCGCCGTAGCGCCGGCAGGCACCGCTTTAGTAACCACGGCATTGGAGCCAATCTTGGCCCCCGCACCGACCGTAAACGGCCCCAGCACTTTAGCCCCCGCCCCCACCACCACACCATCCTCCAGCGTTGGGTGACGCTTGCCCTTGTTCCAGCTGGTACCGCCCAGCGTCACACCCTGGTAAAGGGTAACGTCATTACCAATTTCAGCGGTCTCACCGATCACAATGCCCATGCCGTGATCAATAAAAAAGCGCCGTCCGATTTTGGCCCCCGGATGAATTTCAATACCCGTCATCCAGCGCCCGAAATTGGACACCACACGCGCCAGCCACTTCCAGCCATTAGCCCACAACGCATGCGCTACGCGATGCAGCCAGACCGCGTGCAGCCCCGGATAGCACGTAACCACCTCAAACGCATTGCGCGCCGCCGGATCGCGATGAAATACGCTCTGAATATCCTCTCGCATGCGCTCAAACATCTACCTTCTCCTGACCAGGGCGCTCGCTTCGCGCCGCCTTGATGGTTTCCGTCAAAATGCCGCGCAAGATGTTCATTTCCAACTTGCTCACCTCGCTGCGCCCGTACAAGCGGCGCAGACGACTCATTAAATGCCGTGGATTGGCCGGGTCGAGAAACTTGATCTCGACCAACGCCTGCTCAAGATGCACATAGAACGACTCCAACTCATCCGCCGTTACCGGCTGCGAACTCTGAATGGCGGTAGCCTCTAGCTTGAGCATCTTGGTTGGCTGGTTTTCTGCTGCCAACCAAGCCATGCGCACCTCGTAAGCCAACACCTGCACAGCAGCCGCCAGATTGAGCGAGCTGAACCCAGGATCGGATGGGATGTGCACATGAAAATGGCAGCGTTGTAACTCTTCATTGGTCAGCCCGGCATATTCGCGACCGAACACCAATGCCACCGCACCACCCTGCTGCGCCTGCTCGCACGCCGCCACCCCACATTCACGCGGGTCCAGCAGCGGCCAGGGGATGCGCCGGTCCCGCGCACTGGTGCCCAGCACCAGACTACAACCGACCAGCGCCTCTTCGAGGGTGCCAACCACCTGCGCAGCATCCAACACATCACTGGCACCCGAGGCTCTAGCGACTGCCTCGGCGCTCGGAAAATCCAGCGGATCTACCAGTACCAACTGCGACAGGCCCATGTTTTTCATGGCCCGTGCCGCACCACCGATATTGCCGGGATGACTGGTATTGACCAAGACAACGCGAATATTTTCCAGCAACGCAAACGCTCACAGACAAGGCTTAGAGGGGCAAATCTTACAGAAGCCACCCAGCTTACGCCACGCAAGGCGCAGGTTGCACTTCAACCGCCGGGCTTTTCTGCTAGAATGGCCGGCTTTCTTTAACGACCCAGGTGAACATCCATGCAGCCCATGCTGAATATCGCGCTGCGCGCAGCCCGTAGCGCCGGCGAAATGATCTTCCGCTCGACCGAACGCTTGGACGTCATCTCGGTCGACGAGAAAGAAGCCAAGGATTATGTGACCGAGCTTAATCGCTCCGCCGAGCAGCTGATTATCCAAGCACTGCGCAAGGCCTACCCGACTCACGGCATCTTCGGCAAGGAAAGCGGCCTGAGCGCAGGCAGCGGCGAAGGCGCCGACTATGTGTGGATCATCGACGCACTGGATGGCAGCGCTAACTTTATTCGCGGCATCCCACATTACGCCGTGAGCATCGCCTGCAAATACCGCGGCCGCCTTGAACATGCAGTGGTCATCGACCCGGTTCGCCAGGAAGAATTCACCACCAGCCGCGGCCGTGGCGCTGCACTGAATGGTCGCCGTATGCGCGTCGGCAATCGCAAGAGCCTGGAAGGCGCCCTGCTCGGCACCGGCTTCCCGTTCAGCGAGAACCAGACAGACAACCTCGACAACTACATCGGCATGTTCCGCAGCTTAGTTGGCCAGGCTGCTGGTCTGCGCCACGGCGGAGCAGCAAGCTTAGACCTGGCCTACGTTGCCACCGGCCGCTTCGATGCATTCTGGGAGTTTGGCCTGTCCGAGTGGGACATGGCCGCTGGCGCCCTGCTGATTCAGGAAGCAGGCGGCTTGGTCAGTGACTTCAGCGGCAGCCACGAATTCCTTGAAAAAGGCCAGATCGTCGCCGGCAACACCAAGTGCTTCAAGGCCGTACTGACGGCCATCCAGCCACACCTATCGGCTTCATTGAAGCGCTAAATAGGTCAGGCAATAAAAAAGCGCCCTCGGGCGCTTTTTTATTGCCTGACTACTTACTCAACCAATACCAGCTGGCCATCACGCACGGGAATGCGCTGACCTGGATCATTGGCCATACGCACCTGGCCCACCTTACCGTCCAGCTCGTATTTGACGTCATACCCCACCAGCTTCTCGCTGGTGTCCATCACCGTACTGCAGCGCGTTTCGGTGGTGGTGTAAGTATCACGATTCTGCAAATGCTCTTGCGCCTTGTTGCCGGCATAACCACCGCCAACAGCACCGGCGACTGTCGCCAGCTTCTTGCCGTTACCGCCACCGACCTGATTACCCAGCAAGCCGCCAACCACCGCACCAATCGCCGTACCCGCAATCTGATGCTGATCCTTGACCGGCGCCTGACGGGTCACAGCCACGTCCTTGCACACTTCACGCGGGGTCTTGATGGTTTGATTAACCGGCTTCACAGCCAGCACCTCAGCGTATTTCGGCGCTGTAACGACATTATAAGTAGCCACCGCCCCACCGGCCGTGACACCCACTGCGCCCAATACTGCACCGACTAATAAAGACTTATTCATACCAAACTCCTCGAACCACTACTCAGCGCGCAGCGCGCCTTAATTCATGATTTAGAACACAAAAAAGCCGGGCAAGTTCAAAACGAGCCCGGCTCACTTAACTATTTGCGATGAAGCGCACAGGTTAGGGGCGATCATCAACCTCTTCGGCCACAACCGGCGGAATCAGGTCATCGACCGTCAGATCCAGCCACACCAGCACCACGTTGGCGATATAGATCGACGAGTAGGTGCCCGCGCTCACGCCGACGAACAACGCCACCGAGAAGGCAAACAGGTTGTCGCCAGCAAACAACAGCAGCGCAGCAATCGCCAACAAGGTAGAGATCGAGGTGGCCATGGTGCGCAACAGTGTTTGCGTGGTGGAAATGTTGATGTTGTCGATCAACGTCGCCTTACGCAGCACGCGGAAGTTCTCGCGCACCCGGTCGAATACCACAATGGTGTCGTTCAACGAGTAGCCGATAATCGCCAGCAACGCCGCCATCACAGTCAGGTCGAAGGTGATCTGGAAGAACGAGAGAATACCCAAGGTGACAATCACGTCGTGGATCAGCGAGACGATTGCACCCACGCCGAACTTCCACTGGAAGCGGAAGGCCAGGTAGAGCATCACGCCGCCGAGGGCCAGCAGCAGGCCAAGCCCACCCTGATCGCGCAGCTCCTCACCCACCTGCGGACCGACGAACTCGACTTTTTTCACTTCGAGCTGCTCGCCGGTTTGACGCAGCGCAGCAGCTACTTTATTGCCCAGCTCCGGATCATCGCCCTGCATGCGCACCACCACATCGGTGGTCGCACCAAAGCTCTGCACCACAGCGTCGGCATAACCGGCGCCGGCCAGCTGCTCACGGATTTTACCGAGGTCGGCCGCCTGCTCGTAACTCAGCTCAATTTGCGTACCGCCGGTAAAATCCAGCCCCAGATTGAGCCCTTTGGTAAACAGGCTAACCAGCGCCAAGACCGTCAGCAGCAGGGTGAAGGCGAACGCAATATTGCGCACCCCCATGAAGTTGATCGTACGATTCATCACAGCCCCTTAAATCCACAACTTCTTGAAGTCACGCCCGCCGCAAGTCAGGTTGACCATGCAACGCGTCACCAGAATGGCGGTAAACATCGACGTGATGATGCCCAGCGACAAGGTCACCGCGAAGCCCTTCACCGGCCCAGTCCCCATGGCAAACAGGATGCCACCGACCAGCAACGTGGTCAGGTTGGCATCGACGATCGCCGAGTAAGCCCGATCGAAGCCCTCATGAATGGCCCGCTGAATCGACATGCCATTGGCGATCTCTTCGCGAATACGCGAGAAAATTAGCACGTTGGCGTCTACCGCCATACCCATGGTCAGCACGATACCGGCAATACCCGGCAGGGTCAGCGTGGCACTGAGCAGCGACATCAGCGCCAGTAACAGCACCATGTTCAGACCCAGCGCAATGGTCGCCAGCACACCGAAGAAACGGTAAATGGCGATGATAAACAGCGAGACGAACAGCATCGCCCACAGCGACGCACTGATGCCCTTGGCAATGTTGTCAGCACCCAGGCTCGGGCCAATGGTGCGTTCTTCAGCGAAGTACATCGGCGCAGCCAAGCCACCGGCACGCAGCAACAAGGCCAATTCAGACGATTCGCCCTGGCCATCCAGGCCGGTGATGCGGAACTGACTCCCCAGCGGCGACTGAATAGTGGCCAGGCTGATGATCTTCTTCTCTTCGATGAAGGTCTGCAGCTCGACTTCCTTCTCGACGCCATCGACCACCTGACGCACGTAGCGGGAAACCGGCTTCTGCTCGATAAAAATCACCGCCATGCTGCGCCCGACGTTGTTGCGGGTCGCACGGCTCATCAGGTCGCCACCACGGCCGTCCAGGCGGATGTTG
Source organism: Pseudomonas sp. TS_SC_3 (assembly GCF_056156225.1). Lineage (NCBI taxonomy): Bacteria > Pseudomonadati > Pseudomonadota > Gammaproteobacteria > Pseudomonadales > Pseudomonadaceae > Pseudomonas > Pseudomonas sp. TS_SC_3. Next base: position 2,496,820 of record NZ_CM149586.1, read on the forward strand.
ACCTGCGGGCTGCCGTTCTCGTCGAAGCTAGCCTGCGCATCGGTCACCTGATCACCGGTGATGATCAGCTCACGCTCCAGCTGAACCGGCGGGCGGCCCTCCTGACGAAACTCAAAGCTTTCAGTCGCGCCCCTGGGTGCATCTGGCTCAGCAGCCAGGCGGAATTCCAGGTTGGCTGTTTTGCCGAGAATACGCTTAGCCTCGGCGGTGTCCTGCACGCCCGGCAGCTCAACCACGATGCGGTTAGCACCCTGACGCTGAACCAGCGGCTCGGCCACGCCCAGCTCGTTGACCCGGTTACGCACGGTGGTCAGGTTTTGCTTGATCGAGTATTCGCGAATCTCAACCAGCTTGGCCTGCGTCAGCGCCAGACGCAGCACTTGCTGCTCACCACGCTGCACGGTGGTCATGTCGAAATCGGTGAAGTCTTTACGAATCAGCTGCTGCGCCTTCTCCAGCGTTGCTTCATCGGCAAAACCCAGCTGAATGGCACCTTCTTGCTCAGGCAGGCTGCGATAACGCACGCGCTCTTTACGCAGCAGGCTCTTGACCTCGCCTTCGTAAACCTTGCGCCGCGCATCCAGGGCCTTGTCCATGTCCACTTCCATCAGGAAGTGCACGCCACCGGACAAGTCCAGGCCGAGCTTCATTGGGCTACCGCCCAAGTTGCGCAGCCAATCTGGCGTGGTTTGCGCCAGGTTCAAGGCCACCACAAACTCATCACTCAAGGCCTTGCGTACCAGCTCTTTGGCGGGTAGCTGGTCTTCAGCGCTGTTCAAACGCAGCAAGCCGGCACGGCCCTGATTGGCCAGGCTGACGGCTTTGACGCTAATACCGGCCGCTTCCAGCGCGCGGCTGGCGCGGTCCAGATCGGCCTGCTCAACGCGCATGGCGGAGCTGTTGCCACTGATCTGGATCGCCGGATCATCCGGGTACAGATTGGGCGCGGAATAAAGGAAGCCGATTGCCAGCACAGCCAGAATCAGCAGGTACTTCCAGAGGGGAAATTTGTTGAGCATGACGCCGCCCGTTATGACGCGGGGCGCATTAAGCGCCCCGTCGAATGGTAAAGGTGTGTTGCTTAGATCGCTTTCAGCGTGCCCTTAGGCAGCGAGGCGGCAATCGCCACTTTCTGAATCTTCAGCTCGACGGTGTCGGACACTTCGATTACCACGAAGTCATCGGAAACCTTCGACACCTTGCCGGCGATACCGCCGCTGGTTACCACTTCATCACCTTTCTGCAGGCCGCTGATCAGGCCCTTGTGCTCTTTGGCACGCTTGGCCTGTGGGCGCCAGATCATCAGATAGAAGATGACCAGAAAGCCGACCAGAAACACCCATTCAAAGCCACTACCAGCAGGACCGGCAGCCGGTGCGGCGCCTTCAGCGAAAGCAGCGGGGATAAAAAAGCTCATGTAACACTCCTGTAACAAGGGTCTTTAAACAGTTGGGGATCAATCCAGAGGCGGCGTTGGTAGCCCGCGCTTGGCATAGAAGGCATCGACAAAGGCGGCCAATGTACCCTGTTGAATAGCCTCGCGCAAACCAGCCATAAGCACCTGATAGTGCCGTAAGTTGTGGATTGTATTGAGCATGCTACCCAGCATTTCGCCACATTTATCCAGATGATGCAGATAGGCACGGGAGAAATGTTTGCAGGTGTAACAGTCGCAGGTCGAGTCCAGCGGCGAATCGTCGTGCTTATGGAAGGCATTGCGGATTTTCAGTACACCGGTGTCGACAAACAGGTGGCCGTTGCGCGCGTTGCGCGTCGGCATCACGCAGTCAAACATGTCCACACCACGGCGCACGCCTTCAACCAGGTCTTCCGGCTTGCCCACGCCCATCAGGTAACGCGGCTTATCGGCCGGCAGCTGGGCTGGCAGGTAATCGAGCACCTTGATCATCTCGTCTTTCGGCTCGCCGACCGACAGGCCGCCAATGGCATAACCGTCAAAACCGATCTGCTCCAACCCATCCAGAGAAACTTTGCGCAATTCCTCATGCATGCCGCCCTGGACGATACCGAACAGCGCCGCCGTGCTGTCACCATGGGCCTCTTTAGAGCGTTTGGCCCAGCGCAGCGACAACTCCATCGAGCGTTTGGCCACATCGAACTCGGCTGGATAGGGCGTGCACTCGTCAAAAATCATCACGATGTCGGAACCCAGGTCGCGCTGCACCTGCATCGACTCTTCCGGCCCCATAAACACCTTGGCGCCATCGACCGGCGAGGCGAAGTACACGCCCTCCTCCTTGATCTTGCGCATCGCCCCCAGACTGAACACCTGGAAACCGCCGGAGTCGGTAAGAATCGGCCCCTGCCACTGCATAAAATCATGCAGGTCGCCGTGTTTCTTGATCACTTCGGTACCGGGACGCAGCCACAGGTGAAAGGTGTTGCCGAGGATGATCTGCGCACCAATCGCCTCAATATCACGCGGCAGCATGCCCTTGACCGTGCCATAAGTGCCCACTGGCATAAACGCCGGGGTTTCCACCACGCCACGGGGGAAGGTCAGCCGACCACGGCGCGCCTTGCCCTCGGTCGCCAACAATTCGAAAGACATGCGGCACGTGCGCGTCATAGCTGTTCCTCTGGCCCGCGCGGTGCGGGGTTGCGGGTGATAAACATGGCATCACCGTAACTGAAAAAACGATACTGGCCGGCAATCGCCGCCTGATAGGCCGCCATGGTTTCCGGGTAACCGGCAAACGCCGACACTAGCATCAGCAAAGTCGATTCCGGCAAATGGAAATTGGTCACCAGCGCATCGACCACATGCAGCGGTCGGCCGGGGTAGATAAAGATGTCGGTATCACCGCTGAAGGCTTTAAGCACGCCATCACGTGCCGCGCTTTCCAGCGAACGCACGCTGGTGGTACCGACGGCAATCACTCGGCCGCCCCGGGCATGGCAAGCAGCCACTGCATCCACTACGTCCTGACTGACCTCCAGCCATTCGCTGTGCATGTGGTGATCTTCAATGCGCTCGACCCGTACCGGCTGAAAGGTGCCAGCGCCGACATGCAGGGTCACGAACGCCTGCTCAACACCTTTCTCGGTAATTGCCGCGAGCAACTGCTGATCAAAATGCAGTCCAGCCGTGGGCGCAGCCACCGCGCCGGCACGGTCGGCATACACCGTTTGATAACGCTCGCGATCAGCCTGCTCATCCGGCCGATCAATATAGGGCGGCAACGGCATATGCCCAACGCGCTCCAGCAGCGGCAACACTTCTTCGTTAAACCGCAGTTCGAACAATGCATCGCGGCGTGCAACCATCTCGGCCTCGCCACCGCCGTCAATCAGGATGCTCGAACCCGGCTTGGGCGACTTACTCGAACGCACATGGGCCAGCACGCGGTGCGCGTCCAGCACGCGCTCGACCAGAATTTCCAGCTTGCCGCCCGAAGCCTTCTGGCCGAACAGCCGCGCTGGAATCACCCGCGTATTGTTGAACACCATCAAGTCGCCCGGACGCAGGTAATCCAGCAGATCACTGAACTGTTTATGCGCCAGCTCACCCGTCGGCCCATCGAGCGCCAGCAGACGGCTGGCACGGCGTTCGGCAAGAGGGTGGCGGGCAATCAGAGCGTCTGGCAGCTCGAAATTGAAATCGGCAACACGCATGGTCAGAGTGAGGTCGTCTAGGAGGGCGGCAAAGCTTACCGGAAATAGTGCAATCTGAACACGCAAGAGCATTGACCAACGCCAATACCATCCCTATACTTCGCCGCCATTGTGCCCCGGTGGCGGAACCGGTAGACGCGGCGGATTCAAAATCCGTTTTCGAAAGAAGTGGGAGTTCGAGTCTCCCCCGGGGCACCATACAAACATCTCAGGACGTACCGAAACGACCTGAAACCTTAGAGAACCGGCCACTTGAGCCGGTTTTTTATTGCCCGCAGCTCCCTACCGTTACCTTGTAAGCCCACTGGATTGTGAGTAGATTTGTGAGTAGATCGAGTTTGGCCCATAAATCTACTCACACCTGAGCTGCCAAACGCCGCCCGGCATGGCTCAAACGGGGGCTCCATGCCGCTGACCGATTCCGCAATCAAAACAGCCAAGCCCAAGGACAAGCTGTATCGCTTAGCCGACAGCAACGGCCTGTGCTTAGAGGTCGCCCCAACCGGCTCCAAGCTGTGGCGCTACCGCTACCGCTTCAACGGCAAAGCTAAAATGCTTTCCTTGGGCGCCTACCCTGCCGTGCCTTTGGCCGCAGCCCGCCGCAAGCGTGATGACGCCCGCTTACTGCTCGACGAAGGCACCGACCCAGGCGCAGAACGCCAAGCCACTAAACAGGCGCAAGCACTTGAGGCGCAGACATTCGAGGAACTGGCGCGTGAGTGGCACGCTTACCGCTCGCCACGCTGGGCAAAATCTACCGCCGATAAAGTGGCAGCCTACCTAGAGTCGGATTTGCTGCCCGCCCTAGGCCATCGACCCGCCCAAGCGATTACCCGCCCTGAGCTGGTCGCACTTATTCGCAAGATCGAATCACGGGGCGCGCACAACGTCGCCAAGAAAACCCGCCAGTGGCTAAGCCAGATTTTCCGCTTTGGCCTGGCACAGGGGGCAGTAGAAGCCAACCCCGCAACCGACCTGGACGTGATCGCAGCGCACGCCCCAGCAACGCGCCACCACCCGCACATCACCTTTGCCGAACTGCCTGAACTGCTGGGCAAAATCGAAGCAGCCAAAATCAACACACTTACAAGGCAAGCCATCCGCCTGCTGGTGCTGACGGCCGTGCGCCCTGGCGAATTGCGCGCCGCGCCTTGGGCCGAGTTCAATCTAGACGCCGCTACCTGGACAATCCCGAAAGAACGGATGAAAGCCCGCCGCGACCACTCGGTGCCACTGCCACGTCAGGCCGTTGCCATCCTGCGCCAGCTTCAAGAAGTCACCGGGGGTTATGCCTTGGTATTTGCCGGGCGCAACAACACCAGCCGCCCAATGAGTGAGAACACCATCAACAAGGCATTGGCTGACGCCGGCTACAAAGGCAGGCAAACCGGCCACGGCTTCCGCCACCTGCTGAGCACCGAACTTAATGGGCGTGGCTATAACCGGGATTGGATCGAGCGCCAGCTTGCCCACGGTGATGACGACGAAATACGCGACACCTACAACCACGCCACCTACCTGGAGCAACGCCGGGAGATGATGCAAGCGTGGGCCGATTCGATAGACGCCCTGTGCGCTGGGGCCAACGTAGTGAGCATCAAGCGCAAGGCTTAACGCCTTTTGGCTAATCAGCGTGCATGCAAACGGCACTCACCCTGCCGTTCACCCACCCGCCGGCATGGTGAAGGCAAGCCACAGGCCAAGCATCAAAACCCGCTACACACCTCGCAGCTAGCGCCCCACATTAATTGCCAGGCCGTGCCCTACTGGCCCTAGCATCCCCGCCAAACGCTGTTAACATCCGCCCAACAACTACCACTGTATGCACAAACAGGAATGGCTACATTGCCAAACCAGCCCCCACCATTTGGCAGCCCTCGCCTAGATCAAGTGATTGATACCTGGTCATCCACGAGCGTGCTTAATCCCCGCTTTTTGGCCCGCGAACTTGCCGCCCTGCTGCGCACCACCGGCCCGGAGGCGCAGCCCCTGGGAAGCCACGCGGTGGCCGTTACCCTATTCGATAGCGCCACCGGCCCAGGCGCGCTGACCATTGGCACCTTGGCGACTTACTTTGAGCGCTACAGCGCCGGGGAACAGCCAAGCACGGTAGAAACCACCGTAGGCAGCGCCCGGGCTAGCGCGGTGTACTTCGACAAGTCTTGGATAGGTCGGCTTGAAATCGAGACAGAGGCCCGCGCCCGCACGGCAGCCGGCATGCAACAAATGCACCCCGCACCGCGCCCGACTGGTGGAGCGCAAGCAGCCGCCCAGTACCAGCCTCCCAAGTCGGGCAGCGACCCTGAATGCCTTGCACTACACCAAGCCCAGCAGCGCCAGGCAGGCGAACAAAGCACAGCAGAACAGCTAGAGGCATCCGAGCAGCGCGCCTTATTGGCAGAGCAGGAGAGCGCCAAGCGCGGGGCTAAAATTCAAGCGCTGGAGCACCAAAACCAGCAGCACATGGTGGCGATAGAGCAAATAACTAGGGACTTCTCCGAGGAGCGGCGCGCCCGCACGCTTGGCGACGAAGCTCGCCGCGAGCTGACCGAAGCGCTAGAGATTGCAGAAGCAAAGACAGCAAAAGCAGAGACAACACTTGAGCAAGCGATTAGAGCTTTGCCAGCACTAAGCCAACAATTGACCGAGGTTGCACAGATATTCAGGCCGCACGCCGATACGACAAAAAAGCCCCTAGATTCAAGAGAGCGCGCCAGCTTCGAGCGTTTGGTGTATGCGCTGGCACGCGAGGCCGGGTATCGACTAGAGAAGCCATATGCCGACGCGGATTTGATCCTAAGATACGCCGACACCATCGGGGCGAAAGTGCCCACCGGCAAAGGCCTGATAGCCAAAAAACTAGAGGCCGCCGCTACACGCTTTGCTCAGGACCAGAAGGAATAACGCAACCCTATTAGGGTTTTGCCTGACCCTACTAGGACTAAAACGGAGCGCCGGCCTATTCAATGCCAATCGTGTTCAACAAAGCCCGAGAGGCACACGACCATGGCAGCAACCACCAACACCCCGCGCCGCTTTATCAAGCTGGCCGAAGTTAAAACCCTGACCACCCTTTCCACGTCCGAGATTTACCGGCGTATTGCTGCGGGCACCTTCCCCGCTCAAGTAACCCTTGGCCCTAAGTCGGTCGCCTGGATCGAGGCCGATGTGCTGGCCTGGTGTGACGCGCTGGTCGCCCAGCGCAAGGCGGCCTAAATGAAAAAGGCCAGCCTCCCAATACATGCAGAAGCCAGCCCGTCGCACGGCCAGAATATCACCTGCCCCGCCGAACTGCTGCGCGCGGCACCCAGCAAGATTGCCCGCGTCCTGGTGTACCTGCGCCACTTCGACACGCTTAACCGCTTTGAGGCAGCCCGCAAAGTCGGTGACACCTGCCTCAACTCGACTATCCCAGCCCTGGAAAGCAACCACGGGCTGACCTTCGAGCACATACCGGAAAAGGCCGCCAACCACTGGGGCGACCCGTGCGGCGTAACCCGGTACCGCCTGCCAGCAAGTCAGCATGAGCAGGCAGACAAGGTGCTGGCCATGATGTTTACCCGCCGCGCCAAGGCGCAGAAGGCCGCAGCATGAGCGCGCAAAACATCCCGACCATTGCCAAGCGCACCCGCCGCCGCTATCTTGTGGCTGTCACTGCAAATTCAGTGACCGGGTTTGGCGACTCGAACACCACACGGCGCACAAGCGCCCACCATCCGAAAGCAGGCGCTTTTTTTGTGCCTGGCGCTTCGAGTTATGGCGGCTGTGCGTGGGATACCTTCGGGTATGCCGGGTTCCGTGTGTCCCGGTTCGCCAACCTGCGTACAGCTGCCACCCTAAATCGTTTGGCGACGATCCGTGGCAGCTCCAAAACACACGGAGCCGTACCCATGAAACACGCCCGCAATCCGTCCACACCCAGCAGTCACGCCGATGCCTACAAGGCAATGGCCCTTGCCGCCCTGCGCGCTGATTCGTCTCTTTCTGTTCGCCTTGCCCGCTACAACAGCCACATGGCCAAGGCCCGCGCCCTGGAAGCAGCCGGGGGTGCCGTATGAGCAAAGCACCTGCTATTGCTACCGTGGCAAGCGATGCAATCGACCTACTTACAGCGACCTGTGAGCAACTGGATATGCCGGCCGCCACCCTTCGAGCTATCCGCAAGGCATACCCTGCTGCTTTTGCGGATATGAGCGACGGCATCCGCAGCGGGCTACTTGATACCCGGCACCTTTCAGACTTGGGGCTTAATGCCGCCTCAGACTGGCGCGAGCATCTGGCAGAGCAAGCCAGCGAACTGACCGCCCAACTCGACTACGCACAAGAACAACCCGGGGGTGCCGTATGAGCTGCCGAAGCCAACACCAAGCCCTGACCCGCGGCCACGTCGTCACCGTCTGCCACCCCAGCGACGGACGCCGCCGCGAACTGCCCGCGCTGACCTTGGGCGGCCTTGCCCTCGAGCTGGCCGGCATGGTCCGTGACGCCATGCCCGCTGCCCTGGTAAGCATCGTGCGTATCGACCTGCCACCCAGCAAACGCCCCGATGCCGAGCAGCAGACGGACACCATCAAGCGACTGGTGATCGAGGCCCGCGATTCTGAGCAACCTGGCCGCGCCTTCCTGAGCGCTTCCGGTTTCTGGCCGCACGCCACCCCGACGGCCAAGGAGTAACCCCATGCACATCAAAAACGGCGCAAGTGCGCCGACGGGTTCGGCTTGCCCAAATAAAGCCAATCAAGCGCCCTGCGCACCCAGCAGCAAAGCACAGGCCGGGGGTGTGCAATGAGCATTCTTGAGAAAAACCCCGACTTGGCCGACGTGATCCGCAGCGACGAACACGCACAGGCATTGATCGCAGAGAGTGAGGCAAACCGGCGCCAGCTTGAGGCGTGGGGGAGCACCCTGGCGCCTGAGCCGCGCCCACTTCTACCCGATCTACAAGCACCTGAGCCTTACCCCCTGGAGGCACTGCCGCCGCTTATGCGTGACGCAGCCCAAGCCATTGCCGAGCATGTACAGGCACCGCTGGCGCTGGCTGGCCAATGCGTAATCGGGGCCGGCGTATACCTGGCGCAGACCCGCGTTAACGCGCCCCATATCCACCGGCAAAGCGGCATGCCCTGCTCGATGTTCCTGCTGACGCTGGCCGACTCAGGTGACCGCAAAAGCGAGTGCCGGCGTCTGGCGTTCAAGACTGCCGACGAAGCCGAAGAAAAGGCCCGCACCGAGCACCGCAAAGCCTGCGATGAAATCACCAGCATGGCCGGCGGTTTGAAGGGTAAGGCGCTTGAGCAGTTCAATGCAGAACACCCGCTGCCCTTCGATCCACGCACGCAGTACAGCGACGCCACCTTTGAACGCATCGCGGGCGACATGATCCGGGGCGCGTCTGCTGCGTCCTGGGACACCGACGAAGGCGGGCAAGTGCTGGGCGGGGCTTCGCTCAAAGCAGACACGCGAGCAGCAACACTGGGCGGCCTGGTTAAAGCGTTCGACACCGGCACCTTTGAGCGCACCCGATCACACGGCAACGCTGAGGGGTCAGGCTTTGCCTATAACCGCCGGCTGAGCGTGCATCTGCTGGCTCAGGCCGTGACGGTAGCCGCGGCGCTTGATGATCCACTGTTGCGCGGGCAGGGCTTCCTGCCCCGCTTCCTGTTCGCCAGCCCTGCCAGCTTGGCGGGTACGCGCTTTTTAACCGCCGACCAATTGAGCCGCAAGGCGTATGCAGACCCACGCTTGCAGCGCTACTGGGCGCGCTGCGAAGCAATCAGCGCCACACCCCAAGCCGTAGACCCGCAGACGGGGGAAGTCTCGCCGCTGGTGCTGGAGCTGGACACAGAAGCCGCCGCCGAATGGCTCGAGTTCTACAACGAAGTGGAGGGGGAGCAATCCGCCTTGGGCCGGTTCGGCAACCTGCGCCCCTTCGCTGGCCGTGCTGGTGAACTGGTGCGCCGACTGGCTGCCGTGTTTGCCTGCTTTGAAGGGCAACAGCAGATAGATGGCGAATGCCTACGCCGTGCCGCCGTGCTGGTGCGTCACTCCCTGGCTGAGTGGTCGCGCTACACCGACAGCGAAGCGGTAAACCCTAAGTTGCAACAGGCCGCCGCTTTGCTGGAGTGGTTACAAGCCAAGCAATGGCAAACGTTCGACGCCCGCCGGCTTCAGCGCGAGGGGCCGAGCATCGCCCGCAAAAGTGCCAAGCACCGCGACGCCTTGCTTACCGTGCTGGCTGACCACAACCAACTGCTGACCAGTGACGGCAAGCAATTCACCATCAACCCACTTGCGACAACCGCGACAAAGCCCGCAAAGCAAGGTTCGAGCAGTTGCGACAGCCTTGCGACAAGTTGCGACAAACCTACCGAAAGCCCTGTTGATCTGAATTTGTCGCAACGTGTCGCAACCTTGTCGCAAACCTCAAAGCCAGCAATGACGGGGGTTGTCGCGGTTGTCGCGCATGTCGCAAGCAAAACGCCGGATTACAAACACGGAGGCCGTGCCCAATGAGCGCAAACCTACTGATGACGCTGGAAGCCGTTGCCGAAAAGCCGGACGCCACCAAGCGCGACGCCTTGACCATCACCCGCCGCGCCCTACGCCACATCTGCCAACAAAAGGCACAGATACAGGCCGAGCGGCGCGCCATGTATCGACAGGCACGCAAGCTGCGCCGCTACCTGCCATTCACGGCCAAGGCAGCCTATGACCTGGAGCAGCAAGCCAGCGCCCATAAAGCCGAGATGTTGGCAGCATTGCGCCGCGTGCTGATCGCTTACGGTAAGGCCATCATTCAAGACAGGGATGGGATCGCCGCCGCGCTTGGCTTTGACCTGCTGGCCGACCTGCTGAACATCAACCCAGCGCACCGGGAGCAAGCCAGAGAGGACGGCGGGGAGAGCCTGCAAGGGCTGGCGTATATCGCTCGCTTGGAAGACAGCGCCGCAGGGTACGGCAACCGATTGGGCGCGGGCGGGCCGCTTTATCAGGCCTGCCAGGCGACCATGATGGACTTTATCCGCGCCTGCCCCGACCACCTGCTGCCGGACCCGTTCGCACCTGGTGCGCCGTTCGGTCCACCGCTACCCCCTGAGCTGCGCGTGGTCTGATCCGCCTGGGCACTACCCTTTTTGTGTAGTGCCCACGTCCAAAAGTTATGGGGTGGCGTCTCCATAAAACCCATAACCCCTTCTTCCTGCATATTCACGAAACAGTCATAAGCCCCGCCAGCCGTGGGCCATAGCCGTTTCCTGCATATACATGGGGAGAGGATGTATATAGGGCAAAAGGCGGGGTATTCCCATCATTACAGCCCGGCCATTGGCACCAGTCGGGCACAGTGCAAGCCCGGTGCTGGCACCATCTGCACCCCGTGCAAATCAGGTTCCCGCCCCGGATTGATGCCCGATAATCGGACAACAAAGCCAACCCAAGGCCGCGCCTGTACATGCCCAGCCGTGCGCCTGCTAACGCTGGATTAACGTTAACCCAGCGTTAGCCAACCGTTAACTTAACTGCATAGTGACGCCAGCAACACCGGGCACCAAGGCCCATGCCTAGTGGCGCCCGGCCTCACTATTGCTATGCTGAGTGAGCAGGCAAGGAGGCCATACGCATGACCAAGACCACACCACCACGACTAGACCCCGCCGCCCTGGCTGAGCTGCTGGAGCGCACGCGCCAAGACGTGAGGCGTTACCGTCTGTTGCATCCTGAGTGGTGCCGCCCCGTTGATGACACCGGCCCTGTACAACCAGACCAGACCAGCACGGCACCAGCTAAGCCGCCCGCGTGATCCCCTGATTACTCAGGCCATCGCATAGCGAGAGTTACACCAAAGCCCGCACCCACCCGACGGCATGGTGAAGGCACAGAGCATGGCCACCATGCCCTGCCAGCTCACACCAAACCCAGTGCTAACCCATCAGTAACCCAGCCTTAACCCACTGGGTTTGGCGGCCTACCCGTGTAGCACGCCACACCCCTACCTAAAAGGTACTCCCGGAGGGGGTGGCCCCTGAGGGTAATTCGAGCCCCGCCGCCGGACTATGTACGAGTGATTCATGCGTTGCCCGCTTCCGGTTCCTGGTGGCTCTGGAGGCTTCGCAAACACTGGCCGCAGCCCAACGCATAACCGGAACCGAAAACCCGTCCAAACCGCTCCGCTCGCAGCCAGGGAGGGGGAGGATAAAAAGTCCGCGCTTTGTCTGCCTCCGAACGACGGGGGGAACCTTTTTCTTACTTCCCCAAAATTCGTGTTTTGGTAGGCACAAAAAAAATAGTGAGTAGATTTGTGAGTAGATAGAAAACCACACAGCACGCCACCCCATAAGAAACGCGGCATGTAGCGCTTGGTTCGAGTCTCCCCCGGGCACCATAAATCTCGAGAAAGGCCTTGATTATCAAGGCCTTTTTTATTGCCTAAAACAAAGCAACAGCACGCCTGAACAGTCATCTAACTGGCCTCCCTGTACACGTGGGAGAGGCTAGGCAAAACGTCCCACTGCCAGCAATGGCGGGCCCTAGCGGGAGTTGGAATTAGCCAAAGAGTTGGCGTAAAGTTTTCGCACTGAGTTTGCATAGATAGCTGAAAATCGTCAGCCGCTTCAGTCATATGGCCTCCCCTGCTCGACGCCGCACACTTCTTTGCAACCAGTATCAGCCCCTCATGTTGAGTAGCGGCTGTCATCAACTCTAGGTTCAAGGAAATACACGCTATGTCGAATCGCCAAAACGGTACCGTTAAGTGGTTTAACGACGAAAAGGGCTTTGGCTTTATCGCCCCAGAAAGTGGCCCAGACCTGTTCGTGCACTTTCGCGCGATCCAGGGCAACGGCTTTAAGAGCCTGAAAGAAGGACAAAAGGTCAGCTTTATCGCCGTGCAGGGCCAAAAAGGTATGCAGGCTGACGAAGTTCAAGCCCAGGAGTAGACCCGCCGCCGCGAAGAACCCCTGATGACTGCATCAGGGGTTTTTTTATGCCCCTTGATGCCGCATTGTTAGCGCCCATCCCACCCGCCGAACGAGTAAAGAGCCGACTATGCCGAAACACCTGCTGCGCCCGCAGGGTGAATTCCCCAGCGCCGGACTGGCCCGCCGTCTTGCCGCCATGTTTTATGACTTTCTGCTGTGCATCGCCCTGCTGATTGTGGTGACCTTTATCTACAAGCTGATCCTGATGGGTTTCTACGGCGAGGCGCAGCTCAAGCAGATGTCTGACGCCGGCGCCCTGGATGGTGACCCCCTGCTCTCGACCCTGCTATTTCTCAGCTTGTTTGGTTTCTTCGCCAAGTTCTGGACCCACAGTGGCCAGACCCTGGGCATGCAGGTCTGGGGCCTGCGCATTCAAAACCGCGACGGTACGGCGATCAGCCTGTGGCAGGCGCTGCTGCGCTTTCTGGCTGCCATTGGCTCTTGGCTGCTGCTTGGCCTGGGCTTTTTGTGGGTACTGTGGGACAAGGACAAACGCAGCTGGCATGACACCTACTCAGAAAGCCAGGTCATTCAGCTGCCCAAGAATATCCACAAGAAGTAAGACGATTACTGCACCACTGCGAGGTGCCTCGCAGACGGCCGCTATGGATAGCAGGCCATAAAAAGCCGGCGTGCACAGAGTGCGCACGCCGGCTTTTTATGGCGCAATTAACCGGCGCGGCGCAGCAGCCAAGCACCGGCAAGCGCGCAAATAGCGGCCGGGGTCAGCACCGCCAGCAACGGCGAGAAGCCGAACACCAGGCTCGATGGCCCGAGCAGGTCCTGACTGATTTTAAACACGAAGCCCACCAAGACCCCGGTAAACACCCGCTGACCAAGGGTTACCGAGCGCAGCGGACCGAAGATAAAGGAAATCGCCATCAGCACCAGCGCAGCCGTCACCAGCGGCTGCAGCACCTTGGTCCAGAACGAGAGCCAATACTGGCTGTTATTCAACCCCTGCTCGGCCAGGTAGTGGATGTAGCTCCACAGCCCGGTCATCGACAATGCATCCGGCGCAAGCACCACGGTACCGAGTAACTGCGGGGTCAATTCAATATCCCAACGCTCTTGCGCCTGCTGGATGACCTCACTGCTGCGCTCACGGAAATGCGTCGTCGCCACGTCTTCCAATTGCCAGTGATCGCCCTGGTACTGCGCGCGCCGGGCAAAGCTGGAAGACTGCATGCGTTTCTGTTCATCAAAGCGGTAGCGGGTAACGCCCAGCAGCACACCATCCGGTTGCACGGCGTTGATGTGCACATATTCCTGCCCCTGACGATGCCACAGACCGTGCTTGGAGCTCTGCGCCTCGCCCCCGCCTTGGGCCATCGCGCGGCTAGCCTGAGCCTTATTCTCACTGTAAGGCGCCAGGTACTCACCGATCAGCACGCCGGCCAACATCAGCACCAGCATCGGCTTCATCACCGCCCAGACAATCCGTCCAATTGACACGCCAGCAGCGCGCATAATGGTCAATTCACTGTTACTGGCCAGCGAGCCCAGACCGATCAAGCACCCAATCAATGCGGCCATCGGCAGCATTTCATAGATACGCCGCGGCGCGGTCAGCAGCACATAACCAAGAGCATCGAGCAGGCCGTAACTGTCTTCGACATCGCTCAGCTCATCGATAAACGCAAACAGCAGGGCCAGGCCGACAATGATGCCCAGCACGGCGAGGATGGCGACAAACACCTGGGTGCCGATATAACGATCCAACTTAACCACGGGCCACCTCCAGCGCCACACGACGAGCCGCCCAGCGCAAGCGCAGCGGCTCCCAATACAGCAACAGCAGGCCAACCAGGGCGAACAGCCCATGCACCCACCACAAGCCAAGGGCCGGTGGCAGGGTGCCTTTGTCCAGCGCACCGCGTGCACCAATCAGCAGTGCCAGGTAGGTCATGTACAGCAGGATGGCCGGCAACAGCTTGAGGAAGCGCCCTTGCCGTGGGTTAACCCGCGACAGCGGCACCGCCAGCAACGTGACCACAAACACCAGCACGGGGATCGACAAGCGCCACTGCAATTCAGACTGCATGCGCGGGTTGTCGCTGCCAATCAGCTCACGCGTTGGGATCGCCTCGCGCTCCGTCACATCCGTGGCCACCTCAGGCTTGGGCAGCAGTACGCCGTAGGTATCGTACTTGATCGCACGGTAATCGGCCTGCCCTGGGTTGCCGTCGTAGCGGTAGCCATTTTCCAGAATCAGGTAGCGGCTGCCATCAGCCTGAATTTCCTGGCGACCGGACTCAGCCACCAACACAGAGATGCCACGCTCCTTGTCGCCCTGGCGCGACAGCTGGGTTTCAGAGATAAACACCCCAGCCAACGACGCCCGATCCTCAGACAAGTCCTCGGTGTAGGTGACGCGCGAGCCATTTTTCATCGACTGAAAGCGCCCCGGCACCAAGGTGTCTAACTCTGTCAGTGCGCTTTGCTGGTTGAGAATCAGCGCCACATGCTGCACACCTTGCGGAGCCAACCCCATGCTGAGCCAACCCACCAGCACGGCCACTAGGGCTGCCGGCGCCAGGCTGTAAACAAATAAACGCTGCTGGCTCATGCCCGTGGCCGAGAGCACGGTCATTTCGCTCTCCAGGTACATCCGCCCGTACGCCAGCAGGATGCCGAGGAATAGCGCAAGCGGCAGGATCAGCTGCAGAAAGCCAGGAATGCGGTACGCCATGATCATCAGCAGCACGCCGGGGTCGAGCATCCCCTGCGCCGCCTGGGCCAAATAACGAATAAAACGACCACTCATAATGATGACCAACAGCACGGCGCTCACCGCACTCAGGGTCAACAGCACTTCACGAGACAGATAACGGAAGACGATCAAACCAGACACTCCAGGGTTGTCAGGCTCAGCTGGCTCAGCTCACACTAGCCAAACTGCTTGCCGGCTCGCTCACCGAGCGAACCTCGAAAAAATTAAGCCGGCATTATCCTGCAATAGCGACTCGTTGTCTTGGGGACACCACGCAATGGAATTTATTGTTAAAAGCGCACGCCCAGAAACACTAAAAACCGCCACCCTGGTTATCCCTGTCGGCGAAGGCCACACACTCGGTGACGCGGCCACAGCCATCGACACCGCCAGCAGCGGAGCCCTCAGCGCCCTGCTTAAGCGTGGCGACCTGGCCGGCAAGCTCGGCCAGACCTTACTGGCGCACAACCTGCCGAACCTCAAAGCCGAACGCGTACTGCTGGTCGGCACCGGCAAAGACAGCGAACTGTCTGACCGCCAACTGCGCAAAGTGATCAACAGCGTTTACAGCGGCCTGAAGAACCTCGGCGGCAGCGACGCCGTTCTGGCGCTGGATGAATTGCCGGTCAAAGGCCGCGACATTTACGGCAAAACCCGCCTGATGGTGGAATGCCTGGCCGATGCCGGTTACTGCTTTGATCGCTTCAAGAGCCAAAAGGCTGAAGCCGGCGCACTGAAAAAAATCACCCTACTGACTGAAAAAAACCATCTGGCCGACGCCCAGCGCGCCAGCAGCCACGCCCAAGCCATTGCCCTCGGCATGGCGTTCACCAAAGACCTGGGCAACCTGCCGCCCAACCTCTGCCACCCGAGCTACCTGGCTGAAGAAGCCAAAGCCTTGGGCAAAGCCTACAAAAACCTCAAGGTCGAGATTCACGACGAGAAGAAACTCAAAGAACTCGGCATGGGCGCATTCCTCGCCGTCGCCCAAGGCAGCGACCAGCCGCCACGCATGATTGTGCTCAATTACCAGGGCGGCAAAAAATCCGAGAAGCCTTACGCCCTCGTCGGCAAGGGCATCACCTTCGACACCGGCGGCATCAGCATCAAGCCAGCCGCTGGCATGGATGAAATGAAGTACGACATGTGCGGTGCGGCCAGCGTATTCGGCACCCTCAAAGCCGTACTGGAACTGCAACTGCCGATCAACCTGGTGTGCTTGCTGGCCTGCGCCGAGAACATGCCGAGCGGCGGCGCGACTCGCCCGGGCGACATCGTCACCACCATGAGCGGCCAGACCGTGGAGATCCTCAACACCGACGCCGAAGGCCGCCTGGTGCTGTGCGACACCCTGACCTATGCCGAACGCTTCAAGCCGCAAGCCGTGATTGATATCGCCACCCTGACCGGCGCCTGCATTGTCGCCTTGGGCAGCAATGTGTCCGGCTTGATGGGCAACAACGATGAACTGGTGCAGCAGATTCTGACGGCTGGTTTGAGCGCCGACGACCGCGCCTGGCAATTGCCGCTGTATGACGAATACCAAGAACAGCTCGACAGCCCATTTGCCGATATCGCCAACATCGGTGGGCCGAAAGCCGGCACCATCACCGCCGGCTGCTTCCTCTCGCGCTTCGCCAAGAAGTACCACTGGGCGCACTTGGATATCGCCGGTACGGCGTGGATCAGCGGCGGCAAGGACAAAGGCGCAACCGGCCGACCCGTGCCGATGCTGACGCAGTACTTGCTGGATCGCAGCAACGCCTAAAAACCTGCAAACGTAGCGCCTTGTCTCGCTCTAGCCCGCGAGATCCGAAAAAGGTTCTACGTTCCAGGCGCATTGTAGGAGCGGTCTTGGCCGCGATTGACTGGTAAGCTGCGCACCTGTCAGCAAGCCGCTCCTGCAATTAACGCCAAATCGTGCCGCCATGCCCCGAATCGAATTCTACGTACTGTCCACCGCCATGCCGGGCGACCGCCTGCGGGCGGCTTGTCAGCTGGCAATGAAAGCCTGGCGCGCCGGTGTGCCGGTGTTTTTGCGCGGAAGTGATGCGCAGCAGTGCCACGAAGCGGATGAGCTGCTGTGGCGCTTCAAAGCGGAAAGCTTTGTGCCGCACAACCTCTACGAAGAAGACCCACTGGCCCCGGTCGTCATCGGCATGGATGAAGAGCCCACCAACCCAGAAGGCGTGCTAATCAACCTCGGTAACACGCTGTCACCGCAAGTGGATGGTTTCAGTCGCGTGATTGAAATCGTCAACCAAGAACCGGATTTACTGACCGCCTGCCGGGAGAATTTCCGCGCCTATCGGCAACGCGGGTATGATCCAAAACGAGTCGAACTTTAGTTGCACACCATGGACAACCCAAACCCGCCACAAAAACCCGCGCAACTGCTTAACGACCTTGAGTCGATTCGCCAGTTGCTGGGCGACGAACAGATCGAGCCACCGCTACTGGTTGACTCGCTCGACCCGGACAGCATTCCGCTGCTCTCGGAAATCGTCACACCACCGCCAAGGCCCGCCACGCCGGCACCTCGCGCAAGCGTCGCGCCTACTGCACAAACCCTGCGCGAGACAGTTAGCCAGAGCATCAGCCGCGACAGCGAGTTGAATCGCCTCGACAGCGAACTGCGCGCCGCCGCCGAACTGATCCTGCAGGATGTGCTGGACGACTTCGTGCCGAAAATCGAAGCGGAACTGAAACGCCGCCTGGATGCCCGCCTGACCCGACTGCTGCCGCCACGCCGTTAGCCGCTAGTAGCCCGGATAAGCCCCAGCGCAATCCGGGAATGCACAACCCCGGATTACATCCGGGCTACGCGTGATGTGTCATAGCCATACACCCACCAGTCAGCCGCTCCACGCCCGGCCTTACGCCACGGGTGCCATCCCCGCTATACTTGCCGGCTTTTCCGTCTAGCCGTCATAAGGGTCCCGCCGCGCATGGACAAGACCTACCAGCCGCACGCCATTGAAACCACCCTGTACCAGAACTGGGAGGCGAATAACTATTTCGCCCCGCAGGGTGCGGGCGAGCCTTACACCATCATGATCCCGCCGCCGAACGTCACCGGCAGCCTGCACATGGGCCACGGCTTCAACAACTCGATCATGGATTGCCTGATTCGTTACCGCCGCATGCAGGGCCGCAACACCCTGTGGCAGCCGGGCACTGACCACGCGGGCATTGCCACGCAAATGGTGGTTGAGCGTCAACTGGCCGCCGACGGCATCGGCCGTCACGACCTGGGCCGTGAGAAATTCCTGGAGAAAGTCTGGGAATGGAAGGAGCAGTCCGGCGGCACCATCACCCGGCAGATCCGTCGCTTGGGCAGCTCGGTGGACTGGTCGCGCGAGCGCTTCACCATGGACGACGGCCTCTCCGAGTCGGTCAAGGAAGCCTTTGTGCGCCTGCACAAAGACGGCCTGATCTACCGCGGTAAGCGCCTGGTTAACTGGGACACCAAGTTCCACACCGCCATTTCCGACCTCGAAGTGGAAAACCACGACGAGAAAGGCAGCCTGTGGAACCTGCGTTACCCGCTGGCCGACGGCAACAAAACCGCTGACGGCAAGGATTACCTGATCGTCGCCACCACTCGCCCGGAAACCATGCTCGGCGACAGCGCCGTTGCGGTAAACCCGAACGACGAGCGTTATCAGGCCCTGATCGGCACCTTCGTTGAACTGCCGCTGGTTGGCCGTCGTATCTCGATCATCGCCGACGATTACTGCGACCCTGAGTTCGGCACCGGCTGCGTGAAAATCACCCCGGCCCACGACTTCAACGACTATGAAGTCGGCAAGCGCCACAACCTGCCGCTGCTGAATATCTTCGACAAAAACGCTGCCGTATTGGCCAAGGCCCAAGTGTTCAATGTCGATGGCAGCGTCAACAGCGACATCGACGGCAGCCTGCCGGCACAATTCGCCGGGTTGGATCGTTTCGAGGCACGCAAGCAAATCGTTGCGGCCTTTGAAGCTGCCGGCCTGCTGGAAAGCATCGACGCCCACGCCCTGAAAGTTCCAAAAGGCGACCGCTCCGGCACCATCATCGAGCCGTGGCTGACGGACCAGTGGTACGTCAGCACCAAGCCGCTGGCCGAAAAAGCCATCGCCGTGGTCGAAAGCGGTGAGATTCAGTTCGTGCCCAAGCAGTACGAGAACATGTACTTCAGCTGGATGCGTGACATTCAGGACTGGTGCATCAGCCGCCAGCTCTGGTGGGGCCACCGCATTCCGGCCTGGTACGACGAGGCCGGCAACGTCTATGTCGGCCGCGACGAGGCGGAAGTGCGCGCCCAGCACAACCTGGGTGACATCGCCCTGCGTCAGGACGAAGACGTCCTCGACACTTGGTTCAGCTCAGGCCTGTGGACCTTCTCCACCCTCGGCTGGCCGCAGCAAACCGACGAATTGAAGACCTTCCACCCGACCGACGTGCTGGTCACCGGCTTTGACATTATCTTCTTCTGGGTCGCGCGGATGATCATGCTGTCCACCCACCTGACCGGGCAGATCCCGTTCAAGACCGTGTATGTGCACGGTCTGGTGCGCGATGGCCAGGGCCAGAAGATGTCCAAGTCCAAGGGCAACGTGCTTGACCCGTTGGATATCGTCGACGGCATCACCCTTGATGAACTGCTGGAGAAGCGCACCAGCGGCATGATGCAGCCCAAGCTCGCCGAAAAAATCGCCAA
The DNA here is from genome assembly GCF_056156225.1 of Pseudomonas sp. TS_SC_3. Classification (NCBI taxonomy): domain Bacteria; kingdom Pseudomonadati; phylum Pseudomonadota; class Gammaproteobacteria; order Pseudomonadales; family Pseudomonadaceae; genus Pseudomonas; species Pseudomonas sp. TS_SC_3. The sequence continues at coordinate 2,516,849 of NZ_CM149586.1, forward strand.
GCAGACCCGCGCCGAGTTCCCCGAAGGCATCGCCGCCTACGGCACCGACGCCCTGCGCTTTACCAACCTGGCGCTGGCCTCCACCGGTCGCGACATCAAGTTCGACATGGGCCGCGTCGAGGGTTACCGCAACTTCTGCAACAAGATCTGGAACGCCGCCAACTTCGTGCTGGAAAACACCGACGGCCAGGATTGCGGCGTCAACGGCGAAGAAGTTGAGCTGTCCTCGGTGGACCGCTGGATCATCTCCGCCCTGCAGCGCACCGAAGCCGACGTCACCCGTCACCTCGATGCCTTCCGCTTCGACCTGGCCGCGCAGACGTTGTACGAGTTCATCTGGGATGAGTACTGCGCCTGGTACCTGGAGCTGGTCAAGCCGGTGCTGTGGGATGAGAACGCGCCGATCGAACGCCAGCGCGGCACCCGCCGCACGCTGATTCGCGTGCTGGAAGTGGCGCTGCGTTTGGCCCACCCGTTTATGCCGTTTATCACCGAAGAAATCTGGCAGCGCATCAAGGCCCAGGCTGGCGTGAGTGGTGAAACCATCATGCTGCAAGCCTGGCCAGTGGCCAATGAAAGCCGCATCGATGCCGCTGCAGAAGGCGATATCGAGTGGGTCAAACAGCTGATTCTCGGTCTGCGGCAGATCCGTGGCGAGATGAAAATCTCCATGGCCAAGCGCATCGACATCATCCTGCAGAACGCCAGCGCCGAAGACCTGCGTCGCCTCAACGACAATGCGCCGCTGCTGAACAAGCTGGCCAAGCTGGAAACCGTGCGCGTGCTGCAAGCCGGCGAAGAAGCGCCAATGTCTGCTACCGCCCTGGTGGGCGAGATGCAGGTACTGGTGCCAATGGCTGGGCTGATCGACAAGGACGCCGAACTGGCGCGCTTGGATAAGGAAATCGCCCGTCTTACCGGTGAAGTGCAGCGCGTCGGCGGCAAGCTCGCCAACGAAGGCTTCGTCGCCAAGGCCCCGGCCGAGGTGCTCGATAAAGAGCGCGCCAAGCTGGCCGAGGCCGAGCAGGCCCTGAGCAAGATGGTTGAGCAGCGCGGCAAGATCGCCGCACTCTGACCCACTGGCAACACCCGCAGCCCGCGCCCTAATCGGCGCGGGTTTATTTTTTTGTGGGAGGGGCTTGAGCTGCGCGCTTTAACAGAAAGTTCGCGGTCCAAGCCCCTCCCACGGTTAATTGATCGACCGGTACACCCATGACTGACACACGCGCCCCTTCCCTGCTCGACGCCCTGCTGCCCATTGGCGTGCTGGTGGTGCTGCTGGGCCTTTCCGTTTACCTCTACGGTGACAGCTCCTCCAGCGGGCCCAACCAGATCGCCCTGATGTGCGCCGCCTTTGTTGCCGGCCTGGTCGGCCTGAAAAACGGCCTGAAATGGGCTGACATTGAGGATGGCATCCTCGCGGGCATTCATATGGCGATGAAGGCCAACCTGATTCTGCTGGCGGTCGGTGCGCTGATCGGCAGCTGGATTCTCGCGGGCACCGTGCCAACCATGATCTGGTTCGGCCTCAAGCTGATTTCCGCAGAATACTTCTACGTCACCAGCTGCTTGATCTGCGCGCTCACGGCGCTGTCCATCGGCAGTTCCTGGACCGTGGCCGGCACCCTGGGCATCGGTTTGATGGGCGTGGCCGCTGGCTTGGGCTTGGACCCGGCCATCACGGCCGGCGCGATCATCTCCGGGGCCTACTTTGGCGACAAACTGTCGCCGCTGTCAGACACCACCAACCTGGCGCCAGCCGCCGCTGGGGCCGATCTGTTCGCGCATATCCGCTACATGCTGCAAACCACGGTACCGGTGCTGCTGATTGCCCTGACGATTTTCTTCGTGCTCGGCCAGCAGGCCAGTGACAGCCACGACACCGCGCGCATCGCCGAGGTGCTGCAGGCCCTGGAAAGCCAGTTCAGCCTGGGCTGGCACCTGCTGTTGCCGGTCGCTTTTTTACTGTTTCTCGCGGTGCGTCAGTGGGCCGCTTTTCCGGCGGTATTCCTGGCGGCGCTGGTAGGTGCGGTGTTTGCGCTGGTCTTCCAGCCTGAGGTCATGCAGCGCCTGGCCGACCCCGCAGCGGGCGCGCTGGCGCCCCTGAAAACGGTATGGACCGCGCTGTTTGCCGGTTATGAATCCAGCAGCGGCAACCCAGCGCTGGACGGTTTGCTGTCCAAGGGTGGCATGTCCAGCATGCTCACCACCGTGTGGCTGATCATCTGCGCCATGTGCTTTGGCGGCGTGCTGGAAAAACTCGGCCTGCTCCAGCGCCTGCTGCAAAGCACCCTGCACTTGGCAAAAACCACCAGCAGCCTGATCGCCAGCACCATTACCGCCACCATCGGCTGCAACATCATCACCGCCGACCAGTACATCGCCATCGTTCTCCCCGGGCGCATGTACCGTGCGGAATACGCCAAACGTGGCCTTGCCCCGGTGAACCTGTCGCGTGCACTGGAAGACGGCGGCACCCTGACCTCGGTGCTGGTGCCCTGGAATACCTGCGGCGCTTACATGGCCGCCACCCTGGGCGTGGCCACCCTGAGCTATTTACCGTATTGCTTCTTCAACTTGCTGATGCCGCTGTTGGCCATGTTCCTCGCCTTTATCTTCCCGCCGCAGGCTATAACGCCGCACACCACCGAACGCGACGACCTGTCGCAGGCGTAATAGCCAAGGCATCCCCAGCTGCGCAGCACCGCTGCCACTGGGGGCGCCAGCACTAACTGACGGCTGCAAACGCACCGACGCAGGCGTTGGATGGGTGCAAGCGCGATAAATACCCTGCCAATTTAGGCGCAATTCAGGCATCTTCGTCGGCGCATAAAAGCCCTGGCACCCCTAACTCAATAAAAAAGCCCTGCAAATGGAAGTCTGCCCATGTATGCGTTAATGGCATTGATCTTTGTCTTTGGTTACCTGTGCATCGCCCTTGAGCACCCATTAAAAATCGACAAAGCGGCATCGGCGATCCTCACCGCCGTGATCTGTTGGACCCTGCTGGTGCTGGGTGCCGACAGCATTTTGCCGCTGATGGCGGCAGACACAGGCGGGGTCAGCGGCAGTGGGGCTCATGTCACATCAGAACTGCGCCACCACTTGGGCGAGATTTCCGAAATCCTGTTCTTCCTGATGGGCGCGATGACCATCGTTGAGCTGATTGATGCCCACGAGGGCTTCAAGGTCATCACCGATCGCATCCGCACCAACAAGCGCGTCACCCTGCTGTGGACTGTCGCACTGATCACCTTCTTCCTCTCCGCGGCGCTGGATAACCTGACCACCACCATCGTCATGGTTTCGCTGCTGCGCAAACTGATCGCCGATCAGAAAGAACGCTGGTTCTATGCCGGCATCGTGGTCATTGCCGCCAACGCCGGCGGCGCTTGGTCGCCGATTGGCGACGTCACCACCACCATGTTGTGGATCGGCAATCAGGTCACCACCAGCGGCATTATCGCCAACCTGTTTATCCCAAGCGTGGTGTGCCTGCTGGTACCGCTGCTGATCCTCAGCATGACCATGAAGGGTGAAGTTCAGCGCCCGCACGTCAAGCAATCCAAGCAAGAGCGCCGCGACCCAACCACGCCGTTTGAGCGCAACCTGGTATTCATTCTCGGCATTGGCGCGCTGGTGTTCGTGCCGGTGTTCAAAACCGTCACCCACCTGCCGCCCTACATGGGCATCCTGCTTGGCCTGGGCGTGCTCTGGGTGGTGACTGAAGTGATTCACCGCGGCAAGAACGATGAAGACAAACACCCGCTGTCGGTGGTCGGGGTACTGCGCCGCATCGACACCACCAGCGTGCTGTTTTTCCTCGGCATTCTGTTGGCGGTGTCCAGCCTGGCCACCGCGGGCCACCTGACTCAGGCGGCGACCCTGCTGCGCGAAAGCCTGGGTAATGTTTACGCCATCAATATCGCCATCGGCCTGCTGTCATCGGTGGTAGATAACGTGCCGCTGGTGGCCGGTGCGATGAAAATGTACCCGCTGGTAAGCCCGGAAGCCCTGGCAGCGGCCGGCGCAGACAGCGCGTGGCTGAGCAACTTCCAGGTCAACGGCACCTTCTGGGAAATGCTTGCCTACTGCGCGGGCACTGGCGGCAGCTGCCTGATTATTGGTTCTGCTGCCGGGGTAGCGGCCATGGGCATGGAGAAGATCAACTTCATCTGGTACTTGAAGAAGATCAGCCTGCTGGCGTTCCTCGGCTACATCTCCGGCGCCGCGACCTATATCGCGATTGCAACGCTGGGCTGACCCCCGCTCTGGCCGCGCGCTTGATTAGCACGCGGCCATCACCACAGGAGCACACCGCGCCATGGACATCAGCAAAACCAAAACCAGCTTCTACCGCCGCCTGTACGTCGCCTGGCTGATCGACAGCGCCAGCGCCAGCAGCGTGCCCGCGCTGATGGAGGCCACCGGCATGCCGCGGCGCACCGCCCAGGACACCCTCGCCGCCCTGGCGGAACTGGATATCGACTGCCAATTTGCCCAACAAGCCGGCGAGCGCAATAACGCCGGGCACTATGTAATCCGCGACTGGGGCCCTATCGACCCGCAGTGGGTTGCGCGCAACCTGGCGCAAATCAAATCGGTGTTGGGTTACCCGTAAAACCCGCACGCGCCCTGAAGGGCTGAACAGGTATGAATAACGAACTGTTAGGGGTACTGGGCCTGCTATTGGCGGCCGTCACCCTGTTTATCCTCAATAAGCCGCGCATGGATGTGGTCGCCCTATTGGTGATCCTCGGCCTGCCGCTGACCGGGGTGCTCAGCATTGAGCAGACCCTGGCCGGGTTCAGTGACCCCAGCGTGGTCTTGATCGCCGCACTGTTTGTTATTGGTGACGGCTTGGTGCGCACCGGTATCGCTTACCGCCTGGGCGACTGGCTGGTGGCCCGGGCCGGCAGTAGCGAAACGCGCTTACTGATCCTGCTGATGCTGGCGGCGGCTGGGCTCGGTTCGGTTATGAGCTCCACTGGCGTCGTCGCCATTTTTATCCCGGTGGCGCTCGGAGTGGCGGCGCGTTTACGCATCGCCCCAGCCCGCCTGATGATGCCGCTGGCCTTTGCCGGGTTGATCAGCGGTATGCTGACCCTGGTCGCCACCCCGCCCAACCTGGTTATCCATGCTGAATTACGCCGTGCGGGCCTGGACGGCTTTGGCTTCTTTAGCTTCACCCCGATCGGCCTTGCCGTGTTGGGGCTGGGCATCCTCTACATGCTGCTGACCCGCAACTGGCTGGCTAACAGCACCCGCGCGGGCCAGCCCGAGGTCGAACGCCTGACCCTGAGCGATCTGGCGCAGGCTTACCGGCTCAACGAGCGCGAGCGCCGCCTGAAAGTGCGCATGGACTCACCGCTGGCCAACCAGACCTTGAATGAACTGGAGTTACGCCAGCAGTACGGCATCAACGTGATCGCGGTTGAGCGCCAGCGCAAATTCCGCACGCTGCTGCTGATGGCCACCGGCAACACCCTGCTGGAGCCCGGCGATGTGCTGCTGGTGGACCTCGCCAGCCCAACCATCGGCCTGCTAGATGCTTACCGCAGCCTGGGGCTGGAGCCCATGAGCCTGACGCACTCCTATTTCAGCCTGCACGCCCACCAGCTGGGCCTGGCTGAAATCGCCCTACCGCCGGAGTCGCAACTGCCTGGCAAAAGCATTCTCGAATTGGGTTTTCGCAGCCAATACAAACTCAACGTGGTCGGTTTACGCCGCCATGGCCAAGCCCTACAGGGGCTGTTGGTGGATGAAAAGCTAAAGCCCTCCGACACCTTGCTGGTGGCCGGTAACTGGCGCGACATCCACCGCCTGCAAGGCCTGAGTCGCGATTTTCTGGTGCTGAGCTTACCGGCCGAAGTGGACGAAGTGGCCCCGGCCGCGCGCAAAGCGCCCTACGCCCTGCTCAGCCTGGCGGTCATGGTTGGCCTGATGCTCAGCGGCCTGCTGCCCAATGTCATGGCCGCGCTGATCGGCTGCTTGCTGATGGGCGCGTTTCGCTGCATCGACCTGGACAGCGCCTACCGCGCCATTCACTGGCCAACCCTGATCCTGATCGTCGGCATGCTGCCGTTCGCCCAGGCCTTGCAACAAACCGGCGGGGTCGACTTGGCCGTCAACAGCCTGGTGAACCTGCTCGGTGAGGCAAGCCCACGCGGGATTCTCGCCTGCCTGTTTGCGGTAACCGCGCTGATTGGCCTGTTTATCTCCAATACCGCCACCGCCGTGCTGATGGCCCCGGTGGCCATCGCCACTGCTCAGGCGCTGAATGCCTCGCCCTACCCCTTTGCCATGACCGTCGCGCTGGCGGCCTCGGCGGCATTTATGACGCCGATCTCCTCACCGGTGAATACCCTGGTGCTGGGGCCGGGGCAGTACCGCTTCAGTGATTTTGTGCGTGTGGGCGTGCCCTTTACCTTGCTGGTGATGCTGGTCAGCGTGGCATTGGTGCCCGTGCTGTTCCCGCTGTAGGGCGCAGGCGGTCATCGACTGACGAGTTTTCCTGCAGCCTGGCGCGCGCTGTGGGAAAATCCCGCGCCCCAAGCCTAGATCCGCCTGCCATGTCCCTGCCGCCGAAACGCCCCAGCCGTAAACCCGCCGCATCGCGCCCTGCACCGAGCAAACCGGCGGCAGCAAAACCCGATGCGGGCAAAGGCCAGTTGCACCCGCGCAATCGCCACCAGGGGCGCTATGACTTCCCCGCGCTGATCAAGGCCAGCCCGGAGCTGGCGGCGTTCGTGATCATCAATCCCTATGGCAATGAGAGCATCGACTTTGCCAACCCAGCGGCGGTCAAGGTGTTCAACCGGGCGCTGCTCAAGCAGTTCTATGGCATCGCGCAGTGGGACATTCCGGCGGATTACCTGTGCCCGCCGATCCCCGGCCGCGCCGATTACCTGCATTACCTGGCTGACCTGCTGGCCACCAGCAATGGCGGCGAGATCCCGCGTGGGGCCAAGGTGCGCGCGCTGGATATTGGCGTGGGCGCCAACTGCATTTATCCGCTGTTGGGGAACCGCGAATATGCCTGGCAGTTTCTCGGCACAGACATCGCCGCCGAAGCCATTGCCTCGGCCAAGGCCATCGTCCAGGCCAACCCAGGCTTGAGCGAGGCCATCGAGCTGCGCCAACAGCGCGACAGCACGCATATCTTCCTGGGCCTGCTGCAAGCCGACGAGCGCTTTGACCTGACCCTGTGCAACCCGCCCTTCCACGCCAGCGCGGAAGAAGCCAGCAGCGGCAGCAAGCGTAAATGGCGCAACCTCGGCAAGCTCGACCCCAAACGCAAGCTGCCGGTGCTGAATTTCGGCGGCCAGGCGGCGGAGCTGTGGTGCAAGGGCGGCGAAGCAGCGTTTGTTAGCCAGCTGATCCAGGAAAGTGTCGAGGTCGGCCAGCAGGTGCTGTGGTTTAGCAGCCTGATTTCCAAGGCGGGTAACCTGCCGGGCGTGTACAGCGCACTGAAGAAGGCCGGCGCGCTGCAGGTGCACACCGTGGAAATGGCCCAGGGCCAGAAGCAGAGCCGCTTCGTCGCCTGGACCTTTCAGACGCCCGAACAGCAGCACGCCTGGCGCAAAACCCGCTGGTCGTAGGTCGCCAGCGCGATAGCTCAGTGAACGTCGCCCTTCGGGCTACGGGTTACGCCTGCCACGGCAGCCAGCCGCCCAGCCCCGCCCAATAGCAGCAGATTCGGCTGCTCGGCATAGTGGCTGAGTTGCGGGTTGAGCCAGGCATACGCCCCGGAGAAATTGAACTGCGCACTGATCAGCATCAGCGCCAACAGCAGCAACAGCGCACCGGCATCCAGATGGCTGGCTGCCTCACTGGGCGACTGCGCACCGCTGACCAGCAACACCACCACCGCGCAGGCCACGAATCCCGCCTGCGGCCATGCCCAAGTAGGTCAATACAAACAGAAGTGAAACGACCCAAACGGTCATGCGTCAGCCATCCCTAATACCCGCACGACTGCGCTGCCGCACTCTAAAGGGCCTAAGGCTGACGGGGAACTGGCCGCCAAGAAAAAAGCGTCCGAAGCGATCTTCAACGTCGTGCGGCGGCGGTCCGAAGGGTGACCGCTCGGGATGGCAGGCGATAAAAAGCCGGCGCAACAGGCCGGCATGCTGGACGCATCGGCCAGACGCGCATACCGCGCGCCTGGCCGGCAACAGCCTATTACTTGAGCAACTCGAAAAGCGCGACGTTGCCGCTTTTCTCCAGGCCAGTGACCAGAAAATGCCGGCCGTTGTGCTCAACATGAGCCAGGCCTTCGGGCGCCAGATTGCCGGAACCTGCACCCTCGTCAGCGCCGATGACCTGTAACACCTTGGGTTGCGTCGGCTGATCCAAATCGATCAGGGCCAGCGAGTCCGCGCGCTCCAAGGTCGCCACCACAAAGCGCTTGCCGAAGGCATCAAAACTCACCACACCCTCTGGCTCGCTGCCTTTATTCGGGCTGCGCGCATCCGGGTAAACGCCGGCCTGGGCGGCCATATCATCAAGCTGGCTGCCGGTATCGCCGAGCAGCTTGCCGCTCATAGCATCAAATACGCTGACCGTGCGCCCGCCACCGCTGGGCAAGCCGGCCTTGGTTTTGGCGATTTTCGGGTCGGTATCGCCTTCATCGGCGCTGATCAGGTAACGGCCATCGGCGCTCACCGCCAGGGCATCCGGCTCGCGCAGAGCGTACAGTTCAGCCGTCGGCTGATACTTACCGTCATCGACGATATCCGCCGCATGGCGCACGGTGCCGACCCCAAAGACCTTGTCCAGTTTGCCCTGCAACACATCCACCACGGCAATCGCGTTGTTCTCTTGCAGGCTGACGTAGGCCCGCGCGCCGTCTGGGCTGAAGGTCACGTATTCCGGCTCGATATGCTCAGGGCGGGTGCCGAAGGGGATTTTCAGCTCTTCGCCATCAATCACCCGCTCCAGCAGGCGCTTGTGCTCGGCCTGGGTCGCGCCCTCGACACCTTTCAGGTCCGGCAGGGTGATCAGGCTGTGCTTGGCCGACGCCACGCCGCCACGCAGGTCGATCAGGCTGATTGAGCCTTCACCGCTGCGGAAACCCTCGCCGTCACGCACATAGCCTTCGCCTTCGTTGGCCACCACGATGAAGTCACCCTTGGGCGAAAACGCCAGGCTGTCCGGCCAGACGCCAATTTCCACGGAGCCCAGCAACGTGCCATCGGCCGCGGCACGCAATTCAACCCGGCCGTTTTTCAGGCCATCACTGTTGCGGATGCACACGGCAAACAGGTCTTCACTGGGATGAAAAATCGCCGAGGTGATTTCCCCCGTGCCTGCCGGTACCAGGTTATGCCGGGCAATACGCTTCAGCCCCTTGGCCGGGTCCAGCTGCAGCACATCGACCAAGCCTTCGGCGCTGTTGGAGACAATCACGCGCATGCTTGAGGCTTGTGCACTGACAATTTCAGTGCCGGCGGCAAAGCCGCTCTGATAGACCGCCAGGGGTTTGAGCTCAAGTGCGCCAGCCAATGGCGCCAGGGCAAACAGCGCACACAACGTAGGGATTCGTAGCACCGCAGCTATCCTTGTATGAGGAGTAATAAATTGAACAAATCCGCCCTAGTGTTCACGCTCAGAATGACGTTTTAATGAAGCCGCAATGGCGTTACATCCAGCGCAGCGCAGTGGTATTACTGTGCAATGGGCAAACACGCACCGGCACTATGGCGTGCAGTAAGGGGCAGCAATGAAGTGGAAAATCCTGTTCGCTGCGGTGTGCTTGTTCTGGGGAGCAGCCACACAGGCCAACGAACAAGCCGAATTGAAGATCAGCGTGGGTGACTGGCCGCCCTACCTAGCCAGCGATTTGAAGCATAACGGTGTTATCGCCCACTTGATCAGCGACCTGTTCGCCGACGAAGGCTATCGCGTCAAATTCGAGTTTTTGCCCTGGCCGCGCGCCTATTCCTCTGCCGCTGCCGGACGCTTTGATGCCAGCGCCGTGTGGATGCACAAGGCCGAACGCGAGGCTGACTTTCTGTTCAGCGCGCCGTTATTGGACGAACAATTTGTGTTCTTTCACCTGAAAAGCCTGCCCTTTGGCTGGCAGCGCTTTGATGACCTCACCGGCATGACCTTGGGCGGTGGCCTGGAATACAGCTACGGGCCAGGGTTCGATGCTTTTCTCGCCAAGAACAAAGTGAAGATGGAGCGCGTCTCCAGCGACCAACAGAACTTTGAGAAGTTATTAAAGGAACGCGTGGTGCTCTACCCACAGGAGATAAACGTGGGCTATGCCGCACTGCGCAGCCATTTCAGCGCGGAAGATCAAGCCAAGATCACCCATCACCCGAAGCCGCTGCTGGTTAACCTCAGCTATCTGATGCTGCCAAAAAGCCTGGCAGGCAGCCCGGCGCTGCTCGAGCGCTTCAATAAGCGCCTGCAGCTTTACCGTGACAGCGGGCGTTACCAGCGCTATTTCGATGACCTGCAACAAGGCAAGTACCAGCTGGAGCCGTCAACATCTGCCGCCCATAACTAATCACTGGGGCTTTACCTCACAACTGGCTAAAGTGTTTAAAAATTCACATGCTGCGCTTGCCTTTTCACCGTAATACAACATGGCTGACTCAACACGAGCGTGACCAGCAACCATGGCCAGGAAAATACCGATGACCTTTCAACAGCGGCTGCGCAGCCTTGTGACCAGCGCCCTTTTGGCGCTGTGCCTGCCTGCCGTTGCCGCAGAACCAGGGCTAAGCCACGATGAAATTCGGCTTGGCATGGTCAACGCACAAAGTGGTCCTGCCGCAGCCCTGGGGCAAAGCATGCACAAGGGCGCGCAGGCCTACTTCAAGCGCATCAATGCCGAAGGCGGCGTGTACGGTCGGCGCATCAACCTGCTCAGCCTCGACGATGGCTATGAACCCAGCCGCACGGCCGCGCACACCCGCACGCTGCTGAACACGCAGCAGGTATTCGCCCTGCTGGGTTATGTCGGCACGCCGACCTCACGGGCCGCCCTACCAATTGCCCTGCGCGCAGAAGTGCCTTACCTGTTCCCCTTTACCGGGGCCGAATTCTTGCGCACGCCGGCAAAACCCAGGGTTTTCACGATTCGGGCGTCCTACATTGAGGAAACGGAGCAGCTGGTCGAGCGCCTCACCCAGGACCTGAAACTGAGCAAGGTGGCCATCCTGATGCAGGATGACTCCTTCGGCGAGTCGGTCAAAGGCGGCCTTAACGGTGCTCTGCTCAAGCGCAACCTGAAGATTTATGCGCAGGCGCGCATTCAGCGCAACTCGCTGGATGTGGCGGAAGCCATCAAGGCGCTGCAGCGCACTCAGCCGGAAGCGGTGTTCTTTGTCGGCACGTACAAGCAACTGGCGGCCGCGATCAAACAGGCGAAAGCACTGGACTTCAAGACGCGCTTTATCAGCGTGTCGTTTATCGGCTCTGAACGGTTTATCCGCGTGGCAGGGCCTGATGCGGATGGGGTGTACATCTCCCAAGTTGTGCCCTCACCTCACGACACCTCACGCGCACTGGTGCAGGCTTATCAGGCAGACATGCAAGGCACTGACATTGACCATGCCTCGCTTGAGGGCTACATCGGCGCGGTGGTTTTTATCCACGCCTTGCGCAAAGCCGGCAGCCACCCCACCCGCGAGACGTTCCTCGACGCTCTGGAGCATCTAGAAGCGGATTTGGGTGGTTTCAAGGTGGCGTTTTCACGCCGCAACCATCAGGGTTCCAGTGCGGTATTCCTCACCCGCATCGAGAAGGGTCGCGCCGTGACGGTGACACACATGCGCTAAGGCATTCAGCCCTCAGCGCGCAGCCAACGACCCTTGCAGCAGATCAGCCACAGGTAGGGCCACGCCAAGGCGGCTGAGGTTCCAGTAATGCCCTTCCAGCGTACGGTTGACCAACAACGTGGCGGGCGACGGCTGCAAGCTGCCGAGCGCCCCCAACACATCCGGCAACAAGCGCTGCACCTGCTCATGCAATGGCATCGCAGCAAAATCCCAGCGCACCCCGGGCTGCAGCAAAGGCCCAAGCAACCCATGCAGCTGACGGTAAAAACCATAGGGGATGGTCGATTTGGGTTGGCGCGTACCCAGCGCCTGAAAGGCCCGCTCCAGTTGGTCGCCATCACGGGCCTGCAAGGCCTTGTAGGTTTGCACATATGCGGCGAGTAACGGTGCAGGCAGTGTTTGCACACAGCCGAAGTCATACACCACCAACTCGCCCGCCTCCGTGTAGGCAAAGTTGCCTGGGTGCGGGTCTGCATGCAGCAGCCCCAACTCAAATGCCTGGGCGCTCAACCAGCGCACCAAGGTCAGCGCAAGGCGCTCACGCACCTCGGCACTGGCCTGGCTGACCTCACTGAAGGGCAAGCCGACTTCCTCGCTTAACGCCAAAACCCCTGGGCGGCAGAGGTCTTCGTAGGGTTGCGGCAAGCGCAAACCGGGCCAGTCGGCAAAGTGCTTACGAAAGTGCTGCAAGCGTCGCATTTCCGCCGGGTAATCCAGCTCGGCCTCAATCACCGCTGCCAGTTCCTGATGCAAGCCTTCCAGTTGCTCGGCCGGCGCCCGGAACAGCCGCCCCAGCGGCAACAAGCGTCGCAGCTGCCGCAAATCCGCCTGGCAGATCGCCGCGATGCCAGGGTATTGCACCTTGAGCACCAGTGCCCGGCCATCAGCCGCTACCGCGCGATGCACCTGCCCCAGCGAGGCGGCGGCAAAGGGCTGCTCATCGATCTGCTGGAAAAACTGCCCAAGGTCAGCACCATATACCTGCTGCAAGTGCCCGCGCAGGGCGCTGAAAGGCAACGCCGGCACACGGTTTTGCAGGGCGCCGAGTGCATGGGCCACCGGCTCAGGCAGCACACCTTGCCACTGCGACGCCATCTGACCGAGCTTGAGCACCGGGCCTTTCATCTCCCCCAACACCTCGGTTAGCAGCGCGCCTACCGGCTGCCAATCAATACCGCCACGTCCCGGGCGCAAGCGCTGCACCAGCACACTGCCGCCGATCCGCGTGGCCGTACCGGCCAAGGTGAGAAAACGCCCCAATGCGGAGGCAGAAGGGGGTGCAGCAGGAGGCTTGGCCATGCGCGAATACTCATCAGGGCGAGGCACGATCATGCGCCAGCGCTTGCCAGGGGCCAAGCATTAAGACCCGTCATTTAAGTGCGCATGTACACCTGAGCCAAAACATGCGCGGCGCTGGTGTCAATCAACTAACCCGCGGGTGAACGGCAAAGCGCTTATCCAAACCGCTGTAGCCCATGCCGACGCCTTTGTGCACTTTCAGCTGTACCGGGATGCGCTCCTTGAGCGCCTCAACGTGGCTGATGACGCCAATCATCTTGCCGCTGGCGTTGAGGTTATCCAGGGCATCCAGCGCCACCTCCAGGGTTTCGCCATCAAGGGTGCCGAAGCCTTCATCGAGGAACAGCGAGTCGATGCTGGTTTTATGGCTGACCAGATCAGACAGCGCCAAGGCCAGCGCCAGGCTGACCAGAAAACTCTCGCCGCCGGACAGGGTTTTGGTATCGCGCGCCGCATCAGCCTGCCAGGTGTCGAGCACTTCCAACTCCAGCTCACCGCTGCTGCGCCGCGCTAACTGGTAGCGACCATGCAGGCGTTCGAGTTGCTGATTAGCCAGGTAGACCAGGTGGTCCAGGGTCAGGCCCTGAGCAAATTTGCGGTATTTGGCACCGTCAGCCGAGCCGATCAGGCTATTAAGTTGCTGCCACAGATCGTACTCAGCCTGCTTGACGCTGATCGCGGCAAACAGGCCTTGCTGGCCTTGGCGGCGCGCATCATCGCCCTGCAGCTGGGCGCGGATTTCGCCCTGGCGTTCGCTTAGGGCTTTGAGCTGGACGTTCAGGGCGAGCAGTTGTTCGTCCAGTTGCTCAAGGCTAAGTGCGGTTGCGGGGCTGGCCTGCAGCGCAGTCAATTGCTGCGCAGCGGCACGGGCCAGGGCCTGAGCATCGCTCAAGGCTTTATCCAAGCGCTGGCGCAATTGCTGCAACGCGACGCGCTGCGCCTCATCCAGCAGCGCGGCTAGATAGTCGGCTTCAGCCTTAAAAGGACTGGCGGCCAGAGCGGCCAGCCACTGCTGCTCAGCCTGTTGCAGACGCGCCTGCTCGTTCTGCAGGCGGCTGGCCAACGCCTGACGACTACCGGCCAACTGCTGCTGACGGCGCTGCGCCTCTTCCAGCTGAACCTGCGCTTGCTGCAAGGCCGCCTGCGCATCGGCAGGCTTGGCCAAGGCCAGCTGATCGACCCGATCCAGCGCAGTCCAGCGTTGCTGCCAGAGTTGGGCCTGCTGAACGGCAGCCTGCAGGCCATGATCCAGCTCACTGAGTTCACGCTGTAAATCCAGGCTTAGCTGCTGATTGCGCTGCCAACTCTGCCACTCGGCCTGGCGCTCAGTGAGCCAAGCGCCAGCATCGTTCGGCAGCTGATAGCCGAACTCGGCCAGGGCCTGACTCAGACTGGCAGTGCGCTCAGCCTCAAGCTGCTGCAACTGCTGCAGTCGCAGTTGGCCTTGCTCGCTCTGCTCCTGACGTTGCTGCAGTTGCAGGAGGTTAAGCGCCTGCTGCTGTTCCAGCTCACTGCACCGCTGCTGCACACTCAGCCGCGTTTGCTGGCGCTGCTCAAGGTCGCTATTCAGCTGTTGCAGCTGCTCAAGGCACTGCTGTAGCTGGTGCAACTCACTGCTCTGCTGCGCCTGTTGCGCAGGCAGCGCGGCGGCATCGGCCAGCGGCTTGTCTAGCTGGGCATTGAGCACCTGCCAGCGTTCGCCCTGCTCGGCCTGGGTTTGCTGGCCACGCTCGAATTGCTGTTGTTGCTGCTCCAAGCGCGCAGCGAATTTTTCCAGTTCACCGGCCAATTGCCGGCCGTGTTCGGTCAGCGTCTCAAGCTCATTGCGCTTGCTAGTGAGCAACGCCTTGGTCGCAAATACATCCAGCGCCTGGTAGGCGCTGATCGCCGGGTGCGCCTCGGAGCCGCACAGCGGGCAGGCCTCGCCGGGTTGCAGCTGAGCACGATGGGTTTCGAGGGCCTGGATGCGCTGTTCTTGCTCGAGCAATTTCTCCTGGGCCTGTACCTGTTGCTGCAGGTCCTTGTAACTCAAGCGCAGCTGCGCCACTTCGGCGCCCTTGGCTTGATGCTGCTCGCGCAACAGCGTCAGTGCGCTGGCTAACTGGCTTTGCTCACCGGCAAGACGCTGTTGCGCCGCAGCTAATTCGCCCAGCTGGGTCAGTACACCGCCCTGGATATGCAACTGTTGCCAACGCTCACGCAAAGCCGCCTCGCTGCGCCCGGCCAGCAACACATTGTGTTGCTGCTGTGTAGCCTCTTCCTGCTCCCGGGCCTGCTGCAGGCGACGCAGCTCAATGCTGAGCTGTTCAGCCTGCTGACCGAGCTGCGTCTGCAGGGTGTCGATGGTTTCCTGCAGGTGCTGTTGACTCAGTTGCAGCTGAGCAATTTCCCCGACCTGTTGCTGGCGCGCCTTAAGCTGCTCCCCCCAGCTGCCCAACTGCTCACCCAAACTACCATGCTGCGCCTGCGCAGCCAGTTGCTGCTGCAACTGCTGCAGGCGCTCGGCCAGTTGTTGACGCTGCGCCTGGCAATCGGCAAGAAGGGCGGCGCTCAATTCCCGCGCCTGCCAGCTGTGCTCGGCAATGGCCTGCTCAACCTGGCGCTGCTCGCCGGCATTGTGCTGTAAGCCCTGTTCGGTCTGCGTCAGGCTCTGGCGGGCTTGCTGCCAGTCATGGTGCAGCGGCTGTAAACGCTGGGCCGGTTCGCTGGCGGCCAGTTGCGCCAGCTGCGGCTGGGCCTGTTGTAAATCCTCCTGCGCTGCCTGCTCGGCTTGCTGGCTGACGAGCAACTGCGCCTGGGTTTTGCTCAGGTCCTCACACCAGCGGCGCTGGCGCTGCAACTCGGTTTGCTGTGCGCCGAGCGCTGCTTCATCAACAGCCAGTTGCTCGGCCTGCGTTTGCAGGTCAATACGCTGCGCGTCGCTGAGCAGTTCAACCCCCGAAGCCTTGGCGCGTAATTGATCAAGCTCAACCTTGAACTCACGAGTCTGCTCGAACACCCGCTGGGAAATCTGCCCGTAAATGTCGGTGCCGGTCAGTTCCTCCAGCAGTTCGGCGCGCTGGTTGGCGTTGGCTTCGAGAAAGGCGGCGAAACCACCTTGGGCCAGCAGCATGGATTTGGTGAAACGCTCAAAATCCAGCCCGGTCAGGCGCTCGGTTTCGCGCAGTTTCTCGTTGATCTTATCGGTGAGTATCTGTCCGTCGGCGGCGGCCAGCTCGACCTTGGGCGCCTGCAACGCACCATCAGCCTTGTCGCGAGCGCGGCGCTGGCTCCAGAAGGCCCGGTAGGCAACGCCCTTTACCTCAAACTCCACCTCGGCCAGGCAGTCGGCGGTGTGCCGGCTCATCAGCTCATTGGCGCTGGCAGACACCGAACTCATGCGCGGCGTACGGTGGTACAGCGCCAGGCAAATGGCATCCAGCAAGGTGGTTTTACCCGCACCGGTCGGCCCGGTGATGGCGAACAAACCGTTGTCCTTGAAAGGCTCAGCGGTGAAGTCGATCTTCCACTCGCCCTTTAGCGAATTAAGGTTTTTCAGGCGCAGGCTAAGGATTTTCATGCACGGGTCGCAGGCCGTTGGGGGCGGCCATTTTGGCACATTCGCCGCGCTGGGCGAGCGAGGGAGTAGTCAGGATGCTGATACCTAAACAGGCCACATAGGGGCGGAAACGCGTTGCCGGCCAGGTTGAATTCAGCCCTGACTGCAGCGGCCAGCACTGGGCATTTGGCGCGCTCAGCACAGAGATCAGCTCTGCGCTGAACTGCTTGGTTCCTCAGTGGCTTCTGCGGCCAGCTTCAACCGATCAGCCTTGCTAATGTATTTGGACTTGCTTGGCGGCGCTAACTTGGCACTCGCCTTTTTGGCGTGCGCCGCTAACAACTGCTTGATTTTCTTACGACGATTCATGTGTCTCACCTAGCCTGTAATTAATTAAACGTGATCCAATAAAACCGTTAGCCAACCTATGCAGAACACGCGATCACGTGACAACTGGCACCTGTATTAACGAAGTGGCTGAGGCTTTTCTGCGGCGCGTACCGGGTTGTTTGGCACATCACTCCCGCTCACTCTGCAGGCCTGCCAGCACTGAGCGATAGAGGCCCTGTAGGTTTGTTACGTCCTGCTCATCGAGCGACTCGTGTTGCAGGCGGCGCTGAAACACCTCATCTACCGAGAGTTCATCCAGCGTTTCCCGGGCGCTGCTGGCAAGGCTGGCCGTTGCCGTACCGCGCTCGCGGCGGATGCGTAAGACCTCAACCGGCAAACCCTCACACAGCGCGGCAATCCGCACCTGTAAGTCGCTCAGGTAATCATCAGTGCTTACCAGCACTTCCAGCCAGACCGGTTGCTCGGCGCTGCCCTGCTCTGCCGCGTGCTGAATCTGGCTCGCCAACTCGCTCAGCGAGCCGCGCAGCGACAGCAGCGGCTGAAAACGCGGCACAGCCAATGCCGACACCTGACGCAGGCCGTTGCCATCCAGCTCCACCAGCAGCACTTCCTTCTGCTGTTTGGCTTCATCAAAACTCAGCGCAATCGGCGAGCCGCAATAGCGAATATGCTCAAGGCCGCCGACCTTCTGCGGGCGGTGAATATGCCCGAGGGCGATGTAGGCCGCCGGCGGAAAGGCGCTGGTGGGAAAAGCCTCCAGGCTGCCGACATAAATTTCACGCACCGAATCACTGGCACTGGCCCCCACGGTCGTCAGGTGGCCGGTGGCGATAATCGGTAGCCCGCCGCCCAGCGCCTCGCGTTTAGCCTCGGCCAGGGCATAGAGGTCTTGATAGTGCTGCTGGATCGCCTGTTGCAGCGACTGCTGTTTGTCCTGCGCGCTCTGCCCAGCCTGGCTGAGCAGCACATCGCGCGGACGAATAAAGGGGATGGCGCACAGAATGGCGCCCGGCTCGCCATCACGGCGGTGCAGCACCAGAAGCTGCTCGGCGAGGTCGTCACGAACACCTGGAATCACCCGCGTGCCGAGTTGCGCCAGCAGGGTTTGGCTTTCACCGAGCATGGCCACCGAGTCATGGTTACCACCAAGCACCACCAGTTCACAGCCCGTAGCACGCAGCGCGACGATAAAGCGGTTGTACTGCTCGCGGGCATAACTGGGCGGCGCGCCGGTGTCGAAGATATCGCCGGCAATCAGCACAGCTTCAACGGCGTGCTCATGCACCTGCTCAATCAGCCAGGCGCAGAAAGCCTGATGCTCGGCCTGGCGCGTCTTGCCCATAAAGTGCTGGCCGAGGTGCCAGTCAGAGGTGTGCAGGATGCGCATGGGCCGAGTCAAAACTGCCAATCCTTGACCACCATATGGGTCTTAACCTTTTGCATGCCGGGGAAGTTTTCGATTTCACCACGCACCTCGCTAAAGCGCTGCATCGAAGGCGCTTCGATATACACCAACATATCGGTCTCGCCGCTGATACCGCTGCAGCGACGCACCTCGGGGAATACCCGCATCAGCTCGACATAGTGTTCACAACGGCCACCTTGATAGAACAACTCCAGATAAACCTGAATCGCTGGCGCGTCCGGCACCGTCACCTGGGCGTGGTAACCGCGGATGACGCCACTGTGCTCCAGCTGACGAATGCGCTCGCTGACTGCCGAGCGCGACAGGTTAATCTCACGGGCAATCTGGCTAACGGGTAGACGCGCATCGGCGCGCAACAGGGCGAGTATCTGCTGGTCGAACTTGTCCACGCGGGGCTCTCGGGCAAAAGGCAATATGACGTGCAATGGCGCCATTTCGTCGGGTAAAGCCGACGTTTCGCCAGCTGCCTGAATCAGGTGGGCGATTTAACATGGCGGATCAAACCGCAGAGCATACAACATGAGCCGTCTGAATCAGGAATTGGGCCTACTGCAGGGCATTGGCCTGCTGAGCACGTCGCTGCTGGGCACCGGTATTTTCGTCATCCCGGCGCTGGCTGCCACCGCTGCCGGTGAGGCTTCGTTGTGGGCCTGGATGCTGCTGATCGCCCTGGTGCTGCCGGTGGCCTTTACCTTCGCCCAACTGGGCCGGCATTTTCCCCATGCGGGCGGCGCTCCGCACTTGATTGGCCGCGCCTTTGGCCCACGCTGGGAGCGCATCAGTGCCTGGCTGTTTCTTGCGGTGCTACCCGTGGGGTTGCCAGCCGCGTTGAGTATCGCCAGCGGCTTCTGGCAGGCGTTGTTCGACCTCAGTCATCACCAGGCACTGATCATCCAGCTGGCCACGCTGGTGGCCATCCTGCTGCTCGGCCAACGACCGGCGAAAGCCTCCGGGTTGATTCAGGGCGCTATCGCCGTGGCGATTATTGGCACCATTGCGCTGATCTGGTGGGTCGGTGATTTACCCGCCAGCAACCAGCCGCTGCTGCCGGCAATCAATGGCTCATGGCACCTACTGCCGGCCGCGCTGGCGGTGATGTTTTGGTGCTTTGTCGGCATTGAGGCCTTTACCCACATGGGTGAAGAGTTCAAGAACCCTGAACGCGACTTCCCTCTGGCCCTGCTGTTTGGTGTGCTGCTGGCGGGCCTGGTGTATTGGGCCTGCTCGGTCGCCGTGCTGAGTTTTCATGCCTACGGCGATGTACAAACAGATGCCGCCTCACTGCCACGCCTGCTCGATGTGTTGCTGGGTGAAAAAGCCCGCTGGCTGGCGGCAATCGTCGGTTACCTGGCCTGCTTTGCCTCGATGAATGTGTATATGCAGGGCTTCGCTCGGCTGATTTGGAGCCTGGCCGATGAGGGTAAACTGCCGGCCACGCTGGCTCAGCGCAATACCCACGGCGTGCCGGCGCGTGCGCTGCTGTGGGTGGTCGTCAGCTGCGCTCTGTGCGCCATTTTGGCCAATGTGCTCAAGCTGACGGTGGATGACTTGATCCGCTACGCCAACGGTAATTTTGTACTGATTTACCTGCTCAGCATGGTCGCCGGCGTTGTGCTGCTAAAGGGCATCTGGCGCTGGCTAGCCGGGTTCAGCGCCGTGCTCTGCGCCCTGGTATTGCTGATGCTGGGGATAGACGCCTGGTATGCCCTGGCCTTGCTGGTGGCACTGGGCTTGCTCGACCGTTTCAAGCAACAGCGCAGCATGCGCATGACTGCCGAGCCACGCTGAACACGCCGATGGCATGTAACGGCTCAACCATTCCAGCTACCCTCAGTTCAGCGAGGGACTGAAAGGACTGACCATGCGGCGCATTCTGAATGACCTGAAAATTCTGATCCTGACCAACCTCTGGCTGGTACCCGTGCTGGCGGGGCTGGTGGCGGCGCTGTTTTACTTCGCGGCGCCACCGCCGCCGATGCACGCGCGTATCGCCACCGGCGCAGCAAGCGGTGGCTACCATGCGTTCGGCCAACGCCTGCAAGCGGAATTGGCGTTACAGGGCTTCGACCTGGAGCTGGTGCCCAGTGGTGGCTCGCAGGACAACCTGAGCAAACTGGTGACTGGCGAGGTGGAATTGGCCCTGGTGCAGAGCGGCCAGGAGCTGACTCTGGCCGAGGAGCCGCGCGGCAACATCGCCGGACTTGGCGTGATGTACCGCGAGCCGCTGTGGTTGTTCGTGGGCGACAAGGTCAGCTTTGCACGCCTGGGGGACCTGATGACGCTGCGCGTGGCCGTCGGCTCGCCAGACAGTGGCACTCAAGCGGTCACCGCTGCACTGTTCGCCGCCAACCGTATCGAGCCGGCGCAATACCCGCCAAGCTGGCAGCCTATCGGCGGCAACCGCGCCGCCGATAGGCTGATTGAAGGCACGCTGGATGCTGCCTTTTTTATCGGCCCCGCAGAAAACGCGCTGATTCAACGCTTGGCCACCGCGCCGCACATCCGCCTAGTCGGCCTACGCCGCATCGATGCCTACTTGGCGCGCCTGCCTTACCTGAGCCGCCTGCAGGTAAACGAAGGCATGCTCGACCTGGCGCACAACACGCCCAATATGGACATTGCCACCCTAGGCCCCGTCGCCACCTTGGTTGCTGGCGAGGGGTTTCACCCCTCGCTGACGCCCTTGATCCTTGAAGCGGCCAAGACCGTGCTGAAAAGCGGCAACCTGCTCGACCCAGCCGGCAGTTACCCAGCCCGCCCGCCGCTGTCGCTGCCAATCCTGGATGAAGCGGAGTACTACTACAGCAAGGGCTTGCCGATACTGCAGCGTTACCTGCCGTTCCGCATTGCCTCGCTGGCCGACCGCTACATCATCCTCGCCATCCCACTGTTGGTGCTGCTGTTCCCCCTGATCAAAGCCATCGGCCCGATCTATCAGTGGCGCATCCGCGCACGCATCTACCGCTGGTACAAATACCTGCGCGAGATCGACGAGCAACTGTACAAAGGCAATCTGGACAACGACATCGCCGCCGAAATCGAGCGCCTGGAAAAACTCGAAGACGAACTGGCGCAGGTCGAGGTGCCGCTGTCCTACTCCAACGAGCTGTACGAACTGCACATGCACCTGCGCTACATGATCGAACGCCTGCATGCCTACCAGCGGCGCACGACTGCCGCAACCAAGGTCGGGTAAGATGCGCGCTTTCCGTTTACGCACCACGAGGCCGCTATGCCGATCCGCCACTGCATCGTCCACCTGATCGACAAGAAGCCCGATGGCACGCCCGCGGTGCTGCATGCCCGCGACAGCGAACTGGGCGCGTCCCAGGCCATTGAGAACATGCTCGCCGACCTCAACGAGAGCTATAACGCCAAGCAGGGCAAAGCCTGGGGGCTCTTCCATGAAGAATCCGGGGCGTACCCGTTCAGCGGCTGGTTAAAGAGTTATCTGGATGACAGCCAAGATTTCACCGCGTTCAGCCGCCAGGCCGTTGAACACCTGCAGAAGCTGATGGAAGAATCCAACCTGTCCACAGGCGGCCACGTGCTCTTCGCCCACTACCAACAAGGCATGACCGATTACCTGGCCATCGCCCTGCTGCACCACAGTGAAGGCGTTGCCGTTACCGATACGCTGGACGTTACCGCTGCCAAGCACCTGGACCTCAGTCAGCTGCACCTGGCCGCGCGGATTAACATCTCGGAATGGCGCAACAACGCCAATTCCAAGCAGTACATTTCCTTTATCAAGGGCAAAAACGGCAAGAAGGTTTCGGAATACTTCCGCGACTTTATCGGCTGCCAGGAAGGCGTCGACGGCCCCGGCGAAACCCGCACCCTGCTCAAGGCCTTCAGTGACTTCGTCGAAAGTGAAGACCTGCCCGAAGAACAGGCCCGCGAGAAAACCAAAACCTTGGTCAGCTACGCCGCAAACCAGGCCAAACAAGGTGAGCCCATCACCCTCGACGAGCTCTCCGGACTGATCGACGAAGAACGGCCCAAGGCCTTCTTTGATCATATCCGCAACAAGGATTACGGCATGGCCCCGGAATTTCCGGCGGATAAACGCACCCTCAGCCAGTTTCAGCGCTTTACCGGGCGCGCCGAAGGCCTGTCGATCAGCTTCGAGGCGCACCTACTCGGCTCGAAGATTGAGTACGACGAAAGCAGCGACACCCTAGTGATCCGTAACCTGCCAACGCAGCTGACCGACCAACTCAAACGCCGTAAAAACTAAGCATGCCGCGCTTGCCGGATAACCTGCTGGACGCCTGCCGGTGTGATCCCACCGCGCCATTTGGCCAAGACCCGGCGCGTGATTTTGGCCTTAACAAACAGGATGCACAGCAAGCCCTACACGCGCTGCGGCCGTGGCTCAATCAGCAGCAGCGCATGCTCTGGGCCAACCGCCGCCAGGCCGTGTTGTTGGTCCTGCAAGGCACCGACTGCTCCGGTAAAGATGGGCTCATCCGCCGGGTGATCAACAGCTTCGATCCCCAAGGTGTGCGCATCCACGGCTTTCAAAAACCCGATGCCGGCGAACAGCGCCAGGATTTTCTTCGCCGCTACCAGCAGCAGTTACCTGGGCCGGGCCTGATCGGTGTGTTCAACCGCAGCTATTACGAAGGGTTGATCAGCGACCCGCTGGACGGCCTGTGCCGCACGGACGAGCTGCCGGCGCGGCGGCAGGCCATCCACAGGTTCGAGGCGCAGTTACTCGCCGGGCAGGTCATCCCCCTGAAATGTTTTTTGCACCTGTCCAAAGGCGAACAAGAAATCCGCCTGCAAGAACGCCTGGAACGCCCGCATAAGCGCTGGAAGCTGCACCGCAGTGACCTTGAGTCATACCGAGAGTTTGACCTGCGCCAACAACGCTGGGCCGAACAGCTGAGCGCCAGCCACCACGAGGCTGCGCCTTGGTATGTGATACCGGCCGATCATCGCTGGTTGCGCGATTGGCTGGTCGCCAGCTTACTGGCGCGCGAGTTGGAACGCCTGCAGCTGGACTGGCCGGACATCGCAGCGCCGTTCAGCCTGGAAGAGTTAACGTGCACTTAGCCTAGGTCGCCGCCCATTAACCTGGCAAAGGAGCCGCCCATGAAGAACGTCATCCTACTGCTGAGTGCCCTGGCGCTGTTCCAACACTGGGACACCGTCAGCCATTGGCTGCAGCCAGCACAAGCGTCACGCCAAGGCGATGTGGTGCTGTATGCCACGCAGTGGTGCGGCTATTGCGCCAAGACTCGCGAACAACTGGCAAGCGATGGCGTGGCTTATCGGGAAGTGGATATAGAGCGGGATACTAACGGCCATGCCACCTTTAAAGCGCTGGGCGGGCGTGGCGTACCGCTGATCGATATCAACGGCACGCTGATTCACGGCTTCAACCCACACGCGATGCGGGCCGCGTACTGAACCCGGCGCGCCCCTTTGCAATGCGCGCCGACTTGAGTGGTTTACAGCGCCTTGATGGCAAAACCCATACGCGGGAAGTGCACATGCACCGTGCCGGCACGCGGGTCTTCGCGGCGCAAGATCAGCTCTTCACTGCCGCTGAACACCAACTCGCCTTCGACCGCATCCACGCCGTAGTCGATGGCGGAAATCGCCACCTGCTGGCCGATGGTAAAGCCATTTGGATCAACCAGGGCCGCATCCGGTAGCGCGGCCGGCGTTACCTCACGGGCAATGCTCACCGCCTCTTCTGCCGTCATATCGCTGAACGAGCCGTGACCGAAATCCAGTACCCGCGCCAGCCAGGTGGCCACCGCCGGGTAGGCGTCGACCAGCGGCGCCGTTACCGGCGTGCCACGCAGGAACCACAGCGAGTGCGCCATGGCGATATCAGCCAGTGATGGCTCACCAAACAGGAAGTCACCCGGCTCGCGCTCAAGCTGTTGCTGCAGGCGCAGCATCAGGGTCGGCCACTGGTGCTTGGCTACATCCAGCGGAACGCGGGCCGCCAGGCCGCCGGTGAACAGGCTCGAGCGGTCAGCAATAAAGGTCTTGAGAAACTCCGGCGGCAATTGACCGAAGCGGGCGGCGATGGATGCTGGCTGGAAAACCAGGCTGACCGCATGCAGAAACACCTGCGAGTCGGCCCACTGAGCAAAACAGGCGACGTTAAACGCCTGACCTTCAGGGAACAGCGCCGGGGTGCTTTTTTCCGCTTCCAGGCGGCGGGCGATCAGCGCGGTATCGCAGTAAATGTCCGCACCGACTTGCAGCACCGGCGTCTTCCGGTAGCCGCCCGTCAGGGCGGTGAGATCAGGTTTGGGCATGATCGGCGGGATCATGACCGAGCGCCAGGACAGCTGTTTGAAACCGAGCATCAAACGCGCTTTCTCGGCGAAAGGCGAAGTCGGGTAATGGTGCAGGATCAACTCGTGCATGACAGGCTCCGCAAGGATTCAGGTAGAGGCGCAGCTTAACCGCGTCGGGCCAAACGGCCTACCCGCTTAGCCTGATGGTGCATTATCAACCATGGCGATAACAGGCGCCGCCGCGACTAAGGCTTCCTTGGCGACCTTGGTCAGGGCCTTGATCGCCCGCTCACGGCGCAGCGCGTCGCCCTTCCCGGCACAGGCTTCGATATACACCAGCGCTTGCGCCGGGCTGGAGTAAAAGAAACGCGCGCCCTTGCCGCTCTGGTGTTTGGCAAAGCGCTTGTGCGGATCGTCGCTGATGCCGCAATACAGCGCACCGTTGGCCGCGCGCACCAAGTAGACGAACCAGGGTTTGACGACGGCGGGCGGTTCCACAGGGATCACATCAGGCATCAACAAATCGGCATACAGGCAAATACGGTCGCCGAGCTTATCAGACCGTTGTAAAGGTGGGTTCGGTAGGTAAAGGAGCGAAGAAGCCAATTCTATTTAGTACATGAGTATTCCGAGCTTGTTGTTAACGCAGTGTTGCCAACGTAGATAGTTTCTCAAAGTACCTGTGTTAAGCCCCACGGGGCGTTTTGCAGACACATACACAGGGCTTGAGCTCGATTTAATCGAGCTGATAGCAATGGCTATAACGTTTCAGCTAGCCGTACCAACGATTAGTCGTCTATTTAAAGTAATGCGACCGCACCGCCGCGACAGTGGCCTCGCGCAGCAAACCGATAAATAGCTGCTCTACATCCGTCAGCAGCTGGTTTTCCGGGGTCACCAAGTACACATCGTTAACCGGCAATTCGTCGTAGGGAGGCAGCTGGAACAGCAGCTTCTGCGTCACAAAGGGCTTGGCGCCTTCCACGGTCAAGGCGCCGAATCCGAGGCCAGCGAGAATTAACCGGCGCACCTCCTCCTCATTAGGCGACACCGCCACCAGGCGCCCCCAGAACTGCTGCTGGGTGCGCACCGAGTTGACCGCACTCAGGCCCTCGCCCGGCTGATCGCTCTCGAAGGAGACATAGGCCAAGCCGCGCAGGTCCGCTGCAGTCAGCTTGTCGCGGCCGAACAGCGGGTGGCGCGGACCGCAATAGAAGGCCATCTGCTCGTAGCCGATCAGATCAAAATGCAGGCCGGTCTGAGCGGTCTTCTTGTTGCTGATACCGATATGCAGGCTACCTCTGGCCACCGCATCAACAATGTCGGCGCTGGGCTGGGAGCTGAGGCTGATAAGCACATTGGGATACAGGCTGTGGAACTGCGCTAGGCTGTCGTCGAAGGGTTGGCAGCTGACATGGCTGGCGACCTGGATATGCAGCTCGCCGAGCACAGCACCGGCCTCGCCAGCGTACTGCTCGGCCATCTTGTCGATAATGCTGCCTGCCGAGGAAATGTACTCGTAGACCCGCAAGCCCTGCTCGGTCAGGGAGAACATGCCCTTCTTGCGCTGGATCAGGCGCATGCCCAGGTGTTCTTCCAGACGTTTGAGGGCGTTGCTGACGCTGGGCTGGCTCAGCGACAGCTTGCGCGCCGCGCCGGTGATGCTGCTTTCCTCGACGATCACCAGAAAGGTGTACAGCAGGTTCCAGTCCAGGTTGCGCAACAAGCGCTCGCGGGGCGACAGCATGATCGGTGGTTCTCCCAGGTAGGCCGTCATATCGGCTAGTTCGGGGGCAACAGTGCACCGCTCAGGCTATCGCACGCAAGCTCGCTTTCAGTCCAGATCATGGGCCAGCAGATCGCGGTATTCGCCACGGCGACGAATCAGCCGGCTGCCCTGCTGCAGATCTACCAGCACCGCAGCAGCGGATTGACGGCCACAGTATTGACTCATCATCTCCAGAGCATAGGCACCCACGTCGAGCAGTGCGATCACATCGCCCTGAGCGGTGGCCGCCGGCAATTCGCGCAAGTTTGGTTGATGCACCAGCACCTGCTCGAGCACCGCGCGATGCTGAGCCAGGGCGGGCTCAGTGGCGATCAGGTCCGCCACCGCACCCTCGCCCTCGATGTCGTAGTAAGTATCGCTGCTGTCGCACAGCGGCCCGGCCATACGGCAGTGCTGGGTGTCGCGATCATCGGCGCGGGAAGCGTTGAGCATATGGAAGTACCAGCCGTTATACAGGTCGAACAGTACGCTGTAGCCAGCGTCGAGGTAGAACACCGGGCGGCCCTGGCGCTGCTTGTGGGCCTCGATGCGGGTCAGCAGGATGGCCGTATCGCTGACCATGCTGCGCCCCGGTTCGACGATCAGCTCAATCTGCTCACCCAGGGCCTGCGACACCGGTTTGATCAGGTGCTCGGCAAGCAGGGCGAAGTCGACCTCGGTGCGGTAATTGGCGCGGTAGTGCGGCGCCACGCTGTCGAAGTTGGCCTCGGCGCTGCTGTAGTTCTTGGGGAAACCACCGCCCAGGTTCAGATGTTCCAGCGGATAAGGCAGTCGCTCGGCCACCTGACGCACATAGTCGATCAGGAACTGTGCCTCAGCCTGATAAACCGCAATATCAGTGATCTGGGTACCAATATGGGCATGCACGCCCACCAGCTTGAGCGCGGCGGGATGGGCCAGGATCAGCTCGATGGCCTCGCTCTGCTCGGCGGCGGTCATGCCGAATTTAGAGGTCGATGTGCCGGTCTGCCAGCCGGCTGCGGCACCGCCCTGGATCTCCGGGATAATGCGCAGGCTGACCCGCGCCTGCTGACCCAGCTCGTTGGCCACGCTAAGAATGCGCGAAAGCTCCGAAAGCGAGTCGACATTGATCGCCTTGATCCCGGCGCCTATCACCTCGCGCAGCTCCTGCACCTGCTTGGCCACACCGTTGAACACCATCTGCGCCGGGGCGAAGCCGGCGATCTGCGCCTTGTAGAACTCACCGCCCGAGTTGACCTCCAGATCCAGGCCGCAGTCCTTGAACACCTTGAGCACCGCCAGGTTAGCGCAGGCTTTGCTGGCAAAACAGACACGGGTGTTGGTATGCACGCGACGGAAGTTGTCGAGGATATCCCGGGCATTTTTGCGCAGCTGGCTTTGCGAATAGACGAACAGCGGCGAGCCGTAACGCTCGACCAGCTCAATGGCACTGACACCATCGATCAGCAGCTGGTTATGGGCGCTTTCCAGGTGCTGCGATCTTTTCCAGGGGTGCAGGGAGACAACTTGGCTCATGGCATTACTCACTCAAACTAGGCAGTTGAAGAACATCAATACTGGCTGGCCAGCAGGCGGCGCAGATTGTCCGATTGCGGGGCGTTGAACAGCTGCTCAGGGCTGCCTTGCTCCTCGATGCGGCCCTGGTGCAGGTACACCAGCTTGGATGACACCTCGCGGGCGAAGCGCATTTCGTGGGTGACCATGATCATGGTGCGGCCCTCCTCGGCTAGCTCGCGGATCACCTTGAGCACCTCGCCCACCAGCTCCGGGTCCAGGGCCGAGGTGGGCTCGTCGAACAGCATCACTTCCGGGTCCATGGCCAGGGCACGGGCGATGGCCACCCGCTGCTTCTGCCCGCCGGACAGGCAGTCGGGATACATCTGGCATTTCTCCAGCATGCCGACCCGAGCTAGCAGCTTCTTCGCCTGGGCCTCCACGTCGGTGCGGTTGCGCTTATGCACCAGGCAGGGGCCGAGCATCACGTTCTCCAGCACGGTCATGTGTGACCACAGGTTGAACGACTGGAAGACCATGGACAGGCGCGAACGCACCCGTTCGATCTGCCGCTGAAAGCGTCGCGAGCGCACGCCACGGCGATTGGTGCCCAGCTCCAGCTCCTCGCCGTGCACGCGCAGGCGACCGCTGTCGGGGAACTCCAGCAGGTTCA
This sequence comes from Pseudomonas sp. TS_SC_3, assembly GCF_056156225.1. NCBI lineage: Bacteria > Pseudomonadati > Pseudomonadota > Gammaproteobacteria > Pseudomonadales > Pseudomonadaceae > Pseudomonas > Pseudomonas sp. TS_SC_3. Next base: position 2,545,462 of record NZ_CM149586.1, read on the forward strand.
TGCAGCGCAGCAAGGTGCTCTTGCCCGAGCCACTGGAGCCGATGATGCTGATCACATCGTGCTTCTCGGCGGTCAGCGAGACGCCCTTGAGCACCTCGATGCCGGCGAAGGTTTTGTACAGGTCTTCCACCTGCAAGGCAGCGTTGCTCATAAGGAAACTCCGGCGGATACCCGCTTGGTAACGGCTGAAGACGGGGTGGACGGCGCACGGCGCAGGCGCTGGTGGCGAGTCAGATAGCGTTCTAGGCAGCGCCAGAACCAGACAAAAGCACTGGTCATCAGTAGGTAGAGCACGGCCGCCCAGAGGTACACGGATAAGTCGAAGGTCTGCGAGAAGATGCGTCGGGTCTGCCCCATCACATCGAACAGGGTGATCACGCTGACGACCGCACTGCCCTTAAGCAACAGGATGATCTCGTTGCCCAGGGCCGGAAAAGCGATGCGGTAGGCATTGGGCAAGATGATCTTGCGATACTGGTTAAAACGCGACAGCCCCATGGCCACGCCCGCCTCGATCTGCCCGTAAGGCACGGCACGCAGACCGCCACGCAGGATCTCGATCTGATAGGCCGTGGAATTAAGGACAAAAGTCAGCAGCGCGCAGTAGTAGGGGTCGCGGAAAAACCACCAGAGCCCCAGCTGACTCAGCTCGGCGCGGAACTGACCGGAGCCGTAATAGACCAGAAACAACTGAGCCAGCAACGGCGTGCCACGAAAGAACGAGACGAACAAGCGGATTGGCCAGCGTAACAGCCTGCAGTCGCTGCAGCGCGCGATAGCCAGGGGCAGCGCCAGGGCGCAGGCCAGCAGAGCGGCGATCACCGTGAGTTGCAGGGTCAGGCCGGCGCCGGCCAGCAACTGGCTGGAAAAACGGGCGAGGATATCCATCATGTTGCAGCCCCTCCAATTCGCTGCCCCCGGTTGGCGCGACGCTCCATCCGGCCCAGCAGGTATTCGCAGAGCAAGCACACCAGCCAGTAGGCCAGGCATACCACCAGGAAGAACAGAAAGGGCTTCTTGGTCGCGCCGACTGCGATATTGGCCATGCGCATCAGGTCGCTTAGGGCAATCACCGAGACCAGGGCGGTGTCCTTGAGCAGGTTGATCCACAGGTTGCCCAGCCCCGGCAGGGCCAGGCGTAACAGTTGCGGCAGCTCGATCACCCGGAAGATGGTCAGCCGGCGCAGGCCCATGGCCTGACCCGCCTCACGCTGGCCGCCGTCCAGGGCCTGCCAGGCGCCGCGCCAAACCTCGCTGGAATAGGCGGCGAAGACCAGGCCCAAAGCCAGCACCCCGGCGATAAAGGGGCTCAGTTCCAAATACCCAGCCGCCGGGTTGTACCAGCGCAGCAGGGCGTTCAGGCCCATGCCGACACCGTGATAGATGATAAACAGGGTGAGCAGCTCGGGAAGGCCGCGCAATGTGGTGCTGAAAGCTAGGGCCAGGGCGCGCGCCGGGCGCCCGCCAAACAGCGCCAGCGCCGCCACCAGCAAACCCAGTAACAGGCCGAGCGGAAGGGTCGCCAGCGCCAGGGCCAAGGTCACCCCCAGCCCCTGGAGCAACTCATCGCCCCAGCCGGCATCTCCAAAGCTCAGGTAAGTGAGCCAGTCCATAACAGATCCTCTTCTCGTTCAACGGGTCAGCAGCGCGGGGCTCACTGCTCCAGGGTCAGCAGGTTGACCGAGAAGAACTTGTCGTTGATGGCCTGGTAGGTGCCATCGGCGATGATCGAGGCCAGGGCCTCATTGAGTTGCTGACGTAGCGCCTCGTCCTCCTTGCGCAGCGCCATGCCGACGCCTTCGCCGACATACTTGGGATCGCTGATCGGCTCACCAGCCAGGCGGCAGCAGCTGCCGTCCTTGGACTTCAGAGTCCAGTCGAGCATGGGGATCATGTCACCGACCTGGGCATCCAGCCGTCCAGACACCAGGTCCAGATTCACCGCATCTTGGGTCGGATACAGGCGCACGTCGGAGTTGGGGAACTTGGCCATCAGATAATCAGCCTGGGTGGCCGCACCCTGAGCACCTATGGTCTTACCAGCCATGGCAGCCGGGCTAAAATCGCTGAGTTCGGAATCTTTGGGCACCACAAAGGTCATCGCTGACTTCTGATAGGGATCGCTGAAGGCGACCTTCTGCCGGCGCTCCTCGGTGATAAACATGGAAGCGATGATCACATCGTATTTGCGCCCAAGCAGCGCCGGGATAATACCGTCCCAGTCCTGGGCAACCAGGCTGCACTTGACCTGCATGCGCTCGCACAGGGCCTTGCCAATTTCGATATCGAAACCGGCCAACTGGCCGTCGGCAGTGTAGTAGTTAAACGGTGGGTAAGCACCTTCGGTGGCCAGGCGCAAGGTAGTGCCGTCGGCGGCCTGGGCGACTGCGAACGGCAAAGCACTTAAGCTGGCACACAGCAGTAGAGAGCGGAGAGTCTTATTCATATTGTTTTCCTCTGGAATCGGAGTTCGTTGTAAAGCTGGCCGTAGCCCGCAAGCCTGCTTCAACCCACACTAGATGGCCAATCGGTCATCACCGCGAAACCAGAATCTGCCCGAGCCAAACATTTATCAAATGCATATTTATTATGTTACGCATAGCACCAGGCTATGTTTGTAAGCAAAAATCATTGCCCAGTCCGCGACTCCCAGCGCTTGCTGAAATGTATTTAGAGCCAGAAGGGCAGTCGATGAAATACATAACGGCCTACGGCAAGGGTCATTCCCCTTATCAACCCGTAAGCCACATCAGCGCCTGCAGCCCTTGCAGCTGATTTTCATCGACTTATGAATGGGCACCAAATGCTCGGTGAAGACCTAGCAGTGGTAATCGATAACCTAGCCTGCTTTTCTGCCGCTGGCTGAGCGAGTCAACTTTTTGCGACCGACAATCGCCAAGCATGTACTGACGCAACTAAGCGTGCCGGCGCAGCGAATCATGCAGGACAGCCGTAATGGGCATGGCGAGTAAGGCTGATGGTGATTGAAAGGCACAAACGGCAAAAGGTAGTAGGTTCGCGCTGAGTGCAGCGAAGCCTAATAAATGGCCCAGCTGCAAGAATGTAATGATGTTCTACCCCAACCGACTCGATGGCTGCCAGCGCGCTGCAGCCGCTTGGTCCGCGCAACGTCCTTCAACCCAGCGCGGGCCTTCGGCGGTGTCTTCTTTCTTCCAGAACGGTGCGCGGGTTTTCAGGTAGTCCATCACAAAATTGCAGGCATCAAACGCCGCCTGGCGATGAGCGCTGGTGGTGCCAACAAATACAATCGGCTCGCCCGGCTCCAGCCGGCCGACACGGTGGATGATCTCAACCCCCAGCAGCGGCCAGCGTTGCGCCGCCTCTTGCGCAATCTTGCCCAGCGCCTTTTCGGTCATACCGGGAAAGTGTTCGAGGAACATGCCGCCGACTTCGCGCCCTTGGTTAAAGTCGCGTACATAGCCAACAAAGCTGACCACCGCGCCAACCCCTAGGTTGGCGGCATGAAGGGCGTTAAGCTCAACGCCCGGATCGAAGGGTTGCGACTGGACGCGAATGCTCATGCAGAGACTCTCTGTGGGAGGGGCTTTGGCCGCGACTAAAACCGGTTCAACCGCCGGTTACGGTAGGAAAGAACGCCACGTCATCGCCGGCCGCCAGCGGTTCATCCAGGCTGCAGAGTTCTTGATTGCGCGCGCACATCAGGCTCTGCTCGGCCAGCACTTCCCACACCCCGCCACGGCTCAACAGGTGCAGGCGCAGCTGGTCGAGGCTGGCAAATGCCCCGCTCAGCTGTTCGCCATCCAGGCCGAGCGCTTCGCGATAACGGGCGAAATACTGTACGCGGATCATGCTTCTTCCCCTGCTACAAAGTGCCCACTCTTACCGCCGACTTTCTCCAGCAAGCGCACGCTCTCGATCACCATGCCACGGTCCACCGCCTTGCACATGTCGTAGAGGGTCAGCGCGGCGATGCTGGCAGCGGTCAGGGCCTCCATCTCCACGCCGGTTTGTCCGGTCAGTTTGCAGCGCGCAGTGATGCGCACTGCATCCGCACCTTCGGGCGACAACTCAACTTTGACGCTGGTGAGCATCAGCGGGTGGCAGAGCGGGATCAGGTCGCTGGTCTTTTTCGCGGCCTGAATGCCGGCAATGCGCGCCACGGCGAACACGTCACCCTTGGGGTGATCGCCCTGGGTAATCATCTGCAGGGTTTCTGGGCGCATGCGCACGAGGGCTTCAGCCACGGCCTCACGAATGGTCAGGGCTTTGTCACTGACATCGACCATATTGGCGCGGCCTTGGGAATCGAGATGGGTTAACACAGGCAGACTCCAGACAGGTATCCGGCGATTGTAAACCTAGGGGTCAGGTTTCGGCAGCTGTGAATACCGAAGGATTCAGGTGGGCAGAGGCGGCGTGACGTGAAGCTCGCACACGCATGCAGCGGTAACGCCCTGCAGTGCTGACCACTGCAGGGCAATCACAGTGCTTACATATGAGTTTCAGCGTACTCGGCGAGGATCGAACGCGGCACGCCTTGCAAGGTGATGTGCACGCCATGCTCGAAGTCTTTGAAGCGCTCCGTCAGGTAAGTCAGGCCCGAGCTGGGCGCCGACAGGTAAGGTGTATCGATCTGCGCCAGGTTACCCAGGCACACCACTTTGGAACCGCTGCCTGCACGGGTGATGATGGTTTTCATCTGGTGCGGAGTGAGGTTCTGGCATTCGTCGATCAGAATCAGGCTCTGCTGGAAGCTACGACCACGGATGTAGTTAAGGGATTTGAACTGCAGCGGCACCTTTTGCAGGATGTAGTCGACGCTGCCGTGGGTGTTCTCGTCCTCCATGTGCAGGGCTTCAAGGTTGTCGGTAATCGCGCCGAGCCAGGGCTCCATCTTCTCGGCTTCGGTGCCGGGCAGAAAGCCGATCTCCTGATCCAGCCCCTGCACGCTGCGGGTAGCGATGATGCGCCGATAGCGTTTGCTGACCATGGTCTGCTCAATGGCCGCCGCCAGGGCCAGGATGGTTTTACCGGAGCCGGCCGCACCGGTCAGGTTGACTAAGTGGATGTCGGGATCAAGCAGGGCAAACAGCGCCAGTGATTGATAAATATCGCGTGGGCGCAGCCCCCAGGCTTCTTGGTGCATCAGCGGCTCTTGATGCATGTCGAGCAGCAGCAACTCGCCATGCTTGATGCCTTTGATCCAGCCAACAAAGCCCTGCTCGTCGAGGATGAACTCGTTGACGTGCACCGCTGGCAGGTTGTCGATGAGCTGCACGCGGTGCCAGGTGCGGCCGTGGTCCTGACGGGTTTCTACCTTGTTGACGCGGTCCCAGAAGGAGCCGCTCATGTTGTGGTAACCCTGCGACAACAGCGATACATCGTCGACCAGTTGGTCGGTGTGGTAATCCTCCGAATCAATGCCGCAGGCGCGCGCCTTGAGGCGCATGTTGATGTCTTTGGTCACCAGCACCACATTGAGGCCAGGGCGGCGCACCTTCAGCTCGACCAGTTGGTTGATGATTTTGTTGTCGTTGAGGTCTTCCGGCAGCCAGGTGACCGGGGCAGCACTTTTGCTCATAAGAATGGACAGAAAGCCGCACGGGCCGCTTTTGTCACGCTGGATGGGGACGCCGTGTTCCACTTCCTCCGGGTTGGCATTACCGAGGATTTTGTCGATCAAACGAATGGCCTGGCGGCATTCGGCAGCGATGCCCTGTTTACCCGTTTTAAGTTTGTCCAACTCCTCCAATACGGTCATCGGGATGGCAACGTGGTGCTCTTCAAAATTCAGCATCGCGTTGGGGTCGTGAATCAGCACGTTGGTGTCGAGGGCGTACAGGGTTGGGGCGGTGGGCTTGGAGCGTCCGTGATCATCCATACTCGGTCACCTTCTTGTCGTAGCCAAGCGGCGCAGGGGCGAGAGCGCCGCATAGGGGCCGCCGACTTCTCAGTGCCTGGGCTGAGAAGACTGCAAACACGCTGAGGGCCAATGGCCGCCACCTGTCTGCAGGGTTCGGCGGTCTTAAAGGATGCGTCTTCTTGATACTCCAAAAAAGATGACAGAAAAACGTATTTCTGCGGTTTTTAGGGTTTATTTTTTGCACCGCTAAATAGCGCTTGGCGACCTGTGCGGTCGTCGTTAAAGTCGAAAGTCACGCCAGCGTACAAGCCCGCTAATTTTTCCCAATCAGCCCTGCGCGCGCTCACGCTCAGCCTTACAGCGATTGACCTCAACGGTCACATGCACCAACTCGGCAATGCCCGCCAGCCTGGCTTTATAACGACTCGCCTCAGCATCGCCATGGGTCACCACACTGACGATGCAGGCGAACTGCGCCCGGCCAACGCGCCAGAGGTGCAGGTCCGCCAGCTCAGTATCGGCCTCCAGGGCCAGCGCCGTACGTACGCGCTGCACAACCGGGTGGTCCATTTCACAGTCAAGCAGCGCCTTGCCGGTTTCAATCAACAAGCCCTTGGCCCACACCGCGATAATCACCGCGCCTATCACCCCCATCAGCGGGTCGAGCCAGTCCCAGCCCAGCAACATACCGCCCACCAGCGCGAGGATAGCCGCCACCGAGGTCAAGGCATCGGCCAGCACATGGACAAAGGCGGCGTGGCGATTGAGGTCCCGCCCCGCAGGCGGCGCGGCATGATCGTGATCGTGATCGTGATCGTGATCGTGATCGTGATCGGCATGAGCATGCACCGAGCCATGTGCATGATCGTGGCTATCACGCAGCAACCAGGCGGACACCAGGTTGACCACCAGGCCAATCACCGCCACCCACAACGCCATATCAAAGGTAATGACTTGCGGCTGCCATAAGCGCCACACCGACTCAAAGGCCAGCATCGCCACCACCACAACCAGCAGCAGAGCACTGGCGAACCCCGCCAGCACCTCGATCTTCCAAGTGCCGAAGGCAAACCGTGGATCATTGGCATAACGCCGCGCCAGCAAATAGGCCAGCGCCGACAAACCGATGGCCAACATATGTGAGGCCATATGCCAGCCGTCGGCCAGCAGCGCCATGGAGTTAAAGGCATAGCCGGCAACAATCTCCACCAGCATGGTCACCCCGGTCAGTGCGGTAACGCGCCAAGCCTGGCGTTCAGCGGTGGTCTCCAGCGGGCGATAGGTGTGGGACGGTTCCCAGCGCGAGTGATTGCAGGCGGTCATAGCAACTCCTTGAAGGATTAAGCAGTAACAAACCCAACACAAACTACAACCCCGTGGCGGCACCGGGGTCAAGCGCATCATGCTCCTCACCGCTGAGACGCCTGACGGCTGAGTGACAGTGCGCTGCACTGATGCAAATACACGCGCACAACGGCAACTGCTGAGCTGTCCTACTGCCTGACAATAACCATCACTATTTTCCTAACCACGCCAACCACTAACATCTGACTGCTTATTTATAATTATTTATTTGCGCAACACTAATTATTGGCGCCAATTAATAATTCACCCTCCCAAACAACTTGCTCGCCAACCACCTCACTGATATTGCTAACTTTTTTGCTTCCCGCCGGTGCCGTCAAGCGCCCCGGACCCGCTGCGCCATTACTGTGCGAGCGCCTTGTTTATGGGCATTTAAAAAATATTTTCTAAAAGTTAATTTAATCTTGGAACTATCAGAAAGCCCGACGACTCAGACCCGAGGTAAATGATCTCTTCATCGCCTAAGCGGCATGAAGAACAGCCCAACGCTAATTCGCAGACCGCCCTCTGTGCGGGCGCACTTAGCCAGGCAAAAGCTTATGTCACTTAACGGAATAGGTACTACGGCGTAAACAACTGCATTCGCTACAAGCCAGAGCCCGCGTGGCGATCAGCCAAATTTTAATAAGGGCGCGCCTTATATAAGCCCCTCCTGCACGCTGTTATTAGTGCCTACTTAGTTACGCTCAAATTAATGCATTCGTGCATTTTGCAATGCGCTTACCCCTGGCGACGGCATATAGCCGCGCCCTGATTGTGTAATAAATAAACGAGGTTAGTGCGATGCGAATTAGTATTTTCGGCTTAGGTTATGTCGGCGCTGTTTGTGCAGGTTGTTTGTCCGCACGGGGCCACGATGTTATTGGCGTGGATATCTCATCCACTAAAATAGACCTTATCAACAGCGGCAAGTCGCCCATTGTAGAACCCGGCCTCGAAGCGTTATTACAACTGGGTAAAACCAGTGGTCGCTTGCGCGGCACCACCGATGTGGCCGAGGCCGTAAGTGCCAGTGAAGTGTCATTTATCTGCGTGGGCACACCCAGTAAAAAGAACGGCGACCTGGAATTAAACTACATCGAAGGGGTGTGCCGCGAAATCGGCATGGCCATGCGCAATAAGCCGCAACGGCACACCGTGGTGGTGCGCAGTACCGTGCTGCCGGGCACGGTTAAAAACGTGGTTATTCCGATCCTTGAAGACTGTTCGGGCAAGAAAGCCGGTGTCGATTTCGGAGTGGCGGTAAACCCGGAGTTTCTCCGCGAAAGCACGGCGATTCAGGACTATGACTTCCCGCCCATGACCGTGATCGGCGAGCTGGACCAGGCCTCCGGTGACCTGTTGCAAAGCATCTACGAGGAGCTTGATGCGCCGATCATCCGCAAGGACATCGATGTGGCCGAGATGATCAAGTACACCTGCAACGTCTGGCATGCGACCAAGGTCACCTTTGCCAACGAGATCGGTAACATCGCCAAGGCCGTGGGTGTGGATGGCCGCGAAGTGATGGATGTGATCTGCCAGGACCACAAACTCAACCTGTCCAAGTACTACATGAAGCCCGGCTTTGCCTTCGGCGGTTCCTGCCTGCCGAAAGATGTGCGCGCCCTCTCCTACCGCGCCGGCAGCCTCGACGTAGAGGCGCCCCTGATTGGCTCACTGATGCGCAGCAACGTGGTGCAGGTGCAGAACGCCTACAACATCATCGCCAGCTACGACAAACGCAAGGTGGCCCTGCTCGGTTTGAGCTTCAAAGCCGGCACCGATGACCTGCGCGAAAGCCCGCTGGTGGAGCTGGCCGAGATGCTCATCGGCAAAGGTTTTGACCTGAGCATCTACGACAGCAACGTTGAATATGCGCGCGTGTACGGGGCGAACAAGGAATACATCGAAGCGAAGATCCCGCATGTGTCCTCGCTGCTCAACAGCGACTTCGACGCAGTGGTCGATAACGCCGAGGTCATCATTCTCGGCAATGGTGACGGACGCTTTGCCGCCCTGGCGCAGCAAGCCCTGGTTGGCAAACACGTAGTCGATCTGGTCGGTTTTATGCCCACGGCCTCACGCGCCGGCAGTGAAGGCATTTGCTGGTAAACACCGCGCCATAAGGAACCTGCAGCGCCACACCGGGTGTTGCGCTGCAGGCGTTAACCAGTCGCTACTTAACGATGGACACCCCATGGACAAGCTCAAAGCGAGCCTTAGCCAGGCCGGCGGTTGGCTGTTATACCTGACAGTGCTGATGGCCTTAGCCCTGGCGCTACCCGCGACGGTCTTCAGCCCTGAGTCGCGCGATTTCATCTTGTTGCTCGGCGCAGTGGGCATCTGGCGTTACTCCATGGGCGCGCTGCATTACGTGCGTGGCATGCTGTTTCTCTATGTGCTGTTCCCGCACTACCGGCGCAAGGTCAACCGGCTTGGCAGCGCCGCCGACCCGTCCCATGTGTACCTGCTGGTCACCAGCTTTCGCATTGATGCGCTGACCACCGCCCAGGTCTACCGCTCGGTGATTGAAGAGGCCAGCAACTGCGGTTACCCCTGCACCTTGGTCTGCTCCATCGTTGAGTTGTCCGATGAGTTGCTGATCAAAAACCTCTGGGGCCGGCTCAACCCGCCCGCCCAGGTCAAACTGGATTTCGTGCGCATACCTGGCACCGGTAAGCGTGACGGCCTGGCCCATGGTTTTCGCGCGATTTCCCGGCACATGCCGGATGAACGTGCAGTGGTCGCGGTCATCGATGGCGACACCGTGCTCAGCCCCGGCGTGATTGGTAAAACCGTCCCCTTCTTCCACCTGTTCAATAACCTCGGCGGGCTCACCACCAACGAGTTCTGCGAGGTACGTGGCAGCTACATCATGAGCGAGTGGCACAAGCTGCGCTTCGCCCAACGCCACATCAACATGAGTTCCATGGCGCTGAACAAACGCGTGCTGACCCTGACCGGACGCATGTCAGTGTTCCGCGCCCAGGTGATCACCGACCCCGGCTTTATCGCCGACGTGGAAAACGACCACTTGCAGCATTGGCGCCTGGGTAACTTCAAGTTCCTCACCGGTGATGACAAATCCAGCTGGTTCAGCCTGATGCGCATGGGTTACGACACCTTCTACGTGCCGGATGCCGCCATCAACACCGTCGAGCACCCACCGGAAAAGAGCTTTATCAAGGCCAGCCGCAAACTGATGTTCCGCTGGTACGGCAACAACCTGCGGCAGAACGCGCGGGCCCTGAGCCTGGGGACCAAGCGCCTGGGTTGGTTTACCAGCCTGGTGCTGTTCGACCAGCGCCTGTCCATGTGGACCAGCCTGCTTGGCCCCTGCGTGGCGATCATCGCCACCCTCAAATACGGCTTCGCTTACATGCTGCTGTACATGTTCTGGATCGGCCTGACTCGCCTGCTGCTAACCCTGCTGCTACTGGCCTCTGGGCACCGCATTGGCCCGGCCTTCCCGCTGATTCTTTATTACAACCAGATCGTTGGCGCGATGGTGAAGGTGTACGTGTTCTTCCGCCTCGACCAACAGTCCTGGACCCGCCAAAAAACCAAACTCAACCGGGATCTGGCGAGCTTTCAGCGCTGGTTCAACACCTGGTCGTCACGAACCATGACCTTCTCTGCCGCCAGCGTTTTTGTAGCTGCCTTGATGTGGGTGGTGTGAAGGCGCGGCAGTGCCCGCCTTACCTATCCCGTTCGACCATTTATGACCCAAGGAAATAACCATGAGCGCAGTCGTAAACCCCGTTAGCGGCATCAGCACCCCCAACAGCAACGTGGTGCATGAGGCCGAGGCCCAGCGCCAACACGCCCGCCTCAAGCTGCCAGCCAAGGTGCGGTTCCTCAACGCCGATGGCAAAGCCATGGAATTGCCCCTGCTGGATTTATCCGCCGGCGGTTTCAGCCTGGAAGCCAAAAACGGCCAACTGGTCGAGGGCAAACACTACAAAGGCAAACTGCTGTTTGAGGTCGACGGTATCGGCTTCTCCATGGCGATCAACTTCCAGGTTCGCTCCTTGGACGAGAACCGCGCCGGCTGTGAGTTTCACAACCTGCGCCAACGTGAAATTTCCGCCCTGCGCCACATCATCAGCAGCTTTATGAGCGGCGAACTGATCAATGTCGGCGACCTGCTCAACACCCTGCAGCGGGAGAACTTCACCAAGGCGCGCGGGCGTAAGCAGGACGACACCGGCGGCCTGTTTTCGCGGATCAAAGCCATCACCGTCAGCCTGTTGGTGTTCCTGGTCGGCGTGGCCGCGTGCAGCTATGTGCTCTACCAGTTGTATGACATTTACTTCATTACCCACGCCGACTCGGCCCAGGTTGTCACCGCCGGGCAAGAGGTGTCGATGCCGCGCGAAGGCACCCTGCAAAGCCTGGTCGAGGTCGGTGCTGTTGTCAGCAAGGGTGCCCCGATCGCCAGCTTCTCCGCCAGCATGCTCGATGCGCTGAAAAACGTGCTGCCGGAAAGCGAGATGACCACGGAAAACCTCGAGCGCCTGTTCAGCAAAAATATTCAGGGCACCCTGACCAGCCCTTGCGAATGCCGCGTGGTGGCGCAACTGGTGGGTGATGGCCAACTGGCCAGCAAAGGCGCTGCGGTGTTTATCCTAGCGCCGCTGGACAGCGTCGCCAGCGTCGAAGCGCGCTTTCCCTACCGCGCCTTTGACGAACTGCAACCAGGCACCGAAGTCACCTTCCTGGTGGGCGGTGAACACACCCCACGCAGCGGCGTGATCAGCTCGATGGCGCTGCAAGACGGCGGCCTGGCCTCAGACATCCGCGTGATGATCACCCCTAAACTGCCGCTGGACATCGCCCTGTCCAAGCGCCCGGTGGATGTTCGCATCCAGCCGCTGGGCGGCCTGTGGACACGCACCACCATGGCCATTGGCAAATGAAGCGGACCAGCCCCCTGCTTGTGCCACTGCTGGGGTTGGGCCTGCTGACCGGCTGCGCCGGCAGCTTGCCCGACCTTGATCTGGGCAAGCAGGCCAAAGCCGGCGGCGACCTGAGCGCGGCCGCTGCCAACTTTCGCCCATTGGCCGAGCGCGGCTATGTCGATGCGCAAATTGGTTTGGCCGATGTGCTGATTCGCAGCGCCTCGGCGCAAGAGCAGGCGCAAGGCGAAGCCCTGTATCGGCAGGCGCTGACGCAATCGCCATTGGCCGCGCCGCGCCTGGGGAAATGGCTGGCGAACAAGCCCGTGAACAGCCCGCAGGAGCGAGCCGAAGCCACCCGCCTGCTGCGTCAGGCCATCGCCAGCGGCGACCACAGCGCGCTGCTGCCCTGGCTGCGCGTGCAGCTGCAAGACCCGCAGCAGCTCAGCGGCACCGCACTGGAGCAGCAACTCAGCGCATGGCAACGCCAAGGTATAGGCGAAGCACAACTGGGCAAGATCGAGCTGTACCGGGCCCGTGGCGACTACGACCAGCACCTTGAAGAAATCCAGGCCACCTGCGAACGCTGGTTGGCGCAGGTCAGCGAGTGTTATGTCGAGCTGGCCAGCATCTATCAGATCCAGGCTAACCAGGCCAAACAACAGGCCCTGCTGGAGCGCTTGCAACGCGACTACAGCGCTGCCCGTGTGCCGCCCGAACGCCTCCAGGCCGTGGCTAAAGTATTGGCTGACAGCAGCCTGGGCCAGCCCGACCCCGAGCACGCCAAAGCGCTGTACCTAAGCCTCACTGAGGTTTACCCGGATGCCTGGCAGAGCCTCGGCGCCTTGCTGATGCAGTACCCCGAGCTGGGCGATGACAGCGTGCTACGCGGTTATCTGCAACAGGGTGTAGCGGCCGGCTCAACCCGCGCAGCGCTGCTACTGGGGCAAGTGCTGATCAAAGGCCGCGCGCTCCCCGCCGACCCACAAGCCGCCGAACGTTACCTGCTGTTGGCGGCGGCCGATCAACCCAAGGCGAATTTGGCCCTGGGCAAGCTGTACAGCAGCGGCCAGCTGGGTGAAATCGATCCGCAAAAAGCCCTCGAACACCTGCTGATCGCCGCACGCGGCGGTGAGATTGCGGCCGACCAGGCCTTAGCCCAACTGTTCGGCGATGGCCGTGGGGTGACGATCAACCGCGTCTACGCCTACAGCTTCGCTCTGCTCGCCCAGCAACACGGCTTGGCCTACGGCCAGGTGTTGGTCGAGCGCTTGGGGAGCCAGCTGCAACCCGCTGAAAAAATTCAGGCCCAGGCCTTGCTCACCCGCGAGCTTGAGGCCCGTGGCACACCGCCCCTCAGCCTCAGCCAGGCGGCACTCTCCGCGCAGGAATCGCTATGACTCGCCACCCGCAAATCCCGGTTTTATTGCTTTGCACCGCCAGCCTGCTGAGCAGCCCCTGGCTGATGGCTGCGCCGCTGCCAGCGGGTGTGTCGGCGGGGGTCAATATGAAACTCACCGCTCAAGCCCTGGATGATCAAGACCTGGGCAGCCGCGACGGCGGCGACTTTACCGGCGCCGGTATCAGTGCGCGGCCCTGGGTTTATGGCCTGAAAGACAGTTGGAGCGCCTACCTGCTGGGCGAGGCGTTTCTCGCCACCGACGTGATTGAATCCAACCCCCGCGAGAGCGACATCGCCGCCAACGACGTGCGCAGCCGCGATAAGCAGTTTGTCGCCCTGCACGAATTTTGGGTCGACTACAGCGGCCTCACTGCTTACCCCGGTGAATCTCTGCGTGTGGGTCGGCAACGCCTGCGCCGCGACGACGGCCTATGGTGGGATAACAATATCGAAGCGCTGCGCTGGCGCTTCGACACCACCTTGCTGACCGGTCACGTGGCCGTTGCACAGCGCTTCAGCGACTACCGCAGCGACCTCGACGAGCTGGCGCCACAAGACGAAGAGCGCCAGCACCTGCTCGCCGATATCAACTATCAATGGCAGCCCGGTCACTGGGCGGGGTTAAAGCTGCACCACAGTGATGACAGCGACAACCTGGCCAGCACCGGCGAGCGCATCGACACCCTGAGTAAAACCTACAACGGCCAATTGACCTGGCTTGGCGCCGAACTCAATGGCGAGTTCTACAGCGCCCGCCCGTTGGCCCCGCTTAGTTATTGGGCCAGCGCGACCTGGCTCAGCGGTGAAATCGACAGCCTGCGCAGCACCACGGTCGGCGACCAGCGCCTGGTGGTCGGCCAGAACAGCCAAGACCTCAACGCCTGGGCCGTCGACCTCGGCCTGCGCTGGAATATCGATGAGCACTGGCGCGTCGGCAGTACCTATAGCCGCGCCAGTGGGGGCGCCAGCGCGAATGACTCTGAGCAATTCGTGCAAACCGACCTGCAGAGCAACCGTTCCAACTTCACGGGCACCAAGGCCAGCCTCAACCGGTTTGGCGAAGCCTATCGCGGCGAGCTGAACAACCTGCAGGCGGTCAGCCTGTTTGCCGGTTTGATCATTGATGAGCACTACGACGCCAGCCTGGTTTACCACCGCTTCTGGCGCGTGGACGCCGAGCAAACCAGCGCCAACGGCCTGCAAGCCGAACTGCAGCCAGGGGAAAAAGACCTCGGCCAGGAAGTCGATCTGGTTTTCACCCGTTACTTCAACAAGGGCCAAATGCCGGCCCAGTTGGGCTGGCTGGGCGCTCAATCGGCCCTGGTGCGGTTTCGCGGTGGGGTGTTCTTCCCCGGTGATGCCTTCGCCAGCAACAGCGATTCAAGCATGTACCGCGCGGTCGTCGATGTTGTGTGGCGCTACTGAACAGCATGAAGCGCATCCAGGAGGTGAAGAGCATGTATCTACATAGCAAGAGCGCAAGAACCCGCATCGGCCTGGTACTGACCCTGCTCAGCGGCCTGTTGAGCTCGCAGGCCTTGCAGGCTGCCACACCAGCCCTGCAGAGCTATGAGGTGTCGAGCACACCGATAGACGAGCTACGCCAGGCGCCGCCGCAACTGCCGGACTTGGCGCCCTACAACGCTGAGGCGGTGAACGCCAAGATTCACACCAGCCCCACAGGCCGCGCGGGCATGCAGCGCATGATCGGGCTCAACCCGCTGGTCGAGTTCACCGGTGGCGATGAACGCCTGCGCGTGTGGGTCAAGCGCCAGGGTGAGATGCCTCAGGTCATCGTCATCGACGGCGGTTATGTCACCCCCGCCGACCTGGCGCGCCAACTGCCGGCCAAGTACTTCGAGCAAACAGAGCCCGGGGTGTACCTGGCGCGCCGGCCGATCCTGGTCAACCCGGGCGCGACCCTGCATATCGACAAACACACCAAGGACCTGCGCCTGTCCAGCGACCACGGCGCCTTTCTGATCAACGACGGCAAATTGTTTATCACTGACAGCCGCCTGACCGCCTGGCGCGAACAGGACAACCAGCAGGACTGGTACCACAAAAAAGGCCAGTTCCGGCCCTTCCTCAATTCCTGGGGCGGCACCGAGACGTACATCGTCAACAGCGTGATTTCCAGCCTCGGCTACACCGCGAGCAAGTCCTACGGCGTGTCCATTTCGCAGTACAGCCCGGCCATGCACCCGATCATGCAGCGCGCCCACCCTACCGGCTGGCTGATCGACTCGATGTTCGATGACATGTGGTACGGCTTCTATTGCTACGAGGCCGACGACGTGGTGCTGCGCGGCAATACCTACCGCAACAACCTGGTCTACGGCATCGACCCACACGACCGTTCGCGCCGGCTGATCATTGCCGAGAACATCGCCTACGGCACGGTGCAGAAGCACGGCATCATCATCTCGCGCGAGGTCAACGACAGCTGGATCTTCAACAACCGCAGCTACGACAACGAGCTGTCCGGCATCGTCATCGACCGCATCAGCCGCAACAACGTGATTGCCTACAACGAGACCTACGGCAACAAATCTGACGGCATCACCATCTACGAAAGCGGCGACAACCTGCTGTGGGGCAACCGCGCGTTCAACAATGGCCGCCACGGCATCCGCGTGCGCAACAGCCAGAACGTTGACCTCTACGAAAACATCGCCATGGCCAACGGCCTGCTCGGTATTTACGGCCATGTCAAAGACCTCAACGGCACCGACCGCGACCTGCAACTCGACCCCTTTGAAATGAAGCTGTCGCTCGAGGTAGTCGGCGGCAGCCTGATTGGCAACCAGTCCGGGGACATCTCGGTGGTCGCGCCGCTGAGCGTGAAGCTTTATCGCCTGCAAATGTTGATGCCGAGCAAACCCAGCGGCGTCGGCATGTTCGGCGCATTGGCCGAGGGCAAGCTAAAAATCCTCGACCTGATGCTGCGGCAAAACAAAGCGGTGCTGGTCGTGCCCGCAGCCAAGTTGGCACAACGTGATAAATGAGGAATTCCCGATGACCCGCCTATCGCTCATCAAGCCCAGCGCCACGCTGGCCGTCCTTGGCCTTGCTATCAGCCTGCAGAACAGCGTCCAGGCGGCTGAGCCGCCGACCTACAGCATTGAGCCGTGCTGCAACATTTGCCCGCAGGCCCTGGAAGACGCCACCTACGACGGCGACATGAACGAGTTCAACAAACTGGTGCAGGGCCAAGATGACTGGCTGTTCCGCACCCGCACCGACCTGATGACCCAGATGGGCACCAGCGCCGACGGTTACAAGCACCTGCAGCGGCTGCGCGACGGCCTGGCCAAGCGCGGCGTCGAGCTGATGGTGGTGTACATCCCCACGCGCGGCATGATCAATGCGGACATGCTCAGCCCGCAAACGCGCCAAGGCTTCGACCTGCAACTGGCCAAAAACAACTACCTGCAGGTGGTGGAGCGCATGCGCAGCATCGGCATCAAGGTGCCCGACCTGACCCCGCTGCTGGAACAACACGGCGATACCAAGCAGCCCTTCTTCTTCAAACGTGACCACCACTGGACCCCTCACGGGGCCGCGTTCACCGCCGAGTTGGTGGCGGCGGAACTGCGTAAGTCTTCTCTGTTCAAGACCATCCCACGCAAAGAATTTGTCAGCCGTAGCGAGGGCCAGAACAACAAGATCGGCTCGCTGAACCAGGCCTTCGGCAAAATCTGCGGCTACAACTACGCCAACCAGTTCGTCACCCGCTTCGTCACCGAACCCAAGGAAGAAAGCAGCGACCTGTTCGGCGACGCCGACGTCGCCGACGTGATCCTGGCCGGCACCAGCTTCAGTGCGCCGCAATACAACTTCGGTGGCTTCCTCAAGGAGAAGGCCGGGGTGGATGTGGACAACCGCTCGATCAGTGGCGGCGGCTTTCACAGCGCCATGCTGCAGTACCTCGGCAGCCAGGATTTTCAGGACAACCCGCCGAAGATTTTGATCTGGGAAATCACCAGCTACTACGACATCTCCATGCCGCTGTTCTACCGCCAGATCATGCCGATGCTGGCCGACGGCTGCCGCGCTACCCCCGCCGCGCTGAGCAACAAGGTCGCCCTGCATCCTGGCCGCAACGAGGTGCTGATCAACAGCCAAGACCTGCCCTTGCGCAGCAAGGACTATCTGGTGGATGTGCAGTTTAGCCAGGCCAATGTCATGGAGCTGCGCAGCTCGCTTTGGTACATGAGCGGCTCCCGGGAAAATCTGCTGATTTCCCGCAACCAGCAGGTAGAGCCCGACGGGCGCTTTGTTTTCGGCCTGCGTGACGACCCCGAATGGGCCGGGCAAACCCTGCTCTCGATGGAAATTGAGGTGCCTGCGGATATGCCCGCCGGGCTCAAGGTTGAAGCCACCCTCTGCACGCGCCACCCCGCCAACCAAACGGCGCAAGCCGACTAGGCCCGAGGCACGCGGCCGGCCCTGAGTGATCAGGGCCGTCACCCATTCAAGGAAGGCGCAGCGCCATGGTTTTCTCCTCCAACGTGTTTTTGTTTTTGTTTTTGCCGGGGTTTCTCGGCCTGTATTACCTGTGCGCCAACCGTTACCGCAACCTGCTATTGCTGCTCGCCAGCTACGCCTTTTATGCCTGGTGGCGGGTGGACTTCCTTGCCCTGTTTATCGGCGTGACGGCCTTCAACTACTGGCTGGGCCTGCGCATAGGCAATGCCGGTGTGCGCACCCGCCGCTCCCAGCACTGGATGTTGCTGGGGGTGGTGGGCAACCTCGGGGTGTTGGGTTATTTCAAGTACGCCAACTTCGGCGTAGCCAATATCAACACCGCGCTGCAGGGCATGGGGTTTGAGCCTTTCGTTCTAACCTCGGTGCTGCTGCCGATTGGCATTTCCTTCTACATCTTCCAGTCGCTCAGCTACCTGATCGACGTGTATCGCGGTGACGTCGAGGCCACCACCCACCCCATCGACTTCGCCGCTTTTATCGCCCTGTTCCCGCAGCTGATTGCCGGCCCAGTGCTGCGCTACAAGGACCTGGTCGACCAGTTCAGCGACCGTACGCACAGCTACGACAAGTTCAGCGAAGGCGCCAGCCGCTTTATGCAAGGCTTCGTCAAAAAGGTGTTTATCGCCGACACCCTGGCACCCATCGCTGACCGCTGCTTCGCCCTGGCCAACCCCAGCACCGGCGATGCCTGGCTCGGCGCCCTGGCCTATACCGCGCAGCTGTATTTCGACTTCTCCGGTTACAGCGACATGGCCATCGGCCTGGGCCTGATGATGGGCTTTCGCTTTATGGAGAACTTCCGCCAGCCCTATATCAGCCAGTCGATCACCGAGTTCTGGCGGCGCTGGCACATCAGCCTGTCCACCTGGCTGCGCGATTACCTCTACATCAGCATGGGCGGCAACCGGGGCAGCACCCTGCAGACCTACCGCAACCTGTTTCTGACCATGCTGCTCGGCGGCTTCTGGCACGGCGCCAACTGGACCTTTCTGATCTGGGGCGCCTGGCACGGCATGTGGCTGGCCATTGAGCGGCTGTTCAATGTCGACGCCGCGCCCAAGGTGCTCAACCCGCTGAAATGGATCTTCACCTTCTTTCTGGTGGTGCTCGGCTGGGTGATCTTTCGTGCGGAAAACCTCGACATTGCCTGGCGTATGTACAGCGCCATGTTCAGCCCCGACCTCTTGAGCAGCAGCGCCTGGCGCCTGTCGGAACTCAACAGCGCACAGCTCACCAGCCTGCAGGTCACCACCCTGATCCTGGCTTACGGGGTGATGGCCTGGTTTGGCCTGCGCCAGTTCTACCCCCGCGAGCCGGGCAAATGGAGTGCAAGCCTCAGCAGCCTCAGCCAGGTGCAACACAGCAGCGGCATCGCGGTGCTGGATTACCGCGCGCTGGCGCTGCGCGTGGGCCTGCTGCTGCTGTTCCTGCTCTCGGTACTGAAACTCTCGGCGCAGAGCTTCTCGCCCTTTCTTTACTTCCAATTCTGAGGAGGCGACGTGAACAGAACCGCCACGATCGGCTACAGCCTGGCCTTTATCCTGCTCTTACTGGGCTTGGCACTCAGCTCGCTGCCGGCGCTGCTGAGCTTCTCAGCGGCCAAGAACACCCCGGTGCTCAGCGGCCAGCTGGCGCAGGCCTTCGAGAAACACTACGACCAAACCTTCCCGCTCAAGGCCTTCGGCACCAACCTGTGGGCGGCTATCGACTACAGCCTGTTCGATGAGGGCCGCCCCGGGGTGGTGGTCGGCCGCAGCGACTGGCTGTTTACCGACGAGGAATTCAAGCCCGCCGCCCTGCCCCATCAAGTGCAGGACAACTGGGCGCTGATCGAGGCCGTACAGGCCGAACTCAAACGCCGCGACATCGAACTGGTGCTGCTGCTGTTGCCCGCCAAAGCCCGCCTGTACCCGGAAAAACTCGGCAGCGCACGCCCGGTGGCCGCACACAGCCAACTCTACGCCGAGGCGCTGGCGCGCATGCAGCATGAGCATTTGCCGGGGCCCGACCTGCTGCCGGCCTGGCACCAAGCCAAGCGGCGCGCACCGGTATTCCTGCGCACCGACACCCACTGGACGCCCTATGGTGCTGAAGTCGCGGCGCAAAGCCTGGCCGCCTACCTGTTCGAGCGCGGCAGCCTGCAACCCGGCGCTGAGCGCTTTGTCACCGCGCCCGGCAAAACCCTGACGCACAAAGGCGACCTGCTCAGCTTCCTGCCCCTGGAGCCCTACTTCGCCGGCCTGCAACCGCCCAGCGAGCAACTGCAACAACGCCAAACCGCCCTCGCCGAGGGCCAGGACGACAGCAGCGCCGCCGCGTTGTTCGACGCGCAGCCGAGCCACTTGGCCCTGGTGGGCACCAGCTACAGCGCCAACCCGAAATGGAACTTTGCCGGGGCGCTGAAACAGGCCCTGGGCAGCGACCTGCTGAACTTCGCCGAAGACGGCCACGGCCCGCTGGTACCGATGCTGCGCCTGCTGCAACGCGACCCGGCGCAAAACGCTGATTTGCGCCTGGTCATCTGGGAGTTTCCGGAGCGTTACCTGCTGCTGCCCAGCGACCTGTCCAGTTTCGATGCCGCCTGGCTGCAGCGCTTAAAGCAAGCCAAAGACAGCGGCGGCGCCCCACGCCTGGCGCATGTCGCGACCGGCACCCGTGGTGCTGCGCAATGACGATGCACACCTCTATCCGCACACAAGGAGATAACTTATGAACCTGCACACTGTCCCTTACCGCCGCGCGCTCAGCGCACTATTGCTCAGCCTGGTGGCCGGCGCCGTTCTGGCTGATGAAGCCGCGCTCTATGAACCCAGCGCGCCGCCAGGCTCGGCGTTTGTGCGGGCCTTCAATGCCGACACGCAAAGCCTTGATGTGCGCGTGGGCACGGTCAGCCTGAACGATATCGGCAGCCGCGACAGCAGCGATTTCAGCTACCTACCGGCTGGCAGTTATAGCCTGAGCACGGGCAGCAAAACGCTCCCCGTCAAACTGGCCGGCGAGCAGTACTACACCCTGGTGCAACTGCCTGGCGGCGCGCTCCAATTGCGTGACGAGCCACCGTTCAGCGGCAAGCAAAAAGCCCTGCTGCGCCTGCAAAATCTTTCGGACAGCCCGCTTACGCTAAAAACTGCAGACGGTAAAACCGATGTCATCACCCCGGTAGCCGGCAAGGCCAGCGGCGAGCGCGAGATCAACCCGCTCAAGGTGCGCCTGGCGCTGTTTTCCGGCACCCGCAAAATCAGCGACCTTGAGCCCCTGGTGCTCGAACGCGGGCAATTGGTTTGCCTGTACGTCACGGGGAGCGGCAGCAACCTGGTTGCGACCTGGGTGAAAAGTGCGCAGACGGCCAACTGATCATGCGCCAGAGCAGCGCTGTTTTATCGCCCGCCTGGTTTCTCCGCGCCGCCCTCGCCAGCGGCGCGGCCCTGGTGCTTTTGCTCACCGGTTGCGCAGCGCCCAGCCTGCAGCCGCCGCCGGGCTATTTGCGCGCCGTGGCGCAGGTGCAAGATAAGCCCCGCGCCTGCCCTACTCGCCCGCAGCCCTACACCGGCAAGCTGCAGTTCCCCAGCAAATATGCTGGCTCAGATAGCGCCCGCGATCAGGTCAACCCCAAGGCGGCGCAGCGCTACCGCGAGCTGACCGACAACGTGCGCCTGCTGGAAAACGGCGTAAACAAGCTGGTTGGCCGCTACCTGGACACAGGCCAGCCGGACGACCTGGCCTGCGTCATCCGTTGGTTGAACGATTGGGCCGAGGCCGATGCGCTGCTCAGCACCTCGTATAACCACACCGGAAAATCGGTGCGCAAATGGGCACTGGGCAGTGTTGCCGGGGCTTATCTACGGCTTAAATTCTCCCGCTCGCAACCGCTTGAACAGTACTCCAGCGAAGCACGCACCATCGAAAAATGGCTGGGCAAACTGGCCGACCAGGTGGTGCTGGACTGGAACGCGCAACCCATGGCGCGGCGCAATAACCACCAGTACTGGGCCGCCTGGTCAGTGATGGCCAGCGCCGTGGTGCTCGACCGCCGCGATCTTTTTGACTGGTCTGTCAGCCAATACCGCCAGGGCATGAGCCAGGTCGACAAAGATGGCTACCTGCCCCTGGAACTGTCACGGCAAACCCGCGCCCTGGCTTACCACAACTACGCCATGGGCCCACTGCTGATGGTGGCGGCCTTCGCCCAGGCCAATCACCTCGACCTGCGTGAAGACAACAACGGTGCGCTGCAACGCATGGCGCAACGCCTGGAAGCCGGCCTTAAAGACCCTCAGCTATTCAGCGCCAAAGCCGGCTACCCGCAAACCCTGGATGACCTGCAAGACAACAGCCGCTTCGCTTGGCTGGAGCCTTACTGCGCGCTGTACACCTGCTCGCCGGCCACCGACGCCTGGCGTCGCTCCCTGCAACCGTTAACCACCTACCGGCTGGGGGGAGACGTAACCCAGCTATTTTCCGAGCAACTGCCTTGAGTGACAGCCCTTTGCATTTTCGCCCTGCGCTACATCCGTTGCGCAGGGCGACGGGATACAGCCTTAAACGGATATTAATGGAGCTCACCCTATGATCCCGGTAATCCTCTCAGGCGGCAGCGGTTCGCGACTCTGGCCGCTTTCGCGCAAGCATTATCCCAAGCAGTTTCTTGCTCTCACCGGCACCGACACCCTGTTCCAGCAAACCCTCAAGCGCTTGCGCTTCGACGGCATGCAGGCCCCGGTGCTGGTGTGCAACCAGGAACACCGCTTTATCGTTCAAGAGCAGCTGAAAACGCAGAAGCTGGAAACCCAGGCCATTCTGCTTGAGCCCTTTGGCCGTAACACCGCGCCAGCTGTAGCGATCGCCGCGATGAAGCTGCTCGCTGAAGGCCGCGACGAACTGCTGCTGGTACTCCCCGCTGACCACGTCATGGAAAACCAAGCCGCCTTCGAAGCCGCCCTGCAACAGGCCCGCAAGGCAGCCGAAAACGGCGAAATGGTGCTGTTCGGCATTCCCGCCAGCCGCCCGGAAACCGGCTATGGCTACATCCGCTCGATGCCGGATGACAGCCTGCCGCGAGGCGTGGTGCGGGTGCAGAGCTTTGTCGAGAAACCCGATGAAGCGCGCGCCCGTGCGTTCGTTGAGTCCGGTGATTACTTCTGGAACAGCGGCATGTTCCTGTTTCGCGCCAGCCGCTACCTGGAAGAATTGAAGAAGTACGACACCGACATCTACGACACCTGCCTGCTGGCCCTGGAGCGCAGCCGCATTGAAGGCGACACCGTCAATATCGACGCGGCCACCTTCGCTTGCTGCCCTGACAACTCGATCGACTACACGGTGATGGAAAAAACCACCCGCGCCTGTGTGGTGCCGCTGAATGCCGGCTGGAACGATGTCGGCAGCTGGTCATCGATCTGGGACGTACATGCCAAAGACGCCTGCGGCAACGTGCTGTCCGGTGACGTGGTGGTGCACGACAGCCACAACTGCCTGGTGCACGGCAACGGCAAACTGGTCTCGGTCATCGGCTTGGACAACATTGTGGTGGTGGAAACCAAAGACGCCACCATGATCGTGCACAAGGACCGCGTGCAAGAGGTCAAGCAAGTGGTCAACCAACTCGACGCCCTGGGCCGCAGCGAAACCCAGAATCACTGCCAGGTCTATCGCCCGTGGGGCTCCTACGACTCGGTGGACATGGGCGGGCGCTTCCAGGTTAAGCACATCTCGGTCAACCCCGGCGCCACCCTGTCGCTGCAGATGCACCATCACCGCGCCGAACACTGGATTGTGGTGTCTGGCACCGCCGAGGTGACCTGCGATGACAAGGTGTTTCTGCTCACCGAAAACCAGTCGACCTACATCCCCATGACCTCAGTGCATCGCCTGAGCAACCCCGGCAAAATCCCCCTGGAGATCATCGAAGTGCAGTCCGGCAGCTACCTGGGTGAAGACGACATTCGCCGTCTGGATGATGTTTACGGGCGCAGCCAAGCGACTGCCATCAGCCTGGTCAGCGTTTAACCAGCCACGCCAGCCCACGCGGCTGGCGACACCACGCGTCGGCCCTGCCATGCGCGCCTTGGTTGATAAGCACCCGCTTGGCAACCAAGGCCATTGGGCCGCAACACCCCTTAACACCCCGCAGCGCCAGCGCCCCTGAACCTTCCAATTGCCTTGAAAATAGCCGAGGCCGCCTGGCTGAATGCCAAACGCCCAAGCCGAGGTAGTTTGGCAACGGCCTGTTAGAATCGGCGCAGACTTTCAGGAGCACAGCTTATGTTGATGGTGATTTCCCCCGCCAAGACCCTTGATTACGAAACGCCACCGGCCACCCCATACTTCACCCAGCCGCAGCACCTTGAGCATGCTCAACTGTTGATTGATCAGCTGCGCGATTTCAGCCCAGCGCAAATCGCTGAATTGATGCACCTGTCAGACAAACTCGCCGGCCTCAACGCCGCGCGCTTTGGCAGCTGGCAACCCGCTTTTACCCCGGAAAACGCCAAGCAGGCACTGCTGGCCTTCAAAGGTGATGTGTACACCGGCCTGAATGCCGACGACTTCAGCGAAGCCGATTTCGACTTTGCCCAACAGCACCTGCGCATGCTATCGGGCCTGTATGGCGTGCTGCGCCCGCTGGATTTAATGCAACCCTATCGCCTGGAAATGGGCACTAAACTGGCCAACGCGCGCGGCAACACCCTCTATGACTTCTGGGGTGAACGCATCAGCGGCTGGCTCAACGACGCGCTCGACGCCCAGGGCGACAACGTCCTGCTCAACCTGGCCTCCAATGAGTACTTCAGCGCGGTGAAACGCAAAGCGCTGAATGCGCGGCTGATCAATACCGAGTTCAAGGACCTGAAAAACGGCCAGTACAAGATCATCAGCTTCTACGCGAAAAAAGCCCGTGGCCTGATGGCGCGCTACGTAATCAAGGAGCGCCTGAGCGACCCGGCCGGTCTTAAAGACTTCAACTACCAGGGCTATCGTTTTTCGGCGGAGCACTCCAAGACTGATAGTCTGGTGTTCCTGCGTGACGACCCCGAGGCCTGAGTGATGCTGATTGGCGTAATCCTGGTACTGAGCTGGCTGATCCTGCTGACCCGCTACCCAAGCAAAGCCCTGCCGGTTTCGCTGGCCGCACTGGTCGGGCTGGGCCTGGTGGCCAGCTGGGTGCTGTGGCAGGAAAGCCGCGACAACCGCGACCTCGCCCGCCTGGAATTACGCCTCGACTACGCCCCGGGCAGCTGCCCGGCGGATCGTCCGCTGGCCCTGGCCTTGAAGAACGGCAGTGACGCCGCCCTGCTTGAGCTGCAGTGGCAGATCGCCGCCTACCGCCCTGGCGACAGCGTCAACCTCGCCGAACGCCTCTACGAAGCCCCGCGTTATAGCGGCCCCGGTGAATTACTGCCTGGCGCCGATTGGCAAACCTGCCTGCCGCTGCCCACTCTGCGCAGCGGCTATCGTGCCAGTACCCTGGAGTTTCGCGCCGAGCGCCTGCAGGGCCGTTTCAACCGCTAAGCCCTCTCTATAAGAACAAGGAAGAAGGAAACCCACATGAGCCAACCCAGTGTTTTGATCACCGGATGTTCCAGCGGCATTGGCCGCGCCCTGGCTGATGTGTTCCAGCAAGCCGGTTATCAGGTTTGGGCCACAGCGCGTAAAGCCGAGGATGTGGCGGCCCTCAGCGCAGCAGGCTTTAACGCGGTGCAACTGGACGTCAACGATGGTCAGGGCTTGGGCCAACTGGCCGAACGCCTGAAAGCTGAGATCGGCGGCCTGGATGTGCTGATCAACAACGCCGGCTACGGCGCCATGGGGCCACTGCTCGATGGCGGCGTTGAGGCCATGCGCAAGCAGTTTGAAACCAACGTGTTCTCGCTGATCGGCGTGACCCGCGCACTGTTCCCGCTGCTGCGCCAGAACAAAGGCCTGGTGGTGAATATCGGCAGCGTCTCTGGCGTGCTGGTCACCCCGTTTGCCGGCGCTTACTGCGCCTCCAAAGCCGCCGTGCACGCGCTGACCGATGCCCTGCGCATGGAGTTGGCGCCCTTCGCCATTGAGGTGATGGAAGTGCAACCCGGCGCGATTGCCTCCAGCTTCGGCGCCCAGGCCAGCCAGCAAGCCGAACAGCTGATCGATGAAGCCTCGCCCTGGTGGCCCATCCGCGACGGCATCCGCGCCCGCGCTAACGCCTCGCAAGACAACCCCACCCCCGCCAACCACTTCGCCCGCAATGTGCTGGCAGCCGTGCAAAGCACATCGCGCCCCCTCCTAGTGCGCATCGGCAACGGCAGCCGCGCCCTGCCGCTGATGGCCGCTCTGCTGCCCAAAGGCCTGCTGCAAGGTATTTTAAAAAAACGCTTCGGCCTTAATCGCAGCCTTTAGGAAGCCTTGCCCATGCCCGAAGAAAACCGCAACCCTTTAGCAATCCGCCACCTGGCAATCGGCGGCGTGGTGGCGGTCAGTGTACTCAACCTGCTGCTGCGCACCTTCGCCAAACTCCCCGGCGTGGTGACGACCCTGCTGGTCGCCGCGATCGTGGCAGGCGGCATGGCGTTGTGGTTCCACTGGCAACATAACCGGCGCCCACTGCCCAATGAGCGCCGGCGGCTGCTCGCGCTGTATGGCGGCATCCTCGCGCTGCTGTACTTAGGTTTGCTCGGCCTGATGTGGCTAAAAGATGAACCCGGTCCGATGGGGTTGGTGATCTTCGGGCTGCACTATTTTTGCTACCCGCTACTGGCGTGGCTGGTGCTGGCCAAGTGCAAAGACTAAGCGCACGCCACAGCCCATACGCTGAAACCCTACGCGGGACATGAGTTGGGTGGACAACGCGAAGCTTGTCCACCCGCAACCGCGATCGATCCGCCTTAACGCTTGATGGTCTTCAGCAAATCATCCGGGGTGATATAGCCCACCGCGCCGCCCATGCTTGCCGCGCTGCCCGGTTGTGGCTGATGCAGGATATGGCCCTTCATCTTGCCGATGATGTGCATCTCGCACGGCTTGCAGTCGAACTTCAGGGTCAGCACTTCGTCCTGATGGATCAGCTGCATGTCCGAGACCTTGGTGCGTACGCCGGTCACGCCCTTGGCCTGCTTGGGGCACAGGTTGAAGGAGAATCGCAGGCAGTGCTTGGTGATCATCACCGGCACATCGCCCGCCTCTTCATGGGCCTCGTAGGCGGCGTCGATCAGTTGCACACCGTAACGCTTGTAGAAAGTGCGCGCTTTGTCGTTGTAGACGTTGGCGAGGAAGGTCAGGTGCGATTCTGGGTACACCGGCGGCGGCACGCTAACCGGTTTGCGCCCGCCGCGCGGGTGAGCGGCGACGCGGGCTTGGGTCAGGGCTTCGATGGCTTCGCGGCGCAGGGCCTTGAGTTGCGAGCCGGGGATAAACGGCACCGCCTCACAGTCAATCTGCGCGCCACTGCTGTAGTAAATCGTGGTGCCCAGTTTGCTCAAGCCATCGGCCAGTTGCTCGCGGGCTTGCTCGGCGTCCTTGGCGGCGGCAAACGGCCCAACCAGGCTGACGCGGGCGCTGATGCCCTCCTCACTGGTGACGCTCACATTCAACTGATCGCCCTGCACGGCCAGCTGCCAGTTCACCGCAACACGGCGCTCGGCCGAAGTTTTTTGCAGGGCCTGCTGCCAGTTGTGGTCGAGATTGCGGTTGAGCGGCTGCTGCGGGCGCGCGCGGTGCATGGCTTCGGGCATTTCATTAGGCTCGACGCGGTAGCGGTAGCGCTTCTCGCCGTCTTCTTCAAACTCGCCTTTGAGTTCGCAGATGTTGCTGCGAAAGCCCACCACTTCGCGCTTGATCAGCACGTTCAGGCCATCACCGTTGGACAGCGGCGTGTCGGTCACGGCGATCAGGTCGCGCTTGTTCACCTTCTCGATATAACCCACCGCCAAGCCGGTAAAGGTCGGCGAATCGAATGCGCCGATGTCCACTTTACGGTCGCTGACGAAGTAATCCGTGCTGCCGCGGTGGAAGGTTTTGTCGGTGTCCGGGGTGAAGAAGTGCTCGGTGCGACCGCTGGCGGCGCGGGCCAGGTGCGGGCGCTGTTCGAGAATCGCATCCAGCTCGCGGCGGTAGTGCGCGGTGATGTTCTTCACGTAGCTCATGTCTTTGTAGCGCCCTTCGATCTTGAACGAGCGCACGCCAGCATCGACCAGATAAATCAGGTTGTCGGTCTGGTTGTTGTCCTTCATCGACAGCAGGTGCTTATCAAACGCCACCACGCGGCCCTGATCGTCTTTCAGGGTGTACGGCAGACGGCAGGCTTGCGAGCAGTCACCGCGGTTGGCGCTGCGCCCGGTTTGCGCGTGGGAGATGTTGCACTGCCCGGAGAACGCCACACATAGCGCACCGTGGATAAAGAACTCGACCGCCGAATCGACGTTGCGGCAAATGTTGCCGATTTCTTCCAGGTTCAGCTCGCGGGCCAGCACCAACTGGGAGAAGCCGGCGTTGTCGAGGAAGCGAGCTTTTTCCAGGGTGCGGATGTCGCACTGGGTGCTGGCATGGATCTCGATGGGCGGCAGATCCATTTCCATCACGCCCATGTCCTGCACGATCAGCGCATCAATGCCCGCCTCGTAGAGCTGCCAGATCATCTGCCGCGCCGGCTCCAGTTCATCCTCATGCAGGATGGTGTTGAGGGTGACGAACACCCGCGCATGGAACAGGTGGGCAAACTGCACCAGCTCGGCGATATCCGCCACGCTGTTGCTGGCGTTGTGCCGCGCACCGAAACCAGGGCCGCCGATGTACACGGCATCGGCGCCATGCAGGATGGCCTCTTTAGCAATGGCGGTATCGCGCGCGGGGCTCAGCAGTTCGAGGTGGTGCTTGGGCAGGGACATGGTTTCGCTATCGGGCAGTCAATCAGGCCGAGCATTTTACTCGGAATAGTTGATTTGTCTGTGCCCGCTTGGCAGCCGCACAACAACTGTATAGGCATACAGATAAAAGCCTGCGTAGAATTGCCCGATCAAAAATGGCTTTGAGAGCAACAGGGTGAAGTTACAACAGGGCTTTCTGCTGACCCGACACTGGCGTGATACGCCGGCCGGCACGCAGGTGGAGTTCTGGTTGGCCACCGACAACGGCCCGCGCCTGCTGCGCCTGCCACTGCAAACCTCGGTGGCCTTTATCCCCGCTGTGCAACGCGAACAGGCCGAAGCAGTGCTGAAAAACGAGCGCGGCGTTGAGTTGCGCCCGCTAAGCCTCAAGGACTTTCACCAGCGCCCGGTGCTCGGCCTGTATTGCCAACAGCACCGCACCTTGATGGACCTCGACAAACAACTGCGCCGCGCCGGTCTGGACGTGTACGAAGCCGATGTGCGACCGCCCGAGCGCTACCTGATGGAGCGTTTTATCACCGCTCCCGTGCAGTTCACCGGCACGCCCGATGCGACCAATCCAGCTCTGCTGCTGGAGACGCAGATCAAGCCCTGCGAGGGTTACCGCCCCACCCTCAAACTGGCCTCGCTGGATATCGAAACCAATGCCTTCGGCGAGCTGTACTCCATTGCCATTGAAGGCTGCGGCCAGCGCAACGTGTACATGCTCGGCCGTACGCCGGAGCAGCGGCTAGATGTGGATTTCCAGCTGCACTACTGCGCCAGCCGTGGCGAGCTGCTCGAATGCCTGAACCAATGGATGGCCGCACATGACCCGGACGCGATCATCGGCTGGAACCTAGTGCAGTTCGACTTGCGTGTGCTGCACGAACACGCGCGTAACCTGGCCATCCCCCTGCGCTTGGGCCGCGATGGCAGCGAGATGCAGTGGCGCGAGCATGGCAGCGGCAACGGTCACTTCTTTGCCGACGCCGCCGGTCGCTTGATCATCGACGGCATCGAGGCGCTGCGTTCGGCGACCTGGAGCTTTCCCTCGTTCAGCCTGGAAAACGTCGCGCAAAGCCTGCTCGGTGAGGGCAAGGATATTTCAACGCCCTACCAGCGCATGGACGAAATCGACCGCATGTTCCGCGAGGACAAACCCGCTCTGGCACGCTACAACCTGCGCGACTGCGAGCTGGTCACCCGCATCTTCGGCAAAACCGCGATCCTCGACTTCCTGCTGGAGCGCGCCACGGTCACCGGCCTGCCCGCCGACCGCAGCGGCGGCTCGGTGGCGGCCTTCGAACACCTGTATATGCCGCTGATGCACCGTCGCGGTTTTGTTGCGCCGAACCTCGGCGATAACCCGCCGCAAGCCAGCCCCGGCGGCTTTGTTATGGAGTCGCAGCCGGGGCTGTATGAGTCGGTGCTGGTGCTGGATTACAAGAGCCTGTACCCGTCGATTATCCGCAGCTTTCTGATCGACCCGGTGGGGCTGATCGAGGGCCTGCGCCAGCCGGATGACGCGCATTCGGTGCCGGGCTTTCGTGGTGCACGCTTCTCGCGCACGCAGCATTGCCTGCCGGCGATTGTCGAGCGCGTATGGCAGGGCCGTGAGGCGGCCAAACGCGAGCACAACGCGCCGTTGTCGCAGGCGCTGAAGATCATCATGAACGCCTTCTACGGCGTGCTCGGTTCCAGCGGTTGCCGCTTCTTCGACACGCGCCTGGCTTCCTCCATCACCCTGCGCGGCCACGAGATCATGGCCCGCACCCGCGCGCTGATAGAGGCCGAGGGCTATGCGGTGATCTACGGCGACACCGACTCCACCTTTGTCTGGCTCAAGCGCCCGCATGCTGAAGAGGACGCCGCACAGATCGGCCGTGCGCTGGTGGCCAAGGTGAATGCCTGGTGGCGCGATCACTTGCGTGATGAATACGGCCTGGAAAGCGCCTTGGAACTGCAGTTTGAAACCCATTACCGGCGCTTTCTGATGCCGACCATTCGCGGCACCGAGGAAGGCAGCAAGAAGCGCTACGCCGGGCTGATCACCCAGGCTGACGGTGGCCACAAGATGGTCTACAAAGGCCTGGAAACCGTGCGCAGCGACTGGTCGCCGCTGGCCCAGCAATTTCAACGCGAGCTGTACGAACGCATCTTTCTCGGCCAACCCTATCAGGACTATGTGCGTGACTACGTCGAGCGCACCCTGAACGGCGAGCTGGATGAACAACTGGTCTACCGCAAACGCCTGCGCCGCCTGCTCACCGATTACGAACGCAACGTACCGCCCCATGTGCGCGCCGCGCGCCTGGCCGACGAGTTCAACGCCGCCCACGGCCGCCCGCTGCAATACCAGCGCGGCGGCTGGATCAGCTACGTGATCACCACCGCCGGCCCGCAACCGCTGGAAGCACGCAACGCCGCCATCGACTACGACCACTACCTGACCCGCCAACTGCAACCGGTGGCCGACGCCATCCTGCCGTTTGTTGAAGATGATTTCGCCACGCTGATCGGTGGGCAGTTGGGGTTATTTTGAACGCTTTGTGGGAGGGGCTTTAGCCGCGACAGCTTTAGCGCCTGAGTCGCGGCTAAAGCCCCTCCCACATCAATCTCCAGCCTTGCGAACGCACCCTACGCCTCGCGCGCCAAGGCCATCGGTATGGCTTTGGGTTTACGGAATACCAGCACGTTACCCAGCATTACCAGCAGCAGGCCGAACAGCGCAGGCGCGGTCCACTGGTAGCCCTCGGCAAACACCGAGATATTCAGCGCCACCACCGGGAACAGCACGGTGCAGTAGGCCGCGCGCTCCGGACCCATGCGCCCGACCAGGGTCAGGTAGGCGGTAAAGCCAATCACCGAACCGGGAATCGCCAGGTACAGCAGGCTGCCGATGTAACGGCTGTTCCACTCAAAGCTAAACGGCGTACCGCTGACCAGGCAGATCGCCACCAGCATCAACGCGCCATACAACATGCCCCAGGCATTGGTGGTCAGCGGCTTGAGCCCGGCCTTCTGCTGCAGGCTGGAAAGCATATTACCGGCAGAGAAAAACAGCGTACCGAGCAACGCCAGGCCGATGCCGAGTAGGGTTTCATGGCTGGCCTCATGCCCGGCCAATTCCGGCCAAAACAATAACGCCAACCCGCCGAGGCCCAGCGCACCACCGGCCAGCACATTGGCAGCGATCTGCTGTTTAAAGAACAGCCGCGCGTTGATCGCATTCCACAGCGTGGCGGTGGAGAAAATCACCGCCACCAGGCCGCTGGGGATCCACTGGCTGGCGGTGTAGAAACACATAAAGTTCAGGCAGAACAGACACAGCCCCTGCACCAGGCAAATCAGTTGGCCGCGCTTATCGAGCTTCTGCAGACGACCGCTGAGCAGCAGGATGGCGAACAGCACCAGCGAGGCCAGGGCAAAGCGATAGGCGATGGACGCGGCAATCGCCACCTCACCCAGTTGCAGCTTGAGGGCGATCCAGGTGGTGCCCCAGATCAGCACGGTCAACAGATAGAGCGACAGATTCATCAACAGACTCCCTTTGAATGCTCAGGAGTCTGCGCCTGATCGACCCGGCTGTTCTTGCACAAACTTGCGCTTATTGTTGCCCTCATGAAGCCGCTATGCGACGTGGAAAATATCGATACTCATTGAGTGCTATGGCCGGGGTAGGTTGGCGTTGAGCGCAGCGAAGCCCAACAAAGATTGCCACGCGCCGTTGGGCTTCTGCGCTGCGCGCCTCAACCCAACCTACCGGTCGGCATCCCTAGGATGCCGAGGCAGCCCAATGGAAATCAACGCCGCCAGCAGGACAAACGCCGAAGAAATCCACAGGCAGGCCTCAAGGCCATAAGCCTGATAGACCCAGCCCGAGAGCAGCGTGCCGAGCAGCCGACCGGCGGCGTTGGACATGTAATAGAAGCCGACATCCAGCGACACGCCGTCGGCCTTGGCGTAGCTGACAATCAGGTAGCTGTGCAGCGAGGAGTTCACCGCAAACACGGCACCGAATACCAGCAACCCGCCGATCAGCACCCACTGCACAGGCCAAGCACTGCCCATGCCCAAGGCAATCAGTGCTGGCACACCGGCCAGCACGGCGGCCCAGGCAAACGCGGCGCGGCCATCCGGTAACTGGCCGCTGGCCTTGCTGGTAATGGATGGGGCAAACGCCTGCACCATGCCGTAGCCAATCACCCAGGTCGCCAGAAAGCCGCCGACCATCCAGAAATCCCAGCCCAAGACACTGGACAGGTACACCGGTAGCGCCACGACAAACCACACATCGCGCGCGCCGAACAGAAACAGCCGCGCCGCTGAAAGCAGGTTGATCGCCCGGCTCTTGGACAGCATGTCGCGGAACTTTGGTTTGGCCTTGGCCTTACCCAAGTCTTTTTTCAGCAGCACCACGCTGGCCAGCCAGATCAGCGCCAGCACAGCCGCCATGGCCAATACCGCGCCAGTGAAGCCGAGCAGCGCCAGCAACGCACCGCCCATAAAGAAGCCCACGCCCTTGAGCGCATTCTTCGAGCCGGTCAGGATCGCCACCCACTTGTACAGCGTGCCTTGCTGGCTATCCGGCACCAGCAACTTGATCGAGCTTTTCGCGCTCATCTTGTTCAGGTCTTTGGCGATACCGGACAGTGCCTGCGCGCCCATCACCCAGGGAATCGTCAGCCAGGCCGCGGGCACAGTGAGCATCAGCAACGCCGCCACCTGCAAACCCAGGCCGATATTCATGGTGCGATTAAGCCCCAGTCGCGCGCCCAGGTAGCCGCCGACCAGATTGGTGACCACGCCGAAAATCTCGTAGAACAAAAACAGCGCAGCAATCTGCAGCGGTGTGTAACCGAGGCTGTGAAAATGCAGCACCACCAACATGCGCAGGGCGCCGTCGGTGAGGGTAAAGGCCCAGTAGTTGCCGGTTACCAATAGGTATTGGCGCACGTCTGGGGCCAAGCGGGATAAGGCGTGCATAACGAATCCTATGTAGACCTTGGGAAGGACTGGGCGGCATTCCGTTTTAGCCGCGACAGCAGTTGAGGCAAGTCGCGGCTAAAGCCCCTCCCACAGATGCAGAGCGATTCTCAGCCGTAGGGTGGATGACGTCTTTTTCATCCACCATCACTGCCGGTGGATGGATAAAGCGCCATCCACCCTACGCGGTTTGGCGAGGCTCGCCCTACGGGTCAATCGGCGGCGCCGACCATTCGCGCCAACTCCACCGCGCGGTTGGCGTAGCCCCATTCGTTGTCGTACCAGGCGTAGAGCTTCACTTGAGTGCCGTTGACCACCATGGTTGACAGCGCATCGATAATCGACGAGCGCGGGTCGGTGCGGTAGTCGATGGACACCAGTGGCCGTTCCTCATAGCCGAGAATCCCAGCCAGCGGGCCAGCAGCGGCGGCCTTGAGCAGCGCGTTGACCTCCTCAACCGTGGTCGCGCGTTCCACTTCAAACACGCAGTCGGTCAGCGAAGCGTTGGCCAGCGGTACGCGCACGGCGTGGCCGTTCAGCTTGCCGCGCAGTTCGGGGAATATCTCGGCAATCGCCGTCGCCGAGCCGGTGCTGGTGGGGATCAAGCTCATACCCGAAGCCCGCGCACGGCGCAGGTCTTTGTGCGGTTGATCGAGGATGCTCTGGGTGTTGGTCAGGTCGTGGATGGTCGTGATCGAGCCATGGCGGATGCCAAGGTTTTCGTGGATCACCTTAACCACCGGGGCCAGGCAGTTGGTGGTGCAAGACGCCGCCGTAACGATGCGGTGCTGCGCTGGGTCGAACAGCTGCTGGTTGACGCCCATAACAATATTCAGCGCGCCCGGCTCTTTGACCGGCGCGCAGACCACCACGCGCTTGACGCCTTGATCCAGATAGCCTTGCAGCACGGCGACGGTTTTCATTTTGCCGCTGGCCTCGATCACCAGATCGCAGCCGCTCCAGTCGGTATCGTCGATGGTCTTGTTGGCCGTGACCTGAATGCGTTTGCCGTCGATCAGGATGCACTCGCCCTCGCTGCTCGCCTCGCTATTCCAGCGGCCATGCACCGAGTCAAAGTTGAGCAGATGGGCGTGAGTCGCGGCGTCACCGGCCGGGTCGTTGATCTGCACAAACTCGAACTCCGGCCAGCTCCATGCAGCGCGCAGCGCCAGGCGACCGATACGACCAAAACCGTTGATACCTACCTTGATAGCCATAAGTGAACTCCCTCTAGAAAGTGTCAGGCGCTACGCGGCGCAAACATAATGATGCCCATGCCCAACAGGGCTACCCCGGCTCCCAGCAAATCCCAATGGCTCGGGCGAATACCGTCCACCAGCCATAGCCAGACAATGGCGGTGGCCACATAAACCCCACCATAGGCGGCATACACCCGCCCGGCAGCGGTCGGGTGCAAGGTCAGCAGCCAGGCGAACAGCGCCAGGGCGGCGGCGGCCGGCACCAGCAGCCAGATGCTTTTGCCCTGCTTGAGCCACAGGTACGGCAGGTAGCAACCGATGATTTCGGCCAGGGCCGTGAGGGCAAACAGGCCCAGGGTGTTGAGCATGCTCACCTCAGTTGCCGTACTGGGCGATCCAGCCCGCATGGGCCGGATGCTTAATGGCTTTCGGCCGCAGCACCTGCACCAGGCTGATGGCCTCGCTGCGCTCAATACCCAGCTCGATCAGGATGCGCGCAGCAATCAGCCCGGTGCGTCCGGAGCCACCCTTGCAGTGGATGGCGATGGCCTTGTCGGCCGCCAGCAACTCAGCCATCTGCGCCATGGCCACCGGCCAGGCGGCGTCGAAATCCGCCTGCGGCACCTGCTCATCGGCCACCGGTAGATGCAACCAGAGCAAACCTTGCGCGGCGCAAAGCGCGGGCAACTCGCTGGCGCCGTTCTGCGCCAGCTCGGCGTAGGGCATCAGGGTCAGTACGGCATCGGCGCCAGCTTGTTTCAGGCTGCTCAAGGCGCTGTCGAGGCTGCTGTCCTTGGTGCCCGGGCACGGTGTGAAGATCAAACGGCCGGGGCGATTGGCAATGCTGAGAACATCAAAGGGATGGGACATACGGATTGATCCTGAGAATTAAATGGAAGCCTGATTGACCCGTTTGCTCAGCTGCTCAGCCGATTCCTTGCGCTCGGAATAACGGTCAACCAAATAGTCCGCCTGACCGCGCAGCAGCAGGGTGAACTTGACCAGTTCCTCCATCACGTCCACCACGCGGTCGTAATAAGCCGAGGGGTTCATCCGCCCGGCCTCATCAAATTCCAGAAAGGCCTTGGCCACCGACGACTGATTGGGGATGGTGAACATGCGCATCCAACGGCCCAGCACGCGCATCTGGTTCAGGGCATTGAACGATTGCGAGCCGCCGGATACCTGCATCAGCGCCAGGGTTTTGCCCTGGGTCGGACGCACCGCGCCCATGCTCAGGGGGATCCAGTCGATCTGCGATTTGAATACCCCGGTCATCGCGCCATGGCGTTCCGGCGAGCACCAGACCATGCCCTCGCTCCACAGCACCAAGTCGCGCAGCTCCTGCACTTTGGGGTGATCCTCAGGGGCGTCGTCCGGCAGCGGCAGGCCGCTGGGGTTGAAGATCCGCGTGTCGGCGCCGAACTGCTCAAGCAGGCGCGCGGCCTCCTCGGTCAACAGGCGGCTGTAGGAGCGCGCGCGGTTGGAGCCATACAGCAGCAGGATGCGCGGTTTATGAGTGACGGCGGGCTGCACCAGCTTGTCCGGGGTCGGAATGTCCAGCAGTTCGGGGTCAATATTCGGCAGTTCGGAGGTCATGGGCTTTCTCTGAAAAAGGCGGCTCAACCGCACAGGGCAGCGCGGTCCGGGCGGTCGCGCATGCTGTGCAGGCGCAGGCGGTCTTCGGCCAGTTGCGGATCATTTGCAGTGAGCACTTGCGCCAGGGTCTGCCGAACCCAGGCTGGCAGGTGCGGATGCAGGCGGTAGTACACCCATTGCCCGGCGCGGCGGTCCTGCAACAAGCCGCTGCTGCGCAGTTGCGCCAAGTGGCGGGAGATTTTCGGCTGGCTTTCCTGCAGGGCGGCGGTCAGCTCGCACACGCACAGCTCCCCCTCTTGCACGATGAGCTGGGTCATGCGCGCGCGGGTGTCGTCGGCCAGGCATTTGAACAGGGTGACCGGCGCCAACATCTGCACCGGCGCGCTGGCCTTGCTTTTGACCAACACGAACATCTTGATGCGCTCGTGGATCTGCTGCAGGCAGTGCGTATAGGCATCCTTCTGCGAGCTGCTGGCCGGGTCCTCAAAATCCCAGGCGATGTATTCACCGGCACCGGGCAAGGTGCTGCACTCAAAGGCGGACTTGTCGCAGAGGGTGATCACGTAGTCGAACTGCTGGCCGTCGAACTGCTCCAGTGCTTTGCTGTGCAGGCCGTCCGTGCTGACGCCCAACTGCTCCAGCGCCAAGCGCGCACGCGGGTCGACCGCACTGGGCTGGGTACCCGCACTGCACACCTCATAGCCTTCAGGGTCGGTATGACGCAACAGCGCCTCGGCCATTTGCGACCGGGCGGCGTTGGCCACGCAGAGGAACAACACGCGGGTTTTCAATGTCATCACAACAGCGCCTGCAAATTCGGTTTGGCGAATATATTTAAAACCATATATGTTGTAAACCGCATATCTTCACCACTCGGCACTCACCTCACGCGAGCAACCCAGGAGCGACAGCATGCCCCCGCAAGCCTCAGTGGATGTTCTGATTATCGGCGGCGGCCAGGCGGCGTTGGCCACTGCCTACTTTCTGCGGCGTACGCAACTGTCGTTTCTGCTGCTGGATGATCTGCCGCAACCCGGCGGCGCTTGGCAGCATGGCTGGGATTCGCTGCGGCTGTTCTCCCCCGCCACCTGGAGTTCGATTGCCGGCTGGCAGATGCCCAACCCTGAGCCCGGCTACCCACACCGCGATGCGGTGATCGACTACCTCGCGCAGTACGAAGCGCGCTATCAGTTGCCGATTGTGCGGTCGGTGCATGTCGATTCGGTGACCCACGACGGCGAACTGTTTGTGGTGCAGGCCGGTAGCCAGCAATGGCGTTGCCGCGCACTGGTCAGTGCCACCGGCACCTGGAGCAAGCCGTTTATCCCGACTTACCCCGGCAGCGCAGCCTTTGCTGGCCAGCAACTGCACTCGGCGCATTACCGCAACCCGCAGGCCTTTGCCGGCAAACGCGTGCTGGTGGTGGGCGGCGGCAACTCCGGCGCGCAGATTCTTGCTGAAGTATCGAAAGTCGCTGACACCTTATGGATCACTCCAGAGCCGCCGGCCTTTCTGCCTGATGAGGTCGATGGCCGGGTGCTGTTCGAACGCGCCACCGAACGCTGGAAGGCCCAGCAGGAAGGCCGCGTGATCGACCAACCGGTCGGTGGCTTGGGCGATATCGTCATGGTCGAGCCGGTGCGGGAAGCCCGCGAGCGTGGCGTACTGGTGGCCGAGCGACCGTTCCTGCGCTTCACCGCAGACGGCGTGGAATGGGTCGATGGCCGCCGTGAAGCAGTCGATGCAGTGATCTGGTGCACCGGCTTTCGCCCGGCGCTGGATCATCTGCAAGGCCTGGAGGTGTTGGAAGCCGATGGCAAGATCGCCGTCGATGGCACCCGCGCCAGCAAACAGCCCGACCTGTGGCTGGTCGGCTATGGCGAATGGACCGGCGCAGCCTCCGCCACCCTGATCGGTGTCACCCGCACGGCGCGCAGTACGGTCAATGAAATCGCAGAAGCCCTGCAGGGCGATACAGATCAATAGCAAACCCGCCGAGCGCCGCTAGACTCGCCGCTCAGCCGCAAGGAAAACACCATGCCCAGCCCATGTGATGTAGTCGGCAAGCAAGCCGCAGGTGCCCCTCTGGGGTTTTTCGAGCGTTACCTGACGCTATGGGTCTTTCTCTGCATCATCGGCGGCACGCTGCTCGGCCTGTTCGCGCCCGCAGCGGCGCAGGCGGTGGGCGCGCTGGAAGTCGCGCAGGTGAATCTACCGGTGGGCCTGCTGATCTGGGTGATGATCATCCCCATGCTGATGAAGATCGACTTCAGCGCCATTGCTGAGGTGTACCAGCAGCGCGCCGGCTTGGGCGTCACGCTCACCATCAACTGGTTGATCAAACCCTTCACCATGGCCTTTTTGGCCTGGTTGTTCCTGCGCCATGTGTTCGCAGACTGGCTGCCGGCCGAGCAGATCGACAGCTACGTGGCCGGGCTGATTCTGCTCGGCGCCGCGCCCTGCACCGCCATGGTCTTCGTGTGGAGCCACCTGTGTAAGGGCAACGCCAACTTCACCCTGACTCAGGTGGCGATCAACGACCTGGTGATGGTGTTCGCCTTCGCGCCAATCGTCGCCCTGCTGCTCGGCGTGTCGTCGATTCCGGTGCCGTGGGACACCTTGCTGCTGTCGGTGGTGATGTACATCGTCATCCCCCTGGCGATAGCCCAATTGATCCGCGCGCGCCTGCTGCGCCGGGGTGATGCCGCGTTACAAGCGGTGCTGGCGCGCATCGGCCCGTTCTCCATCCTCGCCCTGCTCGCCACGCTGGTTTTGCTGTTCTCTTTTCAAGGCCAAACCATCGTCGCGCAGCCACTGATCATCGCCCTGCTGGCGGTGCCGATTCTGCTGCAAACCCTGTTTATTGCCGCCTTGGGTTACTGGATGTGCCGCCAGCTCAAGGTGCGTCACGACATCGCCGGGCCGGCGGCCATGATCGGCGCGTCGAACTTTTTCGAACTGGCGGTGGCCGTGGCCATCGTGTTGTACGGCTTCAACTCCGGCGCGGCGCTGGCCACGGTGGTCGGCGTGCTGATCGAGGTGCCGGTGATGCTCTGGCTGGTGAGCATGATCAATAAAAGCAAGGGCTGGTATGAGCGCGCTCCGGCGCAAGGCTAAGGAAGCCCTATGGAACTGTTCACATGGCTCAATGACCAACTGCTGCGCATGGATTGGCTGGCCTGGCTGGTGCGCGTGCTGCTGGAGGACGCTTTGGGCCTGGACATGACCAGCCGCAGCGCGGCCAGCCTGCACTTTTTTATCTATGACGTGATCAAGATATTCATCCTGCTGGCGGTGCTGATCTTCAGTATTTCCTGGGTGCAGAGCTATTTTCCGCCTGAACGCACGCGGCGCATTCTCGGCGGCATGAGCGGTTTCAAGGCCAAACTCACCGGTGCGCTGCTGGGCACCATCACGCCGTTTTGCTCTTGCTCGTCGATCCCGCTGTTTATCGGCTTTACCAGCTCCGGCCTGCCGCTGGGGGTGACCTTCGCCTTTTTGATTTCCTCGCCATTGGTGGACCTGGCCTCGGTGATTCTGCTGGCGAGCATCTTCAATTGGTCGATTGCCATCGCCTATGTGCTGATCGGCCTGGTGTTGGCGGTGCTCGGCGGCACGCTGATCGGCCGGGCAAAAATGGAGCGCTATGTCGAAGCGTTTGTCATGCACAACCCGGTGCTCGACATCCCTCAAGCCGAACTCACGCGGCGTGATCGGGCGCAATTCGCCTGGGCCCAGGTCAGCGATATTTTCCGCCGGGTCTGGCTGTATGTGCTGATCGGCGTGGGCATTGGCGCGGCCATCCACAACTGGATTCCAGCCGACTGGATCGAAGCGTTGCTGGGGCAGGACAACTGGTGGTCGGTGCCATTGGCAACCCTGGTCGGCGTGCCGATGTATGCCGACATCTTTGGCACCTTGCCGATTGCCGAAGCACTGGTGGCCAAAGGCATCGGCCTGGGTACGGCGCTGGCCTTTATGATGGCCGTTACCGCGCTCTCGCTGCCGTCGTTAATCATGCTCAAAAAGGTGGTCAAGGCACCGCTGCTGGCTTTGTTCTTCGGCATTGTGACGGTTGGCATTGTGCTGATCGGCTATTTGTTTAACGCGTTTGCCTATCTGTTTATCTAACGAATGGAGCACAGCATGATCATCAAAATCCTCGGTTCCGGTTGCAAGAAGTGCATCACCCTGAGCGAAAACACCCAGGCGGCACTGGCCAATCTGGGGCGCGAGGCACAGGTCATCAAGGTCACCGATTTCGCCGAAATCGCCGCCCACGGTGTGATGTCGACCCCCGCCCTGGCGATCGACGACAAGGTAGTCTCGGTCGGCAAGGTGCTGACCGTCAGCGAAGTGGAAAAACTACTTAGCGCCTGAGCCGCTCTGCCCTTGCACAATCTTGCGCATTTTTTCGGCTAAGGGCTGGCAGCACACGCCGCACGGCGTAGCATCGCGGGTGGAGGATCTATGTCGCCACTCAAGCACCTACACGTATTTCAAAGCCTGCACAGCTCACCCAACGCGCGCCTGCAAAGCGGTGCCGAACTGGGCGATGGGCTGGCGGCGGCCGTGTGGAGCAACCACCATGATGCGCGCGACTACGCAGCGCCGAGCCATCACACGCTGTCCTGCTACTTGGCTGGCGGCACCGGCACCTTTCGCCGGGAAAACCCGCACCGCAAAGGCGCGCCGGACAAGCTGTGCATCCTGCCGGCCGGGCATCAGTCAGCGTGGGTGATTAACGGTGAAATCCAGCTGGCTCATTTGTATATCAGTCAGGAGCAATTCGCTCTGGCGGCCGTCCACCTGCTGGATCGCGAACCGCGGGAACTGGAGTTGCGCGAAGGCACCTTTGTCGACGATGCGCAGCAAGCGCAGCGCTTTCGTCAGCTGAGCCAACTGGATTGGCAGGAGCCCGCCGAACGCGTGTTCAGCAGCAGCCTGGCTCACGACCTGATCAGCCACGCGCTGCTATCGCAGGTCGGTCGCCGCGAGGGCCTGCGCCTCAACGGCGGCCTCGCGCCCAACAGGCGTCAGCAGCTACGTGACTTTATTCAGGCCAACTTGGCGCAGCCGCTCACACTGGGGCAATTGGCCGGGCAATGCGCACTCTCCGAGTATCACTTTGCGCGCATGTTCCAGCTCAGCTTTGGCCTACCGCCGCACCGTTATGTGTTGGCACAGCGCCTGCGTCACGCCCAGCACCTGCTGCGCCACAGCACGCTGGCCCTGAGCGAAATAGCCCTAAGCTGCGGCTTTGCCAGCGCCAGCCACTTCAGCAATCGCTTTCGCCAAGCCTTCGGTGGCACGCCTGGGCACTACCGCGCCAGCGTGCAGCGCCGCTAAAGGCGCGCGGGCAACGACAGACAACGCCCTGCTAATCCATCTCCGGCTGTGCAAGAATCACCGGCTGCCTTTGAGAAAGCCGCCCATGTCACTGCATCGTTGCCCACACCGCAGGTGCCATTAATGGCCCTGGATATCCACCGTCTGCGCCTGGAAGACTGGCGCGCGGAATTTGGCGTGGGCGATTTGCAGCGCGGCCAAAGCTATGCCCAGCAAGGCCGCAGCCGTTTGCTAAGCCTCAAAGACAACACCCTGCTGGCCAGTTGCCGGGGCTCCGGCAGCCAAACCTATCAGCAGCGCATCACCTTGCACCCCTATGGCCAAGGCTGGGGCGTGACCGGCAACTGCAGTTGCCCGGTGGGTTTTAACTGTAAGCACGTCGCCAGCGCCCTGCTCACCCTGCAAACCC
Source organism: Pseudomonas sp. TS_SC_3 (assembly GCF_056156225.1). Taxonomy (NCBI): domain Bacteria; kingdom Pseudomonadati; phylum Pseudomonadota; class Gammaproteobacteria; order Pseudomonadales; family Pseudomonadaceae; genus Pseudomonas; species Pseudomonas sp. TS_SC_3. The sequence continues at coordinate 2,587,828 of NZ_CM149586.1, forward strand.
AGCAGGAGCAAGGTGTTGACCTCTCGCCGCTGATCGTCAGCAGCCCACAGGTGCGCGAAGAGCGCCTGGACAGCCTGCCACCCAGCCCGGTGCTCAGTCTTGGCAGCCTGGTGCGCGTGCATTTCGATGCGCGTAAAGGCCGTATGCACGAGCAAACCCAGCACCGCGCCGCCCTGGCCTTCGATTACCAAGGCCACCTGGCGATGGGCAAGCAGGGTAAAGACCTGCTGATCAAGCAAAGCCCTGCCCTCACCCTGCGCATCGTGCGCAACCCGACTGACGAACAGCAGCTGCGCAAACGCCTGGAGAAAACCGGCCTGCAAGTGGCCCTGCGCCAGAGCGAAGCACTACCGGAAAGCGCCGGGGAAGCCTACGAGTATCCCAACGAAGCGGCCTGGCTGGAGTTTGTCCGCGAGCACGTGCCACAGCTGCGCGAAGAAGGCTGGCAGATTCGTATGCAGCCGGATTTTCAGTTCAACCTGGCCACCATCGATGACTGGTACGCCGAAGTCGAAGAAGACCCGGAACAAAACTGGTTTGATCTAGAACTGGGCATTGAGGTCGAAGGTCAGCGCATCAGCCTGTTGCCGATTTTGCTGCAGGCCATCCGCCAAAAGCCCTGGCTGCTCAACGGCGAAGCCGTGAACAAGCGTGATGACGACGAGGTGGTGCTGGTCAGCCTGCCGCACAACCACAAACGCGCCGCCCTGCCGCTGGCGCGACTCAAACCGTTGCTGGCGACCCTGGGCGAACTGTTTGTGCGCGACCCGAGCGACAGCAGCCCGCGCCTGCGCTTGTCACGCCTGGATGCGGCGCACCTCAATCACCTGCAACAAGGCCCGGCACTCAATTGGCAGGGCGGCAGCCAGTTACGCGAATTTGCCCAGCGCCTGCAACAACTGGACAACACGCCCCTGCAAGCCCCTGAAGGTTTGCAGGCCGAGCTGCGCGCCTATCAACTGCAAGGGCTGGCCTGGATGCAGGGGCTGGCCGAGCTGAACATTGGCGGCTTGCTGGCGGATGACATGGGTTTGGGTAAAACCCTGCAAACGCTCGGGCATATCCTTTGCGAGTACAACGCCGGACGTTTGCAGCAGCCGGCGCTGATCGTCATGCCCACCAGCCTGATCCCCAACTGGCAGGATGAAGCCGCGCGCTTCACCCCGCAGCTCAAAGTGCTGGCCTTGCATGGGCCGAAACGCCGCGCACTGTTCAAGCAGATCGACGAGCACCAGATCATCCTCACCACCTACGCCCTGCTGCCGCGCGATCTCAAAGCGTTAAGTGCCTATCACTATCGCCTGCTGATCCTCGACGAAGCACAAAACATCAAAAACCCGCGTAGCAAGGCCGCCATCGCCGCTGGGCAACTGCAGGCCGGACAACGCCTGTGCCTAACCGGCACGCCGCTGGAAAACCACCTGGGCGAGTTGTGGTCGCTGTTCAACTTCCTCATGCCCGGCTGGCTGGGCGACAGCAAAAGCTTTACCCGCGACTACCGCACGCCGATTGAAAAGAACGCCAACGAACAGCGCCTGGCGCACCTCAACGGGCGCATCAAACCCTTCGTGTTGCGCCGCACCAAAGAGCAAGTGGCCAGCGAACTGCCGCCCAAAACCGAAATCACCCATTGGGTCGAACTCAGCCCAGCGCAGCGCGACCGCTACGAAACCCTACGCCTGGCCATGGACCAGAAGGTACGTGCGGAAATTGCCCGCCAAGGCCTGGCACGCAGCCAGATTGTGATTCTTGAAGCGCTGCTGCGCCTGCGTCAGGCCTGCTGCGACCTGCGCCTGCTCGGCGATGAAAGCGACAGTCAGCTGACCAGCGCGGATTCCGGCAAGCTCAGCGGCCTGTTGGAGATGCTCGAAGAGTTGTTTGCTGAAGGGCGACGCGTGCTGCTGTTCTCGCAGTTCACCTCAATGCTGGCGCTGATTGAAACCGAATTGAAGGCGCGCAACATTCCCTACGCCAAGCTCACCGGCAGCACCCAGGATCGACGCACCCCGGTGCAGCAGTTCCAGGCCGGAACGCTGCCGATCTTCCTGATCAGCCTCAAGGCGGGTGGCTCAGGCCTGAACCTAACCGCCGCCGATACGGTGATTCACTTCGACCCCTGGTGGAACCCGGCCGCCGAAGCTCAGGCCAGCGACCGAGCCTACCGCATTGGTCAGGACAAGCCGGTGTTCGTCTACAAACTGATCGCCCGTGGCAGCGTCGAGGAGAAAATCCAGCACCTGCAGCAGGCCAAGGCCAACCTGGCGCGCGGCGTGCTGCAAGGCGGCAGCCAAAGCCAGTTGCAACTTGGCGAAGACGATCTGCAGGCGCTGTTTGCGCCGTTAAGCGACTGACCTGGCGCTAGTCATCACTGTGGGTATCGTCTTTCTCAGCCGCATCATCGGCGGCATTGCGCTTGCGCCGTGGGCCATCAGCCTGCACCGCCGGGAAGCGCGAAGACGCGTAACGCACCACAAAAATCGCCACGGCCAGCAACAGAATCGCCCCAGACACCATGACCACGCCCCAGTCCGGCTTATGGTTGTGCGAAATATCGGAAATCATCAGGCGGGTCAGCGCGGTAATCGCCACATAGATCATGAAGCGGATGGGCATGTGGTTGGTCTTGAAATAGATCCCCACCATCGCTGCCAATTCCAGGTAGATGAACAACAACAAGATGTCATCAACCGTAATGTGGCCCTTCTCCAGCATGCCGAGGAAGGCCATCACCGCCGCCCACGCCGTGACGGCACCAATGGCGAACAGCGCCAGGTAATGAAACGCCTCCATCAACAGATTACCCAGCGATTCCGCCTGCCCGTGCATGCGTTCGCGCATCTGCTCGGCCCAGTTTGACTTACCCATACACGCTCCTAGAGGATCAAAAATGACGACGGCTCAGCGCATCGTCGCCTAATAGTGCCAGTTGAGAAGCGTGTTACGGGCAAAAAAGCACCTGCAACCGCCGCGCCAGGTTGGCGGCCGGCGGTGGCGTCGTGAACAATCTGCTAGGTTGTTAGCCGGCATGGCAATTGCTGCTGGCCAAATGCCGGCGAGTTCTCTATGCTCGCAACCACTGTACAAATAACCAGTTTATTGCAACCCATCAGCGTGAAGGCGTAGAGGTGATGAATGGCCGTCGAAGTGGTGTACCGCAGCAGCCGAGATCTGGAGCGTTTATTCATGGATAAAGCCGAGGCCGATCGTCATGACAAAATGCTCGAACTGGCTGAGCTGCTCACCGAGGTGCTGCAAAAAGCCGTGCCTTCGCTGAATGAAGCGCAAGGCGAAGAGCTGGGAATCTATATGGCGAAGAACCGTGATGTGTTCGCCAAAGCGTTCAAGAATCAGCCCGACGCCCTGAGCGAGCTTAGCCAACCGGCTGCCGAGTAAGGCCGGTCGCGATAAACAAAACCCCAGTGAGTGACTGGGGTTTTGTGTTTCTAACGATGGTCAAACTCAGCCATATAACAAGCGCTCAGCAATCGCATCGGCAACCCGCGCAGGTGAGCGTTTGTCGGCCTGAGCATGGCCGAAGATCTCGGTCAGGCGCCGACTGATCTGCGTCAGATGCGCGGTAATCGCCGGCAAGCTCTCGCCCTGGTGTTTGAGCGCCACGTAAATCAGCCCGCCGGCATTGATCACATAATCCGGCGCATAGAGAATCCCCCGCGCCTGCAGGCTGTCGGAGATATCGGCAGTGGCCAGTTGATTGTTTGCCGCCCCCGCCACTGCCGAGCAGCGCAGTTGGCCGACTGTGGTGTGGTTTAGCACGCCGCCCAGCCCGCAGGGCGCAAGAATGTCGCACGGGGTGGCGAGCAAGGCCTCGCTGGCCACCGGCCGCGCACCCAATTGCTCGACCGCCAGTTGCACACGCCCCTGATCCAGATCGCTGACCAACAACTCGGCACCCGCAGCGTGCAGTTGCTCGGCCAGCGCAAAACCCACATTGCCCAGGCCCTGAATCGCCACCCGTAAGCCTTCCAGATTGTCACTGCCGAGGCGCGCCAGGGCGGTGGCGCGAATGCCGGTAAACACGCCCATGGCAGTGTGCGGCGAAGGGTCGCCCTCGACCGTGGTGCTGGTGACATGCTGGGTGTGCTGGGCAATGCAGTCCATATCCACGCTGGAAGTACCGCTGTCCATGGCGGTGATGTAGCGGCCATTCAGGCTTTCGATAACCCGTCCAAAGGCTTCAAACAGCGCGGCCCGGTTTTCCACATGCGCGGGGCGGATGATGACCGCCTTGCCGCCGCCCTGTTGCAGCCCGGCCAACGCCGCTTTATAGCTCATGCCCTTGGCCAGGCGCAGCACATCTTCAATGGCGCTTTGGCTGTCGGCGTAGGGCAGGTAACGACAACCACCCAGCGCAGGGCCCAGACGGCTGTTGTGAATGGCGATCATGGCTTGTAGGCCGGTCTGCGGGTCCACGGCGAAGTGCAGCGACTCCAGTCGGGCGGTTTCCATCATGGCGAACATGCTGTGGCTCCGGTACTGGTTTACCAATCAGTATAGGCAGTGGCGGCATGGGCACGCTTCCGGCGGTCAGTTGCACAGCCCCCGTGCTACATGCGCCGTTGCAACAATCCGCTGGACGAGAGTCAGGCGCTTGGCTACAACGCCAGAGACACCGGAGATTGCCATGAACCCACGCGCTGCCTTCCTCGCCTGCCTGGAGCAAAAACCGCCTGCGCTGTTCGAGGCGGCGCTGTGGATTGCAGCGGAGCATCAACCCCATCTGCAACCGGATGACGTGCTGCGCCAGCTCGACAACCTGCAGTTGCAGGTCAACCAAACGCTACCCAACCTGCCCGCCAAGGAGCTGGCGCAGCCGCTGCTACGCCAGCTGAGCGAGTTGGGCTTCTGTGAAGATGACGAGCTGCCGCTTCGCCCGCAGGTGGCGCTGCTCAATCGGGTGCTGCAGCGACGTCGTGGCCAGCCTCTGGCGCTGGCGCTACTCGCGCTGGAGTTGGCGCGGCGCCTGGGCATTGCGCTACAGGGGGTGAACTTCCCCGGGCGCTTTCTACTGCGCGTGCCGGGCGCTGATTATCTGCTGGACCCGTGCAGCGGCCGCCGCCTGCATGCCCGCGAATGCCGCGAGATGTTGCAGCGCCACCTGGGCCCCAACGCCGAATTGAGCGCCGGCCTGCTGCAAGCGTGTGACGCGCCGAGCATGCTGCAGCGTTTATCGCGCAACCTGCGGCACCTGCATCAACAGGCCGGTGACCCCTTGGCCGCGCTACGTGATGCCGAGCGCGTGTTGCTGCTGGGCACCCCCAACTTGCAGGACCACCTGGCCCGCGCCGAGATTTACCAACAACTGGAGTGTCCGCAGGGTGAACGTTTCGATTTGCAGCGCGCCCTGTTACTCAGTGAGGACCCCGCCCAGCACCTGCAACTCAGCCAGCGTCTGCGCTCGCTCAATACTCGCGCGGCGCTGCACTAGAAAAACCCCAGCGCCTTGGCTTTCGCAACCGCCTGGGTACGCCGCGCTACCCCAAGTTTGCCGTTGATACGCCGCGCATGGGTTTTGACCGTGTGCAGTGAGATAAACAGCTGCTCAGCCACTTCCTGATTCGAACAACCTTGGGCAATTAACCGCAGCACGGCCAGCTCGCGCTGGCTCAGGGCATGGGCGGCGATGGAGTGCGCGACGGCACCCTGTTCAACCGGTTTGGTGACCGTGAACCATAAGCACTGGTAACCCAGGCGCCGACGCAGTGCTTGCCCGGTTTCTCGTGCACGTTCAGCTGCGGCTTTGTCACCACACACCGCGCACGCATCGGCATACACCAGCCACAGCTCACTCGCCAACGCCTGCCGCCCCTGGCCCAGCGCCTGCTCAAGCAGTTGCTGTAGAGGCGCGCGAAGATCGTTGCCCGCAGCCAGGTCCATCTGCAGCAACAACAGCTGCAAACGAGGGATCAGTTCCGGGAAGTTGGGGGTTGGCAGAATCGCCTCGACCCGCTGCGCATAAGCCAATACCCGATCAACCGCCAGGCGCGCACGCTCATGATGGCCTTGGGCAACCCACAAGTGACTGCTGGCCAGCAGCAATGTGCCGCGGTACAGGGTTTCACTGACATGCTGGCGCTGCATCAAGCGCTCAGCCTCGCTCAAGTGGGCAAAGGCGCCGGCAAAATCGCCGCGCCCCATGGCTAACTCAGCCAAGCCAAGGTAACCATGAAACGCGGCGGGATCACCGCAACTGAGTGCGTGCTCAAGCCCTTGGGCAAAGCCGCTGGCGGCCTCAACCGCGCGGCCCTGACGCAACTGCACGCGGGCTAGGCGTAACTCAAGCCGCGCCCGCACTGGGGTACGCTGCAGCGCCGCCGGCTGGGTTGCCGTCAGCACCCGCAGCAACAGGGCTTCAGCACGGGCAAACTCGCCGCGCGTCTCCAACAGCAGGGCATGGTCCAGCTCCAGCAGCGCTTCAAACACCGCATTGCCGTGCAACCGCGCCTGCTTGAGTGCCTCAAAACTGAGTTTTTGCGCCTGCTCCAGGTCCCCCAGCCCAATGGCCACCAGGGTTAGCGCCGAACGACAGAGTAAAGACTGCGCCCAGGCGTTTTCCGGCAAGCCCTGCAAGGCGTCAAGCAGATGGCTGCGCGCCGTTACCGCGCACACCCGGCCGTAGCCAATGATCCCCTGGATCGCTTGCCAATGAGCAAACAGCTCGCGGGTCCGCGGCCCATCGCTGCGGGGCTGAAACCTGGCCAACTGGTCGATACAGCTCTGCGCTTCATCCAAACGCCCCACCAGCAGCAATACCCAGGCATTTAGCAGAATCAAGCGGGGGGTGCTGCACAACAGGCTCTCTGGCAACTCGCTGCGCCAGCGCAGAATCAGCGCCAGATCCTGGCCTTGTAATACTTGCTCTTCGGTAAAGCGTTCCAGAAAACTACTGGCCACCTCCGGCTGGTTGGCCAGCAAGGCATGCTCCACCGCCGCCCGAATGTCGCCCTGGCTGGCAAACCATTGGCTCGCATGCACATGCAGGGCATTACAAGGCACAGTGGCCGTTAGCCGCTGCAGCAACCCGGCCAGCGGCGCGAACAAGACAAACCAGCCTGTGCCGGCCTCAAGCTCGTGGATGAATAAGCCCCGCTCAATCAGCATACGCAACCAATGCGCGCCCTCGCCCACACCAAACAGGTGGTCACACAACGCAGGGTTGAAGCGTGGCAGCTGGGCCAGCTGATAAAGCATCTGCTGCAGCTCATGCGGCAAGCCCTGCAGCACCTCACGCTCAACGTATTCAACCAGCAAGTGATCGTGCTGAGCATCTTGCGGTGCACTCGCCTCTGCAGGTTCGGCCTGGGCAAATAAGAGGCGCAAGCGCAAGGCGGCCGGCCAGCCGGCGGTAAGTGTGTGCAGTTCATGCGCCCAAGCGCTGCGGGTGGGGTCCAGCTGCTGCAGCCAAGCGGCAACTTCGGCTTCGGTAAAAGACAGGTCCGTCACGCCCAGTTCAAGCAGCTCGCCCTCCAGCAGCAAACGCGACAGGTTGCAGGCCGGACGACGACGTCCGCCCAACCACCAACAAACGCTCGCTGGCGTCACCGCGAGCAGTTGATTGAGAAAGTCATCCAGGGCGCTATCCGGCAATGCCGGGTAATCATTGAGCATGATCCATAGCCGGCGCGACTCCTGCGACAGCGCCGCAACTATGTCGCCAGGCGTCCGTGCGGTGGGGTACTCCAACAACTTGCCCAGTTGCTGAACCAGTTGCTCGAGGTGCATGCCGTCAGCGGTGCAGTTCAGCCAGAGCACGTGGCTGCATGCCGGGCATTCACGGGCGCAGTCGGCCAACAACACGGTTTTACCAAAGCCAGCAGGCGCGATTAACAGGCGCAGCCGGCACTCTGCGCCGAGCAGACGTTGTTGCAGGGCTATACGCGGAATATGCCCGGGCGGTGGACGCTTGACGTTGCCGCAGGAGGGCGCTGCAACGCTCAGCGAAACGGGCGCTAATGCGTTCATGGCGGCTCGTTTTATTGTTGTGCGGGAACCGAATTGAAGCAGGCTAAACCTCAATGCCTGAGGCTCACAGCTCTATCACTGCAGGTGATGCACGGCGATAAAAAAGGCGACCCGAGGGTCGCCTAAACACGGAGTAACAGCTGTTACCGAGCGGTTTAACGCACGCCGGAGCTGCGCAGGGCCGCTGGTGTGTAGTCCGCTGCCGATGCTTTGAAGCCGAAGGTGTAGGCGGATTTTTCTTCGTTCTTCATGCCCAATGCCAAGTAACGCCCTGCAACCAGGTCATACAGCGCCTCAAGGGTGTAGCCCGGCACCTGATGGTTGAAGTAGTGCTGCGCATGGCCTTCGGCAACACGCCAGAGTTGGCCGCGACCGTCATAGTGATCAACCAGGGCGATCTGCCAGCTGTCTTCGTCCACATACATGTGCCGCTTGGCGTAAATGTGCCGTTCACCACTCTTCAGCGTGGCCACCACTTCCCACACCCGATGCAGCTCATAGCGGGTCAGGTCCTGGTTGATATGCCCGGCCTTGATCACGTCGTCGTATTTCAACGACGGTGAGTCCAGCTTGTAGCTGTTGTAGGGGATGTACATTTCCTTCTTGCCGACCAGCTGCCAGTCGTAACGGTCCGGCGCGCCGGAGAACATGTCGAAGTTGTCTGCGGTGCGCATACCGTCAGCAGCGGTGCCAGGCCCGTCGTAGGCCACCTGCGGCGCACGGCGCACGCGGCGCTGACCGGCGTTGTAGATCCACGCCAGGCGCGGCTCTTTCACTTGGTCGATGGTTTCATGCACCAGCAGCACGTTACCGGCCAGGCGCGAAGGAGCCGTTACCCGCTGCTTGAAATACAGCAGGATGTTATTGCCCTTGGCCGGATCGAGGTCCGGCATATTGGCCGGGAAGGCCACCTCATCCTCGAACTTCACCAGGCTGTAAGAGCCGTTGGTCTGCGGCGTGGCCTGAGTCACCACGCGCCGGGTGTTACCACCGCGGTAGCGGGTGACGTGGTTCCACACCACTTCAACGCCTGCCTTGGGAATGGGGAAGGCGTAGTAACGGCTGGCATTGAAGTTTTGTAGGCCGTTACCGCCGTCCACAGCGGTGGTATTGAGCGCACTGAGCTTGGCCGCCTCATCAATCGCTGCGGGCACAGCGGTGCTGCGGTGGGTGGGGTAGACCGGAATTTTGTAGGTGTCCGGGTAGCGCTGCAGCATGGCCATCTGCCCAGCCGAGAGTTTGTCCTTGTATTGCGCCGCATTGGCGGCGGTGATGGTGAACAGCGGTTGTTCGCTGGCATACGGGTCAGCCAAAAAGCCCTTGGCATCGACCGCTGCGGCGCTGGTCGACAGACCGCCACTCCAGGCAGGGATGCTGCCATCGGCATTGCCGGCCATTTCGCCGCCCAACGGCGTCAGGCTGGCGCCCAGTTGCGCGGCCTCTTGCTCAGAGACGTCCGCCATCACGCCGCTGGCGAGCAAGGTCAGCACCAGCGCTCCAGCTTGGAGGATTCTTGTATTTTTCATGGTGTACGGATCCTTTTGCACTGCGTTGATCAGAAGTTCACACCGAAACTGAGGGCAACAAAGTCGCGGTCAGTGGTCGTGTTGTAGTCACCCCCGAAAAAATCGGTGTAACTCAGGCTGGCGTTGTAGGTGTTCTGGTAGTCGGCGTTCAGGCCAATGCTGATGGCCTTGTTGCCCTCACTGAAGTTGGGCCCATAACCGTCCACGTCATGCGACCAGGCCACGCTGGGCGAGAGATTGACCCCGGCAAATATGTTGCTGTAGTCCAGGCTGGCGCGCATGCGATAACCCCAAGAGGTCGAGGTGAAAAAGCCTTCGCCTTGGCATTCATCTGGATTGGCGGCGTTAAAGGCGGCACAGACACCTGGCGCGCTGTATTCACCCGGCCCGTAGATCGGGTCACGACCAAAGCGCAGTTCGCCAACGTCGTCGCTGATGCCGGCAACGTGGTTGTAGCCCACCTCTCCCACCAGGGTCAGGCGGCTGGCCCCCAGCACGCGATCAACAAAGTGCACAGCGGACATCTGCGCCTGAGTGACAGCGCGGCGGTCATAGCCATGCAGGTCGGCACCGGCAACGTTTTGCGCGTGGCCACTCTCGAAAATCGGGTTGAACGGCAGCCCCAGCGCACCGAATGACAGGTCTGTGGAATTGATCTGCAGCGGCATGTTTGGCCGGTAGCTCACCTCACCGGAGAGTGCTGTGCCGCCGACGTTGGTCTGGAAGCTCAGGCCATACAGGCGGATGTCCTCGGGGTACTCAATAAAATAACGGGCGTTCGGCGCACCCGGAATAAAGCTCGTAAAGTTTGGTGTGGTGGTGCGGATGGTGCTGAACACCGGGCCACGGCTGTGGTAATTCATGGCATAGGCACCGAATTCGGTGTCATTCAGCGACTCGGCGAACCAGCGCAACGCAATGCCGTACTGGCCGCTGTCGCGCGCATCACGATCACCGGCGCGCGGGATGTAAGCGTTATCAACAAAAGCGTTGTTCGACACGCCCGGCGGCAGATCTGGGCCCAGCACGGCCAGGCGGTCTTCACAACCGTCGGCCAAAACATCGGCAGTCGAGAAGAAGGTGCCGCAGTTATCCACCACGGTCTGGTCCCACTCCAGCTGATAAAACGCCTCCATGCTCAGGGTGTCGGTCAGGCTCTGCGAGACGTAGAGCATGTTGACCGGAATCAGGCCTTCCTTGATCTCGGCACCCGGGCGGCGAAACGCGGCCACGTCCACGGGGTTGATGGAGTTGATGCTGTTACCGATAAAGGTGCTTTCGCCCCAGCTGACCACCTGCTTACCGACCCGCACACTGCCCGGCAGGCTGCCCAGGTTGTAGTTGTGGTAGATGAAGGCATCGAGAATTTGCGCCCCCGAAGACTGCGCCGCCGTTTTGCGGTTGTTGTCTTGAATGTCGTAGAACTCGCGGCCTTCATCCTTGGTTTCAAAGTCGTACCAATATTTGCCGCGAATAAACACGCCGGTATCGCCGTACTTCAATTCCAGGTCGTGAATGCCCTTGAAGATTTTCGAGAAGGTTTTGCCCTTTTCAAAGTTCAGACGGCCATCGTCAGAGGTACGCGAAGACGCCTGCCCACCGCTGGCGGTGGAAATAAAATCGCGGTCAGCCTCGCGCACCGCCCAGCTGGCGCCCACCGAAAGGGATGAGTCGAACTGCGCTTCGACCTCGCCAAAATTAAACGTTACGGCCTGGACAGGCGCGACACAGCCAACAGCGATGGCAACCGCCAAAACGCTGGGCTGGAAGATGGCATGTCTTGTTGTTGTTCTCATGCGGCTCTCCTGGAAAGCGGGTTTCGTGTGAGGCCCCACGCTACCCAGCCGCCTTACACGGGATAAGCGCCCGAAAGAGGTATTTGCCCTGTCAGCCGAAAGAGTGAATACACCTCTAGCACGCTGATCCCTAGCAGCCCCATGAGCCTTTTCAATGGCGCTTTATAGCGCGGGTGAATGGCTGGCCTCTTATTGCGAGTATTGGCAGCGCGGACGTTGCAGCTCAAACCTTGCGCGCACATCAGCACCCGCATAAACCGCGGCATTGAGCGCCAGCCGTATCGGATCAAATACATCGTAATGAAAACGCTACAAAACCGCTCAACCTCTGACTCTGTGGCCTTTGCCAGATGGTTGACGGACAAACCACGCCGGACCGTATCGAAATCACTACAAGCGCGTTATAACAGTCAGCACTGAAACTATATAAGTCATTGTTTTTATTGATAAAAAATAGAATGGCACCTAGTTTGCTAATGTTTTTTATATTTCTGCTCGCTGCCCGGCACGAGCGTCCCAGCACATCGCCCCCGCTAGAAAGGGCGAGTCATCCTTTGAGGAGTTCACATGAGCGAATTGCGTTTTACCGTTGAGCACGAATGGCTGCGTCAGGATGCCGATGGCCTGGTTACCGTGGGCATCACCGCCTATGCCCAGGAAGCCCTGGGTGACGTGGTATTCGTTCAGCTGCCGGAAGCCCAGAGCTACGCTGAGGGTGACGAAGTGGCCGTGCTGGAATCGGTAAAAGCGGCGAGCAATATCGCCATGCCGCTGGACGGTGAGGTGGTTGAGGTCAATGCCGAGCTAGAATCCAGCCCTGAGCTGGTCAACGAAGATCCCCTGGGCAAGGGTTGGTTCTTCCGTTTCCGTCCGGCCAATGCCAGCGCGGTAGCCGACCTGCTCGACCAGGCCGCCTACGAGCGCCTGCTCAACGCCAATGCTGACGCCTGAGAGAGTGTGATGACCAAGCTGACCACCCAGAACGAATTTATCGCCCGCCACATCGGCCCACGTGACGCAGACACTGCGGCCATGCTCGAACTGCTCGGCTACGCCAGCATCGACGCGCTGACCGATAACGTCATCCCCGAGAGCATCAAAGGCACCAGCATCCTCGGCGCACAGCCGGGCCTATCGGAAGCCGACGCCCTGGCCAAGATCAAAGCGATAGCTGGCAAAAACCAGCAGTTCAAAACCTACATCGGCCAAGGCTACTACGGCACCCACACGCCGAGCCCGATCCTGCGCAACCTGCTGGAAAACCCAGCTTGGTACACCGCCTACACCCCGTATCAGCCAGAAATTTCCCAGGGCCGCCTGGAATCCCTGCTGAACTTCCAGACGCTGATCAGCGACCTTACCGGTATGCAGATCGCCAACGCCTCCCTGCTGGACGAAGCCACCGCCGCAGCCGAGGCCATGACCTTCTGCAAGCGCCTGTCGAAGAACAAGGCCAGCAACGCTTTCTTCGCTTCCCAGCACTGCCACCCGCAAACCCTCGACGTGCTGCGCACCCGTGCCGAGCCGCTGGGCATTGAAGTGGTGATCGGCGACGAAGCCGCGATTACCGACGCTAGCGCCTACTTCGGCGCGCTGCTGCAGTACCCGGCGAGCAATGGCGACATCTTCGACTACCGCGAACTGGTTGAGCGCTTCCACGCCGCCAATGCGCTGGTGGCCGTGGCCGCTGACCTGCTGGCCCTTACCCTGCTCACTCCGCCGGGCGAATTCGGTGCCGACGTGGCCCTGGGCAGCGCGCAGCGTTTCGGTGTGCCGCTGGGCTTCGGTGGCCCACACGCCGCCTACTTCGCCACCCGTGATGCATTCAAGCGCGACATGCCAGGCCGTCTGGTCGGCATGTCCATTGACCGCTTCGGCAAGCCGGCCCTGCGCCTGGCCATGCAAACCCGCGAGCAACACATCCGCCGCGAGAAGGCCACCAGTAACATCTGCACCGCGCAAGTGCTGCTGGCCAACATCGCCAGCATGTACGCCGTCTACCACGGTCCGAAAGGCCTGACCCAGATCGCCCAGCGCACGCACCAATTCACCGCGATTCTGGCCAAGGGCCTGCGCGCGCTGGGTTACAGCGTTGAACAGGAATTCTTCTTCGACACCCTGACCCTGGCCACTGGCGGCAAGACCGCTGCCCTGCACGCTGCTGCGCGCAAGGCTGGGATCAACCTGCGTGAAATCGACGGCGAGCGTCTGGGCCTGTCCCTCGACGAAACCACCGATCAAGCGGCCGTTGAAGCCCTGCTGGCAGTCTTCGCCGACGGCAAGCCTGTACCAGCCTTCGCTGAACTGGCGACCGGCGTAACCGCCCAACTGCCGCAAGGCCTGCTGCGCGAATCGGAAATCCTCAGCCACCCGGTGTTCAACCGCTACCACAGCGAAACCGAGCTGATGCGCTACCTGCGCAAGCTGGCCGACAAGGACCTGGCGCTGGACCGCAGCATGATCCCGCTGGGCTCGTGCACCATGAAGCTCAACGCTGCCAGCGAAATGATCCCGGTGACCTGGGCCGAATTCGGCAACCTTCACCCCTTCGCCCCGGCCGAGCAGAGCCAGGGTTACAGCCAGCTGACCACTGAACTGGAAGTCATGCTCTGCGCGGCCACCGGTTACGACGGCATTTCCCTGCAGCCGAACGCCGGCTCGCAAGGTGAGTACGCCGGTCTGATGGCTATTCGTGCCTATCACCTGAGCCGTGGCGATGATCAGCGCGACATCTGCCTGATCCCGCAATCAGCCCACGGCACCAACCCGGCCACCGCCAGCATGGTCGGCATGCGCGTGGTGGTAACCGCCTGCGACAGCAGCGGCAACGTCGACATCGCCGACCTCAAGGCCAAGGCCGAAGAGCACAAAGAGCGCCTCGCCGCGATCATGATCACCTACCCGTCGACCCACGGCGTGTTTGAGGAAGGCATCCGCGAAATCTGCCAGATCATTCACGACAACGGCGGTCAGGTGTACATCGACGGCGCCAACATGAACGCCATGGTCGGCCTGTGCGCACCGGGTCAGTTCGGCGGCGACGTGTCGCACCTGAACCTGCACAAAACCTTCTGCATCCCGCACGGCGGTGGCGGTCCAGGTGTTGGCCCAATTGGCGTGAAGGAACACCTGATCCCCTTCCTGCCCGGCCACGGCCACATGGCCCGTAAAGAGGGTGCCGTCAGCGCCGCGCCGTTCGGCAGCGCCAGCATTCTGCCGATCACCTGGATGTACATCAGCATGATGGGCGGCGAAGGCCTCAAGCGCGCCTCGCAAATGGCCATTCTCAACGCCAACTACATCGCCCGCCGCCTGGAAGAGCACTACCCCGTGCTGTACTCGGGCAGCAACGGCCTGGTGGCGCACGAGTGCATTCTGGATATCCGCCCGATCAAAGACAGCAGTGGCATCAGCGTTGACGATGTGGCCAAGCGCCTGATCGACTTCGGTTTCCACGCACCGACCATGTCCTTCCCGGTCGCCGGCACCCTGATGATCGAGCCGACCGAAAGCGAATCCAAAGAAGAGCTGGACCGCTTCTGCGACGCCATGATCGCCATCCGCAACGAGATTCGCGCGGTGGAAGCCGGTCAGCTGGATGCCAACGACAACCCGCTGAAAAACGCCCCGCACACTGCCTTGGAACTGGTCGGCGAATGGACTCACGCCTACAGCCGCGAGCAAGCGGTGTACCCGCTGGCCAGCCTGATCGAGGCCAAGTACTGGCCGCCGGTCGGCCGCGTGGACAACGTGTTTGGCGATCGCAACCTGATCTGCGCCTGCCCGTCCATCGAGGCGTATCAGGACGCGTAAAAGTGCCTATGCCGCTGACCCCGAAGGTGAGCGGCAACCGTAGCCCGGACGAAATCCGGGAAGCTTGCGAAAACTTCCCCGGATTTCATCCGGGCTACAAGGTCGGTTCAACCCAAGAATTTCGACTCACCTCTAGCCGAGACGGGTTAGCTGCACCCACAAAAATAACAAGCCTGATCCAGACGTCTTTGGCCGCGCAGCTTGAGTAGAGATCTAAGCTGCAGGTACGAACGGCGTGAATCCCCGAGTCATTCCGAACCGAGGCTGGCGATAGGGCAATGGCGCACCCCGGAGCAACACATGTCACTTAGCGTATTTGACCTGTTCAAAATCGGTATCGGCCCCTCCAGTTCGCACACGGTCGGGCCGATGCTGGCCGCCGGACGCTTCGCCGAAGGCCTGCGCCGTGATGATCTGTTGGCCAGCACCGCGAGCATCAAGGTCGAGCTATACGGCTCGCTGGGCGCAACCGGCAAAGGCCATGGCAGCGACACGGCAGTGCTGCTGGGCCTGGAAGGTGAACAACCCGATCGGGTAGACACCGCCTCAGTGCCGGCGCGCCTGGCGCAGATCCGCAGCAGCGGTGAACTGCGATTGCTCGGTGAAAAGCCCATTAGCTTTGTGGAAAAACAGCACCTAGCGATGATCCGTAAACCGCTGGCGTTTCACCCCAACGGCATGATCTTCCGCGCCTTCGACGCCAATGGTCTGCAGATCCGCTCGCGTGAGTACTATTCGGTCGGTGGCGGCTTTGTCGTCGACGAACAGGCCGCCGGGGCCGACCGCATCGCCCTCGACAGCACGGAGCTGCAGTACCCCTTCACCACCGCTAAACAGTTACTGGCCCAGTGCGCCGAACACAGCCTGACGATAAGCCAGGTGATGCTGGCCAACGAAGCAGCCTGGCGGCCGGAAGCCGAAACCCGCGCGCGCCTGC
The DNA here is from genome assembly GCF_056156225.1 of Pseudomonas sp. TS_SC_3. Taxonomy (NCBI): domain Bacteria; kingdom Pseudomonadati; phylum Pseudomonadota; class Gammaproteobacteria; order Pseudomonadales; family Pseudomonadaceae; genus Pseudomonas; species Pseudomonas sp. TS_SC_3. The sequence goes on from NZ_CM149586.1 coordinate 2,603,880, forward strand.
TGCAGATTTGGCAGGTGATGCAGGACTGCGTCAGCGCCGGCTGCCGCACCGAAGGCATCATGCCCGGCGGCCTCAAGGTCAAACGCCGCGCTGCCGCCCTGCACCGCCAACTCTGCCAGCACCCGGAAGCCAGCCTGCGTGATGCCTTGAGCGTGCTCGACTGGGTCAACCTCTACGCCCTGGCGGTGAACGAGGAAAACGCTAGCGGCGGCCGCGTGGTCACTGCCCCCACCAATGGCGCGGCCGGTATCGTGCCGGCGGTGCTGCATTACTACAGCCGCTTTATCCCCGGTGCCAACGACGACGGCGTGGTGCGCTTTCTGCTCACCGCCGCCGCCATCGGCATCCTCTATAAAGAAAACGCCTCGATTTCCGGTGCCGAAGTCGGTTGCCAGGGCGAGGTCGGCGTGGCCTGTTCGATGGCTGCGGGTGCCTTGTGCGAAGTGCTCGGCGGCAGCGTCAATCAGGTGGAGAACGCCGCCGAAATCGGCATGGAACACAACCTCGGCCTGACCTGCGACCCCATCGGCGGCCTGGTGCAAGTGCCGTGCATCGAACGCAACGCCATGGGCTCGGTAAAGGCGATCAACGCCGCACGCATGGCCCTGCGCGGCGACGGCCAGCACTTCGTTTCGCTGGATAAAGTGATCCGCACCATGCGCCAGACCGGCGCCGACATGAACAACAAATACAAGGAAACCGCTCGCGGCGGTCTGGCCGTCAATATTGTCGAGTGCTAACGCCAACAACCATACAACCCTGTAGGAGCGAGCCTGCTCGCGATGCTTTTCGCAACAAATCGCGAGCAAGAACCAGGCGTCCCCCTCGCTCCTACAAAAGCGATTTATACAAACATGGAGAACTGCATGACCACTGAAACCCTGGCAAAAACCCCGCTCCACGCTCTGCATCTCGAACTGGGCGCACGCATGGTGCCGTTCGCCGGCTATGACATGCCGGTGCAATACCCGCTGGGGGTGATGAAAGAACACCTGCACACCCGCGACGCGGCCGGCCTGTTCGATGTGTCGCACATGGGCCAAATCGTCCTGCGCGGCGCGAATGCCGCCAAAGCCCTGGAAACCCTGGTGCCGGTGGACATCATCGACCTGCCCGTGGGCATGCAGCGCTACGCCATGTTCACCGATGAAAACGGCGGCATTCTCGACGACCTGATGGTCGCCAACTTGGGTGACGACACCCTGTTTCTGGTGGTCAACGCCGGCTGTAAGCACCAAGACCTGGCCCACCTGCACCAGCAGATTGGCAGCCAGTGCCAGATTGAGAGCCTGTTCGAAGCCCGCGCACTGTTGGCCTTGCAGGGCCCGAAGGCCGTCGATGTGCTGGCGCGCCTAGCGCCCATCGTTGCCAAGATGACCTTTATGCAATTCGCGCCCGTGCGCCTGCTGGGAGTGGACTGCTACGTCAGCCGTTCCGGTTACACCGGCGAAGACGGCTTCGAAATTTCGGTGCCCGCTGAGCACGCTGAAATGCTCGCACGCAGCCTGCTGGCCGAACCAGAAGTGGCCGCTATCGGCCTCGGCGCGCGCGACTCGCTGCGCCTGGAAGCGGGCCTGTGCCTGTATGGCCACGACATGAGCACCAGCACCACGCCGATCGAAGCCAGCCTGTTGTGGGCTATTTCCAAAGTACGCCGTGCCGATGGCGCCCGTGCGGGTGGCTTCCCGGGTGCAGCGCGCATCTTCGCCCAACAGCAAGAAGGCGTGACCAGCAAGCGCGTCGGCCTGCTGCCGCAGGAACGTGTACCCGTGCGCGAAGGCGCGGAAATCGTCGATGCTGACGGCACCGTCATTGGCAGCGTATGCAGCGGCGGCTTTGGCCCAACCCTGGCCGCACCAGTCGCCATGGGTTACCTGCAGAGCAGCCATATCGCTCTGGATACCGAGGTCTGGGCCATGGTGCGCGGCAAACGTGTAGCGATGAAAGTGGCCAAGACCCCGTTTGTGCCGCAGCGTTACTACCGCGGCTAACCCCTGCCCTAACCTAGCCCGGAGGTAATCCGGGCTAGGTACAAGGCGCAGCGCTACTCGCGCAGCTGCCCGACCATCGCCGCCGCAACGCTGAGCACATCCTTGCCCAGCTGCATCGAACGTTCGCCATTCCAGCCGGTGTGCGGATTGGGTCGATCATCATGGTCCTTGAACGGCATTTCGATGGTGAACGCCAAACAATCGAATTCCATGCCCACTGCATTGCAGGCCAGGGTGGTGTTGGCCTGGCCCGGCTCGTCGCGCGGGTAGCCAAAGGCAGTCTGAAACTCGGCGCCGTTATCGATCAGCAACTGGCGGAACTGGTTTTCCAATCGCTCAAGGCGCGGGCTGTAGCCCGGATTACCTTCGCAACCAGCAGTAAACACGTGAGGGATTTCCTCGTCGCCGTGGATATCCAGAAACAGGTCAACGCCCACCGCGCGCATCTGCTGCTGGACGAAATACACCTCGGGGCTGTCCGCTTCGCTGGCCGACTGCCAGGCGCGATTAAGGTCGCGGCCGGCAACGTTGGTGCGCAGATGGCCACGGAAGGCACCGTCCGGATTCATGTTCGGCACCAGGTACAGATCGGCCTTCTCCAGTAGGGCATTCAGCTCGGCATCATCGCGCCGCTGCAGACGCTCGAGCAGCCCCTGCATAAACCACTCAGCCATATGCTCACCGGGATGCTGCTGGGCGATCAGCCAGATCTTGCGCTGCGCCTGCGGGTTGCGGCTGATGCGCAACAACTCGATCGGCCGACCCTCGATGCTCTTGCCCGTGGCAAACAGCTCGGCGCCCGCCAAACGCTGCGCATCCTCGATCAACTGGCTATGACGCTCGCGGCTGTAGGGCTCGAAATAGGCGAACCAGATCTGCCCGTGCTGCGGTTCGATGTTGAACTTCAGCGCGCCCTCTTCAAAGCGGCTGGGCACCCGAAACCAGTCGCGCTGATCGTAAGAGGCAACAGCGTGGTAACCGCTCCAGGCATTCTTGTAAGACGACTGCCCGGCATTACCCAGGCTAAAGCCGTAAGGCTGACCAGGCTGCAAGCCTTCAACCTTGAAATGGAACCACTGGAAATGCCCACTGTTAAGATCCGCACGAATCGCCAGCAGCATCTGCTGCGGGTTGCTGGCGTCGATGACCTCGATATTGCCGCTGTCGAAGTTGGAGCTGATCTGCATGAATACCTCGAAGATCTGGATGCATGGAGAGACGCGAGATGACCAAGAATCGCAGCTCTGCCGCGCGGGCGAAACGCTGCAGGCGACAAACTGATATGGATTCTGCAACCCGCGAAGGACGATCAACGCAGCCGGCAGCTCGACCGCCGCGCAACTTGCCAGCTTGCCTGTAGTCTTGTGTGTACCCGCCACAGGATCGACTTCACGCTCAACGCCAACTCAAGGGAGCAGCAATTCGCATGACTATTGCGCCACTACGCCATCGCCCACTGTTGTTACTGCTCTGTGCAGGCCTGCTGCTGGGCGGCTGTGCCAGCCAACCGCAGCAAAGCCAGACCGAACAGCCCGCCCAGCAAGCCGATCCCCCCCGCGAGAACAGCGCCGCCGAGGCCAACATGCGCAGCCAGGCCAACCGAGGTGATCTCGACAGCCAGTTCCAGCTCGGGAGCCTGTACTTCGTCGGCAAGCCGAATAAGGACCTCAAACAGGCCGAGTACTGGTGGAAGCTCGCCGCTGACAAAGGCCACGCCATGGCTGCCGTCAGCTTGGCCTACCTGTATACCGGCCGCGACAACCCGGACTTCAACAACCCGCAACAGATGCTCAAATACCTCAACCAGTCTGCCGCCGGCGGCAACCCGATGGCCCAGCACATCCTCGGCAACCTCTACCTGCGCGGCGAACAAGGCGTACCACTTGACGCCAATCAGGCCCGGCGTCTGTTCACCAGCGCTTGCCAGCAGAACTACGGCGCCAGCTGCAAGGCGCTGCAGGAAATGCCCTAAACCCTCGACTCAGGTCTCGATAGACTCCGCCGCAGCCTGGCCATCCGGTTCCGCCTGCGGCTGCTCGGGCTGCGCTTGTGCTTCTTCAGCGGGTTTACCCAGCCACTCATTGGTTGACTGCTGCACCTCGTCCACCTGCTTGTTGAACTCTTTCACGGTCTCATCAACCGCCTCGCGGGCAACATCCACAACCGCTTGCTCGGCTTTTTCAGCCAGCTTTTGCGCTGTTTGCTCAGCCGCCTCGCAACCAACCAGGCCTATCAGCAACAGCCCCAGCCCACCCATTTGCATCGACTTACGCATAACACTCTCCGTAACAGCCGTTAGCGGCCTGATTGGCGGCCGCGGCCCAGTGACCATCGCCATGATTGAGCAACCCAGCTAATCAACCGTGCAGAGGTCTCACCGCTGCGGGCGCAAATGTAGGGAGGCACGCCGGTTTACTCAATTGCATAGAGTTTGCAAGGTATTACCGAACAGCCGGGCGCCGCACTGGAGACGCAAGGTGCTTTGAGCACAACCTGCATGCACGCCAACCTGCGCAAACAGCTACTAGGCAAATACGCTGACACAAGGCTAATAATAACGAGCACCGCGCAGGCCAATTAGCCACACTCCGATCATGCAGCGCCTACAAGCGTTCATCGCAACTAAAGGATTAAGTCGTGTTGTTACGCCATGCACTGTTCGCACTGACGGTCTTCATTGCGGCCAGTAACTCAGCGGCCGAGAACCTGCACTTTGTAACCGAGGAGTTCCCACCCTTCAGTTATTCGCGCGGTGCAATTGCCAGTGGCGCGCTGCCTGAAATAGTTAACGCCACATGCCTACTCTTGCAGTGGCGCTGCCGTATTGAAGTATTGCCTTGGCGCCGCGCGCTGCAGCAGGCCGAAGATGGCGAAGTAGACGGTATCTTCACCGTAATTCAATCACCTGAGCGGCATCAGGCATTTCTGATTACGCCCATGCTGGTGACCTCCGGTTACGACTTCTACACCCTGCGCTCGAATAACTTCCATTACCGCCAACCAGAGGATTTAGGCGGCCACCAGGTCGGCGTGTATGGCCCGTCAGGCACCTCATTCGTACTACAGGAAAGCCTGAAGAACACACCGGATGTCGAGGTTAAACTGGTGACCAATAACCATCGGCTGTTGTTGATGCTCAATGCTGGGCGTTTTGGTGACCAAGGTGTTGTGGTGCTTAACCGCGATGTTGCCCGGCATTTGATTGAGCATGAATATCTCTACGCGCTGCGCAACGCCGGGCATTTGACGTCAATTTCATACGGCATTGGTTTTTCCCGCAAGAAGGTCAGCCCAGCGCAGTTTCAGGCATTCAATCGCGGGCTGGGTACGCTACGCAATAACGGCCAGCTTGCAACCATTTTGCAACGCTACGGTCTACAACCTGCCAATTAAGCAGGCTGGACATTTAACTTGGCTTCGCCATAATTGCTGGGCGCAACCTAATTAGCCCTTTAACAAACCTGACAATTCGTTCAGGTAATACACAATTAAAGGGCAAACCAGCGCGGCAATAGTCATTGAAACTATTCGCCATGCTCAATAAATGCGTGAGCTAAAACTGTTTGGCCGTCTCAGGTGCCTAGGTCATATGCCTGGCATCCAGCCAATATCCTGTTCAAGACCATGGGTAACTACGTGACGAAAGACGAACTGCGCGCCGAACTCGAGCGCCAGGCGCAGCGTTACAAGGATGTTTACGGCGGGGAAGTGATTACCTACGCCGCTCAACCGGATCCCGAGCGCAAGCCATGGCGCAAGAAGGCTAACCTTCTCGACCAAGCGTTTGACAAAGAGCTGGAAAAAATCGAGAAAGAGCTACAAACCAAGGCAGAAGCCGCATCAAGCTGACGCTCGCTGCCTTGTTAGCCGTACATGCGACCATCCCTAAGTGGGATGGTCGCTGGCTCAACGCCCCTTACCCCCCATCAGCGACCCCAACAAACCACGCACCAGTTGCCGGCCAATTTGATTGGCGGCCTGGCGCATGGCTGTTTTCATGACCTGACTGGCCAAACCGCCGAGCAGCTCACCGGCCGCGCCGCCAATACCGCCGCCGGCCTCAGCCTTCTTACCGGTAACGCTTGGCTTGCTTTGCTCTGCCTGTTGCGCAGCCTGCTCAGCGCGGGCAGTCAATAACTCATACGCCGACTCACGATCGATTTGCTTATCGTAGCGCCCCCGCAAAGGCGATTGCTGAATCAAGACGGCGCGCTCGGCCTCACTCAACGGGCCAATACGCGACTGCGGCGGCGCAACCGCCACCCGCTGCACCATGGCCGGCGTACCTTTGGCTTCCAACGTGCCCACCAGAGCTTCCCCGATACCCAGCTCGGTGAGTACCGTCAGCGTATTGATGGCCGGGTTCGGCCGGAAACCATCGGCCACCGCGCGCAGCGACTTCTGCTCTTTGGCGGTGAACGCGCGTAGGCCGTGCTGGATACGCAGACCGAGCTGCGCCAACACATCATCCGGCAAATCGCCGGGCGACTGGGTGACAAAATACACGCCCACGCCTTTTGAGCGAATCAGTCGTACCACTTGCTCCAGTCGCTCCTGCAAGGCCTTCGGGGTATCGGCAAACAGCAAGTGCGCTTCGTCGAAGAACAGCGCCAGCAAAGGTTTGTCGGCATCACCGCGCTCCGGCAGCTGCTCGAACAACTCGGCCAGCAACCAGAGCAGGAAGGTTGCATAGACCTTCGGTGCCTCATGCACCAGGCGACTGGCATCGAGCAGGTGAATGCGGCCGCGACCATCGCGGTCCGGGTGCAGAATGTCTTCCAGCTGCAAGGCTGGCTCACCAAACAGCGCATCAGCGCCTTGCTGCTCAAGGCCCGCTAACTTACGCAGCAGGGCCTGCGATGAGGTGTTCGTGAACAACGCGCTGTCGTGGCCGAGCACCTCGGGATGGCTTTTCAGGTGCGCCAGCAACGCCTTAAGGTCTTTCAAATCAAGCAGCAGCAACCCTTCGCGATCCGCCACTTTAAACGCGGCATACAGTGCGGCCTGCTGGCTCTCGGTGAGCTCTAGCAATGCGCCCAACAGCAAAGGCCCCATTTCACTCAATGTGGTGCGCAGCGGATGGCCGCTTTGACCGTGAACATCCCACAGGGTGACCGGGTAAGCCATCGGCTGGTGGTTAAGCCAAGGCATGCTGGCAATCCGTTCAGCCACCTTGCCTTGCGGCGTACCGGCGGCCCCTAGGCCACAGAGATCACCTTTCACATCGGCGGCGAACACCGCCACGCCGGCATCGCTGAAGGCTTCAATGAGGCGCTGCAAGGTCACCGTTTTCCCGGTGCCTGTAGCACCTGCGATCAACCCGTGTCGGTTAGCCAGACGCAGCGCCTGCCCCACAGACACCCCCTCAGGGTCGGCCCCCACAATAAACTGATCGGCTTGCACCATCTTGTTATCTCCGCGGTTAAAGCTTTACTGCTACTAGGCCGACATAGCCAGCATCGCCTCACCGTTGGCGGTGCAATTGCCTTACATCAGCCAAGACTGATGCTAGAACTTACCGGACGCAAGAAGCCATGACCAACAACCTTAAATTCAGCCATAAAATTCTGCTCGCCGCCTCACTGGTGGTGATCGCGGCCTTTTCCCTGTTCACTTTGTACAACGATTACCTGCAACGCAACGCCATCCGTGATGACCTGGAAAGCTATCTGCACGAAATGGGCAACGTTACGGCGAGCAACATTTCCAACTGGCTGTCAGGACGCACCCTTCTGGTGGAAAGCACGGCACAATCGATCGCCAACGACAGCAGCGAAGATCGCGTGACCAAACTTCTAGAGCAGAAAGCGCTGAATTCGACCTTCTCTTTCACCTATCTCGCCACCCAAGACGGCAGCTTTTTTATGCGCCCAGACGCGCAGATGTCTGCTGATTTCGATGCGCGCACTCGCCCCTGGTACATAAATACCTTGAGTGCTGGCGATACCACTCTCACCGAACCCTTCGTTGACGCTGTCTCCGGCGAGCTGATCATTACCGTTGCCACGCCCGCCAAAGGGGCTGGGGTTGTAGGCGGCGACCTGAGCCTCAACACCCTTGTTGAAATCATCAACTCGCTGGACTTTGCTGGGATGGGTTATGCCTTTCTGATCAGCGCCGATGGCAAGATCTTGGTCCACCCGGACAAATCACAAGTGATGAAAAACCTCAGCGAGGTCTATCCGCAAAACACCCCACGGATCAGCGGCGAGGTCAGCGAAGCAGAGCTCAATGGCGAAACCCGAATCTTCACCTTTGCCCCGGTCAAGGGCCTGCCTTCAGTGAACTGGCATGTCGGCCTGTCCATCGATAAAGCCAAGGCCTATGCAGTGCTCAGCGAGTTCCGTACATCAGCCATCATCGCCACCGTTATCGCGGTGGTGCTGATCATGTTGCTGCTGAGCATGCTGATCAGTGTATTGATGCAACCATTGAATGTGATGGGTAAAGCCATGGAGGATATCGCTCAGGGCGAAGGCGACCTGACCAAGCGCTTGACCATTCAGGCCAATGACGAGTTCGGCCGCCTGGCTACGGCATTCAACCAGTTTGTCGAGCGCATCCACAGCTCGATCCGCGAGGTGTCGTCCGCCACCCGCCAGGTTAATGAAGTGGCTAAGTTAGTGGTCGGCGCCTCAAACTCATCGATGATTAACTCAGACGAGCAGGCCAGCCGCACCAACAGCGTGGCAGCGGCAATCAACGAGTTAGGCGCTGCGGCCCAAGAGATCGCACGCAACGCTGCCGACGCCTCGAATCAAGCCTCCGACGCACGCCATTTGGCAGAAGACGGCCGCATCGTGGTCGAAAAAACCATCATCGCGATGAATGAGCTGTCAGGCAAAATCAGCGCCTCCTGCAGCAATATCGAGACCCTCAACAGCAAAACGGTGAACATCGGCCAGATTCTTGAGGTAATCAAAAGTATCTCGCAGCAAACCAACCTGCTGGCACTCAACGCTGCTATCGAAGCCGCGCGCGCTGGTGAAGCGGGCCGCGGCTTTGCCGTAGTCGCCGATGAAGTGCGCAACCTGGCTCATCGCACCCAGGAGTCAGCGCAGGAGATAGAAAAAATGATCGAAGAGCTGCAGGTCGGCTCCCGCGAGTCGGTCACCACCATGACCGAAAGCCAGCGTTACAGCGAAGAGAGCGTAGAGATCGCCAACCAGGCCGGTGCACGCCTGAGCAGCGTGACCGAGCGCATCGGCGAAATTGATGGGATGAACCAGTCGGTGGCCACCGCCACTGAAGAGCAAACCTCGGTCATCGAGTCGCTTAACGTCGACATTACCGAAATCAATACACTCAACCAGGAAGGCGTGGAAAACCTCAATGCCACCCTGCGCGCCTGCGGTGATTTGGAGCAACAGGCCACCCGCCTGAAGCAATTGGTTGACAGCTTCCGCATTTAACAAACGCACCAATAAAAGGGGCGCTCACTGAGCGCCCCTTTTATTTCTGTTTATCGCTATCCGCGGGCGGCTGTTCGCCCTGTTGCATCTGCCGCCACAGCTCGGCAGCATCGGCAAACTCGGTGCCGTCCTCGGGTGTCAGCGCGTGAGGGTCATAACGTTGCGTGCAACCTTCCCCCAGGACGGGTGGTGCGCTGGATGTGCCACGCGTGAGCGGATCGTTCATAACACCTCCAGCAGCTACAAGCGCAGTCAGTTAACCGCCAGACGGCCTTCATCATGCTGGGCAAACTCTTTGACCGCACGCAGCACATCGCTGCGGCTGACCTGGCCGATTAAACGACCGTCCTCGACCACCGGCAAACGCCGGCGTCGACCACGCAGAAAGCGCTCGGATATTTCGATGATGTCCGCTTCAGGCGAGATCACTTCAACTTCGGTGGTCATATACGCGCTGACATTACCGCCTGCCGACTCGTAATAAGCGCCGGAGAGGATGCCGCGCAAGCAGTCACCTTCCGACAGCAAGCCCACCAGATGCCCTTGCCCATCCACCACCGGCGCACCGGAAATACGGTGTTCAAGCAGCCGGTTGATAGCAGTAAACAGGTTCATTTCAGGGCGAAAAGTCACCAGATTACGGGTCATGTAATCACGCACTTTGATTGACTTGAGCATCAGCACACTCCTCTGCCTGAACTGAAGTGCACCTTACACCTCAGTCGAACACCACCGTCTTGTTATCGTGCACCAATACACGATCCTCTAAGTGATAGCGTAGACCACGTGACAGGACCATCTTTTCGACATCTTTGCCCAAACGCACCATCTCTTCGATGCTGTCGCGGTGGCTGACGCGTACGACGTCCTGCTCGATGATCGGCCCGGCATCCAGCTCCTCGGTTACATAGTGCGAGGTGGCACCAATCAACTTGACCCCGCGTAACGAGGCCTGATGATAGGGCTTGGCCCCAACAAACGAGGGCAGAAAGCTGTGGTGGATATTGATAACGCGCTGGGAATATTCAACGCACAGGGCCGCAGGCAGAATCTGCATATAACGCGCTAATACAATCACGTCTGCTTCATGGGCATTTACTAAGCGCGCCACCTCATCGAAGGCGGGCTGCTTATCCTGCGGATTAACGGGTACATGGAAGAAAGGAATTGCGTGCCACTCCACCATGCTGCGCAGGTCATCGTGGTTAGATATCACGCAGGGGATGTCGCAATCCAACTCATCGCTGTGCCAGCGGTGCAGCAAATCAGCCAGGCAGTGGGATTCACGACTGGCCATCAGCACCACACGCTTTTTCACCGCCGAGTCGGTAACCCGCCACTCCATGGAAAACTCGCGGGCAATTGGCGCAAATGCCTGACGAAACCCGTCCAGATCGAACGGCAACGAGTCTGCGCGAATTTCGTGGCGCATAAAGAACCAACCACTCTGATTATCCGAGTGATGACTCGCTTCGGTAATCCAACCGTTATAAGTGGCCAGAAAGTTGCTGACCTTAGCCACGATCCCGACCCGGTCAGGGCAGGCAATGACCAATCGAAAAGTACGCATCAACGGCTCCGGCGCTCAAATAAAGTCGCCATTCTAGTCACAGCAGGACAAAACTGCAGTACTCAAACCCCTTCTATTGCGGTGAATGCGCGGCACGACCACACGACAGCCCGGCAGAAACGAGCTCATACCGCACAAATAACGGGCACAAACATGTGCACCTGCATAACAAGCAAAATGACCAACAAGTTACTTAACAATACAATTGCTGAAAAATACCCATAAAGCGGTTTACTTGTGAAAAGTGCCTGTCTACTATTACTGACAATTAAACGCCACCCCTAGTATAGGCACACCCTACATGTCGCTGATCAACGAATACCGCGCTACCGAAGAAGCCATCAAAGAACTGCAAGACCGCCTAAAAAGCATGTCGCAAGACGACAAGCTGCAAAAAGAACTGGAATTCGAAGGCAAGCTGCGGGCGCTGATGGGTGAATATCAGAAGTCGCTGCGCGACATCATTGCCATGCTTGACCCGGACGCCAAGACCAGCAAAGTAGTCCGCGCCAACAAAACTACTGGCACCAAGCGTGCTCGCAAAGTTAAGCAGTATAAAAACCCGAACACCGGCGAAGTGATTGAAACCAAAGGTGGCAACCACAAAACGCTGAAAGAGTGGAAAGCTAAATGGGGCGGCGACGTCGTTGAAAGCTGGGTCACTCTGCTGGACTAAGCAAGCGCACGCCGTACTGCAACAAATAAAAACGCCAGCACTGCTGGCGTTTTTTATGGGCGCTGGCTTTACTCATGGCGCAGCATATAACCCCACATATTACAGGGCATATTGTTGGCGCAGCCGTTCGGCATAAGTACGCCACTCCTGCAACACCGCCTGCTGTGGCGCATCCACGCTGGCCAATACGTCAGCCATGGCCTGCTCGAACTGCTCAAGGGTATTCGGTGCACCATATTCGGGATGACTCAAGCGCTGCTGGCAGAAGGTGCGCCAGCGCTGCTGCTCTTCAGCATTTAAAGTTGTAGCAAAGTTACGCGCCCGGTAACGAAACAGCAGCTCGGGCAGACGCGCATCATCAAAAGGCCAGTCAGTCTCGGCCAGGCGTTGCGGGTCAGCACGCCGCACTTGCTCACACAAGCGACGGTCGCGCTCGCCAATAAAGCCGTCATACAGTTGTTGCTCCGGATCTTGATTGGCAGCGAACGGCTCTTCGGCATAAATGTGCGTCAGCTTGTCCTGCCAAAGAGCAGACTTAGCCTGTAAGTGTTCAGCCTGTGCCTGGCAAGCCGGAATATCGAGTTGCAGGCGTTGAATATCCTGCGCGCGCAATACGTTCATCGGCGCAACAACGGGGCAACGGTTGATATGCAGCAACTTCAGCGGCACCGGCAATTCGCCCTCGGCCAGTTGATCACGCCGCGTATAAAGGCGCGTACGCAAGGCCTCGCCGGAGTCATTCAGCAACGGCGTAATATCCGCCTGTAAATCACAGACGATCAGCGCATTACGATTACGCGGATGCCAAGCCAGTGGCAACACCACCGCCAGATAATGGCGCGCACCGGCATAACGCCCGGAAACATGCACCAAGGGCTGCAATAACCGCACCTGGTCTTGCACCCGTTGTTTACTGCGCAATTGATAGAGATAGTCATACAACTTCGGCTGCTTGTTACGCAGCAACCGCGCCAAGGCAATAGTGGCGCGCACATCCGATAAGGCATCGTGCGCCTGGCCATGTTCAATGCCATTGGCCGCAGTCAGGCGCTCCAACTTAAGCGTCACACGCCCATTTTCTTCAGGCCAAATGATGCCTTCGGGGCGCAAGGCATAAGCCGTACGGACCAAATCGATTAAATCCCAACGGCTATTGCCGCTCTGCCACTCACGGGCATAGGGGTCGTAGAAGTTGCGATACAGGCTGTAACGCGTGACTTCGTCATCAAAACGCAGGCTGTTGTAACCCACCCCACAGGTGCCTGGTAGCGACAGCTCGGCATGCACACGACTCATAAACTCAGCTTCATCCAGGCCGTGCTCGGCTAACGTGCTTGGGGTAATCCCGGTCACCAGGCAGGCAGCCGGGTGCGGCAAAATATCGTCGCTGGGCTGACAGTAAATATTCAGCGGCTCGGCGATTTCATTAAGGTTTTCATCGGTGCGAATTCCGGCCACCTGCAGCGGCCGGTCGCGGCGCGGGTCAATACCGGTGGTTTCGTAGTCGTACCAAAAAAGGCTGGAAGTCACAGTGGCGTCCTGATGTTGAGGCGCGGGCAGTCTAGCATCCTGCTACTCGCGCACCGTCGCCCTCGCCAGCAACGCTTGCATGCACATCACCCACCCCAGCCGCTTCGTAGCCCGGCAATGCGCGGTAAATAGCCCGGCAGCGCACAGACTTGTGACGGCGCCGGTTGCGTCCCTGCCTGCCGCTGGCTAGCATCGGGCTTTCCTCGATGCAGTCTGCCGATGCCATCCACGCCACCCCCCGCTTCAGTTGCCGCCCGCCCGCTGCTGGATACCCGCTATAAAGTGGAAACACCGGAAGGCATCGACTTGCTCCTGCGCCCGGCGGGTCTCGTGCCGCGCGCGCTGGCATTCAGCATTGACCTGCTGATTCGCGGTGCACTGCTCGGTGTATTGTTTGCGGCTTTGGCGATGCTTGGCCAGTTCGGCATGGGCCTGGGCACCATCCTGCTGTTTCTTGTGACCTGGTGGTACATGGTGCTGTTTGAAGTGCTCAACCAGGGCCGCTCCCCCGGCAAGCAGGTGATGGGCCTGCGGGTGATTCATGACGACGGCACCCCCGTTGGCTGGGCGGCGTCATTGACCCGCAACCTGTTGCGCTTCGTCGACATCCTGCCCTTCGGCTACACCCTGGGCATTCTTAGTTGTCTCAATCATCCGGCGTTTAAACGCTTGGGTGATATCGCTGCGGGCACCCTGGTGGTTTATTGCGATGCCCCCCCAACCACTCCCGAGCTGCCGCAGGCCGAAGCTCTCCGCGCACCGTTCCACATGAACCTGAATGAACAGCGCGCCCTGCTCGGCTTTACCGAGCGCGCGCAGAACCTTTCCAGCGCGCGCCGCCACGAGCTGGCGAGTATTCTTGCCGAGCCGCTGCAGGTGCCCGCCGATCAGGCTGAGCAGCGGATCTATGGCATCGCCCGCGGGCTGTTAGGTCCAACATGAAACAGAGCCTGTTTGAACAGCAGCACCAGAGCGACTGGCAGACCTTTAGCGCCCTACTCGACGCGCTGGCGCGCGGTAAAGCCGATAGCCAGCAGTGCAAACGCTTTGCCGCGACTTACCGGCGCTTATGCCAACACTTGGCGTTGGCGCAGAGCCGTGGCTACAGCAGCCACCTGATCGAGCAGCTGCAACAGCTAGCCATGCGCGGGCATCAGCAGTTCTATCGCCACCGCAGCCCATTGGGCGGGCAGTTGCTCGGGTTTATCCTCGCCGGCTTCCCGCGCCTGGTCCGCGCCGAGTGGCGATTTGTCACGGCGGCCTGCCTACTGTTCTTCGGCAGTCTGCTGTTGATGGGCACATTAGTTTATTACGTCCCTGGCCTGGTCTATGCCGTAATGGGCCCGGATCAAGTCGCCGAGATGGAAAAGATGTACGACCCCGATGCCAGGCGCATCGGTCGTTTCAGCGAACGCGACTCTGGCGATGACTGGATGATGTTTGGTTACTACATCATGAACAACATCGGCATTGCCTTTCAGACCTTTGCCAGCGGCCTGCTGTTTGGCCTGGGTAGCCTGTTCTTCCTGCTATTCAACGGCCTGATGATCGGCGCAGTGGCCGGCCATTTGACCCAGATTGGCTATGGCGAAACTTTCTGGTCGTTCGTCATTGGCCATGGCGCTTTCGAACTCACCGCCATTGCCCTGGCCGGCGCGGCGGGCCTGAAACTTGGTTGGGCGCTGCTGGCGCCTGGCCGCCTGCCACGCGGCGAAGCCCTGCGCGTAGCCGCTGGCAGCAGCGTACGGCTGATCGGCGGGGTGATCGTATTTCTGCTGCTGGCTGCTTTTATTGAGGCTTACTGGTCCTCCATGGACTTGGCCAGCCCCTTGGTTAAATACTGGGTAGGCGCTGGCCTCTGGCTGCTGGTGCTGGCCTACCTCGTGCTGGCGGGTCGAGGTGCACATGCGCCTGACTGATGCCAGCGTGGTGATTCGTCCCCGCAGTGCCTGGGAGGCTATCGACCTTGGCGTACTGCTGGCCAGGCAACACGCCGGCCTGTTGATGCTCAGCTGGGCGATGGTCACCCTGCCGATTTTCGCCCTGCTGTGCGTACTGCTCTGGGATTACCCGAGTATCGCCGTGCTGATTTTCTGGTGGCTCAAGCCGGCTTATGAGCGCCTGCCGCTGTACATCCTTTCGCATGCTTTGTTCGGGGCAACACCCAGCCTTAAACAGGCCCTGCAAGCGCTGCCCAGCCTGCTTAAACCACAACTACTGGCCAGCCTAACCTGGCGCAGGTTCAGCCCTATGCGCAGTTTCGACCTACCGGTGATGCAGCTTGAAGGCTTGTCCGGTAAAGCCCGCAGCCAGCGCCTGACGGTCCTGGGCCAGCGCAACGTAAAAGGTGCCAGCTGGCTGACAATTGTCGGCATTCATCTGGAAACAGCGTTGTGGCTTGGCATGATCAGCCTGTTTTACATGCTGCTGCCGGCGCAGATTGAGATGAGCTGGAGCTGGAGCAGTTTGATCAATGTCGCCGCTGGCGAATGGCTGTGGCTGGAGCACTTATCCAACCTGCTCTATGCCCTGCTGCTGATTCTGTGGGAACCGATTTACGTGGCCTGTGGATTCACCCTGTACCTGAACCGCCGTACCGCCCTGGAAGCCTGGGACATTGAACTGGTGTTCCGTCAGCTACGCCAACGCCTAACGGGCGTGGCCTATGCCCTGCTACTCGGTTGCGGCCTGCTCCTGCTGCAGATGCCAAACAGCGCCATGGCCGCTGCCCGTAGCTGCCCGCTGCCGATTGAAGACCCCATAGGGCCACAGGCCGAGCGCCTGCTTAAACAACCGCTGACCAGCCTGGAAGCCCAGGAGAGTATCAACCAGCTGCTCGATCAGCCGCCCTTCGAACACCGCGAAACCGTCACCCGCTGGCGTTTTGGCGAACAGCTCGAAGACCCCGAGGCAGCAGACTCTTCGGCTCTGCAGCGCTTACTGGAGAGGTTGTTTACCCTGAGCAAATCATGGCAAAGCGTTGATGCCGTGGCGTTGTTCTTTGAAGTATTGCTGTGGGCCGCGCTGTTCAGCCTGATCGCCTGGCTGCTGTGGCGCTACCGCGACTGGCTGAGCGCCTTTGCCGGGCGTCTGCGATTGCCACAAGCGCGCCAACACTCGCCACCGACACAATTGTTTGGCCTGGAAATGGCCCCGCAAAGCCTGCCTGCCGATATCCCCAGCGAAGTTGAACGACTCTGGGACGAGCAACCGCGCGCAGCCCTCGGCTTGCTTTACCGCGCCCTGCTCAGCCGCATGCTCTATGAACAACACCTACCGCTGCAACGCTCACATACCGAAAGTGAGGTGCTGCAACGGGTGCACGCGCTGCGCCAGCAAGACCTCAGCCAATTCAGCCAGGTACTGACGCAGCACTGGCAGAACCTGGCCTACGGCCACCAACTGCCACCGGCAGCGCTAAAGCAGGAACTGTGTTCGGCCTGGCGGCGCCTGTTCGAGCATGAGGCACGGGCATGAAGCGGCGCATCCAGTTCCTGCTCGGCGCCGGCCTGCTAGTAGCGTTCGGCCTGCTCGGCATCCACCTACTGGGCAAGGTCACGCCCTATCAGGAAACCCTCGAACATGGCCCCGACCCCGAAGCGCAGGCCAATCCTTACCTGGCCGCCGAGCACTTCCTGCGCAAACAGGGCTTGCAGGTGCAGCGGGCTGATGGCCCGGACGTTATAAAAGACCTGCCGAGCACCGGGCATACCCTGCTGCTGCTCGGCGATCGCAGCCGCATGACGCCCAAGCAGGCCGAACGCGTGCTGGCCTGGGCCGCCAAGGGTGGTCATCTGCTGTTTGTTGCCGAACGATTGTGGGACGAAGAGGAAGGCAAAAGTGGCGACTTGCTGCTCGACAGCCTGGGCATCCAGCAATACGAGAGCGAAGAGCTCGACGAAGACGCCAGCGAGGCGACGGATGAAGAGGCCTCAACAGAGGACGGGGCCAACGCCGAGCAACCAGTCGAGCTGATACCGGATGAGAACGCACCGGCCGCAGCAGACGCAGAAAACGCCTACCCGGAACTTACCCAGCTGTATCTGGAAAACGAAGAGGCGCCGGCCTACTTTAACTTCGATACCGGCTTTCACCTTTATGATGCCGAGGACCGCGCTCACGCCTGGGCCAACAGCGATGCCGCCACCCACCTGCTGCAGCTCTACCATGGCGATGGTTTGATCAGCGTGGTCAGTGACAGCTGGATCTGGCAGAACGCCCACATCAACGAATACGACAACGCCTGGCTGCTCTGGTACATGACCCAGGACAGCCAGGTGACACTGCTCTACCGCGCCGACCGCGATGACTTGTTTAGCCTGCTGTTAGAACACTTCCCCCAGGCGCTGGTCGCCCTGGCGCTGTTGCTGGCATTCGGCCTTTGGCACCTGGGCATGCGCCAGGGCCCGCTGCAGTTGCCCGCCAGTCGCAATCGCCGCCAGTTGCAGGAGCACCTGCGCGGCAGCGCTGACTTCCTGCTGCGCCACAACGGCCAGCACAGCCTGTTGCAAGGCTTGCAACAAGACATTCAGCGCCGCGCCCGCCATCGTCATCCCGGTTTCGAACGCCTCGCGGTGGCCGAACAATGGCAGGTGCTTAGCCGCCTGACCCGCCAGCCTTCCAGCGTTATCAGCCAAGCCATGCGGCCGTTGCCCAAGCAGCGACTGGCCGCCGCCGACTTCACCCGCCAGGTCGCCAACCTGCAAACCCTCAGGAATGCCCTATGACGAGCGAACACACCCCCGAACAGCCGGACAGCGAGATCGAATCAGCCCCTGTCGCCGCTGAAACCGTCGAAGCGGCGGCCAGCGAAACGCCTCTACCGGCCCCAGCACCAGCGACCCCGGCAGCCGCAGCGGCGAATCCAAATGCGCAGCGCCAGCGCGCCAGCCAACTGGCTCAGGCCCTGCGTGGTGAACTGCAGAAAGCCCTGATCGGCCAGACAGCGGTGATCGACGACGTACTCAGCGCCCTGATTGCCGGTGGCCATGTGCTAGTCGAAGGCGTTCCCGGACTCGGCAAGACCCTGCTGGTGCGTGCCCTGGCACGCTGCTTTGGCGGCGAGTTTGCGCGCATCCAGTTCACCCCGGACCTGATGCCCAGCGACGTCACCGGCCACGCCGTGTACGACCTGCAGAGCGAGCAGTTCAAGCTGCGCAAGGGCCCGGTATTCACCAACCTGCTGCTGGCGGATGAAATCAACCGCGCCCCGGCCAAGACCCAGGCCGCGCTGCTGGAAGTCATGCAGGAACGTCAAGTGACCCTGGAAGGTCGCGCGCTGAACGTGCCGCTGCCGTTTATGGTGCTGGCCACGCAGAACCCGATCGAGCAGGAAGGCACCTACCCGCTGCCGGAAGCCGAGCTCGACCGTTTTATGCTCAAGCTGCGCATGGATTACCCCGAGCAGAGCGAAGAGCTGAATATGGTTCGCCAGGTGGCGCGCTCAAGCAAAGCCGACATGCTCGAAGTCACCCCACTGCGCACTCTGCTGCAGGCTCGCGACGTACTGGCGTTGCAGAAAATTGCCAGCGACCTGCCGATTGATGAGCAGGTCCTCGACTACGCCGTGCGCATTGCCCGTGCCACCCGTACCTGGCCGGGTCTGGCCATCGGCGCTGGGCCACGCGCTTCGATTGCCTTGGTACGCTGCGGCCGCGCCCGCGCGCTACTGCGCGGTGGTGATTTTGTGCTGCCGGATGATATCAAGGGCTGTGCCCTGGCCGTATTGCGCCACCGCGTAAGGCTGTCACCTGAGCTGGATATCGAAGGCCTGTCAGTGGATCAGGTGCTGCAACAGCTGCTCGACCAGGTTCCGGCACCGCGCCTATGACCCGTACCTGGCAAAAGCCCGCATTGAAAGGCGCATCTGCATGAAGCCCTCACGCGCGCTGCTGGCGCTGCTCGCTGGTTTGTTCGTGCTCGGCATTGCCCTGGGTATCTGCAGCGCCCTGGGCGTAGCCGTGCCGCGCAGCTTCACGTCAATTTACTGGGGCCTGCTGTTAGTGCTGCTCGGCCTGGCGCTGGTCGACGCCCTGCTGCTGCGCCAAGTGCCGTCGCCACGCATCGAGCGCCAGCTTCCCGGTAACCTGCCGCTGGGGCGCTGGAGCGACGTGCGGCTGAATCTGCACCACAGCTACACCCGTGCGCTACAAGTGGAGGTGTTCGACCATCTGCCCGGCGATATGGCCTTCGAGCACCTGCCGCTCAAAGTTGATCTACATCCTGGTGAGCAAACTCAGGTCAGTTACCGCGTGCGCCCACTGCTGCGCGGACATTTCCATTTCCCGCAGTGCGAAGTCAGCCTGCCCAGCCCCATGGGCCTGTGGCGCGCCCGGCGTTATCTGCCCGTGGCTGGTGAAACCCGCGTCTACCCGGACTTTGCTCGCCTGTATGGCGCACAGTTGATGGCGGTGGATGACTGGCTCAGCCAGCTTGGCGTGCGCCAGCAACAGCGCCGTGGCCTCGGTCAGGAATTCCACCAGCTGCGCGAATTCCGCGACGGCGACACCCTGCGGCAGATCGACTGGAAGGCCACCGCGCGCAAACGCACACCGATTGCCCGCGAATACCAAGATGAACGCGATCAACAGATCATCTTCCTACTCGATTGCGGCAGGCGCATGCGCAGCCAGGATGGCGAGCTGTCGCACTTCGATCATGCCCTCAACGCCTGCCTGCTACTCAGCTACGTGGCGCTGCGCCAGGGCGATGCGGTGGGTCTGTCGACCTTTGCCGGCGAGCAGAACCGCTTCCTCGCCCCGGTCAAAGGCCAGGCGCAGCTGAATGTGCTGCTCAATGCCCTCTATGACCTGCGCAACACCCAGCAACCGGCGGACTTCACCGCCGCAGTGGAAAACCTGCTCAGCCGCCAACGCCGCCGCGCCCTGGTGGTACTGGTAACCAACTTGCGCGATGAGGATGATCAGGCGCTGCTCGGCGCGGTCAAACGCCTGGGCCGCCAGCACCGCGTGCTGGTTGCAAGCCTGCGTGAAGAAGTGCTGGATACCCTGCGCCACACCCGGGTGCAGGACCTCTCCAGCGCCCTGGACTACTGCGGTACACTTGACTACCTGAATGCCCGCGCTGGCCTGCACGAGCGCCTGATTGCCAACAAGGTGCCAGTGCTGGATGCACGTCCTAGTGAATTGGGGCCGCAGCTGGTGAGCAGTTATCTAGCCTGGAAAAAAGCCGGCGTGCTGTAAGAGCAGCGCCGGCCCATCTATCGCTATAACCAGGTGACGTGCTGCTCCAACGGAAAGCGTAAGCGTGGGTTGTACACGCCCTTCTCGTCCTGCTTGCCCACCGCCAGCAGCATGATTGGCAAAGCCTGGCGCGGGATGTTCAGGGTCTTGCGCAGGCGCACCTCATCGAAACCTTCCATCGGGCAGGTGGCATAGCCATAGCTCTGGAAGGCCAGCATCAGGTTCTGCGCCGCCAGCGCCGTGGACTTCACCGCCCAGATGCGCATCTGCGCCTGGCTGTTGGGCGCGCACATCAACGGTTTGCGCCAGGCTGCCACCCGCAGCAGCTGACGTTTGAACAGCCCAAACAGACCGAACGGCCCCTGGTTGTACTGAAAGGGTGCGGTCTTGGTGTAGAAGCTGCGAATCCGCGCCGGCACTTCCGGCTCCGGCCAGTAGTCGATGATGTTCTGGCAAGCCTGCTTCCAGGTGTCCGGGCGTGCGAGCACGGCAATAATCAGCGGCGCCTTGGCGGCGTTCTGACTCATGCACACCGGGTGCAAACGGGCCAGCAACGCCGGATCGCGAATCACCTGAAAACTCCAGGGCTGCAAGTTGCAGGAGTTGGGTGCGAGCACCGCCAGTTCCAGACAATCACGCACCACCTCATCAGGCACCGCTTCGGCGGTAAAGCGGCGTACCGCGCGGCGGCTTTCGATCAGCTCACGCAGTGCGGCGGGGGTGGCGGGGGAAATGGCAGTGTCGGCGGGAAACAGGCTCATGGGGGCATCCTCGGCAGGTCGCCCGATTAAGCCGCGATGCTTGGCTGCGAACAAGCCGTGTACCGGCTTAGTCCGCAGCCTTGGCGCAAATGGCCTTAGCCCAGGGCCTTTTCAATGGCCTGAATGATGCTCGGATCATCCGGCGTGGTGCGCGGCGAGAAGCGCGCCAGCACGCGACCGTCGTGACCAACGAGGAATTTCTCGAAGTTCCAGGTGATGTCACCGGGAAACTCGGCGCCCTCGCCCGCCAGTAGGCGATACAGCGGGTGGCGCTCCGGCCCATTGACCTCAAGCTTGCTGCCCAATGGGAAGGTCACACCGTAGTTAAGGCTGCAAAACGCGCGAATGGCGTCCTCGCTGTCGGGCTCTTGCTCGGCAAACTGGTTGCACGGCAGGCCCAATACGCTGAATCCCTGATCTTTATACTGCTGATAGAGCTTTTCCAGGCCCGCATATTGAGGCGTCAGGCCGCACTTGGACGCCACATTGACCACCAATACCACCTGCCCTTTGAAGGGTGCCAGCGGCAGCGCTTGGCCATCCAGGGCACGCAGGTTGAGGTCGTGAAAGGCACTCATGGCTAACTCCTTGAGAACACATGGGTTACGCGTGGCGGACAAAAATGGCCGGGAGCCATTTTTAACGTCGCACCGCGACGGTCCGCAGGGTGACCGCCAAGGATGGCGGTTCATAAAAAAGGCGCCTAACTGAAGGCGCCTTTCTTCTGTTGCAGCTTAGCAGTAGCGCGTTGGGAAGAAACAACCGCAAGTCGTTTCATCGAAAACGCTGCCTGGCCAACGCACAGCAGGCAAGGACTGCTGCTTAGTGGTGATGACCGCCTTCGCCATGGACGTGGCCATGGGCGACTTCTTCTTCGCTAGCATCACGGATTTCAACAATCTTGACCTTGAAGTGCAGACGCTGGCCAGCCAGGGGATGGTTGCCGTCAACAATCACGTCGTCGCCTTCAAGATCGCGAATAGTGACGATCTGCATACCGCCGTCCGGACCGGAAGCGTGGAACTGCATGCCGACTTCCAGCTCATCAACGCCTTCAAACATCGAACGGTTGAGGGTGGCGACCAGCTCGGCGCTGTATTCGCCGTAAGCGTCTTCCGGCTCAACGGCAACGTCCAGTTCGTCGCCAACCTGCTTGCCCAGCAGGGCTTTTTCCAGGCCGCCGATGATGTTGCCAGCACCGTGCAGATAAACCAGCGGCGCGCCGCCTGCGGAACTGTCGATCACCTCACCGGCATCGTTAGTCAGGGTATAGTCGATGGAGACGGCCTTATTGGCGGCGATCAGCATGGGGCGAGACCTTTTGCGTGGAAATAAAGAGCGGGCAAGTTTACCCAAGGGTACGCGCGAAAGCGAACCGGACGCAGACGGACGGCCACGCGCGGCAGGCGTGCGCTTACTTGATTTTCGTCAGGATGAGCACGGCGATTGGGTGGCAGTATTGTCCTGCGGCCACACGCAGCACTTACGCCATCAACCACCCTGGCAGAATCGCGCCTGGGTTCTAGACGCCAAACAACGTAAAGCACAGCTGGGTAAAGCCTTTACCTGTGGCTGGTGTGCGGCCGAACATGACGCAAATGCGGCGGCCATACAGCGCCCGCCACACGACTTGAATAAGGAGCGGTAAATGCCCGCGCGTAACATTCTGGTGATTAACTGCGGCAGCTCGTCAATCAAGTTTGCCCTAATCAATGAAGACCACGAGCACTTGTCTTTTAGCGGGATAGCCGAACGCCTCGGCGACGCGGATGCCCAGGTGCATTGGCAGCACGATGGCAACAAACAGAGCCTGATGCTGCCTCACGCAGACCATCGCGCCGCGCTCGCACACGTGCTGCCCCTGGTCCAAACGGCTGCTGGCGGTCAGCTACAAGGCATCGGCCATCGCGTGGTGCACGGCGGCGAGCACTTCACCGCGGCCAGCACGCTCGATGACTCAACCATTGCCGCGATCCGCGCCACCGCACCTTTAGCACCGCTGCATAACCCGGCCAACCTGCTGGGTATCGAAGCAGCGATCAAGCTGTTTACCAGCTTGCCGCAAGTGGCGGTGTTCGATACCGCATTCCACCAAACCCTGCCCGAACACGCCTATCGTTATGCCCTACCGGAGTCGCTGTATCGCGAGCACCGTGTACGCCGTTATGGCTTTCACGGTACCAGCCACCGCTTTGTCAGCCAACGCGCTGCCGAGATGACGGGGCTGCCGGTAAATGCCAGCAGCTGGCTGGTCGCGCATTTAGGCAACGGCTGCTCGACCTGCGCCATCGTCGATGGCCAAAGCCGCGACACCAGCATGGGCCTGACGCCCCTAGAAGGTGTGGTGATGGGCACGCGCAGCGGTGACGTCGACCCTAATTTGCATAGCCACCTGGCGCGCACCCTGGGCTGGAGCCTGGAGCAAATCGAAACGTTGCTTAACAAAGAAAGTGGCCTATTGGGATTGTCCGGCCTGTCCAATGACATGCGCACCCTTGAGCAGGCCCGCGAGCAAGGCCATGCCGGCGCGACGCTGGCCATTGAGGTGTTTTGCTACCGCTTAGCCAAATCGCTGGCCGCCATCAGCTGCGCGCTGCCGCAACTCGACGGGCTGATTTTCACTGGCGGCATTGGCGAAAATTCACCGCTGATACGCAGTAAAACGATTGCCCACCTTAAATTACTCAACCTATGCCTCGACGAGCCTGCTAACGCCAAGGCCGTGCGCGGTAGTACCGGGCCAATCCAGGCCCATGGCCACCCGCGTGTGTTGGTGATACCGACCAACGAAGAACGACAGATCGCCCTCGATACCCTGGCGCTACTCGACGCCTGAACGGAGCCCCTATGCACACCTTTTTTATTGCCCCCACCGGTTTCGGTGTCGGCCTAACCTCGATTAGCCTCGGCCTGGTTGGCGCCCTGGAGCGTGCTGGACTCAAGGTGGGCTTCTTCAAACCCATCGCCCAGCCCCATCAAGGTGATTTGGGCCCGGAACGCTCAAGCGAACTAATCGCCCGCACCCACGGCCTGCACTCGCCAAAACCGCTGGCCCTGGCACATGTCGAGCGCATGCTCGGCGACGGCCAGCTGGATGAACTGCTGGAAGAAATCATCAGCCTCTATCAGCAGGCGGCTGAAGGCAAAGACGTGGTGATCGTCGAAGGCATGGTGCCGACCCGCCAGGCCAGCTACGCCGCGCGGGTCAACTTCCACCTGGCTAAAAGCCTGGATGCTGAAATCATTCTGGTCTCGGCACCGGAGCAGGAAAGCCTCAGCGAACTGTTCGATAGGGTGGAGATTCAAGCCCAGCTGTTCGGCGGGCCGAAAGACGAGAAAGTGCTCGGGGTGATCCTCAACAAGGTGCGCAGCGACGATGGCATCGAAGCCTTCGCCGCTCGCCTGAAAGAACTCTCGCCACTGCTCAGGGGTGATGACTTCCGCCTGCTCGGCTGCATCCCCTGGCAGGACGAACTGAACGCACCGCGCACCCGCGACATTGCCGACTTACTCGGCGCGCGGGTATTGAATGCCGGTGATTACGAGCAGCGGCGCATGCTGAAAATTGTGCTCTGCGCCCGCGCGGTGGCCAATACCGTGCAACTGCTCAAGCCCGGCACGCTGGTGGTGACGCCTGGTGATCGTGACGACATCATCCTCGCCGCCAGCCTGGCCGCGATGAATGGCATGCCACTGGCCGGCCTGCTGCTGTGC
This sequence comes from Pseudomonas sp. TS_SC_3, assembly GCF_056156225.1. Lineage (NCBI taxonomy): Bacteria > Pseudomonadati > Pseudomonadota > Gammaproteobacteria > Pseudomonadales > Pseudomonadaceae > Pseudomonas > Pseudomonas sp. TS_SC_3. The sequence continues at coordinate 2,628,736 of NZ_CM149586.1, forward strand.
AGCGACTTTGCCCCCGACCCGCGGATCATGGAACTGTGCCGTGGCGCACTGCAGAGCGGCTTACCCGTGATGACGGTGAGCACCGGCTCTTACGACACCGCGACCAACCTCAACCGCCTGAATAAGGAAATCCCGGTCGACGATAAAGAGCGTGCTGAAACGGTCGCAGACTTCGTCGCCAGCCATATTGACCACGAATGGTTGTTCGCCCGCTGCGGCACCCCGCGTGAGCTACGCATGTCGCCCCCGGCCTTCCGCTATCAGCTGGTGCAACGCGCCAAGGCGGCGAACAAACGCATCGTTCTGCCAGAGGGCAGCGAACCGCGCACCGTGCAGGCGGCAGCCATTTGTCAGGCACGGGGTATCGCCCGCTGCGTGCTGCTGGCCAAGCCAGAAGATGTTTATGCCGTGGCACGCGTGCAGGGCATCGAGCTGCCAGAAGGGCTGGAAATTCTTGACCCGGATTTAATCCGCGAACGCTATGTCGGGCCTATGGTCGAGCTGCGCAAAAGCAAAGGGCTGAACGCACCGATGGCCGCCGCACAACTGGAAGATACCGTGGTACTGGGCACCATGATGCTCGCCCTGGATGAAGTCGACGGCTTGGTTTCCGGCGCGATCAATACCACTGCTAACACCATCCGCCCGGCGCTGCAGCTGATCAAAACCGCGCCGGGCTACAAGCTGGTGTCCTCCGTATTTTTCATGCTGCTGCCCGACCAGGTACTGGTCTACGGCGACTGCGCGGTAAACCCCGACCCCACTGCGGCGGAGCTGGCAGAAATCGCCCTGCAAAGTGCGGCCTCGGCCAGCGCCTTTGGCATCACCCCGCGCGTGGCCATGCTCAGTTACTCCACCGGTGATTCCGGCAGTGGCCAAGAGGTCGAAAAAGTCCGCGAAGCCACCCGCTTGGCGCGGGCCATCGACCCGCAATTGCTGCTCGATGGTCCGCTGCAATACGACGCCGCCGCCATTGAAAGCGTCGGCCGGCAGAAAGCCCCCGGCAGCCCAGTGGCCGGGCGCGCCACGGTATTTATCTTCCCTGATCTGAACACCGGCAATACCACCTATAAGGCGGTACAGCGTAGCGCTGATTGCGTCAGCGTCGGGCCGATGCTGCAGGGCTTGCGTAAACCGGTGAACGACTTGTCCCGTGGGGCCTTGGTCGATGACATCGTCTACACCATTGCCCTGACTGCGATTCAGGCCGCCAATCGGGTGCAATAACCTCTTATACAGGCTGGCCAAGCGCCGGCCTGTATCCTGTAACTGCACTGAAAAACCGCGAACCGCGGGGATAATATGTCCTTATAAATAGTTGCAGTACCCGACGCAGGCGGTAACCTGTGCGCCGACCGGTCTGCGTTAGAAAGCCACAGACCCAAACCAGCCAGAACCTATAAGAGGCATCGGCCCCCATGCTGCATCTCCTGCCTGCCCCATTGCGCGGCCTGATCGCGGGCCTGTTGCTCGCCTTAAATACCTTGATCTGCTGCTGGCCGCTGTTCATCGGGGCACTGCTCAAGTTTTTGCTACCCAGCACCAAGGTGCATCGCGCGCTGCGCTTTGGTATGCACGTGACGGCTGAGTTCTGGATTTCCGTCAACAAATTCTGGATGAACCAGGTAGGCCGCACGCACTGGGATGTAGCCGGACTGAGCAGCCTCGACAAACAACACTCCTACCTCGTCACCAGCAACCACCAGAGCTGGGTGGATATCTTGGTGTTGCAATACCAGTTCAACCGCCGCATTCCATTTCTCAAGTTTTTTCTCAAGCAGGAGTTGATCTGGGTGCCGGTGATTGGCCTGTGCTGGTGGGCACTGGAGTTTCCTTTTATGAAGCGATTCAGCAAGGAGTACCTGGCTAAACACCCGGAAAAACGTGGCGAGGACCTGGCCACCACGCGCAAGGCATGCGAACGCTACAAGACTAATCCGGTGTCGGTTTTTAACTTCCTTGAGGGCACGCGCCTGTCACCGGCTAAGCACGCGCAGCAGCAATCGCCGTTCAAGCACCTGCTCAAACCCAAAGCCGGCGGTATTGCCTTTGTTCTTGATGCCATGGGTGAGCAACTGCATAGCCTAATCAACGTGACCATTCACTACCCGCAGGGCACCCCTGGGTTCTGGGACCTGCTGTGTGGGCGGGTTGATCAGATCGTCATACGCGTTGAGCAGGTGCCAATCCCTAAGGAGTTTATTGGCGGCAACTACGATCAGGACGAAGCCTACCGCCTGCAGTTTCAGCAGTGGGTCAACCAGCTGTGGCTGGCTAAAGATGCGCAACTGGGTGAGCTGAAACAGCATTTCCCAGCCGGCTGAATAGCCATTTGTGAATGCATAAGCCCGCCTAGTCAGCGGGCTTTTGTTTGCTCAAGGGCAGGTTGTTCCAGTCTAGTTGCGCGGGGAAGGTATTGGCTTGCTCGACGCTCAGCCCTGGCGCGACTAAAAATCCCTGCATGATCGCGCAATCGTGCTGCGCCAACCAATCGCGCTGGGCCATGGTTTCGACCCCCTCGGCGATCACGTCCAACCCCAGATGGCGGCCCAAGTCGATAATGGTACTGACCACTGCCGCATCGCGCGGCGAGTCGAGCATATTGGAGATAAACAGGCGGTCAATTTTCAGCGTATCCAACTCAAAATGGCGCAAATAGGCCAGCGATGAATAGCCCGTACCAAAGTCATCTATGGCGATTTTCACCCCCAGCAGACGCAGCTGCTTGAGCTGTTCACGACTGGTATCAAGGTCCTGCATCAAGGCACTTTCGGTAACCTCCACCTCCAGTTGGTGCGGGGCCAGCTGGTGCTGGTCCAGCACCCGGCGCAGATCTTCGACCAACTGCGGCATACAAAACTGCACAGGGCTGACATTCAGACTCATCACCAGCTCAGAACCGTAGAGCTGACTCATCTGCCGACATTGCTCAATCCCGGCCTGGAATATCCAACTGCCGAGTCGGTTGATCAGCCGCGTTTCTTCCAGCAGCGGGATAAACACCCCTGGCGCCACGGTGCCAGCGACCCGATGTTGCCAGCGCAACAGTGCTTCAAAGCCACGTAAGCGTCCGCTATCAAGGTAAACCTGTGGCTGATAGACCAACACGAAATCGTTATTTTCGATGGCACTGCGCAGGCTTTCCTCAAGCATCAACCGTGAGCGGGCACGCCCATTCATTTCCGGAGAAAAGAAGCGGTACTGCTGACGCCCTGCGCGCTTGGCCTCGTACATGGCCATATCCGCTGCACGTAACAAACTCTCGACGCTTTGCCCACATTCGGGAAAACAGGCAATCCCCACACTTGCGCCCAAGGTCACGTCAATGCCGTCGAGCGTGTGCCGAACTGATACTTGCTGGATCAGCTTTTCAGCAATGCGCGCGGCATCTTCCGGGTGTTCCAGGCTATCGAGCAAGGCGGTGAACTCATCCCCGCCGATACGCGCCAGGCAATCATAAGAGCGCAGACTGGCCTTGAGCTGCTCACCAACCAATTTCAGCAAGCGGTCACCCACATCATGGCCCAGCGAGTCATTGATCCGCTTGAAGCCATCAAGGTCAAGATAAAGCACGGCCATACGCTGGCCGCTGCGCTCGATACGCGACAATGCTGAATCCAACGCCTGGTAGAAACCTCGCCGGTTGAGGAGCCCGGTGAGTGCATCAGTAATTGCTTGGGATTCCAACTGCCGGCTTAACTGGCGCACTACTGACATATCCAGCGCCATGATTACCATCCCGTGCTGCAAACGGGGCAAGGGCGAACAAGACAAGGCGACCGGCGCTTCATTACCGGTCAAGGTGCGCAGGTTGGCATCATGCAACCGATAGGAATCACCGCGTCGCCATTGCTGATAAAACTCAGACAAGCGCCAGTCGCTGGTCACTTGCGGGCTGCACAGGTATGACAGCATTTCACTGCCCTGCAGATCGCCGACGGTCCCTTCGAGCATGCGTGCCATGGCCGGGTTGGCAAAATTGATACGGCCATCTTCACCCACCACCATGATGCCTTCAGCGGCGTTATCCAACACCGAGGCATTGAAAGCCCGCGCGCTATCCAATTGCTGGGTCAGTTGCAACAACTCGCTGCGCCTGCGCTCATGCTCAAGCAGGACATGAATTTTGTGGCGCAATACGCTGGTATCGAAGGGCTTGAGCATAAAGTCTACCGCACCGGCGGCATACCCTTTGAGAACGGAATCCTGAGTTTGAGCGATTGCCGACACGAAAATGATCGGGGTGTAGCGGGTACGTGGGTTGCCACGCATCAGCCGGGCGACTTCAAAGCCATCCATCAATGGCATCTGCACATCCAGCAGAACCAGGCCAACATCCTCTTCCAGCAAGCACTGCAAGGCCGCCTCGCCCGAGTCCACACAGCGTAGGCGCCAGTCACCTTCTTCAAGCAGGGCTTCCATTGCCGCTAGGTTTTCTGCGCGGTCATCCACGACCAGCAAAACCTGGGTACTGGGTACAACAGCTAACTGCACATGGGCCATAAATCTCTTCCTTATCCCTGGCGAGCGCCTTGCGGCTTATGCTGAGTTTGAGGGTAGCAGGTCGCTGCAAAGTTACTGCGGCGGCGCAGCGTACGGCTCACTGCTGGCCAGCCAGCGCACCAACAATTCCAGTAAGGCTTCGCGGCTAACCGGCTTGGCCAAGTAGTCGTCGGCGCCAGCCGTGAGGCACTTTTCGCGGTCTCCTTTCATCGCATGCGCGGTCAGGGCAATGATTGGAATATTGCAGGCGTACTCAGTTTTGAGCAGACGAGTGGCGGTGTAGCCGTCCATGGTTGGCATGGCCATGTCCATCAGGATCAAATCGAACCGCTCGCGCTCATAACAGTTGATGGCGTCCTGACCATCCTTGGCCGCACTTACCACCAAGCCGACCTCATCAAGCAAGGCAGTCAGGGCATAGACGTTACGCACATCGTCATCCACCAGCAGCACGCGCCGGCCCTTCAGCGGGTTCTCGACCCTGGGGCTCTCCATGCGCGTGGGTGCCTGCACGCCGCCAAGGAAGCCCTGCATGGCCTCGCTCAACGCTTGCATATTCTCACCATGCTTGTGCACCACCACAGCACTGAAGTGACGCAGGCGCTGCAGCGTTTGCCGGGTAACATCGACCCCGGTGTTGACCACAACCAAGGTGTCAGCAAGCGGACGGCGCCGATTGAGAGAGTCCAGCAGCTCGAAGCCGTCCTGATCCGGCAGGTCGAGGTCAATCACCAATGCACTGAACACACCATTGGCATAAGCCTGCCGTGCCTCATCGGCACATGCACAGGCCTGCACATCAAAGCCCAGCTGCTGCAGATGCTCACGGTAATGCTCGCGCTCAACCTCAACATCCTCGACCAGCAGCAAACGCGGTATCGGACGCTGACCTCGCTGCTGCAGGCCAACAAATACCTGCTCCAGATCAGCCCGCTGAATTGGCTTGACCAAGTAGCGCGTGCCGTCATCGCTCCAGTCAGCCGGCTGCGGCACGCAGGAGATGATGTGCACCGGCGTTCTGCGGTGGCTGGGCTGGGCTCGCAGGCTGCGAAACAGCTGCCAGCCGCTGATATCCGGCAGCAAAATATCCAGAATCACGGCACTGAAATGCTCATTCTTCAGCAGACTGAGTGCCTGCCCACCCGAGCGACAATGCACGGTGGCAAAGCCATGGGCATGGGCTTCTTCGGCCAACACGGCAGCAAAATTCACATCATCTTCGATGATCAATACCGCCGGGCCTTCCCCGCTGCGCTGCGGTAATTCCGCGACTGGCTCGGTCTGTTCTTGTGCCACCACGCGCACTGGTAGCCTAACGGTAAAGCACGAGCCCTCCCCCGGTGCGCTTTGTAGGCTGATCTCGCCATCCATCGCCAGCACCAATTGACGGGTAATCGCCAACCCCAGCCCAGTGCCGCCGAAACGCCGACTGGTTGAACCATCAATCTGCTGAAAAGCCTGGAAAATCTGCTCATGCTGCTCAGCCGCGATGCCAATACCACTGTCGCGCACGCTGAAGTTGAGCCATTCGTGCTCATCCTCCGGCTCACCAAGGGCACACGAAACCGTCAAGCTGACTTCGCCATGCTCAGTAAATTTCAGGGCATTGGACAGCAGGTTACGCAGAATCTGCTGCAGGCGAATCCGGTCGGTGTGAATGATGCGCGGCACGCCAGCTTCCAGCTGGGTATGCAGGCGCAACCCCTTGATCTCGGCCATCGGCCGAAGGCTGGCATCCAGCTCGACCAAAATGTCCTGCATGGCCAAGGGCTCAAGTTTGAGGTGCATACGGCCGGACTCAACCTTGGCCAGATCCAGTACATCGTTGATCAGCTGCAGTAAATCGCTGCCTGCACGGTGCACAATATCGGCGTGTTTGGCCTGTTTCTCGGTTAGGTTGCCGGCGCTGTTGAGGCGTAACTGGTCACTGAGTATCAAGATGCTGTTGAGCGGCGTACGCAGCTCATGGGACATGTTGGCGAGAAACTCTGACTTGTAACGGTTGGCCAGAATCAATTGATCTGCCTGGTCACGTAAGCGCTGCTCGGCAGCCTTGCGCTCGCTGATATCAATAATCACCGCTTGCACCAACGTGTCTTCGCCGCTGCGTATTGGTGACAAGCCCACCTCTAGGGGGATCAAGCGGCCGTCGCGGTGCTGGCCAAACAATTCGCGGTTGTTGCCCATGCGCCGTGGCTCTGGGCTGCTCTGATAGCCCTTACGCATGGGGACATGACTATCACGCAAAGCGGCAGGCAACAAAATCTCGACTGGCTGCGACAGTAACGCCTCGCGACCGTATCCAAACAGTTGCTCCGTTTGACGGTTCACCATGGCGATGCAGCCGTGGCTGTCCACCAGCACAATGGCATTCGGCGAGGCTTCAACCACCAAGCGAAAACGCTCTTCTGCGCCTTTGCGGGCACGCAGGTCGACCAGGTTAATCAGGTAACTGAGCCCTCCCGAATCACCCAGTACGCTCAGGCTCAATGCGACCGGCACCTCTTCACCCAAGTCTTGACGAGCCAGGTACTCGTTAGCCTGCTCGGGTGTTTGATGGTCGACGGCCAGGTCACTTAACTGCTCAATGGCCGGTAAAAAGCGTTTAACCCGCTCCCCCACCAAGCCTTCTGGGGTGCAGTCAAGTAGCGCCGCTGCACTGCGATTGGCCATCTCAATCCGCCCCTGGGCGTTACACAGCAGCGTTGCCACCGGCAAACACGCCAGCAACAGACGGAAGCGCTCTTCACGCTCACGCAACTGAGCCGTCACCTGCTGATTGATGTGTAGCTCGCGCTCGCGCAAGTACAGATAGCCCCCCACAAGTAAGGCAAGCAGCGCGGCAGCCACCAGGCTGATCCATAGACTGATGCTGCCACGAACCGGTAACGACGCTTCATAGGCGGGCGTTCCACTGACCTCCAGCTGCCAGACCCGCCCATACAAGAGCAGCTCGACTACGCGGTGGAAGCGCGGCTTAAACGGCCCATTAAGCGCCTCAGGCAATAGCGCCTGCGACGCCTGCGGATCATTGATTGCCACATTGAAACGCGGCGCTTGTCCACCGAGGATACCGCCCATCAAATCAGCACTGCGAAACGCGCCATGAAGCACGCCACGCAATGCCGCTTGTCGTTCCTCATCGGTATTTAGCGGCATACCCGGCATATAAACCGGCAAGTACAGCAGCACTCCGCCCTGCGCACTCGCATCAGCCTCCTGACGCAAAGTGACTGGGGCACTGAGGATTAACTCGCCACTGCCAATTGCCTGCTCAAGCGCTGCGCGCCGCACCGGTTCACTGAGCATGTCAAACCCCAGCGCACGGCGATTGCGCCAATCCAGCGGGCTGATGTAATCAATCAGCAGATATTGCTCACGCTCACCCGCCGGAAACAGCCGGTATTCACTGCGAACCAAGCTCTGCTTGGCTAAATAGTCGTCCAGCTGATCGGCACGAAGGTAGCGCGACCAGGCCAACGCCATGATGCCGGGGTAGCGGTCCTGCAGCTGCAGTTGATCGATGGCGCGCTCCCACTCTTCGAGGGACACATCCTCGCTGCCAGTCATCAACCCGGAAACGCCGCGCAGGACCATTTCATAAGCCTGCATACGGTTTATTACCCGCTGGCCAATGTCCTCGGCTTCCAATTCAAAGCGCTGCTGGCTCTGCTCACGCTCACGCTGCTCAAGCGCTTGCCACTGCCAAACAACGACGCCCGTCAGCACCAGCAAAAGGGCCAGAGTGACCCCTAGTGGCAACCACGGTTTACGTAATCCAGAACCATGCTTGTCGTCCATGCGCGCTCCAGTTCTCGTCCAAGACCGACGCTGGCGAAGGCGTCAGTGCAGCAGGGTGTATGGCGTTGTTATCTGCAGTCTAGACACGAATTGAATAAGCATCCGGCGCTAAATCCCAGGCATAAAAAAGCCGCGCATTCGGGCGAATGCGCGGCTTTTGGGCTGTCGCGGTTACAGCGGACGGAGGTTGATTTCCACCCGACGGTTTTGCGCACGGCCTGCTTCATTGGCATTGCTGGCAATCGGCTGGCTTGAGCCCGCGCCAAAGGACGAGATGCGCGAAGCCGGCACACCATTGGCACTCAGGTAAGAGGCAACACTCTGCGCGCGGCGATTGGAGAGGTTCTGGTTCAGTTCAAACGAGCCTGTGCTGTCGGTATGGCCGACGATGTCGATGCCGTTCTTGTTGAATTCCTTGAAGACCGTAACCAGAGAATTAAGGGTGGAATAAAAGCTGCTGGAAATATCCGCCGAATTGCTGGCGAAGGTGATGTTGCCCGGCATGATCAGCTTCAAATCATCGCCATTGCGCTGCACCTGAACACCGGTGCCTTGTAGAGTCTGGCGCAGCTTGGCTTCTTGGGTATCGACGTAATAGCCATAGCCACCACCTGCCGCACCACCCACCGCTGCACCGATCAGGGCGCCTTTGCCGCGGTCTTTCTTGCTGGAGGTGGCTGCGCCAATCACTGCTCCAGTGACCGCGCCAACACCGCCGTAAATGCCCGCTTTGCCGGCCTCACGCTCGCCGGTGTAAGGATTGGTGGTACAGCCGGCGAGCACGCCAAGACCGAGGGTTACTACTGCAAGATTTCGCCATAGGTTCATGCGTGCTTCCTTATATATTTCATATAGATACAGGCTAAAGCCTGCTGTTTCGAGCTGCGATACTGCACAAAGTTCCGTTCACGTCATACACGCGCCAGAACGGTAACGGGCTATGCACGAACAAACGGATTGTCGCGCATTTCGTCACCTAGGCGTGTGTCAGCGCCATGGCCGGTTACTACCGTGGCGTCTTCATCCAAGCAATACAAGCGCTGTTTAATCGAGCGCTCAAGAGTGGCGTAATCACCCCCCCATAAATCCGTGCGCCCGATACCGTGCTTGAACAGCGTATCACCGGCAATCAGCAGTTTGTCCTGCGGGAACCAGAAGCTCATTGAGCCCGGGGTGTGGCCTGGCGTGTGCAAGGCCACGCCACAACCGCAGCCAAGCTCCTCGTCATCAGCCAGCCACTGATCCGGGGCCGGCACCGGAGTATAGGGCACGCCGAACATACGGCATTGCATTTCCAAGTTATCCCAGAGGAACTGATCTTCCTTATGCAGGTGCAAGGTCGCTCCAGTCTTCTCCTTCATCTGCCCGGAGGCGAGGAAGTGATCCAGATGGGCGTGGGTATGGATGATGCTCACCACCTTGAGGCCATGAGCCTCCAGGCGCGCCATGATCAGATCAGGATTACCGCCCGGATCGACGACGATGGCTTTTTTCGTCAGCGGGTCACCGATAATCGTGCAGTTGCACTGCAAAGGCCCGACGGGGAAGGTTTCCCGTATTAGCTGGGGTTTTGCGGCTTCCATGGGTGCTCCTATATGATTGATGGCACAATTTTGGCACAGTGCGGTTGAAGATGGCGACGTTCAGGAAGAAAGGTCCATACCAGTGGCACGCCCAAATCAGACGTAAAGGGTGGCCCCAACAGACCCGCACATTCAATACCCAGGCAGAGGCAAAAACCTGGGCGACCATGATCGAACGCGAAATGGATGCGGGCGTGTTCGTCAGCCGCAACGAAGCCGAGGCCACCTCCTTCTCCAGCGCGCTGGAGTTGTACGCCAAGGAGGTGACTAGCAAGAAGCGCAGCAGCGCCTCCGAGCTATCGCGCATCCAGGCCATGCAACGCCACCCACTGGCGCTGAGATCGCTTGCTAGCATCCGTGGCGCCGACATGGCGACTTACAGGGACATGCGCCTCGAAGAAGGCATGGCCCCCTCCACCGTGCGCCGCGAGCTGGCACTGATCTCTCACGTCTTCACTATTGCCCGCAAAGAGTGGCGCATGGAGTCACTGAGCAACCCCGTCGAACTGATCCGCCAACCGAGCGTTGACGACGCCCGTGAACGACGAACCCTCAGTGCCGATGTATGGACGCGCAAAGACGGGAAGCTGGTATGTGAGCACCTGGACGAACTGGAAATGATCAGCCGCCACTCGCGCTCGGCCGAGCTGCCAAATATCGTCGCCTTCGCCGTAGAGACGGCGATGCGCCGTAGTGAGATAACCGGCCTGCTCCGCGCCAACGTAGACCTGAACAAGCGGGTCGCCCTATTGCCCATTACCAAGAACGGCTCTGCCCGTGGCGTACCCCTTTCCAGCAAAGCGGTGGAAATACTGAAAAGTCTCGACGAGCGCGACGATGGTCGCTGCTTTAAGAGCCGGCCGGACTCAATCACCAAGGCATTTGCGGACGCTATCGCCGATGCTCGCAGCGTTTATACGGAAGGGCTAAGCCTTCACCTCAAACAGAAAAAACTCTCCCAGGAGAAGATCAATAAGCGCATCAACGACGAGCCGTTTCTGATGGATCTGCGCTTTCATGACCTGCGCCACGAAGCCACCTCGCGCCTGGCCGAAATTTTCCCACTGCATGAGTTGACCAAGATCACCGGACACCAAGACACTCGGATGCTGATGCGCTATTACCACCCCAGCACCGAAGTTCTTGCTAAAAAACTGAAATGACAATAGGCAAAGCCATGGAATCAATAACTCTAGCAAAGCTCAACAGCAATTCTTTCGAAAAAATCGTTAGAACCCTTGCCATCAAACAAATGGGGACAGCCGGGACAGTATTTCCAATGGGTCCTGATGGCGCAAGAGACTTTTCATTTAAAGGAAAGGTACAAGGATACGAGAGTCAAGGCTGGGATGGCTACCTAGTACTTCAAGCAAAATTTAGAAGCTCACCTAAAGGTGGAAGCAGTGATATCTCTTGGCTAACACAGCAACTAGACCGCGAGCTTTTAAAGTACCAGAAGCCAGACTCCCCAACAACAACCCCCAAATACTACATAATTGCAACAAATATCAATCTTTCGGGGGCAGACTCTAAAGACGGGAAAGGGAAAATAAAAAAAAGCGGCCTGACAAAAATCTCAGAATACCTAGATACCTGGAAAGCAAAACTAGGAATAGAAGACTTTGATATTTGGTCGTCTGAAAAAATCGAAACATTGATATCACTACACCCCGAAATCAGAACCACTTACTCCGCATGGCTGACCCCTGGGGATATTATTGAGAAACTTTTATCCAACCTAAGCAAGAATGAAGAAAAACTTTCTTACGCTTTAAAAATATCACTTCTACACCTCCTTAGAAGAGACAAGAATGTAAGACTAAAAGATGCAGGAAGCGTGAGTGATGACCAAATAAGATCAAGCCAAGTATTCATTGACCTACCGACTTCTGTAGCTACCGCAAGCAACAGAGCATCAAACACATTTAATTTTGCAGCAGAAATAATAGAAAGATCAAAAGGCCTATTCTGCCCAACAGAAGATGGCAGCGAAAACCTTAACATCCCTAAAGACCCGCCAAACAAATACGTCCTGCTTGGTGGACCAGGCCAAGGAAAATCAACCGCCTCACTATATTTAACACAACTTTTTAGAGCTTCATTACTCAAAGAAGACAGCACATTAAAAATTGACAACACCACACAACAGCTAATCAACGAAACGCTTGAGAGAGCACATGAAGAAGGCATAACAAATAACCTACCCCCGAGATACCCATTCTGCATCTCACTCCCTCAATTTGCCGACAAAATCAGCGAAGCAATAACAAAAAAACAAAAAAAACCTTCCATATTAAGTTTTATTACAGATGAAATATCAAATATATCCGAGACAGATATATCCGTAGCAGATCTAAGAGCTTGGATATCTAGCTTCCCATGGATCATAATTCTAGACGGGCTAGATGAAGTTCCACCAAGCGGAGAACGCACGGCTGTCATAAATGCCATTCACGACTTCACATCTGAAACACAGATACTCAAGAGCGACATTATATTTCTGACAACAAGCCGCCCCCAAGGTTATAACTCTGACTTAGATCCAACCCAGTGGACTCATTGGGCACTTCAGGACCTCGACCCCCCAAAAGCAATTAGTTATGCGAAGCTCTTAGCTAAAGCATATTATAAAGACGACCCTGACAGACAAATAAAAATAATACAACAGCTTGAACAATCCATATCAAACCCAACAACGCATCGACTGATGAGAAGTCCACTTCAAGTAACCATTCTACACATGATTGTAGATACCGGTGGAGGTATCCCTACATCTAGATGGAATTTATTCAGCGAATATTTTGAAATACTGAAGAAAAGGGAAAAGACAAAAGGCGGCGAAACACAGAAAATTCTCGACAAAAACTCACCGCACATCGGCCCCATCCATCAACGATGTGGACTTGTACTACATATTGATGCAGAGAGCGCAGGCCAAGCAACATCCCATCTAGATAAAGACCGGTTCTCATCGCTAATCTGCGGATACTTAAACTCGGAAGATTTTACAGCCGCCGATATAAAAGAAAGAATCGAAGAGCTAGTTGAGCTATCACTGAACAGATTAGTCTTGCTCTCCTCTAGAGAGGAGGGAAAGATCACATTTGACGTTCGCTCACTTCAAGAATTCATGGCCGCCTCAGCATTAACCGCGTCATCACATCAGATAATAGAAAGCCGGCTGCTTCATCTAGCTGGAAAGTCTCACTGGCAGCATGTATTTACGATTGCGGCAAGCAGGTGCTTCTCTGAAGATAATCTCCACTTTATGAGATCAGCAATTACCAATATCCCCAGACAGCTTGACACTATTCCTGAGCACCGGATTGTAGGCGGCGGCGCCCTCTTAGCCCTCGAGCTATTCTCAGACGGGATTGCAGCCGACCAGCCAAAATATAGGCGACTTCTTGCTATCCACGCTCTTGAGCTACTAAATCACGGGAAAGACTATTCAGAAATCTTTCTTTCTACACTCTATGAGCCCCACACGGCACAAATATTATCGGAAGAAATATGCAAAAAATATCTAAACTCTCAGAACGACGAAGTAAGGGCGATAACTTGGAACTTAATCAACCATCTAGTCGAAAATGACTCGCCCTTCGCGATAGAGCTAATTAAAACCCAATGGCCAACGAGCAGCGAACAGATATTTAATATAATAAAACACGGCATCATACCTCATGCAAAACACATAAACACAGCCCTATGTGCAGATGCCATAACTAACACATCCTTCTGCAAGGTTCTAATAGAAGGACAAAATCTAATAAATTCTTTCAGCGAAATAAAGCCCTCACCCCCCGATCAAGAAAGCAACGACACGAACATTCTTAACAAATTATTATCAGTATACGCACCATCCAAAACAAAGATTTTTATATTAGACCCTGACTATCCTCTATCCTATGTAAAAATACCACTCGAAGGCCTGTCTCATGTAACCCATGAAAAACCAACCCCAACAACCAACCCTGAGTGGCTATTCATATTCAAAGCAATCGAATTCTCAAAAAATCCGACTCAAGAAAACCTAGCGAACTGTATAACTGAGTTTTCAAAACTGGATATACCTGAAGAAAATAAAGATATCATCCTCAGATACACCCCCTGGTTATTATCAACAATACTACAGGACTACACCATTGACTACGATCTAGCTAGACTAGATATACTATCTGACAAATACGGCACGCCTGATGCTTGGCATAGCTTTGAAAAAGAGCTAGAAGAAAACGGATTAAGCCAAGAATACCTTCTCACCAATTTACATCCCTCGTATACGTTTGCTCCTAAAAATAGCGAAGGAATCTGTTTCAGAAACACATCAATGTCTCACAACAACTCTAAACACAAAGAACTCACAATAGAACTAATTGAAATCGCAAAAAAAAGCCATGACAATGAGAAAACAAACAAAACCGTATTAAACCTCATACGATTTTCTGGTGTTTGCGCGGACAGACCACTAGGGTACACCCAAAACGAGGCAGATCTTTTAATAAGCACACTAGCAGAGCTAGACCCGGATTTCATTTACTACGAAATATTTAACTCTCTTTCACCCGAGCACTGGTCACAAAATAATATAAAACAGCTTTCATTACTCTCATCAAAAGCTAAAGTACTATCTGAGGGCACGGCTGTTGAGGTGAATGAGCCCTCACCACTCCCTATTGAAAAATTAATCGCCATGGTACAACTCGACGAAGATAACCACGGCCTCCTCAACCTCATCTGTATACACAGCCTTATTTATAAATCCTGCACTTACAACATACCGCAAAACCTCTCAAAGTATCTACATGATGGCATCACTGACTCAGTGAAGCTTTCTGCGGCCACTCTCCTATTGCTTGCAGACGAACTATCTATTGAGGCGTTCGTAGAAACCTACTTCCTAACACTGAGAAACATTGATGCATCAAATCACAACAAGAACATCCTGCATCTTCTACTCGAAAACAACGCCATAACAAAAAGCGAAAAAATAAAAATAGCAACCTCCATTTACCAAAAGTATGGAGCGCAACATAAATCATTAGCATCAAAGCTCAAAGCCTCCCTTAAAAAATTACTAGACTCTGAATTAAGCGGCCTATCCATCCAGGAAACATGGAGCGAACTTTCGCTACCGCAAGATACGTTCCCCGTAATAACACCAATACTAAAAATTTAATCACCATGAACATATAAAAAGCTTGCACATCACAACCATGTACAGCACCGCTATTCATCCGAGCCCACTTCGGATGAATAGTTTAAAAACCAACTACTCATCTTCACCTTCATACCTCTCCGAATCCACCAAGGATAAACTCTTGAATCAATCAGCTGGCATAACACCTATTACTAAATAACCGTACAGCTACGCTCACAGTACTCCACAAAATCTCGCAGATATTTTTAGCTTATGATTTGCAGCAAAAACTTTCAGATCAAATTACCGTAAACACAAGTCACACAAGCCCGTAGCAGTACCGCACACAAATAACAAGTCAGGCGCGGTCGCGACAACAGCAAACCCACGAAATATAAGTAACCATGCTAGTACGGCAAGCTCTGAGCCTGTCGTACTTTCAGGTACAGTAGGCGCTTATCAATCGTGATGGTTTGCCTGCTCTCGTGACCCAAACCTATCCAAAGCCCTGGAAAAGCTACCAGGAACAGCTCGATCAGCTAATCGCTCGCGGCATGAGCGTCACGGATAATGCAAAGGCATTGGATTACCTGGAGCGCATCGGCTACTACCGGCTGAGCGGCTATTGGTTTGCCTTTCGAGAGCGGACAGAACTCTGCTGCCCTCTCGATCCGCATAGCGGGAAAAAGCCCAAAAAGGTCAAACAAGACCGGCTACCGCTCGATGACTTCCGCCCAGGTACAACCTTCCGGAATGCTGTAGACCTGTATGTGTTCGATAAGAAACTGCGGCTGCTCGTGCTGGATGCACTGGAACGCGTTGAAATCGCCCTACGGGTAGACATCTCCCATGGCCTTGGCAAGCACCACAAGTTCGCCTATCTGCAGCCGGAGCTGTTTCATGAGAGCTTCTCCAGCAAGCTGGATGGCAAAACAGGCTTGACCAAACACCATGGCTGGCTGAGCAAGCATGCAACGCTGATCAACCGCTCCAAAGAAGATTTCATACGCCATAACAAAGACAAGTACGGCCTGCCCTTGGCCGTGTGGGTGGCGTGCGAGGTTTGGGATTTCGGCACGCTGTCGACGCTATACGATGGCATGACCGAAGCGGATCAGGACGCCATTTCCTCGCAGTACAACATCAGCAATGGCCGCATTTTCGCCAGCTGGCTGCGTAGCCTGAATTACCTACGAAACGTATGCGCACACCACAGCAGGCTGTGGAATCGCAACATCGTTGACCAGCCAAAACTGCCACCTGTCGCTCAAGTACCGTCACTGGCGGCGTTTCATAACGACCCTCAGCGGCAGGCGCGCCCGTTCATGCTGCTGTGCATGACTCAGCACCTGATGAAGATCATCAACCCCTCATCAAGCTGGGGGGCACGGCTGAAAGCGTTGCTGGAAGATGACTTTCCAGACCTGGCACACATGGATCTTGGCCTAGATCGGATGGGTGTAGATGATGACTGGAAGGCCCGGGACTGGTAAATCGCGGGCAATAAAAAACCCCTGAGCAATCTCAGCGCCGAAGCGCATCAACCGACAGGGGCCGTGTTGCTGGCAATTATAGGCAGCTGCGCCATTGCGTCAACCGCCGCCTGGCGTCAAACCTAGCTCACCTTGCCTGCATTGCGCCGGCATTTAGCTCTACGCCGCAACTCTGCGCGCATCCATATGGATGCATCACGCATGTCCCTTTTTAGCGCTTCAAGCTCTTCGGCCGTCAACGGTCTGGGGTAATTGCCTTGCGGCTGATCGATATCGGCAGCTCCAGAAAAGGTTCGACAGTTTATTCGTGGCAGGTGGGGGATCATTTCTTGAATCGTCACGTAGGCCGCTCCCAGCAGGCTGGAAATTTTAGCGGCTAAAATTTCCGGGTATCAGGTACGGGCTCATGAATCAAAACTCGCCTGCTTCGTCGTCCATTTCAGTCAGACCGCAAACACGGATTGGGTTTGGCGTTATTTGGTACTGACAGGAGGGTTTGCGTTGCGCTCTTCTGGCTCCGGCGCATTGTTGTAATCGCGCGGCAGAGTAATGAGCTTGGGCACCTCAAAAACGTACCCAGCAGCGATCATTTCAGCCTCGATCTCCTCAGTGATGAACAGGGGCTCCGTTATTTCGTGCGCGTCCATAAGCTATGTTCCTTCTGTGCATGATTTGGCGAATTTAGCGGCTAAATTAGTATGGCTCGATTTTAGCCGCTAAAGTTTTCAGATGGCCGAGCCGCGATCACGATTCACGAACTCAGCTATCTCGTCATCCATGTCGTCACCGTCATGCCCCGCAGCTGACAGACTGTTCCCGTCGAATGAAGGCTCTCCCTGGATGGTCGATGCGAGTTGACCGCCGATAGTCTGGCTGGCTTTCTCCTGAAAGTTGCTGGCGGCCTCGCTGGCCTTTTCTTTGATCAGGCTGCCTGCACCTTTGGCCAATTCCGAAGCCGCTCCCCCTGCCAGGCTGGCAGCCTTTTGCATCATGCCGCCGAATTGGTTGCTGGAGTCGATGCCCATTGCGGCTCGAAGTGGCGAACTTGAATCTGAACCTTTGTCTGATGCACCAGACCCCAGCGATGGCATACCAGAACCTCCATCGGCTGAACCTTGCGCCTTTTGAATTGCGGCCTTGATCGCTGATGCGCCACCAGAGATATTCTGAGCGCCGCTCATAACGGCTGAGCCGGCCATGCTTGCAGCACCCGCAGCTGTGCCTGCTGCCCCAAGGGCTGCTCCTGCAATCGCTCCGGCACCGAAGCCGCCCGCACCTCCGCCGCCACCGCCGCTGATGATGCCAGCTACCATTTTCGGAACCTGCCCGGTAAGGGTCAGCAGCGCTAAGCAGAACACCAGCATCACGCCGAGCTCTTCAAAGTTGAGTGTTGCCTGGTTCATTTTGGCGTAGAAGCTGGTCAGCAGATTGTTACCGACCCCGACCAGCAGGATCATCACCAGCAGCTGAACAGCCAAGCCGAGAACAGTTTTGAAATAGTTGATTGCCATGTCCGATGTCCACCTGGAGCCACCAAAGCCCAGGAAGAAGATGCCGGCGTACATCAAGATCCAGCCAGAGATTAGAAGTAGCAGCATGTTCACGGCGATGGTGGCGAGCGCCAACATGATGCCCGCGCTGAGCACCAAACCGACCAAACTGTCTACAGGGCTCCAACCCGATAGGTTGGAAATGGCCTGCTTCCAGATCATGAAACCAATATCGACTACGCCCGAGGGCGACAGGCCGGCTGTGCCGGCAGCGTTGTCGCCGATCTGGCGCAGGGAATTGATGATGGTTTCCGCAAAGTAAGGGCCGTTCTGTAGCAGCCAATAGAAGAAGCCAAAGAACAGGGTAAAGCGAATAAATTCGCTGAAGAAATCACCGATGTCTGCTTTGCGCAGAGCCAGCATACCCATCGTCCAGGTAAAGCTGATGGTGCCCAGCGTCCAGAATAACCAAGTGGCTGCCGCCATGATTACGCCTTGCCAGGCAGCGGCTCGGCTGACGAACTCCTGGATGACCTGATCGAGAACACCCGTCTGGGTGGCCGGGTCGTGGAATGCCAGTTCGGCCGATGCGCCGGCCGAGTACAGAGAGAAAAACAGGCCCAGCAGCAGAGTGCTTTTAATGATCCTCATGGCATCACCACTTCTTCGGGTTGGCAGGCAGGGTATCGGGGCCCCGTGACTCCGTTGAAGCGCGATGAGCGCACTCCTGTCTCTGTTGCTGATTCTGTGGGGCTGTGCAGTCCGCAGTGGCCGACTCGCAGCCGGCCAGGGTTCCGGCGAGCAGCACAACGGCGAGGGGGATGGTCTTGGTCATGGCGTTTCTCCTCACCACTTCTTCGGATTAGCGGGAAGCGATTCCGGCCCGCGAGCGGCAGTAGATGCCTCATGCGCAGCCAGCTCCTTAGCAGCCTGGTCAGCATCTGACTGACTGCGAACGACCAGAGCATTCTGCTGGGCAAGCATCAGCCCGCGAATCTGTAGAAGCTGGTTCGATTGGTGGCTGGCCAGCTGGTTGGCATATTGAATGGCTTTGACCTGGCCATCTGCGGTGGACGCAGCCGATTGAAGGCGCTCCAGCTGGCGTGCGTCCGCTGTCATATTTTCTTGCTGCTGGGCGATGGCTTTGAACAAGGCATCATTGGCCTGCTTCTGCGAGGCAGAGGCCAGGCGGCGATTAGCAGACATCGCTTCGCGCTCACTTGGCGTACATCCCCCGCCACTGAAACATGGCGAACTGCGGTAGTAGGCAGCGTCCTGGTACTTGGCTAAATAGGCGTCCAGGCTGCCGGCCTTACGCTGGTAGTACGCCAGCATGTCCTGCGCCTCGATCAGCTTGTTGATCGTGCGGTTGGCCTGATCCCAGATATAGGCCGCAGGCGCGGCCGTATTCTGTAGCTGATTTTCATACTGCTGCAGTTGGGTCGAATACTGCTCGACCTGCTTGGCGTATTGCTCTACCTGCTTTAGCGTCTGCGCAACGCTCTCCATGGCTGTCAGCACGTTCTGGGTCAGGTTGCCCCCATCGATCACGGGGATGCCTGCATAGGCCGGCTGACCGATTAGCGAACAGAGCACCAAAGCAATAAAGCCCATTTTTTTAGCCGCTAAAATTTTCACATCACTCTCCCTGCACCTTGATTACCAGATCCAGCATTGCTTGCTGCGTCTGCTGAATCCTCGACAAAACAACCTCAATGGTTCTGCGCATCTGCACTGCGTCGAAACCGGCAAAGCGCTCATCGTTGGTCAGCCACATCTTGAGCAAGCCACCCAACCGCCCCTGATCACCGTTGATCTTCGCCAGTTCAAGAATCATCTTGCTGTCGAGAATGCTGGGGGGCTGATGCCCCATACCCAGGCAGCGCAATAGCGACGACATGCTGTGCCCTGTCTGGTGAGCAAGCGCATCAATCTGTGCCTTCTCCTCTGGCGTAACCCATACGTTTATGGGCGTGGTTTCTTTCCTGGTTATAGCTCGCCGTTCAGTCATCAACTGCTCCTATAGCGGCGGCAGCCGCTTGCCCCGCAGGGCAAGACACCCGTTGAGCGCGAAGCGCGAATAAGGGTGCAGTGAAGAAACTGTGCCGGCTTGCCGGTACAGGTACTTCACCTATCTTGCCCTGCATACAAAGCCGATTTATTCAGTACAAGTACCCGATTCATTGCCGATTAAAGACAGATCAGATATCGACTCCATGCCGTTACCGCACCGATCAAAATCGCCATTAAGCAGCGCAGCGACCGCCGCTGTAGGGAAATAGATCCTTCGACCAATGCGTCGCTTTACCCGATTAAGCTCAAACATCCAGGGCTCCGTTGGTTTCTGTAACACGCCACGAAGCCCGGACGACTTTCGACTAAGAGCCTGAGCAAGCTGCTCAATAGTCATTACTGAGCCGTACTTATCCTGCAGATATTCGTATGTTGATTTCATATAATTCCGATATAACGAACGAGCGACTTTCGATATATCGGGAGGACATACCACGACACTCTCTAAAGTCAACTACACATGTGCAGATTGGCTCACATTGGTATAAATTCGTAGGTATAAATCTCACTGAGAATTTACCTTGATGACCAAACAATATTCATCATACGAAAGAAAGATTCGGATTTACCGGAATCGCCTAAAAACAAAAGCCCTCATGTACGAGCTCTCATCACGCGTAACTATGACGTTTCCCGATACATTCGCGTCCTGGTTCGACCAAGAGATGATGAAGAAGGGGCTACATAAGCGTGCCAACACGGCTGAAAGCAATAGATGGGTTGCTAGCTTTAAAGGACGCACAGCATTGCAAAGAGAGCAAATTGACCTATTGCAAGAGCTATTTAGTGACGCTCACGACTTCTATATCAAAGGACCATCTAATCTCTGGATTGCAATGTGGGGAGACCTGCATCTGCTTTGGCCACTGTGCAAAACAAGAATCGAAACAATGGCACACTTTAAAGATGATGATTACTGGGAATACGAGCAATTCCATGAAGAAAAAGAAACAGATATCTGTGAGGCATTAAGGTTATTTGAAGGCGAGATAATGCTAGCTACAGAAACCAACTACCACGATCTGCCCATAGGATATTTGATAGAAGCGATTGCCCTTTACCGACTTCACAGCCACACAAGCCAAATATTAACACTCAACACAGATGGAATCGGAGCATATAGATGCCTATACCAATGCCTATTTAACGCAGAAATAGTTATAACACTAATGAGACTAGATATCCTAAACGAAATTAAAGAAGAAACAATTCTAATGGAAGCAAATAAAATCATGACCAATAAATCTTATTGCGAAGCAATAGGATTTACATATCCGCCCTCAGAAGAGACAGCAATGGAGTATGCCAAAAACCCGCTAGCGATGCGCTCCAATTCCGAGCGCTGGGGCGACTTAAAATTTGACTGGGTCAACAACGACATTTAAAGCCTGGTTTCGAAATCCCTCAAGGGTCAACAAATGGTATCGGTTTTGGGGAAATCTGCATATTTTGAATGGCTGCGAGTGGACTTATTGACACTTGAAGGATGAGTGCATATTTCTTTTGATTAAAAAAGGATTAAAAAAGGATTAGGGCATTTTTCTCAAACAGCGCCCCCCCTTACAGCGCGAGGCCTGCAACCTAGTTCTCCCTGTGGATAGCGTGCACCGCATCCCATATTTGCGTGCACCGTATCCCACAATCCAGTGCACCACATCCCACATCGGGTGCACCGTATCCCATGGCCCAGTGCATCGTATCCCACGCCTGAAACTGGTTTTATCCACAGGCGCGTCCACCTCGTTTCTTCTTGGCTAGGTGGCGTTGCTGGCTTGGCGTTGGCATGCGCATCACGCATACGCGATGACCGCTGAAGCTCCACGAGACCAGTGCGCCGATTAATACAAGCTCATCAAGCGCCTTAGCTAGCTGACGTTTAAAGCTGCCTGGATGGGAGTTCGCACTACCACTCAGCTTTTGGATCGTTTCAATAGCAAGCGGGAACGGCTCAGCATGACTGCAAAACCACCCATGAAGCCAAAGTGCTAATGGCTTGCGGCGCAGGCAAACACGCTCCTCCCAGTCAATCTGAGTCCAGCCTGCCATGTATAACGCCTCAAGCCGTGACTCAAGCTCTATGGCGTATACACCAGACTTCTCGTCGCCAGCCCCCTTGAGTAACGATCCAAAGAACGTGAAGCCACCTAATTTCATTTCAATCATTGCTCCAGCCAGACGGATCAATGTCGCCCTCAGCCACAGCCGGTCGCTCGTTCCTGTAGAACGCTTCAATGCCTTCAGTATCTGATGCTCGGTGAATTGAACTTGATTACCAACTCGATGATGGCGCGCCAGGTGGATGACCGTTTCCCACACATCCAAATCCGATTGGTCTAGTTGCCATCCAGAAAAACGAATTTCGACCCCATCGACAGTAGCAAGGAGTTCACGCTTTAAAGCCTGACGTCCCTTGCCTTGAATTCCTGCAAATAATGCGCACCGCAACCAGGCATTAGGGACTCCTCGAGTAGCCTCCGGCCACAAAGGAAGCTGTACAGGCAGACTTACAGTTTGCGGCGACTTGGCGCGAATCTTTTGTATTCGTGCATCAAATGCACCAGGCAGATCGGAAGGACAACCAATGCTCATGATCAGGCACCAACAGTGGCATTGCTGCTCCGGGTTCCTGACGAAAGCAAACTACTCTTCTGCTTTTTAATCTGTTGCGACTTTGTGGGCCTGCCTGGCTTAGCCGGGACAGCGCCGGAAACAGCTGTCGTCTCTCGCTCAACAGAATCTGATACATGATCAGCTAGCCAGCGCTCTACGTCCTCTGCGCGCCACAGGAGTCGCTTAGTACCAGGCAACCGACAAATTGGTGGCAATGAGTGAGGGTTGCGCGTGACGTCACTGCGAATGCTAGTGACAGACTTGTGGATATAACCAGACAAGTCATCCACGGTAAGCAGGGCTTTCATCCTTAAGACTCCTTGCAAGGCTTTAACGGCCTTGGTGTGCATTGATTGGTTCGAATGCACACAGGTTCTCGGGTTGCTTACCCTGGTTGTAGGTGAAAAATTGGCGAGATTTTTACCTTGACTGATGTCTCATATAGCTGAAAAGCGCCACACATTGCTGACAAACGCAAAAAATCGCTTTGTGAGCGTGTATGCTTGGTTAGTCTAAGTATCCACTTAAGTCAGCCAAGCGCGCTTTAGCAGCTCTTGCACCAAGCGCTCTCTACTTTGTACCGAACAGCGTTTCATAAGACAATCAAGCATCACAGTATAAATTGCCCCACCAGCCATAAAAAAGACCCCCAACATTACAACAGCCAAAACACTCATCGTCATGGCAAACACTACAAAACCCAAATAGCTTCCGGCATTCGACACAAAGTCCTCCATCAGCCCTTGAGCTTCAAAGAACGAAGAACGAAGTATCACTATCAGCAACCCTAATAGCGGAGGAATTAGTGAAATCTTCAACAATGGCTTAACACTAAAAAACCCTAAAAACATACGGTCACCCAAATACAAACCTGCTTGCCTTGATTTAATACCCAGCTCACGAACTTCGCTTAGAGACTTTACTAGATCTAAATATTTATCAGCGGGAACTCGCAACTCTCGATTTAACCAACTTTCCTTATATCGCTCGATATTCTTTTCTTGATAGGAAATACCGTCCCCCAGCAACCTGGCATGCCGAATACGCTGCTCTCGGGCTAAAGGCTCATACAGCCCTTGCCAAACAAGCATCCCCGCAACCTCAAACACCAACACGGGGAGTAGGTACAGCAGCTGCTTTTGCCAGCCACTACCAGTGGCCCAAGCGTAAGGTACAAAACATATCGCCATGCCTGCGAAGCAATAGAGCGCAACGCGAAGCTGCCAACGGCGGAGCCCTTCCAAATTGAGGCTGTAGTGGAAAACTTGCGCATACCGCAAAGCCAGTTCATCGAATTCACGCAAGGTAATCCCGCTCAACATGAAGCTCCTTATCTAGTCAATCACCTGGCACAAATCTGGCACACTTAAGCTGCTATTTCCTGCAAAACAACGCAGTCAATTGCACTGCATCGCAAACCACCAACTAATTGATAAATAACATAAAAAACTGAAAATCCTTTCAGCATCAAGAGCTTGTCGTATTAGCAAGACATGCAGTTGCACTGCAAAGGCCCGACGGGGAAGGTTTCGCGGATCAGGCTCGAAGGGACGGCAGTACTCATATTTATTCCTTAACACGACAATCGCTCGCCAGTTTACCCGCCCAGGTGCTGTACACATGGGAAAAGTAGCGGCTTTGCTGAAGCCTAAAATAAATACTTTCATACCTTAAAGAGGTGAAGAGCAAGACTCACCGGGCAGTCGATAAAGGCTAAATCAACGCAGCAGGCCCAGACTTTTGGCTCGCGCCACGGCTTGCGTACGCCGCTCGACGCTCAGTTTGCTGTTGATGTGGCGGGCGTGGGTTTTCACCGTGTGCAGCGAAATAAATAAGCGCTCACTGATTTCCTGATTGGAGCAGCCCTGGGCGATGAGCTGCAGCACCGACAACTCGCGTGAACTCAGGGCATCAACTAGAACACTGGGTTCTTCTGGGCTTTCCGCCTGCATGGCGCACGGCAGATGTTGCAACAAGGCGTCAGTCATAGGGCTAGCGGGCTGTGCCCGCAACTGCTCGCGTAGCCAGTCGGCGTGCTCATTCAGCACAGCATGAAAAGGCAGCAGCCCACCACCGGCGGCGGTCTGCAGGGCGCTGCACAGCTGTTGCTGAGCCTCACGTTCACGGCCGCTGTCATGAAGTAAGGCCGTCAGCTGCATCTGCGCAATCGCACCCAACAACTGCCCACCAGCGTTCTGCGCCAGCTGGCTCAGCCCCCGCAAGCGTTGCTCAGCGCGGTCGTCCTCGCCCTGCAAGCGCTCGTACGTGGCCAGGTGCAGCTGAATATGTAATGGCAATTGCGGGTGGAACTCTGGAGCGGCGGCAGCTTGCTCGCCGCCATAAGCTTCCTGCAGACGATTCAGCCACACGCCAGCCAGCTCGCTCTGCCCTTGACGGAGCCACAGCTCGCACTTAGTCAGGGTGATCATCGCCAGGTAGTAGATCGGCGGAATATCCCAGATATGCATCAGGCGTTCAGCCTCAGCCAACTGAGCAAAAGCGTCGGGCAGACTACCGCTGCGGCCTTCCAGGCTGGCCAGTACGCAATAGCCGATCAGCACGCTGATATCGCGGCAAGCACGCGCCTCGGCAATACCAGCCAGCAACTTTTGCCGTGCTTGCTGCGGCTGCAGGCGCAGGCTCAGCAAATAACCCTCATACAGCGTTAGTCGCCCGCGCACCGCATATTGCCGCCGTGCCGATAAACCCACCAGGCGCTGCTGGCCCTGATGCACTTCATCTTGCGCGCGCAACACTTCACCACGGGCCTGCAGAACCCGTGCTCGATCGTAATGGGCCAAGGCTTCGAACAGCGGATTGGCGACCCGCTGCGCCAACTCCAGTGCTTCGCGATTTAACCCACGGGCACGCCACAGGTCACCCTGCACAATCGCCAGGTTAGCCAGGCTGGACAAGCACATCAGGCGCTGCCCATAACGATCCTGCGGCAGGCAACTCAGTGCTTCAGTGCAGTAGGCCTGCGCCTTGGCGCTGTCGCCCCGACCGCGAGCGATCACGCCACTCAGAGCCAGCCATTGCGCCAGTAACCCTTCTTGTTCGGCTCTGTCTCGCGCTGGCAGAAAGCCCCCGAGCTGAGCCAGCAGCTCTTCAGCTGCATCCAACTGACAAGCCAATGCCAGCGCCCAGCCATACAGCAGAATCAAGCGCGGAGTACTGGTTAGCAGGCTGTCTGGCAAATCCATCTTCCAGCGCAGCAAAGTGGCAACATTTTGCTCACCCAGTAATTGCTCTTCGGAAAGGCTCTGAACCAAGTTAGCCGCTACGTCCGGCTGACCGGCACGCAACGCCTGTTCAATGGCTTCATCTAAAAGCCCTTCGGCGCTGAACCACCGGCAGGCACGCAAATGCAAACCCGCCGAAGGCTGGGGTCGACTGCGTAGCAGGTCAGAAAATAGATGGTGATAACGAAACCATTTGCCCTGCTCATCCAGCGGCACCAGAAACACCTGATGCGCCTGCAGATGACGAAGAATCGAGGCGCTGTCATGGGCATCGCGCAGCGCATCACACAACTCGGCGCAGAAACGTTCCTGGCTGGCCGTTTCATAGAGAAAACTCTGCACGTCGGCCGGCTGGCGCTCAATAACCTCTTCCAGCAAGTAATCATGGATCAGACCATCACCGCCCTGTATCCGCGCCGGTAAGGCTGCCGACTCCTGCACCTCACTAGCAGCCAGGGACCATAAACGCAATCCTGCCACCCAACCCTCGCTGCGCTGTAACAAGGCAGCTAGCGCTTCAGCCGAAAGCTCAGCGCCCTGCAACCTGAGCAACGCCGTGCTTTCGGCATCAGTTAGGCGCAGATCCTCCTCATGCAACTCCAGCAACTGACGCGACAGGCGCAGGCGGGCCAGATGCCAATCCGGGCGCTGGCGACTGGTTACCAGCATCACCAAACCGGGCGGCAAGTGGCTTAGAAAAAACTGCAGACAGCGATCGAGTACCGCGCCTTGGGCCAGGTGATAATCATCCAGAACCAGCAACAGCGGTTGTTGAGGATCGAGGCGCAGCGCCAGCTCATCAAGCAGACCGTCAAGCCACTCCTCGAAGGCAAAGGGTTGATGCTTTTGGCGCAAACGCAGCAGCCCTAGCGCTTCCTGCCCGACACCGGGAAAAAACTGCTGCAAGCCGCCAAGCAAACGTTCCAGGAAGCGCCCTGGATCATTGTCACGCGAACTCAAACCCAACCACAGGCTCTGCCACTGCCCAGGCAGATGCTCGCAGAACTCAATGGCCAATGAGCTTTTACCAAAGCCGGCAGGGGCGCTGACCAGCAGCAGTCGCCCCGCCAAGCCGCCCAATAGACGCTCGCACAACGCCGGGCGCGGCACATAACTGGCCGGCAACGGGGGGCGATAGAAATGCCCGCCCAATACATTGGGCGCGGCAACCAAGCCAGGAATTCGGGACAGATCAGTCATCAGCCAGTTTCTTGTAGTAGTCAGGCAGAGGAGCTACCAATGCCCGCAGACTAGCCTCTTGATCCGCGCATTTGAAGCCCTTGTGGCCATCAGGTAGCAAACGGCAATGATTGTTCATCTATCTGCTGCATAGTCACCGGCTTTACGCATGCGTAAAAATGGCTGGGAGCTATTTTTAACGTCGCGCAGCGACGGCCAGAAGGGTGGCCGCCATGGATGGCTGGCCATAAAAAACCGGCCCTTGCGGGCCGGTTCTTTATACAGCGTTACTCCGATTTAGCGTACGCCCGCCTGGCGCAGTGCCGCTGGGGTGTAATCGCTTTCCTTCGCTGGGTAGTCGAACTCGTAAGCGCTCTTCTCTTCGTTCTTCATACCCAGAGCCAGGTAACGACCAGACAGCAGGTCATACAAGGTCTCTACGCTATACCACGGCACTTGCTTATCGTAGTAGTACTGAGCATGGGCTTCAGCCACACGCCACAGAGTACCGCGACCGTCGTAGTGGTCGATGGCAGCCGCTTGCCAGGTGTCTTCGTCAAGGAAGAAATCACGCTTGGCATAGATATGACGCTCACCCGATTTCAGGGTTGCAGTCACATGCCATACGCGGTGCAGCTCGTAACGGGTCAGATCCTGGTTGATATGGCCGGCCTTGATGATCTGGTCATACTTCAGCTTTGGCGAGTCCAGACGGTAGCTGTTGTAAGGAATGTAGATTTCCTTCTTACCGTTGAGCTTCCACTCGTAACGGTCAGGAGCACCGTTGTACATGTCGAAGTTGTCGGACGTACGCAGACCGTCAGCGGCGGTACCTGGACCGTCGTAGGAAACCTGCGGCGCACGACGCACACGACGCTGACCAGCGTTATACAACCACGCCAAACGCGGCTCTTTCACCTGGTTAAGGGTTTCGTGTACCAGCAGCACGTTACCGGCCAGACGCGATGGAGCAGTTACCCGCTGCTTAAAGTAGAACAGTACGTTACTTGGTTTGCTGGCATCGGCATCCTTCAGTGCACCACGGAAGGTGAACTCATCCTGGAAGTAAACCAGACTGTAGGAGCCGTTCGGCTGTGGAGTCGCCTGGGTTACCAGACGCTTCACACTGCCGCCACGGTAGCGAGTGATGTGGTTCCAGATAGCTTCCAGACCGTCCTTCGGAATGGGGAAGGGGTTGGCTTGCTGGAAGTTCTCCAAACCGTTACCGCCCTCAACCATCTTGGTGTTAACTGCGTTGTTCTTCGCAGCGGCCAAAATGAAGTCCGGCATGCTGGCCGTACGATGGGTCGCGAATACCGGCATCCGGTAGCTTTCCGGATAACGCTTGAACATCGCCAGCTGGCCAGGTGTCAGCTTATCTTTGTACTGGTCCACATTTTGCGCAGTGATGGTGAACAGCGGCTGCTCACTCGGGAACGGATCCGCAAGGAAGCCGCCAGCGTCTACAGCACCGGCATTTTTTGGCAGACCACCGGTCCAGGCCGGAATCGAGCCATCGGCGTTACCTGCCATTTCCGCACCGACAGGCGTCAGTGAAGTACCCAACTTGGCCGCCTCATCCGGCGACACCGCAGCCATTACGCTACTTGCCAGCAGCGTAAGAGCCAGAGCACCGGTTTGCAGCAGACTTTTTGTTGTTTTCATAGTCATAGTCGTCCTCAAAATCTCGTCCGCTTACTTAGAAGTTCACGCCAAAGCTGAGCGCAACGAAGTCGCGGTCAACGGAAGTGTTGTATTTACCGCCGAAGAAATCGGTGTAAGACAGGCTGGCGGTGTAAGTGTTTTGGTAGTCCGCATCCAAGCCTAGGCTCACAGCCTTGGCACCCTCAGTGAACAAGCCGTTCGGGCCGTAACCCTCAACGTCATGCGACCAAGAAACGCTTGGGCGTAGGTTTACGCCGGCGAATACGTCCGGGTAATCCCAAATCGCACGAGCGCGGTAGCCCCAAGAGGTGGAGGTTACAAAGCCCTCATCATTACAGTACTTGCTTACATTTTTATAACTTTGATTCGCGAAAGAGGAACGATCCAACGTATCTTTGTTGAGAGCAGCACAAGTATTGACATTCGCAATACCTGGCAGAGTTACAGGAAGCTCCCCGGGACCAAATACTGGGTCGCGCCCATAACGAGCCTTACTAGTAGGCTCCAACCCACCAACATGCACAACACCTACTTCACCAACCAAAGTTAAACGACTCGCACCCATAACTTGGTCAAAAAAGTGAGTAAATGTAGTTTGGAACTGAGTGATTTCTTTGCGATTGTACCCGTTCAAATCTTGACCTGGCTGCCCTTTAAGAACGGAAGCATTGACATATGCAGGATTAGTTGTAAGAGGAGTCAGGCCAGCGTAAAGAATATCTGTCGTATTGAGCTGAACCGGGGCATTTGCACGATAGCTCAACTCGCCAGCCCAAGCAGTACCAGTAGGTAGCGTTGTGGAGAAGCTAGCGCCATAAAGACGAATATCTTCTGGATACTCAATAAAATACTTAGAACTACCCGCAACGAGCATTGGCGCCAACGCCCCAAATCCACCTAGCCCCCCCCATTAATATTCGTATACAGCGCCTGCGGAGCTGAGCTAGCACTGAAAACAGGAGCTCGACTGTGATAATTCATCGCATACAAGCCAAACTCGGTGTCGAGTGCTGGCGCAAAATATCGAAATGCAAGTCCCCACTGGCCATCATCCCGAGCATCACGATCTGCACCACGCGGAACAATCACCCCCTCCTCACTAACAGCCACACCCCTACTGTTAAGAAAAGGGACTGCCGCTGCGTTGAAATTATTAAGGAACCCTGTACCCGCCAGAAGTGCAAGATTTGTATCACAGCCATCTGCAACAACATCAGCTTGCGAAAAGAAAGTGCCACAGTTATCAACTACGGTCTGATCCCACTCTAACTGATAGAAGGCCTCCATAGAGAGATTCTCAGTCAGACTCTGAGAAACATAAAACATATTTACCGGAATCAGGCCCTCCTTAATTTCAGCACCTGGGCGGCGGAATGCGGACACATCAACTGGGTTTATTTCATTGATACTATTACGGATAAAAGTACTTTCGCCCCAGCTAACAACTTGTTTGCCAAGACGAACGCTACCCGGCTGGTCCATGATTGAATAGTTGTGATATGCGAAGGCATCTAGAATCTGCGCCCCAGATGACTGAGCACCCTCTTTACGATTACTATCACTGACATCCTTAAACAGACGGCTTTCGTCCTTTAGCTCAAAGTCGTACCAGTATTTGCCACGCACAAACACCCCGGTATCGCCATACTTCAACTCAAGGTCATGAATACCTTTGAATATCTTTGAAAAAGTCTCACCCTTCTTGAAATTTGCACGACCATCATCGGAAGTCATAGAAAGACCACGACCACCGCCAGTGTTGTAACCGACCAAATCCTGATCAGCCCCACGCACCGACCAGCTTGAGCCAACCGACATAGAAGAGTCGAACTGACCTTCGATTTCACCGATATTGAAAGTAACGCCGAATGCAGGTGCGGCGAGAGTGGATGCGAGGCTGACGGCCAGTGGCAGTTTTGCCAGGCGCCAGATTTGTTTTGTTTTTGTCATCGACGCTACTCCATGTGCTTTTTGTTATGGATGATGCGGACTATAGCCAGCGGGTGGTACTGCTTGATCCCTCGAAAGTGTGATTTGCAGCCTCCGGGCACTCTGGCTCGCAGGTTTCGGCGTGTACGCCACGACCGGCCGAGCCGAGAATGCGATGAGGGCAGCAATTAGCAAGCCAAACGCTTGTTTGACCAATCAGTCACGAAAAACAACCTAGCTCGTTGCGGCTTAAGCACCCCATGACGCAGCGCAAGCGAACCCAAATACCCGTTGCAAAACCAACCTAAACGCCTGATTTACATCGCCTTAACCAAACATTAAAGCAGTAAGGCGACGGGCAGGCAGCCTGGGCCTGCCCGTCGTAAAACAGCTTAAACAGTCGACAGAAACGGGCTACCAGCAGCCTGCCACTGGACGATATCCAGACGAATGCGTTTCTTATCCAGTTTGCCGACACTGGTCTTGGGAACTTCGGTAACAAGGGCGATCTGTGACGGTATCGCCCACTTGTTGATGCTGCCTTGATCGACAAAAGGCTTGAGGTGTTCCTTGAGGCCCTTGGCATCCAGGCTCTGCCCTTCGCGCAAGACCAACAGGGCAAACGGCCGCTCGCCCCACTGCGGGTCGACCACGCCCACCACTGCCACTTCACGTACCGCAGGGTGACGACTGATCAGGTCTTCCAGCTCCAGGGAGGAGATCCACTCGCCACCGGTCTTGATCACATCCTTGATACGGTCGCGGATATCGATAAAGCCAAAGTCGTCGATGGTCGCCACATCACCGGTGTGCAGCCAGCCGTGCTCCCACAGCTCTGCGCCCTTCTCTGGCTCGCGGAAGTAGCCCTGAGTCAGCCACGGCGCACGCAGCACCAGCTCACCCTGGCTTTCACCATCGGCCGGTAACAGGGTGCCATCGGCGGACATGATTGCCGCTTCCACCAGCGGCACCGGCACGCCAGCCTTGATCCGGTAAGTGGTGCGTTCATCTTCGCTGCCGGCCATCAGCTCGTCATTGATATGCGCGCAGGAGATCAGCGGGCAGGTTTCCGACATGCCGTAAGCAGCGGTCAGCTGGATGCCGCGGGCCTTGGCGACCTCATACAGCGAACGATTCAGCGCGCTGCCACCGATGATCATCTTCAGGCCACCAAAGTCGTGGCCCTGAGCGCCTGGGGCGGCCAATACCATTTGCAGAATAGTCGGCACGCAGTGAGAGAAGGTCACCTTCTCTTCTTTGATCAGGCGACAGAGCAGGTCCGGCTCATAACGGCCGGGATAGACCTGCTTGATCCCCAGCATGGTGGCCACATAAGGAATGCCCCAGGCATGCACATGGAACATCGGGGTAATCGGCATATACACATCGTTGGTGCCGAGCAGGCGGATGCTGTCCAGGCTGCCCAAAACACTGGCTTCGGCCATGGTGTGTAGCACCAACTGGCGATGGCTGAAATACACACCCTTGGGATTGCCGGTGGTGCCGGTGGTGTAGAAAGTGGTGGCGACCGAGTTCTCGTCGAAATCCGGGAAGTCGTAGCGCGGGCTGGCGGCGGCCAGCAGGTTTTCGTATTCACCGACCAGGCCGCCCAGGTCGGCGGTTTTCTCGGCTGCATCGGTGAGCAGAATGGTCTTCTCCACCGTGGTCAGCTGGCTTTCGATGCCCTTGTACAGCGGCACGAACTCACTGTTGACCAGCACGAACTTATCGTCGGCATGGTTCATGGTGTAGAGAATCTGATCAGCCGATAGGCGGATGTTGATGGTATGCAGCACCGCGCCGATCATCGGAATGGCGAACATGCACTCCAGGTAACGGTGGCTGTCCCAATCCATCACGGCCACAGTGTCACCGGCCTTGACCCCGGCTTCGGTGAGCACATTGGCCAGGCGCGCCACGCGCTCGTTGAGGGTGGCGTAGCTGTAACGCAGCTGGTCGCGATAGACGATTTCGCGGGTTTTCTCGTAGCGGATACCGGACAGCAACAGGCGCTTGATCAACAGCGGCGCTTGGTGTGCATTGTCGGCGGGAGCAATCAGGCGGGTCTGCAGCATGGCGGTACCTATTTGTTGGCTTTTTTCAGTGCGGCCAATCTAGAGCCCCCGCAGCCTGCTCAAATCAGCCCAAAGAATGATTTTCCGCGTGACTCTTTGGGCATTTTTAGTCACGCAGTAGAATCGGCGGCTCGCATTCGATTTGTTTGGCCTGCGATCTACTACAAAAACGAGGAGTTTCCTGATGTCCGATATCGTCATCGTCAGCGGCGCACGTACGCCGATGGGTGGTTTTCAAGGCAGCCTGTCGAGCATTGCTGCGGTTGACCTGGGTGCGGCCGCCATTCGCGCGGCAGTTGAGCGTTCCGGCATTGCCCCTGCAGACGTGCAGGAAGTGATCATGGGCTGCGTGCTGCCGGCTGGTCTGAAGCAGGGGC
Source organism: Pseudomonas sp. TS_SC_3 (assembly GCF_056156225.1). Classification (NCBI taxonomy): domain Bacteria; kingdom Pseudomonadati; phylum Pseudomonadota; class Gammaproteobacteria; order Pseudomonadales; family Pseudomonadaceae; genus Pseudomonas; species Pseudomonas sp. TS_SC_3. Next base: position 2,661,896 of record NZ_CM149586.1, read on the forward strand.
CGGCCCGCCAGGCGTCGCTGAACGCCGGTCTGCCCGCTGCCACCGGCTGCACCACAATCAACAAGCTCTGCGGTTCGGGCATGAAAGCCGTGATGATGGCGTTTGATTCGCTCAAGGCTGGCAGTAATAACGTGATGATCGCCGGCGGCATGGAAAGCATGTCCAACGCGCCCTACATCATGACCAAGGCCCGCGCGGGCCTGCGCATGGGCCACGGCGAGATCAAGGACCATATGTTCCTCGACGGCCTGGAAGATGCGCGCACCGGCCGCCTGATGGGCTCCTTTGCCCAGGAAACCGCCGACCAGTACGGCATCACCCGCGAGCAGATGGACGCCTACGCCATCGAATCGCTGAAACGCGCCCAGGCCGCCATCGCCAGCGGTGCGCTGGATGCGGAAATCGTCCCGATCACCGTCAGCGGGCGCAAGGGCGATGTGGTGGTCAAGGATGACGAGCAACCGCTGAACGCCAATCTGGAGAAAATCCCCGGCCTGAAGCCAGCGTTCCGCAAGGACGGCAGCATCACCGCCGCCAACGCCAGCTCGATCTCCGACGGCGCCTCGGCGCTGCTGCTGATGACCGCTGAAGAAGCCGCCAAGCGTGGCCTCACGCCGCTGGCGAAGATTGTCGCCCATGCCACACAGAGCCAAGACCCAAGCGAGTTCACCATCGCGCCGATTGGCTCGATCAGCAACCTGCTGAAGAAAACCGGCTGGGACAAGGCCGAGGTCGACCTGTACGAGATCAACGAAGCCTTCGCCATGGTCACCATGCTGGCCATTCGTGAACACGACCTGGATCACGCCAAGGTCAACATTTACGGCGGCGCCTGTGCCCAGGGCCACCCGGTCGGTTCTACCGGCTCGCGGATCATCCTGACCCTGATCAACGCGCTGAAAAACACCGGCGGCAAGCGTGGTATCGCCTCACTGTGTATCGGTGGCGGTGAAGCGACAGCCGTAGCAGTTGAGCTGATTTAAACACCTACTTGATCCGCCATAACGGGCCAGCCTTGCGCTGGCCCGCTGCATTTTAGATCGGCTCTGTCCACGCCCCGTCAAATGCCCTCGACAGCAGCCCCGTAACGATCAGAGACGACGATCCAGCAGCTTGACCAGCAATTGGTCCAGAGCGCCCCAAATAGCCTGCTGCAACCGTCGCCACCAAGGCCGCGCACGCCAGTCAGCCAAGGTGATTTCCTCGCTCTGGGCAAAGTCCGCCTCAAAGCTAGCAGCAACGCTGGCGCTGAAGACGGGGTCCAATGTCTCCAGATTGGCGTCCAGGTTGAAGCGCAAGTTCCAGTGATCGAAATTGCACGAGCCAACGCTGACCCAATCATCGACCAGCACCATTTTCAAATGCAGAAAGCGCGGCTGGTATTCGAATATCTGCACCCCGGCCTTGAGCAGGCTGGTGTAGTAGCGCTGACCGGCAAAACGTACTGGCGGATGATCGGTATTCTGCCCGGCCAGCAGCAGGCGCACCTCAATGCCGCGCTTGGCCGCCTGGCGCAAGGTGCGGCGCACGCGCCAGGTTGGGAGAAAGTACGGTGTGGCCAGCCAGATGCGCTGTTTAGCGCCGCGCAAAGCGCGCACCAGCGACAGCAAAATATCGCGATGCTGTGACGCATCAGCAAAAGCCACACGCCCCACCCCCTGGCCCAGCGCGGGCAAAGCCGGCAAATTTTTCAGGCGCAGCGGCATGCGCGGCCGCCAGGCTATCCAGGCCTGAGACGCCTGCCACTGACGCTCGAACAACTGTTGCCAGTCGGCCACCAGCGGCCCGCTGATTTCCACCATAACCTCATGCCAACGGCTGCTGTCTTGCTCCGGCTGCCAAAATTCATCGGTCGCGCCAGTGCCGCCGACAAAGGCAAATTGGCCATCGACCAGCAGCAGCTTGCGATGATCACGATGGAAATTGCGCAGGCCATGCTTCCAGCGCAGCGGGTTGTACCACTGCACCTGCACACCGGCGGCGAACAAGCGTTGGCGGTCAGCCGCTAAGAGGCCTTGTGAGCCAAAGTCATCAAACAAACACCGCACAGCGACGCCACGCTGGGCCGCGGCGCACAGCACGTCCAGCAGGCTGCTGGAGCATGCACCGCTTTCGACTAAATAGAGCTCTAATTCGACCTGCTGATGCGCAGCACTGATGCGCGCCAGCATCTGCCCAAAAAACTGCGGCCCGTCGACCAGCAGCGCCAGCGTATTGCCGCGTCGCCAGGGAAAGACGTTATCGGGCATGCGTACTCACTCTAAATATTGCCCCTCACACATCGGGAAGGAAGGCGCCACCATAGCCGCCCGGCAACGCCTTGCAAACCCTGCCCAGCGCATCACAGCGGCCGCTGAGCGTACTGAACCAAGCAGCCGGAGCTGGCACGCGAATGTGCAAGTAGCCCATGCGCCTATTGAGACGCCGCGCCCTGCACTGTTGATACCGCATCAGGAGCGAGACGCAGCGGAGGCTAATCAGGCGCTCAGGGCTCCGGCAGTTGCGCCGGCTCCGGTAACAACTGACAACCCTGGCGAGCGCTCAGCCATTGTGCACTCTGGGTGCTGCCCAGCCCACGTGCGGTGACGCGTTTATTGGCTTGATCATCGAAGAAGCCAGACAGCGGAACGTACTGCGCCACGTAGGCCTCGCAGTAGTCGGCCGGATTATTCACCACATAGCGGCACGAACAATATTCCTTAGCCGAGTAGGCGCCGATGATGCCGGGGAAGGCTTGCAGGTGTGTACGGTTCTGCCAGGCCAGAGCGGCGAGCAACAGCAGAATAAGCAACAACAGGCTGCTAAATGGACGACGAATCATGGCTGCACCTCATCGGCCAACGAGGCGAGAACCAGCTTGAGGAAGTGGTTGCGATCAAAGCTGCCGTCGCGGTCATCGGCGTAGCGCACCACCACCAGGTTTTCGCTGGCGATCACATACAACCCCTGCCCCCAATGCCCGGACGCCACCAGGGTATCCTCCGGCGCATCCGGCCAGGGCCTGCTCGCCCCCGCCACCGCTGCGTTCAACCACCAGTGTCCGCCGGGCACCGCCTCACCAGGCTGTTCGGCCTGCGGCTGGTAATTGGCAAACGGCGTGCGGTTGAACTCCACCCAGGCCTTGGGCAGCAATTGCTGTTCGCCCCAGCGGCCATCGCGCTGCATCAGCAGGCCGACGCGGGCCAGGTCGCGGGCGCTCATATAGACGTAGGAGGAACCGACAAAAGTGCCCGCCGCATCACGCTCCCACACAGCGGTCTTGATCCCCAGCGGGTCAAACAAAGCGGTCCAGGGGTAATCGGCGTAAGCCTCAGCGCCCACCATGTTTTTCAACGCGGCGGACAGCACATTGCTGTCACCACTGGAGTAACGGAAGCGCTCGCCCGGTTCGGCGTCGGCGCTGTGCGCGGCGGTGAAGGCCGCCATATCACTGCGGCCACGGGTGTAGAGCATCGCCACCACCGAAGATTTCAGCGGCGCGTATTCATAGTCTTCCTGCCAGTCCAGGCCCGAGGCCCAGTTAAGCAGATGGCCGATCTTGACCTGCGGGTGCGCAGCAAATGGCGGGTAATACTGCGCTACCGGTTCATCCAGACGGAAGCGGCCCTGACCGTAAGCCACGCCCATGGTGGTGGCGAGCAGGCTCTTGGCCATCGACCAGGTCAGGTGTGGGGTAGCAGCCGTTGTCGGCGCGGCATAGCGCTCGTACACCACCTCGCCATCGCGGATCACCAGCAAGGCATCGGTGCGTACGCCCTTGCGGGTGGCGTCATCGCGGGCCGGGAAGGCATAGTTTTCCAGCTCGCTGAGCGCGGCGCTGGGTGCGGCCAACTGGCTGTCCCAGTCTTCACCTGGCCAATTCTCGGCCTGGGCCGCCGTGCAGCCCGATGCGAAGACACACGCCAGCATCAGCCGCCGTGCGGAAAAGAGAGTGAAGGACATTGCGCTGCCTCTGCGGGGATCGAAGGCGGCACCCTAGCATGGCGCTGATGACGACAAAAAGCGCCGAACACGCCGCTTTATCCAGCGATTCGGCGCGATAAGTCGGTACGACTATTTCGGCACTCGGTAATCATCCGGCCCCATCAGATCCATGCCGCACTCAAGGTTTTCGATCCAGTAGAGGAAGGCATTGATCATTTCTGCGCCAACAAAGGGGCGGCCGTGCTGCGGCACGATCATCGCCACATCCATGTCACGCACCATCGCCGCCCACAGCCGGCAGATCTTGTTGCTGGCCATGTAACGCCGGTGGAAACCGAGCATGTTCGGTACATGGTTGACGAAGTCGGTCACAGGGTGCGCGTCATCAACCAAAGAGGCGCCCATATCGCCAGAGAAGAGGATCTTGCTCACCGGGTCGTACAGCTGGAAGTTGCCCACCGAGTGGAGAAAATGCGCCGGTACCGCTTTAAGCGTGCACTTGCCGAGGGTAAACGACTGGCCGCGATCCGGCAGCGCGATGATCCGGTCAAAGGTGTTGATGCCACGGCTGAGCGCCAGGTAGTTGGCCGTCAGGTGCGGCAGAAAGCGCGCCCAGAGCTTGGAGCAGATCACCCGCGCGCGGGTGTGCAGCAGCCATTTGTCCAGCGAGGCGATGATGTCCGGGTCTTGGTGCGAGGCGAATATATAGGTCAGGTCCTGCACGGGGATGTGCTTGGACAACTCCAGCGACAGCGGCGTGTAGGTCAGGTCGCCGCCGGGATCGAGCAGCAGGTATTGCTCGTTGTCGGTGATCAGAAACTGGTTGGACTGCACGCCCTCACCACTGACCAGGTCATCGAACATCATGCACTGATGCTCGCCGTTATCGAACAGCACTATGGGCTCGCGTCGCATGGCAGGCTCTCTCCCGAAAGCCCGCGAGCTTAATGGCGCAGCGATATAGCCTTACTGATCTGGATCAAGCCAGCCGACATGCCCTGGCTAAACCCATAGCACGGATGTAATCCGGGGTAGTCCTTTGGCTGTAAACCGCTCCCGCATTACATCCCGCTACAGGGTAATGCCGAGCAGTACCTGCGCTTTTTGCAACCGTTTGCTGCGCGCTCCAACGGCGATCGATAACACGCCTTTATCGCGCTGCCAGAGCTGCGCCCAGTGTGGATCACCACTGGCGAAGGCGGCGTCTAGATCACTGCGCAGGCTGTCGAACTGGGCGAACACGCCGGCCAGCAACAGGTGGCCATCGGCCTTGCTTGGGCATTGCCGCGCCACTTCCGCGCAACCGGCCAGCAAGCCAAGCAGGCGCAATTGCAGGGCCTGCGGCCAGGCTGAGTCCTGCGCGACGCCAAACAGCCAGGCAGCCAGCGCTGCTAGCACGTGGGTGTCTTCTAGGGTGCGGAAGGGTTTGACGTAATCATCCCAGCCATCGCCCGGCAGCCGCTCACAATGCGCGCCCTGCAGATGCAGGCGGCCATGGCTGACATCCGGCATTAACGGCAACGCTGGCAAAGCCTCAATCCGCACACCCGCCGCGCCATTGCGCACCACGCCGAGGGCCAGTTGCACCGGCGCACCGGCGGCCTCCTCACGGGCGGCCACCAACAGCCAGTCGGCGGCTTCGGCGGCGGTAACAAAGTCCTTGCGGCCATCCAGGGTCAGCGCGTCGATCCGCGTGGTCATATCCGCCGCGCGGCTGCTGCGGTTTTCAGTCACGCACAACGCACCCAGCGTCCAGGGTGCAGCAGGCCAAAGGGCACGCAGCGCGCCCTGATAACCCGCAAGAAACGCTAACCCCGGCGTCGCCGCCAAGCGGCCGCCGCGCATCGCCAGTTGCAATGGCGACGCACTGCCGATGCGCTCCAGCAGGCTGGCGTACCACGTTTCCAGGTCCGCAACCGGCAGGCGTACCTGCGGGCTCAACAACTGTTGCCAGGGCATGTCGTGCTCCTTTTGGGGTTATCGAAGTCGCTGTCACACAAGCATCACCAAAACTTAACGGAGGTGACACCGCCGCTACCTAGCCTGAGCTTGCCCAACAAGATCTACCGGCTGCAAGACAAAAAGCCGGCTAACGAGGCCACGTGAACGCATCACACGCAAAGGTTGAGCACGGCGAAAGCAAAGCAGAAACGCAGCGCAGCGAAGTAACAACCTGTGGCAGGCACGCAGGGTGAGCGTAGCGAATCAAGCGGAGTGCACGAGTTGCACGCGAGCACCCGAGGTTGCTTTTAACGCGGCACAACCGAGCGTAGTGGTTTTCACACGGCCGAAATGGAGATGACGGCATGACCCAGATGGCAATCACCCGCGACCGCACTACCCCAGCTCGTCGCTTGCAAGCCGAGCGCTTACACGGCCCTGCCGCCCTGCGCGAAGCCCAGGCGTTGCGCTTTCGCGTATTCAGTGCCGAGTTCGATGCCAAGCTCAAGGGAGCCGAGTGGGGCCTGGACATGGATGACTATGACATTCACTGCCAGCACATCGGCGTGCGTGATCTCAACAGCGGTGAGCTGGTGGCCACCACCCGCTTACTCGACCACCAAGCGGCCGCTGGCTTGGGCCGGTTCTACAGCGAAGAAGAATTCAGCCTGCACGGCCTGCTGCACCTCGAAGGGCCGGTACTGGAAATCGGCCGCACCTGCGTCGACGCAGCCTACCGCAACGGTGCAACCATCGCCGTGCTCTGGGGCGAATTGGCCGAAGTGCTCAACGAAGGCGGTTACCGTTACCTGATGGGCTGCGCCAGCATCTCCATGCAAGACGGCGGCATTCAGGCCCAGGCAATTATGCAGCGCCTGCGCGAACGCTACCTGTGCACCGAGCACCTGCGGGCCGAACCGAAAACCCCGCTGCCGCACCTGGATGTGCCGAGCAACGTGATTGCGGAAATGCCGCCACTGCTCAAGGCTTACATGCGCCTGGGCGCGAAGATCTGCGGCGAGCCTTGCTGGGATCAGGATTTCCAGGTGGCTGACGTGTTTATCCTGCTCAGGCGCGACGAGCTTTGCCCACGCTATGCCCGCCACTTCAAGGCCGCCGTCTAAGAACCCGCTCACGGTCTTCAACGCTAGAGCCTGCATCTAACAGCGCAGGGCACGCGCATAGCCGATCGTGAGCACAGTTGCACAAGCCGCCGGCAGCCTGTAGACAGTGCCGGCTTTGGTGTTTTTGCAGCGGGAGAGTGTGGTGAAGAAATTGCGTTTGTACCTGCGCCTGGCGCGCCTGCTGCTGGTCATCAGCGTCGGCACCCTGCTGGCGGCCGGCATCACCTTGCTGGAACGCCTGGTCCGGCATGACCTGATGCCAACCCGCCAGCGCCTGACCCGCTGGTTTCTCGCGCGCCTGGCGGCTGCCCTGCCCTTTCGCCTAAACGTGCAGGGGGAACTGCCACGGCAACCGATGCTGTGGGTCAGCAACCATGTGTCGTGGACCGATATTCCGCTGCTCGGCATGCTCACCCCCCTGTCCTTTTTGTCCAAGGCGGAGGTGCGCACCTGGCCGGTGGCGGGCTGGCTCGCGCTCAAGGCCGGCACGCTGTTTATCCGTCGCGGTTCAGGCGACAGCAACCTGCTCAACCAACAACTCGGCCGGCACTTGCAACAAGGGCGCAACCTGTTGATTTTCCCTGAAGGCACCACCAGTGATGGCCTGGGCCTGCGCACCTTCCACGGGCGTTTACTGAGCAGCGCCATCGACTGCGGCGTCGCCGTGCAACCGGTGGCTATCCGTTACCTGCGTAACGGCCAGCCGTGCGGTGTGGCGCCGTTTATTGGTGACGACGACATGCTCTCGCACCTGCTGCGCTTGCTCGGCAGCGACATCGGAGAGGTGCAGATTCAGCTGCTCAGCCCCATTGCCAGCACGGATCTCCGTCGCAATGCCCTGGCCCGCGCGGCGCAGCAGGCGATCCGCGAGGCACTGTTTGGTGCAGATGAGGCCGAGCCCCCTACAGCGATTCAAGGCCAGGCTGCTTAGTCCGCCAGCCCTCGTTCGCGGGCAACAAAGGCCTGTAACTCGGGGTAAAACTGCTGAAAATCTGCCAGCAGCGGCTGATACAACCGCTGCAATTCAGGCATAGCGCCGTCCAGCCCTTGGGGGCGCGACAGCCTTCGCTGAATGCCATCGACCACCTGCGCCAACACTTCAAACTCGCGGTAACTGCCCAGCCAGTCCTGCGCGGCCATGCGCGGTGCAATCCCCGCCAGGCGTTCTGGCAAACACGGTTCATGGGCCAGCACCTGATAAACCCGCTGGGTAAATATCGGCAGCGGCTCGCGGGCATAGTCCGCCCAATGCAGCGCCAGGCAGTGATCGAAAAACACATCCAGAAGAATCCCGGCATAGCGCCGCCGCTCAACAGGAAAGCGCGCCCGCGCCTGTAATTGCAGTGGATGGCTGTCGGTAAACACATCGATGCGCCGATGCAAACGGATGGCCGCCTCAATATCCGCCGGCCACTGCCCGGCCAACGGGCCTTTGACGAAATCGCCATACAGGCTGCCCAGCAGTTGGGCCGGCGCGTCGCCGCCCAGGTGTAAATGTGCGAGGTAGTTCATGCACTCAGCTTACACATCAGCGCGACCAATGATGACTATCGCCACGAACGATCTGTATATCGTCAACGACCGATATAAGGTTTGCCCCACCGCGATACAGCGCTCGCGCAGCCACGGGACAACCCCATGCAACTCGACATTGATGAAGTGATCAAAGCCCTCGCCCACCCCGTACGGCGCGACATTCTGCAGTGGCTGAAAACACCGCAGCTTCACTTCGCCGACCAGGACCATCCGCTGGAAATCGGCGTGTGCGCCGGCAAGATCGACCAGCGCACAGGGTTGTCGCAGTCAACAGTCTCCGCGCACCTGGCGACCTTGCAACGCGCCGGGTTGGTTAGCAGCAAGAAAGTCGGCCAATGGCACTTTTTCAAGCGCAATGAAGCGACCGTTCAGGCGTTTCTTTGCCACATCAACCACACGCTCTAAACCTTTTTCGCACGCCCCCACACGAAGGAAGCTTATCCATGACTACGCTTTTCGACCCGATCCAGATCGGCGACCTGCACCTCAACAACCGCATCATCATGGCCCCGCTGACCCGCTGCCGCGCCGATGAAGGCCGCGTGCCCAATGCCATGATGGCCGAGTATTACGTACAGCGCGCCAGCGCCGGGTTGATCATCAGCGAGGCCACTGCCGTCACCCCAATGGGCGTTGGTTACCCGGACACCCCCGGCATCTGGTCGGATGCTCAAGTGCGCGGCTGGAGCAACATCACCAAGGCCGTACACGCGGCCGGTAGCAAAATAGTCCTGCAGCTGTGGCACGTTGGGCGTATCTCTGACCCGATCTACCTGAACGGTGAACTGCCGGTCGCGCCGAGCGCCATTCAGCCTGCCGGGCATGTCAGCCTGGTGCGCCCGATGAAAGACTTCGTCACCCCACGCGCCCTGGAAACTGAAGAAATCGCCGATATCGTTGAGGCCTATCGCCTGGGCGCAGAAAACGCCAAGGCCGCCGGTTTTGACGGCGTTGAAATACACGGTGCCAACGGCTACCTGCTCGATCAGTTCCTGCAAAGCAGCACCAACCAGCGCACCGACCGCTACGGCGGCACCCTGGAAAACCGTGCGCGTCTGCTGCTGGAAGTGACCGATGCGGCAATTGACGTGTGGGGCGCAGGCCGTGTCGGTGTGCACCTGGCACCACGCGCCGACAGCCATGACATGGGCGACGCCAACCGCGCCGAGACCTTTACCTATGTCGCCCGCGAACTGGGTAAACGTGGTATCGCCTTTATCTGCGCCCGTGAAAAAGAAGCCGACGACAGCCTGTCGCCAGGCCTGAAACAAGCCTTCGGCGGTGTGTTTATCGCCAACGAGCGCTTCACCAAGGACCAGGCCAATGAGTGGCTGCAAAGCGGCAAGGCCGATGCCGTGGCCTTCGGCATTCCGTTTATCGCCAACCCGGACCTGCCCGCACGCCTGGCACAAGATGCCGAGCTGAACACGCCACACCCAGAAACCTTCTACGGTTCCGGCCCGGTCGGCTACCTCGACTACCCAACGCTGTAAGCCGGTTCCGCGACTCGGTTTAGGCCGATCCGAGCAGGCACCAGTCAGCAAAAAGCCCGATGCTGTGCATCGGGCTTTTTGCATTAGTGCAAATCAGTGTTTGTGCGGCTGAAGTGTCATCAGCGACGGCGCCTATCACGTGGGCGGTGTATCGCTCGGCCAATCGCCATACCGCGCCGAACGCTGCATCTGGGCTTAAAAACGGTAGTCCCAGCCAATTGCGGGGCCCTGCAGCGCGGCATCGAACACAAACCCGGAGGAGCTGTAGTCGACGTCAAGCCGTCGGTAGGCCAACAGCAGCGCGCTCTGGGCGGTTACTTTGTAACCAATCGCCGCCATCACGTCAGCGTTAAAACGCGACCCCACATCGAATCCACCCGCCATCACCCAGCCGGTGAAATAGGTACGCTCACCCAGGTGGTACGTGCCTTTGACCCCGACCACAGGGTCGGTCCAGCTTTCTTTATCGCGGCCATCAACAGCAAAGAAGTTGCCTAGGCTGACGTCCACCTCGGTTCGCAAGGCCCAGTGGCGAATGCCGCCGAGCACATCGACATACCCCCACTCGCCCGTCGCCGCACGGTATTGGCCGGCCAGCATAAAGGTGGTGGCTCGAACGTTGACATCTGCATCCGCCGAAATGCCCAAAGGCGTTGGCAGGCTGTCAGATTCACTCAGGCGTGCATGCAGCACATCCACCAGAATGCCGTAACGGCCACGGCGCGCTTCGAAGGCAACCATGGCGCCTGCATCCAAGCCTTCGAGCACATCGCTAAAATTTTTGCTGACGTCTGCGCGGCGGCCAAACTTACCTACCGTACCGTCCAGCCCAGCACCCCAGACATAGGGGGTTGCGCGGTAACGCCACTGACTGTCGTCGATGCTGTCACTCGCGGGCGTCGTTTGAGCTGACGCGGCGAATGACAGCGATGTAGCAAACAAACCGGCCGTAACGGCGAGAAGAGAGATCGTCTTGAACATGGCATTCCTTGGCTCTAGGTCGGTGAGTGCAAGACCTCGTACTCAGTTAATGAGGTTCTTGTAGAGGCGTCCGTTCTTCATGATCACGACGAAGTTAGCCGCTGGGTCTTTGATCAACGTTAGGTCTGCCGTGGGGTCGCCTTGCACCAGCAACATATCGGCTAAGGCACCTTCAGCAATAACGCCAAGGGCCTGCTTGTAGGGGTTACGCTCGCCACTGAGTTCAAGCAGCGCACCGTTATTCCCGGTGGCTATTTGCAGCACCTCCCCTGGGCTGTACCAGCGCTGCAGAGACGCCAGACGGGCGTTTTGCACGTCGCCGTTGTCACCTGAAAATAAGATGTCGGTACCAAACGCGACCTTGACCTTGTGCTTGCGGGCCAGTTCGTAAGCACGATCAGTCCCTGACGCAACCATCAGCTGTTTAGCCCGGCTCGGCCCCTTTTGGGGGTTCGCGAGTTCGTTATCGAGGAACGGCTGCAGCGACCACCAAATACCTTTTTCGGCCATCAGCTTCACCGTGTTTTCGTCAACCAACTGGCCATGCTCAACGGCTTTAACGCCGGCCTCGATCGACATTGTTACCGCATGGCTGGTGTACGCATGCACCGTGACGTAGGTGCCCCAATTCTCAGCCGCCGCCACAGCCGCACGAATTTCTTTGGGGGTGTATTGAGTGGCATCAATCGGGTCATACACCGAGGTCACACCGCCGCCGGCCATCAGTTTGATCTGCGTCGCGCCAAGCATGAGTTGCTCGCGGACGCGGCGTAACACTTCATCAGCACCGTCGGCAATAGCAGCTGTTCGGGTCAGTTCGCTGTGGCTCAACGGCTGATTGGGCGCGCGAGGAACTTCATATGGAAAGCGAAAATCACCATGGCCTCCGGTTTGAGAAATCATCGCCCCCGAAGCGAAAATCCGTGGGCCCGGATAACGCTCTTCCTCAATAGCGCGACGCAGCCCCTGCACCGGCCCACCCATATCGCGAACGCTGGTAAAACCGCGCATCAAGGTTGCTTCAGCAACCTGAGCGGCACGTAGATTGGTATAGCCAACCTCGCTGGTCATGGCGTCTGTGAGGGTTTGCCCCACCAGCATCATGTGCCAGTGGGCATCAATCAGGCCGGGCATCAAGGTGCGGCCATCACCGTCTATTCGGGTCAGTGTAGCGCCTTCGGGTGGGGAAAGTGGTGCGCTGGAAATGCGTGCAATCAGGTTGTCGACCACCAACACGTTGGCCGGATTTTTCGCACGGACGCTGCTCTTACCATCAAAGATGTGTACGTTCTCGATGAGCACGGCCGTCTGCGCAGCCGCGGCGCTGGTGATCAGAGCCGGCATAAACACGAGTAGTGATACCGCAGTAAGGTGCTTTAGCTTCATCTTGGCTATCTATCACTTAGGCGTAAGGGCAGAGTTTTGAATAACGCATCCGTTCTAAAATCGCAAATACGCGGGCGCGACTGGGGTGCCAAAAGATGAATGCCACTCTCATGACCTCAGCCTATTGCCACTGCCCGCTAGGGGTTGTTTAGTGTTGTGTAGGGCGTCGTGTGCCACACAGCCAGGCCCTCAGCGGGCGTTCGCTCGGCGCTTCGCTAGCTTCACCTAAACAGCCCCATGGCCGCGCCAACCTGGCGGCTCTCACGCCGTAAAGTACAAGGAACAGTGGATGAATATCGTCAACGCTCGCTTGCGCAAGAGACCCGGCCTGTGCCGCATTGAACTGAATGGCGAGCGCATTGCTGCGATCACCGAGCAAGCGACCCTTGTCGAGGCCAACGGGACTGACTTAGACGCCTCGGGCAATCTGGTCACTGCGCCCTTTATCGAACCGCACATCCACTTGGACGCCGCTCTCACTGCCGGTCAGCCGGCCTGGAACATGAGCGGCACGCTGTTTGAAGGGATCGAGCGTTGGGGCGAGCGCAAGACGCAGGTCACCCATGAAGACACCAAACAGCGCGCCCGCAAGACCATCGACATGCTGGTCGACCATGGCATTCAGCACGTACGCACCCACGTCGATGTGACCGATCCAACGCTCGCCGCGCTTAAAGCGATGGTCGAGGTACGCGACGAAGTGCGTCACCTGATTGACCTGCAGATTGTCGCCTTCCCCCAAGAAGGTATCGAGTCGTTCGCTAACGGCCGCGCATTGATGGAGCAGGCGATAGCCCTCGGCGCCGATGTGGTGGGCGGCATTCCGCACTTTGAGAACACCCGGGATCAGGGCGTCAGCTCGATCAAGTTCCTGATGGACCTGGCCGAGCGCACCGGTTGCTTGGTGGATGTGCACTGCGACGAAACCGACGACCCGCACTCGCGCTTTCTCGAAGTGCTGGCCGAGGAGGCCCGCGTGCGCTGCATGGGCGCGCGCGTCACCGCCAGCCACACCACGGCGATGGGCTCTTACGACAACGCCTATTGTTCGAAGCTGTTCCGCTTGCTCAAACAATCGAAGATCAACTTCATCTCCTGCCCTACCGAAAGCATCCACTTGCAAGGGCGCTTCGACACATTCCCCAAGCGCCGCGGCCTAACCCGCGTGGCGGAGCTCGACCGAGCCGGGCTGAATGTCTGCCTGGCGCAGGACTCCATCGTCGACCCTTGGTACCCGCTGGGTAATGGCAACATCGTGCGCATTCTCGAAGCCGGCCTGCACATCTGCCACATGCTCGGTTACGAGGACCTACAGCGCTGCCTGGACTTCATCACCGACCACAGTGCGCGCACCCTGAACCTGGGTGAGCGCTACGGGTTGGAGGTGGGGCGTCCGGCGAATCTGCTGATTCTGTCAGCGCCGGACGATTATGAAATGCTGCGCAGCCAAGGCCATGCACTGGTTTCGATCCGCGCCGGCCAGGTGTTGCTGCAACGCACGCCGGCGCAAATCCAACGCACCGGCTAGGCCTGACTAAAGCGCAGTAGAGCGGTGCCCTTAGCGGGCATCAATCTGCTGCTGCAGGTTTTGCACCTGCGCCTGCAAGGTGTTGATGTTGCGGGTCATCTGCGCGCGAAACGCATCAAACTCAGCCGTGCTGCTGCCTGCGGGGCGGGTTTCCAGGTCGCCTTTCAGCACCAGCAGGTCCTGCTCCAGGCGGGCAATCGCCTGATTGGGGTTGCCGAGTTTTTTCAGCGCATCAATCTCGCTTTTTAGGCCCGCAATCTTCTCATCCAGTTTGCTCTGCCCGGCCAGTTCACTTTTCAGGCTGGCGTGCTCGCTTTTCAACGCGGCCTGCTCATCGCCAAGTTTTTTCAAGCTGGCCTCAAGCTTTGCGCCACCGCCTTCCTGGCCTTTGAGTTGCACCGCCAACTGTTCAAGGCGCTTGCCCTGCTCGCCTTGCTGGCTGGTTACGCCCTGTTGCTGCTTGCTCAGCTGAGCCAGCTTGCTCTCCAGCTGTTTGACTTGCAGTTTCAGGGCTTCGCTGCCGCTGGTGACTGTCGATTCGGTGGCCACCACCTTGCCGGAAATATCCTGAATTCGCCCAGCCGCTTCCTCGCTGATGCGCGCGAAACTTTCCTGCGTCGCAACCAGCTGCTGTTCCATCAGGCTGATTTGCTGAAAGCTCCACCAGCCAAGCCCGCCCAAGGCAATCATCAAGGCCCCGACCAGTGCCCACAGCGGCCCAGTGCTGGCGGTTTTCACCGGTGCAACGGTGGCCGCGCGTCCATAGGTATTGCCGCGTGCAGGCTCCGAGAGTTCCGCCTGATAGTCATCGTGATCGCGCTGTTCCGCCCGCAGGCTGGGTACGTGATCGAGTTCGTCGTGGGCATCGTTACGCATGGGTCAACCTTCAAGAAAGCACAGGGGTCGCAAATTGCCGCGCAGTATAACGGTTCAGGCGCAGCGCTTCAGTGTCGCGCCAACCCAGGCCCAAACGCACCGACGAAGGGCATGACGCAGGCCGTGGACTCGCTGCAGCCTGCGCCGTTGCGCAAACTGTGAACTGGTATGCGCTTTGCAGACATTCCCATGCGACGTTTTCGCAGCGCCAGGGAGCCAGGCCGCTGCAGGTGCGATTTACCCGCAGCCAACGCGGCGAGAACAAACGGGGCATTCTGGATGAAGGCGCCTGTCCACTTGCACGAACGGGGATGGTCCATGGAGCTGAACAGAGCAGTACTGGATTGCATGAAGAACCTGCGCCGCCGACTGCGCGAAGAGCAGGCCGTCGACATTCGCTTGAGCCAGCCAGATGCCATCACCTGCATGCTCAACGCTTGCCTCAACTCAAGCAACGAAGAAACCCGCCAACTGGGCCAATTACTGGCGCAGTACAGTGACCTCCCCTTCACGGCGCCCAGCACCGCGGCGCGCATGCAGGCCGGCCACCCGCTACTGGTAGAAGACCTCACGCCGCGACCCGCGAGCGGCTCGGTGCGCATGTATCGCGGCCAACGTGTGTACGCCTGAATCAATGCGGCTGTTGCGCCTGCCACCAAGCGCAGAACTCATCCAGCGCATGCCACAGGCTGAACGTGGGCTCGTAGTCCAGGTATTGCTGTGCTCGGCTGATATCCAGGGAAAAGTCCTTGGCCATCACCGCCACGCCTAAACGAAACAAGGTTGGCTCCGGACGCCCCGGCAGGAGTTTGCATATCCCTTCATTTAGGGCCGCAGCGCTGTAAGCCAGGCCATAGGGTATGTGCCGCGTGACCGGCGGCAGATCGAGTTGGCGCAGCACATAATTGACCACATCCCACAGCGGCAGCGGCGCACCATTGCTGATGTTGTAAACCTGCCCAAGCGCAGGGCCTGCAGCCAGCAGGCCACTCATCAAGGCTGCATTGAGGTTGTGTATGCTGGTGAAATCGACCTTATTCAGGCCGTTGCCGATAATCGACAGACGCCCTTTGCGCTGCATCTTTATCAAGCGTGGAAAGATGCTGGTATCGCCGGCCCCGGTCACGAAGCGCGGCCGCAGCGCCAGCACCTCCAGGCCAAACTCTTGAGCGGCAAACACCTGCTGCTCAGCCAGGAACTTGGTCTTGCCGTAATGATCGGAAAAGCGCTTGGGCAATTGCTCTTCCCTGAGGCCAACATGCGCCTGGCCATCGAAGTACACCGAAGGTGAGGACAGGTGCACCAGCCGCTGCACATTCTGCTTGAGGCAAGCATCGACCACGTTTTCAGTGACGGTGACGTTAGCCTTATAGAAGTGCTCGTATGGCCCCCAGACACCAACCGCTCCCGCGCAGTGCACCACCCTATCGATGCCCCGGCACAGGTGCTGCACCAGCTCAGGGTCGGCCAGGTCGCCCTGGATAAATTCCGCGCCCCGCACGCACAAATGCTCAACGCCGTCAGCCCGGCGCCCATTGACCCGCACGCTCAAGCCCTGCTCCAAGGCAAAGCGGGCAAAACGCCCACCGATAAAGCCACTGGCCCCGGTTACCAGAATTTTCATCGCGGCCCCCTCACTTTATGTGCGGGCCACTCTAGCAGCGCCAACAGCCGCGTACCGACACCTTTTAAAGTGGGCCTGCCAAGATTGATGAAAGCGGCGTTTGCTATGGGTCTGATCAAACCAAACCCCGCCTGAACGGCCTGATAAGCCGTGCAGGTTATTGCACGCGCAGCGCTCGGTGCTGAAGGCTCAACGTTTCGCGGTTACCAGGCCGGTAGCGGCATGACGCTGCAAATGCTCGGTCAATGCGCCCAGCAGTTCGCCACCGCTGCGCCAATGATGCCAATACAGCGGAACGTCCAACGGGCGCTCAGGCAGTAACTCGCACAATGTCCCCGTAGCCAACTCTGCCTGTACCTGCAACTCAGGCATCAGGCCCCAGCCAAAACCCGCTTCAGCCAGCCTTACGAAGCCTTCAGACGAGGGGCACAGGTGATAAGCAAACCCACCCTCCATGCCCAGCGCCGACAGGTAGCGATGCTGCAATAGGTCATCGGGGCCAAACACAATTGCGGGCGCCTGCGTCAGCCCAGCAGCTGTCACCCCATCGGGAAAATACCGCGCGACAAATGCCGGGCTGGCCAAGGCGCGATAACGCATGCTGCCCAGCAACAATGCCCGCGCGCCCGCAACAGGGCGCTCGCTGGCGCAAACACAGGCGGCCACCTCACCGGCACGCATACGTTTGAGACCTACATCCTGGTCTTCAACCACCAACTCCAACAGCAAACGCTGCTCCGTGCAAAAGCCGCCCACCGCTTGCGCCCACCAGGTGGCCAGGCTGTCGGCATTTAATGCAATGCGCAGGCGTTCAGGCGGCCCCCCTTCATCCAACCCTGGCACCTGCGCTTGAATATCGCGCTCAAGCAAACGCACTTGTTGCACATGGTTAAGTAGACGACGGCCAATTTCCGTCGGCACGGGCGGCAGCACCCGCACCAGCACCGGCTGCCCCACCCGCGCTTCTAGCAGCTTGATCCGCTGGGAAACGGCCGACTGCGACAAACCCAGTACCTGGGCGGCACGTTCGAAGCCCGCCTGCTCCACGACTGCCGCCAGGGCGGCGAGTAACTTGTAATCAAGCAAATCAGTTTTCCTAATGAGCAATCAGCACTATTGGTTTCTCTTATACAACCTGACGCAACAGACTCGCCACACTCTCCACGGTAATCAGGGCAACCACATGGCCGGCGAAACCTCACTCACAACTTTATTACGCAGCATGACGCCTGTGCTGAACGATGGCGCATACGTCTTTTGCAGCCTGACTGACGCCACGCAGTTGCAAGGCGTGCAGCCGCTCGGCAGCTTTCAGGAGCGCGAAGGTTTGACCGTTATCCTGCAGCGCCAGCAGGCCGAGCACTTGCAACTGGAAGTTGATTATGTGGCGGCTTGGCTAACCCTGGAGGTGCATTCAGCCCTGGCAGCGATGGGGCTGACGGCTGCCGTTGCCGGGGCGCTGGCCACCGCCGGGATCAGCTGCAATGTGATTGCAGGCTATTACCACGACCACCTGTTCGTCGCCCATGCCGATGGTCCGCGCGCCCTGGGCGTGCTGCAGCAATTGGCCGAAAACGCGGAGTAGTGGGCATGTGGCAAAGCTATAGCAACGGCCTGCTGATCGCTGCCGGGTTGATTATTGCCCTCGGCGCGCAAAACGCTTTCGTCCTGGCGCAAAGCCTGCGCCGCGAACACCACCTGCCGGTGGCCATGCTCTGCGTGGTTTGCGATGCACTGCTGGTAACCGCTGGCGTGTTTGGCCTGGCTGCCATGCTCGCGCAAAATCCGCTGCTGCTGGGTTTAGCGCGCTGGGGCGGCGCGGCATTTCTGCTCTGGTACGGCAGCCAAGCTCTTTTACGGGCTGGCCGTCCGCAAGCGCTCAAGCAAGCCAGCGACAGCGGCCCACGCTCGCGCCGCGCCGTGTTGCTGGCGGCGCTGGCCGTCACCCTGCTTAACCCGCACGTTTACTTGGACACCGTATTGCTGATCGGCTCACTCGGGGCGCAGCAAACGGTGCCGGGGGCCTATGCGCTGGGCGCCGCAAGCGCATCATTTATGTGGTTCTTATTCCTGGCCCTGGGCGCGGCCTGGCTTGCACCTTGGCTGGCCAGGCCCAATACCTGGCGCGTCATCGATCTGGGTGTGGCACTGATGATGTTCAGCATTGCATGGCAGTTGCTGCGTGACACCAACATGGGCTGAAACAGCTCTGCAACAAGCCTGCGAGCGCTGCGCCAAGTTGGTTTTCCACACAGTTGTCGTGTGTTTAAGGTGCAGTGCCGGTGCTATGATCGAAGGCTTGCGGCGCAAAGAGATAACTCACGCCGCTTAGATAGCCGCCCGTGATCGGCTTCGCGCACACCGCACCTGACCTGATTAGGAGATAGACAATGGCTTTCGAATTGCCGCCGCTGCCCTACGCACATGACGCACTGCAGCCGCACATTTCCAAGGAAACCTTGGAATTCCACCACGACAAGCACCACAACACCTATGTCGTGAACCTGAACAACCTGGTCCCTGGCACCGAGTTCGAAGGCAAAACCCTGGAAGAGATCGTCAAGACGTCTTCCGGTGGCATCTTCAACAACGCCGCCCAAGTCTGGAACCACACCTTCTACTGGAACTGCCTGGCACCTAACGCTGGCGGTCAACCGACTGGCGCACTGGCTGACGCGATCAACGCAGCGTTCGGCTCGTTCGACAAGTTCAAAGAAGAGTTCAGCAAAGTGTCCATCGGCACCTTCGGCTCCGGCTGGGGCTGGCTGGTGAAGAAAGCGGACGGTTCCCTGGCTCTGGCCAGCACCATCGGTGCCGGCTGCCCGCTGACCAGCGGCGACACCCCGCTGCTGACCTGCGACGTTTGGGAACACGCTTACTACATCGACTACCGCAACGTACGTCCGAAGTATGTTGAGGCGTTCTGGAACCTGGTTAACTGGGACTTCGTCGCGAAAAACTACGCGGCGTAAATACCAGCGCACCACACAAGAACCCGGCCAAGTGCCGGGTTTCTTGTTATGCGATAAGGCCGATGATCGCGAGCCTGACACTCACTCGTAAACGGCTGCAGTTGCCACAACCAAACCCGCCACCCGCAAAAAACGCCCTGTTGCACTCAAGTCGCACGTCAGCGCACCGATACATTGCGGGCAGCACATTTACTCGCCACTATCAGTGACAGCACAGCGCAGCAAAATTACTCGGCACACTTTAGTAATGGCCCTTTGACTGCAAGCACGACTTTGCCAATACTCATTGCGTCTGACGCCAACGGCTTCGAACAAGGAACCGCCACTTGAAGCTGGAACTCAAAAACAGCTTGTCACTTAAGTTGCTCCGCGTGGTGCTGCTTTCAGCGCTGATCGTCGGCGTGGTCTTGAGTTTTGCCCAAATTGTGTTCGACGTGTACAAAACGCGTCAGGCGGTGACCAACGATGCGCATCGTATTCTTGGCATGTTCCGCGACCCTTCCACCCAGGCGGTTTACAGCCTGGACCGGGAAATGGGTATGCAGGTTATTGAAGGCCTGTTCCAGCACGAGTCAGTGCGCATGGCTTCCATCGGCCACCCCAACGAGCCGATGCTCGCGGAGAAATCGCGCGTACAGATCGATATCCCGACCCGCTGGATGACCGACCCGATTCTCGGTAAAGAGCAGAACTTCACCACTCGGCTGGTCGGTCGCGGCCCCTACAGCGAGTACTACGGCGACCTCAGCATCACCCTGGATACCGCTCCCTATGGTGAAAGCTTTGTCACCAACTCGGTAATCATCTTTATCTCAGGCGTGCTGCGTGCATTAGCCATGGGCCTGGTGCTGTATGTGGTCTACCACATGCTGCTGACCAAGCCGCTGTCGAAAATTATCGAGCACCTGACCAACATCAACCCGGACCGTCCCAGCGAGCACAAGTTACCCATGCTCAAAGGCAACGAGAAAAACGAGTTGGGGTTGTGGATCAACACGGCCAACCAGCTGCTGTCTTCTATCGAACGCAATACCAACCTGCGTCACGAAGCGGAAAACAGCTTATTGCGCATGGCCCAGTACGATTTTCTCACCGGCCTGCCGAACCGCCAGCAACTGCAACAGCAACTGGACCAGATTCTCGAAGACGCCGGCCGCCTCAACCGCCGCGTGGCTGTGCTGTGCGTGGGCCTGGATGACTTCAAAGGGATCAACGAGCAATTCAGTTACCAGACCGGCGACCAACTGCTGCTGGCCCTGTCCGACCGCCTGCGCAGCCACAGCGGTCGTCTTGGCGCCCTAGCCAGGCTTGGGGGCGACCAATTTGCGCTGGTTCAGGCCGACATCGAGCAGCCTTATGAGGCCGCCGAGCTGGCGCAAAGCGTGCTCGACGACCTCGACACCCCGTTTATGCTCGACCAGCAGCAGGTGCGATTGCGCGCCACCATTGGCATTACCTTGTTCCCGGAAGACGGCGACAGCACCGAGAAGCTGCTGCAGAAAGCCGAACAAACCATGACCTTGGCCAAAAGTCGCTCACGCAACCGCTACCAGTTTTACATCGCCAGCGTCGACAGCGAGATGCGCCGCCGTCGTGAGCTGGAGAAAGACCTGCGCGACGCCCTGGCCCTGAACCAGCTGCACCTGGTCTACCAACCGCAGGTCGACTACCGCGACCACAGTGTGGTGGGCGTCGAAGCGCTGCTGCGCTGGCAACATCCTCAGCACGGTCTGGTACCGCCAGATCTTTTTATCCCGCTCGCCGAGCAGAACGGCACCATCATCCCGATTGGCGAATGGATTCTCGACCAGACGTGTCGCCAGTTGCGTGAGTGGCATGATCAAGGCTTCACTGAGCTGCGCATGGCGGTCAACCTGTCCACCGTGCAGCTGCACCATGCCGAGCTACCACGGGTGGTCAATAACCTGATGCAGGTCTACCGCTTGCCGCTGCGCAGCCTTGAGCTGGAGGTGACTGAAACGGGCCTGATGGAAGACATCAACACCGCCGCTCAACACCTGCTTAGCCTGCGCCGCTCGGGGGCGCTAATTGCCATTGATGACTTTGGTACTGGCTACTCCTCGCTGAGTTACCTGAAGAGCCTGCCGCTCGACAAAATCAAGATCGACAAGAGCTTCGTTCAAGACCTGCTGGAAGATGAAGACGATGCCACAATCGTGCGCGCCATCATCCAGCTGGGTAAGAGCCTGGGCATGCAAGTGATTGCCGAGGGCGTAGAAACCGTTGAGCAGGAGGCCTACATCATTGCTCAAGGTTGCAATGAAGGTCAGGGCTACTTGTACAGTAAGCCGTTGCCAGCACGGGAACTGACCAACTACCTGAAGCAGGCCAGACGCCTCAACAGCGCGGCCGATCCCGTCACGCTTTAGACGCAAGCGCATACACAGCAGCCCGCCAACTTGGCGGGCTTTTTTATGGGTGCCTGAAGCAGCGCGCCAGCCATCCCCCCGAGGCAGCTCAATACATAGCGTGTTCGGCTTGAGCACCTAAGGGCAGATTCAGCTGCTCAGCAATGACCTGCAGCGGCCTTGATCATCGCTTTCAGTGAAAAAACAACAACGACCCTTTGCGCAAAATGAAAATCTTTCGCATTATGTTTCGGTTTTTGTACCCGCTTGCGTGGGTGCTTACTCTCACCAGCAAAGGATTCCGCCATGCTCCGTATGCCCCTGGGCTCTGCCAGCCTGCTCGCCATCGCCATTTCACTCGCCGGTTGTGGTGAAGACAAAGCACCTGCCAACCAAGCCACCGCACCGGCTGTCAGCAGCACCAGCGCACCGGCAGTGACCACCAGCCAGGTTGATGAAGCCGCTGCCAAAGCCGTGGTCAGCCACTACGCCAACCTGGCCCTGGCCGTATTCAGCGACGCCGCCAGCACCGGCAAAGCTCTGCAAGCAGCGGTCGATGCCCTGCTCGCCAACCCAAATGCCGACACCCTGCAAGCCGCCCGCGAAGCCTGGCTGGCTGCCCGTGTACCTTATATGCAGACTGAAGTGTTCCGCTTCGGCAACGCCGTGGTCGACGATTGGGAAGGTCAGCTGAATGCCTGGCCGCTGGACGAAGGCCTGATCGACTACGTCGCCCAGGACTACCAGCACGCCCTAGGTAACCCAGGTGCCAGCGCCAACATCATCGCCAACACTGAAATCCAGGTCGGCGAAGACAAGCTTGATGTCACCACCATCACCCCAGACCTGCTGGCCAGCTTGAATGAACTGGGCGGCTCCGAAGCCAACGTTGCCACCGGCTACCACGCCATCGAATTTCTGCTCTGGGGCCAGGACCTGAATGGCACTAACCCCGGTGCAGGCGAGCGCCCTGCGACTGACTTCGTGGTGGGCGAAGGCGCTACCGGGGGCAACACCGAGCGCCGTCGCGCCTTTATCAAAGCAGCGGCTGATCTGCTGGTTAGCGACCTCGATGCAATGGTGCTGCAGTGGCAAGCCGGCAACACCGACAACTACCGCGCCAAACTGGAATCCGAATCAGGCGAAAACGGCCTGCGCAAAATGCTCTTCGGCATGGGTAGCCTGTCCCTCGGCGAACTGGCCGGCGAGCGCATGAAAGTCGCGCTGGAAGCCAACTCCACCGAAGACGAACACGACTGCTTCAGCGACAACACTCACAACTCACACTTCTACAACGGCAAAGGTATTCGCAACGTCTACCTGGGCGAATACAAGAAGGTCGATGGCACCACCCTGACCGGCCCGAGCCTGTCGTCGCTGGTCGCCAAGCTTGACGCCGCCGCTGACAGCACCTTGAAAGCCGACCTCGCCGCCACTGAAGCCAAATTGCAGGTCTTGGTCGACAGCGCCAACAACGGCAAGCACTTCGATCAGCTGATCGCTGCCGACAATGCCGAAGGCCAGCAGATCGTTCGTGATGCCATCGCCGCGCTGGTCAAGCAGACCGGCGCCATTGAGCAGGCTGCCGGCAAGCTGGGTATCAGTGATCTCAATCCGGATACCGCTGACCACAGCTTCTAAGCACTGCGCCGCGACGATATTCGCGGCGACTGAAGCGCCACACAAAAGCCGCGACGCCTTAACCGGAGTCGCGGCTTTTTTATGGCCTGCCAGCCCTGGCGACCACTCCTTCGGCGCCGTCGCCACGCACCGTCAAAAATCGCTCCGGGCGATGTTGTGTGGCCTGCGACCTTTGGCCACCACTGCTAATGCAAATCCGTCTTATTTAAACCGGGCCAGGCTGTTAATATCGGTGCCTGTTTTTTCCTGCGGATCTTCCTCCATGCTCGCATCCCATCGCGCTGCTCTGCTGCTGGCGTTGAGCCTGGGCCTGGTCGCCTGCGATAAAACCCCACAGTTCACCCAGGCAGAACCGGGTGAAGCCCTATCTGCGGGCACCGCCACTGTGCGCAAAGCGGATCAGAACGCCTTCTCCTTGCCGTCAGCCAACCTGTCACCTTCACGGCGCCTGGATTTCAGCGTCGGCAACAGCTTCTTCCGCAATCCCTGGGTCAGCGCGCCGGCCACCACCACCGCACGTGATGGCCTTGGCCCGTTATTCAACACTAATGGCTGTCAGAACTGCCACATCAAGGACGGTCGTGGCCATCCACCGGCCGCCGATGCGCAGAGTGCGGCGTCCATGCTAGTCCGCCTGTCGATTCCAGCCGGTACTGAACATGCTGCAATTATCCAGCGCCTTGGCGTGCTCGCCGAACCCATCTACGGCGGCCAACTGCAGGATATGGCCAACCCTGGCACCGCGCCTGAAGGCAAGGTGCGCGTCAGCTACAGCACGCAGCGGGTCAGCTTTGCCGATGGCCTAGCGGTCGAGCTGCGCAAGCCCAACCTGGAAATCAGCCAGCTCGGTTATGGCGCCCTGCACCCCGACACGCTGTTCTCCGCACGCATCGCCCCGCCGATGATCGGCCTCGGCCTGCTCGAAGCGATTCCAGAAGCCGCCCTCCTGGCCAATGCCGACCCCGAGGACAGCAATGGCGATGGTATTTCCGGGCGCGCCAATCAGGTGTGGGACCGCGAGCAGCAGCGCACCGTACTTGGCCGCTTCGGCTGGAAGGCTGGCCAACCGACGCTCAACCAACAGAACGCCGACGCCTTTGTCAACGACATGGGCCTAACCACCTCGCTGATCGCCCAGGACAACTGCACAGCAGTGCAAACCGACTGCCGCCACGCGCCCCACGGCGGCGAGCCCGAAGTCAGCGACAACATCCTCGCCAGCGTGCTGTTCTACACCCGCAACCTTGGGGTGCCGGCGCGGCGCGGCGCCGATACGCCGCAGGTGCTCGCCGGCAAAAACCTGTTCCATCAGGCCGGCTGCCAAGGCTGCCATACCCCGCAATTCACCACCGCAGCGGATGCCGCCGAGCCAGAACTGGCCAACCAGGTTATTCGCCCCTACAGCGACCTGCTGCTGCATGACATGGGTGACGGTCTGGCTGACAACCGCCCGGAATTTCTTGCCAACGGCCGCGAATGGCGCACGCCCCCCCTGTGGGGGATTGGCTTGACGGAAACGGTCAGCGGCCACACCCAGTTCCTTCACGATGGCCGCGCGCGCAACCTGCTAGAGGCCATTCTTTGGCACGGTGGCGAAGCCGAAGCCGCCAAACAACACGTCCTAACGTTCACCGCTGAGCAGCGTCACGCGCTGCTGACCTTCCTGAATTCGCTGTAAGGAGTCATTCATGATCCGTTCCCCCCTGGGCCTGGCCCTACTCAGCCTGACACTCACGGCCTGCAGCCCGAGCGACCCGCAGGAGCACGTCAGTCGCGCGCTGACCGATGGCGTCCTGCTGCCGATCTACAGCGCCTGGCACGAAGCCGACCGGCAACTGGCAACCAGCGCGCAAGCCTTCTGCACCGAGCAACAGACGCTTAATGAAGCCCGCCAAGCCTTCTTTAGCGCGCAGAGCGCCTGGGCGGCTGTACAACCGGCGGCCTTGGGACCGTTGGCAGAAGGCAACCGTGCGTGGCAGATCCAGTTCTGGCCGGATAAGAAAAACCTGGTCGCGCGCCAGGTTGAGGCCCTGCTCAACAGCAAACCCGAACTGACCCCGGCTGACCTGGATAAATCCAGCGTGGTGGTGCAAGGTCTGACCGCTTATGAATACCTGCTGTTTGACCCAGCGATTGATTTGAATAACGCCGCGCAGAAAGCCCGTTACTGCCCATTAATGATTGCCATCAGCGAACATCAGCAAGCGCTTGCAGCTGATGTACTGGCCAGCTGGCAGAGCAAGGACGGCATGGCCGCACAGCTGAAAAGCTTCCCGAATGCGCGCTACGCCGAAGCCCCGGAAGCGGTGGCGGAATTGCTACGCACCCAAGTCAGCGCCATCGACGGGCTGAAAAAGAAGCTCGGTACGCCCATGGGCCGTCAGAGCAAAGGCCAGCCACAGCCCTACCAGGCCGAGGCATGGCGCAGTAAGGCGAGCCTGACCAACCTGGCCGTGAGCCTGGCCAGCGCTGAACGTATTTGGCTGGGCGCCGAGCACGATGGTATCCAGGCACTGCTCGGCAGTGATCAGGACGCGCTGAAACAGCGCATTAATGCTGCTTACAGCGACACCCGCCAGCGTTTGGCCGCGGCGCAGCGTCCACTCGGCGAGTTGCTCAGCGATGAAGCCGGGCGTGCTGAGTTGAATGCGCTCTACGACAGCCTCAACACCCTGCATCGCCTGCATGAGTCGGAACTGGCCAAGACCCTGGGCATTCAACTGGGCTTCAACGCCCATGACGGTGACTGAGTGATGCAGATTAAACGCCGTACCTTCCTGGGTTTGGGGGCTGCCGCCTTAGCGGCTAGCGCCCTGGGCGGCTGGACGCTGATGCACAGCGGCGCACAACCGCTGCTGCTTTCTGCACGCAACAACAGCAGCGGCCAGCACTTCGCCGTGGGCTACCACTTGGACGGCAGCCAGGCGTTTGCCACCCAGGTCACTGAACGCTGCCACGATGTCATCGCCCATCCGTTTCTGCCCATGGCCCTGTTTGTTGGCCGCCGGCCGAGCACCGAGAGCTACCTGATCGACACCCGTGACGGGCGTTTGCTGCAGACCCTGCGCTCACCCAAGCAGCGCCACTTTTATGGCCATGCGGTGTTCCACAAGGACGGCGAATGGCTCTATGCCACCGAGAACGACACCTCCGAGCCCGGTCGTGGCGTGTTGGGTGTCTACCGCTTACAAGGCGAGCAACTGCAACGCAGCAGCGAGCTGTCCACTCACGGCATCGGCCCGCACCAGTTGCTCTGGCTGCCGGATGGCGAAACCCTGGTCGTGGCCAACGGTGGTATCCGCACCGAAGCCGACAGCCGCGTAGAGATGAACCTCAACACCATGGAGGCCAGCCTGGTGCTGCTGTGCCGTGATGGCAGCCTGGTGAGCAAGGAGCAACTGCCCGAACAGATGAACAGCGTGCGCCACCTGGCTGTGGCCAGCGATGGCACCGTCGTCAGTGGTCAGCAATATATGGGCGCGCTCAGCGACAATGCGCCGCTGTTGGCCATCAAGCGGCCCGGCCAGCCCTTTCAACACTTTCCCGTAGCGGACGCACAGCGCCAACTGATGAACCAATACACCGCCAGCGTGGCCATCCACAGCGAACTGCGCTTGCTGGCCCTGACCGCGCCGCGCGGCAACCGCGTATTTATCTGGGACTTGGACAGCGCCGAGCTACGCCTGGATGCTCCCCTGGCTGACTGCGCGGGAGTGGGCGCCACCAGCGAAGGCTTTGTGGTCAGCAGCGGTGTGGGTCGCTGCCGCCTGTACGACTGCCGCAGCACGGCAATTGTCAGCCGGCCGCTGCAACTCCCCGCAGGCCTGTGGGACAACCACCTGCGCATCGCCTGAGCGCTTAATCACAGGCCCTCCCCGCATAACGGTAATATACCTGCGACAGGCTAAAGAACGCTGTCGCAGCGCCGATCTATACTTTGAGTGCCGCTCGCCACGGCTCAGTCAATACCTGTCGATAGGGACCTTCGCAGTTAGGGCGCGCTACGCGTCACCGGCACCCCACCTCCCACAGTCAGGTACCCCAATGTTTCTGCAAAAGTCCTTACGCGCGCAAATTCTCGCCCTGCTCGGCGGCAGTCTGGCGCTGATTCTGGTCACCGCGTTAGCCTGCTTCAGCTTTCTGTCCAGCGGCATGCAAGCCTATCGTGGCCTGTTGGCGGGGCCGCTGGAGGCGTCGACACTGATCGACGTGACCAACCTCAACTTCAAAACCCAGGTCCAGGAATGGAAGAATGTTCTGTTGCGCGGCAGCGACAAGGCGCAACTGGACAAGTACTGGAGCCAGTTCGAAGCGCAGGAACGTAAGGTTCAGGAAACGCTGGGGCAATTGAGCGACCTGGCCAGCGGCGACAACACCCTCAAAGGCAAGATCGACAGCCTGCGCCGTGAGCACCAGTCACTCGGCGTCAATTACCGTAAGGGTCGTTACGCCTTTATCGCAGCAGGCGCTGATGCCGCCGTTGGCGATAAAGCCGTGTCCGGCATTGATCGTAATACCGCACAGCAATTGGAAGCCTTGTCCGGCGAGCTGCACAAGCAGAGCCTGGAACAAGCCAGCCTGATCAATGCCTCGGCCGACCGCACCATCACCTACGGCACCCTGCTGATGCTCGGCGCTACGGTGGTGATCGCACTGTTCAGCTTGTGGCTGATCAACCGCAACCTGATCAACCCGATCCGCGAGCTGATCGAGCATATCGCCCAACTGAGTCACGGCAATTTCGGCAAGCGCGTTGAGTCCACCCGGCAGGACGAGCTGGGCAAGCTGGCCATAGCCGCCAATATCCTGCGCGACTTCCTCGCGGACACCTTCACCCGCCTCAAGCGCAGCACTGAAGACCTCGACACCGCCAGCGGTGAACTCAACTCCATCGCCACCCTGATGGCCCAAGGCACCCGCGAGCAGTTCTCGCGCACCGACCAAGTGGCCACGGCGATGCATGAAATGTCCGCCACCGCGCAGGAAGTCGCGCGCCATGCAGCCGAAGCCGCTACAGCGGCCGATGATGCCGACAGCGCGGCGCGCCAGGGTGAAACCGTGATGCAGGCCACCATCAAAACCATCACCGATATCCGCGGCGAAATCAGCAACACCTCCGAGGTGATCCGCCGCCTGGAAAGCGATACCGGACGCATCAGCAAGGTGCTCGAAGTGATTCGCGGCATTGCCGAACAAACCAACCTGCTGGCGCTTAATGCCGCCATCGAGGCTGCCCGCGCCGGCGAGCAGGGTCGTGGTTTTGCCGTAGTGGCCGATGAAGTGCGCACCCTAGCCCAGCGCACGGCGCAGTCTACGGCGGAGATTCACCAGATCATTGATACCGTGCAAACCGGAGCCAGCAATGCCGTACGCGCCATTGAAAGCGGCCAGCAGCGCAGCGAAGAAGGTGTAGTCCAGGTGACGCAGGCAGGCTCCACCCTGCAATTGATCACCCAGGCGGTGGAAGCCATCCGCGACATGAACCGACAGATTGCCACCGCCGCCGAAGAACAGACCTCGGTCGCCGAGGACATCTCACGCAACCTCACCGAAATTACCGCCATTGCCACGGCCAACCAGGACAATGTGCAGCGCACCGAAAGCGCCGGGCAGAACCTGCACGCGTTGTCCGGTCAACTCAGTGAAGTGACCCAGCGCCTGAGTGCCTGAGCCCTCCACTGCACCCAAAATGCCAGCACATGCTGGCATTTTTATTAAAAAGCACTTGCTCAATCAGGCACGCTCTGTACAACTTTTGCGCGCAAATGCGAATCTTTGACATGCCTTTTGAGTGGGTCTAATGTGCCCCTCTTGCCTATTCCCAGGCCCCTCTCCGCCTTGCCAAGGAACCGGAATATGTTGCTCCGTCGCATGCTGATCATGCTCGGCGCGGTACTCGTTGTGGTACTCGCCCTCGCCGCCTACAAAGGCTTTTCCATCTACCAGCAAGTGCAGATGTTCTCGGCCCCGCAGCCGGCCATCAGCGTCGATGCTGCGTCGGCCGAAGAACGTCCGTGGCAGGGTCGTTTGCCAGCCATCGGCACCCTCATCGCCTTCCAGGGCGTCGACCTGACCGTGGAAGTTGCCGGCACCGTGCAGCAAGTACTGTTCCGCTCCGGCGAGCAGGTCACCCTGCAGCAGCCGCTGATCCAGATGGACAGCGACGTCGAGCAGGCCAGCCTGGCCACCGCCCAAGCCGAACTGGGCCTGGCACGGGTCGAATTCGAGCGCGGTCGCAGCCTGGTCAACCGTCAGAGCATCTCTAAAAGCGAGTTCGACCGCCTTTCCGCCAGCCTGCAAAAAGCCAACGCCAGCGTGGCTCAGCTGCAGGCGCAACTGGCGAAGAAGCGCATCCTCGCGCCGTTTGCCGGCACCATCGGCATCCGCCAGGTCGACGTGGGGGATTACCTGGCCTCCGGCACCACCATCGCCACCCTGCAGGACCTGAGCAAGCTGTACGTCGACTTCTTCCTGCCGGAACAAGCAGTGCCTAAGTTAGCCATCGGCGAGCGCGTTCGCGTCAGCGTGGCGGCATACCCGAATGAGGTATTCGAGGGTGAAATCGCCGCGATCAACCCCAAGGTCGAAGACACCACCCGCAACGTGCAAGTGCGCGCCATGCTGGCCAACCCGGAAAGCAAACTGCTGCCCGGCATGTTCGCCAACCTGGACGTGCTGCTGCCTGGCGAGCCTACGGTGATCGTCGTGCCGGAAACCGCCATCACCTACACCCTCTACGGCAATTCGGTGTACGTGATCAGCGAGAAGAAAGCTGAAGACGGCCAGGTGGTCAAAGACGACAAAGGCCAGGCTGAACTGGTGGTCGAGCGCCGCTTCGTTGAAACCGGCGAGCGCCGCGACGGCCAGGTGGTGATCAATAAGGGTTTGCAGGCTGGTGAGCAGGTGGTGTCCGCCGGCCAGCTGAAGCTGGATAACGGCGCCCACGTCAGCATCGCCAATGCCCAAGCCAAGCCGAGCGCCGAATAATCGCGCAGGCGTAAAGGAACTTATTTATGGCTTTTACTGATCCCTTTATCCGTCGCCCGGTGTTGGCGACCGTGGTCAGTCTGTTGATCATCCTGCTTGGCTTTCAGGCATTCAGCAAACTGACCATCCGCCAGTACCCGCAGATGGAAAACGCCCTGATCACGGTGACCACGGCTTACCCCGGGGCCAATGCCGAGACCATTCAGGGCTATATCACCCAGCCGCTGCAGCAAAGTTTGGCCAGTGCTGACGGCATCGACTACATGACCTCGGTCAGCCGGCAAAACGTCTCGGTTATCTCGATCTATGCGCGCATCGGCGCCAATAGCGACCGCTTGTTCACCGAACTGTTGGCCAAGGCCAACGAGGTGAAGAACCAGCTACCGCAGGACGCCGAAGACCCGGTGCTGAGCAAAGAAGCCGCCGACTCCACGGCGCTGATGTACATCAGCTTCTACAGCCAGGAACTGAGCAACCCACAGATCACCGATTACCTGTCGCGGGTCATCCAGCCCAAGCTGGCCACCCTGCCCGGCATGGCTGAAGCCGAGATTCTCGGCAACCAGGTGTTTGCCATGCGCCTATGGCTCGACCCGGTGAAGATGGGCGCCTACGGCGTGACCGCCAGCGACGTTAATGCGGCGGTGCGCAAGTACAACTTCCTCGCCGCTGCGGGTGAGGTAAAAGGCGAGTACGTGGTCACCAGCATCAACGCCGAAACCGACCTAAAGTCGGCCGAGGCCTTTGCTGCCATACCGCTGAAAACTGTGGGCGACAGCCGCGTGCTGATCCGTGATGTGGCGCGGGTGGAAATGGGTGCGGAAAGCTACGACTCGATCAGCTCCTTCGATGGCACCCCCTCGGTGTACATCGCCATCAAGGGCACGCCGGGCGCCAACCCGCTGGACGTGATCAAGGAAGTGCGCAACGTCATGCCCGAGCTGGAAGCCCAGCTGCCGCCCAACCTAGACGTTTCCATCGCCTACGACGCCACGCTGTTTATCCAGGCCTCGATTGATGAGGTGGTGAAGACCCTGTTCGAAGCTGTGCTGATCGTCATCGTGGTGGTGTTCCTGTTCCTCGGCGCGTTCCGCTCGGTGCTGATCCCAGTGATCACCATTCCGCTGTCAATGATCGGCGTGATGTTCTTTATGCAGCTGATGGGCTACTCGATCAACCTGCTGACCCTGCTGGCCATGGTCCTGGCCATCGGCCTGGTGGTCGATGACGCCATCGTGGTGGTGGAGAACATCCACCGGCATATCGAGGAAGGCAAAACGCCGTTCGATGCAGCCATCGAAGGCGCCCGCGAGATCGCCGTACCGGTGGTGTCGATGACCATCACCCTGGCGGCGGTGTACGCGCCTATCGGTTTCCTCGAAGGCCTGACCGGCGCATTGTTCAAGGAATTTGCTCTGACCCTGGCCGGCGCGGTGATCATTTCTGGCATCGTCGCCCTGACCCTGTCGCCGATGATGTGCGCCAAGCTGCTGCGCCATGAGGAGAATCCGTCGGGCCTGGCACACAAGCTCGACCAGATTTTCGACGGTCTCAAACAGCGCTATCAACGCGGCCTGCACAGCACTCTGGACACTCGCCCGGTGGTGCTGGTGTTTGCGGTGATCGTCATGTGCCTGATTCCGGTGCTGCTCAAATTCACCAAAAGCGAACTGGCCCCGGAAGAGGACCAAGGCATCATTTTCATGATTGCCAATGCGCCGCAAGCCACCAACCTCGATTACTTGAATAAGTACACCGACGAGTTCGTGACCATCTTCAAGGAGTTCCCCGAGTACTACTCCTCGTTCCAGATCAACGGCACCAGCGGCGTGCAGTCAGGTATTGGCGGCTTTTTGATGACGCCGTGGAGCGAGCGCGAGCGCACGCAAATGGAAATCCTCCCCGAGGTGCAGGCACGCCTGTCACAGATTGCCGGGTTACAGATTTTCGGCTTCAACCTCCCCGCCCTGCCAGGCACAGGTGAAGGGCTGCCGTTCCAGTTCGTGATCAACACGCCCAACGACTACCAGTCGCTGTTGCAGGTCACCGAGCGGGTCAAGCAACGCGCCGTGGAGTCCGGTAAGTTCGCCTTCCTCGACGTCGACCTGGCCTTTGACAAGCCGGAAGTGGTGGTGGAGATCGACCGCGAGAAAGCCGCACAGATGGGCGTGTCCATGGAAGACCTCGGTCTGACCCTGGCCAGCCTGCTCGGTGAAGGCGAGATCAACCGCTTCACCATCGACGGACGCAGCTACAAGGTGATCGCCCAGGTCGAGCGCGCGTATCGCGACAACCCAGAGTGGCTCGGCAGCTACTACGTGAAGAGCGAAAGCGGCGCGATGCTGGCCCTGTCGACGCTGGTCAAGGTCAGCGACCGCGCCCGGCCGACCCAGCTCAACCAGTTCCAGCAGCTCAACTCGGCGATCATCCAGGGCGTGCCCATCGTCAGCATGGGTGAAGCCATCGAGACGGTGACGCAAATCATGCTGGAAGAAGCCCCGGCCGGTTATGCCTACGACTTCGCCGGTGCGTCGCGCCAGCTGGTGCAGGAAGGCAGCGCGCTGTACGTGACCTTCGGCCTGGCGCTGGCGCTGATCTTCCTGGTGCTGGCGGCGCAGTTCGAGAGTTTCCGTGACCCGCTGGTGATCATGGTCACGGTGCCACTGTCGATCTGTGGTGCGCTGATTCCGCTGTTCCTCGGCCTGTCGAGCATGAACATCTACACCCAAGTGGGCCTGGTGACGCTGATCGGTCTGATCACCAAGCACGGCATCCTGATCGTCGAGTTCGCCAACCAGCTGCGCCGCGAAAAAGGCCTGTCGCGGCGTGAAGCGGTCGAAGAAGCGGCGGCGATTCGTCTGCGTCCGGTGCTGATGACCACCGCAGCCATGGTCTTCGGCATGGTGCCGTTGATTCTGGCCACCGGCGCCGGCGCGGTCAGCCGCTTCGACATCGGTCTGGTGATCGCCACCGGCATGTCGATTGGTACGCTGTTTACCCTGTTCGTGCTGCCCTGCGTGTACAGTCTGCTGGCGCAACCCGATGCGCCAGCGACAACGGCCAAGGCCCACTAACAAAAAAGCCCTGCATTGCAGGGCTTTTTTCTGTCTGTCGAATTACCAGCCAAGCCGGTTCAACCTTGCGAGCGGGCGCCTTGGGTCAGGCTGAACATAAACAGCAGCAGGTCCTGATCAGGCTTTACCGCTTCAACCACGCGCGCTTGCGGCGGCAGTGGACAATAGCCGCGCTCATTAAGGCTGATGACCTGGGGGCTGGCCTCCTGCCAAGCCGCTGCCGCGAGCGAGGCCACGCTGAGCGCGGTCACCAGAAACAAACCTCGTGCGATTTCTAGCTTCATCACTGCAACCTCTTGATAGCGCTGCCAAACGCTGTTTGTAGACCCTAGATCACTGATCACCGCACTGTCGCGCTTTACGACCAACGGTCGTTACTGGCGGATTCTGCCGGAGACTCCATTCAGATCATCCTGATCCACAGCTGGCCATGTAGCAGGCCATCCTTCGAGCGGCATCCGCGCCAATGGTTCAACGCTCTAGCAAACCAAGGATTGGGGCCGCATCACTGCACGTACCGGTAAAAACCCAAAGTCACTTAATTGCCCATTTGCATCAGCGCAGTGCGTCATAGAACCAACGGTTTTAAAACAGCCGCAGGCAAAACCGTAACCGGCAACATTTCCCGCCACACGGCAAAAGCGGCGTGGTAGAGCACATCCAGGTGAGGTCAAAACAAGAAGCGGCAATGCTGACCAGCAGCACAGCGCAGATTGACAGGCTCCAGTCCGGGAGCACGCACAACACAAAGCAATTGGCGTACCGCTTTGCCGCGAGGACTGTTTATAGCCGAGAAAAATGAAAACCCCGTGACAGGCACGGGGTTTTCTTTACAACGTGCAAGCCGCCTGGCGGCGGCCTGCGGGAGCGGGGCTGGCTTACATCATGCCGCCCATGCCACCCATGCCGCCCATGTCTGGCATACCGCCACCGGCC
Organism: Pseudomonas sp. TS_SC_3; assembly: GCF_056156225.1. Taxonomy (NCBI): domain Bacteria; kingdom Pseudomonadati; phylum Pseudomonadota; class Gammaproteobacteria; order Pseudomonadales; family Pseudomonadaceae; genus Pseudomonas; species Pseudomonas sp. TS_SC_3. The sequence goes on from NZ_CM149586.1 coordinate 2,696,288, forward strand.
GGCTTGTCTTCAACCACTTCGGCGATCATCGCTTCGGTGGTGATCATCAGGCTGCCGATCGAAGCTGCAGCTTGCAGTGCCGAACGGGTGACCTTGGCCGGATCGAGAATACCCATCTCGATCATGTCGCCGTAGGTATCGGTTGCGGCGTTGAAGCCGTAGTTACCCGAACCCTGCTTGACCTTGTCGACCACGACGCTTGGCTCGCCGCCAGCGTTGGAAACGATCTGACGCAGCGGTGCTTCAACAGCACGACGCAGCAGAGCGATACCCACGTCCTGATCGGCGTTGTCGCCTTTCAGCTCGCTGATGGCCTGCAGAGCGCGAACCAGCGCCACGCCACCGCCAGGTACCACGCCTTCTTCAACGGCTGCGCGGGTTGCGTGCAGGGCGTCGTCAACGCGGGCTTTCTTCTCTTTCATTTCAACTTCGGTGCCGGCACCGACTTTGATCACTGCAACACCGCCAGCCAGTTTGGCCAGACGCTCTTGCAGCTTCTCTTTGTCGTAGTCGGACGAGGTGTCTTCAACCTGCTTACGGATCTGCGCAACGCGCGATTCGATATCAGTCTGCTGACCAGCACCGTCGATGATGGTGGTGTTTTCTTTGCTCAGGATCACGCGCTTGGCGTTACCCAGGTGCTCCAGGGTGGCGCTTTCCAAGCTCAGGCCGATCTCTTCGGAGATAACGGTACCGCCAGTCAGCACAGCGATGTCCTGCAGCATGGCCTTGCGACGATCACCAAAGCCCGGTGCCTTAACAGCCGCGACTTTAACGATACCGCGCATGTTGTTCACAACCAGAGTCGCCAGGGCTTCACCTTCAACGTCTTCGGCCACGATCAGCAGCGGACGGCCGGACTTGGCCACCGCTTCCAGAACTGGCAACAGTTCGCGGATGTTGGAGATCTTCTTGTCAACCAGCAGGATCAGCGGGCCGTCGAGCTCGGCCACCATGGTGTCCGGCTTGTTGATGAAGTACGGGGACAGGTAGCCACGGTCGAACTGCATGCCTTCAACAACCGACAGTTCGTTTTCCAGGCCCGAGCCTTCTTCAACGGTGATCACGCCTTCTTTACCGACTTTTTCCATGGCTTCGGCAATGATTTCGCCGATGGAGCTGTCGGAGTTAGCGGAGATCGAACCCACCTGAGCGATGGCTTTAGTGTCAGCGCAAGGCTTGGACAGCTTCTTCAGCTCAGCAACGATGGCGATGGTCGCCTTGTCGATGCCGCGCTTCAGATCCATCGGGTTCATGCCAGCCGCGACGGCTTTCAGGCCTTCGTTGACGATGGCTTGAGCCAGAACAGTGGCGGTGGTGGTGCCGTCGCCAGCGTCATCGTTAGCGCGGGAGGCAACGTCTTTGACCAGCTGCGCGCCCATGTTTTCGAAGCGATCTTTCAGCTCGATTTCTTTGGCAACGGAAACGCCGTCCTTGGTGATGGTCGGAGCGCCGTAGCTCTTCTCGATGATCACGTTACGGCCTTTCGGGCCGAGGGTAGCTTTTACTGCGTCAGCCAGAACGTTAACGCCGGTGAGCATTTTCTTGCGGGCGGAATCGCCGAATTTAACTTCTTTAGCAGCCATGATGGTTATTCCTTAATTCGTTCAAATAGAGCGGAATTCGTAGCGACAGGCGCTGCAATCAGCCTTCGATAACGGCGAGAATTTCGTTCTCAGCCATTACCAGCAGGTCTTCGCCATCAACTTTCACGGTGTTGCTGCCGGAGTAAGGGCCAAACACCACTTTGTCGCCGACTTTAACGGCCAGAGCACGCACTTCACCGTTGTCCAGCACGCGGCCGGTGCCGACAGCGAGGATTTCACCGCTGTTGGCTTTCTCGGCAGCGGAACCTGGCAGCACGATGCCGCCTGCGGTTTTCTTTTCTTCTTCGCTGCGACGGATTACAACGCGGTCATGCAGAGGACGAAGCTTCATTGTCGATCTCTCCCAATAGATGGTTTACAGCGGCCGGTGTATGCACCGGCGGGTTAGCAAAATCCGGCGGTGCCGGTAGCGCTACGCCAGGCGCAGCACTGAAGTCTGATCTGCCTGAATGACAGAAAACCTTGCGGTGACTGTTAGGTGAGGGCGCTCAAGAGGATTTCAAGGGCTGAGGGTGAAATTTTTATGGCCTGCCATCCATGGCAACCACCTGGCGGGCCGTCGCTGCGCGACGTTAAAAATGACTCCCGGCCCTTTATATGCCGTGAAAGCCTTTTAGGCGCGCCGCAAGTCAGTCGCGGCGTTCGTATTCGCCTTCCAGCACATTGGGGCGGGCCGCACCCGGCCGAACTTGCCCGGAGCGCGCGGCCTGGTCATCGAAAAAAGCACGCTGACGCATGGCCTGTTCGGCGGCGCGCAGGCGCACCTTGTTAACCAGCAAGCGACGGGTGAAGGGGATCAGGCAGAACAGGCCGAAGATGTCGCTGATAAAGCCAGGGAGCAACAGCAGGCCACCCCCGACAGCAATCAGCAGCCCTTCGAGCATTTCCTGCTCAGGCAACTCACCGCGCGAGAGTTTTTCACGCGCACGCCAGGCCGTAGCAACGCCCGCTACACGCAGTAGCACGCTGCCAAGAACCGCCGAGCCGACGACCAGCAGCAGCGTCGGCAACACGCCGATGGCGCTGCCCACTTGAATCAGCAGGGCTAGCTCGATAATCGGAAATAGCAAAAACAAAAACAGAAAAGCACGCATCAAAGGTTCCTTAACGGAAGATCAGCTTCCAGTAAGTGTGAAGTATGGGGTGTCGCGCTGAATTCAAGCTGAAGCCTGACCACTGGTCGGCCAGACCTCAGCGCGGGCCAGCGCCACTAGGGCCTGGCGAACCTCAAGCGGACTGTTACAGGATGTTGGAAATGTTAGCCAGTGCAGGCTCTGGCCAATGCGCAAGTGAAAACCTTCGCTGTCGAGGCCGACCAGTTCGGCCGGCGCATGGCGAGGCAATTGCCCCAACTCGACATAATGGGCGATGGCGTTGGCATGGTCACTGTTCATATGATCGAGCATGCTGAGTTCACTGTCGCCAGCGAAGGGATTGGCTAGGGCCACTTGATCCAGCCAGTGAATCGCACCAAAGCCGCCGATATAGCGCCAGCGCACCGGTTCCAGCCGCCAGAAGTCGAAGTCATGGGCCTGGTGGTAACCGCGTGAATCCGGGAAGTAGCGGTAATAGCGTTGCGCCGCCGCTGCGATCTGTACCGCGTCCTCCAACAGCCGGGCATGCGCGAGCAGCGTAAGACGACCGACCGCCTGTACATCCTCGGCCCCGCGCTCGCCCACCAGCAGCGAGCATTTGCCGTCCTGCTTGAGGTTATGGGTGTGTTGGGCAATGCGGCTGATGAGAATCAATGGGTAGCCATCGGCATCCAGGCAATAGGGCACCACTGATCCGAAAGGGAAACCCGGCATGGCCTTGGAATGGGTGCTGAGCACGCCGCGGTATTCCTTGAGCAGCAATTCTCGGGCATGCTTGCCGGCTTTCACGCTCACCTTATGACTCCTTGCATAGAATCCGTCATTAACGGACAGGCGTTTTAGAATAACGGTTACAGCGCCAGCAAGGTTACACCGAAGCCGATTGAACCTCTCGCAGCAGGGCCAAACACTCTTAACGCGTCACGGCCAGCGCGGTAAACGAGGTTGCAGCGGCGCCAATTACTTGGGGATACGCAATGCAACTCAAAGACAAAGTTATCGTCATCACCGGCGGCTGCCAGGGACTGGGGCGCGCCATGGCCGAATACCTGGCTGAGAAAGGCGTCAAACTGGCGCTGGTCGACCTCAATCAAGAAAAACTGGACGAAGCCGTGGCCGCCTGCAAGGCCATGGGCGTAGAAGCCCGCGCTTACCTGTGCAACGTGGCCAATGAAGAGCAAGTGACCCAGACCGTGGCGCAGATTGCCGAAGACTTTGGTGCAATCAACGGCTTGGTCAACAACGCCGGCATCCTGCGCGACGGCCTGACCATCAAGGTCAAGGACGGCGAGATGACCAAACTGAGCCTGGCGCAGTGGCAGTCGGTGATCGACGTCAACCTCACCGGTGTATTCCTCTGCACCCGTGAAGTGGCGGCGAAAATGATCGAGCTGAAGAACGAAGGCGCGATCATCAACATCTCCTCCATCTCCCGTGCGGGCAACATCGGCCAGGCCAACTACTCCGCCGCCAAGGCCGGTGTCGCCGCCGACACCGTGGTCTGGGCCAAGGAACTGGCGCGTTACGGCATCCGTGTCGCGGGCGTCGCACCAGGCTTTATCGAGACCGAAATGGTCGCCAGCATGAAGCCCGAAGCGCTGGAGCGCATGACCTCGGTCATCCCGCTGCGCCGCATGGGTAAACCGGCCGAGATCGCTCACTCGGTGGCCTATATCCTGGAAAACGACTACTACACCGGTCGTATCTTGGAGCTGGACGGCGGCCTGCGCCTCTAATCGGTTTCGACTTGCTGCGCGTCGGCCAGACTGCGTTGAAATTGGGCTCGAGCTGCTCATTTACAGCCCGTAAACTCCGCGCCCTCGCCCAACTTCGCCTTGTCTGGCTCTAGCTCGCAGCGTCGATACTTGAAATAAAAAAGCCCCGCATCTGCGGGGCTTTTTGTTTGCAGGTAAGACCTTACCAGCCGACGCCAAAACCCAGGCTGTATCGGGTCTCATCCAGCTCACCTTCTGCGCCGCTGACCAGGTCTTTCTCGGCCTTCATGTTCAGCGAAGCCCAGTCGGTCAGCTTGTAGCGCAGGCCGACTGCAGCATCCAGGGTGTAATCGGCAACGCTGCCCAGCGGTTTACCCACTTCACCGTCGCTGAACAACTCGACACTCTTGCCGACCAGGTAGCGGTTGTAGTCCCACTTCAGGCTCGCGGCGTAGAAGTTGTCGCTCTCGCCATTGCTGTATTCGTAGTCGCTACGGTTAAGCAGGCCGGCCACGGAGAAGGCACCCAGCTCGTTATCCCAGAACTGGTAACCCGGACCAGTACCCAGGGTGCGCTGGCGCTCAAGCTCTTCGACCATGTCGCGCTTGTACTCGAAACGTCCCTGCCAGAACCAGTGCTCAGTCAGGAAGCGGTCGAGGGCGTATTCGGCGCTCCAGTTGTCGGTGGTGACCACGTCGTCCTGGAATTCGCGGTTGTAGTCAGCTTGTGCGTTATGCCGCCACAGGCCATGACGCGCCTGGGTTTTCAGGTTGACGTCATAGTCATCAGTGTCACGTTCGGCACGTTTGTAATCCAACGCCGCATCGATATTGCCCTTCCAGACCAGATCCTCGACCAGAGGTTTAGGCTTGAGGATTTGTTGGATGCTGGCCAGCTCGATGGTCTTGGGCGCATCGCCGTTCGCTAGGATGACCTTGCCCGGCTCCGCCGGTTGCAGGGATTTGGCGCGTTCACCGGCGATGGCGTTTTCCTTGATCAGCAGCTCCTGGTCGCTTTCCAGGGTGGCGATCTTGCTCCAATCGAGGGCAATCGCACCGCCGTAATCGGTCGCCAGCAGCAGCTTGCCACCATCGTAGAACTTGATCTTGCCGGTCAGGCGGTCGCCGTTCTTTAGCCAGACGGTATCCGCCAGCGTGGAGGTAGTCGCCACACTTAGGGCGAGGCACAGCAGTGTTCTGGAAAACATAGGGAAGGGTTATCTGTCTTGGGTTCGCGAAAGACCGCGCATTATCCGTACGCACGACGTCAGAGCAAGCACTGACCGACAGAATCACTTTGAGTTCAGCGCATGCGCGCTACCAACCGACGCCCACACCCAGCAGGTAACGTCGCTCGCTGCTGCTTTGCCCAAGCCCACTCGCCTGATCCAGCTCGTACAGCAGCGACAGCCGCGCCCAGTCCGTGAGCCGGTAACGCAGGCCCATTTCACTGTCGAGCACGTAGTCAATTTCTTCTACATCGGGCAATTGCAGCTCGGCCGTGCTGTAAAACTCTAGGCGAGTGCCCCAGAGCAGGCGCTTGTAATCCCAGGACAGCGAGTAGGTATTGAACGAGCGCTCGCCACCATTGAACTGCAGTTGCAAGCGGTTGAACTGGCCGATCACATCCAGCCGGCCCAATTCGTTATCCCAAAAGCGATAACCCGGTCCGGTACCCAGTGAGCGCTGCCGGCTGAAAAAAGCGAACTCATCCTCATCGTGCTCGGCACCAACCCGCCAGAACCAATGGTCGTTGATAAAGCGGTCGAGGTCGTACTCCAGCTGCCAGTTGTCGGCCGTCTTGGCCTCGTTCTTGACCTTGCGCTCCAGCTCACCGCTGAGCACATGACGCCAGCGCCCATGCTCCATACGCGTGTTGCCTTTGAACTTCCATTCGTCGGTGTCATTGTCGTCACGCTCCATGTCGAGCTTGGCGTCCAGATTGCCTTCCCATAAGCGGTCTTGCAGCACTGGCCGCGGCGGGACCAGGCGCTTAATAGTGGCCAGCGGTACCGTTTGCGTACTGCCATTGACCACCCGCACCATGCCCTTGCCGGCGGCTTCCAGCTGATTGCTCAGCTCACTGTCGAGCCCCTGGCGCCGAATCAGTAAAGGTTTGTCCGAGCGCAGGGTGTCGATATCCTTCCAGGCGATTAGCACCTGCCCGGCATACTTGGTTTTCAAGGCCAGTTTGCCGCCGTCGAGCAGAACGATCTCGCCGCTCAAGCGGTCACCATTGTTCAACCACACCGTGTCGGCCAAAACAGGCGCGGCCAGCACAAGAACCAAAGAACACAACAGAGTACGTAGCAACATGATGGGAAAGCCGGATAGCGAGCCAGAACAGGTGTCGAAGCATGCCGCGCCAGGCCAGCCAACAGCAAGCCAGGCAGAGCGCCGTACGGCACTTTATGCGGTGTTGACCCAAGTACCGGCCGGCTGCGTGGTGAGTTACAGCCAACTGGCCGCTTACGCCGGCTTAGGCCGTGCCGCACGCTGGGTCGGGCGCACGCTCAGCCAACTGCCGGACGGCAGCACACTGCCCTGGCACCGGGTAATTGCCGCCAGTGGTCGCCTCAGCCTGCCCGCTGGCAGTTTGTCCGGCGCGGAGCAACGCAGCCGTCTGCGTGAAGAGGGTGTGCAAATCCATAATGATCGGGTGGATATGCCGCGCTATGGCTGGCGCCCAATGGAGCACAGCGGGTAGAGTGCGCCCTTTATTGGACCAACCTCAGGCTGATACCCCTTCAATGCCCCGTAAAAGCTGGCGCGATGCCATTGCTGCCTATTCCAGCCCCTCGACATTGGTGCTGCTCCTTCTAGGGTTCGCCGCTGGCCTGCCTTATATGCTGGTGTTCTCCACCCTTTCTGTCTGGTTGCGCGAAGCCGGTGTAGCTCGCGACACCATTGGCTTTGCCAGCTTGATTGGCCTGGCGTATGCCTTCAAATGGGTGTGGTCGCCGCTGCTCGACCAATGGCGCCTACCGCTGTTGGGCAAACTGGGCCGCCGACGTTCCTGGCTGGTGCTGTCGCAAATATTGATCGCCATCGGGTTGGCCGGCATGGCCCTGTGTGACCCGCAAACTCACCTAACCTGGCTGATTTCCCTGGCCGTACTGGTGGCCTTCGCCTCGGCCACCCAGGACATCGCCGTCGATGCCTACCGCCTGGAAATCGTCGATGACACCCGCCAAGCCGCGCTGGCCGCCAGTTATATGGCCGGGTACCGCGTCGCCGCCTTGCTGGCGACCGCCGGCGCACTGTATTTCGCCGAAGGCTTTGGCTCCACCGCCCTGCTCTATCAGCACGGCGCCTGGGCTGGCACCTACCTGCTGTTTGCCCTGCTGATGCTGCCTGGCCTACTGACCAGCTTGTGGATGCGCGAGCCGGATGTGCCACTGCGCACCCAGCTGGACGCCGCCCGTTATGGCTTTAGCCACCAGATCGCTTCAGTGCTGGTGCTGATTGTATTGCTGGTATCGGTACCGGCGATGTTTACCCAGTTCTATCACACCGATTTCGCCAGCGTGATCAACGGCCAAGCCAGCATGCTCGACCTGCTGCTGGAAGACCGCGCCTTCCTGCGCGCCCTGCTCTACACCTTACTCACCAGCCTGTGCCTGTCCACCATGGGCCGCCGTGGCCTGGCGCCAGTGCTGACCCCGGTCAACGATTTTATCGTCCGTTACCGCTGGCAGGCCTTTCTGCTGCTGGGCCTGATCGCCACCTACCGCATGTCGGACACCGTGATGGGCGTAATGGCCAACGTGTTCTACATCGACCAAGGCTTTACCAAGGACCAGATCGCCAGCGTCAGCAAGCTATTCGGCCTGGTAATGACCCTGATTGGTGCTGGCTTTGGCGGCCTGCTGATCGTGCGCTTCGGTATTCTGCCGATCCTGTTTATCGGAGGCGCGGCATCAGCGGCAACCAACCTGCTGTTCCTCATGCTCACCGGCATGGGTGCCGATCTGCAAATGCTGATCGTGACCATTTCCGCCGACAACTTCAGCGCAGGCCTGGCCACCGCAGCATTCGTTGCCTACCTGTCGAGCCTGACCAACCTGAAGTTCTCCGCCACCCAGTACGCCCTGCTCAGCTCCATCATGCTGCTGCTGCCACGGCTGATCGGTGGTTACTCCGGTGTGATGGTGGAGAATTATGGCTACGCCCAGTTCTTCCTGATCACCGCCTTGCTGGGCATTCCGACGCTGCTGCTGATCATTCTGCAATGGCGCCGCGAGCGACCGCAGCCCCACGATGCCAACGTGATCAGTACTGCAGAGCAACCCTGACGGAACGAACTGGCAGGAGTCTTGCTCTACCTTAAGCATTCGCAAAAGGGCAGACCATGACCGTAGCATTCAGTAACGTCGGCAGTTTCTTCAACTCAGGTAGCTTCGACAGCTGGTGGCAAATTCAGGGCGAGTGGGTCGAAGAACCCAATGACCGCCGCGGTGGTAACAGCGGCGTCCAACGCATCACTCATAACGGCCAGTTGCTTTACGCTAAAAAGCAGACTGGCCACACCTACCGCAGCCTGCTACATCCCCTAGGCCGCCCAACGGTATTACGCGAGCGTGATGCACTGCTCAGGGCAATCCAGGCCGGCGTAGCAGTGCCAGAAATTGTTTATTGCGCCGCAGAGCGAGGCAGCCAAGGCTGGCGGGCGATCCTGGTAACAAAAGCCCTAGAAGGGTTTCAGCCGCTCGATGACTGGTATGTAAGCAACAGCCGCGAAACACTGGACGCTGCACTGCATCAACAGTTACTCCAAAAAATAGCCCACTGCCTGGCGAACCTGCACATGGCCCGCCAACAACATGGCTGCATGTATGCAAAACATATCTTTGTGCGCGTCCAGGTCACGGATAGAAGAGCATCGTGCGAAATCGCACTGCTCGACCTGGAGAAATCGCGCCGCCGCCTGACCCGCAAGCAGGCAGCATTGCACGACATGCTGCAACTGCGGCGCCATTCGCAGTGGGATCAGGCCGAGTGGCAAAGCTTGATCGGCCACTACCAGCAGGCGATGGGCCGCAATTTCAAAGCGCTTTATAACGCGACTCGTCGCTAAGCCGGCGAACGGTCAAGCTGGGCTCTGCTGCACCAGATGCACCACCCGCTGCGGGAATGGAATGCCGATGCCGGCCTCACTCAGGCGCTCCTTGGCTTGCTCGGTGAAAGCGAACGTGACCGGCCAGAAATCCGGCGTTGCCACCCAGATGCGCAGCGACAGGTTGATTGCGCTGTCGCCCAACCCCGTCACAAACACCACCGGCGCCGGGTCCTGGCGCACCCGTGGGTCCTTGGCGATGTCCAGCAACACCTCGCGCGCCTGTTTGATGTCACTTGAGTAGTCGATACCCAAGTTGATGTCGACGCGGCGCGTGGATTCACGCGAATAGTTAGTGATGTGGCCATTCGACAGGCTGCCGTTGGGCACAATCACTACTTTGTTGTCCGCGGTTTTCAGCGTGGTATGGAAAATCTGGATGCTGTCGACGCTACCCGAAACACCCTGCGCCTCAATCCAGTCACCGGCGCGAAACGGGCGAAACAGCATGATCAATACACCGCCGGCGAAATTCGCCAGGCTGCCCTGCAAGGCCAGGCCAATCGCCAAACCGGCGGCACCGATCACCGCAATAAAGGAGGTGGTTTCCACGCCGATCATCGAGGCCACGCTGACCAGCAACAGCACCTTCAAGACGATGCCAACCAGGCTGCAGATAAAGCTGCTCAGCGCGCGGTCAACCTGACGCATATTGAGTAAGCGGCCCACGCTGGAGATAAGCCTGCCGATTAGCCACCAACCGATCAGCATGGTGATCAAGGCCAGGGTCAGCTTGCCGCTGTATTCAAGCACCACAGGCAGCCAGGCTTCGGACATTTTCACCAGTTGTTCAACGTTCATATCCATCTGTTAATCCTTGTAAACCTTTGAAAATAAAACGCCACGGCAAGCCGTGGCGGTTTTACTGCTCCCACACCGTTGCGATGCCTGTTCGGCGGCAAGGTTCCCCACGCCGGGATCAGTCGCGGAAGTTGTTGAACTGCAAGGGCATGCCGAAGTCCTTGGCACGCAAAGCCGCAATGGCTTCCTGCAGATCATCGCGCTTCTTGCCGGTGATGCGCACCTGTTCGCCCTGAATGGCGGCCTGCACTTTGAGTTTGCTGTCTTTGATGTGCGCGACAATTTTCTTCGCCAGATCCTTTTCGATCCCTTCGCGCAGGATCACTTCCTGCTTGACGCTTTTGCCCGATGGGTAGGCGTCCTTGAACTCCAGGCACTGCACGTCGATCTTGCGTTTGACCAAGCAGAGCTTGAGAATCTCAACCATCTGCTCCAGCTGGAAATCCGCATCGGCTGTCAGGTTGACAGTCAGCTCTTTCAGCTCAAAGCTACCTTTACCGCGCAGGTCATAACGACGATCCAGCTCTTTGATGGCACTGTCGATGGCGTTGGTCACTTCATGTTTGTCCAACTCGGACACCACGTCGAACGAGGGCATGGGCTTACTCCTGATAGACGGCGCGCCCCGCAACATGATCGGAACACGCCTAGCTTGACGGTGAAAAACCCCGCCATTATATAGCGGTAGCAACACACACTGCCCGGCGAAGTACCGGGCCCATGTGATTTCCCCTCTAGCGAGCCTGCCCATGCCTAACCCCCACCTGAGCATTTTGGTCGTCGATGACGCCAAGTTCTCCAGCGCCATGATTGGGCGCGCCCTCAGCCAGGCGGGTTATCAGGATCTCCGTTTTGCCAGCAGCGCCGCCGAAGCCATCAGCCTGCTCGAACAGCGCCCAGCCAGCGTCTTGCTCGCCGACTGGCTGATGCCAGAAATGAACGGCCTAGAGCTGACTGTGCAGGTACGCCAGTTCGATGAAATGGCCAACCACTACACCTACGTCATGCTGCTCACCGGTAAAGAAGGTGAAAACGTCCTGGCTGAGGCCTTCGACAGCGGCGTTGATGACTTCATCAGCAAAGCCGCGATGAATGAGCAGCTGGTACCGCGAGTCTTCGCCGCCGATCGGTTGTGCAACACCCTGCAGCGTTTGCTCCAGGAAAACCGCCTGCTCACCGACAACATCGCCAGCCTGGAACAGCGCAACCTAATCGACCCGCTTACCGGTTTGGGCAACAGCCGTTACCTGCAGCAGAAGATGTTCGACAGCCTGCGCCAGGTTGAATCCCGTGGTGGCGCGCTGTGTTACCTGCTGATTGGCCTGCAGGATGTACACACACTGCACCAGCAGCATGGTGATGCCTTCTACAACGAGCTGCTCAGCGGCGTGGCGCGTCGCCTGCAGCAGCTGGTGCGGCCACTGGATGTGCTGGTGCGCCTGGATGAAAGCCATTTCGGCCTGATTACCTTGCTCAGCGACCTGCACGAGTGCTCGCCCAGCAGCTTCAAGCGCCTGCATGAGGGCATTAACCTCAAGGCGTTTAAAACCAGCGAAGGCTTTGTCAGCCTCAAAGCCGGCATCAGCCTGATTGGCCTCGATGCCAAAGGCCTGCCCCGCACTCCCGAGCAGATTATCCAACACGCCGAAAAACTGCTGCCCGAATCCTACAGCAGCGGCCGGGTAACGGCCGTACGCTTGCCGTTGCCGCAGTAGTTCACGCTTAGCATGTGGCACATTCTCGGCGCAGGCAGTCTTGGCACCTTATGGGCGGCGCGCTTGGCGCGGGCCGGCCTACCGGTACAGTTAATCCTGCGCGACCACGCCCGCTTGTGCAGTTATGAGCAGGCAGGCGGCCTGACCTTAATTGAACAAGGCCGGGCGCAGTGCTTCGCCATCGCGGCGCAAACACCTGATCACCCGCACCCCATCCAGCGCCTGCTGCTGGCCTGCAAAGCCTATGACGCGGCGGCAGCGGTCACCCAACTGGCACCACGCCTGGCCGACAGCGCCGAAATTATCCTGTTGCAAAATGGCCTGGGCAGCCAGGACGAGGTCGCCCGCGCCGCACCGCAAGCACGCTGCATTGTTGCCTCCAGCACCGAAGGTGCGTTTCGTCAGGCGGATTTCCAGGTGGTGTTTGCCGGCCATGGCCATACCTGGCTCGGTGACCCGCTGAATATGCAGCCACCGGCCTGGCTCGCCGACTTACACCGCGCCGGGATTGCCCATGACTGGAGCCTGGACATACTCAGCCGGCTATGGCGCAAGCTGGCGCTGAACTGCGCCATCAACCCACTGACCGTGCTGCATGACTGCCGCAACGGTGAGCTGCGTGAACACCCGGCGCAAGTCGCCCGCCTGTGCCACGAGCTGACCGCGCTGCTGCAGCACTGCGGCCATGACGCAGCCGCCGAGGACTTGCATAACGACGTGCAACGGGTGATCCAGGCCACCGCCGCCAACTATTCCTCCATGCACCAGGATGTCAGCCAGAGCCGGCGCACGGAAATCGCTTACCTGCTGGGTTATGCCTGCAACGCTGCGCAACGCCAGCAACTGCCGCTGCCCCATCTACAAGCGCTGCACAACCAACTGCTGGCCTACCTCAACGCACGCGGATTGCCCTGCCACTGAGCAGCGCCTAGCCTGGCGAGACTTTTCGCGATAACGCGGCTTGCGCGGCAACGTCAACAGCCCCTAACCTGCTCGCACACTCATCACCGACCCTCTTCGCCATGCCCCTGCGTCAGCGCATTGAAAATCTCCCGGTCGGCCGCAAACTGCTGGTCGCCCTGCTGGTTTTACTCGCCACCGTGCTGCTGGTGGCCAACCTCGCGTTTATCAGCGCGGCCTACTGGATCTCCCAGGAAAGCGTGGCCCCGCAGGCCTTGCACACCCTCGGGCGCTTGATCGCCAGCCCGACATTAAGCAAAGAGGCGCTCAGCGCTCCCGCCGCCGCCGAGGCCCTGCTCAAACGCTTGGATGACTATGCACCGCTGCGCGCGGCGGTCATTTATGACGCTGACGGCCTGAGCCTGGCGCAGCTGCAGCGCGGTACCAAGTTGCAGCTGCCGCAGCAAATCGAAGCTGTCGAATCCTGGCGACACAATGAGTTTCGGATTAACCAGCTGGTTGAGCTGCCGCAGGCCACCGGCAACCCTGGCCATTTGCTACTGGTGGCCTCCAGCGAATTACCGGGGGCGTTTTACACCGGCACCCTGACCGCCAGCGTGGTGATTTTGGCCCTGAGTGTGCTGCTCTGGCTGGTTGTGTCGCGCCAAGTACGCCGCCTGATCACGCGCCCCATTCGCCGCCTGGAAGAGCTCTCACGCCAGGTCACCCGCGAGGAAAACTACGCCCTGCGCGCGCAGCGCGGCAATGCAGACGAAATCGGCGGCCTGGCCGATGCCTTCAACACCATGCTGGTGCGCATCGAGGCGCGCGAGCAACAGCTCAAACGCGCTCGCGATGATGCCCAGGACGCGTTCGACCACGCCCAGCACCTGGCCGAAGAAACCCGCCACTCCAACCGCAAACTGGAGCTCGAAGTGCAGGTGCGCAGCAAGATCGAGAAGAAGCTCACCGGCTTTCAGAACTACCTCAACAGCATCATCGACTCCATGCCTTCAGCGCTGATCGCCCTTGATGAACAGCTCTACGTGACCCAGTGGAACCAGGAGGCCAGCAGCCTTTCTGGCACGCGCCTGGATGAAGCGCTGAACCAGCCGGTCTTCCTCGCCTTCCCGCCCCTCAAGCCGTTTCTGCCGCAGCTCAAGCGCACCGTCGAGCAACACCAGGTGGAAAAAATTGAGCGTGTGACCTGGGGCAACAATGAACAACCGCACCACTACGCCCTGACTTTCTACCCGCTGACCGGTAGCGGCGGCCGCGGCGTGGTGATCCGCATTGATGACATCACCCAGCGCTTGAACCTGGAAGAAATGATGGTGCAATCGGAAAAAATGCTCTCGGTCGGCAGCCTGGCCGCCGGCATGGCGCATGAGATCAACAATCCGCTGGGCGCCATCCTGCACAACGTGCAAAACATTCGCCGGCGCCTGTCGCCAGAGCTGGAGAAAAACCGTGAACAGGCTGAGCAGGCTGGCATCTGCCTGGAAGCCATCGACCGCTACCTGCAGGCGCGCGAAATTCCGCGCCTACTCGACGGCATCCAACAGGCCGGTAGCCGCGCGGCAAAAATCGTCAGTAACATGCTTAATTTCAGCCGCCGCAGTGATCGCCAACTCGCCCCCTGTCATTTACCTGCACTGATCGATCAGGCAGTGGAAATCGCCAGCAACGACTTCGACCTGACTGACAGTTTTGATTTCAAGAGCCTGAGCATCCAGCGTGAGTTCGCCAACGACCTGCCTGCCGTGCCGGCCACCGCCAACGAACTGGAACAGGTGCTGCTCAACCTGCTGAAAAACGCCGCCCAAGCCATCCACCAGCGCGACGACAGCACAATCCCAGGGCAGATCACCCTGCGCGTACGCTTGGCGCCGCCTTGGGCGGAAATTCAGGTGGAAGACAATGGCGTCGGCATGTCTGAGGCCGTGCGCAAGCGCATCTTCGAGCCGTTCTTCACCACCAAAGAAGTCGGCCAAGGCACCGGGCTGGGCCTGTCGGTGTCCTACTTCATCATCACCAACAACCATAAAGGGCAAATGGAAGTGCAATCCAAAGCGGGTCAGGGCACCTGCTTCACTCTGCGCCTGCCACTGGCCACCACCACTCCTGATACAGGTTTCTGAACATGGCTTACCGACTCTCGAAAATCTACACCCGTACCGGCGACAGCGGCGAAACCGGCCTGGCCGATGGCCGTCGCGTCACCAAGGACCACCCGCGCGTGGATGCCATGGGCGAAGTGGACACGCTGAACAGTCACATCGGCCTGCTGCTGGCCGACCTCGCCGAACAGGTTGTGGCATCGCCGGGCCTCGCCGAGATCATCGAGGTGCTCACGCCCTGCCAACACCGCCTGTTCGATCTTGGCGGCGAACTGGCGATGCCCGATTACCAGGCCCTGCAGGCTCCGGAAATCGAGCGCCTGGAAGCTGCTATCGACCGCTGGAATGAAGAAGTCGGCCCGCTGGAGAATTTCATTCTGCCTGGCGGCTCGCGCCTGATTGCCCAGGCCCATGTCTGCCGCAGCCTGGCCCGCAGCGCCGAGCGCCGCTGCCAGCACCTGAACGCCGTGGAGCCGATTCGCGGGGTCGGCCTGGCCTACGTCAACCGCCTGTCAGACCTGCTGTTCGTTGCGGCGCGGCTGATCGCTAAGCGTCAGGGAATTGCCGAAGTGCTCTGGCGCGCGGCACCGAAAACACAGGCCTAAACCCTAGCCCGAATAGGCCTTAGCGCAATCCGGGAGCAGTGGTGCCTGCGCAGCTAGGTGGGGTGGATGGGTTTTTTTCATCCACCCTCACAGGTTGGTGGATGGATAAAGCGCCATCCACCCTAGGGTCTCAGAGCAGACTGAGCTGGCTTGCAAAACTACGGCGCTCGCCGCTCAAGGGGTCGATAAAGCTCAGCCCCTTGGCCAGCAGTTTTAACGGTTTGCTGTAGTCATCAGGGGCATCCGGTGCATCGCTGACCTCGGGGTAGAACGGGTCATTGAGGATCGGCGCGCCCAGCGCGGCCAGGTGCACGCGCAGCTGATGCTTCTTGCCTGTTACCGGATACAACCGATACAGCCAGTGCTCGCCGTGGCGCTGAGCGACCTCGATGCGCGTTTCGGTATTGGCCACACCAGCCACTTCCTGCATGCGGAAGAATGGCTCCGCGCCCTCCAGCCGCGTCGCCCGCAGCTGTGGAAAATCAAGCTGCGGCAAGCCCAGTGCCAAGGCCTCATAGCACTTGTCCATCTGCCGCAAGCGAAACAGCGCCTGGTACTGGCCACGGCTCTGGCGGTTGGTGGAAAACAGCACCAGGCCGGCAGTGTGCCGATCTATCCGGTGCAGCGGCACCAGGTCGGCGTTGTTCAAACGCTTTGCTAAGCGCGCCTGTAAGGTCTGCTCGACGTATTCACCCGCGGGCATCACCGGCAGAAAGTGCGGTTTGTCAGCCACCAGCACGTGCTCGTCGACATACAGAATGCGCTCTTCAAAAGGGATCAGCGTTTCCGCCGGCACCTCGCGAAAGTAATGCACCTTGAGCCCTTCGCGATAAGCCGTAGCCATCGCCAGTGGCTGACCCTGGGCATCCAGCACGCGGCCACGAGTAATGCGCTCCTGCCACACCGTTGGTGCAATCGCCGGAAAATGCGCGCACAGGCATTCGAACACAGTCGTCCAGTTACCACGCGGCAGATGCAGGGTGCTTGGGCGCATATTCGAGGGGGAACGGGCTTCAACAAGCATCAGCGCACTCGATCTAACAGGCACATAAATAGATTCACTCGGGCCAGAACGCGCGAATACCCGCCACGCCCTGCGCGCCCACCTGCCAGGCGCGCTCAACATCGCTCGGCGTCACCCCACCCTGCAGGTAGGCCGGCTGATTGAAGCCCTGCAGCAGCTCGGCAACCTGTGCCCAGCCCAGCGGCTGCGCATCGGGATGGGTTTGCGTCGGCTGCACGGGTGATAGGGTGATGAAATCCACCCCCATCTGCGCTGCAAGCGCGAGCTCTTCTGCTGAGTGACAAGAGGCGGCTAACCAGCGCTCACGGGGGAACGGTCGGCCACCAGCGCTCAATTCGCGCAACTGTTGCGCCGTCAGGTGCCAGCCTGCGGCGGGGAAATCTCCTAGCCATTCCAGCGGGCCTTTAAGCATCAACTGCGCCTTACCGGCACACAGGCCGAGGGCATCCACGGCAATGTCACGGTACTGCGCATCGAACATCGCTGGGGCGCGCAGTTGCAGCAGGCGGATGCCACTCTTCAGAGCCGCCTGGATACCGCGCAGCAGCTCAGGCCCACTGAGCCCCTCGGGAGTAATCAGATACCGTTCTGGTAAGCGCGCTGCCGCAACAATTGGCCGATTAGCGGCGGGAAACTCATAGTCACCCAACTGCCGAGGGCTGACCCAGGCCAGCGGCTGACCTTCGGCACCATGGGGCTCGCCGGTAAACGCCGAGACTTCCCAGACATCCAGCAGCACCTGCTTATCCGGGTAATCGTGACGCACCTGAATCAGCGGCCGCGCGGCGCTGGGGCGAATGCCCAGTTCCTCTTCCAGCTCACGGGTCAGGGCCGCCTGCACCGTCTCGTTGGCCTCGACCTTGCCACCGGGAAACTCCCAAAGGCCACCCTGGTGTTTATCCTCGGGACGTTTGGCGAGCAGAATCTGCCCATCCACACCGCGAATAACCGCAGCAGCTACATGAACACGTTTCACGCCTGATGTTCCTCCTGGGCAGCCTGGTACCAGCGCTGAAACGCCGGCCACCGGTAAAGGGTCTCGACACACACTGCGTGCAGCAATCGGGACCAATAGGTTTTTCGCCAATCATTAGATGCGCGGGAAATAGAGTGCGCTGGCTGCGAGAAGATCGTATGCCTCTAAAAGCGACGCCCTTAATAGCAAATTCCCGCTGCTCATAGGCACATGAACAACGGGAATGCAGACCGCCAAACAGCTTAGTCGTGACGGATCAGGTGCGGTACTCGGCGTTGATCTTCACGTACTCGTGCGACAGATCGGTGGTCCAGATGGTCTCGCTGCAGCCGCCACGGCCCAGTTCGATGCGGATGGTGATTTCTTCCTTGGCCATCACCGCTGAGCCCTGCGCTTCGGTGTAACTGGCCGCACGGCAGCCGCGGCTGGCGATACACACGTCACCAAGGAACACGTCGATCAGGCTGACATCCAGTTGCGCCACGCCGGCACGGCCAACGGCGGCGAGAATGCGCCCCCAGTTCGGGTCGGAGGCAAACAGCGCAGTTTTGATCAACGGCGAGTGGGCGACGGCGTAGCCGACATCCAGGCATTCTTGGTGGGTTGCGCCGCCATTCACCTGCACGGTGACGAACTTGGTTGCGCCTTCACCGTCGCGCACGATGGCTTGCGCTACGTCCATGCAAACGCTGAACACCGCTTCCTTGAGCTTGGCGAACAGATCACCGCTGGCCTGGGTCACTTCCGGCAAGGCAGCCTGGCCGGTGGCGATCAACATGCAGC
Organism: Pseudomonas sp. TS_SC_3; assembly: GCF_056156225.1. Taxonomy (NCBI): domain Bacteria; kingdom Pseudomonadati; phylum Pseudomonadota; class Gammaproteobacteria; order Pseudomonadales; family Pseudomonadaceae; genus Pseudomonas; species Pseudomonas sp. TS_SC_3. The sequence goes on from NZ_CM149586.1 coordinate 2,714,743, forward strand.
AGTCGTTGGTCGAGGTGTCGCCATCGATGGTGATGCGGTTGAACGACTTGTTCGCCGCGTCGCGCAACAGATCCTGCAGCACGGCCTGAGCGACCTTGGCGTCGGTGGCGATATAACCCAGCATGGTCGCCATGTTCGGCTTGATCATGCCGGCGCCCTTGCTGATGCCGGTGACGGTGACGGTGACGCCATCGTGAACAAACTGGCGGCTGGCGCCCTTAGGCAGGGTGTCGGTGGTCATGATGCCGGTAGCGGCTTCAGCCCAGTGGTTCTCGGACAAATCGTCGAGAGCGGCCTGCAACGCCCCTTCAATCTTCTCGACGGGCAGCGGCTCGCCAATCACCCCGGTGGAGAACGGTAGTACGGCCGCCTCATCGACACCGGCTAACTGAGCCAGGGCCGCGCAGGTACGCGTGGCATTTTGTAGGCCCGGCTCGCCAGTACCGGCGTTGGCATTGCCGGTGTTGGTCAGCAGGTAACGCACCTGCCCCAACACACGCTTCTTGGCCAGGATGACCGGCGCTGCGCAGAAGGCATTAAGGGTGAATACGCCCGCTACGCTGGAGCCCTCGGCACAGCGCATCACCACCACATCCTTGCGCCCAGGGCGCTTGATGCCCGCAGAAGCGATGCCCAATTCAAAACCTGGAACAGGGTGCAAGGTAGACAACGGGCCAAGACCAACAGCCATAGGGAACGCTCCTTGAGGGTAGGACTGATTGCGATGGTAAAACGCCGCGAGCGGTCAGACCGTTCGCGGCGTTATTCAAGCGGGCCGAGCTCCGCCAACGTCACTGTCGGCTCACCCCGCTCTACACAGCCGGATTAATTAACCTGACCGTGGCAGTGCTTGTACTTCTTGCCGGAACCACACGGGCACGGCTCGTTGCGGCCGATCTTCGGTTCGGTGCGCACCGGCGCCACGGCTACGGCGAGGTCGCCCTCTTCTTCAGTCGTTGGCGGCACCAGTGCCGAGGCTTCGGCGTGCTGGAACTGCATACGCTCGGCCATGGCTTCAGCCTCACGACGCAGGCGCGCTTCTTCCTCAACCGGATCTTCACGGCGCACCTGTACATGCGACAGCACGCGGATGGTGTCGCGCTTGATCGAGTCCAGCAATTCCTGGAACAGGGTGAAGGACTCGCGCTTGTATTCCTGCTTGGGGTTCTTCTGCGCATAACCGCGCAGATGAATGCCGTGACGCAGGTGATCCATGGTCGACAGATGGTCTTTCCACAGGTCATCGAGTACACGCAGCAGAATCTGCTTCTCGAAGGTGCGCAACGCCTCGGCGCTGGCTTCGATTTCTTTCTCGTTATAGGCCGTGATCAGCTCTTCGAGGATGCGTGCACGCAGGGTTTCCTCGTACAGCTTATGGTCATCGTCGAGCCACTGCTGGATCGGTAGGCGCAGGTTGAAGCTGGTGTAGAGCGCTTCTTCCAGGCCGGCGATGTCCCACTGTTCAGGCAACGATTGCGGCGCGATATGTTCGTTGATCAGGCTGTCGAGCACTTCGCGGCGGAAGTCAGCGATGGTTTCACCGATGTTGTCGGCGGCCAGCAGCGTGTTGCGCATGTGGTAGATCACTTTGCGCTGCTCGTTGGCCACGTCATCGTATTCCAACAGCTGCTTACGCATGTCGAAGTTACGCCCTTCAACCTTACGCTGCGCCTTCTCGATGGCGTTACTGACCATACGATGCTCAATGGCTTCGCCAGGCTGCATGCCCAAGGCCTTCATAAAGTTCTTCACCCGGTCCGAGGCGAAGATACGCATCAGGTTGTCTTCCAGCGACAGGTAGAAGCGGCTGGAGCCTGGGTCACCCTGGCGGCCGGCACGGCCACGCAGCTGGTTATCGATACGACGCGACTCATGGCGCTCAGACGCGATCACATGCAAACCACCGGCTTCAATCACTTGCTGGTGGCGCTTCTGCCAGTCGGCTTTGATCTGGGCGATCTGCTCGGGTGTGGCATTTTCCAGGTTGGCGACTTCAACTTCCCAGTTGCCGCCCAACAGAATGTCAGTACCGCGACCGGCCATGTTGGTGGCAATAGTCAGCGCACCCGGACGACCGGCCTGGGCAATGATTTCCGCTTCCTTTTCATGGAATTTGGCGTTGAGCACCTTGTGCTCAATACCTTCCTGATTCAGCAATGCGGACATGCGCTCGGACGTTTCGATAGTGGCCGTACCGACCAGCACCGGACGGCCGAGTGCCATGCTTTCCTTGATGTCGGTGACGATGGCCGCGTACTTCTCTTCCGCCGTCAGGTAGACCAGGTCGTTGAAGTCCTTACGCGCCAGGGCACGGTTGGTCGGGATCACGATCACCGCCAAACCATAGATCTGGTGGAACTCGAACGCCTCGGTATCAGCTGTACCGGTCATGCCGGACAACTTGTTGTAAAGACGGAAGTAGTTCTGGAAGGTAGTCGAAGCCAGGGTCTGGCTTTCGGCCTGGATCGGCAGGCCTTCTTTGGCCTCGATCGCCTGGTGCAGGCCCTCTGACAAACGACGGCCTGGCATGGTACGGCCGGTGTGTTCATCGATCAGCAGCACCTGGTTGTTCTGCACAATGTATTCAACGTTACGGTTGAATAGCTTGTGCGCCCGCAGGCCCGAGTAAACGTGGGTCAGCAGGCCCAGGTTGTGCGCCGAATACAGGCTCTCGCCTTCGGCCAGCAGGCCAACTTCGGTGAGCATTTCCTCAACATACTGGTGGCCGGCTTCGTTCAGCTCAACCTGGCGGGACTTCTCGTCGACCTTGTAGTGGCCTTCCTGCGTGACCACACCCTCTTCTTCCTCAACGTGCAGCTTGAGGCGCGGGATCAGCTTGTTGATTTCGGTGTAGAGGCGCGAGCTGTCTTCGGCCTGGCCGGAAATGATCAGCGGGGTACGCGCTTCGTCGATCAGAATGGAGTCGACTTCGTCGATTACGGCAAAATTCAGCTCACGCTGGAATTTGTCTTCCAGGCTGAAGGCCATGTTGTCGCGCAGGTAATCGAAACCGAATTCGTTGTTGGTGCCGTATGTGATATCGGCGGCGTAGGCTTCGCGCTTCTCTTCCGGCGGCATAAAGGGGGTCACGATACCCACGCTCATACCGAGGAATTCATACAGCGGCCGCATCCAGTTGGCATCGCGGCGGGCCAGGTAATCGTTGACCGTCACCACGTGCACGCCCTTGCCGGACAGCGCATTGAGGTACACCGCCAGGGTCGCCACCAGGGTTTTACCCTCACCGGTACGCATCTCGGCGATTTTGCCTTCGTGCAGGGTCATGCCACCAATCAACTGCACGTCGAAGTGACGCATCCCCATGACACGCTTGCCGGCTTCACGGGTTACCGCAAAGGCTTCAGCGAGCAGCTGGTCAAGGGTTTCGCCTTTGGCCAGACGGGCTTTGAACGCCTCCGTCTTGGCTCGCAGTTGCTCATCGGAAAGGGCAAGCATCTGCTCCTCGAAGGCATTGACGGCTTGTACCGCCTTGAGCATGCGTTTGACTTCACGCTCGTTCTTGCTTCCAAAGAGTTTCTTCAACAAAGGCGCAAACATATCGACAGGATCTTCCAGGCGTATGGATTGAGGGCGGCTGAACAGCGACCCATGCAGCCTTTATGGCTGCGTGCGAAGGGGGCATTCTACCCGGAAACGCAAACGAGGAAAGCGGCGTTATTCGACGTCGTTAACCCGGGCTATGTAGCTGGCTGGATTGACCACCCGGCCATTCTTGGTGACTTCGAAGTGCACATGGTAGCCACTGGCGCGGCCGCTGCGACCAACCTTGGCAATCGTCTGGCCGCGCTGCACCAGGTCACCGATCTGCACTTGATTGCTCTGGTTGTGCGCATAGAGGGTGGTGTAACCGTCTGCATGGCTGATTTCCACGGTGTAGCCATAACCCGACTTGACCCCGGAGAAGCTCACTACCCCGGCCGCAACCGCCACTACATCACTGCCCGGTTTGGCGGCAAAGTCGACACCTTTATGCTGGGTATTGCGCCCGGTCAGCGGGTGCACGCGGCGACCGAAAGGCGAAGACATATAGCCATGACGCACCGGCATGCCCGACAAATACTCGGCTTCATTCAGCTGACGCTCGCCGATTAGCTGCTCAAGCACCTCTAATAGCTGTTCGCGGCTGTCCAGGCGCAGGCTCAGGCGGTCAAGCTCATCCATAAACGGCGGCGGCGCATACGCGGCGTCGCCCAGGGCATCTTCCGCACCGCCCTGGCCTACGTTAAGGGAGAAATCGAATTCGCTGGCATCCAGATCCGCCAGCTCGGTCAGGCGCTCGCCCAACGCATCCAAACGGGTCAGGCGTGCTTGCAGCTCGGCCACGTGCACAGCGAAGGCATCCAGCTGGCGCTGTGCATCTTTACGCACCTCACCAACTTCGGCGCGCTGCTGGTCCATCGCCTGGTTGAGCTGCGCATCGTCATGCACGTCGGCCGTTGCCGGCGCCCACCAAGCCCCAACAGCAACACCGCTGGCCAGCGCTGTGGCGAGCGCCAGCAGCGATGCCAGTAATAACCAGCGCAGATCCAACGTGAGCGAACGTGCGGCACCGTGGTGCCGACTGAGTAGAATAATGTGCACGGCATTCCCCTAGTGGTGAAGCGTCAGTCGGCAGCAGCGATTCTGCTACCATGGCGACCTCACTTTTTCAGGCGTCCTGCCATGACTTTTCGTCCTTTGCCGGCTCGGGCTCCCGCCGCGCTGTTGCGCGAAGCGAAACCCTTGAAGGCGCTGTTCAATCAAGCGCAACGCATTGATCGCCTGCAGCACCTACTCGAAAGCCAACTGCAACCTGCTGCGCGCGAACACTGCCATGTAGCGTCATGGCGCGAGGGTTGTTTGCTGCTGATCATCACCGATGGCCACTGGGCCACGCGCCTGCGCTATCAACAAAAACGCTTGTTGAAACAGCTGCAGGCTCTCGAAGAGTTCGCGACCTTAACGAAGATCCTGTTCAAGGTGCAACCTCCGACTGCCGAAAGGCGTGAGACAGGTCGCACAATCTGCCTGTCCAATAGCGCGGCAGAAAATATCCAGGCCACCGCCGATGGCATCAACGACCCCAAGCTCCGCGCCGCCCTCGAGCGCTTAGCCAAACATGGCCAAGCGGATAAAAAGACGGACTAGCCCGCCGGTAAAAATGATCATTAACGGTTGTCCACCGCACAGCGCGGCGAGCTAAGCAGCAACCGACAGGCGCTACAGATGGATAAAAAAAGGCCACCTGACGGTGGCCTCTAAAAACATAAAAGGAGGGTATTGCGTTACACCGCCGCAACCGGACGCATGTAAGAGATCGGCGCAGTATTGGGGTCATCAAAAGTGACAACTTCCCATGCATCGGTTTGTTCAATCAGGGTGCGCAGCAGGCGGTTGTTCAACGCATGCCCTGATTTGAAACCTTTGAACTCACCAATCAGGCTGTTGCCCAGCAGGTAAAGATCGCCGATCGCATCGAGAATCTTGTGCTTAACAAATTCGTCCTCATAGCGCAGGCCGTCTTCGTTCAACACGCGGAACTCGTCTACCACAATGGCGTTATCAACGCTGCCGCCGAGTGCTAGGTTCTGTGAACGCAGGAACTCGATGTCACGCATAAAGCCAAATGTACGGGCGCGGCTGACTTCTTTCACAAACGAGGTGCTGGAGAAGTCAACGCTGGCCGACTGGGTGCGATTGCGGAAAACCGGGTGATCGAAATCGATCTCGAAGGTCACTTTGAAGCCTTCGAAAGGCACGAAGGTGGCGCGCTTGTCGCCCTCTTCAACGGTCACTTCTCGAAGGATACGAATGAACTTCTTGTGGGCTTCCTGCTCTTGCAAACCAGCCGATTGAATCAGGAATACAAAGGGACCCGCACTGCCATCCATGATCGGGACTTCGGACGCGGAGAGCTCGACGTAGGCGTTATCGATGCCCAGGCCAGCCATGGCCGAAAGCAGGTGCTCTACCGTATCCACCTTGACATCACCATTGACCAACGTGGTCGACATGGTGGTTTCACCAACGTTACCTGCACGCGCAGGGATTTCCACGACAGGGTCTAGGTCGGTACGACGGAACACGATACCGGTGTCCACGGGTGCCGGCTTCAGGGTCAGGTATACCTTCTCCCCGGAATGCAGGCCGACGCCAGTGGCGCGGATAATGTTCTTCAGGGTGCGTTGTCTGATCATGGCTTGGGCCGCTATAGCACTAGTTGCGAATTGTTTTCAACAATGGCCGGCGATAATAGCAGAACCGACCTTTGCTGAACACCAATCACCCCAATACTCCTGATACATTTCATTAATCGGCCTGACGACGCAGGAAGGCTGGGATGTCCAAATAATCCAGGTCGTCCTGCGGGTTCAACTTGGCCGCCGTCGCAGCACCGCCGTGGCTTTGACGCTGCACGGTAGGACGCTCGTAGTCCTTGTAATTAACGCTCTGCTCGGCACGCGCGGGGGCTGAAGTGTTGCTGCCCGTGTTGGCAGAAACCTGCAGGGTGTTGTCGATAACCTTGACCGGCTTCTCGATTTTCGCACCCAGGCCGGTCGCGACCACAGTAACGTGCAGCTCGTCGCGCATGTCCGGATCGATGACCGCGCCAACCTTGACGGTGGCGTGCTCGGAGGCGAACGCCTCAATGATCTCGCCCACGGCAGCGTACTCGCCAAGCGACAAGTCCAAGCCTGCGGTGATGTTGACCAGAATGCCGCGTGCGCCCTGCAGGTTGACGTCTTCCAGCAATGGGTTGCGAATCGCTGCCTCGGTTGCTTCACGGGCGCGGTTAGGACCGCTGGCGCAGCCAGTGCCCATCATCGCCATACCCATTTCGCTCATCACCGTACGTACGTCGGCAAAGTCGACGTTCATCAAGCCTTCACGCAGCATGATGTCGGAGATACCGCGCACGGCACCGGCCAGCACGTCGTCGGCCTTGGCGAAAGCCGACAGCAGGCTGGCGTCTTTACCGAGGATGGTCAGCAGTTTTTCGTTGGGGATAGTGATCAGCGAATCCACGCACTCAGACAACGCACGGATGCCTTCATCGGCAACCAGCATGCGCTTCTTGCCTTCGAACGGGAACGGACGCGTCACCACCGCAACGGTGAGAATGCCCATTTCCTTGGCGATCTGGGCAATGATCGGCGCTGCGCCAGTACCGGTACCGCCGCCCATGCCGGTGGTGATAAACACCATATCCGCGCCCTGCAGCACATCGGTGATGCGCTCGCGATCTTCCATAGCCGCTTGACGACCGACTTCAGGATTGGTGCCAGCGCCCAGGCCTTTGGTAATCGCGGTGCCCAGTTGCAGGACGGTGCGCGCACCCACCTTACCCAGTGCCTGCGCATCGGTGTTGGCGCAGATGAACTCGACGCCTTCAATGTTGCTTCGGACCATATGGTTAACAGCGTTACCGCCGCCGCCGCCCACACCAATCACCTTGATAACTGCGCTTTGCGGAGCATTGTCTACGAGTTCAAACATTTTCCCTCTCCTTTATCTTTCTAGTTGTAACGCCTACTGCAAAATCAGAAATTGCCCTGGACCCAGCGTTTCAGCCGTTCCAGAACAGGTTGTTTGGGTTCATCGTTGTAGCTGCCAAGCGCGGACATGGAGATGCCGTCGGCCTGTTTTTGCAGCCCGTACAGCAGCAGGCCTACGCCTGTGGAATAAATGGGGTTGCGCACGACGTCGGCCAATCCTTTGACACCATGGGGCATGCCCAGACGCACCGGCATGTGAAAGATTTCCTCAGCCAGCTCGACAGCGCCTTCCATCTTCGCTGTACCGCCAGTCAGGACGATCCCTGCCGGGATCAAGTCCTCATAACCGCTGCGCCGCAGCTCAGCCTGAATCAGGGTGAACAGCTCGTCATAACGCGGCTCGACCACTTCAGCCAGGGACTGTCGCGACAAATCACGCGGCGGACGATCACCGACGCTCGGCACCTTGATGGTTTCGCCAGCACCGGCCAATTTGGCCAACGCACAAGCATAACGAATCTTGATCTCCTCGGCATACTGCGTAGGCGTACGCAGGGCCATGGCGATGTCGTTGGTGACCTGATCGCCAGCAATTGGAATCACCGCGGTGTGGCGAATCGCACCTTCGGTGAAGATGCAGATGTCAGTGGTGCCACCACCGATATCGACCAGGCATACGCCCAGCTCTTTCTCGTCATCCGTCAGCACGGCATACGCCGAGGCCAACTGCTCGAGAATAATGTCATCGACTTCCAGGCCGCAGCGACGCACACACTTCTCGATATTTTGCGCAGCATTTACGGCGCAAGTGACCACGTGCACCTTGGCTTCCAGGCGTACGCCGGACATGCCCAGCGGCTCACGCACGCCTTCCTGGTTGTCGATCACGTAATCCTGCGGCAGGGTGTGCAGCACGCGCTGGTCGGCCGGAATGGCCACGGCCTGGGCGGCGTCGAGTACGCGCTCCAAGTCAGCAGGGCTGACTTCACGATCACGAATGGCGACGATGCCGTGGCTATTGAGGCTACGGATATGATTGCCCGCAACACCAACAAAGGCTGAGTGGATACGGCAACCGGCCATCAACTGCGCTTCTTCAACGGCGCGCTGGATCGACTGCACGGTCGATTCAATATTCACCACCACGCCCTTTTTCAGGCCACGCGAAGGATGGGTACCGATACCAACCACTTCCAGCTGGCCGTCCGCATTCACTTCACCGACCAACGCCACCACTTTGGAGGTACCGATATCGAGACCGACGATCATCTTGCCGCTCTGCACGTTTGCCATGACTCTTGCCTTCTCCTGATTCACTGCACGACAGCGGTTGGTGCCGCCGTGGGCGCGACCGGCTCACGCCATGCCACGGCCAAGCCGTTGGCATAACGCAGATCGATCCGCGCGATATTTGTTTGTTGCTCTTTCAAGGCCTTGTCGTAAATAGCCGTGAAGCGCCGTACTTTTTCGACCAGATGATCACGCCCCAGCAGCACGTCAATGCCCTGCCCGGTGGAAAGAAACCAGCTACCGCGTTCGCGCAGCTCCAAACGCGCTACAGAAAAACCCATGGGCCGCAGCATCTGGCTGAGCACTTGGTATTGCTGCATCACCTGCTGCTGCGCACGCTGAGGGCCATACAGCTGCGGCAGGTGGGGATAATTAGCCAACTCCAGCGGGGCGAATGCCTCGCCCTGGTTGTTCAGCAGAGCCTCATCGCCCCAGCGGGCAATTGGCAATTGTTCTTCCAGGCGTACCACCAGCTGATCCGGCCACACGCGGCGCACCTGGGCACTGGCGATCCATGGCATTAGCTCCAGCTCGTGGCGCAGGCTGAGCAGATCGACACTGAAAAAACTTGCGCTGGCATAGGGTGCAATGCGCTCTTGCACAGCCTGCTGATTGACGTAGCTGAGATCACCTTCGACGCTGATTTTGGCAATCGGCTGATCGGCATAAGGCAACGCACGCAGCGACAACTCATAGGTGCCGTAACCCAGCGCAAGCAGCAACAGCGGCCAGGTCAGGCGTTTGAGCCAGGCACCTACACCCACCAGACGCGCCTTCGGCAGATTCATCCGCAGGCTGATCGGCTCTTTGGCCACCAAACGGCTGGCACCACGCGGCACAGGCTTGCCACGCACAGGCGCGCGGGAAGAGCCGGACGGGTGACGCAACGTGGCCGTCATGACTTAACCCCGCGCCTCAAGACTGTCAGCAAGAATCGCCAACACCAACTGTTGAAAATCCAGACCAGCAGCCTTCGCGGCCATAGGCACCAGGCTGTGATCGGTCATGCCCGGAACCGTGTTGACTTCCAGCAGCCAGAACGCGCCATCGGCATCCTGCATCACATCGGCGCGCGCCCACCCCTGGATGCCCACGGCTTCGCATGCACGCGCGGTGAGGTCCTTGAGTTCAGCTTCTTTGGCCGCATCCAGACCGCAAGGGATGCGGTACTGGGTGTCATTGGCCAGGTACTTGGCGTCGTAGTCGTAAAAGCTGTGCGACGTACCCAGAGCAATCGGCGGCAGCACCTGGCCACGTAACATGGCGATGGTGAACTCGGGGCCGGCGATCATCTGCTCGACCAACACCTGCGAGTCGTAACGGCTAGCGTCTTTCCACGCGGCAATCAGGGCATCGACATCGGTGACCTTGGCCATGCCAATGCTCGAGCCTTCATGGGCGGGCTTGACGAACAACGGGAAACCCAGCTCGGCAGCCGCTGCATGACAATCGGCTTCGCAGGTCAGCGCCGCGTGGGCCGGCGTTGGCAGACCGAGGCTCAGCCACACGCGCTTGGTACGCAGTTTGTCCATGGCCAGGGCCGACGCCAGGATGCCGCTGCCGGTATAAGGAATGCCGGCGCACTCAAGCAACCCCTGCATCGCGCCGTCTTCACCGCCACGGCCGTGCAACACGATAAACGCGCGGTCGATTTTCTCGGCCGTCAGGCGCTGCAGCAGGTCATCACCCACATCAATACCGAAGGCATCCACACCCGCAGCCAGCAGCGCTTGCAGTACGGCATTGCCGGATTTCAGCGAGACTTCACGCTCGGCGCTCTTGCCGCCAAACAGCACGGCCACACGGCCGAAAGCGCTGACCGGAACCTGGGAAATCAAACTAGCGGCACTCATTTCGCCTCCTCTGACGACTCGCCGCCGACCGTGGCGAACAAAGGGCTTTGCAGCAGTTGCGGCGCCAGGCCACCGATATCACCGGCACCTTGGCAAAGCAGAATGTCGCCAGCACGCAGCAGCGGTTTGACGATCGGCGCGAGGTCAACGCCGCGCTCGATATAGATCGGGTCAAGCTGGCCGCGCTGACGAATGCTGTGACACAGCTGACGGCTGTCCGCCCCCGGAATCGGCTCTTCGCCGGCCGGATAAACCTCCATCAGCAACAACACGTTGGCATCCCCCAACACCTGAACAAAATCGTCATACAGGTCGCGGGTGCGGCTGAAGCGGTGCGGCTGGTAAACCATCACTAAGCGGCGCTCCGGCCAACCGCCACGTACAGCCTTGATCACGGCAGCGACTTCGCGTGGGTGGTGCCCGTAGTCATCCACCAACATCACGCTGCCGCCTTCTACCGGCAGCTGGCCATAGACCTGAAAGCGTCGACCCACGCCCTGGAACTGCGACAAACCCTGGACGATGGCGTCATCGCTGATGCCTTCATCGCTGGCAATGGCGATAGTGGCCAAGGCATTCAATACGTTGTGGTTACCCGGCATGTTCACCGATACATCCAGCGGTTCACGATCGCGGCGCAGCACGGTGAAAAAGGTCTGCATGCCCTGCTGACGCACGTTAATGGCACGAACGTCGGCGCCTTCATCGAAGCCATAAGTCACGGTTGGACGCGCCACTTGCGGGAGAATCTCGCGCACGATCGGGTCGTCCACACACAGCACCGCCAGCCCGTAGAACGGCAGGTTATGGAGGAACTCGATGAAGGTTTTCTTCAACTTGTTGAAGTCACCGCCATAGGTGCTCATGTGGTCCATATCGATATTGGTCACGACCGAGACCATCGGCTGCAGATGCAAGAAGCTGGCGTCACTTTCATCGGCTTCGGCAATCAGGTAACGGCTGCTGCCCAGCTGGGCGTTGGTGCCGGCAGCATTCAACCGACCACCAATCACAAATGTCGGGTCCAGGCCACCGGCAGCGAACACCGAAGCCAGCAGGCTGGTGGTGGTGGTCTTACCATGGGTGCCGGCAACGGCGATGCCGTGGCGATAACGCATCAGCTCAGCCAACATCTCGGCACGCGGCACCACAGGGATGCGACGCTCCAAGGCGGTGGCGACTTCCGGGTTGCTGGTGTTGATCGCGCTGGATACCACCAGCACATCAGCCTGTTCAGCATTTTCAGCCCGGTGACCAATGAAAATCTGCGCACCGAAGCTTTCCAAGCGTTCGGTGACTGCGGAGGTTTTCAAATCGGAACCGGACACTTCGTAACCGAGGTTGAGCAGCACTTCGGCAATACCGCACATGCCGGCACCACCGATGCCGACGAAGTGGATACGGCGAATACGGCGCATACGGCGGATTTCCGAACGCGCAGCGGCGGGAGACTTAGCCACGGGCCACCTCCAGGCAAATATCGACAACGGTGCAGGTTGCGTCGGGCTTGGCCAGACGACGAGCCGTCTGCGCCATTTGAGTGAGTTGGTCGGGGTGCATCAAAACCTCGGTCAGCTGCGCGGCCAGCGTGGCGGCGTCAGTGGAACGTTGCGGCAGCAGTACGGCAGCGCCGGCACTGGCCAGATAATCGGCATTACGGGTTTGGTGATCGTCGATCGCGTGCGGCAGCGGCAGCAGAAATGCGGGCAAGCCGGCGGCAGCCAACTCGCTGACGGTCAGCGCACCTGCGCGGCACACCACCAGATCGGCCCAGGCGTACGCCCGCGCCATGTCCTTGATAAACGGCGCGACCTGCGCTTCGACGTCAACGGCGCGATAGCGTTCAGCAGTAATTGCATCATGTTGCTTGCCGGCCTGATGGAACACTTCAGGACGCAGTTCGGCCGCCACCAGCGCAAGGGCTTCGGGCAGCAATTTGTTCAGCGGTTCGGCGCCCAGGCTGCCGCCCAGCACCAGCAAACGCGGCTGGCGGTCGCGCAGCGAATCCCGCGGGGTTTCCAGGAACAGCTCTTCACGCACCGGATTGCCGGTGGTGCGGCGCTTGTCGCTATTGCCAAAAGTATTCGGGAAGGCTTCGCAGACGCGGCTGGCGAATGGCACCAGGCTGCGGTTGGCAGTACCGGCCACGGCATTCTGCTCGTGAATAATCAGCGGCGCGCCGCTCATGCGCGCGGCCAGACCGCCAGGGCCAGTGACATAACCACCCATGCCCAGCACGCACACTGGCTGCAGCTCGCGCATCACCTTGCGTGCCTGGAACAGCGCCTTGATCAGCTGGAACGGTGCTTTCAGCAGCGACAGCTTGCCCTTGCCGCGCAGACCCGTGACGTCGATCAGGTGCAGCGGCAGACCGGCAGCCGGCACCAGTTCATTCTCGATACCGCGCGGCGTACCCAGCCAATGCACGCTGTAGCCGCGCGCTTTGAATTCGCGGGCACAGGCCAGCGCCGGGAATACATGCCCGCCGGTGCCGCCAGCCATGATCAGCACATTACCGCGCATGCTGAACCTCCTCGGCGGACTGGCCTTCGAAGAAATCCGATTCCTTGAAGTCGACATCCTCGCTGCCCAGCTGGGTGCGGCGCTCCCACTCAATGCGCAACAGCAGCGCCAAGCTGACGCAGCAGATCACCAGCGAGCTGCCGCCGTAGCTGAGGAATGGCAGGGTCAGGCCCTTGGTCGGCAGCAGGCCAACGTTCACGCCGATATTGATCAGCACTTGACCGATCCACAGAAACGCCAAGCCGTAAGCCACATACGCCGAGAAGAACTGTTTGGCCTTCTCCGCCCACAGGCCGATATACAGGGCGCGCACGCTGACAAACACGAACAGGCCGACAGTAATCAGTGCGCCAACCATGCCCAGCTCTTCGGCCAGCACGGCAAACACGAAGTCGGTATGCGCTTCCGGCAGATAGAACTGCTTCTGCACACTATTGCCCAGGCCGACGCCAAACCACTCACCGCGACCAAAGGCGATCAGCGCCTGGCTCAACTGATACCCAGCGCCGTACTGGTCGGCCCAGGGGTCGACGAAGTTGGTCAAACGCTCCAAACGATAGGCCTGGCTGGTCATCACCCACACGCCAAGACCCAGCACACACGCCGCTAGAGGAATAAAGCGCAACAGGTTGACGCCACCGAGGAACAACATGGCGATGGAGGCGCCAACCAACACCACGGTGGCACCGAAGTCCGGCTCGGCCAGTAGCAGCGCGGCAATCGGCCCGAGCACCAACATCGGCTTGATAAAGCCGGTGAGCTTCTCGCGCACCTCGGTCTGACGACGCACCAAGTAGGCGGCGATAAACATCACACTGAACAGTTTGGCCAACTCAGAAGGCTGCAGGTTGAAGATGCCCAAGCCAATCCAACGCTTAGCACCGTTGACTTCACGACCAATGCCCGGCAGCAGTACCAGAATCAGCAGCACCACCGCTGCAAGTAGCAGCATGCCGCTGTAACGCTGCCACAACGTCATTGGCACCAGCAACGTAGCTAATGCGGCACCAAGGCCGATGGCCAGATAAATCAGATGGCGGATCATGTGGTACAGCGGATTGCCCGTCTGCGCAGCGGCCACTTCCGAAGACGCCGAAGCAATCATCACCAGGCCCAAGCCGAGCAGCGCCAAGCAACCAGCGAGAAGCGGGAAGTCGATGTCGATACCACGACGCGTATGCAGCGGCGAAGGCGCGGCGAGCAGGCGGGCAAGCATCATTACAAACCCTCCACGGCCTGGGCGAACAGACGCCCACGCTCTTCAAAATTCTTGAACATGTCGAGACTGGCGCAAGCCGGCGACAGCAGCACGGCATCACCCGCTTCGGCCAACTCGGCAGCGCGCTGCACAGCTTCTTCCAGGGTCTTGACCCGGACCAGCAGTGCGGCGTCGCCCAGCGCCTCAGCCAGCAACTCGGCATCGCGGCCGAGCAGCACTACGGCGCGGCAGAACGTGCCGACTGGCGTTTTCAGCGCCGAGAAATCAGCGCCTTTGCCATCGCCACCGGCGATCAACACCAGCTTGCCGGCGATATCCGCGCCCAGGCCTTCAATGGCGGCCAGTGCCGCACCGACGTTGGTGGCCTTGGAGTCGTCGTAATAGCTCACGGCCTTGCGCTCGCCAACCCACTGGCAGCGATGCGGCAGGCCGGCGAACTGCTTGAGGGTTGCCAGCATCGGCGCAAACGGCAGGCCCACGGCATGACCCAGCGCAAGCGCCGCCAGGGCGTTGGACTGGTTGTGCGCGCCACGGATCTTCAGCTCACGTACCGGCAACAGCGCCGCGAACTGGTACGCCAAATGTTTCTCGCCGTGTTCTTCAAGCAAGCCAAAGCGCTTGAAGTCCGGCTTGCCCAGGCCGAAATACCAGCACGGCAGTTGATCAGCCACCAGCGGGCGCGAGAGGGCGTCATCGCGGTTTACCACCACCTGCCGCGCACCTCGGAAAATGCGGTGCTTGGCCAGGTGATAAGCCGGCAGATCGGCGTAGCGATCCATATGGTCTTCGCTGATGTTCAGGCAGGTCGCGACTTCAGCGTTGAGCTGGTCGGTGGTTTCCAGCTGGAAGCTCGACAGCTCCATGACATACAGCTCGATCTCATCATTCAGCAGGTCCAGCGCCGGCGTACCCAGATTGCCGCCGACGGCGACCTTCTTGCCGGCCGCGGCGGCCATCTCACCGACCAGGGTGGTCACCGTGCTTTTCGCGTTGGACCCGGTAATCGCCACGATCGGCGCCTTGGCATAACGAGCGAACAGGTCGATATCACCCGACAGCTTGACCCCACGCGCAGCAGCCGCCTGCAGCGCCGGGGTGGCAATGGCCAGGCCCGGACTGACCAGCAGCTCGCTGGCGCGGCAGAGGAATTCCACATCCAGTTCGCCACAACGCACCTCCACTTGCGGGAACTGCTCACGCAAGGTGGCGAGTTCCGGCGGGTTGGCACGGGTATCGACCACGGCAAACGGCAAGCCTTGGCGCGCGAGGAAGCGCACCAGAGACATGCCACTCTTGCCGAGGCCGACAACGATGCGGAAGTGGTCAGACGCGATCAGGCTCATGGGTTCCTCAACGCAGTTTCAAGGTGGCAAGGCCGATCAACACCAGAATCACGGTGATGATCCAGAAGCGCACGATCACACGCGGCTCGGGCCAGCCTTTCAGTTCAAAGTGGTGATGGATCGGCGCCATACGGAATACACGCTTGCCGGTCAGCTTGAAGCTGGCGACCTGGATAATCACCGACAGGGTTTCCACCACAAAGATGCCGCCCATGATGAACAGCACCACTTCCTGACGGACGATCACGGCGATGGTGCCCAGGGCCGCGCCCAGCGCCAGCGCGCCGACATCGCCCATAAACACTTGCGCCGGGTAGGTGTTGAACCAGAGGAAACCCAGGCCCGCACCCACCAGAGCGGCGCAGAACACAATCAGCTCACCCGCGCCTGGCACGTACGGAATAAACAGGTATTCGGCGAACTTCACGTTGCCCGACAGGTAGCAGAAAATCCCCAACGCACCGCCAACCATCACGGTGGGCAGAATGGCCAGGCCGTCGAGGCCGTCAGTGAGGTTGACCGCGTTGCTCGAGCCGACGATCACAAAGTAGGTCAGCACCACAAAGCCCAGGCCCAGCTCCAGGCTGAAGTCCTTAAGCATCGGCAGGATCAGGGTGGTTTCCACCGGGCTTTGCGCAGTCATATACAGGAACAGCGCCGCGCCCAGGCCGAACACCGACTGCCAGAAGTACTTCCAGCGGCTCGGCAGGCCCTTAGAATTTTTTTCGATCACCTTGCGGTAGTCGTCCACCCAACCAATGGCGCCGAACAATAAGGTCACCACCAGTACAGTCCACACATAGCGGTTGGACAGGTCAGCCCAGAGCAAGGTGCTGACCGCAATGGCCGAGAGAATCAGCGCACCGCCCATGGTGGGCGTGCCCTTTTTCGACAGGTGCGACTGTGGGCCGTCGTTACGGACCGACTGGCCGATCTGGCGAATTTGTAGGGTGCGGATCATCCAGGGGCCAAGCCACAGCGCCAACCCCAACGCCGTCAGCACGCCGAGAATGCCGCGCAGTGTCAGGTACTGAAACACTGCGAAACCCTTGTGGAACTGTTGCAGGTATTCCGCCAGCAGCAGCAGCATTAGTGAATCTCCCCGGATGTGCCACACAGCGCAGCCGCGACGTTTTCCATCGCGGCGCTGCGTGAACCTTTAATTAGAAGGGTGGTGTCGCCCTGCTCGCTTTGCAGCGCAGCAATCAGGCTGGCTTGGTCGGCAAAATGCCGAGCGGCTGCGCCAAACTCAGCGGCCGCATAAGCCATCAGTGGACCAACGGCATACAGCGCATCAACTTTGCCGAGCGCGTAACGACCAACCTGGCGGTGGCCTGACTCAGCCCAAGCGCCCAGCTCGCCGATATCGCCCAGCACCAGCACGCGGCGGCCTGGGAAACCGGAAAGGATGTCGATGGCCGCGCAAACCGATGTCGGGTTGGCGTTGTAGCTGTCGTCGATCACGCGCAGGCCGTTTCGCGCAATCTGCGCCACGGTGCGACCTTTGACCGGCTGCAAGCTTTCCAGCCCAGCCTTGATCGCAGCGGGTGTAATACCCAGCGCCAACGCAGCCGCTGCGGCCGCCAGGGCATTGGCCACATTGTGTTCGCCGAGCAGGTTGAGCTGAATCCGTACCTGACCGCTGGCGCAGTGCAGGCTAAAAGCCGAGCAACCCCGCGCATCGCGCGCTAACTCACTGGCGTAGACGTCGGCGGCCGAGTTGCGCAGGGCAAACGAACGAACCGTGCGCCCCTTGGAGCGCTGCTGCCAGATGGCAAAGGCACTGTCGTCAAGGTTGAGCACGGCAACACCGCTGTCGCTCAGGCCGTCGATAATTTCGCCCTTGGCTTCAACAATTTTCTCGGGCCCACCGAACTCACCTACATGGGCGGTGCCGGCATTGTTGAGGATGGCCACGTGCGGCTGGGTCAGGCCGACGGTGTAAGCAATCTCACCGACATGGTTGGCGCCCAGCTCGATCACAGCGGCGACATGCTCAGGCGCCAACTCCAGCAGGGTCAGCGGCGCACCAAGGTCGTTATTGAGGTTGCCGCAGGTCGCCAACACCGGGCCTTGCAGGCCTTCACGCAAGATGCTGGCAAGCATTTCCTTAACGGTGGTCTTGCCGCTGGAGCCGGTAATGGCGACGACAGGCGCCTGGAATGCCTGACGGTTAAGCGCACCCAGCTGGCCGAGGGCCAAACGGGTATCGGCGACCAGCAGTTGCGGCAATGGCGCACCAGCGACTTCACGCTCAACCAAAGCAGCCACTGCACCTTTATTTGCCACGTCAGCCAGGTAGTCGTGGCCATCAAAACGTGGGCCGGCCAGAGCGACAAATAACTGGCCCGGCTGAATCGCCCGGCTGTCGCTGCTGACGCCGCTGAATGCCACGTCCGCACCGATCACCCGAGCACACAGCGGCGCAGCCACTTCGCTCAACCGCAGCGGCTTAAGCATGCGCCACCCCCCATGCCGCCAAAGCGTTAGCCGCTTCGACCAGGTCGGAGAATGGCTGACGCACGCCGTTAATTTCCTGATAGTCCTCATGGCCCTTGCCGGCCAATACCAGCACATCATCGGCGCTGGCAGCAGCAATTAGCTGGGCGATCGCCTGACCACGGCCGTGAACGAATTGTACTGATTGCGGGTTAACAAAACCGGCCCGAATGTCGGTAAAAATCTGTGCCGGCGCCTCAGTACGCGGATTGTCGTCAGTGACCAACACGCCATCGGCCAAACGCTCAACCACCGCCGCCATCAGCGGGCGCTTACCGTTGTCACGGTCACCGCCGCAGCCGAACAGGCACAGCAAACGGCCTTTAACGTGCGGGCGCAGGGCTTCAAGCACTTTCTCCAGCGCATCAGGCGTGTGTGCGTAATCCACCACTACCAAAGGTTGTTTGACGCCACCCAAGCGCTGCATGCGTCCAATGGGGCCCTGCAGCTGCGGCAGCACCTTGAGGATTTCATCCAACGGATAATCCATGCCCAGCAACACACCGACCACTGCCAGCAGGTTGCTCAGGTTAAAGCGACCGAGCAACGAACTGCGCAGGCTGCCTTCGCCACGCGGCGTGACCAACGTGGCGCGCACGCCTTGCTCGTTGAACTGCGCATCGCGGCAGTACAGGTAGGCCTCGGCGTCATTCAGGCTGTAGCTGATCAGGCGCGACTCGTGCTCAGCAGTTGCCAGCTCGCGACCAAAATCGTCGTCCACATTGATCACGCGGAAGCGCAGGCCCGGCCAAGCAAATAGTGCCGCTTTTGCCTGCGCGTAAGCCTGCATCGAGCCGTGGTAATCCAGATGGTCGCGCGACAAATTGGTCAGCACCGCCACATCAAATTCCAGGGCGGCCACACGGCCCTGATGCAAACCGTGGGAGGACACTTCCATGGCCACCGCGCGAGCGCCGGCATTTTTCATGTCAGCCAGGGTGGCCTGCACGCCAATGGGGTCAGGCGTGGTGTGACGCCCCTGCTCCAGTGCACCGTAAAAACCATTGCCCAAGGTGCCGACAATGCCGCAACGCTGGCCCAACAAATCCAGCGCCTGGGCCAGCAGTTGGCTGACGCTGGTTTTGCCGTTGGTGCCGGTGATGCCGATCAGGTGCAGGCCACGGCTTGGCTCACCGTAAAAGCGCCCGGCAATGGCCGACAGCTGACCCGCCAGGCCTTTGATAGAGACTAACTCGCTGCTGCTGGCCGTCATTTCGGCCGCGCCTTCGGCTTCATACGCTATGGCTGCAGCGCCCCGCGCAATGGCGTCGGCGATATGTACGCGGCCATCCTGCTGGGTACCCGGCACAGCGAGAAACAAGTCACCCGGACGCACCATGCGGCTGTCCAGGGTCAATTCACGAATCAGGGTTGAGCTAGCGGCTTCAGGCAGCAGCTGACTGAGGGGCATAGGCATTAAATACGCCCTCCTTTAATGGCTTCGACGACCGCAGTTTGTGGGTCTGGCAGATTATCCGGGGCTACGTTCATCAAACGCAGGGCACCGGCCATGACTTTGCCGAACACGGGGGCAGACACCAGGCCGCCGTAATAGCCGCCCTGGCTTGGCTCATCAATCACAATGGCCACGGCAATGCGTGGATCGCTCACTGGGCCAAAGCCGGCAAACAGCGAGCGGTAGGAGTTGTCTTTGTAGCCACGGCTACCGACCGAGGCCTTACGCGCAGTACCGCTCTTGCCTGCTACGTGATAACCCGGCACCTTGGCGCGGTAGACACCGCCTGGCGCTTCGATCACCTGCTGCAACATGCCCTGCATAGTGATTGCAATGGCTTCCGGGATGACCTGTACGGAGTCTGGCTTGCGGTCAACACGCGCCAATGACAGGTGCGTACTGCGGCCATTATTGGCCAGTACTGAGTAAGCGTGCGCCAGTTGCACAGCCGTTACTGACAAGCCATAGCCGTAGGACAATGTGGCCGTCTCGGCTTTGCGCCACTCACGGTAGTTCGGCAGGTTACCGACGCGCTCACCCGGGAACCCGAGGCCTGTGTCCTGGCCGAGACCGACCTGCTGCATGACTTCATAAATTGACTGGCCTCCGATATCGAACGCCACCTTGCTCATGCCGACGTTACTCGACTTGATCAGAATTTCGGTGAGGCTAAGCGGGCCGCTGCTGCGTGAGACGTCGCGAATGGTGTATCGACCGATCTGCAAAGTGCCCGGGTAAACGTCAACCGTATCCGAAGCCTTCCAGCGCCCACTGGCCAGGGCCGCGCTCATGGAGAAAGGCTTCATGGTCGAGCCGGGCTCAAATACGTCGATCATTGCCCGGTTGCGCATCGCAGCAGGTTGCAGATTACGGCGGTTGTTCGGGTTGTACGTCGGCTGATTGACCATTGCCAGAACCTCACCGGTTCTCACATCAACCATCACCAGGCTGCCGGCTTTGGCGCCGAATTCGATGAGTGCATTGCGCAATTCGCGATGCGCCAAGTACTGCAGGCGCAAATCAATCGACAATGCCAAGGCCTTACCGGCCTTGGCATTTTGGGCAACCTGGACATCCTTGATCAGCCGTCCACGCCGATCCTTGAGTACCTGGCGCTTGCCCGGCACGCCGGCCAGCCAATCCTCAAACGCCAGCTCCATGCCTTCGCGGCCACGGTCATCAATATCGGTAAAACCCACAACATGAGCGACCACTTCACCCGCCGGATAGAAGCGGCGGAACTCTTCAATGCCGTACACGCCTGGCACTTTCATATCGAGAATGCGCTGGCCCTGCTCAGGGGTCAGCCCGCGCACCAGGTACATAAATTCGCGGGCCGCATTGGCCTGTAAGCGCACGGTGAATGCCTTGGGCTCCTGACCCAGCGCGGCCGCCAGATCGTTCCACTTGGCCTTACCGCTCTGCAGTTCGCGGCCATTGGCCCATAGCGTGGTCACTGGAGTGCTGACAGCCAGCGGCTCACCGTTGCGATCAGTGATCAAGCCACGGTGCGCCGGAATCGGGATATGGCGCACGCTGCGCGCGTCGCCGTGGGCTTGCAGAAAACGCTGATCAAACACCTGCAGGTCGACAATACGCCAGGCAATCGCGCCCACCATCAGTGCCAGCAGCAGCAGCACCAGACGGAATCGCCAGGGGTAGAGCGCGCCCTCAAGTCCGGTCATTGCACCACCATGCGCACTTCAGCAGCGTCCGGGATACGCATACCCAGGCGCTCGGTGGCTAACATCTCGATACGGTTATGCGCCGTCCATGTGCTCTGCTCAAGAATCAGCCGGCCCCATTCAGCCTGCGCTTTATCACGCACGCTGAGCGCCCCATACAATTCGTTGAGTAACTGACGATTCCAGTGCGCGCTATAAGAAACCGCTACGGCCGAAACCAGCACAGCCACAAACAGCAGCAGCATCAGCAGACTGCCGCCGGGTAATGGCTTGGCATACAGCGCGCTCATCGCACCTTCTCGGCAATGCGCATCACCGCACTGCGCGAACGTGGATTGGCCGCCAGCTCTGCTTCAGAGGCAAACACCGGCTTGCCGATCAGCTTCAAGCGGGGCTCGAAGGCTTTGGGGATAATCGGCAAATCACGCGGCAACTTATCCATCTCACCTTTGGCGTGCTTGCGCATAAATAGCTTAACGATGCGGTCTTCCAGCGAATGGAAGCTGATCACCACCAGGCGACCGCCGACTTCCAGGTTTTCCAGGGCCGCATCAAGGCCGCTCTCCAGATCGCCCAGCTCGTTGTTGATATAGATACGTAAGCCTTGGAAGGCTCGAGTCGCCGGGTTTTTACCTTTTTCCCAGGCCGGATTAGCGACGGTCAGCACCTGAGCCAGGTCGGCAGTACGGGTAAACGGCTGCTCAGCGCGGCGCAGTACCACGGCACGGGCCATGCGCTTGGCAAAGCGCTCTTCGCCATATTCCTTGAATACCCGGGCAATTTCGTCTTCGCCAGCGCTGGCAATAAACTGCGCAGCGCTCACCCCGGCATCCGGGTTCATACGCATATCCAGCGGGCCATCATTCATAAAGCTGAAGCCACGCTCGGCGTCATCCAGCTGCGGCGAAGAGACACCCAGGTCGAGCAAAATGCCACTGACTTTGCCGGTCAGGTCACGCCGTGCAAGCTCATCACCCAGTTCGGCAAAGCTACGCTGCACAACGACAAAGCGGCCGTCTTCGGCCGCCAGTGCATTTCCCGTCGCAATCGCCAGGGGATCCTTGTCAAACCCTAGCAAGCGACCGTCTGGCCCGAGCTTTTCCAGAATCAGCCGGCTATGCCCGCCGCGGCCGAAGGTGCCATCTAGATAGCAACCGCTCGCGCACACAGCCAGCCCTTCGACAGCCTCGTCAAGGAGCACAGTAATATGGCGAAAGTTACTAGTCATGGTCACAGGATCAGGTCACGTAGATCGTCGGACAAAGCACCCGGCTGCTTGATTGCGGCTAAATCGGCATCAGCCACAGCGTTCCAGGCATCTTCATCCCACAGTTGAAATTTATTGAGTTGGCCGACCAGCATCGCGCGCTTATCCAGCTTGGCGTACTCGCGCAGACGCGGCGGCACCAGGAAACGACCACTGGCGTCCAGCTCAAGGTCAACAGCGTTGCCAATCAGCAAGCGCTGCAAGCGGCGGTTTTCTTCACGAAATGAGGCGAGTTCACGGAGCTTGGCTTCAATCAGCTCCCACTCAGACAATGGATAAACACAGAGGCAAGGGTCGATGGCATCAATCGTGACGATAAGCTGGCCAGCGCAACGCGATACAAGCTCGTCCCGATACCGACTTGGCATCGCGAGTCGCCCTTTGGCGTCGAGACTGATGACGTTTGCTCCACGAAACACGATTGCGTTTCCCCTTTTTTATTAGCTATCCATGCCCAAGAAACCCACTTTCTGCCACTTCTTACCACCCGCGCACACTATAGGAACGCACGCCCTCCACCGTCAAGGCATCCCCGGCGGGAAAACTCCTTATAGAACGGCGATTTAGCGCGCTTTCGAGGCGGCAGAATGAAGAACTAACGCGAAGTAACAGACACAAAAACCAGCCAGTTCAAAGAACTGAACTTCGAAGTTAATGTGATTTGTTAAGAGTAAGATTTTTTCGGTATTAGACGGGAAGCGAAACAGTGAAGCGGACGAATGAGGAAGGTGGAGAGTCGATCTGTAAGCCGGGTTCTGTCGAGGACAGTCATTCCTCTACGACGTACATCACTGCACGCCTTTAGCAACCTACCCGATTCCAGCGCGGGCCACGCCAATGGAACCCTATTTGGTCTTGCTCCGAGTGGGGTTTGCCTAGCCACGAACTGTTACCAGTCGCGCGGTGCGCTCTTACCGCACCTTTTCACCCTTACCGGCACCGAAGCGCTTAGGCGGTTATTTTCTGTGGCACTTTCCGTAGGCTCACGCCTCCCAGGCGTTACCTGGCACTCCGCCCTATGGAGCCCGGACTTTCCTCCCCCGCATTACGCAGAACGCAACACGGCAGCGACTGTCCGATCGACTCTCCGCCGACAAGGTTAACGACCTGCAGCGGATAGAACAAGGTTTAAGCGTCTTTCTGCTGCTCCAGTGCAACCTGATAGAGCACGTTCTTGCGCACCCCGGTGATCTCTGCCGCCAGCGCCGCCGCGCGCTTGAGTGGCATTTCCGCCAACAGCAGATTCAACACGCGCATGGCTTCGGCACTTACTGCTTCATCACCCTCTGGAGCCTGCCAGCCCGCGACCAGCACCACACATTCGCCACGCTGCTGATTGCTGTCAGATGCCACCCAGGTCGCCAGCTCGGCCAGCGGCATACCCTTGAGCGTCTCGAAGGTTTTGGTCAGCTCGCGCGCCAGCAACGCTGGACGCTCATCGCCAAACACCGCCTGCATATCCTGCAGACACTCCAGAATGCGGTGCGGGGCCTCATAGAAGATCAGCGTGCGCGGCTCTTCCTTTACCTGCTCAAGGCGAGCGCGACGCCCAGCCGTCTTAGCAGGAAGAAAACCCTCGAAGATGAATCGATCAGATGGCAAACCAGCTGCCGATAATGCGGCAATCAACGCACACGCCCCCGGCACCGGCACCACCGCCACACCGGCAGCGCGCGCTTGACGCACCAAGTGGTAACCCGGATCGGAAATCAACGGTGTACCCGCATCGGAGATCAGTGCCACATCATCACCGGCCAGCAGCCGCGCCAGGAAGCGACCACCCTGATCACGCTCGTTATGCTCATGACAGGCAGCCAGCGGCGTACCGATGCCGAAATGCTGCATCAGCCGCGCTGAATGGCGGGTGTCTTCAGCGGCAATCAGGGCCACGCTGCGCAGGATGGTGAGCGCTCGC
Source organism: Pseudomonas sp. TS_SC_3 (assembly GCF_056156225.1). NCBI lineage: Bacteria > Pseudomonadati > Pseudomonadota > Gammaproteobacteria > Pseudomonadales > Pseudomonadaceae > Pseudomonas > Pseudomonas sp. TS_SC_3. The sequence goes on from NZ_CM149586.1 coordinate 2,739,289, forward strand.
GCGCTGATGTCATCCAGGTTGCCAATGGGCGTAGCCACCACATAAAGACTGCCAAAAGGCGAATTTGCAGCAGCGCAAGTGGTCACAGCACAACCCTCTAAAATCAACAAAGCGCGCATTGTAGCCCGTTTCCAACCTTCGACATCGCGTCACCCGGCGGGCTTGGGTACAATTCAACGCTCAATTTGATCAAGTATCAGGAACGCCCTACATGCCCACCCGCCTGATCGCATGCATGCGCCCCCTTTCTGCCCTCTGCCTTGCTGGCCTACTCGCCGCTTGTGCCAACCAGCCGTCCTCGAACTTGGGCGAGCTGCCACGCACACCGCAGGCCAGCATCGAACAACTGCTGCAGCAAGCGGCCGAGAGCCCGGCTGAGCAAGCTGACGCGCTACGTTTGTCGGCAGCCGACCTGGCTTATAAGCAGAAGGATCTGGCCCGCACACGCAGCATTCTTGAGCAGGTGCAGTTGGACAACCTGAAACCGGCCCAGCAGATCTACGCCAGCACCCTGCGCGCTGAGCTGGACATGAGCAACAACAAACCCAAAGCCGCCCTGCGCGCCCTGAGCCACCCGAGCATGGAGCGCCTCGGCGAGCTGCCGGTTGAACAGCAAGTGCGCAGCCAGCTGGTGCGCGCCAGCGCCCTACAAGCCACCGGGCAACTATTGGCGGCTGCACGCGAACGCGCTTTTATCACCCCACTGCTCAGCGGCGATAGCGCGACACAAAATAATAAGGCGATCTGGGCGCTGGTTTCCAGCCTACCGCTGACAGAACTACAAGCCGGCGGCGATGCCGATCTTGACGGCTGGTTGGAGCTGGCGCGCACTGCCAAGCGTGCCGGCACCTTGGAACAGCAGCAAAGCGCTATTGATGCCTGGGTCGCAGCCAACCCGCAGCACCCCGCTGCACAACAACTGCCGCAGGCGCTGGTCGAGCTGAAAAAGCTCTCCAGCCAGCCGCTTAGCGAAGTCGCCCTACTGCTGCCGCAGGAAGGCCAACTCGCGAACGTCGCCCGCGCCCTGCGCGACGGCTTCCTGGCAGCGCACTACCAAGCTCAACAAGCCGGGCAGAACGCGCCCAACATTCAGATTTTCGACAGTTCACGCATTGAGTCCATGGACGCCTTCTATGCCCAAGCCCAGACCGCAGGCGTGCAACTGGTTATTGGCCCACTGGAAAAAAACCTGGTTAGCCAGCTAAACAGCCGCGAACAACTGCCCATCACGACCCTCGCCCTCAATTACAGCGAAGGCAGCCAGGAAGGTCCCGCACAGCTATTTCAGTTCGGCTTGGCCGCCGAGGACGAAGCCCGCGAAGTCGCTCGCCGCGCGTGGGCTGACGGCATGCGCCGCGCCGTTGCTTTAGTGCCGGCCGGCGACTGGGGCGACCGCGTGCTTGCCGCCTTCCGCCAAGACTGGCAAGCCAAAGGCGGCACACTGATCGCTGCCGAACACGTTGATCAACCGGTCGAACTGGCCCGCCAAATCGCTGATTTGTTCCAGCTGCGCGAGAGCGAAGCACGCAGCAAACGCTTGCAAAACACCCTAGGCAGCGCAGTGGCCGCCGCACCATCACGCCGTCGCGACGTAGACTTTATCTTCCTCGCCGCGACCCCACAGCAGGCTCAGCAGATCAAACCGACTCTGGCCTTCCAGTACGCCGGCGATGTGCCGGTTTACGCCACCTCACATCTGTTTACCGGCACCCATAACCAGGCGCAGTACCTTGACCTCAACGGCATCATGTTCTGTGAAACGCCCTGGCTCCTGAACGTCAATGACCCACTGCGCCAGCAAGCCACCACACAATGGCCACAAGCAGGCGGCAGCCTGGGCCGTCTGTATGCCATGGGTGCTGACGCTTACTTACTGGCACCTCGTTTGAGCCAACTCAAAGCCCTGCCTGAAACCCGTCTTCAAGGCCTTTCTGGCACGCTCAGCTTGAGCCCAGCACAACGCATTGAGCGGCAACTGCCGTGGGCTGAGTTCCGCGACGGCCAGGTTCTACCGCTGGCTGACCGCATCAATTGAGCGAGCGCATCAGCACGCAACAACGCGGTGATGCTGCCGAAGCCTTGGCGCGACAGCATCTTGAGCAGCACGGCCTGCGCCTACTGGCGCAGAACTGGCGCTGCCGCCTCGGCGAGCTCGATCTGGTCATGCTCGACGCCGATACAGTAGTATTCGTAGAAGTCCGCTATCGGCGCTATAGCGCCTGGGGCGGCGCCGCAGAGAGCGTGGATGCACGCAAACGTGAGAAACTGTGCCGCGCTGCTCAACACTTTCTGCAACAAGAATCACGCTGGGTCAAGTACCCATGCCGCTTTGATGTGATTGCCATAACCGCCGACAGCCAAGCCCCCGCGCAACTGGACTGGATTCAAAACGCCTTTGATACCTGAACAGAAGCCCCACTGAAGGTTATATCTCCAATGGATATGCAAGCCCGTATTCGCCACCTCTTCCAAGCCAGCATTGAAACCAAGCAACAGGCCATGGAAGTGCTCATCCCCTTTATCGAGCAAGGCAGCCAGGCGATGGTCCAGGCACTGCTCAGCGAGGGCAAAATCCTCACTTGCGGCAATGGCGGCTCGGCCGGCGATGCCCAGCATTTCTCTTCTGAGCTGCTTAACCGCTTTGAACGTGAGCGCCCGAGCCTGCCCGCTATTGCCCTAACCACTGACAGCTCGACCATCACCTCGATCGCCAACGACTACAGCTACAACGAGATTTTCTCCAAACAAATTCGCGCGCTCGGCCAACCTGGCGACGTGCTATTGGCGATTTCCACCAGTGGCAACTCGGCCAACGTGATCCAGGCCATCCAAGCCGCTCACGACCGCGAGATGACCGTGGTCGCCCTCACCGGCCGTGATGGCGGCGGCATGGCCTCACTGCTGCTGCCGGAAGACGTGGAAATCCGCGTGCCTTCGAAAGTCACCGCACGCATTCAGGAAGTCCATCTGCTGGCCATCCACTGCCTGTGCGACCTGATCGACAGCCAACTGTTTGGGAGTGAAGAATGACCCGCTCACTACTGACCCTCGCCACCCTGGCACTGACTCTAACCCTGGTAGGCTGCGGCAACCGCAGCGTCGGCAATAAGATCGACGATCAGTTCATCCCCTCTGAAGTCAGCAACAACATTGCGCGCGCGCACATCGACCTGACCAGCCCAACCTCGCGCATCGTGGTCACCAGCTACAACGGCATAGTGCTGCTGGCAGGCCAGACACCCCGCAGCGACCTCAAGGCCATGGCCGAGCAGGCGGCGCGCAAGGTCAACAACGTGAAGAAGGTGCATAACGAACTGCAGATTCTGAAACCCACGTCACTGCTGGTGCGTAGCAACGACTCGCTGCTGACCAGCCGCATCAAGACGCAGATGCTCGCCGACAGCGCTGTACCGGGCACCCGCATCAAGGTGATCACCGAGAACGGTATCGTCTATATGCTCGGCGTGGTCTCACAAGCTGAAGCCACGCACGCCACCAACCTGGTGCAAAGCGTGTCCGGCGTACAGAAGGTCGTAAAACTGTTCCAATACACCAACTGATTACGCTGCCTGTGAACTGCAGGCGGCTAGACAGAGAATAAAAAAGGCGATCCTCGGATCGCCTTTTTTATTTACTTGACCACTTTCAGACTGGGCCTGCCACTCGGACGTGGCGGCTCGCCATTAGGCGGACCTTGATCATCGGGATCGTCGATCTCGTCACCGCCAAGCATCGACGGCTCTGCATCAAAGACCATGCCCTGACCATTTTCCCGCGCATAGATTGCCAATACGGCGGCAGCAGGGATGTACAGGCTTTGCGCAACGCCGGCAAAACGGCCCTCAAAACTAACCGCTTCGTTATCCATATGCAGATGACGCACGGCCGTAGGCGAAATGTTCAGGACAATCTGCCCATCGCTGGCAAACCCATTTGGCACTTGCACACCGGAAAACTCAGCATTAACCAGCAAGTGCGGGGTGCAGTCGTTATCCACGATCCACTCGTAGAGAGCACGAATCAGATAAGGACGACTCGACTTCATGACTTCCTCCTCGGGTTAACGCATATCGCGTTCGGCGGGCGACAGGCTAGCCTGGAACGCTTCACGAGCAAACTGACGATCCATGTAATCAAGCAGCGGCTTGGCGGGCTTTGGCAGCTCGATACCCAACACAGGCAAACGCCACAGAATCGGCAGCAGGCAGCAATCCACCAGACTCAATTCCTCACTAAGGAAGTACGCCTTGTCGGCAAACAGCGGCGACACGCCGGTCAGGCTTTCACGCAGCTCCTTGCGCGCTAACGCGCGAGCCGGCTCCTTGCTACGCGGATCGAGAATCAGGTCAACTTGGGCGCACCAGTCACGCTGAATACGATGAATCAACAGGCGGCTATTGGCACGGGCCACTGGATACACCGGCAGTAGCGGCGGATGCGGGTAACGCTCGTCCAGATATTCCATCACCACGGTCGACTCGTACAGAGCCAAATCGCGATCCACCAATGTAGGCAGGCTGGCATAGGGATTAACCTCCAGCAGCCCGGCCGGATAGCGGCCCTTTTCGACACTGATGATCTCGGCGCTGACACCCTTCTCGGCGAGCACAATGCGTACACGGTGGGAGTAGTGGTCGGCGGGGTCGGAGTAACAGGCCAACCGATTGGTCACGCCCATGGCGGTCCTCCTCGCTTATAAAGTTATGTGAAGCAGAAAAACCTACGCGCCCAAAGGGGCGCGTAGGTCAACAGCGGAGATGCAATAAATTAATGCACGTCCTTCCAGTATTCACGCTTAAGCAAGTAAGCAAATACGAAGAAGAAGGCAAGATACAGCAGAACGTAGGTACCAATGCGCTGACTTTGCAATTTGACCGGGTTAGCCGAATAAGCGAGGAAAGTCACCAGGTTCTGGATCTTTTCATCAAACTCTTCAGTGCTCAATGTGCCGGTCTTAGGCTCAACAGTCAGCTGGTCACAGGCTTCGTGAGTGATCGGCGTACCGGTCAGCGGATCGAACAGCTTCTTGCCGTCTTCAACTACTTGCACCTGCTTGCAACCAATCACTTGCTTACCCTGCAGGCCAACCAGAACGTTCGGCATGCCGACGTTCGGGAAGACCTTATTGTTGGCACCCAGCGGACGAGTTGGATCGTCGTAGAAAGTGCGCAGGTAGGTGTACAGCCAGTCGTTACCACGTACGCGGGCAACCAAGGTCAGATCAGGCGGCGCAGCGCCAAACCAAGCCTTGGCGTCAGAAGCCTGCATGCCGATCTTCATGTGATCGCCAATTTTAGCGTCATTGAAAACCAGGTTATCCAACATAACGTCATGCGGGATACCGAGGTCATTGGCGACACGCTCATAACGCTGATATTGAGCCGAGTGGCAGCCCATGCAGTAGTTGGCGAAGGTACGCGCGCCATCTTGCAGAGCAGCCTTGTCGGTCAGGTCGATAGCAACCTTGTCCAGCGGGTATTCAACGCCGCCTGCTGCAAAGCCCAAGCCTGGCAGAAGCGCAATTATTAGTGCTGCAAAATGCTTTTTCATCAGCCCGTTACCCTTTCCGGAACCGGTTTGGTTTTTTCCATCCTGGTGTAGAACGGCATCAGGATGAAGTACGCGAAGTACAGGAAGGTGCACACCTGCGACAGCAACGTACGACCTGGAGTAGGCGACAGAACGCCCAGTACACCAAGAATCACGAAGGAAACGCAGAACACCAGCAGCCAGGTCTTGCTCATCCAGCCCTTGTAGCGCATGGATCTAACCGGACTACGATCCAGCCATGGCAGCACAAACAGCACCGCGATAGCCGCACCCATGGCAATTACACCCAGCAACTTGTCTGGAACGGCCCGCAGGATGGCGTAGAACGGAGTGAAGTACCAAACCGGAGCAATGTGCGCTGGCGTTTTGAACGGGTTAGCCGCTTCAAAGTTCGGCTTCTCGAGGAAATAACCACCCATTTCCGGGAAGAAGAAAATCACGAAGCAGAAGATGAACAGGAAGACCACAACACCGACGATATCTTTCACGGTGTAGTACGGATGGAACGCGATACCGTCTAACGGAACGCCGTTCTCATCTTTCTTCTTCTTGATATCAATACCGTCTGGATTGTTCGAGCCAACCTCATGCAGCGCCAGAATATGCAGCACAACCAGACCGAGAATCACGATCGGCAGCGCCACAACGTGCAGGGCGAAGAAGCGGTTCAGAGTAATCCCTGAAATCAGATAGTCACCACGAATCCACTGAGTCAGGTCTGCACCGATCACCGGAATGGCACCAAACAGCGAGATGATTACCTGGGCGCCCCAATAGGACATCTGGCCCCATGGCAGCAAGTAGCCCATGAAGGCTTCAGCCATCAGCATCAGGTAAATCAACATACCGAAGATCCACACCAACTCGCGCGGCTTCTGGTAAGAGCCGTAGAGCAAGCCGCGGAACATATGCAGGTACACCACCACGAAGAATGCCGAGGCGCCGGTGGAGTGCATGTAACGCAGGATCCAACCGTACTCAACATCACGCATGATGTATTCGACCGAAGCAAATGCCTCTTCAGCCGACGGGGTGTAGCTCATCGTCAGCCAAACACCGGTAACGATCTGATTGACCAGTACCAGCAAGGCCAGAGAGCCGAAGAAATAGAAGAAGTTGAAGTTCTTTGGCGCGTAATACTTGGCGAGATGGTCTTCCCACATCTTGGTCGCGGGGAAGCGCGCATCGACCCATTCCATGAATTTACTCATCATGCTTGCTCCTGATCCACACCGATGATGATCACATCATCTGTCTCATACGTGTGCGGTGGCACTGGCAGGTTCAAGGGTGCAGGCTGAGACTTGTACACGCGACCTGCGAGGTCGTAGCGCGAGCCGTGGCAGGGGCAGAAGTAACCACCCACCCACTCAGCGCCCAAGTCAGCTGGCGCCACTTCCGGACGGAAGGACGGCGCGCAACCCAGGTGAGTACACAGACCTACCAGCAACAACACTTCCGGCTTGATCGAACGGGTTTTCGGATCGACATAGCTCGGCTGCTCAGACGCCTTGGACTCAACATCAGCCAGTTGCGGCTCGAGCTTTACCAAGTTGCTGAGGATTTCCTCGGTACGGCGCACGATAAATACCGGCTGCCCCCGCCATTCAGCAACCATCTGCTGGCCCGGCTCAATTTTGCTGACGTTCACCTTTACAGGTGCTCCGGCAGCTTTCGCCTTGGCGCTTGGGAACCAGGACCCTACGAACGGGACCGCGGCACCCACCGCTCCTGCAGCGCCCACCACAGAGGTGGCCGCTACCAGAAAGCGACGCCGGCCTGCATTCACGCCGTCATTGCTCATTCAGTCGTCTCCCATCAGCTTTATGGCCTGTTGGTCAGGCCTATACTAGGTAAAAATCGAGTCACGCAAAAATTTGTCAAATGGTAAAGAAAACCCCCTCTACTGACAAGGTAATTACCCGCGCAGAGCAGGCGCAACCCCTTACAAATCAGGCGATCCGCGGATGCGGCATGATGCCGCAGAACAAATAAGCGCCCATAAAAAATGCCCAACTTCGCAAGGAAGCTGGGCATTTCTTTGAACGCAGTAGCGAATTAACGCTTGGAGTACTGCGGACGCTTACGCGCTTTACGCAGACCAACCTTCTTACGTTCAACTTCACGGGCGTCGCGAGTCACGAAGCCAGCTTTACGCAGAGCAGGACGCAGCGCTTCGTCATAGTCCATCAGGGCACGAGTGATACCGTGGCGAATTGCGCCAGCTTGACCACTTACACCACCACCGACAACAGTGATGAAGATATCGAACTTCTCAGTCATCTCAACCAGTTCTAGCGGCTGACGAACAACCATGCGAGCAGTTTCGCGACCGAAGAAGCCGTCGAGAGTACGATTGTTGATAGAGATTTTGCCAGTACCAGCACGCAGGAATACGCGAGCGGTTGCAGTCTTGCGACGGCCAGTGCCGTAATTTTGAGTCGCCGACATAATGAACTATTCCGTTAAAACTTCAGTTCTTGGGGCTGCTGAGCAGTGTGGGGGTGAGCAGCGCCCGCATACACTTTCAGCTTACGATACATGTCGCGACCCAGCGGGTTCTTCGGCAGCATGCCTTTAACCGCGGTCTCGATCACGCGCTCAGGGGCTTTAGCGATCAGCTTTTCAAAGTTGATCGACTTGATGCCGCCCGGGAAACCGGAGTGGGAGTAGTACATCTTGTCAGTGGTCTTGGCACCGGTAACACGAATCTGCTCAGCGTTGATGATGACGATGTAGTCGCCGGTATCAACGTGCGGAGTGTATTCAGGCTTGTGCTTGCCACGCAGACGGCTTGCAACTTCGGTAGCCAGACGACCCAGGGTCTGACCTGCAGCGTCGACGACAAACCAGTCGCGCTTAACTGTTTCCGGTTTAGCAGTAAAAGTTTTCATTCTTTATAGCCTCAGGGGCCGCCCTGATAAATAAGACGGCGGATCTTACTGAATAGTGCGTACTTTGACAAGGTCAAAGGCAGCCGAAAACAGGCGCTATCGGGGGCTCGGGTCAGCGCGTCCGTAATACGGCAAGATTCTTCGGCAGGCGGCGCATCACTTCCACTGCAGAAAGAGGTGCGCAATTATGCAGATTGTGCGGAAAATATCAACACGATTCAGCCAACCGGATGTTCTCAAGGAGCTTAAATGGATTATCGCCAACTCGGCCGCACCGATATCACGGTCAGCAGCCTGTGCCTGGGCACCATGACCTGGGGCGAACAGAACAGCGCCAGCGAGGGTTTCGCCCAAATCGAGCGCGCCAAAGCCTACGGGGTCAATTTCATTGATACCGCCGAGATGTACCCAGTGCCGCCGCGCGCCGAGACCTACAGCAAGACCGAGCAAATCATCGGTGACTACTTCAACCAGCGCGGCGATCGCGCCGACTGGGTGCTGGCCAGCAAGATTGCCGGCCCCGGCAATGGCATCGGCTATATCCGCGACGGCCAGCTCAAGCACAACCGTGCGCACATCACCGCTGCGCTGGATGCCAGCCTCAAGCGCCTGCAGACCGACTGGATCGACTTGTATCAGCTGCACTGGCCAGAGCGCCCGACCAACTACTTCGGCCAGCTTGGCTATCACCACCAGGACAGCGACTTCACCCCGCTAGAAGAAACCCTCGAAGCACTGGATGAGCAGGTCAAGGCCGGCAAGATTCGCCACATCGGTCTGTCCAATGAAACACCCTGGGGCACCATGAAATTCCTGCAACTGGCCGAGCAGCGCGGCTGGCCACGCAGCGTATCGATCCAGAACCCCTACAACCTGCTCAACCGCAGCTTTGAAGTGGGCCTGGCGGAAATCGCTATCCGCGAGCAATGCGGCCTGCTGGCCTACTCGCCCCTGGCTTTTGGCATGCTCAGCGGCAAGTATGCTGACGGCGCACGCCCGGCCAGCGCACGAATCAGCCTATTCAGCCGCTTTACCCGCTACACCAACCCGGAATCAGAAGCGGCCTGCGCACGTTACGTCGCCCTGGCCCGCGAACATGGCCTTGACCCAGCGCAGATGGCCTTAGCCTTTGTTACCGCGCAACCGTTCGTCACCAGCAACATCATCGGCGCGACCAGCCTGGAGCAACTGGACAGCAACCTGGCCAGCAGCGAACTGAACCTCTCCGCCGAGGTGCTGACCGGAATCGAGGCCATTCATAAAGCCCAGCCCAACCCAGCGCCTTAGCCAGTAAGCGCGCCATAAAAAAGCCCGGCAGTAGCCGGGCTTTTTTATGCATTCAACGATTGATCAAAGCGAGCGGGCGATGATCTCTTTCATGATCTCGTTAGTACCGGCGTAAATACGCTGCACCCGCGCATCAGCCCAGGCGCGCGCCACCGGGTATTCCCACATATAACCGTAACCGCCGTGCAGCTGCACACACTCGTCCAGCACTTTGCACTGCAGGTCAGTGCCCCAGTACTTGATCATCGCCGCCGTCGGCACATCTAACTTGCCTTGCAGGTGCAGCTCCAGGCAGCGGTCGACAAACACTCGGCCAATTTGAATTTCGGTGGCCATTTCTGCCAGTTTGAAGCGGGTGTTCTGGAAATCGCTGATCGCTTTACCGAACGCCTTACGCTCGCGGGTATACTCCAGGGTCCACTGCAGCGCCGCTTCAGCCGAAGACAGCGCACCGATACCGACGGTCAAACGCTCCTGCGGCAGCTCCTGCATCAGATAAGCGAAGCCCATGCCGGCCTGACCTAGTAGGTTTTCCTTGGGCACGCGCACGTCCTGGAAGAACAGCTCGGAGGTGTCTTGGGCCTTCATGCCGACTTTTTCCAGGCGCTTGCCCTTGGAGAAGCCTGGCGTATTGGCCTCGACCAAAAACAGGCTGGTACCCTTGGCACCGGCCTTCGGATCGGTCTTGGCCACCACAATCACCAGGTCCGCGAGAAAGCCGTTGGTGATAAAGGTCTTCGAGCCATTGATCACGTACTCATCACCGTCCAGCACAGCAGTGGTTTTCACGCCCTGCAGGTCGGAGCCAGCGCCCGGTTCAGTCATAGCGATGGCTGTAACCATCTCGCCGGACACCAGTTTGGGCAGGTAATGCTGCTTCTGCGCCTCGCTGCCGTAATGCAGGATGTAAGGTGCGACGATATCCGAGTGCAGGGAGAAGCCGATGCCCGTCAGCCCCAGGCGACCGACTTCCTCAATCACCACAGTGCTGTAGAGAAAGTCCGCCGCCATGCCGCCGTACTCTTCCGGAACATGCGAGCAAAGCATGCCCGCCTCCCCTGCCTTGTTCCACAGCGCGCGGTCAATATGGCCGTCCTTTTCCCACTGCTGATGAAACGGTACGGCTTCCTGCTCAAGGAACTTACGCACACTGTCACGGAACTGTTCGTGCTCAGAGCTGAAAATCGTTCTGGGGATCATGGCAACACCTGCTGGATTGATCGATATCGAAAGTGATCTCGACTTTAGCCAAGCAAACGCTTGGTCACACTGGACACAAACGCCAATAAATAAGACGATCCAGCCAGCTCATGACCACTTAGCCTTAATAAGAATACTAAATATGCCAAACACGTCATCCGCTCCGCTGCGCCGCGTCAGCATTTTGGCCACCGAGGGTGTATTCGCTTCAACGCTGATGCAGGCCAAGGATTTCTTTCATATGGCCAGCCTGCGTTACGGCAAACAGCAGGGCCTAGGCCTGACGCCAACCTTTGAAATTCATCTGGTCAGCCCGGATGGCCAGCCCGTGCGCAGTTTCAGCGACGTGCTGATTCCGGTCGATGGCGCGCTGGGGGAGGCCGACGTGATCATCCTGCCGGCCTTCTGGGATGACTTCGACGCACTCTGCCAGCGCCATCCACAGGTACTCAGCTGGCTGAAACAGCGCCACGCCGCTGGCAGTGCGATTTGCGGTGAAGCCACCGGGGTGTTCTGGATGGCCCAGACCGGCCTGCTCGATGGCAAGGAAGCGACCACCTACTGGCGCTTCTTCAACGAGTTCGCCGAGCGCTTCCCCAAGGTGCTGCTCAACCAGGAAAAGCACCTGTCGGATGCCGATAACCTTTACTGCGCCGGCGGCGTGACCTCGGCCTGCGACCTGTATATCTACCTGATCGAGCGCTTCTGCGGCGCCAGCGTAGCCCAGGGCGTGGCCCGCGACATTCTGTATGAAGTGCAGCGCAACTACGCCCCAGGGCGCATCGGCTTTGGCGGGCAAAAGCTGCACCACGACATGACCATCCTGCAGATCCAGCAGTGGCTGGAAGATCACTTCGCCGACAAGTTCCGCTTCGAGGATGTCGCCCGCGAACACGGCATGAGCATCCGCAACTTTATGCGCCGCTTCCAAACCGCCACCGGCGATAAACCGCTGCACTACCTGCAGCGCCTGCGCATCGAAACCGCCAAGGGCCTGCTAAGCGCCACCCGCAAAAGTATCAAAACCATCAGCTACGAAGTGGGTTACGACGACGCCAGCTTCTTCGCCCGACTGTTCCGCCAGCACACACAACTATCGCCCAACCAGTACCGCCGCCAGTTCCAACACAAAGACAGCCCGGCCTAATCTCAACAACCCAGACGTGTGGGAAGGCAATAAAAGGCGCTGAACTTAAACGTAAAAAGGCTGCCCACTGGCAGCCTTTTTTACTTAGCACCGCAGCCTTGTCAGGGCTTGTTGCGCTCCAGCGGCTCCAGCTTCGCCCACAGGGCCTGGGCCTCTTCGGTCAGCATGGAATAACTGCGAATATCGCCATTGCGCTGGGCCAGCATGGCTTCTTCCAATTTGGCGCTGTATTGCTGGCGCAGCTTCTTTGCGGGATCACGTTTAAACAAACCGAACATGCCTGATACCTCTGCCAAGAAAAACGCTGGGATAAGCGCTTGTTAAGCTTAATTCAGCCACGCGCTCAACCCAGCGCACAGATGTAACAAGGTACTAAGGCGTTAACCGTGGTCGCGGATTTTTTGCAACGCCTGCGACATTTTCGCTGCCGGCACCCGCTGCAGGTTGCACAGCAGCTCATGGGAAATATCGGCAATGCCATGGCGCTCGCGCAGCAGGGCGGCCATAAAACAGGTGAGATTGGCGGCCATTTCCGCATCGGCCAGCGCCCGGTGCGCCTTGCCCGTATCGGGCAGACCAATCCACTGGTTGAGGTTACCCAGCTTATGGCTGGGCGCCATCGGCAGCAGGCGTCGTGACAACAACAGGGAGCAGGCAAACGGCTGCATGCGCTGGCGGCGAATCAGCGCCAGTTCGGCGTCCCAGAACTTCTGATCAAAACTGGCGTTGTGCGCGAGCAGCGGACGATCACCGACAAACGCGGCAACCTCCTGCATCACCTGTGCCGCAGGTGGTGCGGTGCGCAGCATGGCGTTGCTGATACCGGTGAGCTGCTCGATAAACGGCGGCACCCAGGCGCCGCTGTTCATCAGGCTCTGGTAGCGCGCGACGATCCGCCCGTCTTCGACAATCACCACCCCGATTTCGGTGGCGCGCGCCTGTTGGGCCGGCGACATGCCGGTGGTTTCAAAGTCGAGTACAGCGATGGAATCAGCAAGCATTAATCAGTTTCTCAACAACAGGCTGCCTTCAATCGGCACGTAGCGGCTGGCGGCGCGCACCAGCGATTGCGCGGTCAGGCCCGGCACGCCATAGGCAATGGCCTCAACGCCGTGACTGCTGCGGATTTTTTCCAGGAGCAAATCAAAGTCGCCATCGCCCGAGGCCAGCACCACCTCATCCACACGCGGCGCAGCGTCCATGATGTCGATGGTGATACCCACATCCCAATCACCCTTGGCCGAGCCGTCGCTGCGCTGGATATAGGGTTTGAGTTTTACCGTAAAACCGAGGTTGCGCAGGATCTGCTGAAACTGCTGCTGCTTGTGATCACCACGGTCGATGGCATAAGCATAGGCTTCGACAATCTGCCCATGCTGGCTGATATCAGCCCACAGCGCGGCGTAATTGAAGTGACACCCATAGGCCTGGCGCACGGTGTAGTAGAGGTTCTGTACATCGGCGAATACGGCGATCTTCTTCACCGGCAATCCTCATAACGGGGCGATAAGCGCTGGGCAGTATGCCAGAAGGCGGCCGCCCGCTGCGCCGTGATCAATTGGAGCGCCCGGAGCAATCAGCTAGAGTGGCGGCTGCCCTCCTCAACGCGCGCCCTCATGAACCTGCTCTCTGTACTTCGTGACTCCTGGTACTTCTTCAGTCATAACCTGGCGGCCATCGCGCGCCTGTGCCTGCCACTGATTGTGCTCGAAGGCCTGTTGCTGCAACAGGTCAGCAGCCTGGTGCCAGCCGAATCTGCCACTTACTGGCCGGTTTGCTGTTTTACCCACTGTACAGCGCCGCGCTGATTCTGTTTCTCGCGGCGCGCAGCCAAGGCCAGCAACCCCGTAGCCGCGATTTGCTTGCTGCTGGCTTGCGCTTATGGCCACGCTTTGCCCTGCTGGCCGGGCTTAACACCCTGGCCATTTTGTTGGGCGCATCGCTGCTGGTGCTGCCGGGGTTATGGCTGATGGTCAAACTGGCATTTGCGGAGTACCTACTGGTACTGCGCGGCCTGAGCCCGCTGAAAGCGCTGCAGGAAAGTTTTGAAATGAGCACCGGCTACTTCTGGCCCATGCTCGGTTGCATCCTGATTATCATGCTGCCGCTCTGGTTGCTGGACGGCTGGAGCCAAACCAATGAAGCCATCGCCGGCAATGCCCTGACCAGCCTGCTGCTGGACTGCGCCAGTCGCTTTCTCCAATTATTCTCAAGCGTCGTAGTGTTTCGTCTATTTATGCTGCGCAGCGCTCAACCCGACGTCGAGTAGGCGCCAGCAGCGTCGCCTGGCATAAGCCACTAGAAACGCCCCGTACGCGGTGGTTTCAACCCAGACAACCGCGGTAGCAACACACGTTCGAACACCCGCGGGAAAAACCGCGCCAACAGCCGCGCACGCCAGTCGACATTCGACAGCACCAGCAGCCGACGGCGTTTCAACGCGCCTTGATAAATCGCCTCGGCGACATCCTGCGGCGAAGCGACCTTGCCCATTGCCAGCGGTGGCTGCGCGGCCACCGAACCGTCGCCCACCAGAGCATTTTTACGTAGGTCGGTGGCGGTAAAGCCCGGGCACACCAGCATCACATTGACCCCAGAACCTTTCAGCTCATAACGCAGGGTTTCAAACAACCCATGCAGGGCATGCTTGCTGGAGTTGTAGGCGCTGCGGTAAAGCAGCGGTGCGAAGCCTGATAGCGAACTGAGCACAATGATCTGTCCGCCACGAGCGATCAGGCTGGGCAGCGCCGCCTTGGTGCAGTGCAGCGCGCCAAAATAGTTAACCGCCATAATCCGCTGGAACACCGCCAGCTCGGTCTCGGCAAAACTGCTGCGGTGGGTAATACCGGCGTTGTTAACCAGCACATCGATACCGCCAAAACGCTCGACGGTCAGCGCCATCGCCCGCTCCACTGCTGCGGCATCAGCCACATCGCAGAGCACCCCCAGGGCCTCGGCGTTGTGGTGATCGGCCAAGTGCTGCACCAGGCTGTCGAGCGCTTGCTGCTCCAGATCGAAAATGACCAGCCGTGCGCCCGCCTGGGCTAAGCGCATGGCCAACGCCCGCCCGATGCCGGCGCAACCGCCCGTAATCAGCACAACCTTACGGTCGAATACTTTGTTGGTGAATACCTTGCGGTACATAACCTGCCCCCGACCCGGTAACTGCAAAAAAGCTACTACAACCTGTTATAGCCGCCATCGCAACAGGCCGCTGCCCACCTGAGCTGGCAATCACAGGCATGCACACCAGCAGCCTTACTCACTGGCGACTGCAACGCGCTGCAAACACAGCCACCATCGCACCACCACACAACGGCCGCGCGAATGATCTACTTGCGCGGTTTAGCCCGCGCCGTCGGCTCGGCGATCAAGGGATCATCAGGCCAATAATGCTTCGGGTATCTGCCCTTTAAATCCTTCTTCACATCGGCGTAGGTGCTGCGCCAGAAGTTGGACAAATCCTGGGTCACCTGCACCGGCCGCCGCGCGGGTGACAACAGGTGCAACTTGACCACCTGGCGGCCGCCGGCGATGCGCGGCGTATCCGCCAGGCCGAACAGCTCCTGCAGTCGCACCGCCAACACAGGCGGCTGCTCGCTGTAATCCAGGCTGATGCGCGAACCCGACGGCACCTGCACGCTGCGTGGGGCCAGTTCATCGAGACGTTGCGGCAGCGGCCAGGGCAGCAGGTTCAGCAACAGACTGGGCAAATCCAGGTTGGCGAAATGGCTGAGCCGGGTGACGTTATCCAGATAGGGCTGCAACCAGTTCTCCAGCGTCGCCTGCAAGGCAGCATCACTGACATCCGGCCATTCGCTGGCGTCTTTGCTGGCCAGATCCAGCGTTCGCAGCAACGCCACCCGCGCCTGCCACTGACGTAGTTCCGGCGTCCAGGGCAGCAGCGCCAAACCCTTGCGCCGTACCAGGCCGAGCATGGCGCGACTGCGCTGTTGCGCATCCAGCCCGGCCAGCGGCTCACGCGACAACACCAGCTCACCGACCTTGCGCTGCCGTTCGGCGCGCAGGGCACCCTCGCGTTCATCCCAATCCAGCACGTCCAAGTTGCTGACCTGCTCGGCCAGCACACCCTCGAACAGCTGAGGTTCCAGCTCGGCGGCCAGGTAGATGCGCTCCTCACGCTGGCCCTGGCGACTGCCCAGGTCAGCCACCACCAGCCAGCTGTGTTTCATCAGGCCATCGACTTCGGCAAACAGCGCCGCCCGTCCGTTGGCCAGTCGGTATTCAGCTCCGCCGTCACGCCGCTGCTGAGCGATACGATCCGGGTAGGCAAACGCCAGCAACGCGCCCAGCCAGCGCGGGTGCTCGGGATCGCTGACCGCCTGCGGGCTGGGCCGGCGCTTGAGGTAACCCTGAAACTGCCGGGCCAGTTGCCGGGCACGTTGCACCCCGCCCTGGCTGCCGCGCGCGCCGCGTGACTCACCCGCCAGCAGGGCCAACCGGCTGTGCAGATCAGCCCCCGCGCCGCGCAGAATGTCGCGCTCGCCGAGCAATGCCGCCAGATCACAGGCCAATGGGCCAAGGCCCAACTCCTGGCCGCGCAGCAGCAGATGGGCAATACGTGGATGAGTCGGCAGCTCGGCCATAGCCTGGCCGTGGCTGGTCAGTAAGCCCTGGGCATCCACCGCGCCCAATCGCGCCAGCAGCTCCAAAGCCTGGGCATAGGCGGCTGCCGGTGGCGGATCAAGCCAGACCAGTTCAGCCGGCTGCACGCCCCAGCGCACCAGTTGCAGGGCCAGACCGGCGAGGTCGGCCTGGAGCATTTCCGCCGTGCCGTAGGTCGCCAGCTGTTCATGTTGCGCCTGCGACCACAAGCGATAGCAGACGCCCGGCTGCAAGCGCCCGGCCCGCCCGCTGCGCTGGGTAGCGGAAGCGCGGGAAATGCGCTGGGTGTCCAGGCGTGTCATGCCGCTGTTCGGGTCAAAACGCGGCACCCGCGCCAGGCCAGCATCGATCACCACCCGCACACCCTCGATGGTCAGGCTGGTTTCGGCGATATTGGTCGCCAGCACCACCTTGCGCAGGCCCGCCGGTGCAGGTTCGATGGCGGCGCGCTGGGCGCTGAGGTCGAGCTCACCATGCAGCGGGCAGAGCAGAATATCGCGGCGTCCGGCGAGGGCCTCGGCCAGCTGTTCATTGACCCGGCGGATCTCCGCCTGCCCTGGCAGAAACACCAGCAGGCTACCCGGCTCATCAGCCAGCGCCTGCAACACGCACTGCAGCACTTTCGGCTCAAGCCACTCGCCCATCTGCCAGGGCGCGCCCCAGCGGATATCCACCGGAAACATGCGCCCTTCGCTGCGCAGCACCGGCGCATCACCGAGCAGGCCCGCCAGCCGCTCTCCCTCTAGGGTCGCCGACATCAGCAACACCTTCAGCGGCAGCTCGCCGGAGTCCGCGCCACGGAACATCGCCCGGCCATTCAGGCACAGCGCCAACGCCAAGTCCGCATCCAGGCTGCGCTCGTGGTATTCATCGAATATAACCAGGCCGACGCCTTCCAGCGCCGGGTCATCCTGCAGCCGCCGCGCCAGGATGCCTTCGGTGACCACCTCGATACGGGTACGCGGGCCGACCTTGCTGTCCAGGCGGATGCGGTAACCGACGGTTTCCCCCACCGCCTCGCCTAGCTCGCGGGCTAAACGCTCGGCCGCAGCACGCGCTGCCAGCCGGCGTGGCTCAAGCATGATGATGGTCTGCCCGGCCAGCCAGGGCTGGGTCAGCAGCGCCAGCGGCACACGGGTGGTCTTGCCGGCACCGGGCGGCGCTTCCAGCACCGCTTCATCACGCAGGGCAAGGGCCTGGCACAACTCAGGCAACAGCACATCGATTGGCAGGGAATTCATGCGGACTCCATTCAAGGCGCAGGATTATAACGGCGAACCTGTAGAGCATTGGTGCTGTCTCAGTTGCAGGCATTGCTTCGCAAGAAATGCAGCAGCAGCGCCTGACGCAACGGCATTGCGACACAGGCATTGGTATAGTTGCGCCACTTTTTCCATGGAGATGTTCAATGCGCACTCAAACCCGCGTTATCGGTGGCCTTATCGTCGCCGCGCTGCTCACTCAACTGACTGCCTGCGGCACCCTGTTCTTTCCGGAACGCCGCGGCCAGATCGAAGGCCGTATCGACCCTGTGGTAGCCGGGCTCAATGCAATCGGCATCCTCTTTTTCGTGATTCCGGGGCTGATCGCCTTTGGTATCGACTTCACCACCGGCGCGATCTACCTGCCCGGCGGCAAGACCGCGCAGGTTGACCCGCAAGACTTGCAGAATGTGGTGGATGCTGACGGCAAGATTGACGCCGCCACGCTCAAGGCGCTGATTGAAGTACAGGCGGGCCAAAGCCTGCCACTGGATGACCCACGCCTGATCCAGCACAGTGGCAGCGCCGAGCAGTTGGCAGCCTATGGTCTGCGCCCAACAGCCTAGTAACCTGCCGACGATCAGCTGCGCGTCGGCCCTGCTGCGTTGAAAATAGGCTCTGCCCTTTTACAGGCACCTTCTGGATCGTCCGTGAACATACAGCCGCAACATGCCCGCCTGATGCGCCTGGCGACCTTCGCCGCCCTGGCAACAGCACTCACCCTGGCGCTGGCTAAAGCCATTGCCTGGTGGCTTAGCGGCTCGGTCAGCCTGTTAGCGGGGCTGACCGACTCGCTGCTCGATGGCGCGGCCTCGCTGCTTAACTTACTCGCCGTGCACTACGCCCTGCGCCCGGCCGATGAAGATCACCGCTACGGTCACGGTAAAGCCGAAGCTCTGGCCGGTTTGGGTCAGGCGCTGTTTATCGGCGCCAGCGCGTTGCTGGTAGGCAGTCACTCCATTGATCGCCTGTTGCACCCAGAGCCAATTGGCGCGCCGGCTCTGGGCATCGCGGTGATGCTCTTATCGCTGGCGATGACCATCGGCCTGCTGCTATTTCAGAGCCACGTGGTCAAGCTGACCGGCTCCACGGCGATTCGCGCCGACTCGCTGCATTACCGTTCAGACCTGCTGCTCAACAGCAGCATCCTCCTGGCGCTGATACTGGCAAGCTACGGCTGGCCACAACTGGATGCGATCTTCGGCATCGGCATTGCGCTGTATATCTTCTGGAGCGCCATCAGCATTGCCCGCGAAGCAGCCACGGTGCTGATGGATAAAGAACTCGACCCGCACATCAGCGCACACATGCACGGCCTGGCCTGCGCTGTGCCTGGCGTCTTGGGCGTGCATGATTTACGCACGCGGCTGTCCGGCACCCACTGGTTCGTGCAGCTGCATGTGGAGCTGCCGGGCGAGCTGAGCCTGCAACAGGCCCATAGCCTGTGCGATCAGGTTGAAGCAGCGATCCGCCGCGAATTCCCCCGCGCCGAAGTGCTGGTACACGCCGACCCCAGCAGCGTGGTCGAGCACACGACTGCCCAGTAAGGAGCAACGAACAGGTAACAAAAAATTGCCTGGCGCAATTTTTGACGTCGCGCAGCGACGGCCCGCAGGGTGTACGCCAAGGATGGCGGACACAAAAAAGGGGAAGGCCTGCAGGCCTTCCCCTTTTTTGCGTATCCGTCATTGTGGCGATGATAACGCCTTTTCTTCGCACGCCTGATTGGGCAGTGCGGACCCGGGTGCCGTGACGATCCGGTGGGATCGGCGGCGACCGCTCACCTGATTGGGCGAGGCGGGTGGACGTATCGTCCGGGCCTTGAAGTTGAGGTAAAGCTTACGCCTGACGACGCAGCGAAAGATTGCGAATATTGCTGATATAGCGACCACTTGCGCAATTAATAACTACAAGAGCATTATTTACAGCAATTCAAAAACGAAAGCGTGGCTTAGATGAACAGACTTGACCGCTACGACCTGAACATCCTCGCTGAATTGCAGCGCGACGCCACCCTGTCCAATCAGGACCTGGCTGAACGCATCGGCCTGTCGCCCTCGCCCTGCTCACGCCGGGTCAAACAACTGCAGGACGACGGCTATATCCTCGGCCAGGTTGCCCTGCTCGATCGCAAACAATTGGGCCTGACGCTCTCGGCCTACGTGCTGATCGGCATGGATCGGCACACGCCGGAGCGCTTCGAACATTTCCAGGCCGAAATTCGTAAATGCCCGGAAGTGCTCGAATGCTGCCTGGTCACTGGGATGGACGCCGACTATCAGCTGAAAGTGGTGGTACCCGACATGGATCACTACCAGAAGCTGCTACTCGGCACCCTCACCCGGATCGAGGGGGTTTCCAGCGTGCGCTCCAGCTTCGTGCTGCAGCAAATTCTTTCCAGCACGCAGCTGCCGCTGCAGCACCTGCGTGGCTGATCACGCTTTACGGCGAAACGCACATCGCGGCGCACAGCAGCAACGGCGTATAATCGCCGGCATATTGCTGTGCCTTGTGCGACCCGCCCATAAGAGCCTTGCGCTCAACCTATAAAAACGCATCGCCCACCTCCCGCCCCAGCCGGCGGCACAGCCCGCTTTTGCCACACGAGGTTGCGATGGAAACTGAGCTGTTTGAAGAACTGATGATGACCGTCTTGGTTGGCGGCCTGGTGCTGTTTATGGCGTTTATCGTCTGGGACTTGGCGAAAAAGTCCAAGGCGGGCCGCTTCGGCACCATGATCCTGTTCCTTGCCCTGGGCCTGGGCGTACTGGGCTTTATCATCAAATCTTTTGTCATTGCAGGCCTGGAAGGCGTCTAACCGCCCCCCTACTTCCTTGACTCGCGGCCGCATCACCATGCGGCCCGGACAGCCTTTTTCTGGAGAACGCATGAAGGCCACCGACCGCGTGATGCAAAGCTACGGGCGCTGCTGCGCCAGCCCGGACTTTTTCGACAGCTTTTACCGACACTTCCTCGCCAGCTCGTCAGAGGTGCGTGAGAAGTTCGTCAACACCGAAATGAGCGGGCAGAAGTTGCTCTTGCGTCAGGGCATTCTCAACTTGGTGATGCACGCACGCGGCCTGCCCGACACCAAGCTGCGCGCACTCGGCTGCAGCCACTCACGCGCAGCAATGGACATTCGCCCAGGGCTTTATGACCTCTGGCAGCAAGCGCTGCTGGTGACCATTGGCGAACATGACCCGCAATACTGCAGCGAAACCCGCAACGCATGGAATGAGGTGCTGGACAAAGGCATCGCTGTGATCAAGGCCGGCTACTGATCAATCCAGCCGGGCCGGCACCTCACGCCATTGCCCCGGCTGCAAGCCCTCCAGGCTGAACGGGCCAATGGCCACGCGCACCAAGCGCAAGGTCGGCAAGCCAACGGCAGCGGTCATGCGCCGCACCTGACGATTACGCCCCTCGCGAATCACCAGTTCCAGCCAGGCGGTGGGAATGCTTTTACGAAAGCGCACCGGCGGGTGGCGCTCCCACAGCTGCGGCTCATCCAGCAGCCGCGCTTCGGCCGGCAGGGTTGGGCCGTCATTTAGTTGCACGCCATCACGCAACTGCTGCACCTGCGCCTCAGTCGGCTCGCCTTCCACCTGCACCCAATAGGTTTTCGCCAGCTTGTGCTTGGGGTCGGCGATGCGTGCCTGCAGGCCGCCGTCATTGGTCAGCAGCAGCAAACCTTCGCTGTCGCGATCCAGGCGCCCGGCCGGATAAACACCCGGCACGTCGATAAAGTCTTTGAGAGTCGCACGGCCTTGTTCGTCATTGAACTGGGTCAACACGTCGAAGGGTTTATTCAGCAGCAGCAAACGCGGCTCAGCCGGCGGCGCCTTGGCCACTCGGCGCACAGCAGGCTTATCGGAGACGCGGCGTGGGGCAGCAGGGCGTGACGGGCGGGGCATGAACAATCCAACAATGCGAGCGGGAAGCGAGCAGTGTAACCGAGGCCACCGTGCAACTATCAGCCTGACTTATCCATGCACATGGCTCAAGCAGACCCAGCTATGCTGGCTTGGTTCTGTTTTCTTCCTAGAGGCCCTCATCATGAGTTCGTCCGCATCCGTTGTTGATACGTTCACAGGCTGGGCCGCTAAAGCCCCCGGCGCGGCCCTTGAGGCATATAGCTATGATCCCGGCCCACTGGGCGCTGAAGAGGTTGAAGTGGCCGTGGAGTACTGCGGCATCTGCCACTCCGACCAGTCGATGATCGACAACGAATGGGGCATGACCCGCTACCCGTTTATTCCTGGCCACGAAGTGGTCGGCACCGTGGTGCGCCTGGGTGAGCATGCGCGCGGCCTCAAGCTCGGCCAGCGGGTGGGCATCGGCTGGTACAAGGGCAGCTGCATGCATTGCAGCTCGTGCATGGAAGGCGCACACCAACTGTGCGGCACCGTTAAACCGACGATTGTTGGCAGCAACGGCGGTTTTGCCGACCGCCTGCGCAGCCACTGGGCCTGGGCCATCCCGCTGCCGGACGGCCTCGACCCAGCATTGGTCGGCCCGCTGTTTTGCGCCGGCTCCACGGTGTTCAGCCCGCTGCTGGATTTCAACGTAAAGCCCACTGATAAAGTCGGCGTGGTCGGCATCGGCGGCCTTGGCCACCTGGCGCTGGGCTTTCTCAATGCCTGGGGCTGCGACGTCACCGCCTTCACCTCGTCGTTGAACAAACAGGAAGAAGCCAAACGCTTGGGCGCACACAAGGTGGTGGCCTCCACCGACAGCGCGGCACTGAAAGCGATCGCCGGCAGCCTGGATTTCCTTCTGGTAACCGCCAGCGCGGACCTCGACTGGACAGCCATGATCGGCACCCTCGGCGGCAAAGGCCGGCTGCATTTTGTCGGCATTGTGCCGAGCGCCATTCCCGTGCACGTGTTCAACCTGATCCCGAAACAGAAGAGCCTCTCCGGCTCGCCCGTCGGCTCACCGGCGAATATGGCGAAAATGCTCGAATTCTGCGCCCGCCATCAGATCGTGCCGCAGGTCGAGCACTTCCCCATGAGCAACGTCAACGAGGCCATCGACCACCTGCGCAGCGGTAAAGCGCGCTACCGCGTGGTGCTCGATGCGCGTAAATAAGCGGAGCTGAACTAAAAAAGCCCGAGGCATAAACCTCGGGCTTTTTTATGCAAAACACCACGCTAGCGGAACGGCGGCTCGTCAAAGCTGCGCAGCTTGCGTGAATGCAGCGAGTTGAGCTGGTTGCGCATCAGGTCGAGCGCGGTGATGCCGATCTGCAGGTGCTGGGTCACCGCCCGCTCATAAAATGCACCCGCCGCGCCGGGGAGTTTGATCTCGCTGTGCAGCGGCTTATCCGAGACACAAAGCAAGGTGCCGTAGGGCACCCGCAGGCGATAGCCTTGCGCGGCAATGGTGCCGCTTTCCATGTCCACCGCCACCGCGCGGGACAGGTTAATCAGCGGGCGTTCCTGCGCCCAGCGCAGCTCCCAATTGCGGTCGTCATAGGTCAACACGGTGCCGGTGCGCAGGCGTTTTCTCAGTTCGTCACCGTCTTCACCGGTAACCTGCCGCGCGGCGGCCTGCAAGGCTTGCTGCACTTCGGCCAGGGCCGGCAGCGGAATATGCGGCGGCAACACGCGATCAAGAATACCGTCGCGGCGCATGTAGGCGTGGGCCAGCACATAGTCGCCAATGGTCTGCGACTGACGCAGCCCCCCGCAGTGGCCGATCATCAGCCAGCAATGCGGGCGCAGCACGGCCAGGTGGTCGGTGATGTTCTTCGCGTTGGACGGGCCGACGCCGATATTGACCAAGGTAATGCCGTGGCCGTCATCCGCCTGCAGGTGGTAGGCCGGCATTTGGTAACGGTGCCAGATGACGTTCTCGATGATCGCCTGCATCTCGCCTTCGGCCATGCCGCGCTCAATCACCACGTTGCCCGGCAGCACCATGCGGGTAAACCGCGACTCCCCCACCAGCATGTCCAGGCCGTGACGGATGAACTGGTCAACGTAGCGGTGGTAGTTGGTCAGCAGAATCCAGGGCTGCACATGCCGCCAGTCGCTGCCGGTGTAATGCACCAGACGGCGCAAAGAGAAGTCCACCCGCGCGGCGTCAAACAGCGCCAGCGGCAGCGGGTCGGTGTGTTCCCAGTCGCACAGACCGTCGGCAATGCCGTCAGTGGCGGCGGATAGATCGGTGCTGGGGAATACCCGCGCCAGTTCCGCTGCCGTCACCCCGGAACCGGCTAATTCATCGCCCTGCTCGACCACGTAGGGATAGGGAATATTTTGCTGACTGACGCCCACCTCAACGCGCACGGTGAAATCGTTCATCAGTGGGCGCAGCTGCTCCAGCAGGTACTTACGAAACGCCGCCGGATGAGTGACGGTCACGCTGTAGGTGCCTGGCACTTGCACTTTGGCGTAGGCGCGAACGGTGGTTGGCACTTCGCCCTGACACAGGTAGGTCAGGCGTAATTCGGGGTAACGGAACTGACTCTGCTCGGCAGCATCGGGTTTGACCCGCTCTTTCAAGTAACGCTTGAGCGCAGCACTCAAGCCGCTGGTTGCGTGCAGATGCAATGCGGCCAGACGATCCACCGCCTCTTCAGCGCTATTAGCGACAACAAAGTCATCAGAATACGTATTCACAAGGCACCTTCCAGGCTGATCGCAATCGGCCCTATCTTGCCCTGAGCCGCCGCATTGGCGATAGCGCGGCGTGGTCTAAACAGGACATTTGAGCAATGCCGAAGGATGATCAGGCAACGCTTGCAGCGTCATGCCCGAACGGCGAGAGCGCCTAAAAAGCGAGGGCGACAACAGCGCTGTCGCGCCGGGAGGTGCTGGCTGGCAGCAGTAGCAGGTAAGGGGCGCAGGGGATTAGCCACCTGCGCCCGACGGACGCTGCAGAAACCGCAGCGGGCGACTGCAGCTTGCAGCCGACTCGTTAGGCCGGCTGGTGCAGACGCGCATTGAACAACGGGCCACGGCTATAAGCCGAGAACGCTTTGGCAGCAGCCAGCACACCCAGATCAACCAGCGGTTCAAGCAAAATCACGCTCATGTAGGCCAGGCCGAAACTGCCCACGGCCGCCAGGTTGTCGCTGGAGAAGCCGTTGCCATAAACCGCCCAGAAAGCCACCCAGGCAACAATACCGCCCTGATAGGCCGTCGACAGCGCCAGCGCCTGCTTATAGGAGAGGTCCACATAGGCGGTACCCGGCGCAATGATGCGCTTGGCCAGCAGGCTGATAGCCCACAGCGGCACCAACAGCGTGGTGACGTTCATGCCGTACTGCGGCAGGTCAAACTGAGCGAAGAGCAGCCCCTGCAACAACAACCCCACAGCCAGGCCGATCGCCGTGGCACCCGCGCCGAACAGCAGCAGCAGGGTTGAGCCGAGGATCAGGTGCACCTCGGAAACCCCCACCGCATGATGCGGAAAGACCTCGAAGAAGCAGAACACCAGTGCGGTGGTGAGCAGGCTGCGCAGCGCCAGGGCAGCGACACCGCCGTTGCTGCGAATGCTATCAAGGGCAAGCTTGGCGGTAAGGCCAAAGGCGCCTGCGGCGGTTGCATAACTGAGGAAGAGTTTGGCGCCCGTAACGACTTCTGGTTCGATGTGCATAAAGATTCCTGTACCGCGCCCACCGCGCGATGATCTGGATTGAGGGATTGGGCATCAGTGCCCGGCGTCGATGGCAGGTCTCCTGGCTCACGGTTTGACGCGTCGCCCGCCTTCCCAGCCTTACGGCCAGTGGCATCGGGGCGTCGCTCACCGTTTACAGTTGCGGGGGCAGCCATGGCTTCGGTACCGGTTGCAGTACCCACCATGTTCCCTTTTCATCCACTCGCGTAACACGCTGCGGAACCATCGGCGGCCACCTTACCCGCCAGCAGCGAGAAATGACAGAGCCCGGCGCAGAGGCCGGGCTCAAGGCTCAAGCGCAACGCAGGCCCGTCAGCCCGTGTCGGCAACGCAAACGCCCTAGATCAAATGCGGCGTGCTGCGTGCAACCAGCGCGTCGGCATCGATACCGCGCGGCAAGGTGCCGTAGACCCGTCCGCCCTGCCCGCCCAGGCGGCTGACGATAAAGGCGTCGCTTACCACCGAGTTACCGGCCTCCAGCAGCAGCTTGGCTTGCAGCGCCAGGGCTACGTCTTCGGTGAGCTGGCGGGCGCGGTACTGGATATCGGCGGTGTCGCAGAAATCCGCCTGTAGCTTGGCGATATGCGCCTTGAGGCGCGCATCGCCATGACCGTCGCCCAACTCGCTAAACAACGCATCGAGCACGCCCGGCTCCTTGGACAGCGCGCGCAGCACGTCCAGGCATTGCACGTTGCCTGAGCCTTCCCAGGTCGAGTTGACCGGTGCTTCGCGGTACAGACGCGGCAGGATGGTCTCCTCGACATACCCGGCGCCACCCATGCATTCGGCGGCTTCATTGATCATCGCCGGCGCCCGTTTGCAGATCCAATATTTGCCTACGGCGGTGACCAGACGGGCGAACTTGTCCTCCTGCTCGTCAAGCGGGTTGTCCAGCGCCTTGCCCATGCGCAGGGTCAGCGCTAGGGCCGCTTCGCTTTCCAGGGCCAGGTCGGCCAGTACGTTCTGCATCAGCGGCTGTTCGCTGAGTACCCGGCCGCCCACCTGTCGATGGGCGCAGTGGTGCGCGGCCTGAGTCAGGGCCTGACGCATCAATGCGCTGGAGCCGATCATGCAGTCGAAGCGGGTCAGCGCGACCATCTCGATAATGGTCGGCACGCCACGGCCCTCCTCGCCGACCATCCAGGCCAGCGCGCCGCGAAACTCCACTTCACTGGAGGCGTTCGACCAGTTGCCCAGCTTGTTTTTCAGGCTCTGGATATAGAACTCGTTGCGCGTGCCGTCCGGGCGGTGGCGTGGCAGCAGAAAGCAGGTCAGGCCTTTGGTGGTGTAGGCCAGGGTCAGGAAGGCATCGCACATCGGCGCCGAGCAGAACCACTTGTGACCGATCAGTTCATAAGCTTGACCGGGACCACCCAAACCCACCGGGTAGGCACGGGTGGTGTTGGCGCGCACATCGGTGCCGCCCTGCTTCTCGGTCATGGCCATGCCGATGGTCGCGCCGGTTTTCTGCTCAATCGGCAGATTGCGCGGGTCGTACTGGGTGGAAAGAATTTTCGGCAGCCACTTCTCGGCCACATCGGCCTGCAGCTTGAGCGCGGGCACGCTGGCGAAGGTCATGGTCAACGGGCAACCGCTGCCGGCTTCGGCCTGGCTGTGCAGGTAACTCAAGGCAGCGCGCGCCACCTGAGCGCCGGCACGCGGATCGGTCCAGGGCATGGAGGGCAAACCATGCTCAATAGCCGCGCTCATCAACTGGTGATAAGCCGGGTGAAATTCGACCAGATCAACGCGATGACCATAACGATCATGACTTTTGAATATCGGCTTGTTTTCATTGGCGAGAAAACCGGCGGCCATCAACTCGCCGCCTGCCAGCGCCCCATACACATCCAGGCGCTGCTCGGCCCAACCGCCGCCGAAGCGTTTGCTCCACTCCTGCAGCGGCAGGTCGACGCGGTACAGGTTGGCGCCATCTAGCGGCGGCACCTGATTGAACACGTCATGGGTTTCGGCATGTTGACTGGCATTCATGGCTGAGGCTCCTCTTCGGGCAGTGGGGCGCCCACGGCGCGTAGGCAAAAAGTGACCAGGGCCTGACTGACTTCAGCCAGGCTGGGGGCGGGATAACCGGCTTCGCGGGCCGCTCGCGCGGGCGGCGACAGTGGGCCGACCAGGGCTTCGGCGATGGCACCGACCAGGCAGGCGGCGACCAGGTTGATCTGCTGCACGCGAAACACGCCCTGCGCGGCGCCTTCCTGCAGCAATTCGACGAACAGGTCGGCGTAGGCTTCGCGGTAGAGCAAGCGCTGCTCGTCCACTTCGGACTCAACCGGTTCCGCAATCAGGGCAAAGGCTAATTGGCGACTGTGCCAGGCGCGTGCCGCAAAGCGCTCAACCCCGGCAGCCAGGCGCTGCACAGGGCTGCCATGCTCGCGCACGGTTACCGCCAACGCATCGACTTCACGCTGACTGGCCACGGCAAAAACCTCGGCTGACAGGCTGCCCTTGCTGCTGAAATGGCGGTACAGGCTACCGGTGGCAATACCGACATCCTCGGCCAGCGCCTGCATGGTCAGCGCGGCAAACCCGCCCTCAACCACGCGCGCCAGCGCAGCGCTGATGATGCGCTCACGCAGCGCCTGATCGAGGTTGATACGGGTAGCGGTGGTGCGATAGGCCATGGTCTGAATCCTGATTCACTATTACTTAAGTGAATCAGGATTCAGAGTTTGGCTAAAGAGCGGTTCCGGGCACAACAGCAGGCATATTGGCCAGCCACTGGCATATACAACGCAAGCGATCAGGGCTCGCGGCAGAGCACCCAGTCGCGCAACAGATTGCGCAGCTGCTCAAACTTCACCGGCTTGGCCAGGTAGTCGCTCATGCCGGCAGCCAGGCAGCGCTCGCGGTCGCCGCTGTGGCTGTGAGCGGTAATCGCCAGCACCGGCAGCAGCTGGCAGCCGGGCAAGTTGCGCAGCGCGCGGCAGGTGGCGAAACCGTCCATCACCGGCATCTGGCAATCGAGCAGCACCGCGTCGATGGTCTCGCTGCGCAGCACTTCCAGGGCTTCAGCGCCGTTATCGGCGGTGCGCACCTGATAACCCAGCTTGAGCAACATGCCACGGGTGACCAGCTGGTTGATCGCATTGTCTTCTGCCACCAGCACGGTGCATTGCTCGGGCTGACGCAGCGCCGGGCCGCTGGTACGCGGGATGACCACTGCCGGCGCGGCTGCCGGTATCGGCAACGCCAGCGGCAGCTCCAGGCGAAAACGACTGCCTTGGCCTGGGCAGGACTCATGGCTGAGGTCACCGCCCAGCAGATCCACCAGCTGCCGGCAAATCGCCAGACCGATACCCAGGCCGCCGTATTCGCGGGTCATTGAGCCGTCCAACTGCTGGAAGCGCTGATACAGCTGGTCATCGGCGGGCGAAGTAAAGCCCACCCCGCTGTCGATCACCTCGATACGCAGTGGCAGGTTATCGCGCGCCGTGCCAGCGCGACTGACCCGCACCTGCACCTCACCGTACGGGGTGAATTTGATGGCGTTATCCAACAAACAATTGAGGCTCTGCAGCAACTTGCTGGCGTCGCCCTCTACGGTGTCGGGCAGGCTGTCATCGACATCCAGAACAAAGCGCAGACCTTTTTCTTCGGCACGCGGCGCGTACTGCGCACGCACACCGTCAAACAAGCCGCGCAGGCTGAACGGCTCCCGCCGCGGGTAGAGCCGGCCGGCCTGCAACTCGGTGAGGGTCAGAATGTCATTGACCATGCGCATCATGTCGCGCGCGGAGCTCGCGGCCGTGCGCTGGTAATGCGCCAGCTCGCCGTCAATGTCGAGCATGTGCATCAGTTCCAGCGAGCCAATCACCCCATTCATCGGCGTGCGCAACTCGTGGGTGACGGTGGCAAGAAACTCATCTTTCAAGCGGTTGCTGTTGGCCAGCTCCTGGTTGAGGGCTTCAAGCTTGAGGCCGGCTTCCTGCAGGATACGGGCGCGCTCTTCCTTCATCGCGTTAATTCGATCAGCCAGTGCCAGCGACAGCAGGCCCACTTCCAGCGCCGAGCCGATCTGGCTGGCATACATGGTGAGAAACATATTCGGCAGGTAGCCCAACACCATCAGGGTGTTGATCACTCCGCCGGCGAGAAAGGCCGTCCAGGCGAAGATGAAATAACGCGCCACACGCATGCCGCGTATCCAGGCAAGGATACCGGCACTGAAAATCACCACGGTAAAGCCCAGCGCCAGGTAAGTGGCCAGGCGCAGCGACAGCGCATAGCTGACCGTCAGCGCCAGCGTCATCACCAGCACACCCGAGGCCATCATCAGCAACAAGGCGCGATCCACCCAGGGGCTGTGCTCGGCGGTATGCAGGAAGCTGCGCGCAAACTGACAGCCAAACAGCGCCGACGCACCAATCAGGAAAGGCGTCGCCGCATTCGCCCACCAGGGGCTGTTAGGCCAGAAGTATTCAATCGCCGCACCGTTGACCGACAACTGATAGAAGCCGAACGAGGCGATATAAAGGATGTAATACAGGTAGCTGGTGTCGCGCACGCTGAGGAAGATAAACAGGTTGTAGATCAGCATCACCAGCAGCACGCCGTAGATGATGCCCAGCACATAAATCCGCGCGGGTTGCTCTTCCAAATAGGCCGTGGGCGCCCAGAGCGTCAGCGGTGCCTGAATTGAGCCCTGGCTTGCCAAGCGCAAGTAAATACGTTGCGGCTGCGCCGGCGGCAACTTCAGCTCGAACACATAGTTGTGCTGTTTGATTGCGCGGCTGGAAAACGGCAAGGCATCGCCTGTGCTCTGGCTCAGCTGATAACGCCCCTGGGCATCAGGCAGATACAGCTGCAGATGATCAAGCGGTGGATAGGCTAATTCCAGCAACCACGGCTGCGCGCCTGTTTCCTGCTGCGGACGGTATTCCAGGTCAAGGCGCAGCCAGAACACCGAGCGCGAATAGCCGGCGTTTAGTACGCCTTTATTGTGCTGGCGAAAACTGGCGTCCAAGGCTGGCGAGGTGATGTCCTCGATGCTGGCATCGCCGCGAACATCCTCGAATACCCACATGGCTTTGCCGAGTGGCAGGCTGCGGGTGTTTTCGTCAAAAACCAGTGCCCCGGCCAGCCCTGGCACCAGCATAAAAAAACAAAGAAGGATGTAGTGCATGCGGCTCAGCCAGGGTAAGCCCATAACGCCATGCAGCGCCGCTGGGGCAGGTATTCAGAAGATCGGCACTTTATCATAGGCATTTGCGCCCCAGCCCAAGGAAAACCGCAACGACTTCGCCTTTTTCGTGCGGTGCTGGCTCAGCGGGACTCGCTCCGCCGGCATGCGACAGATCGTCCATCAGGTAAGCTTTGCTGGCGTTTCGGGGGCTGCATTGAACCGTTTGGTGGTAAGCTCGCGCACCATGAAAATGCCTACTTCTCGCCCCGTAGTGCTGTGCATGTCTGGTCATGACCCAAGTGGTGGTGCAGGCCTGCAAGCCGATATCGAAGCCCTGCTCGCCCAAGGCTGTCACGCCGCACCAACCGTGACCGCGCTGACCGTGCAGGACACCGTCAATGTTTCCGACTTTCGCGTGCTTGACCGCGACTGGGTGCTGGCCCAGGCCAATGCGGTGATCAACGACCTGCCGGTTGAAGCCGTCAAGCTGGGCATGCTCGGCTCGGTTGAGATGGTCGAAACCGTGCTGGAGATCATGCAGCGCCTGCCGGGCATTCCGCTGGTCTGCGACCCCGTGCTGCGTGCTGGCGGCGGCGGCGCACTGGGTAAGGATGAGGTCGGTTACGCCATGCGCGAGCGCCTGTTCGCCGTCTCAACCATTGCCACACCTAACTTGCCAGAAGCCCGCATCCTCGCCGAGCTGCCCGAAGGCACGGCCGATGAATGTGCCGAGAAACTGCTGCCGTATATCCAGCACCTGCTGATCACCGGCGGCCACGGCGACGAGCACGAAGTGCACAACCGCCTGTACAGCCGTGACGGCAGCCGCCACACCTTTGTCTGCCAGCGCTTACCCGGCAGCTACCATGGCTCTGGCTGCACCCTGGCCAGCACCCTGGCCGGCCGCCTAGCCCTGGGCCAGGAATTGGTAAGCGCCGTACAGTTTGCCCTTGATTACACCTGGCGCACCCTGCGCGACGCCGAACAGCCGGGCCATGGCCAATACATTCCGCGTCGCTTGCCGCTGGATGCTTATTAATAGAAAGCAGCAGATGGAGTACCCGATGAAACTGCGTGGCCTGTATGCCATCACCGACAGCCAACTGCTCGCCGGCAAGCTGCTGCCGTATGTCGAGGCGGCACTCAAAGGCGGCACCAAGCTGCTGCAGTACCGCGATAAATCTATTGATGAGGCCCGCCGCCTGCGCGAGGCCGAGGCCCTGCGCGAGCTGTGCAACCGTTACGGCGCCGCGTTAATCATCAATGACGACGCCGAGCTGGCCGCGCGCTTGGGTGTTGGCCTGCACTTGGGGCAAAGCGACGGCTCGCTGTCCGTCGCCCGCGCCTTGCTTGGGCGCCAAGCGATCATCGGCGGCACCTGTCACGCTCAGCTGGAGTTGGCCGAAGCCGCCGCCAAAGAAGGTGCCAGTTATGTCGCCTTTGGCCGCTTCTTCAATTCCACCACCAAGCCGGGCGCACCCAGCGCGAACGTCGAACTGCTGGCCGCAGCGAAAGCCAAGATCAACCTGCCGATTGTCGCCATCGGCGGCGTGACCCTGGACACCGCACCGGCACTGATTGCCCATGGCGCCAGCATGGTCGCGGTGGTGCACGGCTTGTTTGGCGCCGACTCGGCGGCTGAAGTCGAGCAACGCGCCCGCGCCTTTAGTGCCTTGTTCGCGGCTAAATAATGGCGCTGCACTCTTTTTAACGTCGCGCAGCCACGCTGCCCGAATGCTGGCCGCCATCCGTGGCAGGCCGTCACTAATTGTTCGAGGGGCGACCCAGCTCGCCCCGCTTCAACAGTTGAGAGGCTTTTATATGTCCCGCTCCGAAACCTTGTTCACTGCAGCCCAGAAACACATCCCCGGCGGCGTTAATTCGCCGGTGCGCGCCTTCAAAAGCGTCGGCGGCACGCCACTGTTTTTCAAACACGCCGAAGGCGCCTACGTCACCGATGAAGACGACAAGCGCTATGTGGATTACGTCGGTTCCTGGGGCCCGATGATCCTCGGCCACAGCCACCCGGATGTGCTCGACGCAGTGCGCAACCAGCTGCAGCACGGCCTGTCCTACGGCGCACCGACCGCCATGGAAACCGAGATGGCTGACTTGGTGTGCAGCCTCGTGCCGTCGATGGAAATGGTGCGCATGGTCAGCTCCGGCACCGAAGCGACCATGAGCGCCATCCGCCTGGCCCGTGGTTATACCGGCCGCGACAACATCATCAAATTTGAAGGCTGCTACCACGGCCATTCCGACAGCCTGCTGGTGAAAGCCGGCTCCGGCCTACTGACACAAGGCGTGCCGAGTTCGGCCGGTGTGCCGGCGGACTTCGCCAAACATACCCTGACCTTGCCGTTCAACGACCTGGCGGCGGTCGAGCAGATGCTCAGCGAAGTCGGTTCGAGCGTCGCCTGCATCATCGTCGAGCCAGTGGCCGGCAATATGAACTGCGTGCCGCCTGCGCCGGGCTACCTGCAGGGCCTGCGTGAACAGTGCGACAAACACGGCGTGGTGCTGATTTTCGATGAAGTGATGACCGGTTTCCGCGTTGCACTCGGCGGTGCTCAGGCGCACTACGGCGTGACTCCGGATTTGACCACCTTCGGCAAAATCATCGGCGGCGGCATGCCGGTTGGCTGCTTCGGCGGCAAGCGCGAGATCATGCATTGCATCGCCCCGCTCGGCCCGGTTTACCAGGCCGGCACCCTCTCAGGTAATCCGCTGGCCATGGCCGCCGGCCTGACCACCCTGCGCCTGATCAAACGTCCAGGCTTCCACGCCGAGCTGACCGACTACACCAGCCGTATGCTGCAAGGCCTGCAAGACCGCGCCGATGCGGCGGGTATTCCATTCGTCACCACCCAGGCCGGCGGCATGTTCGGTCTGTATTTCAGCGGCGCCGACGATATCGTCACCTTTGAGGATGTGATGGCCAGCGACGCCGAACGCTTCAAGCGCTTCTTCCACCTGATGCTGGACGGCGGCGTCTACCTGGCGCCGAGCGCCTTCGAGGCGGGCTTCACTTCCATCGCTCACGGTGATGCCGAGTTGAAAATCACCCTCGACGCTGCCGAGCGCGCCTTCGCCGAGCTGAAGCAAGCCTAATGCAATACAGCACTGCACTGTCGGACGGCCTTCTGGCACTGGCCTGCCTGGCCTGCGCAATCGTGGTTGGTAAGGCGCGCAAGCACTATGGTGACGCCGACCAGCCGGCGCTGTTCTGCACACTGCTGGGGTTTCTCTTGCCAGCTGCAGCGGCGGCCGCCGGGGTGATTCGCTTTGGTATCGACCCCAGCGCGCAGGCTGCGCACCTGTGGCTAAGCCAAGCCAGCAGCTTTCTTGGCCTGCCGCTGCTCGGCGCCGCAGCCCTGGCCCTAGGCCGTGGCTGGCAATGGAGCCGGGCGAACTGGGGGCGCATCCTGCTCGGGCTGTGCGCCTTCTTCGAACTGTTCCGGCAGATGAACCAGCTGGAGGATTACCGCCTGCTGCTCAACCTGGCGACCTTGCTGCTGATTATGTATGC
The DNA here is from genome assembly GCF_056156225.1 of Pseudomonas sp. TS_SC_3. Classification (NCBI taxonomy): domain Bacteria; kingdom Pseudomonadati; phylum Pseudomonadota; class Gammaproteobacteria; order Pseudomonadales; family Pseudomonadaceae; genus Pseudomonas; species Pseudomonas sp. TS_SC_3. The sequence goes on from NZ_CM149586.1 coordinate 2,773,553, forward strand.
CGGCGCCGTGCAGTGGCCCAAGCGCATGCCCCTGGCGGTCGCCACCACTGTGGTCGGGCTGTTTTTACTGGCCGGCCTGGCGGTCGGCACTGAGGGCGTTATCGGCCCGCTGCGCCGCATTGACCTGTTCCACGCCTTGCTGGTGCCGGCTTATCCACTGCTGGCCTGGCTGCTGCTGAACCTGCCCGGCAGCGCAAAACTCAGCAAGCGCGAAGAAAACCCGGTAAAGACTTTGTAAGAACCTCATTGCTTATTTCATAATGTGACGGCCGCCGCGCCCTGGCGGCCAGCCTGATCGCCTGTTTTGCATCTGAGGTAAATGGACTTTCATGAAACGCACCGGCCGCACCCTGTCTCTGGGCTGCCTGTTGCTCCTGCTGCCACTGCTCGCCTCGGCAAGCGGCAACTCTTTGCTGATCCCAGCGCTTGGCAGCTGCTCCCTCAACACCGCCCCTGAAGAACTGCCCGCCGCCCTGCAAGCCTGCGAACAAGCGGCGCTCAAGGGTGATCTGCAGGCTGAGTTTGAGCTGGGCGAGTTCTATTACGACGGTAAGCGCGTTGAACGCGATTTGGGCCAAGCCCTGAGATGGTTCGAGCAGGCGTCGCTGCAAGGCCATGCACCCTCGCAGTACCGTTTGGGCATGATGTTTTATCGCGGTGAAGGTGTGCCGGCGAATGCCGTACAGGCTTATATCGTGCTGAAAATGGCCGCCGTAAATGGCTCGGACGAAGCCATGGACAGCGCCGACCTGATCGCGGCGCAAATGCCACGCAACGAACTGGAAATCGCCAGCCAGGTACTCGGGCAAATCTTCCGCAACTACCTGCTGGAGTTGCAAAACGCCGATACCTTTACCTCGCCGTTCGCACCGCTGCCGTAGCGGCGCTAGGCGGGCCGCGCAGGCTAAGCGAAGCTATCCCCTTACAGCCAAGCAGTGGTGGATGTAAACGCCACATCCACCCTACGCCCACTACCGTACGAAACGCTTACTTATCCGGCATCGGCATGGGGAACGGCATCACATTGCCGCCGCCCTTGGCTTCACTGATTTTCGGTGTACCCAGGCGTTCGACTTCATCGATGCGGATAATCGCGTGCATGGGGATAAAGCTGCGCACCACGCCGTCAAACTGCGCCTTGAGCTTTTCTTCGCTGGGGTCGACCACCACCTGGGTGCGCTCGCCGAAGACGAACTCTTCCACCTCCAGAAAGCCCCACAGATCACTTTGAAAGATCTGCTTGGCGTACATCTCGTACACCTGACCCTGGTTGAGGAAAATCACCTTGTAGATGGGTTCGCGCTTGCTCATGGCTATGCAGTTCGTACCGATGGGTTAATTTAAAGGGGGCGGATCATAGCATAGCCACCGAGCAGCCAATGCTAGGAACCCGAGGCGTGGGCCTCTATAATGCGCGGTTCGTCGAATCACCCTTGTTGAGTGCGCATGACCAAAAAGCTTTATATCGAAACCCACGGTTGTCAGATGAACGAGTACGACAGCTCGCGCATGGTCGACCTACTGGGCGAACATCAAGCCCTGGAAATCACCAATAATGCGGACGATGCCGACATCATCCTGCTCAACACCTGCTCGATCCGTGAACGGGCGCAGGACAAGGTGTTTTCCCAGCTAGGCCGCTGGCGTGAACTGAAGCTGGAGAATCCAGACCTGGTAATCGGCGTCGGCGGCTGCGTCGCCAGCCAGGAAGGCGCGGCAATTCTTGGTCGCGCGCCCTACGTTGACGTGGTTTTTGGCCCGCAAACCTTGCACCGCCTGCCGGAAATGATCGACGCCGCGCGCACCACCAAGGTTGCTCAGGTGGACATCAGCTTCCCGGAAATCGAGAAATTCGACCGCCTGCCCGAGCCCCGCGTCGACGGCCCTAGCGCTTACGTATCGGTGATGGAAGGCTGCAGCAAATACTGCACCTTCTGCGTGGTGCCCTACACCCGCGGCGAAGAAGTCAGCAGGCCCATGGCCGATGTGCTGGGTGAGATCATCCACCTGGCCGAACATGGCGTGCGTGAAGTCACCCTACTGGGGCAGAACGTCAACGGCTACCGTGGCGCGACCCTGGGCGGGCAAATTGCTGATTTCGCCGAGTTGCTGTACGCCGTGGCTGCCATTGATGGCATCGATCGCATTCGCTACACCACCAGCCATCCGCTGGAATTTTCCGACGCACTGATCCAGGCCCACGCCGAGATTCCCGAGCTGGTGAAATACCTGCACCTGCCGGTGCAATCGGGCTCCGACCGCATCCTGGCAGCCATGAAGCGCAACCACACCGCACTCGAATACAAATCGCGTATCCGCAAGCTGCGCGCGGCCGTGCCGGACATTCTGATCAGTTCGGACTTTATCGTCGGTTTCCCCGGGGAAACCGAGAAAGACTTCGAGCAGACCATGAAGCTGGTCGAGGACGTCGGTTTCGACTTCTGCTACTCCTTCGTCTACAGCGCGCGCCCGGGCACCCCGGCAGCCGACCTGCCCGACGACACCCCAATGGAACTGAAGAAGCAACGCCTGGCCTTGCTGCAGCACCGTATCACCCAACAAGGCTTCGAAAACAGCCGGCGCATGGCAGGCACTGTGCAGCGCATTCTGGTTAACGACTACTCGAAGAAGGACCCCGGCATGCTCCAAGGCCGCACCGAAAGCAACCGGGTGGTCAACTTCCGCAGTGACAACCCGCGCCTGATCGGTCAGTTCGTTGATGTGCATATCGACGAAGCCATGCCCAACTCGCTGCGCGGCACGCTGCTGAGTGAAGCGGTAACCCACTAAAATTCAGGCGCTTGTCGAGCTTAATACGGCCCTACTGCGCCAAGGCCGGGCCAGCCTCTTTTGCTGCATGTGCTTGCGAAATAGCTCGCTATTGGCCTTGGAAGACTAGTAAAACTGACGATACCCGGACTTTCCTTGGTTACGGCCGGTCAAGTCCGACATACACCAGCGGCGCGTGCTTCCACCTTGCAGCCGCTGGCGCTATTCTTCGTTTCATTACCCCAGCCGACTGGCGGCCATCACACGACCTTGAACACACCCATAGAACCACTTCGCTTTATCCTTGAACCCTTTGAGGCTCGCCGCTTCGCTAACCTGTGCGGCCAACTTGATGAGCACCTGCGCCTCATTGAGGCACGCCTGGGCATTGAGTTGCGCAACCGCGGCAACCAGTTTGAACTGGTCGGCAGTGCCGGCCAGACCACCGCTGCCGAGCAGGTGCTGCGCCGCCTGTACCGCGAAACCCAGAGCACAGAGCTGTCGCCCGACATGGTTCACCTGTTTCTACAGGAGTCTGGCGTCGAAGAGCTGAGCAACCCGGTTGTCGAAGCCAACATCGCCCTGCGCACCCGCAAGGGCATGATTCGCCCACGCGGCGCCAACCAGCAGCGCTACGTCAAAGCCATTCTCGATCACGACATCAACTTCGGCATCGGCCCGGCCGGTACGGGTAAAACCTACCTGGCGGTGGCCTGCGCGGTAGATGCCCTGGAGCGTGAGCAGATTCGCCGCATCCTGCTGGTGCGCCCAGCGGTGGAAGCCGGTGAAAAGCTGGGCTTCCTGCCCGGCGACCTGTCGCAGAAAATTGACCCTTACCTGCGCCCGCTATATGACGCGCTGTACGAGATGCTCGGCGTAGAGCAGGTGGCCAAGCTGATCGAGAAACAGGTGATTGAAGTAGCGCCACTGGCCTATATGCGCGGCCGCACGCTGAGCAACAGCTTTATCATCCTCGACGAAAGCCAGAACACCACCCTGGAACAGATGAAGATGTTCCTTACCCGGATTGGTTTCGGCTCCACGGCGGTGATTACCGGCGATATCACCCAGATCGACCTGCCGCGCGGCACCAAAAGCGGCCTGACCCACGTGATTGAAGTATTGCGCGACGTGCCGGGCATCAGCTTTACCCACTTCAACCCCAAAGACGTGGTGCGCCACCCACTGGTGCAGCGCATCGTTGAAGCCTACGAGCGCTTTGAAACCAGCCACGCACCGTTCGACGCGAAGGCGCAGCGCCATGATTGAGCTTGACCTACAGATCGCCAGCGACGCCGCCGCCCTGCCAAGCGAGGCGCAGTTTCGCGCCTGGTGCGAAATCGCCCTGCGCCAGCGCACCGCCGACTCCGAGCTGACCATCCGCCTGGTCGATGAAGCCGAGGCCCGCGAGCTCAATCACACCTGGCGTCATAAGGATTACGCCACCAACGTACTATCCTTCCCCGCCGATGTGCCGGACGAAATGTTGGATATCCCGCTCTTGGGCGACCTGGTGATCTGCGTGCCGGTGGTTGAGCGCGAAGCCCAGGAACAAGCTAAAACCAGCGAGGCGCATTGGGCGCACCTGGTGATCCACGGCTGCCTACATTTGCTCGGCTACGACCACATCGAGGATGAGGAAGCCGAAGAGATGGAAGCGCTGGAACGAGAATTGCTCGCCGAATTGGGTCACGCCGACCCTTACGCCGACCACGAATAATCCCCCTCAACGAAAATACAAAAGGTTCCTGAGTAACCACCATGAGCGAAGACCGATCGAGCAACGAGCAGAAGTCCTGGTTTAACCGACTGACCCAGGCTTTTGCTCATGAGCCGAAAAACCGCAAGGAATTGCTGGAAGTGCTGCGCGAAGCGCATCAGAACAAGCTGCTCGACAGCGAAGCACTGGCCATCGTCGAAGGTGCAATTCAGGTCGCCGACCTGCAGGTTCGCGACATTATGGTGCCGCGCTCACAGATGATGAGCATCAAGGCCAACCAGACGCCCAAGGAATTTCTGCCCTCGATCATCGAAGCCGCGCACTCACGCTACCCGGTGGTGGGCGAGAGCCTCGACGATGTCATCGGCATCCTCCTGGCCAAGGATCTGCTGCCGCTGATCCTCTCGGGCGAACAACCCAACTTCAATATCAAGGACCTGCTGCGCCCGGCCACCTTCGTGCCCGAGTCCAAGCGCCTTAACGTGCTGCTGCGTGAGTTCCGCGCCAACCACAACCACATGGCCGTGGTGATCGATGAATACGGCGGCGTTGCCGGCCTGGTGACCATCGAGGACGTGCTGGAGCAGATCGTCGGCGATATCGAAGACGAGCACGACGTGGAAGAAGACAGCTACGTCAAACCGCTGCCCTCCGGCGATTTCCTGGTCAAGGCGCTGACCCCAATCGAAAGCTTCAACGAAGCCTTCGACACCGAATTCTCCGATGACGAATTCGACACCGTCGGCGGCCTGGTGATGAGCGCCTTCGGGCACCTGCCCAAGCGCAATGAAGTCACCCAGATCGGCGAATTCCGCTTCCGCGTACTCAACGCAGACAGCCGCCGCATCCATCTGCTGCGTCTGAGCCCGGTTAGCAACTGACCCATAGCCGGCCACCTCCAAGGGTGGCCGGTTCGCAACACTTCCCCCTTCTGCCCTCCCGCTTTACCCTTGCGCCACCTCAATCCAAGGACCTGCATGCAATGCACTGGATAACCCGACCTGGCTGGCCCGGCAACCTGATCGCGCTGTTGGCCGGCGCTATCACGCCCCTGGCGCTGGCGCCTTATGACCTGTGGCCGCTGGCCATCCTCTCCATCGCCCTGTTTTACCTAGGCCTGCGTGACCTCACGCCGCGTCAGGCAGCGCTGCGTGGCTGGAGTTATGGCTTTGGCCTGTTCGCCGCTGGCACCAGCTGGGTGTACGTAAGCATCCACGATTACGGCGCAGCCTCGCCGCCCCTGGCGGTATTTCTGACCCTACTGTTTGTCGGCGGCCTCGGCCTGCTGTTCGCCCTTAGTGCCTGGGTCTGGACGCGCTGGCTGCGCCGGGTTGAAGCGCCGCTGGCCGATGCCTTGGCCTTCGCTGCCCTGTGGCTGGCACAGGAAGCCTTCCGCAGCTGGTTTCTCACCGGTTTTCCCTGGCTGTATGCCGGTTACAGCCAGCTGGATGGTCCGCTGGCCGGGCTGGCCCCGGTGGGCGGCGTGTGGCTGCTGTCCTTTGCCTTGGCGCTAAGCGCCGCACTGTTGGTCAATCTGGCGCAACTGCGCACGCGCAAGGCGTTTCTCGCCATCGGCGTTGTGCTGTTAATCGCCCCGTGGATCGCCGGCCTCGCTCTCAAGAACCACGCCTGGACCCAGCCGCTGGGCGAACCGCTGAGCGTGTCGGCCATGCAGGGCAATATCGAACAGAACATGAAGTGGGACCCCGAGCAGCTCAACGCGCAGCTCGCGCTGTACCGCGACATGACCTTCAGCGCCAAGCCGACCGACCTGATCGTCTGGCCGGAAACCGCCATTCCGGTGCTCAAGGACCGCGCTCAGGGCTACCTGGGCATGATCAATCGCTTCGCCAATGAGCGAAATGCCGCGCTGATTACCGGCGTGCCAATTCGCCAAAGCAACGAGCGCGGCGAGCAGCGCTACTACAACGGCATCAGCGTGGTCGGCCAGGGCAGCGGCGATTACCTCAAGCAGAAGCTGGTGCCGTTTGGTGAATACGTGCCGCTGCAGGAAGTGCTGCGCGGGCTGATCGCCTTCTTCGACCTGCCGATGTCCGACTTCGCCCGCGGCTCCGCCGAGCAGAGCCTGCTGCAGGCCAAGGGCCATTCGATTGCCGCGTTTATCTGCTACGAAGTGGTCTACCCGGAGTTTTCCGCCGGTCTGGCGGCGCAGAGCGACCTGCTGCTGACCATCAGCAACGACACCTGGTTTGGCCGCTCAATCGGCCCGCTGCAACACCTGCAGATGGCGCAGATGCGCGCGCTGGAAGCCGGCCGCTGGATGATCCGCGCGACCAACAACGGCGTCACCGCGCTGATCAACCCGCAAGGCCAGATCACCACACAACTGCCGCAGTTCGAACAGGCAGTGCTCTATGGCCAGGTGCAACCGATGCAGGGGCTAACGCCTTATCTGCAGTGGCGTGGTTGGCCCATGCTGATTATCTGCCTGCTGTTATTTGTCTGGGCGTTGCTGGCCGGCCGTATGGCCAAAACGCTTTAACGGCGAAAGAAGCGGTAGAACTCGCGCAGCTCAGCCTGCGCGTCGCCAATGCTGACCGGGGTGAAGCGCAGCGGATGGTGCGCCGGGCATTGCGCCAGGCGCCACTGATCGAGCGGATGCAGCCAACCGAGCAGCGGGTAACCGCCCATGCTCTGGTGGTCGGCCTGCAGGATGATCGGCTGACCATCCGGCGGCACCTGAATCGCACCACGACCCACCCCCAATGACCACTGCCGTACGGGCGGCTGCAAGGCCTCGCCGAGCAGCCGCGCGCCCATGCGGTCGGAGTGCGGGCTGAGCTGCCAGGTCTGGGCGAAAAAGCCCTGCAACTGGTCTTCCTCGAAACTCGCCGCATCGCCGCCGGTAATCACCCGCAGCAAGGGTTTGCAGGCGTAATCCGGCAGATAGGGCCAAGGCACGCTGACGCTGCGGGTGAAATGCGCCGGCCGACAAGCCAGCAGATCCCCCGCCTGCACCGCCTGCCCCAGCCCTTCGCGCAGCTGCACGCTGACGCTACCCAGCACCGGCGCTGCAATAAAACCGCCCGCCACCGCCAGGTAGGCGCGCTGGCCACTGCGGGCAAAGCCCAGACGCAGCAGCTGCCCTTTGCGCAGCGGCAGGCGCGTCCACAAGGGCTGCGGCTGATCATCCACACTCAGCGGCACTTGGGCGCCGCAAACCGCCACCCAGGTGTCGACTTCGGCCTGCAACTCGACGCCGCCTAGGGCGATTTCCAGCAGCGACGTGCCCCAGGGATTGTTCAGCAGATGATTGGCCCAGGCCGCGCCATGCCAATCCAGCGGTCCGGCCGGCGATACGCCAAGATGTTGCCAGCCCTGTCGCCCGGCATCCTGCAACAGGCTTTGCGGCCCTGGTTTGAGCACCCGCAGGCCGCTCATAACTGACCACCTTCGCGGATAAAGTCGCGCTCATCGATGCTGCGAAAACGCACCTGATCACCCAGCGCCAGCGGGCATGGCGGCGTTCGCGCGGCGTCGAACAGCGACCAGGGGCAACGGCCGATCAGGTGCCAGCCGCCGGGCGAGCTGTGTGGATAGATCGCCGTTTGCCGCTCGGCAATCGCCAGGCTACCGGCCGGTACGGCAATGCGCGGGGTAGCGCGGCGCGGCAAGGCCAGGCGCGCGTCCAGCTCACCGAGGTAGGCAAAGCCCGGAGCAAAACCAATCGCGCCAACGCGGTACTCGCTCGCGGCATGCAGTTCGATCACCTGAGCGCTGCTCAGCTGACACAGTCGCGCGACCTCGGCGAGGTCTTCACCGTTATACAAGATAGGGATTTCATGCAGCCGCCCGGCCTGTGCGACAAAGGGCTCGGCCAGCCAGCGCTCCAGCAGCGGCTTGAGCCGCTCGGCCAGTTCCAGGTGATCCGTGCGCATCAGGTCGTAGTGCAGCAGCAGGCTGGTCCAGCCCGGTACCAGATCGGTCAGCACCTCACCCAGCTCGCCACGAATACGCTCGGCCAGCAAGGCGATACGCTGCGGCAGCTGCGCATCCGGCTGCTCGGCCAGCACCAGCAGCAGCGCTTCGGCACCGGCCGGTTCGAGGCGGATCATAGAGCGTCCAGGCTGGCCCGCAAACGCCGCAGCACGGCCAGGGAGTCGGCGTTATCGCCATGCACGCACAGGCTGTCGGCGCGCAACTGCAGCGGTTTGCCATCGATATCGGCAAACGGCTCACCGCGGGCAATCGCCAGGGCCTGCTGGAAAATCCGCTGCGGATCATGGTGCACCGCGCCGCTCAAACGCCTTGGCGCCAACTGACCATCGGCCAGGTAAGCACGGTCGGCAAAGGCCTCGAACATCAACGGCACATCCGCAGCATCAGCCAGGCGCAGCTCGCGGCTGTTGTCGGCCAGCGCCAGCACCATCAGCGGCAAACCCTTACGGTAACTGGCGCAGGCCTCAAGCACCGCGTTGAACAGCGCATCGTCACGCACCAGGTCGTTGTACAACGCGCCATGCGGTTTGACGTAGGCCAACTGGGTGCCGGCCGCGCGGCAGAAAGCATCCAGCGCGCCGAGCTGATACAGCACCAGAGCGGTGACCTCCTCCGGCGAGCAGGCGATATGCCGCCGGCCAAAACCGAGCAAATCCGGATAGGCCGGGTGCGCACCAATGCTCACCCCATGCTGCACCGCCAGGGCGACGGTGCGCTGCATGGTCAGCGGGTCGGACGCATGAAAGCCACAGGCCAGGTTGGCCTGATCAATCAGCGGCATCGCATGCACGTCATCGCCCATGCGCCACACGCCGAAGCTTTCACCCATGTCGCAGTTCAGCAGAATTGTTTTCATGCGCGCCAGCTTAGAACGCTAACGGCATGGCGGGAAGCCTGCCCCATAACTCAAGCCCCGCTTAGCAGCCACCATCAGCCCTTGGAAGCGGCACGCTTGGCCCTCACGGCCTGAATGCGCATGAAACAACTTGAAACATGCACAAATGAAACTATTTATCATATGCTTTTACTTCTGATTAAAATTAACCAACAACATGAATTCACACTTGGAGTTTTCGATGCTTCCCGCCTGTTCTCGCACCGCCCTGGCCAGCGCCATCGCGCTGGCCTCCACCCTGGCAACCAGCGCCCACGCCAATGAGCCTTTGACCTTGAGCGATGTGGTGGTTTCAGCATCGGGCTTTGAACAGAAAATTACCGACGCGCCGGCCAGCATCAGCGTTATCAGCCGCGAGGACCTGCAGCAGAAGCGTTACAACAACCTGGCACAGGCACTGGGCGACGTGGAAGGCATCGATATTGGTCAGGGAACCGGCAAAACCGGCGGCCTGAATATCAGCATTCGCGGCATGCCAAGCCAGTACACACTGATTTTGATTGACGGTCGTCGGCAGAATGCCGCCGGTAACGTCACCCCCAACGGCTTCGGCGAAACCTCCACCAGCTTTATGCCTCCGCTATCGGCGATTGAGCGCATTGAGGTCATCCGTGGTCCGATGTCCACTCTTTATGGCTCCGATGCAATGGGCGGGGTGATAAACATCATCACCCGCAAGGTGGCCAAAGAATGGACCGGCTCGCTGACCCAGGATTACACCTACCAAGAAAACCGCGATTTCGGCGACACCCGCAACACCAGCATCTACGCCAGCGGCCCGCTAATCGACGGCCTGCTCGGCCTGCAAGTACGCGGCAGCCTGTTTGACCGTAACGAGTCGGACCTGAGCTACGGCGACGGCATTGAGGTCAGCAAGCGCGGCCCATCACCCGTCGATGGTGGCAACAACACCTTGGGCGCGCGCCTGAGCCTGACACCGCACGAAAGTCACGACTTTGGCCTAGATGTGGAACGCGGCCGTCAAGCGTACAACAACGACGAATGCCAACTGGGCACCCTCGACGGGCTGAATCAGGGCTGTACCGATACAGACAAAACGAGAGCTAACGGCTATGCGGACGAACTGCGCTTTGAGCGCGAGCAAATTGCTCTAACTCATACTGCACGCTTGGGCTTCGGCACACTTGAATCAAGCTTGATGCATAACACCACCGAGACAATCGGCCGCACAATCCCAGGTACTATCGGAACCCCCACAGTAGTCCCTGGCGCTATCGGCGGTGATGCCCGTGACTTGGAAACCACCAATTTGGTATTCGACACTAAGCTGACTGCACCTATCGGCGAGTCCCACATAGGCACCATTGGCGGGCAATGGTGGGATGCCGAAATGACCGATGGCATAGCCCAAACTACCTTTGAGCAAAAGACTTGGGCGGTTTTCGCCGAAGACGAATGGCGTCTGCGTAACGATCTTGCTCTGACACTGGGCGCTCGTTACGACGATCACGAGAGCTTCGGCGGACATATCAGCCCGCGTGCATACCTAGTGTGGAACACTACCGATAACTGGACACTAAAAGGTGGCGTTAGCCGTGGCTATCGCACCCCTGATCTGAACGATCTGTATAGCGGGGTAAATGGCGTTACCAGCCAAGGTCGAGTGGTTACCATCGGCAATCCATCGTTGGAACCAGAAACCACCACCAGCACAGAATTCGGCGTTTACTTCGATAATTTGGCCGGTTTCAATGCCAACGCCACCCTGTTCCACAACAAGTTCAAAGACAAAATCTCCAGTGGCGACGCCATACAGATCAGTGGTCGCCCAGGTATTCCGGACGGCAGCTATTCACAGCAAGTAAACATTGATGAAGCCGTCACCCAAGGCCTCGAATTGGCCGCCAGCTGGGAGTTCGCCCCCGCCTGGACCTTAAGTGGTAACTACACCTACACCGATAGCGAACAGAAGAGCGGTGGCAACAAAGGTGAGCCGCTAACCAACACGCCCGAGCACCTGGCCAACGCTAAGCTCAGCTGGCAGACCACCGACCGCCTCAACCTGTGGTTGAAAAGCGAGTACCGCGGCGAGCGCGCGCGCTTTACATCCAGCTACGAGAACCTAGTCAACACCGACGACAGCTACTCAACTAACCAGTCGATCTACGACACCCTGGGCAAGAACACTAAGGCCTACACCCTGTTCCACCTAGGCGGCTCGTTCAAGGCCACGGAAAACCTGACGCTTAACGCCAGCATCTACAACCTGCTTGATAAAGACTTCGTCAATGGTAAGGCCTATACCACCTACTCTCAGCCGCGCTACAACAACTCTGGAGTGCTCACAAGCGCCGGAGGCCGCCCCGATGGTACGGCTTATGGTACCGACTATATCCATAGCGGCGCAGCGACTACAGGCGTTCTGGAAGAAGGCCGCCGCCTCTGGCTGTCGGCCAACCTCACCTTCTAAGCCGATACCCCTCGCCTAAACCAAAGCCCGCAGCCTTTACCGGCTGACGGGCTTTTGCATAAGGGCTGAGGGATCGAGCAGCAAAGACGCGAATGTATGTTATTGGTAAATTATTAGTATTCAACCTCAAATCCCCCTTAAAATCCCTCCACATTGGCACGCATCACCGCTGCCAAATTATTAGCTCAGTCTCGATATAAGGATTCACATGCGTCCCTGGCTTGGCACCCTGCGCCAATGGCACTGGATCAGTTCTGCACTGTGCTTGGTCGGCATGCTGCTGTTTGCCGTCACCGGCATCACCCTTAACCATGCCGCGCAGATTGAAGCCAAACCGCAGGTGATCACTCATCAGGCGCAATTGCCCGACGCATTGCAGAGCGCATTGCAGGACAAGCTGCCTAGCCAAGGGCTGCCGCTGGATCTGCGCCAGTGGCTGGAAGCTGAACTATCGATTCGTCTCGATGGCCGTGACGCCGAATGGTCAGATGGAGAACTGTATATCGGCCTGCCGCGCCCCGGCGGCGATGCCTGGCTGAGTTTGGATATTGGATCCGGCGCGCTGGAATTCGAGTCCACCAGCCGCGGCTGGATCGCTTATCTGAATGACCTGCACAAGGGCCGTAATACCGGCACGGCCTGGTCGTGGTTTATCGATGTATTTGCCGGGCTCTGCGTGATTTTCAGCCTCAGCGGCCTGTTGCTGCTGCAACGCTACGCCGGTAACCGCCCGAGCACCTGGCCGGTACTCGGCCTGGGCCTGGTACTCCCCGTTCTGTTGGCTCTGCTGTTTATTCACTAAGGACACCGTTATGCCCAAACGCTTGCTGTTGCCCATCTGCGCCCTGCTGAGCGCGCCCGTCCTGGCTGCCGAGTTGCAGCTTGAGGTGGAAATACCGCGCCTGCAGGTGGCTGAGTATCACCGCCCTTACGTGGCCATCTGGCTGGAGCAACCAGACCAGAAACACGTCGCCAACCTGGCTGTGTGGTACGACCAAAAGCTCAAGGACAAGGAAGGCGAGAAATGGCTCAAGGACCTGCGCCAGTGGTGGCGCCGCAGCGGTCGCAGCCTGGAGATGCCAGTCGATGGCGTCAGCGGTGCAACCCGCGCCGTGGGTAAGCAGAGCCTGAGCTTCAACAGTGCCGATGCGCCGCTCAAAGAGTTGCCGCCTGGCGAATACCGCGTGGTGGTGGAAGCCGCCCGTGAAGTCGGCGGCCGTGAGCTGCTGCGCCTGCCCTTCACTTGGCCGCCGCAACAAGCTACCAACCATCAAGCCCAAGGCAGCAGCGAGCTGGGTCAAATCACCCTGCAACTCAAGCCGTGAACGTCAGCCCTCACCTACTAAGGAAGACCGCTATGCACCCACTCGTAAAATGGACCGCCCTGACCCTGGCCATCTGCCTGCCGCTTTCTGCCCAAGCGCACCGCGCTTGGATGCTGCCTTCAGCCACCGTGCTATCGGGTGAAGACCCGTGGGTGACTGTGGATGCGGCGGTGTCTAATGACCTGTTCTACTTTGAGCACTTCCCGCTGCGCATTCAGGGCATCGGCAACCTGGACAACGTGCCCGCTGGCGGCCCGCCTGGCATGCGCCCTCGCCCAGCGGCCGTGCTGCAACTGTTTGCCCCAGACGGCAGCGCTGCCAAAGCCGAGAACGGCGCCATCGGCCGCTACCGCAGCACCTTCGACCTGCACCTGACGCAGAAAGGCACCTACAAACTGGCCATCGCCAACAGCGGCCTGTTCGCCAGCTGGAAAGAAGGCCAGGAAAACAAGCGCTGGATGGGCAAGGCCGAAGACTTCGCCAAGCAGGTACCCGCCAACGCCGCCGAGCTGAAAGTGGCGCAGAACAACAGCCGCATGGAAGTGTTCGTCACCTCCGGCAACCCAACGGATACCGTACTGAAAACCACCGGCGTTGGCCTGGAGCTGGCGCCCATCACTCACCCCAACGACCTGTTCGCCGGTGAAGCGGCTGAGTTCAGCCTGCTCCTCGATGGCAAGCCGGCCGCTGGCGTGGAAGTCAGCGTAATCCCTGGCGGCAACCGCTACCGCGATGAGCTGGGTGAGATCAAAACCACCAGCGATGCCAATGGCAAGATCAGCATCACCTGGCCGCAAGCAGGTATGTACTGGCTGGAAGCCGAGCTGAGCAGCAAAGAAGGCGTCAGCGCCCCGGCCACCGAACGCCGCGCGTCCTACAGCGCCACCCTGGAAGTCCTGGCCCCTTAAGCCATGCACCTGTAGCCCGGATGTAATCCGGGGATGATCCCCAACGGCCATCCCGGATTGCATCCGGGCTACGCCCCCAGTCTGGCTCGCCATCTTGATCACCGCCTCGCGACGTTACGCCCTGCGCCACTGGCCCCTACCGACCTGCCTGTTACTGGCTAGCCTGCTGCTATGGCTGCAACCGGCGCGCGAACTCAGCGCAACCCTGATCAGCGTCACCTATATCGCGCTGTGCCTGCACTACTGCTGGCCACAGCGTCGCAACACACATACCGATCAAACCGACGAACTGTTGATCGCCTACGCCAGCCAGGGCGGCCAAGCACAACGATTAGCCGAACGCAGCTGCGCGCAATTGCTCGCCAGCGGCCTGCCGGCGCGCTGCATCGCCCTCAACCAATTAAGCCGCGCACAGCTGGCAACCCTCGAACGCCTGCTACTGGTCGTCAGCACCTACGGCGATGGCGAAGCGCCGGACAACGCGGCACGCTTTGAGCGCGCACTGCTCAATCAACACGCGCTGCCGCAACTGCACTTCGCCATCCTGGCGTTAGGCGACCGCAGTTACCCGCAGTTCTGCGCCTTCGGCCAACGCCTGCAACAACGCTTGCAAGCGCTCAAAGCGCAGCCGCTGTTCGACCTGCTGCAAGTCGATTGCCTGGATGCCGGCGCCCTGCGCCACTGGCAGCAGCAACTTGGACACCTCAGCGGTGACAGTGATTTTGTCGACTGGCAACCGGCGCACTATCGCCCCTGGCAACTGACCCAGCGCCAGTGCCTGAACCCGGGCAGCATCGGCGCACCGATCTATCACATACGCCTAAACAGCACAGATATCGTGGACTGGTGCGCCGGCGATATCGTCGAAATCGGCCCACACCATGCCCCGCAGCGCGTCATCGACTGCCTGCAACAACTCGGCCTTAACCCGCAGCGGCGGCTGGCTGACGGCCGACGCCTAAGCGATGCAATCAGTGCGCGCCACCTGCCGAGCAGCGGGCCAGATGAACAAGGCCTCGAACCCTGGCTGGCTCAACTGACAGCCCTGCCGCACCGGGAATACTCCATCGCCTCCAACCACGAAAGCGGCGCTCTTGATTTGTTAATGCGCTTGCAGCATCAGGCTGACGGCAGCCCTGGGCTGGGTTCAGGCTGGCTGTGCCTGCATGCCGAAGTAGGCTGCCAGATCGACCTGCGCATCCGGCGTAACCCCGGCTTCCATGGCCCGGATGCTGCCACGCCACTCATCCTGATCGGCAGCGGCAGCGGCCTCGCCGGCCTGCGCGCGCACCTGCAAGAACGCGCTGCAAATCCGCACTCACGTAACTGGCTGCTGTTTGGCGAACGCCACGCCGCCCACGATGCGTTGCTAAATAACGAGCTGCGCGCCTGGCAACACAGCGGCCACCTTGAGCGCCTCGACCTCACCTATTCGCGCGACGGCCACCCACAACGCTATGTGCAGGACGCCCTGCGTGATGCCGCCCCCGCTCTGCACGCGTGGCTGGCCGATGGCGCTGCCATCTACCTGTGCGGCAGCCTCGACGGCATGGGCCGCGACGTAGACGCTTGCCTGCGCCAACTACTGGGTGATGAACAGGTGGAGCAGCTGAGCCAGAGCGGTCGCTATCGGCGTGATGTGTACTGAGGGCGACCTTAAGACAGCCCTGCTGAAGGGGTACGGCGCACCTGATTAGCTGCGGTTAATCCCCCTACGCTTATGCGCCCAAGCCTACGCATGACCCTCTGCCCACAGCCCTGATGAGCGCTGCGCAACTCGTAGAAGTAGCTCGGCTCACGATGCTTTCGATTCGCGGGCAAGCCTTCTCCCACAAGAGCTGAACACCCCCGCAAAGCCCCGCGCCCTCTAAAAGCCGCACAAAACAAAACCCCGGGCACTGCAGGCAGTGACCGGGGTTTTCAGTGAATCCATATCGTGCGGCCACCTGCCCATAGATCAGATAGGTGGCCGCAAAGGCGGGCTTAGAAGGCGTAAGTCGCCGACAGCACCGCTGAACGCGCATCACCGTATTCAATGGCCGAAGAGCGGGTGTTGAGGCCGACGTTCTGGCGCACGCTCTGCACATAGTCCTTGTCGAACAGGTTGTTCATATTCAGCTGCAGGTCGAGTTCCTTATTGACCTTGTAGCCGAGCATGGCGTTGTGCACCCAGTAGGCATCCAATTTGGCGTTGTCGCTGGAGGTCACGTTGCGTTCACTGGCGTAACGCGCACCGTAGCCGACGCGCCAGCCGGCGGGCAGCTCATAGGTGCTCCACAGGTTGAAGGAACGTGGTGGCGTGTTACCCAGTGCCTGACCCTCACGGACGAGGCCGGCAGCAGTATCCGCGGCCTTGAGGGTTTCGCTGTCGAGGAAGGTGTAGTTGGCGTAGACATTCCACTGATCAGTAATACGGCCGGTCGCACCAAATTCGACGCCCTGCACGCGCTGCTCACCCGCCAGCTGGGTGGAGCCATCGGCCATGGTTTCGCGGGCGTTGGTTTTCTCAACACGGAACACTGCAGCATCAAGTTGCAGGCGGCTGTTGAGCAGCTCCCACTTGGTGCCCAGCTCCCAGGTTTGGTTCTCTTCTGGGTCCAGATCCGTAGCTGCAGCACTCAGCGCGCCAGAGGAGGCCAGGTTTTCAGCGGCCGGGTTGAAGGAGGTGCCGTAGGCCAGGTAGATACGGCCATTCTCAGCCGGTTTGTACACCACACCGGCACGCCCGCTGAGTTCCTTGTCACGCGAATCCACACGCGTCACGGTGCCAGCTGGCAGGGCGAGGTTCTTCGAGTCGCCTTTGATCCAGTCATAACGCAGACCCAGGCTCAGGTCCCACTGCTCATTCAGGGCAATGGTGTCGAAGGCATAGATGGCTTCGTTCTCCAGCTGAGTGGAGGTTTCAGCGGAGCGTGCTTTGTTGGTTGGCCCACTGTAATGGCCCGGCGGATTGCCCAGGTCGAAGCTTTGGCCAGCGAAATTCAGACCATAGCTGTAGGTATTGCGATCGTAATCCTCACGCGACACCTCAACACCGGTGACCAGGGTGTGGCCCAGGCCGAAGGTGTCGAAATACGCCGTCAGGTTGGTCTGGTTAATCCACATCTCGCTGGTCACGTCGCGGCCATAGCCTTGCGGGCCTGCTGGGCTGTAACGACCGGCCGGCACGCCGGTCAGGTTGACATGGGACGCCGAAATGACCGTATCGCGTTTAACCTGGCTGTAACGGCTGAGGTTCTGCAGACGCAGGCTGTCGCTGAAATCGTGCTCAAATTTAACGGTGAACGCATCGGTCTGGATCTCTTCCTTATCGATGTTCTTCCAACCGAAAAACGCATCACGATCAACACCCGCCAGGCGCTTGCCATCGAAGGCCGGTACGCCGTAGTCCGGCAGGTTGTCATCGTTCTGATGCAGATAGCTCAGGGTCAAGCGCGTCGAATCGCTCAGGCCTAGCAGCAGCGAAGGGGCAATACCCCAGCGCTGACGGTCGATCGCGTCACGCCCCGGCACATCGTTCTCATGGGCCATCAGGTTGAGGCGCACCGCGCTGTCGGTGCCGACGCCGTCCAGGGTCTGGTTGGTGTCCAGGGTCAGGCGGTGATAGTTATCAGTGCCCAAGCTGGCCCCGATCTCGGTGAAGTCGCGCTGGCGCGGCTGCTTGCTGACTTGGTTGATGCTGCCGCCCGTGGTGCCGGAACCGCCAAACACCGAGTTGGGGCCCTTGATGACTTCGACAGCTTCGATGTTGAAGGTGTCCGTACGGTTGTTCTGCGAGCTGTCGCGCAGGCCGTCGATCTGCATATTGGCGTTGGCGCTAAAGCCACGAATGTTGATGCTGTCGCCCGAACCACCACCGCCCTCACCGGCGTTAAAGGTGATGCCGGACACGTTGGCCAGCACTTCTTTCATGCTCAGGGCTTTCTGCTCTTTGAGCAATGCCTGCGGCACCACGGTGATGGTCTGCGGGGTGTCGAGCAGGGGTACAGCGTACTTGGCCGAAGCCGAGGATTCAGTTTTGTAGTCGTCGACCTGTTGGCCCTTGACCGTCACACTGCCCAGCTCAACTGGTGTTTTGGCCTTTTGCAGCGCTTGTTCAGCCGCCATACCTGCACCCGCCCAGGACGCGACGGCCAAACCGATGGCCGAAGCCAGAAGACGACGCTGCGGCAGGTTGCCGGCTTTTTTACCCATACCCATGAGAACCACCCCCAGATCAAAACGAGGCGTGATTCTATTTGATAATCAATATCAATCAATAGGGATTTACACTTTTATTCGCATCAAATTCCGCTCTGCGGTTTTTTATCCCACACGCACTGCTCACCAATGCTGGCCAGATCGCGACAACCCGTCAGTGCCATTGCCACTTCCAGCTCAGCCCGCAACAGCTGCACCACATGGGCCACCCCGCTCGCCCCAGCCGTAGCCAGAGCGAACACATACGGCCGACCAACCAGCACGGCATCGGCGCCCAGGGCCAAAGCCTTGAACACATCCGTGCCGCGACGAATACCGCCATCAAGCAGCAGCGGCACGCGCCCCTGCACCGCTGCTGCGATTTCCGCGAGCACCTCAATGGTTGCCGGTTGGCCGTCCAAGGTGCGTCCGCCATGGTTGGAGACAATGATGCCGTCAACCCCTTCAGCCACCGCCCGCTGCGCATCCTCGGCGCTCATCACGCCCTTGAGCAAAATCGGCAGACGCGTCAGCGAGCGCAGCCATTGCACGTCCGCCCAACCAGGCGCAGCTGCCAGCAGTGCACCGCCGAGCAGCAAACCACCGCTGGGCGGAGCGCTTTCGCGTAGCGGCTGCATACCGCGCAGATTAACCGCCTCAATGCCCTCAGGCAGGCTGAAACCGGCGCGCTGTTCGTGGTTGCGCACGCCATTGACCGGTGCATCCACCGTCAGCACCAGCGCCTGATAACCCGCCGCCTCAGCGCGCTTGACCAACGCCTGGGTAAAGGCCCGATCCGGCTGAATATACAGCTGAAACCACAGCGGGCTGTGCGCCTGCTCGGCCAGCGCTTCAAGCGACACACTGGCCTGGGTGCTAAGCACCATACCGGCCTGCACTGCCGACGCGGCCAACACCGTGGCCAACTCGCCATCATCATGGGCCAGGCGTTGGTACGCCACTGGCGCGAGAAAGATTGGGTGCGCGAACGTCTGGCCGAACAGCTGCAAATGAGTGTTACCCCCGCTCAGGTCGGCCAAAACCCGCGTGCGCAGGCGAATGCGCTGAAACGCCGCCTGATTCTCCGCCAGGGTCAACTCATCGGCTGCACCGCCCGCAATATAAGCCCAGGCCTGGGCGCTCATGCGCTCGCGGGCAAGGGGCTCATAGTCCGCAACGGAGGCGATGTTAGGCGGGATCTGCGTCAACTTCGGCAATGGCATGTCGGTCATGTATTGGCCCACTGGCGCAGCAGGTTGTGATAAACCCCGGTCAACCGCGCCAGCTCGGCCGATTCGGGCACTTCAAGGGTCAGCGCCTGCACCGCCCGATCCAGCTCCAGTAACAGGCTGCGCTGGGTGTCGTCACGCACCAGGCTCTGAATCCAGAAGAACGCCGCATAGCGCGTGCCGCGGGTCACCGGCTCAACCCGGTGCAGGCTGCTGCCGGGATACAGCACCAGATGCCCGGCCGGCAATTTGACGCGGTGGCTGCCGTAGCTGTCCTCGACCACCAGTTCGCCGCCGTCATACTCGTCCGGATCACTGAAAAATAGCGTGGCCGACAGGTCGCTGCGCACCCGATGCGGCGTACCCGGCACGCTGAAAATCGAATTATCGATATGGTTGCCGTAGGTGCCACCGTCGCTGTAGCGATTGAACCGCGGCGGCAATACCTTCAGCGGCAACGCAGCTGAGACGAATAACGGGTGATTGCCCAGACGCTGCACGATGAAGTCACCCATTTGCACCACCAGCGGGTCATCCTGCGCCAACTGCTGGTTGGCCTTGGCCTTGATCGCTTGATGCCCCGCCGTCAACCGACCATCCAGCCAATCGGCCTGCTCAAACGCCTGGCGACACTCGCGCACCTGCTCGGGCGTCAGCACATCGGCAATGCTCAACATCATGGTTCGTTCTCCTCACAGGCCGCCTCAGCGCCCACCACCCAATAGTTGCGAATGATTCTAAATAGCCGACGCGAACTATGACAGCGCCACACGCACGTTCCATTGATCCAGGCCCGCACCACCGCAAGATTTCGCCCGCAGAAACAAACAAGGCGCTCGTTTGCACGAGCGCCTTGTTGGGTCAGCAGCAACGCGTGGGCGTTACAGGTAGAACGCCTTCAGCGGCGGGAAGCCGTTAAATTCCACAGCGCTGTAGCTGGTGGTGTACGCACCAGTAGACAACCAATACAGGCGGTCGCCAATCGCCAGATTCAGCGGCAGGCCGTACTTGTAGTTCTCGTACATGATGTCGGCGCTGTCGCAGGTGGGGCCGGCGATCACCACCTCTTCCATCTCGCCCTTCTTCTCGGTGTAGATGGGGAATTTGATTGCCTCACCCATGGTTTCAATCAAGCCGCCGAACAGCCCAACATCGACATACACCCAACGCTCGACAGCGGTACGTGACTTACGTGCCACCAGCACCACTTCACTGACCAAGACGCCGGCATTGGCGATCAAGGAGCGCCCAGGTTCCAGGATGATCTCTGGGAGTTCGTCGCCGAAGTCTTCCTTAAGGAAGCGAATGATTTCCTCGGCATAGGTTTCCAAGCTGTTGGTGCGGGTGATGTAGTTGGCCGGGAAGCCACCGCCCATGTTGATCAGTTTGAGTTCGATGCCGTCTTCTTCTTTCAGCCGCTCGAAGATCACCTTGACCTTGGCAATCGCCGCGTCCCACACCGAGATATCACGCTGCTGCGAACCCACGTGGAACGACAAACCGTAAGGCACCAAGCCCAGGTCACGGGCCAAAATAAGCAGGTCCATGGCCATGTCGGTCTGGCAGCCGAACTTGCGCGACAACGGCCAGTCAGCGGTGGTCGAACCTTCGGTGAGAATGCGCACATAGACTTTCGAGCCCGGCGCCGCCTTGGCAATGTTGCGCAGGTCCGCTTCCGAGTCCGTGGCGAACATACGCACACCCTTCTCGTAGAAGTAGCGAATGTCCTTGGCTTTCTTGATGGTGTTGCCGTAGCTGATGCGCTCTGGGCCAACGCCTCGACCCATGACTTTATCCAGCTCATAAATGGAGGCGATGTCGAAGCTGGAGCCTTTTTCCTTGAGCAGGTCGATGATCTCGACGGCCGGGTTGGCCTTCACGGCGTAGTACACGCTGGCAAATTCAAAGCCGGCGCGCAGGTCGTCATAGGCCTGACTGATGATCGAGGTGTCGATCACCACAAACGGGGTTTCCTGCTTATCAGCAAAGGCCTTCATGCGTTGGAAAGTAGCGGGGGCGTAATAATCTTCGACCTTGATCGACATGCTCAACTCCAATGGGCTAAACCAGAAACACAATAATTCGGGCAGCTAAACCGTGCTCAGGTTCAACTGCGCGTCGGGGGCGGCCGTCAACGGGCCAGAACGCCTGATCAGTTTCCCCACTTTGGTTCGCCTACTTCCCAAGGCATGTCGCCGAGCACGTTAAAGTCTCTCGTCGTCAGTACTTGAGCCGGATGGATCGTTGCCAGCATGGACGTTCGGGCGCGAACTTTAGGGCTATGGGGGGCTGAGATCAACCAAAAATGCCGTACTTTTGACCCTGATTGTCGCCTGCTTGATTGAACGTTTTATATTCAAAACAAAACGTCATGGAATGCTGCACAACGGCGAAAAGAACCACGGTTTTGTCCCCTGACTACAGGTGGCCGCGCTGACCGACGTTTACCGTTATAATCGCCGCCTTTTTTGACAGACCGACTATTCAGTCGACGGGTTCTCGCACAATGACCATCCAGGCCGCCGAAGTCGCCAAGCGCCGCACGTTCGCCATCATTTCTCACCCCGACGCCGGTAAAACCACCATTACCGAGAAGCTGCTGCTGATGGGTAAGGCGATCTCTGTCGCGGGCACAGTGAAGTCGCGCAAGTCCGACCGCCACGCCACCTCCGACTGGATGGAAATGGAAAAGCAGCGCGGCATCTCCATCACCACCTCGGTGATGCAGTTCCCGTATCGCGAGCACATGATCAACCTGCTCGACACCCCCGGCCACGAAGACTTCTCGGAAGACACCTACCGCACCCTCACGGCGGTAGACAGCGCGTTGATGGTGCTCGACGGCGGTAAAGGTGTTGAGCCACGCACCATCGCCCTGATGGACGTGTGCCGCCTGCGCGACACGCCCATCGTCAGCTTTATCAACAAACTCGACCGCGACATTCGCGACCCCATCGAGCTACTTGATGAAATTGAAGCGGTGCTGAAGATCAAAGCCGCGCCGATCACCTGGCCGATTGGCTGCTACCGCGACTTCAAAGGTGTCTACCACCTGGCTGACGACTACATCATTGTTTACACGCCGGGCCACGGCCATGAGCGTACCGATGTGAAAATCATCGAAAAACTCGACTCCGACGAAGCCCGCGCCCATTTGGGTGACGAATACGAGCGCTTTATCGAGCAGCTGGAACTGGTGCAGGGCGCTTGCCATGAATTCAACCAGCAAGAGTTTATGGACGGTCAGTTGACCCCAGTGTTCTTCGGCACCGCGCTGGGCAACTTCGGCGTGGATCACGTGCTCGACGCGGTGGTCAACTGGGCACCCAAGCCGCTGGCACGCGTGGCCAACGAGCGCACCGTGGAGCCGGTGGAAGAGAAATTCAGCGGCTTTGTGTTCAAGATCCAGGCGAACATGGACCCCAAGCACCGCGACCGCATCGCCTTTATGCGCATCTGCTCGGGCAAGTACAGCCAGGGCATGAAGATGCGCCACGTGCGCACAGGTAAAGACGTACGCATTGGCGACGCCCTGACCTTCTTCTCCAGCGAGCGTGAAATGCTGGTCGAGGCCTACGCCGGCGACATCATTGGCCTGCACAACCACGGCACCATCCAGATCGGCGACACGTTCACCGAAGGCGAAGCGCTGAGCTTCACCGGCATCCCGCACTTCGCCCCGGAGCTGTTCCGCCGTGTGCGCCTGAAAGATCCGCTGAAATCCAAACAGCTGCGCCAAGGTTTGCAGCAGCTGGCTGAAGAAGGCGCCACCCAGGTGTTCTTCCCCGAGCGCAGCAACGACATCATCCTCGGCGCCGTCGGCGTGCTGCAGTTCGATGTGGTCGCCAGCCGCCTGAAAGAGGAATACAAGGTCGAGTGCGCCTACGAGCCGATCACCGTGTGGTCCGCGCGCTGGATCGACTGCAGCGACAAGAAGAAGCTTGAGGAATTCGCCAACAAGGCGGTAGAGAACCTGGCGCTGGACGGCGGCGGCCACCTCACCTACCTAGCGCCGACGCGCGTCAACCTGGCGCTGATGGAAGAGCGCTGGCCAGACGTGAAATTCCGCGCCACGCGTGAGCATCACTAAGCCGCACCACCCTCTCCCCAACCCTCTCCCGCCAGCGGGAGAGGGGGCCGAACGCGACAAGCCGTCGATCTGCGATCAAACGCCCGGACTTTGGCTAAACCGCCAACCCCTCAAGCAATAAGGTCAGCTCCCCTCGCCCGCTTGCGGGAGAGGGGCTGGGGGAGATGGCTGATTTTGCTCCACCCACAGCCGCAACTGCTCAAGCACCGCATCCGTTTGCAATAGCACTTCATGGTTCCAGAAACGCAACACCTCAAAGCCCTGTCCGCGTAGCCAGTCATCACGCTGCCGGTCATAGGCTGACTGCTCCAAATGCTGACCGCCATCCAGCTCAATGACCAGGCCTATCTCCAGGCACACGAAGTCCGCGATGAAATGGCCCAACGGCTTCTGCCGCTTGAACTTCAGCCCCATAAAGCGATGGGCGCGCAGTTGATACCAAAGACACCGCTCTGCCTCGGTCATCTCACGCCGCAACGTTCTGGCACGCACCCTCATCAGCCCGCCCATAAGCTACCCTGCTCCCTGCAAAGACCACTGTTTGAGCAAACACTAGACCATGCGCCTGATCGACACCCACACCCACCTGGACTTCCCCGACTTCGACGTTGACCGCTCCGAGCTGCTGGCACGCTGTCGCGACCTCGGCGTTGAGCGTCTGGTAGTGCTGGGCGTGTATCAAGCCAACTGGCAACGGGTGTGGGATCTGACGCTGAGCGAGGATGGCCTGTACGCCGCCTTCGGCCTGCACCCGGTTTACCTGGATCAACATCACCCAGAGCATCTGAACGAGCTGCGTGATTGGCTGGCACGCTACGCCGGGCACCGCAAGCTCTGCGCTGTCGGCGAGATCGGCCTGGACTACTTTCTCGAACAGCTTGACCGCGAGCAGCAACAGCAGCTGTTTGAAGCCCAACTCAAACTCGCTATCGAATTCGAACTGCCTGCACTGCTCCATGTGCGCCGCGCCCATGCCGCGACCATCGCCACGCTCAAGCGCCTCAAACCCGCACGTGGCGGCATCATCCATGCCTTTGCCGGCAGCCTTGAAGAAGCGCGCGAATACCTCAAGCTCGGTTTCAAATTGGGTCTCGGCGGCGCGCCGACCTGGCCGCAAGCCTTGCGCCTGCGCAAGGTAGTCGCACACCTGCCGTTGGACGCTATCGTGCTGGAAACCGACGCCCCCGATATGGCCCCTGCCATGCATCCCAACCAGCGCAACAGCCCCGAATACCTGCCAGACATCTGCACAGCCCTGGCCGAGTTGCGCGGCATCAGCGCTGACGAACTGGCCCGCGCCAGCAGCCGCAATGCGGCTGAGCTGTTTGCCTGGGGCTGACCCTGCGCCGGCGCCTAACCAGCCACTGGAGATGCGGCCTTCTCTGCCACCAATGGCTGAGTGCCCGCGCGTTTGAGTAGCGCATAACTCACCCCGGTCAACAGGCTACCGGCAGCGATGGCAAAGAGGTACAGCAGCGCGTGGTTGATGGCGTTAGGAATCAGTAGCACAAACAAGCCGCCGTGCGGGGCCATCAGCTTGCAACCGAAGTACATCGACAGTGCCCCCGTCAGCGCGCCACCGGCAATGCAGGCTGGAATCACCCGCAGCGGATCCTTGGCAGCAAACGGGATCGCGCCTTCGGAGATAAAGCACAGCCCCAGCACACCCGCTGCTTTACCGGCCTGGCGCTCGCTTTGGGCGAACTTGTGCCGCGCCAGCAGCGTGGCAATGGCCATACCGATGGGGGGCACCATGCCGCCCGCCATGGCTGCCGCCATCGGCGCGTAGCTCTGCGACGCCAACAAGCCCACCGAGAAGGCATACGCCGCCTTGTTGATCGGCCCGCCGAGATCAACACACATCATCGCGCCCAGGAGCAGCCCGAGCATTACCGCGTTGGAGGTGCCCATGGTGTCGAGGAACACCGTCAATCCGGCGAGCATCCCGGCCACAGGTTTACCGACCACGAAAATCATCACCAGGCCAGTAAACAGGCTGGCCAGCAGCGGGATGATTAAAATCGGTTTGAGCGCCTCCACACTCACGGGCAATTTGACCCAGCGCGCGATGGCTTTGGCTGAGTATCCGGCAAGGAATCCCGCGACGATGCCACCTAAAAAGCCCGCACCCAAACTGCTGGCCAGCAGCCCGCCGATCATCCCCGGAGCCAACCCCGGCCGGTCGGCAATCGAATAGGCAATGTAGCCTGCCAGCAGTGGCACCATCAATTTGAACGCCGCGTCGCCGCCAATCTGCATCAACGCCGCCGCCAGAGAGCCTTCTTCCTTGAACGCTTCAATGCCAAACACAAACGACAACGCAATCAACAAACCACCGGCCACCACCATCGGCAGCATGTAAGACACGCCCGTCAGCAGGTGCTTGTATGGGCCAGCCTGCTCGCTTGAGCGACTGCCCGCGCGGGGTGGTGCCGCATCCCCCGCCAGTGGGCGCGCCTCACTAAACGTACGTTCAAGCGTTTGCTGCGGCTGCTTGAGCGCCACACCGGTGCCACAGCGATAGACGTTCTTGCCCGCAAAGCGGGTGGTGTCCACTTCAATATCAGTGGCCAGCAGCACGGCGTCGGCCGCAGCAATGGCCGCCTCATCGAGCACGTTGCGCGCCCCCACCGAACCACGGGTTTCTACCCGTAACTCGATGCCCATGCGCGCTGCCGCCTGCTGCAACGCCTCGGCTGCCATAAAAGTGTGTGCCACGCCGGTCGGGCAGGCGGTAACCGCCACCAGAGATCGCGGCGCGGGCGCAGCGAAAGCCGCCCCCACATAGGGCTGGGCGCGCTCAGCCGACTCCAGCAGAAAGCGCCGAGGATCAATCAAGGCTTCGGCGGGCGTGGACTGCTGCAGGCGCTTACCGACGAAGCGGGTCAGCGACAGCTCGCCGGTTTTAACCACCACGACCAAGTCGGCGGCGGCAATATCGGCGGCGCTCAGCGGCGAGCCGATGGCAAGCGCGTCTTGCACTTCCACTTTAGCGTTCCAGCCCAAGCGTTCGGCGGCGGCATGCAGCAGCCGCGAGCACAGCACACTGGTGACTTGGCCATTGGGGCAGGCGGTTACGATCAGCAGATTCATGGTCAATGCCTCTTATTCTTGCAAGGGCTGTAGCAGCACGGCTGCTTCTAAGCGCGCCAATTGTTCGCGGTCGTGAATGCCAAAGCCGATCTGGGTGACCGCTTGCGCAGCCACCGCCGTCGCCAGGCGCAAGGTGCGTTCGGCCGACCAGCCTTGCAGCAGGCCGTGCAGGCTTGCGGCCAGCAGCGAATCGCCAGCCCCAACCGTACTGGCCACGTTCACTTGCGGCGGTACAGCGCGCAGGGCAATCGCAGGACCATGCCAGTCGACGCCAGCGCTGCCTCGCGACAGCAAGACATGCTCGATGCCTTGCGCACGCAGTGTGCGGATGGCCGCCGTTAGGTCGCTGCCACAGACCTCACGGAGCTCCTCTTCATTGGGTTTGATCAGCCAAGGCGCGACCGCCAACCCGGCCTGCAGCGCCGCACCGCTGCTGTCGAGCGCCAGCGGTACGCCACTGGCTTTGAGCCGGCGTAGCAACTCGGCAAACCACTGAGGGCTGACCCCACGCGGCAGGCTACCCGCCACCACTATCGCGTCGTGGCCTGCCAATAGCGGCCCCAAGGTATCGAGCAGCCCTTGCAGATGCTCAGCCTCAACCTGCAGGCCGGGACCGTTGAGGTCGGTAATGCGCCCATCCGCCTCGGCTAATTTGATATTGCTGCGCGTCTCGCCCGGCACGCGAACAAACGCATCGTGAAAACCACGTGCCTGCATCAGGCTTTCGAACGGTTGCGCGTTATCGCGACCAAGAAAACCGCTGACCGTCAGGTTATGACCAAGGTCAGCCAGCACTTGGGCAACATTCAGCCCCTTGCCAGCCGCGTGACGTGTGAGGCCCTGGCTGCGGTTGACCGCGCCGGGGATGAGGCGATCGAGACTAACCGTCAAGTCCAGCGCTGGGTTTAGCGTCAGGGTCAGGATGCGGGCCATTAGTGCATCCCCGCGATCAAGGCGCGCACGGCGGCGGCACTGTCGAGCGTCAGCGCCTGCGCAGCCAGGATGCGCGCGTCGCTCATTGTGAGCTCGCGCACACGCGCCTTGACCAAGGCAATCGCACGCGGTGCCACGCTCAGCTCGTCCACCCCGAGGCCGACCAGCAACGGCACGGCCAAACGGTCGCTGGCCAGCTCGCCACACACACCCACCCATTTACCGTGAGCATGTGCGGCCTCGACCGTCATGCCGATCAGCCGCAGCACCGCCGGGTGCAGACCGTCGGCCTGGGCCGAGAGCGTCGGGTGGCCACGGTCGATAGCCAGGCAATACTGGGTCAGGTCGTTGGTGCCAATGCTGAAGAAGTCCACTTCGCGCGCCAGTTGCACGGCCATCAAGGCCGCAGAGGGTACTTCAATCATGATCCCCAGCTGCAGGTCCGCCACGGGGATCTCCTCGCGCAGGCGCTGCGCCATATCACGCGCCACGCGCCACTCCTCAACGGTGCTGACCATGGGAAACATGATCCGCAGTGCGCGCCCGTCGGCCGAGGCCAGCAAGGCGCGCAACTGGGTTTGTAAAATCTCCGGGTGCTGCAGACTAAGACGAATGCCGCGCACGCCAAGGAAGGGATTTTCCTCAGCGGGCATCGGCCAATAAGGCAGCGGTTTATCGCCACCCACGTCAAGGGTGCGCACCACCAGTGGACGCCCGTCCAGAGCGTCCAATACGCGTCGGTATTCGCGCTCCTGAGTCGCCTGACTTGGGGCGTGGGCATGTTCCATAAACACCAACTCGGTACGAAGCAAGCCAACCGCTTCGGCCCCCAACGCCACGGCCTCGGCCGTTTCAGCGCTGGCACCGATATTGGCGGCCACCTCAATCTGCACGCCATCACGGGTTATCGCCGGTTGCAGGCGATCAGCGTGCGCCTGCTGTTGGCGCAACTGTGCGGCTTCGCGCTCACGCAGTGCGTGCTGCAAGGTGGCGGCATCCGGTGCAATTCGCAGCCACCCGCTGTCGCCGTCGAGCAACAATGGCGTGCCTTGCTCCAGCGCCAGAATCGCCCTGCCGGCACCGACAAGAGCCGGAATGCCCAAGGCCCGCGCAATAATCGCGCTGTGGGCGGTCGCCCCGCCGCGTGCGGTGACGATGCCTGCCACGCGCTTAGGGTCCAGGCTGGCTACATCCGAGGGGGCCACCTCGTCCATCACCAAGATATAGGGCTCACGTGGTTCTTCTGCAACGCTAATACCGCACAAGTGCGCCAGTACGCGGCGCCCGATGTCACGCAGATCCGCCGCGCGCTCGGCCAGCAAGGCGTCGCGCAACGACTCCTGACGCTGCGCTGCCGCCTCAATTTCAGCCTGCCAGGCCGCCTCGGCACTGGCACCCGCCAGCAAGCGCACCTCGACATCGTCAACCAGTGCGGGGTCGTCGAGCATGGCCAGGTGCGCGCTGAAAATCTCGCGAATACTGGCCACGCCTGCACCGTCGACCAGCCGCTGGATCTGCGCCGCTACCACCGCACGCGCGGCCACCAAACGCTGGCGCTCGTGATCCGCGCCCTGCCCCCGCTCGGCATAGTCAACGTGCGCAAACACCCGCACCAGCGCCGGGCCGACGGCGATACCCGGCGAGGCGGCTACCGCCAGCAATTGACTGCCCGCTGGTGGGGCCACCAGTGCAGACGTCGATAAC
This sequence comes from Pseudomonas sp. TS_SC_3, assembly GCF_056156225.1. Taxonomy (NCBI): domain Bacteria; kingdom Pseudomonadati; phylum Pseudomonadota; class Gammaproteobacteria; order Pseudomonadales; family Pseudomonadaceae; genus Pseudomonas; species Pseudomonas sp. TS_SC_3. Next base: position 2,802,789 of record NZ_CM149586.1, read on the forward strand.
GGCTGCGCAACCTCAAGCGGTTCGCTCAGCAGCGGCTCCACGGTTTCACCCAGGCCGTTTTCCAACGCCGCCTGCAGCGCTGGTAACGCACCGGCAGCGATGCTCGGCTCAGCGCTGAAGTGCAGCATCTGTCCGCGCCGGGCACCCAGCGACAGCAGGCGGCTGAGGCTTTTCACCGACACCCCGGCCCCCTCATCACCAAGCAGGCGCACGCGCAATTCGCCGCTAAAGCGCTGCGCCAGTTCACTCAGCACCTTAGCCGGGCGCGCATGCAAACCGTGCGCGTTGAGCAGCGGCAGGCACACGCTTGGCCAATCCGGGGCCACCTCACCGCCCAGCGCCTCGATCACCCGGCGGCTGTCATTCGCTTCACTCAGCTCCGCGGCACGGCCGCCGATTAGCACATCACACAACCGCTCCAGCGCCTGACGATGAGCCTCGCCCTGGCTGGCCAGGCAAAACAGCCCTTTGAGCGGCTCATCGCGAAAACTCAACGGCTGCACCGGCGTAACAAACGCCAGGCCTGGCCGCTGCACACTCTGCTCGCTGTGCAGCCACCACAAGCCATCGCCCAGCGGTAACGGCGCGCTGCGCGCCAAGCCAATGGCAAAGCCGCTGCTCGCACACCCGGCTTGGCGCAACAGGCGTGCGCCCTGCCACAGCAGCTCATCGAAATCCTCAACCTGCAGCCCCAAACCGACCAGTTGCCCATCCAGCGCCAGCGCCTGTGGCGCGCCCTGCAGCAATTCGACGATGCGCTCAGGCTCACGCGCCTGACGCAGCGCCTGGCTGAGGTCACCTTCACCCAGCGCGCGAGTCAGCAGTTGCAATAGGTGTAGGTGCTCATCTGACTGCGCCGCAATGGCAATGGCCAAATACACCTGCTGGCCATCCCCCCAGTCCACCCCATCAGGAAATTGGATCAGCCGCACGCCCGTGCGCAGAACTTGGTCGCGGGTCTGCGGCGTGCCGTGCGGAATGGCGATGCCCTGACCAAGAAAGGTCGAACCCTGCGCCTCACGCGCCTGCAAACCGGCCAAGTACTGCGCCGTGGCCAGGCCGCCCTCGACCAGCGCCTCGCTCAACATGGCCAACGCCTGCGCCTTATCCACCGCCTGGCGACCGATCTGGATCTGGCTAGCATCGAGTTCGAGCATGGGGAGCATTCCTCTGGCTGTGCACTGTACGGGCTGGCAAGGTGCCAAGCCGGCTTACAACTTAATTGATGGGCGCGCTTGCTGAATCGATTCATCAAGCACTGGCACCTTAGCTGATAATGGGTAATCCTTGAAGCCCGCCGCTAATCACAGCACATTACCCGCCGCGCACAGAGGCGCCAGACACCCTCGCCCCCAGCCCTTTTTCAGTTCTTAGGTATGCCCGTGAAACTCAGTGACATCGCCAAGCTGGCGCACGTTTCAGTCACAACCGCCAGTTACGTGATTAACGGCCACGCGGCCCAGCGCCGAATCAGCCCGGCTACCGTAGAGCGCGTACTGGCAGTGGTCGAACAACATGGCTACCGCCCGGATCAACAGGCAGCGGGGCTGCGCCGTGGCCACAGCCACTGCCTGGGTTTCATCCTCCCGGACCTGGAAAACCCCAGCTACGCCCGCCTGGCCAAGTTGCTGGAGCAAAAGGCCCGCGCCGCTGGCTATCAATTGCTGATAGCCAGCTCCGACGACAACCCGGACAGCGAGCGGCAGTTGATCGAGTTATTTCGCTCGCGCCGCTGTGCCGCGCTGATTGTTGCAAGCTGCCTACCCCAGGACGACCCGCTCTACCCTGCATTGGTGGCGGGTGGCTTGCCGATCATCGCCGTGGACCGCGCCCTCAGCGCCCAACACATTCGTTCCGTGGTCAGTGACGACCAACAGGCCGGCAAACAGTTGGCGCAGAGCCTGCTTTCGCCCAAACCCCGGCATATCGCCCTACTTGGCGCGCGCCCGGAACTGGTCATCAGTCAGGCCCGCGAACGCGGCTTTCGTCAGGCGCTGGAGGATTTCGATGGCCGCATCAGCGTTTACCACGGCGGACAATTCAACCGCGCCAGCGGCTATCAACAGATGCAGCGCTTGCTCACGGATGCCGGCCCACCCGACGCCCTGATTACCACCGCCTATGTGTTGCTCGAAGGCGTTTTTGACGTACTCCATCAACAGCCTGACGCCATCGGCTCAGCATTGCGCCTAGCCACCTTTGGCGATGCCCAGTTGCTCGACTTTCTACCCCAGCGGGTCAACACCACCAGCCAGCAACACGAACGCATCGCTGAACGAGTCATGACCTGGGCGCTACAAGCCATCGAGCAAGCCGACTACCAGCCCGGCATAGACGCCATCCCGCGCTGCTTTAAGGCCCGCTTGTAAACCCGCGCAGTGCAGCGAGAGAACGCGGCTGCAGCGCCATACCCATTACGACGGGAAACAACCGCTAAAAACGCCCAGACACCTGCTCAATAAACAACCAACACCCTGAAAGCCCCGCAGCACCTGCTCAAGCGCTAAGGCTGCACACCTTATCCACAGTTTGCTGCACCGTTATTGTGGGTTAACTGTTTGAATTGAAATGCTATTTATCCACAGCACAGCGCTGGCCTTGGCGGAATAAAAAAGCCCGCCAGGTTGGCGGGCTTGGTTCAAGCGGGGCTTGATCAAACGCGGAATGCGCCGATCAACTGCTTCAAGCGGGTTACCAGTACAGATAGCTCACGGCTAGCCTGCTCGGTCTGGCTGGCACCTTCAGCAGTACGTTCGCCGGCCTGGCTGATCTCGACAATATTCTGGTCAATATCCTGCGCTACGGCGGTTTGCTCTTCTGCGGCGGTGGCGATCTGTTGGTTCTGGTCAACGATCATACCCACCGCACCAAGGATGTTATCCAGTGCCTGTTGCACCTTGGCGGACTCGTTCACCGTGTTGTCGGCCATTTGATGGCTGGAACTCATCGCCTTAACCGCCGCGCCAACACCGCTTTGCAGCGTGGCAATCATCGACTCGATTTCCTGGGTGGACTGCTGGGTACGCTTGGCCAGGTTGCGTACTTCGTCAGCCACCACCGCAAAGCCACGGCCCTGCTCGCCGGCACGCGCAGCTTCAATCGCCGCATTCAACGCCAACAAGTTGGTCTGTTCGGCGATGCCTTTGATCACATCCAGCACCTGACTAATCGAGGCGCTGTCGCTGGCCAGCTTGTTGATTACCGCCACCGATTGGTCGATTTCCCCAGCCAGACGCTGGATGCTGCCGACCTGCGACTCAACCAGCGCACGGCCACTGACCGTTTCATCATTCACACTCTGCGCACTGCCCACTGCAGCGGCGGCGCTGTGCGCCACTTCCTGCGCCGTAGCGGACATCTGGTTCATGGCGGTGGCAATCAGGTCGATCTGCCCACGCTGGCCGGCAACCGCGTGGTTACTTTCCCCGGAGACGTGCTGCACACGGTCGGCTTGGCGCTCGACTTCCTCGACCGTCTGCCCTACACGCTCAATCAGCTGATGAATCTTGCTCACTGTTTCATTGAACACCTGACCCAGCTCGCCCAGCTCATCCTGACTTTGCGTTTTGATGCTGACGGTCATATCGCCTGCTGCCACCTGGTTCATCACCTGACCGAGGCTCTTTAGCGTGCTGCGGATCGATACATAAAAACCGCCGTACAGATAAACAATCAGCAAGAACACCACCACCAAGGCGACCACTAGGAGCACCATCTGCAGGCGGTTCTCCTCCAGGCGCACCTGCAGTTGCTGGTCAAGCAATACCAGCACGGCACTGTTCAATTGATAGGTCTGTTCCATCGCCGCACTGACATCGCTGTAGAACTGCGCCCAAGGCGTATCCAGCGAGTCGGCAATGACCACCTTGTCCTCAAACAACACAGCGGAAGTTTTCAGGGTTTCCAGGCTGCTGGCCGCCTGACTGGCCAGTGCGGTACGGGCCTGCGCGCTGCTGTTAAGCGAGGCTTGTAGATTCAAACCGTACTCGGCGTGCAGCTTTTCCAGCTCAAGCAGCAGCTCATCAAAAGCGGTGCTGGCCGATGAGTTAAGAAAGCCTTGCGCCAGCGAGTAGGCGCCAATGGCCCGGCCTTCGCTGAGGGCGGCTGTCACCTTGGGGGTGTCCACGGTAACCAGTTCGACCAATTGCCGAACCTCGCCATGCCGATCCTGGCTCAGGCCCGCTTGACTGGCGATCAGCTTGATAAACACCTGCGAGGAACCCAGCAGCTTTTCGGCCAGGGCGATCTTGCCTTGCAGCGATGTTTCACTTTGCACGGCTGCTAACTCGGCAATCAGTTCATCGCGCTTGTTGTTGAATTCGTCGACCTGCTCCGCACCCACAGCCACCGCCGTCATGCCCTGCAGCTCAGTGGAAAGGGTTTGCTGAAGGGTATCCAAACGCGCCTCTAGATCACCGGCCTGGCCGGACTGGCCAATCATGGCGTTGATCTCGATGAGGTCGACGAAGTCCTCTAGGTTGCGCCGCAGCGTCAGGCTATCGCCAAGCAGGTCGATACTTTCCAGCGCCGCCTCGGTGCTGACGAATTGCCGGTAGGAGTCACGTACCAGGTAGAAGTTGGTAACCAGCATGGGCAGAAAGAACAGCACGCTGATCAAACTGAATTTCATACCGAAGCTGAGGCGATTCATTAGCGCGATGGCCGGATACAACGCGGTCTTCACAGGACGTCTCCAGTTCTAATTATTGTTGTGTCAGGTTACAAATAGGCCGCGCTGCATGGCAAACGGCAACCTAGGTGTCCCTTAAAGCTCGACCTGCGGCTATGTGCATCAACCGGGTAAATACCGGCAAATTGACGTGATCAATGTCACACAATTGCGGCCAAGCGTAGCGCCATGTATACCCCTTATCGACTCCAACCTCTGTAACTTAAGGTTAATGATGCGCGCACCGCTGAAGCTGGGAATTGACTTGGGTGGCAGCAAAGTAGAGATCATCGCGCTGGATAACGGCCAGCCGGTTTTACGCCGCCGCGCCCCAACACCTCAGGGCGATTACGGGCAAACCGTGCAGCTGATCACTCACTTGGTTGAGGCATGCGAGCGCGAACTGGGCCAGCGCGGCAGTGTGGGTGTCGGCATCCCCGGCACTCGCTCGCCCGACCATGGCCGGATCAAAAATGCCAACTCCCAATGCCTGATTGACCAAGACCTGCAGGCTGACCTTGAACGGAGCCTGCAGCGCCCGGTACGCCTGGCTAATGACGCCGATTGTTTTGCTCTGTCGGAAGCTTGTGATGGCGCCGGAGCCGGTGCTGCCAGCGTTTTTGGCGTGATACTCGGCACCGGCGTGGGCGGCGGACTGGTAGTGAACCAGCAGTTGCTCAGCGGCCCAAACGCCATTGCCGGAGAATGGGGGCACAACCCCTTGCCCTGGCGCCGTCCCGAAGATGGCGCAAGCCGGCGCTGTTACTGCGGCAAAGAAGACTGCATCGAAACATTCTTAAGTGGCCCTGGCTGGGCCGCCCGCAGCAACCTCGGCCTGGATGCGGCCGCTCTGGTAACCGCCGCGAAGAACGGTGACTCAGCCGCGCAACAGGCCATCAGCTGTTATTGCGATCAATTGGCACGCGGCCTGGCGTCGGTGATCAACTTATTTGATCCGTATGTGATTGTCTTAGGCGGCGGCCTTTCCAATAACCCGTTGCTGTACACCCACGTAGCGCCTCTGCTGCCGCGCTATGTGTTCTCCGACCAGGTCAACACGCGCCTGTTGCAAGCGCGTCACGGCGACTCCAGCGGCGTACGTGGCGCCGCCTGGCTGTGGAACGAATAACGAGCCTTAGAGCGGCTTTACGATCTCGCGAGCTAGAGCCCTGCAAGGCGCTACGTGAGTAACAGCCTCCGGCTGGTCAAAACCGGTGAAGAGGCGGAGTGTACTTTTATACATGAGCACTAGTGGTTTCACCCGCCCGTCAGGTCGCGCTAAAGCGCGTTAGCCGCCAGGGCTTTCCGGGCCTGTTTTTAACGCAGCAGGGCCGACGCGCAGCAGATCATAAATGGGTTCTCAGAGAAGCAGAGTCCAAGCAGCAAACACCGCGTACCAGAACACCGCTGCGCGCACCAGCAACTGCCAGAGGCCATCCAGGCTGCTGACACCGGCCTCACCAATTACCGGCTCCGGCGTCTCTCCCGCGGCGCGTGCAGTATTAATGGCCAGCTGCGCCGCGCTGATATCCCAGCTGAGCAGCTCATGCAGCAACGCCCTACTGACTCCGGCAAAGTTACCCACCAGCGCAAAGCTGGCGGCCAACACCCGCACCGGCAGCCAGTCGAGGCCATGCCGCACCTGCGCGGCAGCCTCACGCAACGTTGGCAAGCTGGTGTGCTCGCAGCTCAAAGCGACCAGCCGGTAGGCCAATGCAGCCAAAGGCCCCAGCAGCGCGTACCAAAAAATCACCGCAAAAAAACTCTGGTAGGCCTGCCACACCAAGTGGCCCTGCACGCGTTGCAGCAACGTACCCTCGTCGTCCGCCTCCAACGCCAGATCACGTCGGGCCACCAGATACGCCGCTTCAGCATCACCACGGCGCCAGCTGTCACGAAACGGCCCCAGCGCTGCCAGCAAATCGCCACGCCCCAGGCTGTAAATCACCACCAACAAATGCACCGGTAGGGCCAGCCAGCCATAGGCCACCGGCGCCACCAATAACAACAGAAGCTGCAGCGCCAACAGCGGCAGCAGCACCAACACAGCCAACGCCAACCAGGGCCGCGCAGCCAACTGCGGTTTACGCTCCGTCAGCGCCAATAACTGCAACCAGGGGCCATCGTGTTGAACACGCTTGCGCCAGGCCGAAAACTTCTCAACCCAGAGCACCAGCAGTAGCACCAGAAAATTCATGTCAACTCCTTGTCTTGCTGCAATGCCAGACGGACGCGCTGCCAATCAAATGCGGGGCCAGGGTCGGTTTTACGCCCCGGGGCAACATCACTGTGCCCACATATGCGCGCCAGGGTAATCGCCGGATAAGCCGCCTGCAGCTGGCGAACCAGATCAACCAACGCCGCATACTGCTGCGCAGTGAAGGGCAGATCATCGGTGCCTTCAAGCTCAATCCCTAAGGAAAAATCATTACAGTTTTCCCGCCCAGCAAAGCAGGATTGACCGGCATGCCAGGCGCGCTCGTTACAGGAGACAAACTGGGTAACCACCCCATCACGCTCGATAAAAAAATGCGCGGACACCTGCAAGCTGGCGATGCTAGCGAAATACGGATGCTCATCCGCATCCAAACGATTCTGGAAAAACGCCTGCACCTTGCCCGTGCCGAACTGCCCAGGCGGTAAGCTGATGTTGTGAATCACCAACAGCGACACTTCCCCCTGCGGCCGCTGATTGAAGTTGGGGGATGGGCAGTGCTGGACGCTGTCGCACCAGCCACTGCAAGGGTCCAGCTGCATACAAAGCTCCTTGATCGAACAGTCACTCTAGTGCAGCCCCGCCCTAAGGCCAAGACCGAAACCTCGCCACGCACCTAATAACCGCACCGACACAAAAACGCCGCCAGAGCAGAGCCCCGGCGGCGCGTTTGCTAACCCCAAGCGGCCGATCAGGTGCCTTTGAGCTTACGCAGATTGCCAATCACTGATTCCAGCGCCCGGTCAAATAGCAGCGCGTCATCCAATAAACGAATGGCACTGCGGCGGAATTCAACCGCCAGGCCCATACGGGTTTTCTCCAACACCTTCATCCCAGTCCGATTGACGAAGATGTACTTGCCGGTCGGTTTGATCACCGCCGCCAGCTTGCAGCGCAGCTTGTGCTCGTCATCTTCCTGAAACTCAACCCAGCTGCCGACCCGCAGGTTATCCACTTGCAACAGCGCTGCATCATCGTCCGGCAGGCTGACTTCTGGCTCGGCGGCGCGCAGCTCACCCGGCGCCAGCAGGATGATTTCTTCCACCACCTCAACCATCACCGGCGCAGTAATGGCCTCAGCGGGCGTCAAGTCCAACAGCGGTAAATCCACCCCGCTCTCAGCCAACGTAACGCACGGCTCATCACCTAACTCAGCGTGCGCAGGCATATCAACCTGCGGCGCCTCTTCCGGCAGGCTGCGCTTAAAACGCTGGAAGGCCTGCACATGCAGAGCTTCTAGTTGAGTAAAAAACTCACCGGTGGAAAATGGATCAAACGCCGCGCTGGCGATGCCTGCACGCAACGCTTTGAGCAACCCCGGCACCATCTCCAACAAGCGCATGCGGGCTTCAGGCTCGTTGTGCGGCTCCACGCTCCAAACCAAATCATCCATGGTCGCCAAGGCAGCTTGCCACTCGGCTGATTCCACACCGTGTTTCAAGCAGGCGAGCATCAGCACCTTGCTCCAGGCCTCCTGCAGCAAGCGCACCACCACCTCAGGCAAGGTCTTACCAAGTAGCCGCTGATTCAGTGCCAGCTCAACTTCACGCCGCGCCATTGCGGCCTTGGCGCTGCCCTCTTCGGCATCGCGGGTGCGCTGCTCAAGCAACTCGCTGCGGCGACGCTCGTCACCGGTAAAGGCGAGAAACTCGGCCAGCAACTCGGAGAAGATCAGCGGATCATCAACAAAGTCGTTAAGCAGACGCTGCACCACCTGCTCGATCTTCTGATACAGGCTGTCGCGCTGGGTATCATCCTGCTCACCCCAGCCAAGCGCCGCCGAAGCAATTTCGTTGAGCAAACGGCGCGCCGGATGGCTGCCACGGCTGAAGAAGGTTTTATCGATTACCGCCACTTTCAGCATTGGGATCTGCAGGCGGCCAATCAGCGCCTTGAGCGAATCCGGTAAGGTGCGGTCATCGAGAATAAACTCAAACAACATCGACACCAGATTGATGACGTCTTCATCAACCTCCCCCACCACTCGCGCTTTGCCGGCTTTAGCGCTGGCGCGGACCAGCAAGCCCTCAAGCTGCTCACGCAAATCAAAATCATCAGTGACCTGCGCAGGCGCACGCTGCTGCATGTGCGAGAGCAAACGCATCAGGTCATTACTGGAGATCGGCATGGCATCCGCTGGCTGATTGCGCCGTGGCACAGCAATGCCACGCGCCTGCGACAACAGCGCCTGCAAGGCGCCGAACACTTCCTGCACGCCCTCATCAGCGAACCCAGCAGACAGCTCAGGGGCGGTCGCCTGAGCATCGCCACTGGCTGACGCGCTGGCGCGCGACGGGTTACGCCGTGCCGGCGCGGATTTCAGCTCAGGCAGTACGCCGGCCGCGATCAATGTTTGATTGGCCTCGGCATACAACTGATCAAGACCGCTCAGCACGTATTTTTCAAACAGCTTGAGGATGATCAGCTTGACCTTGATCTCGACGCCCAGGCTGCTGCAGGCATCCAGAAAGAACTCGCAGAGGCTGGTCGGGCCGAGGGGGTTGGTTTTGTCATCTAACTTCTTGCTGACCATTGCGTTAAAGCGCGTGGTCAGGTGGCTGAGCGCCGCCGCGTCACGGCTGACAACCTTAGCCACCATCGAATCCAACGCTACCGACTCTTCCAGCGCATCGTTCTGTACCAGTGACAGGGCATCGAACGACACCGCATCCAACGGTGCAGGCTTGCCGATTTCATACTGGTTAAGCGTGGCGAAGGCTTCAAAGACCTTCTGCAGGAAGCCACGCTCGATATTTTTGCGCTTCAAACGCAGATCGCGCATCGCTTCGAAAAAAGCATTTTGCTCGGCGTTGCTGGTGGCACGGTCGGCCATCTCGAACAGCGTGTCGTCGGCATTATCAAACAGCGCCTGCAAAGCCGTTTTCAGCTGTTGCGCTGCGTTGTCACGAACAGTTGTCAGCGCCACAGGCAGTCTTCCTACCGGTGAAGTGGGCGATTGCTCAGGGCTCACCTTGCTCAGGCGCACCACATTCGCGTCAGTCTTCATTGCGAGTCTCCTGCAGACTGCCCCTCTTGGGCTAACCGATCTGCACAGCGATCAACTGAGCATCATCCGTAACGTCAAAGGCCTGGCGTCAACAATTCTAAAAAGTAAATCCATTATAGGGATGTGCACGCACATACCAAGCTGACTTTTCATCCAGACATGACCCAGGTCACAGATGCGGCGCCGCAGCCTCCCAACGGTCATCTGCAGCGGCTAACGCTGCACGTCATATCGCGCGACCACACACAACGTACTCAGAACCTTCACCAGCATAGCCGCACTGCCGCCAGAGCACAGTTGCAAACACTGCGCAAACAGCCGGCAATCCCTATAATCGGCGCATTATGCTGACTGGAGCCCATCATGCCTAACCTGACCCTCGCCGACCTCACCCACGAAATCGAGGCCAACGTGCGCCGCGCACTGGCAGAGGATATCGGCAGCGGCGATATCACCGCCCAATTGATACCCGCCGAGCGCCTGGCACACGCCAAGGTCATCACCCGTGAAGCCGCCACCATCTGCGGCACCGCCTGGGTCGATGAGGTATTCCGCCAACTCGACCCACGGGTCGCCGTGCACTGGCACATCCAGGACGGACAACGCGCCGAAGCCAACCAAGTGTTGTTTGAACTAGAAGGCCCAGCCCGCGCCCTGCTTAGCGGTGAACGCAGCGCCCTGAACTTTCTGCAGACCCTCTCCGCCGTCGCCACCCGCTGCCAACACTATGCCGACCTCGTGCAAGGCACCGCTGTGAAATTGCTCGACACCCGCAAAACACTCCCTGGCCTGCGCTTGGCGCAGAAGTACGCCGTGACCCAAGGCGGCTGCCACAACCACCGCATCGGCCTGTACGACGCCTTCCTTATTAAAGAAAACCACATCGCCGCCTGCGGCGGCATCACTCACGCCATAACCGCCGCCCACAAAATATCCCCCGGCAAGCCGGTGGAAGTTGAAGTGGAGAGCTTGCAGGAACTGCGTGAGGCACTCGACGCCGGCGCCGACATCATCATGCTGGATGAATTGAGCCTGGGTGAAATGCGCGAAGCCGTCACCATCGCCCAAGGCCGCGCTAAGCTGGAGGCATCAGGCGGCGTGAATGAAAGCACCTTGAGAGCGATTGCCGAGACTGGGGTGGATTATGTGTCGATTGGGGCATTCACTAAGTATGTGAAGGCAGTAGACTTGTCGATGCGACTGAGTTTGTAAACCATCTAATACCGCTCAAGGCGTGAGCGATAATTATTAAACATCGCACACAAACGAGTTTTTTTGACAGATGGTGGAGTCGCCTTTGGCGATTCAACCATACGAATCAATCTGCCATACCGAGCGGGAGCAATCCAGCCCACACTTCAGCCAGCATAAATAACTCTAGCAGAACAGTTTCGGTGCTACTTTACTCGCAATAACCGATTCGATAAACCATGCTCATTCAAAGCTCTTTAATTTCCCCACATGCAAATTGGCTACCCAACGAGCAAGCTTTTTTCAATGCACTATCAGCCGCACGAAACTGCCCCAAGCCCTCCAGAGCCCTAGACAATCCAATGTAGGATTTTGAGTTTCCCGGAGACATTGAACCTAACATCTCAAACTCAGCCTTTGCACCCATCCAATTTTTTTGATCTAGATAAATAACTCCTCGCTGTTGATAAGCATGGCTATATGCCGGATTGAGATCAACAACACGATTAAAATCAGCCATTGCTAGATCCAGACGCCCCTGCCTATACAGTTCATTTCCTCTATTGTAATAAATCCTATAACCTCCATAAACCTTAGAATGCTCAGAAGTTCGCTCATAAAGCCGGGCAGCCTCATCCCAAACTAGATACGGATGAGCCAGCGTAGAGAGCCGATCAAAAGAAAGCGCCGACAAATACAAGACACAAAAGAACGCCAGACTGAACAAAAACCTAGGGCTTAAGCGCCGCGCCCCCAAGGCAAGCAAAATAAATAAACCCGGCCCCCAGAGATAGCTCCTATACAGAACAAAAATCTCCTGCAAGCGAACAACTGAAAATTCAGTTACAAAAAGCACTCCTGGCATCAACAAAGAAAAACCCAGCAACCCCAAACTTCCTCCACGCAGTAATAAGATAAAGCCAAAACCAATATAGGCAAAAAATAAAGCCCCCCCCCCCCACAACGACCAAGAGTAAAAGCCAAGGGGAAACACCTCCCGCATATCAACCGACATCATTGTAGAAACGGGGAAAACCCACATGTACAAATACTTAAAAAATAAACCCGCTTGATTAAAAACGCTTAACAGATACAAGTTCTTCACTGGCCTTTCGGTTTCGGATATTAAAACCTCCTCGGCTAAAACCTCATAAGGCACCCCAATAATCCCTGCGCTTTGTAAAACTACCAGAACAGACAACAAGCCCTGCACCAACAACACAGAAAAAATCTCTCGCCGCGAAACCTGCACAACAAAATCACTACGCACATACAAGACCAAGAGCAAAGTGGATACCAATGGAAGCATAACCGAATGTTCCTTAGCGAAAACCGCTAATCCGAAGAGCGGGCAGGACAGCCACAACCAAAAACGCGAACCATTCATTCCACGCAAAAAACCAAACAGACTGAAAATAGAGAATAGCGTAGCGAAAATTATAGTGCGCTGAATCAAATACCCCTGAGAAAAAATAGAAAGCGGGTGTACTGCAAATAAAGCAGAGCCTAAAAACGCCGAAAAGTGCACCCCAACTCTTACATTTAATTTACCAGAAGCATCAAAATTCAATAGAAGTTGTCGAATAAAAAAATACAGCGCTAAGACTGTAGACATGTGAGCAAATAAATTCCCCACCCGCTGCCAAGCAATACCCGAACCCAGATATACGAATGTAACTGCCAACGTTTCATAAACCCACCAGCGCGGAGAAAACCGAACACCATCATCAATATATGCCTCTGGGGCACCCTTCAAAAAAAAATAGTTGTCGTCAAATATAAGTGGATTTTCAAAAAACAAAATACAGATCAATACCAACCAAAAATATAAAAGTATAAAATGAAACCAGCGCACGGAAAAAAAATGCATCAAGCCTCCAACATATAACAAACAAAAAATAACGCCCCGCAAAAGCAGGGCGCCATATCTCACAACCAACTAAAACCCCGCGTGCCAACACAAAAAACTAGACACGCACCGCAATTAGTTATTCTTAAGAATTGCAGCCTGAGCAGCAGGCTGAGTTACAGTAGTCGAATTAGTCCAACGAATGGAGGTGGTATTCACAGCAGGGGTCATTGTTATCGTTTGGCCGTCAACGTTAGTCCCGATACCGTTGCCCAGCGTAAGCACCACTGTACCAGCAGCCACATTGGCACTTGTAACTTCTTTAGTAGCACTAAACACAGGAACACCATTAGAGCCAGTATTACAAGCTGCAAGCACGCCACCCGCCTCTTGCGCGCAAACAGACACCGCCGTTTTTAAAGCATCAGCGGCAGTCAGAGCATTAGCAACTTTTGCTTTAATTGTATAGTCCTGATACTGCGGAATTGCGATAGCAGCCAGAATACCGATAATCGCAACCACGATCATCAATTCGATAAGCGTAAAACCTTTTTGCATTTGAGCTTTCATCTAGCATCTCCTTAGTGTGTATAGGTCGACGACCTGACCTACTAATGCAGCCTTCGTGCCAACTCTAAACACTGCTCTAACCTGGGTTAAAGGCACCGAAGCGCAAGCAGCAGCCTCAGCATCGACACTAACTGCCATTTTTTGTCACCCTAACTCACTGGGTTTGGCACGCCTAGAGCAACTAGGCTATAACGCACGCATTGTTATGGAGCCTGTGATGAACGATAGCGTGTCCCTTACCGGCTTAGCCCGGCAGATGGTGCTGGCGGAACTGCTGGATGAAAAAACAGCGCAACACGCTCAAGGTCAGGCGCAGCGCAACAAGCTGTCGCTGGTCACCTACCTAGTGCAAAACAAGCTAGTCAAAAGCCGAGTATTGGCCGAACTGGCCAGCGATCAATTTGGCGTGTCCTTTGTTGACCTGAATGCCATCGACAAAGAAAACCAGCCTAAAGACTTGGTCAGCGAGAAGCTGGTTCGCCAACACCGCGTATTACCGCTGTGGCGCCGAGGTAATAAGCTATTTGTCGCAGTCTCCGACCCAACCAACCATCAAGCCATCACTGACATTCAATTCAGCACCGGCATGAACACAGAAGCCATTCTGGTTGAGGACGACAAGCTCGGCGAAGCTATAGACAAATTCTTCGATTCCGCGACCAGCGGCATGGATGACCTGGCCGACGTTGACCTCGACGGCCTGGATGTCGAAACGGTTAATGATGACGCGGAGGTAAAGGCTGACGGCAACTCCGCAGACGACGCCCCGGTGGTGCGCTTTGTTAATAAGATGCTGCTGGACGCGATTAAAAAAGGCTCCTCAGACCTGCATTTTGAGCCTTACGAAAAGACCTACCGCGTGCGCTTTCGTACCGACGGTATTCTGCATGAAATCGCCCGCCCGCCTATTCAGCTGTCGCCCCGTATTTCTGCGCGCCTGAAAGTAATGGCCGGCCTGGATATTTCCGAGCGACGCAGACCGCAGGATGGGCGCATTAAGATGCGCATCTCGAAAAGTAAATCCATCGATTTTCGCGTCAGCACTTGCCCAACCTTGTGGGGCGAGAAGATCGTGATGCGGATTCTTGACTCAGCCAGCGCACAGATGGGCATCGACGCACTGGGCTATGAAGAGTCGCAAAAAGAACTTTACATGGCCGCCCTCAAGCAGCCGCAGGGCATGATTCTGGTGACAGGCCCAACCGGCTCGGGCAAAACCGTATCGCTGTATACCGGCCTGAACATCCTCAATACAGTGGACGTGAATATCTCTACCGCCGAGGACCCAGTGGAGATCAACTTGGAGGGCATCAACCAGGTCAACGTTAACCCCAAACAGGGCATGGACTTTACCGCGGCGCTGAAAGCCTTCCTGCGTCAGGACCCGGACATCATCATGGTCGGCGAGATTCGTGACCTGGACACCGCCTCCATCGCTATTAAAGCCGCACAAACTGGGCATATGGTGATGTCGACCTTGCACACCAACAGCGCTGCGGAAACCTTAACCCGCCTGCGCAACATGGGGGTGCCGTCCTTTAACATCGCTACCTCGGTCAACCTAATTATTGCTCAGCGCCTGGCGCGCAAGCTGTGTAGCGCGTGCAAGAAGGAAATCCAGATCCCACGCGAGACCCTGCTGGAGGAAGGTTTCCCGGAAGACAAGATCGGCACCTTCAAAATTTACGAGCCCGTAGGCTGCGAAAATTGCAATGGCGGTTACAAAGGCCGTGTCGGTATTTATGAAGTGGTTAAAAACACGCCGGCCCTACAGCGGATTATCATGGAGGAAGGTAACTCGATTGATATCTCCATCCAGATGCGCAAAGACGGCTTCAATGACCTGCGGACCTCGGCCTTGCTAAAGGCCATGCAGGGCGTGACCAGCCTCGCTGAAGTAAACCGCGTGACAAAGGACTAACCAATGGCCGTTAAAGCACTAAAAACCAGCACCTTCGCGTGGGAAGGCACCAATAAACAGGGTGCCAAGATAAAAGGCGAAGTCAGCGGCCAAAACCCGGCATTGGTAAAAGCGCAACTGCGCAAGCAGGGCATCAACCCGACCAAGGTGCGCAAAAAATCCGCCTCGCTGTTCAGCGCGGGGAAAAAAATCAAACCAATGGACATTGCGCTGTTTGCCCGGCAAATGGCAACCATGATGAAAGCCGGCGTGCCGCTGTTGCAGTCCTTTGACATTATTGCTGAGGGTGTAGACAACCCTAATATGCGCAAGCTGGTGGATGATATTAAACAGCATGTTGCGGCAGGTAATAGCTTCGCGGCCTCCCTCAGAACACGCCCCGAATATTTTGATGACCTGTTCTGCAACTTGGTAGATGCCGGGGAGCAAGCAGGCGCCCTGGAAAACCTGCTGGACCGTGTTGCGACCTACAAAGAAAAGACCGAAGCGCTCAAAGCCAAAATCAAGAAAGCCATGAATTACCCCATTGCGGTGGTGCTGGTGGCGGTGATTGTTTCGGCTATTTTGCTGATCAAAGTTGTGCCGCAATTCGAATCTGTATTTGCCAACTTTGGTGCTGAGCTCCCCGCATTCACCCAGTTTGTAATCGGTATATCCCAAGCCCTACAAAAGTGGTGGTTCGTAATTTTGCTTGGCATGTTTGCCGCAGCCTTTGCCTTTGGTGAAACTAAAAAACGCTCGGAGAAATTCCGTAACTGGCTCGACCGCACCGCACTGAAGGCGCCGATTGTGGGTGACATCATCTACAAATCATCCGTTGCGCGCTATGCGCGTACCTTAGCCACCACATTTGCGGCAGGTGTGCCGCTGGTGGAGGCACTGGACTCTGTAGCGGGTGCAACCGGCAATATCGTATTTAAGAATGCGGTGAATAAAATCAAGCAGGATGTCAGCGCCGGTATGCAGCTGAACTTTTCTATGCGTAGCACGGATGTATTTCCCTCAATGGCCATCCAGATGACTGCCATCGGTGAAGAGTCGGGGGCACTGGACATGATGCTGGATAAAGTCGCCAGCTATTACGAGGCTGAGGTTGATAACGCCGTCGATGGTTTGACTGCACTCATGGAGCCGCTGATTATGTCGGTACTCGGCGTACTGGTCGGCGGCCTGATCATTGCCATGTACCTACCTATCTTCCAACTCGGCAATGTCGTTTAACCTATGGCCTTAATCGATTTTTGGGCCGGCCATGTTCATGCCTTTATTTTATGTGCGCTGCTGATTGGCTTACTGATCGGTAGTTTTATCAATGTCGTAATTTACCGCCTGCCGAAAATGATGCAGCGCGACTGGCGCGAACAGGCCCGCGAAATATTAGAACTGCCCGCCGAGCAGCAGACAGCAACCTTCAACCTGGTATTACCCAACTCAAGCTGCCCGCACTGCGCCCATGAAATAAAGCCTTGGGAAAATATCCCGGTTATCAGCTACCTGTTTCTGCGCGGTAAATGCTCCGGCTGTAAAGCGCCGATTAGCCTGCGTTACCCGCTGATTGAGCTGACCTGCGGTTTGCTCTCGGCCTACATTGCCTGGCACTTTGGTTTTACTTGGCAGGCCGGCGCGATGCTGCTGTTGACCTGGGGCTTGCTGGCGATGAGCCTGATTGATGCTGATCACCAGTTGCTGCCGGATTCACTGGTGCTGCCGCTGCTGTGGCTTGGCCTTATTGCCAATAGTTTTGGCGTATTTACCAGCCTGGAAGATGCACTGTGGGGCACGATTGCCGGCTACCTGAGTCTGTGGTCAGTTTATTGGTTGTTTAAGCTGGTCACTGGCAAGGAAGGCATGGGTTATGGCGACTTTAAGCTGCTGGCCATGCTGGGCGCCTGGGGTGGCTGGCAGGTGTTACCGCTGACGATTTTATTGTCCTCGCTGGTTGGCGCAGTACTCGGCCTGATCATGCTGCGCCTGCGTAACGCCGAAACCAGCACACCGATCCCGTTCGGCCCCTACCTGGCGATTGCCGGCTGGTTTGCACTGCTCTGGGGCGAGCAGATCACCGCCAGCTACCTGCAGATTGCCAGGTTCTGATATAGCGCAGCAGCCCGAACTACATCTGGGCTGCTGCAATAATCCATAGGGTGGGTTAGGCGCGAACCAGGATCACGCAAACACCATCGGCTCTCAACGCGCCGTAACCCACCATGGCGTTCTACCGAGAAAATCCAATGGTGGGTACGCCGCGCTCGAATGGCGTGGCGTACCCATAATCAGCGCTAGCGCCGCTAACCGTCCCTACAAAAGCAGGGGCAAGCAAATCACGGCCCGCTACCTGCGGATTGCCGGGCTCTAGGTTCGTGGCGGGTTGTTCGCTTCGCTCCTGAATCCGCCCTACAATCGCCCCCCCCTGAATCACCGACACGAGCGCCATACTTTGACTGTAAAACCCTGGATTCTTGGCCTTACTGGCGGTATCGGCAGTGGCAAGAGCGCTGTCGCCCAGCACTTTATCGACCTGGGCGTGCATGTGGTTGACGCTGACCATGCAGCGCGCTGGGTGGTTGAACCCGGCAAGCCGGCGCTGGCTAAAATAGTCGAGCATTTCGGGGCTGAGGTTCTGCACACTGATGGGCAGCTTGATCGCACCGCACTGCGCAAGCGGATCTTTGCCGATGCGTCCGAGCGGCGCTGGCTTGAAGCCTTGCTGCATCCGCTGATCGGCCAGGAAATAGCCCAGTACCTCGCTCGTGCAGAATCACCCTACGCCATTTTGGTATCGCCGCTGCTGGTTGAATCCGGCCAGCACAAGCTGACGCAGCGCATATTGGTGGTGGATGCGCCTGAGCAGCTGCAAATAGAGCGCACCATGGCCCGCGACCAAAGCTCCAGCGAACAGGTGCAGGCCATTCTCAAGGCCCAAGCCAGCCGTGAAGAACGCCTAAGCCACGCCCATGATGTGTTGCTCAACGACCAAGATCTGCATGGGCTACAAGCCGAAGTAGAACGACTGCATAACTTTTACCTGACCCTACGCGGAGGCCAAGCATGAGCACGCCAACTTTAGTCACCTGCCCCACCTGTAGCGCACCTGTGGAGTGGGGCCCGCAAAGCCCAAGCCGCCCCTTCTGCTGCGAACGCTGCAAGCTGATTGATCTTGGCGCTTGGGCCGCAGAAGAACACGCGATTGCCGGCAACCCACTGGAAGACGATCTGTTTTCTGGCGAACTGCCGCCACGCGAGCATTGATCATCAGGGCCGCATAAAACTGTAATCGCGCTCATCATCCAAGTTGTCGGCGAGAAACTGCAGCTCTGCGGCTAGATCTACTGCGCTACGCATACCCCGGCTACGTTCGATCACGGCGCTAAGCAACGCCCGCAAGGCCATGGCCTGATCAAAGTGTTGCGCGCTCTCACCCTGCAAGCTCTGCTCAATTGTTTGTCTTGCCCACTCATGCACACCCATATCGCGCACTCCTGATAGATGCATGAACAATGGCGCACAGCGGCGAGCCTGGCTTGATTTGGATCAATCCGTGCCGTGCAATCAGAGCCCTGAAGCATGCACCATCAGCGCGGCAGATCATCATCCTTCCAGGGCGCGGCGAGATAACGCGTGCGGTTGAAGGTTTCTAGCCAATCCGGGTAAAACACCACCAACGCAGTCACCAGCATGCCGTTGATAAAGGCTTCGGGGAAAATCACCAGCCAGAGATAGCCGATGAAATCGTCTAACCAGGGCGGCATCGGGAACAAGCCGTCCAGCCAAAGCAACGAGAAGGCGACCACGATAAACAGCAAGGCCGCCAGCGCCGCAGCGAAGAAGCCGTTAAAAAAGATATAAACGAACAAATTGCGCGGCTGCTTTTTCTCGACCCAGAGCGCGCAAGCCTCTGTGACCCACACGGGGATCGCCACCAACAGCACGCCATTTACACCTAGCGCAGCCAGGTCATGCCTACCCAGCGCCAGCAATCCCAGCTGAGCAACTAGCCCCACCAGCATGGCCAGCGGCCAGTCCAGCAATAAGGTGACGGCGGTCATGCCTATAAAGTGGTAAGACAATCCCGAGTCGAAATCGCGCCGCACCAACCACAGCACAAACAGCGCCAAGGCTGTGCCGCCGAGCAGATGCTGCCGACGTAAATCACTGCATAGCTCAACCCAGGGCGCACGCCAAATCGCCCAACACAGCAGCGGGATGTAGATCAACCAACCCATCACCAGGCTGGTAGAAGACAGTAAGTGCTCGGCAATCATCGAGAACAACTCCCCTGCAATTGTTGTGACGCGTGCAGTCTACAACCGCTGCCATGCCTTGCGCGTAGCCAGCCGTTGAAAAGCCTGAAACAACCCACATAGAGGGGTACCTACAACCCAGCTGCGCAGGCTAAGCTGAGCGCATGGATGATTCAGACTACCTGCGCCTACTGACGCACCAGGCCGAACAAGCCAACGCCTTTCTCTCCAATGCGCGCAAGTGGGAACGCGAGCGTTGGGTTTGCCAGCGCCTGCTGCAAGCGCTAAACGTCAGGCATCGCCTGGATGAATTCAGCGCCGCCGACCATGAGCCGCCTGATGTGTTATTTCGTGATGCCAGCTTTGAAGTGTTCTTTGTACTCGACGAAGGGCGCCGGCTGAATGATGAATGGCGCGCGGAACTGGAGCGACGACGCAGCGCATTCTCCCTCAGCCAACTGGTGCGCCGCGAAGTCAAACCCCGGCGTATCGCCGCCGCCGATTTACAACAGCGGCTAACGCCCACCTTGCGCAAGAAAGCCCATAACTACAAAGAGCGCGGCCTTGACCTCGGCGAACTGGACCTGCTTGCTTACGTCAACCTGAAACGCGCCGTACCGGATTTCAATAGCCACTTCCCACCGCCCACCGAGTTTCTTCGTCAGGGCTGGCGCTCACTGTCACTGGTCGGCCCAACCTTTGCTCGCGTGCTCTTCGCCCACCCCGATGCGCCCGACTTTCTGCGCAACAACCTCGGCCGCTCGGTGCTTTTTGATGTAGGTATCAGCCTATGAGTCCACTGCATGAACTGCTCGCAGCAGTCCCGCAACAAGGCTGCGTGCGCTGGATTGGCGTGCGCCCGGCTTCACGGGCAACGATGATCGAATTAGATGCTGTCGAAGCGCGCCGCGAAGCCGGCCTCACCGGCGATCACAGCCGCCCAGGCCCGCGTAACGCGAGGCAAGTGACACTGATCCAATGGGAGCACCTAGCGGTTATCAGCGCCCTGATGGGCCGACCGACCGAACAGCCAATTACCGCGCCTGAGCTGCGCCGTAATATCGCCATCAGCGGGATCAACCTGTTTAGCCTCAAAGGCCGGCGCTTTCGCCTCGGCCAGGCGATTCTGGAAACCACTGGCTGGTGCCAACCCTGCGCAAAACTGGAAGAACGCCTGGGGCTTGGTACGTTCCAAGCCATGCGCGGCCACGGTGGAATTACCGCGCGCGTGCTACAAGGGGGCATTATTCGTTTAAATGACGCCCTGCGCGTTGAGCCTTTGTAAGCCGCGCCGCTAAAATGCCACCCCCTCGGCCGGCAGCACCAACCCATTGCCCACCCGCCCTTTTATTCGAGGCACCTATGTCCAGTCGCCTGAACCCTGATGATCAAAAACGTGTCGAGCAATACCTCAGCGCTCCGCAGCATCAGGTCGAACGCCAACCGTTCAAGGTTTGGCGACTGTTACTGGTCATCGTGATCACCACGATTGGCCTGGGCCTGCTGAGCCGCCTGCTGAGTCGACTGGTGCTATGAGCCGCTTCGCGCTCGCCCACAGCGACTCACCACTTATTCTTAAAAGCCTTGTGAGCGTGCCTGATGACTCATCAAATCATAATTGTCGGCGGCGGCGCCGGTGGACTGGAGCTTGCCACCCGCCTGGGTAGAACCCTGGGTAAGCGTGGCCAAGCCAAGATAACCCTGGTTGACGCCAACCTGACGCACATCTGGAAACCGCTGCTGCACGAGGTGGCTGCGGGCTCACTGAACTCCTCGGGCGACGAATTGAACTACGTGGCGCAAGCCAAGTGGAACCATTTCGAGTTCCAACTGGGGCGGATGTGCGACCTAAACCGCATGAAAAAACGCATCAGCCTAGCCGCAACCCTGGACGACCACGGCCAGGTGCTGATGTCTGCTCGCGAGCTGAGCTACGACAGCCTGGTCATTGCCGTGGGCAGCACCACCAATGACTTCGGCACCGCCGGCGCCGCCGAGCACTGCCTGTTTCTCGACACCCGCGAGCAAGCCGAGCGCTTTCATCGCCAGCTACTCAGCCATTACCTGCGCGCCCATGCCAGCCAGAGCGAAACCACCGAGCTGATTAATGTTGCAATCGTCGGTGCCGGCGCCACAGGCGTTGAATTGGCGGCCGAGTTGCACCATGCAGCGCGCGAGCTGGCGGCTTATGGCCTGGACCGAATCAGCCCGGAGAATATGCGCATCACCCTGATCGAAGCCGGTCCGCGCGTGCTGCCAGCATTGCCGGAGCGCATCAGCCAGCCGGTGCACAAAACCCTGGAGAAACTCGGCGTTACCGTGCTTACCGGCGCGGCCGTCAGCCAGGTCACCCGCGACGCACTGCATACCGCACAAGGTCAGGTCATCCCGGCCACGCTGAAGGTCTGGGCGGCAGGCATTCGCGCACCTGATTTCCTCAAAGGGCTGGACGGCCTGGAAAGCAATCGCATCAACCAGCTGCAAGTACGCCTGACACTGCAAACCACCCTAGACGACAGCATCTTTGCCTTCGGCGACTGCGCCGCCTGCCCACAACCTGGCAACAACGGGCGCAACGTGCCGCCGCGCGCACAAGCGGCGCACCAGCAAGCGTCGTTGCTGGCGAAATCACTGAAGCTGCGCATCGAGGGCAAGGCCCTGCCGGAATACCGCTACCGTGATTACGGCTCACTGATCTCACTGTCGACCTTCTCAGCGGTTGGCAACCTGATGGGCAACCTGACCGGCAGCGTCATGCTCGAAGGCTGGCTGGCCAGGATGTTCTACGTATCGCTCTACCGCATGCACCAGATTGCGCTGTACGGCGTAACCCGCACACTGCTGATGATGCTCGGCGACCGAATCGGCCGCAGCACTGAGCCTCGCCTGAAATTGCATTGATGCCCGTGCGGGCAAGGCCTGGCCTTGCCCACTACCCTAATCAATATTGAAACGGTAAATCACAGGCAATAAAAAACCCGCACTAGGCGGGTTTTTTACTTTCAAGCGTGCTTGAAATGGTGGGTCGTGTGGGATTCGAACCTACGACCAATTGGTTAAAAGCCAACTGCTCTACCAACTGAGCTAACGACCCAAAAATGGTCGGGGTAGGGGGATTCGAACTCCCGACATCCTGCTCCCAAAGCAGGCGCGCTACCGGACTGCGCTATACCCCGATGAAAGATTGGCTCCGCGACCAGGACTCGAACCTGGGACCCAATGATTAACAGTCATTTGCTCTACCGACTGAGCTATCGCGGAACTACTTGCTTCCTTTCTCAAATAACCGAACCGCTTGTTAATTCGTTTCGCTTGTCTGAGGCGCGCCATTTTACGGTTTATCGCTGACCTGTCAACCCCTAAAATTGCTTTTAGTACAATGATTTGCAGCTGCGTGATGGGCTGCTATATCTTCACGGTGTCTGTGATCATTGCAGGACGCATTTGCCGTAAGGCCTCAGTCAGGAAAGTCCATGAGTAACCAGGGCACGCCACCAACCTCTCCCGCCTCCGTGCAGACCCTTGCAAATCGTGGCATTCAGCCACGCTTCGGTGAGCTGGTGCAAAGCTGTCGCAAACTGGTGATGAACCGCCTGGCCGAACACCTGGTAAAAGTCTTCGCCCAAGTCGATGACGCACTGTTTGAATGCGCCGAAAAAGCCGAAAACAATCAGGTGCAAACGCTGTTCTTCGACAACATGCGCGAGATTCGCAAGCAACGTCCACATATAGAGCGCCGCTACCATCAACAGATTGCGCAGAACCTCTCCGACTTCCTCGACGGCAAGCTCAAGCCGCAACCTAGCGTAAGCGGGCTGAACGCCGAGCAAATGGCGCTGGTGCAAAACGAGGATTATGAAGAAAGCCTGCAAGTCACCAATATGGTCAGCCGGGTTAAAGCACGCTGCGCTCAACCATTGTTTGCCTTGGAACAACGCCTGGCTTTATTAAATAACGGGCAGAAATTGGGCGAAGACACCAACCCCTTCGGCCCACAGATGATTGCCCAGGCCTTCCGTGACGCCCTGGCGCCTTGCCCGTTCCCGCTGCGGATAAAGATCATCCTTTATAGCCTGTTTGACACCCACGTCATGCAGAGCCTGGAAGGCCTCTATGGCGCGCTTAATCAACGCCTGATTGATGCCGGCGTACTGCCAAACCTCAAGTACACCGCGCAGCGCAATACTCAGCTGGCCAGCCCCAAGGCAACGACTGCAACCGCAGCAAGCGAACAGGCAACCGAGAGCAGCGCCAGCAGCATAAATGCCGCAAGCACCGCGGCCCCTTCACCTGGCGGGCAGCCATACAGCAGCGACCTCAGCGGCCCGCCGCCCAGCGACCCGCTCGAACTGCTGGGCAGCCTGGCCACACTGTTGGGCGAACACCGCCAGCGCAACGTTGACGCCCCCTTGCTTGGCGGCACCCGCAGTATTGCCAGTTTCACCCCACGCGAGGCCACGAGTACTTACAGCGCTTCCGCCCTGCTGGATGCGCTCAACCGCATGCAACAGCAGTCGGCCAGTGACCTGTCGCAACGCCTGCAGCACCCGCAGCAAGTGGATGGTCTCAAGGCCGACCTGCAGCAGCAGCTTGAGGCACACAGCACGCTGCCCGGGCAGCAAAAGGTGTCTGACCAAGAAGCTGACGTCATCGACCTAGTCGGCATGCTGTTTGACTTTATTCTCGATGACGACAACCTGCCCGACACTTGCAAGACCACGCTGTCGCACCTGCACACGCCTTATCTAAAGGTAGCCCTGCAGGACAAAGCACTGTTCACCCAGCACCACCACCCTGCCCGGCGCTTACTCAACGCCATGGCCCAGGCCGGCGTGCTGTATGGCAGCGAAGGTGATGAGCGCGGTTTGCTGGCCAAGATGCAATGGGTGGTCGAACGGGTTATCCATAACTTCACGGGGGATCTGCAGCTGTTTGAAGGGCTGCTAAATGAATTCAACGAATTCGTCGCAACCCTTAGGCACAAAGTCGAACTGCGCGAACGCCGCGCCGTGGAAGCCGCCAAAGGTCGCGACAAGCTGCTTGGCGCCCGCCAGCACGCGGTCGAAGTGATCGCCAACAGCCTGAGCAATCGCCAGCCGCCAAGCATCATCCGCAACTTCCTCGAGCTGACTTGGACCGACGTGCTGGTATTCGTGCTGCTGCGCAATGGCGAGCACAGCGCCGAATGGCAACGCGCCTGCGAGGCTGCCGAGCAACTGGCGTGGAGCGGCACCCTGCTCGACGACACTGGGCGCGAGCGCTTGCAAAAACTACGCGTGCCGCTGCTTGAAAGCCTGCGTAAAGGCCTGGAGTTACTCGGCGGCTATCACGAGGACGGTATTCGCCGCCTGTTGCAGGACCTCGTGGCCTGCCAGCATGCGGTACAAGCCAAACAACCGCAGCTGGCCACCAAACTCACTGCGAGCATGCCGGCAAGCCCACTGGCCGCCATGCTCGGTGAAGACGCCGCATTGGCCACCCACGCGCCGCGTGCATCAACACTCTCGGTCCGCGCGCAGGCACTGGCCAAGGAGCTGGGTCATATCGAGTTCGGCACCTGGTTTGAATTCGCCGACGGAGCCCAGGTGCGCATGCTCAAGCTGTCCTGGTTCAGCCCCACCACCCGCAACTACATGTTTGTCGACCAAAGCGGCCAACGCGTGGCGATCAAGCCACTCACTCAACTGGCTACAGAAATGGAACAGGGCCTGGCACGCATCGTCACCCCCGAACGAGGCGCGCCGCTGATGGACCGCGCTCTAACCGCTATTTACCGCGTGCTGCAGCGTTTTACCGGGCGCACGGCCGAGACCCCAGAATAAGGAACCTGTATGGATGACGAACGTCGCCTGCATAACCGGCATAGCGCCGATGTGCAGCTGGAAGTCTTCGACTTACGCTCCGGGCAGCGCCTGGGCCGTGTTGTCGACCTTTCCGCCGATGGCTTCATGCTGTTCAGCGACACTCCGCTGGCCGCCGACGAACTGGTGGAATGTCGCCTGGTCAGCGAGCAGTTGATTGAGGGTGTCAGTGAAATAACCCTCGGGGCCGACTGCCTGTGGAGCCGTCCCGGCGCGGACGGCCAGCATTGCTGGGCAGGCTTTCACATCATTGACCTGGCCGAGGACCAGGCGGCTGCGCTGGAAACCCTGCTCAAACACCTTTAATCAGCGCAAAAAAACACCCCGGTCAGCGCTCGCTGAACCGGGGTGTTTTTATCTTACGGCCTTAGCTGAAGACGATCTCATCAGCCTCAACCTTACCCTGCACACAACTGCCTGGGGCAAACTTGCCGGCCAGAATCAGCTGCGCTAAGGGGTTTTCGACCCAACGCTGCAGCGCACGTTTGAGTGGACGCGCGCCATAGACCGGGTCGTAACCGACAGCAACCAGCTTATCGATTGCCTCGTCAGACAACTCCAGGCTCAGCTCACGCTCAGCCAAACGCTCACGCAAGCGCACCAGCTGAATCTGCGCAATACCGGCAATCTGATCACGGGCCAGCGGCTCAAAAATCACCACTTCATCGATACGGTTGATGAACTCCGGACGGAAATGTGTACCGACCGCATCCATCACCGCAGCACGCTGCGCCTCGCGATCCCCCACTAGCTCCTGAATCTGTGCGGAGCCCAAGTTGGAGGTCATCACAATCACCGTGTTCTTAAAGTCCACTGTGCGACCGTGGCTGTCTGTCAGACGGCCATCCTCCAACACCTGCAGCAGCACGTTGAACACGTCTGGGTGAGCCTTCTCCACCTCATCCAGCAAGATCACCGAGTAGGGCTTACGGCGGACGGCTTCGGTCAGGTAACCACCCTCCTCATAACCGACGTAGCCTGGCGGTGCACCGATCAGCCGCGCCACGGAATGCTTCTCCATAAACTCGGACATATCGATACGCACCAGCGCCTCTTCAGTGTCAAAGAGGAACTCGGCCAGCGCCTTGCACAGCTCCGTCTTACCGACCCCAGTCGGGCCGAGGAAAAGGAACGAACCGCTCGGCCGATTCGGGTCAGACAATCCGGCCCGCGAGCGCCGCACCGCATTCGCCACCGCGACCACAGCCTCGTTCTGACCGATGACCCGCTGGTGTAGCAAGCCTTCCATTTTCAGCAGCTTGTCGCGCTCGCCTTCAAGCATCTTGCTGACCGGGATACCGGTCCACTTCGAGACCACTTCGGCAATTTCTTCCTCGGTGACCTTGCTGCGCAGCAGCTGATTCTCAGTTTTGCCGTGCTGGTCGACCATCTGCAGGCTGCGCTCCAGGTCAGGGATAATCCCGTACTGCAGCTCAGCCATGCGGTTGAGGTCGCCTTTACGCCGCGCCGCTTCAAGCTCCTGACGCGACTGCTCGATTTTTTGCTGGATCTGCGCGGACCCTTGCACTTCAGCCTTTTCCGACTTCCAGATTTCTTCCAGGTCGGCGTATTCGCGCTCCAGCCGGGCGATTTCTTCCTTGAGTTTTTCCAAGCGCTTAATGGCCGCCTCGTCGTCTTCCTTCTTCAGCGCCTGGCTCTCCACCTTGAGCTGAATCAGACGCCGCTCCAGGCGATCAAGCACCTCAGGTTTGGAATCGATTTCCATACGGATACGGCTGGCCGCCTCGTCGATCAAGTCGATGGCCTTATCCGGCAGCTGACGGTCAGTGATGTAGCGATGGCTCAGCTTGGCCGCCGCAATGATCGCGCCATCCGTAATGGCCACCTTATGGTGCACTTCATAGCGCTCTTTCAAACCGCGCAGAATGGCAATGGTGTCTTCTTCACTGGGCTCATCCACCAGTACTTTCTGGAAGCGCCGCTCCAGCGCCGCATCTTTTTCAATGTACTGGCGGTATTCATCCAGCGTGGTCGCACCGACGCAATGCAGCTCACCGCGGGCCAAAGCCGGCTTGAGCATGTTGCCCGCATCCATCGAGCCTTCGCCTTTACCGGCGCCAACCATGGTGTGCAGTTCGTCGATAAACAGAATGACCCGGCCTTCCTGCTTGCCCAGTTCATTGAGTACCGCCTTCAGGCGTTCTTCAAACTCACCCCGGAACTTGGCACCGGCGATCAGCGCGCCCATGTCCAGCGACAAGACACGCTTGTCGCGCAGGCCATCCGGCACTTCACCATTGATGATGCGCTGGGCCAAACCCTCGACGATGGCAGTTTTACCCACGCCGGGCTCACCGATCAGCACTGGGTTGTTCTTGGTGCGGCGCTGCAAGACCTGAATGGTGCGACGAATTTCATCGTCACGGCCGATGACCGGGTCGAGCTTGCCTTCTTCGGCGCGCTTGGTCAGGTCAACGGTGTACTTATCCAAGGCCTGGCGGTTTTCTTCGACGTTGGGGTCATTCACCGCATCACCGCCACGCAGGTTGGCAATGGCGTTTTCCAAGGCTTTTTTGCTGACGCCCTGACCTAACAACAGTTTGCCGAGCTTGGTGTTGTCATCCATCGCCGCGAGCAAGACCAGCTCACTGGAGATGAATTGATCGCCCTTCTGCTGCGACAGGCGATCGGCCTGATTTAGCAGGCGCGCCAAGTCTTGCGATAGGTTGACGTCGCCAGACGGGTTCTGGATTTTGCCCAGCTGATCCAGCTCTTTGCTCAAGGCCAGGCGCAGGTTATTGACATCAAAACCGACCTGCATCAGCAAAGGCTTGATTGAGCCGCCTTGTTGTTCGAGCAGCGCCTGCATCAGGTGCAACGGCTCGATAGCAGCATGGTCAAGGCCGACAGCCAAGGATTGCGCATCAGATAGCGCGAGTTGCAGCTTGCTAGTTAAACGATCAATACGCATAAACTTTCAACCCTCTTAGTGGTGGCAGGCCGGCACAATGAATCGCGCCCAAACAGATAACCTGCGTGATGAAGAGTAGATGAGGACGATTGTGCGAGTTTCAAGCCCAAAGGGGTTGACGAAGATCAACAGGTTCGCATAGCGACATACGCGCACCAGCAAAGACTGACCGTGCTGAACGGCCAGAGCAGGCTGCTACCAACCCACTATTAAACTGCGCCGATTGCCGGCGCAGCTATGTTAATTGCCCAGCCAGATCAGGCTGGCAAAGCGCCCCGTCTGCGCCGAACGGCGATAGGAGTAGAAGCGGGGGTCGCTAAAGGTACAAAAATCACCACCGTACACAGCCTCAACGCCGCGGGCGGCCAGGCGAATACGCGCCAACTGGTAGAGGTCGGCCATAAACTTGTCGGGATTACTGCTTGGCACAAATGCTTCAGCTGCTTGCGCATGCTGAGCCATAAAGGCCTCGCGTACCTCAACGCCAACCTCAAAGGCCTGCGGCCCAATCGCAGGGCCCAGCCAGACCAGCACCTGATCGGCCGGTACCGCCAGCTTATCCAGCGTCGCCTCCAGTACGCCACCCGCCAGCCCACGCCAACCGGCATGAGCTGCCGCCACGCGCGTACCGGCGCGATCACAAAACAATACCGGCAGACAGTCCGCCGTCATCACCGTGCAGGCCACGCCTGATTTGCTGGTCCAGCTGGCATCGGCTTCAAGCACTGCAGCTGGGTTGGCTTCTACCACCTCGACACCGTGCACCTGTTGTAACCAACTCGGCTTACAGCCCAGCAGGCTGACTAAACGCTGGCGGTTTTTAAACACCGCTTGCGGGTCATCAGCAACATGCTCTGCCAGGTTGCAACTGTCGTAAGGCGCAGCGCTGATCCCACCGCTGCGGGTGGTCACACAGGTTTTAACTTTGGCCGGTGCAGGCCATTGCGGCATCAACCAGTCGTGCATCCTGTCACCCAATAAAAGCTTCACGGTCCTGACGCAGCAGCGTCAGCAACCAGACAAAGTCATCCGGCAATGGCGATTGCCATTTCATCCGCTCGCCGCTGATCGGATGGTCCAGCTCAAGGAAGCGCGCATGCAGCGCCTGACGCGGGAACTCCTTGAGGGTCTGCACCATGCTCGGGTTAGCCGCTGGCGGAATACGGAAACGACCACCATAAACAGGGTCACCTACCAGCGGATAACCGATATGACTCATGTGCACCCGAATCTGGTGCGTACGTCCCGTTTCCAGCTTAACGCGCGCATGCGTGTGCGAGCGAAAGCGCTCAAGCACACGGTAGTGGCTGACCGCCGGCTTGCCGCCATCACTCACGGCCATGCGTTGACGCTGCGAAGAACTACGACCGATCGGTGCATTGATCTTGCCACCGGCGGTGATCACACCAATCACGATGCACTCATAGATGCGACTGACGGTACGCTTCTGCAGCTGATCAACCAGACGGGTCTGCGCCTCGATGGTCTTGGCCACCACCATCAAACCGGTGGTGTCCTTGTCCAGGCGATGGACGATGCCTGCACGCGGCACATTGATGATGTCCGGCACGTGGTGCAACAGCGCGTTGAGCAAGGTACCGTCGGCATGGCCTGCCGCCGGGTGTACGACCAAGCCTGCCGGCTTGTCGATGACCAGAATCTGCTCGTCTTCGTAGACGATGTTCAGCGCGATGTCCTGGGCAATCCACTCGCCTTGGGCTTCTTGCTCAGCAGTGAGTGCAAGCAAAGACCCACCATGGACGATGTCGCGCGGACGCAATACCGCACCATCGACGGTCAGCAGCCCCTCTTTGATCCAGGCAGACAGACGCGAACGCGAGTGCTCGGCGAACAGGAGTGCGGCGACTTGATCGAGGCGTTGACCGCCCATTTCATAGGGCACCTCGGCGTTCAGTTGAATAATCTGCTTATTAATAGAGGGCATGCTCGGCAACGGCGGGAAAGTCTGAAGGTCTAGCCTTTGGTTTCGGCTACACGCTTGTGGTTAAATACGGCGTCTTTGCCCCAGGGGTACCGGGGGCGCTCATCATAACAGGACGGCTTTGCTCAAGACAGCCGCCGTCACAGGGACGCAAGCCGCCATGCAAGTGAAACACCTGCTGCTGATCGCAATCCTCGCCCTCACCGCCGCCTGCTCGTCAAAACAAGTGGTCGACGAAAACCTGAGTGAGGCCGAACTCTACCAGCAGGCACAGGCCGACCTGGACAACAATAGCTACACCAGCGCCGTCGCCAAGCTCAAGGCGCTGGAATCACGCTACCCGTTCGGCCGCTATGCCGAGCAGGCGCAGCTGGAGCTGATCTACGCCTACTACAAGAACGTTGAGCCGGAAGCTGCCAAGTCTGCAGCCGACCGCTTTATCCGCCTGCACCCGCAACACGCCAACGTCGATTACGCTTACTACCTCAAGGGGCTCGCCTCGTTCGACCAGGACCGCGGTCTGATTGCGCGCTTTGTCCCGCTGGATATGACCAAGCGCGACCCAGGTGCTGCGCGCGACTCCTACAACGAGTTCGCACAACTGACCAGCCGCTTCCCGACCAGCCGCTACGCCCCAGACGCCAAGCAGCGCATGATTTACCTGCGCAACCTGTTGGCAGCCTATGAAATTCACGTGGCGCACTACTATCTGACGCGTAACGCCTACGTGGCAGCAGCCAATCGCGGCCGCTATGTGGTGGAAAACTTCCAAGAAACCCCAGCCGTTGGCGATGGCCTAGCAGTAATGACCGAAGCCTACCAGCGCCTGAGCCTGGATGACCTGGCCGCCACCAGCCTGGAAACCCTCAAGCTCAACTACCCGGATCACCCAAGCCTGGTTGACGGCCAATTCGTGCCACGAGAAGAAGATGCCGATACACGCTCTTGGATGGCCAAAGCCACCTTGGGCCTGATCGAAACAGACACCCCGCTGCCGCCGGGCGAAACCCGCGCCAGCCAAGACGTAATCCGCCAGTACGAAGATGCTGAAGAGCTGATCCCGGATGAATTGAAAGCCGACAGTGCTGAAGCACCGAGCCGTTCATGGTTCAGCTACCTGACCTTTGGCGTGTTCGACTAAGCCAGCGCAACACCGCATCAGGGAGGCTTCGGCCTCCCTTTTTATTGGCGCGCACCCGCAATTGGCTGATACAGATTGCTTACTCTCGTTGAGGGCTCATCGCTCATTGACAGCTTCTTCCACAAACTGGATTAGCCGCAAAGCACCTTAGGCCTGGGCTGAATTACTCACCAGACCTCCCTTGAGCGATGAGCGCTGATAACAGCCGATACTCATAACAACGCTTGGGTCACCGTTTGAACGCTGGGCGCCTGCGGGTGGGTTAGCTAAACTGCCGGCCTGCCAATATGAAGAGAGCGCTATGGGCCTGTTCCGCTTGCTGTTATGGATTGCCATCGTGGCTGCCGCCTTCTGGCTGTGGCGACGCCTTACTAGACCTAAAAGCACACGCCCGCAAACGCCAGACGCGTCGCAAAAGCCTGCGCCCATGGTGCGCTGCCAGCACTGCGGCATCCATGTGCCGCGCGAGCATGCGCTCGCCAAAGAACAGCAATGGTTCTGCAGCCAGGCCCATTTAGAACAAGGCTCACTCAGCGATGGGCTCTGACTTTGCCCTGAGCGGCGAGCAGAGCTGGAGGGTTTTGCGGCTCTACCACCTATACCGCCTGATCATCGGCGTTACCCTGGTTCTACTGGTTTACAGCGACATCCACACCGAGCTGTTGGACATGGCGCAGCCCATGTTGTTTCGAAACGGCAGCTGGTTGTACCTGGTGCTCAACATCCTGTTCATGGCCACCGTGCGCCGCCCAAAACGCTTGGCACAAGTCTTCAGCCTGGCGTTGGTCGATGTCATTTTGCTCTCTGGCCTGTTCTATGCCGCCGGCGGCACGCCCAGCGGCATTGGCAACCTGCTGATTGTCGCCGTGGCCATCGCCAACATCCTCTTGCGAGGGCGCACGGGCCTGCTGATTGCTGCCGTTGCGGCGATTGGCATGATCTACCTGACGTTCTACCTCAGCCTCAGCCGGCCGGCGGCTTCCGCTCAGTACGTGCAGGTGGGCGCATTTGGCGCGCTGTGCTTTGCTGCCGCGCTGTTTGTGCAGGGCCTTACGCGCCGCCTGCAGGTCAGTGAAAACCTGGCCGAGCAGCGTGCAGCCGACGTCGCCAATCTGGAAGCCTTGAACGCGCTGATCCTGCAACGTATGCGCACCGGCATTCTGGTGCTGGATGAAATGCATCGCGTGCTGCTGGCCAATCAAGGTGCGAATCACCTGCTAGGGCATGCCGACCTGACGGGCAAAATTCTCGACGCGCACAGCCCGCAATTGATCAAGCGCATGCAGCAATGGGCGCACAATCCCAGTCTGCGCCCGGCCAGCCTGCAGGCCGCCCCCGTTGCTCGCGTGCTGCAACCGAGCTTTATCGCCCTGCAACGCGACAAACATAAACACACACTGATCTTCCTCGATGACATCTCGGAAATTGCTCAGCAGGCGCAACAACTCAAACTGGCCTCACTGGGCCGCCTGACCGCCGGCATCGCTCACGAAATTCGCAACCCGCTGGGCGCAATCAGCCACGCCGCCCAGCTGCTGCAGGAGTCGGAAGACCTGGAAGGTCCAGACCTGCGCCTGGCGCAGATCATTCAAGACCATTCGCGACGGATGAATCTGGTGATCGAAAACGTTCTCCAGCTCTCGCGGCGACGCCAGGCTGAACCGCAACTGCTCGACCTAAAATACTGGCTGCATCGCTTCGCCAGCGAGTTCCGTAACAGCGCCACACCGAATCAGACACTGCACCTGCAAACAACCAGCGGCAGCATTCAGACGCGCATGGACCCGCACCAGCTCACACAGGTGTTAAGTAATCTGGTGGAAAACGGCCTGCGCTATAGCGCGCAGAAGAATAAACAGGGACAAGTCTGGCTGAACCTGTACCGCGACCCCGACAGCGAACTGCCCGTACTGGAAGTACTCGACGACGGCCCCGGCGTATCTGAAGAGCAGCGGCACCACCTGTTCGAGCCGTTTTACACCACAGAAAATAAAGGCACCGGCCTGGGTCTGTATATTTCCCGCGAACTGTGCGAAAGCAATCAGGCCCGCCTCGACTACAAACTTCGCGAAGGTGGCGGCAGCTGCCTACGCATCACCTTCGCCCACCCGCGCAAACTGAGCTGACCATGACCCGCCAGAGAGCCCTGATCGTCGATGACGAACCCGATATTCGCGAACTCCTGGAAATCACCCTGGGGCGAATGAAGCTCGACACTCGCAGTGCACGCAACGTCAAAGAAGCGCGGGAATGGCTGGCCAAGGAGTCCTTCGACCTTTGCCTGACCGACATGCGCCTGCCCGACGGCACCGGCCTGGAGCTGGTGCAGCACATTCTGCAGCGCCACCCACAAGTACCCGTGGCGATGATCACCGCCTACGGCAGCCTGGATACCGCGATCAATGCCTTGAAAGCTGGCGCTTTTGACTTTCTGACCAAGCCGGTTGATCTCGGCCGCCTGCGTGAATTGGTCGCTGCAGCCTTACGCTTGCGTAGCGCCGATGGCGAAGAGCGGCCCGTAGACAGCCGCCTGCTCGGCGACTCGCCGCCGATGAAAACCTTACGCAAACAAATTCTCAAACTGGCCCGCAGCCAAGCACCGGTGTACATCAGCGGCGAGTCCGGCAGCGGCAAGGAACTGGTGGCACGGCTGATCCACGAGCAAGGCTCACGCAGCGAGCAGCCTTTCGTGCCGGTCAACTGTGGCGCGATCCCCACCGAGCTAATGGAGAGCGAGTTCTTCGGCCACAAGAAAGGCAGCTTTACCGGCGCCATCGAAGATAAACAGGGCTTATTCCAAGCTGCCAATGGCGGCACATTGTTCCTCGATGAGGTGGCGGATCTGCCACTGCCGATGCAGGTCAAACTGCTGCGCGCAATCCAGGAAAAAGCCGTGCGGGCGGTCGGCGGACAACAAGAACTGGTCGTCGATGTGCGCATCCTTTGCGCCACCCACAAGGACCTCGCCGGTGAAGTTGCCGCTGAGCGCTTCCGCCAAGACCTCTATTACCGCCTCAACGTGATCGAACTGCGCGTACCCGCCCTGCGCGAGCGCCGCGAAGATATTGCCCTACTAGCCGACAGCATGCTAAAGCGCCTGGCTGAAGGCACAGGCCTCACCCCAGCAAAACTGGACGAGGACGCCCTAGAAAAGCTTAAAAGTTATCGCTTCCCCGGCAACGTACGTGAGCTGGAGAACATGCTCGAACGGGCCTATACCCTGTGCGAAGACGACCGCATCACCGCCGGCGATCTGCGCCTAGCCGACTGCAGCGCCCCCAGCGAAAACGGCGAAACCAGCCTTGCGCAGATCGACAACCTAGAAGATCACCTGGAAGCGATTGAGCGCAAGTTGATCATGCAGGCCTTGGAAGAAACCCGCTGGAACCGCACCGCCGCCGCGCAGCGCCTAGGCCTGAGCTTTCGCTCGATGCGCTACCGGCTAAAAAAGCTCGGCATCGACTAAGGCGAGCAGTAAATTGTGGGAGGGCTTTTGCAGCAAGCCCCTCCCAAACCCATCCGCTCAAACAGTTGAATTCAACCGCCCAGCCGGCGCATAGGGCGCAGGGTCCACAATCGGCTCGCGCCCTAGCATCAAATCAGCCAGCAACTGGCAGGACGCAGGCGCCAAGACCAAACCATTGCGGTAATGCCCGCAGTTCAGCCACAGACCGTCATATCCCGGCACCGGCCCAATAAACGGAATGCCCTCAGGCGACCCCGGCCGTAGCCCCGCCCAATGACCCACCACCTCAGCATCCGCCAAAGCCGGCAGCAGCTCAACCGCCGAGGCTTTCAAGCTAACCAAGGCTTCTTCAGTCGTGGTTTTGTCGAACTCGGCATGTTCAAGGGTGCTTCCAATCAGAATATGACCATCCCGCCGTGGAATCGCATAGCGCCCCTTGGCCAGCACCATGGCGGGCAAAAAATCCTCGGAGCACTTGTACAAAATCATCTGCCCCTTGACCGGCACCACTGGCAACTCGATGCCAAGCGTCTTCATCAACGCTCCACTCCATGCGCCGGCCGCGAGCACCACCTGATCGGCCTGCATATCCCCCTGCGCAGTCTGAACACCGGTGATACGGCCACCGTCGCGAATAAAACCACTGACCGCGCAGTGCTCATGCACGGTGACATTCGGCATCTGCTGCAGCGCCGCCCGCAGCGCTTTGACCAAGCGCGGGTTACGCACATTGGCTACGTCGGCCATCTGCAGCGCACGCCCAAAGCCCGCCGCCAACGCCGGCACCGCACGCTGCACAACGGCCATGTCGACCGACTGCAGCGCTCGCCCTTGCCGCCCAGCCCAAGCCAGCGCCTCGGCCTCATCATCAAGGTCTAGCCAGTACAACCCGGTGACATACACCTCAGGATCAATCTGCGTTTGCCCCAGCAACTGCTCAGCCAAGCGCGGATAAAAATCCTGCGACCAATGCGCCAACGCAGTGACGGCAGGGCTGTAACGCCAGGGATACAACGGCGAAACGATGCCGCCGCCAGCCCAGGAAGACTCCCTACCCAGCTGACCTTGCTCCAGCAAACAGATCTGCACCCCAGCCTGAGCAAACGCATAGGCTGACAACAAACCGATAGCACCACCGCCGACGATCAGGATGTGCATGTATCCTCCAAAAAAACGGGCCGCAAAGGCGGCCCGTTATATCAACAACTTAAATTCACCAACAATCACCAAGCGCTTTGGTGTGAGTACCTGCTGCCAAACTGCGCTCGCCGGCATGACTTAATTGAAAGTCACCACATGCGTCGCTTGCCATGCTGCCATTACGGGTAGCCCGCAGTAAGTAAGTAGTCGCGGTCGGATTACCTTGCGCGGCAATCGCATAGTTTTGAACACCTGAGGCCGGGACACGCGCAACAAAAACTGCTGCAAGAGCACCTGCATTCAGATACGTATTGTTGACCGAATAGTACCGCTCAAGCGCTTGCGCCGCTTCGAGCAATGCCGCCGTTGCCTCAGCCCGCTTACTACGATTTACATACTCGGTGTAACTCGGGTAAGCAATGGCAGCAAGAATCCCAACAATCGCAACGATTATCATAAGTTCAATTAAGCTGAAGCCTTTATTCACTTTCATTGGACTTGCCGCCATGACATTCTTCCAGGTTCACCACCGCTACCAGCAGCCGTATTTTGCTCAATCCCACCATCACCGAGGCCCGAGTTATAGAGCGAGTCAAAGCCATCACCAAATATAGATCCAGGCGAATCCAGGCTACCGTCATTTAACTTAAACCCACTAGCATCGCAGGTGCTACTACCGCCACAGGCAACTTTGTCCTTAAGATCAAATACACGATCACCATTAACATCAAAAACAGCACTATCCAAACGCCCACCCGTCAGCACGTTGAGCCCCAGAATCCAACTCTCCCCCCCAGACAAGCAAGGGTCAGACAAGGGCGTAAAGGTCGAGTACAACACCCTACTATTCGTTACTAGCGGCATACTTATGACTCGTTCACCGACGGCGGTACTGGAGTTTGGCCTGAGGTCCATATACCAGCCGAATTTACTACTCCAATCCACAGTATTTTGTGAAACAGTTCTAAACTGCCGGCCATTGCTAGCCACTTCCGAGGTAATGGTCTGCTCTACCAGAGAGGCCTGGGTAACAGTCCCATCATTACTCAAACCACGATCCCAAATCCCATAGAGCGACTGCACCGCAGTGTTTGTTTTATCTGTAGCCTCTAGGTATTTGCCCGTACCAAAAGTGACTAAGCGCCCGCCATTGGGATGGATAACCACCCGTACTTTACTAGTAATTGGCTGGCGAACCGTGCCTTTTTTCGCTTGGAACAACAGCTTAGCGTCCCAACTATTAGTATTACTGGCGCTAAGGTCAAACTTCCAAAGATTACCTTGCAGGTCGCCGCCATACACATGGGTAACAAAGCGATTCGAGTCCAGAAACGCTGTAACGGTAGAGAGCCCGTTGACTAGGGTGGCCGCTGTAGGATCATTGACCACAATTTTCTTTAACAACGTGCCACTGGTTGCATTAATGATATACAGCGCAGCCTTTCCACCATTACTTGCATATCCATTACCAAAGATCGCAACCCAAGTGCCGGCATCGTTATTGGATGTTTTAACCCGAGCAATCGTAGGCTCACCAAAAACATAGCCCAAATCGTTCCAATCCGCATCAGCTCCGCTCGTGGTATTGATATCCGGCGCCGTGCGCTCCCAGAGCACTCCCGCAGAGCCAAACGCATCACGGGCTGTTACGTTTAGAGCAAAAACCCCCCGCCCGCCGGCACCTAAACCACCTACCAAATAGGTTTTCCAAGAGGAATTGTTATACACGTCACCTAGACCAAAAGCCCCATCAGCATAGAACTGATGATCATATTCAGGCTCAGTCAATGCCAACAAACCAGGGGTTGCTCCAAGAGTAGCCGTACGCTTCTTGAATACCGTAGAGGGCACATAGGCAAACACTTCGCTTCCGGTATCACCATTGAACGCATGCACCATACCGTCGTTGGCGCCAACGATGAGCAAAGGTGTCTTGCTTGCCTTAGCCGTTAGATAATCGAAATAACTATCCGCCGGTTCACCAGTCGCGTCAGTATTAGGCACGTTGTAACCATTATTCTGCTCGCCGACGAACTTGGGGTCCGAGTTGATGATGTCGCCCAATGCAGCGTTGCGTGAGCGCAACTTACTACTAGCATAGGGCGCACCCAGCGCGACGCCGTCGTTCCCCCCACGCAACCAATCCAAACGCAGCATGGCATTAGCTTCAGTGTCATCTGCGGCTTTATACAAGCTAGTTTTTTGTTCGAGGGTCAGATTACTCCATAAAAAAGAAGTACCGGCGGAACCATTAAAGGTAAAAATATTACGGCCGCTTGCTGCTGGAATCTTGCCCGCCTCATTCGTACTCCAAGCTTGACTACCAACGGAGCCATCTTCATTTACACGGAAAGCACGCACTTCGCCCGTCCAGTCAGCACTGTTAAAGCGCGACTGATAAATCAGGCTGTCTTCTTGAATGCGTGTGGAGTTGGCTGTAATCGCCGAGGCCGAACTGGTTTGATCACGAATCGATTGCAAGGCAGCGTTCAATGCCGAACTCAGGCTCGCCGAATCAGACGCAGTATAGTAGACGCCCTTTCCGTACTCGGCGGCGTCAAGCAACATCTGGTTATCCAGCGCAAAGCCCACTGTATAGGTGAGCATATTCTGTTTAAGAAATGCCTTATCGTTAAAACTTTTACCAGCCTGATCAGTACCTGTCTGTTTTAGATCGATATCGAATGCAAACTTAGCAATGTCATCAAGAAATAATGTGTCCCCCTCACCATTGCGACTGCTGTCATCCGGCGCATTACCGTCTGAATAAGCCTGACCAACCGCCGGTTGCAGCCCATCCCAGTTCGGCAGGTTGTTGGCCCCAGCAACATTCGGGTTGTCACGATCAGGATCGTCCTCGGGGAAACTGCGGTCATGGGTCGGTAAACCATCGGTCACAACTATGCCGAAGTTTTTCTGGCAGCGGTATTGAATGGGGCTGGTGTAGCTGCCGGAGCCGCTACCCTGATAACGCTCTAGGCCACGAAAATAACGGGTGACCTCATAATAAGTCTCGGCCAGCGGAGTGTTGGCTTCCGGCTCCAGAGCGTCTATTCCGGAAATAAGACTCGTATAGTTCTGATCAGCTTGAGTCTGGGTTACACCGCTCACAGGAGAGAGACTTTTGACCTCCTGCGTAATACTGCCGCCAGGACCACTGTTACCGGTCCTAGGCGCATTAAACGTTGACAGTCCTATGCGCATACTGCGATTTGCCTGGACGATACCTTTGGCTGAATCGCGCGCCACCTGCATGCGGAAACTCTTTGGCACGGCGCTATCCGACTGCGCCAGCAGATCATTACTCGCAGCAGTAAATGTATTGAAGATATAAGCGAGGTATTTACCAGTATATCGAGTGACACCATCACCAACGGGATCAGGAAACCTATAGCAGCGTTTAGTAGTCCTGCTTCCATTTACAACTGACCATAAAGCTTTATAACCACTTTCACAATCATCACGCCGCACAGCAGAAATAGATATATTTCCATCCGAAAGAGGGGCAAATACGTAGTTACCATTACTATTAAGGTAAGCTACGGCTGGAAAATTACTTAGCAACACTCCGGCTGGCTGAATAATATTTGCCATACTCCCGGAGTTATCCACCAGCAACATCACGTTCGGTGATACCGCCGAGGACAAGAACAACGGTTGATTGGGCAAGGGACCAATTGCATAAGCAGGAGCTGTCAGATAGAACGTCAAAGCCGCTCCAGCGAGGACATTTTTTACAGTACGCATTTATTTCTCCTCAACGACTATAGGTCGCCTGCAACAGCACAACTGCATCTGTCGAACCACCCACGGCTCGCGCCGTGATGCGATAAGAATTTATGGTGACCACATCAATCTGGTCCGAGGGACCAATTGCCTGGGTGGTGATCCACTCGATTGCGTAGCGGGGGGCGGCACTTACACCGGTCAGGCTGCTACCCGCCTGGGAACGCGTGGCCCAAGGGTAAGTTGCTGCCCATGGTTTTAACCCGTTATAGGAAGGGCTAAGCAGGCCTCCCGTACCACTGGCGGTGAACGCGGGACTATTTTCACGCAAAAAAGCCTCAGCCTCACGCAGCGCTGCTTCGGCAGCCTGGAACGCGAGGTTACGGTCACGTTCATTACCGGCCATGCGCTCTTGCAGAGTTGAGTCCTGTATCGACGTCACACCGATCATGGTCAGCAGCAGTAAAAAAACCAGGCTGATAATCAGAGCAGAGCCTCGCTGATATCGGCTTGTTTGCATAAAACTACCGGCGTTCTCTAATTTCATCGCACACGATTCCTTATCGCTACGGACGATCCAAAAACCTGCCGCAGCCGGCCGTCTGCAGGAACAGCTGCCCCATTAAAACTGAGTACCTGCGAGGCGGCGCCGGAGCTCGCCACAACATTACCGTCAATACTCTGCAGTAGTAGACTGAAGCGTACACTCACCACTTTCGTCCAATCGGTGACAGCATTCGCGGTAAGGTAATCACTCGCGATCATATTGGCGCCCGTTGCGACGCCATATTCGAGCTGCATATCTTGCACACCGTCAACCAGTTCTACGGGATTGGCACTGGCATCACTACGATTGGCAAACTTTCGCTCGACCATCAGCGCATTGACCGGCGCACCGGACGCAGTTTTACGCCCAGTATCGCGAATAAAATAAGTGATACTTTCAAACGCTAGAAGCTCTGCGTCTGCACCATATGCCTTGCTCAGGTTATTACTGGTATTAGAATTATTGGCATGAGCAATGGTCGTTTTTCCGCCCCCCGAGGACACGTTAGTTGCTCTAAAAATATCTGCAGAAAGGCAGTCAGAAAGAAAAAGTGTATCGCCGGCAACTAGACCCAAATCGTTATTTGCAACTTGGATATTTGCATTATCAGTTGCCATATTACCAACGAGACTTACACCTGCACTCGAAGCCCGACGAATAGACAGTACATCCGTACCAGCTACAGCATTCCAGGCATTGGTCGCACCAACATTATTGATGCCGCCGATAACCTGCCCCAAGGGATTGGTTGCATCGATGGGGGCGGGATTGGCAATCACGTTAATCGCTATCTCATTGAGATTACCGCAGCCCATAAAGCCCGCCATGCGTATATCACTTGCCAAAAAGCTCACGGCAAAACGACCATTTTCCTGAACACGCGCCATGGCGTCCTGCACGCGGTAAGTGGTTTTACTGGCCAAGAACATTTGTAGAACGGCAGCACCAATTACCAGGCTTAATACCAACGCCACCATCAACTCAATCAGGCTGAGACCACGACTGTGACGGGGCATGAGAGAACGATTCATAGGCAATTCTTCTCACACAGGCGAGTTGCAAAGGTGAACTGTTGCGCAGGTGCCCCGCCCACCTTGCTTTCATCCCACTGCACAACCACATTCAAAACTTGGCCGTTACGTGCCACGGACCCAGTCCCTGCAGGCAACTGGCTCGCTAATGCAGCCTTCCAAGCTCTGAGGTCCTTGGCGGCTATGGCTGCTCCCAAAGGCGCATTAGCTGTTAGGGCAATATCGTAGGACCCTGCCAGTGCCGCCGGAGTGTTGGCGCGCATCCGGTCAGCGATATCGTAGGCCAGAAAGGTCGCCTGGGAGCGAACACCTGCTGTCTGGTTGAGCTTCATGGCATTAAGCTGCAAACCGGCCATGCCCAGAATACCGATGCCCAGCACCAGCATGGACACCAGAACTTCAATGAGGCTAAAGCCTTTAGCTTGACGTATGAGGCTCATGTTCCGCACTCCTTGGGGGTAACCGTGGCACGCCCCACGGCATTGATACTGATGATGCGCTCGTACTTGCAATAGCTCTGCCCTACGTCGTAGGCGAAATTGTTGTTGCCCCCTGCGGCTACACCAGCCAAACGCCCCCCGGACGTGAATATCACCTCAGTCGCCTGAGAGGTAAGGGTCTCCCCCCCACCCCACGCGGGGAACAGCCTGAGTATTTCACCGTTGTCAAACGCGCCATTAGCATTCAGGTCAGTCCAAACTCGCCACCCCAAGTGCCAATTGCCGTTATCCAAGGCAGAAACGCGAACTGCCACACCACGCTTGATAGCTTCACTACGTGCAAGATTTAACGATTTGAGCAACAGATTGGCCTGCGTTTGCGCACGATTTGCGCGAATCAGCTCACTGAAGCTCGGCACCGCGATGGAGACGATGATGGCAAGCACCGCTAAGGTGACCATCAACTCCACCAACGTAAACCCCCTGGATGGACGCATTGGAAATCTCTCTCAAATCTCTACGAGCCTGACCATATTGCTTCTAACCAATACGGTCATTATTTAACAGATAGCCGCGAGCAGAATGGCGATAACTGGGCTACACCTTAGCAAGTGGATTGATACGACAAGGCAGGAAGCCATGCGCACCCCAAACGGATTTAGCATTATCGAAGCATTAGTCGCGTTGACCGTTCTAAGCATTTTGATCGGCATTGCTGTGCCCTCATTTGCCCAACTGTTGCAGGCACAACAGCTGGATAGTGCGACGCAGGCAATGCTGCGAAGCTTAGCAATCGCCAGGCACGAAGCCATAAAGCGTGGGCAACCCTTAACTCTCGCCACGCTGGATGGGGAATGGAGTAACGGTTGGTTTCTTTTTCAAGACGTGAACGCTAATGGGCTCTATGACCCGAGCGAAATGCTGCTTCGTTCATTTCCTCGCCTGCCCTCCGGCACCCGCCTAACCGGCAACATTCATGTAAGTAGCTACATCCGTTATACGCCAAACGGCAGAGCGACCCTGCTAAATGGCGGGTACCAGATGGGCACACTAACGGTGTGCCACAGAGCCCATGACCGCGGTAATACCTTGGTGATTAATAATGGAGGGAGAGTTCGCTACTCTCGGGCTGTTGATGTCTGCCAAAACTAGAGCACCTAGCACGCAAATGAAATGCAATACCTCGAGCCACAAAAGCCAGGTACTGCATTAATTAAGAATCCTAACGCGTAGCTCCTTCGGCATCGAGAACGTTACATTCTCCGGCCGACCTTCCAGTTCTTGTGCATTCGTAGCGCCCCATACCCCAAGTTGCTGAATCACACCTTGCACCAATACTTCCGGGGCTGATGCACCGGCAGTAATCCCAACACCGGCCACACCCGCAAACCACTCTTGCTTTAGGTCCTCTGCGCCATCGACGAGGTAGGCTGGCGTCCCCATGCGCTCGGCCAGCTCGCGTAGGCGGTTGGAGTTGGAGCTGTTGGGGCTGCCAACCACCAGCAGCACATCGCACTCAGCCGCGAGCTGTTTGACGGCGTCTTGACGGTTTTGTGTGGCGTAGCAGATGTCGTCTTTGCGTGGGCCGCCAATAGCGGGATATTTGCTGCGCAGGGCGTCAATGACTTTGCTGGTGTCGTCCATCGACAGCGTAGTTTGCGTGACGAAAGCCAGAGCTTCGGGGTTACGCACCTGAAGCGCGGCTACATCTTCTTCGTCTTCGACCAGGTAGATGGCGCCGCCGTTGCTGGCTTCGTACTGACCCATGGTGCCTTCCACCTCGGGGTGCCCTTCGTGGCCAATGAGGATGCATTCACGCCCCTCGCGGCTGTAGCGCACCACTTCCATATGCACCTTGGTTACTAATGGACAGGTGGCGTCGAATATCTTCAACCCGCGGCGTTCGGCTTCACTGCGCACAGCCTGGGAGACGCCATGGGCACTGAATATCACAATAACGTCGTCAGGGATCTGATCCAGCTCTTCAACGAAA
Organism: Pseudomonas sp. TS_SC_3; assembly: GCF_056156225.1. NCBI lineage: Bacteria > Pseudomonadati > Pseudomonadota > Gammaproteobacteria > Pseudomonadales > Pseudomonadaceae > Pseudomonas > Pseudomonas sp. TS_SC_3. The sequence continues at coordinate 2,846,671 of NZ_CM149586.1, forward strand.
ATAGCGCCGCGTGAACGCAGGTCTTCCACCACGAATTTGTTATGCACCACTTCGTGACGTACATAAATGGGCGGGCCGAAGACTTCCAGAGCGCGGTTGACGATCTCGATGGCACGGTCGACGCCGGCACAGAAGCCACGGGGGTTGGCGAGTTTAATCTGCATGGGGCTTGTCTCGGTGCATGTAAGCGAAAGTTGGCGTGGGCCAGGCTCGCGGAGCAACTAACAAAGACGCTCAGGGTGTCCGCGTAGCTGAACGGCAGAGCGCTGAACAGGCGAGCTATGCGGGGTTACGCCGCTGCAAAACACCGGTTTCAAACTCAGTGCATGCGTGTAACCCAGCCTACAAAAATAATGCTCGGATCAGACGGCTTTAACTTCAATGATTTCCACATCGAAGCTCAGTGCTTTACCGGCCAACGGGTGGTTAAAGTCGATGGTGACCTGGCTCTCATCAAAGGCTTTGACCACGCCAGGTAGCTCGGCATTGGCGGCATCATTGAAGATCACCAGCAAGCCTTCCGACAACTCCATGTCCTGAAACTGGCTGCGCGGCATGATTTGAATATTCTGCGGGTTGCCCTGGCCGAAGCCTTGCTCCGGACTGATCTCTAGGCTGCGTTTGTCGCCAGCCTTCAAGCCGTAAATAGCTTGTTCGAAACCCGGCAATAGATTGCCGTCACCCACCTTGAAGGTGGCGGGCTGTTTGTCGAAGGTGCTATCAACCACATCGCCATTGTCCAGCTTGAGGGCGAAATGCAGAGTAACTTCCTTATCCGGGCCAATTCGTACGTCAGTCATGGGCTGCTTCTCCGGACTTCTCGCTTTTGAACATATCCAGTGCCAACAGGATGGCACCGCCAGTAATTGCCATATCTGCCACATTAAAGGCAGGGAAGTACCATTGCTGATGCCAGTGCAGCAGGATGAAGTCGACCACATGACCAAACACCACGCGATCCACCAAATTACCTAACGCGCCACCGAGTACCAAGGCCAAGGCCACCGCCAGCCAGGTTTCACTCGGTTTTAGCCGCTTGAGCCACACCACCAGCACCACGCTCACCACCAGGGCAACTGCGGCAAAGAACCAGCGTTGCCAACCGGCGGCATCCGCCAAGAAACTGAAGGCGGCGCCAGTGTTATAGGCCAAGGTCCAGCTGAAGTAATCGGGAATGATCACAATCTGCTGGTACATGCTCAGGCTGTTATCGAAATAGAACTTACTCGCCTGATCAACCACAAATACCAGCAGGCTCAGCCATAGCCAGGACAAACGCCCAAAACGGCTAGCATTCGGCGCGCCGTGGTTAAGCATAGTGACGAACCTCGCCTGCACCTTCGATGTTGTCTACGCAGCGACCGCAAATTTCCGGATGCGCGGGGTTCACCCCAACATCCTCACGGTGGTGCCAGCAACGGCCGCACTTGGCATGAGCGGACTTCAGCACTTTCAGCTTGAGGCCAGCCACTTCAGTTTCCACAGCATCGCTCGGCGCTGCATTAAACGGCGCCAGACTGGCGGTCGAGGTGATCAGCACGAAGCGCAATTCGTTGCCCAACTTGCTCAGGTCACTGATCAGGCTGTCTTCGGCATACAGGGTGACTTCAGCCTGCAGGTTGCCGCCGATGGCCTTGGCCGCACGCAGGTTTTCCATCTCTTTGTTGACGGCCACCTTAACGGCCATGACCCGCTCCCAGAACTCGCGGCTCAGCTCGAAGTCTTGCGGCAGTTCACTAAGGCCCTGATACCAGCCATTGAGCATTACCGATTCATTGCGCTCACCCGGCAGGTACTGCCAGAACTCATCAGAGGTGAAGGACAACACTGGCGCAATCCAGCGCACCAAGGCTTCAGCGATGTGGAACAGTGCAGTCTGGCAAGAGCGACGCGCTACGCTGTCAGCGGCGGTGGTGTACTGGCGGTCTTTGATGATGTCAAGGTAGAAACCGCCCAGCTCCTGCACGCAGAAGTTGTGCACTTTCTGGTAGACGTTCCAGAAACGGTAGCTGCCGTAGGCTTCTTCGATTTCGCGTTGCAGTAGCAGAGCGCGGTCTACCGCCCAACGGTCCAGCGCCAGCATGTCTTCAGCCGGCAGCAGATGCTGCGCCGGTTCAAAACCGCTGAGATTGGAGAGCAGGAAGCGCGCAGTGTTGCGGATGCGTCGGTAAGAGTCAGCACTGCGCTGCAGGATGACTTTGGATACCGCCATTTCACCGGAATAGTCGGTGGACGATACCCACAGGCGCAGGATATCGGCACCCAGGCTGTCATTCACTTCCTGCGGCGCGACCACGTTGCCCATCGACTTGGACATCTTGCGGCCGTTCTCATCGACCACAAAGCCGTGAGTCAGCAGCTCTTTGTAGGGTGCATGGCCATCGATGGCCGCGCCAGTTAGCAACGATGAGTGGAACCAGCCGCGATGCTGGTCAGAACCTTCCAGATACAGATCAGCGCGCGGGCCGCTGGCATGACCGAGGTTGTGCGAGCCACGCAGCACATGCCAGTGGGTGGTGCCGGAATCAAACCAGACATCGAGGGTGTCGCTGATCTTGTCGTAGTCGGCAGCTTCATCACCCAGCAATTCGGCGGCATCCAGCTTGAACCAGGCTTCGATGCCCTGCTGTTCAACACGCTTAGCCACCTCTTCCATCAGCTCGGCGCTGCGCGGGTGGAGTTCGCCTGTGGCTTTGTGCAAGAAGAACGGAATGGGTACGCCCCAATTGCGCTGACGCGAGATGCACCAGTCAGGCCGGCCGGCAATCATGCTGTGCAGGCGCGCCTGGCCCCAGGCCGGGACGAAAGCGGTTTGTTCGATAGCGGCCAGGGCGCGTTCGCGCAGGGTGGCGCCTTCGTTCGGCTGCTTGTCCATGCCGACAAACCACTGTGCGGTGGCGCGGTAGATCAGCGGGGTTTTGTGGCGCCAGCAGTGCATGTAGCTGTGCTGAATGGCTTCGTGCTTGAGCAGCGCGCCGACTTCGTCCAGCTTGGCGACGATGGACGGATTGGCCTTCCAGATAAACTGGCCGCCAAAGAACGGCAGGTCGCTGACATACACACCGTTGCTCTGCACGGGGCTGAGGATGTCATCGTTGCTCATGCCGTAGCCTTTGCAAGAACGGAAGTCGTCCTCGCCGTAGGCCGGGGCCGAGTGCACCACACCAGTACCGGCACCCAGCTCGACGTAGTCGGCCAGATAAACCGGTGCGAAGCGCTCATAAAACGGATGACGGAAGCGGATCAGCTCCAGCACCGCGCCTGGCGCGGTGGCGATGACTTCGCCCTGCAAGCCGTAACGGGCCAAGCTACCTTCGACCATTTCTTCGGCCAGCAGCAGCAGACGCTCGCCGGTATCGACCAGCGCGTAAGTAAATTCAGGATGGACGTTAAGGGCCTGGTTGGCCGGAATGGTCCACGGCGTGGTGGTCCAGATCACGATGGAGGCTGGCTTGGGCAAGCTCGCCAAGCCGAATGCGGCGGCCAGCTTGTGGGCATCTTCAACCACAAAAGCCACGTCGATGGCATCGGACTTTTTGTCTTGATACTCAACTTCCGCTTCGGCCAGCGCCGAACCGCAATCGAAGCACCAGTTGACCGGTTTTAGCCCTTTAAACACAAAACCCTGCTTGACCATTTCAGCCAGCGCACGGATTTCGCCGGCCTCGTTGGCGAAGTCCATGGTCTTGTAAGGGTTGTCCCAATCACCCAGTACGCCAAGGCGGATAAAGTCAGCCTTTTGCCCTTCGATCTGCTCACCGGCGTAAGTACGGCAGCGCTCGCGGGTCAGGTCGGACGGCTGATTCTTGCCAAAGGTGGTTTCGACCTTGTGCTCAATCGGCAGGCCATGGCAGTCCCAGCCCGGCACATAAGGGGCGTCAAAACCAGACAACGTCTTGGAACGGGTGATGATGTCCTTGAGGATCTTGTTGACCGCATGGCCGATGTGAATGCTGCCGTTGGCATAGGGCGGGCCGTCATGCAGGACGAACTTAGGCCGGCCTTCGCCTTGCGCACGCAGCTTCTGATACAGGCCAATCTCATTCCAACGCTGCAAAATCTGCGGCTCGCGCTGCGGCAGACCGGCTTTCATCGGGAATTGGGTATCAGGCAGGTTCAGCGTGGCTTTGTAGTCGGTCATTTCAGGCTCTTCTAAGCGGTTGGCGCTATGTGTTTAAGCGCACCAATAGGCGCGGGCGGCGACAATATCGGCAGCAATTGCCGTCTTCAGTGCCTCAAGCGAGGCGAAACGCTGCTCATCACGCAGCTTGCGGTGGAAAGCCACCGTTAAACGCCGGCCATATAAATCACCGGCAAAATCCAACACATGCACTTCAAGGTGGGCACTGCCATCACCTGCAACACTGGGTCGTACGCCAATGTTGGCGACACCTGGCCAGACCTTGCCGTCGATCTCAGTGCTGACCAAATACACACCGCGCAGCGGCACTCGCTTGCGTTTGAGCTGCACATTGGCGGTCGGCGCGTTCAACTGGCGACCCAGCTTCTGTCCATGTAACACCCGCCCGGCAATCTGAAAAGGCCGACCGAGCAGGTGCTGCGCCAAAGCGAAGTCACCCGCATCCAGCGCTTCACGCACGCGTGTGCTACTGACGCGTATGCCGTCCAATTCAACTGTGCTGGCGGCTTCAACGCTAAAGCCTTCGCGCTCACCGGCTTGCGCCAAAAAGGCAAAGTCGCCGGCGCGGTCACAACCAAAACGAAAATCATCGCCCACTTCCAGGTGCTGAACACCCAGGCCGTCGACCAGCACACGCTGCACGAACTCGGCGGCGCTCAACTCACGCAGGCGGCGGTTAAAACTCACGCACAGCACTCGATCAACGCCTTCTGCCGCCAGCAGCGCCAGTTTGTCACGCAAGCGTGCCAAGCGTGCGGGCGCTGTGTCTGGGGCAAAGAACTCGCGCGGCTGCGGTTCAAAAATCAACACGCAACTGGGCACCCCGAGTTCAGCGGCGCGCTCACGCAAACGGGCCAAGATGGCCTGATGGCCACGATGGACGCCGTCGAAATTACCAATAGTGGCGACGCAGCCCCGATGCTGGGGCCGCAAATTGTGTAGGCCTCGAACCAGCTGCATAACGCGCTTCTTGCTCATAAAGTGGTCGATTATACGCACACCGGGCAGCAGACAACAGGCAGCAAATCAGCCCGATCAGAGCGCACTGCGGCGCGCAAAATCCCGCACACGAAATCCCAATAGTGCCAACACGGCAAAATAGGCCAGCACCCCAACACCCACCAGCCCACCTAACCGCAACAAGCGCCAGAGCATAGCGCCCTCGCCCCACACAGGCAGTTGCTGCATGGCCAACAGCAGCGCTGCCGCCATTGCCAGCAACGCCAGCAAAAGCTTGCCACTGAACAACGCCCAGCCGGGTTGCGGGGTAAACATGTCACGCTTGCGCAACTGCCAGTACAGCAACCCAGCATTTAGACAAGCGGCCAAGCCAATAGCCAACGCCAGGCCGGCATGCGCCAGTGGAATCACGAAGACAAACAGCAGGTTCATCACTTGGGTTGCCAGCAGTGTCACCAACCCAATACGCACAGGCGTTTTGATGTTCTGCTGGGCGTAGAACGCAGGCGCGAGGATTTTCACCAAAATAATCCCGACCAGCCCGAGGGAATAGGCAATTAACGCGCGCTGGGTCATCGCCGTATCGCCACCAGTGAACTTGCCGTACTGAAACAGCGAAGCGATCAATGGCTCGGAAATAATTGCCAACGCCACTGCGCTGGGCAGCGCCAGCACCAGGCACAGGCGCAAGCCCCAATCGAGCAGCTTGGAATACTCCTCGCGACTGGCGCCAGCATGGGTTTTCGATAACGCCGGCAGCAATATAGTCCCCAGCGCAACGCCCAAAACGCCCGCAGGCAACTCCATCAAACGGTCGGCGTAATACATCCACGACACGGAGCCGGCGACCAGAAAAGACGCGAAGATGGTGTTGATGATCAGCGAAATCTGACTGACCGAGACACCAAAAATGGCCGGCCCCATCTGCTTCACCACCCGCCACACGCCGGTGTCTTTTAGATTCAAACGAGGCAGCACCAGCATGCCGATCTTGTGCAGATGCGGCAGTTGGAACAACAGCTGCAGCAGACCACCAACAAGCACCGCCCAGCCCAGCGCCATGATCGGCGGATCGAAATAAGGCGTCAGAAACAGCGCAAAAACAATCATGCTGAGGTTCAGCAAGGTCGGCACAAACGCCGGCACCGAGAAGCGATTCCACGTATTGAGCACCGCCCCCGCCAGCGATGACAGCGAGATCAGCAAAATATAAGGAAAGGTAATCCGCAGCAGATCGGTGGTCAGCTCAAACCGCTCCGCCTCGTCGGCAAACCCTGGAGCGGACGCCCAAACAATCCACGGTGCAGCCAGAATGCCAACACAGGTGACCAACGCCAAAACCAAGGTCAACAGCCCCGTCACATACGCAAGGAACGTGCGCGTGGCCTCATCACCCTGCTGGGTTTTATATTCAGCCAGAATCGGCACGAAAGCCTGAGAAAACGCACCCTCGGCGAAGATACGGCGCAGCAGATTGGGCAACTTGAACGCCACCACAAAGGCATCCGAAGCCACGCCAGCACCAAAGGTGCGGGCGATAATGGTGTCGCGCACAAAACCCAGCACACGCGAAAGCATGGTCATGGAACTGACAGCGGCCAACGACTTGAGCAAATTCATGTAATAATTCGATTTCCGCAAACAAGCACAGCCGCGGAAAACCCGCCGTTGCGCAAAGTCGACGAGTGTAGCGCCCAGCCACTGGTCAGGCCAGCACAGGGAAAAGCGTACAGACTTGACAGTACGCCCTCACATCGGCATGATTCGCGGCCTTATTTGTTTGTAACCCCCAGAATTTTTTCGAGGAGCTTGACGGTGGCCAATACACCTTCTGCCAAAAAACGCGCAAAACAGGCTGAGAAGCGTCGTAGCCATAACGCCAGCCAGCGCTCGATGGTCCGTACCTACATCAAGAACGTAATCAAGGCGATCGAAGCCAAAGATGTCGCTCTTGCTACGACCGCTTACACCTTGGCTGTGCCAGTAATCGACCGCATGGCCGATAAAGGCATCATCCACAAGAACAAAGCTGCTCGCCATAAGAGCCGCTTGAATGGCCACATCAAAGCACTGAGCGAAGCTGCAGCCGCATAAGCTGCTAGCAACTCTCCGCTAGATGTAAAAACCGGCTTAATAGCCGGTTTTTTATTGCCCAAGAAAAGCCGAACACCCCGCTTGCAGCCGGCAAACCGTAAATGGCGCACAAGAAAAAGCCCGAATCACTTCGGGCTTTTTCTCAGGGCTTTTGCGGCCAGGGCAGAATCGGAATGGCCGTCACCGCATTTTGCGGACTGCCCTCGATTACCCGATCGCTATAAACCAAATAAACCAGAGTATTGCGCTTCTGATCAAAGAATCGCACCACCTGCATGGTTTTGAACACCAGCGAGGTGCGCTCACGGAAAACCTCATCACCATTCTTGAGCTTTTCCAGAAAGCTGATCGGCCCGACCTGGCGACAGGCAATCGACGCCTCAGCACGGTCCTCAGCCAACCCCAGGCCACCCTTGACGCCACCCGTCTTGGCCCGCGACAGGTAACAGGTCACCCCATCTACCTTAGGGTCATCGAAGGCCTCAACAACGATCTTGTCGTTCGGGCCCATAAACTTGAAAACCGTCGACACCTCACCAATCTGCTCGGCCATCACCAACCCAGGCAACAGCGCAAGCGCACCCAGCAATCCCTGTACGACTCGCATTAGCCTTCCCTCAAAATCCATTCAAAGCCTCGCGAGCTAGAGCCATGCAAGGCGCCACGTTAGCAACAACCTCCGACTGGTCAAAACAAGCGAGGAAGCAAAGTGTACTTTTGTACATGAGCATTCTGAGCCTGTTTTTAACGCAGCAGGGCCGACGCGCAGCAGGCTTTGTGCAGGTTTTCAAATCAGGATCAAATTATCCCGATGCACCAACTCGGGCTCATCGACATAACCCAGCAGCTTCTCGATGGCATCCGACGGCTGACCGATGATCTTCAGCGCCTCAAGCGCACTGTAGTTAGCCAGCCCACGAGCGACCTCACGACCGTCCGCCGCCACACACACCACCATCTCGCCGCGGCGAAAGCCGCCCTGCACCGCCTTCACCCCAACCGGCAGCAAGCTCTTGGTGCCGGTCGCCAGCGCCTTGACCGCACCGTCATCGAGCACCAGAGTGCCACGGGTCTGCAGATGCCCCGCCAACCACTGCTTACGCGCCGCCAGCATGCCGCGCTCAGGTGTAAGCAGCGTCCCCAGACGCTCACCCGCCTTGAGCCGCGCCAGCACCTGCTCAATGGCGCCACCGACGATCACCGTATGCGCCCCCGAACGCGCCGCCAGGCGTGCAGCGCGCAGCTTGGTCTGCATACCCCCACGCCCCAACGCACCACCCACACCACCGGCAACAGCATCCAATGCAGGATCATCGGCGCGCGCCTCGAAAATCAGCTCAGCCTCGGGGTTATGCCGCGGGTCGGCGTTATACATACCGTCGCGATCGGTGAGGATCACCAGCAAATCAGCCTCGACCAGGTTGGCCACCAGCGCTGCCAGCGTATCGTTGTCACCAAAGCGAATTTCATCGGTAACCACGGTGTCGTTCTCATTGATCACCGGCACTACATCGAGGTCCACCAGCGTTCGCAGCGTGCTGCGCGCATTCAGGTAGCGCTTGCGGTCGGACAGATCGTCATGGGTCAGCAGAATCTGCGCCGTGCGCCGACCATGCTCAGCAAAGCTCGACTCCCACGCCTGAACCAACACCATCTGGCCAATGGCTGCTGCCGCCTGCAACTCATGCATCGCACTCGGCCGCACGCCCCAGCCCAACTTGCTCATGCCCGCCGCCACAGCACCGGAGGACACCAGCACTAACTCAACGCCCTGCTCGCGCAGCGCAACCATCTGCTTGACCCACACGGCCATGGCGGCGCGATCCAGACCACGACCATCCGCCGTCAGCAGCGCACTGCCAATTTTCACAACCCAGCGCTGTGCACCGGTTACCTTGTCACGCATGATCATCCAACCTTAGCCGCGACCTGTGATTACAAAAACGCCGCAATTAAGCGGCGTTTTGTAGTTGCTTAATCCCGGACGTAAATGATTTCCGGGCCATCGTCTTCGTCTTCTTGATCCCAGAAGCTGTCGTCTTCATCGACATCACTGACTGCGCGAACCCCAGAACGACGCAGCGCACGCTTATCATCCAGCGCCTGCAGCTGAGCACGCGCCTCATCCTCGATGCGCGTATCCAGCTCAGCCAACTCAGCCGCGTACTCTGGGTTTTCCTGGATGCGCTCAGCGCGCGCCTCAAGGAAGTCCATGATGTCGTAGCACAGCTGCTCAGTCCCCTCACGGGCCAAGGCCGAGATGACGTAGACAGGGCCTTGCCACTCGATACGCGCAACAATTTCGGCGACGCGCGCCTCTTGCTCCTCATCGAGAATCTGGTCAGCCTTGTTCAGCACCAGCCAACGCTCACGCTCAGCCAGCGATGGGCTGAACTTGGTCAGCTCATCAATAATGGTCGCAGCCGACTCTGCCGGATCCGTCAGGTCGAGCGGCGCCATATCCACAAGGTGCAGCAACAGGCGAGTTCGCGCCAAATGCTTGAGGAAACGAATACCCAAGCCCGCACCGTCGGAAGCGCCTTCAATCAGTCCTGGAATGTCAGCGACTACAAAGCTTTTGTAGCGATCGACACTGACCACACCCAAGTTCGGGATTAGCGTGGTAAATGGATAATCCGCCACCTTTGGCTTTGCGGCCGACACTGAGCGAATAAAGGTGCTCTTGCCTGCGTTGGGCAGGCCAAGCAAACCAACGTCTGCCAGCACCTTCAATTCCAGCTTGAGATCACGCGCATCACCCGGCTTACCCGGCGTGGTCTGCCGCGGCGCACGGTTGGTGCTGGACTTGAAGCGCGTGTTACCCAGACCGTGCCAGCCACCCTGCGCAACCAGCAAACGCTGACCGGCACGAACCAGATCACCGATCACTTCCTGAGTGCCAGCATCGATCACCGTGGTGCCAATCGGCACCGGCAGGATCAAATCCTCACCCTTAGCGCCGGTGCAATCGGTACTACCACCCTTGTCACCATTCGGCGCCTGGAAACGGCGCGTGTAGCGGTAGTCGACCAGGGTATTGAGGTTGGCAAACGCTTCGATATAGATCGAGCCGCCATCGCCACCATCACCGCCGTTAGGGCCGCCATTTTCAATGAACTTCTCACGACGGAAGCTCATCATGCCGTTGCCACCATCGCCGGCCTTTACAGAAATCGATACTTCATCGACGAATTTCATAGGTACGCCTCCCGCAACAAGGCGGGTTATCTAAAACGAGAAACACCAGGTTCTTGCAAAATTGACCTGCATTCAATTTGAACGCCAGCACCCAGGACAGTTTGGCAAGAACCCCAATAATACAGAAACAAAAAAGCCCCGTCGCAAGGACGGGGCTTTCCCAGCAGTCGCGCTATTAAGCCGCAACGACGCTCACGTAACGGCGGTTGAACGCGCCTTTTACTTCAAACTTGATCACGCCTTCGATTTTCGCGAAAAGGGTGTGATCTTTACCCATGCCAACGCCGTAACCAGCGTGGAATTGGGTACCGCGCTGACGCACGATGATGTTGCCAGGAATGATTTTCTGGCCGCCATACATCTTCACGCCAAGGCGTTTAGCTTCTGAGTCGCGACCGTTGCGGGTACTACCGCCAGCTTTTTTGTGTGCCATGAGTTCAATACTCCTTTAGATGGATCAGTGCTAAACGAATTAAGCCTGAATACCGGTGATTTTGATCTCGGTGTACCACTGACGGTGGCCCTGGCGCTTCATGTGGTGCTTACGACGACGGAACTTGATGATGGTGACCTTGTCGTGACGGCCTTGAGCAATCACTTCAGCTACAACCTTGGCACCTTCAACAACCGGCGCGCCGATTTGAACGTCGTCGCCATTGCCGACCAGCAGAACACGATCAAAAGTCACAGCTTCGCCAGTAGCCAGCTCGAGCTTTTCGATCTTGAGGAATTCGCCTTCGGTGACTTTGTATTGCTTGCCACCAGTAACAATTACTGCGTACATGGTAAATCTCCGTTAATCCTGCTCACCCAGCGCTTTATAGGAATAAGTGTCGGCTGGCATGGCTGCTTGGGGCCCAAAAGACACCCTTGCAATTGCGTAAGGCAGGGAAATACCCAGGGGGAAGTTCAGGGTGCGCGATTGTACGCAAGCAACCCGTTAGACGCAAGGCCCTGCCACCCCCAGCCAAGCCACTTACCTTGACAGCCCCCAACCCGCCCCCTAGCATGCCGCGCAACCCATGAACAGCAGGTGTAAGCAATGCAACCCCAGGCTTTCTACCGCGTGGTGGCGGATGACTTTACCGCCGTCGACGGCATCATCCGCGCCCAACTGGTGTCGCGCGTACCGCTGGTAGAAAAAATCGGCGATTACATCATTTCTGCGGGCGGCAAGCGCCTGCGGCCGCTGCTGGTGTTACTCAGCGGCAAGGCGCTGGGCCTGGATGGCGAAAACCTACGCCTACTCGCGGCCACCATCGAATTTCTGCACACCGCAACCTTGCTGCACGACGACGTAGTGGATATGTCCGACATGCGCCGTGGCCGCAGCACTGCCAACGCCCAATGGGGCAACGCACCCAGCGTGCTGGTCGGCGACTTCCTGTATTCGCGCTCGTTCGAAATGATGGTTGAGCTGGGCTCCATGCCGGTGATGAAGATCCTGTCCAAGGCCACCCGGGTGATCGCCGAGGGCGAAGTGCTGCAGCTGTCGAAGATTCGTGACGCCAGCACCACCGAAGAAACCTATATGGAAGTCATACGCGGCAAAACCGCTATGCTCTTTGAGGCCTCGACCCACAGCGCCGCCGCACTGGCAAATGCCAACGCCGAGCAGACAGAAGCCCTGCGTACCTTTGGCGACCACCTTGGTGTGGCCTTCCAGTTGGTAGACGACCTGCTCGACTACCGGGGCGACGCGACTACGCTCGGTAAAAATGTTGGCGACGACTTGGCCGAAGGCAAACCAACCCTGCCGCTGATCTACACCATGCGCGAAGGGACGCCTGAACAAGCTGGACTGGTACGCCAGGCCATCCAGAAAGGCGGCATTGAAGACTTGGAAAGTATCCGCAACGCGGTAGAAGCGGCTGGCGCGCTGGACTACACCGCCCAGCAAGCACGCGACTACGCAGACCGCGCGATTGCCTGCCTGGACGCATTACCGGCCAACGAATACCGCGACGCGCTGATTGAACTCTGCCGCTTTGCCGTAGCCCGCACGCACTGAGGTTTTCGCGACAGATAAAAGCCCGTCCATGTGACGGGCTTTTTATGGCCTGCCATCCATGGCGGCCACCCTATGGGCCGTCGCTGCGGGACATTAAAAATCGTTCCAGACAATTTTTTATCGCCTGCCCGCCCATAGTCACCACGGGTGATCGCTACGCGACGTTAAAAACCACTGCGGGCAGCTTTCCGCTGGCGCGACGAAAGGCAGCGATTAATCCTTGCTATAAATACAATAAGAATTATTCTCATCTAACCACTTCAAAGGGAGATGAGTCATGACCTACCTGATCGACGCTTGGCTGGACCGCCCGCAACCGTATCTGCGCATTCTTAATCGCAACACTGGCGAAACCTGCGTCCTACTCAAGGAGGATGCATTGGATGAGCTGCGCGATCAGGGTGAGCTGGATCTGCACGACCTGAACTCCAGCGAGCCGGTGGTGCTGAAGGAGTTGGTGCGTAATCTATTTCTCTATTGCTACGCCCGGGCATTGCGCCCCTGACGGCATCGCGGGCATGCACCGCGCCTACAACCTAGTAGGTGGCCCATGCCCGCGAAGGAAACCAGCTGAGCGTTAGAGAACGTCCAGCAGCTCCACATCAAACACCAGCACGCTGTGCGGCGGGATGCTGCCCACGCCCTGCGCGCCGTAAGCCAGCTCGCTCGGCACATACAGGCGCCATTTACTGCCGGCATTCATCAGCTGCAGGGCTTCGGTCCAGCCGGCAATCACGCCGCCAACCGGAAATTCGGCAGGCTGACCGCGATCGTACGAACTGTCGAACACCGTGCCGTCGATCAGGGTGCCGTGGTAGTGAGCACGAATGGTGTCTTCGCGGGTTGGCATGGCGCCAGTGCCGCTGCTCAGCACTTCATATTGCAGACCGGATGCCAGTGTAGTGATGCCATCACGCTGGGCGTTTTCAGCCAGGAATGCCAGGCCTGCGCCTGCAGCGGCCTCGGCTTTGGCGGCGGCTTCCGCCTGCATAATGTCGCGGATGACTTTGAAGCTGGCTGTCAGCTCGGCTTCATTAACACGGCTTTCCTGACCCGTGAATGCGTCAGTCAGACCCGCGACGATAGCGTCCAGGTTTACGCCCGGCGGCGGATTGTCACGCAGCTGACCACCCAGTTGACGGCCGATGCCGTAGCTGACGCGGGTTTCGTCAGTCGAGAGATTGATATCGGTCATAGTACGGCTCCGCTAGGGGCTAAAAATGGCCGGCAAGACTAGCACAAACGCCCTCCTCGCCCTAACCACCGGGCGCCGCTGAACGGTGACGGCGACAGCGCTCAGAGCAGTACTTCACCTCATCCCAGCAGCGCGCCCACTTCTTGCGCCACGTGAAGGGCAAACCGCAGACTTGGCAAGCCTTCACCGGCAAATCAGCTTTTTTCACAACACCTCACCGGCATCCAGGCGAGCCAACAGCTGTTCACCGCGCTGCCAGAGCCCCTGCTGCTTGGCCTCAGTCATTTTGTCCAGGCCACGGTAGATCATGCCCAAGCGATGATTACCGCTCAGTTGCTCGCGGTGACGCATCAAAAAGTGCCAATACAAGGCGTTGAACGGGCAGGCCTGCTCGCCCACGCTTTCCGTCACTTTGTAGGCGCAGCTGCCGCAGTAATTGGACATACGCTTGATGTACTGACCACTGGCGCAATAGGGCTTGGAGCCCAGGTAACCACCATCAGCATGCATAACCATACCCAGGGTGTTAGGCAGCTCGACCCAGTCGAAAGCATCCATGTACACCGCCAGGTACCAGTCGCAGACCTGGCTGGGTTGAATACCGGCCAGCAGGGCGAAGTTGCCGGTGACCATCAAGCGCTGGATGTGATGAGCATAGGCATGCTCCAGGGTCTGACCGATGGCCTGGCTCATGCACTTCATGCGGGTTTTGCCGGTCCAGTAAAACTCGGGTAAGGCGCGGATGTTGCCGAAGGTATTGCGCTCGGCGTATTCGGGCATGTGCATCCAGTAAATGCCGCGCACGTATTCACGCCAGCCAATCAACTGGCGGATAAAGCCCTCGGCGGCGTTCAATGGCACCTGGCCGCGCCAGTAGGCAGCCTCAACATCCGCACACAGGCGCCGCACATCCAGCAGGCCAATATTCAGCGCTGCGCTGATCCTGGCATGAAACAGAAACGGCTCACCCACCGCCATGGCATCTTGATAATCGCCAAAGGCTGGCAGGGCGAACTCCAAAAAGTGCTGCCACAGCCCCTCCGCTTCGGCGTGAGTAACCGGGTAATCAAATGCATCAAGGCTGCCGTAGTGATGGCTAAAGCGCTTAGCCACCAGCGCCAGCACGTCTTGAGTGGTCTCATCTGCCGGGAAGCGCGCCGTCATTGGCGCCTTAATTTGCTTGGGCAGCGCCTTGCGGTTTTCCGCATCAAAGTTCCAGGCGCCGCCAACCGGCGTGCCATCACCATTGAGCAGTAAACCGGTCTTGCGGCGCATCTCGCGGTAAAAAAACTCCATACGCAGCTGCTTACGGCCCTCAGCCCAGCGCGCGAACTCATCACGAGCGCAAACAAAACGGCTGTCGGCATGCCAGTTTATGGTCAAGCCACAGCGTCTGAGCTGGTCTTCCAAACGCCATTCACCGCACTCAGTGATATGCACTTCGCCCGCCTGCAAGTGCGTCGCCCAACGCTGCAGCTCCCCCGGCAACGAGCCGCTGTTGTCTGGGTCGTCCAGCTTGACGTAATGCACCTGCCAGCCGCGTTCACGCAGGGCTTCGGCAAAGTGGCGCATGGCACTGAAGATCACCGCGATCTTCTGCGGGTGATGCGGTACATAGTCGGTTTCCGCCGCCACCTCGGCGAGCAATACGGTGTCCTGCTGCGGGTCTAACGCCTCCAGGCTGGGCAGGTCGAAAGACAACTGATCACCCAATACCAGAGCAAGCCTGCGAATACTCATAAAACAACAACCTCGGTTTGCGGAAAACGCCGTAAATGGCTGCGTAGGATGTGATAGGCATCAAGGCTGAATGGTTGTGCAGGTTGCCGGCGGGCAGAACCAATCAACCCAGGATCATCAACAGTGGCCACATGTCGCCACTGGTCAAGCACATGCCATTGGCAAAATCCCTGCTCTAGATCGCGCTCAACCAAGGCGACCGGCCCCGCCCATGGCCACGAGGCAATACGCAACCGCTCGCAGCCTGCGAGCAACCTGGCATCGTGTGCAGCGCGTGGCTCAAGCCCACAACAAGCGCCCCGACACGCGCCCAACTGCGTTGCAAAACACGCACCTACACCGCTCTCCAGGCCCAGCACGCGCAGACACAACCGGCTGCGAGCGGCTTCATCGCGCAGCCAAGCGTGCGCCTGACGCCGCGAGCGGAATAAGCCCACGCTATTGGTCTCTAGATCGGAATGCCCCACTGCCCGCAGCTCCAGCTGTAAGCCATCTACACCAGCGATAAAAACCCAGGAGAGCAAATCACGCTGACGCCGCAACTGGCGGTTGTACAGGGGCAACAGGCGTTTCACCTCGGCAGACTCCAGCAACAGCGCTCCAAGTTCTCCCGCCGTGGGCTGCACCCGAATATCACGCACCTGCTGAGCCATTTGCAGGCTGCGCCGGCTGTGATGGTCGTTCTGAAAATGCGATTGCACCCGCTGACGCAGATTGCGGCTCTTGCCGATGTACAGCAGGGCCTGATTCTCGCCATAAAAGTAATAAACGCCGGGGCGTGCAGGCAGCGCCTGTAGCCGCTCAGCGGTCAAAAAACGCGGCACGGCGGCTTTACGCAGCTGCTGGCCGATTTGCCGAGTCAGTACGTCTTCGGGGACCTGCGCCACCAGTTTTTGCAGCAGCTGCCAAACAGCTTCGGCATCAGGTAATGCACGGTGCTGAAAGAACCGGTTAATGCTCTGCTCACTGCAGAGCGCGTCAAGGCTATAGCTGGCCAAGTTAGGCCAGATCGCACGCGCCAGTTGCAGGGTGCACAGTTGTCGGTAGCGCACACGCTGCCCAGCCAGGGCAAAACCACGGCGCAAAAAGGCATGCGCGACGCGCAGGTTATGCCCCACCACAATCCGCCCTTCCAGGCAGCGCGCCAGTTCGCCAGCAACGTCGGCAAACCGAGGTTGACCAACCAACTCTGCCGGCAACACGCCCGACACGCGGGAAACACTGGACGGCAAACCACAGGCGGGATTTAACAGCCAGGTATGCCTCGCCACCACCGAGCCGCCATCAACCTGCAGTAGTGCGATCTCCCACATGCAATCTTTATCCGGGTGTAACCCGGTGATCTGCACATCAATGATGGCCAGCGCACGACTAAACAGTGAGGCAGCTGAGGTCACATCACTACCAGGATGAATTAAAGGAAATGGGTACCCGCAGAACATCTTGCGTGCCGTCTTGCATGCCGCACATCTCGTCGTGCACCACCGCGTGTACCAAGTGGAAGGGGATGCGCGGCATATCAGTCAGCAGATCGCGGGCATGCTCGACGGAGCGCAGGTGCAGAGTTTTACCATTGCCATCATTGAGCGGATGGATACAACCATCCATGTGCGCTTGCAGCAGGTAGATGCCACCCTCGATGGAAATCAAGTTAAGGGCATCGATTTGACCGGCGTGGGCGAATTGCGAAAGGTCTTGTAGGTTCATTGCACTATCCTCAGGCGGGCAAAGTTATACAAAAAACTATACAAGTGCAATTCTTGTACAAGACAGCAAAAGCACAAGGCAGAAAGCAAACCGCCCGTCCGTTTTGCAACGGACGGGCGGTAAGTGAAGGCAAAACGGCTTGGCGTTAGTGCTTAGTCAGCTTATCCAGATAGCCCATGGCGAAGGCCGACAACACAAACGCCATGTGGATGATCACGTACCACATCAGCTTGCTGTCATCGATGTTCTGCGCATTCATAAACACCTTAAGCAGGTGAATTGAAGAGATCGCCACGATGGAAGCCGCCACCTTCATCTTCAGCGAGCTGGAGTCCATCTTGCCCAGCCAGCTGAGTTTTTCAGTGCCTTCAGCAATATCCAGCTGGGAAACGAAGTTCTCGTAACCGGAAATCATCACCATCACCAGCAGGCCGCCAACCAAGGCCATGTCGATCAGCGACAGCAGCACCAGAATCAGATCCGCCTCGGCCATAGCAAAGACATTGGGCAGGATGTGAAAGACTTCCTGAAAGAACTTCAACGCCAATGCCAGCAATGCCAACGACAGGCCAAAATAAATGGGCGCCAGCAGCCAGCGGGAGGCATACATGGCGTTTTCGATAAAGCGTTCCATAAGGGCTCTCTCAGGGTTTAAAACTGGCGGCGAGTATACCCAGCAGCCTCGCTCAAACAACCCTGGAATGTGGCAATACATGACAAGTCAGGTTATCCCCGGCAGCTGTGGATAACCTTGTGCGCAGGCTTAGGATGAATGGCTGTAAGCCTGTTGCCTGTAGCGCTGGCGCAGCCTGATCAAATACTCACCACGTGCCCGCTTAGGTTTCCGGCAGCAACTGAAAATCACCCACGGGGTGGCCACGCTCAGCGTTCAACCGCCGCAATTGCGCCTGAATAGGCAGCCGCCAGATCGGCACATCAGTGCTCGGCTCATAGCCCATGGTGCGCAGGTTTTCGGCGATCTCAAGCAGAATGTGTTCTGCCGACAAAGCCCCGTGGAATGGGCCTTGCGTCTTGATTGCAGAAGGTTGTGCGCCCGACATACCCGCGGCGCAGATCAACGCCCAGAGACCATTGTTACCGGCCAGCGGCAGCACCATGCATTCAATGCGTGTATTCAGGCCTAGGCACTGACGGGTGAGGTTGAGGCTGCGCGACATGGCGGCGACCCTCTCGGGAGGTGGCATTCAGCCTACACCCGCGCAAGCGTCAGAGGGAAGCCAACAGTTACCCCCATGGGCTGTGGATAACTGTGTGGATGGTTTGAGGAAAAGCCGGCCCAAGCCAGGCATACCGGACGGCAGACCGATTCGCTCAGTGACTGATCAGCCACAGGGCGAATGGCCGCCGCCGAACGGTCATTCAGCCGTCGGTTTTTTCACCCGTGGCTTCTTCTCTTTAACTGCAGCAACCGGTTCTTCCTTCTTCGGCTCGTCCTTGTCGTCGTCTTCCATGCCCATGGCGGCGATGTCACGCAGGCGCTCAACCACCCGCGCATTGACGCTGCCGGCCGGGAATTGACCCTGCTCATTGGGTGAACCGGCATCCGTGCCGACCAGCAGGCTCAGCGCCTCATCAACCTGACGCACGGCATAGATATGGAACTGCCCGGCGCGCACGGCCTGCAGCACCCGCTCATCGAGCATCAGGGTGGTGACGTTGGAGTGCGGGATGATCGCGCCTTGCTCACCCGTCAGGCCACGGGCCTCACACAGACGGAAGAAGCCTTCAATCTTCTCGTTGACGCCGCCTACCGCCTGCACCTCACCGAACTGGTTGATCGAACCGGTAATGGCGAAACACTGCTTAAGTGGCGTGCGCGAGAGCGCCGAGATCAGCGTGCAGACCTCACCCAGCGAGGCGCTGTCGCCATCGACATAACCGTAGGACTGCTCCAGGGCGATACTCGCCGAGATCTCCAGGGGGAACTCCTGCGCGTAACGGCTGCCCAGGTAGCCGGTGAGGATCATCACACCCTTGGAGTGGATGGGCTGACCCAGATTCACCTCACGCTCGATGTCGACAATACCGCTGCCGCCCGGATAGACCGTGGCGGAAATCCGCGCGGGCACACCAAAGGCCGAATCACCCACCTCCAGCACAGTGAGGCCGTTGCACTTACCCACAGCGGCGCCTGCGGTGTCGATCAGAATTACTCCGGCCAACATGTCGTCAATGATCCGCGCCGACACGCGCCCCGTGCGGGTGGCCTTGGCTTTTAGCGCGCGCTCGATATGCCCGGCGTCAGTCACGTCATCCCCGGCCAAGCTGCGGATAAAGTCGGCTTCACTGACCAGCTGGAACAGATCGCCGATACGCGCCGACAAACGCCCCTGATGCTCGGCCAACCGCGCGCTGTAGGTCGCGACGCGTGCCACGGCAGCGGCGGTCAGCGGCGCCATGCCCTCTTCCGAGGTGCGGGTCTTCATCAGCTGGGCGAACTGCTCCAGGCTGTCGTCGGCCAGCGGGATGTCTTCGTCGAAGTCGACCAGTACGCGGAACATTTCCTGGAAGTCTGGATCAAGGTCCTGCAGCGTGTAATACAACTGACGCGAGCCGATGATCACCACCTTGAGGTGCAGCGGAATCATCTGCGGGGTCAGGGTCACGGTGGCGATGCGGCCGAGGTCACCCAGCGGCGACTCCATCTTCAGCTGGCGCGATTGCAGGGCGCGCTTAAGCGCATCCCAAACAAACGGCTCACCGAGCATCTTCTCTGCTTCAAGGATCAGAAAGCCGCCGTTGGCGCGGTGCAGCGCGCCGGGGCGCAGCTGGCGGTAGCTGGTGTAGAGCGCGCCCTGATCGGTGTTGTATTCGATGCGGCCAAACAAGTTGTCGTAGGTTGGATGCGGCTCAAACACCACCGGTGCGCCGCCCTGAGCGTGATGACCGACTACCAAGCTGGGGCAGTACTGCTCTTCGAGCAGCTTGCGCGTTTGCGCGTCGATCTTGTCCACTTCAACCAACTGCTCAACCACGGTTTTCAGCAGGTTGACCTGCACCGCTTGCAGGTAGGCACAGACACCGGCGTTTTCCGCATACTTGTGCGACAACGGGGCCAGCAATGGCTGCAGTGCCACGGTGATGGTTTCTTCATTGAGTTGACGCAGCAAATTGCTCGACTCGCGCTTCCACTGCGGCAGGCTGGCCAGTTCCTCATTCAGGCGCTCTTCGAGCATGGCGATGTCGGCATGAAAGCGCTCGCGATCGGCTTCCGGCAGCTGGGCAAACTCAGCCTCATCCAGCGCCTTGCCTTCCAGCATAGGGGTGAAGGCGATATTGCTGCTGTCGCGGTACAGGGCAATGCTCTTTTCCAGCGACAGACGCTCGATGATATCCAGCGCCTGGTCGTAGCGCTTATTGAACGCCCGGTCGATGGCATTTTTCTTCTGCTGGAACGAGGGGTGCTCGAACACCGCCGGGAAAGTCGCCAGCAGGTTGTCGATCAGGCCATTAATATCCGCCTGAAACTGCGCGGCGGTGCCTGACGGCAGCTCCAGTGCGCGCGGCTCGCGGGGCTCATCAAAATGGTTGACGTAAAAGCGGTCGGCCGGAGTTTCCAGGCGCTTGGCTTCAGCCTTGAGGTAGCGTTTAACAAAGGTGAAGCGGCCAGTACCCGGCTCGCCCATGACAAATACGTTGTAGCCGGGACGTGGCATTGCCACACCGAACTGCAGCGCCTCAACGGCGCGCTCCTGGCCCAATACGCCGCGAAAGGGCTCCAGGTCTTCGGTATTGGTGAAGTTGAACTGTTCAGGGGAAAAGGGACGTGTAAGTGCTTCAGGCGCAAGGCGCAAATGGGCTGCGACGGAGTCTGGCATTGGAAATCCTTGGACGGGGGCCTGGTGGAAATGATCGCTGCATCAGCCTTTATCCACAAGCGATATGCTTGATCTGACGCAGGCGCCGCCGCGCGACTCTTTCTAGAATGGCCACAGATTTTTACGGAGCTCGCCATGAGTCTTTTTCAGGAAGTTGCGGTATTGCTGGCCTTGTCTGCGGTAGTGGGCGGTGTAGCCGTCAAGCTGCGCCAACCGCTGATCATCGCCTACATCTTGGTGGGCATTCTTGCCGGCCCGGCGGTGCTGGGCCTGAGCAGCGAGAACGAACCGCTGGAGCTGTTCGCCGAAATCGGCATCACCGTGCTGCTGTTCGTCGTCGGCTTAAAGCTGGACATGCGCCTGGTGCGCACCCTAGGCCCTGTGGCGCTGGCCACTGGCCTGGGCCAGCTGGCCTTCACCATCGTCTTTGGCTACGGCCTGTGCTACCTGCTCGGACTGGAGTGGATGACCGCGCTGTATGTCTCGGTGGCGCTGACGTTCTCCAGCACCATCATCATCGTCAAGCTGCTCTCGGACAAAGGCGAGATCGACTCGCTGCACGGGCGCATCGCCATGGGTTTTCTGATCGTGCAGGACATCGCCGTGGTGCTGGCCATGCTCGGCCTTAACCTCTATCAACCGAGCAACGGTGAATCGCCGGTGCTGCCGCCATTGCTGCTAGCGGCCACCTTATTGGGCAGTGGCGTGATTCTTTACCTGCTGATGCGCTATGCCCTACCACGCCTGCTAGACACCATGGCCAGCTCCCCCGAACTGCTGATGCTGATGGCCATTGCCTGGGGCATTTTGCTGGCAGCGGGGGCCGATTCGCTGGGTTTGTCCAAAGAGATTGGCGCCTTTGTCGCGGGCTTCTCGCTGGCCTCAACGCCGCTGCGTGAGGCCGTTGCCAGTCGCCTGACCAGCCTGCGCGACTTTCTGCTGCTGTTCTTCTTTCTGCACTTGGGCCTGCAATTGGATTTCGCCCACATACATGGGCAAATCGGCAGCGCGCTTATCCTCTCGGCATTCGTGCTGATCGGCAACCCGCTGATCGTCATGGCCATCATGGGCTGGATGGGCTACCGCAAACGCACCGGCTTTATGGCGGGGCTGACGGTGGCGCAGATCAGCGAGTTCTCCATCATCTTTGTCGCCATGGGTATTGGCCTGGGCCATGTTGGCCAAGACGCGCTGGGCCTGACCACATTGGTGGGGCTGATCACCATCACCCTGTCCACCTACATGATTTTGTACTCGCAGCCGCTGTTTGATCGACTGGCGCCTTGGCTAGGGATTTTCGAGCGGCACATCCCGCACCGCGAGAACGCCAATGACAGCGACCCGCAAAACAGCCACGCCGATGTCGTCGTGTATGGCATGGGCCGTTATGGCCGTCAGCTTGCCCACCAACTTGAAGCTGGTGGCCTGCGTGTACTGGGGGTGGATTTTGACCCTGGCGCACTTAGCGACGCCCGCAGTGAGGGCCTTAACGTCTGTTATGGCGACGCCGAGGACAGCGACTTTTTAGAACACCTGCCGCTTAATCAGGCCAAAGCCATGATCAGCACCATCCCTCAGCGCGAGGTCAATGCCATCCTGTTGCGCGCACTGCGCGCCAGCACCTTCAGAGGCAAGGTCACCCTTAGCGCCTTCCGCGCGGGTGATGCCGAAGCCTTGGAAAATGCCGGCGCCGCCAGCGTGCTCAGGCCTTACAGCGACGCAGCAGAAACCGCTGCGCGTCGCCTGCTAAGTGAGATCAGCAAGGCCTGAGCGGGTTGTGCTCAGGCCTTATCAGCGCAGTTCAGGCAATGCTCAGCGGCGGGCATGGCCTCCAGCCGGGCGGGGTTGATGACGTCACCACAGCACTGACAAACGCCATAAAGGCCTTCCGCCAGGCGACGCTGGGCCAACTCAACCTGACGCATCCCGGCTTCAGCCTCTACCAGCAGCGCCTCCAGCACCTCGTCGTTTTGCCGCTGCTGGGCTTGCTCGGCGAAATCAGCCGAATGGCTGCGCGCTAGGTCATGGCGAATGGCCTGGGCACGGGCGCTGTATTCATTAAACAGTTGGCTCAGCTCAACCTGGGGATCAAACGCAGTCATGGCAGTCTCCTGAGGGGTGTATTTGCATCAGTGTGCGCCCCTCAATACGCCGGGCATTGCCACAGATCAGCCAATTACCACAGGCCTTCACGCAGAATCAGACCAGCGCGGCCGAGCTTGAATCAATCGCGCCAAACAAAAACGGAGCCTTGCGGCTCCGTTTTTTTGTACAGCGTGGCTTACTGCGCCAGCTTCTTATAACGCACACGGTGCGGCTGCGCGGCAGCATCACCCAGGCGTTTTTTACGATCCGCTTCGTACTCGGTGTAGTTGCCTTCGAAGAACTCGATATGCGAGTCGTCTTCGTACGCCAGGATGTGGGTCGCCACGCGATCCAGGAACCAGCGATCGTGAGAGATCACAATGGCGGCGCCAGGGAAGTCGAGCAGTGCTTCTTCCAGCGAACGCAGGGTTTCCACGTCGAGGTCGTTGGACGGTTCGTCAAGCAGCAACACGTTGGCGCCCTCTTTAAGGGTCAGTGCCAGGTGCAGACGGCCACGCTCACCACCGGAGAGGTCCTTGACGAACTTCTGCTGGTCGCCGCCTTTGAAGTTGAAGCGGCCCACGTAAGTGCGCGATGGCACTTCATAGTTGCCGATCTTGATCATGTCAGAACCGCCGGACACGGCTTCCCAGACAGACTTGCTGCCGTCGAGGTCGTCGCGGCTCTGATCGACGCAGGCCAACTGCACGGTTTCACCGATCTCGATGCTGCCCGAGTCCGGCTGTTCCTTGCCCATCAACATGCGGAACAGGGTCGATTTACCGGCACCGTTACCGCCGATCACCCCGACGATGGCGCCCTTGGGCATGCTGAACGACAGGTTGTCGATCAGCGCACGGTCGCCGTAACCCTTGCTGACATTAACGAAGTCGATGACCTTGTCGCCCAGACGTGGGCCGACTGGGATATAGATCTCGTTGGTCTCGCTGCGCTTCTGGAATTCCTGCGACTGCATTTCTTCGAAACGCTGCAGGCGCGCTTTGGACTTGGACTGGCGGGCTTTAGCGCCTTTGCGCACCCACTCCAGCTCTTCCTTCATGGCCTTCTCATGGGCCGACTGCTGCTTGGATTCCTGGGCCAGACGATCCGACTTGGCTTCTAGCCAGCCGGAATAGTTGCCCTCGTACGGAATACCGGCGCCGCGGTCGAGTTCGAGAATCCAGCCGGCGACGTTGTCCAGGAAGTACCGGTCGTGGGTAATGGCGACCACGGTGCCCGGGAAGTCGTGGAGGAAATGCTCCAGCCATGCCACCGAATCGGCGTCCAGGTGGTTGGTCGGTTCGTCGAGCAGCAGCATGTCCGGGGCCGACAGCAGCAGGCGGCACAGGGCCACACGGCGCTTCTCACCACCGGAGAGGAATTCGACCTTGGCGTCCCAAGCGGGCAGACGCAGGGCGTCGGCGGCAACTTCCAGCTGACGCTCAAGGTTATGGCCATCGCTGGTTTGCAGAATGGCTTCGAGCTTGGCCTGTTCGGCGGCCAGCTTGTCGAAGTCGGCATCCGGCTCGGCGTAAGCGGCGTAGACCTGATCCAAACGCGCCTGGGCGTCCTTAATCTGGCTCACGGCCTCTTCCACCACTTCGCGCACGGTCTTGCTCGGGTCGAGCTGCGGTTCCTGCGGCAGGTAGCCGATATTCAGCTCCGGCATCGGACGGGCTTCGCCGTCGAACTCGGTGTCGACGCCGGCCATGATCTTCAGCAGGGTGGATTTACCCGAACCGTTGAGGCCGAGTACGCCAATCTTCGCGCCTGGGAAGAACGACAGGGAGATGTTCTTGAGGATTTCCCGCTTCGGCGGCACTACTTTGCCGAGCCGATGCATGGTGTAAACGTATTGAGCCATGATGACCTTGGTTCTGGGTTGAAACGAAAGAGAAGCCGCCAACTGGTGCGTGCAGCCTGAGGCTACACGGCGGGGACGGAGCCGCCAGGCGATACCCGCGCACGGCACTGCAAAACCTACGCGCGCGTGCGGCAAAGCTACCGGAATGCGCCGAGCAGGGCAAACGACGCTCGTCGGCGGCGCTGGCACTTTGCCACGGTTATGGCATGCTAGCCGCCCCCTGCAGCCGGCACTCTTGTAAGCGCCAGGGGCTCAGCCCATCGCCGCACAGTTTCAGGATGCACGTCGTTGCCAACAGTCACGCCACCCACCACACCGCGTACACCCGGCGCAGCGCCGGCTGAGACGATGCGTGGGCCGACGCGTGGCGCACTGGTGGTGCTGGTGCTGAGCATGCTGGTGTTGCTGCTCTGGCAATTGCGCCAGGAATCTCAACAGCTGCTCGACAACCAGCGCCAGCTCGGCCTGGCCTACAGCTCGCAGCTGGCCGACCACCTCAGCCTGAACATGGAACTCAAAGCCAGCGCCGGCCAAGCGCTGTTGCACCCCCATGTGTTGCCGCCAAGCAACCCGGATACGTTAGAAGAGCTGTTGCACACCCTGCGTGGCGTCTTCCCGAACCTGCGCAGCCTGGCCTGGATCAACGACCAAGGCCGAGTGATCGCTGACAGCCATGCCCCCACCGCAGACGCCCTTTATATCGGCGAATTGCTGGCGCGCGGGCGCAATGACCGCTTCTTCTACACCTTTAGCGCCAACGACAACGGGCGTATTTATCTGCTGCTGCGGCACAACCTTGACAGCGCCGCCAGCGGCTTCTGGGTGCTGCGCATGACCAATGGGGCGCTGAGCAGTTGGCTGCGTGAGCACCACCAAAGCTCGCATCAGTGGCAGCTGGAAGACCGCAACGCGCAGCGGGTAATCGCCAGCAACATATATGACGCCGTTAGCGGCTCCTCGGTAGCACCGCCGGTTACCGCAGAAAACCTCGACCAAAGCTTGCTGCAAACCCCACTCAAGGGCAGCGACTGGCAACTGCGTGCACTGTTCAATGAGCGCCAGGTGCGCGCTCAGCAACTGCCGCAACAGGCCAGCAAACTGCTGCTGTTTATCCTCTGCGCCACCCTCACACTGGTGGCGTTGTATCGCTTGCTGCATGAGCAACGCACTCTGCACGCCCTCAACACGGCCTCGCGGCGCTCGTTGCAACAAGCCACCAGCGTGCTGGGCGCCATTAAAGAGTGCGTGCTGGTTACCGACAGCCACGGCCAGCTGCGATACCTCAACCCGCAGGCCGAGGCGATGTTCGGCCTGAACAACGATGAGGCGCGTGACTGGCACCTGCTCAAGCTCCTGCCGCGCCTTGACCCGCTGCTGCTGCATGAACCGGCGCTGCACAATGAGCTTGGCCCTGACTTGGTGGAAATCCAGCAGAACGGCGAGACTCACCTGTACGACATCAGCCGCAGCGACATCAACGAAGACCAGCGGCGTACCGGCTTTGTGTGGGTGCTGCGCGACGTCACCGAAGAACAGCACGCCTCGCAGGTGCTGCAGGAAACCCGCCGGCGCTATCAGGATATTTTTGACGGCACCGGCACGGCCTTGTGCGTACTGGATCTGACTGAATTGCATCAGTTCCTGCGCGCGCAACAGCTGCACGACCTCGCAGGCCTGCAGCGCTGGCTGGATCGCGACCCGCAACACCATGGCGAACTCTCTCAGCGCATGCGCCTGACGGAAACCAACCAAGTGGCGTTGCAACTGCTGGGCGTCCACTCCAGCGCGCAGGCGTGGGACCACCTATTCAACAGCGGCCCACTGCACCCGAACGGCTTCCGCATGCAGCTGCTTAAAACCTTGCTTAACGGCGGTGGCCAGCTGGAGATGGAGCGGCAGATCCGCACCCCGCAAGGCCATGAACGTCACCTGTGGTTACTCCTGCGCATGCCGGCAAGCATTGATGACTTGCAGGCCGTTACGCTCAGCATCAGCGACATCACCAACCGCAAACGCATCGAAACTTCGCTGATCGAACGCGAGCGCTTCTGGTCCGATGTGGTCAGCGCAGTGCCCGACACCATTTATGTGCACGACATTGCCAATAAGCGGGTGATGTACAGCAACAACCACTTAGGCCCGCAGCTCGGCTACAACAAAAAAGAAATGAGCCAGCTGGGCGAGCGCCTCTGGGAAAAGCTCCTGCACCCGGACGATGTTGAGCTGTACCAGCGCATGCGCAATATCCAGCAGGTGCTCGGCGATGGCCTGTTGATGCAGTTTGAGCTGCGCTGGCGCCACCGCGATGGCAGCTGGCACTGGTTTGATATCCGTGAGCAAGCCCTGGCCCGCGACAATAACGGTCGAGTCAGCCGCCTGATTGGCGTGGCCAAGGACATCACCGAGCAAATCTCCCGCAGCGAATCCCTGAGCACCAGCGAACAGCGCTATCGCCTGCTGGCCGAAAGCATCAGCGACGTGATTTTCTCAACTGGCAGCGACCTGCAACTCAACTACGTCAGCCCCTCAGTGATGCCGGTGCTCGGTTATGACAGCGAGTGGGCGCTGAGCAATGGCTTCTTCAGCCTGGCGACCAATCCGCGCCAGCTGAGCGGCTTCTATGCCCTGCTTGAGCGCGTGCGCAATGCCCTCGGCGACCCGCAGCGCCTGGCCGAACTTCGCAGCCATTTTGTCCCGCAGCTGTTCGTGTTTGACGCCCTGCGCGCCGACGGCCGGAAAATTCCGGTGGAACTGCGCCTGGTGCCGATGTGGGACGACAGCGGGCGTTTCGGCGGCCTGCTGGGTGTGGGCCGCGACATCAGCCTGCAACGCCGCGCCGAGAAAGACCTGCGCATGGCCGCCACGGTGTTTGAACACTCCACGGCGGCGATTCTGGTCACCGACCCGGCGGGTTATATCGTCCAGATCAACAATGCCTTCAGCCGGGTCAGCGGCTACAGCTCCGAGCAAATCCTCGACCAGCTGCCGAGCATGCTCACCGCAGACACCCAACAAGCCAGCCATCTGGGCTACGTGATCAAACAACTCAACCAGCAAGGCAGCTGGGAAGGCGAGGTGTGGCTCAAGCGCAAGAACGACGAGAAATTCCCGGCGTGGGTCGGCATTACCGCGGTCAAGGACGATGAAGGCGACCTGGTCAGCTACGTGTGCTTCTTCAGCGACATCAGCGAGCGCAAAGCCAGCGAACAGCGCATCCACCGCCTGGCCTACTACGACGCCCTGACCCAACTGCCCAACCGCACGCTGTTCCAAGACCGCCTGCACAGCGCCCTGCAGCACGGCGAACGGCACCAGGAATGGGTGGTGCTGATGTTCCTCGACCTGGACCGCTTCAAGCCGATCAACGACTCCCTCGGCCATGCCGCCGGCGACCGCATGCTCAAGGAAGTGGCGATGCGCCTGTGCGCCTGCGTCGACAGTGACGACACCGTGGCGCGCATGGGCGGCGACGAATTCACCCTGCTGCTGCAATCGCAGGTCCAGCGCGCCAGCGCCCTGACCCGCGCGATTCATGTGGGCGAACAGATTCTCGCCAGCCTGTCGCAGCCGTTTATCCTCGAAGGCCGCGAGTTCTTCGTCACCGCCAGTATCGGCATCGCCCTCAGCCCGCAGGATGGCAACGAGCTGAGCCAGCTGATGAAGAACGCCGACACCGCGATGTACCACGCCAAAGAGCGCGGCAAAAACAACGTGCAGTTCTACCAGGCCGATATGAACGCCAGCGCCCTGCAGCGCCTGGAACTGGAAAGCGACCTGCGCCACGCCCTGGAACAAGGTGAGTTCAAGCTGTATTACCAACCGCAGTTCTCCGGCGACGGTAAGCGCCTGACCGGGGCCGAAGCCTTGCTGCGCTGGCAGCATCCGCAGCGCGGCATGGTCCCGCCTGATGAGTTTATTCCGGTGCTCGAAGAGCTGGGCCTGGTGGTTCAGATTGGCGACTGGGTGCTGCGTGAATCTTGCCGGCAGTTGGCCGAATGGCATGAGGCGAAGATTCGCGTGCCGAAGATTTCGGTCAACCTCTCCGCCCGTCAGTTTGCCGAGGGCGACCTCGACCAGCGCATCGCCGAAATTCTCCGGCAGAGCGGCATTCCGGCCGGCTGCCTGGAGCTGGAGCTGACCGAAAGCATCCTGATGGAAGATGTGTCTAACGCCATGCAAACCCTCAGCAGCCTGAAGAAACTCGGTGTGTTTATTGCCATCGACGACTTCGGCACGGGTTACAGCTCGCTGAACTACCTCAAGCAATTCCCCCTCGACGTGCTGAAAATCGACCGCAGCTTTGTCGACGGCCTGCCGCATGGCGAGCAGGACGGGCAGATTGCACGCGCCATCATCGCCATGGCCCACAGCCTCAACCTCACGGTAATCGCCGAAGGTGTGGAAACCCTGGCTCAGCTGGACTTTCTGCGCGGCCATGACTGCGATGAAGTCCAGGGTTTCCTGCTTGGCCGGCCCATGCCGGCGCACCAGTTCACCGCCCTGTTTACCGGCACCGCGCTGTTTATGCTGGGCTGAAATGCGCCAGCACATGAGCCCCATTTGTCCGCCAGATGACCACGCTTCATATGCCTGACAGCGCTGAATGGGGTAGAATTCGTCCCCTCTTTAGACTGCCCAACTGATTTTTCTCAGGGGAATGCCATGTTCAGCCGTGATTTGACTCTTGCCCGTTATGACGCCGAATTGTTTGCCGCGATGGAGCAAGAAGCCCAGCGCCAGGAACATCACATCGAGCTGATCGCCTCGGAAAACTACACCAGCCCAGCGGTGATGGAAGCCCAAGGCTCGGTACTGACCAACAAGTACGCCGAAGGCTACCCAGGCAAGCGCTACTACGGCGGTTGCGAATATGTCGACATCGTTGAGCAGCTGGCCATCGACCGCGCCAAAGAGCTGTTTGGCGCTGACTACGCCAACGTCCAACCGCACTCCGGCAGCCAAGCCAACAGCGCGGTCTACCTGGCCCTGCTGAACGCCGGCGATACCGTGCTGGGCATGAGCTTGGCGCACGGCGGCCACCTGACCCACGGCGCCAGCGTCAGCTTCTCCGGCAAGGTGTACAACGCGGTGCAGTACGGCATCGACACCGTCACCGGTCTGATTGACTACGACGAAGTTGAGCGCCTGGCCGTTGAACACCAGCCGAAGATGATCATCGCCGGCTTCAGCGCCTACTCGCAGGTACTGGACTTCCCACGCTTCCGCGCCATCGCCGACAAAGTCGGTGCCTACCTGTTCGTCGACATGGCGCACGTAGCCGGCCTGGTTGCTGCTGGCGTGTACCCGAACCCGGTGCCGTTCGCTGACGTGGTCACCACCACCACCCACAAAACCCTGCGCGGCCCGCGTGGTGGTTTGATCCTGGCACGCGCCAACGAAGCGCTGGAGAAGAAGTTCAACTCCGCCGTCTTCCCAGGCGGCCAGGGCGGCCCACTGGAGCACGTGATTGCCGGTAAGGCCGTGTGCTTTAAAGAAGCCCTGCAGCCTGAGTTCAAGGCTTACCAGCAGCAAGTGATCAAAAACGCCCAAGCCATGGCCAGTGTGTTTATTGAGAAGGGCTACGACGTCATCTCCGGCGGCACCGAGAACCATCTGTTCCTGCTCTCGCTGATCAAGCAAGACATCACCGGTAAAGACGCCGACGCCGCCCTGGGTCGCGCCTTTATCACCGTGAACAAGAACAGCGTACCGAACGATCCACGCTCGCCTTTCGTCACCTCGGGTCTGCGTATCGGCACCCCGGCCGTGACCACCCGTGGTTTCAAAGAAGACGAATGCCGTGCACTGGCTGGCTGGATCTGCGAAATCCTCGCCAACCTGGGCGACGAGTCGGTTGAAGCGCGCATCCGTGAGCAAGTCAAAGCGGTCTGCGCCAAGTTCCCGGTTTACGGCAACTGAGTCAGCCCTACGGGCGGTTTGTTTGGCACAAAACGCTAAATAGTCAGACCGTCCATCGGTAAAAAATGCCTGCATCGAGAGATGCAGGCATTTTTTTATGCGCCGTCGTTCGCCCCCGCAACGCCCACAGCGCCTAGTTATAAGGCCGCTAGCAGCACAACGGCATGGCCACTGCCTGGCCCAGTACGTGCCTATTCCTTGGCGTCCAGCCCTTGACGCGCAACCCGTAAAAAACCGCAGCACGCCGCCCTTTGCTCGCTGTCACAACGACTGCACGCCAGCGGTAGAGGGCGTCTATCCGCGTGTTTTGCTCAGCGCACTGCTCACTGAGCCAGAGGAAGGTAAATCATGCTCACAGCCATCAAGGGTTTCGCTGCAACAACGACCAACGCAACCGACGCCAACCTGCAACCGCTGCAAGGCAGCGACAGCCAGGACACGCTGGTGGGCACAGACGCCGACGAACTCTTACTCGGCGAGGCTGGTAACGACAGCCTGCGCGGCGGCGCGGGCAATGATGTATTGGTCGGCGGCCTGGGCCGCGACACACTCAGCGGCGGGGACGGCGCGGACACCTTCCGCTTCAGCACGCGGCAAGACAGTTACCGCACCAGCAGCAGCGCCTTCAGCGACTTGATCAGCGATTTCGATGGCAGCGTTGATCGCCTCGACCTCTCCAGCCTGGGGTTTACGGCCCTGGGCAATGGCTACAACGGCACGTTGCTGCTCAGCTACAGCAGCGCCAGCGACCGCACCTACCTGAAATCATTCGAGGGCGATGCCAGCGGCCATTATTTCGACGTGTCCTTTCAGGGCAATCAGCTGACGGCGGTCAACCCCACCAACATTCTCTTCACCGCTAACACCACGACCAACAACAGCGTCGCGCTCAACGAACCGTTGCTGGACCAAAGCACCAGTGAAAACAGCGCATTCACTTACCAATTCGCCGCATCCAGCTTCACTGACCCCGACGGCGACCCGCTCGGTTACAGCGCCACCCTGAGTAACGGCGCGGCGCTGCCATCCTGGCTGGCATTCAACGCCAGCACCCTGACGTTTAGCGGCATGCCTGGCATCGATGCGGCCGGCAGCTATGCCATCGCCGTGAGCGCCAGCGATGGCCGCGGCAGCACGGTCACAGGCAGTTTTTTACTCAGCGTCAGTGATGCGCCTGCTGGCGATTTGACCTTGTCAGGCAGCGCCGGCAACGACCGCCTAATCGGCACGGCGGCAAGTGAAACCCTGCTGGGCCTGGACGGTAACGACACACTGCTGGGCGGTGCCGGTAACGACATCCTTATCGGCGGCATCGGGCGCGACACGCTAACCGGCGGAGCGGACGCCGACACCTTCCGCTTCAGCTCCGTGCACGACAGCTACCGCAACGGCAGCCTGCACAACGACACCATCACCGATTTTGAGGCCACCCTCGACCGCATCGACCTGAGCGGGATTGGCTTTACCGCCCTGGGCAATGGCTACAACGGCACCCTGCTGCTCAGCTACAGCAGCGCCAGTGACCGCACGTATTTAAAATCGCTGGAACCCGATCTCGACGGTAACCGCTTTGAGCTGGCCATCCAGGGCAACCACCTGAACACACTGAACGCCAGCAACCTCCTCTTCGAAGCTGCACCACCACCACCACCACCACCACCACAGCCTTCCGTTCTGGTAGGCACCGAGGGCAACGACGTATTGACCGGCACCAGCGCGGACGACGTCCTGCTCGGCGGGGCCGGCGCCGACAAACTCCATGGCGGCGCCGGTAACGATGTGCTCGACGGCGGCGCGGGCAAAGACAGCCTGACCGGTGGCGAAGGCAGCGATATCTTCCGCTTCAGCAGCGCACTCGACAGCTTCCGCAACTACGGCCCGGCAAACACCAGCGCAGCTGACACCATCACCGACTTCACCCTCGGCATGGACAAGATCGACCTCTCGGCCCTCGGCATCACCGGATTGGGCAACGGTTATGGCAACACCCTGCAAGTAACCCTTAACGACACCGGCACCAAGACCTCACTCAAGTCCCGCGAGCCCGATGCGGACGGCAATAGCATTGAAATAGCCATCATCGGCAACCACCTGGGCAGCCTGAGCAATGCCGACTTTATTTTTGCCGAGCCCACGCCCCAGAACACCCTCTTCGTGCCGATACTCGGGCAATCCAATGCCCGCATTCTGCGGATGTTTTCCGGCGACGAGGAGTCCGGTGTTACGGAGATGGTCAGCCAGCTCAAGCGCTATACCGACTTCGATAAAGTGGAAAGCCTGTTCTTCGACCCGAGCGGCAACCCGGTCGACATCGCCGTGGGTGGCAGCACCGTCACGGGGCGATCCACGGCCACGGATGCAGAGAAGGCCAAAGCCTGGTGGTACACCGACACCGACCAGCCTGGCGAAGCACTGTTGCAGGCCGTCACCAACCTGCGCAGCCAACTGGCTGAGCTACAAGCCAAGGGCAGCGTGACGCTGGCCCTGGTGTGGGGGCAAGGCGAAGACAATGCCACCAGCTACGCCAACGCCACGGACAAACAGGCTGAGATCGAGCTGTACAAGAGCAATACGCTAAAGGTCTTCGATTACCTGAAAACCCAGCTGAACACGCCAGATGCCATGTTCTACCTGATGATGACCGGCCACTATCA
The DNA here is from genome assembly GCF_056156225.1 of Pseudomonas sp. TS_SC_3. Taxonomy (NCBI): domain Bacteria; kingdom Pseudomonadati; phylum Pseudomonadota; class Gammaproteobacteria; order Pseudomonadales; family Pseudomonadaceae; genus Pseudomonas; species Pseudomonas sp. TS_SC_3. Next base: position 2,880,078 of record NZ_CM149586.1, read on the forward strand.
AGCGCAAGCAGCAGATTTGCGCGGCTACAGCGAAGCAGAAATCGCCGCCATCACGGCGGGCACCGTGGCCATCCGCCAGGCTCAGCTGGAGCTGGCCGGCAACCGCGACGATGTGAAGATTGCCGTGGACTACAGCGACCTGCCGATGCGCTACGAGGTCGACCCGCTGACCTATTACTACGACGTGTGGCACATGCCGGGCGAAGCCGGTGAAATCATCGGTCAGCGCCTGGCGGACTTCATCGCCAATGACCTTGGCTTCCAGGGTGACCCCAGCGACAACAACGACCCCAGCGCGCTCTCCCTCTACCCCGCCAACCAGATTCTCGGCACCAGCGGCAACGACGTACTACTGGGCAGCGCGACTGCCGACACCCTCAACGGCGGCCTGGGCGACGACCACATGGAGGGCGGCAACGGCAGCGATGTGTATATCGTCGACAGCCTCGGTGACAGCGTGCTGGAAACAGGCACCGGCGAGGAGGATTACGACACCGTCGTGGCATCCGTGAGCTGGACGCTGGGCGACAACCTCGAACACCTGCTGCTCGTCGGCGAGCTGGCGCTCAGCGGCACCGGTAACAGCCTCAACAACATCATCAGCGGCAATGCGGCGGACAACCTGCTTGATGGCGCCGCCGGTGCCGACGTGTTGATTGGAGGCCACGGTTCAGACACTTACTGGGTCGACAACAGCGCCGACCTGGTGGTGGAAGGCGCCAACGCCGGGTTTGATCGGGTCTTCAGCAGCGCCACCAGCTACACCCTTGCCAACAACGTAGAAGACCTCTACCTGATCGCGCCGGGCAACTCCAATGGCACCGGCAACGCCCAGGACAACACCCTGTTCGCCAGCGGCGGGGATAACATCCTCAACGGCGGGCTTGGCAACGACACCCTGTCTTACGCCTTCGCCGAAAGCGGCGTGAGCGTCAGGCTAAGCACCTCACAGGCGCAAGCGACGGGCGGCTCCGGCTCCGACACGCTGCGTAATTTAGAAAACCTCATCGGCAGCGATTACGCCGACAGCCTGACGGGCAACAACAGCAACAACATCCTGCGCGGCGGCGGTGGCGACGATGTGCTTATCGGCGGTGCGGGTGACGATGTACTCGACGGCGGCGCCGGCGCTGACTACATGAACGGTGGCAGCGGTGCAGACCGTTATGTGTTCACCTCACTGAGTGACCTGGGCCTGAATGAACTGGCCGATCTGATCTACGGCTTCAATGGCGAAGAAGGCGACCGCATCGACTTCTCCGCCCTGGACAGCAACCCGCTAACCGCCGCCCACGATGCCTTCAGCTTCATCGGCAGCGCCGCCTTTAGTGACATTGATGCCACCGGCCAATTGCGTTTTGCCGACGGCGTGCTGTACGGCAGCAGCAACGCCGGCAGCAGCGCGGAGTTCATGATCCAACTGCTCGGCGGGGCAACCCTCACCCAGAACGACTTGTTTACCTAGCGCGCCCAAACATCATGCGCGGCAGTGGCAACGCCGCGCGGGCAACGCTTAACGGGCGTGAGCGGCGCTAAACACATTCGCGGCGTTAAGGCGTCCCCATTCCAGCGGCCTGCATAAACAGGCGCAACAGATAGGACACCGCGCCCAGAGCCAGCACGCTGCCAGCCCAGATCGCGACCAACCAGCCGAGCCGCTGCCACAGCGGCTTTTTTTCCTCGATGTCGTTCATCACGTTCACCTCAGTGATAGCCATCTTCTTCCGTCACCTTGCCGCGGAATACGTAATAGCTCCAGGCCGTGTACATCAGAATAAACGGGATGATGAACAGCGCGCCGACCAGGATAAAACCCTGGCTTTGCGGCGGCGCGGCGGCCTCCCAGATGCTGATCGACGGCGGGATGATATTCGGCCACAGGCTAATACCAAGGCCGCTGTAGCCAAGGAAGATCAACGTCAGGGTCAGCAAAAACGGGGCGTAGTTGGCGTTGCGCGCCACCGCACGCAGCAGCGCCCAGGTGCAGAGCAGCACCAGCAATGGCACCGGCATCAACCAAAAGATATTCGGCAGGCTGAACCAGCGCTCGGCGATGTCCGCATGCGCCAGCGGCGTCCACAGGCTGACGATGCCAGTGATGCCCAGCAGCACAAACACCAACGGCCGCGCCATAACATGCATCTGCTGCTGCAGACGGCCGGAGGTTTTCATGATCAGCCAGGTGCAACCAAGCAGGGCGTAAGCGACGATCAGCGCCAAGCCGCAGAACAGCGAAAACGGCGTCAGCCAATCCAGCGCGCCGCCGGCATAGGCGCGGTCAACCACCTCAAAGCCATCGATATAGGCCCCCAGCGCCACGCCCTGAAAAAAGGTCGCGGTCAGCGAGCCACCGATAAACGCCTTGTCCCACAGATGCCGCTTGGCCGGTTTGGCCTTGAAGCGAAACTCGAAGGCCACGCCGCGAAAGATCAGCCCCAGCAGCATAAAGATCAGCGGCAGATACAGCGCGCTGAGCACCACCGCATACGCCAGCGGAAAGGCGCCAAACAGCGCCGCACCGCCGAGCACCAGCCAGGTTTCGTTGCCGTCCCAGACCGGCGCCACGGTGTTCATCATAACGTCACGCTCGCCTTCGCTTTTAACGAAGGGGAAGAGGATGCCGATGCCCAAGTCGAAGCCGTCCATGACCACATACATCATCACCCCGAAGGCGATGATCACGGCCCAGATCAGCGAGAGATCAATGCCCATAGTCAATTCCTCTCAGCCAGCGAGTCAGTGTCGCCTTCTTCCAGGCCCTCTTTGGGCGCAGACAGCGGACGGGACGGCGTGCGTTTCTGCCCCGGGCCGCCCTCGGCGGGCTCCTGGCCTTCGTCGGTGATCGGGCCTTTGCGCACCAGGCGCATCATGTAGCCGATACCCGCGCCGAACAGGGCGAAGTACACCACCACGAACAGAATCAGGGTCAGGCTCATCTGCGCAAAACTGTGCCCGGACGAGGCATCGGCGGTGCGCATCAGCCCCTGAATAATCCACGGCTGACGACCAATCTCCGTGGTGTACCAGCCGGCGAGAATGGCAATGATCCCCGACGGGCCCATCCACACCGCCAGGTGCAGAAACGCCCGCGACTGGAACAGCCGGCCACGAGCGCGCAGCCACAGCGCCCAGAGACCAGTGAGGATCATCAGCATGCCCAGGCCGACCATGACGCGGAAGGTCCAGAACACGATGGTCGAGTTGGGCCGGTCTTCCTTAGCGAACTCTTTGAGCGCCGGCACTTGTTTGTCCAGGCTATGGGTCAGGATCAAGCTGCCGAGGGCAGGAATTTCAATTTTGAAGCGGGTTTCTTCTCGCTCCATATCCGGCCAACCGAACAGGATCAGCGGAGTCGGCTCATCGCCATGGTTTTCCCAGTGGCCTTCAATCGCGGCGATCTTCGCCGGCTGGTACTTGAGGGTATTGAGGCCGTGGAAATCGCCGATTACCGCCTGGATCGGCGCCACGATCAGCGCCATCCACATGGCCATCGACAGCATCTTGCGGATCGCCGGGTTGTCGCGGCCGCGCAGCAAGTGCCAGGCTGCCGATGCGCCGACAAAGAACGCCGTGGCGAGGAACGCCGCCGTGGCCATGTGCGCTAGGCGGTAAGGGAACGAGGGGTTAAACACCACGGCGAACCAGTCCACCGGGATCACCCGCCCGTCGATAATCTCGAAGCCTTGCGGGGTGTGCATCCAGCTGTTGGACGCCAGAATCCAGAAGGTCGATATCAGCGTACCGACCGCCACCATCACCGTGGAGAAGAAGTGCAGGCCAGGGCCGACGCGGTGCCAGCCGAACAACATCACACCGAGGAAACCCGCTTCAAGGAAGAATGCAGTGAGCACTTCATAGGTCAGCAGCGGCCCGGTGACCGCCCCAGCAAAGTCGGAAAACGCGCTCCAGTTGGTGCCGAACTGGTAAGCCATCACCAGGCCAGACACCACACCCATGCCGAAATTGACCGCAAAAATCTTCGACCAGAAGTGATACAGGTCGCGGTACACCGTCTGGCTGGTTTTCAGCCACAGGCCTTCCAACACAGCCAGGTAACTTGCCAAGCCGATGGTGATGGCCGGAAAGATGATGTGAAAGGAGATGGTGAAAGCGAACTGGATTCGAGCAAGGTCGAGAGCCTCCAATCCAAACATGGCGTTTCCTCAGTCAGGTGATACGGGGCACGGCCACGGGCGCACATGCCAGCCACAAGCAATCAGTCGGAAGATTATTGTTTGAGGTCAGAGAGTCATCGCAAAGGGCCAAGTGCCCTGCATAACCATGCAGCATCAGCATTGATGCGGGTCAAGATAGGTGATGAGAGTAGCGCCTGTGACTCTAAGCTCTGCTGTGGTTGATTGTCGCGCGACGGGCTGCCACAAGGGCTGCGCCCCTTCTCGCCGGGGCTCGCTCAGGCGTTTACCACCAGCAGTATGTAGATGTGAGCGCCCGCTACCGCGCTCAATGTCGGCTCGCGGCAATCCGTTAAATCCGGGTTAAGCATCCGAGGGTGTCGACGCCGCCGGCAATGCCAATAAGGTTACGGCAGGGGCGCCAATAAGCGTGCGCGCAAGGTCAGCAAACTGTCTCATCGGTCATAAATTCACCACACCCAAACGAGCTGATATGATGCGCGCCTTTTTCCAGATCGCCGGCAAAAACATGCACAACCATGTGGATGTGCTTTGCTTTCGGTTTGCATAAACACGGCCCAGAAAGCCGTTATCGGGGAGTTCCACATGCTGGAAAGATTGTTCCAACTCAAAGCCCACAACACCACGGTGCGTACCGAGATGCTGGCGGGGCTGACCACCTTCCTGACGATGGCCTACATCCTCTTCGTCAACCCCAACATCCTCGCCGAAGCTGGCATGGATAAAGGGGCGGTGTTTGTCGCCACGTGCCTGGCCGCCGCCATCGGCTCGGCCATTATGGGCTTGGTCGCCAACTACCCGATTGCTCTGGCGCCCGGCATGGGGCTAAACGCCTTCTTCACCTACACCGTGGTGCTGACCATGGGCCACACCTGGCAGGTGGCACTGGGCGCGGTTTTCCTCTCCGGGGTGATCTTCTTTTTACTGTCGATCTTCAAGATTCGCGAATGGATCATTAACAGCATTCCGATGGAGCTGCGGGCAGGTGTTGCCGCCGGTATTGGCTTGTTCCTGGCGATCATCGCGCTGAAAAATGCCGGCATCGTGGTCGATAACCCCGCCACTCTGGTTGGCCTCGGCGACCTCAGCCAAGGCGCCCCGCTGCTCGCCAGCCTGGGCTTCTTCGTGATCGCGGCACTGGCTTATCGCCGCGTCACCGGCGCCGTGATGATCGGCATTTTGCTGGTCACCGGCCTGTCGATTTTGTTTGGCCTGTCGCAGCTCGACGCTGTGGTTTCGATGCCGCCCTCGCTGATGCCGACGCTGCTGCAGCTGGACATCATGGGCGCGCTGGATATCGGCCTGCTCAGCGTGATCTTCGCCTTCCTCTTTGTTGACCTGTTCGACACCTCCGGCACCCTGGTCGGCGTCGCACAGAAAGCTAACTTGCTCGATAAAGACGGCAAAATGCCCAAACTCGGCCGCGCCCTGCTGGCTGACAGCACCGCCACCATGGCCGGCGCCGCACTGGGCACCTCGACCACCACCAGCTATATCGAATCGGCGGCGGGCATTACTGCTGGCGGGCGCACCGGTCTGACCGCCTGCGTGGTGGCAGCCCTGTTCCTACTGGCGCTGTTCTTCGCACCGCTGGCCGGCGCCGTCCCGGCTTTTGCCACCGCCCCGGCGCTGATGTTTGTCGCAGTGCTGATGATGAGCAGCCTGGCGCAGATCGATTGGGATGACCTCAGCGTCGCCGCCCCGGTCGTCATCGCCGCCCTGGCCATGCCGCTGACCTTCTCGATTGCCAACGGCATTGCCTTTGGCTTTATCGCGTGGACTCTCATCAAGCTGCTGGCAGGCCGCTGGCGCGACCTCAACCCTGCACTGGTGGTGTTGTCGGCCTTGTTTGTGATCAAGCTGGCGTACTTCGCCTGATCCTGTGCGGGTGAGCGTGGCTCACCCGCTCCTTTTCTGAAAAGAGCCTTGCATGAGCCGTTCCCAGTTCGATCCCGCCAGCTATGCCGTCCAGCTGGCTGAAAAGCAGCAGCGCCTGATCGAGCTGCTGGCCCCCTTCGACGCACCAGCGCCCGAAGTATTTGAATCACCGCGTGAGCACTATCGCTTGCGCGCCGAATTCCGCCTGTGGCGTGAGGGTGACGACCGGCACTACGCCATGTTCGAAGCCGGCGATAAATACACGCCGATCTTCTTCGAAAATTTCCCCATCGCCAGCGCCCAAATCAACGCGCTGATGCCGCGTCTGAAGGCCGCCTGGCAAGCCAGCAGCGCCCTGAACTTCAAGCTGTTCCAGGTCGAGTTCCTCACCACCCTGGCCGGCGACGGCATGATTACCCTGTGCTATCACCGTCCGCTGGATGACGCCTGGCAGGCCGCAGCGGAAAAGCTTGCCGCCGAGCTGCAGGTGAGCATCATCGGCCGCTCCAAGGGCAAGCGCGTTGTCATCGGCCGGGACTATGTTGAGGAAAAGCTCACTGTGGCTGGGCGCACCTTCAGCTATCGCCAGCCAGAAGGCGCCTTCACCCAGCCCAACGGCGACGTCAACCAGAAGATGCTGACTTGGGCCTTTAACGCCCTCGGCGAACGCCAGGATGACCTGCTGGAACTGTACTGTGGCAACGGCAACTTCACCTTGCCGCTGGCCACCCGCGTGCGCAAAGTCCTGGCCACCGAGATCAGCAAAACCTCAGTCAATGCCGCACTGGCCAACCTGGCTGACAACGGCGTGGATAACGTCACCTTGGTACGCCTGTCCGCCGAGGAGTTAACCGAAGCGCTGAATGAGGTACGCCCGTTCCGCCGCCTGGCTGGCGTGGACTTAAAGAACTATGACTTCGGCTGCGTATTCGTTGACCCACCCCGCGCCGGGATGGACCCGGACACCTGCGAGCTGACTCGGCGCTTTGAGCGCATCCTGTACATCTCCTGCAACCCGGAAACCCTGGCCGCCAACATCGCCCAGCTCAGCGACACCCACAAGGTGACGCGCTGCGCGCTGTTCGACCAGTTCCCCTACACCCACCATATGGAATCGGGTGTTCTGCTGGAGCGCCGTTAACCCGCGCGCAACACCTGTTGCGCGCCCGCCCTGCGGCATAAACGGACGCGACGGTTACTGCCGCGGCAGGCCGCGCAACGCCCAGAAACACAGCCCGGCAGAGACCACTTCCAGCAGCAATGCAAAGAGGTTGAAGCTCTGCTGCGCGCCGCCATCGAGCCACAAACCGCCGATGCGCGCCAACGCCAGCGAGCTGTAAAGCAGCACCAGCAAGGTCAATGCGGCGCGCGTCAGGTCCAGACGGCTGAGTGACAAGCCGATAAACGCCGCCAAGCCGATCTGCAAGCCGCCATAGAACGCCCGCATATCGGTCGCGGCCGCCGGGGACATCAGCAGCATGCCACTGAGGTTGGCCATTTCATGGGGGCGAACAAAATAGGCCAAGCCCAAACCGGCCAATGCCAGCAGTTGAATCAGCAAAATTACCCGTGCACGTAGCATGAAGCGCATCCTTAACCGGAAAATCGTACGCGCAGCATAAGCCGCCCTTGTGCGTTTCGGAAATCGGCAGTGGTTGCCCGCCAGCGCGGGCGCTATTCTGGCCGACACCATTTCCAGGAGCCGCCTTCATGCGCCAACTGATTCTTCTCGCCGCACTGTTCAGCAGCCTCAGCATTGCCGCCGAACCCCTCAACATCGACGTACACCGTGACCCCGACTGCAGTTGCTGCAAGGCCTGGATTGGCCACTTGCAAGACAACGGCTTTACCGTCACCGACCATGTTGAAAGCGACATGAGCGCGGTTAAACAGCGCCTCGGCGTACCGCCGCGCCTGGCGTCCTGCCATACCGGAGTGATTGACGGCCAATTTGTTGAGGGCCATGTGCCCGCTGCCGATATTCTTAAATTGCGCCAACAGCCGGACCTGCTCGGCGCTGCCGTACCCGGCATGCCAACCGGCTCACCGGGCATGGAATATGGCAACGTGCGCGACGCCTATCAGGTCATCGGCCTCGACAAACAGGGCGCGGAGCAGGTGATCAGCGAGTACCCAGCCAACTGAGCAGCCGATCACTCGAGCGCAGCGAGCAACGAGCAACCTCGCCACTTAATTAAAGGACGGCAGCGATGCGCTGGAAACGGGCAAGACGCAGTGACAACGTAGTGGATGCCCGCGGCAGCGGCGGCAGGCGCATGGGCGGCGGCAAGGGCCTGACGCTCGGCGGCGTAGCCATCGTGGTGATCGTGGGCCTGCTCAGCGGCCAGGATCCGATGCAGATCCTCGGCCAACTGGCCGGACAAGCCATGCAGGGCGGCTCGGTCAGCGCGCCGCAACGCTCAACGCCGGCGACCAATGACGAGCAGTCGGAGTTTGTTCGCGCGGTGCTTGGCGACACCGAGGACACCTGGAGGGAAATCTTCCAGGGCGCCAACCGGCAGTACCGCGACCCGACGCTGGTGCTGTTTAGCGGTGGCGTGAACTCGGCCTGTGGCTTCGCCGATTCGGCGGTGGGCCCGTTCTACTGCCCGGGTGATCAGCGGGTGTATATCGACCTGGCGTTCTTCCGCGAGCTGGAACAACGCTTTGGCGCCGCTGGCGATTTCGCCCAGGCCTATGTGATTGCCCATGAAGTCGGCCACCACGTGCAAACCCTGCTCGGTGTTTCGGCCAAGGTCAACGCCGCGCGGCAACGGGGCGAGCGAGTAGAAGGTGCTACCGGCTTACTGGTGCGCCAAGAATTGCAGGCTGATTGTTTAGCCGGCGTATGGGCTTACCACGGCCAACGCCGCAATGACTGGTTAGAACCCGGTGATATCGAGGAAGCGCTGAACGCTGCGAACGCCATTGGCGATGACCGTTTGCAAAAGCAGGCGCGCGGCCAGGTGGTGCCGGACTCCTTCACCCACGGCACCTCGGCGCAGCGCGTACGCTGGTTCAAGACCGGTTTTGACGGTGGCGATGTCGGCCGCTGCGATACCTTCAAGGCTACGCAGCTTTAGCCCTAGCCCTAGCCCTAAGCCCATGGCGCGCTCACCGCAGGGTTGATGTCGCTCCACCCATCCACCACCTCACCTCCGGATGGTGGATGAAAAAAGCGTCATCCACCCTACAGCCTGAGCGCTGGCAGCCATAAAGACCTTCCATAAAAAATGCCGCTCACCTGATCAGGTGGGCGGCATTTTTCTCAGCAGCACTCTGCGCCTATTGCGCCCAAGGCGGTGGCGGTTCTTCGCCCTTGGGCTCGTCTTCGGCATTGAGCAGCGCCTGGCGGCGCGCCTCGTCGGCTAGCGCGGCCTTGATCTCGCGCATCACGGCGTCGATATCGGCTTCTTCTTCCGGGTCATCGAACTCACCGGTCAGCGGGCTTTCCGGGGTCAACTCACCAGCCTCATACAGCGCCCACATTTCCTTGGCGTACTTGGTGAATTTCAATTCCGGGGCGAACTGGCCGAAGTAGGCGGACATGTTGCCGACATCACGTTCAAGCATCTTGAACGCATGGTTGTTGCCGGCCGCATCGACCGCCTGCGGCAGGTCGATGATCACCGGGCCACCGGGATCAAGCAGCACGTTGAATTCCGACAGGTCGCCATGCACCAGGCCCGCGCAGAGCATTTTCACCACTTCACGAATCATAAAAGCGTGGAATTCGCGGGCATCGTCCGGGTGCAGGTCGACATCATTGAGGCGCGGCGCGGCATCGCCCTCGCCGTCATCGACCAGCTCCATCAGCAATACGCCTTCAAGGAAGTCATACGGCTTGGGCACCCGCACCCCGGCGCTGGCCAGGCGGAACAGCGCCGCCACTTCAGCATTCTGCCAGGCGTCTTCCTGGCCCTTGCGACCGTACTTCGAGCCTTTGGCCATGGCCCGGGCATCACGGCTGTTGCGCACCTTGCGGCCTTCTTGGTACTCGGCGGCCTGACGGAAGCTGCGTTTGTTGGCCTCTTTATAAACCTTGGCGACGCGCAGTTCTTCGCCGCAGCGCACCACATAGACCGCGGCCTCTTTACCACTCATCAGTGGGCGAACCACTTCATCGACCAGCCCAGCCTCAACCAGAGGCTCAATACGTTTTGGCGTCTTCATCAGCTTTAATCAGGGGTCCTGTGTTGCCCAAATCGGCTCTGCCGCCCGTTATACGGCAATCTGTGCCAAGCGCCCACCCTCGCGAGCGTTGTACGGTTCAACAGCCACATAAAAAGCCGCGCAAAGTCTCGCTGACGGCAGGCTTTTCTCGCTTATGCAGGGCGTACAAATCACCGGGCGATAGCACTTAACGGGGTTGATTCAGTGCACGCACGCTTTGAAAGTCAGAAGTGAATTGGCAGCCTGACCGGCGCGGCAGACAATCACACTTGGCTCTAGGAGATCTACCCATGCTCGACCCCGACCGCTGCTGGCAGGCCATCTGCACACGCGACGCCGCACAGGACGAGGACTTTGTCTTTGCCGTACGCAGCACCGGTATTTATTGCCGCCCCAGTTGCCCGGCACGCCGCCCCACGCGCGACAACGTCAGCTTCCATGTTGATGCCGCCGCGGCAACGGCGGCGGGCTTTCGCCCGTGCAAACGTTGCGCACCACACGGGCAGAGCCCCGCCCAGCAGCTGGACGCGCTGGTGGTGGCCGTCTGTGAGCGGCTCAGCAGCACGCAACCGACGCCCAGCCTTGCACAACTGGCGGCGCGTATCGGCCTCTCTGCCTCACATCTGGCCCGCGCCTTTAAGGCCCGCACCGGGCTAACGCCGAAAGCCTGGGCCGACGCCCAGCGCCGCGAACGTTTAGCGCAGCAGTTACCGGGGGCAGACAGCGTATTGGCCGCCGCACTCGATGCGGGCTACGCCGGCACCCGTGCGTTGTACCCGCAATCCGCCGCCCTTAGCCTGGCGCAGCAACGCAAGCGAGGCGCCGGCGAGCGGCTGCGTTACAGCATCGCCCCCTGCCCGCTCGGCCAGTTATTGCTGGCCAGCAGCGCCAAGGGCGTTTGCGCCCTGCTATTGGGTGACAGCTCTGCGGCGCTGCTGACGGAACTGCAACAACGCTTTGCCGGCGCCGACCTGCAAGCAGACGACCTCGGCCTGCGCGACTGGTTGCGTCAGGTCATCACGCAAATCCGCGAACCGCAGCGGGCAGCCCAGCTGCCACTGGATATCCGTGGCACGGCGTATCAACAGCGGGTGTGGCACGCTTTGCAGCACATCCCCAGCGGGCAAACACGCACCTACGCCGCGCTCGCGGCCCAGCTAAACAGCCATCCGCGCGCAATCGCTCGCGCATGCGCCAGCAACCCGCTAGGGCTACTGGTGCCATGCCACCGGGTCATCGCCAGCAATGGCAGCCTGAGCGGTTACCGCTGGGGCCTGCCGCGCAAGGCCGCCCTGCTCAACCATGAAGCAGGCCAACAACCCGAACCACCACTGACGACAGAACGCCCCAGCTGAAAAGCCGCGTTAATAGACGCCCCCTGAAACGCAAACGGCCCCGCACTGAGCGGGGCCGTTTGCATTTCAGCAGGTTGTTGCCGCCGCGATCAGGACGACAAGTAGGACGAACGGGTCAGGCCCAGACGCAGCGCGTCAAGGAACTGGGTGCGCTCGCGCGGGCTGATCTTGGCGCTGGCAACCTTGTCGCGGTAGTGGTTCATCAACTCCTCCGGCGACAGGTGCACGTAGCGCAGCATGTCCTCAATGGTGTCGTGGGTCTCGATACCGGCGTGGTACACGCTGCCATCGGCGTTCTGGTAGATGTTCACCGAGTCGGTGTCACCGAACAGGTTGTGCATATCACCGAGAATTTCCTGGTAGGCACCGACCAGGAAGATCCCCAGCAGGTAGTCCTCGCCCTCGCGCACTTCGTGCACCGGCAGGCTGGTCTCGATGCTCTGCTCGTCGACGTACTGGCGGATCTTGCCGTCGGAGTCACAGGTCAAATCCTGCAGCACGGCGCGGCGCAGCGGCTCTTCGTCGAGGCGGTTGAGCGGCAGAATCGGCAGCACCTGGCCGATGGCCCAAGTGTCCGGCAGGCTCTGGAATACCGAGAAGTTGCAGATGTACTTGTCGGCCAGCTTGTCGTTGAGCTCATCCAGCACCTGACGGTGCGAGCGCTGACGGGCTTTCAGCGAGTTGTGCAGGCGGCGGCACACGGCAAAGTAGCACTGCTCGGCCAGGGCCTTTTCGGTCAGGCTGAGTTTGCCATCAGCGTACTGACTGGCCACATCGCTCATATAGTGGGTGGCGCGCCAATAGGTCTCGGTGACCATCTCGATATCAGTTGGACCGAGCAGCTCGACCAGGTAACGCACGGTTTCCGGCAGGCTGGTGACGTCTTCGATCTTGGGGATCTCGTCGTTATGCTTTTCCACATCGGTGACCTGCACCACCAGCATGGCGTGGTGTGCGGTCAGCGAGCGGCCGCTTTCCGAGAAGATGTGCGGATGCGGCAGCTCCTGGGCATCACAGAACTCCTTGAGCATGCCGACCACCACGCCGGCGTAGTCGTCCATGTCGTAGTTGATCGAACTGGCGTTACGCGAATGGGTGCCGTCGTAATCCACACCCAGGCCACCGCCGACGTCGATATGGTCAACCGGCAGGCCCAGCCCACGCAGCTCGCCGTAATAGCGAATGGCTTCCTTGAAGCCGTGCTGGTAGTCAGACAGGTTGGCGATCTGCGAACCCATGTGGAAGTGCAGCAGGCGAATGCCCTGATCCAGCTTGGCCGCACGGAAGCGCTCGACCACTGACAGCAGCTGCGCCGCCGACAGACCGAACTTGGACTTCTCGCCGCCGGTGTCAGCCCACTTGCTCGACGCCAGCGAGGACAGACGCACGCGCAGACCGATCTGCGGCGCGACCTTGAGTTCGGCCGCTTCGTCGATCACCAGCTGCACTTCGGACTCTTTCTCGATCACGATAAATACGTTGTGACCGAGCTTCTGCCCCATCAGGGCCAGCTTGATAAATTCGCGGTCCTTGTAACCGTTGCAGACGATGGTGCCGCCCTTCGGCGCCAGCGCCAGCACGGCCATCAGCTCGGGCTTGGAGCCGGCTTCCAGGCCGATGGAAACGTTCTGCGTGGCGATGATGTTTTCCACCACCGCTTCCTGCTGGTTGACCTTGATTGGGTACAGCGCGGTGTAAGGGCTCTGGTATTCCAGGCGCGCGATATTGGCGTCGAAGGCCCCAGTCAGCTGGCGTACGCGGTCTTGCAGGATGTCCGGAAAGCGCACCAGCAACGGCAGCGACAAGCCGCTGGAACGCAGCTCATCAATCTGCTCGTAGAGGTCAATCGGCGTGCTTTGCGGGCCATTCGGGCGCACCTCGACACGGCCCTTGTCATTGATCGCGAAGTAACCCGCGCCCCAATGGCGAATGCCATAGACGCTGCGGCTGTCCGCTACGGTCCACTGGCTGCCGTCATCTTTACGTGTGCGTCGTGCAGACATTGATGTCTCCCTTGCTGGCGATAGTGGCCTTGGCAGTGCCAAGACCCGTACAGATTAAAGTCTGGAAATGACGATTGCTCGGCAATGGACCAAAGGTCTGCCGAGGAAGTTTAGAAAAGACGGGATCAGCCGCCGGACTTCTTGGCTTTAAAGCCGTGCTTGATCAACTCGGCGATCAGCAGTTCGACGTGATCACCCTGAATCTCGATCACGCCATCCTTGAGCGAACCGCCGCAACCGCAGCGTTTCTTCAAGGCGCTGACGAGGTCCTTGAGCGGCTCTTCGGCCAATGGCACGCCGCTGATGGTGGTCACCGTCTTGCCGCCGCGACCTTTGGTTTCGCGGCGCACGCGGGCGATACCATCACCTTCTGGGATCAGGGTTTGTTTACAGATACAGGCGTCCACCGGTTGACTGCAGTCCGGGCAATGCCGGCCGCTGTCGGTGGAATACACCAGGCCGCTGAGGGCGGCAAATGAGGAAGCTTTCTTGACCACCGATAGGTCCTCGAAGGGGTCAGGATAGCGACTGGTCGACTGAGTGTGCGAGTCGACCGCGAGGCCCCACTCTGGCAGGGGCAGCGCACCCTGGCGATACACGGCCAGGGCTTGAAAGCCGCGCAGTGTAACGGCAAAAGCCGCGACTGCTAAGTGTAAAAATGCGCCATTAATCGGTGGATTGGCGACGCCGTTCAGGATGCCGCACAAAACGTCCCGGTATCCTGCACAACGCCAGGGCTGACGCGGGGTTAGGTCCGTATTGAAGGACTAGCGGGTGACGGCCAAATAGCGCTGCAAGGCCGCTAACGAGTCGGGGCAATACGGCAGGTGCTGCGTCTCGGCCAGCGCCTCGTCGATGGAGATAAAGCGCGCTTCCAGCACCTCTTCCGGCTGCAAACGCAGCGGCGCATCGGATACCGCCGAATACGCCATGCACCACAGGCGGCTTTCCGGCGCCTCATAAAGAAAATGCGCATGCTCAACCAGCGGCACATCCTCGATTCCCAGCTCTTCAGCCAATTCGCGCGCGGCGGATTCGGCATAGCTTTCGCCTTCGAGCACCATGCCGCCGGCCGCCACATCCCAGTAACCCGGATACAACGCCTTGCTCAAGGTACGGCGGTGCACGCAAAGCAAGCCGGCGCTATTGAACAGCAGGATATAGGTGCCGCGCCCAAGCAGACGCCGCGCGCGCAACTCGCTGCGCAACACGCCGCCCAGCGGTCGATCATCTTCGTCAACCCAGGCGATACGCTCAGCATCCGAGGCGGCGCGGTGCGCCACCTCCGCTTCAGACCAGGCCACCGCTTAGCCCTGCGACAACAGTTGGCGCAGGTCGATCAGCCCGGCATTGGCACGCGAAATGTAGTTGGCCATCACCAGCGAGTGGTTGGCCAGCAGGCCGTAACCGCTGCCGTTGAGGATCATCGGGCTCCACAGCGGCTCCTGCGCGGCCTCCAGTTCACGGATGATCTGCCTTACGCTGACGGTGGCGTTCTTCTTGGCCAGCACATCGGCGAAATCCACCTCGATGGCGCGCAGCAGGTGGGCCAGCGCCCAGGCCTGGCCACGGGCTTCGTAGAACACGTTGTCGATCTGCAGCCATGGCGTCTCGTAGTTCACGCCTTCGATAAAGTCAGCCTGCGCCACGCTCTCGGCCAACGCCGGATCAACCACCGCGGTATTCAAGCGTACCTGACCGACACTGGCCGACAAACGCTGCGACAGCGAACCCAGGCGCGTGGCGGCATCGCCCAACCAGTTGTTCAGGTTGTCGGCGCGGGTATAGAACTGCGCATTGGACTGACTCGGATCGGCAAGACGGGCCAGGTAGCGATCCAGCGACTTGATGCCTTCGGCGTATTCGGCCTCAGAAGCGGGCAGCGCCCAGCTCTTGTTGTCGAAGTGAAAGCGCGGCTCAGCCTTGGCCAGATCCGGGTCTTCAGTGGATTGCGACTGCGAGCGGGTGAAGTCCTTGCGCAGCGCGCGGGACATATCACGCACCTGCACCAGCACGCCAAACTCCCAGCTCGGCATGTTATCCAGCCACAGGCCTGGCGGGGCAATGTCGTTGGACAAGTAGCCGCCCGGCTTGTCGAGCAAGGCACTGGCTACCTGCTTGAGGGTTTCAGCGGTGGTGTAACCGTTCACCAGCTTGTGCCCGCGCGCCTGGGACGCCGCTTCGGCACGCTGCTGCACGGAGAATTGCGCCGGTTCCTGGCTCCAGTACCAGCCCACGACCAGCGCCAGCAAGATGTAGAGGCCCAGCAAGCCAGCGACCGTACGCGTGACCCAGCTCCCAGTGGATGTGCGAGGTGAGGTGCTATCGGAGCCTGACGCGCCCTCAGCGGCGGCGGCAGTTCGGTTCTTCCAATCCAGCATGACGTTGTCCTTTCTTTACCCAAGTAGCAAGCGTGCGACCGCACTGCATATAACGGTAGCTGCTTGTTCGACCACAACCCGAGAGCAGGGTTGCGCAACTGCCTTGCACTATAAGGGAAGCGCGGCCCGCTGCGCAGCGGCGAACGGCAAACTTAGCGCCGGTTGAGTCGATTACGTATCTGTGATGTCGTAGACAGAAGGCAGGCGCCAATAGATCGACGGCGCTCGCAATAATTCAAACGAGTGTTAGGATTGCCAGCATTGCGCCATCACTCGCCGGCAACTGCCGCCCCCATCGAACACAGACCATGATTGAGCACGAAGACCCCAGCAGTGACCGCCTAAAACAGCACTTCGCGCAGCGCGTGATCCACCAGGCACGCCAGGTACTGGAAGTTTGGCAACGCCTGCAGCGCAGCGAGTGGAGCGAAAGCGGCATGGTCGAGTTGCGTGAGGCCACGCAACTGTTACGGCGCTACGCCGAACGCTTTGACCAGGCCGAGCACGGGCAATTGGCTATAGAGATTGACCATTGCCTGCAACGGGTGTCTGACAATCGCGGCCGCCTCAATAGCGAACTGATCAGCCAACTCAACCAACTGCTGCAGCGCTTATCGCGCACCGGCCTGCGCCACGGTGACCGCTTCGAGCAAACCGTGCTGCCGCCACTGCGCAAACCGGTGTACCTGGCCCTGCAGCACCTGGAGCGCGCCGAACAACTGGTGCAGCGCCTGGAATTCTTCGGCATGAGCGCAATTGCCCTGGACAGCGCCAACGCGTTTCGCAGCGCCATACTCGAACGCCACCCGGCAGCCATTTTGATGGAAGTCGACTTTTCCGGCCCTGGTTGCGGCCTGCAGCTGGCGCAGAGCGTGCAGGAAGGCCTGGAGCACAAGATCCCGCTGCTGTTCTTCAGCCAAGAAGACACCGACACCATGGCCCGCTTGTCTGCCGTGCGCGCCGGCGGCCAGGAGTTCTTCACCGGCAGCCTGGATGCCTCCAACCTGTTTGAGCGCATTGAGGTTCTGACCCACGTTGCTCAGTACGAACCCTATAAAGTGCTGATCATTGATGACTCGCGGGCCCAGGCCACGCACACCGAGCGTGTGCTCAACAGCGCTGGCATCGTCACCCGCCCCCTGATTGAGCCGATCCAGGCCATGAGCCATCTGGCCGATTTTCAGCCCGACCTGATCATCCTCGACATGTACATGCCCGAGTGCAACGGCCCGGAACTGGCCCAGGTGATCCGCCACAACGACCGCTACGTCAGCGTGCCGATCATCTACCTGTCTGCCGAGGACGACCTCGACAAGCAGCTCGACGCCATGAGCGAGGGCGGTGACGACTTCCTCACCAAGCCGATCAAGCCGCGCCATCTGATCGCCACCGTGCGTAACCGCGCCGCCCGCGCACGCAGCCTCAAGGCACGCATGGTGCGCGACAGCCTGACCGGCCTGTACAACCACACCCATACCCTGCAACTGCTCGAAGATGCGCGCTTTCGCGCCGAACGTGACAGCCAGCCGCTGAGCTTTGCGATGATCGATATCGACTTCTTCAAGAAGGTCAACGACACCTACGGCCACCCCATGGGCGACCGGGTGATCAAGAGCCTGGCGCTGTTTCTCAAGCAGCGCCTGCGCAAGAGCGACCATATCGGCCGTTACGGCGGTGAAGAGTTCGCCGTGGTGATGCCCGATACCGACGCCGAATCGGCCAAGCGCGTGCTGGATGACATCCGCCAACGCTTCGCTGAGATCCAGTTCTCCGCACAGCCTCATGACCTGTCGTGCACCTTCAGTTGCGGCATCGCCCAAATGACCGCGCAACTGGACAGCAAACTGCTCTCAAAACAGGCTGACCAGGCGCTGTATGCGGCCAAGCATGGTGGGCGTAACCGAGTGGCGATCTACCAAACCGGCTGAGCACGCTCACCCATTGTTTTTGAGCCAGCGCCCCAGAAAACTGTGATGCAGTCGGCACCGTCATATTACGGTCATGAAAAAGCAATAAATTCTCAGGCTTAGCAGCCGCCTGACGCATGCGTGGGCGGCCGGAACCGTTCGTAGTCGGTCGAGCCCTATGCGCCTGAAATCCCTTACCAACCTCAACACCTTGCTCTTGGTAACCGTCTGCGTAGCACTGGCCGTCACCCTTTGGTGGTCGCAGCGCGCGCTGGAGCGTCCCTACCTGCTCATGGCGCGTTACCTGAGCCTGTCCCAGCAATTTCAGGGTGAAGCCGCGCAGAACATCAGCGCTTACCTGGAAAGCGGCGATGCTCTGCGCCACAGCGCCGCCTTGCAATCGCTGGACAGCCTCGACCAGGCCATGACTGAGCTACCCGAGCAGCTGGCCGCCAACCTGCGCCCCAGCCTCGCTGAGCTGAAGGCGTTTAGCGCCAACGAACTGCTGGCCGCTGGCAAGCTTTCCGCTGACCCGCAAGGCCTCCTGCTGCAAGCCGAGCGCGAGATGGACGCGGCGCTGGAGCAACTGGCGCAATACGCCGACAGCGGTGACGCCAACGCTGCCGCTGATTACCGCCGGCCGCTGTTTAGCGCGGCGCGGCATCTCACCCGCCTGGCTCACGCCCGCGACAAACTGGTGCGCAGTGGTCGCAGCGAACTGGCCAGCGAGGTTGAGCGCGAACTGGCCAGCCTAGGCAAACAGGCGCAGGTACTGGGTGATTTGCCGCTGCTCGGCGTGACTGATGCCAGTCAGTCGTCCGGTGACGCCTTTGCCGACCTGCTGGGGCTGGACGCCAGCAGCGAGAGCAGCCAGGCCGAAGACCGTGGCATCGCCCTCAAACGCGACCTGAGTAACCTGATTAGCCGCTACCCGGCCGAGCTGCAACGCACCCGCAGCCTGATCGAGCAACGCAGCGCCCTGGCCAACAGCACCCGCGCGCAGATCGACCAGGTGCAGCAAGCGCTGGCCGCGCTAGAGCCTTTGGTGCGCGCCGAGCACGGCCGCATCCAGGGCGAAGTGCAGCTGATCCTCGGCTTGATGATCGGCCTGATTTTGCTGATCGCGCTGATCATCGACACCCTCCAGCGCCGCCTCACCCGTGTGCTTGAACGCCTGGTGCCGGCGCTGTCGGCCTGGGCTGCCGGTGACTTTGCCAATGACATCTACCTCGGCTCACGCACCCGCGAGCTGTGCGATATCGAAGAGTCGCTGAACCGTCTACGCGCCTACCTGGTCGATTTGGTCGGCACCATTCGCCGCCATGCCGAACAGGTGGTCTGCTCCAGCCGCGCCCTGGCCGACCTCAGCGGCGGCCTGCACAGCGGCGCCGAACGCCAGGCTGGCGATACCGCGCAAATTCGCGATGCCCTTGGCGAGCTGCAAGCGACCATTCAGCAGGTGGCCGGCGATGCCAGCCAGGCCGCCGACGCCAGCCGCGACGCCAACCGCGCCCTGGAACAGGGCCAGCAGGTGATTGGCCAAAGCCTTAACGGCCTGCATTCGCTGGTTGATGAAGTGCAGGGCAACGCCCAGGCCATCGAACGCCTGGCCGAAGAAACCGCCACCATCGGCAACGTACTGACGGTGATTCGCGGCATCGCCGAGCAAACCAATCTGCTCGCCCTGAATGCCGCCATCGAGGCAGCGCGGGCCGGTGAGCTAGGCCGCGGCTTTGCCGTGGTCGCCGATGAGGTGCGCTCGCTGTCGCAACGCACCAGCGGCGCCACCGCGCAGATTCAGGAGCTGATCGGCCGCCTGCAACAGGCCGCCCTGCAATCAGTGCAAGCCATGCGCACCCAGGTCGAACACGCCGAAGCCACCGCCAGCCAGGCCGAAGTCGCTGACGGCGCGCTGGATGAAATCGTTGTAGCAATCCGCACCATTGCCAGCATGGCCGAGCGGATTGCGGATGCCACGGCGCAGCAGAGCGACGCGGTCAGCGAAATTCGCGGGCACAGCGAACGTATTCACACCCTGGGCGGCGACAACCTGCAGCGCATCGGCGAAGGCCGCAGCCAGGGCGATCAATTGCTGCAACTGGGCGGGCAACTGCATACCGCCGTACAGGCGTTCAGGGTTTAAACGACGGTCATAGCCGCTGGCGCGGCAATCTGTCGCGCGCCAGCGGGCCTGCAGACAAGACCACTTACAGCCTGGGCCGTGCCCTGAGCCCACTGCCTCCGCTATGATGCGTCGATACCCGCATCACGAGCCTGCCATGCACCGTTTACTCAGCCTGCTTCTGCTTCTCGTCGTGCTGCCCGCCAGCGCCAGCCTATTCGATAAGCCCCCCGCCGCCACGCAACTGGGCGCGCCCCTGAACAACAGCGCGGAGTTCCTGCCGGTTAGCGAGGCGTTCAAGCTGAGCCTGATCAGCAGCTCCAGCGAGTCCGTGAAACTGCGCTTCGTCGCCGCTGAAGGTTATTACCTGTATCGGCACCGCTTCAGCTTCAGCAGCGAACCGGCCGACATCCGCCTCGGCCAGGCCGTGCTGCCGGCCGGGCAAGCTAAACATGATGAGTACTTCGGCGATGTCGAGGTGTATTACGAGGTATTGGATGTCGAGGTGCCGGTCGACAACCCGGACAATCGCCCCTTCAACCTCAGTGTTAATTACCAGGGCTGCGCCGACAAAGGCCTGTGCTACCCACCGGAAACCGCAGTACTGGCGATTGGCGGCGGCGCCGCTGCCAACAGCACCACACCTGATGCGGCAACGCCGTGGAGCTGGACCGATCTGGCGCTGTTCTTCCTCGGCGGCCTGGCGCTGACCTTCACCCCCTGCGTGCTGCCGATGCTGCCAATCCTCACCGGCGTGGTGCTGCGCGGCCAGCCGGGCGGCTTGCGCAGCCTGGTGCTGTCGCTGGCCTACGTGCTGCCAATGGCCCTGAGCTTTGCCATCCTCGGCGCACTGATGGGCCTGTTCGGTGCGGAACTCAACCTGCAGGCACGCCTGCAATCGCCTTGGGTGCTGGTGCCGTTTGCGATCTTCTTCGCCCTGTTCGGCGCAGCCAGCCTGGGCTTTCTCGAACTGCGCCTACCCGCAGCAATTGATGGTCCGCTGCAGCGCCTGAGCCAGCGCCTGCATGGCGGCACAGTGTTTAGCGCGGCGGCGCTGGGCGTGCTCTCCAGCGTGCTGGTTTCACCTTGCGTCTCCGCGCCACTGGCCGGAGCACTGCTGTACATCAGCGCCAGCGGCGACGCCTTGGGCGGCGGTCTCAAACTGCTGGCACTGGGCCTGGGTATGGGCGCGCCACTGGTGCTGTTTGCCGTGGGCGGCGGCGCCCTGCTGCCGAAGTCCGGTACGTGGATGATTACCGTGCGCAACCTGTTCGGCGCATTGTTGATGGCGGTCGCCATCTGGCTGCTCGAACGCGTGGTGCCCGGCTCGGTCAGCCTGGCGCTGTGGGGCTTGCTGGCTGCCGGCATCGCCCTCTGGCTCGGCGTGCTGGAACTGACGCCGAAAACCCATCACCAGAAACTCGCACAACTGCTTGGCCTGCCGCTGCTGGTGTACGCCCTAGTGGCCTGGGTCGGCGCCCTGCAAGGCCAGGATGACCCGCTGCGCCCACTCGGACGCACGCTGCTCAGCAGCGCACAAGCAACGCAGCAGGCGCAATCAAACCAGTGGCAAACCGTCACCACACCGGCCCAGCTGGATGCTGCCCTGCTTGCCGCAAAGAACAACGGCCAGCCGCTGCTGCTCGACTGGTACGCCGACTGGTGCATCAGCTGCAAGGTGATCGAGCGTGAAGTGCTCAGCGCGCCGCAAGTCGGTCGCCAACTGGGCGACTATCAGTTGGTGCGTTTCGACATCACCGACAGCAACCCGGCGCAGCGCGCGCTGCTTGACCGCTACCAGTTGTTCGGCCCACCGGCGATTCTGTTATTCGATGGCAAGGGTGACGAATGGCGCGACCTGCGTGTTGTCGGTGAGATCGATGCCGCCACCTTCGCTGCCCGTTTGAGTACGGCACGCGAACGTTTTTAACACCTACAGTCACATATCTGCCGCAATCTACGCTCATCGTGCTGACTATTGCTGAGAACTAGACAGCCTGACGCTGTCACGGCATAGTCCTGCGCAGTAGAAAATAAGGATAAAAGGATCATGGCAACCTTATTGGTATTGCACGGCCCTAACCTCAACTTGCTCGGCACCCGCGAGCCAGGGGTTTATGGCGCCGTGACCCTGGAGCAGATCAACCTCGACCTGGAGCGCCGCGCCCGCGAGGCCGGCCACCACTTGCTGTACCTGCAAAGCAATGCCGAGTACGAATTAATTGAGCGCATTCACGCCGCACAGGGCGAAGGCGTCGACTTTATTTTGATCAATCCGGCCGCTTTTACTCACACCAGTGTCGCATTACGTGACGCATTGCTGGCAGTGAGCATCCCATTCATCGAAGTGCACCTGTCCAACGTGCACAAACGCGAAGCTTTCCGCCATCACTCCTACTTTTCAGATGTCGCTGTAGGGGTGATCTGCGGCCTTGGCGCCAGTGGTTATCGACTGGCCCTGGAGGCTGCACTCGAACAACTTGAACTTAAGCGCCCCTGACCTCACCGGGAGTTGAACCACTATGGATATTCGTAAAGTCAAAAAACTGATCGAGCTGCTGGAAGAATCTGGCATCGACGAGCTGGAGATTCGCGAAGGCGAAGAATCCGTGCGCATCAGCCGCCACAGCAAGCAGCCGGCCTTTATGCAACAGCCGATGTACGCCCCAGCGCCTGCACCAGCCGCTCCGGCTGCAGCCGCACCGGTTGCTGCCGAAGCCGCTGCGCCGGCTGCTGCCAAGCTGAACGGCACGGTCGTGCGCTCGCCAATGGTTGGCACCTTCTACCGCGCCTCCGGCCCAACCTCGGCGAACTTCGTTGAAGTCGGCCAGAGCGTGAAGAAAGGCGACATTCTGTGCATCGTTGAAGCGATGAAAATGATGAACCACATCGAGGCCGAAACCAGCGGCGTAATCGAATCCATCCTGGGCGAGAACGGTCAGCCGGTGGAATACGACCAGCCTCTGTTCACCATCGTTTGATCAACGGAGAGCCTGCGATGTTGGAAAAAGTTCTGATCGCCAACCGCGGCGAGATCGCCCTGCGCATCTTGCGCGCCTGTAAAGAGCTGGGCATCAAGACCGTCGCGGTGCATTCCACCGCTGACCGCGAACTGATGCACCTGGGCCTGGCCGATGAGTCGGTGTGCATTGGCCCCGCCTCTGGCGCGCTGTCTTACCTGCAGATTCCGGCGATTATCGCCGCTGCCGAGGTCACTGGCGCAACGGCCATTCACCCTGGCTACGGCTTCCTCGCGGAAAACGCCGACTTCGCCGAACAGGTGGAAAAATCCGGCTTTGCCTTCGTCGGCCCAACCGCTGAAACCATCCGCCTGATGGGCGACAAGGTTTCTGCCAAGGACGCCATGAAGCGTGCCGGCGTGCCGGTCGTGCCTGGCTCCGACGGCCCGCTGCCGGAAGACGAAGAAACCGCCCTGCAGATTGCCCGCGAAGTCGGCTACCCGGTGATCATCAAAGCCGCTGGAGGCGGCGGTGGCCGCGGCATGCGCGTGGTCTACCAGGAAGAAGACCTGATCAAGTCAGCCAAGCTGACCCGCAGCGAAGCCGGTTCGGTGTTCGGCAACCCGATGGTCTACCTGGAAAAATTCCTTGGCAACCCACGCCATGTGGAAGTTCAGGTGCTGTCTGACGGCCAGGGCAACGCCATCCACCTGGGCGACCGCGACTGCTCGCTGCAGCGCCGTCACCAGAAGGTACTGGAGGAAGCGCCGGCACCGGGCATCGATGAAAAAGCGCGCGCCGAAGTGCTGCAACGCTGCGTCGACGCCTGCATCGAGATCGGCTACCGCGGCGCCGGCACCTTCGAGTTCCTCTACGAAGATGGGCATTTCTACTTTATTGAGATGAACACCCGCGTACAGGTTGAGCATCCGGTATCAGAGATGGTCACCGGCATCGACATCGTCAAGGAGATGCTCAGCATCGCCGCTGGCAACAAACTGTCGTTCAAGCAGAGTGACGTGGTAATTCGCGGCCACTCGCTGGAATGCCGCATCAACGCTGAAGACCCGGACAACTTCATGCCCTGCCCCGGCAAGGTTAAGCACTTCCATGCCCCGGGCGGCAACGGCGTGCGGGTCGATTCGCACCTGTACAGCGGCTACACCGTACCGCCGCACTACGACTCGCTGATCGGCAAAATCATCACCTATGGCGCCACCCGTGACGAGGCCCTGGCCCGCATGCGCAACGCCCTGGATGAGATCGTCGTCGACGGCATCAAAACCAACGTGCCGCTGCACCGCATGCTGGTTCGCGACAAAGGCTTCTGCAAAGGCGGCGTGAATATCCACTACCTGGAAAAGAAACTGGGTATGGATAAGCACTAAGCTTCGGCGTAGCGCATAGACAAGGGCTGCCATTAGGCGGCCCTTGTCGTTTCCGATCCACCGGCGGTGGCAGCCACACCATCGCTTCAAGTAAGCTGCGCGCCACTTTGCGCCATCACGCCACAACGTTCACGAGGTTTCCCCATGCCCTGGTTACAAGTCCGTCTCGCCATCACCCCAGAGCAGGCGGAAATCTACGAAGACGCCCTGCTGGAAGTCGGCGCCGTCTCGGTGACCTTTATGGACGCCGAAGACCAACCTATTTTCGAACCCGACCTGGGTACCACGCCATTGTGGTCGCACACGCATCTGCTCGCCCTGTTTGAAGCCGATACGGACGCCAGCGCGGTATTCGCCCACCTGCAACTGCTGACCGGCGCCGACTTGCCGGAGCATCACGCCGAAGTGATTGCCGACCAGGACTGGGAGCGCAGCTGGATGGATGGTTTCCAGCCGATGCGTTTCGGCCAGCGCCTGTGGATCGTGCCGAGCTGGCACGCCGCCCCCGAACCAGATGCCGTCAACCTGCTGCTGGATCCAGGCCTGGCCTTCGGCACCGGTACTCACCCGACCACCGCACTGTGTTTGGAATGGCTGGATGGCCAGCCCCTGCAGGATTGCAGCGTGATCGACTTCGGCTGCGGCTCGGGCATTCTGGCAATTGCCGCACTGCTGTTGGGCGCGCCGCAGGCCGTCGGCACGGATATCGACATACAAGCCATCGAAGCCTCGCGCGATAACGCCGGGCGCAACGGCATCGCCCCCGCGCGCTTCCCGCTCTACCTGCCAGAAGACATGCCCCAGGAGCCGGCCGACGTGGTGGTGGCCAATATTCTCGCCGGCCCACTGGTGGCGCTGGCCCCGCAGATCACCCGTCTGGTGAAAGCGGGCGGGCGCCTGGCGCTGTCGGGCATCCTCGCCGAACAGGCCGAAGAGGTGCGCGCGGCCTACAACGACGCCTTTATCCTCGACCCGACCGCCGATAAAGACGGCTGGGTGCGCATCAGTGGCGTACGCCGCTAACCGCACCAGCGCCCCGCGCTGCTGTATTAGTAAACAGTTGCGTTAGACTAGCCGCCTTGTTTAGCCGGATTGCCGCATGACCCAGAGCTTCGTCACCCAGTGCCCTCATTGCCGCACCAGCTTCCGCGTGAACCTCGCGCAGCTGAGTGCCGCCCATGGGGCTGTGCGCTGCGGAGCCTGCCTGCATGTGTTCAACGCCGCGCAACAGCTGCGCGAACAGGGCCAGTTGCACGCCAGCCCAACAGCGCCCGTCGCCATAGCCGCCGCGGAAGCACTGCCGGCCCCAGCGTCCGCGCCATCCGCACCACAGCCTGCAGTGCCCAGTGCAGCTGCGCATGCAGCAGCCAGCCACAACGCAACCGACACCCTGTGGATTCATGACGACCTCAACCTCGATGACCTCGATCTCGATGAAGAGTTGGCTAAGCTCGAAGCCCAGGAACAGCAACTGTCCAAGCAGTTTTTGGCGATAGACAGCGCACCTAAATATGCCGAAAGTTTTCTGACCCCAGAACCCGTTGAGCATGACCCGCACGATGAGCGTTGGGCCGAAGCCCTGCTGCACGATGAACTGAGCAAGCCGACCGCCAGCTTGAGCGCCAAACCTGCGCCGCTGATGCAGGGTGTAGCTGTGACACCGCCATCAACACCCGTGCCAGCAGCGCTCAGCGAGCCCGATGATGAGCCGACATTCACCCTCGCGCCCCTAGACCGTCGACACCCGACACCTGAAACCGAACACATTGAACTGAACCCCGAGCGCAAGCCGTTTGCAGCGTTGCGCGATCACGACGATCAAGACGACGCGCCCGCGCCTAGGAAAGCTGCGCGCAACGAGCCCGAACTGCGTGACGAGCACCTGTTTGAGCTGGACGACGAACCCTTACAACTGGACTGGCAGCCGCCCAAGAAACCCTGGGGCCGCTGGATCGGCTGGGGGCTGCTGAATCTGCTCGGCGCCAGCGCCCTGGCCGGGCAATACGTGATGTATAACTTCGACGAACTGGCGCGTCAGGACCACTACCGCCCGTGGTTCGAGCAACTATGCCCAGCCATCGGCTGCCAGCTGCCGTCCAAGGTCGATATCAGCCAAATCAAAAGCAGCAATCTGGTGGTGCGCAGCCACCCTGAGTTCAGCGGCGCACTGGTGGTCGACGCCATCCTCTACAACCGCGCAGCGTTCTCACAGCCTTTCCCGCTGCTGGAAATGCGCTTTGCCGACATCAACGGCCAGCTGCTCGCCAGCCGCCGTTTCAAACCCAGCGAATACCTGGCCGGCGAGCTGGCCGGTAACGCGGAAATGCCGCCGCAAACGCCGATCCACATCTCCCTGGACATCCTTGACCCCGGTAACCGGGCGGTGAACTACAGCCTGAGCTTCCACTCGCCGGAATAGCCTCCATGCAGCGGGTTACGTGAAAATCCGCTGCAACCAAACCCTTCGCGATAAGCCCACAGCTGTTCAGATTTTGTTCAAATCGGCCTTTCTCCGGTCACCCAGAGCGGGTATCATGCCCACCCTTTTTCGTACTCTCCTATCGTGTTCAGCAGCTGGTCTCTTGAGCAGGGAAGCCCTATGTCGGCGCTATGCATCGGCCCTTACACATTGCCAAACTCGCTGATCCTCGCCCCGATGGCGGGCGTCACCGATCAGCCGTTTCGTCAGCTGTGTAAGCGTATGGGAGCGGGGTTGGTGGTCTCGGAAATGGTCACCAGTGATATGAGCCTGTGGCATACCCGCAAGTCCAGCCTGCGCATGATGCACAGCGGCGATCCCGAGCCACGCTCGGTACAGATCGCCGGTGGTGACGCGCAGATGCTGGCAGAAGCGGCCCGCAAGAACGTCGAACTGGGCGCGCAGATCATCGACATCAACATGGGCTGCCCGGCCAAAAAGGTTTGCAACAAGGCCGCCGGCTCCGCCCTGCTGAAAGACGAAGCGTTGGTGCGCGAAATTCTGCAGGCCGTGGTGGCGGCAGTGGATGTACCGGTAACACTGAAGATTCGCACCGGCTGGGACCGACAGAACAAAAACGGCACCACCGTGGCCAAGATCGCCGAAGACGCCGGCATTGTCGCGCTGGCAGTACACGGTCGTACCCGCGCTGACCTGTACATGGGTGAAGCCGAATACGAGACCATTGCCGCGATCAAACAGGCGGTGTCGATTCCGGTGCTGGCCAATGGCGATATTGATTCACCGCAAAAGGCTAAGCGGGTGCTAGACGCCACGGGAGCCGACGGTCTGCTGATCGGCCGTGCCGCTCAAGGGCGGCCGTGGATATTCCGCGAGATTGAGCACTACCTGAGAACCGGCGAACAGCTCCCGGCGCCCAGCTTGTGTGAGGTCGAGCGCATTCTGCTTGAACACCTGGCCGCCCTCCACGCCTTCTATGGCGATGTGATGGGTGTACGCATTGCCCGCAAGCATGTCAGCTGGTATCTCGCAACCTTGCCGGGCGCCAAGGAGTTTCGCGCCCACTTCAATCGTCTGGACAGTAAGGACGCGCAGTGCGCCAACGTTCGCGAGTTTTTCAGCGAGCGGTATAAAAATGGAGAAGGGGTGGCCGCATGACGATGTTGACTGAGACTTTAGAAAGTGGAATGGCTCCCGTGAGTGAAAACAGCAGTTTGAAACAACATCTCAATACGCCGAGTGAAGAGGGGCAAACCCTGCGCGGCAGCGTTGAGAAAGCACTGCACAATTACTTTGCCCACCTTGAAGGTGCAGACGTCAGCGACGTCTACAACCTGGTGCTCACTGAAGTTGAAGCGCCGCTGCTGGAAACCGTGATGAATTACGTCAAGGGCAACCAGACCAAGGCCTCCGAGCTGCTCGGCCTGAATCGCGGCACCCTGCGCAAGAAGCTCAAGCAATACGACTTGCTGTAACCCCGAACTCCCGAAAAGGGCGGCCCACACAAGCCGCCCTTTTTGCTGAAACCTCCGCTCTGATGGATTCTGAAATGACCGACCAGACCACCCGCCTCCCCGTTCGCCGTGCCTTGATCAGTGTTTCCGACAAGACCGGCATCCTTGAGTTTGCCCGTGAGCTCGTCGCCCTTAATGTGGAAATTCTCTCCACCGGTGGCACCTACAAACTGCTCAAAGACAACGGCATCGCCGCCGTGGAAGTCGCCGACTACACCGGCTTCCCGGAAATGATGGACGGTCGCGTCAAGACCCTGCACCCGAAGATCCACGGCGGCATCCTCGGCCGTCGCGCCCTTGACGGCGCGGTAATGGACGAGCACGGCATCAAGCCAATCGACCTGGTCGCGGTCAACCTCTACCCCTTCGCCGCCACCGTGGCCAAGCCGGGCTGTGACCTGGCCGACGCCATCGAGAACATCGACATCGGCGGCCCAACCATGGTCCGCTCTGCGGCGAAAAACCACAAAGACGTGGCCATTGTGGTCAACGCTGGCGACTACGCTGGCATCGTTGAGTCGCTCAAAGCCGGCGGCCTGAGCTATGCCCAGCGCTTCGACCTGGCGCTAAAAGCCTTCGAACACACCGCGGCCTACGACGGCATGATCGCCAACTACTTGGGCACCATCGACCAAAGCCGCGACAGCCTGTCGACTGTTGAGCGCAACCTGTTCCCGCGCACCTTCAATACCCAGTTCATCAAGGCGCAGGACATGCGCTACGGCGAGAACCCGCACCAGAAAGCGGCGTTCTACGTTGAGCATGCCGACGAAGCCTGTGTGGCGACCGCAGTACAACTGCAGGGCAAAGAGTTATCGTTCAACAACGTGGCTGACACCGACGCCGCGCTGGAATGCGTGAAGAGCTTTGTTAAGCCGGCCTGCGTGATCGTCAAGCACGCCAACCCGTGCGGCGTGGCCGTGGCCCTGGACAGCGAAGGCGGCATCCGCCAGGCCTATGAACTGGCCTACGCCACTGACACTGAATCCGCGTTCGGCGGCATCATCGCCTTTAACCGCGAACTGGACGGCGCCACCGCCCAGGCTATCGTCGAGCGTCAGTTTGTCGAAGTGATCATCGCGCCGAAAATCAGCGCCGAGGCCCGCGCCGTCGTGGCCGCCAAGGCCAACGTGCGCCTGATGGAATGCGGCGAATGGCCGGCCGAGCGCAGCGCTGGCTGGGACTTCAAACGCGTCAACGGTGGCCTGCTGGTGCAGAGCCGCGACATCGGCATGATCAAGGCCGAAGACCTGAAGATCGTCACTAAACGTGCGCCGAGCGAGCAGGAAATCCATGACCTGATCTTCGCCTGGAAAGTAGCCAAGTTCGTTAAATCCAACGCCATCGTCTACGCCAAGAACCGCCAGACCATCGGTGTCGGTGCCGGCCAAATGAGCCGCGTGAACTCCGCGCGCATCGCCGCAATCAAGGCTGAACATGCCGGCCTGCAGGTCGCCGGTTCGGTCATGGCCAGCGACGCCTTCTTCCCGTTCCGCGACGGCCTGGACAACGCCGCTGCCAATGGCATCACTGCCGTTATTCAGCCGGGCGGCTCGATGCGTGATGCGGAAGTAATCGCCGCCGCCGACGAAGCCGGGATTGCCATGGTGTTCACCGGCATGCGTCACTTTAGGCACTAAAATCGGCCGCACTCGGACAGGCATCTGCGGCGTTGTCTGGCCCTCCCCCCATGCTCATTGCCAGAAGGCAACTCCGCTGGGTAAAGGGCCCGACGCCTTGCATCTACCAGCCCGATCGCGACCTCGAAATTTGTAGGGTGGATAACGCTTTGCTTATCCACCGAACGGGCTCAACGCCCGCCTCCACTAGGAGAGCAACATGAACGTATTGATCATCGGCAGCGGCGGTCGTGAACACGCCCTGGCCTGGAAAGTCGCGCAGGACAAGCGCGTCACTAAAGTGTTCGTCGCCCCCGGCAACGCCGGCACGGCCACTGAAGCCAAGTGCGAGAACGTCGCCATCGACGTGCTGGATATCGAAGCCTTGGCTGACTTTGCCGAGCAGAACGTACAACTGACCATCGTCGGCCCGGAAGCGCCGCTGGTTAAAGGTGTGGTCGATCTGTTCCGCACTCGCAAGCTGGACATCTTCGGCCCCACCGCCGCCGCCGCGCAGCTGGAAGGCTCCAAGGCGTTCACCAAAGACTTCCTCGCCCGCCACGCCATTCCTACCGCCGACTACCAGAACTTCACCGAGGTCGAGCCGGCGCTGGCTTACCTGCAACAGGTCGGCGCGCCAATCGTGATCAAGGCCGATGGCCTGGCTGCCGGTAAAGGCGTGATTGTCGCCATGACCCTGAGCGAGGCTGAAGACGCCGTGCGCGACATGCTCGCCGGCAATGCCTTTGGCGAAGCCGGTTCACGCGTAGTGATCGAGGAGTTCCTCGACGGTGAAGAAGCCTCGTTTATCGTGATGGTCGACGGCGAGAACGTCCTGCCAATGGCCACCAGCCAGGACCACAAACGTGTTGGCGACGCCGATACCGGCCCCAACACCGGCGGCATGGGCGCTTACTCGCCCGCCCCCGTGGTCACCGCCGAGGTGCACCAGCGGGTGATGGACGAAGTCATCTACCCAACCGTGCGCGGCATGGCGGCTGAAGGCAACGTCTACACCGGCTTCCTCTATGCCGGGCTGATGATCGACAAGGCCGGCAAGCCGAAGGTTATCGAGTTCAATTGCCGCTTCGGCGACCCGGAAACCCAGCCAATCATGTGCCGCCTGGAGTCTTCGCTGGTGCTGCTGGTCGAAGCTGCACTGGCCAAGGCGCTGGATAAAGTCGAAGCCACCTGGGACCCGCGTCCAACGGTAGGCGTGGTGATCGCCGCTGGCGGCTACCCGGCCGATTACGCCAAGGGCGATGTGATCGAAGGCCTGGATGCTGCCGCGCAACTGGAAGGTAAAGTCTTCCATGCCGGCACCGCGCTGAAAGACGGCCAGATCGTTACCGCCGGTGGCCGCGTACTCTGCGCCACCGCTATCGGTCGCACCGTTGAGGAAGCCCAGCAGCAGGCTTATCGCCTGGCCGAGAAAATCCGCTGGAACGGCAGCTTCTACCGCAACGACATCGGCTACCGCGCCATTGCCCGCGAACGCGGGGATAAGTGAAGGTAAATAAAGGGTAAAACACGACAAAGGTGGCCATTTGGCCACCTTTGTCATATTTCCCATACGAACAGCTTGGCTATAATCCGACCACTTATTATTGAAGGGACTTCACTGTGCGCCGGCTGAGGATTGCCACCTACCTACTACTCAGCTCGCTGCTGATGACGCTTGCCCTGGCGTCAGTTCAGGCACAGGCATCCTGGTCCAGCCTCAGCGACCCGAGCGCCGCGCTACAGCTCGACGACGTGCGCAGCCCCGAACGCCAAGCGCAGTTCCGCCCCACCCACCTCACTCAGCTTTACATCGCAGGTGGCAGTGGCGCGCTCTGGCTGCACCATCGCCTACCGGCCAATACCGATGCGCAGATGCTGCGTGTATTCGCGCCCTATCTGGCCTACCTCGACCTCTATGTGCTGCAGAACGATGAACTGATCCAGCAGGAACACACCGGTAACAACCTGCCGTTCTCCAGCCGCCCATTGGCCAGTCACGATTTCCTCCTGCCGCTGCCCAACACCGAGCAACCGCTGGATATTTATCTGCGCCTGGCCTCAGAACATGCATTGCGCCCCAGCATCACCCTGCAGAGCGCGCAGAGCATGGCGGCGGATGACAATCGCCCGCTGCTATTCGGCCTATTACTGGGCTGCCTCAGCATGCTGGTGGCCTACAACCTCGTGCGCTACGCCTACACCCGCGCCGCCAGCAGCCTGTGGCTGGCGGCGATGCAAGTCTGCCAAGTGGTCACGGTGCTCAGCCTGCTGGGCATCAGCACGCCGTGGTTGAACGAGTGGCAAGAGCTACAGCCGCAAATCGCCAACTTGTCGATGCTGCTAGCGGCGTTCTGTGCTCTGTGTTTTACCGCCAGCTTCTTTCATAAAGCCGGGCCAAACACCCCGCTGAACTACCTGCTCATCGGCGAAGTGGTGGTCATCGGCATCGCCTGCGTGGCCCTGCTGGTGGCCACCAACTTGCAGTTCAACCAGTTGGTCTACCTACTCAATGCGGTTGCTGGGCTGAGCATTTTACTGGTCTCGCTCAACCGCTGGCACCATGGCTATCGGCCCGCGCGCCTGTTCAGCCTGGGCGCGCTGGTGTTTTGCATCGCCTTTCTCGGTGTGCTGCCGGTGTTCTTCGGTTACTGGTCAGTGCAAAGCGAATGGATCGCCTACAGCTTGCTCGCCGTAACCGTCGTCAGCGGTTTTATCCTCAGCATGGCCATGAGCGAACGGCAACGACGCATCCTGCATGACCACTTCAGCACCAGCCGCGCCCTCGCCGCCAGCTCCGCCGAACTAAAAGCCAAAGCCGAGTTCCTGGCCAAAATCAGCCATGAAATTCGCACCCCCATGAATGGCGTACTGGGCATGACCGAGTTGCTGCTGGGCACGCCACTGTCGGCCAAACAGCGTGACTACGTGCAGACCATCCACAGCTCAGGCAACGAGCTGCTCACGCTGATCAACGAAATTCTGGATATTTCCAAGCTGGAATCCGGACAAATCGAGCTGGACGACGTGCAGTTCGACCTCAGCGCGCTGATCGAAGACTGCCTGGATATCTTCCGCGCCAAGGCCGAACAGCAAAAAGTCGAGCTGATCAGCTTTATGCAGCCGCAAGTGCCTCGGGTGATCAGCGGTGACCCCACGCGCCTGCGGCAAACCCTGCTGAGCCTGCTGGACAACGCCTTCAAGCAAACGGATGAAGGCGAAATTCTGCTGGTGGTGGCCCTCGATACCAATGCCGAACAACCGCGCCTGCGCATCGCTGTGCAAGACAGCGGCAAGCCCTTGGACGCCAGCGAACGCGATGCCCTGCTCAACGCCGAATTGCACAGCAAGGACTTCCTCGCCGCCACCAAACTGGGCGGCCGCCTGGGTTTGATCATCGCCCGCCAGCTGGTGCGCTTGATGGATGGTGAGTTCGGCATTCAGGGCAGCAGCAACCGTGGCTCAACCCTGTGGCTGACCCTGCCGCTGGATGCGACGCGCCTAGAGCAACCCACCGCCGACCTCGACGCCTGCCTGCAAGGCGCCCGCCTGCTGGTGGTAGATGATAACGACACGTGCCGCAAGGTGCTGGTGCAGCAATGCAGCGCCTGGGGCCTGCAGGTCAGCGCGGTGCCCTCGGGCAAAGCCGCCCTGGCCTTGCTGCGCACCAAGGCGCACCTGCGCGAGTTCTTCGATATCGTGCTGCTCGATCAGGACATGCCCGGCATGACCGGCATGCAGTTGGCCGCGCGCATCAAAGAAGACGCCAACATCAACCACGACATTCTGCTGATCATGCTCACCGGCATCAGCAATGCGCCGAGCAAGATCATCGCGCGCAACGCCGGGATCAAACGCATCCTGGCCAAGCCCGTGGCCGGCTACACCCTGAAAACCACCCTGGCCGATGAACTGGCCCAGCGCGGCAAGGGCGACTCGCCGATGTTCAGCCCAGCCCCGGTGAGTGCACCACTTCACGTGCCCAGTGACTTCCGCATTCTGGTGGCCGAGGACAACACCATCTCCACCAAGGTGATTCGCGGCATGCTCGGCAAGCTCAACCTGCAACCCGATACCGCCAGCAACGGCGAAGAAGCGCTGAGCGCGATGAAAGCGCAGCAATACGATCTGGTGCTGATGGACTGCGAAATGCCGGTACTCGACGGTTTCTCGGCCACCGAGCAGCTGCGCACCTGGGAGGCCACCGAGCAGCGCCCACGCACCCCGGTGGTGGCGCTCACCGCGCACATCCTCAACGAACACAAAGAACGTGCGCGCCAAGCGGGCATGGATGGGCACATGTCCAAACCGGTGGAAATGTCGCAACTGCGCGAGCTGATCGAACACTGGGTGGCCGAACGGGAAATCCGCCGCCAGCGTGACGCCCTGCCCTCCTGATCGCGCTGAGCTTGCCCCTCAGCCGCTACGGTCTTACCCTGCCAGCCTTCTTTCTCGAGACGAGTCTTGTCCATGGCGTCCGCGCTGTTCAGCCTGTATTTAAAACTGCTGGTGCTCTATAGCCCCTTCTTTGTGTTGTCGTGCTTTATCGGTTTAAGCCGTGGCTACACGGTCAAGGAGCGCAAGCGCCTGGCCTGGAAAGTGGCGCTCGGCGTGCTCATCGCCAGCGTGCTGCTGTACCTGTTCGGCAAACACATCTTCACCTTATTCGGTATCACCATCGACGCCTTCCGCATAGGCGCCGGCAGCGTGCTGTTTATCTCAGCCCTGGGTATGGCCCAAGGCAAGTCAGCGGTGCAGAGCGATAACGTACAGCAGGACGTGACCATCGTGCCGCTGACGATCCCGCTTACCGTTGGCCCCGGCACCATCGGTGCGCTGCTGCTGATGGGCGCCAGCCAACCGGACTGGGGTGATAAAGCCGTGGCGGTGCTTGGCATCGCCCTGGCGAGTCTGACGGTGGGCGTGGTGCTGTATATGTCCAACCAGTTTGAACGCCTGCTCGGCGATCAGGGCCTGCAAATCGTCAGCCGCTTGATGGGCTTATTCGTCTGCGCCCTGGCCGCGCAGATCATTTTTACCGGGGTAAAAAACTACCTGGTGAGCTGATCCGCCCCTGATCGCCAGCACGCCCCAGTAAGGCACACGACCACGCACCACCCTCTCGCAGCGCACCTGCATGGTGCAGACCAACCAACCCGCCTCACACCGCACCTGGGCTGCACAGCCCAGGTGTGACGTCTACTGCTGCCTGCTCAACGCCTGCACCTGCGCCCTTGCCGCCCTCGGGCTTGGGCATTTGAGAACCTGCGCGAGCTGATTTTGCCCAAAGAGGCACAGCAATTGCTCTAGCCCTGTTGAGGACAGCGCAGCGCTGTCGACGTTTCCGGGCGCAGACCATGCCCCGTTGTTTCACTGCCAAAACCAATAAGCCCAAATCAGCAGTCAACACAGCACCTTTGTGAATGGAGATCGCACCATGCAACGTCGCAATCTGATCAAGGCCTTTACCCTGTACGCTTCCATCGCCGCCATGGGCATGAGCTGGACCCTGCAAGCCGCTGAAACCATCAAGGTGGGCGTGCTGCATTCGCTGTCTGGCACCATGGCCATCTCGGAAACCTCGCTGAAAGACATGGCCTTGATGACCATTGACGAGATCAACGCCAAAGGCGGCGTGCTCGGCAAGCAACTTGAAGCCGTGGTGGTTGACCCGGCGTCCAACTGGCCGCTGTTCGCCGAACGTGGTCGTCAGTTGCTGACCCAGGACAAAGTCGCCGTGACCTTCGGCTGCTGGACCTCGGTGTCGCGCAAATCCGTACTGCCGGTCTATGAAGAACTCAACGGCCTGCTGTTCTACCCCGTGCAGTACGAAGGCGAAGAGATGTCGCCAAACGTCTTCTACACCGGTGCAGCGCCAAACCAGCAAGCCATTCCGGCAGTCGAGTACCTGATGAGCGAAGACGGCGGCGGTGCCAAGCGCTACTTCCTGCTCGGCACCGACTACGTTTACCCGCGCACCACCAACAAGATCCTGCGCGCCTTCCTGATCAGCAAAGGCGTGGCCGATAAAGACATCGAAGAGGTCTACACCCCGTTCGGTCATAGCGATTACCAAACCATTGTCGCCAACATCAAGAAGTTCTCCGCTGGCGGCAAAACCGCAGTGATCTCCACCGTCAACGGTGACTCCAACGTGCCGTTCTACAAAGAACTGGCCAACCAGGGCATCGAAGCCACCGACATCCCGGTTGTAGCCTTCTCGGTCGGTGAAGAAGAACTGCGCGGCATCGACACCAAGCCGCTGGTTGGCCAACTGGCCGCTTGGAACTACTTCCAGTCGGTCGAGAACCCGGTCAACACCAAGTTCGTTGCTGACTGGAAAGCCTACGCCAAGGCCAAGAGCCTGCCAAACGCCGATACCGTGGTCACCAATGACCCGATGGAAGCCACTTACGTAGGCATCCACATGTGGGCGCAGGCCGTTGAAAAAGCCGGCACCACCGATGTCGACAAGGTGCGTGAAGCCATGTACGGGCAGACCTTCGCCGCACCAAGTGGCTTCACCCTGACCATGGATAAAACCAACCACCACCTGCACAAGCCCGTAATGATTGGTGAAGTGCAGGAAGACGGTCAGTTCTCGGTGGTCTGGCAGACAGAAGGGCCGGTCCGTGCACAGCCATGGAGCCCGTACATCGAAGGCAACGACAAGAAGCCGGATTACGCGGTGAAGTCGAACTAAGGCAAAAACCCTCCCCCCTGAATGTGCTGATAGCGCAGCGCGCGTTTACCACCCCTCTCCCGCTGCGGGAGAGGACGTGGGCGACTCGTGAAGGGGGGAAGGTCGCTGTAGCCCGGATGCAATCCGGGAAGACCGCTCCCGGATTGCATCCGGGCTACGCCAAGGAACTCCCATGTCCACTGCCCTTACCCGAATTCTGCTGAGCCTGCTGTTGCTGCTGCCCTTGGCCGCGCACGCCGGTGATGCCCAAGACTTTGTCGCCGCTAACCCAGCCAAGCAGGCCAGCCTGCTGGAGCGCTGGTCCGCTGCGCCCGATGCGGCGCGCCTGCCGTTGATCGAAGCCCTGCAACAAGGCCGCGTCGCAGCAGACAGCGCGAAAAACCCCTTTATTGAAATAGATGGTGCGTATCAGCCTGCCGAAGGCGACGTGCAGCCTGTCGAAACACCCAAGAAGCTGCGCCTGAATAACCGCCTGCGCGGCCTAACCGCCACCGCACTGGCCAGCCACCAACTGCTCGGCGAAGACCCGGCGCTGCGCCTGGCCGCGGCCAAGCAACTGCAGAAGAGTGCCAAACCGGCGCAACTGCAACTGCTCAACGCCCAAGTCGCCAGCGAAACCGACGATGGCGTGCGCGACGCCCTGACCCTGGCCTTGGCCAACCTGCAACTGGTTGATAGCGACCCGGCCGTGCGCCTGGCTGCCGTGCGCCTGCTCGGTGAAACCGGCGACCC
Source organism: Pseudomonas sp. TS_SC_3 (assembly GCF_056156225.1). Lineage (NCBI taxonomy): Bacteria > Pseudomonadati > Pseudomonadota > Gammaproteobacteria > Pseudomonadales > Pseudomonadaceae > Pseudomonas > Pseudomonas sp. TS_SC_3. The sequence continues at coordinate 2,917,407 of NZ_CM149586.1, forward strand.
ACTGGCCCGCACCCGCCTGGAAACCCTGCTCGACCCCGCCGTGGAAAGCGATGCCGGTGTACGCACCGCCGCCGAAACCAGCCTGGCGCAAGTCAAACGCAAACTGCTGATCGGCGAACTGCTCGGCCAGGCGTTCAGCGGCCTGTCGCTCGGTTCCATCCTGCTCCTCGCCGCACTCGGCCTGGCCATCACCTTCGGCTTGCTCGGGGTGATCAACATGGCCCACGGCGAGATGCTAATGCTCGGGGCCTATTCCACCTACATGGTGCAGGTCCTGTTCCAGCGCTTCGCCCCGGAAGCCCTGGCGCTGTATCCGCTGGTGGCGCTGCCGGTGGCTTTCTTCGTCACCGCTGCCATCGGCATGGCCCTGGAGCGCACAGTGATTCGCCACCTCTACGGCCGCCCATTGGAAACCCTGCTCGCCACCTGGGGCATCAGCCTGATTCTGATCCAACTGGTGCGGGTGATCTTCGGCGCGCAAAACGTTGAAGTGGCCAACCCGGCCTGGCTGTCGGGGGGCATCCAAGTGCTGCCCAACCTGGTGCTGCCGTACAACCGCATCGTCATCATCGGCTTCGCCCTGTTTGTGGTGCTGCTGACCTGGCTGCTGCTGAACAAAACCCGCCTCGGCCTGAACGTGCGTGCAGTCACCCAGAACCGCAACATGGCCGCCTGCTGCGGCGTGCCGACTGGTCGGGTGGACATGCTCGCCTTTGGCCTTGGCTCCGGTATCGCCGGCCTTGGCGGTGTGGCCCTGAGCCAGATCGGCAACGTCGGCCCGGACCTCGGCCAGAGCTACATCATCGACTCCTTCCTGGTGGTGGTACTCGGTGGCGTCGGTCAACTGGCCGGTAGCGTGATGGCCGCCTTTGGCCTCGGCATCGCCAACAAAATTCTCGAACCGCAGATCGGTGCCGTGCTCGGCAAGATCCTTATCCTCGCGCTGATCATTCTGTTTATTCAGAAACGCCCGCAAGGTCTCTTCGCACTGAAAGGACGGGTGATCGACTAATGACTATGCCCCTGAATCAAACCTTATTAGCCCGCGCCAGCGCCAAGCTTGGCCTGCAAGCGTCCATGGCCATCGGCCTGCTGGTATTGGCCGTATTGCTGGCCATGCCGCTGCTGCACCTGCTGCCAGCGGACAACGCCCTGCATGTGTCGGCCTACACCCTGACCCTGGTCGGCAAAATCCTCTGCTATTGCATCGTCGCCCTGGCGCTTGACTTGGTCTGGGGTTATGCCGGGCTGTTGTCGCTCGGTCACGGCCTGTTCTTTGCCCTCGGTGGCTACGCCATGGGCATGTACCTGATGCGCGAAGCGGCGGGCGACGGCCTGCCGGCGTTTATGAGCTTCCTCGCCTGGACCGAGCTGCCTTGGTATTGGTACGGCACCGACAGTTTCCTCTGGGCCATGTGCCTGGTGGTGCTGGCCCCCGGTTTGCTGGCACTGGTGTTCGGCTTCTTCGCCTTCCGCTCGCGGATCAAGGGCGTGTACTTCTCGATCATGACCCAGGCGCTGACCTTCGCTGGGATGTTGCTGTTCTTCCGCAACGAAACCGGCTTTGGCGGCAACAACGGCTTTACCAACTTCCGCACCATTCTCGGTTTCGACATCACCGCCGCGCACACCCGCGCGGCGCTGTTCTTCGCCACCGTGGTGCTGCTGGTGGCCAGCCTGTACCTGGGCTGGCGACTGGCGCGCAGCAAGTTCGGCCGCGTGCTCACCGCGCTGCGTGATGCGGAAAACCGCCTCATGTTCTGCGGCTACGACCCACGCGGCTACAAGCTGTTTATCTGGGTGCTCAGCGCCGTGCTCTGTGGGCTTGCGGGTGCGCTGTATGTGCCGCAAGTGGGCATCATCAACCCCAGCGAAATGTCGCCGACCAACTCCATCGAAGCCGCCGTGTGGGTCGCCCTCGGCGGGCGTGGCACGCTGATCGGCCCGCTGCTCGGCGCAGGCTTGGTCAACGGCATGAAGAGTTGGTTTACCGTGGCCTTCCCCGAGTATTGGCTGTTCGCTTTGGGCTTCCTTTTCATTGTCGTCACGTTGTTCCTGCCGAAAGGTGTGATCGGCCTACTACGTAAAAAGGGAGAGCAATAATGCGCGCCACGCCAGCCCCCGAAATGATGCTCGAACCTGCCTATGATCCAGCCGGTAGCGGCCGTGACCCGATCGGCACCAGCACCTTGGCCAACAAAGGTCTGAACGTACGCCACGGCACTATCCTGACTTTGGAAGACATCAACGTCAGCTTCGATGGCTTCAAAGCCCTGACCAACCTGACGCTGTACATAGGCGTCGGTGAGCTGCGCTGCATCATCGGCCCCAACGGTGCCGGCAAGACCACCATGATGGATGTGATCACCGGCAAAACCCGCCCCGACAATGGTGTGGCTTACTTCGGTGAAACCCTCGACCTGACCAAAATGAGCGAGGTGCAAATCGCTCAGTCCGGCATCGGCCGCAAGTTCCAGAAGCCGACCGTCTTCGAGGCGTTGAGCGTGTTCGAAAACCTCGAACTGGCGCAGAAGACCAACAAATCGGTGTGGGCCAGCCTGCGCGCCAAACTGACCGGCGAACAGCAAGACCGCATCGATGAGGTGCTGCAGACGATCAAACTCGACAGCTCGCGTTCACGCCCCGCCGGGCTGCTGTCGCACGGCCAGAAGCAGTTCCTGGAGATCGGCATGCTGCTGGTGCAGGACCCGCAACTGTTGCTGCTGGATGAGCCGGTGGCGGGCATGACCGACGCCGAAACCGAGTTCACCGCCGAGCTGTTCAAGTCGCTGGCACGCAAGCACTCGCTGATGGTGGTTGAGCACGACATGGGCTTTGTCGGCTCCATCGCCGACCACGTCACCGTGCTGCACCAGGGCAGCGTGCTGGCCGAAGGCTCGCTGGAGCAGGTGCAGAACGATGAGCGGGTGATTGAGGTTTACCTCGGCCGTTAACGAATACCTGTGGGAGGGCCGGGCGGCGAACCGATTAGCCCCTCCCACAAAACGAATAAAGGACATCGACATGCTGCAAGTTGCACAACTGCATCAGTACTACGGCGGCAGCCATATCCTGCGTGGCCTGTCGTTCGACGTGAAGATCGGCGAAGTCACCTGCCTGCTCGGCCGTAACGGCGTGGGCAAGACCACCCTGCTGAAATGCCTGATGGGCCTGATCCCGGCCAAAGAAGGCGCGGTGAACTGGGAAGGCAAAGCCATCACCGCCTTCAAGCCGCACCAGCGCGTGCACGCCGGTATCGCCTATGTACCGCAGGGCCGGGAAATTTTCGGCCGCCTGACCGTGGAAGAAAACCTGCTCATGGGCCTGTCTCGCTTTCCCGGTAGCGACGCCAAGGTGGTGCCGGAATTTATCTATGAGCTATTCCCCGTGCTGCGCGAGATGAAACACCGCCGTGGCGGCGACCTCTCCGGCGGCCAGCAGCAACAGCTGGCCATCGGCCGCGCGCTGGCGAGCAAGCCGCGCTTGCTGATCCTCGACGAACCCACCGAAGGCATCCAGCCCTCGGTGATCAAGGAGATCGGCGTGGTGATCAAAAAACTCGCTGAGCGCGGTGACATGGCCATTTTGCTGGTCGAGCAGTTCTATGACTTTGCCGCCGAACTGGCCGACCAGTACCTGGTGATGAGTCGTGGCGAGATCGTCCAGCAGGGCCGTGGTGAAACCATGGAAGCCGACGGCGTGCGCGGACTGGTGGCGATATGAAACCCACCGTAGGGAGGATGACGCGCCGCTCATTCGCCCCTGAACAAACCGCTGGTGGATGGACAAAGCGCCATCCACCCTACGAAAAGAGCCTATGAACGCACCCGTACTCACGCCCCTCTTCACCCCCAGCTGGCACGCCGAGTTGGAGCTGGGCTATGGCCTCGACGGCGACACCACGCGCCCAACCCTGCGCCGCCACAAAGGCCCGCTGCGGGTGCAAAAGCACCTGTACGCCGAAGGCCCCGAGGTGTGCCAGCACATCATCGTCCACCCACCCGGCGGCATTGCCGGTGGGGACAGCCTTGACATCACCGCCACGGTCGGCCGCAACGCCTGGGCGCAGCTGACCAGCCCCGGCGCAGCCAAGTGGTACCGCGCCAAAGGGCCGGCTTACCAACACATCCGCCTGCGCGTCGAAGCCGGTGCAACCCTGGAATGGCTGCCGCAGGAAACCATCGTCTATGCCGAGGCCCAGGCTGAACTGAGCACAGAGATCGACCTCGAAGGCGATGCCAAGCTGCTCTACTGGGACGTGGTCGCCCTCGGTCGACCGGCCAGTGGTGAGCGCTTCGACGCCGGGCACTTTCACGCGCAGCTGAATATCCGTCGCGACGGCCAGTTGTTCTGGCATGAACGTCAGCGCGTGGTCGGCGACGACGGTTTGCTCGACTCGCCCATCGGCCTAGACGGCCAACCGGTGTTTGCCACCTTGCTGATCACCGGCGAAATCGACAGCGAACTGCTCGACCAGTGTCGTACCCTCAGCACCCCAGTGCGCGGAGACCTCAGCCAATTACCCGGCCTGCTGGTCGCCCGCTGCCTAGCCACTGAAGCGCTGCATGCCCGCGCCTGGTTGATTGAACTTTGGCGGCTGCTGCGCCCTGCGTTACTCGGGCGCAGCGCTGTTCCCCCCAGAATCTGGAGCACTTGAACAATGGATTTAACCCCACGCGAAAAAGACAAACTGCTGATCTTCACCGCCGGTTTAGTGGCCGAACGCCGCCTGGCCCGTGGCCTCAAACTCAATTACCCGGAAGCCATGGCCTACATCTCCGCCGCCTTGCTCGAAGGCGCGCGTGACGGCCAGACCGTGGCCGAGCTGATGCACTTCGGCACCACCCTGCTGAGCCGCGATCAAGTGATGGAAGGCATCCCGGAAATGATCCCGGATATCCAGGTCGAGGCCACCTTCCCGGATGGCACCAAGCTGGTCACCGTCCACCAGCCGATTGTTTAAGCATGAAGATTCAAGACGCCACCGCCGCTGACTTGCCCGCCATTCTCGCGATCTATAACGAGGCGGTGCAGCACACCACGGCGATATGGAATGAAACCTTGGTCGATCTGGCCAACCGTCAGGCTTGGTTGAATGAGCGCAACGCCGCCGGCTTTCCGGTGCTGGTGGCCCACAACGACGCGGGCGACGTTGTCGGCTACGCCAGCTACGGCACTTGGCGCGCCATTGAAGGCTTTCGCCACACCGTCGAACACTCGGTGTACGTGCGCAGCGACCAACGCGGCCAGGGCCTCGGCCCTTTGCTGATGCAAGCCCTGATCGAACGCGCGCAAGCCGCCGGCCTGCATGTGATGGTGGCGGCCATCGAGAGCGGCAACAGCGCCTCGATCCGCCTGCATGAGCGCCTTGGCTTCGTCACCAGCGGACAGATGCCACAAGTCGGCCGCAAATTCGGCCGCTGGCTGGACCTCACCTTTATGCAACTGAACCTGGAGTGAAGCAGCAATGATCCCCGGCGAATACCAGATCCAGGACGGCGAAATCGAGCTGAATGCCGGCCGCCGCACGCACCGCCTGACCGTGGCCAACAGCGGCGACCGGCCCATCCAGGTCGGCTCGCACTATCACTTTTTTGAAACCAACGACGCCCTGACCTTCGACCGCGCCAGCACGCGCGGCATGCGCCTGAACATCCCAGCCGGCACCGCCGTGCGCTTCGAGCCGGGGCAAAGCCGCGAAGTGGAACTGGTTGACCTGGCCGGCCATCGCCGCGTGTTCGGCTTTGCCGGGCGGGTGATGGGCGATCTGTAACGTCTGGGTAGGATGGGTGGAGCGAAGCGATACCCATCGCCAAAACCGAACCAAGCATTGATGGGTTACGCCGCTTCGCCGCTAACCCATCCTACGGATAGGACAAACATGAAAATCTCCCGCCAAGCCTACGCCGACATGTTCGGCCCCACCGTCGGCGACAAGGTGCGCCTGGCCGACACCGAGTTGTGGATCGAGGTTGAGAAAGACTTCACCACCTATGGCGAAGAAGTGAAATTCGGCGGCGGCAAGGTCATCCGCGACGGCATGGGCCAGGGCCAACTGTGCGCCGCCGATGTGGTCGATACGCTGATCACCAACGCACTGATCATCGACCACTGGGGCATCGTCAAAGCCGACGTGGGCCTCAAAGACGGGCGCATCGCCGCCATCGGCAAAGCCGGTAACGCCGACATTCAGCCGGACGTGACCATCGCCATCGGCGCAGGCACTGAAGTGATCGCCGGTGAAGGCATGATCCTCACCGCCGGCGGTATCGACAGCCATATCCACTTCATCTGCCCGCAGCAGATCGAAGAAGCCTTGATGAGCGGCGTTACCACCATGATCGGTGGCGGCACCGGGCCGGCCACCGGCACCAACGCCACCACCTGCACCTCCGGGCCGTGGCACATGGCGCGCATGCTGCAGGCCGCCGATGCCTTCCCGATGAACATGGGTTTTACCGGCAAAGGCAACGCCTCGCTGCCAGAACCGCTGATCGAGCAGGTCAAGGCCGGCGCCATCGGCCTCAAGCTGCATGAAGACTGGGGCACCACCCCGGCGGCCATCGACAATTGCCTCTCCGTGGCCGATCAATACGACGTGCAGGTGGCGATTCACACCGACACGCTGAACGAGTCCGGCTTTGTCGAAACCACCCTCGGCGCGTTCAAGGGACGCACCATTCACACCTACCACACCGAGGGTGCCGGTGGCGGTCACGCGCCGGACATCATCAAGGCCTGCGGCTTCCCCAATGTGCTGCCCAGCTCGACCAATCCGACCCGGCCGTTCACCAAGAACACCATCGACGAGCACCTCGACATGCTCATGGTCTGCCACCACCTTGACCCGAGCATCGCCGAGGACGTGGCCTTTGCCGAAAGCCGCATCCGCCGAGAAACCATTGCCGCCGAAGACATCCTGCATGACCTCGGCGCGTTCAGCATGATCAGCTCTGACAGCCAGGCCATGGGCCGTGTCGGCGAGGTGATCACGCGCACCTGGCAGACCGCCGACAAGATGCACAAACAGCGCGGCCCGCTGGAAGGTGACTGCCCGGGCAACAGCAACTTTCGGGTTAAACGCTACATCGCCAAGTACACCATCAACCCGGCGATCACACACGGCATCAGCCACGAAGTCGGCTCGGTCGAAGTGGGCAAATGGGCCGATCTGGTGCTCTGGCGACCGGCGTTCTTTGGCGTGAAACCGACGCTGATTCTCAAGGGTGGGGCGATTGCCGCCAGCCTGATGGGCGACGCCAACGCCTCGATCCCCACGCCGCAGCCCGTGCATTACCGCCCGATGTTCGCCAGCTACGGCGGCAGCCGCCACGCCACCAGTTTCACCTTTATCAGCCAGGCAGCCTTCGAGGCGGGCGTGCCAAAGCAGTTGGGCCTGAAGAAGAAGATTGGCGTGGTCAAAGGCTGCCGCGCCCTGAAAAAGAGCGACCTGATCCACAACGACTACCAACCCAATATCGAAGTGGATGCGCAGAACTATCAGGTCAAGGCCGACGGCCAACTGCTCTGGTGCGAACCGGCGGATGTGCTGCCGATGGCGCAACGCTACTTTCTGTTTTGAGCTAAGGGCTGACCTCAAGCAGCCGGGGCGGCATGCCCCGGCCAGGGAACCAGCGCTGAAATATCTCGGCAAAACGACCGTCGCGCTTCATCTCATCCAAGGCCGCTTGCCAACGGGCGACCAGCAGCGGATCGGTGGCCAGAGAGAAGGCCAGATAGGATTCATGCTGCAGAAAAACCAACTGCGGCTCGACCTGATCGGGCGTCATGCCTGCCATGTCCAGAAAGGCGGGTAAGGCAATATCACTGACCGCCAGGATGTCGCCACGGCCGTTTCGAAACATCTGCATCATTCGCTCCGCCGATGTCACTGTAAAAATATTGTTGAAGCCCTTATCCACCAAATATTGATAGCTGTACCACTGCCGCGGCAGAACCAGTTGCCGGGCTTGCGCGGCGGCCAGGCTTTCAATCTGCAGGCCTGAACCTTTGCGGGTGTAAAAGCGATTCAACGACACCGAAATCGGCCCAACCCACTGAAATAAACGCTCCCTCTCGGCAATCCGCGCCATGGTGAACAGGCCCACGTTAGGCCCCTCCTGCGCTTTGGCATAACCGCGCGTCCACGGAGCAAATTTAATCTGCGCAACATCCCCGGTACGGACGCTCAGCTGGTGAACAATATCGCTGGAAAAGCCTGTGGCTTGGCCATCTCGTGTGAAGTTCAGCGGCGGACTTTCTTCGCTGTAAAAGCGTAATTCAGCCGCGCTGGCCCCGGGGCTGGCCGACAGCCACAGCGCCAAAAATAATGCGCGGCGCACTCCCGATATGCACCGTAATGCGCAGGTCACGCGCAGGAAGTCGATGAACAGAACGTTGCGAAGTACGGCAGCCATCTGGGGGCCTCTTGAGCGCGGATCATCATCCAGTCAGCAGATTGTAGATGAGCAATGCGCTGCCATTCACAGCCGATCTGGCTCAGCCGCGCTCGCACACACGCTTGGGTTTGCGCTCTGCATCGCGCCAACGCAATACTGCGCGGCATTGCCCCACATGACCGCTGGCGATGGACATATTGCTATCAATAGTTGCAAGGAACCTTCGCATGAGGGTCTTACTGATTTTTGCCCTGGTTTGTTATCTGCCCAGTGGGCTGGCAACCGCCGAAACGCTGACCGTGGCGTGGCGCGATAAAGCGCCCTATCACTACCTGGAAGACGGTCACGAGCGCGGTTTTTTACTGCTGCGCGCCAAGCGTATATTCACCGCCGCCAAGGTTGCTGCCGTATTCGTCGAGCGCCCGTCCAAACGTATCTGGCTGGACTTCCAGAACGGCAAACAAAATTACTGCTCAATTGGCTGGTATCGGCTGCCAGAGCGCGAGCAGATCGCGCAGTTCAGCCTGCCCTTGCATGTTGACCCTCCACATATGCTGCTGGTCAACGCGGTGGCACTACCGCTGGTGAAGGCGCATGACAGCCTCGCCAGCCTGCTGGCAGACCCCAGGCTCTCCCTCGGAGTGGTCGACGGGGTGTCTTACGGCGCCAGCCTGGATCGGCAAATCGCCAGCAGCGCTAACCAGATACAGCGCGTAACCGTATCCCCGACGAGCATGATGCATATGCTCGCGGCCAATCGAATCAACTACATGCTGGCCGACCAGGCAGACTGGCAGTACCTGCGCGAGCACAGCCCTGACGATCTCAGCCAGATTGCCGAATACCGCTTCAGCGACATGCCGGCCGGCCTGCAACGCTTCATCGTGTGCAGCACCGATGTACCCGCGGACACGATGGCCCGCCTCAACCGCGCGATTACCACGGCCTCGGCGGCGCAGCATTGACGGCTGCAGTGTTCGCGCCCAAGGCCATCAATCAGCGCAACTGACTGTCTTTGCTGGCACGGCGGTTATAGCCACTGCTGGCCTGCTGCTGTTGGTCGTCCAGCGTTTGACAGGCCACACACAGTCGCACGCCAGGTACGGCCTGGCGCCGCGCCTCGGGAATGGCAATATCACATGCCTCGCAGCGTTTCAGGCTCTCGCCGCTGGGCAGTTGGCTGCGCGCCCGCTGGACGGCGTCCTCAAGGCTGCTGTCGATCTGTTCTTGCACCGCACCGTCACTGCTCCAGCCACCGGCCATATTCGCCTCCATACGCCCTGTATCAAGTAAGAGATATGGACATCGATGGGCTGATTTACAAGAGCAGGTGATCGGTTGCCTATTCGTTGACGTTCATAAACTCTTCAGCCCAGACGATGTAATCCTCTGGCTGGGTGTACCTGTGCGTCAGCTCAGTCGCACTGAGGTCGCTGGACTGCGCCCCGCGCTGCTCGCGCAGGCAGTCGTAGGTGGCCTTGATGGCCGCAAAGTAGGCCGCATGACCGTTGACCACAATCCGCACGCCGAGCTTGGCCAGCCGGGCGTTATCACGCAGCTTGGGATTACCGTAGGTGACCAGCATCAGCGGAATGCTCAAGGCGGCGGCAATCTGTTCCAAATGCTCAAAGTCTTCGACGCCGACGATGCAGATCGCATCGGCACCAGCGGCCTGATAGGCCAATGTGCGGCTGATCACCTCATCCAGCTCAAGCACGCCCGCGTTGGTGCGGGCGATGATGGCCAGGTCCGGGTCGACGCGCGCTTCGAGTGCCGCGCGGATCTTGCCCACCCCCTCGGCGACGCTAATCAGGTCAGTGGATTTGCGCCCGAACTGCGCCGGTAGCAAGGTGTCCTCAATGGTTAGCGCGGCGATCCCGGCACGCTCCAGCTCAACCACGGTGCGCATCACGTTTAGCGCATTGCCGTAGCCATGGTCAGCATCGGCGATCACCGGCAAGCGGCTGACGCGACCGATGCGGGTGGCCTGCTCAACGAACTCGCTGAGGGTGATCAAGGCAAAGTCCGGCGCGGCCAGAACCTGTAGTGATGCTACAGAACCGCCCAGAATCCCAACCTCGAAGCCGAGATCAGCGGCAATGCGCGCCGCCATGGGGTCAAACACAGAAGCTGTGTGATAACAGCTATTCGATGCGAGAAGCGCGCGAAATTGTGCGCGAAGGTCATGATGCGAGGCTCTTTGCATGGGTGTGCACCATTGCTCTGTATTGGTTTTTGGCCAACGATTATGTAGTAAAACTACAGATTCATCTATGTAGTAAAACTACATAACCAGCCGTAAACCTGCGACCGCTCATGATCAGCGCTTGCACCGCCCCGTCACTGCAACTCAGCGGGCAAACGTGCAGTGAAGCCGGCTCCAGCGAGCAAGCCATAGGCCATCCATAGCATCACGGCGACGTACAGCAGGCGTGGCAGCCAGGTCGCCACCTGCTCGCTCAGGCTATCCAGCTTTTGGCTTTCCACACTGGCGTAGTTGAGTAGGCTGGCGGGGAGCGTGCCACTGGCCTCGCCGCTGCGAATCACCCCCAGCGCCAAACGCTGGCCCGGAAAATCCAGCAGTGCTAATGCCGACGCCAAGGTCTGACAACCCCCTATAGCGCTCTGCACACGACTGAAGCGCTGGCGCAAGGGCGCATGGCGAATGACCGCACAGGCTTTGGGCAACGCTTCAAGCATTGGCATACCCGCCTCCAGCATCAAACCCAATGCGTCGAAAAAATCGCGCAGGCTGCGGCGTAACAATGCGGGGCCGAATATCGGTAAGGCCGCCAGCACGTTATCGAGGGGTGACGCGGTGCGGGCCGAAGCGTACTCGCGGCGCCAATAAAACCAGCCACCCAGCCCATAGAGCGCCGCCAGCAGCAACGGCCACAGCACGCCCCATAAATAGCCAGCCACGCTCAACTGGCCGCCCATTAAACCGCGCAGTGGCTGGATAAGTAACGCCAGGACCAAGACACCCGCAGGCAACCACAAGCGTGATCGCAATGCACTAAGCTGCCGTGCTCGGTGCGTGTAACGCTCAGCCAGTCGTTGGTAAATCGCGGCCAGGCAGCCACTGGCCTGAGCGGCCCGCACCAGGGCGCAGTCCAGCGCGGTAAAAAAACCAGTGCGCCAGCCAGCACTGGCCATATCGCTACCGCCAGCAAGCTGTTGTTGCAGACGGGTTAACGCGGCGCGGGCCGGCACCGGCACCTGCAAACTGAGCAGTGCACGCTCAACCGGCACGCCGGCCGTCTCCATCGCGGCCAGGTGCGCAAACAACTGCGCACGCGCGGCGAGATCAAGCATGAGCGGGCGCGGGGTGGGCATGGGCGGCCTCACTCAAAGGGGATTGATCGGTAGACGCTTGGTTTATCCGCACAACACTTGCGCTCAAGGTATCGCCGGCACATCCGGGAGGCTGGAGGACTCTGTAAACCAGCGTTGGTGAATGCGCTGCAAGCTGCCGTCACGGGCCAGTTGGTTAAGGGCGTGCTGCCAACGCGTTACCAGGGCGGGGTCTGTGCGCTTGGAAAAGCCAATGTAGGAGTTGTTGGCCATAAAGGTGAACTGCAGTTCAACCTCATCACGGCGCATCCCCTGCTCCGCGAGCATGTCACCCAATGTCAGGTTGTTCGCCACCAACAACTGAATACGGCCGTGCTTGAACATCTTGACCATATGCTGCGGTGTCGGCACGCCGTAGAGGTTCTTCATACCTCGCTCGCGAAGGTAGTCGTAGGAGTACCAGTGCTTGGGCACCACCAAGGCCGTGAACCGTTCAAGATCCTCCAGCCCACGCACATTCAGCCCGCCACCACGCCGCTGATAAAAACTGGTGCGGCCCTGCGCGATGGGGCCGACCCATTGGAACAGCGCCTCGCGCTCTGGGGTACGCACCATGGAGAACAAGCCAACGTTGGCCTCGCGCTGCGCCAGGTAATAGCCTCGCGCCCAGGGCAGCAATTCGATATGAGTCGCCTGCCCGGTCTGCTCAACCAACCGCTCGACCACCTCCACCGCCATACCGGTGAGCTTGCCGTTCTCGCTGTAGCTCAGCGGGCGATACTCCTCAGTAAACAGGCGCAACTCCGCCGCCAGCACCGGCATACAACTGCCAAGCAACAACACACCAAGCCAAACCTTCAACCTCATTGGGCATTACCTAAAAAATATACAATGCGTACCGATGCAAGGGGGCGCGCGACAACAGCAGCCACCGCTCTTAGCACAGGGTTAAGACAAATCAGCGCACAAGGTTAAGGGCCGGCAGACAGCTCTTGCGCCTCCGCCTCCAGCCATTGCACCAGGTTATCGCGGGTGACTTGCTTGACCTGCAGCGTCACCCTAACCGACTGCGCCGGCAGCTGATCATGCAACCCCTGCACCGCCAACTGCACGGCTTGATACCCCATGCTGTGGGCTTGTTGAATCAATAGGCTGTAGATCTCGCCCTTGCGCAACGCCGCGATCAGCGATTGGTCGGCATCAAAGCCGATGTGCAGTAATTCACCGGATTTACCGAGCCGACGCAGCGCAGCCAACGTGGCACGCGAACTGGTGCTGTTGGGGGTGAACACACCCGCCAGCTGCCCCAGCTGGTTATGCAGCGCTAGCAAAGCCGCCTGACTGTCGCTGCCAATGTAGCTATCAACCAGAATGTTCAGCCCGCCCTCTTGCGCGCCCTGAAGAAAGCCGCGCTCACGCTCAGTGGTCGAAGACACATCGGCGCGCAGACGCAACAACGCGACATTGCCCTGCCCGCCAAGGGCGGCGGCTAACATCTGCCCGGCTTGGACCCCGGCGCTGAAGTTATCGGTGGCCACCACGCCACGCACTGGGCTGCCTGGCAAATCGCGATCGAGATAGACGGTGATTACGCCGCTGGCGGCTAATTGCTGTACACGCGGCGCAATTTCAGGACCGCCCGGGGCAATCACCAGCGCCTTGCAGCCATGCCTTAACACCCAATTGATCATCTGCAGCTGCGTTTCTACCTGCCCCTCACGGCTAGGCCCGCGAAAATACATGTCCACGCCACGCTCTTTAGCCGCTAACCGCGCCCCTGCTTCGACCTGCAGCCAGAAGGGTGTGGTGCTGGCCGCCACCACGCCCACACAGTCTTTGGCCAGCACCTGCGTCGACCAACCGGCCACTACAAGCAATAGCAGTAGCGAATATCTCGACAGACCACGGCTGTACATCAACATCACTCCCACAACCGAGCCATGCCTGGCGCCAAACCGAACGACCCTAACGCTTAGTCACTGAGTTATCGATATCACTTTAGTATCAGATGCTTCCTCACGCCCGAAACAAGGCGACCGGCCATCCGCCAAAATACCCCGTCACAATTGGCTCAGCAGCCGTTTGCCTTGCCCCGTGGCCCCCGCTGGCCCACCACTCGCGCCGTGGCTGGGCGTTGTTAAAAATGGCCTTTGGCCATTTTTTCAGCGTCAAGACGACAGCTGGGCTGGTAGCCACCGCTCAGGCAGGCGATGATCGCGCATCTTTCCTGCCCCCTGAACGACATGACCGACACCACACCAAGCACTCAAGCTGCACACAAACCCCGCCCGCTGATCGATTTGCTGGTCAGCATTGTGATTCCCTCGTTGATTCTGATGAAGCTCAGCAGCGAAAGCCGGCTCGGTGCCGACGGCGCCCTGATGCTGGCGTTGGCCTTCCCCTTTGCCTGGGGCAGTTTCGAGCTGCTGAAATACCGCAAATTCAACTTTATCGCCCTGCTTGGCCTGATCAGTGTGCTACTGACCGGCGGCATCGGCTTGCTCAAGCTGGATAACCAGTGGCTGGCGATCAAGGAAGCGGCCATTCCCGGGATTATCGGCATTGCCGTGCTGCTCTCCACGCGCACCCGTTACCCGCTGATCCGCACCCTGCTGTTCAACAAAACAGTGCTCAACGTCGACAAGATCCACGAGAGCCTGGAGCACGCCGGCAATACCGCCCAGTTCGAAAACCGCTTGCTCAAAGCCACCTACTGGCTGAGCGGCACTTTCTTCTTTTCTTCGGCGATGAACTACGTGCTGGCCAAGTGGATTGTCGTCAGCCCAGCGGGCAGTGCAGCCTTCAATGACGAACTGGGGCGGATGAACCTGCTCAGTTACCCAATGATTGCGATTCCTTCGATGATCATGCTGATGGCCATCTTCTATTACCTGTGGCGCACCATCCATGGCCTCACAGGCCTCAAGCTGGAAGATGTAATGGCCAATGCCGAGCAGGAAAAACAGTCCTGAGGCAGGTCGGCAGGCCGCGAAAGATGCCCGCCAGGCCTAACCAATGCTGACCCTTAGCGCGTATCTCGGCCTGTTTATCTCTGCACTGGGGGCCGCCACGCTGCTGCCATTGCAGTCGGAAAGCGTGCTGGTGGCCTTGCTACTTAGCGGGGCCTATTCACCTTGGGCGCTGCTGGCCGTCGCCAGCGCAGGCAACATCCTCGGCTCGTTACTCAACTGGGTACTTGGCCGTTACCTCGAACACTTTCGCGACAAACCCTGGTTCCCGGTCAGCGACGCACGCCTGCAACAAGCGCAACTTGGTTACGCGCGCTATGGCCGCTGGTCGCTGCTGCTGAGTTGGGTGCCGGTGATCGGCGATCCGCTCACCCTGATGGCCGGGGTGATGCGCGAACGCTTGTGGATCTTCCTGCTGATTGTCAGCCTGGCGAAAACGGCCCGCTACGCCGTATTGATCGCCCTGACCCTCGGCTGGAGCTGAGATCATCCACGCGCAATAAATGCTGTAACGCCAACGCAGGGCCGAGGTTGAGCATCCGCCATACCTTCGCGATACTGCGCAACCTTCACCCTGACCGTGCGTGATGCGCCGTGCAGAGTGAAGCACTAAAGGAGTGATTTCAGTGGAGCGTCACCCGTGATGAGAAGGAGCGATCTGATCTGGACTCTGGTGGGTCTCGGAGCTGTGCTGCTGTCGTGCTACCTGCTTTATCACCAGGTGCAGAACATCTCGCTGGCTGAAATCACCGACAGCCTGCGCGCCATTCCACACCTGGACTGGCTGCTGGCAGCGGGCGCCACCCTCGGTGCTTACAGCGCTCTGGCCTGGTATGACCGCATCGCCCTCACTCACTTGGGCAAACATATCCACTGGCGCTTTATCAGCCTGTGCTCCTTCACCACCTATGCCCTGGCCCACAACATTGGGGCATCGGTGTTCTCCGGCGCCCTGGTACGCTACCGCGCCTACCGCAGCAAAGGCATGACGCCGCAGGAAATCAGCATCCTGATCGTCTTCTGCTCCTTCACCTTCGTCCTCGGTACCCTGTTGGCCAGCGGCTGCGTGTTGGTGCTGGAGCCGACCCTGATCCACCGCGTGGCCGACATAACGCCCTTGGTGTCCGTGATCATCGGCATCGCCCTGCTGCTACTGGTTGCCTTGTACGTGCTCGGCTCATGGCGGCAGTTCAAGCCCTGGCACTGGGGCAAATTGCATGTCGAATACCCGCGCCTGCACATTGTTTGGCGGCAGCTGCTGGCCGGCCCGCTGGAGCTGGCCTGCGCCGCAGCGATTATCTATTTCGCTCTGCCAGCGGAAAACAACCCAGGCTACTTGGTGGTGTTTGGCGTATTTCTCGCCTCGTTCTCACTGGCGCTGCTGTCCCACGCACCCGGTGGCCTGGGCGTACTGGAAGTGACCTTCCTCGCGGCCATGCCGGAACTGCCGACAGCGCAGGTGCTTGCTGCGCTGATCGTGTTCCGCGGCTTCTACCTGTTGCTGCCATTCGCGCTGTCGCTGCTGGTGGTACTGGGCTTCGAGTGGACACAGTGGCAAAGCCGTAAGACCCGCTCGCACTAGCCGCCGCAAGCCAAGCCTGAGAAAGCCCGTTCAAGACCGGATAACCGGAGCAGCATTGCGCCGCGCACTCGCATAGAATGCGCGGCCGTTTTTTGTGTTGAGCGCACCGCAAGGCGCCATCAAAAAACTCCCGGTCATTTTTCAGGAACAGCGCGCCGCATGATTCTCTCCACTCCCGCCCGCGCCTGCGGCATCGACTTTGGCACCTCCAACTCCACCGTCGGCTGGCTACGCCCCGACGCCGAGACGCTGATCCCGCTGGAAGACGGCAAGATCACCCTGCCCTCCGTGGTGTTTTTCAATATGGAAGAGCGCCGACCGGTGTATGGCCGCCTGGCTCTGCATGAATACCTGGAAGGCTATGAAGGTCGCCTGATGCGCTCGCTGAAAAGCTTGCTGGGCAGCAAATTGCTGAAAAGCGAAACCACGGTGCTGGGCAGCGCCCTGCCGTTCAAAGACCTGCTCGGCTTCTTTATCGGCGAGTTGAAAAACCGCGCTGAAGCTGCCGCCGGCCGGCCCTTTGAGGAAGTGGTGCTGGGCCGCCCGGTGTTCTTCGTCGACGACGATCCGGTGGCCGACCTGGAGGCGCAAAACACCCTGGTGGCCGTGGCGCACAAGCTTGGCTTTAAGGACGTGTCGTTCCAATACGAGCCGATTGCCGCCGCCTTCGACTACGAGTCCGGCATCGACCGTGAAGAACTGGTGCTGATTGTCGATATCGGCGGCGGTACTTCGGACTTTTCCCTGGTGCGTTTGGCCCCTGAACGCCGCAGCGTCGCCGACCGGCATACTGACATCCTCGCCACCGGTGGCGTACATATCGGCGGTACCGACTTTGACAAGCAACTCTCGCTCGCCGGCGTGATGCCGCTGTTCGGCTACGGCAGCCGAATGAAAAGCGCTGCGCCAATGCCCACCAGCACCCACCTGAATCTGGCGACCTGGCACACCATCAACGCGGTCTATTCGGCGCAGTCGCAACGCCAGCTGCAAAGCATGCGCTATGACATCGTCGACCCAACTGGGATCGATCGCCTAATGCAGCTGATTGAGCGCCGCGACGGCCACTGGCTGGCCATGCAGGTAGAGGAAAGCAAGATTGCCCTAACCGAGCAGGATGCGCGGCCCATCGACCTTAGCCGCCTGGAAGATGGCCTGGTCGCCGAATTGACCCGTGAGCTGTTTGAAGGCGCCATCGAACCGCTGCTGGAGCGCGTGCGCGCCAGCGTCACCCAGCTGCTCAGCGATGCCGGCGTCAGCGTGGCGCAGGTCGATACGGTGTTCTTTACCGGCGGCTCCAGCGGCATCCCGGCGCTGCGCCAGAGCGTCGCGGCCATGCTACCCAACGCCCAACACGTAGAAGGCAACACCTTTGGCAGCATCGGCAGCGGCTTGGCCATCGAGGCGCAGAAGCGCTACGGCTGAAGCCGTCGGGTGAATGGCGCTTTATCCATCCACCGCGGGCGGCACGGTGGTGGATGAAAAAGGCGTCATCTACCCTACACGGGCTTCCACCAGACCCGATGCGCTTGTGGGAGGTACCGGGCGACTTTCCGCTTTAGCCGCGACAAAACCGTAAGCGCCATCATCAAAAACGCCAGCACGAAGCTGGCGTTTTTTATTTCCGCACAATCAGCGCGGCACAGCCGGTTTCTTCACCGGTTTCTTACCTTTGCCTTTGGCCGCGTCGGAACGCTCTTTGGCCGCCTGCTGGTTACGCGCCTGCGCAGCCGCTTTGGCCTGCTCGCGCTTGTCCCAAGGGTTGCCACCTGCTGCGCCGGTGTCACGCGGCGGCAAGCCAGTGTGCTGGGTCAGCATTGGCTTGCTCTTGGTGGCGTCCTTGGCGACTTTGTGGCTACCGGCTGGCGTCGAGTTCTTACGGCGTGCGCTCTGGTAGCCGTCAGTCGCCGGCTGATGCAGCGGGATCAGCTGATTCTTGCCCGGCCCGATCAGATCGGCGCGGCCCATGCGAGTCAGCGCCTCACGCAGCATCGGCCAGCCTTTCGGGTCGTGGTAACGCAGGAAGGCCTTGTGCAGGCGGCGCTGCTCTTCGCTTTTAACGATGGCGACGCCGTCGCTCTTGTAGCTAACCTTGCGCAGCGGGTTTTTACCCGAGTGGTACATGGCCGTGGCCGTGGCCATTGGCGACGGGTAGAAAGCCTGCACCTGGTCGGCGCGGAAGCCATTACCCTTGAGCCACAGCGCGAGGTTCATCATATCTTCGTCAGTGGTGCCGGGGTGCGCAGCGATAAAGTACGGGATCAGGTACTGCTCTTTGCCCGCCTCTTTCGAGTACTTCTCGAACATGCGCTTGAACTTGTCATAGCTGCCAATGCCCGGCTTCATCATCTGATTCAGCGGGCCTTCCTCGGTGTGCTCCGGGGCGATTTTCAGGTAGCCACCGACGTGGTGGGTGACCAGCTCCTTCACATACTCCGGCGACTCGACGGCGAGGTCATAGCGCAGGCCGGAAGCAATCAGAATCTTCTTCACGCCAGGCAAAGCGCGGGCGCTGCGATAGAGCTGAATCAAGGCCGAGTGATCGGTGTTCAGGTTCGGACAAATGCCGGGGAACACGCACGAAGGCTTGCGGCACGCGGATTCGATTTCCGGGCTTTTACAGGCAATGCGGTACATGTTCGCGGTTGGCCCGCCGAGGTCGGAAATCACCCCGGTAAAGCCCGGCACCTTGTCGCGGATTTCTTCGATCTCGCGGATGATCGACTCTTCCGAACGGTTCTGGATGATGCGGCCTTCGTGCTCGGTAATCGAGCAGAAGGTGCAGCCGCCGAAGCAGCCGCGCATGATGTTGACCGAGAAGCGGATCATCTCGTAGGCCGGAATTTTCTCCTTGCCATACGTCGGGTGCGGCACACGCTGATAAGGCATGCCGAACACGTAGTCCATCTCTTCGGTGGTCATCGGGATGGGTGGCGGGTTGAACCACACATCCACTTCGCCATGTTTCTGCACCAGCGCGCGGGCGTTGCCCGGGTTGGTTTCAAGGTGCAGCACGCGGTTGGCGTGAGCGTACAGGACGGGGTCGTTGCGCACTTTTTCCATGGACGGCAGGCGGATCACCGTCTTATCGCGAGTCATGCGCGGGCTGGCGAGCAATTGCACGATCTTGGGCTCGTTCGGGTCTTCCAGCGGCCCTTTGCTCTGCTCGATGGCGCAGGCTTCGGTGTCCTGGGTGTTCACGTACGGGTTGATGATCTTGTCGACCTTACCCGGCCGGTCGATGCGCGTGGAATCCACCTCGTACCAGCCCTGAGGTGTATCGCGGCGTATAAACGCGGTGCCGCGCACATCGGTGATGTCCTCGATCTTGTGACCGTAGGACAGGCGCTGGGCCACTTCGACAATGGCGCGCTCGGCGTTGCCGTACAGCAGAATGTCGGCGCTGGCGTCGATCAGGATCGAGTTACGCACCCGGTCCTGCCAGTAGTCGTAATGCGCAATACGGCGCAGGGATGCTTCAATACCGCCGAGGACGATCGGCACGTTTTTGTAGGCTTCTTTGCAGCGCTGGCTGTACACCAGGCTGGCGCGGTCCGGACGCTTACCGGCCAGGCCGCCGGGGGTGTAGGCGTCGTCGGAACGGATTTTCTTGTCGGCGGTGTAACGGTTGATCATCGAGTCCATGTTGCCGGCCGCGACGCCGAAGAACAGGTTCGGCTCGCCGAGCTTCATAAAGTCGTCTTTCGACTGCCAGTTGGGCTGGGCGATGATGCCGACGCGAAAGCCTTGCGACTCCAGCAGCCGGCCGATAATCGCCATGCCGAACGACGGATGATCCACGTAGGCATCACCGGTGACGATGATGATGTCGCAGCTGTCCCAGCCAAGCTGATCCATCTCTTCCCGACTCATCGGCAGGAAAGGCGCAGGCCCGAAACACTCGGCCCAGTACTTTGGATAATCGAATAACGGCTTGGCGGTTTGCATGGACATGGAAAGTGACCGGTGTAGGCGAACAGGGATGGAAAATCGCGGCCGCGGAATATAGCACAAAATTTAACCAAACCCGACTCAAACGCTGGGTTTAATGGCGTTGACACAGCCCTAGTGCGCCATGGGCGCCAACACGTGCGCCGGACAGGACGGCGCACAGCAAGTTCGCCGACTCAGCTTTGCCGATAGCGGCGCGGCACTCGCGCCGTGACTTTGCTGAGCAGCTCGTAGCCGATGGTGCCGGCAGCCTGCGCCACGTCATCGACCGGTAACTGCGCCCCCCACAACTCCACTTCATCGCCGACAGTTGCGGCGGGCAAATCTGTCAGATCAACCGCCAACATATCCATCGACACTCGCCCGACCAGTGCCACGCGCTGGCCCCGCACAATCAGCGGCGTACCCGGTGGCGCATGCCGCGGATAACCATCAGCATAACCACAACTGACGGTGCCGATACGCGACGGCCGCTCAGCGCGCCAGCTGCCGCCGTAGCCAACCGTTTCTCCCACCGCCACATCCCGGCAGGCAATCAGCTGCGCTGTCAGGCTCATGGCCGGGCGCACACCCAGCGCTATCGCCGTGAGGTCAGCAAATGGCGTCGCGCCGTACAGCATGATGCCGGGGCGCAACCAATCCATGTGCGCTGCCGGGATCGTCAGAATGGCGGCCGAATTAGCCAGTGAGCGCTGGGCAAAGTCCAGGTCCAGCAGATCCAGAAACTGCTCCAACTGCTGCTCGGTCATTTCGTTGCCACGCTCATCCGCACAGGCAAAGTGGCTAATAAGATTCAGCTCGCCGACCTGCGCAGCGCCCTGCAAATGCGCGTGCCACTCACGCAGCGTGGCTGCGTTAAAGCCCAGCCGATGCATGCCGCTGTCGAGTTTCAACCAGACATTCACAGGCTGGCTTAAGGTGGCCGCGAGCAGCTGTTGCGCCTGCAGCTCGCTGTGCAACACCACATCCAACCCCAGCTGCGCGGCGAACTGATAGTCGTCGGCGGCAAAGCAGCCTTCCAACAACAGGATTCGCGCCTCAGCATGCAGGGCACGTACCTCGGCGGCCTCCTCCAGGCAGGCCACGGCAAAGCCGTCCGCCACATCGTGCAGGGCCGTTACCACCTCGCGCACGCCGTGGCCGTATGCATTGGCCTTGACCACCGCAAACGCTTGCCGCCCCGGCGCGCAGCGTTTGGCCACGGCATAGTTATGAACAATGGCGGAGAGGTCGATGGTGGCAACAAGCGGGCGCATGAGAGCGGTGTCCTTAAATAAAAACAGGCGGCCAGTTTAACCACTGGCCGCCTGTTTTTATTGATCTGGCTCGTTAAGACGCTGCACTACAGCGCGATAACGTCAGTCCTCGTCGAACTGATAACTGCCCGGCGCCAGATTCTCAAAGCGTGAATACTTACCAAGGAACGCCAGCCGTGCAGTGCCCAAGGGGCCGTTACGCTGCTTGCCAATGATGATCTCGGCAACCCCTTTGTATTCGGTTTCGGGGTGATACACCTCGTCGCGGTAGACGAACATGATGATGTCGGCGTCCTGCTCGATGGCCCCGGACTCACGCAAGTCGGAGTTGATCGGGCGTTTGTTCGGGCGCTGCTCCAGGCCGCGGTTAAGCTGCGACAGGGCGATAACCGGGCAATTGAATTCCTTGGCCAAGGCTTTGAGCGAGCGGGAGATTTCGGAAATCTCGTTGACTCGGCTGTCACCGCTGGAGCCAGGAATCTGCATCAGCTGCAGGTAGTCGACCATGATCAGACCGATCTCGCCGTGCTCACGGGCCAAACGACGGGTGCGCGCGCGCATCTCCGAGGGTGAGATACCGGCGGTATCATCGATAAACAGCTTGCGGTCGTTGAGCAGGTTGACCGCCGACGTCAGGCGTGGCCAATCGTCATCCTCCAGGCGACCGGCACGCACCTTGGTCTGATCGATACGCCCGAGGGAGGCCAGCATACGCATGACGATGGAGTCAGAAGGCATCTCCAACGAGTACACCATCACCACCTTGTCGCTGCGCATCAGGGCGTTTTCCACCAGGTTCATGGCGAACGTGGTCTTACCCATCGACGGACGGCCGGCGACGATAATCAGGTCGGCCGGCTGCAAACCACTGGTCAGGTCGTCCAGCTCGTTAAAGCCTGTGGACAGCCCAGTGATGGCATCGCCGGTGTTAAACAGGGTGTCGATTCGGTCGATGGCTTTGACCAGAATGTCGTTAATCCCAACTGGGCCACCGGTCTTCGGCCGCGCTTCGGCGATCTGGAAAATCAGGCGCTCGGCCTCATCAAGAATCTCAGCGCCGGTACGGCCTTGCGGCATATAAGCGCTGTCAGCGATCTCGCCGCTAATGCCGATCAACTGGCGCAGCGTGGCGCGCTCACGAATGATCTGCGCATAGGCCTTGATGTTGGCCACCGAGGGAATGTTCTTCGCCAACTCGCCAAGGTAGGCCAGCCCGCCGACTTGCGACAGCTGCCCTTCTTGGTCCAGTTGCTCGGACACGGTCACCACGTCAAACGGGTGGTTGCGTTCGGCCAGCTTAAAAACTGCGCGGAAGATCAGGCGGTGGTCATGCCGATAGAAATCACCATCGGACACCGCATCAAGCACCCGCTCCCAGGCATTGTTATCGAGCATCAAACCGCCGAGTACGGCTTGCTCAGCCTCGATCGAGTGCGGCGGCACCTTCAGGGCGGAGGTTTGCAGGTCGTACTGTTCGGGTAAGCTGATGTCGTTCATAAGGCTCTGGGAAAAATCTGTGTTTGAAAAACAAAGGGCACGGCATCACTTTCGCAATGCCGTGCCCGATGTTAGCGGGCCAGCACCTAAGTGCAAGCCCGTTGAGCAGCCGTTAGGCGGCTACAACAACAACCCTAACGGTTGCTTCAACGTCGCTGTGCAGGTGCACGGCTACGTCGTATTCGCCAAGCTGGCGAATAGTGCCGTTCGGCAGACGCACTTCAGCTTTGGCCACTTCAACGCCAGAGGCGGTCAGGGCTTCAGCGATGTCGTGAGTACCGATAGAACCGAACAGTTTGCCTTCATCGCCCGCAGTAGCGGTGATGGTGACTTCCAGTTCAGCCAACTGAGCAGAGCGAGATTCAGCGTACGCTTTCTTCTCAGCAGCCAGTTTTTCCAGCTCGGCGCGACGTGCTTCAAACGCAGCAACGTTTGCAGGAGTAGCGGCGGTGGCTTTGCCTTTCGGCAGCAGGAAGTTACGACCGTAACCGGACTTAACATTCACTTTATCGCCCAGGTTGCCCAGGTTGGCGATTTTTTCCAGCAGGATCAGTTCCATTTGGTAATAACCTCTTAACTTTTAACCTTCACCGTTCGCGGGGCCCGAGCCTTGTTTGCGCTCAAAGCGACCACGAAAATCAAACAGACTGTCGACAATGGCCAAAACCACCAGTAACGGATAAGTCAGCTGCATAAACAGCAACAACGTGATGTACAACCCAACCAGCCAGAACTTGCCCAACCGACCTTGCGCCACCATCCCATGCAACAGGGCGATGCCCGCAAACGCCAGCGGCACACTGCACAACGGCGTCAACATGGCCATTTGCGGCCCCAAATTGGGCCCTAACAGCATGCCAACCAGCAGCAACATCGCCAGCGGTGGTGGGAGGCGTAACGCGCGAAACTCGCGGCCAAAACCACCCGGGTTATACAACTGCGCCTGCCAGAAGCGCCCAAGCATCAGGCTCAACAGGCTGACTATTTGCAACAATGCCGCGATCAATCCAGTCAGTACCGGTGCAATCAGGCTATCCAGACGCGCTCGCTCATCCACCGACATTTGTTGGTGGACCCCTTCGAGCATTTGCGGCATCAGCTTTTGCAGCTCAAGCGCCATTGCTTCGATGGGTTCGCGGAACACCGCGCCTAAAACCAGCCCATACACCAGACCCAATGCCACACTGCACAGCAGCACACGATTCCAGGACAGATTAGCGCGCAACAACAACGCTAATCCCAGCGCACCGAGCAACACCAACAGGGTGCGCGGCTCACCAAAATACCACCAGCCAATAGCCGGCAGCAGGGCCCAGGCGAGGATACCAAAGGCATCACTCCAACCGCGCCGCAGAAGCACCAGGCTTCCAGCGGCAGCACTTAACCAGAACAGCAGCGGCAATGCCGCAGATACCACCACTACGAGAGTGGCCTGCATACGACCGCGCATAATGAATTCAGCTAAGGCGCGCATGCAATTTATCCCTTACTTCTTGTCGAACATCCGGTCTCAGCGGCCGTGGCTGTCGGTGTAAGGCAGCAGGGCCAGGAAGCGGGCGCGCTTGATAGCGGTAGCCAGCTGACGCTGATAACGAGCCTTAGTACCGGTAATACGGCTAGGAACGATCTTGCCGGTTTCCGAGATGTAAGCTTTCAGCGTGTTGAGATCTTTGAAATCGATCTCTTTCACTTCTTCTGCGGTGAAACGGCAGAATTTACGACGACGGAAGAAACGTGCCATGAGAGTGGCTCCTCAATAGATCCGTGGATTACTCGTCAGCGTTGTCGCTGTCGTTGTTGTCGCTGTCATCGCCATCAGCAGAATCGGCGTTTTCAGGACGGTCACGACGCTCACGGCGCTCACTGCGGTTTTCTTCGGCCTTGAGCATCTCGGACTGGTCAGTAACGGCCTCGTCGCGGCGGATGACCAAGTTACGGATCACGGCATCGTTGTAACGGAAGTTGTCTTCCAGCTCAGCCAGGGCTTTACCGGTGCACTCAACGTTAAGCATCACGTAGTGAGCTTTGTGGACGTTGTTGATGGCGTAAGCCAGCTGGCGACGGCCCCAATCTTCCAGGCGGTGAATCTTGCCGCCGTCTTCTTCGATCAGCTTGGTGTAACGCTCAACCATGCCGCCGACTTGCTCGCTCTGGTCCGGGTGAACCAGAAAGATGATTTCGTAATGACGCATAAATGCTCCTTACGGGTTGTAGCCTGCCGCGAAATGCGGTCAGGCAAGGAGTGAATTTCACTTGTTTGTCTTGCTGAAACAGAAAGGCGCGAAAACGCCTGCCATCACGGCAAGGGGCCGCATTCTAGTGAAGCCCCCCGGCGCACGCAAGGTTAACTGGTGATTATTTGAACAATTAAGCACTAACCCAAGACACCCAGACCGGCGACTCGACAGTACCGAGCGCCCTTGAGCGCCCGGCACACGCGCTACTTCTTACTGACAGCCTTGCGCTGACGCAAAGCTTCAAACAGGCAAACACCGGTGGCAACCGAGACGTTGAGACTGCTGACGCTGCCCGCCATCGGCAACTTCACCAGATAATCACAATGCTCGCGGGTCAGGCGGCGCATTCCCTTGCCTTCCGCCCCCATGATCAGCACGGTCGGCCCAGTCAGGTCATGCTCATACAACTCCTGCTCCGCCTCGCCGGCCGTACCGACGACCCACAAGCCGCGCTGCTGAAGTTTCTCCAGACTGCGCGCCAGGTTAGTCACCGCTACAAGCGGAATCACCTCAGCTGCACCGCAAGCGACTTTACGCACGGTAGCGTTGAGCGTGGCCGACTTGTCCTTCGGCACAATCACGGCCAGCGCCCCGGCCGCATCAGCGGTCCGCAGACAGGCCCCGAGGTTGTGCGGATCGGTCACGCCATCAAGCACCAGCAACAAGGGCGCGCCCTCGGTACGGTCAAGCAGCTCATCGAGCATCGCCTCACCCCATACCTGGCTGGGGCTGACATCCGCGACTACGCCCTGATGCACACCACCTTCGACCCAGGCATCCATCTCGCGGCGCTCGCATTGACCGACAGCCACTCGCGCATCCGCCGCCAGCGCCAGCAGTACTTGAACCCGCGGATCATTGCGCCCTTCGGCCAACCAAATTTGCTTAACCCGCTTCGGGTGATGACGCAGAAGCGCCTCCACCGCGTGAACGCCGTAGATCTTTTCCAGCTGACTCATGACTTCGCCTTACGCTTGCGCGGACCCGCAGTGCTCGCCGCACCGCCAGCAGAGGCGCCTTTGCGATGCGCACCCGCCTTGCTCGCCGGCTTAGCCGACTCACCCTTGGCCGTGCTCTTAATGGTTTTGCCCTTGGAATCACTGAGCAGCGACTTCTTCAGCGCGCGGCTCTTTTCTACATCGGTGTTGCCTGGCGCGGCACGCTCGCCACGACGACCAGTTTTACCCGCCGCCGACTCAAAACCGCCGCGACGCTGACCGACCGGCATGGCCGTTTTACCTTCAGCCAGTTCAAAGTCAATCTTGCGCTCGTCGAGATCGACACGCATAACCTTGACCTCAACGCTGTCGCCCAAACGGAAGCTGCGCCCACTGCGCTCACCCGCCAAGCGGTGATGCACGGGGTCGAAGTGGTAGTAATCGCCCGGCAAGGCGGTGACGTGCACCAGACCTTCGACATAAATATCTTTCAGCTCGACGAACAAACCAAAACCCGTAACAGCCGTGATCACACCCGGGAAGGTTTCACCAACGCGATCCTTCATAAACTCGCACTTGAGCCAGTTCACCACATCGCGGGTTGCTTCATCGGCACGACGCTCAGACATCGAGCACTGCTCGCCGAGCTGTTCAAGGATGGCGTCGTCGTATGGATAAATTCGCGCACGCGGCATGATCGTCGCGCCAGCACGCTTGACGTGCGGCGTATCAAGCTTAGAGCGAATCACGCTGCGAATAGCCCGGTGAATCAGCAGATCCGGGTAGCGGCGAATGGGCGAGGTGAAGTGCGCGTACGCCTCGTAATTCAGGCCGAAGTGGCCCTGATTGTCCGCGCTATAAACTGCCTGACTCAGCGAGCGCAGCATCACGGTCTGGATCAAGTGATAATCCGGCCGGTCACGAATACTCTCGAGCAGCAGCTGGTAGTCCTTCGGCGCTGGACCGTCTTTGGATTTACCGCGATGCAGTGACAAGCCCAGCTCGGTGAGGAATGCCTTGAGCTTTTCCACACGCTCTGGCGGCGGGCAATCATGCACGCGGTACAGCGCCGGAATTTCATGCTTCTGCATAAAGGCGGCGGTGGCCACGTTGGCAGCCAACATGCACTCCTCGATCAACTTGTGCGCGTCGTTGCGCTGAGTTGGGCGAATTTCTGCGATCTTGCGCCCAGCACCGAAAATAATCCGGGTTTCCTGGGTTTCAAAATCAATCGCGCCGCGCTCATGACGCGCCGCCAGCAACACTTGGTACAGCGAATAGAGCTGCTTGAGGTGCGGCAGCACTTCTTTGTACTCGCTGCGCAGCTCCTTGCCTTCGCTGCTCTTGGGCTGCTCAAGCATCGCACTGACCTTGTTGTAGGTCAGGCGGGCATGGGAATGGATCACCGCCTCATAAAACTGGTAATCGGTCATCTTGCCGGTTTTCGAGATACTGACCTCGCAAACCATGGCCAGGCGATCAACATGCGGGTTCAGCGAGCAGAGGCCGTTGGATAACTCTTCCGGCAGCATCGGGATAACCCGCTCCGGGAAGTACACCGAGTTGCCGCGTACTTGCGCTTCAGCATCGAGCGCCGAGTCGATCTTCACATAATGGGAAACGTCGGCGATGGCTACATAGAGCTTCCAGCCACCGGAGAACAAGCGCCAGTTACTGCCGTTTTTCTCGCAATACACCGCGTCATCGAAGTCGCGAGCGTCTTCACCGTCGATGGTCACGAACGGCAGATGGCGCAAATCGATGCGCTTCTCTTTGTCCTTCTCCTCGACTTCCGGCTTGAGTTTGCGCGCCTCTTTTTCTACAGCCTCTGGCCAGACATGTGGAATATCGTAGCTGCGCAGGGCAACGTCGATTTCCATGCCCGGCGCCATATAGTTACCCACCACTTCAACCACATCACCCTGGGGCTGGAAACGCGTGGTCGGCCAGTGGGTGATTTTTACCTCAACGAACTGACCTTGCTTGGCGCCGGCATTGCGCCCTGGTGTTACCAGCACTTCCTGCTGAATCTTCGGGTTATCGGCGACTACAAAGCCAACACCGCTTTCTTCGTAATAACGACCAACGATGCTTTCATGAGCACGGGAGATTACTTCAACCACGGCGCCTTCACGGCGACCACGACGATCGAGGCCAGACACGCGCGCCAGCGCACGGTCGCCATCGAACACCAGACGCATTTGCGCAGGGCTCAGGAACAAATCATCACTGCCGTCATCCGGCACCAGAAAGCCAAAGCCATCACGATGCCCGCTGACGCGACCCAGAATAAGGTCGAGCTTGTCTACCGGGGCATAGGTGCCGCGACGGGTATAGATCAGTTGACCATCGCGTTCCATAGCGCGCAGACGACGACGCAGCGCTTCGAGCTGCTCTTCAGTGGCCATGCCAAACTCATCGGCCAGCTCTTCACGGCTCGCCGGGGAGCCACGGTCAGACAAGTGCTGCAGGATCAGCTCGCGACTTGGAATGGGGTTTTCGTATTTTTCCGCTTCACGAGCGGCCTCGGGATCGAGGGATTGCCAATCGGCCATTAGAGGTAATTCACCTTATCTACACAAATTCGGTTTGCCATGTGCCTATTGAAGCGCGAAACCACTGTCCAGGTCAGCCCGGCACACAGAATAAAATTTTTTAACAACAGGGGTTTACAAGTAAAAACTCGATCCGTATTATGCGCGCCACAACGACGGGAAACGAAGTTAACCAAGTTGTAGTTGATAGCAAATAAGCAAGTTTTGCAATCAATGCCCAGGTGGTGAAATTGGTAGACACGCCAGCTTCAGGTGCTGGTGACCTTACGGTCGTGGAAGTTCGAGTCTTCTCCTGGGCACCAATTCAAAAAACCGAGCCGCTGGCTCGGTTTTTTATTGCCTGCGATTTAATCCATCACCACGCAATCAATACAGCGGGCATGCATACATGCCCGCCGAATCAGGCTTAAACGCGAAACTGCCCCAAACTGGATTTAAGTTTCTTCGCCAGGCCATCCAGCACGCGACCACTGTTAGCCGTCGCCGCTACAGCTTCAGCCGCCCGCTGCGCCTCGACATGGATCACCTCAACGCGCCCACGTACGGCATCCGCCCCTTCAGCCTGGTGCGCCGCCGCCTCGGTCGCCGCATTGATAGCACCATGCACCTCCTCTACCGCCTCACGTACCGACTGCTGCACGCGCGCACTTTCACGCAATGCAGCCAAGCCTTGATCCGCCTGCTTGCCCGCCTGCCCAATCGCCTCAACCGCCTCGCGCGCACCCTGCTGCAGTGCGCCGATATGGGTCTGGATATCTCCAGTGGATTGCTGCGTCTTGCTGGCCAGCGCGCGCACCTCATCCGCTACCACAGCAAAACCACGACCACTCTCGCCTGCCCGCGCCGCCTCAATGGCCGCATTCAGGGCAAGAAGATTGGTTTGCTCGGCGATTGAGCGAATGACGGTCAGCACCACTTCGATTTGCTCACTTTGCTTGGCCAGCCGCTCAATAACTGCCGCGCCGGTCTCGACGCGCAACACCAGCTCTTCAATCGAGCCACCCACCCGCAGCGCAATGGCGGCATTGTCATCTGCTGCCTGGCGAATAGCGCCAACGCGCTGCAATGCCTCGCGCATGGCCTGGCTTTCCGCCTGCGCCTCGCCTGCCATTTCCGCCAGCGCCTGCAAACTGCCCGCTACTTCATCACGCTGACGCTCGGCCGCCGCCTCGGCCGCCGCACTGCGCGAAGCCAGATTGCGGATTTCCTGCCCGGTGAGTGATGCCACCTCCCCCGCCTCGCGCACAATCGGCTGCAACTTCGCAACGAAGCGATTGACTGCTGCGGCCATGTCGCCGATCTCATCGCGACTATTGAGCTCGACCCGGCGAGTCAAATCACCCTCACCCGCTGCCCAGTCATTCAGCACCGCAATCAATGTATGCAGCTTGCTGACCACTCGCCGCCCCAGCACCAACGCCAACACCAGCAGAATCAAAACCGCGACCACCACCAGGCCCATACTGATGTTCCAGCGCAAACCGGCTGCGGCTTGCTGCACCACCTCGCGACTGCTCTGCTCCATGCCGCCGGCCGCCTCACGCGCCACGCTCAACCGCGCAGCCAGGGCGTCCGCACTGCTGGTGGCCGCGCCACTCAAACTGTCGGAAACCAACTGCCCACTGCTGTCGATCAGGCTGACGAAACGCTGATCCAGCTTCGCCAGCTCCTCATCCACCGACGCAGTGGAAACACCCAAAAGAACCTTGCCAATATCCGAGCCCATCGGACTGATCATCGCCTCAGCGATATACACACCCGGATCATTGGCGGCAGCCTGCAAGACCTTATCCAGCGCGCCGTCACCTTCGCCTTTGGCCATCAACGTACGCACGCGGGAATCCTGCCGATTGAGGTGACGCGTCAGCCGCGCGCCTTGCGCATCGAGGTACACCGCAAACAACACTGCAGGATTGCGATGGGCACCGCGCGCCAACTCTGTTAGCGCCGGCACATCGGCGTCCCAGATCGCCTTGGGCGCAACAGCCGACAACAGCTGCGCCAACTCATCCGCGGAACGCTTGAGGTTGCTGTCCAGCACCCCGCGAATCTGCACTTGCTCCTCAGCAAGCCGGGCGGAAAGGCCTTTGGCCAACTGCGCTTCAGTGCTGGCGGACAGGCTGTCAAGCCCGCCGCGCACCTCATCACCCGCCTTAGTCAACTCATCCACCAGGCGCGCCGTATCGGCCTGCATACCCTTGGCCAGATCCGCCTCAAGGGTTGCCACCGTGGCACGGGTTAACGCCACCGCCACGACAACCTGCACCAGCAAGGCCACGCCCAGCGCGAGAAACACCGGCAACAACAAACGACTACGCAGCACAGAAATAATGGCAAACACGGCAGACACTCCTGACAACAGTAATGCCTATAGCGGCGGGGAAACTGATTTATAAAGGCTAGCCCGGATATTTTTACGCGGACCAAAAACAACAAAGGGCCGCCAATTGGCGACCCTTTGTGCACTGCCTGTGACTATCAGGCAAACGGATGACGCAACACAATAGTCTCGTTGCGATCCGGGCCGGTAGAAACGATATCAATCGGCGCACCGACCAGCTCTTCCACACGCTTGATGTAGGTACGCGCCGCAGCTGGCAGCTCTTCCAGGGTTTTCGCCCCCAGGGTCGACTCGCTCCAGCCTGGCAGCTCCTCGTAAACCGGCTGCAGCCCCAGGTAGCTGTCGGCATCCGTCGGCGCATCAACCAGCACATCACCGTTCTGGTCTTTGTAGCCCACGCAGATACGGATGGTCTCAAGACCGTCAAGCACATCGAGCTTGGTCAGGCACAGGCCGGAGATGCTGTTGATCTCGATGGCGCGACGCAGGATCACCGCATCAAACCAACCGCAACGACGCGCGCGACCGGTGGTGGAGCCGAACTCGTGGCCACGCTTGGCGAGGAACGCGCCGGTTTCGTCGAACAGCTCAGTCGGGAACGGGCCCGAACCGACACGAGTGGTGTAGGCCTTGGTGATACCGAGGATGTAATCCAGGTACATCGGACCAAAACCGGAACCGGTGGCGATACCGCCCGCCGTGGTGTTGGAGCTGGTGACGTAGGGGTAGGTGCCGTGGTCGATATCCAACAGCGAACCCTGCGCGCCTTCGAACATGATGTCCTTACCCTCACGACGCATATCGTGGAGCACGGCGGTCACATCGGTCATCATCGGCTTGAGCAGCTCGGCGTATTCCATGCACTCGTCGAGCGTCTTCTGGAAGTCGATGGCCGGCTCTTTGTAGTAATTGACCAATACAAAGTTGTGGTAATCCAGCAGCTCACCGAGCTTGGCAGCGAAACGCTCACGGTGGAACAGGTCGCCAATGCGCAGACCGCGGCGCGCAACCTTGTCCTCGTAAGCCGGGCCAATGCCACGGCCGGTGGTGCCGATCTTGGCATCGCCACGGGCTTTCTCACGGGCCTGATCAAGGGCCACGTGGTACGGCAGGATCAGCGGGCAGGACGGACTGATACGCAGACGCTCACGCACCGGCACACCCTTCTCTTCCAGCTTGATGATTTCACGCATCAGCGCATCAGGCGCAACCACCACGCCGTTGCCGATCAGGCACTGCACGTTTTCGCGCAGGATGCCGGAGGGGATCAGGTGCAGAACGGTTTTTTCGCCGTCGATTACCAGGGTGTGGCCAGCATTGTGGCCACCCTGATAACGCACAACAGCTGCAGCCTGTTCAGTGAGCAGGTCGACGATCTTGCCTTTACCTTCATCGCCCCACTGGGTACCCAGGACTACGACATTCTTACCCATAACACTAACCCTCTTCGCAAACTGGATGCCGGCCATAGCCGACGGAAACTTTTCGCACGACCGCTCAGGCTGTCAGCGCAGCCAACTGCCAGCGGCCATCACGCAACAACAACTGACGATCACAACCTGCAGCCTCGGCGTCAGCCGCGACCTGCCCAGGCAACGCCTGAACCACGCGCTGACCGTCCTGGCGCAAGCGCACAATCGCCTGCCACAAAAACACATCATGATTATCCGGGGCCCAGATACCGGCAGGCTCGTCACCCAACTGCATCTGCCCCAGGCTTACCAGGGTTTTCAGGTCTGTGGAGAAGCCTGTTGCCGGACGCGCGCGACCAAAATCAGCGCCGATGTCGTCATAGCGACCGCCTTGGGCAATGGCATAACCCACCCCTGGGACAAAGGCCGCGAACACTACGCCGGTGTGGTAGTGATAGCCGCGCAGCTCGCCCAGATCGAAGTACAGCGGTAATTCCGGGTAGCGCAAGCTCAGCGCATCGGCAATCGCCATCAAGTCATCCAGCGCCGCATGCACATCGTCCGGCGCATCGACCAAACAGGCCTGAGCCAGGTCCAGCACTTCACGACCGCCACACAACTCGCTGAGCGCGCGCAGCATCTTGCACAGGTCATCCGGCAGCGTTTCGGTCAGTTCAACGACCTCATCCATCGCCTTGCGCTGCAGCGCATCGAACAGCTGCTGCTCGACCTCACCAGACAATTTGGCCGCACGCGCCAGGCCACGATAGATGCCGACATGGCCAAGGTCCATGTGCACATCCGGCACCGCAGCCAGCTCCAGGGTATTGACCAGCAGACTGATCACTTCCACATCGCTGGCCGGACTGGCATCACCATACAACTCGGCACCCAGCTGGATCGGGCTGCGCGAAGTCGTCAGCGCTCGCGGCTGGGCGTGCACCACACTACCGGCGTAGCACAGGCGGCTCGGCCCCTCACGACGCAGGGTATGCGCATCGATGCGCGCCACCTGCGGCGTAATGTCTGCACGAAAGCCCATCTGCCGTCCGGACAGCGGGTCAGTCACTTTAAAGGTACGCAAGTCGAGATCCTGGCCTGCGCCGGTCAACAGCGACTCCAAGTATTCGATATGCGGCGTGACCACGAATTCATAGCCCCAGCGCTGGAACAGATCCAACACCTGGCGGCGCGCCACTTCAATACGCCCCGCGTACGGCGGCAGTACTTCTTCGATGCCATCTGGCAGAAGCCAGCGGTCTACCGTTGCCATTTCGCCATTCCCCTCTTGAACCGGGCGGCACAAGCCTTGAGTAATACCAATAAAGGACAGTTGTTCCCGGCAGCATGCCGGTCAACCCCAGCAGACGCAGCTATCAATCAGACAACTGCATCAGTAGTCAAAACCTTTGCGCCCATGCTGCGAAATAAATGCGACGAAGCCTTCAGGCACCCGCGCGAGACGGAACGCGATGCCTCACCGACGCCACATGCTTCCCACAGACGCAAAAAAGCCGGGCTTATCCCGGCTGCGGCATCATACCACGTTTTCAATAAGGATCACCCCGACGGCTGCCCGCCGGGGCGATGACTTAGGGCTTGGACTTCTCCAAATAACGGAAGAAGTCGCTACTCGGATCCAGCACCAGCACGTCACGCTTATCCGCGAAGCTCTCGCGATAAGCCCTTAGGCTGCGATAGAACGAATAGAACTCTTGGTCCATGCCGTAAGCTTTGGAGTAAATCGCAGCAGCCTGAGCGTCACCCGCGCCACGCAGCTCTTCAGCCTGACGGTAGGCATCAGCCAACAACACGCGACGCTGACGATCGGCGTCGGCACGAATACCTTCAGCCAGCTCCTTACCCTTGGCGCGATGCTCACGAGCCTCACGCTCACGCTCAGAGCTCATACGGTCGAACACGCTGCGGTTTACTTCTTTCGGCAGATCGATGGCCTTAACGCGCACATCCACCACCTCGATGCCCAGCTCCTTCTGTGCTGCGCGGTTCAAGGAAGCGGTTACATCAGCCATCAACGCATCGCGCTCACCGGACACAGACTCATGCAGAGTGCGCTTACCGAACTGGTCACGCAGCGATGCTTCAAGACGACGTGCCAGACGCTCGTCGGCAATCTGCTTCATACCGGAGGTTGCGGTGTAGAAACGCTCGGCATCCAGTACTCGCCACTTGGCAAAGGCGTCAACCATCAACGCTTTCTTTTCCAAGGTGAGGAAACGCGAACTGGTGGAATCCAACGTCAGCAGACGCGCGTCGAATTTACGCACCTGATTGACGTAAGGAATTTTCACATGCAGGCCCGGCTGCACATCGGGCTGGACAATACGACCGAACTGCAACAGCACCGCACGCTCAGTTTGCGCCACGATATAGAAGCTGTTCCAGGCGACGATCGCCAGCACGACGCCAACAATAAGGGCGATCAGCGATTTATTGCTCATCAACGGCTCTCCCTTGTACGCAGCTCAACCTGACGCGGATCGATGGCTACCCGAGAACCCGCGTCTGCAGTACCCGCAGTACCCGATATCGAGCTAGACGCAGACGAACTGCGACCATCAATCATCTTATCCAGCGGCAGATAAAGCAGGTTGTTCTGCCCCTTGTCGCCAGTCACCAACACCTTGCTGGTATTGCTCATCAGCTCTTGCATGGTGTCCAGATACAGACGCTCACGCGTGACTTCCGGCGCCTTGCGGTACTCAGTGACCAAGGCCGTAAAGCGATCCGCCTCACCCTGGGCGCGGGAAACCACTTCGTCACGGTAACCACTGGCGTCCTCAATCAGGCGCTGCGCCTGGCCACGGGCTTCCGGCACCACACCATTGGCGTAGGTTTCCGCCTGATTCTTCTCACGCTGCTCGTCTTCACGGGCGCGGATCACGTCATCGAAGGCTTCCTGCACTTCACGCGGCGCCGCCGCACTTTGCAGGTTAACCTGAGTAACGGTGATACCGGTGCGATAGTTGTCGAGGAAGCGCTGCAAGCGGTCCTTGACCTCACTGGCCATCAACTCACGACCCTCGGTGAGCACCTGATCCATCTCGGTCGAACCCACTACGTGACGCACAGCACTGTCGGTCGCATGCTGCAGGCTGACTTCCGGCTGATCAACGTTGAGGACGAAATCCTGCAAGTTGCTAACCCGATACTGCACGGTCAGCGGCACTTCGATGATGTTCTCGTCTTCAGTCAACATCTGCCCCTGCTTGCTGTAAGCACGCTCGCGGGTGACGTTTTCCTGGAACTTACGATCAATCGGCGGGAAATAAATATTCAGACCTGGGCCGACCGTTTCGTAGTACTTGCCGAAGCGCAGCACCACGGCTTGCTCCTGCTCGTCGACGACGTAGATCGCGCTGTACAGCCAAACCGCAGCCAACAGCCCAAGGCCCACTAGCAGCAGACCAAAGCCGCCACCGCTGCCCGAGCTTGAATCACTGCCTCGTTTCTTACCGCCACCGAACAACCCATTCAGGCTCTCCTGCAGCTTGCGGAAGGCCTCGTCGATATCCGGCGGCCCCTTGCGATCACCGTTTTTACGGCCACCCCATGGGTCCTGATTATTCGAGTTGCCACCCGGCTCATTCCAAGCCATAGCGCTCTCCATCTGATAAAGCAAAGACGCGCTCACGACGCGTCCGCCAATGCTACAGAATGCATGCTGCCAGCGGCAAAGTCGCTGGCGCAGGCTTTATTGCAAAGTGTGTTGCTCGATAAATTCCTGCGGCTTGAGCCCCTCGCGACTGGCCAGTCGATTCAACTCAATACGCGGCAAACGCACGGCCAACAGACTGCTGCCATCGTCACTATAAGACTCGCCCTGCACTACGCCTAACGCATAAAACTGAGCACGCATACGAGCAAGCTCCTGCGGCAACTGCAATGTACCGACAAACAGGTCATGCCCCAACAGCTCAGCAATGGCCTGACGCAACAGCGGCAAACCACGCCCATCACGCGCCGACAGCCAGACCCGCTGCGGCTTGCCGTTAGCGTCGCGCTGAATTTGCGGCTCAACGCCCTCAAGCAAATCGAGCTTGTTGTACACCTCAAGCATCGGCAGGTCCTGCGCACCAATCTCACCCAGCACCGCCAACACTTGCTCAATCTGCTGATCACGCTCGGGCTCATGAGCATCGATCACGTGCAGCAGCAGGTCGGAATTGCTCGACTCCTCAAGCGTCGCGCGAAAGGCTTCGACCAGCTTATGCGGCAAATGCCGGATAAACCCTACGGTATCCGCCAAGACAATCGGCCCCAGGTCATCCAGCTCCAGACGACGCAAAGTAGGATCAAGGGTGGCGAACAACTGGTCGGCCGCGTAAACGTCGGAGGTGGTCAAAGCGTTGAACAGGGTGGATTTGCCGGCGTTGGTGTAGCCCACCAGTGATACCGAAGGTATATCGGCACGCTGGCGACCGCGCCGCGCTTGCTCGCGCTGGCTACGCACCTTTTCAAGCTTCTGCTTGATCTGGCGAATGCGCACGCGCAACAGGCGACGGTCGGTTTCTAACTGCGTCTCACCCGGGCCGCGCAGGCCGACACCACCTTTTTGCCGCTCAAGGTGGGTCCAGCCGCGCACCAACCGCGTACTCATGTGATCGAGTTGGGCCAGCTCGACCTGCAACTTGCCTTCATGGGTACGCGCCCGCTGGGCGAAAATATCGAGGATCAGCCCCGTACGATCGAGCACGCGACACTCGAACGCGCGCTCAAGGTTGCGCTCCTGGCTGGGCGTTAGCACATGATTGAAGATAACCAGGTCAGCTTCACAGGCTTTGACCTGGTCACGTAACTCTTCAACCTTGCCGCTGCCGATCAGGTACTTAGCTGTAAGCCGATTGCTTGGGATACTGAAAAACGCGACAGTTTCAGCGCCAGCGGAAAGCGCTAGCTCCTGAAACTCCTGCGGATCTTCGCGCACCTCAGGATTTTGGCCGTCCAGATGAACCAAAATGGCCCGATCTCCACCTTCATGGCGCTCGAAGAACAATGCAGCCTCCTAAATTAAGCGTTACCCAGCTCAGCTTCAGCTTGCTCGGTTTCACTCGCACTCGGCAAACGCACCGGGCGGCTAGGCACCACAGTGGAAATTGCATGCTTGTAAACCATTTGGCTGACGGTGTTTTTCAGCAGAATCACAAACTGGTCAAACGATTCGATCTGGCCTTGCAGCTTGATGCCGTTGACCAGATAAATAGAAACGGGGACGCGTTCCTTACGCAAGGTATTCAGGTAAGGGTCTTGTAGCGAATGCCCTTTTGACATGTGCCGCACTCCTTTAAGGATCAATTTTCAGTAATTTTAGTAAGTCAGTAAACGGCTTAAGGCCGTCATACCCCCAAGGATAGACGGCCAACGGCAAGGTCTCAGTTCAATATGGAGACCGCTGCCAAGTATTTCAAGGCACGCGGCAGATTGTCACAGTCAGCACTGCCAAGCCAATGCACATCCTGTGGCCAGCCACGCAACCAGGTGAACTGTCGCTTGGCCAGCTGGCGCGTGGCGATAATGCCGCGCTCCTGCATCTGCTCAGCGTCAAAGTTGCCATCCAGGTAATCCCAGACTTGCCGGTAACCTACCGCCCGTATAGACGGCAAGCCAACGTGTAAGTCACTTCGCTGACGCAGACCTTCGACCTCGGCAACCAACCCCTGTTCCAACATCAAACGAAATCGCAGGGCAATTCGCTCATGCAACAGCTGCCTTTGCGCCGGGGCAATGGCCAGTTGCGCGACAGTATAGGGGAATTGACTGCCCGCCGATGCGCCGCCCGCAGTATTTTCTGCCGCCTGGCGCAGGCGATGGGCCGTCATGCTTTCGCCACTCACATGGTAGACCTCAAGAGCGCGAATCAGACGCTGCGGGTCATTGGGGTGAATACGCGCCGCTGACTCAGGATCGACCGCATGCAACTCAGCATGCAACACCCTCCAACCCTCATGCTGCGCACGCGCCTCCAGCGTAGCTCGCAGCGCTGCATCAGCGCTAGGCATCTGCGCCAAGCCCTCGAGCAATGCTTTGAAATACATCATGGTGCCGCCGACCAGCAGCGGGATGCGCCCACGCGCTGTGATCTCAGCCATCGCCGCCAACGCGTCGCTACGAAACTCTGCCGCCGAGTAGCTCTCAGCCGGGTCACGGATATCGATCAAACGATGTGGAAACTCGGCCAATGTCGCCTTATCCGGCTTGGCCGTGCCGATGTCCATACCGCGGTAAATCAGCGCCGAATCCACGCTAATCAACTCGCAGGGCAGCACCCGCGCCAACTCGATAGCCAGATCGGTTTTACCGGCCGCAGTTGGGCCCATCAGAAAAATCGCCGGAGGCAGGCGCTCGGACATGCTGAAAAACCTCTAAATGGCGCGACGCTTAGCGGCCGCGCAGGAACAGCTTATCGAGGTCGTCCATGCCCATCTGCGTCCAGGTTGGACGCCCATGATTGCATTGACCACTGCGTTCGGTGTGCTCCATATCACGCAGCAAGGCATTCATTTCCGGCAGCGTGAGACGTCGGTTGGCGCGCACAGCGCCGTGGCACGCCATGGTGCCGAGCAGCTCGTTGAGGTGTGCCTGAATGCGGTCAGTGGTGCCGTATTCGAGTAAGTCACCAAGCACATCCTGCACCAGACGAGTGGCTTCGGCCTGCTTGAGCAATGCAGGGATCTGCCGAATCGCCAGGGTTTCCGGGCCCAAACGCTGCAACTCAAAGCCAAGCCGCTGGAACCACTCGGCATGTTCTTCGGCGCAGTCCGCTTCACGCTGGCTGACGGCAATCGACTCCGGCACCAGCAACGGCTGGCCGCGCAGGCCTTCGCTGGCCATGGCCACCTTAAGCCGCTCGTAAGTGATGCGTTCATGGGCGGCGTGCATGTCCACCACCACCAGCCCTTGAACGTTCTCAGCCAGGATGTAGATGCCTTTGAGCTGAGCAATGGCATAGCCCAGAGGGGGAATGTCGCCCTGTGCATCCGGCAGCCCTGCAGGAGCCGGCGCAGTGGCCATCGGTGAGAAGAACTCACGATAAGCGCCCTGGGCTTCTGCTGCCGACAAGGCCGCCTCAGGACGAGCGCCCTGATAGCCCGCACCCGGCGAGCGCCACACCGAGGCGGCGGGCGCAGGCTTTAGCAAGCTGGCAGCCAGGCCGATTTCCCCCTGCGGGCCAAACTCACCCGCCGCCTGACCGGTGGGGCGCAGCATCTCGTTGACCGTCGCTGGGGCTGCCAGCTGATCTTTCGGACGCACCTCGCCTAATGCGCGATGCAAGGTGCCGTAAAGGAAGTCATGGACCATGCGCCCGTCACGGAAGCGCACTTCATGCTTGGTCGGGTGCACGTTGACATCGACCACCGAGGGGTCGATTTCCAAAAACAGCACGAAGGTCGGATGACGACCGTTGAACAACACGTCGCGGTAAGCCTGACGCACTGCGTGGGCGACCAGCTTGTCGCGCACCATACGCCCGTTCACGTAGAAGTACTGCAAGTCCGCCTGACTGCGGGAAAAAGTCGGCAAGCCAACCCAGCCCCACAGATGCAGGCCATTGCGCTCAATATCAATCGGCAACGCCTGCTCGAGAAATGCTGGGCCGCAGACCGACGCCACCCGCCGTGCGCGGCTCTGCTCATCCGGCGCCTCATGCAGACCCAGCACGGTTTTACCGTTATGACGCAGATGGAAAGCTACATCGAAACGCGCCAGGGCCAGGCGTTTGATCACTTCCTGCAGGTGATCGAATTCGGTTTTTTCGGTCTTGAGAAACTTGCGCCGTGCTGGGGTGTTGAAGAACAGGTCGCGCACCTCCACCGAGGTACCAACAGGGTGCGCAGCGGGCTGAACGCGCGGCTGCATGTCGCGACCTTCGGTCTCTACCTGCCAAGCCTGTTCAGCATCGGCGGTGCGTGAGGTCAGGGTCAGGCGAGCGACCGAGCTGATCGACGCCAGGGCCTCGCCACGAAAGCCCAGGCTCATCACCTGCTCCAGGTCTTCCAGTTCACGGATTTTACTGGTGGCGTGACGCGCCAGCGCCAGCGGCAGGTCATCCGAGGAGATGCCACTGCCGTTGTCACGCACCTTGAGCAGCTTGACACCACCCTGCTCAACATCCACTTCGATGCGCTTGGCACCGGAGTCCAGGCTATTTTCCAGCAGTTCTTTGATGACCGAGGCCGGGCGTTCGACCACTTCACCGGCAGCAATCTGGTTCGCCAGCCGCGGGCTGAGCAGCTGGATACGTGCGGCGTCACTCATGGCTGCGCAGCCAGAGCAGTCGCGGGGATCTGCAAGCGCTGGCCGACCTTGATCACATCGCTTTTCAGCGAATTGGCATTGCGCAGTACAACCAGGCTGACCTGATAACGCTGAGCAATCAGCGCCAGGCTTTCGCCGGAACTGACCACATGCTCACGCGGGCCGAGGGTAATTTTGCCGTTATCACGCAACCAGGCGACGTGAGTGCCGGGCGGTGGGTTTTCATGGAAGAACTGCCGCACACCCGTGACAATCGAGCGCGCCAGTGCCTGCTGATGGCTGGCACTGGACAGCTTGCGGGCTTCATTGGGGTTGGAGATAAACCCGGTCTCTACCAGGATCGACGGAATATCTGGCGACTTCAGCACCATAAAGCCGGCCTGCTCCACCCGCCGTTTATGCAACGGCGTGACCCGGCCCATATTGCCCAACACCTTATTACCTACGTTCAGGCTGGACGACAGCGAGGCGGTCATCGAAAGATCGAGCAACACACCGGCGAGCATCCGGTCTTTATCATCCAGGCTGACGTTACCGGCGCCACCGATCAGGTCTGACTGGTTTTCCGAGTCCGCCAACCAGCGCGCAGTTTCCGAGGTGGCGCCGCGATCGGACAGCGCATACACCGATGCACCAAAGGCTGCCGCACGTGGCGCCGCATCAGCGTGAATGGAAACGAACAGATCAGCGCCCTTTTTGCGGGCGATCTCGGTGCGCTTACGCAGCGGAATAAAATAGTCGCCGGTACGCACCAGCTCGGCGCGAAAACCCTTTTCGGCATTGATCTGCCGTTGCAGCTCTTTGGAAATCGCCAGAGTCACGTGCTTTTCATACTGACCTTTGACCGGCGATAGTGCGCCGGGGTCTTCGCCGCCGTGCCCTGCATCGATGGCAATGACGATGTCGCGCTTGCCATTAGGTACAGGCGTTAACTTGGGCGGCGCCTGGGTTGGTGTTACCGGCACCTGAGGCGCGCTGGCGACCGTGGTGGTCGGCAGGCGTGGCGCGGCGCCAGCGTCTTGGTCAAACAGGTCAACCACCAGTCGATGGCCGTATTGCTGATTGGGCGCCAGGGTAAAGCTTTTGGGCGTGACGGCTGACGACAGGTCAATCACCACGCGCAGGTCTTCGGGGGTGCGCTGCGCCGAGCGCATCCCGGTAATAGGGGTATTACTCAAAACCAACTGCTCAAGCTGAGTGGCCAACTTGGCGCCATTTACATCAATAACGATACGATTAGGCGCAGAAAGCTGGAAAACGCTGTGTTGCACAGGGCCGGACAAGTCAAACACCAGACGAGTGTTATCCGGTGCTCGCCACAGCCGCACGCTGCGCACATCCGAAGCGGCCATTACATCGGCGACCAACCCCACCAATGCCACTCCAATTACGATGAAACGCGCGCCTATGCGCATAACCAACCCCATTTAATATTCATGCTTCGATGGCCAAGGCCGCACACCAAGCTGCGCCTTGCGCGCTGTGTGCCTGCAAACGCAGTGCCCGACCTGCGTTATGCGGGCTAATGGTAATGTCCATGTCGGCCTTTGGCAAAACGCCTGCGCCGCGCTCCGGCCATTCCACTAAACACAAGGACGCACCATCGAAGTAATCGCGTACCCCCATGTACTCCAGCTCTTCGGGATCCACCAAGCGGTATAGGTCGAAATGGAAGGCGCGCAAAGTGCCAACTTCGTAGGGCTCTACGAGGGTAAAGGTCGGGCTTTTCACTGCACCAGCATGCCCAAGACCACGAATAATTCCGCGCGAGAGGGTGGTTTTGCCGGCCCCAAGATCGCCATGCAGATAAATCACACCCACACCGCCGGTTACCTTGGCGATACCCGCCCCCAGTGCCAGCATCGCTTCTTCATCAGCGGCAAACAGCTTTAATTCAGACACGCAGACTGCTCCTGCAATAACTCACGAATAACCGCACACAACTCACTGGCTACCAAACCTCGGCCCTGCAAGGCCAAGCGCTCACCGGCACAAGCATGCAGGTAGACCGACAGCTGAGCCGCCGCCAACGCTGGCAGCCCCTGGGCCAACAATGCACCGACAAGCCCGGCCAGCACATCGCCCAGCCCGGCCCCTGCCATGACCGGATGGCCGCGATCACATAGCCACAAGCCGCCGTTCGACTCGGCGACCAAGGTGCCCGCCCCTTTCAACACACAAACGGTTTGGTAGCGCTGCGCCAGGGCGCGCGCCGAGGCGGGACGATCCGCCTGCACCTCAGCGGTACTGACACCCAGTAGCCGCGCCGCTTCGCCTGGATGCGGCGTCAGCACTGTCGAAGGCGGTAGCCGGACCAGGCCTCGCGCCAGCAGGTTGAGCGCGTCAGCATCCCACACCTGCGCAGCGCGACTGACCGCCGCCGCCGATAACAAGCTACGCCCCCATGCATCCTGACCGAGACCAGGCCCCACCACCCAGACGCTGGCAGCCTCACCCAATGCCATGAGCTGATTAGCCGACGCAACACCGGCAGCCATGACCTCGGGTAGACGCGCCTGCGCCGCAGACAGATGCTCGCCACGGGTCGCCAGGCTGACCAAGCCAGCACCGGCGCGCAGCGCGCTTTGTGCCGCCAGCAAGCCAGCCCCGGCAAAACCACGATCGCCCCCCACGACTAGCACATGGCCCAACTGGCCCTTGTGTACGCTGCGCGAACGCGCCGGCAACTGCGGCAAGCTTGCCAGGGTCAGGCGCTGCGCGGTAAAGGCTTGAGCCGCGACCAGCGCCACATCGGCCTGGAGATCGTCAAACTGCAATTCACCCAAATAATCCGCTGACTGCCCGGCAAACAGGCCCAGCTTAAGACCAATCAGGGTCACGGTTAGTTGCGCACGCACAGTAACACCCAGCACTTGACCGGTGTCAGCACAAAGCCCGGACGGAATGTCCACCGCCAACACCGGCAGCTCACTGGCATTTAACAAGCGAATGGCCTGGGCATACGGCTCGCGCACCGGGCCTTGCAGCCCCGTACCGAGCAGGGCATCGAGCACCACGCCTTGCAGCTCGGCGCATTCACCCCAGGGCTGCACCGACACACCGGCGGCCAGCGCCTGATCACGGGCCAAGGCAGCATCGCCCTGCAACTGCGCTAAATCACCGACCGCCAGCACCTGCACACGCCAACCCGCACGCAGCGCCAGGGCCGCCACCAGATAACCGTCACCGGCATTGTTGCCGCGCCCGGCCAACACTGTCAGCACGCCCGCGCCCGGCCAGTGTCGACGCAAAGCCCGCCAGATGGCATGCGCGGCGCGACTCATCAGCTCGAAACCCGGCGTGCCGGCAGCAATCAGCCGCGCGTCCAGCTCACGCATTTGCGCAGCGCTGTACAGCGGCAGGGGGAAATTGTCAGGCGAATGCGGCATGCGTGGGCTCCGATGTCTGGCAGAATTATACCCACCTCCGCCCCGGTTACCCGCCTTCGTATGAACAGTGATGCACTTGACCTTGCCGCCCTTGCCCAGTCGATCAAAAACTGGGGCCGCGAGCTGGGCTTTCAGCAGGTTGGGATTACCCATGTACAACTGGGCGAACATGAGGCGCACCTGCAGCGCTGGCTGGACGCGGGCTATCAGGGCGAGATGGACTATATGGCCGCCCACGGCAGCAAACGTTCACATCCGGACGAACTGGTGCCCGGCACCCTGCGCGTGGTGTCACTGCGTATGGACTACCTGCCCGGCGACACCCAGATGGCCCAGCGCCTCGCTCAGCCTGAGAAAGCCTACGTGTCGCGCTACGCCTTGGGCCGCGACTACCACAAGCTGATCCGCAAACGCCTGCAGCAGCTGGCCGAGCGCATCCAGCAGCAGATCGGCCCGTTCGGCTTTCGCGCCTTTGTCGACAGCGCACCCGTGCTGGAGAAGGCCATCGCCGAACAGGCAGGCCTCGGCTGGATCGGCAAGAACACCCTGGTGCTCAATCGCAAAGCCGGCAGCTACTTCTTCCTCGGCGAGCTGTTCGTTGACCTGCCGCTGCCGGTGGACCCGCCCCACGCCAGCGAACATTGCGGGCGCTGCACGGCCTGCATGGATATCTGCCCCACCGCCGCGTTTGTCGGCCCTTACGTGCTGGATGCGCGGCGCTGCATTTCCTACCTGACCATCGAGCTCAAGGGCTCCATTCC
The DNA here is from genome assembly GCF_056156225.1 of Pseudomonas sp. TS_SC_3. Classification (NCBI taxonomy): domain Bacteria; kingdom Pseudomonadati; phylum Pseudomonadota; class Gammaproteobacteria; order Pseudomonadales; family Pseudomonadaceae; genus Pseudomonas; species Pseudomonas sp. TS_SC_3. The sequence continues at coordinate 2,962,265 of NZ_CM149586.1, forward strand.
CGTCGAGCTGCGCGCGCCCATTGGCAACCGAGTGTTCGGCTGCGATGACTGCCAGATGGTTTGCCCATGGAACCGCTTCGCCAAACCCACTGAACAGAGCGACTTCCAGCCGCGCCACCGCTTGGATAACGCCGAGCTGGCTGAGCTGTTTAGCTGGAGTGAAGAGGCGTTTCTCAGCCGCACTGAAGGCTCGCCGCTGCGCCGTGCCGGTTATGAGCGCTGGCTGCGCAACCTGGCAGTGGGCCTAGGTAATGCGCCCTCCAGCATCCCAGTACTGGAGGCGCTCAAGGCGCGGCGCGAACACCCATCCGAGTTGGTGCGTGAGCATGTCGAATGGGCGCTGGCCCGCCACGGCTTGTAGCGCACACAGTTGAATGCGCACAAAAAAGCCCGCAGTAGCGGGCTTTTTTCAGCTTCACACTTTAAGAAAGTGCTGGCGGTAGTGCTGCAACTCGGCGATGGACTCACGGATATCATCCAGCGCCTGGTGCGTGCCTTGCTTCTTGAACGATTCCTTGACCTGCGGCGCCCATAGCCCAGCCAGGATCTTCAGGGTCGACACATCCAGGACGCGGTAATGGAAGTAGGCATCCAAATTCTGCATGTACTTACACAGAAAGCGCCGATCCTGACCGACGCTATTGCCGCAGATCGGCGACGTACCTTTCGGCACCCACTGTTCAAGAAAGGCAATGGTCATAGCCTCCGCTTCGGCCGGGCCGATGGTGCTTTCGCGCACACGCTGGGTCAGGCCACTGCCACCGTGGGTACGGGTGTTCCACTCATCCATGCCGGCGAGCAGCTCGTCACTCTGGTGCACGGCAATCACCGGACCTTCAGCGAGGATGTTGAGGTTGCTGTCGGTAACGATGGTGGCCATCTCGATGATGACGTCAGTTTCAGGCTCCAAACCGGTCATTTCCAGGTCGATCCAGATCAGGTTGTTGGCGTTCTGCATGCGCGGCTCCTCGGCTAAGGCTGACAGTTTAACAGGCCGCCGAAAAACTACTGCGCTCGACTATAAGCAAGCTGCTGGCAGCCAACGCGCTTCGGCGCGGCCCGCGCGGGCGAGTGAACCGAGTAGTGCCCGCGCACAACTCGCACACTGCACTTTCTCGGCGACGCGGCCTCACCCAGCCGTCGCTCACTGCAGACTGCAATGGCCGGTAGCGAATACATCAGCCACGCATGCGCCACAGCAGTAAGCACGACTTGCGCCAGTCGCCCAACTCGATCTGCTGATCCGCCGGCTGGCCGGGCACCTCAAAGGTGTTGCTGATCAACAGACTGCCAACCGGCATCTGTGTACAGGCCTTGGCCCATAGCGCTGGCATCGGCGCAGGAGAGAGAAAGCAATACACCACGTCGAATGCCGACAGGTCGGTGCGCCAGAGGTTTTCATAACGAACCTGGCAGTTATGCCGCCCCAAAGCCCGTAGCCACGCGATGGCAAAAGACAGTGGCGCCGTCTCCACGCCAACAAACTGCGCCTGCGGGAACTGCCGGGCCAGGCTCAACAGCATCCCAGCAGGACCACAGCCTAAGTCCACAAAGCGAAAATGCGCGGGCTGCTCTTTGAGCACGCTCGTCAGATATTGCCGAGTGCCAGTGCCCGTCAGGTACAACGGCACCCGCTCACCCAGACTGTTCCAGTTGAGCAAGAGCACCAGCACGAACCCACCGAGAAACACCCAGGACGGCAGTGGCGCGCCATTACTCAGCAGCAACGCAGGGACGAATAGCAGGTTTAGCCAACACCACCAGCGCGACAAGCCCAGGTAGCGCGCCAGGCCGGCCGCCAGCGCGCCTTGCGTCAGGCCGACAGCCAGCCAGGTGGGTCGCCAAGGTGCCACGTGCACGGCTATGTACAGCACCAGGCCGACCAACAGCGTCGCACCGAACTGCGCGCACAGGGCCAATAACGCCGGGTATTGCCGGACAACGCGCCGCATGCACACTCCAGAAGTGTTCGATTAATGTTGCGCCGCAGTTTAGCTGCGCCAGCAGCTCAATTGGCAGCCCGTGCTAGACTCGCGACCGTTTATTGCGCAATTCAACTCTCGGAAGACTCATGGCCAAACGCCAACTCAACCGCCGGCAAAACTGGCGTATCGAAAAAATCCAGGGCGAACGTGCCGCCCGCGCCGCCAAGCGCGAATCGCAGGCCGTACAAATTCTTGAAGGCGGCGATTTGGGCCCAGAGCAAACGGGCCTGGTCATCGCCCACTTTGGCGTACAGGTCGAAGTTGAAGCGCTGGTTGGCGAGCTGGCCGGCCAGGTATTCCGTTGCCACCTGCGCGCCAACCTGCCGACCATGGTCACCGGCGATCAAGTGGTATGGCGCGCCGGCAATCAGGGCATTGGCGTGATCGTCGCGCAACTGCCGCGCAGCACCGAGCTGTGCCGTCCGGACACGCGCGGCCAGCTGAAGCCGGTGGCCGCCAACGTCAACCTGCTCGTTATCGTCTTTGCACCGCTGCCCGAGCCGCACGCCAACCTGATTGACCGCTACTTGGTCGCGGCTGAGCACGCCGGCATTCGCCCGCTGTTGCTGTTGAATAAAGCCGACCTGATTGATGAGCAAAACGGCGTAGCCCTTAACGCCATGCTCGGCGTTTACCGCCAGCTGGGTTATCAGCTGCTGGAAGTATCGGCGCATCAGGGCGATGGCATGGAGCAGCTCAAGCAGCAGCTTGACGGGCATGTCAGTGTGTTTGTGGGGCAATCCGGCGTGGGTAAATCCTCGCTGGTAAACAGCCTGCTACCCGATGTTGACACCCGCGTTGGGCCGCTTTCGGAACAGTCCGGCTTAGGCACTCATACCACGACGACCGCACGCCTGTTCCACTTCCCCGGCGGCGGCGAGCTGATTGACTCACCCGGTATTCGCGAATTTGGCTTGGTGCATGTCAGCCGTGATGATGTTGAAGCGGGCTTTATCGAGTTCCATGAGCTGATCGGGCAATGCCGCTTTCGCGACTGCAAACATGACCGCGAGCCGGGCTGCGCCCTCCTCAAGGCCTTGGAAGACGGTCGCCTGCACCCTCAGCGCATGGCCAGTTATCGGCAAATCCTGGCCAGCCTGCCAGAAGCTGAGTACTGAAAAAACGCCGGGAGCGATTTTTAACGGCCCGCCACGACGGCCCGCAGGGATCGCAGGCCATCAACAAAAAAGGCCGCGACTCATCGCGGCCTTTTGCCAGTAGCCACTCACTCCGGCGGCTGATCGAACTGCAGTACACCTTCCTCAAAAATATTCAGGCGCTCACGCAGTTGCGCATCGGGGAGCGGCTCAGCCGGCACGACGGCATCTGGCACACCGGGCGCAGCCTCAGACGCTGCCGGCACAGTACCGGTAGCGGCGTCGCCCTCGATGGCGCGCTGGGCTTTCTTCGTCAGCACAACAATATCGATGCGCCGATTGACTGGATTCAGCGGTGTTTCCCGGTCAAACAACGCCGAAGACGCAAAACCCACCACGCGCGCCACCTGCTCGTCGTCATAACCACCGGCAATCAGCACGCGCCGCGCCGCATTGGCGCGATCAGCCGACAGCTCCCAGTTGCCATACCCGCCACGCCCGACAAAGGGCGCGGCGTCGGTATGGCCGCTGACGCTGATCTTGTTCGGCACCGCGGCGATGGTGTCGGTCAAGGCCAGCAGAATATCTTCGAAATATGGGCGCAGTTGCGCGCTCCCAGAGGCAAACATCGGCCGATTTTCAGCATCCATGATCTGGATACGCAGACCATCCTGGGTGATCTCAAAGAGAATTTGATCCTTGAAGTTCTGCAGTTGAGGATTGTCTTCAACTTTGTTTTGCAGCTCCTGCAGCAACAGCTCCAAGCGCTCGCGCTCAACTTCTTCGGCAATGGACTCAGCCTGCAACTTATCGACGTCGGCCTGAACATCTTCGGCCGGCGTTTTCTCATCCTGCGGCACATCGTTGAGGGTTTTATCAGGCGCAGGTGTTGGCGTACCGCCGAGGTCTATCACATAGGGACTGGCGCTTTCGGAAAAGCCAACGGGGTCTTGGAAGTAGCCGGAGATGAGTTTTTTCTGCTCTGGCGTGGCCGAGGTCATCAGCCACATCACCAGAAAGAACGCCATCATCGCCGTGGCAAAGTCAGCAAAGGCAATTTTCCAGGCACCACCGTGGTGGCCGCCGGCAACCTTTTTAACGCGCTTGACGATGATCGGCTGGTTATTTTCCATGCTGTGTCTTAGCTCCCGCGCATGGCCTGTTCAAGCTCTGCGAAGCTCGGACGGTGCGCAGGGAATAACACCTTGCGAGAAAACTCCACGGCCAATGACGGCGGCATGCCCGAAGCCGAGGCCACCAGGCCGGCCTTAATCGCCTCGTACACGTTCAGTTCTTCCTTGGCGTCATGCTCCAGTGCCGCAGCAAGCGGCCCGAAGAAGCCATAGGACGCCAGAATCCCGAAGAACGTACCCACCAGCGCCGTACCCACCTTCTGACCAATCTCGGCGTTGTCCGCTTCGGCAAGAATCGACATGGTGATCACGATACCCAGTACCGCCGCCACGATCCCCATCGCAGGCATGCCGTCGGCCACTTTGGCCACGGCGTGCGCCGGGTGTTCGATGTCTTCCTTGAGGCTGGAGATTTCCATATCGAACAGCCCTTCAAGCTCATGCGGTGCCATGTTGCCGGAGGACATGATGCGCAGGTAATCGCAGATGAAAGAGGTCATCTTTTGATCTTTAAGGATGCCGGGGTACTTGCTGAAAATCGGGCTAGCAGCCGGGTCTTCGACATCGGCCTCGATGGCCATCATGCCTTCGCGGCGGCTTTTATTGAGAATTTCATAAAGCAGCTTGAGCACTTCGAGATAGTAGGCATGGGTAAAGCGCGAGCCGAACATGCTCAGCGACTTCTTGAACACATGCATAAACGCGCTGCCAGGGTTGGCCTGGAGGAAAGCCCCGAGTGCAGCGCCACCGATAATCAGAATCTCGAAGGGGTGAACCAACGCCATAAACTGGCCACCGGAGAGGATAAAACCGCCCAACACGCTGGCGAATACAACAATGATGCCAATGATTTTTGCCATAGAAAGAGACTTGCCAGAGAGGGTAGAAAGGGGCTTTGCAAAACAACCCTTCTATTTATCGGAAGTTTTGCGCGAGACTATAGCCAGTTAAGGTCAAAAGCCAGCTTGTCTCAACCCGCATGCCAAAGCCTATCCACTATCCGCGCACGATGACTGACTGGCTCAAGCAGCTGGACAGCCAGCTATTGCCTGCTTCCAGCGATAGCCTGCAGAAGCTGCGCCGCGCCCTCGCGGACAGTAATCGCTCAATGCGCGAGCTGGCGGATTTAATGCAGGAGTGCCCGGCGCTGGCGCTCAGCGTACTGCGCGAGGCCAACCGCAAAAGCAGCGGGCTCAGCGAACAAGCCGAAAGCCTTGAAGCTGCGATCAGTCGCCTTGGCATCAAACGCACCGAAGACCTGCTCAGCCGCCTGCCCGCCTTAGCCGAACAGGAACTGCCCAAAGGCCTCAGGCAAATCCAGCTGATCAGCCAACATGCCAGCCATCAGGCCAATGGTCTGTTTGCCGGGCGGCTGGCGCGGCTGTGGCAGGAAGTACACTGGGGCAGCCTGTTGTTTCTCGCGCCGATCTGGACCCTGCTCGCAGCCCACCCCGAGCTGTTCGAGGTGTGGGAGCAACGGGTGCTGGTCAAGGGCGAGGCAGCAGGCAAGGTCGAAAAGGAACTGCTGGGCGTGCCCCTGCTCAAGCTTTGCCTCGCACTCAGCGAGCAGTGGCGTTTACCGGAAGGGATAACCCAAGGTTACCGCTTGCTGGTCAATGACCGACGCCTATTGGTTAAAGCGCTGCATATCGCCCGCGACAATGAGCACCCATTGCACCAACAGCAATACCTAGACGCCGACAGCAACCTGCGCCGCTGGTTGACTCAGCCAGCCAATAGCATCCTGCTGGCCAACGGCATGGCGCTCTCCGCGCACTATGCCTGGAACAGCCAACATAGCCTGCGCTGGCAGCGTCTGGCCGGCCTATTTCTGCAACTGCCGCTCGACAGCGTGCAGCAGTTACTGCACCAGAATGCTGTTAGCAGCGCCCGCCAACTGCCCGCTACCGACCTCTGGCATCCTGCCGAGGCGCTGCTCTGGCCGTGGCAGGAGCGGCACTTGCAAGCTGTCGTCGAACCGCCCAAGCCCGCCGTCGTCAGTGCGTGGCGCCAACAATGCGCGCAGCTGCTGGCACAGCCCAGCGCGTTCACCAATGTGCTGCAGCTCACCGCCTGCGCCAATCAGGCACTCCAGGCCTGCGGCATGCAGCGTGTACTGATCCTGCTGGCGGATCGCAACCACACCCGTTTGATCGCCCAACAGCAGAGCGGCCTGGACAAAGCCGCCGCCAGCCTCAGCCTTGACCCGCAACAAAGCCAGGTGCTGCGCCGCCTGCTCAGTGCACCGGCGCAGCTCACGCTGACCCCCGCCAACATTGCGCAGTTTTCTGCCATGCTGCCGGGCTCGCTGAAAAGCCTGTTCCCCAGCGAACACCTGCTGATTCGCTCGATTGCCAGCAACAACCGCGTGGTCATGCTGATCTTCGCCGACCAAGGCGGCCACATGCTGAGCGATGTCAGCGTGCAGGGCTTCGGCAAAACCGTGCAATGCATTGAGCGGGCCCTGGCCAGCTTTGCCAACCGCGGCCGCTAGGCTTTCCGCTACAATCTGTCCCCCTACCGTCAAAAGAGGCCTGGCATGACCGCCTTCGCTGAGTTGCCCTTGCTGATCGAACCTGCCCAACTGGCCAGCCGCCTAGATGCGCCCGAGCTCATCCTGGTTGACCTGACCAGCAGTGCCCGCTATGCCGCCGGACACATCCCAGGCGCCCGCTTTGTCGACCCCAAGCGCACCCAACGGGGCCAGCCACCGGCCCCCGGTTTGCTGCCGGAGCAGACTCAGCTTGAACAGCTATTCGGCGAGCTGGGGCACAACCCCGACGCCGTGTATGTGCTGTATGACGATGAAGGCGGCGGCTGGGCCGGGCGTTTTATCTGGCTGCTGGATGTGATCGGCCACGGGCGCTATCACTACTTGGACGGTGGCCTGCACGCCTGGCTCGCAGAGGAGCGCGAACTCAGCACCGCAGTGCCAGAAGCGGGCGTAAAAGCGATCGCGTTGCAGCTGCACAGCGCGCCGACCGCGACGCGCGAATACCTGCAAAGCCGCCTCGGCGCTGCCGACCTAGCCATCTGGGATGCCCGCGCGCCAGGTGAATACAGCGGCGAGAAAGCCCTGGCGCAAAAAGCCGGGCACATCCCCGGCGCCATCAACTTCGAATGGACTGCGGGCATGGACCCGGCGCGTGCGCTGCGCATTCGTCAGGACATCCAGGCACAACTCAACAGCCTCGGCATCACCGCAGATAAAGAAATCATCACCCACTGCCAAACCCATCACCGCTCCGGTTTTACCTACCTGGTCGCCAAGATACTCGGCTACCCGCGGGTGAAAGCCTACGCCGGCTCCTGGGGCGAGTGGGGCAACCACCCGGACACCCCGGTCGAGCGTTAAGCACACGCCAGACCGCCTGCCACGTTTAAGGAATACCCATGAAAGATCGTCTGTTTATCCTCAGCCAGTACGTGCTGCCGCACCACCTGCTCTCGCGCCTGATCGGCTGCGCCGCCGAATGCCGCGCCGGCTGGTTCAAGAATCGCCTGATCGGCTGGTTCGCCAAGCAGTACCAGGTCAATATGAGCGAAGCCCAGGTCGAAGACCTGACCGCCTTTGCCCACTTCAATGACTTCTTCACCCGCGCGTTGAAAGACGGCGCGCGCCCGCTCGACAGCACGCCTGGCGCGGTGCTCAGCCCGGCCGATGGCGCGGTCAGCCAGCTGGGCAAAATCGAACAAGGCCGAGTATTTCAGGCCAAGGGCCACAGCTTCAGCGTAATTGAGCTGCTGGGCGGCGACACTGAGCGCGCCGCGGCCTTTATGGGCGGTGACTTCGCCACCATCTACCTCTCGCCCAAGGACTACCACCGCGTGCACATGCCGCTGGCCGGCACCCTGAAGGAGATGGTTTACGTGCCGGGCCGGCTGTTCTCGGTTAACCAGACCACGGCAGAAAACGTGCCTGAACTGTTTGCCCGCAACGAGCGCGTGGTCTGCCTGTTCGACACCGAGCGTGGCCCGATGGCCGTGGTGCTGGTTGGCGCGATGATCGTGGCCTCGATTGAAACAGTCTGGGCGGGCTTGGTAACACCACCCAAGCGCACACTGAAGACCTTCAAGTATGACGACGCCGCACGTGCGCCGATCAGCCTGGAAAAAGGCGCCGAATTGGGCCGATTCAAGCTGGGCTCCACGGCCATCGTGCTGTTTGGCCCGGAGCAAGTGCAGTGGGCCGAAACGCTGACCGCGAACAGCCCGGTACAAATGGGCCAGTGCCTCGCCTCCCCGCGCGCCTAAACAACCCCAGCCGGCTTACCCGCGCCACGATCAGTGCCGGAACACCTGAGCAGAGTGAACCTCTGCTCATGAAAACCAGTCACAACAATGACTTCCAGCCGATTAACGTATCGGCACTGGCGGGGCAATACGACCAAGACCATGGCTGCGAGGTACGTAAGATGCTGCTAGAGTCGAACCATAATTTCTATCGTCATTTGTATTGCCCGCGTGCTGGAGCCCCCCATTTAGATGGATAAACAGAATTCTCACTTGCTGCTGCGCGTCACTACGCCAGACAAGCAAAGCCTGTCATTCTGCGAAGCCAGCCCTCGTGATCTGAAAAAATGGGTCGACGGTCTGCCCAAGGCCAATATTGGCGAAACGGCACGCCAGCTGTACCAAGCGTTAGTCGAACTCAACCAGCTGCTGACGCCTTCAGAAAATCGCCTGCAACTGCTGGAAATCCTTCGCCCGGAAATCTATTTCGTCTGCAAGCAACTGGAAAAACATTTCCTCAACCAGGCCATCGTGCTGGATGAGCGCCCCCGTAAAGTCGCCAACCTCTGCCAGGCCCTGCAGAACCACCTGGCCGTCGGTTACAAACTGATAGTCGCGCGCATGGCGGCCCAACCGGCCCGTGAGCGCCAGCAGTTGCTGGCCATCGCCCTGCAGCGCGCCACGCACAGCCTGTGCGGCCCGCTGATTCGCGCTAGCCAGCTGTACTGCCCGGTTCCCGAAGGGCTTTGGCTGGAACTGCACCAGCTCTACCAAATTGCCCTTGCGCGCGGGCTGCACAAGACCGTTATTCGTGACGACCAAGCCTTGCGCACTCAAGGTCTGAGCACCGAACAAAGCTACTTGGTCGCCCTGCTCCTCGGTTGCGCGCGCTGCAACCAGATGCGCCAGAGTGCTATTGCACGCCTGGCCGCAACGCTCGAACCCTGGAGTGCGCTCGTCACCTTGCAAGCCGGCGATGCGCCCTCCAGTCTGTTCGCGCTGGCCCCGCAACTGGATGGTCCGCCCCGCTATATTTCCCTGCTCCAGCAGAACCAGCTGCACCATGCGGTCGGTATCGACCCCAGCCAGTTGGTAGACGCCATCAAGGAACATCTGCTGCTGCCCACCGAAGACCTGGCCCAGTCGCGCCTGAACGTCCCAGAGGATTTCAGCCACGACATGCTGCAGCACCTGGCGGCGGCCTGGGGCGACATCGCCGAGCGCACATTCCAGCGCAGCCAGGGCCAGGGGTCATTAACCCTGTGCATCGGCATGAGCGCTCTGCATTTCTACCTCGCCGGCAAGCGCCCGTTCAATGAAGTGCTGCAGCTGCCCGTCACCACCAACACAGCGGTATTTAAGGCTGACACGGGCGCACCCGACATCTGGTCGAACGCCTTTGATGCGCAGAAGAGCAACCTCTGGGAAAACGGCCTGCCCTTCGAGGAAATTGAGTACAACAAACCTGATACCACAGGCGCCAATACAGCCAGTAATGGTGCGGAGAGCTACCCGGTATTTGACGTGATGATCGTCAACATCAGCCCGGGCGGCTACTGCCTGTCATGGCCCAAAGACGTGCCCAGCCAACTTCAGGCCGGCGAATTGCTCGGCGTACAAGGCCTGCCACAACAAGGCTGGAGCATTGCCGTGGTGCGCTGGATCCGTCAGGTACGGGGTGGCGGTACGCAAATGGGCATTGAGCTGATTGCTCCGCACGCCCAGGCTTGCGGCTTGCAACTGGTGCGCAAAGCCGAACAGAACAGCCAGTATCTGCGCGCGCTGCTGCTGCCGGAAATCAGCGCTATTTCGCGACCCGCCAGCCTGATCACCGCGCGGCTGCCGTTCCAGGAAGGCAACAAGGTCAGCATCAACCTAAATGGCAACGAACATCGTGCGGTACTCAGCCGCCGGCAAACCAGCACCGGCAGTTTCAACCAGTTCGAATACCGCAGCGTTGAACAGGTCGGCAGTGAACACGAGCAACCTGTCACAGCGCCGAAAAGCCGCATGCCAGGCGGGGAGGAAGACTTTGACTCACTTTGGAAGTCGCTGTAGATTCCCGACGCACTTCCTTTTGTCGCCTTTTCGCGCCCGTTTGGCGCAGCTCTGATACCAGACCATGGCCATCGAAAAAAAAACCATACGGCTGCTGATACTCGAAGACTCACAAAACGAGGCCGAGCGCCTGGTCAGCCTGTTCCGTAATGCGGGCCGGGCCACCCGCGTACATCGCCTAAGCTCCAGCGACGACCTCAACGAAGCCTTACAACAAAGCTGGGATCTGCTGATCTGCGCACCGAGCAGCGAACAGCTCGCGCCCAGCGAAGCGATTGGAGCGATCCGGCGCCAGGCCAAAGACATTCCGGTTATTCAGCTGCTCGCTGACAACGACTCCGACAGCATCACCGAAGCGCTGATGCTCGGCGCCCAGGATGCATTGCCGCAAGGTGAAGACGAGCGCCTGGTGCTGGTGGCCAAACGCGAACTGGCCAACCTGGAAGAACGCCGCGCCCGCCGCGCCTGTGAAGTAGCGCTGCGTGAAGCAGAAAAACGCTGCCAACTGCTCCTCGAAAGCTCCGTTGACGCCATCACCTACGTCCACGACGGCATGCACATCTATGCCAACCGTGCCTACCTTGAGCTGTTCGCCTACGTGGATGCCGACGAGCTGGAAGGCATGCCGATGATCGACCTGATCAGCAGCGCCGATCAGGCCAGCTTCAAGGACTTCCTGAAGCATTACCATAGCGCCGAAGGCCACGCCGAACTGAACTGCAGAGGGGTCAAGGCCAACGGTCAGAGTTTCCCCGCGCAAATGAGCTTCTCCCCAGCCACCTACGACAGCGAACCGTGCATCCAGGTGGTGATTCGTGCCGAAACAGGCAACGCCGAACTGGAAGAAAAACTGCGCGAAATCAGCAGCCAGGACCTGGTCACCGGCCTGTTTAACCGCACCCATTTTCTTGAGTTGATGGACAGCGCCGCCGAGCGCGCAGTGAACGCGGGGCAACCCTCCACGCTGGCTTATATCCGCGTCGACCGCTATGCCAGCCTGCTTGCCGACATTGGCCTGGCAGGCATCGACATCCTCCTCACCGACCTGGCCAACCTGCTGCGCGCGCATTTCGGCGCCGACGCACAGCTGGCACGCTTTGGTGATGATGTCTTTACCGTATTAAAAGCCGGCGTCAGCCCTGAAAGCACCGTCGAGCAGCTGGAAAGCCTGCTGAAGAAGGTCGACGGCTACCTGTTCGATGTCAGCGGCCGCACCGTACAAAGCACCCTATCGATTGGGGTTGCCGGACTCAACGAGAAAACCACCAAGGCTCAGGACGTGGTTGACCGCGCCCACCGCTGCGCAGACGAACTGAGTGACGGCAACGCCATCAAGCTGTTCAACCCCGCCGATGAGCTGGCCGCTGCCGCAAGCCGCGGCAACATCGCGGCGATGATCCAACAAGCGCTGGAGAAAAACAGCTTCCGCCTGCTGTTCCAACCGATCATCAGCCTGCGCGGCGACAACTTTGAACACTATGAGGCGCTGCTGCGCCTGATCAGCCCGCAGGGTGAGGAAATTCCACCGAAAGAGCTGTTCAGTGCCGCCAAAGATGCAGGGCTGGCCGAGAAGATTGACCGCTGGGTGATTCTCAACTCGATCAAATTACTCGCCGACCACCGCAGCAAAGGCCACAACACCCGCCTGTTCGTGCACCTGTCCAGCGCCAGCCTGCAGGATCAAACCCTGCTGCCGTGGCTCAGCGTCGCCCTCAAAGCGGCACGCCTGCCCTCTGACTCGCTGGTGTTCCAGTTCAACGAGCCGGATGCGATTGCCTACTTGAAACAGGCCAAGGCGATCACTCAGGGTCTCAACGAGCTGCATTGCAAAACTGCGCTGACGCAATTCGGCTGCTCACTCAACCCGTTCAATACGCTCAAGCACCTGCATGTCGACTTCGTCAAAGTCGACAGCTCCTTCTCCCAGGACCTAAGCAGTGCGGAGAACCAGGAAGCGCTGAAAACCCTGCTCGCCAGCCTGCATGCCCAAGCCAAGCTGACCATCGTGCCCTTCGTTGAGACCGCGAGTGTGCTGGCTACGCTCTGGCAGGCCGGAGTCAACTACATCCAAGGTCACTACCTGCAGGGCCCGAGCCAGTCGATGGATTACGACTTCGCAGCCGACGACGAGTAAGGACACGCAGACAGCAAAAAGCCGCCCGAGGGCGGCTTTTGTTTGCCTGATGTTTACTCCTGCCCGTCGCGATCTCGAAAGCCGAGCAGGTAGAGGATGCCGTCTAGACCCAAGGTCGAAATTGCCTGTTTGGCCGACTGCTTGACCAGCGGCTTGGCCCGAAAGGCCACACCCAACCCAGCAATCGCCAGCATCGGCAGATCATTAGCGCCATCGCCCACGGCGATAGTCTGCTCCAGACGTAAACCTTCCTTGGCCGCCAGCTCGCGCAACAGATCCGCTTTGCGCTGCGCATCGACAATCGGCTCGACTGCAACGCCGGTGACCAGGCCATCGACAATCTGCAGTTCGTTGGCAAATACGTAATCGATACCCAGCTTGGCCTGCAACTGCTTGGCAAAGTAGGTAAAGCCGCCGGAGAGGATCGCGGTTTTGTAGCCCAGGCGGCGCAGCTCGCTGAACAGGGTTTCCGCGCCTTCAGTCAGGCGCAGCGAGGCGCCGATATCGGCCAGTACGGTTTCCGGCAGCCCCTTGAGCAGCGCCAGACGCTCGCGGAAGCTGGCGGCAAAATCTAGCTCACCGCGCATCGCCCGCTCGGTAATTGCCGACACCTGCTCACCGACGCCCGCCGCCTTGGCCAGCTCATCGATCACTTCGGCCTCAATCAGCGTCGAATCCATGTCGAACACCGCCAGGCGACGATTACGCCGGAACAGCGAATCGCGCTGGAAAGCGATGTCGACATTCAACTCCTGCGCCACGCTGAGGAATTCGGCGCGCAAGGCCGCCGGATCGGCCGGCTCACCGCGCACCGAGAACTCGATGCAGCCCTTGCCCTGCTCGGCCGGCATATCGAGCGGCATGCGCCCGGAGAGGCGGTCGATATGGTCGATATTCAGCTCATACCGCGCGGTAATCGCACTGACCCGCTGCAGCTGTTCGGCCGTGACCTTGCGCGTCAACAGGGTGACAATATGGCGGGCTTTGCCCTGGCCGCTGACCCACTGCTGGTAATCCGCCTCGGAGACCGGAGTAAAGCGCACCTGCTGATCGAGCTTGTAGGCGGTAAAGAGGATGTCCTTGAGCACCGAGGAGGCGCGCTCGGTATCGGGAATCTCGACCAGAATGCCGAATGACAAGGTGTCATGGATCACCGCCTGGCCAATATCGAGGATATTCACCCCGCCCTGGGCCAGTACCCCAGTGATGGCGGCCGTTAAACCGGGACGGTCTTCGCCGGTGATATTGATCAGGACGATTTCGCGCAAGGCTCACTCTCCGGGACAGTGTCAGGGGCAGCGGCCTGCTGAACAGATCACAGGCCGTAGAAAAGGCGCACATTCTACCCATTTTCAACGGCAAACAGCCACGCACAGCGCTTTGCCCACCGCGGAGGCGCCGCTATACTGCGCGCCACCTACAGTCGACATGAGCCGAGCTCTGTGAACCGGCCCGCCCCCGTAAAGCCCGATAATTTCTTCCTGCTGCTGTTCCAGGCCCTGCGTCAACGGCGCATTCCGCTGGCGCTGCGCATCGTCAGCCACAGCCTGTTGCTGGTAGCCCTGGCCCTGGTCATCTATGGCTGGGTGATTGGCATGCAGTTCAAGCATGCGATGCAGCAGCAGGCCGAAGCCCTGGGCACCAGCCTGATTACCCAGACCGCCAGCTCGGCCACCGAGCTGTTGGTGTCCAATGACATCCTCAGCCTCAACGTGCTGCTGAACAACCTGGTGAAAAACCCGCTGGTGGCCCACGCGGCCATCTACAGCGTGGACAATCGCATCCTCGCCGAGGCGGGCTCACGGCCCAGCCAAAGCATGCTCGGGGAAACCGAAGGGCTGTATTCCACCCCAATCACCTTTCAGGAGGTGATTGCCGGGCAGTTGCGCATCAGCCTGGATATGCAGCAGTTTCAGCAGCCGATGACCATCAGCCTGCAGAGCATGGGCATTCTCAGCCTGATTTTGCTGGCGCTGGCCCTGTCCCTCAGCATGCGCTTGGGGCGGCATATCTCCACCCCGCTGCTGCAGCTGCGGGTCTGGCTGCGCGACCCGGACGACCCTGCGCCTGGCGTTGCCCGCCAAGACGAAATTGGCGACTTAGCGCGCCAGCTACAAGCTCGCCTGGTCCCAGAAAAACCGCCCCAGCCGGAAGAAGAACCGCTCTACGAAGATGAACCGGCAGCAGAAGACACCGGCGATTACTTCGATGAGCCGCTCGACACAGAGCCAGACTTCACGGTGCGTAACCTGCACGATGAACGCTTCGATGCAGATGAAGTCGCGCCTGAGCCCCTGTACAGCAACACCGAACACGATGCAGACAGCGCACTGGATGATCCGTTTTCCGAACTGCGCGACAACACCGAGCAGGAACACGAACCCGCGCCAGCTCCAGTCGCGGCGCCGGTCGTCCAACGGCCATTGCCTAGCGCCGTTCTGGCGATCCAGCTGGGTGCACAAGAGCAACTGCGCCGTCTGCCCCGCGCGCGCCTGATGGAATTACTGCAGCGCTACCGCGGCTGCCTCGACCGCGCTGCCAGCCTGTACCAAGGTGAGCTGCATACCCTCAGTGATGGCAGCAGCCTGATGCTGTTCCATCAGCTTGAATGCGGCGAGGACTACCTGACCCACGCCATTTGCTGCGGTGAGCTGATGCGTGCACTCGGTCATGCCCTGCAAATTGAAGTGGCGGACAGCGGCATCACCCTGCAACTGCAGCTGGGCCTAACGCTGGGTGAGAACCTCAGCAACCTCAGCCAGGGAGACCTGCTGCTCAGTGAGACGGCGCAAAGCGCCCTGGCGCTGTCACTGCACAGTCGCAACTTGCTACTGGTCGAGCGCAGCATTGCGGACGACCCGCTGATCCGCCAGCGCGCTCGCATCCGCGCCATCGCCAGCCCACAGGGCGCCTGCTGCGTAGAACGCTTGCTGGAGCCGTACCCGTCATTGCTGGAGCGCCAACTGGCGCATATGCACGACAGTCATTGAGCACCCGCGCCTGATGGCATTGCTCCAGAAGGCGCTACGGCTTAAGCACTAGAAGCGGAATACTTCACCCTCGTTACGTAACGGCTCAACCACCGGGATACGCGGCGCGCTGGACGGCGCAGGCTTTATCGGCGCTGGTTTACGAGCGGGTGCAGGAGTTACGGGCTTGGCCTGCGTTTTAACGGCGACGGCCAATTGCTCAACCAACTGCTGCAGCACCAGACTCTGCGCGCGCACTTGATCGACGACACTGCCGTTGTGCGCCTCTTCCAGGTGCACCAAACGCCCGTCAAGCAGCTTGCCGTCAGCCCCAGCCAGGCGCCACTGCGCTTCCAGCACAGCTGGGCGCTGCGGGCCGGAATCCAGGCGGCTAATCGACAGGCTCACGCGCATCTGCGGTACAAACCCGGCCGTCGCAGGCGCCAGCACCAAGCGCTGGCTGTCCAGGTGCGACGCCAGCTGACGCAACACCTGCTGATCAATATCCGCCGCCAAGCTACCTGCCCAACGCCCCTCCTCGGCTGAGGTCAGGCTGCCATCGGCCTGACGCTGCAGAAGCACCTCACGCTGCAGGTAATCGGCAATTTGTACCGGCCCAATTAACACGGCAATGCCCTGCTCAGCGGTGGGCAGGTGCAGATCGCCACTGTCGAGCTGGTACAGCGGCACTTGCTGATAGTGGGCGCAACCTGACAAGCCGAGCACGCCGGCCAGCAGCAGAGCACCGGGGAAACGCAGTACGGTCATCTTACTCATCCAACCGGCGAGTCTGCCGGCGTGCATACCAAGGAGGTGCAGGCGGATCGCATCAATCGATCCGCCTTGCGGCCGCGTATCATCCTTGAAAGGCGCGCGTGACTCCAGCGTAGCGCGGCGGCGGCCTGTATCCGAGACCGGGCTTGATGCTTAGCCTTGGGCCTCAACCACCAGGCTATCCACACGCTGGAAGCCGCGCGGCAGTTTGTTACCACGCCGGCCGCGCTCGCCCTTGTAGTGTTCCAGGTCATCCGCTTTGAGCGACAGAGTGCGCTTGCCTGCCTGCAACACCAGGGTGCTGCCCACGGGTAGCACCGCCAAGTCGGTGAGGTATTCCTCGCGCGAGGCGACCCGCTCACCCGGGATGCCGATGATCTTGTTGCCTTTGCCTTTGCCCAGTTGCGGCAGATCGCGCACCGGGAATACCAGCAAGCGCCCCTCGGTGGTCACGGCGGCCAGCCAGTCATCTTCGCGATTGGCCAAGGGTTTGGGCGGCACCACGCGCGCACCCGCAGGCAGGCTAAGCAGTGCCTTGCCGGCCTTGTTCTTCGCTTGCAGGTCCTCACCTTTAACCACAAAGCCGTAGCCGGCATCGGAGGCAATCACATACAACGCATTGTCATCCGGCAGCAGCACGCACTCGAAAGTCGCCCCCGGCGGTGGCGTCAGGCGGCCGGTCAACGGTTCGCCCTGGCCACGAGCGGATGGCAGCGAATGCGCGGCCAGCGAGTAGCTGCGTCCGGTGGAGTCGATAAATACGGCGTATTGATTAGAGCGGCCCGGTGCGGACGTCTTGAAGCCATCGCCGGCCTTGTATGAGAGGCCGGTGGCGTCGATGTCGTGGCCCTTAGCGCAGCGCACCCAGCCTTTTTCCGAAATCACCACGGTCACCGGTTCAGTTGGCAGCAGCTCGGTTTCACTGAGCGCGCGGGCTTCGGCGCGGGCGACGATGGGCGAACGGCGGTCGTCACCGTACCTTTCGGCGTCCTCAAGGATTTCCTTGCGCACCAGCTTCTTCAGCTTGGCTTCGCTGCCGAGCAAGGCCTGCAGCTTGTCACGCTCCTTGGCCAGCTCGTCTTGCTCGCCACGGATTTTCATCTCTTCAAGGCGCGCGAGCTGACGCAGGCGGGTGTCGAGGATGTAATCGGCCTGCACATCGGTCAGGCCAAAGCGCGCCATCAACACCGGCTTGGGCTGATCCTCGGTGCGGATAATGTGGATCACTTCATCCAGGTTGAGAAACGCAGTGAGCAAACCGTCCAACAGGTGTAGGCGCTTCTCGACTTTATCCAGGCGGTACTGCAGGCGGCGGCGCACAGTGTTGACCCGGAATACCAACCACTCCGTGAGCAACGTGCGCAGGTCTTTTACCGACGGTTTGCCGTCCAGGCCGATGACATTGGTGTTGACCCGGTAGCTGGATTCCAGCTCGGTGGTGGCAAACAGGTGCTGCATCAGTTCGTCGGCATCCACCCGATTGGAACGCGGAATGATGACGATGCGGCACGGGTGCTCGTGGTCAGACTCGTCGCGCAGGTCGGCGACCATTGGCAGCTTCTTCGCCTGCATCTGCGCGGCAATTTGCTCCAGCACCTTGGCCCCGGAAACTTGATGCGGCAGCGCGGTGACCACCACATCGCCATCCTCAACGCGGTACACGGCACGCATGCGTACTGAGCCCTTGCCGGTTTGGTAAATCTTCAGCAGATCGCTGCGCGGGGTGATGATCTCCGCCTCGGTCGGGTAATCCGGGCCGATAATGTGCTCACAGAGCTGCTCGACGGTGGCACTCGGCTCATCCAGCAGGCGAATACAGGCCGCTGCCACTTCGCGCAGGTTATGCGGCGGCACGTCGGTGGCCATGCCCACGGCAATGCCGGTGGTGCCATTGAGCAGCAAATTGGGCAGGCGCGCCGGCAGCGTGGCTGGCTCGTTCAGGGTGCCGTCGAAGTTCGGCACCCAGTCGACTGTGCCCTGGCCCAACTCGGTCAGCAGCACCTCGGCATACCGCGACAGCCGCGCTTCGGTGTAACGCATGGCGGCGAAGGACTTGGGATCATCCGGCGCACCCCAGTTGCCCTGGCCGTCGACCAGGGTGTAGCGGTAGCTGAACGGCTGCGCCATCAACACCATGGCTTCGTAGCAGGCGCTGTCACCGTGCGGGTGGAACTTACCGAGCACGTCACCAACGGTACGCGCCGACTTCTTATGCTTGGAGTCGGCGTCCAGGCCCAGCTCGCTCATGGCGTAGATAATGCGCCGCTGCACGGGCTTGAGGCCGTCGCCGATATGCGGCAGCGCGCGGTCCATGATCACGTACATGGAGTAATTGAGGTAAGCCTGCTCGGTAAAATCGGCAAGGGAACGGCGTTCAACACCGTCCAGGCTCAAATCGAGGGATTCGCTCATGCGTGCCTCATTGCAAGGTGGATTGGCGCAGCATCAAGGTGCCGCCGCGCTGGGTAAATTCGAGTTGTTTCAGGGCACTCATGCCCAGCAATACGTCATCGCCGCCCATGCCGGGGGCGATCAAAGCCTCTACGTCGGTTAGCACAATATCGCCCAGCTGCAAACGCTCAAGCCGGGTGCGATGGGCCGTAGCGCGGCCATTGGCGGTGCTGATGGTGATCGCTGCGCCAGCCTTTAAACCCAGGCGCTGCGCCACATCCACCGGCACGGCCACCGACGTTGCGCCGGTATCCAGCAGGAAGGTCACCTCCTCACCGTTGATCGTGCCGCCCGCCATGTAGTGGCCCTGGCGGCTGCTGGCCAGGTGCACTTCGACATAGCCGCTACCATGCAGCGACTCAGGCGCCTGATTCGGGTTGCGCTGAGCGTCTTCCCAGTCGCCAAAAAACTTGGTCGCCAGTAACAGCGCTGCGCCCCAGGCCAGCACTAACATCACGCGGCCGGCGCGCTTGCCTGCAGGCTGCTCGCTCACGGCTTGCGCCCCCAGCCGCCTTGGGGGGCGGCAAAGCGCCAGATAATCGGCCGCGACTCACCGTCAGCACGGGTAAGGTTGCCGTTGTCGACCGCAATCCAGGCACCGTCTTGATCCACCCACAGCGCTTCTGCCAGGCCGTAGGTGGGCGCATAGCGCCGCTCTGGCGTCAGGGCCTCGGCCGCAAACGACCAGCACATTTCCGCCTGACCATTGCTCAGGTTGCGCCGACAGATGCGGTGCGCCTGACGCTCAAGGGTGAAGAGTTTTTCGTTATAAAAAGCCAGCCCCGAGAAATCCCGTGGCTGCGGCTTGCTGCCCAGCGGCTCAGGCCCCGCGTCCGTGCCCGCTTCACTGAACAACACGCAGCCACCGGTGCACCGCCAAATCGCACGCTGCTTGTGCACCACCGACACGCCGCGGCGCATACGCTCGGCCGCCAGATACAGGCGCTCGCCGGCGGGGTCGACCGCAACCCCTTCAAACAGTGAGTTGTGGTGCAGCAGCATGCCGCTGGCACGCGCCTGACGTACCAGACCCCGCGGCAGGTTCAGCCAGTTGGGCTCACCGACAACCGGCAACTGCAGCACGGCCGCCCTGGCTTCACTGACCAAGTAGCGGTTGCCGGCGGCGTCGCAGCTCAGCCCTTCGAAATCCAGCGCACCACCGCGCACCAGGCCGGCGGCCCAGCTGCGCATGCGCACCCCCCAGGGCAGACGCACATCTGGCGCCGGCGGCGCGATAAACGTTTCGGCCGTCGCGTGCCACTGCGACTCATCCGACTGCAGGCGATACAGCTGCTGATCCTCACGGTCGGAAACCGCCCACAGCGCGTTATCGCACCAGGCCAACCCGGACAGGTTGCCGCCATCGACGCCGCTCACCGGCTGCTCGTTAAGCAGCTGCAACTCTTCCAGGACCGAGGCATTGGTCAGTAATGACGAGCACAGCAGCAGGCAGGCAGCTAGCAACCGCTGCATCAGAGCAACACCTCGGCCAGGTTACCCTTGGACTCCAGCCAGGATTTACGGTCGCCGGCGCGCTTCTTCGCCAGCAGCATGTCCATCATTTCCTGGGTGCCGGGGTAATCCTCCAGGGTCAGCTGCACCAAGCGCCGGGTGTTGGGGTCCATGGTGGTTTCGCGCAACTGCGGCGGATTCATTTCACCCAGGCCTTTAAAGCGGGTGACCTGCGGCTTGCCACGGCGCTTCTCGGCCACCAGACGGTCGAGAATACCGTCGCGCTCGGCTTCATCCAGGGCGTAGAAAATCTCCTTGCCCAGGTCAATGCGGTACAACGGCGGCATGGCCACATACACATGGCCGGCATCCACCAGTGTGCGGAAGTGCCGCACAAACAACGCACAAATCAGGGTGGCGATGTGCAAGCCATCGGAGTCGGCGTCAGCGAGGATGCAAACCTTGCCGTAACGCAGTTCGCGCAGGTCTGCTGAGCCTGGGTCTACACCAATGGCCACGGCAATGTTGTGCACCTCCTGGCTGGCCAATACTTCACTGCCATCGACCTCCCAGGTGTTCAGAATCTTGCCGCGCAGCGGCAGGATTGCCTGGAATTCTTTATCGCGCGCCTGCTTGGCCGAGCCGCCGGCGGAGTCACCTTCCACCAGAAACAGCTCGGAGCGCATCGGGTCTTGGCCCGCGCAATCAGCCAGCTTGCCAGGCAGCGCCGGCCCTTGGGTGATGCGTTTACGCTCAACCTTCTTGCCGGCCTTGAGGCGGCGGTTGGCGTTGCTGATCGCCAGTTCGGCGAGCTGCTGACCGAGCTCCGGATGGCCGTTAAGCCACAGGCTAAAGGCATCTTTCACCACACCGGAAACGAAGGCAGCCGCCTCACGGGACGACAGGCGCTCCTTGGTCTGCCCGGAGAACTGCGCGTCCTGCATTTTCATCGACAGAACGAAGGCGATGCGCTCCCAGATATCTTCCGGGGCCAGCTTAACCCCGCGCGGCAACAGGCTGCGGAACTCGCAGAACTCGCGCATGGCATCCAGCAGGCCTTGGCGCAGGCCGTTGACGTGGGTGCCGCCTTGAGCGGTGGGGATCAGGTTGACGTAGCTTTCCTGCACCGCGTCGCCGCCTTCCGGCAGCCACAGCAGCGCCCAATCTACTGCTTCTTTATTGCCCGCCAGGCTGCCACAGAAGGGTTCATTGGGTAGCCGTTCAAACTCGCTGACCGCATCCACCAAGTAGGAGCGCAGGCCGTCTTCATACAGCCATTCAACTTTCTCACCGCTGGCTTTGTCTTCAAAGCTGACGGACAACCCCGGGCACAGCACGGCCTTGGCTTTCAGTACGTGCTTAAGGCGGCTGACCGAGAACTTGAAGGCGTCAAAATACTTGGCGTCCGGCCAGAAATGCACGCTGGTGCCGGTGTTGCGCTTGCCCACCGTGCCGACCACGGCCAGGTCGCTGGCCTTGTAGCCGTCGGCGAAACTCATCTGGTATTCGTTGCCGTCGCGTTTGACCGTAACGACCACGCGGGTCGACAAGGCGTTGACCACGCTAATGCCCACGCCATGCAAGCCGCCGGAGAACTGGTAATTCTTGTTACTAAACTTGCCGCCGGCATGCAGCTTGGTGAGGATCAGCTCGACCCCCGGCACGCCCTCTTCCGGGTGAATATCCACCGGCATGCCGCGACCGTCGTCGAGCACTTCCAGGGAGTTGTCCTCGTGCAGGATCACCTGAATCGATTTGGCATGCCCGGCCAGCGCCTCGTCGACGCTGTTGTCGATGACTTCCTGGGCCAAATGGTTGGGCCGGCTGGTGTCGGTGTACATACCCGGGCGTTTGCGCACCGGGTCGAGGCCAGAAAGGACTTCGATGGCATCGGCGTTGTAAGAGCTAGAACCTTGCTGGGCCATGGGGTCTCTTGTGGGTCAATTGAGAGCGGAAAAGTCGATATCCTGCCACAAATAGCGAGGAATACCGGCGAAAGCGAACAGCATCGGCAGGCGTTCAGCAAAGCCCTGAAAGCCGTGATTGCCGCCAGCCTGGATGCGCAGCGCGCAGGCGCGGTAATGGTGCTGGGCATCACGGTAATCAAGGGTTTCGTCGGCGGTCTGCAACCACACCTGATAGCGCGCGGGGTCTTGCAGCGTCAGCACATCTAGTTCGGCCAAGGCCGCCACGTGGTCGGTGGTCAGCTCCCAGGTTTCATCGCAGTAATGGTTCTTCTGCGGGCCTAGGTAGCCATCGAAGCGCAGGTGTGGACGCACGGCCGGGTTGATCAACAACGCAGGCAGCCCATAGCGTTCGGCCAAGTGGGTCGCATAGTAGCCGCCCAGTGAGCTGCCAACCAGCACGGGCCGACCAAGCTCGGCAATCAGCGCCTCAAGCTGGGCGATTGCCTCACGCGGATGATGGTGCAGGGCCGGCACTCGAAGCTGCGCAGCCAAGCCCAGCTGCGTCATGGCACGCTGCAACTGGCTGGCCTTGAGCGAAGCTGGCGAGCTGTTAAGCCCGTGAAGATAGAGTATGGATGTGGTCATGGGGCGGGAGGCTAACCGGTTGCGGCGACCGGCTGCAACCGGTTAGCCGCCGTGCTGTACAGGGCTTAATAGCCTTTGATGGTGTAATCGATTTCGAACTTGATCCCGGTCACCCGCGACACACCGGTTTCCAGGCGACCATCATCGAACAAGCGCAACCAGCGATAGCCCGGCGCGGTTTTATCAACCTGAAACTCCTCGCTACCCGGGGCGAACTGCACGCAGGTCGAGGGCGAGGCCAATAGGCGAAGAGGGCCGCGCTGCAGGTCGATCTCCTGGTGGATGTGCCCCCACAGCAGCGCACGCACATGGCTGAAGCGTGCCAGCAGGGCAAACAGGGCGTCGGCATTACGCAGGCCAATGGGCTCCATCCATTTACAACCGATAGGCACGGGGTGGTGATGCAAACACACCAAGTGGTGGCGATCTGGCGCTTCACTGAGCGAACGCTCTAGCAGCGCCAGTTGTTGGTCATTGAGATACCCCGGCACGGCGCCTGGGATTGAGGAATCAAGCAGGGTCACGCGCCAGTTACCCAAATCAATCACCGGCTCGAGCAGAGCAGTGCCCACGCAAGCGGCCTGCATGGCCGGCACTTCATCGTGATTACCGGGGAGCCAGCGCGCAGGCGCGGGGATGGCGGCGGTTGTGTCACGAAAGCGCTGGTAAGACTCAACGCTGCCGTCCTGCGAGAGATCACCGCTGGCGAGAACCAGATCAATCTGCGGTTGCTCCTGCAGCACCCGCTCGATCACCCGCTGCAGGCTGTCCTGGGTATCCAGCCCCAATAACTTACCGGCCGCATCGGCAAACAAATGACTGTCGGACAACTGCACCAGCAGTACCGAGCGATCAACAGCAGTGGTTTTGGTCGATGCGTCCGGCAAGACCTTCTCCTTGAGCGGAATGCGTGGATTATGCTGGCAGCCTGATCGACGGTAAACCCGTGAAAGAGGAATAGATCACAGAACGCCCGCTGTAAATCCAGCCCCTGACGCAGCGGCTAACGCGCGCCACGGGGCAGCCCAGGCGCCGCGCAGCAGCCGAATACCGCCAGCAGGCTAGCGAACGGGCGCCGGCTCATGACCGCAGGCCAGGCAATGGCTTAACCACTCACCGAGAAACAGGTTGAGCTGGGTCTTCTCATCGGGTTGGTGCATCGCCGCATTCGGATACGGGTAACGGCCATGAAAGCGCCGCGCGCTTTGCGCGCCAACCACTTCCGCCATGCGCGCATCGTGGTAGACGCGAACCTCCAACTGCGGCACCGGCAACCAAGCCAAGCTGTGTTCCTGACGCACAGAAAGGGTCGAGGTGTAAGGGCAGGTTTCCAGCACATCCAGCGCCAGCACGCCTAGCAACTGTTCGCCTTGGCTCAGCGCGACACGGCGCGCCTGCCGCTTGCTATCCGCACCGTCACGCATGCCCGGCAGCAACTGCATCAGGCGCGCATAGTTGGCTTCGCAAGCAGCTTGCAGCTCGACCAGGTCGACCCGATAACGCTCGCGCAGCAGGTTCACGACCACAACCCGCGCACTTCAGTGCGATTCAGTGCCAGCCACTGCAGCGCGATGATGCTGGCGGCGTTGTCGATGCGACCGTCTTTGATGGCATCCAGAGCATCCTCCAGTGGCCAGACATGCACACGAATATCTTCGCCCTCCTCCGCCAACCCGTGCACACCACCCGCGCCCTCACTGTCGCAACGGCCGATGTAGAGATGCACGCGCTCGTCCGAGCCACCGGGCGAGGGATAGTACTGAGTGATCGGCCACAGCGAGGTCAGCGGCAGATTGGCCTCTTCCAGCGCCTCACGGTGCGCCACCTCGTCGGGCTGCTCGTCCTTGTCGATCAGCCCTGCCACCAGTTCCAGCAGCCAGGGATTGGCGCTTTTCTCCAGGGCACCAATGCGGAACTGCTCAATCAGCACCACGCAATCGCGCTGCGGGTCATAAGGCAGCACACACACGGCATCTCGACGCACAAACAATTCGCGACTCAGCTCCGGCCCCATACCACCGGCAAACTGGCGATGGCGCAAACGCAGCCGATCGAGTTTGTAGAAGCCGCTAAAACAGGCCTCGCGCTCGATCACTTGAACATCTTCTCGTTGCATAACGCCCCCTAATTAACAGAAACGGGCCCGAAGGCCCGTCCTGGTTACACCCTATGCTGCGCCGAAAAATCGCACAGCAGAAGCTCCATTACACCTTGTGGTAGAGCTGTGCCCCCTGCGCCTTAAACTCCTCCGCCTTAGCTTGCATACCCGCCTCGGCATCCAGGTCGAGTGCGGCGATGCGTTGCTCTTCAGCATAGACGCGGACTTCCTGGGTGATCTTCATCGAGCAGAACTTCGGCCCGCACATGGAGCAGAAGTGTGCCACCTTCGCCGAGTCCTTGGGCAACGTTTCGTCGTGATAACTGCGTGCGGTGTCCGGGTCGAGGCCGAGGTTGAACTGGTCTTCCCAGCGGAATTCAAAGCGCGCCTTGGACAGTGCGTTGTCGCGAATCTGCGCGCCTGGATGCCCCTTGGCCAAGTCGGCCGCGTGGGCGGCAATTTTGTAGGTGATGATGCCGGTCTTCACGTCATCCTTGTTCGGCAGGCCTAGGTGCTCCTTGGGCGTGACGTAGCAGAGCATGGCGCAACCGAACCAGCCGATCATCGCCGCACCAATGCCGCTGGTGATGTGGTCGTAACCTGGTGCGATGTCAGTGGTCAGCGGGCCAAGGGTGTAGAACGGCGCTTCGTCACAGCATTCCAGCTGCTTGTCCATGTTCTCTTTGATCAACTGCATCGGCACGTGGCCGGGGCCTTCGATCATGGTCTGTACGTCGTGCTTCCAGGCGATCTTGGTCAGCTCGCCGAGGGTTTCCAGCTCGCCGAACTGCGCTTCGTCGTTGGCGTCGGCAATCGAGCCCGGACGCAGGCCATCGCCCAGCGAGAAGCTGACGTCGTAGGCCTTCATGATTTCGCAGATGTCTTCGAAATGGGTATAGAGGAAGTTCTCTTTATGGTGCGCCAGACACCACTTGGCCATGATCGAACCGCCGCGCGAAACGATACCGGTGACGCGCTTGGCAGTCATCGGCACATAGCGCAGCAACACGCCGGCGTGGATGGTGAAGTAGTCCACGCCCTGCTCGGCTTGCTCGATCAAGGTGTCGCGGAACAGTTCCCAGGTCAGTTCTTCGGCTGCGCCGCCGACTTTTTCCAGCGCCTGGTAGATCGGTACGGTGCCGATTGGCACGGGCGAGTTGCGGATGATCCACTCGCGGGTTTCGTGAATATGCTTGCCGGTCGACAAGTCCATGACCGTGTCGGAACCCCAGCGAATGCCCCAGGTCAGCTTGGCCACTTCTTCTTCAATGGACGAACCCAGCGCCGAGTTGCCGATATTGCCGTTGATCTTCACCAGGAAGTTACGGCCGATGATCATCGGCTCCAGTTCAGTGTGGTTGATGTTGGCCGGGATGATCGCGCGGCCACGGGCGATTTCTTCACGCACAAATTCGGGGGTGATGATTTTCGGCACGCTGGCGCCGAAGCTGTGACCGGGGTGCTGCTGATCAAGCAGGCCGGCGGAACGCGCCACTTCCAGCTTCATGTTCTCGCGGATGGCCACGTATTCCATCTCTGCGGTGATGATGCCTTGGCGCGCGTAGTGCATCTGGCTGACGTTGGCGCCGGCCTTGGCGCGGCGCGGGTTGTTGACGTGGGCAAAACGCAGCTTGGTCAGCTCGGCATCGGCGAGGCGCTGCTGGCCGAAGTTCGAACTCAGGCCCGGCAGGCGTTCGGTGTCGCCACGGGCTTCGATCCACGGCGAGCGCACATCGGCCAGGCCCTTGCGCACGTCGATGATGACATTGGGATCGGTGTAGGGGCCGGAGGTGTCGTAGACCACCACGGGCGCGTTGATCTCGCCGCCGAAGTCAGTAGGCGTGACGTCCAGGCTGATTTCCCGCATCGGCACCAGAATGTCCGCGCGCGAACCCTGCACATAGACTTTCTGCGAACGCGGAAAAGGTTGGATCGACTGCTGGTCGACTTGGGCGGATTCACTCAGGATCGGGTTGAGGTTTTGTTGTTGTGTGCTCATCGGCGGTTCTCCAGGGCTATGTGTCGGAGCGAACCTGGGCGGATGAGCAGCGAGAGGTGCACCTGGGGCGGTGCCAGAGGCTCGCCGGAGGAAAGGCGAGCACATCTTGTTCCCTACGCAGGCTTTAACCTGATCAGGTTCAACGGGATCCGGCAGTAGCCAATCTCAGCCCCTCAATTAGGGCACCCCGACAAGAACGCGCTCAGTCTAATCAACCGCGCTTAATAAAACCAACCCGCGAGTCAAATAGTTATGGGCCATGCGTCGAATCGTGGCGCGATGCTGCAGCCCCGGAATTGTTGCAACCAGGCAACATAGCTTGTTGCAAACTACACTACCCCGGTAATAACTGCCCTTGACCCCTCAGGCACCGCCCCTTAGCCTTGCCGATTACCGCCAAATTCAGGATCACCTTAATGTTGCGCAGACTCTCTCTGGCTCTCGCTGTGGCCGCCGCGTCCAACGGAATGGCCTGGGCTGCTGAACAAGCCCCGCTGTCCACCAAAACTGACCTGGTCACCGTTTACCAGGAAGCCGCCGCCAACAATGCTGACTTGGCCGCCGCCCGTGCGGATTACGAAGCACGCAGCGAGGTGGTGCCCCAGGCCCGCGCCGGCCTGCTGCCCAATCTGTCTGCCGGTGCCAACCTGAGCGACAGCCGCACCCAGGTCGACTCGCCAGCCAACACCAGCTCGCGCAGTGGCATGGCCTATCAAGCCAACCTCAGCCAGCCACTGTTCCGCGCCGACCGCTGGTTCCAGCTGCAGGCCGCTGTTGCGAGCGACGAGCAGGCCGCGCTGGAGCTGTCCGCCACCGAACAGAACATGATTCTACAAAGCGCGGAAACCTACTTTGCGGTGCTGCGCGCTCAGGACAACCTGGCCTCGACCAAGGCCGAGGAAGCGGCGTTCAAGCGGCAGATGGATCAAGCCAACGAGCGCTTTGATGTCGGCCTGTCGGACAAGACTGACGTGCTGGAAGCCCAGGCTGGTTTCGACACCGCCCGCGCCAACCGCATCATCGCCCAGCAACAGGTAGAAGATGCCTTCGAGGCCCTGATCACCCTGACCAACCGCGACTTCGCCGCCCTCGAAGGCATCGAGCACAGCTTGCCGATCCTTGCGCCGACGCCGAATGACGCCAAGGCCTGGGTCGATACCGCCGCGATGCAGAACCTTAATCTGCAAGCCAGCAACTACGCCGTTGAAGCCGCCGAAGAAACCCTGCGCCAGCGTAAATCGGGCCACGCGCCCACTCTGGATGCGGTTGCCAGCTACCAGAAAGGCGACAACGATAGCCTCGGTTTCAGCAACAACGCCGCCAGCGCCAATCGCTTCAGCGGTGATATTGAGCAACGCTCGATTGGCCTACAACTGAATATCCCGCTGTACAGCGGCGGCCTGACCAGCTCGCAGGTGCGCGAGTCCTACCAGCGCCTGAACCAGACCGAACAGCTGCGTGAAAGCCTGCGCCGTCAGGTGGTGCAGAACACCCGTAACCTACACCGCGCAGTGAACACGGATGTGGAAACCGTGCAGGCGCGCAAGCAGTCGATCATCTCCAACCAGAGCGCCCTGGAAGCCACCGAAATCGGCTATCAGGTCGGTACGCGTAACATCGTTGACGTGCTGGACGCCCAGCGCCAGCTTTACAGCTCAGTGCGCAACTACAACAACGCGCGTTACGACTACATCCTCAACAACCTGCGCTTGAAGCAGGCCGCCGGCACCCTCAGCCCGGACGACCTGGCCGCCCTGGAGCAGTACCTGAAATCCGACTACAACCCGGACGAAGACTTCCTCCCACCGGACTTGGCCAAAGCCGCCGAAGCACAGCTGCGCAGCAACCCGCAGTACTGAGTTGAGAAGTAAAAAAGCCCCGCTGGTTTTGCCAGCGGGGCTTTTTATTGGCTGCTTAACGCATGGCTTTTGAACAGACTCAAGTGACCTCACTCAGAAGCACCACAACCTGTGGGAGGCGCTTTAGCGGCGACATATTTGAAGCCCAGCGGCGGTTGGCTCAGTCGCGGCTAAAGCCCCTCCCACGGCGTTTGCATCAGCCGCAACACCATCCACCCCAAAGCCCCTACGGCGGAGGTGTCAGGGCTGACGGTTGAGCAACCGCTCCAAGCCCGCTAGCAGTCGCGCCAGTGCACCCTGATTGGCCTGCATCACCGCCAACCCAGCATTACGCATGGCCTGCGCTGTATCAGGCTCACACCACAGCTGCGCAACCCGTTGCACCAGCTCTGCGGCGTCGGCCACCTCGCTCAGCGCACCGGCCGTGCGTAACTGCGCGGCAATCTCCAGAAAGTTAAACAGGTACGGGCCGCTCAATACCGGCTTGCCCAACGCCGCCGGCTCCAGCAGGTTATGCCCGCCATTGGCCACTAGGCTGCCGCCGACAAAGGCGATATCGGCCAGGGCATAGAGAAACAGCAGCTCGCCCATGGTATCGCCGAGCAACACCTGATCAGCGGCCTGCAGAGCCTCGCCCGTTGCACGACGCCGCGTACTGAGGCCTTGCCGCTGGCACAACTCGAACACCGCATTGAAACGCTCGGGATGACGCGGCACCAGAATCAGCAGCGCTTCAGGGTTCTCCTGAATCAGCTGGCGGTGGGCGGCGAGAACGATCTCGTCTTCACCGGCATGGGTGCTGGCGGCGATCCATACCGGGCGCTGCGTCGCCTGCCATTGCTCACGCAAGACCGCAGCGCGGGTAAGCAGCTCTGGATCAATCGTCAGATCAAACTTGATCGAGCCGGTGACCTCGACGCACTCAGCGCGCGCGCCCAGGCTGCGAAAGCGTTCGGCTTCCAGCGTTGTCTGCACCGCCAGCAGATTCAGCTCGGCCAGCATCGGTGCGGTGAGGTTGGCAAAACGCGCATAACCACGGGCCGAACGCTCGGACAGCCGCCCGTTGGCCAGCGCCACGGGAATACCGCGCTTGGCGCACTGGTGAATATGGTTGGGCCACAGCTCGGTTTCCATAATCACTGCCAACCGTGGCTGCACCTGATCGAGAAAACGCGCTGCCGCCCAGGGCAGGTCATAAGGCAGGTAGCAATGCTGCACACGACCCGCGTATTCCGCACCGCCAAACATCGCCCGAATACGCTCCGAACCGGTCGGTGTCATGCAGGTGATGGTGATCGGTAGCTGTGGGTAGCGCGCCAGCAGCTCACGCACCAGCGGCGCGGCGGCGATGCTCTCGCCCACCGACACGGCGTGCAGCCAGATACCGCCGGGCTTGAGCGCCGGTAAGCCGAGGGCAAAGCGTTCGCCAATACGCTTGGCGTAAGCCGGCGCCTGCCAGGCACGCCAGGCCAAACGACCAGCCACCAGCGGCAGGCCGACGTGAAACAGCAGGGTATAGAGGTGTCTATTCATGGCGCGCAGCTTATGCACTTTGGCAAACAGCGTCGAGTCACGCGCGCCTCTTCCGGCAGCGGGCACCGGCCGCAATCTTTGCAGCAGGTAGTCAGTCGCACGTTCGAACAGTACGACGCTGATAGAGAATCGCTTTATCCCAGCCGCCAGCTCATTAGAATGGCCACCAGACCACACGGAGCCACAAATATGGGCGGCTATATTTACCTCGCTATCGCCATCACGGCCGAAGTCATCGCCACCACCTCGATGAAAGCGTTAGATGGTTTCAACAAACCCCTGCCCCTGCTACTCGTTGTGGTCGGCTATGCCATTTCGTTCTGGATGCTCAGCCTGGTGGTGAAAACCATCCCGGTCGGCGTTGCTTACGCAGTGTGGGCGGGCCTGGGCATTGTGCTGGTGAGTATCGCCGCGGTGTTTCTCTACCAACAAAAACTGGATCTGCCGGCCATGCTTGGCATGGGCCTCATTGTCGCGGGCGTGGTGGTGATTCAGCTGTTCTCGCAGAGCACCGGGCATTGACCGTGCTGCAAGCGGGTTATACTGCGCGCCTGTTTTCCCGGTGAGACACACGCATGTCCCAGGCGTTAAGCACTGATATTTTGATCGTCGGCGGCGGCATCGCCGGCCTCTGGCTAAATGCGCGCCTGCGCCGTCAAGGCTTTGCCACCGTGCTGGTGGAAAACGCCCGCCTCGGCGGCGGGCAGAGTGTGAAATCTCAGGGCATCATTCACGGCGGCGCCAAATACGCCCTACACGGCGCGCTGAGCGGCGCCTCCGAAGCCATCGCCGACATGCCGCGGCGCTGGCGCGAAGCTTTGGCCGGCAGCGGTGAGCTGGATCTGGCTGGCGTGCGCCTGCTCTCCGATGCCCACTACTTGTGGTCCCCCGGCAGCCTGGCCGGCAATATCACCAGTTTCTTTGCCAGCAAGGCCGTGCGCGGCCGGGTCGATCAGGTCAAGGGCGAGCAACTGCCCCCCGCGCTGCAGCACCCCAAATTCAAAGGCAAGGTCTACCGCCTGGCCGAGTTGGTGCTGGATGTGCCAAGCCTGATCAGCCGCCTGAGCGAGCTGGCCGGCGATGGTTTGCTGGCCGCCGAGCGCATCGAACCGCTGCGGGAAAACGGCGAGCTGGTAGGCCTGCGCATCGACGGCAGCGAGATTCGCGCACAACGTATCATCCTCAGTGCCGGCCGTGGCAATGCCGAACTGCTCAGCGCCCTTGGCCTGACTCAGCCGGCCCAGCAACTGCGCCCGCTGCATATGGCCCTGGTAAAAGGTCCGACACTCAAACCGCTGTACGCCCACTGCCTGGGCGGTGGACCGAAGCCGCGCGTGACCATTACCACCCACCCGGCGGCCGACGGCCAGTGGGTTTGGTACCTGGGCGGCGATCTGGCCGAAGCCGATGGTGTGGCCCGCGACGAAGCTGCGCAGATCCAGGCGACGAAAAAAGAGCTGAACGAGCTGCTGCCCTGGGTCGATCTGTCCGCCGCGCAATGGGCCACGCTGCGAGTGGATCGCGCCGAGCCGGCGCAGTCCGGCCTTGTACGTCCGGACAACGCCTTTCTCCACGAGCACGGCAAACTGCTGGTGGGCTGGCCAACTAAGCTGGCGTTAGCCCCGGACTTTGCCGACCGCGTGCTAGCGGCGCTGAGCCGTGACGGTATTCAGCCCACCACACATGCGCCACTGCCCGCGCTGCCGCGCCCGAGCGTCGCCCCACCCGCCTGGGAGGAACTGTTCTGATGCATCCACTGCACAGCCTGCACAACCTGCATCGCCCATTGGGCGAGACCGAGCTGCTGGTTTCGCCGCTGGGCCTGGGCACGGTCAAGCTGGGCCGCGACCAGGGGGTGAAATACCCCAACGGTTTCACCATCCCCGACGACGCCGCAGCCCGCGAACTGCTGGCCCAGGCCCATGACCTGGGCATCAACCTGATCGACACCGCGCCGGCCTACGGCACCAGCGAAACCCGCCTCGGCCCGTTGTTGCGCGGCCAGCGCCAGCAGTGGGTAATTGTCAGCAAGGTCGGTGAAGAGTTCGAGGACGGTCAGTCGCGCTTCGACTTCAGCCCGGCGCACACGCGCTTCTCGGTAGAGCGCAGCCTCAAGCGTCTGGAAACCGATTTTATCGACCTGGTACTGGTGCATTCCGACGGTAACGACGTGGCCATTCTGCGTGACAGTGGCGTGTACGAAACCCTCGCCGAGCTTAAGCGCGAGGGCAAGATTCGCGGATTCGGCCTCTCTGGCAAAACCGTCGAAGGCGGCCTGCTGGCACTGGAACACGGTGACTGCGCGATGGTCACCTATAACCTCAATGAGCAAGGCGAGCAGGCAGTGCTCGACTACGCCGAACTGCACGGCAAAGGCATCCTGATCAAGAAGGCCCTGACCAGCGGCCACGCCTGCCTGGCGCCGGGCATCGACCCAGTGCGCGCCAGTTTCGAGCTGATCTTTGGTCACCCAGGCGCCTGCAGCGCGATTATCGGCACCATCAACCCGCATCACCTGGCACATAACGTCGCCACCGCTGCCGCTGTAATTCAGGATATTGCCTGACGGCCCTCACCCGACGATCTGTGCCAAGCTCTCAGGCCATGCCTACGCCCATGCCCGCGAGGAGTTGCCATGCCGCGCACCCTGATCCGCAAAGACCCAAGCAGCTTCAAGACCCTGCAACTGTTTGTCGAAGCCACCCCGGAAGGCCTGAGTTACCAGGGCCTGGGCATGCCGCTGAACTTCAGCCAGATGCTGGAAAAGCGCAAACCGGCGGTAGTGGCCGACACTCAGCGCTTTGCCGTGGAGCTGGCCAACCTGGGCGTTTCGGTGCGGCTGACCCTCAGCTGGCAGGGCCGCGAATACTGGGTACTGGTGCGCCAGCGCCGCGCGGATCGCGGCGACGTGGTGCTCAAGCTGATCTCCGGCTACGTGCCGGCCCATGAACTCAACCTTCCGCTGCTCACCGCGATTCAGGAAGTGGCCGAAGAATGCCTGCTGGAAACCCCGGAAGGCTGGCTAAGCGGGCGCTTTGGCGACACCTGGCTGCCAACGCCCTACCAGAGCAGCCTGCGCTACCGGGAAACCGCGCACTTCAGCCTCAGCCCGCTGTCCGGCGCGGCGCGCCCAGTGCAGTGCGGCAACCTCAAGCTGCTCGAACGCCCGCGCGCCTACGTGCACCTGCCAACCGCCTCGCTACAGCTGGTCTACAACCTGCGCCTGGATCTGCCCAAGGAGACGCGCCAGCTCAGCCTGCTGCATGTCGATGAACACCTGGAAGATGGCCAGCTGATCGCCCGCCTCAACCGCGCCCGTCCCGATCTGTTTCTGATTCCGCTGGACCAAGGCCGGCCGACCGCCGAGCTGCTGACCCTGAAGCAAGGTCAACTGTCACCCGCCAGCACCCGCGGTCTATGGCTGGCGGAGAGCTTTGCGCCACAGGATGGCTGGCTGGTACGGGACGAACGCATCCGCTGGAAGGATTGGCTGGTGCAGACGCAAAAAGGCCCCACCTAAGCAAGGCAAACAGGGATTTCAGGCAAGCGGGGGGGGGGGCACCCAGCCCGCGTGAACAACTACTTCAATTCGCTGGAACTCTTACACAGCAAGCGCCTGGCGACGATCAGCAGTTGGATCTGCTGGGTGCCTTCAAAGATGTCGAGAATCTTCGCGTCGCGCGCCCACTTCTCCAGCAACTCATTCTCCTCATAATCCCGCCCCGGCCGACTCGACGCGTTTCAGGATCACCTCGTTGGCCACACGCCCGGCTTTAGCCTTGGCGATGGACGCCCCTTTGGAGTTGGTCGGTTTGTTTTCGGCGATCCAGATAGCTTTCAGGGTCAGCAACTAAGCAGCTTCCCATTCAGTCCTATTTGTATGCCGGAACTTATGGCATCTAGCGCCATGCGTGAGGTGTAAGCAATCATACGAGCGGCAGGGGCAAGCACCTGCGACGACGCTGACAACTAGCAAAATGGTAAGTTATTTAATGTGAGAAAATCGCCCTGAACATAGGCACTAGCAAGAGATTCCCAAATTCGCTGAAGTGATCACTATCGCGATAGAGCGGGCGATTGCCTTCGGCACTGGGACATTTGCCTTCGCTACAGAGGTAGGGTAGAGGATCAAGCACATGCACCCCACAACTCCTGACTGCCTCGTCTTGCAACGACCAGACAAAAGCATGCCGTTCATGATACTCCGTCAGCGACAGACTGAAATTTCGCTCCCGCCCCAACAACATGGCTCGTCCGATAAGCGTCGGAACATCGACACCCATTTCCGGGGTCGGCCGCACAATATAAACTGGCCGATGCTCGGCCATACTGCACATAGTCGTCACATACCGTTGACGGAACTGCTCAAGGAATTCTGCACTGAACTGTTCGACCGGTTCGCCGAAGTGAAAAGCTGG
This sequence comes from Pseudomonas sp. TS_SC_3, assembly GCF_056156225.1. NCBI lineage: Bacteria > Pseudomonadati > Pseudomonadota > Gammaproteobacteria > Pseudomonadales > Pseudomonadaceae > Pseudomonas > Pseudomonas sp. TS_SC_3. Next base: position 2,997,010 of record NZ_CM149586.1, read on the forward strand.
CTTAGCACTGGTCGGTAAACCGCCATGAACATATTCGGAGGTGCGGCCCACCATCACAACCGGAACACCAGCCGGATAGCCGGCATGCTCTTTTTCCAGATCAGCGTTGAGCTTGTCGCAATAGGGTTTTTCCTTATCAGTCTGCATGCCGAAGGCGATCAGACAGCCGCTGCCGCCGCGGAACAGTACGCCACCCTGCTCATCAGGCAGCGCCGCCTGCAGGGCAGTCACCACTGCATCGGCATGGCTATCGCCAATCAGTATGGCTTTCACAGGCTCTTGGCCGTATATGCATGAAGCCGCAGGGTCGAGGCAATCCTCCAGTCGCGGGTTGTGGTTCTTACGCTCAGCTTCGACGAGCGCCACCGCTTCCGGCAGACGGTCAGGGAAACCACTGCGACGCACTTGTTGAGCCACCGTGGCAGCCAGCACCAACACCACTATAACGACGATCCCGGCCCGGCCTACGGAAAGCAGACTCAGGCGCCGGCGTGCCGGTACTTCGACAAACATGTAAGACAGGTGCCCCAACAAAATCGATGCGAAGATGGCTACTGCAACCCAAAACGGATCGCTCAGCAACTCGAGATAGGCTAGCGCCACTACCAATGGCCAGTGCCAGAGATAGATCGAATAGGAGCGCGTACCCAACCACTGGGCAGGCAAATTGGCTGTCCACGCTGAATGACCGCGCGCAGCCAACAGCACCAACGCGGCACCCACGACGGGGAGAATGGCTCGCCAGCCAGGCCATACACTTTGCTTGTCGAGGAGCATGATCGTAGCGAGGATCAAACCGAAACCCGCTAATTCCAGCGCCCTGCGCAAACCATCAGGCAGTCTTCGATGGCCAAACATAAATACCAGTGCACCGGCTAGCATCTCCCAGGCGCGAGTCTGCAGCATATAGAAGGCCTCACTGGGCGCCACAGAGGTACGCCACAGGCACAGACCTAGAGAAACGACGAAGAGCCCCCCAAGCACCGCCGTGATCGCACGCCGGCCCGGCAGTACCTTGCTAACCAGCATCAACACCAGCGGCAGGATCAGATAGAACTGCCACTCCACCGACAAAGACCAGGTATGTAGCAGCCACTTCTCCTGAGAAGCGACATCGAAGTATCCTGACTCTTCGAAGTAGCGGAGGTTGGAGCTAAACGTAAGGCTTTCACGGGCATGCTTACCCAGCAACTTGTACTCTTCCGGCATAAGGAAGAACCAGCCAAAAACTAACGCCGCCATGCACAGCACGATCAGCGCCGGGAATATGCGCCGAGCCCGCGCCAGATAGAAACGCCACACCGAGAACTCGCCACGCTCGATGCCACCGCTGATGATGCCGCACATTAAATAGCCGGAAATGACGAAAAACACATCAACCCCAGCAAAACCACCGCTGATGCCTGTCACACCGAAGTGATAAAGCACCACTGCCATCACGGCCCAAGCGCGCAGACCATTGATATCCTGCCGAAATTCTTGCGCCACCGCGCCTGCCACTCCACTCACAGCAACACTTCCCTGCATAAAGGGCGCCTGCCGCGCCATGGTCTTTTTTATATGAGCTCGCGGTCCCAGCGGATACCACGCTTGACGATCTTTGCCGGCACGCCAGCAACCACGCAGTTGCCTTCTTCAAAGGCCTTGGCCACTAGCGAACAAGCACCGACCACGCTTTCCGGATGTAACACTGTCCCTTTGAGAATCTGTACATCGCGACCAACCCACACCCGATCGGCAATGCGCACATCACGGGAAAGGTTGACGCGCTGATTGCTAGCCATATCAATGATCGAGTGCTTATCGCCAGTACGGATCAGAATATCGGTGGACAGCATGCAATCGTTACCGATGTCGATACTTGCAGCCTCGTCGACTAGCAGATATGCCCCTTCCACAGTGGTATCGGCCCCAATGCGGATATGCTGACCCCGGGTGTATCGCAAATAGATCTTGCCGGAGCTGATGCGCGCACGCGCACCAATTTCAATCAAATTATCTTCGCCATCGAGACGAATCTCGCAGTGACTGACTTCTACGCCCTCACCGAAAACCAGGCGGTTGTTACGCCCAGCTAGCTTGATAGTCACCTTCTTGAGCAACCGCTCAGAGTTGCGAGGAAGCTCGATAAGGTTACCGGATTTGATCTTGAAACGATTTTTGTAAGCCAGATTGCGCAACGAAAGGTATAAACGCTCAAACATGTCTTAATCCTGGCCGCGAATCTTTTTGACGATAGATGTGGTCGAGCTGTTTTCCACCAGCCCCAGCACCCGCACGGTGCCGCCATAAGCAGTGACGATGTCGGCGCCCACCACCTGCTCGATACCGTAATCGCCGCCCTTGACCAATACATCCGGCTTAACCGCGCGCAATAGGTTTTCCGGGGTGTCCTCGCTAAAGCTCACCACCCAGTCCACTGCACCCAGGCCGGCTAACACGGCCATGCGCCGATCCACTGCGTTAATCGGCCGACCCGGGCCCTTCAAGCGGCTTACCGATGCGTCATCGTTGACCGCCAACACCAGCCGGTCACCTTGAGCGCGGGCCTGCTCCAGATAGGTCACATGACCGGCATGCAGAATGTCGAAGCAGCCGTTGGTGAAAACAATTTTCTCGCCATGGGCGCGAGCATCCTCAATCGCCAGCAGCAGCTGATCGAGGCTCAATACGCCGCGCTCGGAGCCGGCCTCACGCTGGATCGCGCGACGCAGCTCGGGCGCGCTAATAGCCGCAGTGCCGAGCTTGCCCACGACAATGCCAGCAGCAAGGTTGGCCAGGGCCACGGCCTGCGGCAGTTCCTCGCCTGCGGCAAGGCTGGCAGCCAGGGTTGAAATCACCGTATCGCCGGCACCGGTCACATCAAATACTTCACGGGCGCGCGCCGGCAGGTGCAACGCTGGGTGCTGAGGGCGCAGCAAGGTCATGCCATGCTCACCCCGAGTCACCAGCAGCGCGCCCAACTCCAGATCAGCCATCAACGCGGCGCCTTTTGCCACTAACTCGGCCTCATCAGCGCATGGGCCAACAATGGTTTCAAACTCGTGCAGGTTCGGGGTAATCAGGCTGGCACCGCGGTAGATGGAAAAATCCTTACCCTTCGGGTCGGCCAGCACGGCAATACCTTTGCTGCGGGCCAGCTGAACCAGGGCCTGATGGTTTTGCAGGGCGCCCTTACCGTAGTCAGACAGGATCAGCACTTTGATGCCGTCCAGTTGCGATTCAACACTGGCGGCCAGTGCGGCGCTGTCGGTACGAAAGGGTTCTTCGAAGTCCATGCGCAGCAATTGCTGATGGCGGCTCATCACCCGCAATTTGACGATGGTGGGCTGGTCTTTGATGCGCTGAAACAGGGTTTTCACCCCTACCGCGTGCAGCCTGTCACCCAAGCTGGCCGCGGCCTCATCTTCACCAGTCACACCGATCAGCACGGCCGGCGCGCCGAGGGCGGCGATATTCAACGCGACGTTGGCGGCACCGCCGGGACGATCTTCAATTTGCTCGACCTTAACCACCGGCACCGGTGCTTCCGGGGAGATTCGCGAAGTAGCGCCGTGCCAATAACGATCGAGCATGACATCGCCCACCACCAGAACGGCGGCCTGGTCGAAACGTGGCATGGACAATTTCATAAAGACTCCAGAAGCGGCTGATGCAAATCGCCGCAGATCATAACATTTGCAGGCCAATACGCCGGCTAGCCGCCGAGGGTACGCACCCAGAATAATTCATGGCGGCGCACAGCCTTACGGAAGAACTCATCGTCACCGGTTACCGGCCAACGCCGCCCCACCAGTACACGCTGGATCAGCCGGCGAATGCGCCGCTTGAGTGGCAGTGCGCCTTGCAAGTCGTGCTGCATGGCCAACGCCATGGCCTTGTCCAGCTGCTGCGCGGCATCAAGGCTTGGGCTCCACATACCATCGGCTGGCAGCAGTTTAATGGCAGGCGGCAAAGCAATGCCAAAGCCTGCCGGGCCCATTGGCCAGCGGTCGTTATCGTGCAGATGATTGGCATACAGCAGTAAGGTTTTTGGCTTCCAGCTGCTCAACTCAATCGCCTCCAGCAAGGCCTGGGTGCTCGCCACATGGTCGCTGTGGGGGTCCAGCTGCGGGTGAGGCGTTACCACCACCTCAGGCTGAAAATGCTCAAGGGCGCCGCGCAAGTCAGCAACCAAATTATGCCAGCTGGGCACGCCGTCATTGTCGCCGGGCAGCGGCACTGAATTGGCGGCACGCACGCTGCGAATATCACGGTCTGTCGACTCGCGCGAGCCAAAGCCTTGTTCGGGTTGCGCCTGCATGGCCGGTAACTGCAGGCAGTAGTAACCCAACTGCACACATTGGCGCTGGGGCACACCGCCCCAGAGCGGCACAGCAAGGCTATCCCATGCCCGTAGACGCCCCTTGAGGCGAGCAGCTGCAGCCTGACCCAACCCCAACTGCTGATAGGCTTGCGCCTCAATTTCGCCCTGGGTCAGGGTCACAATGCTGACGTCATGCGCCCGGCTATAAAGGCCAAACGCCGCCAGCTCAGCGTCGTCAGCATGCGGAGCCACAATCATCAGCCGTTGCTCGGCGTAATTGGGGTTGCTTAGGGCATATAGAGTGACCACTGGCTCAATATTGCAGAAACGACCGCGAATCTGTAATTGCCCACGGGCCAACTCCTCACGCTGGCCGGACAAATTCAAATAACGACGACCGTTCACACCCCGCTCGAAATCCTGCCGATCAGTACCGATCAGCACAAAAGGATCCAGCCAGCGGCCAAGCCAACCGGCCTTGAGCTGTACTTGCAGGATGAGGGTTTCCGCAGCCTCAATATCGCCTGCTAGCCGTAGACATCCCGCCTCAATGCGCCCTGCCAGTGCGGGCACATCGTCAGTAAAGCGATAGTGGTAGTCATCCTCTGCCGCGTAGAACAGGTGATCGGCAAACCAGGCCTCATGCGCGACCCAACCCACGACCAAGAGCAGTGGCAACCACCACCACGCGACGAATACGCCAAGTGACAGCAGCAGCGCCAACGCCAATAAAAGCGCGATACGCTTCTGCCGGCGGTGGCGCTTGAGGAGTGATTGCTTCCGGGCAGACATAATCAGACCTGATAGACCGGTACGCGGTTACACCAACGATCTTTGTACTCGCGATCAGCCCGACCGAAGGAGTAGCGCAGCGGTTTGCCCAGCGCTCGCGCGTCAGCCCAGGCGGCTTGGGTGTTGATAAAGCTGAGCACGCTGCCGGGGCTGAACTCACGATTTTGTGGGTCAACACCGCCGTTGATGTACTCCAAACTGACCCACTGCGGCGCCTCGACACGATAGAGCACCTGAATCGCCACTGGCTGGTCATTTAAGTAAATCAGCGAGCCGGTCATAAAATCGCGCATCAAGCTAAACACCTCCGCCAAATGCGCCTTGCCGGTCGCCTCGAAGCCCCAGCGCCGCTGAAACAGATCGGCGTAAATCGCGGCCTGCTCACCAGCACTTAACTCCAGCATCGGCCGGACAACCCCACCGGCATCATCTAGCAAGCGCTGCTCACGGCGCTGGTTATAGCGGAATTTCTTGCTGTACGCCTCAGGCTCGCGGGCCAGTGCGAGGCCTTCGGGCTGCTCACGGCGATCGAGCACCTGTTCGGCATTCAAGCCCGACAGATAGCGCACCTTATGCCTTATTGGCACGCGCACATCACTCGCCAGGGGCAAAATAATCTCAGCATTCCCCAAGTCAAAAAGACCACGCTTACCTTGCTGTTTAAGAACGTCTTTGGACAACGCCAAATGACGCCCCCAGGTTGGCAGCGCACCGCACAACTCGCCTTGCTCAAACCAGCCAAGATAACGCACCGGCAAACCCGCCAGCCCCGCCAGGCGCTCGATCACCTGCGGATGGGTGGCAACGCTGCCGCCCAACTTTTGCCAGGCAGTGGCATAAGTGACGGCATCAATCGGCGTCCAACCGCGCTCACGCCAGGCACGTAGATGATTGAGCATCAGGCACTTGGCTCCGCATCCAGGTTGGTGTCGTCAGCAAAATCACGGGCATGCAGGCGCGCGTAGTAGCCATTGAGCGCCAACAACTCTGCGTGAGTACCACGCTCAACAATCTCTCCCTGCTCCATCACCAGGATCAGATCCGCTTTCTCGATGGTGCTCAGGCGGTGGGCAATCACAATCGTGGTACGCCCTTCAACCACCTTATCCAGTGCAGCCTGAATATGCCGCTCGGACTCGGTATCCAGCGCCGAAGTGGCCTCATCAAGAATCAACAACGGCGCATCCTTCAACAGCGCACGGGCAATGGCCAGGCGCTGACGCTGACCACCCGAGAGCAACACGCCATTCTCGCCCACCAGGGTGTCGTAGCCCTGCGGCATTTTCTCGATAAATTCGGCGGCATAGGCATCTTCAGCGGCACGCTTGACGGCGTCCAGCGGCGCACCGGCCAGATCGCCATATGCGATGTTATTGCGTACAGAGTCGTTGAACAAAGTGACATGCTGGGTCACCAAAGCGATGTGACGGCGCAAGTTACGCAGTGTGTATTGTTCAATGTCCAAACCATCGAGCAGAATTTGGCCTTGCTCGTGGTGATAGAAACGCGGGATCAAATTCGCCAGAGTGGATTTGCCACTGCCCGAACGTCCAACCAGAGCGACCATCTGGCCAGGTTCGACAACAAAAGAAATATTATTGAGCACCGGTTTTTCTGCGCCCGGATAATGGAAGCTCAGATCACGCATCTCAAGGCGCCCGCTGACGCGTTCACGCTCCTCGGTGCCACGATCAACCTCCAGCGTTTCGTCGAGCTGCTCGAAAATGCTTTCGGCACCAGCCACCCCCTTTTGCACAGTTGAACTGACCTCGGAGAGCTGACGAATCGGCTTTGGCAACATGCCAGCAAGAGTGATATAAGCGATCAGATCGCCCGCCGATGCATCGCCGCGCATCAGCAATACGAGAAACATCAGCACGGCCATGGCAGTAAATATAACCACCTGGAGCATGGGGGTATAAATAGCAGCGGTTTTGGTCATACGTAGCTGTTTATCATTGTTACTCTGACTGGACTCGAGAAAGCGGCACTGCTCATACGCCTCTCCACCGAAGCTACGCACCACTCGATAACCTTGAATAGTTTCGGATGCAACATGGGTAACATCCCCCATGGCCACTTGAATTTTCTTGCTCTGTTTACGGAACTTGCGACTTGAACTGCTCACCATCAAACCGATAACCGGGAGAATGGCGACCATCACCAACGTCAACTTCCAATTCATCCACAACAGTGTGGTAAATAGGAATGCCACGGTCATACCCTCGCGGATAACTACCTTAATCGCATCGGTGGCAGCACCGGTAACCATGGTGACATTGAAGGTAATCCTTGAGATCAGGTGCCCAGAGTTATGCCGATCAAAATAACTATTAGGCAATTGCAGCAAATTATTGAATAGCGCCACCCGCAGATCATGCACTAGCCCCAGAGAAACCCGAGCAAGAAAATAATTACCCAGAAAGGATCCGACACCCTGCCAAACTGCAATCAAAACAATGAGTAGCGGTACCGCCTGCAGCAGACGCAGGTCAGCCAACCAAGGCAACTTCTCCAACAGCCAGGGCATCTCGGCAAAAAGGCTGGCATCGGGATTAGACAACCCGTCGACAAAAAATTTAAGGATGTAACCCAGCATTGGCTGAGTCGAAGAGAACATGGCAAAGCCCGCAATACTGATCACAAACAAGCCGATATAAGGCTTTACGTAGCTCAGCAGGCGGAGGTAGATAGCCAGACTGGAGGAGTTGTTTTGCTCAGTGCCACTCATGTAATCGCCTAGGCTCTAAAAAGTGAGAATTGTAGCATGGTGCCTCTGCCACCAACTCCAATGGACTCGGTTAAGATGGCGTCCTCCGATCAAATGGGATGTTCCATGCAAACCCTTCCCCATGAGCGTTACCAGCAAATGCGCGCCGGCGCCCAAATCCTCGAAGCGGACAGCTTCGGAGACAAGGTCCTGCGACTGGCTGATGGCAATTTCATCAAACTGTTTCGCCGTAAGCGCCTACTGTCCTCTGCCCTGATATGGCCCTATGCACAGCGCTTCGCCAACAACGCGAAAAGCCTACAAGACCTCGGCATCCCTTGCCCCAAGGTTATTGGTGTCTATCGACTAGCAGCACTTGAGCGCGACATCGTGCACTATCACCCCCTACCTGGGCTGACCCTACGCCAACTGCGCAACGCTCCCGATGCACCGAGCGACCTACTCGAAAGACTGGCCATTTTCATTGCCGAGCTGCACGAAAAAGGAGTCTATTTTCGCTCCCTGCATCTAGGTAACGTGGTACTGACCCCACAGGGAGAATTGGGGCTGATCGACATCGCAGACCTCAAAACTCAGCGTTGCGCACTAAGCCGCGCTCAGCGAGTGCGCAACTTCCGGCACATGCTGCGCGATGCCGAAGACCGCGATTGGCTGCGCTCCGCAGGTAACGCACAATTCGCCAGGGCCTACCGTGATGCAAGCGGCAGCCCCCTCCACCTAGACACACTGGAATAGGTAAAAACACAAACGGGCCCTAAGGCCCGTGTGCATATGCAATAAGCTATTCAGTTGCTGATGACCAGTACCGCATCATCTTTCCGGTTGGCGAAGCGTACCAGAACACGTAGGTCATGCCGCTCCAGCCACTGCAGGAGCCAGGGCTCATCACCATCGGCTTCAATTAACAGATAGCGGTAGCGCTGTGGTTCGGCCAGCACCTGCTCCAGCGGCTGCTTCATGGTTTGATAGCCGAAACCAGCGTAGTAACCGATGCGTGGATCATCATAGTAGATGGCCGAATCATGCGCTGCATGATGCGATAACCAATGGCCCGCTTCGACATAGTGAGTTTTCTTCGCCCCCAGAGAAATCACGTTATCTAGCATTTGCAGCACCAGCAGCGCAGCTAGAACCTTACCCATACTAGGAAAACGCCGAACAAAACCGACCAGGGCAAAGGCCAGTAACGGCAGCGCGAGCAGGTTCAGATAACTGACATACCGAGAATTAACGAAGCCCTGTTGAATAAAGAACACTACCAGCACGGCAACATAAATAAGCGCCGCGCAAGCAAACAAGCGGTAACGCTGCCAGTAAGAACTGAACGCGGACCAGCCATCACGCTGCAAAAACACCAGAGCCACAGGACCGCAGAGCTTGATAAAGCTGAGCAGGATCGCCAGCAAAATCATGCCCATCAGTAATGAACCAGCCTCATCATCCATGTACTTGGCAAAGACTGCATCAGCCAACGCAGCGGTCTTAGCATCGAAAACAGCCTTGAGAGCGCCCGGATCAAGTAGTCTCAGGTAATACTCGACTCGACTCTGAGAGAGTTCACCAACTACGCCCAGTACGACAATTGCAGCAACCACCCCAAGAAGAGGCAATGCAGCCAGTTGCAGTAAGCGCCACCACCCTGCGCGACTGAACATATCTGGGAGCCGCCACAGCGCAATGGCGCCCAAGAGCATGAGCGCCTCCAGACGGAACAGAGCCGCACCAAGTATCGCCAGGTGAATCGCAGCAGCACGCAGCAAGCCCCCCCGTTCAGACCAGGCCAGAGCCAACCAGAGCGCCAGCGCAGAGAAAAACCAGAACCCCTGTTCGCGTAAAATATCGTCACGGAAGGCGTTAAAAGCTGGTAATGCCAACACCAGTAGCAGCAACCAAGGAACAGCATCAGGAAAAGCTCGACGTAGAGAAGCGACCAGTAAGGCACAGGTGCCAGCCATAAATAGCGCACACCAAAGGTAAGCTGCTAATTCTAGAGGTACCCCAAAATACTTGTGGGTGCCAGCAAGAAGCAATGCAAACCAAGGCCAGTTGAACCGCTCCTGTGCGACAGTGAGGCCATGCTCACTCGCTTGCTGTGCAATATCCAAATAAAACGCAGCATCTTTACCAACAGTTGCTGCGCCCATAACGGCAATTAACGACAGAATTAAACTACCGATAAATGTTACAGCTAGTGGTGACCGAGCCACCCAACCCAGTAAATATTCCTTGGCATTCGACACAACAGAGCCCTAATGTTTATTAAAAAATGGGATTTCAAAAACCTTTTGAATAAGCCTGGATTGCTTCTCCGTAATATAAATATGATTGGCTGGAATACTTTTATTAACGAAACTCATAGCGCCCAGGGTGACATTATCCCCAATAGAAATATCGCTACCAATTATGCAACTATTGGCACCCACATCAACATTATCGCCAATCACCAACAACGCATCACTTTTAAAGTCTGTACCAATGGTTGTATTCTGCCTAATGGTAAAATTACGACCAATACGCACTGTTCGGAAAATAACAACACCCTGCATATGACTTAAGTGCAGGCCTTCAGCGATTTCCGCTCCCAGCATTATTTCAATACCGTGACGCTGTATCAGCCTGTTGTTAATCCCCTTAGCCAACGATTTGAGCATCCGATTACGCTGCAGAGACAGATGTTCGGCCAAACGAAACCAAAAAAGGAAATGTGACGGTCGGTTGCGACGAACACGACGCCAGAGTCTTATCCAGGAAAAACCCTTATCAGCCCCATCCAATATCTCGACCTGCCAGTAATACCTCAAAGGTTTGCGCTGCACACCGGCACCCATCATTGCCCCCCGAGCCACAGCTTGATGGCTTTACGCGTGTAAGACCAACGCAAAACTGCCCGCCAGTCGGCCTTCAACGCCTGACGGTAAAACTCACGAGCCTTTTGAGGCTCGCCAGCAGTCGCGAATGTTCGGAACAAAGACAAATAGCGTTGAGCGGTAAACGGTTTTTTTAATACATTCATCGACACAGGCAAACGCCCACTATCGAAGACTTCCCCAATCAGCTGCTCTCCAATTTGCATTCCGTAACTCAGATTGTGCCGCAGGCTGTCGTCATGCTTGTAAATCAGCGCCAGAGGGCTATGCAACAAAGTACAAGGGTAGGCAGCAAAAACCTGAGCGAATACTGGAATGTCTTCAGCATTGCGAAACCGCTCCGGGTAGCGGCCGGGCCCGAAAACTTCGCGATGCATGGCGCAAGCGCCATTCGACACACCCAAGGTCTTATCCAGCAGATATCCTCTCACCCGTTCAATTGCCGTAGCAGGTAACGGATCGGGGGCATGTTCGTTACGCCGCCCATTCGCGTACACAGAGATATGCCCACCAATAATCAATCGACTATCAGGATTTTCAGCGATATGCCCGAGCAACAAAGCTAACGCCCCATCGACCATCTCATCATCAGCATCGAGAAATACCAGATAAACGCCGCGAGCCTCATCGATGCCGCGATTACGCACCGCAGCCAACCCCGCATTGACCTGACGAATCCCTCGAAACCGACCAGGGTATGCCTGCTCAAGAGCTGCAATCACTACTGGCGTATCATCAGTCGAGCCATCATCGATAATTATCAACTCGGCACGCTCATCTAATTGACACAACACAGACTCGGCAGCCCTGGGCAAGGTCTTCCCATAGTTGTACGCGGGAATGACGACGCTGATCAGCACCTCAGACGTTGTCATACCAATCCTTGCCGTCCTTGACCACCAAGATGTCTTCCATGATCAGGTACTGCAGGTCGGAGCCGTAGAACATGTTCAGCGCGTCGGTCGGCGAGCAGATCATCGGTTCACCGCGGCGGTTCAGCGAAGTGTTCAGCGACACACCATTGCCGGTGAGCTTCTCCAGCTCCAGCATCATGTCGTAGTAGCGCGGGTTGTATTCGCGCTTAAGCACCTGGGCGCGCGAGGTCCCGTCTTCGTGCACCACTTCGCCGACGCGGGTCTTCCACTCTTCGTTGACTTCGAAGGTGAAGGTCATAAACGGGCTCGGGTGATCGACCTTGAGCATCTGCGGGCCGACGGTGTCGAGCATCGATGGGCAGAAAGGCCTCCAGCGCTCGCGGAACTTGATCTGTTCGTTGATGCGGTCGGCCACGCCGGCCACGCTCGGGCAACCGATGATCGAGCGACCGCCGAGGGCGCGCGGGCCGAACTCCATGCGACCCTGGAACCAAGCCACCGGATTGGCGTCGACCATGATCTTGGCGATGCGCTGCGGCATGTTGTCGATGCGTTTGAATACCGGCTTGCTCGGGTGACGGGCGCAGGCAGCGATTACGTCTTCGTTGGAGTAGGACGGGCCGAGGTAGACGTGCTCCATCTTCTCCACCGACACACCGCGCTGGTGCGAGACGTAGGCTGCAGCGCCTACCGCGGTGCCGGCATCGCCGGACGCGGGCTGGACGAACAGTTCCTTCACATCATCGCGGGCGATGATCTTCTGGTTCAGCTTGACGTTCAGCGCGCAGCCGCCGGCGAAGGCGATCTTGCCAGTCTCGCGGATGATGTCGCCCAGGTAGTGCTCCATCATCTGCAGCGCCAGCTTCTCGAACAGCGCCTGCATGCTGGCGGCGTAGTGGATGTAAGGGTCATCGGCGATATCGCCCTGACGCTTCGGCCCCAGCCACTCGATCAGCTTCTTGGAGAAGTAGAAGCCCTTGCCGTTTTCTTTATAGCGGCGCAGGCCGATGACGTTGGCGTACTCAGTGTTGATTATCAGCTCACCGTTCTCGAACTTGGCCAAACGGGAGAAATCGTACTTGCTGGCATCGCCGTAAGGCGCCATGCCCATGACCTTGAACTCGCCATCGAGCATCTCGAAGCCGAGGAATTCGGTGATCGCGCCGTACAGGCCGCCGAGCGAATCCGGATCGTAGAATTCCTTGATCTTGTGGATCTTGCCGTTCTCGCCGTAGCCGAAGAAGGTGGTGGCGTACTCGCCCTTGCCGTCGATACCGAGGATTGCGGTCTTCTCGGTAAAACCCGAGCAGTGATAGGCGCTGGCGGCGTGAGCCAGGTGATGCTCGACCGGCTCAATCTTGATCTTCTTCAGGTCGAAGCCGAGCTGCTGCAGGCACCACTGAATGTGCTTGTAGTAGCGCTTGTAGCGACGATTGCCCATCAAGATCGCGTCAAGCGCACGGTCCGGCGCGTACCAGTAGCGCTTCGCGTACTGCCAGCGGGCCTTCTCGAAGATGCTGATCGGCGCGAACGGAATGGCCACGACGTCGACGTCGCTCGGCTTGATTCCGGCTTGTTCCAGACAGAACTTAGCCGACTCGTAGGGCATGCGATTCTTCGCGTGCTTGTCGCGCACAAAGCGCTCTTCTTCGGCGGCCGCGATCAACTTGCCGTCGATATACAGGGCGGCGGATGGATCATGGCTGAGGGCGCCGGAAAGGCCGAGAATCGTCAATGCCACTGGTTGTGCCTCTTTTAGTCTTCTGAGCCGACGGCGGGCGTCAGCGGTAAACGTTGGTTGAGCAACTGATGCAGCGCCGAGTCGGCGGGCCAGTTACGCAGAAAACGGGCGCGGTCGCGGGCATAGGCCGCGGCGAAACTGCGCGCACTGCGGTGCTGTTGCATGGCGTCGAGGTCAATCAGCGACCAGCATGCCAAGCGCTCGTCCCAGAACAGGTTGTGCCCCTTGAAATCACCGTGACTGATGCGTTCGCGCAACAAGGCAGCGAACAGACGATCCAGAGCCAACAGGTCGCTTTCTGGGGGCGATCCATCGTGGAACGCCTGAAAACGCACGATTATATCCTGCCCACCGCAGTATTCGGTAATCAGGTAGGCGCGCCCGCGCAGCCAGCACCAGCGCCGCTCTAGCACGGCCAGTGGCTGTGGCGTGGCGATGCCCAGCAGCTGCAGGCGGTTGCCCTCGACCCAACTGTGCCAGGCGCGGCTGGGCCGCCAGAAGCGCTTGAGCCAATGCGCCAGGCTCTTCACGTTATAGCGCTTGACCACCAGCGGCCGCCCTTGCAGCTGCACTTGCGCCACGGTGGCCGTACCACCGGTTTTGTAGATATGGCCCTGCTCGGTGAGCTGATCCAGATTACTCAACAGCGGCTGCAGCTCAGCCTGCTTGTCACGGCGAACCACCTGAAGGCCGAACGCACCGACTTTCGCGGCGAACAGGCTGCAATCGCGGGCGATTTTCTTTAAATAATCGCGCAAACGCCATTGGCGCACTTTTTCTACTTCTTTGAGCAATGCTTCCAGCGGCAAGGCATGCTCGCCGTTCGCCAGCAGGTAATGCACCAGCAGCTCTTCGATAAACGGCGTCAACTCGGCGGGCAGCTGGGCGAAGAACACCCCAAGGTTTTCCAGGACCTTAGCGCGCGACAGCGGTTTACCTGCCGTCTCAACCTGCACGCCGCCGCCGTCGATAACAAACAGCTGGCCGTTATGGCGCAACAGGTTGTCCAGATGCAGGTCCGCCTGCCACAACCCGTTAAGGTGCATTTGCGCGATACTGACCAGCGCATCGGCCAGCACCGCCTGCTGATCGGCACTCAGCAGCGGCTGATGTTCCACCGCGCGCCAAGCCTCCCAAAGGCTTTCAGCACCTTGCAGATACTCGAACAGCAGCCAGCCGCCCTCACCGTCACGCAGCCCATCCGACAACAGCTGCGGCGTATTCAGCCCTTGCTCCGCGAGCAGAAGGGCACCGTCACGCTCGCGCTGAAAATGTCGCGCAGCCTTGTTTCCCACCAGCAGCTTGGCCAGCACTGGCTGGCCGCACCATTCGGCCACGCCGACATAGCGTTGGCCTGGAAGTACACGCAGCAGACGCTGCAGTTGCACTTCACCATCGGCTAATTGCAACTGCAGCGGCAATTCCGGCACACGCCCCGCAAAGACCAACTCGGCCAGTAACATCAACGGTCTTCCTTTGCATAAAGACGTCGCCCCAAACGTGCAACCCACTTTGCGACAAGAGCATTGCCTGTAGGCACATCAAGATAGGTAGCGACGAAAGTCACAATATCCTCCTGCGTCCAAGGGTCGGCTCGTCGAATAAGCGTTTCCAAATCCTTGACTCGATCTCGCCAGCCGAGCAGCAATGGCCGGGTCTTTTCTAGGTCAATCAGGCATGCCTCACACCCGCGCCCTTCTCCGCGCAGAAAAATATGCTTGGGATAAAAACAGCCATGTATCTGCCCGGCAGCATGAAGGTGCCGAGCCAGCTCAGCGCTGGCACGAATTAGTGCCTGACGCTGTTCCAACGACAATCCCTCCCAGCGCTGATACAGAGCATAGAGGTCTTCCCAACCATCCAAGGCGAGGGTGAGCAACAGAGCACGCCGCTCACCCGGAAAACGCCGCTCACCGAAGAAAGCAGCCTGCAACGCTGGTATACCCAGAGCGCGGTAGCGCTGGATATTGCGGTACTCCCGAGCGAAGGTCGGTTCACCAAATGGTTTGCAGAGGCTACGGGTAAGATGGTTGCTCTGCCGTTTCAGGTAATAGGCGCGATCGCCAAGCTCCAGACGATAGACGCTACTCCAGCCCCCGCGCGCGACATTCGGCTCATCCACAGCCTCCAGTGTCAGCGCCCATAATGCATCGAAGTCGGCCAGACCATGCTGCTCAAGCAGCGCGCGATCCGTATCGGCAATGAAATCGCTCATTCGCGCCCCTCGAAGAACCCTAGTATTCGCCGGACACGCTTTCGGTCATGCGTATTCAAACGCTGACGACCGCAGTAGCGAAGGTAGAAACGTAGTCGCTGGTTACGGCTCAGAACCCTCTTGGCCACTTTGTCCAAGCAAGCCAGGTCTTTCTCAATGCGGTAGCTAAGAAACGGCCAACACCAGAAAGTGCCATTTGGACAGTCGATGAAGAAAAGATGACCCTGATCGTCAACCAACAGATTGCGCCACTTGAGATCATTATGGGCAAAGCGATGTTCGTGCATGCGCCGCGTCGAGTCTGCAAGCTGGCGACTGATGAGATCGACCCACGCGGGGTCGCGCAACCTAGAGTCGTCAAGATGATCAAGCATCCATAGATTCTCGGTGCCAGGCAGCTCTCGGGTAATTAAAGCCCCGCGAACGAAGCCTCCCATTTTCCGCTCCAAACCCCACGCCACCATATCGGCGGTTGGAATACCCCAAGTTACGAAATGAAAAAGATTTTGCCACTCGGCCCTAATTCTCGGACGAGGCAGATAGGGACGAATTCCTTTACCTGCATTGTGATAACGCTTGATGTAATAGCGCACCCCAGCACGCTCGACACGTATCACTTCGGACATAGGATCACGGGTAATTTCTTCCCCCTCAAGAGCAAAGACCGCCGAGAGGCTACCAAAGTCATCGGCCAACGCAGCATAACGAAGCTCAAGAGTCCAACTTGCCATCAGAGTGCATCCCCGTAACGCTGCTTGCGCGCATACAATGCGTCAGCCTTGCGCTCAAGCCAGAGCAGCAGCGAGCGCTCGGCGCTGAGTGTCTGGCGCAGCGGCTGTTGAAAATAACCACGCAAAAACCGCAGTTTGTCGCGCTGAGTCAGGCCGATATCCAGCACCGAGAAATACAGCGCAGCCAGGTCCTTGTTACGCCAGCGCAAGGGCAGCTGGCGGCGTACCTGGGCGCGGTGCAGGTCGATCACTGATAGGCGGAAATCATCGGCGGTTACCGGTTTGTCGGTGTGCAGCAGAAAATGGCAGATATAGCAGTCGCGATGATTAACCCCAGCGCGGTGCATATTGCCGACCATGCTGGCCACCTCCTTGATCAGCGCCCGCTTCAGCCTTGGGTCGGGCGCTTGCTGTGCCCAATTCAAGCTCAGCTGTTCGAGGTCGGTGGTCGGCGCCAGCTCTTCGGTGATGATGAACGAATGCTGCGCGGCCGGATTACCACCGCGCTCGCCGTAGGCCACAGCGGTCATGGTGGCGACACCGACCTCGGTCAGGCGCTGGATCGATTGCCACTCCTGGCGGGCACCTAGCACCGGCAGTTTTGCAGTGAGCAGATTTTTGATGATCTCGCCCCAACCGATGCCGCGATGAATCTTGACGAAGTAACCGCGCCCATTGACTTCGGTTCGCAGCGTGCGGCGACCTTCCAGCTCACGATACACCTGCCCCTGCAGGGCCTCGACGGCGGCGAAGGCATCGCGCCCGGCCCATAAGGTTTTGAACGGTTCAACCAGGACCAGCTTCATGGACGCGCCGCCAGAATGATGTCGGCCGCGTGTTGCGGCATGGAGTAGAGGTCAGCGCAGTCGGCATACGCCAGACCATTGCGTGACCACAGGGCGCGACGCGAGTCGTCGGCGAGCATATCGGCGAGCAGGTGGTTAAGCGCGCTTTGCTCAAAGGGACTGGCCAGCACCCGCCCTGCATCCGCCTCGGCAATGTAGCGGGCATAACCGCACACATCGGTCACCAGCACGGGCAAGCCAGACACCAACGCCTCCAGCAGCACGGTGCCGGTGTTCTCGTTGTAGGCCGGGTGAATCAGCAGATCAGCACCCAGCAGGAAACGCGGAATATCGCTGCGCCCCTTGAGAATCTGCACTTGGTCGGACACACCCAATGCCTTGGCCTGCAGCTGGAACGCGCGCGGGTCGTCCTGGCCGATGGCGATCAGGCGGGTGCGCTTTTTCAGCTCACGCGGCAAGGCAGCCAGCGCCTTGAGGCTGCGGTCCAAGCCTTTAGTCTTGAAGCCTGACCCGATCTGCACCAACAGCAGATCATCATCGGCCAGCTTGAACTCACGGCGGAACTCGGCACGGATCTCAGGCGCATTCGCGGGCGCGCGGCGGTCAGCGGCGATGCCCGGCGGCAGCAGGTGAAAGCGCTGCAGCGGGGTGTGGTAATGCTTGATAAACAGCGGCTGCTGCACTTCGGAGATCATCAGAATCTCGGTCTTCGACTCAGGCGCAAACACCGCCCGCTCGTAATCGGCGAAGTGCTTGTAACGGCCCCACAACTTGTACAGCGGGTTACGCAAGGTCTGCGCTTTGTCCTCATAGCAGCCATCGGCAGCGTAGTAGACGTCCAGGCCAGGCATTTTGTTGAAGCCGATCACCCGGTCCACCGGGCGTTTAGCCAGATCAGCCTCGACCCAGGCGGTGAGCTTCTCATTGCGTTTATGGTTGAACAGCGCTTTGACCGGCACCACCACCACCTCGAAACCTGCGGGCACTTCGCCTTCCCAGATCGGCGTGTAAACGCGGATGGCATGGCCGCGCGCCTGGCACTCCAGGGCAATGCGCATAAAGTCGCGCTGCAGGCCACCGAAGGGGAAGTATTTGTAGAGGATAAACGCGAGCTGCATCAGACAACGTCCTCGGCCAGCAACAGGGCCTGCAAGTGTGTGGCGACGCGCTCGGCATCCAAACCGTCGAAACAGGGTTTGTGGCGATCACCCGAGCCGGCGTTCGGCCCAGTGGCGCACAGGTGCACCTGACCGCGACCATAGGCACCCACGCGCCCAGGCAAGGTCGGGCCGTACAGGGAAATACTCGGCACATCCAGCGCAGCGGCCAGGTGGCCTAGGCCGGTGTCCACGGCCACGCAGGCACTGGCGCCAGCGATCACTTTGGCCACGCCGGCAAGGTTTAATTTGGGCAACACCGCCGCGTTTTCAATGCCGGCGGCGATTCGTTCGGCACGGGCCTTTTCATCGGCATTCCCCCAGGGCAGGCGTATGGCCCAGCCTTGCGAACTCATCTGTTCAGCCAGCGCACGCCACTCGGCTTCTGGCCAGTGCTTACTGGGCCAGGTGGTGCCGTGCAGAAACAACAAATATGGCAGCGGCGCGGGATCAGCCAGTTGCGCGCGATTAAGGCCGTAATCACCGATACTGTCCGGCAGTGCATAGCCGAGCGCTTGAGCAAACAACTGGCGCGTGCGCTCAAGGGCGTGCTGCTCCTTTGGCACGGCGTAGGCATGGTCGTAGAAACGGCTGGCCAGTGGCTCACGGGCTGAATCACGGTCCAGGCCAGCAATCGGCGACTTGACGTAACGGGTCAGCCAAGCGCTTTTCAGCAGGCCCTGGGCATCGATGACAAGGTCGTACTTGGTTTCGCCAAGACGCTGCTTAAAGCGCTTCCACTCTCCATTTTTCAGGGTTTGCCAGAGGTGCTTGCGCCAGCGGCGAATGGCCACCGGGATCACCTGCGCCACGGCGGGGTGCCAGGCTGGAATCTCGGCGAAACCCTCTTCCACCACCCAGTCGAACTGAATGCCGGGAATGGCGCGCGCCGCATCGGTGAGCGCCGGCAGGGTATGCACCACATCGCCCAGCGAGGAGGTTTTGATCAACAGGACCCGCAAACTATTCAACCTCAACCGGATCACTGACCAGGCGATCCAACGCCTCGATCACCGGGCGCGGCTTAAGTTGGCCCAGGCAGTTGTAATGGCCGAAACGGCAGGTGCGGTCGAAGCAGGGGCTGCATTCCAAGCCCAGACGCACGATTTCCACCTGCTCAGCCAGCGGCGGGGTAAAGCCCGGCGAGGTCGAGCCGTAAACCGCCACCAGTGGGCGATTCAACGCTGCAGCCACATGCATCAGGCCAGAGTCGTTGGACACCACGGCGCCCGCGCAGGACAGCAGATCGATTGCTTCAGCCAGGCTGGTTTCGCCGGCCAGGTTCACCGCTTCCTCGCGCAAGCCGGGAATCAGCCTGCTGCGGATGTCTTCGCCGACTGGGTGATCGTTCTTCGAGCCGAAAATCCACACCTGCCAGCCGGCGCGGATCTTCAGTTCGGCGACCTTGGCGTAATGCTCGCTCGGCCAGCGTTTGGCTTCACCAAACTCAGCACCCGGACACAGCGCCAGCACCGGGCGATCCAGGCTCAGGCCAAACTTGGCCAAAGCTGCGTCGCGGCTCTGCGCATCGATCTGCAAGGCTGGGCGTGGGTAAGGCTGCGGCAACTCGACACCGGGCTCGAAGGCCAGCGCCATAAAGCGCTCGATCATCAGCGGGTAGCGTTCTTTATCCAGGGTGCGGATATCGTTGAGCAGGCCATAGCGCATTTCGCCCTTCCAGCCGGTGCGCTTGGGGATACCGGCGAAAAACGGCACCAGCGCGGACTTGAGTGAGTTGGGCAGCAGAATTGCCTGGTCGTACTGACCGGCCAGGGACTTGCCGATCTTGCGCCGCGTGGCCAGTTCCAGCACGCCGTGACCGAGCGGAAGGCTCAAGGCCTGACGCACTTCGGGCATACGTTCGAGAATCGGCCGACTCCACTCGGGGGCCAGCACATCGATTGCGCAACCGGGATGACGCTGTTGCAGACACTGAAACAGTGTCTGCGCCATCACCATGTCGCCCACCCAGCTGGGGCCTACGATCAGTATTTTCATGCCACTTCCAGAAACGACCAAGGAGGCTTTCGCCTCCTGGACAGACTTAACGCTCGACTATCAGCCTAGTCTGCATCGCGTGATGGGTATCGCTGTGCTCAACCCATCCTACGAAGCAGGCCGCTTATTTGACCAGGGTGCGCCACTCAGCGTGGGCATCGGTTTTACCGGTCACCAGGTCGAAATAGGCGGTTTGCAGCTTCTCGGTAATCGGACCGCGACGGCCTGCGCCAATCTGCCGGCCATCGACTTCACGAATCGGCGTAACTTCGGCAGCGGTGCCGGTAAAGAAGGCTTCATCGGCGATATACACCTCATCGCGGGTGATGCGCTTCTCGACCACTTCCAGGCCATGCTCGGTGGCCAGGGTCAGAATGGTATTACGGGTAATACCATTCAGGCAGGAGGTCACTTCCGGGGTGTAGATCACACCGTTTTTGACCAGGAAGATGTTCTCGCCCGAACCCTCGGCCACATAGCCTTCGGTATCCAGCAGCATGGCTTCGTCGGCACCACCGGAGATGGCTTCCTGCAGGGCCAGCATCGAGTTGATGTAGTTGCCGTTGGCCTTGGCGCGGGTCATCGAGATGTTGACGTGGTGACGGGTAAAGGAGCTGGTGCGCACCTTGATCCCAACCTGTAGGGCTTCGTCGCCCATGTAGGCACCCCAGCTCCAGGCTGCGACGATTACTTGGGTTTTCAAACCACTGGCGCGCAGGCCCATGGCTTCAGATCCGTAGAACACCATGGGGCGGATGTAGGCGCTTTCCAGGTTGTTCTCCCGCACGGCGGCGCGGGTGGCTTCGTTGATTTCGTCTTTGCTGTACGGAATCTTCATGCCCATGATGTGGGCCGAATCGAACAGGCGGTCGGTGTGTGCTTGCAGGCGGAAAATCGCCGTACCTTGCGGGGTGTTGTAAGCGCGTACACCTTCAAACACGCCCATGCCGTAGTGCAGGGTATGGGTCAGCACGTGGGTGGTCGCGTTGCGCCACGGCACCAGCTCGCCGTCATACCAGATCACGCCATCACGATCGGCCATCGACATAGTTGCCTGCTCCTCAAACTCGATTGGTACAACATTGGCCGGCCACCCTGGGTGCCCGACATCCTCAAATTCAGCTCAGCCTGTTTCAGCTCAAACCCAGTTCCTGCCAGATGCGCATCACCGTGCGCCGCTCTTCGGCGAACTGATCGCCGCCGACCACCCCAGGCTGCTTTTGCAGGGCCTGGCGGTGCGCCGCCGAGCGGTAGGCCTTGTAGATATCCTGCAGCAAGTGGGCATCTTCGCCCGGTAGCAAGCCGACCCGCTCCAGCCCTTCCAGAATGCGAATATTGTCAGTGAACTCAAGCAATTCCGGGTACTGGCGCGACCAGGCCAGGGCCGCGTATTGCACCATAAATTCAATATCGACGATACCTCCAGCATCCTGCTTGAGGTCGAATCGCGCCGTGGCCTCAAAGGCATTCGCCGCGGTGCCGGCTGCCGTGGCCTTACTGCCGAGGTTGTCGCGCATCTTCGCGCGCATCTCACTGACCTCGCTGCGCAGCGTGGCCAAGTCGCGTTCACGCCCCAGCACGCCGGCGCGCACGGCCTCAAAGGCCTTGCCCACCCGCGCACACCCGACCAGCACCCGCGCGCGTACTAATGCCTGATGTTCCCAGGTCCAGGCCTCGGTTTGCTGATAGCGCTCAAAAGCGCCCAGCGAGCTGACCAGCAGGCCCGCCGCACCCGACGGGCGCAGGCGCATGTCGACTTCATAGAGCTGGCCGGAATTGGTCTGGGTGGTCAGCAGGTGAATGATGCGCTGGCCCAGGCGGTTAAAGAACTGCGCGCCGTCGATGGACTTTTCGCCATCGGTTTCCGCGTGCGGATCACCGTCATGGATAAACACCAGATCAAGGTCCGAGCCATGACCCAACTCGATGCCGCCGACCTTGCCGTAACCGACGATGACGAAATCCGGATCGCAGAGGCTGCCGTCAGTGCGACGTGGCACGCCGTATTTGCTCACGGTGTGGCGCCAGGCCAAGGCCAGCACTTGTTCAAGAATGGCCTCGGCCAGCCAGGTCAGGTAATCGCTGACCTTCATCAGCGGCAGGCTGCCGGCGATTTCCGAAGCAGCCACACGCAAGCGATGCGCCAGCTTGAAGTGACGCAGCGCCTCCATCTGTTGTTCCAGATCTTCTTCGGGAATGCGCATCAGCCGTTCGCGCAGCTCGGCGGCCAGCTCGGGGGCCAGCGGCGGCTTGAACAACCGCCCTTCATTCAGTAGCTCATCGAGCAGCAGCGGGAAGCGCGTGATCTGTTCGGCGATCCACGGACTGGCGGCGCACAGGGTCAGCAGACGCTGCAGTGCGCTGGGGTTTTCCGTGAGCAGCACGAGGTAGGCCGAACGCCGCGCCACGGCCTCGATCAGCGGCAGGACGCGCTCCAACACCAGATCCGGGTTGTCATGCTCCACCGCTTGCGCCAGCAGGCGCGGGACAAAGGCATCTAAACGCTCACGACCGAGGCGCTGCATGGCGCGCACCTGAGTGCCGTTGCGCAGCCCCGCCAAGCGCCGCCAAGCCGATTGCGGCTCGGCAAATCCCGCTTCGGCCAACTGCCGGCAGGCAGCCTCTTCGTCCTGCATGTCATCCCAAAGCGGCAGCCACTCTCCGCCGACAACCTCTTCAGCCGAAGCGCCGCCCTCTTCTTCATCAGGATCCGCAATGACCTGGCGGAAATGCCAATCGACCCGGCCGCGCCAGTGCATTAACTGCTCATGGAACGCCGACCAGCTGTCGAAACCCATAATAAAGGCGACGCGTGCGCGGTCTTGATCATCATCCGGAAGCATCTGCGTCTGCCGATCATCAATGGCCTGCAGTGCATGCTCGGTGTAACGCAAAAAGGCGTAGCCATCGCGCAGCTCATCGGTCACCGCCGGCGGCAGATAGCCCTGGTCGCGCAAAGTATTGAGTACGGCAAACAACGAGCGCTGCTGCAAGCTGAGGTCGCGCCCGCCATGAATCAGCTGAAAGGCCTGAGCGATAAACTCCACTTCACGGATGCCGCCTGCGCCTAACTTAATGTTCTCGGCCATGCCCTTGCGCCGCACTTCCTGCTGAATCAGCTGCTTCATCGCGCGCAGCGCTTCAATCGCCGAGAAGTCCAGGTAGCGCCGGTAAACGAAGGGCCGCAGCATTTCCAGCAACTGCGCACCGGCGACCTGATCACCGCCCACGACCCGCGCCTTGATCATCGCGTAGCGTTCCCAGTCACGACCCTGGTCCTGGTAGTACTGCTCCAGCGCGTTAAAACTGAACACCAGCGAACCGGATGAACCGTAAGGGCGCAGGCGCATATCAGTGCGAAAGACGAAGCCGTCCACCGTGATCACGTCCAGCGCCTTGATCAGCTTCTGGCCGAGACGGACAAAGAACTCCTGGTTATCCAGCGGGCGTTTCACCCCTTCGGTCTCACCACCTTCAGGGAAACCAAAAATCAGATCGATATCCGAGGACAGGTTCAGCTCGTGGGCGCCCAGCTTGCCCATACCCAAGATGACCATGTGCTGCGCCTGGCCGCTACGACGACCGATGGGCATGCCGAATTGTGTGCAATGACGCGGATACAGCCACTGATAGGCCAGGTCGATACAGGCATCAGCCAAGTCGGACAGGTCGCGACAGGTTTCGATCAGGTCCGCCTGGCGGCTGATATCGCGCCAGATAATGCGCAGCTGCTGGCGATTACGGTAACGCCGCAAGCGCCGCCCCAGCTCATCCTCATCGGCGCATTCCTCCAGCGCCTGGGCCAATTGGCCGCGCAACTCGTCCGTTCCCAGGCTGCGTTCCAGCTCGCCGCTGGCCGCCAGATCAAGCAACATCTGGGGGTCGCGCAGCCCCTGCTGCACCACAAAATCACTGGCGGCGGCGACTCGCTGCAACGCCGCCCGCCGTTCGCTTGACCAACCCGCGAACGCCGCTACTGCTTCGTCGCCCAACACGGTAAACGCCTGCTGCAAGGACTGCTCGGCACGTACACAAAGGGATGCCAGTGCAGCAGGTAAAGAGGCCAGCGCAGGCAGGCTCATGGTCTATCCTTTTTGGCGAGTTGCCCGTGCGTGCGCCTATTCGGCAGCCCCCGGTTAGCGCGGGGTGCAGCACTGACAACAAAAATATTGTAGTTTTACTACCAAAGATTGTATCCAAAGGGCTGAAATCCGCCTCGTAATGTAGTAAAACTACAGCACGCCGGTCCTACCCCCGGTCAATCTAAGAATTCACATGGCCCACTCACGAAGTTGGGCCGAATCCAGGCCTCCGATTCTGGAAGCCTTTCCGCCCTGGAGCAAGCCATGCAAGACCTCGATCCCGTCGAAACCCAGGAATGGCTGGACGCCCTTGAGTCCGTCCTCGACAAGGAAGGCGAAGACCGCGCACATTACCTGATGACCCGTATGGGCGAGCTGGCCACCCGCAGTGGCTCACAGCTGCCGTATGCGATCACCACGCCCTACCGCAACACCATCCCGCTGACCCACGAAGCACGCATGCCTGGCGACCTGTTTATGGAACGCCGCATTCGCTCGCTGGTGCGCTGGAATGCGCTGGCTATGGTGATGCGCACCAACCTGAAAGATTCCGACTTGGGCGGCCACATCTCCAGCTTCGCCTCGTCGGCGACGCTGTATGACATCGGCTTTAACTACTTCTTCCAAGCTCCTACCGAGGAGCACGGCGGCGACCTGATCTTCTTCCAGGGCCACGCCTCGCCCGGCGTTTACGCCCGTGCCTTTATGGAAGGCCGCATCACTGAAGACCAGATGAACAACTTCCGCCAGGAAGTCGATGGCCAAGGCCTGTCGTCCTACCCGCACCCGTGGCTGATGCCGGACTTCTGGCAGTTCCCGACCGTGTCTATGGGCCTGGGCCCAATTCAGGCGATTTACCAGGCACGCTTTATGAAGTACCTGGAAGCGCGCGGCTTTATTCCGGCCGGCAAGCAGAAGGTCTGGTGCTTTATGGGCGACGGCGAGTGCGACGAGCCGGAATCCCTCGGCGCGATCTCCCTGGCTGGCCGCGAGAAGCTGGACAACCTGATCTTCGTCATCAACTGCAACCTGCAGCGCCTCGACGGCCCAGTGCGTGGTAACGGCAAGATTATCCAGGAACTCGAAGGCGTGTTCCGTGGCGGCGGCTGGAACGTTAACAAGGTCGTGTGGGGCCGTTTCTGGGACCCACTGCTGGCCAAGGATGTCGACGGCATCCTGCAGCGCCGCATGGACGAAGTCATCGACGGCGAATACCAGAACTACAAGGCCAAGGACGGCGCGTTCGTCCGTGAGCACTTCTTCAACTCGCCAGAACTCAAGGCGATGGTGGCCGATCTGTCCGACGACGAGATCTGGAAGCTCAACCGCGGCGGCCACGACCCGTACAAGGTCTATGCGGCCTACCACCAGGCGGTCAACCACAAAGACCAACCGACAGTAATTCTGGCCAAGACCGTCAAGGGTTATGGCACCGGTGCCGGCGAAGCGAAGAACACCGCGCACAACACCAAGAAGGTCGATGTCGACAGCCTCAAGCAGTTCCGCGACCGCTTCGACATCCCGGTTAAAGACGACGAGCTGGAAAATCTGCCGTTCCTCAAGCCGGAGCCTGGCAGTGCCGAAGCCCGTTACCTGAGCGAACGCCGCGCCGCACTCGGCGGTTTTGTGCCGCAGCGCCGCGCCAAGAGCTTCAGCATCCCAACGCCACCACTGGATACTCTCAAGGCCATCCTCGACGGCTCGGGCGACCGTGAAATCTCCACCACCATGGCTTTCGTGCGCATCCTCGCGCAGCTGGTCAAGGATAAGGACATCGGCTCGCGCATCGTCCCGATCATCCCGGACGAAGCGCGTACCTTCGGTATGGAAGGCATGTTCCGTCAGCTCGGTATCTACTCCTCGGTCGGCCAGCTCTATGAGCCGGTGGATAAAGACCAGGTGATGTTCTACCGCGAAGACAAGAAGGGCCAGATCCTCGAAGAAGGCATCAACGAAGCCGGCGCCATGAGCTCGTTTATTGCGGCCGGTACTTCGTACAGCAGCCACAACCAGCCGATGCTGCCGTTCTACATCTTCTATTCGATGTTCGGCTTCCAGCGCATTGGCGACCTGGCCTGGGCCGCTGGCGACAGCCGTACCCGTGGTTTCCTGATTGGCGGCACCGCCGGCCGTACCACGCTGAACGGTGAAGGCCTGCAGCACGAAGACGGTCACAGCCACATGCTGGCAGCGACCATCCCTAACTGCCGCACCTATGATCCGACCTACGGCTACGAGCTGGCGGTGATCATCCAGGACGGCATGAAGAAGATGACCGAAGAGCAGCAGGACGTCTTCTACTACATCACCGTGATGAACGAGTCCTACCAGCAGCCCGCCATGCCGGCCGGTATTGAGGAAGGCATCATCAAGGGCATGTACCTGCTCGAAGAGGACAAGAAGGAAGCCGCGCACCACGTGCAGCTCCTCGGTTCCGGCACCATCCTGCGTGAAGTACGCGAGGCGGCGAAGATTCTACGTGACGAGTTCAACGTCGCTGCAGACGTGTGGAGCGTGACCAGCTTCAACGAACTGCGCCGTGATGGCTTGGCCGTGGAACGCAGCAACCGCCTACACCCAGGACAGAAACCTAAGCAGACCTACGTGGAAGAGTGCCTGGGCGGCCGTAAGGGCCCGGTGATTGCCTCTACCGACTATATGAAACTGTTCGCCGAGCAGATTCGTCAGTGGGTGCCGAGCAAGGAATTCAAAGTACTGGGCACCGACGGCTTCGGCCGCAGCGACAGCCGCAAGAAGCTGCGCCACTTCTTTGAAGTGGACCGCAACTGGGTTGTCCTGGCAGCCCTGGAAGCCCTGGCAGACCGTGGTGATATCGAACCAAAGGTGGTGGCTGAAGCCATCGTCAAGTTCGGCATCAACCCGGAAAAACTCAACCCACTGGACTGCTAAGGAGCGAAACGATGAGTGAATTGATTCGTGTACCCGACATCGGCAGCGGTGAAGGTGAAGTAATTGAGCTGTTCGTCAAAGTGGGCGACCGCATAGAAGCTGATCAGAGCGTACTGACGCTTGAGTCGGACAAAGCCAGCATGGAAATCCCCGCGCCGAAAGCCGGCGTGGTGAAGAGCCTGAAAGTGAAGCTGGGTGATCGCCTGAAAGAAGGTGACGAACTGCTGGAACTGGAAGTCGAGGGCGACAGCGCTGCTGCTGCTCCGGCACCTGCTGCAGCGCCTGCTGCCGAAGCGCCGAAAGCTACCGAAGCCGCTGCGCCAGCACCTGCTGCGGCCGCACCAGCCGCCAGCAGCGTGCGGGACGTGCATGTGCCGGATATCGGTTCGGACGGCAAAGCCAAGGTCATCGAAATACTGGTCAAGGTCGGCGATAGCGTCGAAGCCGACCAGTCGCTGATCACCCTAGAATCGGACAAGGCCAGCATGGAAATCCCCTCGCCGGCTGCCGGCGTGGTGGAAAGCATCAGCGTCAAACTGGAAGACGAAGTCGGCACCGGCGATTTCATCCTCACGCTGAAAGTGGCCGGCGCCGCGGCAGCACCTGCTGCTGCCGCAGCACCGGCACCGGCCGCTGCGCCCGCCGCGGCGCCCACCAGTGATGTGCACAAGGTTCCGGCCGGCGCGCACCCGGCGGTCGCTGCCGAAGTCAGCGCGATTGCCTCGCTGGCAGCCGCCGCCGCCAGCGTTGCCGCCGCCCCTAAGCGCGACGGCGCCAAGGTGCATGCGGGTCCGGCTGTGCGTCAGCTCGCTCGCGAGTTCGGCGTCGAGCTGTCCGCCGTACCGGGTACCGGGCCGAAAGGTCGCGTGCTCAAAGAGGACGTGCAGGTTTACGTCAAAGCGATGATGCAGAAGGCCAAGGAAGCGCCAGCCGCTGGCGCAACCGGCGGTGCGGGTATTCCGCCGATCCCGGTGGTCGACTTCAGCAAGTTTGGTGAAATCGAAGAAGTAGCGATGACCCGCCTGATGCAGGTTGGCGCCAACAACCTGCACCGCAGCTGGCTCAACGTGCCACACGTGACCCAATTCGATTCGGCCGACATCACCGAACTGGAAGCTTTCCGCGTCGCGCAAAAAGCCGTGGCGGAAAAGGCCGGGGTTAAGCTCACCGTGCTGCCATTGCTGCTCAAGGCCTGCGCCTTCCTGCTTAAGGAACTGCCGGACTTCAACAGCTCGCTGGCGCCGAGCGGCAAAGCCATCATCCGTAAGAAATACGTGCACATCGGCTTTGCCGTCGACACCCCGGATGGCCTGCTGGTGCCAGTGATCAAGAACGTCGATCAGAAGAGCCTGCTGCAGCT
The DNA here is from genome assembly GCF_056156225.1 of Pseudomonas sp. TS_SC_3. Taxonomy (NCBI): domain Bacteria; kingdom Pseudomonadati; phylum Pseudomonadota; class Gammaproteobacteria; order Pseudomonadales; family Pseudomonadaceae; genus Pseudomonas; species Pseudomonas sp. TS_SC_3. The sequence continues at coordinate 3,025,581 of NZ_CM149586.1, forward strand.
GGCTGCCGAAGCCGCCGCACTGGCGGAGAAGGCGCGCACCAAGAAGCTGTCAGCCGACGATATGCAGGGCGCCTGCTTCACCATCTCCAGCCTTGGGCACATTGGCGGCACCGGCTTTACGCCGATCGTCAACGCGCCGGAAGTGGCGATCCTTGGGGTGAGCAAGGCCACCATCCAGCCGGTCTGGGATGGCAAAGCCTTCCAGCCCAAGCTGATGCTGCCGCTGTCGCTGTCCTACGATCACCGCGTGATCAATGGCGCCGCTGCTGCACGTTTCACCAAGCGCCTGGGTGACGTGCTGGCAGATATCCGCACCATGCTGCTGTAACGCATCAACTTTCGAGCGCCACGCTCGTATCCTCGACCCCGCCACTTTCGGCGGGGTTTTTTTTAGGGTTTGGCTACGATCTGCTGCGCGTCGGCTAAACGGCGTTGAAAACGGCCTCGGAATGCTCATTTACAACCCGTAAACTCCGCTTCCTCGGCCGCTTTCGCCGCCGTTTATCTCTAGCTCGCGAGCTCGTAAACAGACTCTCAACTCAAAAACAGCAGCCGAAAAAACTCAGCCTTTCTGCAGATTGCGAATCAGAAAACTCAACGCCTTGGCCAGTTCGGCGGCGCCCTTATGATCACGCACGATGGTCAGCAGCGGGCTGCCATCGCTGGGGTTGAGCAGCACACAGCTAATGCCAGTGGCTGGGCACTCGTAACGCACAAAGGGGTCGACGCCGAACAGCGCCAGGCGCTGGTTGCGCACCGTAATATCGGTGCCCTGCTGGCTGCGGGTTTCCTCACGCAGCAGCAACTCGCCGGACTCGCCCTGACGCAGCTGATAGAGCAGGTCCTGGCGCTGCGCCTGACCGACTTGATAGGCGGCGCGCAGGGCGTAGGTTTTCAGCAGATCGTTGCTATGGGCCAACAGCGCCTGGCGCTCATTCTGGGTCAGGTAAAGGCGTTTTAGCTCAAGCACATAACGGCCCTGCTCGGCACTGCTCAAGCCCGCATCCGGGGCGGCGGCACCTGCCACCGAAGCGCCCATACAGCTGCTTAGCAGCACTGCCGATATTAGTTTTCTTGTCAGTCGCAATTGCATGATGCACCCTAACCCGACGCTATAAATGAAGTGAGTCGTTTGCCACTTCAATCAGCATACTGGAAGCCCGCCACCGAATGAAAAGCCATCCAGATGCCGCGAGTCGTTTAGCGGCCGAGGTTGTGACGCAGTTGCCAGTGCCTTCGCGCCTTGGCCTGCTGCGTTTCGAGCGCTTGAATGAGGCCAGCTGGACCCTGCTCTACCTCGACGCGGGCTGCGAGCAGCAATTCGGGCTGCCGGCTCAAGCGCTCTGTTCGCTGCTGGACGCGCCCTATGCCAGCCTGATGGAACCCACCGCGCGCTACCAGCTGCACGACAGCATTGCCCAGCAGCTGGACAAACACCGCTATTACAACGTGCAGTATCGTTTGCACACCCCACAGGGCAGCCTGAGCCTGATGGAGGTTGGCGAAGCCTTCAAACAGCGCAACCGCCACCTGCTGCGTGGCTATTTAATGGTGATGACCGAGCAGGACAGCAGCGCCTCACAAGCCCTTGAGCTGTACCAGCGCAGCCAGACAGAACGGCTGACTCAGCAGCTTCGTACGCAAGCTCAACAGCGCTTGATCGTCACCCTCACGCGCCAGCATTACAGCGATGACCAAGCCTTGCGGCAGGCTGCCGAGCTGATCAGTAAAAGCGCCTGCGAGCTTTACGGGGTGAGCCGCGCCGGCATCTGGAACCTTAACGGCCACATGCTTAAACCCGTCGCCCTGTATCAACAGGACGTGGGGCAACACATCCCGCAGGCGGATGTAGATGCCAGCGCTTACCCCGTCTACCTGGCAGCGCTGCACAGCGGCCGGGCCCTGGATGCCCATGATGCTGCGCACGATCCGCGCACCTGCGAGTTAAGCGAAAGCTACCTGCACCCCATGGGCATTAACGCCATGCTCGATGCCAGCATCCGTATCGCCGGCGAAGTGGTGGGCGTGCTGTGCCTGGAGCACATCGGTGCGCCGCGCACCTGGCAGGCCGATGAAATCGCCTTTGCTGGCGAGTTGGCCGACCAGTACGCGCAGGTGCTGGCCAACCAGCAACGCCGCTCGGCCACCAACGCTTTGTACCTGTTTCAGCGCGCGGTTGAACAAAGCTCCAGCGCCTTTATCCTGCTCGACCGTGATGGCCTGGTGGAATACGTCAACCCAAGCTTTACCGCCATTACCCTCTACAGCGCCAGCGAAGTGCAGGGCCGGCGCCTGTCGGAAATACCCGCCCTGGAAAACCTCAGCGACCTGCTGTTCGACGCCCGCTCCAGCCTGGTCGAACACAACAGCTGGCAAGGCGAATTCAAAAGCCGGCGTAAAAATCTCGACCCCTACTGGGGGCAGTTATCGCTGTCCAAGGTGCATGCTGACAACGGCAACCTGACTCACTACATCGGCATCTACGAAGACGTGACGGCCAACAAGCAGGCGCAGCAGCACATTGAGCGCCTGGCCTTTCGCGACAACCTCACCGGGCTGGGTAACCGCTATGCGTTTATCCGCGCACTGGAGAGCCACTTCAGCGAATGCCCGGATAAGCCGATCAGCCTGCTGCTGGTGGATATCGACAACTTCAAGCGGATCAACGACAGCCTCGGCCATCAAACGGGCGACAAATTGCTGGTCAGCCTGGCGCGTCGCTTGCGCAACACCCTGCCCCCCAGCAGCGTGCTGGCGCGCTTTGCCAGTAACGAATTTGCCGTGCTGCTCAATGCGGACCAGAGCGACAGCCTGGTCATGGCTCAGGTGCTGCTGCACACCCTGGACAAGCCGCTGTTTGTCGATAACCAGCTGATCAGTGTCACCGGCTCCATCGGCCTGGGCTGCGCGCCCGCGCATGGCAATGACCCGCAGACCCTGATGAAGCACACCGGCCTGGCCCTGCACAAAGCCAAGGCCAACGGCAAAAACCAGCTGCAGATGTTTACCGACGTACTGAATGCCGAGGCGCACTACAAACTCTTCGTTGAGAGCAACCTGCGCCGCGCGCTGATGCAAAACGAGTTGGAAGTGTTCTACCAACCCAAGCTGTGCTTGCAGAGCGGCAGACTGATGGGCTTAGAAGCGCTGCTGCGCTGGCACCACCCCGAAAAAGGCATGATCAGCCCGGACAACTTTATCGGCGTGGCGGAAGAAACCGGGCTGATCATCCCCATCGGCAAATGGGTCACGCGCCAAGCCTGCCGCATGGCCAAACAGCTGATCGCGCTCGGCTACACACCGCTGCAGATGGCCATAAACCTCTCACCCAAACAGTTCTCCGACCCGGATCTGGTCGGCGCCATTACCGCCATCCTGCACGAAGAACAACTCGACCCGGCCTTGCTCGAGCTAGAGCTGACCGAAAGCCTGCTGCTGGAAGCCACCGACAACACGCGCCAACAATTGATCAATTTGAAAAGCCTGGGCCTGACCTTGGCCATGGACGACTTCGGCACCGGCTACTCGTCACTCAGCTACCTGAAAAAATTCCCCCTTGATGTTATCAAGATTGATCGCAGCTTTATTAAGGATATCCCCGAGAACCAGGACGACATGGAAATCACCTCCGCGGTGATCGCCATGGCCCACAACCTGAAACTCAAGGTGGTGGCCGAAGGTATCGAGACCGCCGCACAGCTTAAATTCCTGCGCCGCCAACACTGCGATATCGGCCAGGGCTATCTGTTCGACAAACCCATTGCCAGCCGCGACCTGCTGGAAAGCCTCAAGCGCTACCCAAATCGCGGATAACCGGCGTGTAACAAGCCCGCCGGTTAACGGTCTATGACACACATGCTTCTGCTGAGGAAATGGCTCATGGTTCTGCGCTCACAAATTCTTGCCCACAAACTCGAACTGCCCAGCGCCGAGCAAGCGCTGCCCGGCCGCGCCGAAGCCATGGCAGTGCCCACCGCGCACTTCGTCAATGGCCATGCGCTGCAAGGGTCATTTCCTGCGGGTTTACAGCAGGCCGTGTTCGCTATGGGTTGCTTCTGGGGCGCCGAGCGGCGCTTCTGGCAGCAGCCGGGGGTGTGGAGCACGGCGGTCGGCTATGCCGGCGGCCACACGCCAAACCCGACCTATGACGAAACCTGCTCGGGCCTGACCGGCCACACCGAAGTGGTGCTGGTGATCTTCGATCCGCAGCTGACCAGCTACGCCGCCTTGCTGAAAGTGTTTTGGGAAGCGCACAACCCCACCCAAGGCATGCGTCAGGGTAACGACACCGGTAGCCAATACCGCTCGGCTATTTATTGCTACGGCGCCGAGCAACTGGCCGCTGCCCAAGCCAGCCAAGCCCGGTTCCAGGCCGAGCTGGAACAGGCCGGTTTCGGCCCGATCACGACAGAAGTCCGTGATGCGCCAGCGTTTTATTACGCCGAGGCTTACCACCAGCAGTACTTGGCAAAAAACCCAGGCGGCTATTGTGGATTGGGCGGCACTGGCGTGTGCTTACCGGCTTAACACCACTGGCAAAAACGCAGCACAGCGAGCAGAACCACGATGGAACTGAACAACCTGACCCAGCAGATCGCCACCCTGGCGACCACGCAGGCGTCTGCACAGGCCTCGCTGTTATTGCTGCGTAAAACCCTGGAGCTGCAAGCCGCCCAAATCGGCGGTTTGGTTCAGACCATCGCCCCAGCCAGCGCGCCCAGCAACCCGCCTAATTTGGGCAACAACGTCGACCTGATGGTCTGACGCCCGCCACATCGGCGACATCTACCCCACTTGCGTTAACCCGTGCCCACCGCTTGGCAGACGTGGGCTTATGGCGCGGGCGCGAAGCTGCTGGCCTGGGCCATGTGCCACATCCGCGAGTAGAACTCCCCGGATATTTCGCCGGTAAGCAACTCACCGGGTTTGAGGAACACGTGCAACTGCGAGTACAGCTTGATCTCGCTGGCTGACATGCGCCGCACCAAATGCTTTGCTTCGATCTGTGACGGGTGCTCAAGGCCGGCGGCGGCGAGCATCTCCGCCAGCGCCTTGAGGGTATTGCGATGAAAGCTGTGCACACGCGCCGCCTTATCCGGCACCACCAGCGCTCGCTGCCGCAGCGGGTCTTGCGTGGCGACGCCGGTCGGGCACTTGTTGGTATGGCACGACTGGCTCTGGATGCAGCCAATGGCAAACATAAACCCGCGCGCCGAGTTGGCCCAATCAGCGCCTAACGCCAGCACGCTGGCAATATCGAATGCACTGACAATCTTGCCGCTGGCGCCGATGCGGATCTGCTCGCGCAGGCCGATACCAACCAGGGTGTTGTGCACAAACAGCAGCCCCTCACGCAGCGGTACGCCGATGTGGTCGGTGAACTCCACGGGCGCTGCACCGGTGCCGCCCTCCTTGCCATCCACCACAATAAAGTCCGGCACAATGCCGGTCTCCAGCATGGCCTTGGCGATCCCCATAAACTCCCACGGGTGGCCCAGGCAGAACTTGAAGCCGACCGGCTTGCCCGCTGACAGCTCACGTAACTGGGCGACAAACTGCAGCAGCTCAATGGGGGTGGAAAAAGCACTGTGGCTGGCCGGCGATACGCAATCCTGGCCCATCGGCACGCCACGGGTCTGGGAGATTTCAGGGGTGATCTTGTGCTTGGGCAGAATCCCGCCGTGCCCCGGTTTCGCGCCCTGACTGAGCTTGACCTCAATCATCTTCACCTGTGGGTTGGCCGCCTGGGCGGCAAAACGCTGCGGGTCAAACTGGCCATTGTCCTGCCGACAGCCGAAGTAACCGCTGCCTAACTCCCACACCAGGTCGCCGCCGTACTCACGGTGATAGGGGCTGATGCTGCCCTCGCCCGTATCGTGGTAGAAACCGCCCAGCTGAGCGCCCTGATTCAGCGCGCGAATGGCGTTGGCGCTGAGCGAACCAAAGCTCATGGCCGAAATATTGAAGACCGACGCCGAGTAGGGCTGGGCGCACTGCGGGCCACCGACACTGACGCGAAAGGTACGGGGGTCGACATGCGCCGCCGGCAGCATGGAATGGCCGATAAACTCGAAACCGCCCTGGTACACATCCGCCAGGGTGCCAAAAGCTTTATCGGCACTCTCATTCTTCGCCCGTGCATACACCAGCGAACGCTGCGCGCGCGAGAACGGCAATTGATCGCTATCAGACTCCAACAGGTATTGGCGAACCTCCGGGCGAATCGCCTCAACCAGATAGCGGATATTGCCCACGATTGGGTAGTTGCGCCGCACCGCATGGCGACGCTGCAGCAGGTCACTAACCCCCACCGCGCTAAGCAGCGCGGTTATCAACACCACCGCCCATAACCCAGGATGCCCCGCCACAAAGGGCAAACCGCCTAGTGTGAACAGCACGCAGAAGGCAAAAGAGGCATAGCGGTTTAGCAGCGACAAACTCATACAAGCTCCTTGCGGTATGCGATGTGGCGAGAGGTCAGACGACCGGGCCTTTGCAGGCAGGGCTTAGGCGGTTTTTTCCTCAATCAGCCAATCCATCCGCCAGCCGCCCTGGGTCTGTCCGAGCAGTTTGGCCAACCAGGGCAGAATCTGCTTGAGCTCATCCTCCAACCCCCATGGCGGGTTGCTGATGACCAAGCCGGAGCCATTCAAGCGCGTCGGCTCATCGGTGGAGTGCACATAGAGTTCGACGCGCAGCAGCTTGGGCGCTTTGCTTTTTTGCAGGTCGCTGTAGAAGCGGCGCAGCTGACGCAGGTCCTTGATCGGGTACCAGATCGCCACCACCGCCTGACGCATGCGGCTGATGGCTTCGCTCAGCGATTGGGCGCAGCGCTCCATTTCATCGACCTGCTCGAACGGCGGATCGATCAGCAGCAGGGCGCGCTTCTCACGGGTCGGCAGCAGGGCGCGCGGCACATGCCAGCCTTCGCCCAGGTGCACCGCCACGCGGCGGTCGCCGCGCATGTTTTCCTTAAGCAGCTGACCGTCCTCTGGGTGTTTCTCATTGAGGTGCAGACGGTCCTGCTCGCGGGTCAGCAAGCGTGCCAATTCCGGTGAGCCCGGATAGTGGCGCAGTTCGCCATCCGGGTTCATCGCGCGGATCACTTCCAGGTAATCCTGCAGCGGGTCGGGTACGTCGGTGGCTTGCCAAAGGCGGGCGATGCCCTCCAGCCACTCGCCGGTGCGGCTGGCTTGATCGCCGCGCAGGTCATACAGGCCGATACCGGCATGGCTGTCGAGGTAAGCGAACGGCGCTTCCTTGCGTGAGAGCAAGGCAATTAGGCGGCTCAAGACGTAATGTTTCAGCACGTCGGCATGGTTGCCGGCATGGAAGGCGTGGCGGTAGTTCATTAGACAGACTCCTGTGGTCCGGCAGTTTAACAGGGCAACCCGATGCAGGCATTTGCCATGCGCGAGGTGGATCAGTACGGTGGCCGCTGATCCGTCTGGCTAGGGAGAACCGACATGTCACTGCACGCTCTTTTGGGCATCGAACTGCCGCTGATTCAAGCGCCCATGGCCGGCGTGCAGCTGCACGCCCTGGCCGCGGCCGTATCAAATACCGGCGCGCTCGGCTCACTGCCCTGCGCCATGCTTGATGCCACCGGGTTACGCAAGGAGCTGCAATTACTGCGCGAGAAAACCCACAAACCCTACAACCTGAATTTCTTCTGCCACACGCCGCCACCCGTCGACACCGTTCGCGAGGCCGCTTGGCGCGAGGCGCTCGGCCCTTATTACACCGAGCTCGGGATTGATCCGGCGAGCATCGCCAGCGGCCCCGGTCGCCAGCCGTTCAGCGCTGACATGGCAGATGTGCTGGAGGCGTTCCGCCCCGCCGTGGTGAGCTTCCACTTCGGTCTGCCCTCAGCTGAGCTGCTGGCACGGGTCAAAGCGTGCGGAGCTAAGGTGCTCAGTTCGGCGACTACCGTGGCGGAAGCGCTGTGGCTTGAAGCCAACGGCGCGGACGCGATTATCGCCCAGGGCCTGGAAGCCGGCGGCCATCGCGGCATGTTTCTCACCGATGAGCTGAGCAGCCAGCTCGGCACCTTCGCCCTGCTGCCGCAGATTGTGCAGGCCGTAAGGCTGCCGGTGATTGCCGCCGGCGGAATTGCTGATGCCGCTGGAGTGCGCGCGGCCATGGCGCTGGGCGCTGCGGGTGTGCAAGTCGGCACTGCGTATCTGTGCTGCGATGAGGCCAGCACCAGCGCCATTCACCGCGCAGCCCTGCAAAGCCCCGCCGCGCAACACACGGCGCTGACCAACCTGTTCAGCGGTCGTCCGGCGCGCGGCATCGTCAACCGGGTGATGCGCGAGTTGGGCCCAATCAGCCCGATGGCACCCGCCTTCCCACTGGCTACGGCCGCTGTTGCACCGCTGCGCAGTAAGGCAGAAAGCCAAGGCAGCGGTGACTTCTCGCCACTCTGGGCGGGGCAGAATGTCAGCGGCTGCAAAGCCATCAGCGCCGCCGAACTGACTCGCGAGCTGGCGCAGGGTTTTATCCAGTAAGCACGAACGCAACCTTGCAAACCGTAGGGTGGATGACGCTGCACCCATCCACCAGTGCGATTTGGTGGATGGATTTGGTGGATGGATAAAGCGTCATCCACCCTACTCGACTGCCTGTGCCCAACAGCTCGTTATCACCCTTATTGATAGTGCTGGGAGGCGCGCGCGCAGCTGCTTAGACTCGGCCCATCGCCACCGGAGGTATCCCCATGTCCGAGTCTCTGCTCAGTTCCCGCAACCTGGCCTTCGAGCTGTATGAAGTGCTGGACGCCGAAGGCCTGACCCAGCGTGAACGTTTCGCTGAACACAGCCGCGAAACCTTTGACGCGGCCATCGACACCGCCCGCAGCATCGCGGAAAACTTGTTCGCCCCGCATAACCGCAAAAACGATGAGCACGAGCCGGAGTATGTCGACGGCGCGGCGGTGCTGATCCCCGAAGTGAAACCAGCGGTAGATGCCTTCCTCGAAGCCGGCTTTCTCAACGCCACCCGCGAGTTTGAGATGGGCGGCATGCAGCTGCCCAACCTGCTGTCGCAGGCGTGTTTTGCGCACTTTCAGTCGGCCAACGCGGCGACCACCTCGTACCCGTTCCTGACCATGGGCGCGGCCAACCTGATCGAAAACTTTGGCAGTGCCGAGCAGAAGCAACGCTTCCTGCAGCCGATGATCGACGGCCGTTTCTTCGGCACCATGGCCCTGACCGAACCGCATGCAGGCTCCTCGCTGTCGGACATCCGCACCCGCGCTGAACCCGCCGAAGACGGCACCTACCGGCTCAAGGGCAACAAGATTTTCATTTCCGGTGGCGACCACCCGCTGTCGGAAAACATCGTGCACATGGTGCTGGCCAAGCTGCCGGATGCCCCGCCGGGCGTGAAAGGCATCAGCCTGTTTATCGTGCCGAAGTTTCTGGTCAACGATGACGGCAGCCTGGGCAAACGCAACGACGTGGTCTTGGCCGGGCTGTTCCACAAAATGGGCTGGCGCGGCACCACCTCCACGGCGCTGAACTTCGGCGATAACGGCGACTGCACCGCTTACTTGGTAGGCAAACCGCACCACGGCCTGAGCTACATGTTCCAGATGATGAACGAGGCGCGCATCGGCGTCGGCATGGGCGCGGTGATGCTCGGTTACGCCGGCTACCTGTACTCGCTGGACTACGCCCGCCAGCGCCCGCAAGGCCGCCTGCCCGATGGCAAAGACCCCACGTGCAATCAAGTGGCGATCATCGAGCACGCCGATGTGCGGCGCATGCTGTTGACCCAGAAAGCCTACGTGGAAGGTTCCTTCGACCTCGGCCTGTACGCCGCACGGCTGTTCGACGACACCCTGACCCTGGAGACCGAGGAAGAGCGCCGCATTGCCCTGGAGCTGCTCGACCTGCTCACCCCGATCGTCAAATCCTGGCCGTCGGAGTTCTGCCTCAAGGCCAACGAGCTGGCCATCCAGATTCTCGGCGGCCACGGCTACACCCGCGATTACCCGGTGGAGCAGTATTACCGCGACAACCGCCTCAACCCGATCCATGAAGGCACCCACGGCATCCAGTCCCTCGACCTGCTGGGCCGTAAGGTGTCGATGAACGGCGGCGCGGCGCTCAAGCAAATGCTCAAGCTGATCCACGGCACCTGCCAGCGCGCCGAAACCCACGCCTCGCTGACCGCCCTGCGCCAGCCGCTGGAGCACCTGCTGGCACGCCTGCAAACCGTGACCCTGGCGCTGCTGGGTGACCTGATGAGCGGCAAGGTCAACGAAGGCCTGGCCAACTCGGCGCTGTACCTCAAGGTGTTCGGCCATACCGTGATCGGCTGGCGCTGGCTGGAGCAAGCGATTCGCGCCGAAGAAGGCCTGGCGCGCGGCAATGCCGCTGATGTCGACTTCTACCAAGGCAAATTGCAGGCCGCACGCTACTTCCTGACCTGGGAAGTGCCGAGCTGCCATCACGATCTGGATATCCTTGAAGCCCGCGATGACACCTGCCTGGGCATGCAAGACGCCTGGTTCTGATCACGCCCGCGCATCTGTAAACCTGACGCCCTGCTAAACGCGGGGCGTTTTTTTTCAGCGATGAATTCAGGCAGCGGTTAGAATCTCTGGCACGCGCCATGCATAGTGGCGCACTCAACCAACCCGCACGGAGTACGCGCCTTGGATGCCAGCACCATCAATAACCTGTTTTTGATCGGTGGCGTGCTGGTGGCAATGAGCATTCTGGTCAGCGCCTTCGGCTCGCGTTTCGGCATCCCGATTCTGGTGATTTTCCTCGGCGTGGGCATGCTCGCCGGTACGGACGGCCCGGGCGGCATCATCTTCAACAACTACCCATTGGCCTATCTGGTCGGCAACTTGGCCTTGGCCATCATCCTGCTCGACGGCGGTATGCGTACGCGGGTGTCGAGCTTTCGTGTGGCCTTGTGGCCATCGCTGTCGCTGGCCACCGTCGGGGTCATGATCACCGCCGGGCTCACCGGCATTGCCGCGGCCTGGTTGTTCGACCTGACGTGGATGGAAGGCCTGCTGATCGGCGCCATCGTCGGCTCCACCGATGCTGCCGCGGTATTCAGCCTGCTCGGCGGGCGCGGCCTTAACGAACGGGTCAGCGCCACCCTGGAAATCGAGTCGGGCAGTAACGACCCGATGGCCGTATTCCTCACCGTCACCCTGATCGCCATGCTCGGCAGCGGCCAGAACGGCGTCAGCTGGGATCTGCTGGTGCAGCTGTTGCAACAGTTCGGCATTGGCGCCCTGCTTGGCCTGGGCGGTGGCTGGCTGCTGCTCAACCTGGTCAACCGGATGCAGTTGGCCAACGGTTTGTACCCGTTGCTGGTGGTCAGCGGCGGCTTGATCATCTTCGCCATCACCACGGCAGTGGGGGGCAGCGGCATTCTGTCGATCTACCTGTGCGGCCTGCTGCTGGGCAACCGCCCAATCCGCTCGCGCCACGGCATTCTGCATATGCTCGACGGCCTGACCTGGCTGGCGCAGATCGGCATGTTTTTGGTGCTCGGTTTGCTGGTTACCCCGCACGAGCTGCTGCCGATTGCCTTGCCCGCACTGGGGCTGGCGCTATGGATGATCCTGTTCGCCCGGCCGCTGTCGATCATCATCGGCCTGCTGCCCTTCAAAGCATTCCATGACCGTGAGCGGGCCTTTATTGCTTGGGTTGGGCTACGAGGCGCGGTGCCGATCATCCTGGCGGTGTTCCCGCTGATGGCGGGGCTGCCCAACGCGCAACTGTTCTTCAACGTGGCGTTCTTTATCGTGCTGGTATCGCTGCTGCTACAGGGCACCAGCCTGCCGTGGGCCGCGAAATTACTGCGGGTGACCGTACCGCCAGAGCCGGCACCGGTGTCGCGCGCCGGCCTGGAAGTCCACCCCACCAGCCAGTGGGAGCTGTTCATTTACCGCCTAGGCGCCGAAAAATGGTGCATCGGCGCTGCCCTACGCGAGCTAAAAATGCCCGAAGGCACACGTATTGCGGCGCTGTTCCGGGGTAAAGAACTGCTGCACCCGTCCGGCAGCACCACCCTGGAAGCCGATGACCTGCTTTGCGTGGTGGGCCATGAATACGACCTTACTGCCCTCGGCAAACTGTTTAGCCAAGCGCCGGCACGCGGCCAGGACCTGCGCTTCTTCGGTGATTTTGTGCTCGAAGGCGATGCCGAGCTGGCGGCTATTGCGGCGCTCTACGGCCTGAAACTGGAAGGCGCCGAAGGTCAGTTGCACCTGGGCCGCTTTATTGCCCACAAGATTGGCGGTTCGCCGGTTATTGGTGACCAGGTGGAATGGCAAGGCCTGACCTGGACCGTGGCCGCAATAGATGGGAACAAGATCCGCAAAGTCGGCGTCAAATTTCCCGAAGGCAGTCGCCCAGGCCCTGGGCTCTTCCTCTAAACTCAGCTTCTTTTCGAGCCAACGATTGCCACTATGCCCTCTCTGCGCACCCATCTAGCCGTTGCCCTGCTCGGGCTTTGCCTGAGCGTTTCTTCACTACAGGCCGCTGAGCCACCGCTGAGCGCTGACGTGCAAAGCAGCCTGGATAGCTTGGCTGATCGCAAATTGCCGGAAGCCGAGCAACTGGCCGTCAAACAGACGCTGGAAAAAACCCTGGCGCTGCTGGACGAAAAAGCCGACAACGAACAGCGCCTGGCTGACCTTGAGAAGCAACTGCAGCAAGCGCCACGGCTGATTGGCGAGGCCCAGCGCGAGTATGAGCGGCTGAAAAACAGTCCGCCCACCCAGGTCAGCCAGCGCTATGGCAAAAGCGCGCTGCCACAGCTCGAACAACTGCTGGCCGAGCGCAACGCGCAACTGAACGAGTGGCAAAAGCAGATCATCGACGCCAACAGCTTAGTGATCACGGCGCAAACCCGCCCTGAGCGCGCGCAAGCGGAAATCAGCAGCAACCAGACCCGCAGCCAGGAAATCAACAACATCCTGAAAAGCGGCCGCGACGCGGGCAAACCGCTGAGCAATGAACGTCGCGACCAACTGAATGCCGAGCTGGCCAAGCTCGACGCGCAAACCCAGCTACGCCGCCAGGAACTGGCCGGTAACAGCCTGCTGCAAGACCTCGGCAACAGCCGCCGGACCTTGCTGGAAGAGCGCATTAAACGCCTTGAGCAGGAATTGCTCGACCTGCAGAACCTGATCAACGAAAAACGCCGCAGCCTGTCCGAACAAACCGTTGCCGAGCAATCGCGTGAAGCCGAGAAAGCCGGCAGCGACACCCTGCTGGCCCGTGAAAGCGCACTTAACCTGAAGCTTTCTGACTACCTGTTGAGCGCCACCGACCGCCTCAATGAGCTGACCCGCCTCAACCTGCAGACCAAGCAACAACTGGATAACCTCAGCCAAAGTGACCAGGCCCTGGCCGAGCAGATCAGCGTGCTGCAGGGTAGCCTGCTGCTGTCGCGCATTCTCTATAAGCAGCAACAGGCCCTGCCGACCTTACAGCTCGACAACAGCCTGCCTGACCAGATTGCCGACCTGCGCCTTTACCAGTTCGAACTTAACCAACAGCGCGAAGCCATCAACAACCCCAGCGTGTATGTCGAAAAGCTGCTCACCACCGCTGACAGCAACGCCGACTCCCAGGTCCTGCGCGCGGATCTGCTGGAAATCATCAACACCCGCCGCGAGCTGATCGACCGCCTCAACCGTGAGCTGAACACCCTGCTCAACGAGTCGATCACCCTGCAACTGAATCAGAAGCAGCTGAAAACCACCGCCGACACCCTGCGCGCCACCCTCGACGAGCAGATGTTCTGGATCCCCAGCAACAAGCCGCTGGACCTGGAATGGTTCAAGTCGGTACCGCGCCTGCTGGAGCGGCAGATCGCCGAGCTGCCCTGGGGCGCCAACCTGCGCCAACTGGGTGCCGGCCTGACCGAACGGCCGTTGCTGTTTCTGCCTTTGCTGCTATTGATCGTGGTGCTGCTGTGGCGCCGTGGTTACCTGTACCGCAAGCTGCGCGAGCTGCATCAGGATATCGGCCACTTCAAGCGTGACAGCCAGTTGCACACGCCCATGGCGATTATGCTCAACGTGCTGCTGGCCCTCCCCGGCACACTGTTCCTGGCGCTGTGCGGCTTTGCCCTGCAGATGGACGCACGCGGGCAGAACGTCAACCTGGGTGAAGCACTGTTCCAGATGGCACAGGCCTGGCTGGTGTTCTACACCGTGTACCGCATCCTCGCCGACGGCGGCGTGGCCGAGCTGCACTTCCGCTGGGGCCGCCCACAGGTGGCCTTTTTGCACCAGCAAGTGCGTCGGCTGGGGCTGGTGGTTATGGCCCTGGTCGCCGTGGTCACAGTGGCCAAACATCAGCCCGCCGGTTTGGGCGATGACGTCATCGGCCTGGCCGTGGTGCTCAGCTGCTACGCGCTGATGGTGTGGCTGCTGCATAAACTGCTGCTCACCGGTCCCGCCCGTGAACACGCATCGGCTTTCCGCATGCTCATCGGCATCGCCCTGAGCCTGCTGCCACTGGCGCTGATCGTCGCTGTCGGCCTCGGTTACTACTACACCGCGCTCAAGCTCAGTGAGCGCCTGATCACGACCCTCTACTTGCTGATGATCTGGCTGATTATCGAGGCCACGTTCGTTCGAGGTCTGTCGGTAGCGGCCCGTCGCCTGGCCTACCAACGCGCCACCGCTAAGCGCCTGGCGCAGAGCAAAGACAGCGGCGAAGGCACGGAAACCGTGGTCGAGGAACCGACCCTGGATATCGAGCAGGTCAACCAGCAGTCGCTGCGGCTGATTCGCCTGGCCCTGCTCGGCACCTTTATCGCCGGGCTTTACTGGGTATGGGCCGACCTGATTTCGGTATTCGCCTACCTGGACAACATCGTCCTGTATGAATACAGCAGCGGCACCGGCGATGCCGCCACCCTAATGCCCATCAGCCTTAGCGATGTACTCGGCGCACTGGTCATCATTGGTATCACCGTGGCATTGGGGCGCAACCTGCCCGGCTTACTCGAAGTGCTGGTGCTCTCCAGGTTGAACCTGGCCCAGGGTAGCGCCTACGCCACCACCACCCTGTTGTCCTACGCCATTGTCGGCATCGGTTTTGTGATCACCCTGTCGACCCTCGGCGTCAGTTGGGACAAGTTGCAGTGGCTGGTGGCGGCGCTATCGGTGGGCCTGGGCTTTGGCTTGCAGGAGATTTTCGCCAACTTTATCTCCGGCCTGATCATCCTGTTCGAGCGCCCCGTGCGCATCGGCGATGTGGTGACCATCGGCAACCTGTCCGGCACGGTCAGCAAGATCCGCATTCGCGCCACCACCATCACCGATTTCGACCGCAAAGAAATCATCGTGCCGAACAAAACCTTCGTCACCGACCAACTGATCAACTGGTCGCTCAATGACACCGTGACCCGGGTCATTGTAAAAATCGGCCTGGCCTACGAGTCGGATCTGACCCTGGCGCGCCAACTGATGATGCAGGCCGCCGAGGAAAACCCACGGGTATTGCGCGACCCGGCACCGCTGCTGTTCTTCCTGACCATCAGCGCCAGCACCTTCGACTACGAGCTGCGCTTCCATGTCCGCGAGCTGGGCGACCGCAACGCCGCCACCGACGAAATCCTCACACGCATTGCCTTGAGCTTCCGCGAGCACGGGGTGGAAATGGCCTTCAACCAGGTCGATGTGATGATCAAAAACCTGCACGGCCAGGAACTCAACCTGACCAGCGGGCAAATGGTTGCAGCCTCCGTGGCAGCCGATGCCCAGCAGGGGCTGCTGCCCGCGGATGCACCCAAGCCGGCAATCGATCCCCAGTAACGTGCCGCCTGGCCTGCAGATGCGGGCCGCCACCTCACCACTGCCGGGCCACACCTGCCCGGCTGGAGCTTGACCGTGAAGTCGCTTATCGAGCTGCAGTTCGACAACCGTTTTGCCCGCCTTGGCGACACCTTTTCCAGCCACGTGCTACCCGAGCCGATTGCCGAGCCGCGCCTGGTCGTGGCCAGCCCAGCGGCCATGGCCTTGCTCGACCTGGACCCGAGCGAGGCGGACAGCGAGGTATTCGCGCAGATTTTCACCGGGCACAAGCTCTGGAGCATCGCCGAGCCGCGCGCCATGGTCTATTCCGGGCACCAGTTCGGCGGCTATAACCCGCGCCTGGGCGATGGTCGCGGCCTGCTGCTGGGCGAGGTGGTCAACGAGGCTGGCGAGTACTGGGACCTGCACCTCAAAGGCGCCGGACAAACGCCCTACTCACGCTCAGGCGACGGCCGTGCGGTGCTGCGTTCCTCGATCCGCGAGTTTCTCGCCAGCGAACACCTGCACGCCCTTGGCATCCCCAGCTCGCGAGCGCTGTGCGTGACCGGCTCCAGCACCCCGGTGTGGCGCGAGAAGCAGGAAACTGCGGCGATGGTGTTGCGCCTGGCGCCCAGCCATGTGCGTTTCGGCCACTTCGAATTCTTTTATTACACCCGCCAGCATGAGTCACTCAAACAGCTGGCCGAGCACGTGCTGCACAACCACTACGCCGACTGCGCGCAGCAGGAGCAGCCGTACCTGGCGATGTTCCGCGAAATCATCGAACGCAACGCCGCGATGATCGCCTACTGGCAGGCCTATGGCTTCTGCCATGGTGTGATGAACACCGACAACATGTCGATCCTCGGCATCACCTTCGATTACGGCCCTTATGCCTTCCTCGATGACTTCGACGCCAACCACATCTGCAACCACTCCGATGACACTGGCCGTTACTCGTTCAGCAATCAGGTGCCCATTGCCCAGTGGAACCTCGCCGCCCTTGGCCAGGCGTTGGTGCCACTGGTGGAGATAGAGGCGCTGCGCGAATACCTTGGCTTGTTCCTGCCGTTGTATCAGGCGCATTACCTCGACCTGATGCGCAAACGTCTGGGCCTGCTCAGCGCCGATGACGGCGACGAATCGCTGGTGCAACGCCTGCTGCAACTGATGCAAAGCAGCGCAGTGGATTACACCCTGTTCTTTCGCGAACTCGGCGACAGCCCGGCGGTGCAGGCCGTGGCGCACCTGCGTGACGACTTTACCGACCTCGCCGGCTTCGACGCCTGGGCCGCCGACTACCTGGCGCGCAGCGCGGGCGATGACGACGATCAGCAGCAGCGGCGCACCCGCATGCACGCCGCCAACCCCAAGTACATTCTGCGTAATTACCTGGCGCAGCAAGTGATCGAAGCCGCCGAACAGGGCGACTACGCCCCGGTGCGCGAACTGCATCAGGTGTTATCGCAACCCTTCGATGAGCAGCCCGGCTTCGAACGCTACGCCCAGCGCCCGCCGGAGTGGGGCAAGCACCTGGAAATCAGCTGCTCCTCCTGAACAGAGCCGTAGGGTGGATGACGCCTTTTTCATCCACCCACTGCCCCAATAAATGGATAGAGCGCCATCCACCCTAAATGCTGTTTGTCGTCGCCAGACATGGGGGCTTTAGCTGCGAAAACCGCCGCTAGAGCCACTGCCACACGGCCTTCGAAGAGCGCCCTGCGTCCATAAAACTGCCTTATCTATTAAACCGAAAAGGCATATAAACCTTTCCAAACATTCTTAGACTCTCTAAGCAGCAAGCCTTATCTTCTCCGCCTTGCGTGGCCGCGCCGTCTGGATTCGCCGCGCCCGATACCTCATACGAGATTCGCACGCTAAGGATGTTCATGTTCTGGGACCCTCTCCCCCTGCCCTTACTGTTTGTCGGTGCCTTGCTGGTTTGGGTGCTGTACGCCTTTGTGCGCGAGAAGTGGAGCCCGGACATCGTCGCGGCCATCGCCGTGGCAGCACTGCTGATTACCCAGCTGCTGACGCCGGGGGAAGTGCTCAGCGTGCTGAGCAACTCGGCGCCGGTGACCATCGCCTGCATGTTCGTGCTCTCCGCCGCGCTGGAACGCACCGGCTGCATCGATGCCCTGGGCAACTGGCTGGGCAATTTAGTCGGCACCAGCCCGATCCGCGTGCTCACTGGCCTGACCGTGACCGCCCTGGTGATTTCCGCCTTTCTCAATAACACCCCGGTGGTGGCCATTCTCACCCCAGTGGCAATTTCCCTGGCGCGACGCGCTGGCACGCTGCCGTCGAAGCTGCTGATTCCGCTGTCTTACGCCACCATCCTCGGCGGCACGCTGACCATGATCGGCACCTCAACCAACATTCTGGTCGACGGTGTGGCGCGCAAGGCGGGCCTTGAGCCTTTTGGTATGTTTGAAATTACCGGTGCCGGGCTGATCCTGGCGACGGTGGGCATGCTCTACCTGCTGACCATCGGCCGCCACCTGTTGCCGGAACGCGAAACGCTGTCCAAGCAATTACGCCCGGACCTCGACCGCACCTTTATGACCGAATTGCTGGTGCCACACGATTCGCCGGTGATCGGTAAATCCCTGCACGAAGCCAACCTCAATGGCGGCAGCGGCCTGCAGGTGCTCAAGCTGTTTCGCGAAGAGCAAGAGCTCACCGCGCCAGGCACCGACACCTTACTGGCCAGCGGCGACCGCCTGGTGCTCCACGGCCAAGTCAAAGACGTGGTGGAACTGCGCGGCACCGGCCACCTGACGCTCAACCGCAGCGACGCCTTCGAAACCATCAGCAGCCATGACGTGATCCTCGCCGAGGCCATCGTCGGGCGTAACTCGCGCTACAGCCACCGCCCCATGCGCGACCTCGACCTCACCGCGCGCTACGGCATTGCCGTGGTGGCCGTGCACCGTCAGGATGAAAACATCCAAGGCAACCTCGACGATTTCGAGCTGCAGTTCGGCGACGTGATGCTGGTAGAGGGCACGCCAGCACAAATCAAACGCTTTGCCGACAACGGCGAGCTGATCAGCCTGAACGCCGTGCAGGAACGCGCCTTCCGCCGCGACAAGGCGCCAATTGCGATCATCGCCACCATGGCGGTCATGCTGCTGGCGGCCTTCGGCGTGATGCCCATCGAGGGCCTGGCGATCATCGGCGCAGTAACCGTGCTGGCTACTCGTTGCCTGGACGTGGAAGACGCCTACAAAGCGGTGGACTGGAAGATCCTTAGCCTGATCTTCGGCATGCTCGCCATCAGCATCGCCATGGATAAAGTCGGCCTGGTCAAGCTGATGGTCGAGAACGTCATGGGCTTGATGCCCTGGGCCGGGCCGCTGCTGATGCTGTCATTCATCTACCTGTTCACCTCGATCCTTACCGAGGTGCTGTCCAACAACGCCGTCGCAGTGCTGGTCACCCCGATTGCCATCGGCATGGCCCAGCACCTGGGCGTCGACCCGCGTGCCTTTGTGGTCGCGGTGATGTTTGCCGCCAGCGCCAGCTTCGCCACGCCCATCGGCTATCAAACCAACACCTTCGTGTACAACGCCGGCGGCTATCGCTTTACCGACTTTATGAAGGTCGGCATCCCGCTCAACCTGCTGCTGTGGGTGGTCGCCAGTTTCGTGATTCCGTGGTTCTTCCCGCTGACCCCGGTTTAACGGCATAAGCGCTACGCGTATCGATCTAAACCAAGGCCCGTTTCAGTGCGCCAGCGCATTGACCGGGCCTTGTTGCTTTGGCCATGCTGCGTACCTTGCAATCTGCCCTGAAGGAACGCGCGTATGAAATTGGAAACCCTGGCCATCCACGCCGGCTATAGCCCCGATCCGACCACCAAGGCGGTGGCGGTACCGATCTACCAGACCAGCTCCTTTGCCTTCGACGACACCCAGCACGGCGCTGACCTGTTCGACCTGAAGGTCGCTGGCAACATTTATTCGCGCATCATGAACCCGACCAACGCGGTGCTTGAAGAGCGCGTGGCCGCACTGGAAGGCGGTGTTGGTGCGCTGGCCGTTGCCTCGGGCATGGCGGCCATCACCTACGCGATCCAGACCGTCGCCGAAGCGGGCGACAACATCGTCTCGGTGGCCAAACTCTACGGCGGCACTTACAACCTGCTGGCCCACACCCTGCCGCGCTTTGGCATCCAAACCCGCTTTGCCGCCCACGACGACATCGCTGCCCTAGAAGCGCTGATCGACGACAACACCAAAGCGGTGTTCTGCGAATCCATCGGTAACCCGGCGGGCAATATCGTCGACCTCGCCGCCCTGGCAGCCGCTGCGCACCGCCATGGCGTGCCGCTGATCGTCGACAACACCGTGGCCACGCCGATCCTCTGCCGGCCGTTTGAACACGGCGCCGACATCGTCGTGCACTCGCTGACCAAATACATCGGCGGTCACGGCACCAGCATCGGCGGCATCGTCGTGGATTCCGGCAAATTCCCCTGGGCCGACAACAAGGCGCGCTTCCCGCTGCTGAATACGCCGGATCCGTCCTACCACGGCGTGACCTACACCGAAGCCTTCGGCCCTGCTGCCTTTATTGGCCGCTGCCGCGTGGTACCGCTGCGCAACACCGGCGCAGCGCTGTCGCCGTTCAATGCCTTCCTGATTTTGCAAGGGCTGGAAACCCTGGCCTTGCGCATGGAACGCCACTGCGAAAACGCGCTGAAAGTCGCCCATTACCTGCAAAACCATCCGCAGGTGGCCTGGGTCAAATACGCCGGCCTGCCGGACCACCCCGAGCACGCGCTGGCGCAGAAATACTGTGCGGGCAAGCCGGCGTCGATTTTGTCGTTCGGCATTGTCGGCGGACAGGAAGCCGGGGCGCGCTTTATCGATGCGCTCAAGCTGGTGGTGCGCCTGGTGAATATCGGCGATGCCAAATCGCTGGCCTGCCACCCGGCTTCGACCACCCATCGCCAGCTGAATGACGAAGAGCTGGAGCGCGCTGGCGTCCCCCGCGACATGGTGCGCCTGTCGATTGGTATCGAGCATAGTGATGACATCCTGGCGGACCTCAGCCAGGCGCTGCAGGCCGCGCAAATCCTCTAAACAGACAAGGCGCACTTGATATCCGCGCAAGCGACTCCAGATAAGGCATAACCGCCTCTGGAGTCGCCCATGTCCAATCCTCTGCTGATCCCCTGCCCACACTGCAATGGCCTCAACCGTATTCCGGCCGAACGCCTGAGCGATGCGCCGCGCTGTGGCCGCTGTAAGGCTGAGGTCTTACCGAGCACGCCCTTTGTGCTGAACCAGGCCAGCTTCGCCGCGCAGAACAAGGGCGATTTGCCGTTGCTGATTGATGTGTGGGCCAATTGGTGCGGCCCGTGTCGCAGCTTTGCGCCGATTTTTGCGCAGGCCGCCAGCCAGCTGCAGGGGCGCTGCCGCCTGGCCAAACTGGACAGCGAAGCCAACCCGCAACTGTCCACGCAAATGGGCATCCGTTCGATCCCCAGCCTGATCCTGCTCAAAGGAGGCGTGGAAGTTGCCCGCCAGAGCGGCGCCCTGCCGCTGCCGCAATTGCTCGGCTGGCTGCGTCAGCAGGGCATCTGAGCACTTCGGTCAATCGACTGACGACCTTGCGGTCATTACTTCGGCCACATGCACCCTTTAGGCTGGCTGCACAACACTATGTGTGGAGCCAAGCATGACGATGCCTATCGAGCTGGTGCGCCAGCTCACCGAAGAACAAATCGCCTTTGTCCAACGCAGCGGCCTCAAGGCCGAAGTTCTTGAGCCGGGCCATGTGCGCTTGCGCATGCCGCTGACGGGCAACCAGAACCATATCGGCAGCATGTACGCCGGTGCGCTGTTCACCCTGGCGGAGATTCCCGGCGGTGCACTGTTCCTCACCAGTTTCGATGTTCAGCGCTTCTACCCCATCATTAAGGAAATGAACCTGCGCTTTCGTCGCACGGCCACCGGCGACATCCGCGTCGAAGCGCACCTGAGCGCAGAGGAAATCCATCGCCTGCAAAAACAGGTAACGGATGAGGGCAAAGCTGAGTATGTTTTACAGTTGCAGCTGACCGACGACAGTGGTGAAGTAGTGGCCCTGAGTCGTGGCGTGTACCAACTGCGCGCACGCTGACGCTTAACCTTGCCGTAGGTCAAAAGTGCAGCTATGACTCGAGGTCAGAATAAAATGTGCCGACATGCATCGGCAGGAGAACGTCGATCATGCCCCGTCATATCCTGATTGCTCACGACCTACGCGACACCGCCGACATGGCACTGTGCCGCGCTGCACAACTGGCCAAACAGTTCAACGCCAAGCTGACCCTGCTGCATGTGCTCGACCCGAGCAAGAGCAGCCAGGAGCACGAACAGGCCAAACAAGCCCTGGATCGCAGCCTGAACCAATACGCTACGCCCGGCACGCAGCTGTTGATCCGCTCCGGCATCAAGCCTTCAGAGGTGGTGTTGCAGCAACTCAATGAGCTGGGCTGCGACTTGCTGGTACTCGGCGGCCACCACCAGCGCCATGATTTCTTCTCCGGCACCAGCCTGGACCGCATTGCACGCAACTGCCCGGTGCCGCTGCTATTAGTCGCGCGTAACAACAGCGAGCCTTACCAGCGCGCGCTGTCAGCCATCGACTTCTCGCTTTGCGCCTGCAGCGCCCTTGGCCAGGCCTACCGCCTGCTGCCGGAAAGCGCTGAGCTGCATGCTCTGCACGTGTTTGAACCTGACAAAGGCACCGCCCAGCAGGTCGAAGCACAACTGGCGACGCAGAAAGCCTTGATCAGCCAGCTGCTGGAGGATGAAGCGCAAAACCTGCCGGAAAAAGGCCCGACCCTGACCCACTCGGTGGAGCAAGGCGGCATCTTGCGCTGCCTGCAATCACACCTGAAAAGCACCCAAACCGAGCTATTAGTACTCGGCAGCCACGGCCGCAGCGCGCTGTCGCAAGCCCTACTCGGCAGCCTGGCGCAGCACTTCCTGCATAAGGCGCCCTGCGATATCTACGTGGTGCGCTAAGGCGCTGACTTACCACCTGCTGCGCGCCGGCCGTGCGGCGCTGAAAACCGGCTCTGAACCCGCCAAAAAAGCTGCCTCGGCAGCTTTTTTGTTATTCAGGCGCGGCTCAGTCAGCGTTATTGAGCAGGTCGTGCAGCTCGACAAACTGCTGGGTCAACTTATGGTTGCGATCCAGATAGATCAGCGGCATGCACGCCTGGTGCGACTCGCGCATCTTCACCGAACTCATCAGGTTGACCGGTAATACCGGCAAGCCCTCGGCGATCAACTCATCCAGCAACTGTTGCGGCAGCGTGGCGCGCGGCTGGAACTGGTTGACCACAATGCCTTCGACTTCCAGACCCTCGTTGTGGTCTTCCTTGAGCTCTTCGATTTCGCGCAGCAAGCCATACAGCGCCTGACGCGAGAAGGTGTCGCAATCAAAGGGGATCAGCACCCGGTCCGCCGCAATCAAGGCCGAGACGGTATAAAAGTTCAGCGCCGGCGGGGTGTCCAGGTAGATGCGCTCGTAGTCCTCGCTGAGCGAGTCCAACAGTTTGCGCAGCTTATTGATCTTGTGCTTCTGCTCCAACTTAGGCTGCAGGTCGGCCAGCTCGGCGGTGGCGGTAACCACATGCAAGTTGTCGAAAGGCGTTTCGTAGATGTCCACGCTGCCTTTCTTGCCGAACGGCGCAGACGACAGGGTGTTCTTGAAGAACTCGGCGATGCCCATGGGGATGTCATCACCGGTCAGGCCCGTAAGGTAATGGGTCGAATTGGCCTGGGCATCGAGGTCGATCAACAGCGTGCGGTAGCCCTGGGAAGCGCTGACTGCGGCCAGGTTGCAGGCAATGCTGGACTTACCCACACCGCCCTTCTGATTGAAAATTACGCGCCGCATGAAGTACCTCCCTGAGCCCCAAAATGGTCTTGGATTCTATGCAAAAAACCTGCGGATAAGCGAAAAAACCAAAAACTCGTGCTGCGGCTATTCGGCCCAAGAACGAAGGCTAAAAGCCACTACGCCATGCTAAGCTCCGCCGCCGCTTATTCTGGCAGACCAAAAACCTAGCACGTATGGGATTGCCCCCATGCTCAAAAATGGAAATAGCTATGCAAAAAGCAGTTTTGACGACACTTCTCGGGGCGCTATTGATTTCTGGCTGCACCATTCGAGTAGCCGATATGACAGTAGGTAGTACCAAGAACTACAACATCAACTCGGCAAAGTTCGTTAAGGGTCCGCGAGTAGTTGGTGAGGACTCTTATCCAGTGATCCTGTTTCCCACAGGCATCCCAAATATGAAAACAGCAATCGACAAAGCAATCGAAAAAGATAAATGTGCGGTTGGCCTGAGCGACCTAGTTATTAGCCAGCTAAACCATTCCTTTATCATCGGCTCGATCGGTATCCGCGCCGAAGGTAATCTGATCATCGACGCCAGTCAGCCAGGCTGCACCGGACGTACCTGAGTAGTGCACGGAAACTAAGGATGGAAAGCAGATAGCGATGAGCGCCGTGATCCCGCGCGGGGATCACGGCAGCCAACTAGAAAGAGCACTTTCAATCGGTTTGAACAGCAGTCGCAGCTATCAGAAGCAGCCCCTCTAGCAAAGCACTTTGCTGCTTCCGGCGAAAAGCTATAACCAACTATTTACGCGTGATACTGCGCCGACAACTCATGCACCGCTTCGAAGAACGCACCGGCATGAGCCGGGTTTACTTCCGGGGTGATGCCGTGGCCGAGGTTGAACACGTGGCCAGTGCCATGACCGTAGGCCGCGAGTATGCGCCCTACTTCAGCGCGGATCGCCGCAGGGTTGGCGTACAGCACGCTCGGGTCCATGTTGCCTTGCAGCGCGACTTTGTCGCCAACCCGGGCACGGGCGCTGCCGATGTCACAGGTCCAGTCCAGACCCAGGGCTTCGGCACCGGTCTCAGCCATGGATTCCAGCCACAGGCCACCGCCCTTGGTGAACAAAATGACTGGCACGCGGCGGCCGTCGTGTTCGCGGATCAGGCCATCGACGATCTTCTGCATATAGGCCAGGGAGAACTCCTGATACGCCGCCGCTGACAGGCTGCCGCCCCAGGAGTCGAAAATCTGCACGGCCTGAGCACCGGCCTTGATCTGCCCGTTGAGGTAGGCCGTGACCGACTGCGCCAGCTTATCGAGCAGCGCATGCATGGCCTGCGGGTTGTCGTAAAGCATGGCTTTGGACTTGCGGAAATCCTTGCTTGAGCCGCCTTCCACCATATAGGTGGCCAACGTCCAGGGGCTGCCAGAGAAGCCAATCAACGGCACACGGCCATTCAGTTCGCGGCGAATGGTACGCACGGCGTCCATCACATAACCCAGATCCTGCTCCGGATCGGGAATAGGCAGCGCCTCGATATCAGCCATGCTGCTGATGACTTTCTTGAAGCGCGGGCCTTCGCCGGTCTCAAAATACAGGCCTTGGCCCATGGCATCGGGGATGGTCAGGATGTCAGAGAACAAAATCGCCGCGTCCAATTGCGGGAAACGATCCAGCGGCTGGAGGGTGACCTCGCAGGCCAGCTCCGGGTTCTTCATCAGGTTGACGAAGTTACCGGCCTGGGCCCGGGTGGCGCGGTACTCGGGCAGGTAACGACCGGCCTGACGCATCATCCACACCGGGGTGACGTCGACAGGTTGCTTGAGCAGAGCACGAAGGAAGCGGTCGTTCTTCAAGACGGTCATGGCAGATCCCGATCTAAGTCAGCAGTAAAAGTGCGTGCATTTTCGCAGAGCGCAAAACAAAAGGCACGGCGAGTGCCGTGCCTTTTGTCTATAGGGTCAATTTGTCGCGGGAAAACACTTCTGTGGGAGGGGCTTCAGCTGCGCTGCCGTCGATTTAAAGCACGCGGCTAAAGCCCCCACAGACACAGCGCTGTAATTTAGACGCCGAGGTAATCCAAGATGCCTTCGGCGGCGTTGCGGCCCTCGAAGATGGCCGTCACCACCAGATCAGAACCACGGACCATGTCGCCACCGGCGAAGATCTTCGGGTTGCTGGTCTGATGCTTGAACTGGCTTTGCTCCGGCGCGACCACACGGCCCTGGCTGTCAGTGTTGATCGTGAAGTCAGTGAACCAGGGCGCCGGGCTTGGGCGGAAGCCAAAGGCAATCAGCACCGCTTCAGCGGGGATGATTTCCTCGGAACCCGGAATTGGTTCAGGGCTACGGCGACCACGGGCATCCGGCTCGCCGAGACGGGTCTCGACCACCTTCACACCTTCAACCTTGTCTTCACCAACGATGGCGATGGGCTGACGGTTGAAGAGGAATTTCACCCCTTCTTCCTTGGCGTTCTTCACTTCCTTGCGCGAGCCCGGCATATTTTCTTCGTCGCGCCGGTAAGCGCAGGTGACCGACTTGGCACCCTGACGGATCGAGGTGCGGTTGCAGTCCATCGCCGTGTCACCGCCGCCGAGCACGACAATGCGCTTGCCCTTCATGTCGATAAAGTCTTCCGGCGACTTCTCGAAACCGAGGTTGCGGTTGACGTTGGCAATCAGGAAATCCAGCGCATCGTGCACACCCGGCAAATCTTCACCGGGGAAGCCGCCCTTCATGTAGGTGTAGGTACCCATGCCCATAAACACGGCATCGTATTCATCCAGCAGCTGCTGCATAGTGATGTCTTTGCCGATTTCGGTGTTCAGGCGGAACTCGACGCCCATGCCGGTGAAGACTTCACGGCGATGGCTCAACACGGTTTTTTCCAGCTTGAACTCGGGAATGCCGAAGGTCAGCAGGCCGCCGATTTCTGGGTTCTTGTCGAACACCACCGGGGTCACGCCATTGCGCACCAGCACGTCGGCGCAGCCCAGGCCAGCAGGGCCCGAACCAATAATCGCCACGCGCTTGCCGGTCGGTACCACGCCCGACATGTCCGGACGCCAGCCCATGGCAAACGCTGTGTCGGTGATGTACTTCTCCACCGAGCCGATAGTCACAGCGCCGAAGCCGTCGTTCAGGGTGCAGGCCCCCTCGCACAGACGGTCCTGCGGGCACACCCGGCCACAGACTTCCGGCAGGGTGTTGGTCTGGTGGCTCAGTTCAGCCGCCGCGAGGATGTTGCCCTCGGACACCAGCTTGAGCCAGTTGGGAATGAAGTTGTGCACCGGGCACTTCCATTCGCAATAGGGGTTGCCACAGCCCAGGCAACGGTGTGCCTGGTCGGCAGCCTGCGCAGGCTTGAAGTTGTCGTAGATCTCGACGAACTCTTTCTTACGCTGACGCAACAGTTTCTTCTTCGGGTCTTTGCGCCCGACTTCGATGAACTGGAAGTCGTTATTCAGACGTTCAGTCATTGCAATACCTCATCAAACCACTTCAGGCGCATTCTTATTGCGGGTTGGCACGGGTGCTGGAGAGCAACGACTTCAGGCTTGCCGCCTTCGGCTTAACCAGCCAGAAGTTACGCAAGTAGTCGTCCAGGTTTTCCAGCAGGTTTTGGCCCCACTCGCTCGATGTTTCTTGCACATACTCCGTCAGCACCTGCTGCAGGTGAGTCCGGTAGGCTTCCATGGCCTCGTTGCTGATCCGCTGAATTTCCACCAGTTCGTGGTTCACGCGGTCGTAGAAACTGTTGTCCAGGTCGAGCACATAGGCGAAACCGCCGGTCATGCCAGAGCCGAAGTTGTAGCCGGTCTTACCCAACACGCAGACAAAGCCACCCGTCATGTATTCGCAGCAATGGTCGCCCGTGCCTTCCACCACGGTGTGCGCACCGGAATTACGCACGGCAAAACGCTCGCCCGCAGTACCTGCAGCAAACAGCTTGCCACCTGTGGCACCGTACAAGCAGGTGTTACCGATGATGGCGCTGTCTTGGGTCTTGAACGGGCTGCCTTTCGGCGGGGTGATCACCAGCTTGCCGCCGGTCATGCCCTTGCCGACGTAGTCGTTGGCGTCGCCTTCCAGATACAGGTTCAGACCACCGGCGTTCCACACACCGAAGCTCTGGCCCGCAGTGCCCTTGAAGCGGAAGGTGATCGGCGCCTTGGCCATGCCCTGGTTGCCGTGTTTGCGGGCGATTTCGCCGGAGACACGGGCACCGATGGAGCGGTCGCAGTTGCAGATTTCCAGATCAATCTCAGCACCGCTGGCGGCATCGATCGCCGGCTTGACCAGCTCGACCATCTTCTCGGCCAGCAGGCCTTCGTCGAACGGCGGATTGCGATCAACCAGGCAGAACTGCGGCTTGTCGGCCGGAATGTGGTCGCTACCGAGCAGCGGCGTCAGGTCCAGGTGACCCTGCTTAGCAGTTTCGCCGGGCAGCATTTCCAGCAGATCGGTACGGCCGATCAGCTCTTCCAGGCTGCGGACACCCAGCTTGGCCAGCCACTCGCGGGTTTCTTCGGCGACATAGGTGAAGA
Organism: Pseudomonas sp. TS_SC_3; assembly: GCF_056156225.1. Lineage (NCBI taxonomy): Bacteria > Pseudomonadati > Pseudomonadota > Gammaproteobacteria > Pseudomonadales > Pseudomonadaceae > Pseudomonas > Pseudomonas sp. TS_SC_3. The sequence goes on from NZ_CM149586.1 coordinate 3,053,776, forward strand.
AGTTCATCACCATTTCGACGGTGCCGATGAAGTGATCCTTGCGCAGCTTGTCGTTCTGCGTGGCCACGCCGGTGGCGCAGTTGTTCAGGTGACAGATGCGCAGGTATTTACAGCCCAGAGCGATCATCGGCGCAGTACCGAAGCCGAAGCTTTCGGCGCCTAGGATGGCCGCCTTGATCACGTCCAGGCCGGTTTTCAGGCCACCGTCAGTCTGTACCCGTACCTTGCCGCGCAGGTCGTTGCCGCGCAGGGTCTGGTGGGTTTCGGCCAGGCCGAGTTCCCATGGTGCACCGGCGTACTTGATCGAGGTCAGCGGCGATGCACCGGTACCACCGTCGTAACCGGAGATGGTGATCAGGTCGGCGTAAGCCTTGGCCACACCGGCGGCGATGGTGCCGACACCGGCTTCCGCCACCAGCTTGACCGACACCAGAGCGGCCGGGTTGACCTGCTTGAGGTCATAGATCAACTGCGCCAAGTCTTCGATGGAGTAGATGTCGTGGTGCGGCGGTGGCGAAATCAGCGTCACGCCCGGCACTGCATAACGCAGCTTGGCGATCAGGCCATTGACCTTGCCGCCCGGCAGCTGGCCGCCCTCGCCGGGCTTGGCGCCCTGAGCCACCTTGATCTGCAGCACTTCGGCGTTGACCAAGTATTCCGGGGTTACACCGAAACGGCCGGTAGCGACTTGCTTGATCTTCGAGCTGCGCACGGTGCCGTAACGGGCCGGGTCTTCGCCGCCCTCACCGGAGTTGGAGCGCGCGCCCAGACGGTTCATCGCTTCGGCAATGGCTTCGTGCGCCTCAGGCGACAACGCGCCGAGGGAAATCCCGGCGGAGTCAAAGCGCTTGAGAATCTCACCCAGCGGCTCAACCTGATCAAGCGCCAACGGCTGATCGGCCAGCTTCAGCTGCAGCAGGTCGCGCAGCATCGACACCGGACGGGTGTCGACCAGCGTGGTGTATTCCTTGAATTTCTCGTAGCTGCCTTGCTGCACCGCCGCCTGCAGGGTGTTGACCACATCCGGGTTGTAGGCGTGGTACTCGCCGCCGTAAACAAACTTGAGCAAGCCGCCTTGCTGGATCGACTTACGCGCGTTCCAGGCTTCTGCCGCGAGCAGCTTCTGCTCGTTTTCGATATCGACAAAGCGCGCGCCCTTGATGCGGCTGGCCACACCCCGGAAGCACAGCTCGGTGACGTCATCGGCCAGGCCGACGGCTTCGAACAACTGCGCGCCACGGTAGGACGCCACGGTGGAGATACCCATCTTCGACAGGATCTTCAGCAGGCCTTTGGAGATGCCTTTGCGGTAGTGCTTGAACACTTCATACAGATCGCCCAGCACTTCGCCGGTGCGAATCAGGTCGCCCAACACTTCATAAGCGAGGAAAGGGTAAACCGCCGACGCGCCGAAGCCGAGCAGCACCGCATAGTGGTGCGGATCGCGGGCAGTCGCCGTCTCGACCAAGATGTTGCAGTCGCAACGCAGGCCTTTTTCGGTCAGACGGTGGTGAATCGCACCGGTAACCAGCGAAGCGTGAGCCGGCAGTTTGCCAGGGGCAATGTGGCGGTCAGACAGAACCAGCAGCACCTTACCGGCGCGCACCGCTTCTTCAGCCTGATCGGCCATATTGCGCACGGCGGCTTCAAGACCGAGCGACTCGTCGTAGTTCATGTCGATCAGCTGACGCTCGAAGCCTGGGCGATCCAGGTTCATCAATGCGCGCCACTTGGCCGGCGAAATCACCGGGCTGCTGAGAATCACCCGCGCAGCGTGCTCTGGCGACTCTTCGAAGATATTGCGCTCGGCACCGAGGCAGATCTCCAGCGACATGACGATGGCTTCACGTAGCGGGTCGATCGGCGGGTTGGTGACCTGGGCGAACTGCTGACGGAAGTAGTCGTACGGCGAGCGCACGCGCTGGCTGAGCACGGCCATCGGCGTATCATCGCCCATGGAGCCGACCGCTTCCTGCCCCTGCTCGCCCAACGGACGCAGCACCTGATCACGCTCTTCGAAGGTGACCTGGTACATCTTCATGTACTGCTTGAGCTGAGCCTGGTCGTAGAAGGCCGAACCGTGGTCACGGTCTTCCAAGGTGGCGCGAATGCGCTGGGCGCTTTTACGCATCCACTGCTTGTAGGGGTGACGCGACTTCAGACGGTTGTCGATGTCGTCGCTGCCGAGGATCTGCCCGGTTTCGGTGTCCACCGCAAGAATCTGCCCCGGGCCGACACGGCCCTTGGCCAGCACGTCTTCAGGCTGGTAGTTCCATACGCCGATTTCCGAGGCCAGGGTGATGTAACCATTTTTCGTGGTCACCCAGCGCGCCGGGCGCAGACCATTTCGGTCGAGCAGGCACACGGCATGGCGACCATCGGTGAGTACGACACCGGCTGGACCATCCCAAGGCTCCATGTGCATGGAGTTGTATTCGTAGAACGCGCGTAGATCGGCGTCCATGGTTTCAACGTTCTGCCAGGCTGGCGGAATCAGCATGCGCACGCCACGGAACAGGTCGATGCCGCCGGTGACCATCAGCTCAAGCATGTTGTCCATGCTCGAGGAGTCGGAGCCGACGCGGTTAACCAAGGGGCCGAGGTCGTCCAGATCGAAGATCTGATCGTTGGCAAACTTCAGGCGGCGGGCCTGCGCCCAATTACGGTTACCGGTGATGGTGTTGATTTCACCGTTGTGCGCGAGGAAGCGGAACGGCTGCGCCAGCGGCCACTTTGGCAGGGTATTGGTAGAGAAACGCTGGTGGAACACGCAAATGGCAGTCTGCAGGCGCTCGTCACCCAGATCTGGGTAAAACTGCTGCAAGTCGGCCGGCATCATCAGGCCTTTGTAGATGATGGTCTTGTGCGAAAAGCTGCAGATGTAGTGATCGCTGTCGGCCGCATTACTCACCGAGGAGCGACGACGGGCACTGAACAGCTTGATCGCAAATTCCTGATCGGACAGACCTTCACCGCCGATAAACACCTGCTCAATCTGTGGCAAGCGCTCAAGTGCCAGACGGCCCAGCACGCTGGTATCGATCGGTACCTTGCGCCAGCCGACCAGGCTGAGGCCAGCCGCCAGAATCTCGCGATTCATGTTTTCGCGCGCCGCTTCGGCTTTGACCGGGTCTTGGTTGAGGAACACCATGCCCACGGCGTACTGCTTGGGCAGCTCAACAGCAAAGTGCTGCTGGGCGATGGCCCGCAGAAAGCTATCAGGCTTCTGGATCAGCAGGCCGCAACCGTCACCGGTTTTACCATCGGCGTTAATTCCGCCGCGGTGGGTCATGCATGTCAGGGCTTCAATCGCGGTCTGCAGCAGGTGATGGCTAGCCTCACCCTGCATATGGGCGATAAGGCCGAAGCCGCAGTTATCCTTGAACTCATCAGGACGGTACAAGCCTGCTTTCATAGAGATTCTCACCAGACGACCTTTTGCAAGGTAATTACTTTCTAATTCAATAACTTACCACTCACGCAGGGCCTAACCCCAGCTTTGCGCAGGCGAAAGGGCTGCCAGTGTACATATCCGCTCAGACCACCACAAACCTAGACGTCCAAAATATGAAAGCTTATGTCGCCAAAGTGGAGGCCAGGACCGAGAGGTCGTGTTAGCGACCCATCGGTCAGCGCAGACACTTATGCGTATTAGCTAGCGACCCTGAGCAATTTCTTGCTGAATACCGGCGAAGTTGCGCGGCCACGGCTTACCAGCCTGCACTTTCGCGGGCAGTGTACGCAAGGCCGCCTGCGCCGCATCGCGCGTTGCAAAACTGCCGTAGGTAACGACAAACAGCGGCTTACCTTGGTGCTGCTTCTTGAAGTAGTGGTAATCCGCGCCATGGGTTTTTACAAAAGCCTGCGCCGCACTTTCCAGACGCGCACCAAGTATCTGCAAGGTAAAGCGCGAACCAGCCTGAGCGGCATACCAATCAGCACCTGCAACAGACTTGGCTGCTGCCGGCGGTGCTTGCGGTTTGGCCGGCGGCGGCACGGCAGCGACCGGCGCAACCTTTTGCGGGACGGGTGCGGCAGGCGGCGCAACTGCAGGCGCCACCTTGACCGGCGCCGCCACCACAGGCGCAACCGGGGCGCTGACCGGCACCACGGGCGCGGGCTCTGGCGTAACATCCGCAGCACTGGAAGCACCCGCCGAATCAGCTTCTTCTGCACCACTCAAGCCCGCAGCCCGCGCCAACGGCTCACGAATCACAGGCTGAGCCTCACCGACCAAAGGCAGCGGCAACGGCTGATTTGCGCCCTCAAACTGAATGGCAGGTGCAACCGCAGCAGCAGCAGCAGCAGCAGCATCAGGTGACGCCGCCACATCAGGCGCAACACTCCCATCGAGTGGCAACTGAGCAATAACCGGTACCGCGGCGTCTTCACCACTGCGCCCCTGCATAAGCCAGGCAGCCAGCACCCCAATGGCCACTACGCACAGAGCCAGTAAGTGCTTACGCGGTAAGCCAAAGGAGAAACCACGACGGCTCGCTGCGCCGCGTTGCGCCAACATCGCCTCAACCAGCGACTCCCGGGCAACCTGGTTAATTACACCCGGCCAGCCGCCAGACTGCTCATGGATGTCAGCAACTTGGTCATCGCTAAACACCTCAATCCCTTGCGCCGCACCCTCAAGACGCTGGGCCAGGTACTCCCGCGTTTCTTCCTCGCTGTAAGACTGCAATTCGATGACATGGAAACTCTCATCACCCGCCGCAAAACCTTCCAAACGCGGCAACAGCTGCGACTCGGCAAACAGAAATACATGCGGACGGCCTTCGGCATTACCTTGAGCAAGGCCCAATAAGCCGGTCAACGCAGCATCGCTAAGATCCTCGGCATCATCAACCAGCACATAGACTTCCTGCCCGGTCAGCGCCAACTGCCCAACCTGCGCAAGAATGGCCGGCAACTCTGGGCGCTGAATCTGCAAGCCCTGCGCGATCTGGCGCAAAATGCTTGCGGGATCAGAGACACCTTTAGCGGATACCACCACGCTCTGCACCGACTGCTTGTTGGTGCTGGCTACCAATGCCTGACGCAGCAGGGTTTTACCGCTGCCATCCGGACCACTGACCACCAATAACAGCTGGCTGTAGCGCGCCAGGTGGTGCAGCTGCCCGAGCACAGGCTTACGCTGCGCCGGAAAGAACTTGAAACCCGGCACCCGCGGCGCGAAGGGGTCATGAGTGAACTGGTAGTGATCGAGAAACGCCTCGTCAGCATGCAAACTTGTCATGGGGCACTCGTTAATTTTTAAGCTGAGCCAGCTGCGCCGCATAGTCTGCGTTCAGCGTGGCATTCAAAATTTCTCGGGGGAAATCGCCGGTCACAACCGCTTCACCCAAGCTGCGTAGCAAGACCAGGCGTAACTTGCCATCGAGAACCTTTTTGTCGACCGCCATATGCTCCATAAAGTCCTCCGCCGTCATCGTTTCAGGAGGAACAACCGGTAGACCGGCGGCAACAAACAAACGAACTGCACGCTCACGCTCGAATGATGTAATCCAACCCAAGCGCTCCGACATGTCCAACGCCATGACCGTGCCAGCAGCCACAGCCTCACCGTGCAGCCAAACACCATAGCCTTGGTGCGTCTCGATAGCATGGCCAAAGGTATGCCCAAGATTTAACGTCGCACGCACCCCCGACTCACGCTCATCAGCGGCCACCACCCGCGCCTTGGCGGCACAGGAGTGGGCAATCGCCTCAGTCAGCGCCGCCTGATCAAGAGCGCGCAATGCTGGCATATGTGCCTCAAGCCACGACAGGAAGGGCTCATCGCAAATCAAACCGTACTTGATCACCTCGGCCAAACCAGCGGACAGCTCACGCGCCGGCAGGGAATTTAGCGTTGTTGTATCAATCAGTACCGCTTGCGGCTGATAAAAAGCCCCGACCATGTTTTTGCCAAGCGGGTGATTGATACCCGTCTTGCCACCGACAGAGGAATCAACCTGTGACAACAGGGTGGTGGGTACCTGAATGAAATTCACGCCGCGCTGATAACAAGCTGCCGCAAATCCCGCCATATCGCCGATGACACCGCCTCCGAGGGCAATGACCGTGGTACGCCGGTCATGTCGCGCACCCAGCAACCCGTCAAAAATCAGCTGCAGGGTTTCCCACGTTTTATAGCTCTCGCCATCAGGCAGCACGACAGACGTAACCACGCGACCTTCGAGCGAACGCTCAAGTGCAGCCAGATAAAGAGGGGCAACGGTCTCATTCGTTACGATCGCGACTTGCCGCCCGATGATGTGCGCGGCCAGCAAATCATCACGTGCCAACAACTCAGCACCGATGTAAATCGGGTAGCTACGGTCACCAAGATCGACATGAAGAGTCTGCATAAAGCCCCCAGATTACAAAGAGGGCTAGGATAACGCAGTTCAGCCTAGGCTTTAACGGGGAGAAAGCGCTTCAAGGCGCTCAAGGATCTCTTGCACCACCAAGCGCGGAGGACGTTCGTCGGTTTCAACCACCACATCGGCAATTTCACGATAAAGCGGATCGCGAAGTGCAAACAACTCCGCCAATACCTTGCCGGGATCAGCGGAGCGTAACAGAGGACGATTACGGTCTCGCGAAGTACGGTCAACCTGCTGCTCGACGGAAGCATGCAGATAAACCACATGACCACCGCGCCTCAGTGCAGCACGATTTTCACCGCGCATTACCGCACCACCACCGGTGGCCAAGACCATTCCGTCGACATCGCAAAGCTCTGCGATAACCGCCTGCTCGCGCTCACGGAAACCCTGCTCACCTTCAACATCGAAGATCCACGGAATATCCGCTCCTGTGCGCTGCTCAATCTCTTTATCAGAGTCTTTGAACGGCAACCGCAGCTCTTTAGCCAACAAACGCCCGATGGTGCTTTTACCCGCGCCCATCGGGCCAACAAGAATCAAGTTGCGCACTGAATCAGCGACTCACCGCAATGGCTTGATTATTCATGATGCGCGGGGTAAGAAAAACCAAGAGCTCGGACTTGTTATCCTGAACGATGTCGCGCCGGAACAAACGCCCCAAGTAGGGCAGGTCACCAAGGAAAGGAACCTTCTCCACACCTTTGGTTTGAGTGTTGGAGAACACGCCACCCAACACGATTGTCTCACCGTCACTCACAAGAACCTTGGCGTTAACTTCGTTCTTATTGATTGGCGGTACACCATTCAACGCACGAGCAAAATCCGGGGCATCTTTGGTCACCTTAACTTCCATGATAATTCGATTATCCGGGGTGATTTGTGGCGTTACCTCAAGAGACAGGGCCGCTTCTTTAAACGAAGTAGTGCTGGCACCGCTAGAGCTTGCTTCTTGGTATGGAATTTCGGAACCCTTAAGGATCTTCGCGGTTTCTTTATCAGAGGTAACCACCTTGGGCTGAGAAATGATTTCACCGTTACCGGTTTTCTCCATGGCAGAGAGCTGAAGATCCAAAACAACATTATCAGTCAAAAAGCCAATGCCGATACCCGATGTGCTCCCAAGCACACCCATATCTACAAACGGAACAGGAGCTACACCGTCTTCAAGCGTGAATCCGCCAACGGTATCCGTACCCGGTAAAAGTCGCTGCCCCTCATCATTAAATGATTGAGCACCATCTTTACCATATGCACTCCAGTTACCACGCGTGGCAGATCCTCCCCAACGCACCCCCAAAGCTTTATCATAATCGACGTTAGCCTCGACAATACGAGCCTCAATCATTACCTGGCGTACGGCCACATCCAGTTGCGCAACAATCCGGCGCAGCTCATCAAGTCGCTCTTGAGTTTGGTACGCAATAATGCTGTTAGTCCGGTCATCAACAGTTACCGAGCCGCGCTCAGCCACGGCACCGTCCGCACTTGTCACAGACTGAAACAGCTGCGCCATGTCAGAGGCTTTCGCATAGTTAACCTGGATAAGCTCGCGTCGCAAAGGCGCAAGGTCAGCAACCTGTTTTTTGGACTCAAGCTCTTGACGCTCGCGCGCCGCTATTTCATCGGCCGGTGCAACCAGCAGTACGTTGCCCACTTTGCGCTTGTCGAGTCCCTTGGTTTTAAGCACCAGATCAAGAGCCTGATCCCACGGGACGTTCTGCAGACGCAATGTGATATTGCCAGCAACCGTATCACTCGCAACCAGATTGAGGTCCGTAAAATCTGCAATCAACTGCAAAACAGAACGAACATCAATGTCTTGGAAATTCAGGGACAGCTTTTCTCCCGTATAAGAGAAGCTTTCCGCCTTACGCAGATCCGCCTCGCCCTGGGTTAGCGGCTTTACGCTGATCGTAAGTTTGTTATCCGTCTGATAGGCTAAGTAGTCATAAACGCCCGTCGGCTCAATAACAACACTGGACTTGTTAGCAGTGCCTGTAGCACTTACGTACTGAACAGGCGTTGCAAAGTCTTTGACGTCCAGCTTCACCCTAAGGGACTCCGGCAACTGGGTCCCCGCAAAATCTAAACGAATTTTCCCGCCTTGATCTTGTATATCAGGCGTAATAGATGAGTCAGACAAAGTAATCACAATATTACCTTCACCCTGCTCGCCGCGCTGGAAGTCTATGTTGCTAATCGCGTTGGATTGGGGCACATATTTCTTTGTGGTCACCACAGGCGCCGATGCTACAGGCGGAATGCTGGAAACTGCACTGCCGCCCTCGCCTACAACAACAAAAAGATTGTTACCTTCAGCGCGCGTATTGTAAGGCGATAGATTAGTTAGATTGATAATGAGCCGTGTGCGGTCTTTTGCCTCAACAACGGTCACACTGCGCGCATTACCTGCACCCAGCTCTCTAGTCTTTACGCCCAGCTTGTTTGACACCCCCGGCAGATCAAGCGCGATACGTGCCGGCTGCTCGATGGTATAGCCTCGCGGGGCAAGCACAGGCTCATCAAATGTAAGTTTTAACTCGACACGATCTCCAGGCAAAGCAGAGACATCAAGCGCCTGTAAGTCTGCGGCCATTAGAGATGGCGACAGCAGTGCCGCCAAAAGAGAGAGCCCTAAAAAAGAGGGAGATATGTTCATAATCATATTCCGCTGAGCAGATCGGTTATTTTTTTTCATAGTCACTCCGCTCTGATTAAGAGCGCTCCTTAAGGGACAAGCTACGCGGCCGCTCTAACCAACCACCCTCGCCATCCGGAACGATTTCAACTACATCAACTTTTGATTCGTCTATAGCAAGTATTCGGCCATGGTTGCGGCCAAGATAATCACCAACCCTAACTCGGTGCACGCCACCCGCGCCACTTACTAGCGCGTAAGCAACTGAGTCATTCGCTAAGGTGCCGACCATGACAAAGTTTTCTATATTGAAGCCTTCTAGAAATTGCTTTGTCCGCGCCTCATCAGGCTTAACATTCTTCGAGCCCTTTTGCCTATCGGCCATCTCCAGTTTAACTGGCGGCTGAAATGGACTTCTCAATGCGGCAGCACTGTATGTAAAACTCTCATATGGCTGAAATGTTGGCAGCGGCTCAATCTCACCCTTAGGGCGGGCTCGCACTTCATCCATGTAGGCTTGAAGGTCAGCGAAGCCACCATTCTGGCCACAGCCAGAAATAATAAAAAACGACAAAAACAATACAGACTTAATCAACTTCATTGCGCCTCCCCCTTATCGTTATAGCGATAAGTTTTGGCCAATATACTCATGCGCAACTTAGATGAGCCATCATCATTAGCCGGAACCAGATCAAAGTCATGCAGCGTGACAATCCGTGGAAGGCTCGCAACACCACTGACAAAAGTCGCCAAATCGTGATAAGCACCCACGACAGTAATTTGTATGGGAAGTTCTATATAAAATTGCTGTGCAGCTTCAGGCAGAAGCTTGATTTCTTCAAACTCTAAGCCACTGCCCAATCCGGTTCGTGTTATGTCCTCGAGCAAGCCGGGCACTTCAGTATCACTTGGCAACTGTTTCAACAGGGCACCAAAAGAAACCTCCATCTCCTGCATTTGCTCCTTATAGGCATCTAAGTTTGCCGCTTGAAAAGCCTTACTTGAAAACTGCTCTTTGAGTGAAACCTCTTCAGCTTGCTTGGCTTCCAAGCTGGCCTGTAAATCCTTGAGGTGAAAATTGTAGCCAAGCGCAATAACTGCTACTAACAACAACGCACCGGCAATAAACTTTACTGCAGCAGGCCAAGAGCCCACGTTATTAAAGTCAAGGTCATTCAAATCGATCTGACGCAGGCTCTCTAAAGAATCATTAAGACTCATTGCTTGGCCCCCTCTGCAGCAGGCACAGGCTGGGTCTGCTGCACGCTCAACTGAAAGACATTTGCTTGATCTACCGCACCGGCTGTCACAGATTTAACCTCAGTGAGATTGGGTGCCGTTAACCATTCTGACGCGTCCAAGTTACGCATCAGGTTCGATACGCGGTTGTTCGATTCAGCGGCGCCTACGATAGCGATATTTTTCGCGGTCATTTTTATGCCCGTAAAGTACACACCGTCCGGCAAGGTTCGAACTAACTGATCAAATACGCGCCCGATAATAGGCCGATTACCTTGTAGGTCCTGAATAATCTTCATGCGCTCAAGAAGCTGCTGACGGCGAGTTTTAAGCTCACTGATTTCTTTGATGCGCGCATCCAGCACAGCAATTTCTTTGCGGACAAATTCATTTCGAGCGTTTTGTTGTTCAATCGCACTATTGAGGTACTGATCGCCTAAAAACACAGCACCGGCCGCAACAATAAACACACCGGCAAGGGTTACCAGGAACCGCTGTTTGCGCTCTTCGCGTAACTGTTCACGCCAAGGGAGTAAGTTAATCCGCGCCATTAGTCGAAACTCCTCATCGCCAGGCCACAGGCAATCATCAAGGCCGGGGCATCACTGGCGAGCGCGCCGGCATTGACCTTGCTACTCAGTGCCATCTCAGCGAATGGGTTGGCAACCAGCGTCTGCGTGCCTATTTTCTGCTGGATCAAACGATCGAGATCCGGGATTGAGGCCGTACCACCAGCGAGCAGGATGTAGTCAACATCGTTGTATTGGCCTGCGGCGAAGAAGAACTGTAGGGAGCGGGCAACCTGCTGAACCACTGCCTCTTTGAAAGGCTGCAGCACTTCGCTGTCATAGTCATCAGGCAACCCTCCCTGCTTTTTAGCAAGGCCGGCTTCTTCAACGGACAAGCCATAACGCCGTTGAATTTCTTCGGTGAGTTGCTTACCGCCAAACAACTGCTCGCGCGTATAAATCGTGCGCCCGTTGTGCAGAACGCTGAGCGTAGTCATGGTTGCGCCGATATCGACGACTGCAACCGTCAGCTCATCACGACCGCCTCCTAGCTGATCAACCAACAACCCGTATGCACGCTCTAAGGCATAGGCTTCGACATCAACTACTTTGGCGGTCAGACCAGCCAGCGCCAGCGCGGCCTCGCGTACCTCCACGTTCTCCTTGCGGCAGGCCGCAAGCAGCACTTCGACACGGTCAGCGTTACGTGCTGACGCGCCCTGCACCTCGAAGTCGATTGCTACTTCTTCAAGCGGGTAAGGAATGTACTGGTCGGCTTCAATCTTCAGCTGATTTTCCAGCTCATCATCGGAAAGCCCAGCTTCCATCTCGATGGTCTTGGTAATCACAGCGGAACCTGCCACGGCCACTGCAACAGACTTCACGCCGCTTTTGGCTTTAGTAAGGACGCGCGAAAGAGCCTGACCGACGCCTTCGAGGTCAGCGATATTCTTTTCGACCACCGCATTTGGCGGTAGCGGCTCCACTGCGTAGGCCTCTACTTTGTAGCGGCTTCCGGAGCGGCTCAATTCGAGGAGCTTGACCGAGGTCGAACTGATATCGATCCCGAGTAGCGTATTCGCTTTCTTATTGAAGAGCCCTAGCACGACCGATTTCCTATTGGCATCCGCGACTTACGGACTATTTATGTTTTTTCACATTAAATAACAGTCTTGACAGAAGCGCAAATGGCTACCCGGCAAAAAAACCGCTTATAATGTGATCAGTTTTTCTCTTTTAACCTTGTGTTTCGCTTAACTCGTTCTTTTATCTGGAAATCCAAAAATCTTGATGTGTCTTTTGCGGTTTTTCTGCTGGTCTTGCCTCGCCATTTTTTGTGGCCTGGTACTCAGTTTCAGCGGGGCCTTCCTCTATCTTAGCCCTAGCCTTCCGTCCGTCGACTCGCTACGCAGCATTCAGCTGCAGATTCCCCTGCGCGTGTACAGCAGCGATGCCAAGCTGATCGCTGAATTCGGCGAAATGCGCCGCTCACCGATTGCCTTCGCCGACATCCCCAAGGATTTCATCGATGCCTTGCTCTCGGCGGAAGACGATAACTTTGCTAACCATTATGGCGTCGACCTTACCAGCCTGATGCGCGCTGCAACGCAAATCTTGAAAAGTGGCCAGATTCAAACGGGTGGTAGCACCATCACCATGCAAGTGGCAAAGAACTTCTTTCTCACTAACGAGAAAAGTTTTTCACGCAAGATCAACGAGATACTGCTTGCCCTGCAAATTGAACGCGAACTCAGTAAGAATGAAATTCTTGAACTCTATGTAAATAAAATTTATTTAGGCAACCGCGCTTACGGTATCGAAGCGGCATCACAGGTTTATTACGGAAAGTCCATCCGCGAAGCCAGCCTTGCGCAGATGGCGATGATCGCAGGCCTACCGAAAGCCCCTTCACGCTACAACCCCTTGGCGAACCCTACCCGCTCGATGGAGCGCCGCGACTGGATTTTAGGGCGCATGTACAGCCTGGGGCGCATCGATAAGCAGCGCTATGAAGACGCATTGGCCGAGCCGATCAACGTCAGCTACCACGTGCCAACGCCCGAACTGGTAGCGCCTTATATTGCCGAGATGGCCCGTGCTGAAATGGTTGGGCGTTATGGCAGCGATGCCTACACCGAGGGATTTAACGTCACCACCACGGTGCCCAGCGACCTGCAACAGCTCGCCAATAGCGCCGTCCGCGAGGGGCTGATCACCTACGACCAACGTCATGGCTATCGCGGTCCAGAAAGCCGCTTACCGGGCATGACCCGGGAAAACTGGCAGAGTGAACTAGGCAAGCTGACATCGCTCGGCGGTTTGGAACCCGCTGTTGTGACCAGCGTTGAGAAAAGCGGGATCATGGTCCTGCTGCGTAACGGCGAAGAACACGCCGTAGCCTGGGACAGCATGAAATGGGCCCGCCCCTTCCTCAACACCAATAGCCTTGGCCCACGGCCACAGCAGCCCGCGGATATCAGCAAAATAGGCGACGTGATACGTGTGCAACGTCAGGAAGATGGCAGCCTACGCTTTGTTCAACTACCCGCCGCGCAAAGCGCGCTGGTCTCGCTGGACCCGAACAACGGCGCAATTCGCGCCCTAGTCGGTGGTTTCTCCTTCGAGCAGAGCAACTACAACCGCGCGGTGCAAGCCAAAAGGCAGCCAGGCTCAAGCTTCAAGCCATTCGTCTACAGTGCTGCGCTGGACAACGGCTACACCGCCGCCACCTTGGTGAATGATGCCCCCATTGTGTTTGCCGATGACGCGCTGTCGCAGGTCTGGCGGCCGAAGAACGATAACAACACCTTCCTCGGCCCGATCCGCTTACGCGAAGCCCTGTACCGCTCACGTAACCTGGTGTCCATTCGCCTACTGCAAGATCTTGGCATTGAAAGCACCCGCAGTTATATCGAGCGCTTTGGCTTTGAGAAAAAAGACCTTCCGCCCAACTTATCCATGGCCCTCGGCACCGCAAGCCTGACGCCAATGGAAATTGCGGAAGGCTGGAGCGTGTTTGCCAGCGGTGGCTACAAAACTGAGCCTTACCTGATTGAGCGCATTGAAGATCGTAACGGCACGCAGCTGTTCAAGGCCAACCCAGTGCAGACACCAACAGCTATCGCCGCGCACCAACAGCAGAGCGCAGCACCACTCAGCAACAGCGATCAGCCACTGCTGCCGGAGCCTGTTCTGGCCGAACAGATCATCGATGGGCGCACGGCTTACATCATGACCAGCATGCTTCAGGATGTGATCAAGCGCGGCACCGGGCGCCGCGCCATGGCGCTGGGGCGAGATGATTTGGCGGGCAAAACCGGCACCACCAACGAGTCGAAAGACAGCTGGTTCTCCGGTTATAACGCCGACTACATCACCACGGTGTGGGCCGGTTTCGATCAGCCGGAAAGCCTGGGGCGCAATGAATACGGCGGCACCGTGGCGTTGCCAATCTGGATGAGCTACATGGGCGCCGCGCTTAAGGATAAGCCCAGCCATTTACTGCCAGAACCTGACGGTATACTCACCCTGCGTATCGACCCGCGCAGCGGCCGAGCGGCAACTGCTGACACGCCGGATGCTTACTTAGAACTGTTCAAGAGCGAAGATACACCGCCACCAATGGGTGAGTTTGAGCCCGGTACCTACATCCCTGGTAGCCCATTACCTGCCGACGAAGCTGCGCCGATCGACCTGTTCTAACGTCGCCAACGGTACACGCGCTATCAACCAAATTAGCGACCATAAAAAACCCGCCGAAGCGGGTTTTTTATTGCTCTGAAGCGAGGCGCTTAGCCGTTGAACACGTCGTTTACCGACTGCAGCGGGTAATGCTTCGGATACGGCAGGGTCGCTACACCGCTTTCAATTGCAGCCTTGGCCACCGCATCGCAGACCACAGTGATCAGACGTGGGTCCATCGGCTTCGGAATGATGTACTCACGACCGAACGACAGGGCGATACCGCCGTAGGCGTCGCAGACTTCCTGCGGCACGGGCAGCTTGGCCAGATCACGCAGCGCCAGGGCCGCAGCAATCTTCATCTCTTCGTTGATGCGGGTTGCGCGAACGTCCAGCGCACCACGGAAGATGAACGGGAAGCCCAGCACGTTGTTGACCTGGTTCGGGTAGTCGGAACGACCGGTGGCCATGATCACGTCATCACGCACTTGGCGAGCCAGCTCCGGCTGAATCTCCGGATCCGGGTTGGAGCACGCAAATACGATTGGGCTTGGCGCCATGCGCTTGAGGTCTTCAGGAGCCAGCAAGTTAGCGCCCGACAAACCAACAAATACGTCAGCACCGTCCAGTGCGTCCGACAGGGTGCGCTTGTTGGTTTCGCTGGCGAATACCGCTTTGTACTGATTCAGGTCGTCGCGGCCGGCATGGATCACGCCTTTACGGTCGACCATGAAGATGTTCTCAACCTTGGCACCCATGCTCACCAGCAGCTTCATGCAGGAGATGGCGGCAGCGCCGGCGCCTAGGCAAACGATCTTGGCCTCAGGCAGGGTTTTACCGGCGATTTCCAGAGCATTAAGCATGCCGGCCGCCGTGACGATCGCGGTGCCGTGCTGGTCATCGTGGAATACCGGAATGTCGCACTGCTCGATCAGCGTGCGCTCGATTTCAAAGCACTCAGGCGCCTTGATGTCTTCCAGGTTGATGCCACCGAATGTGATGGAGATGCGGCGTACGGTGTCGATAAAGGCCTGCGGGCTTTCGGACTCGACTTCGATGTCGAATACGTCGATACCGGCAAAGCGCTTGAACAGCACGCCTTTGCCTTCCATAACCGGCTTGGACGCCAGCGGACCGAGGTCGCCAAGGCCCAGGATAGCGGTACCGTCAGAGATAACTGCTACCAGATTGCCTTTACCGGTGTAGCGATACGCCAGCTCCGGATCACGTGCGATTTCGCGCACAGGCTCAGCGACGCCAGGGCTGTAAGCCAGGGCTAGATCGCGGGCGGTTGCAGTGGGCTTGGTGAGCTCGACACTCAGCTTACCCGGACGGGGATTCGCGTGATAATCGAGAGCGGCAGCTTTTATATCTGACATATTGGAATTTCCGCTTTTGGACTGGTGAACAAACAGGCGAACGAGCATACGCAAGTTGTATACAACTGCACAAGACTGACGAGTCCGTATACGCACGAAGGCCCTAACGCACGACCTTCAGCCAATCACCGGTACGTGGCTGACCGGTCGGGTAGAGGTTATTGAGCAAGCGTAAGGTCTTCAGCGCATCGCCTGGCAATTTGCTGCCCTTGGCCAGCGCCTCGATAGTCTGCCCGGGTTTGACTTTGACCCTATGTAACCGCAGTGGCTGCGCCTCTTTGTGCTCAGCAGTGGTGAGCGGCCGAAAGCTTTTGATTACGCTTAAAAACTGCTCGTCATGACTTTCAAGCGAGGCGCGACCGCGTACCGCCCCCACAAACAGGTAAACCCGTGGGCCATGCTGGACAACCGCCACGCGCTTGGCGGCATTCCCGGGAATCACTGCGCTGTAACCTTTGAGGCCAGCCTGTTGTAACTCAACCTCGGCCACCAAACGTTGACCGCCGACGCGCTGGCGCAGCAACTCAGCCGGCGTCAGTTTCTGCGGGTTATCTTCCAAGGTCATGGCCATAAACGCTTGCTGATCGGCGGTGTGACCGATCAGCGTATCCGGGCGATTGAGCAAACTCCAGCCCTGAGGGAAGGCCAAAGTAAAGTTCAGATCCGCATGATAGAACCGCTGGCCACGACGCACGCCGCTTTCGGCTGAGTCACCAAAGGGCAAGCCCTCCAGATGCTTGAGAAAGGCCTCGCGATTAACCTCCTGCCGGCCGGTGGCCAAGGCCCGCGCGGGGCCCAGTACTTGTTGCAGACGCCGGTCATTGTCCGGGTGCGTGTCAAAAATACCGTGATAACCGCCGGCGGATTGCGCTTCACCACGCGCGGCGGCCTGGTCGCGGGCGAAGTCTTCCTGATTCTTCAGCACCTTGACCACTTCGATCATCGCCTGCGGGTCGTAGCCGCTGCGGGCCAAGTACTGCGCGCCCAAGCCATCGGCTTCCAGCTCCATATCGCGGCCATAACCACGGACAAAGGCGCTGCCCAACACACCGGTCACATCCGCGGCGGCGCCCACACCAGTGCCCATCGCCACCGCCTGGCCCAGCAAACCCCAAGCGGTGGATTGGCTCTGTTGCTGCACGCTGTGCCGCGCGGTGACATGGCCCACTTCGTGGCCGAGTACGGCGGCCAGTTCGGCTTCCGAGCTAAGGTAGGCCAGCAACCCACGATGGATATAGATGTAGCCGCCCGGCAAGGCGAAAGCATTGATGTCCGGGCTATCGACCACGGTGAACTGATAGGCCAGCTGGTTGCGGTGGCTGTTTTTCGCCACCCGCTCGCCGACCTGCTGCACATAGGCCTGCAGCTTTTCGTCAGCGTAACGCGGGTTTTCCTTAAGAATCTGCTGGTTGTAGCGGCGGCCAAGGTCGAGTTCTTGCTGCTCGCTCATCATCACAAAGTTACTTTGCCCGGTAGCCGGATTAACCGCGCATCCCGTCAGTTGCAGCAGCACCAGTAAGGACAATATCCGCATGATCATGGCAACACCTCCAGCATCGACTTATCGGTCAACGGCAGCATCCAGCGTGCTTGGCCCTTACGCATAGCGCCACGCTTGGCTCGGTCGATCACCCAGCCGCGAGCTTCGACCTGGCGACCTGCAAGCCCTTGGACCGCTCGCAGGTCAAAGTTGTCCAGCGCACGCGGGGCGATATGCAGCACCAGCGAATCGCCCATTTCCAACCACATCCCGCCGCGATTACGCTCGATGCGCTCAATACGCCCCCGAAGCAAAGCAAAGCCGCCCTGCTGCAGCTGCGCCGCAGCTTTTACCGGTGAGCGCTGCCAGAGCCCGACCCGCGCCTGCCGCGCGCTGCGCTCGGCCGCTTGCTGGCACTGCACCAGCGCCAGGTTAGGCGCAACAGCTACCCGATAGCCCAGGCCCTCGCCGAGTAACTGTGCCTCTAGGTTACGCCCACGGCTGTCATAAGCATGCGCCAGGATGCGCCCGTAGTGATCCTTGGCTTGCTGACCGTACCGCAACGAAACCTGGCCACCGCTGGCGGCTACCAGAGCCTGCAAACGCGTGCGGGCGGCGTCGGCAAACGGCTCGGCAGCCCGGCCTTGGCGGCCCAGCTCCGGGCTGTTCAAACCAATCAGGCGCACATTGCGGCCATCAGCCAGGCGCAAGGTGTCGCCATCCACCACCCGTTGCACCTTGGCACTGGACAAGTGGCCTGGCGCCGGGCAGAACGCCAGCGCCGCGCTGACATAAAAGCCGGAAACAAAAAAGGCGCCCACAAGGGACGCCTTTTTCAATAATGCATAACCCGCCATTAGGCCTGGCGCTGCACTTATGCTTCTTGCTTAGCGCCGAAC
Organism: Pseudomonas sp. TS_SC_3; assembly: GCF_056156225.1. Lineage (NCBI taxonomy): Bacteria > Pseudomonadati > Pseudomonadota > Gammaproteobacteria > Pseudomonadales > Pseudomonadaceae > Pseudomonas > Pseudomonas sp. TS_SC_3. The sequence continues at coordinate 3,071,981 of NZ_CM149586.1, forward strand.
ATGCCGAAACGCTGCTTGAAGCGATCAACACGGCCGCCGGTATCCAGCATTTTCTGCTTGCCGGTGTAGAACGGGTGGCACTCGTTGCACACGTCCAAAGGCAGTGCTTTGCCCAGGGTGGAGCGAGTTTCGATCACGTTGCCACAGCTGCAAGTGGCGGTGATGGCTACATAGTTCGGGTGGATATCGGCTTTCATGGTGATTCCTCAGGACTGTCGCGCCGCCACCAGACACTATTGTCAGGTACCGCACGGAATTAGGCCGGCGATAATACCAGAGCACTGCCGCGACGCAAGGCCGGCCGTCGATTGGCTGCATGCTAAGATCGCGCCTCGCTGACTCAAGGAGCCACAGCTTGCCCGACGTCATTCTGCGCCTCGCCCTGCCCTCGCCACTGCGCCGCCTGTTTGACTACCGTGCCCCACACGGTGTGCCGCGCAGCGCTCTGCAGCCCGGTGCGCGGCTGCGTGTGCCGTTTGGCCGGCGCGAGATGATCGGCATTCTGATTGAGGTGACCGAGCACAGCGAAGTCCCGGCAGACAAACTCAGGCCCGCCCTGCAACTGCTCGACGCCCAATCACCACTGCCGCCGGCGTTGTTCAAGCTGTGCCTGTGGACCGCCCAGTATTACCAGCACAGCCTTGGCGACACCCTGAGCTGGGCGCTGCCGGTGCTGCTGCGCCAGGGTGAGCCGGCGGAAGTACGCCAGCAGCGCTTCTGGTCGGTCACTGCAGGCGCACAGCTGGACGATCCACGTCTAAGCCGCGCACCGCGCCAGCGCGACGCCCTGCGCACGCTCGCCCAGCACCCCCACGGCGTTGCCCATGCACTGCTAAGCAAATTGCAGCTCAATAAGGACAGCCTCGACTTGCTGCTGGAAAAAGGCTTGGTCAAGGTCGACGTGCGCCGCCATGCACCCAGCGAGCGTCACGCCAACTGGCTGGCCCAGCCGGAACTGCCCCTGAATGCCGAACAGCGCGCGGCCAGCGAAGCGATCCGCTCGGGCTTTGGCAGTTTCAACGCCTTTCTCCTGGCCGGGGTGACCGGCAGCGGCAAAACCGAGGTTTACCTGCAGCTGATCCGCGAAACCCTCGAGGCCGGCAAGCAGGCCCTGGTGCTGATCCCGGAGATCAACCTCGGCCCGCAAACCCTGGCGCGCTTCGAGCAGCGCTTCAACGCGCGCATCGCCCTGCTGCATTCGGCGGTAAATGACCGCGAACGCTTAGACGCCTGGCTGGCGGCGCGCGATGGCGAGGCCGATATCATCATCGGCACCCGCTCGGCGCTGTTCACCCCGATGCAGCGACCGGGGCTGATCATCATCGATGAAGAGCACGATGCCTCTTATAAACAGCAGGAAGGCCTGCGCTATCACGCTCGCGACCTGGCCGTGGTGCGCGCGCACCAAGAAAACATCCCGATTGTGCTCGGCTCAGCCACGCCCTCGCTGGAAAGCCTGCACAACGCCCACAACGGCCGTTATGCCCTGCTGCACTTGCGTGAACGCGCCGGCGGCGCCAAGCAGCCGCGCTTTCTGCGCTTGGATGTAAAAAGCCGGCCGCTCGATTCCGGCATCTCCGGCCCGATGCAGCAAGCCATCGCCCAGACCCTGCAAGCCGGCCAGCAGGTGCTGGTGTTCCTCAACCGCCGCGGCTTCGCCCCGACCCTGCTGTGTCACGACTGCGGTTGGCTGTCGGAGTGCCCGCGTTGCGACGCGCGGATGACCGTACACCAGCGCTCGCGCGAGCTGCGCTGCCACCACTGCGGGTACGCCGAGCACCAGCCGAACAATTGCCCAAAATGTCACAACGTCGACCTGCGTCCGGTAGGGGCCGGCACTGAGCGCGCCGAAGAGCGTCTGGAGATTCTCTTCCCCAACCTGCCAGTGCTGCGCGTTGACCGCGACAGCACCTCGCGCAAGGAGGCCATGACCACCCTGTTCAACACCGTGCAGCGCGGCGAGCCCTGCATCCTGGTCGGTACGCAGATGCTCGCCAAGGGGCACCACTTTCCGCGCGTGACCTTGGTGGCGATTCTGGATGCCGATGGCGGGCTGTTTTCCGCCGATTTTCGCGCCAGCGAACGCATGGCTCAGCTGATTGTGCAGGTCGCTGGTCGTGCTGGGCGCGCCGAGGAACCGGGCAAGGTGATTATCCAGAGCCACCTGGCCGACCATCCTTTATTGGTGCAGCTGACCGAGCAGGGCTACTTCGCCTTCGCCGAGCAGGCCCTCAGTGAACGGCGCAGCGCGGGCCTGCCGCCGTTCTGCCACCTCGCCCTGTTGCGCGCTGAAGCGCATAAACCCGGCCAGGCTGAAGGTTTTCTCGATGACGCCTGCACAGAAGCTGAGTTACTCCTGGGCGAGCTGACACTCAGCGGCATCGAGTTGCTCGGCCCGGTGCCAGCGCCAATGGAGCGCCGCGCCGGCCGCTATCGCGCCCAGCTGCTGGTGCAGGCTAACGCCCGCGCGCCGCTGCATCGCTTACTCAACACTTGGATGCATGCATTGGAACAGATGCCCAGCGGCCGTGCGGTTCGCTGGTCACTGGATGTGGACCCCATCGATCTGTTCTAACCGCCAGCAAACACCGGCCGACCGTTAGCGCTAAGCCTGCACAGCGAGCCTGTTACACTGCACGCCATTTCGTTTAGCAGGCCTGTACCGTGACCAACACCGCTTTCGCTTCTCTGCCGCTTTCCGCCGCCATGCTGGCGAACCTCGAGTCTCTTGGTTACACCGAGATGACCCCGATCCAGGCGCAGAGCCTGCCGGTAATGCTCAAGGGCATGGACCTGATTGCCCAGGCCAAAACCGGCAGCGGCAAGACCGCCGCCTTCGGCATCGGCCTGCTCAACCCGCTTAACCCGCGCTACTTTGGCTGCCAGGCACTGGTGATCTGCCCGACCCGCGAGCTGGCTGACCAAGTCGCCAAAGAGTTGCGTCGCCTGGCGCGCTCGGCTGACAACATCAAGATTCTGACCCTATGCGGCGGTGTGCCGTTCGGCCCGCAGATCGGCTCGCTGGAGCATGGCGCGCAGATCATCGTCGGCACGCCAGGGCGTATTCAGCAGCACCTGAGCAAGGGCACGCTGAAACTCGATGGCCTCAACACCCTGGTGCTCGACGAAGCCGACCGCATGCTCGACATGGGTTTTTACGACAGCATCGCTGAAATCATCGAGCAAACGCCCACACGCCGGCAAACCCTGCTGTTCTCCGCCACCTACCCGAGCAGCATCAAGCAGCTGTCCGCGAAGTTCATGCGTGACCCGCAACAGGTCAAAGCCGACGCCTTTCACGATGACACGCAAATTGAGCAGCGCTTCTACGAAATCGCCCCGGAAGAGCGCATGGACGCCGTGGTCAAGCTGCTCAACTGCTACCGTCCACAATCCTGCGTGGCCTTCTGCTTTACCAAACAGCAGTGCCAGGAAGTGGTCGACCACCTGACCGCCAAAGGTATTTCGGCCGCAGCGCTGAACGGTGACCTGGAACAACGTGACCGCGATCAAGTGCTGGCGATGTTTGCCAACCGCAGCCTGTCGGTACTGGTGGCCACCGATGTCGCCGCGCGCGGCCTGGATATAGACGCGCTGGACATGGTGATCAACGTCGAGCTGGCACGTGATTCGGAAATTCACATTCACCGTGTCGGCCGTACCGGGCGTGCCGGTGAAAAGGGCTTGGCCATGAGCCTGGTTGCCCCGGCCGAGGGCCATCGCGCCCAGGCCATCGAAACCCTGCAAAAGGCGCCGCTTAACTGGCACCCACTGAGCAGCTTGAAGAATCAGGGTGGCGCGCCGCTGCAGCCGCCGATGATCACCCTGTGCATCGGCGCAGGGCGTAAAGACAAACTGCGCCCCGGCGATATTCTCGGCGCGCTGACCGGCGATGCGGGCATCCCCGGCGCGCAGGTCGGCAAGATCGCCATCTTCGATTTCCAAGCCTATGTCGCGGTTGAGCGCAGCTTGGCCCTGAAGGCGCTCAACTGCCTCAGCGAAGGCAAAATCAAAGGCCGCTCGCTGCGCGTACGCTCGCTGTAAATACCTCAGGCAGCGGCCGCGCAATGCGGCCGCGACCCGCTACAAACCGTGGCGCTGAAAAACCTGCTCATAGCTGCCATCGGCACGCATGGCCTTAATAGCCTTGTTGAAGGCATCGGCAATCTGCTGATGCTGCGGGTGCCGACGGCTAACCAGAATATGCAGACCGTTCTCACTTAATGGCTGCGGCAAAAACTCCAGCTGATTACGCATGCCGGTCAAGTGCCGGCCCAGGTGAAAGCGCGCGACCAGCTCATCTTCCAAGGTCAGTTGCACCCGCTGCGCCTGCAACATGCGCACGCCCACGGCAAAACTGAGCACACCTACTTTGGTCAGGCGGCTGTCCTGATCAAACGCGCTGGAATAGGCGTAACCGCGCACCACGGCAATGCTGTAGGGGTACAAGTCCGATAATTGGCGGAACTCAATCTGGGCCCCCTTGCGCTGCAAAAAGCGGATGCGGTTGACCAAGTAGGGCTGCGAGTAATAGCCAAACGTCGCGCGCTCATCGGTATACCAGGCATTGATCAGCACATCGTAGGTGTCTTGCTGCAAGCCACGCACCGCGCGCTCCCAGGGCACTTGTGCATAGTCGCTGGTGTAACCGGCACGGCTGAGGGCGGTGACCACCAGATCGGAAGCCAACCCGTTGTTCAGCAGCGTTTTGTCAGTGAAGGGTGGCCACGGGTCGGCGACCAGGCGCAATGCGTCGGCCGCGCCGCCATACAACGGCATCAGCAGCGCCAACGAGAGCAGACCCGCACGCAGTCGATTCATTAACGGCGGCTCCTTCAAGGAGAACAGAGTCCTTAGCCTAGTCGACCGCCGGCCCAGTCACACCCACCCAGCCATCAGTTACTATGCGCGCTGTTTTGCGCCGGCCTTGGCGCACGTCGTAGGTTGAGGAAATTGCTGTGCTTACACCCCAGGTCGTGATTATCGGAGCCGGCGCCGCCGGGCTTATGTGCGCATTGACGGCTGCCGCGCGCGGCCGTCAGGTGCTGCTGCTGGATCACGCCAACAAGGCCGGCAAGAAAATCCTGATGTCCGGCGGTGGCCGCTGCAATTTCACCAATATGTACTGCGAGCCGAGCAACTTTCTCTCGGAAAACCCACACTTCTGCAAATCGGCCCTGGCGCGCTACACCCAGTGGGACTTTATCGGCCTAGTGGCCAAGCATGGCGTGCCGTACCACGAGAAGAAACTCGGCCAGCTGTTCTGCGACAACAAGGCCAGCGACATTCTTACTATGCTGCTGAGCGAGTGCGATGAAGCCGGCGTCGAGCTGCGCCTGGACACCTCGGTCAGCGAGATCAGCAAACGGGACAGCGGCTACCAGCTGCAAACCAGCGCCGGCGCCGTGCGCTGTGAATCGTTGGTGATAGCCACCGGCGGCCTGTCGATTCCAACTCTTGGCGCCACTGGCTTTGGCTATCAGGTGGCCAAGCAATTCGGCCACGAGCTGCTGCCAACCCGCGCCGGCCTGGTGCCCTTCACCCTCACCGACCCGCAGCTCAAGGCCCTGTGCACTGAACTGTCTGGCACCTCGGTGGAAGACTGTGTGGTGAGCTGCAATGGCCAGAGCTTCAAGGAAAATATCCTGTTTACCCATCGCGGCTTAAGCGGCCCGGCGATTCTGCAGATTTCCTCATTCTGGCAACCTGGGGATGCCATCCGCATCAACCTGCTGCCGCATATCGACCTGCCCGAGTGGCTGGCCGAGCAGCAGCGCGAGCGGCCCAACAGCGAGCTGAAAACCCTGCTCGCCGAGCTGTTTACCAAGAAGATGGCCGGGCTGCTGGCGGACAACTGGTTCGCCTCCAAACCGATGAAGCAGTACACCCACGCCGAGCTCAAGGCGATTGCCGAACAGCTCGGCGACTGGCAACTGGTGCCGGCCGGCACCGAGGGTTACCGCACCGCTGAGGTAACCCTCGGTGGCGTCGATACCCGCGAAGTGTCGTCGAAAACCATGGAGTCACTGAAATCACCGGGGCTGTATTTTGTCGGCGAAGTGCTGGATGTGACGGGACACCTGGGCGGTTTCAACTTCCAGTGGGCCTGGGCCTCGGGCTACGCGGCCGCACACTATGCTTAAGGCCGCGCCGGCCGGTGCATAGCCGAAACACGGAACGTATTCGGCTGCGTCGCGCTCATTAGTGGACTCTTTCTAAGGATGGTTTGCCCGCATGACCCAAGACCAAGGTTTTATCTTCGCCATCCTCACCGCCACCATCGGCATGTTCCTCTGGGGCCGCTGGCGGCATGACATCGTCGCGCTGGCCGCACTCCTGGCCTGCGTGATCGCCGGCCTGGTGCCCGACCAAGAAGCCTTTGTCGGTTTTGGCCACCCGGCCGTGATCACCGTGGCCTGCGTGCTGGTGCTCAGCTTTGGTTTACAGCGCACTGGCGCGGTGGACGCCGTGGCGAAACGGGTGTTGCCCGCCAATGCTGGGCCGATGCTCTCAATCGCCGCGCTGACCGGGCTTGGCGCCCTGTTATCGGCTTTTATGAACAACGTCGGCGCGCTCGCCCTGCTGATGCCTATCGCCCTGAAGATTGCCAGCAAACACGACCTGCCGCCCGGGCGCCTGCTGATGCCACTGGCTTTCGGCACCATTCTGGGCGGCATGACCACCTTGATCGGCACGCCGCCCAACTTGATTGTGTCCAGCTTCCGCGCGCAAAGCGGTGCCGGGCCGTTTGCCATGTTTGATTTCAGCCCCGTCGGCGTGGCCGTAGCGCTGAGTGGTGTGCTGTTTATTGCCCTGATCGGCTGGCGCCTGGTGCCACGCCGGGAGGTGGCCGGTGCGGCCAGCTTTGACACGGGCACCTACATTACCGAAGCACGGGTTAAGGCCGGCGCTAAAGCTGAAGGCAAGAGCCTCAGTGAAGTCGAGCAACTGCTGGAAGAGGCCGACGCCCAAGTCGTGGGCATGGTGCGCAACAAGCTGCGCCTGTCGGCACCCAACCCGCGGCGCATCCTGCAAGTCGATGATGTGCTGATGATCGAGGCCGAACCAGAAGCCCTCGGCGACGTGCTCAACACCCTGGGGCTGGTCTTGGAAGCCGCCAAACAGCCCGTAGCGGACACGCAGAACAGCGAGTCTGCACAGGACAAAGCCGACGACAAGAAAGACACCAGCCATGACAACAGCGTGCTGCAGGAGCTGCTGGTACGCCCGGACTCGCGGCTGATCGGGCTGGCGGCCAGCCATATTCGTCTACGGCATCGCTACCGCATCAATCTGTTGGCAATCTCACGCCAGAGCCACCGCTCAATCAAGCGTCTGCGCTCGACCCTGATCGAACACGGCGATGTCTTGCTGTTACAAGGCGAGCCCAGCGATATCGCTGACTTTGCCAATGACTACGAGTGCGTACCGCTGGCCGACCGCGACATCAGCATCCCCAACCCGACTCAGGCCGGGCTCGCCGTAGGGGTGATGCTGCTGGCTGTGGCGCTGGCAGCGTTCGGTGTGTTGTCGGCGGCAGTGGCGTTTGCCGCGGGCATGCTGGTGTTTATGGTGACGCGCGTGGTGCCCCTGCGCCAGCTGTACCAGGCCATTGACTGGCCGGTGATTGTGCTGCTGGGCGCGATGATCCCGGTGGCTGGGGCCATGTCCGAAACCGGTGCGGCTGACTTGCTCGCGCGCCTGTTAATGGAACACCTGGCCCAGGGGAATCCGGTGGTGATGCTGACACTGCTGCTGGTGGTGACCATGACCCTTTCAGACTTTATGAACAATGCCGCCACCGCTGCAGTGATGTGCCCGATTGCCTTGAGCGCCGCCAGCCAACTGGGCGTCAGCGCGGATGCCTTGCTGATGGCTGTGGCGATCGGTGCCTCTTGCTCATTCCTCACCCCCATTGGCCATCAGAACAACACCTTGATTCTCAGCCCTGGGGGCTTTCGCTTCGGCGACTATTGGCGCCTTGGCCTGCCCCTGGAAATACTTGTGGTGGTGGTCAGCGTGCCGCTGTTGCTGCTGGTCTGGCCGCTGTAACGGGCCGGCCGGCGCCAACGCCCAGCAGCCTGGATTTATGCTGATAGGCCGTGCCGTCCGCTAGGTTATTCCATTAGTCTTTCTTGTCCGTCTCACGTTCAGGGCCACCGCTCGATGCCTTCCCCTTCGCTCCGCCACTCGCTGCGCCGCCTTTGGGCGCAAGATAAATTCAGCTACAGCCTGCGGGTGTTTATTGCCCTCAGCGGGGCGTTGCTGTTGTGCTGGTCGCAGGGCTGGATGCATGCACTGATCCCGCTGTTTCTCGGGGTGATCGCCAGCGCCCTGGCGGAAACCGATGACAGCTGGCAGGGCCGCCTGGTGGCGCTGCTGGTCACCCTCGGCTGCTTCAGCGTGGCGGCCTATGCGGTGGAATTTCTATTTCCCCACCCCTGGCTGTTCGTCTGCGCCCTGGCGCTGTCGAGCTTTGCCCTGACCATGCTCGGCGCACTGGGTGAACGCTACGCCACCCTTGGCGCGGCCACGCTGATTCTGGCGGTGTACAGCATGATCGGCGTCGAGCAACGTGGCGGCGCCGCCGGGCTCTGGCAAGAGCCACTGCTGCTGGTGGCAGGCGCGGCCTGGTACGGCCTGCTGTCGGTGCTGTGGAATGCGCTGTTCGCCAACCAGCCGGTGCAGCACAGCCTGGCGCGCGTATTCCGCGAGCTGGGCCAGTACCTGAAACTCAAGGCGGCGCTGTTTGAACCGCTGCGCCAATTGGATGTAGAAGAACGCCGCCTGGCGCTGGCCAAGCAGAACGGTCGCGTGGTGGCGGCGCTGAATGCCGCCAAGGAAATCATCCTGCACCGGGTCGGCAATGGTCGGCCGGGGCCGAAGGTCAGCCGCTACCTGAAACTGTATTTTCTCGCCCAGGACGTTCACGAGCGCGCCAGCTCCTCGCACTACCCCTACAACGAACTGGCCGAGGCGTTCTTCCACAGCGATGTGTTGTTCCGCTGCCAACGTCTGCTGCGCCTGCATGGCGAGGCCTGTCAGCGCCTGGCTCAGGCCATCGAGCTGCGCCAGCCGTTCGAGTACCGCGAGCTGTGCCATCAGGCGTTGACTGACCTGCACGACTCCCTCGAACACCTGCGCGTGCAGAGCAACCCAGCCTGGCGCCACCTGTTGCGCTCACTCGGCGCACTGGCCGGCAACCTGCGCAGCCTGGATGCACTGCTGGGCAATGCCAGCAACCCCGACGCCATGGCCGAACAGCAAGACAGTAGCCTGCTCGACCGTGAGCCGCAGTCACTCAAGGATGTCTGGGAGCGCGTGCGCCTACAGCTGACACCGACTTCACTGCTGTTTCGCCACGCCCTGCGCCTGTCCATCGCGCTGGCCGCCGGCTACGGCGTGCTGCACTGGATTCACCCCACTCAGGGCTACTGGATTCTGCTAACCACGCTGTTCGTCTGCCAGCCGAACTACGGCGCGACCCGGCTCAAGCTGGTGCAGCGCATCAGCGGCACCGTGCTTGGCCTGTTACTGGGTTGGGCGCTGTTTGACCTGTTCCCCAACCCGCTGGTGCAGGCACTGTTTGCCGTGGTCGCCGGGGTGGTGTTCTTTGCCCTGCGCAGCAGCCGCTACACCCTGGCCACGGCCGCCATCACCCTGCTGGTGCTGTTCTGCTTTAACCAGGTCGGCGATGGCTACGGGCTGTTTATTCCACGCCTGGTCGATACCTTGCTCGGCAGCCTGATCGCCGGGTTAGCCGTGCTGCTGATTCTGCCGGACTGGCAGGGCCGTCGCCTCAATCGCCTGCTGGCCAACACGCTGAGCTGCAACAGCCGCTACCTGCAGCAGATCATCGCCCAGTACGCAAACGGTAAGCGCGACGACCTGGCCTACCGCCTGGCCCGGCGAAACGCGCACAACGCCGACGCCACGCTGTCGACCACCCTGGGCAATATGCTGATGGAGCCGGGGCATTTCCGTAAGGAGGCGGACATTGGTTTTCGCTTTCTGGTGCTGTCGCACACCCTCTTGAGCTACCTCTCGGGCCTTGGCGCGCACCGGGGCGAAACCAGCCTGAGTGGAAGCGACAACCCGCTACTGGCCAGCGCCAGCCAGTTGGCCGCCAGCCTGGAAGAGATTGCCAGCTGCCTGAACGAAGAACGCCCGGTGGCCATCCACAGTGATGCCGAAGAACAGCTGGCCGCCGAGCTTGAGCAGCTCAGCGACGACCTAGACGACCCGCAACGCCTGGTGCAAACCCAGCTGGCGCTGATCTGTCGTCAACTCGGGCCGCTGCGCACCCTGGCCGCGCACTTGCTCAAGCGCCGCAGTTAAACCAGCAGGCCGGCCCTGATGCTTTCCGCTACCCTGCCCGCCTGCCCATCAAGTAGCCGCCATGAACAAGACCGAACTGCTGCACCGGGTAATCGCCCGCCTCGAAGATGACCTGCTGCAGGCCCAGCAGGCGGCGCTGACCGCTTATGAAACGGCGACCCATGAAGAAAATATCGCCGAAAACAAGTACGACACCCTCGGCCTGGAGGCGTCCTATCTGGCCACCGGGCAGGCACGCCGCGCGGCGGCTATTCGCCAGACCCTGGCCAACTGGAAGCAGTTGGTGCTGCGGACTTTCGACCAGCAGCAGGGCATCCAGCTCGGTGCGCTGATTGAACTGAGCGATGACGACGACCGCCGCCAATGCCTGTTCCTCGGCCCGGACGGCGCGGCGATGAAACTGCAGCAGGCTGGCCAGGCCGTGCAGGTGATCGGTCCGCAAGCACCCCTCGGGCAAGTGCTGCTGGGAAAGACGATTGGCGACGAAGTCACCCTGCGCTTGGCCAGTGGCGTGCAACTGTTAGAGATTCTGTCGGTCGACTAAAGGGCTATCAGCCGATAGCGTCCAAGGGAGACCGCTATGCAAGCCAACGTCCAAGACCTCGCCACCCTGTTTCAACAGCTGGGCCTCGAACATGACCCGGTCAGCATCGACCTCTTTATCAAGCGCCACTCGCCCTTGGCGGAAGACTGCCGCCTGGCTGATGCGCCATTCTGGGACCCAGCCCAGGCGGATTTTTTGCGCCAACAGTTTTTAGCCGACGCCGAATGGGCCGAAGTGGTGGATCAGCTCAATTTACTGCTGCGGGGCTGACAGCGCGCCTGCGGTGTTGGGCAACTCGCGCCAAGTCAGGTACACCCGCAGGTCGAACTCCAGCTGGTGATAGCCGGGCAGCATGTACTCGCAGAGCTTGTAGAAAGCTTTGTTGTGCTCGGCCTCTTTCAGGTGTGCCAGCTCATGCACCACGATCATCTGCAGAAACTCCGGCGCGGCCTCGCGAAACAGTGAAGCCACGCGGATTTCCTTCTTCGCCTTGAGCTTGCCGCCCTGGACGCGCGAGATCGCCGTGTGCAGGCCGAGGGCGCGGTGGGTCAGGTCAAGGCGGTTGTCATACAGCACTTTGTCGATGGCCGGGGCATTGCGCAGGTGCTCCTGCTTGAGCCCCTGGATATAGGCATACAGCGCCTTGTCGCTTTGAATCGCATGCTTACCGCTGTAAGACCGCGCCAGGTAATCGCCCAAGCGCTGCTCGGCAATCAGCTGGCGGATCTTGTCTTGCAGCTGGGCGGGGTAGCCTTGCAGGTATTTAAGCGGGGTCATGGTCGATTAGGCAGCGCTAGAGGGCGGGTAATTATGCCGCACGCCGCACGCGCCAGGGTGCGGCGTTTAACGCCCGGCGCAGCGCCATTAAGGGCTCGGCACTACACGCAGCAGACGCCCGTCCGCGTTATCGGTCAGCAGGTACAGCGCACCATCAGGGCCACTGCGCACATCACGGATGCGCTCACCCAATTCTTCAAACAGCACCTCCTGCCCCGCTAACTTACCGTGCTGCAGGCGAATACGGCGCACGCTGCGTTCGGCCAACGTCGAGGCGAACAGGTCGCCCTGCCACTCGGGGAACAGCGCACCACGGTACTGGGTCAGGCTCGACGGTGCCACCGAAGGCGTCCAGTGCAGCAACGGCTGCTGCAAACCGGGCAGTTCGGTGTAGGGCGAAATCTGCGCACCGCTGTAGTCAACGCCATAGGTGATCAGCGGCCAACCGTAGTTGGTACCGGGCTCGATCAGGTTCAGCTCATCGCCGCCGCGCGGGCCATGCTCGTGGCTGTACAGACGCTTGAGCTGAGCGTCATAGACGATGCCCTGCACATTGCGATGCCCCAGGCTGTAGATCTCCGCCGCAGCACCCGGCTGACCGACCAGCGGGTTGTCCTGAGGGATACTGCCATCACGGTTGAGGCGCACGATCTTGCCAAGGTGGTTGCCCGTGTTCTGCGCCTGCTCGCGCCAGTCAAAACCATCGCCCAGGGTCAGCACCAGCGTGTTATCGGCGAGAAAGGCCATGCGCCCACCGTAATGGGCCGCCCCCGTTTTGGTGGGCAACGCGCTAAATAGCACCTGCACATCCTGCAGCTGCCCATCGACGAGGCGCGCCTTGGCCAGGCGAGTGTTGTTGGCCTGGGCGGTGCCGTAGGCATAACTGAGGTACAGCTGCTGATTGCTGGCGAATTCAGGGTCGAGCAGCACCTCCATCAGCCCTGCTTGAGCGGCAACAAAGCCCGCAGGCACGCCACCGACTGGCTGCGGATTGAGGCTACCGTCCTGCTCGATGAGGCGTAAACGCCCCACCCGCTCGGTCACCAACATGCGCCCATCGGGCAGGAAGGCCAGCGACCAGGGGTGCTCCAGGCCGGCGGTGACGGTTTCGATGCGGTAATCCATGGCGTGCGCCAGGCTGCTGCCAAGCAGACCAAGCAACAACAGGGCGCGGGACGTCTTCAACATGGTTCGGGCCTTTTGCGTGCAGGGGAATATCAGGATGGCACTGGCAGTGAACGCCGCACCAGCTGGGCGAATAACAACGCACCTAGGCTGCCGCAGGCCATCAGCCCGAGAGTGCCGGCCAGGCTGCGGTTGGCACCAATCAAGGTCGGCATCGGCAGCAGCGCATTGGCTAACGCCATCGCCAACCACACCGCCAACGCGCCGGCCAGGGCGAACAACAGCCAGCGGCCAGTTGGCCAGAGGCGCGTAAGCAAACTCGCCGCCGGTAATGCGAAGAAAAAACCAAGGATCACCAGCGCCGCGAAGGTCGGGCTAAAGCCCAGCAGATCGAGGCCGGTGGTGTGCGCACGCACCTCAAACGGTATCGGCGCACCGAGTGCTTGCAGGTTGGCCAGGTTGAACTGCGTTTGCAGCACGCTGCCCAGCACACTTGCCAGCAAAACAGCCAGAAGGAAGTACAGCAACGTGCGGGATTTGCTCGGCATGCGGGCGGACGTCCAGAAGCAACAGAGCGCCGAGTATGGACCAGCGGGCCAAGCGGCATGCGGCAGGTGTTTTACATGGTTTTACCGAGCCCAAAAATGGGCGACAGGTGAGCCACGCGCGGTCAGTCGACACACCCCCAACATCAACTCAGCCACCGGCACATTTCGTCCCCGTTCAGGCCAACGGTATTGAGCAGCAACGGCATAACCCGGCATTTACGTGGCGCCAGCGCCTTGGTGTAGCCGCCCGTTCATCGGATAGCTTCTCCTCAGAAAATGCCCATCCGGATTTGCCGTCCAAAAAACTGACACCGGACAGCAAAAACTCTCCTTAGTTTTCAACGCATGAGCTTTTACGTCGTAATTTCTAGGCCGCCATATTTGCTGGCGATGTAATGGCCAGCGCAAAAACCAGCATTTTATTGACGCCAACAAACCAGCAAATAACCGTTACAGGCTGCGCTATCGCAGGTATAAAGCCCCTGCCCGACGGCGCCTTAGCCCTCGTGCGACACGGCAACACTGCCACCACTGGCCCTAACTTTTAGTTCAAGCGCACAGGCTGGAATGCCGAGTAAACACCTACTGACTCGCGGATGAGATATGCCCTGCTGAAAGTGCTCTTACGAGAACGTTGTCATGATTGACCTCGCAACCTGGAACCTCACCATCCCTGTCGGTGTGCCGGCAACCATCATTTCAACCCCCCTGCTGATGGGCGGCTATCAAGACCACTATTTCAAGTCAGACGCCGCCAAGATCTTTTTCTGGGCGCCGGTTAATGGCAGCACCACCAGTAACGCCAGCTACCCACGCAGCGAACTGCGCGAAACCTTTGCCGACGGCAAACTGCGCAACTGGACCTACCCGAGCGCCGACAACTACCTGAGCGCGACCCTCAAAGTCACTCAGGTGCCTTCCTCCGGCAGGATGGTGGTTGGCCAGATCCATGGCTACAAAAACGACAAGCCCATGCTCAAGCTGGAGTACGAGTACAAAGAAAGCAGCGCCAGCGGCACCCTCGTGGCGAAGCTGCGGATGGTCCCGGACGGCGTGGTTAAGACGGTCCCTCTAGCCAAAGACCTGCGCCTTAACCAAACCCTCAGTTACAGCATTCACCTGACCCCCAACGGCACCCTGGGGATAACCGTCAATTCCGCTAAGTGGAAGGACCGCCTGGATAAGCGCTGGGCCACCCACCTGCTGTATTTCAAGGCAGGCGCCTACCCACAAGACAACAGCGGCTATGACAGCGAGGCCGGCAGCGCAACGTTCTACAAGCTCAAGGCCGAACACCGCCCTCTGTCCATCACGCGCAACTAAAACAAAAGCCCGCTTAAAAGCGGGCTTTTGTGTGCAGCAATGGGCATACGCCCAGGCTTAGTTGACCTTGGCGGCCAGCTCACCTTTGGCATAACGCTGGAACATGGTTTCCAGGTTCATCGGCTTGATCTTCGAAGCATTACCGGCGGTGCCGAAGGCTTCGTAACGAGCGATGCAGATGTCGCGCATGGCGGTCACAGTGGCACCGAAGAACTTGCGCGGGTCGAACTCGCTCGGGTTCTCCGCCATCAGGCGGCGCATGGCACCGGTGGACGCCAGACGCAGGTCGGTGTCGATATTGACCTTGCGCACGCCGTACTTGATGCCTTCAACGATTTCTTCAACCGGCACGCCGTAGGTTTCTTTGATGTCGCCGCCGTACTGGTTGATGATCGCCAGCCACTCTTGCGGGACCGAGCTGGAGCCGTGCATCACCAGGTGGGTGTTGGGGATGCGCGCGTGGATCGCCTTGATACGGTCGATGGCGAGGATGTCACCGGTAGGCGGCTTGGTGAACTTGTAGGCGCCGTGGCTGGTGCCGATGGCGATGGCGAGTGCATCGACCTGGGTGCGCTTGACGAAGTCAGCGGCTTCTTCCGGGTCGGTGAGCATCTGGCTGTGATCGAGCACGCCTTCTGCACCGATGCCGTCTTCTTCGCCGGCCATACCCGTTTCCAGGCTGCCCAGGCAACCCAGCTCACCTTCCACCGACACGCCGCAGGCGTGGGCAAAGGCCACGGTCTGCTGGGTGACGCGCACGTTGTAGTCGTAGTCAGCCGGGGTTTTGCCGTCTTCTTTCAGCGAGCCGTCCATCATCACCGAGCTGAAGCCCAGCTGGATCGAGCGCTGGCACACATCCGGGCTGGTGCCGTGGTCCTGGTGCATGCACACCGGGATATGCGGGAATTCTTCGATGGCCGCGAGGATCAGGTGGCGCAAGAACGGCGCGCCAGCATATTTGCGCGCACCGGCGGAGGCCTGAACGATCACTGGGGAATCGGTTTTGTCGGCCGCTTCCATGATCGCGCGCATCTGCTCGAGGTTGTTGACGTTGAAGGCCGGCACGCCATAGCCGAATTCGGCGGCGTGGTCGAGCATCTGGCGCATGCTGATAAGTGCCATGGTGTTCTTTCTCCCGGTGGGGCTCGTTAATCATTCAAGCCTGCCGCAAAGGGCAGGCGCTGTTCAGGTCATGCAAAAACCAGGCGTGAGCCTGGCCTGTATTCAAGTCGTTACCTAGGGCGCCTTGCAGCCACGGCCGATCAGCTCATCGCTGGCGGTCCAGTAAACCACCCCCTGCTCACCCTTGGTGTGGAAAGACAGCGAGCCGTCACTGTACAGGGCCCCTGAACCAGCGGGCTCCTGAGTCAGGCGATAGACGGTATCGCCGCCACTCAGGCGCACATCCACCGCCTCACCCTTGCTATCGGCTAAGCGCCAGAGCACTTGCGCCTGGCTGTCGCACACCCAGCGCGTCCAGTTATCCGACGGCGCGGGCTGACTGGCGCAGGCGCCGAGCAGGCTGAGCAACGCCAGCAGGGTGATCGGTTTCAGCATCGCGGCTCGCTCCCTGACCAGGCTATTCACGCCTTGGCGCGCTGTTCCAGCACCTCAACCGCCGGCAGCACCTTGCCCTCAACGAACTCAAGGAACGCGCCGCCGCCAGTGGAGATATAGCTAATCTGCGCACCAACGCCGTATTTGTCGATGGCCGCCAGGGTATCGCCACCACCGGCGATGGAGAACGCCGGGCTTTCGGCGATAGCCTGGGCCAGCACCTGGGTGCCGTTGCCGAACTGGTCGAACTCAAACACACCGACCGGGCCGTTCCACAGGATGGTCTTCGAGGATTTCAACAACTCGGCAAACTGCGCGGCAGTTTGCGGGCCGATATCCAGAATCATGTCGTCCTCAGCCACATCGGCGACCAGTTTGACGGTGGCTTCGGCGTCTTCGGCGAAGGCCTTGGCGACGACCACGTCGACCGGCAACGGCACGCTGACCTTGGCCGCGATGGCCTTGGCGGTCTCAACCAGATCGGCCTCGTACAGCGACTTGCCGACCGGGAAACCGGCTGCGGCGAGGAAGGTGTTGGCAATACCGCCGCCGACAATCAGCTGATCGCAGATCTGGCTCAGGCTATTGAGCACGTCAAGCTTGGTCGACACCTTGGAACCGGCGACGATCGCGGCCATTGGCTTGGCCGGGTTACCCAGCGCTTTGCCCAGGGCGTCCAGCTCGGCCGCCAGCAGCGGGCCGGCGCAGGCCACCTTGGCGAACTTGGCGACGCCATGGGTCGAACCCTCAGCGCGGTGAGCGGTGCCGAAGGCGTCCATCACGAATACGTCGCACAGCGCAGCGTACTGCTGGGCCAGTTCATCGGCGTTTTTCTTCTCGCCCTTGTTGAAGCGCACGTTCTCGAACAGCACGATCTCGCCGGCTTTGAGTTCCACGCCGTTCAGGTAATCCGCCACCAGCGGCACATCGCGGCCGAGGGCCTTGCTCAGGTAGGCGGCGACCGGCGCCAGGCTGTTTTCTTCGCTGAACTCACCTTCGGTCGGACGACCCAAGTGAGAGCAGACCATGACCGCTGCGCCCTTCTCCAACGCCAGCTTGATGGTCGGCAGGGAGGCGAGGATGCGCGCGTCGCTCTTCACCGCGCCGTCTTTTACCGGCACGTTGAGGTCTTCGCGGATCAGCACGCGCTTACCGGCGAGGTCGAGGTCGGTCATCTTCAGAACGGTCATATATCAGTCCTTCACGGGGGCTGGAGTAGTCAGGGAGAGAAAGTGTTCAGCAACATCAAGCATGCGGTTGGCAAAGCCCCACTCGTTGTCGAACCAGGCCAGCAGGTTGACCAAGCGCGGGCCGGAGACACGGGTCTGGCTGCCATCGACAATCGCCGAATGCGGGTCATGGTTGAAATCGCAGCTGGCATGGGGCAGTTCGGTGTAGGCCAGCAGGCCTCTGAGCGGGCCGCTCTCAGCCGCCTGACGCAACACCGCATTGATCTCGGCCGCCGATGTATCGCGGGCGGTCTGCAGGGTGATATCCAGGCACGAGACATTGACCGTCGGCACGCGTATGGCTTTGGCTTGGATGCGCCCGCTTAGTTCCGGCAGCAGGCGCTCAATACCGCGAGCCAGGCCAGTGGACACCGGAATCACCGACTGAAAGGCCGAGCGCGTACGGCGCAGGTCTTCGTGGTGGTAAGCGTCGATCACCGGCTGGTCGTTCATCGCAGAATGGATGGTGGTGATCGACACATACTCGATACCCACTGTTTCATTCAGCAACTTGAGCAACGGCACGCCGCAATTGGTGGTGCAGGAGGCGTTCGACACCAGCCGCTCGCGGCCCGTCAGGCAAGCCTGATTGACCCCGTAGACCACCGTGGCATCGATATCTGCCTCGCTGGCCATCGGCTGCGATAACAGCAGGCGTGGCGCGCCGGCGTCGATAAAGCGCTGGGCAGCGGCGCGGCTGGTGTATTGGCCGGAGCATTCCAGCAGCAGATCAATCTCCAGCGCCGCCCAGTCGATGCCTTCCGGCGCGGCTTGGCGCAGCACTTTTACGCAGTCGCCGTTGATATGCAGGCAATCGCCATCGACCTTCACCTCACCGGGGAAACGCCCGTGGGTGGAGTCGAAGCGCGTCAGGTATTCGATACTGGCCTGATCGGCCAAGTCGTTCAGCGCAACAATTTCCAGCTGCGCCCCGGCACCGCGCTCATGCAACGCACGCAGCACACAACGGCCAATGCGGCCGTAACCGTTGAGGGCAATTCGATAGGGACGCTTGGGCATCGGGTATCTCGGCTGAACCTAGGGTGGATCGCGCTTCATCGATCCACCGGCGGTGTAACGGTGGATCACAAGAGCGTCGGCGACGCGCCCTGATCCACCCTACGGCGTCGTTCTCACTCAGGCGTCGAGCAGCTCGGCAGCGGTTTCCAGGATGTTTTCGACGGTAAAGCCGAATTCTTCAAACAATGCTGGCGCCGGCGCCGACTCACCAAAGGTGGTCATGCCGATGATGCGACCTTCCAGGCCCACGTACTTGTACCAGTAGTCAGCATGCGAGGCTTCGATGGCGATGCGCGCGCCAACCTGCACCGGCAGCACGGCCTGCTTATAGCCGGCATCCTGCTGGTCGAACACGCTGGTGGACGGCATCGACACCACGCGCACCGAACGGCCTTCAGCCGTCAGCTTGTCAAATGCGGCCACAGCCAAACCGATTTCCGAACCGGTGGAAATCAGGATCAGCTCCGGCTCACCGGCGCAGTCTTTCAGCACGTAACCACCACGGGCGACGTCGGCCAGTTGCTGGGCATCGCGCGACTGGTGCGGCAGGTTCTGCCGGCTGAAGATCAGTGCGCTCGGGCCGTCAGCACGCTCGATGGCGTACTTCCAGGCCACCGCCGATTCCACGGCGTCGCAGGGACGCCAAGTGTCGAGGTTCGGCGTGCCGCGCAGGCTGGCCAGCTGCTCGATTGGCTGGTGGGTTGGGCCGTCTTCGCCCAAGCCGATGGAGTCGTGGGTAAACACGAACAGCACGCGCTGCTTCATCAGCGCAGCCATGCGCACGGCATTGCGCGCGTATTCCATAAAGATCAGGAAGGTCGCGCCGTACGGCACGAAGCCGCCATGCAGGGCGACGCCGTTCATGATCGCGCTCATGCCGAACTCGCGCACGCCGTAGAACATGTAATTGCCGGAGGCATCGTCAGCCGATACGCCCTTACAGCCTTTCCACAGGGTCAGGTTGGAGCCGGCCAGATCCGCCGAGCCGCCGAGGAATTCCGGCAGCAACGGGCCGAAGGCATTCAGGGTGTTCTGGCTGGCCTTACGGCTGGCAATGGTTTCGCCTTTGGCGGCTACGTCTTGGATATAGGCCGCGGTCTTCTCAGCGAAATCGGCGGGCAGTTCACCGGCAACGCGGCGCTTGAACTCGCTGGCCAACTCAGGGAAGGCAGCGGCGTAAGCCGCGAAACGCTGATCCCACTCAGCTTCGGCAGCGGCACCGGCTTGCTTGGCGTCCCACTCGGCATAGATGTCAGCCGGGATTTCAAACGGGCCGTGGTTCCAGCCGAGGGTGGCGCGGGTCAGGGCGATCTCTTCAACGCCCAGCGGGGCGCCGTGACAATCTTCTTTGCCGCCTTTGTTCGGCGAGCCGAAGCCGATGGTGGTTTTGCAGCAGATCAGGGTCGGACGGTCGTCGGTTTTACGCGCAGTCTCGATGGCCATTTTGATTTCGTCGGCATCGTGGCCGTCGACATTGCGGATAACCTGCCAGCCATACGCTTCGAAGCGCGCCGGGGTGTCGTCGGTGAACCAACCTTCAACTTCACCGTCGATGGAGATGCCATTGTCGTCGTAGAAGGCAACCAGTTTGCCCAGGCCCAAGGTGCCGGCCAGCGAGCAAACTTCGTGGCTGATGCCCTCCATCATGCAGCCGTCGCCGAGGAAGGCGTAGGTGAAGTGGTCAACAATCTGGTAGCCGTCGCGGTTGAACTGCGCGCCCAGCACTTTTTCCGCGATGGCGAAGCCCACAGCGTTGGCAATGCCCTGCCCCAGCGGGCCAGTGGTGGTTTCCACGCCTGGGGTGTAGCCGTATTCCGGGTGGCCCGGGGTGCGGCTGTGCAACTGACGGAAGTTTTTCAGGTCATCGATGGACAGGTCGTAGCCGGTCAGGTGCAGCAGCGAGTAGATCAGCATCGAACCGTGGCCGTTGGACAGCACAAAGCGGTCACGGTCGGCGAATTTAGGGTTGCTCGGGTTGTGCTTGAGGAAATCGCGCCACAGCACTTCGGCGATATCCGCCATGCCCATCGGGGCACCCGGATGGCCGCTGTTGGCCTTCTGCACGGCATCCATGCTGAGGGCACGAATGGCATTGGCTCGCTCACGACGGCTGGGCATCACTGAATCTCCTACGGGCTGCTTGGGCAACTGGGGGTCGAAAAAGGCGGCCATTTTCGCCCAGCGGGGGCCATGGGGGCAATCACAGATGGTCGTTAAGCCCCCGTCAATCGGCAAATAGCCCCGCTAACGCAGCTTACAGCGGCGTTTGCGCGGCCAAACACGGCGCGCGGAACAGTTCGCCGTGCCACAGGCCCTGCACTGTGCGACGCATCACCAGCAGCCAGACCAGTGCAAGCTTGGCCGCTAGCAGCAGGCCCACCCAGGTAAAGAAGGCCAAGCCGGTCAGGTGTTGCAGGGCAAAGGTGGCCAGGGTGAATACCCCCAGCGGGAAGGTGAACCCCCACCAGCCGAGGTTGAAGGGCAACTCACGGCGGATGTAATGCTGGGTGAACAGGCTGGCAGCAACCAACCACCACAGCCCCGCGCCCCACAGCGCCAGCCCACCGACCAGGCCCAGTTGCTGCGCCATTTCAGCGGCGCCTTGCAACGCCGTACCTTGCCAGGCATATGGTGCTGCTTGGCCCAGGCTGATCAAGCCCAAACAACCGGTGGCCAGCGGCCCCAGCGGCAACCAGCTGCTGGCAGCAAAGTCCATGTCCGGTAATTTGTGCAGGGCCAGGCGCAACAGCACCAAGGCGATCAGGGCAAACGCCAGACTCAGCGATAAACCCCACAGCACATAGCCGAGGCTCAGCAGTAACTGCGCGGTCTCTGCAGGTAGATGCGGCGCCAGCACCGCAGCACCACTGGCCACCACTTCAGGGGCAACAATCGGCAGCAGCCAAACCCCCGTCAGGGTCTCCAGCACATGCTTTTGCCGGGTGAACATCAGATACGGCACGCCCAGCGCTACCCCAAGGGCCAAGCCCAGCGCCAGCCACCAAAGGCCGTGCGCCACCTGCACCACCACCGCGCCATACACGGGCTCGGCAAATAACAGCAGGCCGTTGATCACCTGCACCAGCCCCATGGGGATGGCCCCCAGAAACATCGACTGCACCGGGTGATCGAGCATCGGCCACAGGGTGTCGCGAAACAGCAGCAGGCGCGCGGCAAACAGCAGGCTGAACAACCCGAACAGCAGCAGCGTCAGCCACCACAGGCCTTCGGCCAGCAGCATTTGCCCGGGAAAGGACAACGGCAGCTTGGCCACCACTTGGGCCAGCACGCCGGTGCCCATGGTCATGGCAAACCAGTTGGGGGTGAACTGACGGACGAAGGCCAGCGGCTCATGCAAACGGGTAAAAGGGCGCAACATCACGGTATTCCTCACAGTCGATCGCCTTAAGCAATCCATAACTGGGAGGTTAGGCGCAGCCGTGCTATAGGTAAAATACACATAAAAGATACAAGGCATACCTTCTGTTTATGAATTTGCACCACCTCAAGGTGTTCCTCGCCATTGCCCAAACCGGCAGCATCAGCGCCGGCGCCGCGCGTCTGTTTATTAGCCAGCCGGCGGTGACGCGGGAAATTCGCGAGCTGGAAGCACGCCTGCAGCTGCGCCTGTTTGATCGGCAGAGCCGTGGCGTGACCCTGACCGCCGCCGGGGAGCGCCTGCTGCCTTATGCCGAGCGCATTTTTGCCCTGGAGCAAGCCGCCGAACGCGACTTGCAGGCCTTTGCCAACCTCAGCTGCGGCGAGCTGGAATTGGGCGCCAGCGCCACCCTGGGCAGCTACCTCTTGCCGCCATTAATCGCCCGCTTCCACCAGCAGTACCCGCAGTTGCAACTCAGCCTGCAGATCGGCAATACCGCCGCCAGTTTGCGGCAACTGCAACACAACGAAATCACCCTGGCCTTTATCGAGGGCCCGTTTGAGCGCGAGCAGTTCAGCCATCGCCACCTGGGGACTGACGCCCTGCTACCGGTGGCCAGCGCACAACACCCACTGGCGCGGCGCCGTGAAGTGAGCTGCGCCGAACTGGCCGCCGCACCGCTGCTCATCCGCGAGCAGGGTTCTGGCACCCGCGCCACGCTGGAACAGGCCTATCAAGCGCGCGGCCTGCAACCGTGCATTGCCATGGCGCTGGGCAATAGCGAAGCGCTCAAGCGCAGCCTAGTGGCCGGATCAGCCATCGCCTGGATCTCCGAACTGGCGGTGCAAGAGGAACTGCGTACGGGTCAGCTGTGTTGCTTGGCCGTTAGCGACATGCACATTGGCCGCGACCTGCATGCCGTGTGGCGCCGCGAACACAGCCTGAGCCCAGCGGCTGAGGCCCTGCTCCGCCACGTGCAGGATGCTCTGAATGCCAGCAAGACCAATATCAAAACTTTTTGATATTGGTCTTGCTGGATAAAAAATGACCGACTAGACTGCCCCACCTATGAACATGCGCGCCCCCCAACTGGCCTTTCAGCCCGTCGATGCCCTCGCTGCCCTGTGCAAGGCCAGCGGTGACGCGCTGCGCCTGAATATCCTGCGCGCCTTGGCCAACGACTCATTTGGCGTGCTGGAGCTGGCGCAAATTTTCGCCACCGGTCAGTCCGGCATCAGTCACCACCTTAAAGTCTTGGCGCAAGCCGGGTTGGTGGCCACGCGCCGTGAAGGCAATGCGATTTTCTATCGTCGCGCCCTGGCGCAAGGCGAGCAAGTGGGCAGTCGCCTGCACAGCGCTCTGCTGGATGAAATCGACCAGATTCAACTGCCGGTCGAGATACAACAGCGTATCGCCGCCGTACACAGCCAACGCGCTGCCGCCAGCCAGGCGTTTTTCACCCGCAGCGCCGCAAGCTTCCAGGCGCAGCAAGACCTGATCGCCGGCCTGCCGCAATATCGTGACAGCGTATTGGCGCTGCTCGACTCTCTGGGCTTTGCCGCTGACGCCTGCGCGGTGGAAGTTGGCCCCGGCGATGGCGGTTTTCTGCCAGAGCTGGCGCAGCGCTTTCAACGAGTGCTGGCACTTGATAACAGCGCAGCGATGCTCGAGCTGGCGCGCTTGCGTTGCACCGAGAAAGGCCTGAGCAATGTTGAGCTGCAGCTGGCCGACGCTCTGCATGATGACTACCCCGCGGCCGATTGCCTGGTACTGAACATGGTGTTGCACCACGTTGCCGCCCCGGCCGAGGCCCTCAAGCAGCTTGCGCAGCGTTTGAAGCCGGGCGGCAGCTTGCTGATTACCGAGCTGTGCAGCCACAACCAGAGCTGGGCCCGCGAGGCCTGCGGCGATCTGTGGCTGGGCTTTGAACAGGACGACCTGGCGCGCTGGGCGACAGCCGCCGGCCTAACCACCTGCGAAGGCCTGTATGTGGGCCTGCGCAACGGTTTCCAAATTCAGGTGCGGCACTTCGCCAAACCTTCCCTACCTCATGGCCCACGGGCTGCAATTACCGGTCACCAACAGGAACCCGCACGATGAGCGAATACGCCCTCTTTACCTCCGAGTCCGTCTCCGAAGGCCATCCCGACAAGATCGCTGACCAGATTTCCGATGCGGTACTGGACGCCATCATTGCCCAGGACAAACACGCCCGCGTGGCTTGCGAAACCATGGTTAAGACCGGTGTGGCCATCGTCTCCGGTGAAGTCACCACCAGCGCCTGGGTCGACCTGGAAGAAATCACCCGCAAAGTGATCTGCGACATCGGCTACACCAGCTCCGACGTCGGCTTCGACGGCAACACCTGCGGCATCATCAACATCATTGGCAAGCAGTCCCCCGACATTAACCAGGGTGTTGATCGCGCCAAGCCAGAAGACCAAGGCGCTGGCGACCAGGGCCTGATGTTTGGCTATGCCAGCAACGAAACCGACGTATTGATGCCCGCGCCGATCGTTTTCAGCCACCGCCTGGTTGAGCGTCAGGCCGAAGCCCGCAAGTCCGGCTTGCTGCCGTGGCTGCGCCCGGATGCCAAGTCCCAGGTCACCTGCCGTTATGACGGCGGCAAAGTTGTTGGCATCGACGCCGTGGTGCTGTCCACTCAGCACAACCCGGATGTTTCGCTGACTGACCTGCGCGAAGCGGTGATGGAGCTGATCATCAAGCACACCCTGCCGGCTGAATTGCTGCACAAAGACACCCAGTTCCACATCAACCCGACCGGTAACTTCGTGATCGGCGGGCCGGTGGGTGACTGCGGCCTAACCGGGCGCAAGATCATCGTCGACAGCTACGGCGGCATGGCCCGTCACGGCGGCGGCGCGTTCTCCGGCAAGGACCCATCCAAGGTTGACCGCTCAGCCGCCTACGCCGGTCGTTACGTGGCCAAGAACATCGTCGCCGCCGGCCTGGCCGAGCGCTGCGAAATTCAGGTGTCCTACGCGATCGGCGTGGCCCAGCCAACGTCGATCTCGATCAACACCTTCGGCACCAACACCGTCGCCGAAGACGTAATCATCAAGCTGGTGCGTGACGTCTTCGACCTGCGCCCGTACGCCATCACCAAGATGCTCGACCTGCTGCACCCGATGTACCAGGAAACCGCCGCCTATGGTCACTTCGGCCGTACGCCTGCGCAGAAGACCGTCGGCGACGACAGCTTCACCACCTTCACCTGGGAAAAGACCGACAAAGCCGCCGAGTTGCGCGCCGCTGCCGGCCTGTAACCGCCGTCACAAAAAAGCCCCGCCTGGTGCGGGGCTTTTTATTGCGCGCAGTTTAACCCCCGGGAAAAAGCGACTAGCCTCACATGGCCACCGCCGAGCAAGGACGCTCCCCATGAAAGTGCTACTCGCCTGCCTCCTGCTACTCAGCAACGCCCTCTGGGCCGCCTGCCCCGACTGGCCGGCCGCGCGTGCCGAGTTGGAAATACGCGCCCTGGCCCAACAACTGGCCCGCTGGGACGACGCCTATCACCGCCAGGGGCAAAGCCAGGTCGCCGATGAGCTGTATGACCAAGCCAGCGCCAACCTTGAGCGTTGGCGCAGCTGCTTCCCGGCAACCGACGTACCGCATGCAAGCCCACTCAGCACCAGCACTGGCCACCTGCGCCACCCCGTTGCGCATACCGGGCTGCGCAAGCTGGCGGATACACGCGCCGTCGCCGACTGGCTCGCCAACCGCGAAGACCTTTGGGTGCAACCTAAAGTCGATGGGGTAGCCGTTAGCCTGGTGTATCGCCAGGGCCAATTGCAGCAACTGATCAGCCGCGGTGACGGCCGCAGCGGCCAGGACTGGACCCTACAGGCGCACCAGCTACCGGCCATTCCCAAACAATTGCCGCATCCGCTGGACCTGGTTTTGCAGGGCGAGCTGTATTGGCGCCTGCCCGGGCATATTCAGCGCCAAGCCGGTGGCGTGGGTGCGCGAAGCAAGGTCGCCGGGCTGCTGGCCCGACACACACTATCGGCCGACGAAAGCGCAGGCATCGGCCTGTTTATCTGGGACTGGCCCGACGGCCCAACCAGCATGGTTGAACGTATGCAGCAGCTGAGCGCACTGGGCTTTGCCGACAGCCAGCAATTCAGCCAACCGATCCGCACCCTGACCGAGGCCAACCACTGGCGCGACTACTGGTATGGCCACGCCCTGCCCTTCGCCACGGACGGCGTGGTACTGCGCCAAGACCAGCGCCCAGCCGCCACCCGCTGGCAAGCCGAACCGCCACACTGGGCCGTCGCCTGGAAGTACCCGGCCAGCCAGGCATTGGCCGTGGTGCAGGCGGTAGATTTTCGTATCGGTCGCAGCGGGCGCATCACTCCCGTGCTGCGCGTACAGCCGGTTAAGCTGGATGACAGGCGCATCGAATACGTCAGCGTGGGCTCCCTGCAACGCTGGCAAACGCTGGATATTCGCCCCGGCGACCAAGTGGTGATTCACCTGTCCGGGCTGACGATCCCGGCGTTGGACAGCGTGCTCTGGCGCACCCAACAGCGCGCCGACCTGCAGGTACCCGATGCCAACGCTTATCACAGCCTCAGCTGCTGGCGTGCCACGCCGGCGTGCGCCAGCCAGTTCCGCGCACGCCTGGCCTGGCTTAGCGGCAAACAGGGCCTGGCTTTACCCGGGGTTGGCCCCGGCACCTGGGAAAAACTGCTGCGCGCCCAACAGATCAATAGCCTCACCGACTGGCTAAACCTCTCGGCGGAACAACTCAAGCATGTCCCAGGCCTTGGCCCGCGCAGCGCGGCGGCCCTGCAGCAGAGTTTCAACCTGGCCCGCCAACGCCCACAGCACGCCTGGCTGCGCGCGCTGGGTGTGCCGGGCAACGTGACATTAGACGCCGACTGGGACACCCTAGCGCAACGCAACAGCACCGACTGGCAACGCCAACCCGGCATCGGCCAGCAACGAGCGGCGCAGCTGCTGGCGTTTTTCCAACATCCGGAAGTACAAGCCTTGCGCAACCAACTACGCGCAGCGCAGATCGCCGGCTTCTAAAGTGCCAATAAACGTCGTCCGGCCTGGACGGTCTATTGCACACACTTATATCGAGGTAAATCCATGCACAAAACACTCCTTCTGAGCGCCCTGCTGCTGACCGGCACATTCGCTTACGCCGCGGAACACACAACCGCGCCACTCACTGGCTGCGCCGCCAAGCGCCAGGCTATTGCTGAGCAACTGGAAATAGCCAAAAGCCACGGCAACAGCAGTCAGCAAGCCGGCTTGGAAAAAGCCCTGAAGCAAGTTGAAAATCACTGCAACGATGGCGAGCTGCGCGCAGAACGCGAAGCCAAGGTGAGTGAAGCCGAAGAGGAAGTCAGCGAGCGCGAGAAAGACCTGCGCGACGCCCAGGCCGAAGGCGATCAAGACGACATCAGCAAACGCCAGCGCAAACTGCAGGAAGCGCACAACGAATTACAGCAAGCCCGTGATGCGCTCAGCCACTAACTTAATGGCTGTTTAACTGCAGGCCTGCGCGCACTAACCGATGCGCGCAGGCCGCGCCGGTCATGCAGCAGGCACGGCACAAGCAGGTCGCGTGCCGTGCTAGAAAGCGCGGAACTCTTCATGGCATGCCTTGCAGCTGTCTTCGACACGCTGCATCGGCGCACTCAGCACCTCGGCCGTTAGCGGTTGGGCGGCAGTGGCGGTAACCAGGGCGGCGGTGCTGGCCTCCATCGCCTGGGCCAGCTCCTGAAAACGTGCCTGGCGCTGCCACACCTCATCCTTGGCCCGGCTCTCGCCTTCCTCTTCACGCACTTGCGGGAAGTGCTGCCAAGGCGTGCGCGTCAGCTGGTCGAGCTCAGCGGCGCCCTCCACAAACGCCTGCTCTTTAAACGCCACTCGCCCACGCAGCATGCCACCCAGGTTTTCGCTGACTTTAAGCATTTGCTTAAAAATGGCCTGACGCTGGCCTTGCGGGGAATTGGGATCGACACCGCCGCAGCCACTCACAGCCAGTGCCAGTAAAACGAGGGACAGGGTTTTAAGCTTCATAACACCTTCAATGCCAACAACCGAGTGAATAACGGGCAACAGTATCGCCACCCGCTCCCCAACGGCCAAGCGTGGTGTGTTGCCGCAGAGCACAAACCCCGCGCCCACGCTCGCCAGCCGGGTTAAACCGAGACAACGAACAGGCTGATAATCAGACCCATATTGACGAACCACACCAGCGAACGCACGGTCGCCCAGTCGGCCAGGTAACAGATGAGGTAAACAATACGGCTGGCGATAAAGGCTATCGCCAGCTGATCGATCAGCGACTGCTCAGCGCCGCCGACCAGGTGGGCGATGATCACCGCCGCCGAAAAGGCCGGGGTGATTTCAAAGCTATTGAGCTGGGCATTGTTGGCGCGCCGGCCAACGCCACTGAGGTTATCCAGTAGCGCCCGCGGATCGCGGTTGTGCTTGGGGCTGAAACCACCGCTGACAGCCTTGGCCGTGGCGGTGGACAAGTAGGGCAGAAACAGCGCGATCAACACGCACCAATAGGCAACAGTCATGGCAACTCCAAGGTTTGCACAAAGAGGTCGCAGCTTGGCCTGCAACCCTACCTCGCGTCCATGACTGTCATCGGTAATGCAGCGGTAATTCAGCCAATCATGCTGCCAATTTGCCCTCGGCCAGCGCCACCGAAGCCGCCAGCATCGCCCGCAGCAGCACCGCGCAGCCTGCGGCCAAGTCGGCTGGCGCGGCATTCTCGATCTCGTTATGGCTGATGCCGCCTTCGCACGGCACAAAAATCATTCCGGCGGGGCCCAGCTCGGCCAGGAAGATCGCGTCATGCCCGGCGCCACTGACAATGTCCATGTGCGACAAACCCAACCCAGTTGCCGCACCACGCACCGCCTCGACGCAGCCTTGCTCGAAATACAGTGGCGGGAAATCCGCCGTCGGCGTCAGCTCAAAACTCAGGCCGTGCGTGGCGCAGGTCGCTTCGATCACCCCACGCACCTCGGCAATCATCGAGTCCAACCGCGCCGGTTCGAGATGACGAAAATCCAGGGTCATGCGCACTTCACCGGGGATCACATTGCGCGAGCCGGGGTAGGCTTGCAGGCAACCGACCGTGCCACAGGCATGCGGCTGGTGCGCCAGCGCCACCCGATTGACCGCCGCGACCACGGCTGCGGCACCGACCAGCGCATCCTTGCGCAGGTGCATGGGCGTTGGCCCTGCATGGGCTTCGACGCCTTTAAGGGTTAAATCGAACCACTTCTGCCCGAGTGCACCGAGCACCACGCCGATGGTCTTGCCTTGGTCCTCAAGGATCGGCCCCTGCTCGATGTGCGCCTCGAAATAAGCGCCCACCGCATGACCGGTTACTGCGCGAGTGCCGGCGTAGCCGATTGCATTCAAGGCCTCACCGACGCTGATGCCCTCGGCATCGCGCTTGGCCAGGGTTTCCTCAAGGGTGAATTTCTCGGCAAATACGCCAGAGCCCATCATGCACGGGGCAAAGCGCGAGCCCTCCTCGTTGGTCCACACCACCACCTCCAGCGGCGCTTCGGTCTGCACGCCCAGGTCATTCAGGGTGCGCAGCACCTCGACGCCCGCCAGCACGCCGAAACAGCCGTCGAACTTGCCGCCGGTGGGCTGGGTATCGATATGGCTGCCGGTCATCACCGGCGGCAGCGCGGCATTACGCCCGGGGCGACGGGCAAAGATATTACCCACGCCATCGACCGTCACCGTGCAGCCGGCGGCCTCGCACCAGCGCACAAACAAGTCGCGCGCCTGGCGGTCGAGATCGGTCAGCGCCAGGCGGCACACGCCGCCCTTAACGGTGGCCCCGAGCTGCGCCAGCTCCATCAGCGATTGCCACAGGCGTTCGCAGTTGATGTGCGGCTGGCTGGATTGCAGAACCTCAGCGGCAGTGTTCATGGTGTTCTCCTTGGGCCTTTCTGATTATTCCGTTAGCGCTGGACGCGCCTGCTCAATCGTTTCGCGGGTAAGCCCGCTCCTACAGGTGCGCGTTGTCCTTGTAGGAGCGGGCTTGCCCGCGATGCTGTTGCCTTAAACCGGCGCCTTGGTCGCCACAGGCTGCGCGCTACGCAGGCTGCACAGGCCGAAATAGATCAGCCCGCCCAGGAAGGAGCCGGTAAACCAGCCGTAGTCGTAGAACCAGCTAAAGGCGCTGCTGCCGAGCGACAGCAAGGTCAGCGCCACGGGTACGGCAAAGGCGACAAAGCCGATCCAGTTCCACGCCGGGTACACGTCATCGCGGTAAAGGCCGGCCAGGTCGAGGCGCTGTTTCTTGATCAGGAAATAGTCCACCACCATGATCCCGGCGATCGGCCCGAGCAGGCTGGAATAACCCAGCAACCAGTTGGAATACACGCTTTCCAGGCTCAGGTCGGAGACCAGCAGGCCGAGCTTCTTCAGCAGTTCGTGCCCCATCAAACCGAGGCCGATCAGGCCGGTGAGGATCACCGCTTTGGTGCGGTTGATCAGCTTGGGCGCGATGTTCTGGAAGTCGTTGGTGGGCGAAACGATATTCGCTGCGGTGTTGGTCGACAGCGTGGCAACGATGATCAGCGCCATGGCCAGGGCGACCCAGCCGGGGCTCTGGATATGGCCGATCAGGCTGACCGGATCAGACACCGTTTCACCCACCAGGGAAGCCGACGCAGCGGTCATCACCACACCCAGAGCAGCAAACAAGAACATGGTCAGCGGCAGGCCAATCACCTGACCGATGATCTGGTCTTTCTGACTTTTCGCGTAGCGGCTGAAGTCGGGAATGTTCAGCGACAAGGTGGCCCAGAAACCGACCATGGCAGTCAGGCCGGCGAGGAAGTAACCGGTCACGCTGGCGCCTTCCGGGCGATTGGCCGGCTGCGCCAGCAGTTCGCTCATCGACACATTGGGCAGCGCCCACACCAGCAGGCCGGCACCGACCAGCACCAGCAGCGGCGCAGAGAGGGTTTCCAACCACTTGATCGACTCGGCACCGCGCAGCACCACCCACAGGTTGAGCACCCAGAAAATCATAAAGCCGATCACCTCACCGGTGCCGCCCAGGCTCTTCCAGCCCTCGAAGATCGAACCCAACAGCAGGTGAATGGCCAGGCCGCCGAACATGGTCTGAATGCCAAACCAGCCGCACGCGACCACGGCACGAATCAGACAGGGCACGTTGGAGCCGATTACCCCAAATGACGAACGCAGCAACACCGGAAAGGGAATGCCGTATTTGGTGCCGGGGAAGGCGTTCAGCGTCAGCGGGATCAGCACGATGATATTGGCCAGCAGAATCGCCAGCAGCGCCTCACCGACAGACAGGCCAAAGTAGGCGGTGAGTACGCCGCCCAGGGTGTAGGTCGGCACGCAGATCGACATGCCGACCCACAGCGCGGTGATATGCCACTTGTTCCAGGTGCGCTCGTGCACCTTAGTCGGGGCGATGTCGTGGTTGTAGCGCGGGCTGTCGAGTACGTCGGGGCCTGCGGCCAGTTCGTACAAGCCATCGCGTTGAGTCACTTGCGATCTGCTCTGTTGCATGGGCCTCTCCAGTCATTGTTCTGATTATTCGCTCATCGGGCTTAACCGCCGCTCGGCAGGGGTTGCACTGCCAAACGGCCGTTCGCGATGGCCGGAGTACATTTCCATCTCAGGGCCGGCCAGCTTGGTAGCGACGGCTATCAATAAGCGTGCCGGGAACCTGTTCACCTCATCCACAACGCGCAATAAAAACTGCTAATCACTTGTTTTATATGCCTTTCAGTAAACCGGCCAGAGTTGCACAATCGACTCTGCCGGGACGCTCTCGATCCAATACGCAAGCCTGTCTACCTAGTCAGGATTCAAAGTGGTGCAGGCAACTATTTTTTCTGCCACCACCGCCTGTTCGCCGCCTGGTTTAAGCGCCTGATTTTGCATAGGAAATCTTGACCATATTTGGTTCTTGTCAAGTGCGTCAAAATGGTGAGCGGCTGCACCATTTTGCAGATTTTTATATTTACTCCTTAAATATCAATGACTTAAATAGTTAAAATGGGACCTTAAAATAATCTTGATCAATCACATAGCAGCGACTAGATTCAATTCCTGTCAGGCATGACAGGAATACAAAACCCTCGCCTGACAGGCCATAACACCAAGAACCGGCACGCACCGGTCAGCCTGAGAGGAACTCGCTATGTCGCTGTTGATCCGTGGTGCCACCCTGGTTACCCATGAGCAAAGCTACCGCGCCGATGTGCTCTGCGCCGACGGTTTGATCCAAGCCATTGGCGATAACCTCGACGCCCCCGCGGGCTGTCAGGCGCTCGATGGCAGCGGCCAGTACCTGATGCCCGGCGGCATCGACCCGCATACCCATATGCAATTGCCCTTTATGGGCACGGTGGCCAGCGAAGACTTCTTCAGCGGCACCGCTGCCGGACTGGCGGGCGGCACCACCTCGATCATCGATTTCGTGATTCCCAACCCACAGCAATCGCTGCTCGAAGCCTTCCACACCTGGCGCGGCTGGGCGGAGAAGTCAGCGTCCGACTACGGCTTCCATGTCGCCATCACGTGGTGGAGCGAGCAGGTCGCCGCCGAAATGGGCGAGCTGGTGGCCAAATTCGGGGTCAACAGCTTCAAGCATTTCATGGCCTACAAGAACGCCATCATGGCCGCCGACGACACGTTAGTGGCGAGCTTCGAGCGCTGCCTTGAGCTGGGTGCAGTGCCCACGGTGCACGCGGAAAACGGCGAGCTGGTCTATCACCTGCAGCAGAAACTCCTGGCCCAGGGCCTGACCGGACCGGAAGCGCACCCGCTGTCGCGGCCGTCGCAAGTGGAAGGTGAGGCTGCCAGCCGCGCTATCCGCATTGCCGAAACCCTCGGTACGCCGCTGTACCTGGTGCATGTCTCGACACAGGAAGCGCTGGATGAAATCACCTATGCCCGCGCCAAGGGCCAGCCGGTATACGGCGAGGTGCTGGCCGGCCATCTGCTGCTGGATGACAGCGTGTACCGCCACCCGGACTGGCAGACCGCCGCCGGCTATGTGATGAGCCCGCCATTCCGCCCACGCGGGCATCAGGAGGCACTCTGGCGCGGCCTGCAATCGGGCAACTTGCACACCACCGCGACTGATCACTGCTGCTTCTGTGCCGAGCAAAAAGCCGCCGGGCGCGACGACTTCAGCAAGATCCCCAACGGCACCGCCGGCATTGAAGACCGCATGGCCGTGCTTTGGGATGAAGGCGTCAACAGCGGCAAGCTGTCGATCACCGACTTTGTCGCGCTGACCAGCACCAACACCGCGAAAATCTTCAACCTGTTCCCGCGCAAAGGCGCGCTGCGCGTCGGCGCCGATGCTGACCTGGTGCTCTGGGACCCACAGGGCACAAGGACGATCTCAGCCAAGGCGCATCACCAGCAGGTGGACTTCAACATCTTCGAAGGCAAGACCGTACGCGGCGTGCCCAGCCATACCATCAGCCAGGGCAAGCTGGTCTGGGTCGATGGCGACCTGCGCGCCGAACGCGGCGCTGGCCGTTATGTCGAGCGACCGGCCTACCCGGCGGTGTTCGACCTGCTCAGTAAACGCGCCGAGCAGAACCGCCCGACTGCCGTCGAGCGCTAGCCGCCAAACAGGCACCACTGATGACTTCGCCGCACCGGCCCATAGAGGCCGGACGGCCGCTTATACGCTGTTAACTGCCAATAAAAGCCATAAAACCGTGAGGCAATAACCGTGATAGACACTCTCAGCCATTTGCCGCGACCGGATGCCGGCGCCGCCGAACTGGCCGATCGTTTCAGCGATCTGGCCCCGCCGCTCACCCCTCGCCAGGCCGCCCTAGAAAGCGCCCGCTGCCTGTATTGCTACGACGCGCCGTGCGTCAACGCCTGCCCGAGCGAGATCGACATCCCCTCGTTTATCCGCAATATCAGCCATGACAACGTCCAGGGCGCGGCCGAGAAGATCCTCTCGGCGAACATCCTTGGCGGCAGCTGCGCGCGAGTGTGCCCGACCGAAATCCTTTGCCAGCAGGCCTGCGTGCGCAACAACGCCCAGGAATGCGCGCCGGTGCTGATCGGCCTGTTGCAGCGCTACGCCATCGATAACGCGCAGTTCAGCGAGCACCCGTTTCAGCGCGTGCCAGCCAGTGGCAAGCGTATCGCCGTGGTCGGCGCCGGGCCTGCCGGGCTGTCCTGCGCCCATCGCCTGGCCATGCACGGCCATGAGGTGGTGATCTTCGAGGCCCGCGAGAAAGCCGGCGGCCTTAATGAATACGGCATCGCCAAGTACAAGCTGGTCGACGATTTCGCCCAGCGCGAAGTGGATTTTCTTCTGCAGATCGGCGGCATCGAGATCCGCCATGGCCACAAACTGGGCGACGACCTCAGCCTGAGCGAGCTGCACCAGCAGTTCGACGCGGTATTCCTCGGCATCGGCCTGGCGGCCAGCAAACGCCTCGGTCTGCCAGGCGAAGACGCACCGGGCCTGCTCGCCGCCACCGATTACATCCGCGAACTACGGCAAAGCGATGACCTGACCCAGTTACCCGTGGCCGAGCGCTGCATCGTGCTCGGTGCCGGCAATACCGCCATCGATATGGCCGTGCAGATGAGCAAGCTCGGTGCCCGCGACGTCAATCTGGTCTATCGCCGCGGCTTCGAGGAAATGGGCGCCACCGAGCACGAACAGGACATCGCCAAGGCCAACCAGGTACGCCTGCTGACCTGGGCACAACCGGATGCGGTGCTATTGAACGACCAGGGCCAGGTGCGCGGTATGCGCTTCGCCCGCACCCGCGTGGAGAACGGTCGTTTGCAGAGCACCGGGCAGACCTTCGAGCTGGCCGCCGACGCCATCTTTACCGCCATCGGTCAGGCCTTTGACGGTTCCGCCCTGGGCGATCCGCTGGCCCGTGAGCTGAAGCGTGAGGGCGAACGCATCTGGGTCGACGCCCATCTGCAAACCAGCGTGCCCGGCGTGTATGCCGGCGGCGACTGCACCGCCCTCGGCCAGGACCTCACCGTACAAGCCGTGCAGCACGGCAAGCTGGCCGCCGAGGCCATCCACTCTCATCTGATGCTCAACGTGGAGGCCGCATAAATGGCCGATCTGTCCATCGAATTCGCCGGAATCAAAGCCCCCAACCCATTCTGGCTGGCCAGCGCGCCACCCACCGACAAAGCCTATAACGTGGTCCGCGCCTTCGAAGCCGGCTGGGGCGGCGTGGTCTGGAAGACCCTCGGCGAAGACCCGGCGGCGGTCAACGTGTCGTCGCGCTATTCGGCACATTTCGGCCCGAATCGCCAAGTGCAGGGCATTAATAACATTGAGCTGATCACCGACCGCTCGCTGGAAATCAACCTGCGCGAAATCACCCAGGTGAAGAAGGACTGGCCGGATCGCGCGCTGATCGTGTCGCTGATGGTGCCCTGCGTCGAAGAGTCCTGGAAAGCCATCCTGCCACTGGTGGAAGCCACCGGCTGCGACGGCATCGAACTGAACTTCGGCTGCCCCCACGGCATGCCCGAACGCGGCATGGGCGCCGCGGTCGGTCAGGTGCCGGAATACGTAGAGATGGTCACGCGCTGGTGCAAGACCTACAGCTCGCTGCCGGTGATCGTCAAACTGACGCCCAACATTACCGACGTGCGCCTGTCGGCCCGCGCCGCCCATCGCGGTGGAGCCGATGCGGTGTCGCTGATCAACACCATCAACTCGATCACCAGCGTCGACCTCGATCGCATGATCGCCCACCCCATCGTCGGCACCCAGAGCACCCACGGCGGTTATTGCGGCTCGGCGGTCAAACCCATCGCCCTGAACATGGTCGCCGAGATCGCCCGCGACCCGCAAACCCAAGGCTTGCCGATCTGCGGCATCGGCGGCATCGGCAGCTGGCGCGATGCGGCGGAGTTTGTCGCACTGGGCTGCGGCGCGGTGCAGGTGTGCACAGCAGCCATGTTGCATGGCTTTCGCATTGTCGAGGAGATGAAGGACGGCCTGTCGCGCTGGATGGACAGTCAGGGCTACGAAAACCTCGCGGATTTCTCAGGCCGTGCGGTGGGCAATACCACCGACTGGAAGTACCTGGACATCAACTACCAGGTGATTGCCAAGATCGACCAGGACGCCTGCATCGGCTGCGGTCGCTGCCACATCGCCTGCGAAGACACCTCACACCAGGCCATCGCCAGCCTGACCCAGGCCGACGGCACGCATAAGTACGAGGTGATCGACGAAGAGTGCGTGGGCTGCAACCTGTGCCAAATCACCTGCCCGGTGGAGAACTGCATCGAAATGGTGCCCCAGGACACCGGCAAGCCCTTCCTCGACTGGAACCACGACCCGCGCAATCCGTATCGCGTGGCGTCGTAACCACACCACTCCATCAAATATATCGCGGGCAAGAACTAGGCGCCCCGCCGCTCCTACGGATTCAGCGTTGTTGTAGGAGCGGGCTTGCCCGCGATCACAGTCGTTAAGGTTCCAGCCCAATCCCACGCAAAATCACACTGGTCACCGTCTGCACCGCCCGCTCGAACTGCAGCTCGGACAGTGGCTGATGCTCGTTAAGCACGCTGACCTGATGGCTGAAATCCGCGTAATGCTGCGTCGAGGCCCAGATCATATACAGCAAAGCCGACGGCTCGACGGCGAGGATGCGCTTGTCGTCGATCCATTGGCGGATCTTCGCTTCCTTCATCTTGGCCCAACTGTAAAGGCTCTTATCGAGCGCCTCACCGAGCATGGTTGCACCGTGAATAATCTCGTTGGCCCAGACCTTGGAGCCATGCGGGCGGCTGCGCGAGTGGTTCATCTTGGCGCGGATATAGGTACTCAGTACCACGCGCGGGTCGTCATACATTTCGAAACACAGCGCGTCCTGCTTCCACACCTCCAGTAGGCCAAGCAGCACCTCGCGGTACAGCTCATCCTTGGTGCTGAAGTAGTAATGCAGGTTGGAACGCGGCAGCCCGACTTCTTCGGCGATGTCGCCCATGGACGTACCGCCGTGGCCCTTCTCGGCGAAGACCTTTTCCGCACCCAGCAGAATCTTCTCGACGTTGCGGCGGCGAATCTCGATTTTGTGATTGCCCATGACTGATCCCGACTACCCAATGCCGCAAGGCTACCACCCGTACTGAGGCGGGGCGACGGAAAGCCTTTGGCTAAATCCTCAGCATGGCTATAATCACCTCCGCTTCACGCAACCGGCACCGCTCCGGTTGCTCCCGCCACCTGTCCGAGGGGCGCTGCAGCAAACTCTGTTCAACAGAGATTGTCAGGCTCGGATGGGGCGTTAACCATACGCATCAACGGCGCCCATTCGCAGACAACGAATGGAGAGCTTTTTATGAGCGCCGCTTTTAACGATTTTAAAGTCGCCGACATTTCCCTGGCTGCCTGGGGCCGTCGCGAAACCATCATCGCCGAATCCGAAATGCCAGCCCTGATGGGCCTACGCCGCAAATACGCTGGTGAGCAGCCGCTCAAGGGCGCGAAGATCATCGGCTGCATCCACATGACCATCCAGACCGCCGTGCTGATCGAAACCCTAACTGCACTGGGCGCCGAAGTACGCTGGTCGTCTTGCAACATCTTCTCCACCCAGGACCAGGCTGCTGCGGCCATCGCTGCTGCCGGCATCCCGGTGTTTGCCTGGAAGGGCGAAACCGAAGAAGAGTACGAGTGGTGCATCGAGCAGACCATCCTTAAAGATGGCCAGCCATGGGATGCCAACATGATCCTCGACGACGGCGGCGACCTGACCGAGATCCTGCACAAGAAGTACCCGCAGATGCTCGAGCGCATCCACGGCGTGACCGAAGAAACCACCACCGGCGTACACCGCCTGCTGGACATGCTGGCCAAGGGCGAGCTGAAGATCCCGGCCATCAACGTCAATGACTCGGTGACCAAGAGCAAGAACGACAACAAATACGGCTGCCGTCACAGCCTGAGCGACGCGATCAAGCGCGGCACCGACCACCTGTTGTCCGGCAAGCAAGCGCTGGTGATTGGCTACGGCGACGTGGGCAAAGGCTCGGCGCAGTCGCTGCGTCAGGAAGGCATGATCGTACGCGTCACCGAAGTGGACCCGATCTGCGCCATGCAGGCCTGCATGGACGGCTACGAAGTGGTTTCGCCGTTCATCGATGGCATCAACGATGGCACCGCCGCCAGCATCGACGCCCAACTGCTGAGCAAGATCGACCTGCTGGTGACCACCACCGGTAACGTCAATGTTTGCGATGCCAACATGCTCAAGGCCCTGAAAAAGCGCGCTGTGGTCTGCAACATCGGTCACTTCGACAATGAAATCGACACCGCTTTCATGCGCAAGAACTGGGCGTGGGAAGAAGTGAAGCCGCAGGTGCACAAGATTCACCGCACCGGCGCTGGCAGCTTCGATCCGCACAACGATGACTACCTGATCCTGCTGGCCGAAGGCCGTCTGGTTAACTTGGGCAACGCCACTGGCCACCCAAGCCGGATCATGGACGGCTCGTTCGCCAACCAAGTGCTGGCGCAGATCTTCCTGTTCGAGCAGAAGTTCGCTGACCTGTCGGCTGACAAGAAAGCCGAGCGTCTGACCGTAGAAGTGCTGCCGAAGAAGCTCGACGAAGAAGTGGCCCTGGAAATGGTCAAGGGCTTTGGCGGCGTGGTAACGCAGCTGACCAAGACTCAGGCCGACTACATCGGCGTGACCGTGGAAGGCCCATTTAAGCCGGACGCCTACCGCTACTAATGCGTAGGGTGGGTAAGCCACACGGCTTATCCACCGCCGACTTTCTGCAGGGTGGGTGGCACAACACCATCCACCCTGCGTTTCCAAGGCTAGAAACCCTATGAGCCAAGAACGCCGTTACAGCTTCGAGTTCTTCCCCACCAAGACCGACGCTGGGCACGAAAAGTTAATGAATGTGGCGCGCCAACTGGCGACCTACAACCCCGATTTCTTCTCCTGCACTTACGGTGCTGGGGGCTCCACCCGTGATCGCACGCTGAACACCGTGCTGCAACTCGATGGCGAGATCAAAGTGCCGGCGGCGCCGCACCTGTCCTGCGTCGGTGACAGCAAAGCGGAGCTGCGTGATTTGCTGGGCCTGTATAAAAGCGCCGGGATCAAACGCATTGTTGCCCTGCGCGGTGACCTGCCCTCCGGGATGGGCATGGCCAGTGGCGAGTTGCGCTACGCCAACGAACTGGTCAGTTTTATCCGCGAAGAGACTGGCGATCACTTTCATATCGAAGTCGCTGCCTACCCGGAAATGCACCCGCAGGCGCGTAACTTCGAAGACGACATCGCCAACTTCGTACGCAAGGCCAAAGCCGGTGCGGACAGTGCGATCACCCAGTATTTCTTCAACGCCGACTGCTACTTCTACTTTGTCGAGCGCGTGCGCAAACTGGGTGTGGATATCCCCGTGGTGCCGGGCATTATGCCGATCACCAACTACAGCAAGCTGGCGCGCTTTTCCGACGCCTGCGGTGCGGAAATTCCACGCTGGGTACGCAAGCAGCTGGAAGCTTACGGTGACGATACGGGCAGCATCCAAGCCTATGGCGAGCAGGTCATCACTGAAATGTGCGAGCGCCTGCTGCAAGGCGGTGCCCCAGGCCTGCACTTCTACAGCATGAACCAGGCTGAGCCGAGCCTGGCAATCTGGAACAACCTCAAGCTGCCACGCTAACGCTTCACGGCGGCTCCCCGGCACCCACGCCCTGCGGGTGCTGGGGGTTCCCGGCCACGCACTATGGCCACCCAGCCTGGCATCAACGCCTTTTCACCACTCGCCTGGCAAACCACGGTAGCCTTTTGCAACGCACTACCGGGGCAACCCATAGTCCAAAGCACTCAGTCACGAGCATACTTTCAGCAAGCGTCTAGCCATGTAGGGCTTACGCGGTATCACAACCATGGAGCGCCGCAATGGCCGCACGAAAAACCATCAACGCCTCAGTTGCCCCCAAAGGCAGCCTGGAAACCCTCTCGCAGCGTGAAGTACAGCAGCTGCGCGAAACCGGCTCCGGTAGCGTCTATGCACTGTTCCGTCAGTGCGCCCTGGCCATCCTCAATACCGGCTCGCACAGCGACAACGCCAAGACCATCTTGGAAGCCTACCCGGACTTCGAGATCCGCATCCTGCAGCAGGATCGCGGCATCCGCCTGGAGCTGTTCAACGCCCCCGCGGATGCTTTCGTCGATGGTGAAATGATCGCCAGCACCCGCGAGATGCTGTTCAGCGCCCTGCGCGACATTGTCTACACGCAGAGCGAGCTGGAAAATAAACGCGTCGATTTCGGCAGTTCCCAGGGCATCACCGATTACGTCTTCCACCTGCTGCGCAACGCCCACACCCTGCGCGCCGGCGTCGAGCCGAAGATCGTGGTGTGCTGGGGCGGCCACTCGATCAGCACCGAAGAATACAAATACACCAAGAAAGTCGGCCACGAACTGGGCCTGCGCGGCCTGGACATCTGCACCGGCTGCGGCCCTGGCGTGATGAAAGGTCCGATGAAGGGCGCGACCATTTCCCACGCCAAACAGCGCAACGTGCACGGCCGTTATCTGGGCCTGACGGAGCCGGGGATCATCGCCGCCGAAGCACCCAACCCGATCGTCAATGAGCTGGTGATTCTGCCGGACATCGAAAAGCGCCTGGAGGCCTTCGTCCGTGTTGGTCACGGCATCATCATCTTCCCCGGCGGTGCTGGCACGGCTGAAGAGCTGCTGTATTTCCTCGGCATCCTGATGCACCCGGATAACCACGGCATTCCCTTCCCGCTGATCATGACCGGGCCCCGCAGCGCCGCCGCCTACCTTGAGCAGCTGCATGCGTTTATCGGCGCCACCCTGGGTGAAGCGGCGCAACAACGCTACAGCATCATTATCGACGACCCGGAACAGGTCGCCCGAGAAATGGCGGGCGGGATCAAGGCGGTCAAGCAGTTCCGCTGCGAACACAACGATGCGTTTCACTTCAACTGGCTGCTGAAAATCGATGAGAGCTTTCAGCACCCCTTCGAGCCGACGCACGCCAATATGGCCGACCTCAAGCTGACCCGCGAGCAGCCCGCACACGAGCTGGCAGCAAACCTGCGCCGGGCGTTTTCCGGGATTGTTGCGGGTAACGTCAAGGACAAGGGCATTCGTTTGATTGAGCAGCATGGCCCCTACGCCATCACCGGCGAACGCGACATCATGCAGCAGCTCGACCATCTGCTGCAGGCCTTCGTTGATCAACACCGGATGAAGCTGCCGGGCAACAGCGCCTACGTACCCTGCTACAAACTGACCCGCTAAACCGCTGAAAGCCGCGTTTTTGCTGGCACAGCAACAACGCGCAACCACCGAGCAGGCAGACGCTCGCACAGACCGGCTGCTCTGTTATACTCGGGCCTTCCCGCCAGGCTTGCGCCCGGATGCTAGCCCCCAGAGGCCAGTAGTACCGGACGGGATTACGCCCCCCAAGCGTGATTCAAGCCAGGCAATACACCCCATAGGGCAACGCCCTCACTAGACAGGATTACACATGTCCTTTGCCTCCCTCGGTCTCTCCGAGGCTTTAGTCCGTGCGGTCGAATCCGCCGGCTACACCCAACCCACTCCGGTGCAACAGCGGGCTATCCCCGCCGCGTTGCAAGGTCGCGACCTGATGGTGGCGGCCCAGACGGGTACAGGTAAGACAGGCGGTTTTGCTCTGCCGATCCTTGAGCGGCTGTTCCCCAACGGTCACCCGGATCGCGAACAGCGTCACGGCCCGAAACAACCGCGCGTCCTGGTACTGACCCCGACCCGCGAACTGGCCGCCCAGGTGCATGACAGCTTCAAGCTGTATGCCCGCGATTTGAAATTCGTCAGCGCCTGCATCTTTGGCGGCGTTGGTATGAACCCGCAGGTCCAGGCCCTGGCCAAAGGCGTCGATGTACTGGTGGCCTGCCCCGGCCGTCTGCTCGACCTGGCTAACCAGCGCGCCATCGACCTGTCGCACGTGGAAATCCTCGTCCTCGACGAAGCCGACCGCATGCTCGACATGGGCTTTATCCATGACGTGAAGAAGGTCCTGGCCAAGCTTCCGGCCAAGCGCCAGAACCTGCTGTTCTCGGCGACCTTCTCGAAAGACATCACCGATCTCGCCGGTAAGCTGCTGCACAACCCGGAACGCATCGAAGTGACGCCGCCGAATACCACGGTCGAGCGCATCGAACAGCGCGTATTCCGCGTGCAAGCCAGCCACAAGCGCGCCCTGCTCGCCCACTTGATCACCGCGGGCGCCTGGGAACAGGTGCTGGTGTTCACCCGCACCAAGCACGGCGCCAACCGCCTGGCCGAGTACCTGGATAAACACGGCCTGCCGGCTGTGGCGATCCACGGTAACAAGAGCCAGAACGCCCGTACCAAAGCCCTGGCCGACTTCAAGGCTGGCAAGGTCCGCATCCTGGTGGCCACCGATATCGCCGCCCGCGGCCTGGATATCGATCAGCTGCCGCACGTGGTCAACTTCGAGCTGCCAAATATCGAAGAAGATTACGTGCACCGCATCGGCCGTACTGGCCGCGCTGGCCGCAGTGGTGAGGCGATCTCCCTGGTGGCGCCGGATGAAGAGAAGCTGCTCAAGGGCATCGAGCGCATGACCAAGCAGAAGATCGGTGACGGCGATCTGCTTGGTTTTGATGCCAGCACGGTTGAGGCCGAACGCCCGGAAGTGCGTGAACCGCAGAAGCCACGTCAACCACGCGGTGCCAAGCCAGAAGGCGAACGCCATGGCGGCGGACGCAAGGACAAAGGCAAGGACAGCGGCCGTGACAGCAGCAGCCGCAGCAAGCCTCAGGGCGCTCGTAGCCAACAGCCGCGCAGCGCGTCACCGGCTCGCGCCAGCACACCCGCGGTACCCGCACTCCCTCCGGACCGCGCGCCGGACGAGTTCCGCGACGATGAAATCGATAATTTCGGCAACCGTGCCGACTATGTAAGCCCGAACCAGAACAAGCAGCAGAACCGTGGCCGTCGGTCCGGTGCGCCTGCAACACCCAGCGGCCCAAGCGCCAGCAACGGTGTTGGTTTGGGGGCGCGCCCAGCCAAGCCGCCGCGCAGCAATGGCGGTGGCGCAGTTACTGGCGCTGGCGCACAAGGCCGCCGCTCAGGTGCGGGCTCAGGTGCACCAGGTGGTCAGGGGCGCAATGGCTCGGGCCGGGCACGTCCGCCGCGTGACACTCGCATCACCTCGCTGAACCGTGACGAGTTGCCGCGTCGCGAAGGTACCGCGAAGGCACCCAGCGACAAGCAACCGGTGATCGTGCACAAAGGTTCGCGTCTGGATCGCCTGCCGACGCCGGAGCAGCTCGACGAATTGGCGAGCGCACGTCCGCGCGGCGAAAAGCCGGCCCTGCTGACGCGCAACCGCGAAGAGTCATAGTCCGCTAGCCGCACACGAAAACGCCGCCCATTGGGCGGCGTTTTTGTTGGTGCAGATCTAAACAGGCGGGTTATGTCCCGCCTGGCAAGCTTACTTGCGTACGCCTTCAACCGAGAGAATCAGCTCGACACTTTCCGAAGCTGGGCCCAGATCCTTGGTGATACCAAAGTCTTTCAGCTTCAGCGTGGTGCTGCCCTCGAAGCCGGCACGGTAGCCGCCCCATGGGTCTTTGCCTTCACCGATAAACGTGGCAGCAATCACCACTGGCTTGGTCACGCCATTGAGGGTCAGATCGCCGGTGATATCAGCCGTGCCTTCGCCGGTGGATTTGACCGAGGTGGACGCAAAGGTCGCGGTAGGGTGCTTGCTGACGCTGAGGAAATCATCGCTGCGGATG
The DNA here is from genome assembly GCF_056156225.1 of Pseudomonas sp. TS_SC_3. Classification (NCBI taxonomy): domain Bacteria; kingdom Pseudomonadati; phylum Pseudomonadota; class Gammaproteobacteria; order Pseudomonadales; family Pseudomonadaceae; genus Pseudomonas; species Pseudomonas sp. TS_SC_3. The sequence goes on from NZ_CM149586.1 coordinate 3,115,668, forward strand.
TGCTTGTCGCGTTCGGCATGGTTGGTGTCGACGCTGGCGGTGTTCAGCGTCACGTTGACCTTGCTGTCCTGCGGCTTGGCGGCGTCAAAGCTGAAGCTGCCGTCGAAATCCTTAAAGGTGCCGTACAACCAGCTGTAGCCCAGGTGGCTGATCTTGAAATTAACGAAGGCGTGCTGGCCTTGTTTGTCGATGGCGTAATCGGCTGCCATCGCCTGACCAGCGCCAATCAGTGCGCCACCCAGTGCCAGGGCTACGAGGGTTTTCTTCAACATGGGCATACTCCTTGTGAGTGTGAGATGGGGCCAGTCCAGCCCCGGAAACAGCAAATCCAACTAGCGACCGAACATCCGCACAAGCGTACGGTCGCGATCAATAAAGTGGTGTTTCAGCGCAGCCAGGCCGTGAATGCCAGCGAAGATCACCAGCGCCCACGCCAGGTATTCATGCACCAGCCCGGCTACGTCTTCCTGATCAGGAATGCTGGTCAGGCTGGCCGGTACTTCAAACAGGCCAAATACCGGAATGCCGCGACCGTCTGCCGTAGAGATCAGGTAGCCGGAAATCATCAGCACAAACAGCCCCAGGTAAAGAAAGCTGTGGCCCAACTTGCTGGCCAGGCGGGTCATCCGCCCGTGGTTAGGCAAACTTGCCGGTGGCGGGCTGAACCAACGCCACAGCACGCGACCGAGCATCACAGTAAACAGCACCAGGCCGATGCTCTTGTGCAGGTCCGGTGCGGTCTGGCGCCAGCTGCTGTAGTAGTCCAGACCAACCATCCAGTAACCCAGGCCAAAAAGGCCGAACACGACCACCGCCACCAGCCAGTGCAGCAGAATGCTGACCAGGCCGTAGTGAGAAGAACTATTGCGCCATTGCATTGCAAACTTTCCGATAAAGAAGAACCAAGACCGCGAGTGGAGCAAGACTAGCAACAAACCTATCGACTAAAAGCGGAAATTTTCGCTTTGAAATATCGGGAAATACGATGCGTGCTCACCTCTTTAAACTCAGCGAATTTAGCCGAGCGACACGCCTCGAAGTTCAGCGGCCCGGCTACAGGCGCATGATAGAGCGGATCAGCGCAGGCGTGGGCCTCAAGCACGGTTGTGCCGTCCATGCCCTGCAGTGCTTCTGATAGGCTTGGCGCAGATGATTGAGAGAGCCGAGCAATGAGCCTGAATGACCAGTGGATGCAGCGTGACCTGAAAGTACTCTGGCACCCCTGCACGCAAATGAAAGACCACGAGCAGCTGCCGCTGGTGCCGATCAAACGCGGCGAAGGCGTGTGGCTGGAGGACTTTGACGGCAAGCGCTATATCGATGCGGTGAGTTCTTGGTGGGTCAACGTGTTCGGTCACGCCAACCCCCGGATCAACCAACGCATCAAGGATCAGGTCGATCAGCTGGAGCACGTGATCCTCGCCGGCTTTAGCCATCAGCCGGTGATCGAGCTGTCCGAGCGTCTAGTCAACATGACCCCAGCGGGCTTGGACCGGGTGTTCTACGCCGACAACGGCTCATCCTGCATCGAAGTCGCATTGAAGATGAGCTTTCACTACTGGCTCAACGTCGGCCAGCCGGCGAAAAAACGCTTCGTCACCCTCTCCAACAGTTATCACGGCGAAACCATCGCAGCGATGTCGGTGGGCGATGTGGCGCTGTTTACCGACACCTACAAGGCGCTGCTGCTCGACACCATCAAGGTGCCCAGCCCGGATTGCTACTTCCGCCCCGACGGCATGAGCTGGGAAGCCCATTCGCGCGCCATGTTTGCCCATATGGAGCAAACCTTGGCCGAGCACGGTCATGAGGTGGCGGCGGTGATTGTCGAGCCGCTGATCCAGGGCGCCGGCGGCATGCGCATGTACCACCCGATCTACCTCAAGCTGCTGCGTGAGGCCTGCGACCGCTATGGCGTGCACCTGATCCACGACGAGATTGCCGTCGGCTTCGGCCGCACCGGGACGATGTTTGCCTGCGAACAGGCCGGCATCCGCCCGGATTTCCTCTGCCTCTCGAAAGCCCTGACTGGCGGCTATCTGCCGCTGGCCGCCTGTCTGACCACCGACGCGGTGTACCAGGCGTTCTACGACGACTATTCGACCCTGCGCGCCTTCCTCCACTCGCACAGCTACACCGGCAATCCGCTGGCCTGCGTAGCTGCCCTGGCGACCCTGGATATCTTCGAACAGGACAATGTAATCGAGGCCAACAAAGCCCTGGCCGCACGGATGGCCAGCGCCACCGCACACCTGGCCGACCATCCGCATGTTGCCGAGGTGCGCCAAACCGGTATGGCTCTGGCCATCGAAATGGTCCAGGACAAGGCCAGCAAGACCGCTTACCCCTGGCAGGAACGCCGTGGCCTCAAGGTTTATCAGCACGCGCTGGAGCGCGGTGCACTGCTGCGCCCGCTGGGCAGCGTGGTGTACTTCCTGCCGCCTTACGTGATTACCCCTGAGCAGATCGACTTTCTCGCGGAAGTGGCCAGCGAAGGTATCGACCTCGCCACCCGCACCTCGGTCAGCGTGGCGCAGGGCAACGGCAACTACCCCGGCTTTCGCGATCCGGGCTGATGTAGGCTGGATCGGGGCGCGTAGCTGACGCTTCACCCATCCACCCTTGCGATATACGGTGGATGAAAAGAGCGTCATCCACCCTCCGGATCTCAATGCGCACAGCACAGCCTACGGCTAGAATTCGCGCTTTTACTCTAGGTTCACCTCTTATGCGCCTATCCCGTTTCTTTATCGACGCCCCTCTGTCCATCGGCCAGCACGAGCTGCCGGAAGCCCAGGCTCACTATATTGGCCGTGTGCTGCGCCATACCGTGGGCGATGCGGTGCAACTGTTCGACGGCAGCGGTCAGGAATACCTGGGCGAACTGATCGAAGTGGGCAAGAAAAACGTGCGCGTTGAGTTGCGCGAAGCGTTCCCCGGCCAGGCTGAATCGCCCCTGCACATTCACCTAGGCCAGGGCCTGTCGCGCGGCGAGCGGATGGATTGGGCGATTCAGAAAGCCACCGAGCTGGGCGCCAATGAAATTAGCCTGATCGTCAGCGAGCGCTGTGAGGTGCGCCTCAAAGATGAACGCGCCGACAAGCGCATGGCGCACTGGCGGCAAGTGACGATCAGCGCCTGCGAGCAATGCGGTCGCTCGGTGCTGCCGATTATTCATCCACCGATCAGCCTGAACGATTGGCTGGACCAGGTAACCGCCGAACTCAAGCTGGTGTTGCACCCGGTCGCCGAGCCCTGGGCCAGCCATCCGCAGCCTACGTCGCTGGCCTTTCTGATCGGCCCGGAAGGCGGCCTGAACGAGAGCGAAGTTGCCTTGGCCAAAACCCAGGGCTTCCACGCCGCCCGCCTCGGCCCGCGTGTGCTGCGCACGGAGACTGCACCAGTGGTGGCACTCAGTGTGGCGCAGCAGTTGTGGGGCGATTTCTAAGAGCCTTCCTACGATCGGCTGCGCGTCGGCCCTGCTGCGTTAAAAACCGGCTCGGATGCGAGCCCAGTCGGAATGCTCTTGTACAAAAGTACACTCCGCTTCCTTGCCGTTTTTTGCCTTGCCGGACTCTAGCTCGCGAGATCGTATAAAGGCTCTCAGCTCAAGCCATAAAAAAGCCCGCTAACGCGGGCTTTTTGTTTGTTGTCGGTCAGATCAATCCAGCATCCGCCAGCTTCTGCTCCAACCCGAGTAAGTCCGGGATCTTTAATACCGCCTCGCCAAACTGCACCGCATCCAGCTCCAGCGGCGACAAGGCGACATCCGCGCGCACCAGCTCGGCACCGACCTTGATCGAGCGCGGAATGCCCTGCACCAGCACGGCAATAAATTTGACCGCCGGACGACCGCCCAAGGCATTGATCACCGCTACCCGCGAGCCTGGGCTGACCGTCGCCTGACCATCGGAAGCGGCCTCGAAGGAGAGCAGCGGCAGGCGCAAATCACGCCAGGCAATTTGCCCCAGAAACCAGCTGGGCATGCCTTCACTGACCTGCGGCGCGCGATAGGGAATCAGCTCGGCCACTGCCACGTTGGGCAACAACAATGTGCGGTCAGTCAGCGGCATCAACAGGCCGGTAAGGCTACTGACGCTATTCTGGGTGGCAATGGCTTGGCTCATGAAAATATCCTGTACAGGGCATGGCCCTGGATTAACGGCACTGCTCGGCCAAGTGGGTGACAAGGGCTGCTGCCAGCTCACGCGGGTCACCGCTGAAGCTGCTGTAGCCGCCTTCACGCAGGCTGTCCGGCATACTAGGGCAGACGCAACTGTCGGCACGCTGGGTCCAGATCAGCCCGCCCTGACGGCGTACATAAGCCGCCGCCGCCGTGCCATCGCTGCCCATCCCGCTGAAGGCGATCACGCCGCTCATTGCGCCGAAATGCTGGGCTAAATTGAGCATCATTTGATCAATCGATGGGCTGTAGGGTTCTGGCCAGCCATGCTCGGCGATCTGCATCTGGCCTTGGTCATTGAAGCCCAGCTCATGGCTGATCGGCACCACCACCACTTCACCACAACGCAATGCGTCGCCGTCTCGCGCTGGGTTAACGTGCCACTGGCTGTGTCGCCCCACCGCTTGCGGCAGCTTGTTCTCAAAACTTGCATCGATGTGTTGTGCATACACGAAGCCCACCGGCAGACCGCCCGGCAAGGCATCCAAAAAGGCTTTTACCGCAGCAGGGCCGCCCAAGGAGGCCGCCAGCAACCACACCTGACGTGCCGGCTCACCGGCCACCAGTGGTGTATCGGCTAAAGCCGCCGGCAGATCCAGGCGCGATGGGCGCTGCGCGTCAGCCAGTAAGGCTTCCAGGCTTGGGCCGACAGCCTGAGACGGATCGCCAACCAGCTTCTTCAATTTGCCGAACAGGCGGCGTTCCCAGCGCGGGTAGTTTTCCGAATGACGCTCGGGGGCATGGCCTTCGCCAAACAAAACGGGCGCCAGGGTCGTTTCCATAAGGCTGTCGATCAGCGGCGAATCGTCTGACTGCGCCAGATCGACCAACCACAGGTCGGTCTCGCAGGCGCTCAGGGTTTCCTGGTCAAGACGGACCGGATCGCTGTTCATCACCACCTGATAGCCGCTGCCGGTTAACGCCTGCTGCAGCACATGGCGCTGCAGCGAGGTGTCGGCAATCACTGCGATACGGGCAGCAGTTTTCTCAGTCATGTGCGGTTTACCGGGCGGCGGCCCACCAGTTGTTGAATAGTTTCGAGCAGCAAGGACTCTTGATAAGGCTTACCTAGGTACTCGTTAACGCCGATGCTCATGGCCCGCTCACGGTGTTTTTCACCGGTACGCGAGGTGATCATGATGATCGGCAAATCTTTCAGGCCTTCGTCGTGGCGCACTAGGGTGGCCACTTCGAAACCGTCCATACGCGGCATTTCGATGTCCAGCAGCATGATGTCGGGCTTGCGCTCCTGCAGCTGCGAGATGGCATCCACACCGTCCTTGGCGGTCAGCACGTTCATGCCGTTACGCTCGAGCAGACGGCTGGTGACCTTACGCACGGTGACCGAGTCGTCGACCACCATGACCAGGGTCGGCCGATCCGCTTCGATCTCTGCCGCCGTGGCCGATTGCTTGAGCTGGCGCGGCTGCTGCTGAATGAGCAGGTGCGCGTGCAACACGCGAATGGTCGCCAACAGATCGAGAATGACCACCACGCGACCGTCACCGAGAATAGTCGCACCGGAAATCCCGGGGACACCGGCAAACTGCGGGCCGAGGCTCTTCACCACGATCTCGCGTGAACCGGCCAGGGAGTCAACCTGCACGGCCACGGCGTGCTCCTTGGAGCGCACCAGAATCACCGGCAGCGGCAGGCTCTGGCCAACCAACTTGGGCTGTTGGCCGTTATTCAGCAGGTCGCCCAGGTAGCGCAGCTCATAGCTCTGCCCGGCGTACTCGAAGCGCGGTGCATCCGGCGCGTAGTAGGCTTCCAATTCGTACGGGGAGACCCGCACGATGCCTTCGATGGTGTTCAGCGGAATGGCATAGAGGTCTTCACCCGAGAGCACCATCAGCGCACGGTTAACCGACACGGTGAACGGCAGGCGAATGGTGAACGTGGTGCCAGCGCCCGGAATCGACTCGATGCTCATCGAGCCGCCCAGCTGTTTGACCTCGGAGTGGACCACGTCCATACCGACGCCACGGCCGGAAATCTGCGTGACCTTCTCGGCGGTGGAGAAACCGGCTTCAAGAATAAACTGCAGCACTTCGTAGTCGGTGAGGTCCGAGTCGGCGCCCATCAAGCCGCGCTCGATGGCTTTGCGCTTAACCGCCTCCAGGCGAATGCCGCCGCCGTCATCGGCGAGGGTCAACACGATATCGCCGCCCTCACGGCCCAACCCGAGGCGAATGGTGCCCTGCTCCGGCTTGCCGGCAGCACGACGTACATCAGCGGCTTCAATGCCGTGGTCGACGGCGTTGCGCAGCATATGCTCCAGCGGCGCGACGATCCGTTCGAGTACGGTACGGTCCATCTCGCCATCAGCGTTGCCGACGACAAACTCAACCTGTTTGCCCAGCTCACCGGAAATCTGCCGCACGATACGGCGCAGGCGCGGCACCAGGCGGTCGAAAGGCACCATGCGCGTGCGCATCAGGCCTTCCTGCAGTTCGGAGTTGACCCGCGCCTGTTGCAGCAACAGGGTTTCCGCATCGCGGTTACGCGCGGCCAGGGTTTCTTTCAGGTCGAGCAAGTCGGAGGCCGACTCAAACAGGGCGCGCGAGAGCTGCTGCAATTGCGAGTGGCGGTCCATTTCCAGCGGGTCGAAATCCTCATAGCCCATCCGCTCGGCTTCAGCCTCAATACGGCTGAGAATTTGCGCCTGGGTTTCGGTATCAAGGCGACGCAACTGGTCGCGCACGCGGTCGATGGTGGCTTCCATTTCACTCAGGGTGAAACTGAAGTCGCTCACCTGTTGCTCGACCCGGCCCCGGAAAATCGAGGTTTCACCGGCCAGGTTAACCAGGCCTTCAAGCAACTCGGCAGGGACCTTAACCAGCTCCTGCGGCGCGCGACGGGAAGCGGCTTCTTGCGCAGCCTCTTCGGCACGGCGCACAAACGGCAGCACCTTGGCCACCAGCTCTTTGGCGGGCATGGCGCTGGCCGCGACAATAGGTGAGCTCAGCTGCGGCAGGCGCGCGGCTTGCTCAGCGGCCGGCGCTTGCGCACTCGCGGCCTCGTCAAGCAGGCTGGCATTCAGGCGTTGGCGCAGCAGCTCAAGCTCTTGCTGCAAGCCTTCAAAACCCGACTGCACATCAACAAACAAGCTTTTCGGCCACGGCGCGCCCTGAACCTGCGCTTCGGTCAGGTGTTGTTCAAGGTTGTGGGTGAGGTCGCCTAGGCGTTTCTGCCCGGCCAGGCGCGCGCCCCCTTTGAGGGTGTGCAGAATGCGCAGCATGTCGTCGATGGCGGCGCCGTCTTCACGGTCAGCCTCCCAGCGGCCGATAGCCACTTCCATGGCTTCGAGCAGGTCATCCGCTTCTTCAAGGAAGATGTCGAGGATATCCGATTCAGCATCGTCATCCTGCTGCGCCTCGACGGCCTTGAGGGCAACCGAGGACGGCATGCTCAGCTGTTCATCCGGGTTAGCGCGAAAACGCTTTATGGTTTCGATCAGGGCATCGCCACTGGGCACGTCATGCTTAGCGCGCACCGCTTCAAGCATTTCTGCCAGGCTGTCGTGACAGCCCTGAAGCAAGCTGAACAACGCTTGGCTGGCGCGTAAACGACCATCGCCAAGGCCTTCGTAAAGGAACTCAAGCTCGTGGGCTAGGTCACCAACTTCGCGGATTTCAGCCATGCGCGCGCCACCCTTGAGGGTGTGTAGATCACGCTGCAAGGATTCCAGCTCAAGGCTGTTATTGACGTCGTCCATCCAGCGTTGCAGCGCCGCACCGGCGCTGTCGATGATGTCGAAGCCTTCCTCAAGGAAGATTTCCACCAACTCTGGATCGCGCCCGTCATCAACGCCAGTAGAGGCCGCCACGGCCTCGGGCGCGGGCTCAATCGTCTGCGGCGCCACACGCTCCACTTCGGGCTCAGGTTCAGGCTCAAGCGTTTGTTCTTCAAAGCCTGGTAGTTCGCTTACTTCGGTTTCCTGCGGCGTGTCCGCAAGGATTGCAAAATCGATCTCCTCGTCAACGTCCAACCGTTCGCTGGAATCATCAGATGCAGACCATTCAAACTCGCTCACCGGCAACGCTTCGGCTTCGGCTTCGGCTTCGGCTTCAAGCGCAAGGGCTTCCACGTTGGCTGGCAAGGTCTGCCCGCCGCTCTGACGGAAACTGCGGATAGCCTCAATCAACTCCTCAGGCAGGGGCATGGCGGTGCGCGCCTGCAGTTGCTCCAACAGGTGCGCAAGGCTGTCATGACTTTGTTGCAACAGGCTCGCCAAGGGCTGCGAGAAGCTGTAGCGGCGGTCAACCAAGCCTTCGTAGAGGGATTCAAGCTCATGGGCGAGATCACCAATCGGACGAATCTCAGCCATGCGCGCGCCCCCCTTGAGGGTGTGCAGGTCACGCTGCAGCGAGGACAGTGCGGCTTTGTTGTCCGGGTCGGCCAACCAGCGCTCCAGCGCCTGACCGGAGCTGTCCAGGATATCGACGGCTTCCTCAAGGAAGATCGCGACCATTTCTTCATCGAGCGATTCGTAAAGCGCAGCAGCCGGCGGCTCGGTATGGGCCTCGCTGACCGCATCGGTAGGCGCAGGCCACTCTTCGCCGTCGGCGGCTTCAAGCGCGAATGGTTCAATTAGCTCATCCGGCTCAGCCAGGCTGAGCGCTTCGAGTGCGGCGGTGGCGTCGGCCAGCTCGACAATCTCGATACCGGCCGCACCGTTATTGGACAGCAGAGCCAGGGTATTAGGGTCCAGCGCTTGCATCAGCAAATCGCGCAGCGCGCTCACGCGCTCAGGCGCAGCGCTAACCTGCAAGCCCGCAGCGACCTGATCCATCATGCCAATCAGGGCTTCATGGGCTTGTTCGGCTTCACTGAAGAAGCGCTCGCTGACGGCCAGACGGCCTTCTTCGACCGCACCATAGAGGTCGAGCAGGGCTTCGCAGAGTTCATCAATCTGCGGCAACTCGGCCATCTCGGCACCGCGGCCGAGGGTGGTCAGCTCGTCCAGCAGGGAACTCAGTTCCTGGCGCTCAGATGGGTGTTCGCGCCATTTGCGCAGCAAGTCTTCGGCATCGAGCAGGATGTCCATGCCTTCGGCGAGGAAGATGCCGATCATCTGCGGGTCGCGCTTTTCACCACCCGGCTCGCTTTGGCGGCTGTTCTCGGCATGCTCGAGACGCTCGTTGTGCAGCTTTTGCACGCGCTCAAGGAACTCGACTGCGCCCGGCAACTCAGCAAGCGGTTGGCTTTCCAGCTGTTCAAGACCCAAACGAAAAAGTTTCTCCGCGCTGCTGAGCAGCTCCGCTTCGGCCAAATCCATGGGAATTAAGTTGGTTTTGAATTCCTTAACCAGCTTCTCCAGCGGCGAGGCAATCTCGGCCACCGGCAGAATACCGGCCATCGACGCGCTGCCCTTGAGCGTGTGCAGGGCACGCTGCAGATCATCTGTAACGGGCTGCGGCAGTTCCTGGGCACAGTCAGCCAGGAAGCCAACCAGGGTATCGAGGTGCATCTCGGCTTCATTGCGGAAGATTTCCAGCAACTGCGGGTCCAGCCCCTCATCGTCTTCAACAGGCGAGGCGCTAACAACTGGGCGGCCCTCGGGCTGCGCGACCGGCTCGGGCGCGGCCTGCGGTTTTACCGGGGTTTGGCCTTTAGCCAGCGCATGGGCAGTAGCCGCCAGGTGATCAACATCGTCACGCTGGCGCTGGGCCTTGTTGGCAAACTCATCGACCAGGGCTGGCATCAGGGCGACTACATCAGCGATGACCTGCTGCACGTCGGCGCCAGGTTTAATGCTACGGTCAAGCACGCGGTTAAGCAGGTTTTCAATCGACCAGCCCAACTCACCAATGACCAACGCGCGGACCATGCGGCCACTGCCCTTGAGGGTGTGGAAGGCACGACGGATTTCGGTCAGCGCCTCTTTGTTATCCGTGTCGGCGCACCACTGTGGAAAGTACTCAGCGATGGTTTCGAGTACTTCGCCCACTTCTTCGGTAAAGACTTCCAACAGCTCTTCATCGAGCGGTTCTTCATCGGCCGGGGGTGGCAGCAAGCTGGGTGGCACATCATGCGCGGGCGGGTTGATCGCCTGCACGGGCGCGGCCATCACATCGGCCAACGACAGGGCTTTTTCGGCGACAGGTTGTGCTGGATCTTCAATCAGCGGTGCACTGGGCAGGGCGACCTCAGGTAACTCGAGGGCAGCCAGTTCCGCTTCGTTCCAGTTGGCTGGGCTATCACTGTCATCCAGATCAAAGCTGCCCAGTTGCAGCTCTTCACCTGCAAAAGCCGGTTCCTCCGGCATTTCAGCCATAGGCAGCGGCTCGACATCAGTCAGATCGCTGGCGAAGTCGATCAATTCACTGTCAGTCGATGGTGGCTGCAGTGCTGCTGAATCCAGATCGGCAAACTCAATGCTGAACTCGTCCGAGAAATCCAGGTTGAGCAGCTCATCACCAGCAGGCGATGGGTTGAGTTCGCTATCACTCAGTTGCTCAGGCTCGGCGCTGAGCACGTCCATATCGTCCAGCGGATCGGCCAGTGGCGCGAAGCTTTCTAGCGGCGGCTCGACACGATCAAGAATCGACGGCTTTTCTTTCAGCGGGTAGCCGAGGTTTTCCAGGCTTTCTTCGGCCACGTCAAGGATCAGGTCGCCCTGGCTGGCGTGGTCCTCACTCAAGCGCTCAAGGTAGTACTCGACGCTGGTTATGGCATCCGCCAGGGTATCGAGGTTTTGCCAGTTGGGCACCGCTTTGCGTGCCAGTAACTGCTCTTGGATATAGCGGTTGCAGGCGTTAAGTAGCTCAGCGGCGCGCTGCAGGGGAATCATCGCCAAGCCGCCGCGCACCTGCGTTAACAGTTCGGGCACGCGGGCCAAGTGTTCGTGGTTCCACTGCGAGGCGATAAATTCGATGATCGCGTCTTTAGCCTGCTCCAGCCCGTTACGCGCTTCCTTGATCACCAACTGGTGAATTTGTGCCACGTCGGTGGTGGGCAGGTGGCTTTCTTCGCGGCGGCCATCCTGGGCAGGGCCGACCATGCCGGCCAGGGTTGCTTCGACGTACAGCAGGGCGCCGGCAACATCCATCAATACCGCGTCGCTCGGCTCACCCTGGCCTTTGACCAGGCCATTGACGACATCAAGCTGATCCACAATAACTTTGCGCGGCTGGCTAAAGCCCAAGACCGCTAGGGTGTCGGCAATCTGCTTGAGCGGAGCGGCTAGTGTCTCCAAGTCGGTGACTTGAGTACGGTCGCTGCGCACGAATAAATCGAGGCTGTCTTTGACCCGCACCAGCTCTTCACAAAGTGCGGCCACAACAGAGCGCATGGCATCACGATCAGGGCCTGCCAGGCGGGCGCGCTCCTCGTCGACAATATCGCTGTCTGGCAATGCCTCGTCGAGGCGGTACTGCTCTTTAAGGCTGCGCACGCGCGGCGACTGCGCCGACGATTTAGCCACGTAGAACAACAGGTTCTTGCTCAGTTCAACAGGCGCTGGCTGGTTCAGGCCATCGGCGCCCTGTTCAAGCAGGCGTTTGAGTTCTTTGTCGACCTGGCGCAACAGGGTACGCACAGACGAGCCGTTGGCCACGCTGCCGTTGGCCAGCCCCTCGACCACACCCGAGGCGATCTGCCACAGCGGCCCGAGCGGTGAATCTTTACAAAGGTTCTCCAGCCGCGCAAAAACCCGCGCCATATAGCCCAGGTTGGTCGGCACATCTTGCCCCCGAATAACCCCAACCAGTGCCATTTGCAGCATCTGCCGCAGCTTACGCAGCAACACCGGCAGTTCGGCAGTGCGCAGCTGGTCAATGGTTTCATGGGGCAGCGCTGGCGTGGCGCCGGACATATCCGGGGCAAACAGGCTGGTTTCCGAGAGCAGTTTTTCCCCACGCGCGGCGCGCAGGTCATTGAGCAGAGGCAGCACAACCATCGGCAGGTCGCGGCGAGCCGTCTGGATACGGTCCAGGTAGACCGGCAGCTGCAGAATCGACTGCATCAGCACTTCCAGGGCTTCACCCTGGTTGGTCACCCGGCCATCAATCAGGGCGCCGGCCAGCTGCTCCATTTCCTCAGCCAGCAGCGCCGCACCGAAGAATTCGACCATCTGCAGGGTACCCAGCACCTGGTGCACATAGGTCTGGCAGAAACGCATGCGCGAGGCATCCTGGGGATTCTCGACGAACGCCTCAAGCGCCTGTCGCGCCTGCTTGAGGGTTTCCGCGATCTCGCCCTTGACCCATTCCAGGGCGACATAATCGTGCCGATCACCCATAGCCACTCCACTCATATACTTGGCTCTGCCTTATCCCTTGCGGGTAAACGCCAGCACTCGCTCGTCGGCCACCGGGATCAACTCCGGATGCTGCCAACCTGCTACTTCGCCCACTCCCACCACCAGCAGTCCTCCGGGCGCCAGGCGCTCGGCCAGGCGGTTGAGGATCTCGCGGCGACGCCAGCGACGAAAATAGATCAACAAGTTCTGACAAAAAATAACGTCCATTCCGGACATAGGTGCCTTGGCCAGCTCCAATACATTGAGCCGTGCGCAACACACCCGCGCGGCCAGACTCGGCTGCACTTTGAAACGTCCATCGTCCTGGGCCAGGAAGTAGCGCTGGCACAGATCGGCATCTAACTGCTCCAGACGGCGCGCGCCATATTGGCCATCCCGCGCTTTGCTCAGGGCATTCAGGCTGATGTCGGTGCCTGTTACCCCAAAATGATCCGGGTGTTCATGTTCGCGCAGCACCTCGGCTGCACTGATGGCCAGTGAATAAGGCTCTTCGCCACTGGCGCATCCCACACTCCACAGCGCCCATGGCCGGGTCATACCCTGCTGCAAACGCTCGCGCAAATAGCCCTCGAGCACATCAAAGGAGGGGCGATGACGAAAGAAACGGGTTTCTTGCACGGTCAGACGATCCAGCAGGGTCGACCACTCCACCGCTCCGCGCGGGCCGTCGGTTACCTGCTGGTAATACGTGGCGTAATCCACCACACCCAGCTCGCGCATGCGTGCACTGAGGTTGGTTTGCAGAAACACCTGCCGCTGCTCATTGAGAACAACGCCAGTGCGTTCCTCAAGCAAGGCCTGCCAGTCACGAAATTCCGTGGCTGTCATGTCTGCTAGGGGCTGCAAGGCCCAAACGCCTGACCGCATGTTGTGCCCCTCGCTCACGGCCATCGCCTCGGTGCGACAGGCTTTTCAACCCGTCGCACGGCAGTGGATTAAGCCTGCTCCCCACCCGGCAAGGTAAAGCCGGATACCGACTTACGCATCTCACTGGCCATCTTGGCCAAGTTACCAATGCTCTTGGCGGTGGCCGTGGTACCGGATGAGGTTTGCGAAGTAATTTCCTGAATCACGTTCATCGTGTTGGAAATATGGCCCGCCGAAGAGGCTTGCTGACGAGCAGCGTTGGAGATGTTCTGAATCAAGGCCGCAAGGGTTTTCGATACCTTCTCGATCTCTTCCAGTGCCACCCCGGCGTCCTGCGCCAAACGCGCACCGCGCACCACTTCGGAAGTCGTTTGCTCCATCGAGATAACGGCTTCGTTGGTGTCGGTCTGAATCGTCTTAACCAGTGCTTCAATCTGCTTGGTTGCCGCAGACGAACGTTCTGCGAGGCGCTGTACTTCGTCCGCTACCACGGCGAAGCCTCGACCCGCGTCACCGGCCATGGAAGCCTGGATCGCGGCGTTCAGTGCGAGGATGTTGGTCTGGTCAGCAATGTCGTTAATCAGGCTAACGATGTCACCAATCTCCTGGGACGATTCACCGAGGCGCTTGATCCGCTTGGAGGTGTCTTGGATCTGCTCACGGATGTTATCCATGCCGGTGATGGTGTTGTGCACCACTTCGTTGCCCTTGTTGGCGATGGCTACGGAACGCTCTGCTACCGCAGAGGACTCCGAGGCGTTCGCCGATACCTGGTCAATCGACACGGCCATTTCGTTGATTGCCGCCGACGCACCAGCAATTTCCTGGGCCTGGTGCTCGGACGCTTCCGCCAAGTGCATCGCCGTGGCCTGGGTTTCCTGGGCTGCACCGGCTACCTGAACGGCGGTCAGGTTGATCGTGGCGACCAGGTCACGCAGCTGATCGATGGAGTAGTTGATGGAGTCGGCGATGGCACCGGTGAAGTCCTCGGTTACCGTCGCAGCCACGGTCAAGTCACCGTCAGCAAGGTCAGCGATTTCGTCGAGCAGACGCAGAATCGCCGTTTGGTTACGCTCGTTTTTCTCGGCAGTGGACGCCAGGCGGCTGTTGGTTTCACGCACCATGACCAGACCGATCAGGATGATCGAGCCCAGTGCCAGGGCGGCCAACACATAACCGATTAAGGTATTGAGGGTGCGGCCAGTGGCCAACCCGTCGAAGCCGGCAGCCAGGTCAGAGGCTTTGTCCAATAGGGTCTGCGAAACCGTGAAGATCACGTTCGCCGACTCACGCACTTGGAACAGTTCAGGTGAGGTTTCGAGAATCTCGTCCACCGAACCGGAAACGAACTCGAACAGTTCGGAAATTTCTGCCAGACGCTCAAGTGCCTCAGCATCGCTCACCTGGGCAATTTCCATGGCGGCGTTGCCTTCCAGCATCGCATTCAATACACGCCCGAACAGACTGGCATCACGGCCGAACATGTCAGCGGCCTGTACCGAGTCCTGGTCACCGGCCAGTACCTTGTTGACCGAACCGAGGATACGTTCTGCCAGCAAGGACTGACGCTGAGCAACCGAGACCTGCGCAGCCGGCGCGCCGCTTTCCAGCAGAATGTCGACCACTTCTTCATACTCGACCTGCAGCTGCGGAATGGTTTCGGCCAGGGTGGCCGCTACCTGGTGCAGCGACAGCACGGTCTGCTCGTTCGCCAGGATGGCGTCGGTGTTCTGCCGCAGCGTATCCCAGTCCTGCTGCACTGCAGCCATCTGCGGTTGCAGTGACTCGGGGGCGGCTGGCAAGCCGGTTTCAGGGTTACCGTCGGTCAAATAGCCCCAACGCGCCTGAAAGTCGTTACGGGCGTCACGCAGCAAACCGAATGCTTCTGGCGTACCGGCTGCAGCTTCGGAGGAGTTCTTGGCAATACGCTGGGACAGAACGCGCAACTCGCCGGCGTGACCGATGTACTCCGTGTCGTAGTTGGATTGGGTGTTGATGTAGGCGAAGTTGGCGAACAACAACACAATCGACACGATCAGGGCGATAAACAACCCCGCGATCAATGTGCTGCTGCGCGCACCTGCTAACAAATTACCTGCATTTAGTTTTTTCATTTACTGGCCCCCGCCTGGACCGACCGCACTACGGTTCCCATGTAACGCCAAAAGGCCGGCAATGCCGACCCCACCGATAAACTGTTAATACGCCACGTCGAGAAAACCCGGGTTTTGGGCCAGCGCGTGTGGGCTGAACACCAGCCAGGGCTGTTCACGTTGAAAGACTCCGTGGATAAAAGGGGTGATGGACGCTTCGAGCGGCGGCAGCTGCTCGGAGAAGGTGTCCACAGGGAAATGCTGCATACCGAATACTTCATCGACCGTAAGGCCGGCAAAGACATCCTGGTGATCCACCACCAACACGCGGCGTTTCTTGCGCAGCGGCGACAAGTCATTACCGAAGAAGCCGCACAGGTCCATCACTGGCAGCAAGCGGCCGCGCACGTTGGCCACGCCCTTCACCCAGCTCTTCACGCCAGGTAGCAGGGTATGGCGCGGCTCATGCAGCACCTCGCCAACCTCGCCCATGGGCGCCACAAAAAAGCGCTCGCCCATGCGAAAACCGATACCGCTCCAGGTCTGCACAACGGCCTGCTGCGAAGGCAAGCCAGCCGCCAGCGCGCGACAGAGCGTGTCGATGTCCAGGAGGGTTTGAAATGGTGTTTGCGCGTCCGACATGCCAGCTGCGGCCTTATGCTTTTTTAGTTGCGCACTGAATCGGTTTTAACCAGCCAAGACCGCATTCAAAGTTTTAACCAAGGTGTCTTCATCCACCGGCTTGGTCAGGTAATCCTTAGCGCCTTGGCGCTTGCCCCACACCTTGTCGGTTTCCTGATCCTTGGTGGTGACGATGATGACCGGGATGTGGCTGGTGTCCGCATCCTTGGTCAGCTGGCGGGTTGCCTGGAAACCGTTGAGGCCCGGCATAACGATATCCATCAGCACGGCATCGGGCTTTTCCTGGCGGGCCAGGGCAACGCCGTCAGCGCCGTTTTCCGCTTTCAGTACCTGATGGCCGTGCTTTTCCAGCATGGCGGTCAGCTTGTACATTTCAGTCGGGGAGTCATCAACAATCAGAATTCGAGCCATGGTGTTTCCCAATACTTTTAAACGACGCGCAGCTGTTTAGCCGGGCGTCAGGACGCTTGTTCCACCGGTACAAAGTCAGGCACATGGGCTTTGATCGCCCCGAGCAGCTCTTCTTTACTGAAAGGCTTGGTCAGGTATTGATCGGAGCCGACGATACGGCCCTTAGCTTTGTCGAACAGGCCGTCTTTGGAAGACAGCATGATCACCGGAGTGGATTTGAAAGCGCTGTTGTTCTTGATCAAGGCGCATGTCTGATAGCCATCGAGCCGCGGCATCATGATGTCGACAAAAATGATATTTGGATGGGTGTCAGCGATCTTTGCCAAGGCATCGAAGCCATCAACTGCGGTAATTACCTCGCAGCCCACCTTTTTCAGCAGGGTTTCCGCGGTACGACGAATCGTTTTCGAATCGTCGATCACCATCACCCTCAAACCCTCGGAATGCTGTTCCATGTTTGCCCTACCATCGCCTCGGTGAGTCGTTATTTTTGCGTTATATCAGTGCGCCTGAGGCCCTGCCACCGATGGGCTACAACCCAATACCCGGGCCTTTTTAGCACACTCTCTAGATGCAATCTATAAGCCGCACGGGGCCAAGGTTTTTCCTTGACCACCCGACTTGTCAGCGCCACCCTGACGCCACATTACGCCTTAGCACACTTAATCACTGCCATTTTACGGAGAACACCGCCATGAGCGTCCGCCTCGGCATTGTCATGGATCCCATCGCCCAGATCGCCTTCAAAAAGGACAGTTCGCTGGCCATGCTGCTGGCCGCTCAAGCGCGCGGCTGGACCCTCTTTTATATGGAGCAAAAAGACCTTTACCAAGCCAAGGGTGAAGCACGTGCCCGGCTTGCAGAGCTTAAGGTGTTCAACGACCCGCAACGCTGGTTCGAGCTGGGCAGTGAGCAGGATGTCGCGCTAAGCGAGTTGGATGTGATCCTGATGCGCAAGGACCCGCCCTTCGATAACGAGTTCGTCTACTCCACCTACCTGCTGGAACAAGCCGAGCAAGCCGGCACACTGGTGGTCAACCGCCCGCAAAGTCTGCGCGACTGTAATGAAAAGTACTTTGCCACCCAGTTCAGCCAATACACCCCGCCGACCATCGTCAGTCGCAGAGCCGACATTCTGCGCGAGTTTGCCAGCGAGCAGCGTGACATCATTCTCAAACCACTCGATGGTATGGGCGGATCGATGATATTTCGTCACCGCGAGGGCGATCCCAACCTTTCGGTGATTCTCGAAACCCTGACCAACCACGGCCAGCAGCAGATCATGGCCCAGGGTTACCTGCCGGGCATAAAAGATGGCGACAAGCGCATCTTGATGATCGACGGTGAGCCGGTGCCCTATTGCCTGGCGCGCATTCCGGCGGCCGGCGAAACGCGCGGCAACCTTGCCGCCGGCGGGCGTGGCGAAGCCAGGCCGCTGACCGAACGCGACCGTGAAATCGCGGCTGCCGTAGGTCCAACCCTGCGCGAGAAAGGCCTGCTGTTCGTGGGCCTGGACGTAATCGGCGAGCACCTGACCGAGATCAACGTCACCAGCCCGACCTGCATCCGTGAGATCGACGCCGCCTTCGATACGCGCATCGGCGAACGCCTGATGGACAAAATCGCCGAGAAGCTCAATGCGCGCAGTGCTTCATAGACTTTTCCATGCGTCCTCGGCAGACTGCGCGGCAACCTGAGCAGACCCGAAATGCGATGAACGCAGCAGCCCAACCCCCTGAACTTTCCAGCGCCGGCGTACAGCCGGCGGACCGCCTGGGCTTTACCCTGTTCCTCGCCGCTGTACTGCATGCCGCGCTGATTCTCGGCCTGGGTTTTACCCTGGCCGAACCCAGCGAGATCAGCAAAACCCTGGAAATCACCCTGTCCACCTTTAAGAGCGAAGAGCCGCCTAAAGAGGCGGATTTTCTTGCTCAGGATAACCAGCAAGGCAGCGGCGCCCTGGAACACAAAGCCGCTCCCAAAACCACCGAGCAGGCGCTGTTTCAGGACAGCGAAGTCAAACGCGTTACGCCACCCGCAGCCCCGTCGCAACCCGCTGCCAGCCAACAAGCGCCGAAGGCCGCCGTGGCCACCCGCAGCCCGCAACAACAAAAAACCCCGGTCAAACGCGAAGAAACCAAGCCCACGCCCCCCGCTAAGCCAACCTTGGTATTTGACAGCGCACAACTGTCGTCGGAGATCGCCAGCCTGGAAGCCGAACTGGCCCAGGAGGTTCAGCAATATGCCAAGCGGCCGAAGATCGTCCGCCTTAACGCCGCCTCAACCAGACGCGACAAGGGCGCCTGGTATAAGGATGAGTGGCGCAAGAAGGTCGAACGCGTGGGTAACCTCAACTACCCCGACGATGCACGCCGCCAGGGCATTTACGGCAACCTGCGCTTATTGGTCTCAATTAATCGCGACGGCACCTTGTATGAAGTGCTGGTCCTGGAGTCTTCCGGGCAGCCACTGCTGGACCAAGCCGCCCTGCGCATCGTGCGCTTGGCCGCTCCGTTCGCGCCCTTCACCGGCGATCTCGCCGATGCTGACCGCCTGGAAATCATCCGCACCTGGCGTTTTGAACGCGGCGACCGCCTGTCGAGCAACTGAACCACGCCGGCATAACCGAGCACTGCAGCGCCGCGCTTGAAGCCAAGGGCCTGAAGCCTGAAACTAACGCCCATGAAAGACGCCAACCCTAGCTACCTCAAGCACCATTTCCTGATCGCCATGCCACACATGGCCGATCCGCGCTTTGCGCAATCCGTCACCTACGTGATCGACCACAATGAATTCGGCGCCATGGGCCTGATCATTAATAAGCCCAATGGCCTCAACCTGGCCGACGTACTCGAGCAGTTGCGCCCGGATGACGAGCCGCCGGTGCTGTGCCAGAGCCTGCCGATTTTTAACGGTGGACCGGTGCAAACCGACCGAGGCTTTGTCTTGCACCCCAGCGGCCCACGGTTTCAGGCAACCTTAGAACTGGGTGAGCTGAGCCTCTCGACTTCGCAGGACGTGCTGTTCGCCATTGCCGATGGCCATGGCCCAGACAACTACCTGATCACCCTCGGCTATGCCGGCTGGGAAGCCGGGCAGCTGGAAGCCGAGCTGGTCGACAACGCCTGGCTGACCTGCCCGGCTAACAACACCATCCTGTTTGAGCTGCCCTTCGACCAGCGCCTGAATGCCGCGGCCGCTCGCCTGGGCATCAACCTCAGCCTGCTCACGTCACAAGCCGGGCACGCCTGATGACCGAAACCAAGATAAAACCGCTACGTCTGCTGCTGGGCTTCGACTACGGCAGCAAACAAATTGGCGTTGCGGTCGGCCAGGTCATCACCGGCCAAGCCCGCGAGCTGTGCATCCTCAAAGCGCAAAACGGTGTGCCGGACTGGCAGAAAGTCGAGGCGCTGATCAAGGAATGGCAGCCGGACGCCATCGTCGTCGGCCTGCCGCTGAATATGGACGGCACGAAAAGCGAGATGAGTGATCGCGCGGAGAAATTTGCCCGCCGCCTAAACGGCCGCTTCAACTTGCCCGTACACACCCACGACGAACGCCTGACCACCTACGAAGCCAAGGGCCAGCGCCTGCAACAGGGGCAGAACAGCGGCTACCGCGAGCGCCCCGTCGATGCACTCGCCGCCGCCCTGCTGCTGCAAGGCTGGCTTGAAGAAAATTGCCTGGGCTAAGCCCCGCTGAGATTGCATCTGGAGTGTTGCCATGAGCTTACCCAACCCGGCCGAACTGCTACCGCAAATGGCCGCTGCCCTGACCCGCCACCTGAATCAACGGCAGATCAGCGAACCGCGCTTTATCGGCATCCGCACTGGCGGCGTCTGGGTCGCCCAGGCGCTGCTCGAAGCCCTGGGCCGCGACGACGCACTGGGCATTCTCGATGTGTCCTTCTACCGTGACGACTTCACCCAGAATGGCCTGCACCCGCAGGTGCAACCGTCCGAGCTGCCGTTCGAAATTGAAGGCCAGCATTTAGTGCTGATCGACGATGTGCTGATGAGCGGCCGCACCATCCGCGCCGCGCTCAATGAATTGTTCGACTACGGCCGCCCGGCCAGCGTAACCCTGGTCAGCCTGCTCGACCTGAATGCCCGTGAGCTGCCGATACGCCCGGATGTGGTTGGCGCGACCCTGTCAGTGACAGCGGATCAGCGGGTAAAATTGTCCGGCCCCACGCCGCTGACCCTCGAACTCCAGACGCTTGCCAACTGAGACTCACCAGATGACGACCCTAGCCACCAAGCGCCCGCTGCAGCTGAATGACCAAGGCCAGCTGCGCCATTTCCTGTCCCTCGACGGCTTGTCCCGTGAGCTGTTGACGGAAATCCTCGACACCGCCGACTCGTTCCTCGAAGTCGGCGCGCGCGCGGTAAAGAAAGTCCCGCTGCTACGCGGCAAAACCGTGTGCAACGTGTTCTTCGAGAACTCCACACGCACCCGCACCACCTTCGAGCTGGCCGCCCAGCGTTTGTCCGCTGATGTGATAAGCCTCAACGTGTCGACCAGCTCCACCAGCAAGGGCGAAACCCTGTTCGACACCCTGCGCAACCTCGAAGCGATGGCCGCCGACATCTTCGTTGTGCGCCACGCTGACTCCGGTGCCGCGCACTTTATTGCCGAGCATGTGTGCCCGAACCTGGCGATCATCAATGGCGGTGACGGCCGTCACGCGCATCCGACGCAAGGCATGCTCGACATGCTGACCATTCGCCGGCACAAAGGCGGCTTTGAGAACCTCTCGGTGGCCATCGTCGGCGACATCCTGCATTCGCGGGTGGCGCGCTCGAACATGCTCGCGCTGAAGACCCTGGGCTGCCCAGATATCCGCGTGATCGCGCCGAAAACCCTGCTGCCGGTCGGCATCGAGCAATACGGCGTGACCGTTTACAGCGACATGGCCGCCGGCCTCAAGGACGTGGATGTAGTGATCATGCTGCGCCTGCAGCGCGAGCGCATGACCGGCGGCTTGCTGCCCAGTGAGGGCGAGTTCTACCGCCTGTTCGGCCTCACCGAGCAGCGCCTGAAACTGGCCAAGCCCGATGCGCTGGTGATGCACCCAGGCCCGATCAACCGCGGGGTAGAGATCGAATCGGCCGTCGCCGATGGTCCGCAATCAGTGATTCTCAACCAGGTCACCTATGGCATCGCCATCCGCATGGCCGTGCTGTCCATGACCATGAGCGGGCAGAACGCCCAACGCCAACTCAATCAAGATGCCGAGGAGCAGAACTGATGCGTATCCGTATCCTCGGGGCTCGGGTGATCGACCCCAACAGCGGCTTCGATCAGCTGGCCGATATCTATATCGAAGGCGGCAAAATCGTCGCGATTGGCCAGGCGCCGGCCGGGTTCGTTACCGAACAAACCATCGATGCCCAAGGCCTGGTCGCCGCCCCTGGCCTGGTCGACCTTAACGTCGCCCTGCGTGAGCCGGGTTACAGCCGCAAAGGCAGCATCGCCACAGAAACCCTGGCGGCGGCCGCTGGCGGCGTCACCAGCCTGTGCTGCCCGCCCTTTACCAAGCCTGTGCTGGACACCCCGGCAGTCGCCGAGCTGATTCTCGACCGCGCCCGCGAAGCCGGGCACACCAAGGTGTTCCCGATTGGCGCGTTGAGCAAAGGTCTGGAAGGCGAGCAGTTAGCCGAACTGGTCGCCCTGCGCGACGCCGGTTGCGTGGCCTTCGGTAATGGCCTGGATAGCTTCCGTAATAACCGCACCCTGCGCCGCGCCCTGGAGTACGCCGCCACCTTCGACCTGACGGTGATCTTCCACTCGCAGGACCATGACCTGGCCGAAGGCGGCTTGGCCCACGAGGGCGCTACCGCCAGCTTCCTCGGCCTGCCGGGCATTCCGGAAAGCGCGGAAACCGTGGCCCTGGCCCGTGACCTGCTGCTGGTCGAGCAAACCGGCGTACGCGCGCACTTCAGCCAGCTGACCAGCGCGCGTGGCGCGCAGCTGATTGCCGACGCCCAGGCCCGTGGCCTACCCGTCACCGCCGATGTGGCCTTGTATCAGCTGATCCTCACTGATGAAGCACTGAGCGATTTCTCCAGCCTGTATCACGTGCAACCACCGTTGCGCACCGCCGCCGACCGCGACGGCCTGCGTGCGGCGGTAAAAAGTGGGGTGATCTCGGCCATCTCCAGCCACCACCAACCGCATGAGCGTGACGCCAAGCTGGCACCCTTCGGTGCCACCGAGCCGGGCATCAGCAGCGTGCAACTGCTCCTGCCGCTGGCCATGAGTCTGGTGCAGGACGGCCTGCTCGACCTGCCCACCTTGCTCGCCCGCCTGAGCAACGGCCCGGCGCAGGCACTGCGTCTACCCGCCGGTAATCTGAGCGTAGGCGCGCCCGCCGACCTGCTGTTGTTTGATCCACAGGCCTCGACCCTGGCCGGTGAGAGCTGGTTCTCGAAAGGGGCCAACTGCCCGTTTATCGGTCACTGCCTGCCCAGCGCGGTGCGCTACACGCTGGTGGATGGGCATATCAGCTATCAGGCGTGATGCCTCACTCCACAAAAAAGCCCGCCAGTTGGCGGGCTTTTTCTTGCCTGAACCTTAACTGCGCTCAGCGTTCTTGATCGACACCTGGGCGTTCAGCGTCCAGAAGTCATACAGCACGCCAACCAGGAACAAGCCACCGGTAAACAGGTAAAGGATCCCGGTGATCCACTTACCCTGGTACATGCGGTGCACACCGAAGATGCCGAGAAAGGTCAGCAGAATCCAGGCCACGTTGTAATCGGTATCGCCGGCGGTAAAGCGCAGGTCAGCTTCGCGATCCATTGCCGGAATCAGAAACAAGTCGACGATCCAGCCGATAAACAGCAGTCCGAAAGTAAAGAACCAGATGGTCCCGGTCACCGGCTTGCCGTAATAGAAGCGATGCGCGCCGAGAAAACCGAAAATCCACAGCAGATAACCGATGAGTTTGCTGTGCGTGTCTTGTCGCTGCATGTGTGTCTCCTGATGGCCTGAGTTGTATCTGACGCCACACTCTACGCAAGGTTCGCCGCCTGGGGAAATCAGCGCACCCGTCAGCCATATCAACGCTTGAAGCCCGCCGAAGATTGCTAAATACTGTATGCATAGCCAGTTAAGCAGGCAACACCATGCAACTGATCGAAAAACTCACCGTGCTCGCCGACGCCGCCAAGTACGACGCCTCCTGCGCCAGCAGTGGCGCGCCAAACCGCAGCTCCAAAGGTAAAAGCGGAATAGGTTCAACCAACGGCATGGGCATCTGCCACAGCTTTACCCCGGATGGACGCTGCGTAGCGTTGCTGAAGATCCTGCTGACCAACTTCTGCCTGTATGACTGCCAGTACTGCGTCAACCGCCGCTCCAGCGACGTGCCGCGCGCGCGGTTTACCCCAGAAGAGGTGGTCACCCTGACCCTCGATTTCTACAAGCGCAACTGCATCAGCGGGCTCTTCCTCAGCTCGGGCATCATCCGCTCGGCGGACTACACCATGGAGCAGTTGATTCGCGTGGCCAAGCTGCTGCGCGAAGAGCATGAGTTCCGCGGCTATATCCACCTCAAAACCATCCCCGATGCCGACCCGCTGTTAATTGCCGAAGCCGGGCGCTACGCCGACCGCCTCAGCGTGAATATCGAACTGCCCACCGAGAGCAGCCTGATCCGCCTGGCCCCAGAGAAAAAGGTGCTGACCATCAAGCAGGCCATGCACTCGATCCATCAGGGCGAGAGCGAAGCCCGTGCGGAAAAACGTGCGCCGCGCTTCGCCCCAGCCGGGCAAAGCACGCAGATGATCATCGGCGCCGACGCCACCGATGACAGCACCATCTTGCACACCGCCGCCTCGCTCTACGGCGACTACCGCCTGCGCCGGGTCTACTACTCGGCGTTCAGCCCTATCCCGCAAAGCCCGAACACCGTGCCCTTTGAAGCACCGCCCTTACTGCGCGAACATCGCCTGTATCAGGCTGACTTTCTGCTACGCGGTTACGGCTTCGCGGTCGATGAACTGCTCAGCGGCCCCGGCAACCTGGCCCTGGATATCGACCCCAAACTGGCCTGGGCGCTGAACAATCGCGAGCACTTCCCGGTCGATCTCAACCGTGCTGAACCAGCGATGATCGCCCGCGTGCCGGGCATCGGCGTGCTCAGCGCCAAACGCATCGTCGCCCTGCGCCGGCAGAAACGCATCCGCTTCGAAGACCTCACGCGCCTGCGCTGCGCCCTGGAAAAAGCCAAGCCTTTTATCGTCACCCAGGACTATCGCCCCCTGCAGGCCAGCCGCGAATCCCTGCTGCTGCGCCAACAGCTCAGCGAAACGCCGGCACAGATGGCGCTCTGGTAATGCACAGCGCGCATTTCGACGGCAGCTTTGCTGGCTGGCGCAACACTGCCCGGGCGTTATTGCTGCAGGGCGTACCGCCGCATCAGATCAACTGGCTGGGTGATGGCGACAGTGGTGGGTTGTTCGACCAGGCACCTGTGCCCAGCAACACCGCCGCGCTAACAGCGGCACCGCGTATCCCCAAGCAGTTACTGGAGTTACTGCACAGCGCCTCACGCTTTCGCGTCGAAGATCGCTGGAGCCTGCTCTATCGGATTCTCTGGCGGGTTGCCCAGGGCGATCGCGCCGCCATGCTGCCGGGCGATCTCGACGGCAGCCAACTGCATAAGCGGCTCAAGGCGATACGCCGCGAAGCCCATCATTTACATGCCTTTTTGCGCTTTCATCCACGCCCGGGACACGCCGAAGGGCCACAGCTGGTGGCCTGGCATGAGCCCGCACACGACATTTTGGCCAGCGCCAGCGGCCACTTTGCCGAGCGCCTGGGACGCAGCACCTGGTTGATTGCCACGCCGGATGACGGCGTGTACTGGGATGGCCAGCGCCTGCATTACCAAAAGCCCTGCCCACCAGAGTGGCAACGCCTGGCACAAACGCCCGAGGATGATGGTGAAGCGTTGTGGCTGGCCTACTACGGCAGCACTTTCAATCCAGCGCGGTTAAACCGCAGCGTATTGGAAACCAACATGCCGGTGCGGTTCTGGAAAAATCTGCCCGAAGGCCCGCTGATTCCAAAGCTGATGAGCCAAGCCCGCGCCGGCGCGCAGCGCGATGGCCAGGCCGAGGCTGTCGCGCGCCAGGGTGGCAAACGCATCCGCCACACCAACGCGACACCATTGCCAGTCAGCGGAAACGCCGACCCGGATCGTCCTCGCTGACTTCTAGGGACAAGCCTTGCGCCATGCTGCTGAGGTGATCGCCATCGGTTTCTGAACCGAGCTTGATCATCAGGCGCAGGTCGTTCGCCGAATCCGCATACAGCAACGCGTCTTCGTAGGTGATCTCACCCTGGCTATAAAGGTTGTACAGCGCCTGATCGAAGGTCTGCATGCCCTGCTCGGTGGAGCGTTTCATCAACGCCTTGAGCTCGTGCACCTCCCCCTTACGAATCAGGTCGGCGGCCAACGGAGTATTGATCAACACCTCAATCACCGCACGGCGCCCCTTGCCATCCGGCGTTGGGATCAGCTGTTGGGCAACGATAGCCTTGAGGTTGAGCGACAGGTCCATCCACACCTGATTCTGCCGGTCCGCCGGGAAGAAGTTGATGATGCGGTCCAGCGCCTGGTTGGCGTTGTTGGCGTGCAAGGTGGCCAAACACAGGTGACCGGTTTCGGCGAAAGCCACGGCGTGGTCCATGGTCTCGCGGGTGCGCACCTCGCCAATCAGAATCACATCCGGCGCCTGGCGCAGGGTGTTCTTCAGCGCGACTTCGAACGACTCGGTATCGATACCCACTTCACGCTGGGTGACGATGCAGCTCTGGTGCTGGTGAATGTATTCGATCGGGTCTTCGATGGAGATGATGTGGCCGCTGCTGTTCTTGTTGCGGTAGCCGATCATCGCCGCCAGGGAAGTCGACTTACCGGTACCGGTCGCGCCAACAAACAGCACTAAGCCGCGCTTGGTCAGGGCCAGCTTCTTAAGGATTTCCGGCAGCTTCAGCTCATCCAGCGTCGGGATATTGGTCTCAATACGCCGTAGTACCATGCCCGCCAGGTTGCGCTGATAAAAAGCGCTGACGCGAAAACGACCGATGCCACGGGCGCTAATGGCAAAGTTGCACTCATGGTTTTCGGTGAAGTCGCGGCGCTGTTGCTCGTTCATCACCGCGTGCACGGTTTCACGGGTTTGCTCAGGCGACATGGGCGTCTTGGTGATCGGCATGATCTTGCCGTTGACCTTCATCGACGGCGGCACGCCAGCAGTAATAAACAGGTCAGAGCCGCCCTTTTCGACCATCAGGCGCAGCAGTTTTTCGAATTCCATCGTTGTTCGCCCATGTGCATCACGCGGTTATGCAAAGGCCAGCGGCAAACGCGTGCATTGCCATTGGATTAAACCCGACTGGCTGAGCCTGCCGGGTGTTTTGGTTTAGAAGTTTTCCGGGGTTTTAGCCTTCTCGCGCGCTGCTTCACGGCTGACGATACCCTTGGAGACTAGGGTCTTCAGGCAGGAGTCGAGGGTCTGCATGCCCAATGCGCCACCGGTCTGGATCGCCGAATACATCTGCGCTACTTTGTCCTCACGGATCAGGTTACGAATGGCCGGGGTGCCGATCATGATTTCGTGGGCGGCCACGCGACCGCCGCCGATCTTCTTCAGCAGGGTCTGCGAGATAACCGATTGCAGGGATTCGGAGAGCATGGAGCGCACCATGGACTTCTCTTCCGCCGGGAATACGTCAACCACACGGTCGATGGTCTTAGCGGCCGAGGTGGTGTGCAGGGTACCGAACACCAGGTGACCAGTTTCCGCGGCCGTCAGGGCTAGGCGGATGGTTTCAAGGTCACGCATCTCACCGACCAGGATGATGTCCGGGTCTTCCCGCAGTGCCGAGCGCAGGGCTTCGGAGAAACCGAGGGTGTCGCGGTGCACCTCACGCTGGTTGATCAGGCACTTCTTCGATTCGTGAACGAATTCGATTGGGTCTTCGACGGTGAGGATGTGGTGGTACTTGTTGCTGTTTATATAGTCGAGCATCGCCGCCAGGGTGGTCGACTTACCCGAACCGGTCGGCCCGGTCACCAGCACCAGGCCACGCGGCACATCGGAAATCTTACGGAAGATCTCACCCATGCCGAGGTCTTCCATGCTTAGCACTTTCGACGGAATAGTCCGAAATACCGCACCCGAACCACGGTTCTGGTTAAAGGCGTTAACCCGGAAACGCGCCACACCGGGCACTTCGAAGGAAAAGTCGGTTTCGAGGAACTCCTCGAAATCCTTACGCTGCTTATCGTTCATGATGTCGTAGATCAGTGCGTGCACCTGTTTATGGTCCAGGGCAGGCAAATTGATCCGGCGAACATCACCGTCGACCCGGATCATCGGAGGCAGGCCAGCGGAGAGATGCAGGTCCGATGCACCTTGCTTGGCGCTGAAGGCCAGCAATTCAGTGATATCCATGGGACTCCCTAATGACAAACAAGCAGGTAGAATGCCGCAAAACCCAGGCGGCGGGCGCAAGTAATGTCCACGATAGCAGAGAATATTGCAAAGGTCGGAGTGCGCATACGTGAGGCGGCGCAAGCCTCACAGCGAGATTGTGGGTCGATTGGCCTGCTTGCAGTGAGCAAGACCAAACCAGCGGCAGCGGTTCGTGAAGCCTTTGCCGCTGGCGCGCAGAATTTCGGCGAAAACTACCTGCAGGAAGCGCTGGATAAACAGGCTGAGCTGCTCGACCTGCCGCTGGTGTGGCACTTCATTGGCCCGATCCAGTCGAATAAAACCAAGCCCATCGCCGAGCACTTCAGTTGGGTGCATTCGGTGGATCGTCTGAAAATCGCCGAACGCCTGTCCGCGCAACGCCCTGAACATCTGCCGGCGTTGAACATCTGCCTGCAGGTCAATGTCAGCGGCGAGGCCAGTAAGTCGGGCTGCAGGCCTGACGAGCTCACGGCGCTGGCACAGGCGGTTACACAACTTCCTCGCTTGCGCCTGCGTGGATTGATGACAATCCCCGAGCCCACCGATGACCCCAGCGAACAACGCGCCGCCTTCGCCCGCTTGCGCGAGCTGCAGCAAGGTCTGAACCTGGGGCTCGACACCTTGTCCATGGGCATGAGCCATGATTTGGAAGCGGCCATTGCTGAAGGCGCAACCTGGGTACGCATCGGTACGGCGCTGTTCGGCGCGCGTGATTACAGCAAGACTTGATTGAGTTTGTCTTCAGCCCCATTAAGGAAGCACGTTATGAGCACTCCCCGCATTGCCTTTATCGGTGCCGGCAATATGGCCGCCAGCCTGATCGGTGGCCTGCGTGCCCAAGGCATCGACGCTGACGCCATTCGCGCCAGTGATCGCGGAGCCGAGCAGCGCAATAAGATCAGCACCGAGCATGGCATTGAAACCTTCGCCGCCAATGCCGAGGCCATTCAGGGTGCCGACGTGATCGTGCTGTCGGTCAAGCCGCAAGTGATGAAAGAGGTGTGCCTGGACCTCGCCGCGCACATCGGCGAGCAACAGCTGGTGGTGTCGATTGCCGCCGGCATCAGCTGCGCCAGCCTGGAAAACTGGCTTGGCCCGCGTGCCATTGTGCGCTGCATGCCCAACACCCCGGCGCTGCTGCGCCAGGGCGTCAGCGGCCTATATGGCAACGCTCGGGTCTCGCCGGCCCAGCGCCAGCAGGCCGAGCAGCTACTCAGCGCTGTCGGCATGGCGTTGTGGCTGGATCAGGAAGCGCAGATTGATGCCGTGACCGCCGTCTCTGGCAGCGGCCCGGCATATTTCTTCCTGCTGATCGAAGCCATGACCGCCGCGGGCGAGAAACTCGGCCTGCCGCGCGATACCGCTGCCCAGCTGACGCTGCACACCGCCCTCGGCGCTGCCCGTATGGCCGTGGCCAGCGATGTTGATGCCAGCGAACTGCGCCGCCGGGTAACCTCGCCAGCCGGCACCACCGAAGCGGCCATCAAAAGCTTCCAGGCCGATGGTTTCGAAGCACTGGTCGAGAAAGCGCTTAACGCTGCCGCTCACCGTTCTGCCGAGCTGGCCGAACAACTGGGTCAATAAGGAACGAAAATGATCGGACTCAATACCGCTGCTGTTTATATCCTGCAAACCATTGGCAGCCTGTACCTGCTGGTCGTCCTGCTGCGCTTTATCCTGCAATTGGTGCGGGCGGACTTTTACAACCCGCTCAGCCAATTCATCGTGCGCGCCACCCACCCGCTGCTGAAGCCACTGCGCAGAGTCATCCCCAGCCTGGCCGGGCTTGACCTTGCCTCGCTGGTGCTGGCGATTTTGCTGCAGTTATTGCTAATGGCCGTGACCTTACTGCTGCTCGGCTACGGCGTGGATAACCCGCTGCAGTTGCTGGTGTGGTCGATCATTGGCGTCACTGCGCTGTTCCTCAAGGTGTTCTTCTTTGCCCTGATCATCAGCGTGATCCTCTCCTGGGTCGCGCAGGGCAGCCAGAACCCGACAGTGGCCTTGGTCAACCAGATCTGTGAGCCGCTGTTGTCGCCGATCCGGCGCATGCTGCCGAGCATGGGCGGGCTAGACCTATCGCCCATCGTGGCGTTCCTGCTCCTCAACCTGATCGACATGCTGGTAATCCGTAACCTGGCGATCATGACGGGCATGTACAAAGGCCTGAGCTTGGCGATTTGATCGCGAGCGCCGGATGAGCCACTT
This sequence comes from Pseudomonas sp. TS_SC_3, assembly GCF_056156225.1. NCBI lineage: Bacteria > Pseudomonadati > Pseudomonadota > Gammaproteobacteria > Pseudomonadales > Pseudomonadaceae > Pseudomonas > Pseudomonas sp. TS_SC_3. The sequence goes on from NZ_CM149586.1 coordinate 3,145,833, forward strand.
TCGCTGGGACGGCGCTGACCTGATCCTTGAATGCCACCTGCAACCCAAAGCGAGCAAGGATGAGTTCGCCGGGCTGCACGGTGGGCGGGTGAAAATCCGCCTGACCGCCCCGCCGGTGGATGGCAAAGCCAATGCCCACCTAATAGCCTTTCTGGCCAGCACCTTCGCTGTCAGCAAAAGCCAGGTCAGCCTGGAAAGCGGCCAACTGAGCCGGCAAAAGCGCGTGCGCATCAAACAGCCGCAGCGCCTCCCCGCCGAACTCGCCCTGACCACTCAGTCACCCTGAGCGACCACAAAGCGGCTGCGCGCTAGCCTGCAATTGACGCCCGCACGACGCCCCGCATAATGCTGGCTAGCTCAGGCCACCAATGACGCGGCCCTCACCTCATTGCACAGGCTCTAAAGCGTTATCTGCCGCCTTGGTCTACCCTGCGGCATCAATTAATGCGTGCCCCGCTTGAATGGGGCGCCACACAGTTCAGTCGCCCGACAGTAAGGGCGACAACCGGAGGAATGCCAAGGATGAGCATGGAACGTCTCAGTCAACAGGTGGATGCTTACGTTTCCTGGAAGCGTGAGCTGATGCGCGAAATCACCCGCTATCGCAGCTGGCTGGTGACCAATCGGCTGAACTCCGAGGCCGTGGAAAGCAAACTGGAGCGCGCGCTGAAGCTGCTGCGCACCGACCACATCACCCTGGCTTTTGTCGGTGAGTTCTCACGTGGCAAAACCGAGCTGATCAACAGCCTGTTCTTCTCCTCCTACGGCCAGCGCATGCTGCCCTCCCAGGCTGGGCGCACCACCATGTGCCCGACCGAGCTGTTCTTTGACCCACGCTCGGAACGCTCCTATATCCGCCTGCTGCCCATCGAGACGCGCGCGACCGAAGCCAGCATCGCGCAGTTCAAACGGGTGCCACGGCACTGGGTGAATATCACCCTGGACCTCAGCGACCCAGACAACATGGTTCAGGCCTTTAACCAGGTGGCTCGCACCAAGCCCATGCCAGTGGAACAAGCGATTGCCCTCGGTTTCCACCCGGACATGCTGGAAAGCACCAGCAAACCCGGTGAAGTGCTCGTGCCAGCGTGGCGGCACGCCATGGTCAACTTCGATCATCCCCTGCTGCGTCAGGGACTGCGCATACTCGACACCCCCGGTTTGAACGCCCTCGGTAGCGAGCCGGAATTAACCTTGTCGATGCTGCCCAACGCCCAGGCGATCATCTTCCTGCTGTCCGCCGACACCGGCGTAACCGCCAGCGACATGGCCGTGTGGCAGCAACATATCCGCCAGCTCGACGAAGACACCCAGACCAGCCTGTTCGCCGTACTGAATAAAATCGACGTACTGTGGGATGACCTGGCCGGCGAAGCCTTTGTGCAGAATGCCATCCGCCAGATCCAGACCAGCAGCGCGCGCCAGCTCGGCATCCGCGAGGAGGACGTACTGCCGCTGTCGGCCAAGCAAGCGATGCTAGCCAAAGTGCGCAAAGACCCGGAACTGCTAGCCCGCAGCCAGCTGAGCAACCTGGAAAACCTGCTCTGTGAGCGCATCATCGCGCAGAAGGAACGTCTGCTCGAAGACCGTGTGGTCAACCAGATTTTAGGGCTGCTGCAAAACAGCCAGCACGTGCTCAACCTGCGCCTGGAAAAGGTCAACGAACAACAAGGGCTGCTAAGCAACCATCAACACGATAACGGCCAAATGCTCTTTGAGCTGACCGCCAAAACCAAGGAAGACCATAGCCAACACCACAAACGCCTGCTGGGCCTAAAAACTAACCAGCGCCTGCTCAAGCGTCAAGGCGACCTGCTGCGCCATGCCTCGCGCAGCGAACGCTTGGAGGAGCACCTCAATACGGTACGGCGCGACCTCACCGGCAGCTGGACCACACTGGGTATCAACCAGGCGATTCTGCAGTTCTTCCGCAGCGTGGAGCAGGACCTGCACAACCTGGCGCAAGAAGCCGAGATGGCCAACAAGATGGTCGCGGCCATCTACCGCCGGCACAACGAAGAGAACCCGCTGCATGGCGTCGACGCCCCGCAATTCAACGTCAACCGCTACCTGCGCGAACTCACACAACAGCAAAACAAAGCGGACCAGTTCCGCCTGCAGCTAAAAACCCTGCTGACCGAACAGCGCAGCCTGACCAAACGCTTCTTCGCCACCCTGGTGCAGGAAGTCATCGGCCTGCACCAACGCATGCGCCAGAACGCCGAACAGTGGGCAAACGATGCGTTAATGCCGCTGATGCAGCACACCCTGGAACACAAACAACTGCTGGAAACTCACATGCTGCGGCTCAGGGCCCTGGCCCAGGAAACCCAGCAAGCCCGCCAGCGCGGCCAGCAACTGGCGCTTTACACTGCTGAACTGGAGCAGCAACTGGCGCAAGCCGGTGACATGCTGCGGGCCCTGCGCCGCCCTGCACCAGCGCAACGCCAAAGCAAGGTGGTCAACCTATTCGGCCTCACCCGCCCCTACAGCATGGGCGAATAGCCCGCGCCCATGATTGCCTCACCCGCCGCCCCATGCGCTTGCCGCCTGGGGCGGCGCTCTTTAGACTGCGGCTCTTCCTTTATTGCGAGCAGGGTCGATGTCGACTGCCTTTCCCCAAGACTCTGTTGGCCTGGTAACCCCGCAGGTTCTGCATTTTGCAGAACCTCTGGCGCTGGCCTGCGGGCGCAGCCTGGCTGACTACCAACTGATCTTCGAAACCTATGGCCAGCTGAATGCCACGGCCAGCAACGCCGTGCTGATCTGCCACGCGCTGTCCGGTCACCACCACGCAGCCGGTTATCACAGCGCGGACGACCGCAAACCGGGTTGGTGGGACAGCTGCATCGGCCCTGGCAAGCCCATTGATACCAACAAATTCTTTGTCGTCAGCCTCAATAACCTCGGTGGCTGCAACGGCTCCACTGGCCCCAGCAGCATCAACCCGGCCACCGGCAAACCCTTTGGCGCCGACTTCCCAGTAATGACCGTGGAAGACTGGGTGCACAGCCAAGCGCGGCTGGCCGATAACCTCGGCATCCAGCAGTGGGCCGCGGTGATTGGCGGCAGCCTGGGCGGCATGCAAGCCATCCAGTGGACCATCAGCTACCCCGAGCGTGTGCGTCACTGCTTGGCGATCGCCTCGGCGCCCAAGCTGTCGGCGCAGAACATCGCCTTCAACGAAGTGGCGCGTCAGGCGATCCTCACCGATCCGCAGTTTCATGGCGGGCACTTTCAAGAGCAAGGTGTAATCCCCAAACGCGGGCTGATGCTGGCGCGCATGGTCGGCCACATCACCTACCTATCGGACGACGCCATGGGTGAGAAATTCGGCCGCGGCTTGAAGAGTGAAAAACTCAACTACGACTTCCACAGCGTCGAGTTTCAGGTGGAAAGCTACCTGCGCTATCAGGGCGAGGAGTTCTCTACTCGCTTCGATGCCAACACTTACCTGTTGATGACCAAAGCGCTGGACTACTTCGACCCCGCTGCCCTGCATGATGGCGACTTGGCCAAGACCCTGGCGCACGTCACGGCTGACTTCTGTGTGATGTCGTTCACCACCGACTGGCGTTTCTCGCCAGCGCGCTCGCGGGAAATCGTCGACGCCCTGACGGCCGCGCGCAAGAACGTCTGCTACCTGGAAATCGATGCACCGCAAGGCCACGACGCCTTCCTGATGCCGATTCCGCGTTACCTGCAGGCCTTCGACAGTTATATGAAACGGATTAAGGTGTAGCCATGCGCGCGGATCTCGAAATCATTCAAGAGTGGATTCCCGCTGGCAGCCGTGTGCTCGACCTTGGCTGCGGTGACGGCGAGTTGCTCGCCTGGCTGACAGAGCACAGGCAAGTCAGCGGCTATGGCCTGGAAATCGATGCGGAGAATATCGCCCAGTGCGTCAGCAAGGGCGTCAACGTGATCGAGCAGAACCTCGACAAGGGCCTGGGTAACTTCGCCAGCGACAGCTTCGATGTGGTGGTTATGACCCAGTCGCTGCAAGCCCTGCACTACCCAGACAAAGTCCTGGCAGAAATGCTGCGTGTGGGTAAAACCTGCATCATCACCTTCCCCAACTTCAGCCACTGGCGCTGCCGCTGGTACCTCACCACCAAAGGCCGCATGCCGGTATCGGATTTCCTGCCCTACACCTGGTTCAACACACCGAACATTCACTTCTGCACCTTCGAAGACTTCGAAAACCTGTGTCACGACCAAGGCGCCACCATCAAAAATCGCCTTGCCGTGGATCGCGACCACCGGCACGGCTGGGCCAGCCGTATCTGGCCTAATCTGTTAGGCGAGATCGGTATTTACCGGATCAGCGGCGCGAAACCCGCAGCCGCTGAGCGAGCAACTGTTCAAGCTAATTGAATCAGGAGAGTCCCCATGCGTCGTATTGCTGTGTTGTTTATTGCCCTGTGCCTGAGCCTGCCGGCGCTTGCTGAACGTAAGCAAAGTTTCGGTGATTTGGATGTGCACTACATCGCCTTCAACTCAGGTTTCCTGCAGCCCGATATCGCCGCCGCCAATGGCTTGGTGCGCAGCAAAACCCAAGGCGTGGTGAACATCTCCGTACTCAAAGACGGCAAAGCCAGCAGCGCGAGCGTCAGCGGCGAGGTCAAAGATCTGGTCGGGCGCAGCCAGCCGCTGACCTTCAAGCAGGTCAACGAGGGCGCCGCCATTTATTACCTGGCGCAGTTCCCCTTCACCCAGCGCGAGATGCTGCGTTTCACCATCAATGTGCGTATGGCCGATGGCGCGGCACACAGCTTCAGCTTCAACCAGGAATTCTTCCCCGACGAATGATGGCCCCTGAATACATGATGCCTTTCAACGAACTTGTACTCGCCAGCCATAACGCCGGCAAACTCAAAGAGCTGCAGGCCATGCTTGGCAGCAGCGTACGCGTGCGCTCGGTCGGCGAATTTTCCAGCGTCGAGCCGGAAGAAACCGGCCTGTCGTTTATCGAAAATGCCATCCTCAAAGCACGCAATGCTGCGCGGCTGTCCGGCCTACCTGCACTGGCTGACGATTCCGGCCTGGCAGTGGATTTTCTCGGCGGCGCGCCAGGCATCTACTCGGCACGCTATGCCGACGGCCAAGGTGATGCGGCGAATAACGCCAAACTGCTCGACGTGCTGAAGGATGTGCCGGATGCCGAGCGCGGTGCGCAGTTCGTCTGCTGCCTGGCGCTGGTGCGGCATGCCGACGATCCGCTGCCGATCATCTGCGAAGGCCTCTGGCACGGGCGCATCCTGCACGCCGCGCAAGGCGTGGAAGGCTTCGGCTATGACCCGCTGTTCTGGGTGCCCGAGCGCGATTGCTCCAGTGCCGAGCTACCAGCGGACGAGAAAAACCAGATCAGCCACCGCGCCCGCGCCATGGCTTTGCTGAAGCAGCGGTTGGGCTTGGCATGACCAGGGCGTCCGGTGGTGGCTTCGCGCTGCCGCCACTTGCACTCTATGTGCACATTCCCTGGTGCGTGAAGAAGTGTCCGTACTGCGACTTCAACTCCCACACCGCCGGGCCCAACCTGCCGGAAGAAGAGTACGTAGACGCCCTGCTGGCCGATCTGGATGCCGATCTGGCGCAGGTGCATAACCGACCACTGAGTTCGATTTTCTTTGGCGGCGGCACCCCCAGCTTGTTCTCGGCCAAAGCCCTCGGCCGCCTGCTTGAAGGCGTGGAGCGGCGCGTGCCGTTTGCCGCCGATATCGAAATCACCCTGGAAGCCAACCCCGGTACCTTCGAACAGGCCAAGTTCAAGGACTATCGCCGCCTGGGCATCAATCGCTTGTCGATTGGCGTTCAGAGTTTCCAGGCGCCCAAGCTGATCGCTCTGGGGCGCATCCACGACGGCGATGAGGCGGTGCACGCCGCCGATATGGCCCGCGCCGCCGGCTTCGACAATTTCAACCTGGACCTGATGCACGGCCTGCCGGATCAATCCATCGAGGATGCCCTGAGCGATCTGCGTATCGCCATCGCCCAGGGGCCGACGCACCTGTCCTGGTATCAGCTGACGGTGGAGCCGAACACGGTGTTCTGGAACCAGCCGCCGGTGATGCCCGAAGACGATACTCTCTGGGACATTCAGGAGGCCGGGCAGGCCCTGCTGGCCGCCGAAGGTTACGCGCAGTATGAAGTTTCAGCCTACGCCCAAGCCGGCAAGGCCGCGCGGCACAACCTCAACTACTGGACCTTCGGCGATTTTCTCGGCATCGGCGCCGGCGCTCACGCCAAACTCAGCCAGCCGGACGGGCGCATCAGCCGTAGCTGGAAAACCCGCCTGCCCAAAGACTACCTGGACCGCAGCAAACGCTTTAGCGCCGGCGAACGCGTCCTGGGTGCTGATGAGCTGCCCTTCGAATTTCTGATGAATGTGCTGCGCCTCACAGACGGCGTCGCCAGCGAACTGTTCACTCAGCGCACCGGTCTACCACTGAGCCAGCTGGCTGCCGCGCGCGCCGAGGCCGAGCAACGCGGCCTGCTGCAGCGTGACCCGACGCGGCTGAGCGCCACCCGCGAAGGCCAGCTGTTCCTCAATGACCTGCTGCAACACTTTCTCCCCTGACGCATGCGCCCTCACGGCTAAGGAAACCTGATGGACCTGCTACTCGACCTGATCGTCACCCTGTCCCGTTGGAGCCGCGGCCACCTTTACGACATCGCCTTAACCCTCATGGCCACCCTGCTGGTGCTGTTCGGGCCAGGCATCAATGCCTGGGTGCAGCGCACTACCAGCAGCATGAATTTCATTTTTCGTACGCTGATTTTTGTGCTGCTCTGCGCAGTGGGCTATGGCCTGCTGATCGTTTTCGCCACGCCTTACCTGGCCAAGGGCCTGGGTTTCTTCAACAACTTCACCCTAGCCCCGGTGCTGATTCTGGTGTTCTTTATCATCGGCATCCTCGCTGACCGCAACTGAACCCAAAAATGGCATAAAAATGGCCGGGAGCCATTTTTAACGTCGCGTAGCGACGGCCCGAAGGGTGGCCGCCAGGGATGGCAGGCCATAAAAAAGCCGCCCAATTGGGCGGCTTTTTCAATTGAGCGGGTGATCAATTACCTTCGCGGCGCAGTGCCTGCGGGGTGAAGTCACGCGGGCTCAGCTTAGCGTTGAAGTTGTACATCGGCTCGTTGTTATCCAGACCATCGACGAAGTAGCGCTTACCTTTGAAGTCGTAGATGGTTTCCAGGGTGCTGCCGAACATCGGCACGTCGTAGTAGCTGATCGGGTGGCTTTCCTGCACGCCACTCAGCTCACCGCTCTTGTCATACAGGTCGACGGCGAGAATCTGCCAGCTGTCTTCATCGATATAAAAACGCCGCTTGGTGTAGGGGTGGCTAAAGCCCTTGCGCAGGTCGGCTTCAACGATCCACACGCGGTGGCGTTCGTAACGCAGCAGCTCAGGGTTGACGGTGTTGCTGAGCAGGATGTTGTCGTAGGGAATGCCCTTCTGGTGCACGGCATAGCTGTTATACGGCACCAGCATTTCCTGTTTGCCAACCAGCGTCCACTCGTAGCGATCCGGGGCCCCGTTGTAGGCATCAACCACGTCGGCGGTGGCCATGCCGTTACTGTCTGGCTGTAAGGTGTCGTAGGCCAACATTGGCAAGCGGCGCACACGGCGCTCGCCACGATTGAAGCGCCAGGCCTTGCGAATGGCCAGCACCTGATCGAGGGTTTCCTGCACCACCAGTGCCGAGCCGGCGAGCTTGGCTGGCGCAACCACCTTGTACTTGTAGTAGAACAGGGTGTTGTCCAGGTCCTGCGGGCTGACGCCTTCACGACCGTAAAGGAAGTAAATGTCGCGTTCCAGCTTGAGCAGGTTGTAGGCACCGTTGGATAGCACTGCCGCCTGGTTGGTGACAAAGCTGATCTGGTCGCCACGGTAACGCATGATGTGGTTCCAGATGGCTTCCTGGCCGGTTTTCGGCAATGGGAAAGGAATGCCTGCCGCCACCCCGTCCACACCATTACCACCGGAAATCAGTTCCGCGGCCTGCGCGTTAAAACGCGTGGCGTCATAGATCCGCTGCGGCGCCGCTGCGCTGCGATGGGTCGGGAATACCTGCAGAAAGTAGGCTGGGTTCTTTTCCAGCAGCGCTTGTAACCCAGCCGGCAGCAGGGTTTGGTATTGCGTCAGGTTCTGGCTGTTGACCTGATACAGCATGGCATCGCTGCTGTAAGGGTCAGGGTGGTGCATGCCCGGCTGATAGTTAGCTGGCGGTTGCGCCAAACCACCGTCCCAGGCAGGGATCGTGCCGTCGGCATTCCCCGCACGCTCACCGCCCAGCGGGGTTAAGTCCTGGCTCAGCCGCGCGGCTTGGGCACTGTCGACCTTGGCGTGTGCCTGCAACGCGCAGGTTGCCGCTAGCAAAATTGCAAATATTCTCAACACAGCTTCTCCTCGCAGCCTGGCCAGAGGCAGGGCTGCTGTTGTTATGGCCGGGCGGTCCTGCCCGGATATAGGTGCCGTCTTGGTGAGGAGCCGTCCTGGCGCGCGTCGGATTATTCCGATCTAGTGCAATCGTCCTTGGTTTTAGGGTCTTGCTGCGCTGATCGCTCAGCGCGGAGAATCAGCTGATACGCTGGAACTTCAAATCCCACACGCCGTGCCCTAAACGCTCGCCGCGCCGCTCGAATTTAGTGGTCGGGCGTTCTGTCGGGCGTGGCACGTACTGGCCATCCTCAGCCAGGTTGCGGTAACCAGGCGCTGCATTCATCACGTCCAGCATGTACTCGGCGTAGGGCTGCCAGTCGGTGGCCATGTGCAGCACACCGCCGACCTTGAGTTTGTGTCGCACCAGTTCGGCAAACGCCGGCTGTACGATACGACGCTTGTTGTGCTTGGCCTTATGCCACGGGTCCGGGAAGAACAGCAGCACGCGATCAAGGCTGGCATCCGCCACACAATCGCGCAGCACTTCCATGGCATCGCAACTGTAGACGCGCATGTTGTTGAGGTTGTGCGTCATCAGGCCGTTAAGCAGCGCGCCGACACCGGGACGGTGTACTTCTACGCCGATAAAGTCCTGCTCGGGCGAGGCAGCAGCCATCTCCAGGGTGGAATGGCCCATGCCAAAGCCGATTTCAAAAGTACGCGGTGCACTGCGGCCGAACACTTGGTCGAAGTCGCGCAGGCCATCCTCCAGTTGCAGGCCGAACTTCGGCCAGCCTTGATCAAGGCCACGCTGCTGACCTTCAGTCATGCGCCCGGCACGCATCACGAAACTTTTGATCGCGCGATGCTTGGAGGTGTCTTCAGCCGGCTCGGGCTGTTGTGGCAAATCAGTCATGCTGTGCTCTTAAAGTGCGGTTACGATTTCGCGAGCTAGAGCCATGCAAGGCGCTACGTGAGTAACAGCCTCCGGCGGGTCAAAACAGGCGAGGAAGCGGAGTTTACGAGTTGTGAATGAGCATTACGACCGGGCTGGCGCTCCAGCCTGCTGTTAACGCAGCAGGGCCGAAGCGCAGCAAATCGTAAACGTGCTGCTACTTGATCAGGCCTTCCAGCGGCGACGAAGCGCTGGCATAGAGCTTTTTCGGCATACGCCCGGCCAGGTAGGCCATGCGCCCGGCGATGATCGCGTGCTTCATCGCTTCGCCCATCAGAATCGGGTGCTGCGCATGGGCAATGGCGCTGTTCATCAGCACCGCCTCGCAGCCCAACTCCATGGCGATGGTGGCATCGGATGCAGTCCCCACACCAGCATCAACCAACACCGGCACGGTGGCTTCTTCAAGAATGATGCGCAGGTTGTAGGGGTTACAGATGCCCAGCCCAGTACCAATCAGGCCGGCCAGCGGCATGACGGCGATGCAGCCCATGGCCGCCAGCTCGCGGGCGATGATCGGGTCGTCACTGGTGTACACCATCACGTCGAAACCATCCTTGACCAACACTTCGGCGGCCTTGAGGGTTTCGATGACATTGGGGAACAGAGTTTTCTGGTCAGCCAGCACTTCCAGCTTGACCAGTTTGTGGCCGTCGAGCAGCTCACGGGCCAAACGGCAGGTACGCACGGCCTCAATGGCGTCGTAGCAACCGGCGGTGTTCGGCAGGATGGTGTAGCGTTCAGGGCTGATCACATCCAGCAGGTTCGGCTCGCCTGGGTTCTGCCCGATGTTGGTCCGGCGCACCGCCACGGTAACGATCTCGGCACCCGACGCCTCAATGGCCATACGGGTTTCTTCGAGGTCCTTGTACTTGCCGGTACCAACCAGCAATCGCGACTGATAAGTACGGCCCGCTAGGGTGAATGGCTTGTCGTTGGGAACGTGGCTCATGGGTAATCCTCTTGAAATGGGCGGACGGGCTACGGACGTTGGCGCCCTATCAACCGCCACCGATGGCATGCACCACTTCAACCTGGTCACCTTCGCTCAGGGCGGTGGTGCTGTGCTGGCTGCGCGGCACGATATCCAGGTTGAGCTCTACCGCGACGCGGCGTCCGGCTAGGTCCAGGCGCTCGATCAACCCGCCGACGGTTGCGCCGTCGGGCAATTCGAATGGTTCACCGTTTAACAAAATACGCATGACGGCTCGCTCCCAATTGGGAAAAGGGCCGGCATTCTAGCCTGATCATGGGCGTTGACCAAGGCTAAAGGGGACGTGCGGGCGCTACTTTCTGACTCATTGGTCAAGCCCTTTAGGCCCAGCCAGCCTCCAGGCCGCCAGCCCCACGCACAGCCAACCGGCTAGAAAGGCCAGCCCTCCAACAGGCGTAATCATGCCCAGCGCGCTGATGCCGCTTAAGGTCAAGGCATATAGGCTGCCGGAGAACAGCACAATACCGAGAGCAAACAGTGCGCCGGCGTAATGGACCAGCGGCGCCGGGCGCAGCAACGCCAGCAAGCCGACGCCAAACAGCGCCAGCGCATGAATCAGCTGGTAATGAGTGCCCGTCTGGAATACCGCGAGATAAGCCGGTGTCAGCTGACTCTTCAACCCATGCGCGGCGAAAGCACCGAGGGCCACACCGGTAAAGCCGGCACACGCAGACAGTAATAACCACAGACGCGCCATGCATCACTCCAGCTATAAAGATAGGGCTGGCTATAATGGCCGGCAAAATCATCGTGGCCAAGTACGCATGTTTCGATCCATCGCCCGTCGCCTACTCAAACTTTCGCTTTGGCTCGTCCTCGGTTCGGTATTGCTGGTGTTGTTATTACGCTGGGTGCCGCCACCCGGCACGGCTTTGATGGTCGAGCGCAAGGTCGAGTCCTGGCTGAACGACCAGCCCATCGACCTGCAGCGCACCTGGCGCCCCTGGAGTGAACTGCCAGATGACCTGAAGATGGCGGTTATTGCCGGTGAAGATCAGAAGTTCGCTGAACACTGGGGCTTTGATGTCGCCGCTATTCAGGCGGCCCTGGAGCATAACCAGCAGGGCGGCTCCCTGCGCGGCGCCAGCACCCTCAGCCAACAGGTGGCGAAGAATCTGTTTCTCTGGTCGGGCCGCAGCTGGCTGCGCAAGGGCATGGAGGTGTGGTTCACCGGGCTGATCGAACTGCTCTGGCCCAAGCAGCGGATTCTTGAGGTGTACCTGAATAGCGTTGAATGGGGCGACGGCGTGTTCGGTGCCGAGACCGCCGCGCGGCATCACTTCAACGTGGGCGCCCCTTATCTGTCACGCCATCAGGCCAGTTTGCTTGCAGCGGTATTGCCCAACCCGCGCGAATGGAGCGCCAGCCGCCCCAGCGCTCATATCAGCCGCCGGGCCAGCTGGATTCGCCAACAAATGCGCCAGCTGGGCGGCAACCATTACCTCAATCGCCTGCAGCCGAATCGCCCTGATTGGCTGCCCAACGGGTTATAAACTAGCGCTGCTTGAGTAGATGGCGTGGCACAGCGTAAAGAAAATACAGCTCGTCATCCTGCAAGTGCGCGGTCATGCCCAATTCGGGGTACACCCAAGCCTGTCCCTCTGCCAGCTCCAACGTCAGCCGCGGCTGACCAAGGCTGGCGGCTAACCGCGCAACATCCACCGGCGCTGGCGGCAACAGGGTCAGCGCCGTAATGGGCCGATTGGCCAAGGACAGCAAAAGCTGGCTGCCAAGTGGCTGCGCTTTATCCGTCGGCTTTAGCCCTGCCGCCGTGAGCAAGCTCTCGCGCTCAGCGTCTTCCAGCCCCACCTCGGCCTCCAGCGACCAGGCTGCATCACCCTCCTGCAATTCGCCGCGATAGAGCAGGCGCGCACCGTCCAGATTAGGCTGCAGCCATAGCTCGCCCTCCAGGGCATCACGCAGGTGCACCAGGCTCAAGCGATCATCGGCCAGCGGCGTAAGCACCTCGGTTTGCCATTGCGCCAGCCATGGCAAAGGCGCAGCGGCCGGCTGCGGACGCATCAGCCACGCGCCCCAGGCAAAGAACAAACCGGCAACTACGGCAAAGATCAGCCAATGCGGCGTGCGTATGGGCGGTAATTTCATCGAGTTTTCCTTGACCATAAAAATCGCCGGGAGCGCTTTTTAACGTCGCGTAGCGACGGCCCGAAGGGTGACCGCCAGGGATGGCAGGCCATAAAAAAGCCGCACCTGGGTGCGGCTTTTGACAGTAGCGCGATTTAGGCCGCAATCGAGCCTTTGAGCTTGTTCATCGCGTTCTTTTCCAGCTGACGGATGCGCTCAGCCGATACGTTGTACTTGGCTGCCAGATCATGCAGCGTGGCTTTCTCTTCGGCCAGCCAGCGCTGGTAAAGAATGTCACGGCTGCGCTCGTCCAGGCCTTCCAACGCTTCGTGCAGATTGGCCGCAGAGCTGTCGGTCCAGTCGGAATCTTCCAGCTGACGCGCCGGGTCGTAACGGTGGTCTTCCAGATAATGCGCGGGCGACTGGAAAGCGCTTTCGTCGTCGGCTTCGGCAGCCGGGTCGAAGGCCATGTCATGGCCGGTCAGGCGGCTTTCCATCTCGCGCACTTCACGCGGTTCGACACCGAGGCTTGCAGCCACGGCATGCACTTCGTCGTTATTCAACCAGGCCAGACGCTTCTTCTGGCTGCGCAGGTTGAAGAACAGCTTGCGCTGCGCCTTGGTGGTGGCGACTTTGACGATGCGCCAGTTTTTTAGGATGAACTCGTGGATCTCGGCACGAATCCAGTGCACCGCGAAAGACACCAGGCGCACGCCCATTTCCGGGTTGAAGCGCTTGACCGCTTTCATCAGGCCGACGTTGCCTTCCTGAATCAGATCGGCCTGGGCCAGGCCATAGCCGGAGTAGCTGCGGGCGATATGCACCACAAAGCGCAGGTGAGCCAGCACCATTTGCCGGGCGGCTTCGAGGTCTTGCTTGTAGAAGAGATTTTCCGCCAGCTCACGCTCCTGCTCAGGGGTCAACAGCGGGATGCCGTTTACCGCATGCACGTAGGCCTCTAGGTTGGCACCCGGAACTAGAGCATGAACAGGTTGCAAAGAAGTGGACATTTGGATCCTCCGACTTACGAAATCGTGTTGCAGTCTAGCACTGCTCAATACGACTTAGGGGGTTCTTACAAGTTCCCTTACACATAGTCAATATCAAGCAAAACAATAACTTACTACCTTGGTGCGAGTTCGTTCAAGTGCCTTGCGACTGCCAGCCAGGCACCAATATAGCCCAACAGCACGGCACCCAGCAGCAGGGATAGACCATCGGCTACCGGCACACCCGCCAGGGCGAAGTCGCTGCCATACAAACCGGCCAGGCGCACCACAGCGTCATTCAGCCAGCCAAGGCCGTAGGCCAACAGCAGCCACGCCAGCAGGCCGGCGCCCAACCCGTAGAGCGTGCCCATATACAGAAAGGGCCGACGCACATAGCTGTCCGTACCGCCGACCAGCTTAATCACTTCGATCTCGGTGCGGCGGTTCTCGATATGCAAACGGATGGTGTTGCCAATCACCAGCAGCAACGCCATCACCAGCAGCAGGGTCAAACCAAAGACAAAGCGCTCGCCCAGCTTGAGCATGGCGCTCAGGCGCTCGACCCAGAGCAGATCAAGCTGCGCCTGCTGCACGCGCGGCAGCTCGGCCAGGCGCACACGCAGGGCCTCCAGGGTGACTTTATCGACCTCCTGCGGCGTGACCACAATCACCCCAGGCAGCGGATTATTCGGCAGCTCTTTCAGCGCCTCGCCCAGGCCCGATTGCTGCTGGAACTCCGCCAGCGCCTGTTCACGGCTGATCCACTCGGCTTCGGCCACATCATCCATTGCGGCGATTTGCTCACGCAGCGCCTGGCCCTGCCCCTCCGTAGCGTCGATTTGCAGGAACAGGGAAATCTGCGCAGCACGCTGCCAGGACACGCCCAGACGCTCGACGTTATCGAGCAGCAGCGCCAACCCCATGGGCAAGCTCAGGGCCACGGCCATCACCAGGCAGGTAAAGAAGCTGCCAATCGGCTGTTTGGCTAAGCGGTGCAGGCTATCGACCAGGCTGGCGCGGTGGCTTTCCAGCCAGGCATGCAGCTGGTGAGAAAAGCTCGGGCTGTCATCGGGGATCGGTGTTTCGGTTTTTTTCGCGGCCGCGCCAACACGTTGCGCAGGCTGCGGAGGTGGCATACGGGTTGCGCTCATGCCGCCTCCCCATCGCCGATCAGGCGACCACGCTGCAGGGTCAGCATGCGGTGACGCATACGCGCGATCAGCGCCAAGTCGTGACTGGCGATGAGCACCGTAGTGCCCAAGCTGTTGATGTCTTCAAACACGCCCATGATTTCAGCGGCCAGACGCGGGTCAAGGTTACCGGTGGGTTCGTCCGCCAACAGCAGCGCCGGACGGTGCACCACGGCGCGGGCGATACCGACACGCTGCTGCTGACCGGTAGACAGATCGCCAGGGAACTGTTCGGCCTTGTCGGCCAGCGATACGCGCTCCAGTGCGGTGCGCACGCGACTGCCGATCTCATCTTTGGACAAACCTAGAATTTGCAGTGGCAGCGCGACGTTATCAAACACGCTGCGGTCGAACAGCAGTTGGTGATTCTGGAACACCACGCCGATTTGCCGGCGCAGAAAGGGGATCTGCGCGTTGGTGATCTGCGACATGTCCTGCCCGGCCAGCAGCAATTTGCCGCTGCTCGGCCGCTCCATCGCCAACAGCAGGCGCAGCAAGGTGCTCTTGCCCGCGCCAGAATGGCCAGTGACGAAGAGAAACTCGCCCCGACGCACGTGGAAACTCAGCTCGTGCAGCCCGACGTGGCCGTTGGGGTAGCGCTTACCGACCTGCTCGAATTTGATCATGCTATTTCTCCGCGAACAGTGCCTGAACGAAGGCTTCGGCCTCGAAAGTACGCAGATCGTCAATGCCCTCACCGACGCCGATATAGCGAATCGGTAGGGCGAACTGCTTGGCCAGGGCGAAAATCACCCCACCCTTGGCGGTGCCGTCCAGCTTAGTCAGGGCCAAACCGGTGAGGTTCACCGTCTGGTGGAACTGCTTGGCCTGATTGATCGCGTTTTGCCCGGTGCCGGCATCCAGCACCAGCAGCACTTCGTGCGGCGCGGTGTCGTCCAGCTTGCCAATCACCCGGCGAACCTTCTTCAGCTCTTCCATCAGATTGTCTTTGGTGTGCAGACGCCCGGCGGTGTCGGCGATCAGCACGTCCATGCCGCGCGACTTCGCCGCTTGTACCGCATCGAAGATCACCGAAGCAGAGTCAGCTCCGGTGTGTTGAGCAATCACCGCAATCTGGTTGCGCTCGCCCCACACTTGCAGCTGCTCAACCGCTGCCGCGCGGAAGGTGTCACCGGCGGCCAACATGACCTTCTTGCCGTCCTGCTGCAGTTTTTTTGCCAGTTTGCCAATGGTGGTGGTCTTGCCCGCGCCGTTTACGCCGACGACCAGAATCACATAGGGCTGCTTGCTGCTGTCGATCTTCAGCGGCTGCTCGACTGGTTTGAGCAGCGCGGTCAGTTCGTCCTGCAGGGCCTTGTACAGCGCGCCGCTGTCAGCCAATTCCTTGCGCGCCACACGCTTGGTGAGGTTGCCAATAATCGCCGTGGTCGCTTCAACGCCAACGTCAGCGGTCAGCAGGCGGGTTTCCAGGTCTTCAAGCAGGTCATCGTCGATGACCTTCTTACCGAGGAACAGACTGGCCATGCCCTCACCCAGGCTGGCGCTGGTTTTCGACAGACCTTGCTTGAGGCGCTCAAGAAAACCGGCACGGTTTTCTTCGGTGCTTTTGGCGGCCGGCTCGACCTTGACGGGCTCAACCACTGGCGCGGGAGCTGGCGGCTCAATGACCGGTTCAACCACCACCGGCTGTTCAACATGCACATGCAGCACTTCACTGCCGGCATTGATGCGAAACCTTGAGGGGCGCGGCAGTGGACTTGCTTCGCCAGCCTCAGGCAGCGCCGCGACGGCAGAAACCACCTGCTCAACCGGAGCAACCGGAGCAACCGGAGCAACCGGAGCAACCGGAGCAACCGGAGCAACCGGAGCAACCGGAGCAACCGGAGCAGGCTGCGACTCAAGCACAGGGGTGTCCAGCGGTTTTACCACAGCCTCTGCAGCCGCACGGACGGGCTCAATCGGTGCAGGGGCAGCAACCTCCGGCGCAACCGGGACCGCAGGTTGTTCGCTGACAGACTCAGGTTGCGGCTCAGGGCTGACCGGCGCTTGCGGCTTCTTGCGCAGCCAGCCGAACAGGTCTTTCTTCTGCGTAGTTTTGTCGGCAGCGGCCGGCGCAGAAGGGGCGGGGTTCTTCTTGTCGTCGTTGGAACCAAACATGGAGGACGGCTATCTCAAAGGCGCGACGCGCGCAGCACAGGGCTCTGAAGGCATTACTCACGCAGCATTAAAAGCTGAAGAGTGCACGCAGTAACATTCAGATGCCGTAGTAAGCGTGGTCGTCAGTAAAACGGATGCGTATCCTAGCACCTCCGCGCCCGCCGACGCTAAGACCACGCGGGCCCGTCCGACAGGTCGAGAATCTATGTCAACAATTGCCCAACGCACTGCCGCTTTATTACTGGGCGTGCTCTGTACACCGCTGCTGGCGTTTGCCGCTGCGCCGCAACCCACCCACGAATTCAGCCTGGACAACGGCCTCAAGGTCATCGTGCGCGAAGACCATCGCGCGCCGGTGGTGGTCTCCCAGCTCTGGTACAAAGTTGGCTCCAGCTACGAGACGCCCGGCCAGACCGGCCTGTCCCACGCCCTCGAACACATGATGTTCAAGGGCAGCCGCAAGCTCGGGCCCGGCGAAGCCTCACGCATCCTGCGTGAACTGGGCGCAGAGGAAAACGCCTTCACCAGCGACGATTACACCGCCTACTACCAGGTGCTGGCCCGCGACCGCCTGGCCATCGCCCTGGAGCTGGAAGCCGACCGTCTGGCCAGCCTCAAGCTGCCGGCCGATGAGTTCGCCAAGGAAATCGAGGTGATCAAGGAAGAGCGCCGCCTGCGCACCGACGACAAACCGTCGAGCCTAGCCTATGAGCGCTTCAAGGCCATGGCCTACCCCGCCAGCGGTTACCACACACCCACCATCGGCTGGATGGCCGACCTTGAGCGCATGACCGTCGAGGAGCTGCGCGCCTGGTACGAAGCCTGGTACGCGCCAAACAACGCCACCCTGGTGGTGGTCGGTGACGTCAGCGTCGCCGAGGTGAAGATCCTCGCCGAACGTTATTTCGGCGCCATTCCCAAGCGCACCGTGCCGGCCGCCAAAATCCCGCGTGAGCTGGCCACCCCCGGCGAACGACGCATCACCCTGCACCTGAAAACCCAGCTGCCGAGCCTGATGATGGGCTTTAACGTGCCTGGCCTGGCCACCGCCGAACAGCCGCGCCAGGTGCATGCCCTGCGTCTGGCCGCCGCCCTGCTCGATGGTGGCTACAGCGCCCGCCTGCCTACGCGCCTGGAACGTGGCGAGGAGCTGGTATCCGGCGCATCGGCCTGGTACGACGGTTTCGCCCGTGGCGACAGCCTGTTCATCCTCTCCGCCACACCAAACGTGCAGACCGGCAAGACCCTGGAGCAGGTCGAAGCCGGCCTGTGGCGCGAGCTGGAAGACTTGAAAAACTCCCCACCGAGCGCCGAAGAGCTGGCCCGCGTACGTGCACAAGTGATCGCCGGTCTGGTCTACGAGCGTGACTCGATCACCAGCCAGGCCACCGCCATCGGCCAACTGGAAACCGTCGGCTTGTCGTGGACGCTGATCGATCAGGAACTGGCCGAACTGGAGGCCGTGACACCGGCCGATATCCAGCACGCCGCCAGCACCTTCTTTAGCCGCGACCGCCTGAGCGTCGCCCATGTTCTACCTGAGGAGAAGCGCAATGAGTGAGCGCAATGGCCTGCGCTACGGCCTACTCGGCCTGGCGCTACTGATATTGCTGGCGCTGCTGGCCCTGGTGATCAACCGCCCGGATAGCAGCCCAACCCCAGCTCCGACCGCCGAATCAACCCACATAGAATCCCTGGCCGCCCTGGGCGATCAGCCTCCCAGCCGCCGCGACCTGAATATCCAGACCTGGCAGACCGCCGAAGGCGCCAAGGTACTGTTCGTCGAAGCCCGCGAGCTGCCGATGTTCGACCTGCAACTGACCTTTGCCGCCGGCAGCAGCCATGACGACAGCGTCGCCGGCCTGGCCATGCTGACCAACGCCATGCTCAACGAAGGCGTACCGGGCAAAGATGTCGGCGCTATTGCCGCCGGCTTCGAAAGCCTCGGCGCCAACTTCGGCAACGGCGCGTTCCGCGACATGGCCATCGCCAGCCTGCGCAGCCTCAGTGCCGCGGACAAACGCGAGCCGGCCATACAACTGTTCAATCAGGTGATCGGCCAGCCGACCTTCCCGGAAGACGCCCTGGCGCGGATCAAGAACCAGCTCTTGGCAGGCTTCGAATACCAGAAGCAGAACCCCGGCAAGCTGGCCAGCCTGGCGCTGTTCGAGCGCCTGTACGGCACCCATCCCTACGCGCACCCGAGCGACGGCAATGCCGAGTCGATCCCGACCATCAGCCGTGAGCAACTGCAGGCTTTCCACGCCAAGGCCTACACCGCCAATAACGCGATTATCGCGCTGGTCGGCGACCTCTCGCGCAGTGATGCCGAAGCCCTGGCCAGCCAGGTATCCGCCACCCTGCCGAAAGGCCCGGCGCTGCCGCGTATCGCCCAGCCGGAAGAGCCCAAGCCGGGCCTGCAACATATCGAGTTCCCCTCGAATCAGACCCACCTGATGATTGCCCAGCTCGGCATCGACCGCCGCGACCCGGACTACGCCGCGCTCTACCTGGGCAACCAGGTATTCGGCGGCGGTGGTTTCGGCACCCGCCTGATGACCGAAGTACGCGAGAAGCGCGGCCTGACCTATGGCGTCTACTCCGGCTTCAGCGCCATGCAGGCGCGCGGCCCCTTTATGATCAACCTGCAGACCCGCGCCGAACTCAGCGACGGCACCCTGCAACTGGTCAAAAGCATGCTGGCCGACTTCATCAACAACGGTCCGACTGCAGAAGAGCTGAATAACGCCAAGCGTGAACTGGCCGGCAGCTTCCCGCTGTCCACCGCGAGCAACGCCGCCATTGTCGGCCAGCTGGGCTCCATGGGTTTCTATGACCTGCCGCTGAGCTACCTGGAAGACTTTATGCGCGACGTCGACGTGCTGAGCGTGGAACAGGTCAAAGCCGCCATGGCCAAGCACCTCAACCCGGACGCCCTGGTGATCGTCACCGCCGGCCCGAGCGTGACGCAGAAAGAACTGCCACCGCCCACCGACCGCCCCACCGAACAACCTTCTGGCGTCCCGGAGCACTGATGAGCAAGCGACCTAAACCGCCGAAAGCTAACCCTGCCCATAGCGGCGATGGCCAACTGAGGATCATCGGCGGGCAATGGCGCTCGCGTCAGTTCAACTTCCCCATGGCCGCCGGGCTGCGGCCGACGCCGAACCGTGTGCGCGAGACGTTGTTCAATTGGCTGGCACCCTATGTCGAGGGCGCCAAGGTGCTCGACCTGTTTGCCGGCAGCGGTGCGCTGTTTCTTGAAGCGCTGTCACGCGGCGCCGGCAGCGCCCTGGCCCTGGACCTCAACCCAGCTGCCATCGCCAGCCTGCGCGGCCACCTGCACACGCTGAACTGCGACAACGGCCAGCTGCAGCAAACCGACGCCCTGCTCTACCTGCAGAACCCGGCAGCCACGCCGTTCGATCTGGTGTTTCTCGACCCGCCGTTCAACCAGAACCTGCTGCTGCCCGCCTGCACCCTGCTGGAGCAGAACGGCTGGCTGGCGGCCGACGCCTGGGTCTACACCGAAAGCGAGAACTCACCTTCCAGCCTCGGCATGCCCGGCAACTGGCGCCTGCACCGCGAGCAGAAGGCGGGGCAGGTGTTTTACGCGCTGTGGCAGCGTACAGCCACGTAGGGCTTTTGCAGGGTAGGTGAGCAGGAGCAGATCAGCAGGGTTTAATCCCCAGCGGGATGTGGCACAACCCACCAGGAAGCAGAACAAGCCTACCTTAAGTCAGGTTCTGTTATTCGCCCCAGTCATAGCGCTTCCGTTTCACCGCCCAAGGCCCTAGCCTGGGCGCTTTCCCTAGCGATACCAGTCCATGACCACGCCCTTCAAACCCGCCTGGTGGCTACCCGGCCCCCATCTACAAACCCTGTGGAACCCGATGTGCCGCCAGCCGGCGAAACTGACGCGTACCCGCGAGCGACTGTGGCTGGACGATGGTGACTTTCTTGATCTGGACTGGCACGGCCCACACCAGGCCGACGCACCGCTGGTGTTGGTGCTACATGGTCTGACCGGCTCATCCGACTCACTTTACGTGCTGGGGCTGCAGCAGCAACTGGCGGCCCAGGGCTGGGCCAGCGTGGCGCTGAACTGGCGCGGCTGCTCCGGCGAGCCGAACCTGCTGGCCCGTGGTTACCACTCCGGCGCCAGCGAAGATTTGGCGGAAACCCTACGCCACCTGCGTGCCCAGCGGCCGATGGCGCCAATCTATGCCGTGGGTTACTCCCTGGGCGGCAATGTGCTGCTCAAGTATCTCGGTGAAACCGGGGCCGACAGCCAACTGCAGGGCGCAGCGGCGGTGTCGGTGCCGTTTCGCCTGGACCAGTGCGCCGACCGCATCGGCATGGGTTTTTCCAGGGTCTACCAGAGCCACTTTATGCGCGAGATGGTGGCCTACGTGAAAGACAAACAGCGCCTGTTCGCCCACCAGGGCATGAACGACCGCCTGTCCACCCTAGAGAAGCTCGGCTCGCTGGACAATATGCGTACCTTCTGGGATTTCGACGGCCGTATCACCGCGCCGCTGCATGGCTACGCCGATGCCGAGGACTACTACCGCCGCGCCTCCAGTCGCTACTTCCTCAGCCGGATCGAGACACCAACGCTGATTATCCAGGCCGCCGACGATCCCTTCGTCTTCCCCCACAGCCTGCCCGAAGCCAGCGAGCTGTCACCCAGCATCGAATTCGAACTGCACGCTCACGGCGGCCATGTCGGTTTTGTCGAAGGCAGTCTGAGTAAACCGGGTTATTACCTGGAACGGCGCATTCCGCAGTGGCTTAGCGGCTTAGCGGCTTAGCGGCTTAGCATAAACGTCTCGTATTCCAGGTCTTCAAGCGAACTGGAGAGACGCATCAGACCGAGCAATACGCACACCAGCAACGACAGGGTGAAACCATAACCATAGAACGTCGGGCCCATATACTGGCTCAGCAGTGTGAGAGCAGCGTTGAGCACCACAAACAGCACGCAAAGCTCCAGCACAATGGCGCGCTTATCGAGGTAGAAAAACACGTTCAGCAACGCCATAAACACCACCTGAATACTCACCCCAATCAGGTCAACGTAGAACAGCTGCAGGTAATACGCTGAAATACCCAGCCACTCCAACATTGCCGGCGCCAGGAGGAACAGCAGGACTACGGTGAAGCCTTGCACCTTGCAGATTTCTAGCAAGCCTTGGCGGATGGTCAGAATCATCTGTTCTTTGAGTACGCCAATATGCTGCAGCGTCTGCCCGCCGCGAATCGCCGAGTAGACCCGCTCATACCACTCGGCAAAATCGGTTTCGATGCGCACCAGAAACACCGCCATCCCCGGAATAATGGCCAGGTACGCCAGGAAGATAGGCAAGTCGTAGAGCATCGAGGCGCGCAGCGGGCCGATAACCTCGCTGGACGTCTGCGGGTTGAACCAGAAGATGAACTTATCGATCCAGATGCCCAGGTTGTAACAAAAGCCCGTGACCAGCAGGCTGATAAAAACCTGACGACGCTTGAGAAAGTCGAACGCAACGAGTTGCTTGGCTGGGTACTCACGCAAGATATCGAACAGAAACATAAACAGCAGGCTGCCATGACCGATCAGCAAGGCCAGCAGCAGACCATTCATGTGCAAAAAGCGCAGAAAGAAAGCGCACAACACCATCAATGAATAGCCAACAAGCATAACCAGCAGAATGCGGTTATAGGCTTTCATCCCCGATAGAAAAATGATCACCAACCATAGGTTGCAGAGCGTTACGAAGTTGGCCAATACCAAGAGGCGATACGCGAAGGGCTCGTCGAACATAAACCCCATGACCAGGCTGGCCAGCACACCAGAGGACAGCGTGACGATCAGCATGATGCCCAGCAGATTGGGCAGGATACGGTCGTTCTTCTTCTCAAACAGCCTGTCAGAAATGAAGCGGGTAAAAAACAGCTGCGCGCCGCCGGTATAAATCAGCGAACTGGCCATCAGGTAGGTAACCGTGACCAAGAACTGCCGCACGGTATTGTCCGGCACAACCACCCCAAGGCTGATCACCCCGATCAACATGACACTGATGATCGACAGCACCCAGGGTCCGGAACTGATCAAACCCGCATAGAGGTATGCCCGCAGCGTTGCCGAATAAGAATCACGTGACAGTATCTTGCGCAGCTCAAAACCAATACCCGCCATATCAAACAGCCTCCATGGCTTCGCGGTACAGGGTGCGATAGCGCTCTAGCATAAGGGTTTCGGTGTAGAACCGATTGACGCGTTCCAGCCCGACCGCCTGGGCGGCATGCCAGCGCTGCGGGTTATTGAGCAGTTCGACAATCGCACGCGCGGTTGCCTGCGGATCTGCGATGGCCACCACCTCGCCGGCGATACCAAGCTCGCGATCCTCACCCGGCGCACCTTCGATCAGTTCACGGCACGAGCCCACGTCGCTGCTCACAACCGGTGTACCTGCGGCCCATGCTTCGAGGATAACCAATGGCTGCGCTTCGCTGATGGACGTCAACACCATCATGCCCAGAGAAGGCAGCAACTCGTGTATTCGGCGGAAGCCGAGGAACTTGACCTTACCCTCCAACCCCATGCTCAGGACCAAGTTGTGGCATTCCTGCGCGTATTCCGGGTCCTCCTCTTCAGGCCCAACGACCCATGCTTCGGCCTCAGGAATGGCACTGATCACGCCCCGCATGGCACGGATAAAGGTTTTAACGTCCTTGATCGGCACGACCCGACCAATCAGCCCAACCACCTTGGGAATGCCTTCAGGACGCTGTTGCATGGCGTCTTTCCAGGCTTCCATCGAGATGCCATTAGGAATGACCCGCGTGCGAGCGGGATCAGCGCCATCATTAATCTGCTGAGTGCGATTACCGCCATACAACGCGATGATGGGATCGGCTGACCGATAGGCCAGCAAACCAATTCGCTCGAAAAAACGGATCCACAACCGACGGATATAGTTGACCTCGGCATCCAGGCCGGTGCGCAGCATTTCATCCGGGCTTTCGGAAATCCAATTCGCCTGAGCCAGGTCGATTTTACGTTCCTTGGTGTAAATGCCGTGCTCACTTATCACGTAGGAACACTTCCAGCGATGCTGCAGGATGCTGCCCAGCAGACCCGCATAGCCCGTTGAGATCGAGTGCAACATGCGCGCACGCGGCAGCTTGCGCGCAGCCTCAGCCAGCATCACCAGCGGCGCCTGCATGGTTCGCAGTGTCCAGAAGTAATTCACAAACGAAGGGTCGCTGCAGTGGCGCACATAGCCTTCGGTGATGGCCTCCCAATTAGCGCGGCTGTGCAGCACATCGTCCAGACTCATTGCGCCATTGGCGAGGTTTTCCAGCATGGCCTGACCTTGCTCCAGGCTGGGCTCGTCTGGATGGTGGAGAAAGACGTGCATGTCGCGCATCAGCTGACGCGGCCCCTCACGCTTGGCGGCAACGACCCCATCTCCGGGCTTCCAGGCATTTTCGAGGAAGTGTTCCTCGATATGCACGACATTCGCCGGAATAGCGTATTGGCGTTTGCCATACGCACCGCTTTGACCGCCAATAAAAAACACCGAAAAGGTCAGCTCAGGCAGGCCGAGAATCAGTTGGTTGACCCAGCTAGATACCCCGCCACGGACATACGGCCAAGTCCCTTCCAGCAATAGGCAGATATCTGCAATAGGTGCCTCAACTGCAGGAGTTTTCATAACCAGTATCTCGCCAGGGCCGCAAAAGGTGGCCGCGTCAGCATGTCGTCGGGGAGCTGTCGTAGCAGCTGCGCAATCGCGGTGTAATCGCCACGGGAGAACGCAATTTCAGCCATAAACGGCAGCAGCTTTTCTAAATCAATGCCTGCTGCTTGTGCGTCCAGCAAATGCTGATCCGCCCCTTCAAGATCGCCCATTTCCATGGAGATCCGTGCAGCCAAAAGATGACTGTCGTCGCCCGCACCTTGCGCCAGGGCACTGTTGACATGCTCACGCGCCTGCTTGAGCACATGCTCCAACACACTGCCCTGAGCCAGCCCCAGGTAAACCAACTCCCAATACCAGCGCGCCAGCGTGGCATGCACAGCGGCTTTGTGAGCACCGGTCGCATCGGCCAGTTGCTGCAGTGACACTTGGATACGGTGATTGATCTCGCTTTCTTGCCGATCAAGCATCGAGTAGGCCAGTAATCGCACATCATCCGCAGGGTCGCGCAGCGCCAGCTTGAGAATGGGGATCGAGTCCTTGCTGGGCATTCGCCGGGTGGCAAACAAGGCACTCACGCGCTTTTGCGCACTGGGTGCATGGCGCAGTACATCCTGTAAACCACCGTCCTGGAACATCAAATCACGGCTTCGCTCTTGCGGACGAAACGGCAGGTCAGGGACACCAATCGCATCCCAGGCCTGTTCTTTTTGCGTGCGCGGCATGTACAGCGCCGGAAAGACCGCGATGGCCACCCCAATAGCGCCCAGGACCGGGACAAAAAAAGACAGGCTGAAGATAAACAGCGGGCTCCACGGCAATGGAAATTTGTAGCGATTTGGCAGTAACAACCAGACGCCAGACGCCAGCAGCGCGCTGCTGATGCCATGGGCAGAAACGAACAGCAGCGCGGCCGCGCCGATAGGCATCTCTTGGAACAACGCCCCCCAACTGCCTAACTCAAATACAAAGGCGCCGCTAAACAGCCACTTGCTTATCATCGAACCCACACTCATTGAATAGGAAGTGACGCAATGCTTCGCGCTCACGCCCGACGCCGATGTCATAGTGGTGGGTGCGTACACCGAGACTTTCCAGCGTCTGCCCCAGTCCAAAACGCTCAGTGAGCATGCTGTGCAGACGCTGCAGGTAACCCTTGGAGCCTTCAGCCGATGTCAGTGGCAGCAACACCAACACGCAGGGATTCGACTGATCAACAGACTTAAGCTGCAGGTCCAGTCCGCGCTGACTGCTTTCGAGCAGGTTCAACAATTCCTTACGGTGCGCTGACGGGCCCACGGTGAAACCCAACAAATAGGCATCAAGGCCATGCTGCTGGGCATCGTGTAAACAACGTTTGAGGTTCTGACTGAACACCTGAGCATCACTGTCCTCGAGCTGAAGCGCCTGCGGATCACTCAGCAACAAGTCGGCAATGTGCCCTGCCAGAATCGCCAAAAGGCTCAAGGTTCTGTCGTTGAAGGAGAAAAACGGCATCTGCTCAACAGCCAGCAGCGCCAGGATCCGACCTTCGGTGTCGACCAAGGGAATGCATGCTTGGTACTGGGAATGATCGCGACTCTCACCACGCTCTAACAGGTCTTCCCGCACACTTAGCAACTCACCGCGTTCCAGGCAAAGCTTGACGAGCAAATCATCTGCCCGCATGGGTTTGCCCGCCCCCAAGCTGTTCAGTGGTTGCAATTCAAGCTGACCACTGGGAGCTACACGGTACAACCCCGCCACATGGAACGAGCCATATTGTGCCAGCAAGTTCATGATCGACTCAGCGAGCGCGGCCAACGCATCGTCACCACGGGGTAACGCACGCAATTGGTTGCGCAAGCCTAACAGCGAGCTGCGCAAGCTGCGGTCATTACCTGCCACACGCTGCTCAAGGCGGTCGTGAGAGATCCGTAACATGTAGTGCGTGCGCGTAAACGCATCCAAGCGCAGCTGCCGATAGTCGTTGGCCATGTCCAGGCGTTCCAGGCGACGCTCCCAGATGTCGCGAAACTCCCCCACCAGCATGCCGGTAATCAGCACGCCAACGATGAACGACTCCGGTATGTCCTGATACACCACATAACCGCTCGCGCGGTAGGCAAACAAAACCAACACCAGCAGCACCGCACTGATCAGGCCATGCATAAAGCCATAGCGCATGCCCAGCAACAGGGGCGCCAACACCAACCACGGGAAAGTGTTGTGTACCAGCATTGGATCATGAGGTGACAGCCAATACCCTAGGCCCAGTCCTAGCCCAGTCAGTATCAGTGTTTCCAGCCACGAAACGTGCGAACTGGCACGTGGGGCTAGCGTGAAATCCTTGTGCGCCGAGTCCATAACAATTACTCGAGCGACAAATCGCCAATAAGCTCACGCAACACTTTTTGCGCAGTCCCTGCCAGGCTTTCGCGTGACCAGCCGGCGCGAGCGCCACTGCTGCTCCACACTACACGGCCACTGTTCGGTTCGATGATCTGCAGGCTGATACCCACGGCTGGCTCACCGTCGAGGCCGCTTTTGTATTGCCATTCATCAACACTGCCGCTGACAACGTAATCAAGGTTTTCCTGACGCGCCCACGCCAATGCCTGATTAAAGCGCTCACGATCATCCAGCAGGGGCATTTCATCTTGCGTAACGACGGGGTACAGCCGTGGGCGCAATCCCTCCTCGGCCATCACACTGAGCAAAATCTGCTCGCTGCGCTCACCCGCTTGCGGTGCTTGGGAATAATTGATCAGCGGCAACAGCCCCCACTGTGCGTCACGCGGTAGCGATTCACTCGCTTCTCGAGTGAAGCTTGAACAGCCCGTGACCAAAAGTGCAACGGCCATCAGGGCCAGGCAGCGAATGGATAACATCGTGTATTTCTCCTGTTAAATCTCTGATCAACGCCCAAAACGGGCGCTATAGGTCAAACCAAAAGTCCCACCCGCCTCGCCACCACCACTGCGCGGTGCCGATTGGTAACCGAAGGTCACGGCCAGCTCGTCATCACCCAACACTTCCACACCCAAGCCGGTATTGATTGCGTAATTGAACTCTTGCTCGGTCCACTGCCAACCTGCGAGTACGTCGACCAGCCAGGTGTACTGAGCGCGCCCACGGTTCAGCGCACCGGGAAAACCACGCCGCCAAGTGCTGCCGACATACAACTGGCCGAATCGCTCCTGCAGCAGGTCACTCGCCACGGCACCTTCGATATTCAATGGCCCGCCATTGGGCACACTGATGATGTCACCTTGCTCGTCAATCTCCTGCCGTGTGCTCAGAAGATCGGGATCAATACCACTTTCTAAACGGTTGTTCTGGTAGTTCACACCGCTACGCAGTAACCAGGCGGGCCCCTCAAAAAACACTGCATGCGTGAGTTCGAGGTTGAACTCTTCACCATTACCAATCGCATCGCCCTGACGCGTCGCAAACCGCTGATGCCCCAGCGACCAGTTGAGTTGATCACGTGCTGAGAAGCTGTGCCGTCCACTGACGTTCAGGCCATCACGCATGCCCAATGCCCGCATCAGTCCACCCTGATCAGTTTCCCGATGCCAGTCCAGCCCTAGCTGCAGTTCATCACGGGAGGACACTTGCCACGAACGCAAAACGCCAAACCCCAGGCGATCCTCATCAGTGCGTAAACTGCCGTCAAAAGTCAGGGCAAAAGCGCCATCGCTCAGTTCACGCTGCAACATCAACTTGGCATTTCTCTCGCGACCCAGCACATCACTGTCGAGCGTCTCACCGTCATATTGCGCCTGGCTGAGCCTCACGTCGGCATACCAGTCGTTGCCTACGTGCCGGGCTATTTGCAGAGACGGGCCGTACAGGTCAATACCACCAAAGTCACGCTGCATCCAGCCAAGCTGCATTCCCTGCGGCATGCGCTCGTGCAGTTCCACAGTCTGACGCAGCAACTGCTGGCGCACACCGGAGACCTGTTCGTCCGACAGACTGGCCAAGCCTTCACCTAGTGCCGCACCATTGCGACCCAAGCGAGTAAGCGCCTCGACACGCTGAGAGGGGTCAAGCCCACCCTCCGCAAGCAGATGCTCAAGCTGTTGGCGGTTCTGCGCACGCAGCGCTTCTTGCAGTTGCTCATAGCGACTGATGCTCAGCCCTTGACTGCGCGCCCAGGCAAGCCATTGATCTTTCAACGCTGCCTGATTGCTGGCATCAAGTTGAGTGAGAAACTGAGTGAACCAGACTTGCAACATTGGCAACGAGCCGTCCTGCCACATCAGCGCCTGGCGCTCGGCACTGCGCATAGACTGCGTACCGCCTAACAGGCGCAAGTACATGCTGTAACGTTCAGGATTGCCTGCCAATTGCCCAGGCTTAATGCGCGACAGTAGAAACGTGCGTAGGCGCAAGGCCTTGTCCGCATAGCCCGCACCTTCAAGGGCGTCGGCATAGGCGGACTGAACCAACCAGTCACCAGGGCGCAACTTTAGGTACATTCTGAACCAGCCCAGTGCCGGCCCCGTGCGGTTTAACAGCATATTGGCACTGGCGAATGGCAGCCACAGTTCACCGTCATTGGCAGCTAAAGCCCGCCATTGTTGCAGCAAAACCGGCAGCTCATCTCGGCGACCCTGATCAATAAACAGCCAAAGCAAGCGCTGACGAAATACGTTCTGATCCGGGTATAGGCTCAACCCCAGGCGATAAATACGCTCGGCCTCATCCATTCGCCCGCTCCGGCTGGCGAGCACGCCGCGCGCGCTCAACACCGAGGCTTGCCGCGCACCACTAGGCGAGCGGCTGGCTTGGTCGACCAGCGCCTGCAGTTGCTGCCACTCCCCCAATTGTTCCGCCAGGCTCAGCGCACTGCTCAACCGTCTTGGATCCGCATTACGCTGCCAACTCTGAATCAGCAGAGCCAAGGCCTTTTCGGGGGCTTGCTGGGTATAAATATGGATCAGACGCTCTTCGGCATTACTGCCCAGCGTTCCATCCAGCGCCAAGAGCCGCTCGTATGCAGCGCGCACATCATCGTCGCGCTCAAGCTCCCAGGCGAGGTTACCGCGCAGAAACCAGTAATCGCTGCTTTCCACCTGAGTATTATCGATAGCATCCAGCACAGCCCAGGCCGCAGGCGCATCAAACCGCGCCCAATCCACTTCCGCCCACCGTACCCGCTGCTCGATGGTCAAACCGAAGCGTTTATCTATCTCGGCCCACAAGCGGGACTCCTGCTCATATTGCAAGGTATGCTCGAGAATCTGCTGCAGACGCACCCAGGCGATCTTCTGCTCGGGGTACTGCCGCACATAGCTGCGCAACCAGGCTTCACCCTGCTCAGGTGTACCCCGCGATTGATGGCTGTAAACCAATGCATCCAGCTCTTCATCGGTTAGCCGGCGCTGTTGCGCCAACTGTGCCAACAAGGGAATTGCTTGATCAAAGTCAAACAGCTGGGCAGCCAGGCGCCAGGCATGCTCACGCATGGAGGCATCATCTTTGAGCTGCAAGGCCATCACCCAATAACGCAGCGCGTCCTGTGGTCGTGCGGTCCACTCCGCCAGCTTGGCCATTTGCGACAACAGTTCAAGATCATCAGGTCTATCGTGGAGCAACACCTGCCCGGTCGACCACGCACGCTCAAGGTCACCGGCGGCCAGGTGCAGCCGCATTTCCACGGCTAACGCCTCAGGGTCGTCAGGACGCTGGGAACGCCAGCGCTCCACGAACAATTCGGCCAAATCATAACGATGACTGCCGACGGAGGCCCTCACCGCTGCCTCCAACAGAACAGTGTCTGTTCCGTCCAGCTCAAGCATGTGCTGACTGAGCAACTCCACCGCACGCTCGCCGCGCTCAGCGGACAACAGGCTATAGAAAGCCTGCTCAAGAAAGTCCATACGCGCATCTGGGGTGGCTGCGGACGCCATCAACTCCAAGTACAAATCAGCGGCTAACTGAGCGTTACCACTGGCGAGGTACCATTTCGCGGCCTCACCGAGCCATTCCACATGACGCGCGGGGTCACGTGCTGCCAATTCAGCATAAACTGGCGCCGCCAGCGCCGGCGCACCCAACGCTAAGGCATATTTCGCTATACGCAATCGTTGAGCATCGGACAACACCGAACGATCGAGCGCAGCAAAGCTTTCAATCAGCTGTTTCTTGAGGGAAGGTTCAATACCTCGCGGATCGGCCAATGCCTGCAAAGCATCAAGCTCAGCTTGGTAAAAAGGGAGGCTATCTACACCTGCAGGGCTGAGTTTGAGCAGATGGCTTCTTGCGCGTGGGTAATCACCCAAGGCAATTAATTGCTCAATCAGGCTGAGGCGCAGCGCCTGATCTTGAGGGTGCGCCTCAAGCAGGAGCTCCGAATAGTTGATCGATACGGCATCAGGCTGCTTGCCGTCTGGCAGAAATGCATCCTCGCCTTTGTAGACCAGCACCAGCAGCCCACTGACGAGTAGAGCAACCAGCAACAGGGTCCATGGGCTCAGCAAACGCCTGGTTTCAACGGCAGGTGAGTTGAGCATCAAGCACCTGCTTCAATGGAACATCAAAATGCCATAACCCCTGCCGCTGAAGCCCAGCGTAGGTTTTCCCCGCCACTACCAGGCTGCAACTGCCAGTGGCGCGGACACTGAAGCTCAACGGCAGGTTGCCCTTAAACGACAGGCGCACGCGTTGATCATCCAAATAATTCCACGCCTGCAATGGCAGGCTGGCTTGCTCGAGCGCTGGACGCAGATCGCGCTGGTCACGCAATACCAGCACAGCCTGGTCGCGGCTTAAATGAACATAGCGGCCTTGAGGCAGATCACGCACGCCAGCAATGCCCTGAGAACGACGCAGATCAGGCCAGCCCATTTCCGGGTCAAGTCGCAGGGTACGCAACCCGTCCATCGCGCGGATTTGCCAACTCCCATCACTGCGCTTAGCCAAGCTGGCTTGATAGAGACCATGCATGCGTGGAATATAATCGCTCATCCACAGCGAGATGGGCTGCTGATCCTGCATGTCACGGTAGATATCGTGCATCACCTTGATGGAGGCTTGTTTAGTGCCTGAGTAGAAGTGGTAGTACAGGTGAAGCCCGCGCAGTCTGCGTGGTTTATCGGTCAGCGCGAAGGTTTCCATCACCCCGCGGAAACCGTAATAAGGACCTGTCCACAAGTTGGTGTAGACGTTCTCGTTAATCACCGGCGCGTAGTAGTGAAGCCCCCCCGCAGTCGGTCGAATCAGCGGGTAGATGCCTGTGAGCGACGGGTAGGCATTGGTCAATGCCGTATTGCCGCCATTGACGTTGGCCAAGCCGCTGTCGTAAGCCAGCTTGATGGTGGCAGCATCCGGCATGGCATCACCCGACCAGAACACCATTTTCACTGGTTTTTTAGCCGTGGTGAGGCGCTGATTGATGTAGTCCCGAGACCCGACAATTTCACGCGTGAAATCCAGCTTGTCATACCCCGGAATCGCCATCATGTAGCCATATTCCGGGTTGAAGCCCCCACGCTTTGCGGCCAACTCAGGTTGCCAGAAAAAAGGATGGCTGAAGGTGTGTGTGGCCACTTCTACTTTGTCGTCAGCCAGGATCTCCCGGGCAACCGGCTCAAGTTCACGAGCAAGGTGAGGGTACTTCCCCCGCGGCCCGACCTCGCCCTCAATCACCGAGACAGAAGTCAAAAAGGGATTGGGCCGGATGAACTCCTTGAGGACGGCAACGCCGGAATAAGGCGTACCGGTGATCTCGGCGCGAGAGACGAACCCATCACCATCGATGTGCACAGTGGCGATGCGGCGACCATTCTCAGTGGTGGCATCGGGCCTGGGCATGACCTGCAATTGCAATGCACGCTGCAAGAAGGCAAAGGGGTCGAGAATCCAACGGCGTTGCCCCTGCGCCTCTTCGAACACATAAGGTGACAGTGCAATCCCGCCCCACGCCCCGATCGCCACTGGCGTATAAACACCCGGCTCGCGCCCCTTAAGCGCCAGCACTGGCTGAGTATCCCCATCAAGCACAGTCAACGCAGGCAAATCACGGCTGCGCGCAACCAGCGGCGCCTCGAAGCTACCCAACAACGTAGCATCGTGCTCGACCACTTCCGCCGCTCCGCTCAAGGGCGCGGACATGAAGCGCAGCCCTAGGCGCCTGAGCACGCCATCGTTTTCAGTCGGCACACCCGCAAAAATCGCCAGGGGAATATGCTCGTCCATGCGCGCAACAAGCCACCGATTAAATGCCTGGGCATTGGCGGGCGAACCACTGGTCATCCAGGTGATAACGCCTGCATATAACCCACTCATCGGTTCGACCGGCAATGCATCCGCAGACAGATAGTCAACCCGATAACCCAGGTACTCGAGCAACCCACCCAGAGAAATGTGGCCCGTGTTCTGCTGCATGGGCCCTTCACGGGGGTCAAAGATCAACGCAATTCGACGAGGCTGCACCTCGATCGAGCTAACCCCCAGGTAATTCAGGTCAGGCACAGTGACATAAGGAATAAAGCCCTCAGACTGCAGCCTCAGCGCCAGCTCGCGAGCCTCATCGCGACGCTCTGGCGGCAAATAATCTATCGCAACGAGCGTAATACCCTGCGCGCGCAATGGCTGCAGGTGCAATTCAAGCCAATCACGATCACCCTGAGGCACGACGCGGTATGAACGTCTTGAAGCATCCCAGCCGGCATGAATTGACTCAACCGCCACAGCAGCAGCAACACCCGGCAACTCGGGCAACACCTCAAAGCCCCGATTGAAAAAAAGCCTCAAGCTGGGTTCGCGGCGGTGCAACTCAACGAGAAAATCTCGCAGAGCAATGCGCTGAGCCTCTCTTTCATCCTCAGGTAGCAACTGAAAACTATCGAGGGTATCGAGGAACAGACCTGAATATCCTGCAGTACGAAGCTCAGCCGCTCGCTTTAGCAAATGCGCCCGCCACACCGGGGAAGTCAAACGCATCACCTGACTATTCCAAGCGTGGTTGCGTATATTTTTTTCTGCCGGCGCCACCGCCCCCTTACCTAATACGGCCAAGTCACCGTCAAATTCCCCTACAGACAAATAAGCGAACGGCTGATTGCCCTGAGCCTTTAGGAACTTGACATCTTGTTTCCGAACATGCACCGGCTCGAGCACGACCCAATCGAACTGCGCAAGCTCACTAAACGGGGGGTTAACTGCATACCAGAATGCGACACTCTGCGGCACAACGGCAGACGCAGATGCCGAGGAAAGACCACCTAAGTAGACAGCCCACACACCAACAAGCTGAAGCAGCAAGTATTTTCTAAAGTTATTGAAAGACATATACAGAACTGATTGATTAAACTAACTCTTAGACAGACCCTAAAAAGCATCCAGCTATAATAGAGTACGATAAAAAGCTGTAGGATTATTCACAATAATCATCAATAGTGCAAATTTATGCATAAGAAAGCGCCGTATAAATGGCGCCAAATTTAAACCCCCCTCGGATAAAAATCATCAACACTTACACACCAAACTATTAACCATATTAAGTAGAAAACCACCTTAATATATTGCCGCGCCTTACTGTTGGCGTTTATACACAAAAAACTGCATGCCGCTAACGTCACCGGCAGGGTATTAGCTTTAAACGCGAAAGCAGACAACCACTGATTACTAACCAACAACAGCCAGCCCGCGCTCTTCCCGTAATCAATCAACGCACAACTCGCTCAAGTGGCACATGCAGCTTGGCGTACAGCGCCTCCACCGCCTCGCGCGCTTGCGGGGCGATATAGCCGCCTTCCAGCGCCAGCACCTGGTAGATACCACGGCGTAGCATCTCTTGGCTGAGGTCGCCGGGGTTGCCGCGGGTGGTGCAGAGAAAGCGCACCCAGGAGGTCATGATGATCCAACTGTTGAGGGTCAGCGCCTCGATCTGTGCCGCATTCATCAGCAGAATGCCGGCCTCGACAAAGCCCTGATAAATGCCCTGCGCACGTTGCAGACAGCGCTGCGAGAACAGCGTGTAGCGCTCAGCCAGCTCGGCGTCGCTGTCGAGCAGGTGCTCCAGGTCGCGGTGCAGAAAGCGGTAATGCCACATGGCCGCGAGCAGCGCTTCCAGGTAGAAGGTCTTGTCCTGCACGGTCAGCGCGCGGCCTGCGGGACGGCGCAGGAAGGTGTCCACCTGGCTTTCGTAGAGGGTAAACAGCTCGGCGATGATCGCCTGCTTGTTACGGAAGTGGTAGTACAGGTTGCCCGGCGAAATCCCCAGGTGCGCGGCGATATGGTTGGTGGTGACGCTGCGCTCGCCCTGGGCGTTAAACAGCGCCAGGCTCTCCTGAATGATGCGTTCGCGGGTTTTCAGTGGGGCTGGCATAACGGCTCGCTCTCGACTCAAAGCCCGGCAAAGGTACAGGCAGAAACGTCAGACGTGCTACCGGAAAAAGCTGCGGAAATATGCATTAACTTTTCGCGGGGCTGCATCCATCGACTGGCAGGGCCGTGCTATTTGACAGGTTAGAGCAATTACTCTAAAAACTCAGCATACCTATTTTGCAGCAGCCTCAGCTCAGCTGAAGCACTGCATTGCCGGAATGCCGAGGAGTTACAGCATGGTCGCCGACGTCGCCTACCTAGAACAAAGCCTGCAACGCAGCCAACAGCAGCTCAGCCAGTTGGAGAGCAGCTTTGCCCGGCAGCGCCAGGCGTTCAAGGCCAACCCCATGCCTTCGGCCGAGCAACGCATGCAGTGGCTCAACGTGCTGCGCGATTTGCTCAGCAACCAGCGTGACGCGCTGATCAGCGCCATCTCCCAGGATTTCAGCAACCGCAGCGCCGACGAAACCCTGCTTGCCGAGCTGATGCCCAGCCTGCATGGCATTCACTACGCGACCAAGCGCATCAAGAAGTGGATGAAGCCTTCGCGACGCAGTGTGGGCATGCAATTTATGCCGGCCGCCGCCAAGGTCATCTACCAGCCGCTGGGCGTGGTTGGGGTGATCGTGCCGTGGAACTACCCGCTGTTTCTCGCCATCGGCCCGCTGGTTGGCGCCCTGGCGGCCGGCAACCGGGTGATGATCAAGATGAGTGAGTCGACACCGGCCACTTCGCAGCTGGTCAAGGATCTGCTCGCCAAAGTCTTCCCCGAGGACCTGGTAACCGTGGTGCTGGGCGAGGCGGAAGTCGGCATGGCCTTCTCCAAGCTGCCGTTCGACCACCTGCTGTTTACCGGCGCCACCAGCATCGGCAAACAGGTAATGCGCGCCGCGGCCGAGAACCTGACCCCGGTCACCCTAGAGCTGGGCGGTAAATCGCCGGCCATCGTCTCGGCATCCGTGCCGTTGAGTGACGCCGCAGAGCGCATCGCTTTCGGTAAGACCATGAACGCCGGCCAGACCTGCGTCGCCCCGGATTACGTGCTGGTACCGAAAGACCGCGTGCAGGGTTTTGTCGAGGCTTACCGCAATGCGGT
Source organism: Pseudomonas sp. TS_SC_3 (assembly GCF_056156225.1). NCBI lineage: Bacteria > Pseudomonadati > Pseudomonadota > Gammaproteobacteria > Pseudomonadales > Pseudomonadaceae > Pseudomonas > Pseudomonas sp. TS_SC_3. Next base: position 3,181,661 of record NZ_CM149586.1, read on the forward strand.
GCACAGCTTCTACCCAACACTTGCGGACAACCCGGATTACACCGCGATCATCAACGAGCGTCAGCAGCAGCGCCTCAATGGTTACCTGCAGGACGCCGAAAGCAAGGGCGCGTCCATCATCCCGCTGTACCCCGAAGCTCAGGGCCGGCGCATGCCGCAGGCCGTGCTGCTGAACGTGACGGATGAGATGAAGGTGATGCAGGACGAGATTTTCGGCCCGCTGCTGCCGATCATCCCCTACGACAAGCTGGAAGATGCCTTTGCCTTTATCAATGAGCGCGACCGGCCGTTGGCGCTGTACTACTTCGGCTACGACAAGAGCGAGCAACAGCGCGTGCTGCACGAGACCCACTCCGGCGGCGTATGTATCAACGACACCCTACTGCACGTGGCCCAAGACGACATGCCGTTTGGCGGCATCGGCCCGTCCGGCATGGGGCATTACCACGGCCATGAAGGCTTTCTGACCTTCAGCAAGGCCAAGGGCGTGTTTATCAAGCAGCGTTTCAACGCCGCCAAACTGATCTATCCGCCTTACGGCAAAGCCCTGCAGAAGCTGGTGTACAAGCTGTTCGTTCGCTAACCCCCAAATGGTCTGATTCGGTGATAACAATAAATGCCTACCACCACGCTTGAATCGCCAAACCTGTCACGCCGCCGCCTGCTCAAAGTTGGCCTGCTGGGTACCGCACTGCTTGGCACGGCAGGACTGACCGCGACCCTCAGCGGCTGCTCGGCCAGCACCCCGAAAGCCGGCTTTGCGGTGATTCGCGAATCCGACCTGCCCTTTTTGCAGGCACTGATTCCCGTCATGCTTGCCGGTGCGGTTGCCCCTGCGCAGATGCCGCAGGCCATTAACGCCACAATCGAGAACCTCGATTACAGCCTTAATCACCTATCACCCGAATTGCTCAAGCTGACCGTACAACTGTTCGACGTGCTGGCCATGCCGATCACCCGCGGCCCGCTGACCGGCATTTGGGGCAGCTGGGAAAATGCATCCCCCGCCGACGTGCAGGCGTTTCTCGAGCGCTGGCAGAACAGCTCACTGGCGCTGCTGAAAATGGGCCACGCCTCGCTGCTGCAGCTGGTGATGATGAGCTGGTATAGCCGCGAGGAATCCTGGGCGCATTGCGGCTACCCCGGCCCGCCTACCGTCTGACCCTGCGTCACCACTAATAAGAATTCGCCTGAGGGCACCTGAAATGCCTGTACCCGACAGCTTCAAAGAAGGCCTGGCCCGTGGCTGGAAGACCTATAACGGTTCACGCCTGGACAGCGATCTGACCCTGGAAGCCGACGTGGCCATCGTCGGCAGCGGCGCGGGGGGCGGCACCACTGCGGAAATCCTCAGCGCGGCCGGCTTCAAAGTGCTGTTGATCGAGGAAGGTCCGCTAAAGACCAGCGACGATTTCAAGATGCTCGAAGACAAGGCCTACGCCAGCCTTTACCAAGAAGGCATCGGCCGCATGAGCAAGGATGGCGCAATCACCATCATGCAAGGCCGCGCGGTCGGCGGTACCACGCTGATCAACTGGACCTCAAGCTTTCGCACGCCCGCGCCCACCCTGGAGCACTGGGCCAAGGAGCACGGCGTAAAAGGCCACAGCCCCGAGGAAATGGCGCCCTGGTTTGAGCGTATGGAACAGCGCCTTGGTATTGCGCCCTGGAGCGTGCCACCGAATGCCAACAATGCGGTGATCAGCAGCGGCTGCGACAAGCTTGGCTACGCGTGGCAGACGATTCCGCGCAACGTGCGCGGCTGCTGGAACCTCGGCTACTGCGGCATGGGCTGCCCGACCAACGCCAAGCAGTCGATGCTGGTCACCACCATTCCCGCAACCTTGGATAAAGGCGGCGAACTGCTCTACCTAGCCCGCGCCGAACGCCTGCTAATCGAGGGCGACCGGGTCACGGGGATTGAATGCCTCGGCATGGACGAGCGTAGCGTCGCCCCCAACGGCCGCACAATCACGGTCAAGGCCAAGCATTACGTGCTGTCCGGCGGCGGCATCAACACACCTGGCTTGCTGCTGCGCTCAAATGCACCGGACCCTTACGCACGCACCGGCAAGCGCACCTACCTGCACTTGGTGAATTTCTCTGCGGCGCTGTTCGAGCAGGTGATCAATCCGTTTTACGGGGCGCCGCAATCGATTTACTCCGACCATTTCCAGTGGGATGACGGCCCCACGGGGCGCCTGTCCTACAAGCTCGAAGTACCGCCGCTACAACCCGCCATTACCGCCACGATGCTCGGCCGCTTCGGCATCGATAACGCCATGCGCATGGAACAGCTGCCCAACACCAACGTAATGCTGGCGCTGATGCGCGACGGTTTTCACCCGGAAAGCGCTGAAGGCAGAGTCGAACTGCGCGGCGATGGCAGCCCGGTGCTCGACTACCCAATGACCGCCTACACCTGGGATGGCATCCGCCGCGCCTTCCATACCATGGCAGAAGTCCAATTCGCCGCAGGGGCCAAAGCCGTGCTGCCGCTACACACCGACGCGGATTACGTAAAAACGCTGGGCGAGGCGAAAAGCCTGATCGACAGCCTTAGCCTTGAGCTGTACCGCACCCGCCTGGGCAGCGCCCACGTCATGGGTGGTTGCGCCATGGGCGAAGATCCACAGCAGGCGGTCACCGACAGCCTGGGCCGTCATCATCAACTAAGTAACCTGTCGATCCATGATGGCTCGCTGTTCCCCACCAGTATCGGCGCCAACCCGCAGCTGTCGGTCTATGCGCTCACCGCACAACTGGCGAGCACACTCGCCGAACGCCTAAAAAGCGCTTGATGGCAAGGCATTCACAGGGCAGCCACGACCCGTGAATGCCGCTGCCGACTTGGCCGGGCGCAGCTGCTGCGCTACCATCCGACTCCCCAACGAGCCCGCCAGGACGTCACGATGAATCGAGTGTTATACCCAGGCACCTTCGACCCCATCACCAAGGGGCATGGCGACCTGGTCGAGCGCGCCGCACGGCTGTTCGACAGCGTGATTATTGCGGTAGCGGCCAGCCCGAAAAAGAACCCGTTGTTCAGCTTGGAACAGCGCGTTGAATTGGCCCGGGAAGTCACCAAGCATCTGCCCAACGTCGAAGTAGTGGGGTTTTCCACCTTGCTCGCGCACTTCGCCAAGGAACAAGGTGCCAATGTATTTCTGCGTGGCCTGCGCGCGGTATCGGACTTTGAATACGAGTTCCAACTGGCCAACATGAACCGTCAGCTGGCTCCGGACGTGGAAAGCCTGTTTCTCACCCCGTCGGAAAAGTACTCGTTCATCTCCTCAACCCTGGTGCGCGAGATCGCAGCACTGGGCGGTGATATCTCTAATTTTGTGCACCCGGCCGTGGCCGCCGCGCTGACTGAACGCTTCAAGCACTAAGCCACTCGCCCGCGTGCATGCGCGGCCTCGATGCGGCACAATTTGCGCCACAGTCTTCCCGCACACATCTAGGCTGCAGCCCCGAGCTGCAGCAGGAGTGGTTCCGTCATGTCCCTGATCATCACCGACGATTGCATCAACTGCGACGTCTGCGAGCCCGAATGCCCCAATGCTGCGATTTCCCAGGGCGAGGAAATCTATGAAATCGATCCTAACTTGTGCACCGAGTGCGTCGGCCATTACGACGAGCCGCAGTGCCAACAAGTCTGCCCCGTCGACTGCATCCCGCTCGATGAAAACAACGTCGAGAGCAAAGACGAACTGATGCAGAAGTACCTGATCATTACCGGTAAAGCATGAACACCGGCCGCCTCCTGCGCGGCCTTAGCCACTGGCGTACGCTGCTCGGTGCGCTGGCCGTCCTTTGCGCCCTTGAGCTGCAGGCGGCCACAGCGCCTGAGCATATTGCCATTGCCACCGCGCACCCAGCCGCCACCGTGGCCGCTCAGGAAACCCTGGCGCTGGGCGGCAATGCCTTCGATGCGGCTGTGGCCATTAGCGCCGCCCTTGCGGTGGTCGAACCCTACGGGTCCGGGCTGGGCGGCGGCGGCTTTTTTCTGCTGCGCGAAGCCGGTGAGCAGCCAACTTATCGCTTCCTCGATGCCCGCGAGCGCGCACCCTTGGCGGCTCATGCTGATCTCTACAAGATCGATGGCGAAGTACAAAAGCAACTGTCCCTCAACGGCGCTCTAGCAGCCGCGATTCCTGGCTTGCCGGCGGCGCTGGTGCAACTGGCCGAACGCTTCGGCCGCCTACCACTACGCGATTCGCTGGCGCCAGCCATTCGCCTGGCCCGCAGCGGTGTGAGTATTGATCGGGTTTACCGCGAGCGTGTGAACTGGCGTCTTGAGGCCATGCGTGAGGATGGCGAAACCGCACGAATTTTCCTCGATAAAGGCGAAGTACCCGCAGAATTTGGCCTGCTGCGCCAGCCGGAACTGGCCCGCACCCTGGAGCTGCTCGGCACAAAGGGGCTTGAGGGTTTTTACGGCGGAACGGTGGCCGCGCAGATGGTCAAAGCGGTGCGTGATGCCGGCGGCATCTGGATGCTCAATGATCTGGCGGCCTACCGCATCGTTGAACGCCAGCCGCTGCGTGTAGTGCTGGATCAAGGCCGCGAGCTGATCAGCGCACCAGCGCCGTCAGCCGGCGGTATCGCCTTGGGACAAAGCTTGCTGATGCTGCAACAGCTGCCCTGGCAACAGGCTGACAGCGTGCAGCGCACTCACCTGGTGGTGGAAGCCCTGCGCCGCGCCTACCGGGATCGCGGCTTGCTGGGCGATCCGGACTTTGTTCAAAACCCGACGCAGCAACTACTGGCCCCTGCTTACCTGAAACAGCTGGCCAGCAGTATCGACCCGCAACGTGCCACGCCAAGCGATAGCTTGGCGCCGAGCAAGCCCTGGCAAGAAGGCGATCACACCACCCACTTCTCGGTACTCGACACTGAGGGCAATGCGGTGGCCGCGACACTGTCAGTAAACCTGCCGTTCGGCGCCGCCTTCACCGTACCCGGCACCGGGGTCCTGCTTAATAACGAGATGGATGACTTTGCCGCCGATGTGCAAGGGGCCAATACCTACGGCTTAAGCGGCAGTCAGGCCAACAGCATCGCGGCTGGCAAACGGCCGCTATCAAGCATGAGCCCCAGCTTTATCGAAAGCCGCGACGCCTTCGCCAGCTTCGGCACGCCGGGCGGCAGCCGGATTCCTAGCATGGTGCTGCTGGCGATGCTGCAGTACTTGGATCAACAACCCATCGAACGCTGGCCCAGCGTCGCCCGCTATCACCATCAGTTCCGCCCGGACCTTATCGAGCATGAACCGGATACATTTAGCCCGACAGAAATCTCAGCGCTAGAAGCGCTTGGGCATCAATTGAAATCCACAGGCAGGCAATACGGTAACCAACAGGTGCTGCTCTGGGACAAGCAAGGCGGAAAAGTTGAAGCGGCAAGCGACCCGCGTGGTGTCGGCACGAGTGCAGTGATGCGCCCCAGCCCACATTGAGCCTGAAACTATGCAGGCAACTTAATCAACGGGCCATCTTCGGTCAGCATCTTGCGCAACGGACGCAGCAACTCGTTGCCATCGCCCTGCCCCAGCAACAGCACATTGCGTAGGCTTTGGGTAATACGGCTGGCATACCCTAAGTCATTCATCAACGAACTGGCCTGCAGACCATTGAGCTGACGCTCACGCACCTGGGCGAACAAACGCTGACGGAAGCGCGCATCGAAGCGCGCCGCCTGCTGATCAAGCAAATCTAGGCGCTCGCTCCAGGCTTGCTCAGGCAGCTCGACAAGCCCCAACTCGCGTACCTCATGAAGGATGCCGAGCAAATGCCTGCGCAATTCCACGTAGGCCTGGCGCGCCACATCCTCCTCGCCACGCAGATAACGCCCGAGGTTTTTCTGCAGGTGCTTGGCATCCTTGACCGCATCCACCAGTTGCAATGCAGCCAACTGACAGTTGACCCAAAACTGCTGGTGGTTATCGTCCAAGTTCACCTCCAAACGCCCCATAAAGCCCAGCAAATCGCCGTATACGCCTTTGATATGACGCTGGTACAGCTGCTCAGCATCCAATGCATTGGATTCGGGACGAGCGCTGAGTAACTTGTCATCCGGGCGCTCACAACTCAGCTGATCAACCGGTAGATAGAGGGCGTGGCAAATCACCTCCAGACTCAAACGCCCTAAATGCTGCAACTCTTGCACCACCGCACTGGCCGCAGTGTCAGCCGTGGCAAGCGCGTTTTCGTCCAAATAGCGGGCATGGCTGCCCGACTCTTGGAGGCGGCCTAAGTCATCATCAGATGGGTTGGCGGGCTGACCAACGGGCTGCACCAATTCGGTGATTAACACCGTAGGCTCCACTGGGTCTGGTAGCCAGTGCTGCAAGCGTTCAGCCAACCAGCCCTGCCAGGGCCAAAACAACACCACCCCCATCGCATTGAACAGGGTGTGAAACATGGCCAATTGGATCAGGGCGTTGTTACCAAGCCCCAGAGGGGCCGTGATGCTTTGGACCAAGCCGGCCAGCGGCACCAGCAGGATCAGGGCAATCATACCCGTGGTCAGGTTGAACAACACATGCGCCAGGGCCAGACGCTGACCTGGACGGGCGCCTCCTAGAGCACCGATCACCGCCGTTACGGTGCTGCCTAGGTTGGAGCCGATGGCAATCGCTAACCCCTGTTCCAGCCCAAGTTGGCCACCACCCAAGGCGGTCAAAGTCAGCATCAGGGTGGCGTGACTGGACTGCAGCAATACCGTGATCAACAAGCCAATGCCGGTAAACAGCAATGCACCGGCGAAGCCGGGTAACTGGTACTGCAGCGGGTCGAAATCCCCGGCTACAGCAGCGAAGCCGTCCTTCATCTGATCGATGCCGAGAAACAGGAAGGCCACCCCCATGACCACCCGACTGACAGCCTGGCCACGAGGCCCAGTAAAACTGCTCAGCACACCGAACACCAGCAGCGGCATGGCCAGAGGCCCCAAACTGACATTCTGTCCGGCTAAGGCCAACAGCCAAATACCGCTGGTGGTGCCCAGGTTGGCGCCAAACAGGATGGCAATACCCGCCGCCAGCTGAATCAGACCCGTACTGATAAAAGCGATGGTCAGCAAGGACACCAAGGAGCTGGACTGCACCAGCATGGTGGCTGTGACACCAAACATAAAGCTTTTGAAGGGAGTAGCAGTGCTCAGGGCGAGCAACCGTTCGAGCTTGCCACCCGCCAGTTGGCGCAGCCCCTCTTCCAGGCACTGCATACCGAACAGAAACATCGCCAGGCCGGCGCATAGGGCAAGCCACCCGTCACTGAACCAGAAGCTCAGCGCCAGAAGTGCAAAGACAATCGCCCAAACCAAGGGCCGCCAGCGCTGCAGAGCATCACGACCGGGCTCAGACATCAGCAACCGCTAGTTGTGCTGATAACCGCTGGTGGTGCAGCCCAAGCAGCGCACAAACGCTTCTTTCCCAGGCTCAACAACCAGCGCATGGCCGGCTTCACCGATACTGCCACTTGCCGCAGTGAACGGCAGACTCACAACGAAGGCCACAGCGCCAATCGCCGTTGCTCCGATCAGCAATGGCCGTGCAATCAGCAGGTCACCAATCATCGAAAATGCTTTGGGCGCGTTGGCCGTATAGAGAGGGTCGCCGCTGGTGTTCTGCTGCACCACTTCAGCATGAGCCGGCAACGCCAGCAAACCAGTGGTCAGCGCCAGAGCAGCAGCGGTTGAGCGGAACAGTTTCATGGGGCGGTCCTTCAGCTATTAGGAGGCAGTGGATCTAACTATAACAGTGCATTGGTAATTGTCAGCGTGACGGCCGTCAATCCCCATAGAAGGCGTATTCTGGTTTTTTCGGAGTAAAGGACCGGTAAAACGCCAGAATCTCCTTGAGGTCGGCGGCTTCGTTCCCGGTCGGCATAAACGCTGGGCCGATCACTACACGCCGGTTCTGGTAATCCAGAGCCCCCAGAACGATCGGCACGCCCGCCCCCAAGGCGATGTGGTAGAAGCCCATCTTCCAGCGTTCAACCTTCTTGCGCGTACCTTCAGGCGAGAGAACCAGCATAAATTGCCCATGCTCGCCAAAGGCCTGTACCGCCTGGTTCACGGTATTACCCTGGCGCTCCCGCTGAATGGGAATACCACCCCACAGGCGCATCAGCGGACCAAAAGGCCAGCGAAAAAGGGTGTGCTTGCCGAACCAGCGTGCGTTCAGGCGCAGAACAAACTTCGCTGCGATAAAAATCACGAAATCCCAATTCGACGTGTGGTGCGCACCGATCACTACGAATTTGTCGAGCTTCGGCAGTTCGCCCTCAATACGCCAGCCCATCAGTTTCAGCGCCACGCGGCCGACCCACTCAGCCACAACGTTGCGGGGCAGATAGTTACCGGACATCACTACCTCGGTCTTTCTTATTATTGTGTAAACGGCTCAGTCATTAGCGTATGACGGGCAAATCTAGCCTGGCAAAAAATCCTTAGCGCTGGCAGCGCGGGCAATAAACGCTCGCGCGCTGACCCAGTTTGATTTCGCGCAGGGTGCTGCCGCAGTGCTTGCAGAACTCACCACCACGGCCGTAGGCAAACAACTCCTGCTGGAAATAGCCCGGCTGACCATCGCCACCAACAAAGTCGCGTAACGTGGTGCCGCCACGTTCGATAGCAGCAGCGAGGATGCGTTTGATTTCGTCCGCCAGAGTCAAGTAGCGCGCCCGCGATACGGAGCCGGCCTCACGGCGCGGGTCGATGCCCGCCGCAAACAGTGCTTCGGTTGCATAGATATTGCCCACCCCAACCACCACAGCGTTATCCATGATGAATGGCTTCACCGCCATGACCCGGCCACGGGACAGCTGGAACAATCGGTCGCCATCAAACAGCTCGGTCAACGGCTCCGGCCCGAGCTTGCTTAGCAGCACATGACTCAACGGATCACGGCTCCACAGCAGCGCGCCGAAACGCCGCGGGTCGGTGTAGCGCAGCGCTAAGCCCGACTCCAGTTCGATATCCACATGTTCATGTTTGGCGGCAGGCAGGCCCACGTCGACCAATCGCAGGCTACCAGACATACCCAAATGGCTGATCACGCTGCCGGTTTCGGCCTTGATCAACAGGTACTTGGCGCGCCGCTCGACGCACTCGATACGCTGCCCGGAGAGCTGAATATCCAGGTCCTCGGGGATCGGCCAGCGCAGCCGGCGTTCGCGCACGATCACTCGGCTAACGCGCTGGCCTTCAAGGAAGGGCGCAATGCCGCGGCGAGTGGTTTCTACTTCAGGAAGTTCTGGCATAACGAGTCATCAGTTGAGCAATCCAAACGGGCGCTCACCTTATCAGTAACGCCTTGGGTGCGACGAGGCAGGCTCGCGGGCGGCTAACTCGCACCCAGGTCGCGGATGCTCTCGCGCAGGTTCTCGAAGTCATATTCAGACAGACCGACATACTCCAACACCAGCTGCTCGATGCTCTGCCATTCGTAATCGTCCGGCTGATTACCCAGCACCCGATGACTGGCGCAGATGTGCTCGGCCATTTTCAGAATTGCCAACAGGGTTTTCAGCTGCGCATCGCGGCTGGCGTCCTCGGTGAAGATCGCCAACGCGTTGTGGTGGCTGGCTATCGCCTCACACAGGTGCAGCGGCAAGTTCCACGACTTGGCCGTGAAGTAACCAACCACCGCATGGTTGGTATTCAGCACGCGGTTCTCAGTGTCCACCACACGGCGCTCATCCGTGGCGCTGGCGTAGGCTTCCTCCAGCACCGTCATGTAATTGGGGAAGCGCTTGAGCATCAGCGGGATGCCGCAATTATGGAACAGGCCCAGCGTATAGGCCTCATCCGGCGAGTGATAGCCGATACGCTTGGCCAGGCTCAGGCAGGTCATCGCCACATCCTGGGCAGTGTCCCAGAAGCGATTGAGGGTAACGATGGCCTCATCGGTCAGTTCGCCGCGAATCGACTGCGCGTTGATCAGGTTGATCACCGTGTTGCAGCCCAGCAGGTTGACCGCCTGCTGGATGGAGGCGATGCGGTTGGCCAAACCGAAGAACGGCGAATTCACCAGCTTCAGCAGCGCACCCGACAGGCCAGGGTCCTGCCCAATAAGCTTGGCGATGGCGCGCAGGTCTGGATTAGGCATCACTTGCTCCATCTGCAAATCCACCATGATTTGCGGCTGCGGCGGCACGCTAATGCCTTGCAGCACTTGCTGGATATATTCGGCGGAGAGTTCTTGATGCATGACGGGGGTGACCAAAACGAGAGGTGTGACACAGTTTAGCTAAACCCCCAGTACTTCCACAGACGAGTTTTGTAACCACCGCGCCGCGTGGTCTGTTGGTGCTTCATCGCGACGGTTGAGACGTCAACGGCCCCTAATACCCGCTATAATTCCGCTCTTTTTTCGGAGTCCCCAGCATGTCCCTGCCCAGCCTGCGCCTGAAAGCCAACGCCGATCGACGCCTGCGCGCCGGTCACCTGTGGGTCTACAGCAACGAAATCGATGTCGCTGCCACCCCGTTAAGCGGCTTTGCGGCCGGCGATCAAGCCGTCCTCGAAGCCGCCGGCGGTAAAGCGCTGGGCATCGTGGCGATGAGCCCAAACAACCTGATTTGCGCACGCCTACTGTCGCGTGACGTTAAACACGTGCTGGATAAGTCCCTGCTGGTGCATCGCATCAACGTGGCCCTGTCGCTGCGCGAGCGGCTGTTCGACAAGCCTTGCTATCGCCTGGTATTCGGCGATTCCGACCTGCTTCCTGGCCTGGTAGTAGACCGCTTCTTCGACATCCTAGTGGTGCAGCTGGCCTCCGCCGCCATGGAGCGTCACAAGGATGACGTGCTCGCGGCCTTGATCCAAGTGTGCAAACCCAGCGGCATTCTGCTCAAGAACGACTCCGCCGCCCGCGATGCTGAAGGCCTGGCGCGTTATGTGGAAACACCGTTCGGCGTGGTGCCGGAGTGGGTTGCTTTGGAAGAGAACGGCGTGAAGTTCGAAGCGCCGGTGATCGAAGGGCAGAAAACCGGCTGGTTCTACGACCACCGCATGAACCGTGCGCGCCTGGCGCCTTACGTCAAAGGCAAGCGCGTACTCGACCTGTTCAGCTATATCGGCGGCTGGGGCGTTCAAGCTGCAGCCTTCGGCGCCAGCGATGTGATGTGCGTGGATGCGTCCGGCTTCGCCCTCGACGGGGTTGAGCGTAACGCGGCGCTGAATGGCCTGACCGATAAAGTAGCCTGCGTTGAGGGCGACGTATTCGAAGCATTGAAGCAGCTGAAAGCCTCGGAAGAACGCTTTGACGTGATCGTCGCCGACCCGCCTGCCTTTATTAAGCGCAAGAAAGACCTGAAGAACGGCGAAGGCGCCTACCGCCGCCTTAACGAGCAAGCCATGCGCCTGCTCAACAAAGACGGCATCCTGATCAGCGCCAGCTGCTCCATGCACCTGCCGGAAGATGACCTGCAGAACATTCTGCTGACCAGCGCCCGTCACCTCGACCGTAATATCCAGCTGCTCGAACGTGGCGCCCAAGGCCCGGACCATCCGGTACACCCGGCCATCGCCGAGACCCGCTATATCAAGAGCCTGACCGTGCGCCTGCTGCCCAATAGCTAAGCAGCACCGCATGCACCGAAATACCCATGCTCTTTAAACGTGCGCACCTGCCGAGTGCATCTCGGCAGGTGCTTCGTTATACCCCGCAGCGTTACCACTCCCCACACTGCTCTGGCGTAACAGCGCCATTGATCTAGGCTCAAACCCCTGCAGCGCAACATGCGAAGCACACCGCAGCTGGCTGGCACATTGCCTGCATAATCGGATCATTCAAACAAGTTCTCGCCCTGTTAAAACAGCGCGGCGACGAATCCAACTATTCAGATAACGGCCACACGCCGCTGTCTGTTCAGAGCACATTTGGGGAGGGGTATGGCTGACCTGGCTGGGGACAAACCGTTCCTGCAATTCACCAACGTCAAAAAGACTTACGACCGCAAGAATCTGGTGGTCAAAGATTTCAACCTGGATGTGGCCAAGGGTGAATTTATCACCCTGCTCGGTCCTTCTGGCTCGGGCAAAACCACCTGCCTGATGATGCTCGCCGGGTTCGAGGATGTGACCAGCGGCGAGATCCTGATCAATGGTCGCTCGGTCACCAGTATCGCCCCCTACCAGCGCAATATCGGCATGGTGTTCCAGCAATACGCGCTGTTCCCGCACATGACCCTGCGCGAAAACCTCGCCTACCCGCTAAAGATCCGCAAGCAGCCCAAAGAGGTGATTAACGCCAAGGTCGATGAGTACCTGTCGTTGGTCGAGCTGCTGGATTTCGGCAATCGCTTCCCCGGCCAACTCTCCGGCGGCCAGCGCCAGCGTGTGGCCCTGGCCCGTGCGCTGATCTTCGCCCCCGACATCGTGCTGATGGACGAACCGCTGGGCGCGCTGGACAAGAAGCTGCGCGAACAAATGCAGTTCGAGATCAAACGCCTGCACGAGCAGCTCGGTTTTACCGTGATCTACGTGACCCATGACCAGACCGAAGCCCTGACCATGAGCGACCGCATCGCCGTGTTCAACAACGGCATCGTCCAACAGTGCGCACCACCGCACGTGCTGTATGAGCGCCCGGCCAACCTGTTTGTGGCTGACTTTATTGGTGAGAGCAACAAGCTCAAGGGCGTGATCGACAGCGTCGGCGAGCACACCGTGATGGTCCGCCTGGAAGATGGCTGTTTGGTCAGCGCGCAAAAAGCCAACTGTTTAGACGTCGGCCAGCCCACCACCGTATCGATTCGCCCAGAGAAACTCAGCTTTACCGAACGCCTCGGCAGCACCGGCAATCAGGTGATGGCGCGCTTTGTCGCGCGCCACTACGTCGGCGAATACATCCGTTACCACTTCGAAACCGCTGACGGCACCGAGCTGGTGGTGAAGAACATGAATGACAGCAGCGCCCCGCAACTCAGTGCCAAGGATGAAGTCGCCCTGGCCTGGCTGCCGCAAGACAGCCAAGCCCTGGATCGCCCCGTCACAACCCCCTGATCAGATCACTAAAAACAGAAGCAATGGAGCACAGCAATGGCTAGAACACTGACCACCCGCTTTTCCACCTTCGCTTTAGCTGCCGCGCTGGGCACGGCAAGTTTCGCCGCCAGCGCCGAGGAAACCCTTACGGTGGTGTCATGGGGTGGTGCCTATGGCGCAGCCCAGCAGAAACACGTGATTGACCCGTTTATGAAAGACACCGGCAACAAGGTGCTGTTCGAGGACTACACCGGCGGCGTGGCGGAGATCAAAGCCCAGGTCGAGTCGGGCAATATCCAGTGGGACGTGGTCGACTTCGAGGTGATCGACCTTGAGCGCGCCTGCTCCGAAGGCCTGCTGGAAAGCATCCCGCGCGACATCCTGCCGGCAGGTGTGGACGGCGTGCCGGCCGAGAAAGACTTTATTCCCGAAGCCCTGGCCAGTGAGTGCGCGGTCGGCAATATCGTCTGGTCAGTGGTGTTCGCCTACAACGAGAAAACCATCGGCGGCACCAAGGCCGCGAGCATCACCGACGTCTTCGATACCAGCAAAATCCCCGGCAAGCGCGCCCTGCGTAAACGCCCCCAAGTGAACATGGAGTGGGCCCTGCTGGCAGACGGCGTGGCGCCGGATGACGTCTATGAGGTGCTGTCCACCCCCGAAGGCCAGGCCCGTGCCTTCGCCAAGCTAGACACCATTAAGCAAGATATCGTTTGGTTCGACTCCTGGTCGCAGGCGCCGCAACTGCTCAACGATGGCGGCGCGGTGTTGGTGCAATCGGCCAACGGTCGCTTCTACGATGCCATTCGCCAGGAGAAGAAACCCTTCGTCATCGTCTGGGACGGCCACGTCTACGACCTCGATGCCTGGGCCATCGTCAAAGGCTCGAAGAAAAAAGACCTGGCACTGGAGTTTATCGCTTACGCCACAGGCTCCAAGCCGCTGGCTGGCATGCCAGACGTGGCCTACGGCCCAACGCGCAAATCGTCCATGCCATTGGCTGACCAGAGCGCCGCACCGCACCTGCCGACTGCGCACCTGGATAAAGGCATCCAGGCCGGTTCGGACTTCTGGGCGGACTACGGCGAGTCGCTGGGTGAGAAATTCAACGAGTGGCTGTTGAAGTAAAGCCTCGGGCACCCCGCGCTACAACGGCACGGGGTGCCGCATTCAGGTTGTAAAGGAGTTCACGCGTGTCCACTCTCACCAGCACCGAAGCCAAGCAAGCCGCCAGCGGCCAACGCAAGAAGCGTCTGACCGCTTTTATGTTTGTGCTGCCGCTGCTGATATTTATTGTGTTGTCCTTCGTCGCCCCCATCGCCAGCATGCTCTGGCGCAGCGTCCATCACCCAACAGTGGCCGTCCTGATTCCGCTGACCCTGAGCGAGCTGCAACGCTGGGACGGCAAAGCTACACCCGATCAACAGACCCTCAACGTGTTCGCCCAAGAGCTGCACGGCCTGGCCAAAGAGCGTCAATCCGGCAAACTGGCCGAAGAGTTCAACCGCGCCTCGGCGGGTATGTCCAGCGTGGTCAAAGCCACAGCCCGAAAAATTTCACGCCTGAACAATGAGCAATTGGCGCAGCAAGGCGCCGACACCCTGCTCACGTCCCACCGCAACTGGAGCCGGCCTGACATCTGGTATGCCATCCAGCGCGCGGGCAAACCCTACACCTATGACTACTACCTGACGGCACTCGACCTGGAGCTGCACCAAGAGCAGGGCATTCAGGTGCGCGAAGACACGCAAATCTACCTGCAGCTGTACAGCAAGACCCTAAGCATGGCGCTGGTCATCACCGTCTTTTGCGCCCTGCTCGGCTACCCGCTGGCCTACTACCTGGCCGGCCTGCCGTCGAATCGCGCCAACCTGCTGCTGGTGCTGGTGCTGCTGCCGTTTTGGACCTCACTGCTGGTGCGCACCACCGCCTGGATTGCCCTGCTGCAGACCAACGGAGTGATCAACTCCTTCCTGCTCGGCGTCGGCCTGATTGGCGAGCCCATCGAGATGCTCTACACCTCGTTCGCCACGGTGGTGGCGATGACCCATATTCTGCTGCCGTTTATGGTTTTACCGCTGTACAGCGTGATGCGTGGCATCGACCCCAGCTACCTGCGCGCCGCGCTGTCACTGGGTGCGCGCCCCATTCCAGCATTCGCCCGCATTTACTTCCCGATGACGCTGCCGGGCCTAAGCGCCGGCGCGCTGCTGGTGTTCATCATCTCGGTCGGTTACTACATCACCCCGGCGCTGGTCGGCGGCACCGATGGGCAGATGATCAGCAACATCATCGCCTTCCATATGCAACGCTCGAACAACTGGGAACTGGCCGCCGCGCTGGGTTCGCTGCTGCTCGCGCTGATTCTGCTGCTGTACTGGCTGTACGACCGTTTTGTCGGCGCCAGCAATATCAAACTGGGATGAGCTGATATGTCCAAGATTCCCGCCTACTACAGCTTCTGGCACCACCTCGGCGCCTGGCTCTTGAAGACCAGCTCCTGGCTGGTGCTGCTGTTTTTGATTGTGCCGATCCTGGTGATCATCCCGCTATCATTCAACGTCGAGCCGTTTTTCAGCTTTACCGAAGGCATGCTCACCTTTCAGCCAGAGGCTTACTCGTTGCGCTGGTACAGCGCCATCTTCAACGATGACAAGTGGTTGCTGGCAATCAAGAACAGCTTTTTGATCGGCGTTTTCTCCACCCTGCTGGCGACCGTGCTGGGCACGTGCGCCGCCGTTGGGCTGGCCCGTGACGACATGCCCTTTCGCCGGCTGATTACTGCGCTGCTGCTGTCGCCGATGATTGTGCCGCTGATCATTACTGCAGCCGGCATGTTCTTCTTTTACTCAGACCTCGGCCTGGCCGGTAACTACCTCGGCATCATCATTGCCCATGCCGCACTCGGCACGCCGTTTGTGATCATCACCGTCACCGCCACCCTCACCGGCTTCGACTACAGCCTGGCGCGCGCCGCGCTGAATTTGGGGGCGACGCCGCTGCGGGTGTTCTTCGACATCATCATGCCGCTGATCCGCCCCGGGGTGATTTCCGGCGCCCTGTTCGCCTTTATCACCTCGTTCGATGAAGTGGTGGTGATTCTCTTCATGGCCGGCCCGCAGCAACGCACCATCCCCCGGCAGATGTTCTCGGGCCTGCGCGAGCAGATCAACCCAAGCATCCTGGCCATCGCCACCCTGCTGATTCTGATGTCGATAGTGCTGCTGATCACTATCGAACTGCTGCGCCGCCGCGCCGAGCGCCTGCGCGGCATCGAGTTGATTGAATAAGCGGCCGAAACGCTGAATAGCAGCGCATGCTTTCGCCTCACGCCGCCGGGGATTAGAATCGCCGCTCTCCTGCCACATCCCAGGCGGACTTGTAGCCCGGCCACGCCAGCGCCCACACCGCGCCAAGCAGCGCCCCAGCCCGGCAAATGCGTACATGCGTTTGCCTTAGGCCTGAACCCGGCTCAACATACGCAGCAACAGCCCGTTGCCCGCACAGCGCTTGTGCTCGTGCACGCGTGACCTGAATAGCCTTTGCAGGATTTATCGCCATGCCTGATTACCGCTCGAAGACCTCCACCCACGGCCGCAATATGGCCGGCGCTCGCGCCCTGTGGCGTGCCACCGGGATGAAGGACGAAGACTTCAAGAAGCCGATCATCGCCATCGCCAACTCCTTCACCCAGTTCGTGCCCGGCCACGTGCACCTGAAGGACATGGGCCAGCTGGTCGCCCGCGAGATCGAGAAACACGGCGGCGTGGCCAAGGAATTCAACACCATCGCAGTCGATGACGGCATCGCCATGGGCCATGACGGCATGCTCTATTCGCTGCCGAGCCGCGAGATCATCGCCGACTCCGTCGAGTACATGGTCAACGCCCACTGCGCCGACGCCATCGTCTGTATCTCCAACTGCGACAAGATCACCCCCGGCATGCTGCTGGCATCCTTGCGCCTGAATATCCCGGTGATCTTCGTTTCCGGCGGGCCGATGGAAGCAGGCAAAACCAAGCTGGCCAGTCACGGTCTGGACCTGGTCGACGCCATGGTGATCGCCGCCGACGATTCGGCCAGCGACGAAAAAGTTGCCGAATATGAGCGCAGCGCCTGCCCCACCTGCGGCAGCTGCTCCGGCATGTTTACCGCCAACTCGATGAACTGCCTGATGGAAGCCTTGGGCCTGGCCCTACCGGGTAACGGTTCGACCCTGGCCACCCACAGCGACCGCGAGCAGCTGTTCCTGCAGGCCGGCCGAACCGCCGTCGAGCTGTGCAAACGCTACTACGGTGAAGGCGACGCCTCGGTGCTGCCGCGCAACATCGCCAACTTCAAGGCGTTCGAGAACGCCATGACCCTGGATATCGCCATGGGTGGTTCAACCAATACCATCCTGCACCTGCTGGCCGCCGCGCAGGAAGGCGAAGTCGATTTCGACCTGCGCGATATCGACCGCCTGTCACGCAAAGTCCCGCAGCTGTGCAAAGTCGCGCCGAACATCCAGAAGTACCACATGGAAGACGTGCACCGCGCCGGCGGCATCTTCAGCATCCTCGGTTCGCTGGCCCGTGGCGGCCTGCTGCACACCGACCTGCCGACCGTGCACAGCACCTCCATGGCCGAAGCCATCGCCAAATGGGACATCACCCAGACCGACGATGAAGCCGTGCATACCTTCTTCCGTGCAGGTCCGGCCGGTATCCCGACGCAGACTGCGTTCAGCCAGAGCACCCGTTGGGACACGGTGGATGACGACCGCGAAAACGGCTGCATCCGCAGCGTCGAGCATGCGTATTCGCAAGAAGGCGGCCTGGCCGTGCTGTACGGCAACATCGCTGTCGACGGCTGCGTGGTGAAAACCGCCGGTGTGGATGAGTCCATCCACGTGTTCGAAGGCAACGCAAAAATCTTCGAAAGTCAGGACAGCGCCGTGCGCGGCATCCTCGCCGACGAAGTGCAAGCCGGCGATATCGTCATCATCCGCTACGAAGGCCCGAAAGGCGGCCCGGGCATGCAGGAAATGCTTTACCCAACCTCGTACCTGAAATCCAAAGGCCTGGGCAAAGCCTGCGCCCTGCTCACCGACGGCCGCTTCTCCGGCGGCACCTCGGGGCTGTCGATCGGCCACGCTTCGCCGGAAGCCGCCGCCGGCGGTGCCATCGGCCTGGTGCGCGAAGGCGACAAGATCCTGATCAACATCCACGAGCGCTCGATCAACCTGCTGGTCAGCGATGAAGAACTGGCCGCACGCCGCGTGGAACAGGACAAGAAGGGCTGGAAGCCGGTGGAAGTGCGTCCGCGCAAAGTCACCACAGCGCTCAAGGCTTACGCCCTGCTCGCCACCAGCGCTGACAAAGGCGCAGTGCGCGACAAGGCACTGCTGGACAAACTGGTACCTTAAGCTCACCAGCCTTACGAACCCGGCCTCGCGCCGGGTTTTTTATGGCGCGCGCCTGCCGCCGCCAACCACCGCCTGCGGAAAACCCGTGCTGGGCGAGCCAAGCATTGCTGAGTAGAATCGCGCTCTTTTTTCCCGGAGCACCGCCATGAGCGCACTCGAAAAGCCATCCGGCACCGACGAACTGGTCTTCGGCCTGGAAGACCGGCCCAAGCCCCTGATCAGCCTGCTGGCGGCCTTGCAGCACCTGCTGGCGATCATCGTGCCAATCGTCACGCCGGGCCTGTTGATCTGCCAGGCGCTGGGCGTTTCGGCGCGTGACACCAACCTGATTGTCTCCATGTCGCTGGTGATTTCCGGTATCGCCACCTTCGTTCAGTGCAAACGCTTCGGCCCTTTCGGCGCGGGGCTGCTGATCGTGCAGGGCACCAGCTTCAACTTTGTCGGCCCGCTGATTGCGGGCGGCGCCTTGATGGTGCAACAGGGCACACCAGTGGAGGCGGTCATGGCCGCAATCTTCGGGGTGGTGATTGCCGGTTCCTTTGTTGAGATGGGCGTGTCGCGCATCCTGCCCTTCGTCAAACGGCTGATCTCGCCACTGGTCACCGGCATCGTGGTGCTGATGATCGGCCTGACCTTGATCAAAGTGGGCCTGATCAGCATGGGCGGTGGCTTCTCGGCGATGGCTGACGGCACCTTTGCCAATGGTGAAAACCTGCTGCTGTCCGGCGTGGTGCTGGCCGTGATCGTGGTGCTTAACCGGATTCCGCTGGTGTGGATGCGCAGCTGCGCCATCGTTATTGCCCTGGCCATTGGCTACGCTCTGGCGGGCTACCTAGGTCGTCTGGACTTCACCGGCATGCACGAAGCCGAGCTGTTCCAGGTGCCCATGCCACTGCATTTTGGCTTGAGCTTTTCCTGGAGCCTGTTCATCCCCATGCTGGTGATTTACCTGGTGACCTCGCTGGAAGCCATTGGCGATGTCACGGCCACCAGTAAGATCTCCCGCGAGCCCGTCGAAGGCCCCGTGTGGATGCAGCGCATCAAGGGCGGCGTGTTGGTCAACGGTGCCAACTCGTTGCTGGCCGGGGTGTTCAACACGTTCCCCAGTTCGGTATTTGCCCAGAACAACGGGGTGATTCAGCTGACGGGCATTGCCAGCCGCCACATAGGCCTGTGGATTGCCGCCATGCTGGTGATCCTCGGCCTGTTCCCCAGCGTGGCCGGGGTGATTCAAGCCGTGCCGGAGCCGGTGCTGGGTGGCGCAGCGTTGGTGATGTTTGGCGCCGTCGCCGCCGCCGGCATCAACATTATTGCCGGCGTACAGCTGGACCGCCGCGCCCTGCTGATCATCTCGGTGTCCCTGGCCCTTGGCCTGGGCGTTTCGCAGGTGCCGGAGTTCCTCGCGCACATGCCGGCTGCCCTGCGTAACGTGCTGGAGTCTGGCGTCGCCACTGGCGGTATCTGCGCCCTGGTGATGAACTGGTTTCTGCCTGAAAGCAAAGCCCACGCCTGAGCCTGACGCTTAACGCAAAACGCCACCTATTCAGGTGGCGTTTTGCGTTCTAGCCAGAGCCGCAATCTGCGGTGGCGACCGGCCTGTTTAACTCGCGGTGTGCCGTTCCCAGGTTTCAAAGACGTAGGCAGGCGTTTGCGCAGTGGCTACATGCGCGGCCTCCTCGTGAAGCTGCCAGTGCGCCGGGTTCAACGCGGGGAAATACGCATCGCCCTCGGGGCTGAGCGCAACGCGCGTCAGGTACAAGCGCTGGGCGCGGGCCAAGCCCAACGCATACAGCTGGGCGCCACCGATCAGCATCAGGGCATCGGCACCATTGGCCTGCGCCCAAGCCTCGGCCCGCTCAAGGGCAGCCTCCAGCGTAGGGAAGACTTCAGCCCCCTCAAGCTGCAAACCAGACTGACGGCTGACCACCAGGTTGAGTCGCCCGGGCAACGGACGCCCCAGTGAATCCCAGGTTTTACGACCCATGATGATCGGCTTACCCAAGGTCAGCGCTTTAAAGTGTTTGAGGTCCGCTGGCAGGTGCCAGGGCAGTTGATTGTCGCGGCCGATCACACGGTTGTCCGCAAGGGCCGCGATCAGGCAGAGGGGCAATGAATTTTTCATAGCGGCGAGAATACCGCCTGCGCGGCGATCATTGAAGCCTGGCCTGCGTTTACCCGCCTACCGCTTGCCCACCACTCGGTTGCGCCCCTGCTCCTTGGCCAGATAGAGGGCGACATCCGCCAAGCGCAGGGCATCCGCCAAACTCTGGTGCGGCTGCGGCGTCAGGTAGGCCAGGCCGACACTAAGCGTGACTACGGCGGCGGCATCCGAGTACGCATGGCTCAGCGCCAAGGCTTCAGTGGCGCGGCGGATGTCCTGCAAAATCGCCATCAGCTGCTCTTCACTCAGGCCATACCAGACCCCGACAAACTCCTCGCCGCCGTAACGCGCCGCACAGTCGAGCGGCCGCCGGGCATGCTCGGCGATCACCCGAGCGATCTGCCGTAACGCCTCGTCACCGGCGACATGGCCATAGTGGTCGTTGTAGCGCTTGAAGAAGTCGACATCCATCATCACCACGCCCAGGGCCTGTTTCTCCCGCTGCGCCTGACGCCAACTGCGCTCGGCACGCTCGGTAAAGGCGCGACGGTTGAGCAGCCCGGTGAGAAAGTCTTTTTCGGCCAGGTCCTGCAGCAGGCCATGAGCGAGGAAGTTCTGCCGCGTGGCGTACTCCAATGAGTAGCAACCCACCGAGCCGATAATATTGGCCAGGGCCAGAAACAGGCTATTGCTCAGCAGCACGTCACCGCGCAAACCCGTACTGATTTCCACCGCCAGGTAGGCCATAAAGGTCAGCCAGCCGCACAACACCGCAGTACTGAAGCGCAGGCCGGTGAGGAAGTAGAAAAACACCGTGACCAGAATGATGCCCTCATAAGGCAGGGCAAACTGGTGATGGCGAGCCAGGCCGATAATCCCCGCTACTGACAGGCCGCAAAGCAGCGCCACAGCGCCGCCAATCAACTGCAGGTGATCGCGCAGACCGCGCCGATAGGTTGCCAACCACGCCAGCAGCAGTAACGGCTGAATGATCCCCAGGCGCAAGGTCAGCACCTGGCTGCGCAGCGAGTCCGGCATGTTGATCGCGTCTAACAGCACAAAGAGCAGCGCCAGCAGCGTTGCCACCAGCAACGCCCAGCGCATGCGCCGCAGGAACACATTGGCGTGATAGCGCTTGAACGCCTGCTCCAGCTCAGCGTCAAACTGCAGCGCGCGAAACCCCTGTTGGTGCTGCCGCAGGTACGGTGAATCCTGATTAACCCACTCAAGGTGCGGTAACTTCACGATGGCACTCGCTTTTATTGTTATTCATCCACGGCCAACAACCGAGACCGCCAGCCGCTAATGCTCCCAGCCTAGCTGGACTGATCGCCGGCGTACACACGCACAACGGTGCCATCCACCACCGGCTGCGGTTATCCTCTGTTTACCATTCACCAACGGAACACGGTGTGAGCCCACTCGATCAACCCTCACCCAGCCGCCTGCATCGCCTCTGGCTAAGCGAAACCATTCGCCTGCGCGAAGAGCATGCCGGGCCGCTGGAAGACAGCGAGGCCAACCGCCGCGCCCAAGCCCAGGGCGGCCCACTCGCTGAACGCATCCAGACTCGCGCCTGGCTGCTGGGCGAGCGTGATGGCCATGTGCAGGCGCTGCAGCATTGGCTGCACGGTGCCCGCCTGGCCGGGTTGCTGCTGGTGGTGCTGGCCATCATCAGCGGCAGCGGCTTGGCAGTGACGGCCTTGGGCGATGGTTTGCGTCCGGTCAATGTGTTCTGGGCCTTGGGCAGCCTGCTCGGGCTAAACCTGATTCTGCTGGTGGGCTGGACACTGAGCCTGCTGCTGAGCCGAGACAGTGCCGGCGCGCTGGGGCATTTATGGTTGTGGCTGAGCGCCAAGCTCGCCCGCGACGCCCAGGCCGCACAGCTGGCCCCCGCCCTGCTGCTGATGTTGCAACGCCAACGCCTGAGCCGCTGGGGCTTGGGCGTATTGGTGCAGGGGTTCTGGCTGCTGACCCTATTCACCGCACTGCTGACCCTGCTCGCCCTGCTGACCACTCGCCGTTACGGCTTTGTCTGGGAAAGCACCTTGCTGGGCGGCGACAGCTTTATCGCCTTAACCCAAGCCCTCGGCAGCCTGCCGGCCCTGCTTGGTTTCAGCCTACCGGATGCCGAACTGATCCGTGCCAGCGGCGACAGCGCACTGGCCAACGAACGCGCGCGACTGAGCTGGGCCGGCTGGCTGGTGGGCGTGCTGCTGGTCTACGGCATCGTGCCGCGCCTGGGGCTGTTGCTGGTTTGCCTGTGGCGCTGGCGACGGGGCTGCGCAGCGCTGAGCGTGGACCTCAACCTGCCCGTTTACAGCATGCTGCGCGAGCGCCTGCAACCCAGTAGCGAACGCCTCGGTGTGTGCGACAGCGCACCCGCGCAGCTGCATCAAGTGCAAGCAGGCCACAACCAATTTGACAGTCAGGGCGCCCTGCTGGTGGGCGTCGAGCTGGACCCACAACGCA
Organism: Pseudomonas sp. TS_SC_3; assembly: GCF_056156225.1. Taxonomy (NCBI): domain Bacteria; kingdom Pseudomonadati; phylum Pseudomonadota; class Gammaproteobacteria; order Pseudomonadales; family Pseudomonadaceae; genus Pseudomonas; species Pseudomonas sp. TS_SC_3. The sequence continues at coordinate 3,204,640 of NZ_CM149586.1, forward strand.
GCTGGCCACCCGCGCTGCCCAAAAGCATCAGCCATGCCGGGGTGATCGACAGCCGTGAACAACGCAAACACCTGCTCGACCAGCTGACGCGCTTCCCGCCTGCGCGCCTGCTGATTGCCTGCGACCCGCGCCGCTCGCCGGACCGTGGCAGCCTGGCGCTGCTCGGCGAACTGGCGCGCACGGCTGGGGCCACACGCATCTGGCTGCTGCAACCGCCGCCTGGCCAGGCACTCGACAGCGACCGCCTGGGCGACTGGCATCGCGCACTGGATCAACTGCAGTTGCAGCACAGCGACAGCCTGCCGCTTAGCTGGCTGGAGAGCGGCCATGACTGACATTGATCAGGCCGGGCTAGGTGACCTGAGTAAAGCGTCATCCACCCTGCGGAGCCTACGATGAGCCCCCCACTGAAGTTGGCGGTGGTTGGCCACACCAATGTCGGCAAAACCTCGCTGTTGCGCACCCTCACCCGCGACGTCGGCTTTGGCGAAGTGTCCCATCGCCCCAGCACCACCCGCCACGTCGAGGGTGCGCGCCTGTCGGTGGACGGCGAGGCGTTGCTGGAGCTGTACGACACCCCCGGCTTGGAAGACGCCATCGCCCTGCTCGACTACCTGGAACGCTTGGATCGCCCCGGTGAACGCCTGGACGGGCCAGCACGCCTGGCGCGCTTTCTCGACGGCAGCGAAGCGCGCCAGCGTTTCGAACAAGAAGCCAAAGTGCTGCGTCAATTACTCGCCTCGGATGCCGGCCTCTATGTCATCGATGCGCGAGAACCGGTGCTGGCCAAATACCGTGACGAACTGGCGGTGCTGAGCATGTGCGGCCGACCGTTGCTGCCAGTGCTGAACTTCGTCAGCAGCAGCCAGCACCGCGAGCAGGATTGGCGCGATGCCCTTGCCCGCCTCGGCCTGCATGCACTGGTGTGCTTCGACAGCGTGGCGCCGCCGCTGGATGGCGAACGCCGCCTGTACGACAGCCTGGCCCTGCTGCAAGAAAAAGCCCGCCCGCAACTGCAACGGCTGATCGACGACCACCAGGCGCAACGCCAACTGCGGCGCAACAGCGCGGCCCGACTGATTGCCGAATTGCTGCTCGACTGCGCCGCCTGCCGCCGCAGCGTGACCGCGCAAACCGTGTTGGAACAAGGCGCCATCCGCGACCTGCACCAGACCATTCGTCAGCGCGAACAACGCTGCGTGGAAGCCCTACTGCGTTTGTATGCCTTCCGCCAGGACGACGCCAAGGCCGGTGACCTGCCGCTGCTCGACGGACGCTGGGGGGACGATTTGTTCAACCCGGAAACCCTCAAACAACTGGGCATCACGGTTGGCGGCGGCATGGCAGCAGGTGCAGCGACCGGGGTGGGCGTCGATCTGCTGGTCGGCGGCCTCACCCTCGGCGCAGCTGCGCTTATCGGCGCCGTGCTCGGCGGCAGCGCACAAACCCTGCGCGGCTATGGCGCGCGACTGAAAGGCAAACTCAAAGGCCAACGCGAGCTGAGCGTGGACGACGCGGTACTGCGCCTGCTCGCCCTGCGCCAGCAGCAACTGCTGCACGCACTGGAAGCCCGCGGCCATGCCGCGGTTGAGACCATCAACCTGAACACCCCGCAGGACGCCAGCTGGCGCGAAGGCAAACTGCCGGAGGCCCTGCACAAAGCCCGCGCGCATCCGGAATGGTCATCGCTCAACCCCGGCGCAACGCTGGAAGATGGCGAGCGCCAGGAGCAGGTGCAGAAGTTGGCGGCGGAGTTGCTCTAGCTCTAAGACATCGCGGCCATGGCCGCGATTAACGATCAGACCGCGACAGGCGCCGGAATATGCGGATGCGCCTGGTAGCCGACCAGTTCGAAGTCTTCGAATTTGAACGCCAGCAGGTCTTTCACGTCGGGGTTGAGCTTCATCACCGGCAACGGTAACGGTTCGCGCGTCAGTTGCAGATCGGTCTGCTCGATATGGTTGGCGTACAGGTGGCAGTCGCCGCCGGTCCAGATAAAGTCACCCGGCTGCAGACCGCACACCTGGGCGACCATAAGGGTCAGCAGCGCGTAGCTGGCGATATTGAATGGCACGCCGAGGAAGATGTCCGCCGAGCGCTGATACAGCTGGCAGCTCAGCTTGCCGTCGGCCACGTAGAACTGAAACAGCGCATGGCACGGCGGCAGGGCCATCTGCTCGACCAGCGCCGGGTTCCAGGCAGAGACGATCAGGCGGCGCGAGTCCGGGTTGGTCTTGATCATCTCGATCAGCTTGCTGATCTGGTCGATCGAGCCACCGTTTGGCGCCGGCCAGCTGCGCCATTGGTAACCGTACACCGGGCCGAGGTCACCGTTTTCATCGGCCCACTCATCCCAGATGCGTACGCCGTTGTCCTTCAGGTATTTGATGTTGGTGTCGCCCTGGAGGAACCACAGCAACTCATGAATGATCGATTTCAGGTGACACTTCTTGGTGGTCACCAGCGGGAAGCCGTCGGCCAGGTTGAAGCGCATCTGATGGGCGAAAATGCTGTAGGTACCGGTGCCGGTGCGGTCATTTTTGAAGGTGCCGGTGTCGCGCACCAAGCGCATCAGGTCGAGGTACTGTTTCATGGCGTGGCCTCCTGTGCCGCCTGACGTTTGTAGGCATAGGCAATCAGGCCCAGGCCGCCGAGCACCATCGGCACGCAGAGCACCTGGCCCATGGTCAGCCAGCCGCCCGCGAGGTAGCCGAGTTGGGCATCCGGTACGCGGACAAATTCAACGATAAAACGGAAGATTCCATAGCACATGGCAAACATGCCGGACACCGCCATGGTCGGGCGTGGTTTACGCGAGTAAAGCCAGAGGATGACAAACAGCGCCACGCCTTCCAGGGCCACCTGATACAGCTGCGACGGGTGGCGCGCCAGTTGCTGCGGGTCGGTCGGGAAGACCATCGCCCACGGCACATCGGTGGCCTTGCCCCAGAGTTCGGCGTTGATGAAGTTGCCAATACGACCGGCACCCAGACCAATCGGCACCAGCGGCGCGATAAAGTCCATCAACTCGAAGAAGCTCTTGTTGTTGCGCTTGCCGAACCACCAGGTGGCCAGCATCACGCCGATCAGGCCGCCGTGGAACGACATGCCGCCTTCCCAGATGCGCAACATGCGCGCCGGCTCGGCGATATAGGCTGCCAGGTCGTAAAACAATACGTAGCCCAGTCGGCCGCCGAGAATCACCCCCATGGCCACCCAGAACACCAGGTCAGAGAGTTTTTCTTTGTTCCAGGTCGGCGCAAAAGCGTTAACCCGGCGCGAGGCCAGCCACCAGGCGCCGCCAATGCCGATCAGGTACATCAGGCCGTACCAGTGGATTTTCAGCGGGCCAAGGGCCAGCGCAACCGGGTCGATCTGCGGGTAAGGCAGCATTTCAATTCCTCAAATCAAAAAACTTAAGCCCACGCTAAACAGCAGCAGGGCAAATAGACGCTTGAGCAGGCGCGGCGACAGCTTGTGCGCCAAACGGGCCCCCACGCGGGCAAAAAACATACTCGGAATAGCGATACCCACCAACGCGGGCAGGTAGACAAACCCCAGGCTCCACTCCGGCAGCTCGGGTTTATCCCAACCCAGCCAGATAAAGCTCAGGGCGCTGGCCACAGCAATTGGCAGACCACAGGCTGAGGACGTTGCTACAGCCTTCTGCATCGGCACGCTGCGCCAGGTCAGGAATGGCACACTCAGTGAACCACCGCCGATGCCAAAGATTGCCGAAGCCCAGCCAATCACCATTCCCGCCACGGTCAGCCCCGGCTTAAGTGGGACCGTACGGCTGGGGTTGGGTTTCAACTCCAGGGCCATCTGTATGGCAATGATGATGGCGAATGCGCCGATGATCTTTTGCAGCATGGGGCCCTGAATGGCCGCTGCAGTGACCGCGCCAATGGCTGCGCCGAACAAAATGCCCAGGGTCATCCAGGCAAATACGGGCCAAAGCACGGCGCCCTTACGCTGGTGTTCAAGCACCGCATTGATCGAGGTGAAAATAATGGTCGCCAATGACGTGCCGACGGCCAGATGGGTCAAAACGGCAGAGTCGAACCCCTGTGCGGCAAAACTCAGCACCAGTACCGGCACGATGATGATGCCGCCACCCACACCGAATAGGCCGGCCAGCGTACCCGCCGCCGCCCCCAAGACTAAATACAACACCAGTTCCATCGCCACCCCCGCAAACAATCCGGCATGGTAACGGATGCGCAGGGCTGGACTCTAGTTTGGGCGATGGATGTCCTCATGGGCTTTGCGTACAGTGCCAGGACCCGCTAAGGAATAGAGCGCCGTGCGACCGACCTTGTACCTGAAGCTGAGCTGTAACCAGATGCACCTCACACACCTGCAAAGTGGCCGCACGCTCAGCCTGCAAGCTGACCCGCCCTTCAGCAATCAACGCCTGCTGGTGGCCGATTTTGCGGTGGCGGAACACCTGCTGCAGCATGCGCTAGCGCAACTACTGCCCAAGCACTTCCTGCGGCTGAGCGTACCGCCCCAGCTGCTGATTCAACCCCTAGAACGCCTGGAAGGTGGCTTGTCGCAGGTCGAAGAGCGCATCTTGCTAGAGCTTGGCCTGGGCTGCGGCGCGCGTAAGGTGCGCCTGCATATGGGGCCTGAGCTGGACAGCGCTGGCGTGCTGGCGAAATTAAGGAGCTAACCCATGTGCCTGATCGTACTGGCCTGGCGCCCCGGCCATGCCCAGCCGCTGCTGGTAGCCGCCAACCGTGATGAGTTTTATGCCCGGCCAAGCCAACTGCTGGCCGAGTGGCCCGACGCGCCGGGCGTATTTGCCGGTCGCGACCTGCAAGCCGGTGGAACCTGGCTGGGCGTCGGTCCCAATGGGCGCTTTGCCGCGCTGACTAATATCCGCGCCCCTGACCAGCCACAAGGGTCGCGCTCTCGGGGTGAGTTGGCTCAGGCATTTTTGAGCGGCAGCCAGAGCTGCGCAGCCTTTCTCCAAGACTTGAAACAGCAACATCGGCACTACAGCGGCTTTAACCTGCTGCTGGGCGACCCGCAACAACTCTGGCACTTCAACTCTCAGCAAGCACGGGCCAGCGCACTGCCTGCAGGGGTGCACGGCCTGTCCAATGCCAATCTCAATACACCCTGGCCGAAACTGCTGCGGGCCAAGCAGGCGCTGCATAACAAGCTGCAGGCGCCACAGCCACACACCCTGCTCGACCTGTTGACCGACGCCACACAACCGGCGGATGCGGACCTCCCGCACACCGGCATCGGCCTGACTGCTGAGCGCTTGCTGTCCAGTGTATTTATTGCCAGCCCAACTTACGGCACGCGCGCCAGCACCGCGTTGGTCGTTAATGCCGACGGCAGCCGCAGGCTGGTCGAGCGCTCATTCGGCAGCAATGGCAGCTGGTTGGGTGAGGTTGTTGTGCAGTGTTGACGCGCTCAGTGGCTGAGGGCTAGCTCGCTGAATCCGCCGAGGGTAAACAGCGGCGAGGCGATCGTCGGGTCATCGGCGTCAGCCACCAGCAGCGGTCGGCCATCCGCTTGGAAGGCCAACCCTTCAATCTTGACCACAGGCGTCAGGCGGTTCAGCTCAACGATCGCCAGTTGCGCATCCAGTCGCCCCAGCACGCTGCCGGCACAGGCACCATCAAGGTAGCTGGAGTCGGTGGCCTCCGCCGTCGCCGTGAAATAGAGCGCGCCGCTTGGCGCCACGCTGAGATCAGTGAGGCTCAATGGCACGTCGTCCAGCGCCGGCAATTGCAGCGGCACGATACGTTGCAGCGCGGCGGCGCTCAGTTGTTGAGTTTGCAGATCACGCAGCGCCTGCTCCAGGTTGAGCACCACCAACGCATTTTCCCGGCCACGGCCATTGCCGCGCTGCGCCAGCAGCAACTGCCCCTGATAGACCACGCCACCTTCGATATTCAGGTCCTGCAAGTGCCCGGCGAGCGCGCCACACAAAGGGGTGAGGTCGATAACCCAAACATGGCCCGATTCAACCAGGCAACCGCGACAACGCCGCTTGGTTGAACCGGAGCCCAGCGCCAGCAGGCGACCTTCGGGTAATAACAACAACGCCTCGAAATCCGGCTTAAGCCGCTTACGCTGCTTGGCATCTGCAGGTAAATCGCCGGCAAGCAGCGGTTGTTCGGCCTGCCACTCGCCATTCAGGCCGTAGCGTTGCAGCACCAGCGCATCGTCAGCCAGCACCCACAGGCTCTGACCCTGACACACCAGTGCACTGACCGCCGACAGCCGCAGGGTGGCGAGCTGGCGCAATTCGAGAGGGTTATCCGCGAAGTTCAGCACGCGCGGCGTGCGCTCACGCCTGAATATCCGATGCCGGATTGATCATGCGGCCCAGCCCAAGGTTGCGCAGGGCCAGTTGCAAGGTGCTGTGGATCACATGCGGGCTGTCGATACTCATCACCTGGCCCAAGAGTTCCTTGGCCTTGCCCATGCTGATCTGCCGCAGCAGCCATTTCACCTTGGGCAGGTTGGTGGCGTTCATCGACAACCCATCAAACCCCATGGCCATCAGCAACACTGCAGCTGCCGGGTCACCGGCCATCTCACCGCAGATACTCACCGGCTTGCCTTCAGCATGTGCGCCTGCAACCACAAGTTGAAGCGCCTGCAATACGGCAGGGTGGAGGAAGTCGTAAAGGTCGGCAACCCTAGGGTTATTGCGGTCCACAGCCAGTAAGTACTGGGTCAGGTCGTTGGAACCGACCGAAAGGAAGTCCACCTGACGGGCCAATTCGCGCACCTGATAGACCGCAGCGGGAATCTCGATCATCACTCCAATCGGTGGCAATGGTACGTCGGTGCCTTCATCACGCACCTCGCCCCAGGCGCGATGAATCAGGTGCAGCGCTTCTTCCAGCTCCTGAACGCCAGAAATCATCGGCAGCAGAATGCGCAGGTTATTCAGCCCTTCGCTGGCCTTGAGCATGGCGCGGGTCTGCACCAGGAAAATCTCTGGGTGGTCGAGGGTCACACGAATACCGCGCCAACCGAGGAAGGGGTTGTCTTCCTTGATCGGGAAATAACTCAAGGCCTTGTCGCCGCCGATATCGAGGCTGCGCATGGTCACCGGCAACGGATGGAAAGCAGCCAGCTGCTCGCGATAAATCGCCAGCTGTTCTTTTTCGCTGGGGAAGCGCTCCTTCATGATGAACGGCACTTCGGTGCGGTACAGGCCGACGCCTTCCGCGCCGCGCTCCTGGGCACGCTTCACGTCGGCAAGCAGGCCGGTGTTAACCCACAGCGGCATGCGGTGGCCGTCGAGGGTTTCGCAAGGTAAGCCGCGCAGCGCATCCAGGCCCTGGGCCAGCTGGCGTTCTTCCTCGACCACTTCGGCGTATTGCTTGCGCAGTATTTCGCTGGGGTTGGTGAACACTTCGCCGTGATAACCATCGACGATCAGCTGGATGCCATCGATTTTCGAGTACGGCAGGTCCACCACGCCCATGACCGTGGGAATACCCATGGCGCGAGCAAAGATCGCCACATGCGAGTTGCCCGAACCCTGCACGGAGACCAGGCCGACCAGCTTGCCTTCCGGCACCTCGCCAAGCATGGCCGGCGATAATTCTTCACTGACCAGAATGCAGTTGTCGGGGTAAACCAGGGTCTGCTGGCGCGCCTGCTGCAGGTAGGCGAGCAAACGCCGGCCGAGGTCTTTGACGTCGCTGGCGCGCTCACGCAGATACGCGTCATCCATCAACTCGAAACGATTGATGTGCTCGCCAATCACCTGACGCAATGCGCCCTGGGCCCATTGACCGGTGCGGATGACCTTGACCACCTCATTACCGAGGGCGGCGTCTTCGAGCATCATCAGGTACACGTCAAATAGCGCGCGCTCTTCTGGGCGCAACTGAGTGGCCATCTTCGCCGAAAGCGCACGCATGTCGCTGCGTACGCCTTCCAATGCATCGTTGAACAGGGTCAATTCAGCAGCGATATCATCGACCGCCTTGTCCGGTACCACTTCCAGGTCAGCCGGTGGTAATACCACCACCGCCGTACCCACAGCGGCGCCCGGCGAGCCTGGCACGCCGACAAATTTAGCCTCTTGGATACCCTTACCCTGCCGGCCCAGCCCACGGATCGAACCGGTGGCCTCAGCATGCGCAATAACCCCGGCAAGCTGCGCACTCATGGTGACCAGGAATGCTTCTTCGCCCTCGTCGAACTGGCGGCGTTCCTTTTGCTGAACGACCAGAACCCCCATCACCCGGCGGTGATGGATGATCGGTGAGCCAAGGAAAGAGGCGTAGCGCTCTTCGCCGGTTTCGGCAAAGTAACGGTAGCGTGGGTGTTCAGAGGCGTGTTCGAGGTTGAGCGGCTCTTCACGGGTGCCGACCAGGCCAACCAGGCCCTCGTTGGGCGCCATGCTGACCTTGCCGATGGCCTTTTTGTTCAGGCCCTCGGTGGCCATCAGTACGAAGCGATTGGTTTCCGGGTCCAGCAGGTAGACCGAGCAGACCTGGCTGCCCATGGCTTCGCGCACTCGCTGCACGATAATGCCCAGCGCCGCTTTAAGGTCCTTAGCGGCATTTACTTCCTGGACAATCTTGCGCAGCGTATTGAGCATGCTTGGCTCTAGCCTGTGTCAGTCCCGCGCCAAGAGGCGCGGGGCGAGTTCTTTTAAGGCGCGACGGTAAACCTCGCGCTTGAAGGTGACTACCTGGCCCAATGGGTACCAGTAACTGACCCAGCGCCAGCCGTCGAATTCCGGTTTACCGGTCAGGTCCATCCGCACGCGGTCCTCAGTGCCGGTCAAGCGCAGCAGAAACCACTTCTGTTTTTGCCCAATGCACAGCGGCTGGCTGTGCGTGCGCACCAGTCGTTGTGGCAGACGATAACGCAACCAGCCCCGGGTGCAGGCGAGAATTTTTACATCCTGCTGCTCCAGGCCCACTTCTTCGTTCAATTCGCGGTACAGCGCATCTTCCGGCGACTCGTGGTCATTAATCCCGCCTTGCGGGAACTGCCACGCGTCTTGGTTTATCCGACGCGCCCACAGTACCTGGCCGTCATCATTGGTCAGAATGATGCCGACGTTAGGGCGAAAACCATCAGAATCGATCACGGCGCACAACCTCGTAAACGCATGTTTTGGCATTGTTCCACAAAGGCTGTCACAGCAGCAACGCGAGCGGGGCGCGTAATGGGAATGACCTGTAAAAGCCGTTATCCTCAGCCCTCTCAGACCTTTGCGAAGATAGGTGCCCTGTGCGTTTGGCTTTATTCGATCTCGACAACACCCTGCTCGGCGGCGACAGCGATCACGCCTGGGGGGATTATCTGTGTGAGCGCGGCATCCTTGATGGGATGGCCTACAAGGCGCGCAATGATGAGTTCTACCAGGACTACCTGGCCGGCCGCCTGAACATTACCGATTACCTGAATTTCAGCCTGGAAATCCTCGGCCGCAGCGAAATGGCCCAGCTGGAGCAGTGGCACCGCGAGTTTATGCGTGATTGCGTGGAGCCGATCATCCTGACCAAAGGCGAAGCGCTACTGGCCGAGCACCGTGAAGCCGGCGACAAGCTGCTGATCATCACCGCCACCAACCGCTTCGTCACCGCGCCGATTGCCGCGCGCCTGGGCGTCGACACGCTGCTGGCCACCGAGTGCGAGATGACTGATGGGCGCTACACCGGGCGCACCACGGATGTACCGTGTTTTAAGGAAGGTAAGGTCACCCGCCTCAAGCGCTGGCTCGGTGAAACCGGCCTGAGCCTGGCCGATAGCTACTTCTACAGCGACTCGATGAATGACCTGCCGCTGCTCGAACAAGTCACCCACCCCTTCGCCGTCGACCCCGACCCGAAACTTCGCGCCGAAGCCGAACAACGCGGCTGGCCGGTGATCTCGCTGCGCTGAATCCGCCGCCAATAAAAACGCCGCCTGATCAGGCGGCGTTTTTATTGTCGCAAAACATCAGGCCGGCTTGGCGCCCATCAGGCCCATGATCACCAGCAGCAACAGCATGGTCAGGCCGGCATAGGCGGCGCAGAAGCCCAACAAACGCTGGGGCGCCGCTGCACCATTGAGGGCCTGCCAGGCACCCAAGCGGCCGGCCAGCAACAGCCCCACCACCATCAGCACAGCAAACAGCACACTGCTGAGCAGCAGCCAGGTTTGGCTCAATGGCCAGCCGACCATATCCACCAGCACCATGCCGGTTACCGGCAAGCTCAGGGCGAGCAAACCGAGCACGGGCAGGCTGATCAGGCGGGTGCGCTTGAGCTTACGCTGCAGCACGGCCGCATCGCCGCTGCGTGAGGCTTTCCACAACATAAACAGGTGCACAGGCACGCCGATCAGTAGGAGGATGCCGGGCAACATGTGCAGCATTTTCAGTAACGGGTAATGTTCCATTAATTCAGTCCTACCGGGGTCTCCGGCTTAGCCAAGAAAGAGTTTGTACGCAGGATTGTCGCTTTCATCCCAGTAGCGGTAGCCAATGGCCTCCAGCGCCGCTGGCAGCAGATGCCGCTCGTTACTGGGCACTTGCAAGCCCGCCACCACTCGACCGTCCGCAGCACCGTGGTTGCGATAGTGGAACATTGAGATGTTCCAACGACCACCAAGCTTTTGTAAGAAATTGAACAATGCCCCCGGCCGCTCTGGGAACTCGAAGCGGAACACGCATTCGTCCGGCACCGCCGCGGCGTGGCCGCCGACCATATGGCGGATATGCAGTTTGGCCAACTCATTATCCGTCAGGTCCAACACAGGGAAGCCCTGGTCGCGCAGCCCCTGTACCAGCGCGGCGCGCGGGTCACTCTCGGGATGCGTTTGCACGCCAACGAAAATGTGCGCCTCACGGTCTTCGTGGTAGCGGTAATTGAACTCGGTGATCTGCCGCTTGCCGAGCGCCTCGCAAAACGCCTTGAAACTGCCCGGATGCTCGGGGATGGTCACGGCAATGATCGCTTCGCGCTTCTCACCCAACTCGGCGCGCTCAGCCACATGACGCAGGCGGTCGAAATTAACGTTGGCGCCCGAATCGATCCCCACCAGCACCTGGTCACGGCAGTTTTCGCGCTCCACGTACTTCTTGATCCCGGCCACGCTCAGCGCACCGGCTGGCTCGGTGATCGAGCGCGTGTCGTCGTAAATGTCTTTGATCGCCGCGCAGATCTCGTCAGTGCTGACGGTGATCACCTCATCGACATGGTCCTTGCACACATCAAAGGTGTGCTTGCCGATCTGCGCCACCGCCACGCCATCGGCAAACAGCCCGACTTGCGCCAAGACCACGCGCTCGCCAGCAGCCATGGCAGCCTGCAGGCAGTTCGAATCGTCCGGTTCAACGCCGATGATCTTGATTTCCGGGCGCAGGTATTTCACATAGGCCGCGATGCCGGCAATCAGCCCGCCGCCGCCGACCGGCACGAAGATCGCGTCCAGCTTGCCGGGTTGCTGACGGAGGATTTCCATGGCGATGGTGCCCTGGCCGGCAATGGTGTGCGGATCGTCATAGGGGTGGATATAGATGTAGCCCTTCTCATCGACCAGCTTCAGCGAATAAGCCAGCGCCTCGGGGAAGCTGTCGCCGTGCAGCACCACTTTGCCGCCACGCGAGCGCACACCCTGCACCTTGATCTCTGGGGTGGTCTTGGGCATCACGATAGTGGCTTTGACCCCTAGCACCTTGGCCGCCAACGCCAGCCCCTGAGCGTGATTACCAGCCGAGGCCGTCACCACACCACACGCCTGCTCCTCAGCAGAGAGCTGCGCCAGCTTGTTGTAAGCCCCGCGAATCTTGAACGAGTACACCGGCTGCAGGTCTTCGCGCTTGAGCAAAATCTGGTTGCCCAGGCGCTCGGAAAGTTGGTTGGCGGCGTGCAGCGGGGTTTCCACCGCCACGTCATAGACGCGCGAGGTGAGAATTTTTTTAACGTACTGTTCGAGCATGGCGTGATCGCAGGCGGCTTTTCAGGGAGTCCGCGAGTCTACCCCAGGCCCGCGCCGAACGACCACACAACACCGGGGTTTTCCCAGCTGCAAGCTCGCGGGCGGCACAGGCGCGCTATAATTTGCGCCCCTTACTCCCGCACCAGGCCCCATGATGAACCAGGATCAACTCAAGCAAGCCGTCGCCCAGGCTGCCGTCGACTTCATTCTCCCCAAACTCGACGCCAAGAGTGTGATCGGCGTGGGCACCGGCTCCACTGCCAACTGTTTTATCGATGCCCTGGCCAAGCACAAATTTGATTTTGACGGCGCCGTCGCCAGCTCCGAAGCCACCGCCGCGCGCCTCAAAGACCACGGCATTGCAGTGTATGAGCTGAACAACGTCAGCGATCTGGAGTTTTATATCGACGGCGCCGACGAAAGCGACGCGCAGCTCAACCTGATCAAGGGCGGCGGCGCAGCCCTGACCCGCGAGAAAATCGTCGCAGCCGTGGCGCGCACCTTTATCTGCATTGCCGACGCCAGCAAGCTGGTGCCGGTGCTCGGCGCCTTCCCGCTGCCGGTGGAAGTCATCCCGATGGCGCGCAGCCACGTCGCCCGCCAACTGGTCAAACTCGGCGGCGACCCGGTGTACCGCGAGGGCGTGGTGACCGACAACGGCAACATCATCCTCGACGTGTTCAACCTGTCGATCACCCACCCCGCCGAGCTGGAAGGCCAGATCAATGCCATCGTCGGCGTGGTCACCAATGGCCTGTTTGCCGCCCGCCCGGCCGACCTGCTGCTGCTCGGCACCGCTGAGGGTGTAAAAACCCTCAAGCGCACCTGATCAACGCCCATCGCAGCACATCATAGGGGCGGTGCAAAAATGGATCATGTCGGCAGACAGCCCGCGCCCTAGGCGTCATGCTGCCGGCATTGCCCAGTAGGATTATCAGGGAATTTCTATGTCCGCATTCGTCGCAACCGCCCATGATCGCCAGCTGGAACTGGCCGACCTGCTGCGTGAGCTGGTCGCCCAGGGCCGGACCACTCAAGACAATGCCGAGCAATGCCTGGCGATCCGCCACAGCGCCCCCAACAACCCGCAACACCCGCTGGAGTTTCTCGCCGCTCAGCAACTCGATGACCTCAAACATCCGGGCAAAAAGCTTGAGCTCGAAGGGCTGACCAGCTGGCTGGCGGCGCAATGCGGGCAACCCTTCCTGCGCATCGACCCGTTGAAGATTGATGTCGCCGCCATCACCCCGCTGATGTCCTACGCCTTCGCTCAGCGCCACAAAATTCTTGCCGTGGCAGTGGACAGCGACAGCGTCACCATCGCCAGCAGCGAGCCGCTCGTCCACAGCTGGGAAGCCAACCTGACCCATGTGCTCAAGCGTTCGATCAAGCGCGTGGTGGCCAGCCCAACAGATATCCAGCGCTTTACCGTGGAGTTCTATCGCCTGGCCAAATCGGTCAGCGGTGCCTCGGCCGGCGACAGCAAGATCAGCAACGTCGGCAACTTTGAGCAGCTGCTCAACCTCGGCGCCCAGGACCAAGAGCCTGACGCAAACGATGCGCATGTCGTCAATATCGTCGACTGGCTGTTCCAGTACGCCTTTACCCAGCGCGCCAGCGACATTCATATCGAACCCCGCCGCGAGCAAGGCAGCGTGCGCTTTCGCATCGACGGCGTGCTGCACACCGTCTACCAATTCCCGCCGCAGGTGACCATGGCCATCGTCAGCCGCCTGAAAAGCTTGGGCCGGATGAACGTGGCGGAAAAACGCAAACCACAGGACGGCCGGGTCAAAACCAAGACGCCGGACGGCGGCGAAGTTGAGCTGCGCTTATCGACCATGCCCACCGCCTTTGGCGAAAAAATGGTGATGCGGATTTTCGACCCCGAAGTGCTGCTTAAAAGCTTTGATCAGCTGGGTTTCTCCGCCGATGACCTAAAACGCTGGAAAAGCATGACCAGCCAGCCCAATGGCATCATTCTGGTTACCGGCCCCACTGGCTCGGGCAAGACCACCACGCTCTACACCACCCTCAAGCAGCTGGCGACCCAAGAAGTTAACGTGTGCACCATCGAAGACCCGATCGAAATGATCGAAGGCGCCTTCAACCAGATGCAGGTGCAGCACAACATCGACCTGACCTTCGCCAGCGGCGTGCGCGCGCTGATGCGCCAGGACCCAGACATCATCATGGTCGGTGAAATTCGCGACCTGGAAACGGCCGAGATGGCGATCCAGGCCGCGCTGACCGGGCACCTGGTGCTGTCGACCCTGCACACCAACGATGCCCCCAGCGCCATTACCCGTTTGCTGGAACTGGGCGTACCGCACTACCTGCTCAAAGCCACCCTGCTCGGGGTCATGGCGCAGCGCCTGGTGCGTACCCTGTGCCCACATTGCAAAGCGCCGCATGAGCTGGATGAAGACGGCTGGCAAAGCCTGACCAAACCCTGGAGTGCGCCGATGCCAACTCAGGCGCACAGCGCCGTGGGCTGCCTGGAGTGCCGCGACACCGGCTACCGAGGCCGCGCCGGGGTGTATGAAATCATGCTGATCAATGATGCGATGAAACCGCTGATCACCGCTGATACCGACCTGATTGCCCTGCGCCGGCATGCGTTCAAGGAAGGCATGCGCAGCCTGCGGCTGTCCGGCGCGCAGAAGGTTGCCGCTGGGCTGACCACCATTGAGGAAGTGCTACGGGTCACCCCGCAAAGCGAGCAGAAGTAAGCGCCTAGCTTCTCGGCAAACGCGGCTGGCGGGCGAGGATGCTCGCCACCCGCTGCGGCTTGCACTCCAGGTAGGCGGAGGCTTGCAACAAGCGCTGATCGGAGTGCCAGGCAAAGAGAAACTGCCCGCCCTTAAGCTGATCCACCACCATCCGCGCCACTTCCGGACGCACGGCCGGGCAACCGAGGCTGCGCCCGATCCGGCCCTGACTCTGCACCAACCTCGGGCTGACGTAAGATGCACCGTGAATAACGATGGCGCGCTCGCGGGCCAGGTCATTCAGCCCAGGCTCCAAGCCGTCCATGCGCAAGGAATAGCCGTGCTTACCGCGGTAGCTTTCCGCGGTACGAAACAGGCCGAGGCTGCTCTGATGGCTGCCCAGGCGATTGGAGAAATTCTCGGCATAGTTCTCCCCCGACTGGCGCCCATGGGCGACAAAATCACGCAACAGCAGATGCTTGCGCTGCAGATCGAAAATCCACAATCGCCGCTCGGTGGAGGGCCGCGAATAATCGATTACCGCCAAACGGCGGGCCGGCTCAGCACCATGGTTGACCGCGCACTGCATGGCCGCCAGCGCATGACGCAGCGCCTGCTGATCAAGCCCCGGCGCAATCCGCGTCAGGTCCCTGAGCAATCCTCCCTGCTCTGCCGCCAATGCTGAAAACGGCATGCAAAAAAACCAAACGCCAATCAGGCAGAACCTGCCAAAACGCCCAACCATATGCGTTATACCTCTAAGTACCTGAAAACGCCCTGTCACAAGATCCGACGCCCCTCTGCCTATACTGATTGCGGCCACGCCGCTTTTAGAGCCTAGTCACGCCATACGGTGCGTCGACCCTGCGGCGTGAAAAGCCTGCACGGCGCTCGCTTGCAAGAGCGTAAACGTACGCTTAAACCAAGGACTGGAGCAGTAGATTGTTCAAAAAACGCACACTTTACCTGAGCATCGCCCTGCTCACCCTGCCACTGGTCGCGAATGCCGACAACGCACCGTTCGCCACCCACGCTGATCTGCGCCCATTACTGACGCAGCTGGAGCCATACTGCGGCGCATTACCGGCCAGCCTCGACGAGAATGCCCAGCACTTGTTGCAGGCTTTCTATGCCCAGCGCGGCGGCCAGCCTGCCTGGCAAAACGCCGAGCAAGTCGTGCAATTACGTGAGCAACTGGCGCAATTAGCCGACGACGGCCTGCAGCCCAGCGAATACCTACTGCCTAACCTGAGCGAGGAGCACGTCGCCCAACAGCCTGACTGCGCCGACCTGCTGACCAGCCACAGCTACCTGCAGGCGCTGATGCACCTGCGCCGTGGCCGCTTGCTGCCACAACTCCTGGAACCGCTGTGGCAGGCGCCCGGGCAAACCCACCCGGACCCGCAACTGGCGACCCTTTCGCTGGCCCTGCTGCATGTGCACACACCGTCCCTGGCCTTTGCCAGCGCACGCCCGGCCACCGGGCAATACCAACGGCTGCGTAACGCCTATGCGCAACAGCGTCTGCTGCCGCTGCCGGCATGGAAGACGCTCGCAAGCGGCCCGCTGCTAAAGCCTGGCGGCAAGGATGTGCGCTTGCCAGAGTTGCGAGCACGGTTAATTGCCCAGGGCTACCTGGCGGTACCGTTTGAGGAGCGGGGCAGCACTTATGATTTGGCCACGCAAAGCGCCCTGGAGCAGTTCCAGCGCAACCACGGCCTTAACCCGGACGGGATTCTCGGCCCCGCCAGCCTGACCGAGCTGAACATCAGCCCAGCGCTACGCCGCGAGCAGCTGCGCACCAACCTCGAACGCCTGCGCTGGCTGGCCGACACCATGCTTGAGGCCGAGGTGCTGATTAATGTCGCCGCCAGCGAGTTGCAGGTGCTGCGGCACAATCAACTGCTCTGGCGCACCCGCACCCAGGTCGGCCGCGCCGAGCGGCAAACGCCACTGCTCGCCTCACGCATTGTGCGGTTGACCCTCAATCCGACCTGGACCGTGCCGCCGACCATTCTGCGCGAAGACAAACTGCCGGCCATCCGCGAAGACATCAGCTACCTCGAACGCCATCAGTTCAGCGTGCTCGACCGCGATGGCAACCTGCTCGACCCACAGAGCATCGACTGGGAAAACCCCGGCGCGATACGCCTGCGCCAGTCCGCCGGCAGCCATAACCCGCTCGGGCGCGTAGCCGTGCGCTTCGACAACCCCTTCGCGGTTTATCTGCATGACACGCCCAGCCAGCAGCTGTTCAACAAGGCCCCGCGCGCATTCAGCTCGGGCTGCGTAAGGGTCGAGGCCGTCGACAGCCTGCTCGCCTGGCTGCTCACGCCGGAGGAACTGGAGGATGTGCAAGCGCGCATTGCCAGCGGCAACACCCAGCAATACCGCCTGCAACATCCCGCCCCGCTGCTCATTGCCTATTGGACGGCCGAAGCGACAGACGATGGCGCCCTGCGTAATTACCCGGACATCTACAATCGCGACGCCCGCCTGATCCAGGCGCTCACACAAACGCCGTATTAAGGCCTGAACGCCCGTTGTTCGGCACACTCTGCAACGGCATCGACAGCAGCACCCACGCCAACTGTGCTTAGATACTTAAACCGCTAATTCGCAAAATCGAACCCACTAGGAGCTCCACCACATGGAAATCGGCAGCGTCATTTTTCTTTTTGTCGGCCTCGCCGTCGCCATCGTCTTTATGGGCTTTAAGGTCGTACCGCAGGGCTTTGAATGGACGGTGGAGCGCTTCGGCCGCTACACCAACACCCTTAAACCCGGCCTGAACATCATCGTGCCGGTGATGGACAAAATCGGCCGTAAGCTCAACGTGATGGAAAACGTGCTGGATATTCCGCCGCAGGAAGTGATCACCGCCGATAACGCCACCGTACAGATCGACGCCATTTGCTTCTTCCAGATCATCAACTCGGCCCAGGCGGCGTACGAGGTAAACAACCTTGAACATGCCATCCGTAACCTGGTGATGACCAATATCCGTACCGTGCTCGGCTCCATGGAGCTGGACGCCATGCTCGGCCAGCGCGATGCGATCAACGAGAAACTACTACGCACCGTCGATGAAGCCACCGCGCCATGGGGCATCAAAATCACCCGCATCGAGATCAAGGACATCAGCCCGCCCGCCGACCTGATGGCCGCTATGTCCGGGCAGATGAAAGCCGAACGGATCAAGCGCGCGCAAATTCTCGAAGCCGAAGGCCTGCGTGCAGCGGCCATCCTTACCGCTGAAGGGCAGAAACAGGGCGACATCCTTAAGGCCGAAGGTCAGCGTCAAGCGGCCTTCCTTGAAGCTGAAGCACGCGAACGTGCCGCCCAGGCGGAAGCCGAAGCCACGCGCATGGTTTCCGAGGCGATTGCTCAGGGTAACGTGCAGGCGGTCAACTATTTCGTTGCGCAGAAATACATCGAAGCCCTTGGCCAATTGGCCAGCGCCAACAACAGCAAGGTGATCCTGATGCCACTGGAAGCCAGCCAGGTGATTGGCGCGGTGGGCGGTATCAGTGAAATCGTGAAAGCCACCTTCGCCGAGAAGAAGGGTTAAGCCATGTGGGACACGCTGCAGCACCTGTCGTACTGGAACTGGTTGGCAATCGGCACCTTGTTGCTGATTCTTGAAGTGTTCGGCGCGGGTGGCTATTTGCTGTGGATCGGCCTGGCCGCCGCCAGCGTCGGCCTGCTGACCTTTATATTTCCGGGCTTGCCATGGGCGGCGCAGTTCATCCTGTTCGGTGTGCTCTCGATACTGACCGCCGTGTTCTGGTGGCAGCGCCAACGCAGCGCGGCCAAACCCTCCGATCAACCGGGGCTGAACCAACGTGGCAGCGAATTTATGGGGCGCGGTTTTGTGCTGCATGAGGCCATCAGCGCCGGACGCGGCAAGATCAAAGCAGGCGACAGCCTGTGGCTGGTAACCGGCCCGGATCTGCCGGCCGGTGCGCCGGTGCGCGTGGTGGGCCAGGAAGGGGTGGTGTTGCGAGTTGAGGCTGAGTAGCCCGCCTGACCACTGACCCGGCACTGGCGGATAACGCCACGTGCCGGGTTAACTCGCAGTCACTTAGGCAGTGCGTAAACCTTAAACAGCACCTTGACCATTTCCCCCGGCTCGCCAAAGTAGCGGCTGTAAATTTGCTCCAGCTCGCCCGAACGCTGGGTCTCGCTCAACGCCGTATCAACCAGCAAGCGGAAGTCTTCATCACCGCGCGGCAACGCCATGGCCACCGGCGCATATTCGTAGATACGCTCCAGCACTTGCATGGCGCTGGCATCATCACGCTTGGCCAGGTAATTTTTCAGCAGCATGCGTTCTGAGAAGAAGGCATCGGCCTTACCTTCGGCCACCAATTGCACGCCCTCCTCCTGACTGCTGACAGTCACCACCGTGGCGACCACACCCAGCATGCGTTGCTGCTTGCGAATCCAGGCCTCTGTGGCTTCACCCTGTTTAACCGCGTAGGTGTGGTTGGCCAAGCCGCGATTGATCGTGGCGCGCCAGGTCGGCCCACTGTGCGCGACCTCACCGTTAAGCACTTTGAGCAGTGCTTCGGGGGCATCATTGCGCACCAATACCGCCAGACCTGCCGTGTAAATTGGCAGCGAGAAGCTGACGTTTTTGCGCTGCGTGAGGCTCTCCAGCGTCGGCGAGCAAATCAGATCGAGCGATCCATCACGCACCGCTGCCAGCCCTTGCGCCTCAGTAACCGGCTGAAAACGCACCTGCAAATCGGGGATGTTAAGCTCGGTTTTGACCTGCTCAACCACCTTCTGGCACAGCTCGATGGCATAGCCTGTTACTTCACCGTTTTGCAGGCTGCTAAAGGGCGCGATGTCGTCGATGTAGCCCAAATTAAGCGTGTTGCTGCCTTCGACGCGCTGCAAGGTATCGGCATTGGCAACAGGCGACAGCGCCAGGAGGCAGACCAACAGCAGATTGAACGGATTACACAGGTTAAAATTCATATCCATATCCCCAGATTCAAAGGGTTTACTGGCCATTAGGCCTTACCTGATGCGGGTTGCTCAGCGACAAAGCGCTTGGCGATAAAGCCATACAGTAGGTAGCCCAACGCCAGCACCAGCATGGAGCCGAACACGGCATCCTTGCCTGAGGCATACAAGGCGTAGAAGCAATAAACCATGGCCACCATCAGCACCATCACGTTACGCATGTAGATCGTTGCGCTGACCCGTGCCTTGTACATGATCACCATCAAGCCGGAGAGCGCCGTGATGTAGGGGATCAGGTTGGTGACCGCCGCCAGGTTGACCAGCTTGCTGAACTGCTCGCTGGCATTGGGTGAGATGGTCGAAAGGGCCAGCAGGGTTTGCAGCACACCGCATACGATCATGCCGATAACCGGCGCGTTGGCCGCCGTCACCTTGCCGAACAGCTTGAAGAACATGCCCTGATCGGCCGTGACCTTGGCGGTTTGCGCCAGGGTGAATTGCCAACCCAACAGCGAACCAATACAGGCCATCACCGCCAAGCCCATGATGATGTTGCCAATAAAGGGGTTGAACATCTGCGCATAGACATAGGCAAAGGGTGCGCTGGAATTGGCCAGCTCAGCGTTCGGCACAATCCCCTGAATCACGGTGGTCGACAGCACATAGACCACTGCCGCGCCCAGGGTGCCGAACAGGCAGGCCAGTGGCACGTTGCGCTCGGGGTTTTCCACTGCATCGGAGTTTTGCGCCGCAGACTCCATACCGAGGAAGGCCCATAAGGTCAGCGGAATACTCTGTGCGATGGCATCGCTGAGCGGCATGTTGTGTGGGTTCCAAGCCTCCTTGAGGATCTGGGCGTCAAACCAGAACCAGCCAATCACACTCAGCCCCGCCACCGGAATGATCACGCCCCACACGGTGATGGAGCCGATTTTGCCGGTGATGTTGGGGCCACCGAAGTTGGCCACCGTGGTCAGCCAGATCAGCCCCACAGTGCCGACAAACAGCGGAATCGCGCCCGTGCCGAGCCAGGGGAAGAACGGCGTGAGGTAACCCACCGCGGAAATACCGATGGCCACGTTGCCGATGGCCAGCGAGAGGAAATACAGAAACGAACAGAGGAAGAACGCCGACTTACCGTGCGCCTCCTCGCTGTAAGCCGACATGCCGCCCGAGCGATGACAGTAAATCCCGCACTGGGCAAAACAGTAGGCAATGGCCATGGAGCCAACGGCCGTAATGATCCATGACAACAGCGAAACGGCCCCCAACTGGGCCATGCTCGACGGCAACATGATGATGCCCGAGCCCATCATATTGACCGCCACCAGGGTGGTGAGCCCCACCAGGCTCATCTTCTTGCTTGACGCAGCCATCGACCTCTCCTTGTTCTTCGCAGCACTGACTCAGCCAGCACCACCTGATGTGGCAAAGAACCTGTCGGCGGCCTCAACCGCCAGCAGGCTCAAGCGCTTACTGTTTGACCACATACACCTTGTACGTCAGCCCACCGAGACCATCGCGCTCGATCTCGACGCCATGATTGTCGTGCTCAAAACCGGGGAAGTGGCTGTCGAATAGCTCCATGGCCAGCAAGTAATCGATGATCGCCTGCTTGTTTGCGCCGGCCTTCTCGCCCGGCATCATCAGCGGAATGCCCGGCGGATAGGGCACGATCTGCACGGCCACGGTACGGTCCTGCATGTCGCGCACGGCAATCTGCTCGACCTGGCCTTTAACCAGGCTGGCAAAGGTGATGCGCGGCGAAGACACCACATCGGGCAGCAAGCTGAAGGCGGCGTCCATGTTATGCAGCAGCTTGGAGGCGAGCATGTCCGTATGCATGGCATCGGCCAGGTCTTTGAGGCCCATGCCGCTGTAGCGCGCTGGGTAGTTGGCGACCAGCTCGGGCATCACCAGTTCCAGCGACGCGTTCTGGTCGTAGTGCTTCTTGAACTCCAGCAAGCCGGCCACCAGTGAGCCCCATTTGCCCTTGGTCACGCCCAGGCTGAATAGCAGGAGGATCGAATACGGCTCGGTTTTTTCCACCACAATGCCGCGGCTGGCGAGAAAGGACGACACCAGCGGTGCCGGAATGCCGCTGTCTTGCATCTGCCCTTCAAGCGTCTGGCCGGGCGTCAGCACGGTGACCTTGATCGGGTCGAGCATGCAGTAATCGCTGCCCAAATCCCCGAAGCCATGCCAGTTGGCCGTTGGCTTGAGCACCCAGGCATCGCCATGGTGCAGGGTCTGCGGGTCCAGCTCGGCAAACGGCACACCGTTGACTTCATCCGGCTGCCACACGCCAAACCACCAATCCTGCGGGTTGCGTTTGCGTACTTCGGTGCCCAAACGAACCATGGCCTGGCGAAAGCTGATGGCCTCACTGATCGACTCATCGGTGAGGTACTCGCCGGCGTCGTCCATCATCTTCGCCGAGACATCGGTGGAGGCGATGATGCTGTACTGCGGCGAGGTCGAGGTGTGCATCATAAAGGCTTCGTTGAACAACGCCGGTTTGACCGGCACCTTGCCCGAGCGGATATGGATCATCGACGCCTGCGACAGCGCCGCCAGCAGCTTGTGGGTGGAGTGGGTGACGGTCACTGTGGCGTCGTCGGCATGCCGTTCGCCGCGGTGCATGCCGTAACGGCCCTCATACAAGGGATTGAAGCGCGCGTAGGCGTACCAGGCTTCGTCGTAGTGAATACGGTCGACGCTGCGGCTCAGCTCGCGGGTGGTGGTTTGCACGTTGTAGCAGAGGCCGTCATAGGTCGAGTTGGTCAGCACGGCCAAAACCGGACGCGCCTGTTTGTCAGCCATCAGCGGGCTTTCGGCAATTTTCTGCGCCACCGCCTCAGGCGTCAGCTCGCTGCGCGGCACCGGGCCGATCAGCCCGCGCGCATTACGCCGAGGACGCAGGTACAGCGGCACCGCGCCGGACATGTTCAGCGCGTAGTTCAAGGATTTGTGGCAGTTACGGTCGACCAGCACGGCGTCGCCATCGGTGACAGCCGAGTGCAAGACGATCTCGTTACTGGCTGAACTGCCGCCGACTGAGAAGAAGGTGTAATCCGCGCCGAACACCCGCGCGGCGTATTTCTCGGCTTCGGCAATCGGCCCGGAATGGTCATTCAGCGAACCCAGCTCTCCGACCGACACACTGAGGTCGGAGCGCAGCATCTGCTCGCCGTAAAAATCGAGAAAGCTGCGGCCCACGGCGGTTTTCATAAAGGCCGTGCCGCCGGTATGCCCCGGCGTATGCCAGGAGTATTCGTGGGTGTCGGCGAAGTTCACCAGCGCGCCAAAAAACGGCGGCAGGATGCTGTCCAGATAACGCCGGGCGGCGGCCTCGATGCGCCCAGCGACAAAGTCCGGGCTGTCCTCGGGCTGCCAGATAAAACCGTCGATATTCTCGACAAACTCCAGCGGCACTTGGCTATGGTGGGCCTGGCTCATGCCGAGCATGATCGGCAACTGCGCGGTGCGCTGACGGATCAGTTGGATCAGGCTCATCGCCTGGAGCAGATTGTCCTCGCACGCGCCCCAGCCGAGGATCACGCAGCAATACGCCGGATTGGCACGAAAGGCGATTTCGGCATCGCCCAGAGAGCTAACCCGCGTCACCTCTAGGCCATGCTGCAACAAGGCCTGAGCCACCGCTTCGGCACTGCGCAGAACGATGCTGTCAGGGTTTTCCTGGGTGTTGACCACAATCAACACCGGGTAACGTTGGGCCAGTGAGGCCGGCAACGGCAACTTGGCATGACTCATACAGAACTCCTTCTCAATGAATGCCGCTGCGCGGGTAACCGGCGTATTGCAGTTACCCGCGCTTGATCACGGGTTAAGGCACCAGAAGTGGTAGTCGCCGTCTTTATGCACAGCGCCCTCCACTTCTTTCTCAAAACCGGGGAAGTGATTGCCCCAATCCTGCAGGGCTTGGATATAACGAATCCAAGGGCCATCCAGCGGCCCCAGGTTCTCACCGGGCATAACAATCGGAATACCCGGCGGATACGGCATGATGCCAACGGCGGTGACGCGCCCGGCTGCCTGATGCAGCGGCAGCAGTTGCGCCTCACCAGCTTGCAAGGCCTGAAACGCAGCGCGTGGGGTGGTCTCGATGTGCGGCAGGTTGCCAAAGGCCTCGGCCTGTAGCGCATCCATGCGGCTGCTGCGCATGTACTCAAACATCTCGGTGCTCAGATCGCGCAAACCCATGCCTGCATAACGTTGCGGGTTTTGCGCAAGCAGGTCCGGCAGCACGCGTTGCAGCGGCGTGTTGTTGTCGTAATGGCGTTTGAAGGCCAGCAGCACGTTGATCAGCGTGGCCCATTTGCCTTTGGTCACGCCGATGCTGAACAGGCACAGCACCATAAAGTCGGTGATGCGCGAGGGCACGATGTTGTTGCGATAGAGGAAGGCACCGAGGATCGGCGCGGGAATGCCCTGTTCAAGCAGGTGCCCGTCAGCCCCCATGCCCGGCACCATGATGCCGACCTTGATCGGGTCGAGCATGCACCAGCCTTCTTCTAGGCCGTCAAAGCCGTGCCACTGCGCACCCGGCTCTAGCGTCCAGCAGGCCGGGTCGCTTACCAGTTGCTCGGGGTCAGCGTCGGCGAAATCAACTGGGTTGCCGGTTTTACTGTCGCGCACCTGTGGCGCGTTCCACGGCTGGAAGAACCAGTCGCCACGGCTGGCAAACTCGCGGTGGGTGCGCGCCAGCGCCTGACGAAAATCCACGGCCTCGCGAATCGAGTCCTGGGTCAGGGTGTAGCCGCCCTTGCCGTCCATCATCGCCGCGCCCACTTCGTTGGAGGCGAACAGGGCATACAGCGGTGAGGTGCTGGCCTGAATCACAAACGACTCATTGAAGCGGCTGTGCTCGACCGGGTTGCGGCCATTACGAATATGGATAAACGAGGCCTGCGACAGCGCGGCCAGCAGCTTGTGGGTGGAATGAGTGGCAAACACCGTGGGCGCATCGGCTTTGTGGCTGCTGGGCTCACCGCGCATGGCAAAACGGTTCTGATACAGCGGATTAAAGCGCGCGTAGCCGTACCAGGCTTCGTCGAAATGGATGCGGTCGCTGCTCTGCGCCAGCAGATTTTCCGCGCGCTCGGCGTGCAGGCACATGCCGTCATAGGTGCAGTTGGTGACCACTGCGTAGACCGCTTTGTCACCCTTGGCCTGCGCGCGCAGCGGGTGGTTGGCAATGGCTGTTTGAATACGCTGCGGGTCAAACTGCGCGGGCAATAACGGCCCGATGATGCCGTACCGGTTGCGCGTGGGCGTCATGTACAGCGGCAGTCCGCCACTCAGCACCAGGCCTTGCTCGATGGATTTGTGGCAATTGCGGTCGCACAGGGCGAACTGGTTTTCGCCGACGCAGGCCATAAAGATCGCCCGGTTCGAGCCCGAGGTGCCATTCAATACCGAGTAGGAGGCATGGGCGCCGAAGATGCGCGCCACGTAGGCTTCGGAGTCCGCCACCGGGCCGCTGTGATCCAGCACCGAGCCGAGGTTACCGCGCTCAATGCCGCTGTCAGCACGAAACAGGTTTTCACCAAAGAAGTCGAAAAATACCCGTCCGACCGGCGATTTGGTAAAGGCAATCCCACCCTGGTGCCCCGGCGCGGCCCAGGAGTGTTCGTCCTTGCGGGTGTAGCGCAGCAGCGCATCGGTAAAGGGCGGCAGTAAGTGTTCAAGGTAGCGGTTGATCGCGGCAATCACCCGGCCAACAACAAAAGGCGCGGTGTCTTCGAGCATCCAGACGAATTCATCCGCCAACTCCATGGCCTCGACGGTGATGCTCTTTTTCGCGTTACGATCGGCCAGCAGAAACACCGGCAGGTTCTCGTTGCGCTGACGAATGGTGCGCAGTAATTCCAACGCCTGGGCGTGCGAGGCATCATCGTTCTTGCCCAAGGTCCAGTCGACGCACACGCAGTGCAGGGCGGCATCGGACACCACGGCCGCCAGTGCGTCATCAAACGAAATGGCTTTGATCAACTCGGCATTGCGCTCGGCAAATTCCTCCACCAATTCGTTCAGCACGCGGCCACGCATGCTGCCAGGGCTGCCCAGGTCGTCATCAACCAGCAGCACACGCATTTTCAGGGTTTTGTTGGTGCGTCCAATCATTACATTGCCTCCACAGTCCTTTGGCGCAAATTCGGCCGACAACGTATACCTACGCGCCCGTTCAAAGGTGCACAGAACAGCCAGCCAAGGGATGCCCTTGGAAAAATCTGCCGCTGACTATGCGCCAAGCGCACGAACATTCTGTGACATGGATCAACAGCCTAGCCAGCATTGTGAGGCGCGCCAATTTTCTAAGGGGATAAACAACGTGGCGGGATAAATAGTCGTATCCGCGCCACTAGGCCGCTACGCCCTGACAGGCCGGAACCACAAAAAAAGCCCTGCTAGGCAGGGCTTTGGGGTGAGCTGATCGCTTAAGCGTCACTGTCGGCGGCCGCTTTATAAGCCGCCGCATCCAGCAGCTTATCCAACTCGCTGGCAGCACTTGGCTTGAGCTTGAAGAACCAGCTGCCATATGGGTCGCTGTTGACGCTTTCCGGGCTGTCGGCCAAGCCATCGTTGATCGCGATCACTTCACCGGAAACTGGCGCGTAGATATCGGAGGCGGCCTTGACGGATTCCACCACACCCGCTTCCTGACCGGCATTCAGGGTTTTGCCGACTTCCGGCAGCTCGATGAACACCACATCACCCAGGGCTTCCTGAGCGTGGTCGGAAATACCTACGGTAACGCTGCCATCGGCTTCCAGGCGCGCCCATTCGTGGCTGGCGGCGTAACGCAGATCGGCGGGGATAGTGCTCATGTGTCGTTCCTCATCTGGCATGACGGCGACCACGCCGTCATGGAAATTTAGCAGGCCTTGGCCATACCGAAAGAAAGTCTTTTAAAACCTGGCGCGGCGCTCAAAACGCGCGCGCTCAACCGTCCATGGCCAGACGAGGCTCAGATCAGAGCCTTGCCATTGCGTACAAAAGTCGGCTTCACCACCCGCACCGGGTACCACTTGCTGCGGATTTCCACTTCAGCACGCTCACCGGTCGTGACCGGCACGCGTGCCAAGGCGATGGATTTACCCAGCGTTGGCGAGAAACTGCCGCTGGTGATCTCACCTTCGCCGATCCCTTCAACCCTTACTACTTGGTGCGCACGCAGCACGCCGCGCTCTTCCAGCACCAGGCCCACCAGCTTAAAGCCGACGCCTTCAGCCTTTTGCTTCTGCAAGGCAGCACGGCCAACAAAGCCACGGTTGGCCGGCTCCCAAGCGATGGTCCAGGCCATGTTGGACGCCAGCGGGGTAACGCTTTCGTCCATGTCCTGACCATACAGATTCAGCCCGGATTCCAGACGCAGGGTATCGCGCGCGCCCAGGCCAATCGGTGAAATACCGGCACCGACTAAATCATTCAGGAATGCCACAACCTGGTCAGCAGGCAGGATGATTTCCAGGCCGTCTTCACCGGTGTAACCGGTACGGGCGATAAACCAGTCGCCATCCGGCTGGCCTTCAAACGGCTTGAGACGTTGAATCAAACTGGCGCGGGACGAGCTGACCAGCTCGGCGGTCTTGCTACGGGCGTGCGGCCCCTGAATCGCCAACATGGCCAACTCGCTGCGTTCGTGCAACTGCACATCGAAGTCGACGCTCTGCAGGCGCATCCAGGCCAGGTCTTTGTCACGGGTTGAGGCGTTGCTGACCACGCGGTAACCCGCATCCAGCAAGTAGACGAGCAAATCATCCACCACCCCGCCCTGCTCGTTGAGCATGGCGCTGTAGAGGGCCTTGCCAGTCGTTTGCAGGTGCTCAACGTCGTTGGCCAACAGGTGTTGCAGGTATGCCTTGGCCTGGCTGCCGCTGACATCCACCACGGTCATGTGCGACACATCGAACACCCCGCAGTCGCGACGCACTTCGTGGTGCTCCTCAACCTGCGAGCCATAGTGCAACGGCATGTCCCAACCGCCGAAGTCAACCATCTTGGCACCCAACGCCAGGTGCAAGTCGTAGAGCGGTGTGCGCTGTCCCATGAGTGTCTCCTTGCGGGCTGGGCAGTGCAGCGGCAACCCGGCAGCGCCCTGAAAACAGGGCGCAAATGCGGGCTATAAAGTGCTGGGCCGCTGCGAATGGCGCGCATTGTAGCCGCAACACCGGGGGCGGTCATCCCAACGCAGCTGCCTGGCGCATAACGGCCGCTGGCTAGCCAAGGCGACGCGCCGAGCGGCGGATCAGCAGAATCACCGGCAATAGCCCTACCAGCACCAGGGTCAAGGCCGGCAAGGCCGCGCGCGCCCACTCGCCTTCACTGGTCATTTCAAACACCCGCACCGACAGCGTGTCCCAGCCAAAAGGCCGCATCAGCAGGGTCGCTGGCATTTCTTTGAGCACATCAACGAACACCAACAGCGCCGCCGACAATGCACCCGGTACCAGTAAAGGCAGGTACACCTTGAAGAACAGCCCTACACCGCCCACACCCAAACTGCGCGAGGCTTCGGGCAGAGACGGACGAATGCGCGCCAGGCTATTTTCCAACGGCCCGTAGGCCACCGCCATAAAGCGCACCAAGTAAGCCAGCAGCAGCGCCGAGAGGCTACCGAGCAGGATCGGTTTGCCCGCACCGCCCAGCCACGTGGACAGTGGAATCACCAGCTCACGGTCCAGGTAACTGAACGCCAGCATGATCGCCACCGCCAGCATCGAACCGGGCAAGGCGTAGCCGAGGTTGGCCAAGCCAACGGTGGAGCGCATCAGCCGGGTTGGCGCCAGGCGCCGGGCGAAGGCCAGCAGCAAGGCCACGCTAACGGTGATCAGCGCAGCCAGCGCGCCTAAGTAGAGGGTGTGCAGGATCAGCGCGCTGTAGCGCTCGTCCAGATCGAAGCGCCCGCGCTGCCAGAACCAGACGATCAGCTGCAGCACCGGGATGACAAACCCGCAGGCGAACACCAGCCCACACCACGCACTGGCGGCCAGCGCTTTGCCGCCTTTGAGGTGGTACAGCGCTTTGCCGCGCGGCCGTTCATTGGTCGGGCGCACCGCACCACGGGCACGGCGCTCGCCGTACAGCACCAGCATCACGGCCAGCAGCAGCAGGCTGGCCAGCTGGGTGGCACTGGTCAGGCTGTAAAAGCTGTACCAGGTTTTGTAGATGGCGGTGGTGAAGGTGTCGAAGTTAAACACCGACACCGCACCGAAATCCGCCAGGGTTTCCATGATCGCCAGCGCCAAGCCGGCACCAATGGCTGGCCGCGCCATCGGCAGGGCCACGCGCCAGAATGCCCGCCAAGGGCTGAGGCCAAGCACACGCGCCGCTTCCATCAAGCCTTTACCCTGGGCCAGAAAAGCGTTGCGCGCCAGCAGGTAAACATAGGGATAAAACACCAGCACCAGAACGATGATCACTCCGCCGGTGGAGCGCACCCGCGGGAAGCGCACGCCGCTGCCGAACCACTCGCGCAGCAGGGTTTGCAGCGGGCCGGCAAAATCCAGCAATCCCACAAAGACAAATGCCAACACATAGGCTGGGATGGCAAATGGCAGCATCAGCGCCCAGTCCAACCAGCGCCGCCCCGGAAACTCACACAAGCTGGTGAGCCAAGCCAGGCTAACGCCCAACAGCGTCACCCCAACGCCCACTCCCAAGACCAGCGCTAAGGTATTACCAAGCAGGCGCGGCAGCTGGGTTTGCCAGAGGTGCGCCCAGATTTCCTGGTCGATCTCATGCCAGCTGAACAGCAACACGCTCAATGGCAGCAGCACCAGCAAAGCAACAGCGAAGGCGATGGGGTACCAGCGGCGCTGGGCGGGATGGGCCACGCTAAATCCTCAAAACAGTTTGCTCAACAGCGAAAACACAACGCCCCGGGCTAGGCCGGGGCGTCGAGTATAACGGCAGCGTTGCGCTGAAACTGAATCAGTTCCAGCCAGCGCGATCCATCAACATGGTCGCTTCGGCCTGACGCTTGCCTGCAACTTCGGTGGCGATGGTATCAGCCTTGAAAGTACCCCAGGCAGCCACTTCGGCAGAAGGCTCTACGGCCGGGTTGGCGGGGAACTCTTGGTTAACGCCAGCGAAGATGGTTTGCGCTTCGGCCGTGGTCATCCACTCCAGCAGTTTCTTGGCTTGTGCAGCATTTGGCGCGTGCTTGGTCACACCAGCACCGGCGAGGTTGACGTGCACGCCACGGTCATTCTGGTTAGGCCAGAATGGCTTCACTTTCAGATCCGGCTGCTGCTGGTGCAGGCGGCCGTAATAGTAGGTGTTGGTGATGCCGACGTCGCACTGACCGGCGTCGATGGCCTGCAGCAGCGCGGTGTCATCAGCGAATACGTCGGTGGCCAGGTTGTTGACCCAGCCTTTGACGATTTCTTCGGTCTTGGCCGCGCCATGGGTTTCGATCAGGGTGGCGGTCAGGGACTGGTTGTAGACCTTTTTGCTGGTACGCAGGCACAGGCGGCCTTCCCAGTTCGCATCGGCCAGGGCTTCGTAAGTGCTCAACTCGCTCGGCTTAACCCGCTCGGTGGAGTAGAAGATGGTCCGTGCACGCAGCGACAGGCCGGTCCAGCTGTCGGTGCTGGAACGATACTGAGCCGGGATATTGGCGGCGATCACATCGGATTTAGTTGGCTGCAGCACGCCTTCCTGCTCGGCTTGCCAGAGGTTGCCGGCATCCACGGTAATCAGCAGATCCGCCGGCGTGTTAGCCCCTTCGGCTTTTAGGCGGGCGATCAGCGGCGCTTCCTTGTCGGTGATGAACTTGACCTTGACCCCAGTCTTGGCGGTGTAGGCATCGAACACCGGCTTGATCAGCTCGTCGATACGCGAGGAATAAACCACCACTTCATCAGCGGCTTGCACTGTACCGGCTAACGCCGTGAGAGAAAGTGCGGCTAACAGACGCTTACTTACCTGCATGTAGACAGCCTCTTGATATAGACGAGTAAAGTTGCCAAATAGTAGTGAATGGCATTTAGTTTCTCAACTCGTTATCCGCGCAAACCTGTAACAAGCGCCTTCAAACCCTCCTCTGCTGGCGAGGGTTTGAAGTAAAGAGGCCGCAACCGAATGTGCCGCGGCAAATCGGCGCTCAGCCTCAAGCCACCGCTTGCTCTGCGGCGAGGGCCTTGGCCTGCTCGCGCAGCACAAACTTCTGCACCTTGCCGGTGCTGGTTTTCGGCAGGCTGGTAAACACCACGCAACCCGGCACCTTGAAGCGCGCCAGACGCTGCTGACAGAAGGCAATCACCTCCTCCGTGGCCAGCTCGGCGCCGGGCTTGAGGGTGACAAAAGCGCAGGGCGTCTCGCCCCATTTGGCGTGAGCCATGGCCACCACAGCCGCTTCCAAAATCAGTGGGTGGCGATACAGCACGTCCTCCACCTCAATCGAGGAAATATTCTCACCGCCGGAAATGATGATGTCCTTGCTGCGGTCCTTGATCTCCACATAACCGTCGGCATGCCACACGGCCAAGTCGCCGGAGTGGAACCAACCGCCGGCAAAGGCTTCGGCGGTGGCTGAGGGGTTTTTCAGGTAGCCCTTCATCACCACGTTGCCGCGCATCATGATTTCGCCGATGGTCTGGCCGTCTTTCGGCACCGGCTGCAGGGTATCGGGGTCGGCGACCATCAGGCCGTCGAGCAACGGCGCGCGCACACCCTGACGGGATTTGAGCCGCGCGCGCTGCTCAGGGGTTTCGCTGTCCCACTCGCTTTTCCACTCGCAGGCCACGCTGGGACCGTAGGTTTCGGTCAAGCCGTAGACGTGGGTAACGCGGAACTCCAGGGCTTCCATGGCTTCGATCACCGCCGCCGGTGGTGCGGCGCCGGCGGTGAGCACTTTGACCGGCTGGGTTTTCAGTGCTTTCAGCGCTTCATCGGCGTTGGCCAGCATATTCAGCACGATGGGTGCACCACAGAAGTGGTCAACACCATGCTCGGCAATCAACGGGTAGATGGCCTCGGCGCGCACATGGCGCAGGCACACATTAACCCCCACATAGGCCGCCAGCGCCCAGGGGAAACACCAGCCGTTGCAGTGGAACATCGGCAACGTCCACAGGTACACCGGGAAGCGGCTCATGTCCCAGCACATGGCGTTGGACAGCGCATTCAGGTGCGCGCCACGGTGGTGATAAACAACGCCCTTGGGATTACCGGTGGTGCCCGAGGTGTAATTAAGGGAGATCGCCTGCCACTCATCGGCCGGCAACTGCCAGGCATAATCAGGATCGCCTTCGGCGAGCAGCGCCTCGTAATCCAGCTGACCGATCAGCAGACCCTCGGCATATTCCGGGTCGTCGATGCCAATCACCAGTGGCGGTTGCGGCAAATGGCCGACCACGCGCTGGGCCAGCTCACCAAACTCCTTGTCCACCAGCAGCACCTTGGCTTCGCCGTGCTGCAGGATAAACGCGATGGCTTCGGCATCCAGACGGGTGTTGATGGCATTCAGCACCGCACCGCACATCGGCACACCAAAATGCGCTTCAAACATCGCCGGACCGTTGGGCGCGATCACCGCCACTGTATCGCCCAAACCGATGCCGCGCTCGGCCAAGGCCGAGGCCAAACGAATACTGCGGCTATAGGTTTCGCCCCAGGTCTGCCGCAGGCTGCCGTTAATCAGCGCCAGGCGCTGCGGGTAGACGCTGGCGGCGCGCTCAAGAAAGCTCAGCGGGCTGAGCGCTTGAAAGTTCGCCGCATCGCGCGGCATGCCGTATTCGTAAGGATTAACGCTGTGCATTGTTGTTCTCCAGCAGGACCTTGGGCTGGAGAAACCATATCAGTGGCAGGGTTTTAAGGATGCGCTACCTTGGTCGAAACCGTGACTTGCAAGTCAGCAATCACGTCAGCATAGGCATTCAAACGCCATGCTGAGCACTTGATGCGGCGCAATCGCCGTCCTAGAGCGCTCCGCCAGCACGACAAGCCGTCACAGCCTCATCTGCGCTTGTCTACAAGTCATTTTTTGAAGGAGTGATCGAGTGACCTCACGCTTACCTGTGATCGTTGGTTTTGGTGGCTATAACGCAGCCGGGCGCAGCTCCTTCCACCATGGCTTCCGTCGCACCGTGATCGAGTCGATGGACACAGCCGCGCGCCAACAAACGCTGGCGGGCCTGGCAGTGATGATGAAGCTGGTCACTGCCGTCGATGGGCATTATCAGGATGACCAAGGCGCCGTGTTGAGCCTGGCCGAGATCGACAGCCGCTTCGCCGAGCAGATTCTCGCCTCGACCTTGGTGCGCCGTATCGAGAAGCAGCACCTGGATGTCGACGCCGCGCACTGGCAGAAGACCATCGACATCAGCGCCACCGCCGGTCAGCCGCTGAGCTTTATCACCCTGCGCAAGCACCTGCCCGAGCCGCTGCCGAGCGACTGGACAGTGGACGAGTTGAACGCCAGCGAAGTGCTGGTGACCCTGCACGACAACTGCGAATTCAAGGTCGACAGCTACCGCGCCCTGCCGGTGAAATCCGCTGGCCAACTGCCCACCGGTTTCGAACCGAGCGAGCTGTACAACGCGCGCTTTCACCCGCGCGGCCTGGCCATGACCATCGTCGGCGTTACCGATGCCCTGCGCGCCACCGGTATCGAGTGGCAAACCATCATGCAGCACGTGGCCCCCGATGAAGTCGCGGTGTTTGCCGGTAGCGTCATGAGCCAGCTGGATGAAAACGGCTTCGGCGGCCTGATGCAGTCGCGCCTCAAGGGCGGCCGTGTCACCGCCAAGCAGTTGGCGCTGGGCCTCAACACCATGCCGGCGGATTTTATCAACGCCTACGTGCTGGGCAGCGTCGGCACCACCGGCAGCGTCACCGGAGCCTGCGCCACCTTCCTTTACAACCTGCAAAAAGGCATCGAGCTGATCGGTGCCGGCAAAGCGCGGGTAGTAATAGTCGGCAATAGCGAAGCGCCGATCACGCAGGAATGCATCGAGGGTTACGGCGCCATGGGCGCGCTGGCCACCGAAGACGGCCTACGCCAGATCGAAGGCAACGAGACCGTTGATTTCCGCCGCGCCAGCCGCCCGTTTGGTCAGAACTGCGGCTTCACCCTGGCCGAGGCCTGCCAGTTCGTGGTGCTGATGGATGACGAACTGGCGCTGGAGTTGGGCGCAGACATCCACGGCGCGGTGCCGGATGTATTTATCAACGCCGACGGCTTCAAAAAATCCATTTCCGCCCCCGGCCCCGGCAACTACCTGACCGTGGCCAAAGCCGTGGCCAGCGCCGTGCAACTGCTGGGCATTGATGCAGTGCGCGAACGCAGCTTCGTCCATGCCCACGGCTCCAGCACCCCGGCCAACCGGGTGACCGAATCGGAAATACTCGACCGCGTGGCAGCCGCCTTCGCCATCGAACAATGGCCGGTGACCGCCGTAAAAGCCTTTGTCGGCCACTCATTGGCCAGCGCCAGCGGTGATCAGCTGATCTCGGCCCTGGGCAGCTTCAAGTACGGGATTATTCCGGGGCTGAAGACCATCGACGCCGTGGCCGACGACGTGCACCAACAACACCTGAGCTTTGCCACCACTGACCGCACCCGCGCACCCGAACAACTGGACCTGTGCGTGATCAACTCCAAGGGCTTTGGCGGCAACAACGCCAGCGCCCTGCTGCTCGCCCCGCACGTGGCCGAACGCATGCTGCGCAAACGCCATGGCGAAACGGCCTTTGCCGCCTACCTGCAGCGCCGCGAAGCCACGCGCACTGCCGCTCAGGCGTACGATGCGCAAGCGCTGCTCGGCGAGTTGGGGATCATCTACAACTTCGGCCAGGACATGATCGACGATCAGCAAATCGAGATCAGCGCCGAACAGATCAGCGTGCCGGGCTTCGCCCAGCCGCTGATGTTCAAGAAGGATGAGCGTTACAGCGATATGCTCGGCTGAGTGAGCGGCGGGTGGATGTAGGCGACGACATCCACCCTACTCGCGTCGGCCTTCGCCGCTAAAACGCCTCCCACGAGGTGACGCTGGCGTGCGCGGCGGTCTGTGAGAGGGGCTTTAGCCGCGACGGGGCCAGCAAGGTCGCGGCTGGCTCGCCTCTCAG
This sequence comes from Pseudomonas sp. TS_SC_3, assembly GCF_056156225.1. Taxonomy (NCBI): domain Bacteria; kingdom Pseudomonadati; phylum Pseudomonadota; class Gammaproteobacteria; order Pseudomonadales; family Pseudomonadaceae; genus Pseudomonas; species Pseudomonas sp. TS_SC_3. The sequence continues at coordinate 3,239,352 of NZ_CM149586.1, forward strand.
TCCAAGGCGCGGGCCAGCTGAATCAGCTCGGCGCGCCAGGCGGCGGCCGCTGGCAGCGCAAGAAAATACGGATTGAGCAAGGACTCGCGCGCCTCATAGGTCAGCGCCTCGCCCTTGAGCGTCAGCACTTCACCACCGGCACCTTCCAGCACGCCCTGCGCAGCGGCGGTATCCCACTGCGAGGTCGGCGCCAAACGCGGGTAGCAATCGGCATTGCCTTCAGCCAGCTGGCAGAACTTCAGCGAGCTGCCGACATTGGCCAGTTGCAGATCACCAAAACGCTCGCTCAAGCCGGTCAACAACGCTTCCTGCGCTGGGCTGGAGTGACGGCGGCTGGCCACCAGAGTAAAGGCCTCCTGTGGGGCCAGACGCACACGAATCGGCTCAGCCTTGCCCGCCGCATCAGCGCGCCAAGCACCAAGACCGGCACCGCCGTAATAACACTGACCGGTGGCCGGAATGCCCACCACGCCAAACACCACGCGACCCTGTTCGATCAACGCGACGTTGACGGTGAACTCTTCGGAGCCAGCGATAAATTCCTTGGTGCCATCCAGCGGATCAACCAGCCACCAGCGCGACCACTGCGTACGGGTGCTCAGGGCAATATCGGCCGCCTCTTCGGACAGCACCGGAATGTCAGCCGCCAAGGCCAGCAGGCCGTCATTAAGAATATGGTGCGCGGCCATGTCGGCAGCCGTGACCGGCGACGCATCGGCTTTTTCATTCACCGTCACATCGGCGCGCCAATGCGGCAATGTTGCCGCGCCAGCCTGGCGCACCAGTTCAATCACAGCGGGAATAAGGGGATGGGGCATGGTTTGGCTCATGGCTTGGCTCATCCCTTGAAAACCCCACGCTGAGTCAGTACATCGCGGGCCAGGTAAAGCGCAGCGAGGGCGCGACCTTCGGTGAATTGTGGGTGTTGGATCAGGCTCGACAGCTCGCGCAGGCTGGTCTGGTCGACGCGCATCGGCTCCGGCTCATCGCCCGGCAGGCGTTCTTCATAGAGATCCGAGGCCAGCACCACCTGAATTTTCTGGCTCATATAACCCGGTGACAGGCTCAGCTCGGCCAGCAACTCAAGCTTGTGCGCACCAAAGCCGGCTTCTTCTTTCAGCTCGCGGTTGGCCGCGTCCAGCACGTCCTCACCCGGCTCGATCAGCCCTTTGGGTAGCGACAGCTGATAGTCATCGGTGCCGCCGCAGTATTCCTCGACCAGCAGCGCATGCTCGGCATCGACCATCGCCACCACCATCACCGCGCCATAGCCGGAACCCTTGCCCACCAGCCGCTCGTAGGTGCGTTCCACGCCGTTGCTGAAGCGCAGTTGCAGCTCCTCAACGCGGAACAGGCGGCTGCTGGCGACAATTTCGCGAGCGAGTACGGTGGGTTTCTGACGCATGGGGCGGCTCCTGGGCAGGACATAGCGGGTTATCATAGCGCGGCTTTTCCTATTATCTGCGTAGGAGATTGCGCGATCACGACGCCTGCGGCGCAAATCGCGACCGCCTGCGCATCTACCAGAAGAACTGCGCATGCCTGCCTTGCCCTGGAACGCCATCGACACCGTCCTGCTGGATATGGACGGCACCCTGCTCGACCTGCACTTCGACAACCACTTCTGGTTGCAGCACCTGCCGCAGCGCTATGCCGAGCACCACGGTGTCAGCCGCGCGCTGGCCGAAGCCGAACTGCTGCCGCTGTTTCGCGAGCACGCCGGCACGCTCAACTGGTACTGCACGGATTTCTGGAGCCGCGAGCTGAACCTGTCGATCCGCGACCTCAAGCGCGAAGTCGCGCACCTGATCGCCCTGCGCCCGGACGCTGACACCTTTATCCAAGCGCTGCGCCAGGCCGGTAAGCAGGTGGTCATGATCACCAACGCGCACCGCGATTCGCTGTCGTTAAAGCTGGAACGCATCGAACTGGCGCCCTACTTCGACCGGCTGATCAGCTCCCACGACTATGGCTTCCCCAAGGAAGACCAGCAGTTCTGGCACGCCCTGCAGCAGGACATCAGCTTCGATCCGGCGCGCAGCCTGTTTATCGATGACAGCCTGCCGATCCTGCGCAGCGCCGGACGCTTTGGCATCGGCCACCTGCTTGCCGTGCGCCAGCCGGACAGTCAGGCGGGGCCGAAAGACACCGAGGAATTTGCAGCCGTCGAGGACTACCGCGCACTGGTGCAAGGGCTTTAACCTCACACCCGTTGGCCGCCCCAGGACGTTGAGGATGCATCATGGATATCAAACAGCTGAAGTTCCTCATCGCCCTGGATGAAACCCGCCACTTCGGCCAGGCCGCCGCGCGTTGCCACATCACCCAGCCAACCCTGTCGATGCGCTTGCGTCAGTTGGAGGACGAACTGGGGCTGGAGCTGGTGCGCCGTGGCCAACGCTTCGAAGGGTTCAGTGCCGAGGGCGAGCGTATTCTGGCCTGGGCGCGCAGCCTGATGGCCGCACATGACGGGCTGTATGCCGAAGCAGCAGCCTGCCGTGGGCAACTGGTCGGCACCTTGCGTTTGGGCGTGGTGCCACTGGCCGGTTTCGATCCCATGCGCCTGGTGCAGTTTTTCGCTGAGCAGCATGCCGGGCTGCGCTTTCAGTTGTTTGCCCTGAGCAGCGAGGAAATACTCGAACGCCTGGGGCGCAATCAGCTCGACCTTGGCCTGTCCTATCTCGACCGCCTCAACCCGGAACATTTCGACAGCCTGGAGCTGGCGGAAACGCGCATGGGCTTGCTACATGACCGTCGACATTTTCAGTTCACCGACCCGGCGCTGCGCTGGGAAAGCCTGATTGACCTGCCGCTGGGCCTGCTCTCGGCCGGTATGCATTTTCGCCAGTCCATCGACCACAGCTTCCGCTCCCGTGGCCTGACGCCCAGCCCACGGTTGGAAACCGATGCCGTGCATCAACTGCTGCAAGCGGTCAGCGCCGGGCTGTGTTGCGCGATCATGCCGCTCAACGGCGGCCTGGCCGAGTTCACAGAACACCTTGCTTTAACGCCGATTGAAGACGCCCACACCCTCGCCCCGCTGAGCCTGATCCTGCGCCGCAGCGCGCCGCGCTCAGCCCTGGCCGAGGCCTGCTTTGCCGAAGCGCACAAACTTTTACCAGGCGCGACTGGCTGAAAGGCCCAGGCTTTAAGCCTTGATAGATGCTGTCGATCACTAGATCGGCAACAGCGATTAGACGCACCCGTTAGAGCGGCCTAGGCTGGCGCTATTGCCTCGCTGCCGGGAAGCCTGCTCATGCCACGTCACGCCCCGACCATCGCTAAAGATTCCGCTCCGATACTGCTGCCAGCGCCCACTTACAGCTACATCGAACTGGCGGACGCACAACAGGATGGCGCTGCCGCGCTGGCCAGCGAAACGGCGCTGGCGATCAGCTACAACGGCATCAGCCACAGCGTGATGATGGTCTCGCCCAGCGACCTTGAAGACTTTATCTACGGCTTCAGCCTCAGCGCCGGCCTGATCGACAGCTTCGATGAGGTCTACGATATTTGCCTGCAACAGCACGACAGCGCCATCAGCGCCGAGGTGCAGGTCAGCAACCGCGCCTTCTGGGCGCTCAAGCAGCAGCGGCGCACCCTGGCAGGTAACAGCGGCTGCGGACTGTGCGGGGTGGAGGCGCTGGAACAAGCGCTGCCGCAATTGCAAAGCCTCACGCCCAGTCCGCTACCAGCAGCCGCCCATCTGCAAGGTTTGCGCACGCGGATTCAGGCCGTGCAAACCATGGCCAGGCACAGCGGTGCGGTACACGCCGCGCTGTTTGTGGATACAAATGGGGCCATCCAGCTCTGCCGCGAAGACATCGGTCGGCATAACGCCCTCGACAAGCTGCTTGGAGCCCTGCAACGGAACGCTGAAGACCCGCGTCAGGGCTTTGCCGTGGTCACCAGCCGCTGCAGCCTGGAACTGATCCACAAGGCCTTGCGCGCCGGCATCAGTACGTTAGTCAGCCTGTCCGCGCCGACCACCCTGAGCGTGCAGTGGGCACGCCAGCACAACCTCAATCTGATTCACTTGCCCCAGCACAGCGCGCCACGGGTTTACAGCCCGGCCGCGCCCGGAGTCGTCCAGCCATGAGCCTGCAACCGATCAAGCCACGCTATAAACCTTACACCGGCGCTGCCGCTGGCTGGGGCGCGCTGCGCAGCGTGACGCACTTCTGGCTGGACAGTAAGCAACCCTTCAAAAACCTGCGTGCCCTGCTCAAAACCAACCAGCACGGCGGCTTCGACTGCCCCGGCTGCGCCTGGGGTGATTCACCGGAAGACGGCCACATCAAGTTCTGCGAGAACGGCGCCAAAGCGGTCAACTGGGAAGCCACCAAACGCCGGGTGGACGCGGCTTTCTTCGCCCGCTACAGCGTCAGCCAACTGCGCGAGCAAAGCGATTACTGGCTGGAATACCAGGGCCGCCTGACCGAACCGATGCGCTATGACGCCGCCAGCGATCACTACCAAGCGATCAGTTGGGACGCCGCCTTTGCCCTGATCGCCGAACATCTGAACCAGCTGGAAAGTCCCAATCAGGCCGAGTTCTACACCTCCGGCCGCGCCAGCAACGAAGCGGCCTACCTGTATCAGCTGTTCGTCCGCGCCTTTGGCAGCAACAACTTCCCCGACTGCTCGAACATGTGCCACGAAGCCAGCGGCGTGGCCCTCGGCCAGAGCGTGGGCGTCGGCAAGGGCAGCGTGACCTTCGCCGATTTTGAGCACAGCGATGCGATCTTCGTGCTCGGGCAGAACCCCGGCACCAACCACCCGCGCATGCTTGAACCGCTGCGCGAGGCGGTCAAGCGCGGCGCGCAGGTGGTGTGTTTTAACCCACTGAAAGAGCGCGGCCTGGAGCGTTTTCAGCACCCGCAACATGCGCTGGAGATGCTCAGCAACGGCTCCGAACCGCTCAACACCGCGTTCTTCCGCCCGGCCTTGGGCGGCGATTTAGCCGCCCTGCGCGGCATGGCCAAGTTCCTCCTGCAATGGCACCGCGAAGCGCTGGCCCAAGGCGAACCGGCGGTGTTCGACCTGGCCTTTATTGCGGAACACACCCACGGCGTGGACGACTATTTAACGCTGCTGGATGCCAGCAGTTGGGATTCGCTGGTCGAGCAATCCGGCCTGAGCCTGAATGAGCTGAAGCATGCCGCCCTGCTCTACCGCCGCGCCGAGCGGGTGATCATCTGCTGGGCCATGGGCATCACCCAGCACCACAACTCGGTGGCGACCATTCAGGAAATCGTCAATCTGCAACTGCTGCGCGGCAACCTCGGCCGCCCCGGCGCCGGCCTGTGCCCGGTGCGCGGCCACAGCAACGTGCAGGGCGACCGCACCATGGGCATCAATGAGCGCCCGTCGGCGGCCTTTCTCGATGCGCTGGAGCAGCGCTTTAACTTCCAGGTGCCGCGCGCGCAGGGCCACAACACCGTCGAGGCGATCAACGCCATGCTCGATGGCCAGGCCACGGTGTTTATCGGTTTGGGTGGCAACTTTGCCCAAGCCACCCCGGACAGCCCGCGCAGCCATGCCGCGCTAAGCCGCTGCGCGCTGACCGTGCAAATCAGCACCAAGCTCAACCGCAGCCACCTGACCACCGGAGCCGACGCGCTGATTTTGCCGTGCCTCGGACGTACCGACATCGACCACCAAGCTGGCGGCCCACAGGCGGTAACCGTGGAAGACTCGTTCAGCATGATCCACGCTTCCTATGGCCAGCTCGAACCGCTGTCGGCGCAGATGCGTTCGGAGCCGGCGATCATTGCCGGTATCGCCAAGGCCACCCTGGGTAACCATCCGGTGGACTGGGACGCGCTGATTGCCGATTACCGGCGCATCCGCGAGCTGATTGCCGAGACCATTCCCGGTTTCAGTGACTTCAACCAGCGCCTGCAACACCCCGGGGGTTTCTATCTGGGTAACCCCGCCGCCGAGCGCCGCTGGCTGACCGCCAGCCACAAGGCCAACTTCAAAGCCAACCCGCTGCCCGCCGACCTGCTACCGCCGCAGGTGCGCAGCACCGGGCAAACGCCGGACCTGATCCTGCAGACCCTGCGCTCCCACGATCAGTACAACACCACCATCTATGGTCTGGATGACCGCTACCGTGGGGTCAAAGGTCAGCGCCAGGTGCTGTTCGTCAATGAAGCGGACATCCTTCGCCTGGGTTTTCAGCCGGGGCAGCAGGTCGATATCCAGTCCATTTGGGATGACGGCATCGAGCGCAAGGTTGCTGGCTTTACCCTGCTGGCTTTCGACATTCCAGCTGGCCAGGCCGCCGCCTACTACCCGGAGGCCAACCCCCTGGTGCCGTTGCAGAGTTTCGGCACGGGCAGCTTTACCCCAACCTCGAAATACGTAGCCATCCGCTTGCAGACCCATCAGGCCACTGCGCGCATTCTTTAAGCGAATGTGTGGCGGCGATCACAGCGGCGACCAGCGGCAGGGAATTTTTCAGCGAAACGCCCTCTAAGACTGTGCGCGGATAAATCATCCTTTAAAAACAAAGGCCTAGGTCCGCACCCTGTTCAATCGAGAAGGTCTGCCGTATGCGTACATTATTTTCTGCGCTGGTATTCAGCGCCCTGGCTTCGCCCCTGGCCCTGGCGGGCGATACCGGCAAGGTCGCCATCGGCGGCGGTATTGGTGGTGCCCTGGGCAACGTAATCGGTCAACAAGTCGGTGGCAGCACCGGCGCGGCGATTGGTGCAGGCCTAGGTGGCGCGGCAGGTGGCGTCATTACCGCACGCGACGGTAACAAGACCGAAGCCGCATTGGGCGGCGGCCTGGGTGCAGCCGGTGGCTCGGTACTGGGTAACAAGGTCGGCGGCAGCACCGGTTCAACGATCGGCGCCGGCCTGGGCGGCGCAGCCGGTGGCGCGCTGGCCAATGAATACGCCGGCGGCAGCGAACGTGATCGCGGCCACTACAACGGCAAGAAACACAAGAAGCATAAAAAGCATAAACATCACTAAGTGCCGAGTGCTGACACCAAAAAGCCGCCTAACAGCGGCTTTTTGCTTTTGTGGCACGTGCTTTAACCGCTACTGCAGCCTATCGCTCGCCGCTAAAGCGCCGTCTACGCAGCTGGTTCCATCAGCAGCACCGTCAGGGCCGCGCGCAGGTTCTCGGGGATGCTTACCGGGCGGTTGCTGCTGCGGTCGACGAAGACGTGGACAAAGCGTCCGGCCGCACAAGCTTCGTCTTCATCGGCCTTGAACACGGCCAACTCGTACTGCACCGAACTGTTGCCCAGCTTGCCGACGCGCAGGCCGATCTCTATGCGTTCGGGGAAGGCGATGGAAGCGAAGTAGTCGCAGCTGGAGCTGACCACAAAACCGACCACCTCGCCGTGATGGATATCCAGGCCGCCAACTTCGATCAGGTAGGTGTTCACCGCACTGTCGAAGAAGCTGTAGTAGGTAACGTTGTTGACGTGACCGTAGACGTCATTGTCATGCCAGCGCGTGGTGATCGGCTGGAAATGCCGGTAATCGCTGCGCAGGTGCTGGGGTTGGCTCATCGGGAGTCCTTGAGGTTGGCGAAGCGGCTTAATAAGCCACCTGATAGATGGCCAGGGCATGGGCCTCGGTCATTTCCCGCGGGTTATTTACCAGCAGGCGCTGTTGCTGCATGGCATCGCGGGCCAGAGTCGGCAGCATGTCCTGCGGCACCCCGGCATCACGCAGGCGTGTCGGCAGGCCGCTGCGCACACTGAAATCGGCCAGTGCGCCAATAAACTGCTCGGTCTGCTGCAATACGCTGCCGGCGCGCAGCTGATCGCCCAGCACCAGCGGCGCCAACTCGGCATACAGCGGCGCGGCCGCATTGCCGTTGAAACCCAGCACATGCGGCAGCACCAGAGCATTGGACAGGCCGTGGGGAATATGGAAATGCCCGCCCAGCGGATAAGCCAGCGCATGCACCGCCGCCACCGGCGCGTTGGCAAACGCCTGGCCGGCCAGGCAGGAGCCCAGCAACATGGCCTGACGCGCCTCGCGGTTGCCGCCGTTGTGCACCACTTCATCCAGATTGGCTGCCAGCAGGCGCAACGCTTCGCGGGCCAGCAGGTCGGACAGCGGATTCTTTTTCAGCGCGCTGGTGTAGGCCTCGATGGCATGCACCATGGCATCGATACCGGTAGCGGCGGTGACCGCCGGCGGCAGGCCAAGGGTCAGCTCGGCATCGAGAAGCGCCAGGTCCGGCAGTAACAGCGGCGAGACCACGCCCATCTTGGTGGTTTCGCCGGTGGTGATAATGGAAATCTGCGTGACTTCCGAACCGGTGCCCGCGGTGGTCGGCACCAGAATCAGCGGCAGGCGCTGGCCTCGGGCATTGCCGACGCCGTAAATCTGCACCAGCTCCTGGCCGCACTCGGGATGGGCTAGCAGCGCCACCAGCTTGGCCACGTCCATCGAACTGCCGCCGCCAAAGCCAACGATCAGCTGTGCCTTAAGCGCCCGGGCCTGTTCCACCGCCGCCAGCAGAATCGCCTCGGGCGGGTCGGCGACCACCTGATCGAACACCTCGACCATCAGTTCGGCGCGGGCAAAGCCTGGCAGCACATCCGCCAGCAAGCCGAGCTTACTGATACCCGGATCGGTGACAATCAGCACCCGTTGCGCGCCGCGCTCGCGGCACAGCTCGGCCAAACGCTGGGAGGCGCCGATCTCGCACAAAATCTGCGCCGTGGTGGCAAAGCTAAAGGGCAGCATGGGGTGATCCTCTTGTTGTAATGATTGGCGCGCGCCGCAGCGTGGCTTGCACCCACGCTACGCGCTTCGGTCAGAAGGCGAAACTCGCCTCATCCATGGCCATCAGGCAGTCGGCACCGCCCAGCAGGGACTCGCGATGGGCGCTGGCACGTGGCAACACCCGGCGCAGGTAGAAGTCGGCGGACTGCAACTTGGCCTGGTAGAACGCGGCTTCGCCGCTGCCCGCCTCCAGGGCATCCTGCGCCCGCGCCGCCGCCTGCAGCCAGAAACCGGCCAGCAGCACATAAGCCGAATACTGGAGGAAATCCACCGACACCGCGCCGATCTCCTGCACATCGCGCTGACTGGCGGCAATCACTGCGCTGCTCAGCTCGCGCCATTCGCCCAGGCGCGCCTGCACGCTCTTGGCCATCTCGGCCAATGCCGGACGGCCAACCTGAGCGTCGCACAGCTCGCTGAACTCGGCCTGCAGCGCCGACAGTTCCGCACCGCCGTCACCGAGCACCTTGCGGCGGATATAGTCCAGCGCCTGAATGCCGTTGGTGCCCTCATACAACTGGGTAATGCGGCTGTCGCGCATCAGCTGCTCGATGCCCCATTCGCGGATAAAGCCGTGACCGCCATACACCTGCACCGCATGGCTGGCGACTTCCTGGCCCATATCGGTAAAGAAGGCTTTGACGATCGGAATCAGCAGCGCCGCGCGCTTGCGGGCGGCCTTGCGCGCGGCGGCGTCCGGGTGAGCGTGCTCCAGATCAAGCTGACGCGCGCAGTAGACAGCGAGCATGCGGCTGCCTTCGACCAGGCTCTTCTGGATCAGCAGCATGCGCCGCACATCGGGATGCACGATGATCGGATCAGCCGCCTTGCCCGGCTCCGCTGCCCCACTCAGGGCGCGCGACTGCAAACGCTCGCGGGCATAGCGCAGCGCACCCTGGAACGCCGCCTCGCCTATCCCTAAGCCCTGCAAACCGACCTGAAAGCGCGCGTCGTTCATCATGGTGAACATGCAGGCCAGGCCCTGGTTGGCCTCGCCGATCAGCCAGCCGGTGGCGCCGTCGAAGTTCATCACGCAGGTGGAGGCGCCCTTGATGCCCATCTTGTGCTCGATGGCACCGCAGGACAGCGCGTTGCGCTCACCCGGCGTACCATCGGCGGCGGCGATAAACTTCGGCACCAGCAGCAGGCTGATACCCTTCACCCCGGCTGGCGCGTCCGGCAGGCGCGCCAGCACCAGATGGATGATGTTTTCCGACAGGTTCTGCTCGCCGCCGCTGATAAAGATCTTGCTGCCGCTGACTTTGAAGCTGCCGTCCGCTTGCGGCTCGGCCTTGGTGCGCAGCAGGGCCAGATCGGTGCCGGCCTGCGGTTCGGTCAGGCACATGGTGCCGGTCCATTGGCCACTGACCAGCTTGTGCAAGTAGGTGTTTTTCAGCGACTCGCTGCCGTGTTTGTACAGCGCCAGCACCGCGCCTTCGGTGAGCCCGGAATACACGCGGAACGACAGCGAGGCGCCCATCAGCATCTCGTGAAAGTTGCACGCGAGCATCTGTGGCAGCGCCTGGCCGCCGTATTCGCTGGGCCCGGTCATACTCGCCCAGCCGTTATCGACATACTGCTGATAAGCCTCGGCGAAGCCGTCCGGCGTGCGCACCTGGCCTTCGCTCAGCTGGCAACCTTGCTCATCACTGTTGCGATTCAGCGGCGCCACCACCTCGGCGGCGTAACGCGCGCCCTCTTCCAGCACGCCGTCAATCAGCTCGCGATCAAGGCCGTTGCCGAGCAGCTGGCAGTGGTCGCTGATATCGAACAGCTCGTGCAGCACAAAGCGCATATCGCGCAGCGGAGCCTGATAACTCATACCCGGCCCTCCTGCACATCTGCGAGACGCTGGCCACTGTTGGCCAGCTTTTCAATCAGGTGTGCCGGCAGCCAGTGCTCACCGAACGCCGCCTGCAGCGCCTTCAAACGGTCATCAATCGCCGCCACACCCTGGCTATCCGCCCAGCTCATCGGCCCGCCTTTGTCGGCGGGGAAGCCGTAGCCGTTGAGGTAAACCAGATCGATGTCGTGGCTGTTGGCGGCGATATTCTCTTCGAGGATCTTCGCGCCCTCGTTCACCAGCGCCAGCAGGCAGCGTTCGCGGATTTCCTCGGGACCGATCTCGCGGCGGACAAAACCCAGCTGTTCGGATACCTGCAGCACCAAGGCATCCACTTCGGGATCATGCTCGGCCTGGCGGCTGCCTTCGGCGTAGCGGTAATAGCCCATGCGCGCCTTCTGGCCGAAACGACCAAGGCCGTACAGGCGGTTATCCACCTGCACTGCCGGATCATCCTGGCCCTTGCCGGCCAGCTCGCGGGCGCGCCATTCCAGGTCGATGCCGACCACGTCATACATACGGAACGGGCCCATGGCAAAACCAAAGCCCTGCAGCGCGGCGTCGACCTGATGCGGATAAGCGCCTTCGAGCAGCAGCATGCGCGCCTCGCGCACATAGGTGTGCAGCATGCGGTTGCCGATAAAACCGTCGCAGTTACCCGCCACCACGCTGACCTTGCCGATACGCTGACCCAGGGCCAGCGCCGCGTCCAATACCGCCGGCGCAGTCTTGGCGCCACGAACGATTTCCAGCAGCTTCATGATGTGCGCCGGGCTGAAGAAGTGCAGACCCAGTACCTGCTCAGGGCGCTTGGTCACGGCGGCAATGGCGTCGATATCCAGCGCCGAGGTGTTACTGGCGAGAATGGCGCCTGGCTTCAGGGTGGCGTCGAGCGTGCGGAAGATCTGCTGCTTGAGTTCAAGGTTCTCGTACACCGCCTCGATCACCAAATCAGCATCGGCCAGCGCGGCGTAGTCGCCCACCGGGGTGACGCAGGCCAGGCGCGCGGCCGACTGCTCGGCGCTGATCCGCCCCAGCTTGAGGTTGTGGGCATTGGTCTCGGCCACCACCTGCATGGCCTGCTCGAGCATCTGCGGGTTGTTGTCCAGCCACAGCACCTGAATACCGGCGTTGGCCAGGCTCATCACGATACCGCGACCCATGGTGCCCGCGCCGATCACGGCGGCCTGTCGAACCTCGAATGCCTTGCTCATGTCCACTCCTCTAATTAGTGCCGAACGAAATGCCTGTGCTGCAAAGAAAATTCGCCAGCCACCTTAAGCAAGGCGCTACTATTTTTGAAATTTAGTCTTGTGATAAGTCGTATTCAGCAGATGAATTTCTCTACCTTCGACCTCAACCTGCTGCGCGTGTTCGATGCACTGATGCGCGAGCAGAACGTTTCCCGCGCGGCCGAGCGCCTGGCCCTGAGCCAGCCGGCAGTCAGCAACGCACTGAATCGCCTGCGCGAACTGCTCGATGACCCGCTGCTGGTGCGGGTGGGCCGCAGCATGCAGCCCACGCCGCGCGCCCAGGCGTTGGAAACGCCGATCCGCGCGGCCCTGCAGCAACTGGAACAGAGTCTCAGTGCCGGCGACGTGTTCGATCCGGCCAGCAGCCGTCAGCACTTCAGCATCGCCGTCACCGACTATGTCGAGCTGATCTGCATGCCACGGCTGCTTGAACAACTCAGCCAGCAGGCACCCGGCATGCGCATCGACATCCGCCACCTGAGCCCCAGCCTGCCGGCCGAAGCGCTGGACAAAGGCGAGCTGGACCTGGTGCTGGGGCGTTTCGAGGACATCCCTGCGCGCTTTGCCCGCCAACACTGGATGAGCGAAACCCTGCAACTGGCGCTGCGCCGCGACCATCCCCTGGCCAGCCAGCCGATGGACCTGCCGACTTTTCTGCAGCTGCGTCATCTGTGGGTACACGGCGGTCAGACCCGCGGCATGGTCGACCAATGGCTGGGCGAACAGGGCCTGTGCAGGGAGATTCACTACACCACCCCCAATTACCTGCAGGCCGCGCATATCGTCGCCAGCAGTGAACTGGCTGCCGTGCTGCCGACCCAGCTGGCGCGCCACTTCGCCAGCTTACTGCCGCTGCAGTTGTTCGAGCTGCCGTTCGCCCTCGGCGCATTTCATTTGGAAATCGTCAGCCTGGCGCAGCGCCAGCGAGACCCGGCGCTGCACTGGCTGATTGAACAAATCAGCATCATTGGTCAGCCGCATTGAACAACGCGCTCACTCGCACCGCTAAATTGAACCGGCATAAAAAAGGCCGCTGCCAATCATTTAGATCGGCAGCGGCCCGGGAAAACGGTGAGGGAGGTTTAGAACGCGGCATCCCCAATTAACATGCCATGCACCACCATGTAGGTCTTGCGCCCGGACTGCAGGGTCAACGGATTGCGATCGGCAATCACCCAGCCTTTGGCCAGCAACTTGTCTATGTGGGCGCGCAGCTCTGGTAGGTAGCGTTGCTCCTGCTGAAGTGATTCCATTCTATTCATCCTCTAAAAGCGTTTTCTGTAACCCGAATCCGGCACGCCCGGCTGTTCATCCGTGAAACCGATCAGAAGCATAGCGGCTTAATGCAAATGCACAAAGTAGCAAGTGGCCACCTCGGTGTAGGCATAACCTGCCGCTTGGTCATGGCGAATGGCTTACCGTGATGTTGAGTTTAGACTGCTGTGGCCCTGGCATGAGTCACGCCGACCTGCGGTGAGCTGAACGCCAGGTAACCGTCCGCAACCTTGCCGTAACGCAGCAGCGCCAGGTCGAGCAGGTAATTTTGATAGAGCTTCCACGGCGCGCGATCACCCTGGCTGGGGATTTTATCGGCGGCACGCTTGATGTAGCCGGAAGCCAGACCAAGGAAGGGGGCGTCCTTAACCTGCCGCGCTGTGTCGCGCGGGGTGCACTGGCGCATACCTGTGGCGTCCATATGGTTGATCAGCCGGCAGTAGTATTCGCTGGAGAGGTCGGCCTTAAGCGTCCAGCTGGCATTGGTGTAACCCAGCACAACGGCGGCATTCGGCAGGTCGCGCAGCATGATGCCGCGATAGCCCATGCTCTTGGCCGCATCAAAGGTCACACCATCGACCGCCACCTGCATGCCGCCAAACAGCTGCAGCTCCAGGCCCGTGGCACTGATGATCACATCTGCGGGCAACTCCTCACCGGTTTTCAGGCGGATACCCTTGGCGGTAAAACCATCGATATGTTCGGTCACAACCGACGCCTTACCCTCACGCAACACCTTGAACAGATCACCCTCAGGCACCGCGCACACTCGTTCGTCCCAGGGGTTGTAGCGCGGGCTGAAGTGGCGCATGTCGAAATCTGCGCCGAGCTGGCGCTTAGCCAGGCGTAATAAGACCTTGCGCACCAAGCCGGGCCACGCCTTGGAGAGCTTATAAAAGCTCAACTGCATGGCCACATTACGGGTGCGCGCCAGACGATAGACCCAGGTTTCCGGCAAAAAACGCCGTAAGAAAGCGGAAATCGGATCGCCCTGCGGCAGGCTCACCACGTAGGTGGGCGAACGTTGCAGCATGGTCACGTGCTTGGCCTTTTCGGCCATGGCTGGCACCAGGGTGACGGCCGTGGCACCGCTGCCGATGACCACCACGTTTTTGCCGCTGTAATCGAAGTGTTCCGGCCACAGCTGCGGGTGAATAAATTCACCCTGAAACTGCTCGCGGCCTTTGAATTCAGGGGTGTAGCCCGCCTCATAGCGGTAATAGCCGGTGCACATCAATAGGTGCTGGCAGCTCAGTTTGACCGGCTCAAGCTCATCACCGCGCTGCACCTCTAGGGTCCAAGTGGCGTGCTCGCTGCACCAGTCGGCCTTGAGTACCTTGTGCTGATAACGGATATGTTCCTGGATACCGTTTTCCTGCGCCGTTTCCTCGATATAACGGCGGATCGACGGGCCGTCAGCAATCGCCAGCGGGTTGGTCCAGGGTTTGAAGTTGTAGCCGAGGGTGAACATGTCCGAATCGGAGCGGACGCCCGGATAACGGAACAGGTCCCAGGTGCCGCCCAGTGCTGCGCGGCCTTCGAGGATGGCGAAGCGTTTGCCCGGGCACTGCTTCATCAGGTGATACGCCGCACCGACGCCAGACAGGCCAGCGCCAATAATCAAGACATCCAGGTGTTCGACGGACATGGGCGCTCCTTAGGCTTCTTGTTATGCATCACTGGCCAATATGTGCCGGCCAGTGATGCCTGCCAGAGTCACCGTAAACCGCAGTTTTGTCATCCCATCTTCAGGCCATGAATGGGTAAAGATTGGGCAGGACGCTCCGCAGCCGCCTGTAGTCAGAAGGTGTTACGCAATACCACTTCGTTAAACGGCAACTTGCCGATGCGCGGCTTGGGCTCGAGGGTTTTCTTGCCGACCGCGACCATCAAGGCAATCACATGGTTATCCGGCAGGTTGATCAGTTTGGCCACGGCGTCGAAGTCAAAGCCGTCCATTGGGCAGGAGTCCAGGCCCTTGCCGCGTGCGGCGAGCATCAAGGTTTGCGCCATCAGGCCGCAGCTGCGCATGGTTTCATCGCGCTGCACTTGCGGTTTGTCGCGGTAGTAGGTGTCAATGGCGCCGGCCATGTAAGCCTGCACGTCCTCGGGCGCGCCGTCCCAGACGCGGCCGACGTTCTGCTGCCAGCTATCAAGCTGCGCGCACACCACCACCAGCATCGAGGCATCCGTCACCTGCGCCTGACCCCAAGCCACGTCACGCAATTGCTGACGCAGTGACGCATCACTGACCTCAACCAGACGCACGTGCTGCAGATTGAACGCCGATGGCGCGAGCAGGGCCAGTTGCAGCAGCTCGTCCTTCTCAGCGTCACTCAGGGTAAATGCCGGGTCATAGCCTTTAACGGCGCGGCGGCTACGAATGGCTTCGTCGATATGCATGTGGAGACCTTCACTACGGGGTTGGAAAGCCCTCATGCTAGGCACCCAAGCAAGGCAATGCCAAACGCCTTTACCGATAACAATGATCGACGCAAACGATTCTTGGCGGACGCCTGCTAAAATCGCGCCCTCGCCAAACTGATGATGCCCATGACCCCAGCCGCGCTTGCCACTCTTTACCAGCACCTGCTTGTCGCCCTCGATAATGCCCCCCAGGAAACCCGCCGCCTGCTTCACGGCCGTGGCCGCTGCTGGCCGGGGCTGGAGCAGATCACCGTGGACTGGCTGCAAGGCGTGCTGCTGGTGGCGCTGTTCAAGCCAGTGAGCGATGCCGAACTGGCCGCGCTGCAGCAGATGCTGCTCGACCTCGGCCAATCCGCCGCCTGGCAACAGAGCGGCGCGCATAGCCTGTTGCTGCAACAGCGCTATCTGCCGGAAAGCCCGACACAGTGGCTGCTCGGCGAGCCGGTAGAGCACTGGGATATCTGCGAACACGGCCTGCAGTACCGGCTCGATCTGGGCAAAAAGCAGAACACCGGCCTGTTCCTCGACATGCGCCATGGCCGTCAGTGGGTGCAGGCGCAGGCAGCGGGCAAGCGTATGCTCAATCTGTTTGCCTACACCTGCGGCTTCTCAGTAGCGGCGCTGGCCGGTGGCGCCACGCACGTGGTCAACCTGGACATGGCCAGGGCCGCGCTCAGCCGTGGTCGCGATAATCATCGGCTGAACCAGCATGACCTGAGCCAGGTGGTGTTTCTTGGCCACGACCTGTTCAAGTCCTGGGGCAAGGTGGCCAAGTACGGCCCTTATGATCTGATCATCATCGACCCACCGTCCTTCCAGCGCGGCAGCTTTGTGCTGAGCAAGGATTACCCCAAGGTGCTGCGCCGCCTGCCCGAGTTACTCAGTGCCGATGGCGTGGTACTGGCTTGCAGCAATGAACCGGAAATCGGCCCCGATTACCTAATCCAGGCCATGGCCAACGAAGCGCCCAGCCTGCTGTTTAGTGAGCGCCTGAGCAACCCCCCGGAATTCCCTGACAGCCAGCCGGACAGCGCGTTAAAGGCGTTGGTATTTCGCCAACGCTAGCGCCTGCCGGGGTGGCGGCATCTCGCAGCCGAGGTCGCTGAAGACTGGTCTACAGTTAGGCAACCTACCCTAACGAGATTACCGGTATGACACTCAGAACCCTTGGCTTTGCCCTGTCTGCCACCCTGCTCTTGGCCGGCTGCGCCAGCAACACGCAGGCACCATCGCAGTACTCTGGCTTCCTGAGTGATTACTCCCAGCTGCGACCGGCGCAATCGGCCAGCGGTGTGGCGGTGATGCGCTGGGTATCGCCAGGTTTTAAAGTCGAGAATTACAGCTCGGTACTGGTGGAAAAACCGCTGTTCTACCCTGCCGCCACTCCCAGCGCGCAGGTCAGCCAGCAAACGCTGGATGAGATCGCCAACTACCTGCAACAGGCCATACAGCTGGAATTAAGCGGACGACTGCGGATTGTCGAGCAAGCTGATCGAGACACCCTCGTGCTGCGCAGCGCAATCACCGCCGTCAACCTTTCACCTGAGGGGCTCAAGGTCTATGAAGTGATCCCGATTGCTCTGGTTGCTGCCGCAGCCAGCACTGCCGCCGGTACGCGCGACCTGAACACAGCGATTTTTATTGAGATCGAAGCCATCGACGGCAACAACAGCCAGCCGGTGGCTCGCGTAGTACGCAAGGGCCACGGCCTGAAACTGGAAAATGACAGCACCCAGCTACGCCTCAAAGACCTCAAACCCGCGCTGGATGAATGGGCCAAAGATGCCCGCGACTTCAAACCCTGAGGCCTAACGCTGCTGGCGAGGCCGCGTATGCGCGCCCTCGCCAGGCAGGCCTGAGTCGGGCCCGCTGGGCGCAACGCCAATTGAAAGGGTAGACTGCGCCCATGAGTACAGCCCCCTTTATCACACCGCTTGAACCCAACCGCACGGACGCGCCCTCAGGCTTGCGTATTGGTGGCGACTGGACCTTGGCGCATTACGTCCGACTGGAAGCCGAGGTGCTAAACCTTCGCGGCACCTTGCCCAAGGCCGTGAGCATTGACCTGCAAGACCTTGGCGCATTGGACACCGCAGGTGCCGGGCTGTTGGTCGACTTACTCGGCAGTCAACGGCTGGCGCAACTGGCCAAGGATGCACCTGGCCTGGCCAGCGAACGCCGCGCACTGTTGCAGGCGGTGGGTGACGCCATCGCCGCGTCCGGTGACGCTGTACCGGCCAAACGAATCCCAGCCTGGCGCGAGTTCTTCGGGCAAATTGGCCAAGCCATGGAAGAGCTCTGGCAGCAAAGCGTGGCGCTGCTTGAGTTTATCGGCATGACCCTGGCCGCGATGGCCGCCATCACCTTGCGGCCAACGCGCTGGCGCGTTACCTCGTTGGTCGCCCACTTGCAGCAGAGCGGCCTGAATGCCGTACCCATCGTTGCCCTGCTGACCTTCCTGGTTGGCGCCGTGGTGGCCTTTCTCGGCGCCACGGTACTGGCCGACTTTGGCGCGAGCATCTACACCGTCGACCTGGTGGCGTTCTCTTTCCTGCGCGAGTTCGGCGTGCTGCTCACCGCCATCCTCATGGCTGGGCGCACCGCCAGTGCGTTTACAGCGCAAATCGGCTCCATGAAAGCCAACGAGGAAATCGACGCCATTCGCACGCTGGGCCTCAATCCCATGGAAATCCTAGTGCTGCCACGGGTGTTCGCCCTGCTGATTGCCCTGCCGATTTTGACCTTTATCGCCATGCTCAGCGGCATCCTCGGCGGAGCGGTGGTGTGCGCCCTAAGCCTGGATATTTCCCCGGCCATGTACCTGGCCATGCTGCAGGAAAATATCGCCCTCAAGCACTTTCTGGTGGGCATCGCCAAGGCACCGATTTTTGCCTTCCTGATTGCCGTGATCGGCTGCCTGGAAGGCTTCAAGGTCACCGGCAGCGCGCAGTCGGTGGGCGAGCGCACCACCTCCAGCGTGGTCCAGTCGATTTTTGTGGTGATCGTACTCGATGCCCTCGCCGCGCTGTTTCTGATGGAGATGGGCTGGTGACGGGCGAAGCAATCATCGAAGTACGCCAGCTGGTTAACCGCTTCGGCGCCCAAACCGTGCATCAGGACCTCGACCTGGACCTCTACCGCGGCGAAGTACTCGGCGTGGTCGGCGGCTCGGGCACCGGCAAGTCGGTCTTACTGCGCAGTATTCTCGGCCTGCGCCGCGCCAACGCGGGCACTGTGCGGGTGTTTGGTGAAGAATTACTGAGCCTGCCGCCCGAGCGTCGCTCACAACTGGAGCGGCGCTTCGGTGTGCTGTATCAACGCGGCGCGCTGTTTTCCTCACTAACGGTGACTGAGAACATCGCCCTACCGCTGATCGAGCACGCGGGCCTCAATCGTCCAGCCGCCGAGCGCCTGGCCCAGGTCAAATTGGCGCTGGTTGGCCTGCCGCGCGAGGCCGGCGACAAATACCCAACCGAACTGTCGGGTGGCATGATCAAGCGCGCCGCTCTGGCCCGTGCGCTGGCCCTGGAGCCGGAGATTCTGTTTCTCGATGAGCCCACCGCCGGGCTCGACCCCATTGGCGCGGCCGCCTTCGACCAATTGATTCTGACCCTGCGCGATGCGCTGGGCCTTAGCGTATTCCTGGTCACCCATGACCTGGATACGCTTTACACCATCTGCGACCGGGTCGCTGTGCTGGCAGAAAAACACGTGCTGGTGGCTGACCGCTTGGACGTTGTAGCCGCCACCGACAACGCGTGGGTTCACCAATACTTTCACGGCCCGCGCGGACGCGCAGCCGAACAGGCGGCTCATGCCGCGCCAGGGAGCAACTGAATGGAACCGCGTGCCCACCACGTGTTAATTGGCCTGTTTACCGTGCTCATGGCGGCCGGCGCACTGGGCTTTGCCCTGTGGCTGAGCAAAGCCAGCTCGGATCAGGAACTGCGCGACTATGACGTGATTTTCAACGAGGCCGTTAGCGGTCTGTCCCAAGGCAGCGTGGTGCAGTACAGCGGCATCAAGGTCGGTGATGTCATCAGCCTACGCCTCGACCCACAAGACCCACGCAAAGTCCGCGCGCACATTCGCGTTAGTGCCAGCACCCCGATCAAACAGGATACCCATGCACGCCTGTCGATCACCGGCATCACCGGCTCGGCACTAATCCAGTTGCACGGCGGCACACCTGAAAGCCCAATACTTGAAGGCAAGGGCAATAGGCGCGCAGAGATCATCGCCGACCCGTCGCCGCTGTCACGCCTGATGACCAACGGCGAGGACTTGGTCATCAGCATCACCAGCCTGCTCAACCGCGCCAACGAGCTGTTTTCCGCCGACAACATCGGGCGCATCTCACGCACCTTGGAAAACATCGAACAAACCAGCGCCAGCGTCGCTGATCAACGCGATGAACTGCGCCAGGCCCTGCAACAGATGAGCGCCGCCAGCCAGGAAGCCGTCGACCTGATGCGCAACGCCAACCAACTGCTCAGCGGCCAAGGCCGTGACGCGATGGACAGCGCCAGCCGCCTGATGGCCTCGCTGGAGCGCAGCAGCAGCACCGTTGAGCAGCTGCTGATAAAAAACCGCAGCGCACTCGACGGCGGCATGCAGGGCGTTGCCGAAATCGGCCCGACCATCATTGAACTGCGCGAAACCCTCAGCGCCCTGCGCTCCTTCTCCCGCCGTTTAGAAGAAGACCCAGCCGGCTACCTGCTGCGCAGCGAAACCATTAAGGAGTTTCAACCATGAGCCGCCTTCGCCTGCTCGCCGTTATCCTGCTGACTGGCAGCCTTACCGCTTGTTCGGTATTGCCGAAAAGTCAGGTATTGAGCATCTACCGCTTGCCGGCGAGCAGCTTGCCCAGCCACGACACCAGTACCGACTGGGCGCTACGGGTGAACACGCCCTACAGCAACCAACTGCTCGACAGCACGCGGATTGCCGTACTGCCGCCGGGCGACCAGATCAGCGCTTACCAGGGCGTACGCTGGAGTGACCGCGCGCCGCTGTTGCTGCGTGACCGGCTGATCGACGCCTTCCTCGACGATGGCCGTCTCCGAGCAGTCAGCAGCGATGCAAGTCGCCTGCAAGCAGACCTGGAGCTGGACGGCGACCTGCGCGCCTTCAACAGCGAATACCAGAACGGCCGTCCCGGCGCCCACATCCTATTTGAAGCACGACTGGTGGAAAGTGGCAGCCTGCGCATCCTCGCCAGCCGCCGTTTTGAAGTCAGCCAAGCGGCCAGCGACACCTCGGTACCCGCCGTGGTCAACGCTTTCGGCCAAGCCGGTGACCAACTGGCCCGTGACGTGCTGGAATGGACGCTGCACCAGGGCAAGGCCTTCCGTCACCACGCGGAACCCGCAGCACAACAGTAGCGGGCTGCACACCGCAGCGCCCGCGTTGACCGGCATTAATAGCCAAACACCGGGCGCGCTGAGGTGAATAGTCGGCGGATACGTATCAGCCCGCCTCAGCCGCCACCCAGGCTCGCACCTCGGCATAGGGATAGTTTTCCAGCGCCGCGAAACTGCTGAGCTGCCGCGATTTAAGCTTGGTAAACAGCGGCACGCTGATCCCGCAAAGAAAGCGCGTCAGGCATTCAGCGCTCGGCTCACGGCCCTTAAGCTCCACATGCTTGCGCACAAAACTGCCACACAGCTCATCCAGGCGTTGCTCGCTAAGCGGCGCCAAGGCAGGCGGTGCCGGTAGGTGGGCGATTTGCCCACGGCACACCGAACAATGCCCACATTGCTGGGGCGCATTGGCATCGCCGAAATAGGCAGCCAGACGCTGGCTCAAGCACTGCTCGCTGGCAAACAGCGCGAGCATGGCGTGGATCCGGTGGATTTCACTGGCTTCCTGCTGGCTGAAATAACCATGCAGCTCAGCGCTTAACGCTGCCGGATCAAAACCCGGGTCGAGCAGCGCGTAGACCTCGGTCATCTGCTTGCTTTCCAGCTCAATCCAGCCTTTTTCCTGGAAGTAATCCAGCGCCTTAATCACCCGACCGCGTTCGGCCTGGTGCTGCTGGTAAAGCTGGTCGAAATCCACGGTGCACCACGTGCGGGCGCGCTGCGAGGTGCTGATCAACGCCTCGACAAACTGGCGCCGCTCGCCGTCGAATTTCTCCAGCAACGCCTCGGGCTCCAAGAGGAATTTGAAGCGATATTCGGCGAAATAGGCATAACGCGGGGCGATGACGCCGCACAACTCCAACTGCACCAGCAGGGTTTTCAGCGGCAGCTGGCGGATATTGCTCTGCTCGGACAGCTGGTTAAGCATCAGCTCCCATTCGCCGCCCTGACTGTTACTCAGCAGCTCATCCAGTACGCAGCGAATGCCATCTAGCTCCGGCGTATCGCCATAGACGAAGTTTTCCAGCACGTTGAGGCTGTCGCGGTTGGCCAGCACCAGGCAGTCGGAGGGCTGACCATCGCGGCCGGCGCGGCCAATTTCCTGGCTGTAATTCTCAATGGATTTCGGCAGGTCGAAGTGCACCACGTTGCGGATATCCGCCTTGTCGATGCCCATGCCGAAGGCGATGGTGGCCACGATGCAGTTGATCTGCCCGACCATAAACTGACGCTGTATCGCCTCGCGCGCATCAGAGGCCATGCCGGCATGGTAAGCACTGGCGGCAATATCACGCTGGCTCAGGCGCGCGGCCACTTGCTCGGCGGTCTTCTGCTGAGTGACGTAAACGATGCTTGGCTGCCCGGCCTTGGCACCCAGCCACTGCTCCAAGCGGCGCTGCTTGTCGGCGCCGCTGACCGGCTCGACCAACAGGTTGAGGTTGGCCCGGTAGAAGCCGGTGGTGACCACATCTTCGGCGGCGATGGCGAACTTCTTCTGCATATCGGCAATCACTGGCGGTGTGGCCGTGGCGGTGAGCAGCAGCACCTGCGGGATGCCGAACTGGCGCTGGTAGTCCGGCAACTTGAGGTAATCCGGGCGGAAGTTATGGCCCCACTCGGAAATGCAGTGGGCCTCGTCGATCACCAACAGGGAAATTGGCACCTGGGCGATAAAGTTGCGAAAGCGTTCGTTCTTCAGCCGCTCTACCGAGATCATCAGAATCTTCAGCTCACCGGATTTGGCCCGCGTCATCACCTCGGAAGCCTGCTCGCGGCTTTGCGCCGAATCGATGCTGGCGGCGCTAATGCCGCGGCCATGCAGAAACGCCAGTTGGTCCTGCATCAGCGCCAGCAAAGGCGAAACCACCAGGGTCAGATGCGGCAAATGCAGCGCCGGCAGCTGGTAGCACAGCGACTTGCCCGACCCGGTGGGGAAGATCGCCGCCGCCGAACGGCCCGCCAACACAGCCGTCACCACGCGCTCCTGGCCGGGACGCAATTGCTGAAAGCCGAACACGCGCTCAAGGGTACTCATGACTGTCACTCCATTGACCGCACCTGCGGTAAACAACGATTAAGACCTACAGAACGTACCGCTATTGCCAATCCAACTAATGCGACCTGCATTGCTGACGTACAGTTAACCCATGCAGGCAAAACAAGGAGACGAGTATGCAGGTATCTGGTTTCAACGGCAGCTTGCCGGTTACCCACTAGATCGCTCAGCACCCAGGCCAGATGGCCGCGCAGCAAAGACTCCGGCCAAACCGGAGTAGCCGACGTAGCAGCAGGCCGATGCGACATCTGGCGGGAGAACTCAGGCTCGCCGCGAGTGGTAGCAAACCAAAGAACTAACGCCGCCCTACAACTCGAAAGCACCAGCGGCAACCTGTGACACATCGACACTTATCTGGCGTTAGCCAGTCAAACTGAAGTCGACAGTCGCAGGCCAAGGCCCTGGAAATCGCCTGAGTTGCCAACCTCGTTAGCTCTGCGGTTCACGTCAGCCAAATAGCAACACATGAGGCCGTGCAAAGCGGCCACCTGAGTAACAACGCAGCACGCAACACCCGCAAACGTGCCTGATCTGCTTGCAGATAGGCACCTAAAGCCGCCTCCGGGCGGCTTTTCCGTTTTTTATCGCGCCCACAAATCGACGCGGGAGGGGCTTTAGCCGCAACCACTCCTTAAAGCTCGCCGATAGAGCGCCTCCCACCGGTTATCGCTGTGATTTCCCGTGCATAAAAAAACCGCCGATGACGGCGGTTTTTCAACGCGGCTGTTACAGCTTAGAGCTGCGGGCCGGCGTTCTTGATGGCATCGCTGACATCAAACTTCTGGAAGTTGTCGATAAACAGCTTGGCCAGGCCTTTAGCGGCTTCGTCGTAGGCGCTCTTGTCTTCCCAGGTGTTGCGTGGGTTGAGCAGGTTGGTTTCAACACCCGGCACCGACTTCGGCACGCTCAGGTTGATGATCGGCAGTTGCTCGGTTTCAGTACCGATCAGCGCGCCGCTCTGGATGGCTGCAATCACGCCACGGGTGGTCGGGATGTTGAAGCGCTTACCAACGCCATAGCCACCACCGGTCCAGCCGGTGTTAACCAAGTAAACCTTGGAGCCAAAGCCACGGATGCGCTTGATCAGCAGCTCCGCGTATTCGCCAGCCGGACGCGGGAAGAACGGTGCGCCAAAGCAGGTGGAGAAGGTCGACTTGATGCCGCCGCCGCTACCCATTTCAGTGGAACCGACCAGCGCGGTGTAGCCGGAGAGGAAGTGGTAAGCCGCTTGCTCTTCGTTGAGGATCGACACCGGCGGCAGAACGCCAGTCAGGTCGCAGGTGAGGAAAATCACCGCATTCGGCTCACCACCGAGGTTCTTCTCGCTGCGCTTCTCGATCAGCTCCAGCGGGTAGGCCGCACGGCTGTTCTGGGTCAGGCTGTCATCGGCGTAGTTCGGTACACGGTTTTCATCGAGCACCACGTTTTCCAGCACGGCGCCGAACTGGATGGCTTTCCAGATGACTGGCTCGTTCTTCTCGGACAAGTCGATGCACTTGGCATAGCAGCCGCCTTCGATGTTGAACACCACACCCACGCCCCAACCGTGCTCGTCGTCACCGATCAGGTAACGGCTTGGGTCAGCCGACAGGGTGGTTTTGCCGGTGCCGGACAGGCCGAAGAACAGGGTGACGTCGCCTTCTTCACCGATGTTAGCCGCGCAGTGCATCGGCAGCACATCGGCGTCCGGCAGCAGGAAGTTCTGCACGCTGAACATGGCTTTCTTCATTTCACCGGCGTAACGCATGCCGGCGATCAGGACTTTCTTGGCAGCAAAGTTGAGGATCACGCAGCCATCGGAGTTGGTGCCGTCACGCTCCGGTACGCACTCGAAGTTGGCGACGTTGAGCACTTGCCACTCGTCTTTGCCCGCCGGGTTGTACTGCTCAGGGTTGATGAACAGGCAACGGCCGAACAGGTTTTGCCAGGCAGTGGCGGTGGTCATCTTCACCGGCAGGTAGTGGGCGTCGGCAGAACCTACATGTACGTAGGAGACAAAGCTGTCTTGTGCATCGGAGAACGCTTGGACGCGGTCCCACAGGGCATCGAACTTGTCGGCCGGGAACGGACGGTTGATCGCGCCCCAGGCGATTTTCGCCTCGGTGCTCGGCTCTTGCACGATGAAGCGATCAGCCGGCGAACGACCCGTGCGATGGCCTGTGCGTACGACCAGCGAGCCAGTGGCGGCCAGCTCGCCCTCACCGCGACGAAGGGCTTCTTCGACCAGTTGGGCGGCGCTGATGTCGGTGTACACGGCATTGTTGGCTTGCGTCATGTGGGTCCCCGTCGGCCATACGGCCGAGTCTTCCGAACGTTTTGTAGTAGAAATTTGCGCGCTACTACAGCGAAAAAAGTGCGCCGGATTATGCCAGAAGACGCACCAAAAAGGCGAGTCACCCGGTCGGACGGCATGCTGTGTAAGGCTTCTAGGGGGTTTGGCCACCTAGAGCGCAATGTATCACAGCCTGTATCCCAATCCCTCGACAGCTCCACTGCGAAATCCAGGGCAGCCATGCTCATTATCAAGCTATCAAACAGGGTCTGAAATGGCTTATTCAGCTTTCCAATGACGGCGATAGACCAGCACTCTCCTCCGCATCGAGCACAAGCCCGACACAACGCAAACATGGACAACCAGGACAGCACCAGAGAACCAGCATCCTGGAGTAGCCTTCTCAATGCTCTGGGTGAGTTACCAGCAAGGCCTTCAGAAACGCACCAGGGACGCTCACCACGGCACGCAGCCGACGCACTGAGCAACCGGCCAAGGGTCAATCTGGAACACGCCCAAAAGAGCCATCCGGGACTGTTTCCGGGTGAAAAATCTGTGAGACCTTTTAGTAATAGCGTTGAGGCTCTTCCCCCCTGCCCCCACCCTGTTCATCTATGAAAGATTGGGTAATTGCACAGACTTGCCTACCCACCTGCATTCGACCTGACCCGTCATTTGCATTGGGTTTGACCGGCATGCTGCCAGAGAACAACCACTGCCGCCGGTTACGACAGACAACAACTGGCCAGGAGAGGTCATCGAGTGCTTATTAACTCTGGAGCGGTCCAGCTGTCATGCGGCCTCCGCGTGGACGGATGAGCCTTCAGCGGGCAAGCTAGCTTCATATATTGATAAGGGGAAAATGTCTTGAGCAGATCCTTTTGGGAGAAGACAGACAAAGCTCTGAGTTGTCTGTTACTGGTGTTTATCCCATTGTGGCTGCTGCTGATGGCGGTGCTGGGTATTAAGCTGGCCAAAGATCTCAGTAGCGATGGTCTAGCCGGCTGGGTGCAGGCCATAGGTTCGATATTTGCTCTTGTCGGGGCCGCTTTTTTCCCTGTATGGCATGCTGACAGAGCTGAGCAACGCAGAAAGCGTGATGCTCAATCTGCCTTGGCTGTGATAGTGAGTAAGGTTGTCAGTGATCTTTGGCTGTTGACCAACTGCTTGGCCGACCCAGTCAGGGAGAAAGACTGGATGATTGAGTACCTCCGAAACCATAGGGATTCGGACTTCAGCAATTCACAGCTTGAGTTGGAGATGTTCTCTGCTGCGGATCTGTCGCCTGGTGCTTTTGGGGTATTGAAAGCTCTCCGGGAGGCAGTTGATGTTGCCAAGAAGGCTGTTAAGGAGCTTCCAGGTTGGATAGATGCGGGGCACTCCCATCCCGATCTGGCTCAATCGCTTAGGGGGAAACGTGACCTCCTGATGCTCCTTTGGGCCACATACTCCGGCAAGCCACTGGACAAGACATCCGCAGGCCATATCGTATTCGGCCAAAACCTTGAGAGGATCAATCTCCGACCCGCTCCTAAGCTTCACCGTGATGTTCGTATTCACTGCTGCTACTGCACTCGTGAGCAAGACGTCCGCTTAGGACTTATGCCATATGCCGTCCTGATTCAGGTGGTTGCGCCTTACGGGAAGCCTTGCAGTACCTTGTTATATCGTGAAAAGCATGGCTGGAAGAACCCGCGTGAAATCGATGCCTTCGTCATTAGTATGTCCGATGCGCTGATTAACTCCTGGGAGCATGATCCTCGCCAGGACCTGTGAGGCTTCATACCCCACAAGCTGCGTTGCCGACGCCTCCCCGTCTTCAGTAGCAAATAGCTTTGGAGCCCCCGGCGTCGCCCCGTACAAGTAGGAAGCTGAAGTAATCCCAAAGCTGTCTTCTTCTGACCGGTCTCTGTCGGCAGCCACTAGGGCGGGCGCTGGTCAAGTCGAATGCAAACGCCTGGTCAGCTGGAATGTAATTTACTGGTCAGTGACTGTGCAAACTGATGGTCAAATCACTGCAATTTCGTAACAGTTAGCCCACAAGGATGAGCAGGGGTTCGTTCATTCTTGGAAGATAGCGTTCACAGATGAGCTGACCTAGCTCATAGCTGGTGAGCTACCACGACCCAAGGCATGCGGTCGTTTGGGTATACCTCAGCGATAACAGCAACAGCTCCTCAGTTTGTTGTCGTTTGAAGTGGAGCTGACTGACCACCCTGAACACCAACGCCTCCCAGGCCGTCACCATGAGCAGCCGCGAGATTGCCGAGCTGACCGGGAAGCGTCACGGCGATGTCATCCGCGACATCCGCAACATGATTGAGCAACTAGGGGATGACGCAGATTTGCGTCATGTCGTGGAAGCCAAGGATGCCCGTGGGTACACCGACTGCTTCCACCTCCCGAAAGACCTGACCATCACCCTGGTCTCTGGCTACAACGTCAAGATGCGCCACGCCATCACCACACGGTGGATGGAGCTGGAGGCTAAACAGGCTCCACGTCTCCCGACCACCTTCGCTGAGGCGCTGCGTCTGGCTGCTGAGCTGGAAGAGCAGAAGGAAACCCTGCGCCTGGAGAACGAAGCCATGAAGCCCCACGCGGAGGTCGGCCAAGCGGTCGGCTCCCGCAAGCGGACCACCCTCATGGACTTCGCCAAGAAGCTCCCAGGCATCAACACGATGCAGGTCCAGAAGACCCTGGCTGGCCTCGGTCACCTGCGCAAGGTGGAAGGCCACTGGGCTGTCTATCACTCGTCCAAGAAGTACTTCACCGAGTCCTTCGATGGGCTGGGCTACTCGGTCATCACGGTGACTGAGAAGGGCCAGCAACTGGTGACCCGCCTGTACCTGGAAGGTGAGTCCCCACTCCCGCAGTCCCCCCTCCAGGCCCCATCCTATTCATCTATGGCAGATAGCTCACAAGGATGAACAGGGGTTCGTTCATTCTTGGAAGATATCGCTCACAGATGAGCTGACCTAGCTCATAGCTGGTGAGCTAACACGACCCTAGAGCCTGCGGTTGTTTGGGGATATCTCCGGCAATCCCTAGCGGCATATCATCGGAGAGGTCGAAAGCGCTTATGTATTGCCTGCCTCCCCAGCAAGCAGTGATGGTGCTACTGTTGGCAGATACAGTTTTAGCGCTTCCCTCACAACGCACGGATGCTCAGGGCAACAAACATGAAGCCAGTAGAGTACATATTCACTGTTGACTCGCTGAGACCCTCAACTGCCTCGATGCATAGGGTCGCCCAATACTTCCTTGAGCTTGCCAACCTTCTTGGGCAGGCCGACCACGTCCATTTTCACGAGGTTTCTGAAGGAAGCTTGCGGTGCCACGCGCTAGCAGATTTTGAATCTATACCCAGCATCGAACAGCGCATACAGCAGATTGCGGATATAGGAAGCGACTCAGCCAAGGTGTTCGACAAGCTCAACCAGATGCTGGCAAAGGACAATGCTGTAGGTCGCCTGGATCGCGTCGGCGTGGATGGCACCACTGCAAAGATTTACTCATTCCCTGGTAGGGAACTGCCGAAACCTACCATCTTGAAGTTGCGTCAAGCTGGCAGCCTAGACGGTGTGGTTGTTTCGGTCGGTGGTAGAGATAACTCATCACACGTTCATCTTGATGCGGGCGATGGGCGATATTGGAAATGTGAAACCAGCAGGGAGCTTGCAGTAGGCCTAGCGCAGCACCTTTACGGCCAGACTATCAGAGTCTTTGGGACTGGTACTTGGGTGCGTGGCGTAATGAGGAAGTGGGATCTCGACGGTTACTTCCATGTGGATAAGTTTGAGGTCTTGAGGGACGAGACCTTCGGAGAGGCTCTCGACCACCTCCGTGCACTAGGTACTGATTGGGATAAGCAGGAAAGTATGAGCAAGGCATGGATGAAGCTGCGAGAGGGAGATTGCTAATGGTTTTGCTCGACACATCAGTACTTGCGTATCTGCTCTACCCGACAGGTCACATACCTATTGACCCATCTACAGGTGAGCCTGTCGCCCACTGCCAAGAACGACTTGAGCACTTTGTAAACGTTCATCAGCGCTCGAAGATTCTAGTAGCCACTCCAAGCTATGCAGAGTTTCTTGTTCATGCTGGACAACGATATGAAGAGGTCCTTGAGCTATTCAAGCGTTCTTCAGCTATCAAGGTGGTCCCATTTGACGAGGCATCTTCGTTAGAGTGTGCAATGCTTGAACTTGAGGCGCGTGATTCGGGGGACAAGCGTTCTGGGAGCAGTGCGCCTTGGCAGAAGGTCAAAGTCGATAGGCAAATCGTAGCTATCGGGCTGTTCTATGGCGTTGACTGTCTTTACACCGAAGACATCAATATGAGGGCGGTCGCCCAACGGGCAGGCCTTGATGTTAAGGGCATTGCCGACATGCCGATTCCAGAGGCTGCTAGGCAACATCGCTTGGATTTGCAGGACGCAGTTGTTCAACAATCGCCGCAGCTCTCCTAAGGTGGGCTCGATCTAGGTCTAAACGCATTGCTCCCAGCTCAGTAATGCTCAAAAGAGTGGTGGCTTTGTCCCAGCATGAGCCGCCTCTGCTTCCCGCCCAGGCCCCGACTGAGCTAGCGGTAGATTGTGGCGTATCCCCATTGGCTGATGATCTTCGCCCTGGCGCTTGCCCTTGGCGCTCTCCATCTATCTTCCTCTGATTTACCCGCGCTAGGGGCTCCTCTGCAGCAGTGGCAATAAGGGTTTAAGCCCGACCCTAGCAAGGGTTGACCTGGAACACGCCTTGAGGAGCCAGCCAGGAGTGTTTTCGGGTGAAAAATCTGTGAGGCCTTTTTAGTAATAGCTTTGAGGCCTTCCCCCCCCCCTGCCCCCCCCTTGTTCATCTTTGTCAGATAGCCCACAAGGATGAACAAAGGTGCGTTCATCAAGTGAACAGGGTGCGTTCATCCTTGGAAGATATCGCTCACAGATGAGCTGACCTAGCTCACCAGCTATGAGCTAACACGACCCAAGGGGCTGCAGTCACTTGGGTGTAACTCAGCGGCAACGGCGGCTTGGCTTGTACTCGTTTGCGAGGGTGCTGACCACTTATGCGGCAACAAGGAGCTGTCACCAATGTTTGTCCGCGCATACCTAGGTGCTACACCTATCTCCAGTTTCGGTTGTGGTAAAGCGCGTCCAGCCTGGCTCAAGAAGTACACCTTGTGAGCCAAGCAACAGCACCTGGAACCGCCACGGAAGAATGCCGCCTCCAGGATGGCTCAAATCTGTTGACCGTACTGAGCTACTCAGGCATATTTTGAGCCTATGTTATGAGCTAACTAGGCAACACATATGACCGCTACCCTTGCATACACCCGCGTCAGCACCGACGGCCAGTCCATTGAGAGCCAGCGCCATGCCATCGCCCAGCGTTACAACGTCAGCGAGGACGGCTGGTTCACCGATGAGGCCACCAGCGGCGCTACTAAGGCCCTGGATAGGAAGGGATTCAAGTCTCTCTTCGACTACGCCAGGAAGGGCGACACCGTCATCGTTGCAGCCATCGACCGCTTGGGTCGCAACACCATCGATGTATTGGAGACGGTCGAGGCGCTGAGGGCGAAGGGCGTCACCGTTATCTCCATGCGCGAAGGCTTCGATCTGTCCAACCCCACCGGGAAGCTGATGCTGACCCTCCTGGCTGGCGTGGCTGAGCTGGAGCGCGAGAACATCAAGGCGCGGCAGATGGCGGGCATCAACAAGGCCAAGGCAGAGGGTCGCAAGCTGGGAGCACCTAAGCAGCACGACGACACAGCCATCGCAGCATGGCGGAAGGAGACTGGCTCCAGCATCGCCACCACCGCCGAACACTGGGGCGTCTCCCTTGCAACCGTTAAGCGGGCCTGCAGGGCGCAGCAGGACTGCTAATGGATTTACCCCCACTAAGCGCTAAAGGCGGCAGCCTCTAGGCCCCATACGACACCCCTAAGCCGAATCGACACCCTGCCCGGAGAACTCCAGGCGGGGCGCTGTCGTTCGCCTATCAACAGGAAATTCAAGCAATGCGACCCACTACGCTGGTGCAGATCAGCCTGCGCCCAGGCCAATTCCGCCGCCTGACCACATTGTCGTACACCACCGGCACAGGGCGACGCGGCCCAGCCCACCTCACGCTATCCTTCAAGCTGTGTAAGGCCTGGATAGACCACCGGGTATGCCGTTGGCTCGCATTCCGCGCTGCCGAGTATTCACGATGAGCTACGTCGTTACGGCCGCCTTAAAAGAATATCTGGCTCCAGCAAGCGAGACATTCGTCGCTGGCCCACCCCCTACGATCCACCCTCTGGGGGCGCGTGAGGCAATCTTTGTTACGGATATGGGGCGTCACTACACAGTCGATCTCAGGACTGGCGAGATCCTGGCCTCAAGCGAGCCTCTGCCTAGGACACCACCGCGTCCTGTCCATACAAGCAAGACCGTTGGTATCGATACCCCGTGGCCCTGCATGGCACGTGACGAAGATGAATTGAAAGAGGCCATACAGCCCTTCGACCATTGGCTTGACCGACACTACCTTGAGGACGCGAATCTGCTAGGGCTGCTTCGTGTCGGCATCAATGGGTCAGCTATCAGATTGCTTCAGCACTTGGCCGAGCAGCTCTCAGGTCATAACTACTGGTTCGGCAAGCTGAAGAACTTGAGTGGGCAGCTGGGCCTACCCGAGAGGACTGTCAGGGCAGCTCTGGAGGAGTTGGATGATGCAGGTCTGATTGAACGGACTACCCAAGGTAAGAGCTGGCCGACCCGAATCCGCATCCATCCCTGGTACGCATGGAGGGGTGACTTAGCCAGTCGAGAGCGAGCGTTGGGCGAATGGGTGAAACGCCGTGTCGCACTCAGCTCAGACCGGCAAGATTCTGCCGTCAATCTCCTCCGGAGCCCTTGAGCTTCAGGGGTGGTCGCTATCCCTTAAATATATATAGGCGTGACTCGCTCCGTCGCTGACCACTACCAGAAATGACCAACGCCCCTTCTAGGGCAGGCGTAAGCCGGGCAGTAGCGCAGTAGCTTTGCTACGAAGCTGCTGACTGGGTTCGTCAGAGCCTGACCAACAGTCGAAGACCAACTTAGACGAACAGAAGGCTGTGTCTTCATAGTTGTTGTTTCACCAACAACGAAGGGAGCTTCGCCCTTGAGGCTGCCTTGACTGCCTTAGCTTGGTCGGTCTCTCCGGGCACCGGTCAGCAGCTGCGCTACTGCCCGCTACCACGACCGCCCTTCTCCCAAGACCGCCTCAAGTAATCCCCTGAGCGGTCCATTCAGACCACTTACATCTATGTAGGGAATTGGTCCGCCTCATCTGCAGGTTGGTCATTTCCCGTGACAGGACATCAAACCATGAGCACCTACATCATCTACGTCGATGGCGCATGCCTCGGCAATGGTTCCGACTTTGCCCGTGCTGGGTGGGGAGCCACTCTAACTAACCCACAAGGAGACACGCTAGACATCGCAGGTCCTGTTCCTGAGGGACAACCTCAGACTAACGGGAGAGCCGAGTTAATGGCTGTTCTGGAGGCCCTGAGGTACTGCTCCAAGACTGTACCTATAACTCTCTACTCGGACAGCGAACTGGTCACCAGAGGCTGTAACGAATGGCTGCCCGGCTGGAAGGCTAGAGGGTGGAAGAAGGCCAACAAGAAGGTGCCTGAGCACCTCGACCTCTGGAAGCTCATAGATCTTGAGATACAAACCAAGAACATCAGGGTCGAGTGGGTTAAAGCCCATAGCGGCGTTCCTGGAAACGAGAGAGCCGACCAATTGGCCAACATTGGCGCTAAGGGAAAGAGGGTCTATAAGCTGACTAGGAAAGCAATCTAGGTGCAGGAGGACCGAAGGGGGGGAGAGGTGTCTCTCCTCCTGCTGTTTTCAAGTTGAGACCAGCGCTGCCGGGGACAGCTACGCCGGATGCCGTGGAAGTCTTTATTACCCTCGAAGCCCAACTGAACCATGGTCCGGGCGAACTACTTGGAGGTAACCGCGCTGAAGCCGTCCTCCTTGCCGCAGGTCAGCTCGGATAAGCCCAGAGAGCATGTCGACCTGTGGCAGTGCAGTGATCCTATACTGCAAGGGAAAGAGGTCACCGCCTACTGGGTTAAGGCCCACAGCAGCATCCCTGGCAACGAACGGGCCGACGCCTTGGCCACCTTGAGGCCACTGGGAAAACGCTCTGAAAGCGCACCAAGAGACCTACAGAGGCGGCAGAAGGGTGCAGGCTACTGGCTATCCACATTGAAATCAGCCACCCCAGCGGCGCGCATAGCAGAGGCCAATCTATGCAGGTGTGCCCGCTTGCCGTAGCGACCTGTTGTGATGTCCAAATCACCATGACCAATCAGCTCTTTTGTTTGCTGCACACCCAGTCCTAGCTGCTTGCAACGGTCAGCCAGTGCATGCCGGAACGCGTAAGGTGTCAGACCTTCGCCCAGAGACAGACCCGCCACAGCTACAACATCAGCCAAGGCTCTCCGCACAGAGTCATCCAAGCGACCTTTGGCGGTCACCTTCCAGGGGAACAGGAAGCCGTCGTCCTTACCCTTCCGCTCTTGGAGGTACTGCCCGAACAACTCAGCCAAGTCCTCAGGGAACAGCAACGGAACCATACGCCGGGAGTGTCTGTTCTTGAGCCGCTGCCCCTCAACCAGATAGGAGTAGTCGACGAAATAGCAGCCGGCTTCTTGGTCATAATCGACTTGGTCGGAGTGAAGCTGGGCGGCCTCGGTCGGACGGAAGCCACCAAAGGCCATCAACAGCAATACCCAGGCCTTGGACTGGCTGGAATCGCCGTTTCTTGAGCGCCCGCCCAAG
This sequence comes from Pseudomonas sp. TS_SC_3, assembly GCF_056156225.1. Taxonomy (NCBI): domain Bacteria; kingdom Pseudomonadati; phylum Pseudomonadota; class Gammaproteobacteria; order Pseudomonadales; family Pseudomonadaceae; genus Pseudomonas; species Pseudomonas sp. TS_SC_3. Next base: position 3,273,430 of record NZ_CM149586.1, read on the forward strand.
CGCACCTCCCCGCGAGCGGCACGGGAACAATGAGCGACCAGAGAACGCAGTTCCACATCCGAGAACCGCTCACCCTCCTCGTCTGCGCGTGCGTCAATCTTGCCCGCTCGCTGTTGGTAGCCACCGCTCTCTTGAAGACGTACAGCAGGCGACAGCCAACCTGCAGGCAAATGCAAGCGCAGGGTCTCAGCTACCCACTTGAAGAACGTACTGACCTGGGTCATGTACACCCCAACGCTGGATGCTGAGCAAGAGCGCGAGACCTCTTCACGGTATGCCAGCAGATGCTCGCGGGTTGTCGCGCTAATGTCTGAGGCCACGCCGGCACTTTTCAGGTGTGCGCTGAGATTGGCGAGACGGGTTCTGTAGTTGCGTGTGGCGCTATGGCTCAACCCCTCCTTCTCAGCCAGGAAACGCTCTACTGCGTCAGCAACAGGCAGGGGCACAAACGTCGGCACTGGAGCAGACACCGAGGGCGTCGGCTGCGGGATGGCAGCGCGAGACTCCGCTCTCAGCTCTGCAAGACGCACCTTTAGGGCAACTTCACCACCGGCCTGGAACAGCCGATGACGCTCCTCAGCAGCCTGCAAAGCAAAGGCAAGGGCATCCTCACGGGGCAGCCTATCAGGCACCCCCAAGCGGCCTAGGTAAGACTCCACAAAAGGATGCCGAGCCTGAGCGACAGCACGGTCAGCCGACTCTTTGAGGAGCGCCCGGAGGTAAAGCGGATTGAAGACGTTGGCCAGCTCCGGCTCTGACAACAGGTCTTGGAGAATCTGAAATTTCATCTGCAGAGAATCCCACAGCGCGAACGCTCGGCGCTTAGCCTCCATTGCGTCTGAAGTTCGCAGGGTCTGACGAATAAACTGCTGCCCCCCAAGGTGAGGCACAAGCCAGGAAGGCACACGCAGTTGGAACTGGAACGAGGAGGAGCCAGGGCGTCGTTGTATCACAGTTTGTATCGCAATCAAGAGGTCGACTAATCGGCCAACCCCTTGATTTCAATACACTTTGCTTCTATCCGCGTTTATGCCAGAAAAAGCCGACTGCGGGTGCAGCCTCTAATCAGATCATGCTGGCGCGATTGCGGCTATTTGCCACAGATTTACGGATGCGTCAGTGACGCGTATCGGATGGGGCATCACTGCCGCCATCGATAAACAGCTGCAGCACGTCGGCTGCATCAAACAGGTAGCGCTCGTTGCAGAACTGACAATCGATTTCTACGCTGCCGCCATGCTCCTGCAGCAGATCTTCAGCATCGGCCTGACCAAGGCTGATCAGCGCGCGGCTGGAACGCTCGCGCGAGCAGCTGCAACGGAACTGCAGCGCGCGCGGGTCAAACAGACGCAGCGCGTCTTGGTGGTACAAACGGTGCAGCAGGGTTTCGTTATCCAACCCCAGCAGCTCCTCAGTTTTCAACGTGTCAGCCAAGGCCATCGCATGCTGCCAGCTGGCTTCACGCTCATCGCTGTCCTTCAGGCGGTCGGCGGGCAGCTGCTGCAGCAGCAAGCCGCGCGCGCGCTGGCCGTCGGCACTGAGCCAGAAACGCGTTGGTAACTGCTCGGACGTGGCGAAGTAGTTGGTCAGGCAATCGGCCAAGGTGTCGCCTTCCAAGTCGACGATGCCCTGGTAACGCTGGCCGGATTTCGGCTCGACGGTAATGGCTAACACGCCTTCGGGCATCAGCTCACGCAGGCAGACGTCAGCGGCAATGGGTTCGTCGTGATAGCGGGCGATACCGCGCAATTCACCTTCGCTGGAGCACTCCACCATCAACAGCGGCACTGCGCCCGATGAGCGCGCCTGCAGCACCAGCAGGCCCTCAAACTTAAGCGTGCCGATCAATAAGGAGGCCGCCGCCAGCAGTTCACCCAGCAGGTGGGCGACGGGTTGCGGGTAGCTGTGTTTGGCGAGCACATGGCTGTAGCTGTCGGTCAGGCCGACCAGCTCGCCACGGATATCGCTGTCGTCGAACAAAAAGCGTTGGGAAAAATCAGACATGCCAATTTCACTGAATGTAACTCGGTCGGCGATTTTAGGCGCAAACGCCCGCTCGACCAAGCGCCTCTTATCTATCAGCCGTGCGGGCAGAAGCTATCGATGGCTAACCGCGTCACGGTTAGGGCCAAAAGGCAGGTCGAAATTTTGCATTCTGCGACCCAACTCCCTAGCATGCCGGCCGCCTTAAAGCCCTACAGATGACAAGGATGCCACTGCATGAACCCTCCTTTTATCAACGACCAATGGCGTACCCGCCCGCTGCTTGCCTGCCATCTCGTCGCCCTGCTGCTGCTCGCCAGCTGGCTATGGCGCCCCAGCCGCGCAATGTGGGACACGTTCGACCTGCAGCTGTTTGCCTGGCTGAATGACCCCGTGCACAACGCCGGCTTGTGGGCGCAAACCTGGGCAATCGGCAGCATGCGCCCGGTAGACCTGGGGGTTGGCGTGCTGATGTTGCTGGTGATGCTCAAAGCCGACCTGGTGTTCAGCGCCGCGCAGGTGCGCAAAGCGTTGTATGCCTTTCTCGCGACGCTGATCGTGATGCTGCTGTTTCGCGTGGCGTTTGCCGATCTGGTCAAGCTGATGGACTGGCAACGCCCGAGCCCATCGCTGGTGGTAGACGGCGCCGCGCGCCTGACTGAGCTATTCCCGACGTGGGAGGAGCGCTGGGACATGAAGGACAGCGCCAGCCGCAGCTTCCCGGGCGATCACGCTTCGGTGCTGCTGATCTGGGCGATGTTTATGAGCTTCTTTGCGCGCAGTTGGCGCGTGCTGCTGATCTGGAGCATGGCGCTGATCTTTACACTGCCGCGCCTGGTAGCCGGCGCGCATTGGGGCTCGGATGCCCTGGTGGGCGGCCTGTTCCTCGCCCTACTGGGCCTGGCTTGGAGCTGTTTCACCCCGTTCGCCTACCGGGCCAGTGAATGGCTGGAGACGCTTACCCGGCCGCTGACGCGCTTGCTCGCCAGACTGCCCTTGCTCGGCCGGCTGAGCATTATCAGCGGGCGCTAAACGACGCTTTTACTCCTGATTGCCACGAAACTGATGCAGCTGCCGGCGCTGTTTCTTGCTCGGCCGGCCATCGGTTTGCATGCCCAAAGCGCCGGCTTTGCGCTGCGCGGCAGCCTGCTCACGGCGCTCGATGCTCTCGGCGGTTTCGGCATACAGGGTTTGCGCTTCAGGGGCGCCACGACGCACCGTCGACAGTGCTTGCACCACGACGCTGCGCTCGTCAAAACCATAGCGAATCACATAGACATCTCCGATTTTCGGCTCTTTTCCCGGTTTGCAGCGTTCACCACGGTGATGCACCTTGCCGCCTTCAATGGCCGCTTTGGCCAGCGCACGGGTTTTATAGAAGCGCGCGGCCCACAGCCATTTATCCAGGCGCACCTTGTCATCGTCTTTATCGCTCATCTGTTCTCCAATACGGCGGCTGTGCGGGCGGACATTTTGCCTGATGCAGTTGTCACAAGGGCCAACTAGAATGCCCGCAATTATGACGGATGACCCCTTGAAGACTTTTGACCAACTGGGCGTGATCGGCCTGCGTGAGTGGATCAACCTGCCGGAGCTGGGCATGATCGGCCTGCGCGCCAAGATTGATACCGGTGCCAGCACCTCCTGCCTGCACGCCAGCGATATTCAGTCATTCGACCGTGACGGCGAGCCCTGGGTGCGGTTTACCGCACACCTCGGCACCCTGGTACAACGCCGCCACCGCTGCGAAGCACCGTTGGTTTCAGTGAAAACCATCAAAAGCTCCAACGGCCATAGCCAATCGCGTTACGTAATCCGCACGCCCGTGACCCTGGGCGATCGAGAATGGCCGGTAGAATTCACCCTGACCTGCCGCAAGACCATGCGCTACCGCGTGCTGCTGGGTTCAAAAGCGCTGATTACCGGGCAATTGCTGGTCAATCCGGCGCTGACCTACGTACAGAACAAACCCACCCTTGCTGACCTTTCTGGTGCCCAATGAAGATCGCCGTGCTGTCGCGCAACCCGCGCCTCTATTCCACCCGCCGCCTGGTCGAGGCCGGGCAAGCACGGGGCCACGAGATGGTGGTGATCGACACCCTGCGCGCCTACATGAACATCGCCAGCCACAAGCCGCAGATCCACTACCGCGGCAAACCGCTGGAAGGCTTTGATGCGGTGATCCCGCGCATCGGCGCCTCCGTCACCTTTTATGGCTGCGCGGTGCTGCGCCAGTTCGAGATGATGGGCGTGTTCCCGCTTAACGAATCGGTGGCCATCGCCCGCTCGCGGGACAAGCTGCGCTCGCTGCAACTGCTGTCGCGCCGCGGTATCGGCCTGCCGGTCACCGGGTTCGCCCACTCCCCGGATGACATCGCTGACCTGATCGACATGGTCAATGGCGCACCGCTGGTGATCAAGGTGCTGGAAGGCACCCAGGGCATCGGCGTGGTGCTGTGTGAAACGGCCACCGCCGCCGAGTCGGTCATTGAGGCGTTTATGGGCCTCAAGCAAGACATCATGGTGCAGGAATACATCAAGGAAGCCGGCGGCGCGGATATCCGCTGCTTCGTGGTCGGCGACAAGGTGATTGCGGCGATGAAGCGTCAGGCCAAGCCCGGCGAATTTCGCTCCAACCTGCACCGTGGCGGCAGCGCCAGCTTGATCAAAATCACCCCGGAAGAGCGCATGACCGCCATTCGCGCGGCCAAGGTCATGGGATTGAGCGTGGCGGGCGTGGACATCCTGCGCTCCAACCACGGCCCGCTGGTGATGGAGGTGAATTCATCCCCAGGCCTGGAAGGCATTGAAACCACCACCAACAAGGATGTTGCCGGCATCATCATCCAGTACATCGAGAAAAACGGCGGCCCGCACCTGACCCGTACCAAGGGCAAGGGCTGAGCCGGGCATAGGCGAAGCCCGGTCAAGAATTGCGAAACGCTGCAGGCTCTGGGGTGGACGATGCTCTTTTCATCCACCGTGAGGTAGCCAGGGGGGATGGGGGAAGCGTCATCCCCCCGACATGTAAGGCACCGCCTAGGACTCACGGCCTTATCCCGTGCGCTCGGAACCGTGATGTATCTCCATCCAGGCCAGGAAGTCAGCCTCTTTCAGCGGCCGGCTGAAGTAAAAACCCTGCCCCAGTGAGCAGCCATGCTCACGCAAACAGTCAAGCTGCGCCTGGCTTTCGATACCTTCAGCAATGCATTCCAGACCCAGGTTGCGGGCGATCACCAAAATGGTCTGCACCAGCATCAGGCCGCTGCCGTCTTCGCCGTCCATGTCCCAGGTGAAGCTGCGGTCGATCTTCAGGCGGTCGAGGGGTAAACGCTTGAGGTAAGTCAGCGAGGAATAGCCGGTACCGAAGTCATCAATGGCGAAGCGCACGCCCAGTGCCTTCAGCGCCTGCATATTGCTGATGCATTGCTCGACCTCCTCCAGCAGCACCCCCTCGGTAATTTCCAGCTCCAGTGCCGCAGCCGGCACCTGATGCCGCTGCAAGCACTCACTGATCCGCGCCACGCACGTGCGTTGGCGCAGTTCACGTGGGCTCAGGTTGACGGCCAATACCAGCTGCGGCCGCTGCGGCAACCAACGCGCTAGGGCGGCGCAGGCCTGCTCCAGCACCCAGCTCCCCAACTCCTCGATCAGCCCGGTTTCCTCTGCCAGCGCAATAAAGTCGCCAGGCATAATCTCGCCGCGCTCCGGGTGAACCCAGCGCAGCAGCACTTCGGCACCGGTAATGCGCTCGGTGACCAAGGCCAGTTGTGGCTGAAACACCAGATAGAGCTGGTTACGCTGCACCGCCTGGCGCAAATCGCTCTGCAATTGCAGGCGCTGGTCGATGGCGGCCTGCATCTCGGGCGCGAAGAAGTGCACGGCGTTACGCCCACTTTGCTTAGCCCGGTACATGGCCGTGTCCGCCTGCTTCAATACGTCGGCGGCAACCTGGGTGCCAAACGGGTGCAGCGCAATGCCGATACTGGCGCTGATGGACAGCTCATGGCCGTCAATCCAGCAGCTACCGGCCAGGCTTTTCAGCAGTTTATCCGCAGCAATTGCCGCCGCTTCCGCCGCCAGTTGCGGGTTGCTGTCGAGCCCTTCGAGCAGCACCACAAACTCGTCGCCGCCCATCCGCGCCAGGGTGTCTTCGGTACGCAAACCGCTGGCCAAGCGCAGGGTGACTTCACGCAACAGGCCGTCGCCAACCAGATGACCGAGGCTATCGTTGACTGTTTTGAAGTGGTCGAGGTCGATAAACAGCAGTGCGCCGAGGCTGTTCTCGCGCTGCTCACGGTTCATTGCGTGCTGCAGACGATCAAGTAGCAAGCGCCGGTTGGGCAGGCCGGTGAGTTCATCGCTGAAGGCCAGGCGTTCGATCTCACGCTGATAGCGCTGGCGCTCAGAAATATCAGTCATGCTGCAGCGAATCAGCACCGGTTCACCCGGCATGCGCACCAGGCGCACCTCGCAAGGGATCTGCCGCCCCGCGCTGTCGCGGTGCAGCCAGTCAAAGACCGGCGCTTCGCCAGCCAGTGCGCGCTGCAGATAGAGTTTGCCCAGATCAGCGGTGAGCTGGCCGTCCGCCTGTTTGTTCGGGCTCAGCTCGTAAACGCGCTTGTTGGCAATTTCTTCGCGGCTATACCGCAGCAGACGCAGGGCGTTATCGTTGCACTCGACCATCGTGCCGTGCAGGTCGAAGAGCATGATCGCCTCAGGCGCATTTTCGACGATGGTGCGGTAACGCGCCTCGGCTTGCAGGCGCTGGCTGATGTCCTCGACCAGCAACACAAACATGCGCACCCGCCCGTTACTGTGGCGCACTGCACGCAAACTGACGCGGGTGTGCACCAGGCTGTCGTCGGCACGCCGGAAGCGTCTTTCCAACTCAAAGCCTTCACGGCTGCCACTGAGCACCTGGTCCAGCAGCGGCTGCTCGGTCAGCAGATCCTCTTGCAGGGAAAGCCCTTCCCAACTACTTGCCAGCAGCTGCTCACGGCTAAGGCCGAGGATGCTGCAGAGTTTGTGGTTCACCTCTTCCCAGGCAAAGCTCGGGCTGGTCAGGGCCATGCCGATCAACGGGGCTTCAAAGAACAAGCGCAGCCGCTCATCGCGCTCGCGCAGCTGCTGCTCGGCATATTTGCGCGCACTCACGTCCTGCAAGGCGCCATAAACCCTGACTAACTCGGCGCCGTCGCGCTCGGCAATACCGCGAATACGTATCCAACGGGTCTTGCCCTTGGCCGTGAGCAGGCGCACTTCAAAGTCGAATTGCTCCGTGCCGTCAATCAGCTGCTGCAGCACCTGTTCGGCCAGTATGCGGCCGCTGCTGTCCAGGTAACTCAGGGCGCCGGCGAGGTCAGGTGTACCGTTTTTCGGGTCCAGTTCGTAGATGCGAAAGCAGCCAGCGCTCCAATCCATATCCTGCTGCGGCATGTTCAGCACCCACCCACCCAGACTGGCGATGTGCTCGGTTTGGCTAAACAGGTAACTCTGCCGGAGCAGCTCATCACTCTGTGAGCGCACCTGGCTGGCCAGTTCTTCGCGGGTCGTTACATCACTTTGCAGGGCGACAAAATGGCTGACGCCTTGGTCATCGTGCATCGGCGCAAACGTGATTTCGTTGCAGAACAGCTGGCCGCTCTTGCGGTAATTACGCAGCACCACATCACAGCCCATCCCGTCGCGTATCGCCTGCTGCAAACGGCTGAGCCCCTGTTGCTGCTGATCATCACGCAGCAGGAAGTTCCAACTGTTGCCCAGGCTTTCTTCGCGGCTGTAGCCGGTAATCTGCTCAAAGGCCGGGTTGCAGTAAATCAGCGGCAGGTCCGGCTGGCGGGCGTCGGCAATGATCACGCCCAACGGGCTGGCTTCCAGGGCCAAGTTAGCCAGGGCCAGTTGCTGCTGCATTTGTGCGCTGCGCGCCAGGGCCTGGCGTAGATCGCTCAGGCTGCGCCCCACCAGCAAGGTGGCGAGCATAAACAGCAATACACCGATGTGCAGCTCCAGCCGCTGCGGGTCCAGCCAGGCCGCACTGTCCATCAACCCGCGCAGCAACGGCAGGATCAACACCATCAACACACTGAACAGCGCCCCGCAGATGGCGCCAGCAAAGCCCCACACCAACGCCAGGGCGAGCATCACGACGCCCACCACTGGCAAGGTTAACGTCAGCGGCAGCAGCCCCAGCAGCCAGGGCATGCCGACGAAAATCAGCACCAGCAATGGCCACGGCGGAAACTGGCGCAACACCTCAGGCACCTGCTCACAACCACGCAGCACCGGTGCTGCCAGCCAGCCTCGGCGGCGCAGCCAGGGCGTGACATAAGTTAGCAAGGGGATGGCGATGGCCAGTGCGGTCAGGCTATCGGCCATCCACAGGGTCATGCTGCCCGACGCTAGCACTGTCAGCGGGGCGAGACCGGTCAGCCAAAGGTTACCCTGCACGCCCAGTGCAACAGGGATAGTGGGCACTAACACGCCCAGCAGCATAAACCGCAGCAAGTGGCTGAGTTCGGGTACGGCGGGGTCAAACGACCCTGGCCGCAGCAACAGCCAGGCCAACGCCACGCCAAGGGTTTCCGGCAGGGCATAGAGCGGCGCCCACTGCCACTCCAACCCCCAAAGCGGGATGGACAGCATCGCGTTGAGGTACACCGCGAGCAACACACGCGGCCCCCACCAGAGGGTGAGGACCAAGGCCAGGGCAAAGGGTGGATACCAAAGCGCCGAGCCGTCAGTGAATTGGGTCGCCAGGGACAGCCACGTGGTCAGATGGAGCAATGGCAGCGGCAGCAACCAGGTCCATAACGAAAGGCGGTGGGGAACTGCAGGCATGCTGACCTCATGTCATCGCGTCGACAGAGCATAGTTCAGCGCTCTGATGACAGTATGCCAGCGCTGGCTAGACGGCGTCGCGCGGCAACAGCAGCCCCAACGGCAGACACACCCGCGCCTCCAAGCCGCCACCAGAGCGGTTGCGCAATTCAACACTGCCGCCATGCAGCGCGGCAATACGCTTAACGATCGCCAGGCCTAAGCCTGCGCCCTGACCACCACGGGCGCGGTCACCGCGAATAAACGGGTTGACGATGCTGCCCAGCTCGGCCGGATCAATCCCCGCTCCACGGTCTAGCACGCTGAGGACCACATAGGGCGCCGCGTGATCACCGGACAGGGAAACCGCCACTTCCACGGCATTGCCACCGTAGCGCAGGGCATTTTCGATCAGGTTGACCAGCAATCGCTTGAGCGACACCCGGCGCAGCGGGAAAGGCGGCACGTGCTCCAGGCATAGGCGCACCATTTCCTGTTTCTGGTTGTAGGGCGCGACCACCTCACGAATCAACTCAAGCAGGTCGAGTTGCTCCAGCGGTTCGTCGCGGCCGTCACGAATAAAAGCCAGGAACTGATCGAGAATCGCATCCATGTCCTCGATGTCGCGCACCATGTCCTCGGTCAACTCTGAGTCGGTGTGCAGAAACTCCATGGACAGGCGCAGGCGCGTCAGTGGTGTGCGCAGGTCATGCGACACCCCGGCAAGCATCAACTCGCGTTCGCGCGCCGCCTGCTCAACGTCTTCGGCCATCTGGTTAAAGGCGCGGTACACCTCGGCCATCTCGCTTGGCGTATCGCCGACGGGCAGGCGCACGCTGCGGCCTTTACCAACCTGGCGGGCGGCGAAGACCAGGCGCTTGAGCGGCGCACTGAGCTGGCGCACAAAAATCCACGCCGCAGCCGTCGACAGCAAGCCGATAGCAAGGAACCAGCCGAGCACACTCCAGATCCGCTGGCCACGCAACGGGTGCGGGTACAGCGGCACGCGCAGCCAGTCATCGCCCAAGGCCGGCGCATGCACCCACAGCGCGGGCGGGCTTTTGGCACGCACGCGCACCTCGGTTTGCGGGCCCAGCTCGGTTTGCATCTGCCGAGCAAAAATCTCGCTGTACGGCCAATGCTGTTCAGTGGCCGGCACTTGCTCATACGGCACCCGCTTAAGCCCGGCGGCCTCGGCGATGGTGGCGCGGTCTTCCGGGTCCGCTGCCCAATAGGCGCGCAGGGTCAGCGCGGCGCCATGGCTGTACTGGCGGTCGACCAGCACGTCCTCGTTCATCATCAGATAAACCAGGGTCAGCGCCTTGGAGAACAGCACCACGATCAGCACCAGCCACAGCGTGCGGGCGAAAAAGCTTTGCGGGAACCAGAGAGGGGTTTTCATGGTGACTCGATGTGGTTGAAGGGGGGATCGCGCCTCATCGATCCACCGTGCTAAAACAGAGGTGGATGAACAGAGCGCCATCCACCCTACGGCGGCTACTTATTACCGTCCGGCACGAACACATAACCCACGCCCCAGACTGTCTGGATATAGCGCGGTTTAGATGGATCGGGTTCGATCAAGCGGCGCAGACGGGAAATCTGCACATCTATAGAGCGCTCCAGGGCGTCCCACTCGCGACCACGGGCCAGGTTCATCAGCTTGTCGCGGGTCAGTGGCTCACGGGCGTGTTGCACCAGGGCCTTGAGCACGGCGAACTCGCCGGTGGTGAGCATGTGCACCTCGTCACCCTTCTTCAGCTCACGGGTGGCCAGGGACAGTTCGTAGTCGCCAAAACTCACGCTTTCGTCTTCGCTACCTGGCGCGCCCGGTACCACCGGGGCCTGGCGGCGCAGCACGGCCTTGATACGCGCCAACAGCTCGCGCGGGTTGAACGGCTTGGCCAAGTAATCGTCAGCGCCCAGCTCCAGGCCTTGAATACGGCTGGCCTCATCGCCCTTGGCAGTGAGCATGATGATCGGCACTTGATTGTTCGCCTCGCGCAGGCGGCGGCAAGCGGACAAACCATCCTCACCCGGCAGCATGAGGTCGAGCACCACCAGGTTGAACAGTTCGCGGGCCAGCAGGCGGTCCATCTGCTCGACGTTTTCCACGGCGCGCACACGGTAACCCTGCTCGTCGAAGAAACGCTCAAGCAGGCGACGCAGACGGGCATCGTCATCAACGATAAGGATTTTTTCGCCTTCAGCGGGAAGTACAGTGCTGCTCATTCAGGGCTCCTTGACCAGGCTTCCGCCGGGCGCGGGCGCGCTGGCAGTGTGCAATGCTCGGCATTATGGCTCAGGAGCCGCAGCCGACGTGCAGCCCATTGTTAGCAGATTTTTCCCCGATGGGTTCCCGGCGCACTGCCGGGCAGTGTTTATAATGCGCGGCTTTCGTGTCTGGCCCGTGGTCTGCGTGGCCGGTTTTTCGTTTCAGTGTGGGTAGCTTTTCATATGCTCAGCATCAACAACCGCATCGCCGAAGAACTGGGTGTACGCCCGCAACAGGTCGCCGCCGCCGTGGCGCTGCTCGATGAAGGCTCTACCGTGCCGTTTATTGCGCGCTACCGCAAAGAGGTCACCGGCAGCCTGGACGACACCCAACTGCGCAACCTCGAAGAACGCCTGCGCTACCTGCGCGAACTCGACGAGCGCCGCGCCAGCATCCTCGCCAGCATTGAAGAACAGGGCAAGCTGACGCCCGAACTGACCCGCGAAATCAACCTGGCAGAAACCAAAACCCGCTTGGAAGACCTGTACCTGCCGTTCAAACAGAAGCGCCGCACCAAGGGCCAGATTGCCTTGGAAGCCGGCCTCGGCGAACTGGCCGATGCACTGTTCAACGACCCTACACTGACGCCGGAAAGCGAAGCCGAGCGTTTTATCGACGCCGAAAAAGGCTTTGCCGACGTCAAGGCCGTGCTCGAAGGCGCCAAATACATCCTGATGGAGCGCTTCGCCGAAGACGCCAACCTGCTGGCCAGCCTGCGCAGCTACCTCAAGGACAACGCCATCCTCAGCGCCCGCGTCGTCGCCGGTAAAGAGAACGAAGGCGCCAAGTTCCGCGACTACTTCGAGCACGATGAAAAGCTTAAAGGCGCGCCCTCGCACCGCGCCCTGGCTATCTTCCGTGGGCGCAATGAAGGCATCTTGAGTGCCAGCCTGAAAGTCGGCGACGAGCTGCCGGGCGGCGCTCCGCCCGGTAGCATGCACCCGTGCGAAGGCATGATCGGCGAACGCTTCGGCATCAGCGCCCGTGGCCGCGCCGCCGACAAATGGCTGGGTGAAGTGGTGCGCTGGACCTGGAAGGTCAAGCTCTACACCCACCTGGAAACCGACCTGTTCGGCGAGCTGCGCGAAGCCGCCGAGGACGAGGCGATCAACGTGTTCGCCCGTAACCTGCACGACCTGCTGCTGGCCGCCCCGGCCGGCCCGCGCGCCACCCTGGCGCTGGACCCGGGCCTGCGTACCGGCTGCAAAGTCGCGGTGGTCGATGCCACCGGCAAAGTGCTGGAAACCTCCACGGTTTACCCGCATGCGCCGCGCAACGACTGGGACGGCACCCTGGCGATCCTCGCCAAGCTGTGCGCCAAGCACGCGGTCGACCTGATCTCCATCGGCAACGGCACTGCCAGCCGCGAGACCGACAAGCTGGCTGCCGACCTGATCAAGAAGTTGCCGGGCCTGAATCTAACCAAAGTCATGGTGTCCGAGGCCGGCGCCTCGGTGTATTCCGCCTCGGAGCTGGCCGCCAAGGAATTCCCGGATATGGACGTGTCGCTGCGCGGCGCCGTGTCCATCGCCCGTCGCCTGCAGGACCCGCTGGCCGAGCTGGTGAAGATCGACCCGAAATCCATTGGTGTCGGCCAATACCAGCACGACGTGTCGCAGCTGAAACTGGCGCGCTCGCTGGATGCGGTGGTCGAAGACTGCGTAAACGCCGTCGGCGTCGATGTGAACACCGCCTCCGCCGCGCTGCTGGCGCGCATCTCCGGGCTTAACACCACCCTGGCGCAGAATATCGTCGCCTTCCGCGACGCCAACGGTGCGTTCAACAGCCGCGCCGACCTGCTCAAGGTGCCGCGCCTGGGTGACAAGACCTTTGAGCAGGCCGCCGGCTTCCTGCGTGTAATGAACGGCAGCAACCCGCTGGACGCCTCCGCTGTGCACCCGGAAACCTACCCGCTGGTGCAGCGTATCGCCGCCGATACCGGACGCGATATCCGCTCGCTGATCGGTGACTCGGCCTTCCTCAAGCGCCTCGACCCGAAGCAGTTCACTGACGATAAATTCGGCCTGGTGACCATCGGCGATATCTTGAGCGAGCTGGAAAAACCCGGCCGCGACCCGCGCCCGGAATTCAAGACCGCCGAGTTCCAGGAAGGCGTGGAAACCCTTAACGACCTCAAACTGGGCATGATGCTCGAAGGCGTGGTGACCAACGTGACCAACTTCGGCGCCTTCGTCGATATCGGCGTGCACCAGGACGGTCTGGTGCATATCTCGGCGCTGTCGGAGAAGTTCATCAAAGACCCGCACGAGGCGGTCAAGGCCGGCGACGTGGTCAAGGTCAAGGTCATGGAAGTCGACATCCCGCGTAACCGCATCGCCCTGTCGATGCGCATGGGCGACACCCCAGGCGAGAAGATCGAAGGCCAACGTGGCGGGCAATCCCGCGGCGGTAAGCCGGCCGGCAATGCCCCGCGCAGCGAACGCCATTCCAGCCAGGAAAAACCTGCTCCGGCCAGCGGCGGTATGGCGGCGCTGTTTGCCAATGCCAAGACATTGAAGAAATGAACGAAAAACGTCCTGTCGGCGCCAGCAGCGCCTTTTCCCGCCTGCTCGGCCTGGATATTCTCCAGGTCGGCGGTGGCGAGGCCCGTGTGCGCCTGGCCCTCACCGACGACCTGCGCAACCTCCACGGCAAACTGCACGGCGGTGCGCTGTTCTCACTGATCGACACCGCCATGGGCCAAGCCAGCCACAGCCTGGGCGATGGCAGCCCGAGCAGCGTCACCCTGGAGTGCAAGATCAACTACATTCGCCCGGTAACCGACGGCAGCGTGCTGTGCCACGCCAAAGTGCTGCACGCCGGACGCCGCACCCAGGTGGTTGAAGCCGAGGTGTGGCAGGACGATAAGCTGATCGCCAAGGCGCAAGGAACCTTCGCCTGTATATAAGTCGCCGTGCAGGGTGCAGCGGCGACCCACAGCGGCAAGCAAACCGGGCACAGCGGCCGCCAAAGGCTGTGCCCGGTGTAGCTGCCGGCTTACGCTCACCACTTGAAGAGTGCGCAAGCGCCCCCCATATTGTTGCGATTGCCTCATATTTGCGGCGTCTGCCAGCTAGGAAAACACCTTGAGCGATCTTCTCTCCCGCCGCATAAACCTCCTGGCTGAGCCGGCCAACCTTTCTCTGCTTTCACAGTGCCTGCACGGTATCGAGCGCGAATGCCTGCGTGTCGACGGTGCCGGCCAACTGGCGCTGACCACACACCCGGCCGCCCTCGGCTCGGCCTTGACGCACCCGCAAATCACCACCGACTACTCCGAATCGCTGCTGGAATTTATCACCCCAGCCGAGCCTGACCCGGCGGCGACGCTGGCTGACCTGGAGCAGATCCACCGGTTTGCCTACAGCAAGCTGGACGACGAATACCTGTGGAGCCCGTCGATGCCCTGCGCACTGCCGGATGAGGAAACGATCCCCATCGCGCGCTACGGCCACTCGAATATCGGCGAACTCAAGTACGTGTACCGCAAGGGTTTGGCCCTGCGTTACGGCAAAACCATGCAGTGCATTGCCGGCATTCACTACAACTTCTCCCTGCCGGATGCCCTCTGGCAGCTGCAACAACAGGCCGAAGGCGACACGCGCAGCGCCCAGGATTACCAGTCAGCGCGTTACATCGCCCTGATCCGTAACTTCCGCCGTTACAGCTGGCTGCTGATGTACCTGTTCGGCGCGTCACCGGCGCTGCACAAAGGCTTTATGCGCGGCCGTCCGCACCAACTGCAGGAGTTGGATGACGAAACCCTCTACCTGCCCTACGCCACCAGCCTGCGCATGAGCGACCTGGGCTACCAGAGCACCGCCCAATCCGGCCTGACGCCCTGCTATAACGACCTGGTCAGCTACACCGACAGCCTGCGCCAGGCCGTTGGTACGCCCTACCCGCCCTATGTGGAAATCGGCGCGAAGAAGGATGGCGAGTGGCTGCAACTCAACACCCACATCCTGCAGATCGAAAACGAGTACTACTCCAACATCCGCCCCAAGCGTGTGGCGCACAGCGGTGAGCGGCCGATTCAGGCACTCATGGCCCGTGGTGTGCAGTACGTTGAAGTGCGCTGCCTGGACATCAACCCCTTCCTGCCGCTGGGTATCGACCTGACCGAGGCGCGTTTCCTCGACGCGTTCCTGCTGTTCTGCGCCCTGCAGGACAGCCCGTTACTGGAAAGTGATGAGTGCCACGCCTGCACCGACAACTTCCTCAGCGTGGTTAAGGAAGGTCGCCGTCCGGGCCTGCAATTGCAGCGTAAGGGCCAGCCGGTAACGCTGCAGGCGTGGGCCAACGAGTTGCTGGAGAAAATCCTGCCGTTAGCCGCACTGTTCGACCAGAACCAGGGTAGCCATGCTCACCGCCAGGCGGTGCAGGCGCAACAGGCCAAGGTCGCCAACCCCAGCCTGACGCCCTCCGCACAGGTGTTGGCGCAGTTGCAGCAGGGCTTAAGCTTCACCGAATTCGCCCTGCAGCAAAGCAAACTGCACGCCGAGTACTTGCGCAGCGAGCCCCTGAGCGCCGAACAGCAGGCAGCGTTCGAAGCCCGCGCCGCACAATCGCTGCAGGAGCAAGCCGAGCTGGAAGCTAACGATGACGGCGACTTTGACAGCTTTGCCGCCGCGTACCAGGCGAGCATCCTCGCCCCGGCAAGCTGATCAAGCCCTGTCGGGCACGCGGGCCAGCCGCCAGCCAGCGTTTCGCCAACTGCATCACATAACCTGTCAGCGGTGGCAACAGCAGGATCGGCGGTGCAGTCGCGCCGCCGCGATGCGGCTAGCATTGCAAGGGTGATTCCACTGCGAGCTGCCGCCATGGCCTGCACCGACCTCAGCACGGAAGATGACCAGCACTGGAGCCTGGAAAGCCTCAACAAGGCTTACCAACAGGGCTATATGGCAGGGCTGACGGGGCAAACCAACACCCCGCGCGGGCTCGCCGCCGCTGTGCTAATCGCCGCCTGGGAAGCGGGCTGGGATGACGGTCGCGAGCAGTACGCGCAGCACAAACGCCACAGCACCTGACCGTCCTTCGCCACGCCATCACTCACAGCAACGCGACAACCACCCCTATTCCAGCAGCCTGATGCTTTGACGCTGCACCACAAGCGTTCACGCCTGGTCTAATTCCGATTTTTATTCGATATAAATCCTAAAAAAACCGCCTTAAATCCGATAATCGCTTTTAAAGCCGATTTTTATCGGATATAAACCAAGCGTGTTAGTCGTTTTCGCGGCGTATTGTTTGTCGCCATAAGCCTGCGCAGCGCCGAGGTCACGTGCGTGACCGCAAAACCACGCGCTCCGGCAGCTGCAAGCCTTGATGCCACCTGGGCTACGATTAACGCCACACGGTGGAATGGCCCATAGCAGCCTGTTATCACCCACAATGACCAGCACCACGCTCGACCTCCCCGATCCCGCTCAACGTTTTGGTGACCCGATGACAACCCTGACCAGCACCCCACGCGCCGATGGTTTTCGCATGCCTGCCGAGTGGGAAAGCCACAGCCAAACCTGGATGGTTTGGCCGGAACGCCCGGACAACTGGCGCTTAGGCGGCAAGCCCGCACAGGCCGCCTTTACGGCCGTGGCCAAGGCAGTTGCCGAATTCGAACCGGTGACCGTGGGCGTGTCCGCCGGTCAGTACGAGAACGCTTGCGAGCGCCTCAGCCACAGCAATATTCGCGTTGTGGAAATCACCACCGACGACGCCTGGGTACGCGATACCGGACCAACCTTTGTCACCAATAACCGCGGCGAAGTACGTGGCGTGGACTGGGCGTTCAACGCCTGGGGCGGCCTCAACGGCGGCCTGTACGCCAACTGGGTACGCGACGACCAAGTGGCGCGCAAGATTCTGCAAATCGAAGGCTGTGCGCGCTACCGCCTTGACGAGTTGATCCTTGAAGGCGGCTCGATCCATGTCGACGGTGAAGGCACCCTAATCACCACCGAGGAATGCCTGCTCAACCCAAACCGTAACCCGCACCTGAGCCGCGAGCAGATCGAACAGCTGCTAGCGGATCATTTGGCGATCGACACAGTGATCTGGCTGCCGGATGGCCTGTTCAATGATGAAACTGACGGCCACGTCGATAACTTCTGCTGCTACGTGCGCCCCGGCGAAGTGTTGCTGGCCTGGACTGACGATGCCAACGACCCCAACTACCCGCGCTGCCAGGCCGCCATGCGCGTGCTGGAAAGCGTGCGCGATGCCAAGGGCCGTCAGTTGATCGTGCACAAAATGCCGATTCCTGGCCCGCTGTATGCCAGCGACGAAGAATGCGCCGGCGTCGATCTGGTCGCCGGCAGCCAGGAGCGTGATCCGTCAATTCGCCTGGCCGGCTCTTACGTCAACTTCCTGATCGTCAACGGCGGCATCATTGCACCCAGCTTTGACGACCCCAAGGACGCCGAAGCGGAAGCGATGCTGCAGCGCCTGTTCCCAGAGCATCGCGTGGTGATGGTGCCCGGCCGGGAAATTTTGCTGGGCGGCGGCAATATCCACTGCATCACCCAGCAGCAACCCGCACCGCAACAGCGCTAAATGCAAACGCCCGGCCAGCGCCGGGCGTTTCACCGCCGCCCCTGATCACCGCCTGTGAGCCCCAGTGCACACGCATATATGCGCTGCAGCTCGAGTGTTATTCTCGCGCTCATGAAATCAACGTCCTCATCGCCCAGCGACACCCCGCACAGCCTCACCGACACCAACGCCATCATCCAGGCGCTGGCCAGCGGTAAGAACAAACGTGTGCGCAAACTACTGGCACGCATGCACCCTGGCAAAGTAGCCGCGCTGTTGGAGCTGCTCGATGCCGAACAACGCCTGACGTTGTGGCAGCAGATGAGCCCCGACCTGGAAGAGCGCAGCCTGCATCACCTGAGCCCCAGCCTGAGGGCGCAGCTGGTTGGCGACTCGGCCGAGTCCAGCCTGAGCACCCACGACGACGCTGACAGCCCCCACACCAACCAGCTAGAAGCCGTGCGCCAAGCGCTGGCTCAGGGCAAGCTCAAGCGCCTGGGCAAATTGCTGCACCGCATGCACCCGGCCAAAGTCGCCGGCTTGCTCGAAGCCATGCCACCGGTGGAGCGCTACCAAGCCTGGAGCATGGTGGAAACCGAGCGGGCGGGCAAAGTGCTCACCTACCTGCACGATGAAATCCGTACAGCCTTGGCGTTGGAGCTTGATCCGGAAGACCTGATCGCCGCCACCGCCGAGCTTGAGCTGGATGACCGTGTCGACCTGATCCAGGCCTTACCGGCCGACCTCGGCAAGCAGTTGCTGCACGCCAGCAGCACGGCGCAGCGCCGGCAGCTTGAGTCGATGCTGTCCTACCCCGAGGACTCGGCCGGCGGTTTGATGAATGCCGACCCGATCCAAGTACGAGCCGATGTGCGGGCCGGGGCGGTGCTGCGCTACTTACGCTTACTGGAGCGCCTGCCGCCGCAAACCGACCTGCTGATGGTGGTTGACCGTAAGGGCCATTATCAGGGTGCGCTGCGCCTGAGCGAGCTGGTCACGGCGGAACTCGACCAACGCGTCAGTGAGCTGATGCACGATGACATCAGCGGCATCGCCGTGGACACCAGCGGCAACGAAGTGGCCCGGCTGTTCCAGGACCATGACCTGCTCTCCGCCCCAGTGGTTGATGCGCATAACCGACTGATCGGCCGGATCACTGTGGACGACGTGATCGACCTGATTCGTGAAGATTCCGACCGCGCCTTGATGCACATGGCGGGCCTCGACGATGAGGCCGACATCTTCGCCCCCGTATTGGTGAGCGCCAAGCGGCGCGCCGTGTGGTTGGGCATAAACCTGCTCACGGCGTTCGGCGCTGCGTGGGTTATCGGGTTGTTTCAAGCGACCCTTGAGCAGTTAGTCGCCCTCGCCGTGCTGATGCCGATTGTGGCCAGCATGGGCGGCATTGCCGGCAGCCAAACCCTGACCTTGGTCATTCGTGGCCTGGCCTTGGGCCAGGTACAAAAGGGCAATATCCGCATTCTGCTCAACCGCGAACTGGGTATCTCGATCCTCAACGGCATGCTCTGGTCGGTGGTGATCGCCCTACTCGCGGTGGCTTGGTTTGGTAACTGGGGCATTGGCGCGGTGCTCGGCGTGGCCATCCTGCTTAACCTGCTCTGCGCCACCTTGTCCGGCTGGGGTATTCCGTTATTGCTGCACCGCATGGGGATTGACCCGGCACTGGCCGGCAGTGTGATCCTGACCACGGTGACCGATGTGATTGGCTTCTTTGCCTTTCTCGGCCTGGCCACCCTGTTGCTGCTCTAGCTGGGCGGTGCAATGCCCACAAGCACGCCATCAAAAAAACGCCCGCTATACGCGGGCGTTTTCTTTAGTCCTGCATGGCTTGGGTGAACTGGCCGATAGCCGCGACGACCCGCTGTGCTTCATCGCGTATTTCCAGCATCACCTCACCGGCCTTACTGGCCAGCAGCACGCCGTGCTCGGCCCTCTGCTTGCTGCCATCCATCCCCTCAACGGCCTGCAAGGCGAGGTCATGGTTCAAGCGTACCACCTCGTTAATTTCAATGGTGGCCTGGCTGGTACGCGCGGCCAGGTTGCGCACCTCATCCGCCACCACCGCAAAACCACGGCCCTGCTCACCGGCGCGCGCCGCTTCAATGGCTGCATTCAGCGCCAATAGATTCGTTTGCTCGGCAATCCCACGGATCACCTGGACAATGCTGCTGATGCGCTCTGACTGCGCGCTCAGGGCCTGAATGTTGCTGGCAACCTTGGCCAGCTCATCGGCAATCCCACGCACCTCCTGCACCGTTTCTTCGACTGTTTGCGCCCCCTTGATCGCGCTGGCATCGGTTTCCTGCGCAATGTCGTAAGCCAACTGGGCAGCCGCCGACTCGGCATCACGGTGCAGCACCTGGCTGGTAATGTCGTTGGCAAACTTGACCACCCCGTATAGGCGGCCGGCCGCGTCAAACAGTGGGTTATAGGTGGCGCGCAGCCACACCACCTGACCGCTCTTGGAAACTCGCTTGAAGCGGTCCGAGATAAACTCGCCGCGATTCAGCCGCTGCCAAAAACGCTGATACGCCTCACTGCTGGCTTCTTCATGGTCACAGAACTGGCGATGGTGCTTGCCCCGCACTTCATCCAGGCGATAGCCCATGGTGCTGAGGAAGTTTTCATTCGCGTCCTGCACCTCACCGGCCAGGTTGAACTCAACCACCGCCGTGGAGCGGTTGATGGCGTTCACATAGCTACCGTGCTGATGTTCGGCGTGCATGCGCTCAGTAATGTCAGACGCCAGCTTAATCACCTTACTCACCTGCCCTTGGGCATTGCGCACCGGCAGGTAGCTGGCTTCCAGCCAGATTTCGCGCCCATCTTTGGCGATCCGCATGTAGCGGTCGCTAAAGCTCTCACCAGCCGCCAGGCGCCGCCAAAAGGCTGCGTAGGCTGGGCTGGCAAGCTGCTCTTTGGCGCAGAACAAACGGTGGCTCTGCCCGCGCAACTCTTCCAGGCGGTAGCCCATCACGGCCAGAAAGGCCTCATTGGCATCGAGAATTTCACCTTGAGGGGTGAACTCAATCATCGCCAGGGTGCGGCGGATCGCACCCATCACTTCCTGATTTGCTAACAACTCCTGCTGGCACTGTTTTAACTCACCGCGAAGACGCGATCCGAACATATCGACCTCAAGAGTATGAAAATCATGCTGAGCACAGGGGCGCCTGATCGCTCTGTGCAGCTAATCAGGCTATCGGCTGGCCGCACATAATATGTAGCGCAGATTCACTCGCCCGCGTGGGCGCGCTGGACACTTTGCGGGTCGAGCGTGCACAGCGCTTGGTACTGGCTGAGAAACACTTGCCCACCAAAGCGCTGGAGAAAATCCGAGCGCTGCAGCCGATCCATCACCGGCCCTTTGACCTCGGACAAATGCAGCTGCACATTGGCGCTTTGTAGCTGCTCGGCGATAGATTCCAGGGTATCCAGAGCGCTGGCATCGATCTGATTGACCCCCGAGCACATCAGTACCAAGTGGCGCACTTCGGGACTCACGGCAATCAGCTCGCCGATGCGGGCCTCCAGGTAACGGGCATTGGGGAAATAGAGGCTTTCATCCACCCGTAACGACAGCACACTGGGGCTTTGCGCCGTGTCATAGCGCTGGATATTGCGAAAATGCTGACTACCCGGCACCAGCCCGACCACGGCCATGTGCGGCCGGCTGGTGCGCCAGAGAAACAGCAGCAGCGACAGAGCAACGCCGAGCATGATGCCGGCCTCAACCCCTTGCAGCAGCACGCCGAAGAAGGTCGCTAACTGCGCGCCGCCCTCAGCTTTTGAGTAGCGCCAGGTGTGGCGCAGGCTCGGCACATCCACCAACCCGATCACGGCCACCAAAATACTCGCCGCCAATACCGCCTGCGGCAGGTGCCGCAGTATCGGGGCCAGGCCCAGCACCGCCGCCAGCATCAAGCCGGCGGCGAAAATGCCAACCAGCGGCGTGGCCATATTGCTTTGCCGAGCCACCGCCGAACGCGAAAAACTCGCCGCCACAGGCATGCCACCACTGACGGCCGAAGCCACATTGGCCGCGCCCTGGCCCAGCAGCTCCAGATCAGGGCTGATTAACTGGCGGCTGCGCATGGCCAGGCTCTGGGCAATCGAGATCGACTCGACAAAGCCCACCAAGGCAATCAGCAATGCGGCCGGCAGCAGTTCCCGCAGCAGGCTCAATTCCAGGCTTGGCAGGCCCAGCGTGGGCAACCCGACCGGCACCACCCCCACCACTTTTATCCCGTAAGCTTCTAACTGCAGCAGCGCCCCTGCTGCGATTGCCAGCAGCATCACTGCCAGCGCGCTGAGCTGTTTGACCCGCAGCGCCCAGGCAGCGGGCACGCCGAGCAGGCTAAGGTGACGTAACAGCACCAGGACCACCAGGCTCACGCCACCCAGCAGGAGTGTTGGTCGATGGACTGCAGCCAGCTGACCATACAGCGCCGGCAGCACTTGCGGCAGGGTCAAGCCATCCGCCGGTACGCCCATCAAGTAATGCAACTGACTCACGGCAATCAGCACTGCGGCGCCACTGACGAACCCGGAAATCACCGGATGACTGAGAAAGTTGGCCATAAAACCCAGGCGCAACAGGCCCATCAACAACAGCAACGCGCCCACCAGCAGGGTCAGGCCCACGGCGGCGGCGCTATAGGCGGCACTGCCTGCTGCGGCAATCGGTGCCAGCGCAGCCGCCGTCATCAACGCCAAGACCGCCACCGGCCCAAATGACAGTGCCACGCCGGGGCTTGCGCCGATCAGTGCATACACCACCAGCGGCAGAATGCTCGCGTACATGCCCGCCACTGCCGGCAAGCCGGCCAACTGCGCATAGGCCAACGCCTGCGGCACCAGTAACAAGCAGATCAGGCTGGCAGCCACCAGATCACGGCCCGCCTGACTCCGGTCGTACTCACGCAGGGTTTTCAGCAGCGGCCACTTATAAAACATTCAACGGCACCTTGAGGTAGCGCACACCATTGTCTTCAGCGGGCGGCAAATGGCCGGCGCGCATATTCACCTGCACCGCAGGCAGCATCAGCGCGGGCATACCCAGGCTGGCATCGCGGGCCTGACGCATCGCAACAAAGGCCTCTTCATCAATGCCCTGGTGCACATGCACGTTGTGCGCACGCTGCTCGGCCACCGTGGTCTGGTAGCGATGCTGCTCGCGGCCCGGCGCCAGGTAATCGTGACACATAAACAGCCGCGTGCTGGCCGGCAGGGCAAATAGCCGGGCAATCGAACGGTACAGGGTGCGTGCATCGCCGCCGGGGAAATCACAGCGCGCGGTGCCGTAATCCGGCATAAACAGGGTGTCGCCGACAAATGCGGCATCGCCAATCAGGTAGGTCATGCAGGCCGGCGTATGCCCAGGCGTATGCAGGGCGCGAGCGCTCAGCGTGCCAATCAGAAACGCCTGATCATCCTGAAACAGCTGGTCGAACTGGCGACCATCGACCGCAAACTCGCTACCGGCATTGAACAGCGTGCCGAAGGTGGTTTGCACGGTGCGGATCTGCTCACCTATCGCCAAACGGCCGCCCAGCGCCGCCTTGAGATAGGGCGCGGCGGAAAGGTGATCAGCATGTACGTGGGTTTCCAGCAACCACTGCACGCTCAGACCGTGCTCACGGACGTAGGCGATTAAGCGGTCAGCGCTGGTATAACGGGTACGCCCGGCGGCGGCATCGTAGTCCAGCACGGAGTCGATAATCGCGCACTGCGCAGTGGCAGGGTCACTGACGACGTAACTGTACGTCGAGGTGGCAGGGTCGAAAAAAGCCTGGATGAGCGGTGGCATGGCAACTCCAGCCTGACCGGCCAAGCCGGTCAGTATTGCGGTAGGTTAACCGTTGGTCTTGCAGGTATTGATGCCTAACAGCGAGTACGCCGGACACGATCGCAACAAGCCGGTGGCCAGCGGCACAAGGCCAATCAGCCCCCATAAGCCAATCACGCCGCTCAGGCTTAAGCCAATCAGAATCAGGCCTGCAGCAATGCGCAGGCTACGGTCGAGGGTGCCAACATTTGCTTTCATAGTGATCTCCCGATCATCAATTACCCGCGCCGGCGTTCCAGCGCAGTAAACACAATCATTCCCGCCAGCATCGCCACCACGAACAACAACACCTGCCAGCGCCCTGTCAGCAGCATCGCCACGGCCGGCCCTGGGCAGATGCCGGCAATCCCCCAGCCCACGCCAAACAGCAGGCTGCCGCCAATCAGCCGGCGATCCAGCTCGCGTTTGCCGGGTAGTTGCATGGGCGCACCAAGTAAGCTGGTGCGCTGCAGCCGCGCCCAGCTGAAGGGCAAAAACGCCACGCCAATAGCGGCTGCCATAACAAATGCCAACGAAGGGTCCCAGTGACCCGCCACATCAAGAAAAGCCAGCACTTTGGCCGGGTTGGTCATGCCTGCCGCCAGCAGGCCAATACCGAACATCACCCCCGCGAGAAAAGCCATCACCTTGCGCATGCTCAGCCCCCCAGCAGGTGGCGAAGGACAAACACCGTAGCGAAGCCCGCCGCCATAAAACCCAGGGTGGCCGCCAATGACCGCGGCGATAAGCGCGACAAACCACACACGCCATGACCACTGGTGCACCCCGAGCCGTAGCGGGTGCCGAGACCCACCAGCACGCCTGCGATAAGCAGCGCGCCCCAGCTCGTATCAATCTCAATCACAGGCAGGCGACTAAACAGTTGCCAAAGCAGCGGCGCGAGCAGCACACCGAGCAGAAACAGCGCCTTCTCGCCTCGCCCTTCGCCGCGTGCCAACACGCTGCCAAGCAAACCGCTAATGCCCGCGACACGGCCATTCATCACCACAAACACACTTGCCGCCACGCCAATCAATGCACCGCCTGCCAGGGCACTCCAGGGGGTAAAGTTGTACCAATCAATAGCCATTATTCAGTGCCTGCGCAGAACTGCTGATAGAGCGTATTAATCACCGCCAACGCCGCTGGGCTGCTGATGCAGTAATAAATCTGCTTGCCTTCACGGCGGGTGGCCACCAACCCCTCACGACGCAGTACGGCCAGTTGTTGTGACAGGGTCGGCTGCTGAATACCCAATTTGGCCTCCAACTCGCTGACGTTCAGCTCACCCTGAGAGAGCTGACACAGCAGCAGCAGGCGGTCCGGGTTACTCAGCGCTTTAAGCAGCTGCCCGGCCGCTTCGGCATTGGCGCGCAGCTGCTGGATATCGAATGAGGCTTCATCTGGTTTCATGGCACACAACTCAGTTAACGTAAAAACAATATATTATTTTATATATTGATCGGCAAGCCCGTACGCCACCATGAATCGCGGGCGTAAAAAAACCCGGAACAAAGTCCGGGTTTCTGCTGCTGCATGAGCCAAGCGGGATACACCCACTCACCCATCACCACCGCAATCAGAGCAGCGGCAAGGTGTAGCTGACGATCAGACGGTTTTCGTCGATGTCGTTGGCAAAGTTTGAGCGCACAGACGCATTGCGCCAGCGCACGCCCAGATTCTTAAACGTACCTTCCTGGAATACATACATCAGCTCGGTATTACGCTCCCACTCTTTGCCTTCGGAAACGTTGCGACCACGGTCGACGTTGTCACCGGTCAGGTAGCGGGTCATGAATGTCAGACCCGGAATACCGATAGAGGCAAAGTTGAAGTCATAGCGTGCCTGGTAGGACTTCTCGTCTTTGTTACCAAAGTCACCGATCTGTACATAGTTAACCAGGAACGGGTCGGTGCCATTGATATAGGCAAAGCCGGTATCGCCGCTCATCTTCTGGTAACCCAACCCGAAAGCGTGACCGTCTAGGCCGTAGGTAACCATGGCGCCAATGGCCGTATTGTCTACGTTACTGCGATTACCATCGTCGGTAGAACGAGCGTATCGCAGGTCAGTCTTCAAGCTTTGCTTGTCGCTCAGCGGCAGTACATGCACAGCGTTGAAGGAGTGCTGTTTGTACAGTTCGTCCATGTTGGAATAGTAATAACCAGCAGTCAGGTCTTTGCTGATTTTGTAGGTGCCGCCGATAAAGTCGAACGAATCGGAGGTAGCGCCGCCGCTCAAACGAATACCGCGCGTGCCTACAGCGCCAGTTTTACTGGTAAAGCTATTGGTGATGGAGATGTCTTCGTAATCATTAGAGTTACGGTTGTTTACTTCGCGGATGTGCGCAGCCTCCAGCATCAGGCCGTCAATTTCCTGAGAGACCAGGTGCCCTGCTTCAAAAACCTGTGGCAGCAAGCGGCTGTCGCTGGAAGCGATGGCAGCATTTTTAAACTGCATTTGACCAACGCGCAGGGTGCTGTTGGACAGCTTGACCTTGGCAGCCACAGCCAAATCGGAAGAGTTGTCCTGCGAACCACCGGAACCATCCGGCACCAGCAAACCGCTGCCCGAAGTGCCACCACCGGAATCCAGCTTAAAACCGAACATGCCAATCGCGTCGGCGCCGAAGCCAACTGTGCCATCGGTGAAACCGGAATTAGCGCGCAAAATAAAGCCTTGCGCCCACTCTTCCTGCTTGGACTGGCTCTGCGACGGAGCCTCGCTGTTGCCTTGACGGAAATCGCGGTTGAAATAGAAGTTACGGGCTTCGAGGGTGGCCTTGCTGTCACCAATAAAGTCGGCAAAC
The DNA here is from genome assembly GCF_056156225.1 of Pseudomonas sp. TS_SC_3. NCBI lineage: Bacteria > Pseudomonadati > Pseudomonadota > Gammaproteobacteria > Pseudomonadales > Pseudomonadaceae > Pseudomonas > Pseudomonas sp. TS_SC_3. The sequence continues at coordinate 3,299,702 of NZ_CM149586.1, forward strand.
GCCGCTTGGCTCAGGGACAAGCCCAGGGTGCTGGCAGCAACGGCCAGGGCCAGGGAGGTTTTTCTCATTATGGTTCTCCAGTTGTGTGGGTTGCACATCGGCACGGTACTGTCTTCAGCCAGTGAAGCGGCAGGCGCGCACCGAATTCGGGGTTATTACAGGGCCATAAACAGGCAGGCAAACGTCTGCCCACATCAACAAAGGCCGGGTAATAAACAAAATCAGGTGGGCACGTAAAGGCAGTCAGCGCGAGCTGGGGAATGAGCACAGAGCAGCGGACGGCTAACAATCATGGTGTAGGTCTCTTCATTGTTATTGTCGGCCGACGCTCACGGCCGTTGTGCGCTGAGCTTAGGCAGATACTGTGCCAGCCGCCGGGAAAGCGGGTAAGCGCCTGTATTTCAACGCGTTGGAAATCAGCAATAAGGGTTTTGACCACACGACCAGCAAGCCTATAGGCGGATTATTGCCGATCAAAAAACCCCAAAAGGCGGGTTATCGCCAACCAAAGCCGCTGCAGCAACGAACTAACCCACCAGTACCCTGCGGTTTGGCATTGCACGCTCAAGCAAGGATAGGCTGCGCTACCCGCCCTTCTTGTCGTGAGTGGACCGCAGAAACACCAGCCCGCTGCAATGGCGGGCTTGGCGGAGAACACTGGATTAAGCGGCGTTGACCGGACGCAGCGAATAGGTTTTCAACTGCTCGGCAAATTCGCGCAGCGACTGAATACCGCTGGCCTCGGCGTCGCTCACCCAGTGCTTGATGGCTTCGAGCATGTCATGGCCATTGGCGCTGGTTTTTACCCAGATCTGCTGCAGGGCCAGACGCTTCTCGTAGATTACCTTGAGTGCCTGGCTCTGCTCCAACATGCGCTGGATGCGTGCCTGGTGGCCTTCGTCGAGCAGGCTCGGCTCACGCGACAAAAGACGCTTGGCGCGGTGGAAGTGATGGCGCACGGAGGCATCGGCCTTGGCCAGCTCCTGCTGCACCAGCGGTGCAATAACCAGCTTGCGGTACTGCGCCATGATCTGGAAACGGTTGTTGAGGATGGCCATGGCGGTATCCATGTCTAGGCTACGCTTGCCTTCCACCCGGTGAGCGATGGGCGCAACGCGCTGCACCTTGGCCAGACCGAAGACGCTGAACAGCTTGATCCAGAACCAGCCCATGTCGAATTCCCATGCCTTCACCGACAGCTTGGCTGAGTTCGGATAAGTGTGGTGATTGTTGTGCAGCTCTTCACCGCCGATCAGGATGCCCCAGGGCACTAGATTGGTGGCGGCATCGCGGCATTCGAAGTTGCGATAGCCGACAGCATGGCCGAGGCCGTTGATCACACCCGCCGCCCACACAGGAATCCACATCATCTGGATCGCCCAGATGGTGATACCCGCCGCGCCGAACAACGCAAGATCGATCACCGCCATCAGGCTGATACCCGCCATGGGGAAACGCGAATAAAGGTTGCGCTCGATCCAGTCTTCCGGGCAGTTCTTGCCATAAATACGCAAGGTTTCCGGGTTCTTCGCTTCTTCGGCGTACAATTCGGCGCCGGTACGCAGCACAGTGCCCAGGCCTTTAATCACCGGACTGTGCGGGTCATCGACAGTTTCGCATTTGGCATGGTGCTTACGGTGGATCGCGGTCCACTCGCGGGTGTTCTGCGCGGTGGTCAGCCACAGCCAGAAACGGAAGAAGTGTTTCAGCACCGGATGCAGCTCCAGCGCACGGTGCGCGGAGTAGCGATGCAGATAAACCGTTACGCTGACGATGGTCACGTGCGTCATCACTAGCGTGACTGCAATCAACTGCCATACCGACAGATCAAGAAAACCGTTGTACCACATGGATCATGTGCCTCGTGCAGAAGGAAAGACGCCGCCGCTTTTTAGCACACGTCAGAAGTATTATCCCTGACCCGGATCAGAAAACCAGTTGGTCTTTTGCATAAGAATGCCGCCCCCCTTTAAACACCTATACTGCCGGCTCAAGAAAAAGGATCAATTGTTAACCCATGAATGTTGCCCACGGCGCTTGGCGCCCGACCCTCCGCTATTTGCTGGCCGCAGTACTCTGGGTGCTCTTGGGCGATGGTGTGCTGGCTGCCCTGGAGCTGCCCCAACCCCAACTAGAATGGGCACAACTGCTGAAGGGATTGGTGTTTGTGCTGCTTACCGCTGCCCTGCTGTACAGCGTTTTACGCAACCATCAGCACCAGTACCAGCAGGCCAATCAGGCCCTGCAAGCCAGTGAAAAGCGTCTGGAGTTGGCCATTGAAGCCGCCAAAGACGGCATGTGGGACTTAGACCTGCAAAACCATAGGGTGTATTTCTCCCCCGGCTACGCCGACCTGCTCGGCATCCCCGCCACCGCCCTGAGCGATGAACAGCAATGGCTGCAACGCCTGCACCCGGATGACCGCGTGGCTTTTGAGCGCAACCTGCAGCAGCGTCTGGCTGCGCGCAACCAGGCGCCTTATGAAGTTAACTACCGCTTGCTGCATCAGGATGGCAGCTACCGCTGGATTCAATCACGCGGGCGCCTGCTGCTCGATGAGCATGACCAGCCGGAGCGACTGATTGGCACCGCCAGTGACATCACCCAGCGGCGTCAGGATGAAGACAGCCTGCGCCAGGCCGCGGCGGTATTTGATGCGACCCAGGAAGGCGTACTGGTGACCGATGCCCAGCAGCGTATCGTGCACTGCAACCCGGCCTTTAGCCGCATCACCGGCTACAGCGAGGCGGAAATCATCGGCGAGTCGCCGAGCCTGCTGAAATCCGGCCGCCACGATAAAAGCTTCTACGAAAGCCTGTGGAATGCCCTGCAAAACCGCGGCACCTGGAGTGGCGAGGTGTGGAACCGGCGCAAAAGCGGCGAGATTTACCCGCAATGGCAATGCATCCGGGTGATCCACGATGAACAAGGCAACCTTAGCCATTACGTTGCGGTGTTCTCCGATATCAGCGCGCTGAAACGCTCACAACGCGAGCTCGACTACCTGGCCCACCACGACCCGCTGAGCAACCTGCCCAACCGCCTGCTGTTTACTGAGCGCGTTGAGCACGCCCTTGAGCGCGCCAGACTCGACGGCCAAAACGGCGCAGTCCTGCTGATCGACCTCGACCATTTCAAAAACATCAATGAAAGCCTCGGCCACAGCATTGGCGACCTGCTACTAAAAGAGGTGGGCGAGCGCCTCAGCCAGCAGCTTGGCAACAACATGACCCTGGCGCGCCTGGGCGGCGACGAGTTCGGCCTGCTCTACGAGAACTGCAACGGCGCCGAACAGGCGGCGGTGATGGCTCAACGTCTGCAGGCCAACCTGACCCAGCCATTCAGGATCGACCAGCAAGAGCTGTTCGTCACCGCCAGCATCGGCGTCAGCCTGTATCCCTTTGAGGCGGGCGATGTCGGCCAGGTGCTGCGCAATGCCGATTCGGCGTTATTCAAGGCCAAGAGCAGCGGCCGCGAGAGCTACGCGTTCTACAGCCAAGAGCTGACCGAACACGCCCGCCAACGCGTCGAACTGGCCAGTGCCCTGCGCCACGCCCTGGATAACCAAGAGCTGTGCGTTTACTACCAGCCGCTGATTTGCCTGCGCAAGCAAGAGATGATCGGGGTCGAAGCCCTGGTGCGCTGGCAACATCCGCAGCGCGGCTTGGTCGCGCCCGGTGAATTTATCCCGATAGCCGAAGAAAGCGGGCTGATCGGCACCATCGATGCCTGGGTGCTGGAGCAAAGCTGCCTGCAGATGGTCGCTTGGCAAGCCGCCGGTCATACCCTGCAATTCGTCGCGGTGAATGTCTCCAGCCGCCTGTTCAGCCGCGGCAAGCTCGACCAACAGGTGGCCGAGGTACTGCGCCGCACCGGCCTCAACCCAGGCCATCTGGAGCTGGAAGTCACCGAAAGCGCGGTGATGGACAACCCCGACGCCGCGCTGGCTTTGCTCGAACGTTTGCGCGCACTCGGCATACGCCTGGCCATTGATGACTTCGGCACGGGCTACAGCTCCCTGGCGCGCCTCAAGCGCCTGCCGGTGCATAAGCTCAAGCTCGACCAAAGCTTTGTCCGCGGCCTGCCGCATGACCCAAGCGATGTGGCGATCACCCGCGCGGTGCTCGGCCTCGGCCACAGCCTAGGGCTCAAGGTATTGGCGGAGGGCATTGAGCACATTGAGCAGATCGAGTTACTCCAGCAGCTCGGCTGCGACCATGGCCAGGGCTATTATTTCGGTCATCCACAACCGGCAGAACAGCTGACGCGGCAATTAGCTGCGCGCTCCGGCGCGCAACGCACTGAGGCATAACTCAGACCGGCCGTAACTGACGACCGCAGCAGCGCCGATCGGCGCATACCGATCACCAGCCTGCGCCGCAGCAACCCAGTGATAGACCCGGCCCGCGTCATAGCGTGGCCGCAAGCGAATTGCAGTGACCCCAAGAGCCTCTATGCACGCCTGTAATGAGCCTGATTGATGGATAAGCCGAGCAAACCCACCACCATTTACTGGATCGTCAGCCTTGGCAGCCTCGCCCTGGCGATCTTCTTCAGCTTGCTGGGCGGTTTTGCCCTGAATGAACGGGAAACCTTGTGGAACCTGCAACTGGCCAAACAGCATGAGCTGCAAAGCCTGACCCTGCGCAACAGCCAGCAGGAGTTGCAGAAGCAAGCACAATTGCTCGGCGAGATGCTTGCCGCTGACGCCGAGCTGGTCGAGCTGGTGCGCCAGGCTCATGCCTTGCACAGCAACGACCCGGCGAACCAACAGGGCCTGAACAGCATTCGCAGCCAGCTGTATAACCACCTCAGCCCGCGCTGGCGCGAGCTGCAAAACATCCGCGCGTTTGCCTTGTCGGTGCATCTGGCGCCCAACGCTGAGGTGCTACTGCGGGTGCATGAGCCACAGCGGTTTACCGACTTTCCGGCCGCACAGCGGCCCATGCTACTCGACAGCCTGCGCCAGTCCTCGGTCACCACAGGTATGACGGTGGATGGCGAAAACCTGAGCATGCACGCCATCGTGCCGCTGCGTGTGGCAGGCCCAGCGGACACATCAAACGTCGGTGCGTTAGAAGTCAGCCTGGATCTGCTGAACAACCTGCAACAGCTGGATAACGAGCTGGAGGCGGGCGTCGCCCTGCTGCTCAAGCGCCCAACAGCGATGCCGGATAGCCATGGCGAGGCGCCCGGCGCAGCTGTTGCGGGCAGTGAATACTGGCACCTGGCGGGCTTTTCCCAAGTGCAGGTGCAACGCTGGAAGGCGCAGCAACGCCTGCCTGACCCCAAGGCAGGCAACACCTTCAAACTGCTGGATGATCAAGCGCGAACCTACCTGCTCAATCAAGTGCGCTTAAGCGACTACCAAGCCGCTACCCGCTTAAGCGACAGCCCTTTGCTGGCCCTGACCTGGCGCGATGTCACCGAGCAGTACACCCTGTATGAGCGCGATAAACGCTGGTTGCTGGGCAAATGGCTGCTGGCCTGGCTCGCCGCCGAAGCGCTGCTGCTGTTGCTGCTGCAAGCCACTCGGCACAGCAGCCAGGCGTTGATGCGCCAGCATCACAGCGAACTGCAGACCAAGCATCAGCAAACCGAAGAGTCGCGCCAACTGCTGGCGCTGATTACCCAGGTGCAGGCGGCCTATATCAATGCGGACAACCAGCGCGAAGCCTTCGACACCCTGCTCACACGGATTCTCGAAGTCAGCGCCAGCCAGTTCGGGTTTGTGGGTGAAATCCTGCTCGACGACCTCGGCGCGCCCTATCTGCGCACCTTCGCCATCAGCAATATCGCCTGGGATGAACAAAGCCGTGCGTTCTACGCGGCCCATGCGCCGCAAGGTCTGGCGTTTCGTAACCTCGACAGCCTGTTCGGCCAGGTGATTCGCAGTGGCCAGCCGCTGATCAGCAACGACCCCGCCAACCACCCGCAAAGCGCCGGTTTGCCACCGGGGCACCCGCCACTACTGGCATTTGCCGGCCTGCCGATTCATGCCAACGGCGAGCTTGTGGGCATGCTCGGCCTGGCCAACCGCGAGGGCGGCTACAGCGCCGACTTCACCACCCGGTTACAGCCATTGCTGACCACCCTCGGCCAGTTGCTGGATGCGCTGCGCCGTGATCAGCAGCGCGAGCACGCCCAGCAACGCATGCAGCGCCAACAGGCAGCCCTGCGCGCGCTCAACGAAATTGCCGCGCTGCCCAAGCTCAGTACAAAAGAGCAACTGCGCCAGGCCCTGCAGCTGGGTGCGCAGTTCTATGGCATGCCGATCGGCATCATCAGCCAGATCGAGGCGCAGGATTATCGGGTGATGGTGCAGGTATCACCGCCTGACAGCCTGCAGGATGACCAGCACTTTGCCCTCGGCGATACCTACTGCAGCATCGCGCTGCGGAGCAACGATGTGCTGGCCATTGCCGCCATGGGCGCCAGTGAATACGCCGCGCACCCCTGCTACCCGCTGTTTGCCCTGGAAAGTTACATCGGCACCAGTATCTGGGTCGCCGGCCAGCGCTTTGGCACGCTGTCCTTTTCCTCAAGCGCAGCCCGCAGTACGTTGTTCGATGAAGCCGACAGCGAGTTCATGCGCCTGTTCGCCCGCTGGGTTGGCGCCTCCCTCGAGCGCCTGCAACACGAAGAGCAGATCCGCGATGCACGGCGCTTCCTGCAGGCGATACTCGACTCGGCCACTGGCGTGGCCATCATCACCACCGACAGCAGCGGCCTGATCACCCTGTTCAACTCGGGCGCCGAACGCCTGCTGGGCTATCGCAGCACGGAAGTGATCGGCCAGCAAAGCCCGGCGCTGTTCCACCTCGCCGAGGAAATCCAGGCGCGCGGCGGTCAGCTGAGCCAGCGATTCGGGGTGCAAATCAGCGGCTTTGCCGTGTTTACCCACCTCCCCGATCAAGGCGAACCCGAAACCCGCCAGTGGACCTACCGGCGCAAAAACGCTGAGCAGCGCATCGTCAACCTCACCGTCAGCACCATGCGCGATGCCGAGGGCGCGATCAGCGGCTACCTGGGCATCGCCAGCGACATCAACGACTTGCACCAGACCACTCGCGCCCTGCAAAAAAGTGAGACGCGCTTCCGTGGCCTGGTGGCCAACCTGCCCGGCGCGGTGTACCGCTGCCGCAGTGATGCGAACTGGACCATGAGCTACCTGAGCGACGAGATTCAGGCCCTCAGCGGCTATCCCGCCAGTGACTTCATCAACAATGCGGTGCGCAGCTTCTCCAGCCTGGTGCACCCCGACGACCGGCCCATTACCTACCGCGCGGTGGCGGCTATCGAACGGCAGGAGTCCTTCGAACTGACGTACCGGCTGCTGCATGCCGACGGCCGCAGCGTGTGGGTGCGGGAAAAGGGCCGTGGCGAATTCAACAGTGAGGGGCAGCTGCAATGGGTTGCCGGGTTTATCTGGGACATCAGCGACCGCAAGGATGTGGAAGACAAGTTGCTGCTTAGCCAACAGCGGTTCAGCAGTGCCTTCAGCACCGCGCCCCAGGGCATGGCCCTCGTCTCCCTGCAAGGCCGGTGGCTGGAAGTCAACGATCAGCTCTGCGAGATGCTCGGCTACAGCCGTCAAGAATTGCTGAGCACCGACTTTCAACAGATCACCCACCCCGATGATCTGGACGCAGACCTGCACAATATCGAGGAGCTGCTGGCCGGTGAAATCAGCACCTACCAGATGGAAAAGCGCTACTTCGACAGCCAGGGGCGCATCATTTGGGTGTTGCTCAGCGTGGCGCTGGTTCGCGACAGTGATCACCAACCCTCACACTTTGTCTCGCAAATTCAGGACTTCAGCGAGCGAATCGCCGCGGAAATGGCCATTCGCGAACGCGAGGATTACCTGCGCACCCTGCTCAACAACGTACTCGACGCGATCATCACCGTCGATCAACAGGGTTATATCGAAACCTTCAACCACGCGGCCGAACGTATCTTCGGCTACAGCCACCTGGAAGTCTCCGGGCACCGCGCCACTCTGCTGCTGCCCGAACCACAGCGTTCGATGCGCGCCCGCTACGTCAACCATTTCCTCAAAACCGGCATCCGCCAGGTCCTCGGTAAAGAAATCGAGATGACCGCCATGCGCAGTAATGGCGAAACCTTCGCCATTGAGGTGGCCATCTCGCAGATCAGCCACCAGGGCGAGCGGCGCTTTATTGCGGTGATCCGCGACATCGACGAGCGCAAACGCATCGAGCGGATGAAAAACGAGTTCGTCTCCACCGTAAGCCATGAGCTGCGCACACCGTTGACCGCGATTGCCGGTTCCCTCGGCCTGATCAATGGCGGGGCCCTGGGTCCGGTGCCGGCCAGCATGCAGCAGATGCTGCAAATCGCCCAAGACAACAGCCAGCGCCTCAACCTGCTGATTAACGACTTGCTCGACATGGACAAGCTGGTGGCAGGCAAGATGCTCTTCAACCTGCGCGACGAAGCCCTGCAACCGCTGCTGGAGCAGGCCGTGGAGGAAAACCAGCCCTACGCCAGCCATTACCAAGTGCACCTCACACTGCAGGGCCCGCCGAACCAGGCCGTGGTCAGCGTTGATAAGCTGCGCCTGACCCAAGTGTTGGCCAACTTTCTGTCGAATGCGGCCAAGTTCTCGCCCCAAGGGCAAACCGTGCAGATCAGCACGCAGCAGCACGACGACCGTGTTCGCGTCAGCGTGACCAACCAGGGCGCCGGCGTTCCGGAAAACTTTCAGGCGCGGATCTTCAGCAAATTCTCCCAGGCCGACGCCACCGATACCCGGCAAAAAGGCGGCACCGGCCTGGGCCTGGCGATCAGCAAGGAAATCATCGAACGCATGGGCGGGCAGATTGGTTTTGACTCAACCCCCGGCCATGGCGCGACGTTCTGGTTCGAACTGACTAATCTGGCGCCAGAGGGGCGATAGCCAAATCGCCAGCACACTCCGGGGACACTCCGCATGCCTGACCTGCAACGCATCCTGCATGTGGAAGACGCCCCTCGATCCAGGCAGTGACCAAACGGGCCCTGGAGGGTGTCGGCGGTTTTCAGGTCCTCAGCTGCGTCTGCGGTCAGGACGCACTGGACCACCTGCACGACTTTGCCCCCAACTTTATCCTGCTGGGCGTGATGATGCCGGGCATGGACGGCCCGCAAACACTGGCCCATACCGCGCGGCAGATCGACATCAAGCCGGTGCCGGTGGTTTTGATAGCCTATGTGCAGCCCGGAGAAATCGGGGGCAATAACGCTTCTCTGCCACCGCCCACAAGTAGCCACGGTCACGCCCTTCGAACCTCGCACTAACCCCGGTTACCGCGAGGGCACGGTCGCAGCACGCGCCATTCAAGCTTTACAAATCATGTCAAAGCCGGAACTAGGCGCAGAATTGTTGTACAAACGTTGTGCAAAACAAATAACCCTGTATCAGGAGATTTTTATGTTTGCTCAACTAAGCTCGACCACCCAGCGCCTTAAGCGCACGCTGATGCTAGCCACCGCTACCCTGACCGTCGCGGCGATGCCGGCCTTTGCCGACATGCACGGCGACAAGAAAGACATCGTCGACACCGCTGTCGCCGCCGGTCAATTCAACACGCTGGTAACCGCCGTTACCGCCGCCGGCCTGGTGGACACCCTCAAGGGTGATGGCCCTTTCACCGTCTTCGCGCCCAATGATGCGGCATTCGCCAAGATCCCCAAGAGCGACCTTGATGCCCTGCTGGCCGACAAGGAAAAGCTCACCGCCGTGCTCACCTACCACGTGGTACCGGGCAAGTTGATGGCGGCTGACCTGGCCGGCAAAACTGGCCTGAAAACCGTACAAGGTGGTGACCTGACGCTGGATACCAGCAATGGCGTTACCGTTGACGGTGCCTCGGTCGTGGCTGCCGACATCCAGACCAGCAACGGCGTGATTCACGTCATCGACTCGGTGGTGCTGCCCAAGTAAGCACTTGGCTAGAGCCGCGCAACACGTAAAGGCCGACCCTGTTTAGGGTCGGCTTTTTGTTATTGGGCAAGCGCTAAAAGCGACTCGCACTTGGCTTTATGAAATTTATGGCGTAAGTTTTCATGAAATTATTCAAATAAATTTCACGAGGCGCGCCATGTTCAAACAATCCGCCCAGCATATCGGCACTTACTACGCCGGCACCTACCCAGGTCCGATCCCGCTGCGCCCGCGCCTGCAGGAAGCGTTGCAATGCGATGTGCTGATCATCGGCGGCGGCTTCAGCGGCCTGCACACGGCCCTGCGCCTGGCCCTGGCCGGCAAAAAGGTGGTGCTGCTGGAAGCCAGCCGCCTGGCTTGGGCGGCCTCCGGGCGTAACGGTGGTCAGGCACTGCCGGGCTGGTCTTGTGATATGCCGCCGTTCGAGAAGGCCCTTGGTCTGGAACGCGCCCGCCGCTTGTGGGACAGCATGGTCTGGGCCGCCGATGAAATGCGCGAGCTGCCCACACGGCACAACTTCGATATCGATTACCGCACCGGCGCCATCTACACCGCCGTGCTGCCGCGCCGCGTAAAGCAGTTGCAGGAGAGCCTGGAAGAAGCCGAGCAAAAGTACGGCTACACCCAGCTGAGCTTTATTCCCAAAGAGCAGCTACCCGAGTGGATTGCCAGCCCGCGCTACCTGGCCGCGCTGCATGACAGCGGCGCCGCCCACCTCAACCCACTGAAATTAGCCCAGGGCCTGGCAACAGCCATTGAAGCAGCGGGCGGGCAGATTTTCGAACAGACCAAAGCGTTGAGCTATCAAGAGACGGCGGGCGGTTATGTGGCGCGCACCGAGCACGGTGAAGTGCGCAGCGATGTGCTGGTAATGGCCTGCAACGCCTACATCGATAAGCTCGACCCACACCTGGCGAAACGCCTGCTGCCGGTCGGCTCCTACCAAGTCGCCACCGCACCGCTGGATCCGGAACTGGCACGCTCGCTGTTCCCGCAGGGCACTTGCGCCATCGACAACCAGTTCGTACCGGACTACTTCCGCGTCACCCCGGACAATCGCCTGCTGTTCGGCGGCGGCTGCACCTACCTCGGCGGCATCCCAGCGGACGTGCCGGCGGCCACCCGGCCGTATCTGGAGCGGGTGTTCCCGCAACTGCGCGGCGTGCAAATCGACTACGGCTGGGGCGGGCATATCGACTGCACGATGCAGCGCACCCCGGATGTCGGCCGCAACGGGCAGAAGTACTGGCTACAAGGCTTCTCTGGCCACGGCATCCTGCCGACCCTGGCCGCCGCCCGCGCAGTGAGCGATGCGATCCTCGGTGACGCCGACCTGCTTGAGCTGTACCAAGGCCTGAGCAACCCACGCTTCCCCGGCGGCGACCTGCTCGCCGCACCGATCGAAGCGGTGGGCAAGGCTTGGTATCGCCTGCGCGATGTGATTTAAGGAAGTTGACCATGGATATGCAGGAAGAAGTCGAAGGTCTGGCGATCCTGATCCGCGACCTGCGCAAGCACAAGAACCTCACCCTCGGTGAGCTGGCCGCGCGCATCGACCGCTCGGTGGGCTTTCTCTCCCAGGTCGAACGCGGCCTGTCGCGCCCGACCGTGGCTGACCTCACCGCGATCAGCGAAACCCTCGGCGTGCCGACCACCTATTTCTACAGCCTGAGCAAGCCACGCGACGTGCCCTGGGTCACACGTCCCGACGAGCGCCGCACGCTGTACTACGCCGGCGGCATCACCGATGTGCTGGCCTCACCGACCATGGCCGGCGGCTTCTCCATGCTCGAAAGCCGTTTGGACCCCGGTGCCACCAGCGGCGACGGTCACCTGAACGACAGCTCCGAACAAGGCGGCTTTGTCCTCGAAGGCGAGTTGACCATCTGGTACGGCGACGCCGCCGCGCCGGTCACCCTCGGCCCGAATGACAGCTTCCAATTGCCGCCGCACGCACAGTTTCGCTACGCCAACCTTTCCGACTTACCCACACGAGTGCTTTGGGTTTTCACCTAACCCGCGCAAATACCACCATGACAATAACAACAGCATTCCCCGACCTGCTCAGCGAAGTCCGCGCCTTCCGCAGCGCCCACCCCGAGGTGCGCTATGTCGACCTGATCAGCCTGGATATTCCCGGGCATTTCTACGGCAAGCGCTACCCCATCGACATGCTCGAGAAGGTCGCCGCCGGCAGCCCGCTGAAAATCCCGCAAAACTGCGTGCTCCTCGGCGTACAAGGCGGCCTGCACCCGATTGGCGATTACTGCTTTAACGACGGCGACCCGGACGCCCCACGCCGCTTGATCCCCGGCACGCTCAAACCCGTACGCTGGGAAAGCCAGCCGCTGGGGCAGATGCTGATCAGCTCCGACGGCACCGAAGCGCCGATCGAATTCGAACCGCGCGAAGTACTCGCCCGCGTGCTCAAGCGCCTGGCAACACGCGGTATCCGTCCGGTGGTGGCCTTCGAGCTGGAGTTCTATCTGTTTGATCGCAAGCTGCAAGACGGCTTGCCGCAGTTCCCCCGCGACCCGCTGTGCGACGATGCCGATGACCAGCCGAACATGCACATTGAACGCCTGTCGCGCTTTAGCGATGTGCTGCACGAGATCGTCGACGCTGCCAATGAGCAGGGCGTGGACGCCAACGTGATCACCGCCGAGCTTGGCCCCGGCCAGTTCGAGATCAACTTCGGCCATTGCGACGACGGCCTACGCGCCGCCGACTGGGCCGCCTTGTTCTGCCGCAGCACCCGTGGCGTGGCGCTCAAGCACGGCCAGCGCGCCAGCTTTATGAGCAAGCCCTACCTGCAGGCGCCGGGCAGCGGTATGCATGTGCACGTCAGCCTGTATGACGCGGCCGGCAACAACCTGCTGGCCGCCGATGAGCAGCGCCCGCTGCGCCACGCCGTGGCCGGCTGCCTGGAACTGCTGCCGCACTGCATGCCGATCTTCGCCGCCAACCACAACGCCTTCCGCCGCTACGGCGCCATGGTCAACGCCGCCAGCCGCGCCAGCTGGGGTTATGAGGACCGCGACGCGTGCATCCGCATCCCCGAGTCAGACGGCAAGAACCTGCGCATCGAACACCGCCTGGCCGGCGCCGATGCCAACCCTTATCTGGTGCTGGCGGCGATTCTCACCGGTATGGAACACGGCCTGGATGCCGGCCAGGAGCCGATTGCCCCGCTCAACGAAAACCGCCAGAGCGGCATCGACTTCCCTCAGGACATGCTCGGCGCAGTCAGCGCCATGCGCGACCATCCGGTGGTCAACCAGGGCCTGGGCAGTGAGTTCGTGATGGTCTACTGCGAAAACAAGCGCCAGGACCACCTGGCCTTTATGCAGGAAGTCAGTGCGCGGGAATACCGCTGGTTTCTCTAACAAACAGCGCGCCCGTTGCCTTGGCAGCGGGCGCGCGACTTCAACGCAATAGATACACCGCCAACCCGGCTAGCGCCGACACCAGCAGCACCTCCATCACCCCACGCTTAAAGCGCAGCAGCGCCAGCACCGCCGCCACGGCCAGTCGAAAGTGCCGGTAAAGCCTTGCGGCCAGAGCACGTGGTAGGCAAAGAACAGCGCCAGATTCAGAATCACCCCGACCACGGCAGCGGTAATCGCGGTCAGCGGCGCGGTGAATTTCAACTCGCCATGGGTCGACTCTACCAGCGGCCCACCAGCGAGAATAAACAGGAAGGACGGCAGAAAGGTAAACCAGGTGACCAGCGCCGCCGCCAGCGCGCCGCTGACAAAGCCCGACTCGCCGCCGAACACCGGCTGCAGATAAGCCCCGACAAACGCCACAAACGCCACCACCATGATCAGCGGCCCCGGCGTGGTTTCGCCCAAGGCCAGGCCGTCGATCATCTGTGTCGGCGTCAGCCAGCCGTAATGACCGATGGCGCCCTGGTACACATACGGCAGCACCGCATACGCGCCGCCAAAGGTCAGCAGCGCCGCCTTGGTAAAGAACCAGGCCATCTGCGTCAGCGTGCCGTCCCAGCCATACAGCCAGGTCAACAGGCCCATCGGCAGCAGCCAGAGCAGCGCACCCACCGCTAGCAACAACGCCAGGCGCGACGCGCGAAAGCGCGTATGCGGCAGCACCGGACTGTCATCATCAATCAGCGCCGGGCCGTAAGACTTGCCCTGTTGCGCATGCCCACCACCCAGGCTGAACTGCTGCGGCAACAGTCGACCACCCAGATAGCCGAGCAGCGCCGCGCCAAGCACGATCAACGGAAACGGCAGATTGAAGGCAAAGATGGCGACAAAGGACGCCCCGGCAATGCCCCACAGCCAGTTGTTCTTTAGCGCCCGTGAGCCTATGCGCCAGGCCGCCTGCATGACGATGGCGGTGACCGCCGGCTTGATCCCGTAGAAAATCCCCGCCACCAGCGGCACATCACCGAAGGCGATATACAGCCAGGACAGGCCGATCAGGATAAACAGCGACGGCAGCACGAACAGCACTCCGGCAATCACCCCGCCCCAGGTGCGGTGCAGCAGCCAGCCGATATAAGTGGCCAGCTGCTGCGCCTCTGGCCCCGGCAGCAGCATGCAGTAGTTCAGGGCATGGAGAAAACGCCGCTCGGACAGCCAGCGGCGCTTTTCCACCAACTCCTGATGCATGATCGCGATTTGCCCGGCCGGCCCGCCGAAGCTGATCAGGCCGAGCTTCAGCCAGAACCAGAAGGCTTCGCGCAGGCTAACAGCAGGTGGCGCAGACGGTTCGGACATATAGGCAACTCACGGCGATAAAAACGGTCGCACTATAGCGCGAGCGCATGACGATTTAAGCGCGCACCGTTCAAGCCCGGACGCAGATTTCCGTATACTGGGCGGCGCTGCATCCCCCTTAACCTACCCGTGAAGCGCTCTGTGAAAATTCGCCATTCGCTAGTAAGCCTGCTGCTGATCTGCAGCTGCGTTGTAGTTGCCTCGAACACCCAGGCCGCCCCCGCCAAACAACAGGACCTGGCCGCCGGCAGCGCCCTGCTGATCGACCTGCAGACCAATAAAGTGCTCTACGAGCGCAATGCCGACAGCGTGGTGCCGATTGCCTCGGTGACCAAGTTGATGACCGCCATGGTCACCCTCGACGCCAAGCTGCCGCTGGATCAGCAACTGCCGATCATGATTCGCGACACCCATGACATGCGCGGCGTATTTTCCCGTGTGCGCGTGGGCAGCGAGCTGAGCCGCCGCGATATGCTGCTGCTGGCCCTGATGGCCTCGGAAAATCGCGCCGCCGCCAGCCTGGCACACCACTACCCGGGCGGCCATGCGGCCTTTGTCGCGGCGATGAATGCCAAGGCCCGCGCCCTGGGCATGAAGCATTCGCGCTTTGTCGAGCCCACCGGCTTGTCGGAGCACAACGTCTCCAGCGCCCGCGACCTGGTGCTGATGCTCAAGGCCGCACGCCAGTACCCGCTGATCAGCCAGTTCAGCACCACCTCGGAAAAGACCCAAGCGTTCCGCAAGCCCAACTACACCCTGGGTTTTCGCAACACCAACAACCTGGTGCGCAAGCCCGGCTGGAGCGTGCAGCTGAGCAAAACCGGCTACACCGGTGAGGCGGGCCGCTGCTTGGTGATGAATACCGTGATGAATAACCGCCCAGTGGCGTTCGTGGTGCTGGATGCCTTCGGCAAATACACCCACATGGCCGACGCCAACCGCCTCAAGCGCTGGCTGGAAACCGGCAAGGTCACCGCCGTGCCGCCCGCCGCCATCAGCTACCGCCAGCAAAAGCTGGCGCAGCGCGAGGCCAACACCGCGCAATAAACCCTGAAAACCAAAAGGCCCGCAGCACGTGCGGGCCTTTTGGTATCAGCCAGTCACTCAGCTGTTGTTCAACCCAAACAACGGCTGGCGCATGCCAAACACTAGAAACCGTGCCAATTCGTTGAGCGGCAAGGCCTTGCTGATCAGGTAACCCTGCACCTGATCGCAGCCATACTGGCGCAGCAGCGCCATTTGTTCGGCGTTCTCCACGCCCTCGCCCACCACCTGCAGGTTGAGGTTGTGCGCCAGGTTGATCATTGCCCGCACCAGCTGTCGATTCTCCGCGCGCTCGCCCATGCCGCCGACAAAGCTCTTGTCGATTTTCAGCAGGGTGATTGGCAGGCTGTTCAGGTGCACAAAAGAGGAGAAGCCGGTGCCGAAGTCATCCAGCGAGAAACGCACGCCGAGGCGCCCAAGAGCGAGCATGGTCTGCTGCACCTGATCACTGCGGCGCATCACCGCCGTCTCCGTCAGTTCAAACTCCAGCCACTGCGCGTCCACCCCGCGCTCTTCGATTAAACGGCTGAGGGTCGGCAGC
Organism: Pseudomonas sp. TS_SC_3; assembly: GCF_056156225.1. NCBI lineage: Bacteria > Pseudomonadati > Pseudomonadota > Gammaproteobacteria > Pseudomonadales > Pseudomonadaceae > Pseudomonas > Pseudomonas sp. TS_SC_3. The sequence goes on from NZ_CM149586.1 coordinate 3,315,981, forward strand.
AACTGGCTGTCCTGAAACTGGCGAAACGACAGGTTGATGGCCATGTGCAGTGGCGGCACACCGCGCCCGAGCAGCCACTGCATATCGCGTAACGCACGGCTGATCACCCAGTAACCGAGCGGCACAATCAGCCCGCTTTCCTCGGCCAGCGGTATAAATTCATTGGGCCCGAGCAGGCCATGCTGGCTGTGCCGCCAACGCACCAGCGCCTCCAAACCAACAACGCCTCCGGTTTTCAGGCACAGGCGCGGCTGGTAGTGCAGCTCCAGCTCATCACGGCGTAAGGCGCGGCGCAGCTCGCTTTCCAAGTCAACTTGGTTGCGTGCGCTGCGGTTGATCCGCTCGTTATAGACATGAAAGGTGCAACCTTGCTGGCTCTTGGCCTGTTGCATGGCGATGTGCGCATGCCACATCAACGAGTCAGCATTGCTGTTGGCACGGGAGTGAGCCAAGCCCAGGCTGCAGCCAATCAGCAGGCTTTCGCCGTCGATCCAGTACGGCTCGCCGAGGGCTTCGGTAATCTGTGCGGCCAGGCGCTCGGCGCGCTGCGGATCGCGGCGGTTGTCGAGCAACAAGGCGAATTCATCACTGCCCAAACGGGCCACTTGATCGCCGGCCTGCAGCGGCGCTTTGATCCGCGCCACCACTTGCCGAATCAGGCTGTCGCCGCCTTGGTAACCGAGGGCATCGTTGGCGTGACGGAAGTTGTCCAAATCAAGATGGCCGAGGGTCAGGCCGCGGCCCTCGTCCTCCGCCAAACGTGCGGCAAGCAGCGTTTGGAAGCCCTGGCGGTTGGCAATCCCGGTTAAGGCATCATGCCCAGCCAAACGCTGCACGGTGTCGTTAAGGCTGCCACGCTCGCGCGCATAGCGCAGGCAGCGGCGCAGCACGTCGACGCTGAGCTGCTCGCGCACCAGCCAATCGCACACGCCTTCGGGCTCGGCGTCAGGCTCGGCATCCAATAGCAGGATCATCGGCAGCGTACAGCGCCCGGGCGCAGGTAGGCACTGGGCGGTGGTCAACAGCAGCGCATTGCTGGGCGTGTCGAGCAGCGCGCTGGCGGCCTCCCAAGACGGGGCGGTAATCAGTGCATAAGCACTGCCGACCGCACTCAGGCGCTCGCGCAGTAACTGCGCCCAGGCCGGCGTTTCCGCCAACAGCAGCAAGCGTAATGGTTCGACGAACGCGGACAAAAACGTACCCCACAGCACAAGAAAAGAGCATTACAGCCGCTCAGACGCGTCGTAATCGACGTCTAATCACCCACATCCCTGTGTCAGTGGCACCTATGCGGCGACAAAATGCCGACAAGTGGTAGCAGAGTACTGGATTGCACAAATTAGCCAAGCCTGGCGGTTGGCCATTATGCGCACTGCAACACACTTCCAGATGGTCACGGCAGAACGCCTCAGGCCTGTTAAAATGCGCGCCCATTCCATCTGACGATTGACTGATGTCCCGACTGAACCCTCGGCAGCAAGAAGCCGTGAACTACGTCGGCGGCCCTCTTTTGGTGCTCGCCGGTGCTGGCTCCGGCAAGACCAGCGTAATCACCCGCAAGATTGCCCACTTGGTGCAAAACTGCGGCATCCAGGCCCGCCATATCGTCGCCATGACCTTTACCAACAAGGCCGCGCGCGAGATGAAAGAGCGCGTTGGCACCCTGCTCAAGGGCCCGGAAGCGCGCGGCCTGACCGTGTCGACCTTCCACAACCTGGGCATGAACATCATCCGCAAGGAATACGCAGCGCTGGGTTACAAGCCAGGCTTCTCGATCTTCGATGAGGGCGATATCAAGGCGCTGCTCTCGGACATCATGCAGAAGGAGTATTCCGGTGATGACGGCGCCGATGAGATCAAGAACTACATCGGCAGCTGGAAGAACGAGCTGATCCTGCCCGAACAGGCCTTGGCCGAGTCGCGCAACCCCAAGGAGCAGACCGCCGCCATCGTCTACCTGCACTACCAGCGCACGCTCAAAGCCTACAACGCGGTGGATTTCGACGACCTGATTTTGATGCCGGTGAAGCTGTTCCAGGAACACCCGGCCATCCTGGAAAAATGGCAGAACCGCATCCGCTACCTGCTGGTGGACGAATACCAGGACACCAACGCCAGCCAGTACCTGCTGGTGAAGCTCTTGGTGGGCATGCGCAACCAGTTCACCGTGGTCGGCGACGATGACCAGTCGATCTACGCCTGGCGCGGCGCACGCCCGGAAAACCTGATGCTGCTGAAAGAGGACTACCCCTCGCTGAAAGTGGTGATGCTGGAGCAGAACTACCGCTCCACCAGCCGCATCCTCAAGTGCGCCAACGTTCTGATCGCCAACAACCCACATGCCTTCGAAAAACAGCTGTGGAGCGAAATGGGCATGGGCGACGAGATCCGCGTGATCCGCTGCCGTAATGAAGACGCCGAGTGCGAGCGGGTGGCCCTGGAAATCCTCACTGAGCACCTGCGCACCGATCGCCCCTACAGCGACTACGCCATCCTCTACCGCGGCAACTACCAGGCCAAGCTGATGGAGCTGAAACTGCAGCATCATCAGATCCCTTATCGCCTGTCCGGCGGCACCAGCTTCTTCGCCCGCCAGGAGGTGAAGGATTTGATGAGCTACTTCCGCCTGCTGGTTAACCCGGATGACGACAACGCCTTTCTGCGCGTGATCAACGTGCCGCGTCGGGAGATCGGCTCAACCACCCTGGAAAAGCTTGGCAACTACGCCACCAGCCGCAAGATCAGCATGTACGCCGCCGCCGGCGAAATCGGCCTCGGCGAGCAGCTGGATGCGCGCTACACCGAACGCCTGGCGCGCTTTACCAAGTGGATGGACCGGGTGCGCCAGGAATGCGCGCAGAACGACCCGATTGCCGCGATCCGCAGCATGGTCATGGACATCGACTACGAGAACTGGCTGCGGCAGAACGCCTCCAACGACAAGGTCGCCGACGCGCGCATGGGCAACGTCTGGTTCCTCGTCGAAGCGCTAAAGAACACCCTGGAGCGTGACGAAGATGGCGACATGACCATCGAAGATGCCATCGGCAAGCTGGTGCTGCGTGACATGCTCGAACGCCAGCAGGAGGAAGAAGACGGTGCCGAAGGCGTGCAGATGATGACCCTGCATGCGTCCAAGGGCCTGGAATATCCGTCGGTGTATATCCTCGGCGTGGAAGAAGAAATCCTCCCGCACCGCTCCAGCATTGAGGCTGATACCGTCGAAGAAGAACGGCGCCTGGCTTACGTCGGGATCACCCGCGCCAAGCGCAACCTGACCATGACCTTCGCCGCCAAGCGCAAGCAGTACGGCGAGATCATCGACTGCTCACCGAGCCGTTTTCTCGATGAGCTGCCGCCCGAAGACCTGGTCTGGGAAGGCCAGGAAGATGCACCGCCCGAGGTCAAGGCCGCGACCGGTAACTCGGCATTGGCGAATATGCGCGCCCTGCTAAAAAAATAACCTGCAGCCATACATGGATGCATGCTGCGAGTGTTTCGTCGGCATTTGCATCCGCGCTACGCTGTATTCATTTCACCCCGGCGCAGACCGGGCACCAGAAACAACGAGGGTAACCGCGTGGAAGCGCTGAAGCAGAAAATTCGCGATGAGGGCACCGTGCTCTCAGAGCACGTACTTAAAGTCGATGCCTTTCTCAATCACCAGATTGACCCGGCACTGATGCAGCAGATTGGCCATGAATTTGCCCAGCGCTTCGCCGGCCTTGGTATCACCAAGATTGTCACCATCGAAGCCTCGGGCATCGCCCCGGCGGTGATGGCCGGCTTGGAGCTGGGTGTGCCGGTGATTTTCGCCCGCAAATATCAGTCGCTGACGCTCACCGACAACCTGTACACCTCCAAGGTGTTTTCCTTCACCAAGCAGACCGAAAGCACCCTGGCCATCTCAGCCAAGCATTTGAATGCCAAGGATCACGTGCTGCTGATCGATGACTTCCTGGCCAACGGCCATGCCGCCCGCGCCCTGATCGACCTGATCGGCCAAGCCGGCGCCAGCATCGCCGGCATTGGTGTGGTGATCGAGAAGTCCTTCCAGCGCGGCCGTGCCGAATTGGATGAAAAAGGCTATCGCGTCGAATCACTGGCGCGCATCGGCTCGCTCAAAGATGGCCAGGTCAGCTTTATCGAGTAACCGCACCTGCAGCGTTTTAACCGTCGCACCGCGACGGCCAGCGGGATGGCCACCCTGGATGGCCGGCCACAAAAAAGCCGCCTACATAGGCGGCTTTTTTTACAGCAGAGTCAGTCGCCTTACAGGCCCGACATCTTCACGATGGCTTCACGCAACTCATCGTCGGTGCAATCGGCGCAGGTGCCTTTTGGTGGCATGGCATTGATGCCGGCGATTGCAGTTTTCAGGATGGCGTCAACGCCACCTTCTTTATCAGCGCGGGCTTTCCATGCTGGCGTATCACCGATCTTCGGTGCGCCTAAAATACCTGGGGTGTGGCAAGCGCCGCAGTGCTTGGCGATGATGTCATCAGCCGTACGCGCGCCGCCGCCAGCAGCAACGGCTACAGCGCCGACGCCCTTGCATTCTTCACCCATTACACAGACTTCACCAACCGGCTTCAGTCGCTCGGCAATGGCATCGTCGGTCGTGGCCTGAGCAGTCACTGCCCACAGGGCCAATACGGTAGCTGGTGCTACCAGGATCTTTTTAATCAGGTTCACAGTACACCCTCTTCGTGGCTAGTCACGCTCGCGGCCACGGTTTCGCGAGCAGTAGCAAGTATAACGGCAAGCCGCAGCCGCCGAAACAACTCAGATTGTCGCAGGGTTATTTAGAAGTTAGCCGGCGTGGTGGCACTGATCAGACGCGCCGCTTGCTCGAACGGGTTACGGAATCGATGCGGTTTGCTGCTCTCAAAGTAGTAGCTGTCGCCCGGTTCGAGAATAAACACCTCGCTGCCGACGGTCAGCTCCAACTTACCGGAAACCAGCATGCCAGCCTCTTCACCTTCGTGGGCATACATCTCATCGCCCGTGTCAGAACCCGCAGGGTAGGTTTCATCAAGGAAGGAAATGGCGCGGCTCGGATGCGCCTTACCCACCAGCTTCATGGTGATGGCACCGCTGCAGATGTCGGTGAGCTCGGCGGCGCGATAGACCACCTGAGCCTGACTGTCCTGCTCCACATCCAGGGAGAAGAACTCCACCAGCGACATGGGAATACCCGCCAACACTTTTTTCAACGAGCTGATCGAGGGGCTTACGCTGTTTTTCTCGATCATCGAGATCGTGCTGTTGGTGACGCCTGCCCGCTTGGCGAGTTCACGCTGGGAAAGGCCTTTGAGTTTACGAATGGATTGCAGTCGAATACCGACGTCCAATGCTGGAGTCCCCCTCGGGAAGATACGAAAATGTGGCCGTATCATGGCATAGCGTTCGGAATTTACAACACTCGCGTTCAAACCTATCTACAGCGCCGCACTCAACCGCCGTAATAGCGCAATGGAACCCGGCGCAGGTTGCAAAACAGCTGGTAAGGAATGCTACCTGCCTGCTGTGCGACATCGCTGGCCAGCACTTGCCGACCCCAGAGTTCGACGCGGCTGCCCAGGCCCGCGTGTGGCAGATCGGTCAGGTCGACGGTGAGCATGTCCATCGACACGCGGCCGATCAGACGAGTCAGCTGACCGTCCACCGCCACGGGCGTGCCGGTAGGTGCATGACGCGGGTAGCCATCGGCATAGCCCATGGCAACTACGCCAACGCGTGTAGGCCGCTCGCTGACAAAGCGTGCGCCATAGCCCACCGGCTCGCCGGCCGGCAGTTCGCGCACGCTGATGATTTTCGATTCCAGGGTCATCACCGGTTGCAGCCGCGCCGCCACGGCCTGCGCCTGTTCGAACGGGGTGGCGCCGTAGAGCATGATGCCGGGACGCACCCAGTCACTCGGAACGGTTGGCCAACCGAGTACGGCTGGCGAATTGCGCAGGCTGACCTCGGCGACAATACCCTGGCGCGCCTGCTGGAACACCGCCAACTGCTCATCGCTGCGCGGGCAATCCAGCTCGTCGGCACGGGCGAAGTGGCTCATCAGCACAATCTTCGCCACCTTGCCGCTGGCCAGCAGACGCTGATAGGCCGCCTGGTAATCGGCTGGGTGCAAACCCACGCGGTGCATGCCGCTGTCCATCTTCAGCCATACCGTCAGAGGGCCACGTACCGCGCTGCGCTCAATCGCTTCCAGCTGCCACAGCGAATGCACCACGCACCACAGTTCGTGCTGCTCGATCAGTGGCAATTCGTCGGCCTCGAAAAAGCCCTCCAGCAACAAAATCGGCCCACGAATACCGGCCTCGCGCAGCTGCAGCGCTTCCTCGATGCAGGCCACAGCAAAACCATCGGCCTGCGCCTGCAACGCCTGGGCACAACGCACCGCGCCATGGCCGTAGGCATCCGCCTTGATCACCGCCAGGGCGCGCGCGCCGCTGACTTCACGGGCCAGTTGGTAGTTGTGACGCAAGGCTTGCAGATCAATCAGAGCACGGGCAGGACGCATGATGTTCTCGGCTATCAGCAGTTTTCAGGCTATAAAAAAGCCCGGTGTGATAGCCGGGCAAACACGTATCGCAAACGGTACGGGCCGATTTACAAGGCGGCCACGACCATCATTTCCACCAGCACCTCAGGCTTGTACATCTTCGCCTCGACACAGGCCCGCGCCGGTGCAGCACCAGGCGCGACCCAGGCATCCCAGACCTGATTGAGGCCGGCATAGTCGCGATCCATGTCCTTCAGGTAGATGGTCACGGAGAGGATCTTCGATTTGTCGCTGCCGGCCTCGGCCAGCATACGGTCGGTGTTGGCCAGGGTTTCGCGGGTTTGCTGCACGATGTCGCCGCTGTAGTCGTCCGCCAGTTGCCCGGCCAGGTAGACCGTGCCGTTATGGATGACGATTTCGCTGTAACGACTTTCAGTGTGCAGGCGCTGTACTGACATGCTTATGACTCTCCTGGGAACGGCTGTAACGGGAAATATCCAGGCCTTCGGCGCTGATCTGCGGGCGCTTTTTCGCCATCAGATCGGCAAGCAGGCGACCAGAGCCGCAGGCCATGGTCCAGCCCAGTGTGCCGTGACCGGTGTTGAGGAACAAATTGCGCAAGCGGGTAGCACCGACAATCGGCGTACCGTCCGGTGTGGCCGGACGCAAGCCGGTCCAGAATTCGGCCTGGCGCAGATCGCCGCCTTGCGGGTAGAGGTCAGCGGTGATCATTTCCAGGGTTTCGCGGCGACGCGGGTTGAGGTTCAGGTCGAAGCCGGCGATTTCCGCCATGCCACCCACGCGGATGCGGTTGTCGAAACGGGTGATCGCCACCTTGTAGGTTTCATCGAGGATGGTCGAAGTCGGCGCCATCGCCACATTGGTGATTGGCACGGTCAGCGAGTAACCCTTGAGCGGGTACACCGGCGCCTTGATGCCCAGCGGCTTGAGCAGTTGCGGGCTGAAGCTGCCGAGCGCCAGCACATAGCGGTCGGCGGTTTCCAGCTTGCCGTCGATCCATACGCCATTGACCCGATCGCCCACGGCGTCGATGCGCTGAATGTCCTGACCAAAACGGAATTCCACCCCCAGCGCCTTGGCCATCTCGGCCAGCTTGGTGGTGAACAGTTGGCAATCGCCAGTCTGGTCGTTGGGCAGACGCAGCGCACCGGCCAGTTTGTCGGTGACAGCGGCCAGGGCCGGCTCAACGCGGGCGATGCCGGCGCGGTCGAGCACTTCATAGGGCACACCGGATTGCTGCAGCACGGCGATGTCTTTCGCCGCGTTGTCCAGTTGCGCCTGGGTACGGAACAGCTGGGTGGTGCCGAGGCTGCGGCCTTCATAGGCGATGCCGGTTTCCGCGCGCAGCTCGTCGAGGCAGTCGCGGCTGTACTCGGACAGGCGCACCATGCGCTCCTTGTTCACCGCGTAACGGCTGGCGGTGCAGTTGCGCAGCATCTGCGCCATCCACAGGTATTGGTCGATGTCGGCGGTGGCCTTGATCGCCAGCGGCGCGTGTTTTTGCAGCAACCACTTGATCGCTTTCAGCGGCACGCCCGGCGCCGCCCATGGCGAGGCGTAGCCAGGCGACACCTGGCCGGCGTTGGCGAAGCTGGTTTCCATGGCCGGGGCGTTCTGCCGGTCGACCACCACCACTTCAAAACCCTGACGCGCCAAGTAATACGCACTGGCTGTACCAATCACACCGCTACCGAGAACTAAAACCCGCATGCCGCTCTCCTCGCCGCGACCATGCGCGACGGATAATTCTTGAGATCACAATTGAGCGCAGTATAGGAAGAGATCAGCAGTGCTTTTCACTATATAAATAGCTATATTTGGCGACAATTCTGGGCAAAATCGCCTTCTACAGAGGGGTATCCACCGTGCGCACCCAACATCAGAGCCGCCGCGAACTGGACAAGATCGACCGCAATATCCTGCGCATCCTGCAGGAAGACGGGCGCATCAGCTTTACCGAACTGGGCGAGCGGGTTGGCCTGTCGACCACGCCCTGCACCGAGCGCGTACGCCGCCTGGAGCGCGAAGGGATCATCATGGGCTACCACGCCCGGCTCAACCCGCAGCAGCTCAAGGCCAGCCTGTTGGTGTTTGTCGAGATCAGCCTGGACTACAAGTCCGGCGATACCTTTGAGGAGTTCCGCCGCGCGGTTCTGAAGCTGCCGCACGTGCTCGAATGCCACCTGGTGTCCGGCGACTTCGACTACCTGGTGAAGGCGCGGATCAACGAGATGGCCAGCTACCGCAAGCTGCTCGGCGACATCCTGCTCAAGCTGCCGCATGTGCGTGAGTCGAAGAGTTATATCGTCATGGAAGAAGTGAAAGAGAGCCTGAGCCTGCCGATTGCCGACTAGCCGTCAGACAAGAACTTGGCGGGTAGTCGCAATCAGCTGATGCACCTGCTTGGTCACAGCCGGTTCGATCATCTGTTCCGGGCCCTGGCCGCGCGGGCAGGGCAAGCTTGGCGTAGTGCCGAACAGCCGGCAGATCAGCGGGCGCTGGTCATACACTGTGCACCCTTGCGGGCCTAGGTGTACGCAGTTGTACTCGGCCAGCGCGGCGTCGTGTTCGGCAGTGCTTTTCACTGGCAGGCGCGACATTTCCTCGGAGGAAGCCGTGACCGGGCCACAGCAATCGTGACAGCCCGGCACGCAGGCAAAACTGGGAATCTGCAAACGCAGCTGGTCGATCTTGCGACTGGTGCAACTCATGGGCATGGTCCTGGGGCAGTGGCCGGCATATTAACCGCTCACCGGCACACTTCGCGGCGCCCGGCTCGGTTAGTCGACGAAAAACCGCCTAATTACCGATTGCCTCTTGGCGTTAAGCAAAGCCCGCGCTTATGCTTCGTAAAATTTTCCAAACATAATAATCAGGATTCCACACATGAACGCCCGCGTTCACCAGCCCGCTCAGAGCAGCCCACACGCCAATTCCTATTACGCCGCCAGCGCCAATCGCCAGCTCGCCTACCCCGCTTTGGGCGGTGAGGTGCGCGCCGATGTATGCATCGTCGGTGGTGGTTTTTCCGGCCTGAATACCGCCATCGAACTGGCGCAAAAAGGCCTTTCGGTGGTGCTGCTGGAAGCGCACAAGATCGGCTGGGGCGCCAGCGGGCGCAACGGCGGCCAGCTGATCCGCGGCGTCGGCCATGGCGTGGAGCAGTTTGAAGCGGTGATTGGCGCGCAAGGCGTGCGCGAACTGAAACTAATGGGCCTGGAAGCGGTAGAAATCGTCCGCCAGCGTATCGAGCAGTTCAACATCGACTGCGACCTGACCTGGGGCTACTGCGACCTGGCCAACAAACCCAGCCACCTCGAAGGCTTCGCCGAAGACATGGCCGAGCTCAAGCAGCTGGGTTACCGCCATGAAATGCGCCTGCTGCAACCGGAGCAGATGCATGAAGTGGTCGGCTCCAACCGTTATGTCGGCGGCATGATCGACATGGGTTCCGGCCACCTGCACCCGCTCAATCTGGCCCTCGGCGAAGCCGCAGCAGCGCAGCGCCTGGGCGTGCAGCTGTGCGAGAATTCGGCAGTGACGCGCATCGACTATGGCAGTGAGGTCAAGGTGCACACTGCTCAGGGCGTGGTGCGCGCAACTACTCTGGTACTCGGCTGCAACGCTTACCTGAATGGCCTGAACAGCAACCTGGGCGGCAAAGTGCTGCCTGCCGGCAGCTATGTGATCGCCACAGAGCCGCTGTCCGAAGCCGAAGCGCGGGCGATCATTCCGCAGAACATGGCGCTGTGCGACCAGCGTGTGGCCTTGGACTATTACCGCCTGTCTGCCGACCGCCGCCTGCTGTTTGGCGGCGCCTGCCACTACTCAGGTCGCGACCCTGCAGACATTGCCGGTTATATGCGGCCGAAAATGCTGCAAGTCTTCCCGCACCTGAAAGACGTGAAGATCGACTATCAGTGGGGCGGCATGATCGGCATCGGTGCCAACCGCCTGCCGCAGATCGGCCGCCTCAAGGAACAACCCAACGTGTATTACGCCCAGGCCTACTCGGGCCACGGCGTCAATGCCACGCACCTGGCCGGCAAGCTGCTCGGCGAGGCCATCGCCGGCCAAGCCAGCAGCGGTTTTGACCTGTTCGCCAAGGTGCCGCACATGACCTTCCCCGGCGGCAAACACCTGCGCTCGCCGCTACTGGCGCTGGGCATGCTCTGGCATCGACTGAAAGAGCTGGTCTGAATACACGGGCCGTGGCGACACCCATCGCCACGGCCATTTCGACCATTTAGCGCGGCAACACCACCTCATCAAATGCACCACGCCGAAAGGCCAGCCAGACAAACCCGGCAGCCCCCATCGCCATCAACATGGGTAGAGCATGGCCACTGACCCACTGACTGGCGGCGCCGGTCGACAGCGGCCCAAGCAGGCAGCCCGCCCCCCAGAGCAGGGCGATATGTGAGTTGGCACGCACCAGCGCATCGTCGCGATAACGCTGGCCGACCAAAATCAACGACAGGGTATACAGGCCGCCCGCACTGGCGCCAAACAACACCAGCACCACCCAGATTAGCGGCGTGTGCAGCAAGGCTGGAATGCTCAGGCTCGACAGCAACAGCACCACTCCGCAGCAGCGGAACAGCGTTTGCCGTGGCACCCGGTCGGCCATCCAGCCAATCGGCAGTTGCAGCGCCGCATCGCCCACCACCACCGCACTGACCATGATCAACGCCATCTGCTGAGCAAACCCCTCACGCACCAGGTACACCGGCAGCAGGGTCAGCACCATGGCCTCAAACGCGGCAAACAGCATCACCGCCCAGGCAATCGCCGGCGAAGTACGGCAGAACGCCAGCACGCCACGCCCGGAGGCGCTCTGCGCATCAACTTTGGGCGCGCCATCACGACCCAGCAACAGCAGGCTACCGAAGATCAACAAGCCTGCCGAAAACCAGAAACCACGGTCGCTGTCAGTGCCCAGCACGGTCAACAGCAATGGCCCACACAGCTGACTGAGGGCAAACCCCGTGCCGTACAGGGCCACTAAGCGGCCGCGCAGGCGGTCTTCGACCAGCTGATTGATCCAGCTTTCACCGAGCACAAACACCACGGTCAGGGAGATGCCGATCAGCAGACGCAACAACAGCCACAGCGGGTAACTCGGCATCACGCTGAGTAGCGCCACCGAGGCGGCACTGGCCAGCAGACACAGGCGCAGGGTCTGCGGCGTGCCAAACCAGCCAGCCAGGTGCCCGGTCAGGCGCGCGCCGAGCAACACGCCAACGGCCGGCATGCCCGCCATCACGCCAATGGCAAAGGGGCCATACCCCCAGGATTCAAGGCGAAACGACACCAACGGCAGCGTCACGCCCAACGCAAGCCCGACAACGACCACCGCCGCGCTGACGGCGAAATAGGTCATCCAGTTCATTTTTCTTACTCCATTCCCTGGCTCGCTCGGCACCCGCTATACAGATGCAAAAAGGCCGGGCTCCATAGGGAACCCGGCCGCAGGTGTGGCCCTTTTCGAGCCGGCCCCAGAGGGCGGACCTTTATCGCAATACCACCTATCCTTGCCTTGACCGGATTCCGCCCCGGAAAAGATCTTCTGGGCTAAGGCGAGACAAGGCGCCCCGCAGCTTTTAAGCGCAGCGTACTGCAGTACGTGAGCATTAAAAGCGAGGACGCAACGCCGTATAGCCGACGACCAGAAGATCGTCCTGCGTACTTACAGCTTGATCCAGGTGGCTTTGATCTCGGTGTACTTGTCGAAGGCATGCAGCGACTTGTCGCGGCCGTTGCCGGACTGCTTGAAGCCACCAAACGGCGCGGTCATGTCGCCGCCGTCATATTGGTTGACCCACATGCTGCCCACGCGCAGGGCCTTGGCCGCCAGGTGCGCCTTGGACAAGTTGCTGGTCCAGATGGCTGCGGCCAGACCGTAGATGCTGTCGTTGGCGATCTGGATGGCTTCTTCGGTGCTGTCGAAGGCAATAACCGTCAACACCGGACCAAAGATTTCTTCCTGGGCGATGCGCATGGCGTTGTGTGCGTCATCGAAGATGGTCGGCTCGACATACTGGCCGCCGGTTTCTTCCAGGGTGCGCTTACCGCCGCAAAGCAGCTTGGCCTGATCCTTGTGGCCGGCGTCGATGTAGCCAAGCACGGCATTCAGGTGACCGGCATCGACCAACGCCCCGACCTTGCTGTCCGGGTCCAGGGCGTAGCCAGCCTTCCAGCCCTGCATGGCTTCTACCACCATGGGCATAAACTGATCCTTGATCGAGCGTTCCACCAGCAGACGCGAGCCGGCGGTGCACATCTCGCCCTGGTTGAAGCAGATGGCTGCCGCTGCCGCTTCTGCCGCCGCCTTTAGATCCGGCGCATCGGCGAAGACAATATTGGCGCTCTTGCCGCCGGCTTCCAGCCAGACGCGCTTCATGTTCGATTCGCCGGCATAAATCATCAGCTGCTTGGCGATTTTGGTCGAACCGGTGAACACCAAGGTGTCGACATCCATATGCAGCGCCAGCGCTTTACCGACCGTATGCCCGTAACCTGGCAGCACGTTGAGCACGCCCGCCGGGATGCCAGCATCCAGCGCCAACTGCGCCAAACGCAGCGCCGTCAGCGGCGATTTTTCCGACGGCTTGACGATCACCGAGTTACCCGTGGACAAGGCTGGGCCGAGCTTCCAACAGGTCATGATCATCGGGAAGTTCCACGGCACGATGGCGGCCACTACGCCGACCGGCTCACGGGTTACCAGACCCAATTCGTCGTGCGGGGTGGCGGCTACTTCGTCGTAAATCTTATCGACCGCCTCACCACTCCAGCGGATTGCACGCGAGGCACCCGGCACATCAACCCCCAGGGAATCGCTGATCGGCTTACCCATGTCGAGGGTTTCCAACAGCGCCAACTCTTCGGCGTGCTGATCCATCAGGTCGGCGAAACGAATCATGATGCGCTTACGTTGTGCCGGCGCCATACGCGACCAAACACCTGACTCAAAGGTGGCACGGGCATCCGCCACAGCCAGCTCGGCATCGGCCAGGTCACAGCTGGCCACCGGACCGAGCGAACGACCGTCAACCGGGCTGATGCACTCGAAAGTGGCCCCGGAAACAGCAGAGCGGTATTCACCATGAATAAAGGCACGGCCTTCGATCTTCAGGTTGTTGGCGCGCTGCTCCCAGTCGGCACGAGTCAGGCTAGTCATTCGTACATCCTCTATCGCTAGTAGAGCGCGGCAGGTTGGCCCCGCGCGCTGTCAATAATTCAGCAAGGCTTTAGGCAAGCCCGATCCTGCCGGCAACACTAAACCAGCGGCCCACACAGTTCCAATATTTTTTACAGATGAGCACTAAACCGCCTTGTTATGTGCGCTTTATTAAACATAGACTGCCGAAAGTACCGCCTCAACCAACAACAAGCCTGGGCATAAACAGGCGCTCAACCCCTATCGGACAGGTTTATGAACATCGAAAAAATCGTCGACTTCGCCACCGCCACTACCGCCCCCGAGCACTACCGCCCAGCCGCGGAAAAAATCCTCAAGGGCGACCCTGAGCAAAGCGTGCGCAACCACTACGGCAGCCCGTGCGGTCAATTCAATACGGGGATCTGGGAAGGCGATATAGGCCAGTGGACCATCAACTACACCGAACACGAGTACTGCGAGATTCTGCAGGGCGTTTCAGTGCTGCGCGACAAAGACGGCAACGCCAAAACCCTGCGCGCGGGCGACCGCTTCGTCATTCCGGCCGGCTTTTCCGGCACCTGGGAAGTGCTGGAGCCTTGCCGCAAGGTCTATGTGATCTTCGAGCAAGCCAGCAACTGATCACTACTCATGCATCACCCTTAGCCCGCCTTGCGCGGGTTTTTTATCGCCTGCCATCCGCGGTTACCCTGCGGGCCACTGCTACGCACCGTTAAAAATAGCCCTCGGCCATTTTCTATCGCCGGCGCTGAGTGGAGCCAAATTACAGGCAAGAAAAAGCCCGCTGTAAAAGCGGGCTTTTTCGGCAAGGAGCCAGATCAATTACTTGATCTTGCCTTCCTTGTAGATCACGTGCTTACGCACAACCGGATCGAATTTTTTAATTTCGATTTTGTCCGGAGTGGTGCGCTTGTTTTTGTCGGTAGTGTAGAAGTGACCAGTACCGGCACTCGAGATCAAACGGATCAATTCACGCATGACTTTCCCCTTAAACCTTTTCGCCGCGAGCACGCAGCTCGGACAGAACGACGTCAATACCACGCTTGTCAATGCAACGCATGCCTTTGGCAGAAACGCGCAGACGCACGAAACGGTTCTCAGACTCGACCCAGAAGCGGTGATGCTGCAGGTTCGGCAGGAAACGACGACGGGTTTTGTTGTTTGCGTGGGAAATGTTATTCCCAGTTACCGGACCCTTACCGGTAACTTGACAGACTCTCGACATGCCTCAGCCCTCTAAATCCACATGCCCAACCCGGCATGGGTTGGCCGCTAATATTCAATCTTGGCGCTTAACGCCGCGTATCTCGAGGGTCTTACCGGCCGTACCTGAAAGCGCAAGAACCGGGCCCCTACAAAAGAGCGCTGCTTTATACCAGAAAGCCTAAAGCGCAACAAGATTTAACGCACTTTACCGAACAAAGGCCAACAGCGGATTCACGCCCGCAAGCCCCTCGCCGTCAGCGAAAAACCCCGCTCGACCGCTCGTCGCCAAGATGGATTGCCCTGCCGCCAGCTAATGCCCTAGGGTAAGCCCTTCGCTCACGCGCCACACATACCCTCCCCAGGAGTTTGCCATGCGCCTTGCCGCCCTACCGCTGCTGCTCGTCCCACTAATGGCCACCGCGTTGGCCCAGGCCAGTACGCTCAGCGTGTGCACTGAAGCCAGCCCGGACGGCTTCGACGTGGTGCAGTACAACTCGCTGACCACCACCAACGCGTCAGCCGACGTGCTGATGAACCGCCTGGTGGATTTCGATGCCAGCAGCGGTACGCTGCAACCCAGCCTGGCGAAGACCTGGGAGGTCAGTGCGGATGGCCTGAGCTACAGCTTCACCCTGCGCACGGATGTGAGTTTTCACCAAACCGGCTATTTCAGCCCCAGCCGCCTGCTGAATGCTGATGACGCGCTATTCAGCTTTCAGCGCATGCTCGATCCGGTGCACCCGTGGCACAAGGTCGCCCCCAGTGGTTACCCACACGCCCAGTCGATGCAGCTGCCGAGCCTGATCAAAAGTATCGACAAAACCGGCGAACAAAGCCTGCGCTTTAACCTCAACCGTCCGGATGCGACCTTTCTCGCCACCCTGAGCATGGGCTTCGCCTCTATTTATTCCGCCGAGTACGCCGAGCAATTGCTGGCAGCCGGTACGCCGGAAGCGCTCAACAGTCAGCCAATCGGCACGGGCCCGTTCGTCTTCAAGCGTTTCCAGAAAGACGCCAGCGTGCGCTACAGCGCCAACCCGAGCTATTTCGGCGGCAAGCCTGCAGTGGACAACCTGATATTCGCCATCACCCCCGACGCCAACGTGCGCTTGCAGAAGCTGCGCCGTGGCGAATGCCACATCGCCCTGTCGCCGAAACCGCAGGACGTGCAGGCCATCAGCGGCGATAGCAATCTGCAGACCGCGCATACCGCTGCCTTTATGACCGCCTTCGTCGGCATCAACAGCCAGCACCCGCCGCTGGATCAGCCCGTCGTGCGCCAGGCGATCAACCTGGCTTTCGACAAGGCCAGCTACCTGAAAGCGGTATTCGAAAACAGCGCCGAGGCTGCTAACGGCCCCTACCCACCCAACACCTGGAGCTATGCCAGCGAACTGCCCGGCTACCCTTACGATCCGCAGAAAGCCCGCGACTTACTCAAGTCGGCTGGCCTGACCGATGGTTTCAGCACCACCATCTGGACACGCCCCACCGGCAGCGTGCTTAACCCCAACCCGAGTCTGGGCGCGCAATTGCTGCAGGCGGACCTCGCCAAGGTCGGCATCAAAGCGGAAATCCGCGTGATCGAATGGGGCGAGCTGATTCGCCGCGCCAAAGCCGGCGAGCATGACCTGCTGTTTATGGGCTGGGCCGGCGACAATGGCGATCCGGACAACTTCCTCACCCCGCAATTTGCCTGCGCCTCACTCGAGTCCGGGCTGAACTTCGCCCGCTATTGCGACCCGCAACTGGACAAACTGATCGCCGACGGCAAACGCACCAGCGACCAGGCGCAGCGCAGCCAAATCTACAAAGAAGCGCAGCAGATCATTCAGCAGCAGGCGCTGTGGCTACCGTTAGCCCACCCAACGGCCTACGCGTTGACGCGTAAGCAAGTCGAGGGTTATCAGGTCAGCCCGTTCGGTCGCCAGGACTTTTCCAAAGTGCGACTGGCACCTTAGAGCCATCCGTACTCGGCCATCGACAGCGGCTCACCGTCGCCGACGATAAAGTGGTCGAGTACACGCACATCCACCAGCTCCAGCGCCTCTTTCAGGCGACGGGTGAGCACCCGATCCGCCTGACTGGGCTCGGCCACGCCGGACGGATGGTTGTGGGTCAGAATCAGCGCCGCCGCGTTGTGTGCAAGCGCGCGTTTAACCACCTGCCTGGGATAAACGCTGGCGCTGTCGATGGAGCCGTGGAACAACGCCTCGAACGCCAGCACACGGTGCTTGGCATCGAGAAACAGGCAACCAAAGACTTCATGCGGCTCATGGCGTAACAGCGCTTTCAAGTAATCGCGCACCGCCTGCGGGCTTTCCAGTGCCGAGTCGCGGCGCAATTGCTCGGCCAGATGGCGCCGGGCCATTTCCAGCACCGCCTGCAGCTGAGCGAACTTCGCCGGCCCCAGGCCCAAACGCTGGCTAAACGAGGGCAAATCCGCCTGCAATAACGCCCGCAAGCCGCCGAAGTCAGCCAGCAGATGGCGCGCCAGGTCGACGGCGCTTTGCCCGGCCACGCCAGTACGCAGAAAAATGGCCAGTAATTCGGCATCGGTAAGGGCACTCGCCCCCTGAGCCAGAAGCTTTTCCCGCGGGCGCTCTGCCGCAGGCCAATCACGAATACTCATCACACCTCCTTGTGTTTATCAGGCGCGGCAAACCGCCTCACCTGTGTGCCGCAAAGCCAAGCCTGGCAAGCACTTGGCAGCGCTACGCGGTTGCAGGCTCTGTGCTATCGTAGCCCAACTTTTGCGCGGCGCCTGGCCTGGGGAGGTGTCGGCGTCGCGGTGTATATCCATCTTTATAAAAGGCAGGCCTATGCAGCGGCTGTATCGGAAACGCATCATTGTTGGCGTGGGCGGCGGTATTGCCGCGTATAAAAGTGCCGAGCTGATTCGCCGACTCAAGGATCAAGACGCTGACGTACGCGTGGTCATGACCAAGGGCGGCCGTGAGTTCATTACCCCGCTGACCCTGCAAGCACTCTCCGGGCACCCGGTACACCTTGACCTGCTCGACCCCGAAGCCGAAGCCGCCATGGGCCATATCGAGCTCGCGCGCTGGGCCGACTTGGTGTTGATCGCGCCGGCCACCGCCGACCTGATGGCGCGCCTGGCCCAAGGCGTAGCGGATGACCTGCTGACCACCTTGGTACTCGCGACTGACGCACCTGTCGCCCTAGCCCCGGCCATGAACCAGGCCATGTGGCGCGACCCGGCCACCCAAGCCAACGCCGCATTACTGACCGCGCGCGGCCTGCACCTGTTCGGCCCGGCTGCCGGCAGCCAGGCCTGCGGTGACATTGGCCTGGGCCGCATGCTCGAAGCGGAACAATTAGTGCAATGCGCCGCCGACTGCTTCCAGCACCAGGCGCTGACCGGCAAACACGTGCTGATTACCGCAGGACCCACACAAGAAAACATCGACCCCGTGCGTTACATCACCAACCACAGCTCCGGCAAGATGGGCTTTGCCCTCGCCGAAGCAGCCGCCGAAGCCGGCGCCAAGGTCACCCTGATCAGCGGCCCCGTTCACTTGCCCACGCCCGAGCGCGTCACCCGCATCAACGTCACCAGCGCCCGTGACATGCTCGCCGCCTGCGAGGCTGAGATGCCCTGCGACCTGCTGATTGCGGCCGCAGCGGTGGCCGACTACCGCCCAGAAGTGGTCGCCCAGCACAAATTAAAGAAAGACCCCACCAGCGGTGATGGCCTACTCCTGCAAATGGTGCGTAACCCGGATATTCTCGCCACCCTGGCAGGACGCAGCGACCGCCCGTTCAGCGTCGGCTTTGCTGCCGAAACCGAGAATTTGCTGGAGTACGCCTCGCGCAAGCTGCGCGACAAGAACCTCGACCTGATCGTCGCCAATGATGTGGCCAACCCCAGCATCGGCTTCAACAGCGAAGAAAACGCCATCACCATCATCGACCGTGAGCTTCAGCAAAGCAGCTTCGCCCAAACCAGCAAAAGCAAGATCGCCCGCCAACTGGTGAGCTTTATTGCCGAGCGCATGGCCCGTAGCTGACGCCCCACACCCCGATTACAGAGCCCGATATGCACGCCTTACAAGCCAAGATTCTCGACCCCCGCCTAGGCAGCGAATTTCCTCTGCCGCACTACGCCACCCCAGGCTCCGCCGGCCTCGATCTGCGCGCCATGCTCAAACAGGAGCTGGTGCTCGAACCCGGGCAAACCGTGCTGATCCCCACCGGCCTGTCGATCTACATCGGCGATCCCGGCCTCGCCGCGATGATCCTGCCGCGCTCGGGGCTGGGTCACAAACACGGCATTGTGCTCGGCAATCTGGTTGGGCTTATCGACTCGGACTACCAGGGCGAACTGATGGTGTCCTGCTGGAATCGCGGGCAAAGCGCCTTCACCATCAGTGTCGGTGAGCGCATTGCCCAACTGATTCTGGTACCCGTGGTGCAGGCACACTTCGAGCTGGTCGAACAGTTCGACGAAAGCCAGCGTGGCGCAGGCGGCTTCGGCCACTCCGGTAGCAATTGATTGTCTTAATCTAGTTTCAGGATGAACTGCCGAGGAGACGCTGCATGAAACTCTTCAACCGCACCGCCAAGGAGGCTGACGCGCTGACGCCCAGCGCCCAGCTTATTAGCGCACCCGAGGCGCCAAAAGCGGCAGAGAACAACCTCAGCACCCTGCTACCGGGCGTGTTGGCTGCGCTCATCGGTATCATCCTGGCGGGCGCGCTGCTCTGGTTTGGCCCGCTCAATAGCGCCTACCAGCAACAGCTGCAACAACTCAGCCAGGCCTGGGGCGGCGGCCAGGCGACTGTATTGCAAAAAGCCCTGCAACAACTGAGCGCTGATACCGAAGCGGCTGCGCGCAACCCGCAGCTGCTGCAGGCCTTACAAAGTCAGGACCTTAACCAAATTCGCAGTGCCGAGCGCAACCTCACCTATTGGCATGCCGTGGTCGACGCTCATCTCAACGCCCGCAACCAGGCCGTGCAGGACATGAGCCGCAGCGCACCGATGAACTTTGCGGCATTGGACATGCTGCGCCGCGCCGAAAACGGCCAAATGCCTGCGCCAGAGGCTTACAAAGTAGGCCGCCGCTGGCTGGTCTACAGCGTCGCGCCGCTGCGCCTGGATGAAGGCGAACCCATGCACGGCACGCTGCTGCTGGTCGTTGACCTTGAGCGCCTGCTGGCCAGCCTGCCGGCCATGCCCACCGAAATCGGCCAGATTCAGCTGATTCAGCAGTTCAACAACACCGCCGCCCAAGTGCTGGCACAGCACGGCCAGGCCGAAGGTACTGCACAAGCGTTCAGTACCGGCAACCCCAACTGGACACTTAGTTTTACCCCGGGCGCGGCACTGACCACACCGGTGTTCTCACCGTTACTGCTGGCCATTGCCGGCTTACTGGCACTGGTTGGCGCCGTTATTGGCCTTTACCTGATGCAAAACAAGCTGCACCGCCAGTTGCGCGCCGACGTCCTGCAGCTCAGCCAAATGCTCAAGGAACTGTCCGCCGGTAAGGCCGTCAAAGCCTTTAGCCTAAGTTTGCCTGCCCTGGACACCCTCGCGCAGAGCCTGGCCCGCCTTCCTCGCCGCGCCAGCGAGCAGGCAAACCCGGCAGCGGCGAGCTCAGGTGCGACGACTCAGGAACGCGCAGCCATGCAAATGCCTGCCAGCGCGATGGTCGATCCTCTATTCCAAGACACGGATATCCTCGACATCGACATTCTCGACGAAGACCAAGACCTGCTCGGCCTTAATGAGCCCACGCCCGCCCCAGTGCAAACGCAAGCGCCCAAGCTGCCGGCAGATATCTTCCGTGCTTACGATATCCGGGGTGTAATCGGGCGTACCCTGAATGCCGAAACGGCCTACTGGATTGGCCGCGCCATTGGCTCGCAAACGATTGCCCAGGGCGAGCCAAACATCGCTGTTGGCCGCGACGGGCGCCTGTCCGGCCCGGAGTTGGTCCAGCAACTGATCCAAGGCCTGCTCGATTGCGGCTGTCACGTCAGCGATGTCGGCATGGTGCCGACCCCCGTGGTGTATTACGCCGGGCACATCCTCACCGGTAAATCGGCAGTGATGCTCACCGGCAGCCACAACCCGGCGGACTACAACGGCTTCAAAATCGTTATCGCCGGTGACACCCTGGCCAACGAACAGATCCAGGCGCTGAAAACGCGCATCGATAACAATGACCTGATCAGCGGCGTTGGCACGGTTGAGCAAGTCGATGTGCTGGAGCGCTACTTCAAACACATCCGCGATGACATCGCCATGGCCAAGCCCATGCGCGTGGTGGTCGACTGCGGTAATGGTGTGGCCGGGGTAATCGCCCCGCAATTGATCGAGGCGTTGGGCTGTACGGTGATACCACTGTACTGCGAAGTCGACGGCAATTTCCCCAATCACCACCCCGATCCCGGCAAGCCGGAAAACCTGGCGGACCTGATTGCCAAGGTAAAAAGCGAGAAAGCCGATATCGGCTTGGCCTTCGACGGTGACGGCGATCGCGTCGGCGTGGTGACCAATACCGGCGCCATCGTCTATCCGGACCGTTTACTGATGCTGTTCGCCAAGGATGTGGTGTCACGCAACCCCGGTGCCGACATCATCTTCGACGTCAAATGCACCCGCCGCCTGACCCCGCTGATCAGCGGCTACGGCGGTCGCCCGGTGATGTGGAAAACCGGCCATTCGCTGATCAAGAAAAAGATGAAAGAGACCGGCGCCCTGCTGGCCGGCGAAATGAGCGGGCATATCTTCTTCAAAGAGCGTTGGTTCGGCTTCGACGATGGCCTCTATGCCGCCGCGCGCCTGCTGGAAATCCTCAGCCAGGATCGCCGTGACGCCGACCACGTGTTCAACGCCTTCCCCAACGATGTCTCCACCCCGGAAATCAATATCCAGGTCACCGAGCAGAGTAAGTTCAGCATCATCGAACGCCTTCAGCGCGATGGTGTGTGGGGCGAAGGCAATATCACCAACCTCGATGGCGTGCGCGTCGACTACCCCAAAGGCTGGGGCTTGGTACGTGCCTCCAACACCACACCGGTGCTGGTGCTGCGCTTCGAGGCCGAAACCGAAGAGGAACTCGAACGAATCAAGGAAGTGTTCCGCGCCCAGCTTTATAGCGCGGTGCCGGATCTCGACCTGCCGTTCTGATTGATTAGCACATTTTCTACTGGAGCCCTGCATGACCCTCGAACGTGATGCCGCCACTAACGTTGCCAAAGTACTGTCCGAAGCGCTGCCGTATATTCGGCGCTTTGTCGGCAAGACCCTGGTGATCAAATACGGCGGTAACGCCATGGAAAGCGAAGAGCTCAAGCAGGGCTTCGCCCGCGACATCGTGCTGATGAAAGCGGTGGGCATCAACCCCGTAGTGGTGCATGGCGGCGGCCCGCAGATCGGTGATCTGCTCAAGCGCCTTTCAATCGAGAGCCATTTCGTTGATGGCATGCGCGTCACCGATACCGCGACCATGGACGTGGTGGAAATGGTGCTCGGCGGCCAAGTTAACAAAAGCATCGTCAACCTGATCAACCAGAACGGCGGCAGCGCCATCGGCCTGACCGGCAAAGACGCCGAACTGATCCGCGCGAAAAAACTCAAGGTCAGCCGCCAAACGCCGGAGATGACCCAGCCGGAGATCATCGACATCGGCCATGTTGGCGAAGTCACCGGGATCAACACGGACCTGCTCAACATGCTGGTTAAGGGTGACTTTATTCCGGTCATCGCACCCATTGGGGTTGGCCCGGAAGGTGAGTCTTATAACATTAATGCCGACCTGGTGGCGGGCAAGGTGGCCGAAGCGCTAAAAGCTGAAAAGCTCATGCTACTGACCAACATCGCCGGTTTGATGGACAAGCAGGGAGAAGTCCTTACCGGCTTGACCACCGAGCAGGTCGATGAGCTG
This sequence comes from Pseudomonas sp. TS_SC_3, assembly GCF_056156225.1. Classification (NCBI taxonomy): domain Bacteria; kingdom Pseudomonadati; phylum Pseudomonadota; class Gammaproteobacteria; order Pseudomonadales; family Pseudomonadaceae; genus Pseudomonas; species Pseudomonas sp. TS_SC_3. Next base: position 3,338,820 of record NZ_CM149586.1, read on the forward strand.
ATTGCCGATGGCACCATCTACGGCGGCATGCTGCCGAAGATCCGCTGCGCCCTGGAAGCCGTGCAGGGCGGCGTAACCAGCGCGCACATCATTGACGGCCGCGTGCCGAATGCCGTGCTGCTGGAAATTTTCACCGACAGCGGTGTGGGTACCCTGATCTGCAACCGCAAGCGCCACTGACATCCGATAGAACCGCGAATCAGCCGGGTAATCCTGGCTGATTCAGCCGCCTGATCGCCTGCTGTAACCCTTGCGACCTGCTGCCTCAACACCGAAGCTCAGTGGCTCCACGCTACCAGCCGTAGGTGTAACGCATGCCAACCGCACTCTCCCGCGAAGCCTTCAGCTTTTTCCACACGCTGCGCGTGCGCTGGGCCGAAGTGGATCCGCAGAGCATCGTGTTCAACGGCCACTACCTGACCTATGCCGATGTCGCCATCACCGAGTACTTTCGTGCGCTGGGCATTCGCTATCCGGATGACCTGAGCCGCGACGGCGGCGACTTCTTTGCGATCAAGACCGTACTGGAATACTTGGCACCTGCACGCTTCGATGATCAGTTGCAGATCGGCATTCGCGTCGCCCGCCTGGGTCGCTCAAGCTTGAGTTTTGCCATGGGCATCTGGCGAGAAGAGCAGGCGCTCACTGCTGGCGAAGTGATTTATGTGCACGCTCACAGCACAACGCACAGCAGCAGCCCGCTGCCGACGTGGTTGAGGGAGAAAATTTTGGCCTTTGAGCGCTCCGCACCGCAGCAATGAGCTACCGGTTGCGGCCCATCAGCTCCTTGAGCCGATCACGGTCAGCGTTAAAACCGCTGTCCGCTTCTTTGCGCAGGGCTTGATAGCGCAGGATCTCGCCTTTGAGGCGCTCTTGCTCAATTTTCTGGTTATCGATCTGCACCAGCAGGTTTGCTGGCACTGGACGCCCTGCACGCTCATGATCAGCCGCTTGGCTTTGCAGATTGGCCTGCTGCGTGCGCACTGACTGCAAGTTGCCGCGCGCCACACCAATCAAGCCATCTAGCTCGGCCAGCTTGCGCTGGCGCGCGCGCTCAACATCTTCCGGGGTGCTGTAAAAGCGCAGCAACTGCGCGTCAGAACTGGCCCGCGCTTTCTCTGCGAGGAGGCGCTTCATTTCTTCAGCACTCGGGGCCGGCGGAATAACCCTGATCACCCGCCCCTGGTCATTTAGCACCTCGTAACCCTTGCTGATGTGCTCCGGCGGCACGCCCTGACGACTGAGCACCGTGGTGCCCTTGTCATCGACATAGCGATATAACTCGGTTGCACCTGCCACAACCGGCAACAGTAGGCCAAGCAACAGCGAACAGCGGGTCACGGCAGATTTACGCACAATGCAGCACCTTATCAGCAGGTTAGATTCCGTACTCGGCGCGATAGGCTTGTACCGCAGGAAGATACTGCTTGAGTTCAGCATCCTCCGCCAGATATTCCAGCACCTGTTCAAGCGACACAATGCTCACCACCGGCATGCCGTAGTCGCGCTCGACCTCCTGAATCGCCGACAGCTCGCCTTTGCCACGTTCCTGGCGGTTCAGTGCGATCAGCACACCGGCGGCTTGCGCGCCCTGAGCCTGAATGATCTGCATCACCTCACGAATCGCCGTGCCGGCCGTGATCACGTCATCGATGATCAACACGCGACCGGCCAGCGGAGCACCGACCAAGGTGCCGCCTTCGCCGTGATCCTTGGCCTCCTTGCGGTTAAAGCACCAGGGCATATCCCGCTGGTGATGCTCGGCCAGTGCCACTGCGGTGGTGGCGGCCAACGGAATACCTTTATAAGCCGGGCCGAACAGCACATCGAAGTCGATACCGCTATCTACCACGGCGGCGGCATAAAAACGTCCGAGCTGCGCCAAGGCCAAACCGCTGTCAAACAGCCCGGCATTGAAGAAATATGGACTGATGCGCCCGGACTTGAGGGTGAACTGACCAAAGCGCAGAACCCCACGCTCGATGGCAAAACGGATGAAATCACGTTGATACGCTTGCATGAAAAAGCCCCGGACAGCACGGATTTACTAGGTAATTTAGCTAATACAGATGAGCTCGGGTATCATACACGCACGTGATTTTGGGGGCCATTTATGCGGATCATCAGTGTGAACGTGAATGGTATTCATGCTGCAGTCGAGCGCGGTTTGCTCAGTTGGCTGCAAGCACAGAATGCCGACGTCATCTGCCTGCAGGACACCCGCGCCTCCGCCTTTGAACTGGACGACCAAGCCCTCCAACTGGATGGCTATTTCCTCTATGCCTGCGATGCAGAAGTGCCCAGCCAAGGTGGCGTGGCGCTGTATTCGCGGTTGCAACCCAAGGCGGTAATCAGCGGCCTCGGCTTTGAAATGGCCGATCGCTATGGGCGCTACCTGCAGGCCGATTTCGACAAAGTAAGTATTGCCACCCTGCTGATGCCTTCGGGGCAGCAGGGTGATGAGAGCTTGAATCAGAAATTCAAGTTTATGGACGACTTCACCCATTATTTGGACAAGCAGCGCCGTAAGCGTCGCGAATACATCTATTGCGGCTCGTTCTACGTGGCACACCAGAAGCTCGACGTGAAGAATTGGCGCGACTGCCAGCAATCACCCGGCTTCCTCGCGCCTGAGCGCGCCTGGCTGGATGAAGTGATTGGCACCATGGGCTATGTCGATGCACTGCGCGAAGTCAGCCGTGAAGGCGACCAGTTCAGCTGGTGGCCAGACAGCGAGCAGGCTGAATTGCTCAACCTCGGCTACCGCTTTGACTATCAGTTACTCACACCCGGCATGCGCCGCAGCATCCGCAGCGCCCGCCTGCCGCGTCAGCCACGCTTCTCGCAACACGCGCCGCTGATCGTCGATTACGACTGGATGCTCAGCGTATAGCGCCCAATAAAAAACCGGCTAAATGCCGGTTTTTTACTGTCTGCTCGTAGAGCGCCTACTTCACCAGACGCCAAGAGAATGGATAGCGATACGCCTGGCCTTCATTGGCTTTGATCCCGGCAATGATGGTCAAGACCAGCGCGGCGATGCTGACCAGCGCCAGCAACGGAAAACCAATCACCACCACCATCAGCAGGAAACACAGCAGCGCTGCCAACGCCACGCTGATCTGAAAGTTCAGCGCTTCCTTGCCCTGAGCATCGACGAACGGATCGAGATCCTTTTTGATCTGCCAGACGATCAACGGCCCAAGCAGATTACCAAAGGGAAACACCAGCCCGAGAAAAGCCGCAAAGTGGCAGAACATGGCCCACTGGCGGGCTTCAGGGTTGGGAACAGGCTGTGGTGCTTGGAACTCGTCGCTCATGATGCTTCTCCTTGCATTACAGGCTAGCTAGACAACTCATTCAGCCAAAGCCGCATGCTGCAGCTCAAACAGCTCAGTCATACCTTTCTGCGCCAACGCCAGCATGGCGTTCAGTTCAGCCGGCTGGAAAGGCGCGCCTTCAGCGGTGCCCTGCACTTCGATAAAGCCGCCGGTGCTGGTCATCACCACATTGAGGTCGGTTTCGGCGGCGGAGTCTTCCAGGTAATCCAGATCCAGCACCGGCTCACCCTGATACATGCCCACCGATACGGCGGCAATCATCTGCTTGAGTGGGTCGCCACCTTTCAGGCCGCCACGTTTCTTGATCACTTTCAGCGCATCAACCAGGGCCACCATAGCCCCGGTGATGGAGGCGGTGCGGGTGCCACCGTCAGCCTGAATCACGTCGCAGTCAACGTACAGGGTGATCTCACCCAGCTTGGACATATCCAGGGCGGCGCGCAGCGAACGACCGATCAGGCGCTGGATTTCCAGGGTGCGGCCGCCCTGCTTGCCACGGCTGGCTTCACGCTGGTTACGGTCACCGGTGGCGCGCGGCAGCATGCCGTACTCGGCAGTCAACCAACCCTGGCCCTGCCCCTTGAGAAAACGCGGCACACCCGACTCGACACTGACCGTGCAAATCACTTTGGTATCGCCAAATTCCACCAGTACCGAACCCTCGGCATGCTTGGTGTAGTTGCGGGTGATACGAATCGAGCGCAACTGATCGGCGGCGCGGCCACTGGGACGTTTCATCTAGGAATTCCTGCTCTGAATAAAAATCTCCCCAACATTATAAGGCCGCAAGCCGCCAGCGGTGTGCCGAATTGGGAGCGGCCGACGCACTGCGCTACAATCGCGCGCCTTTAGTTCTGACTTTTCGCGAGGTTCGCCCCATGATCCACAGCATGACTGCCTTCGCCCGCGCCGAACAAGCCGGCGCCAACGGCACCCTGAGCTGGGAGCTGCGTTCGGTTAACCATCGCTACCTGGAACCTCATCTGCGCTTGCCGGAAAGCTTCCGCGACCTCGAAGGTGCGGTGCGCGAAGCGCTGCGTAATGGTTTGTCGCGCGGCAAGGTCGAATGCACCCTGCGCTTTAGCGACGACAATGCCGGTAAAGCTCTGCAAGTCGATCTGGAGCGCGCCGCACAACTGATCGCCGCTGCCGAAAGCGTGGCCGGCCTGATCAAGCAGCCCGCCGCGCTCAACCCGCTGGAAGTGCTCGGCTGGCCTGGCGTACTGGTGGCCGATGCTGCCGACCCACAAGCCCTGAATCAGAGTGCTCTGGCGCTGTTCACCGAAGCGTTGAACGAGCTGAAGAACGGCCGCGAACGCGAAGGCGCAGAGCTGGCCAAGCTGCTCAATGAGCGCTTGGACAGCATTCTTGAACAGGTCGTCGCCCTGCGCGAACTGGTGCCGCAGATGCTTGCCGGACAACGGCAGAAAATTCTCGACCGTTGCGCCGAGATGCAGGCCGAACTCGACCCGCAGCGCTTGGAGCAAGAGCTGGTGATGCTCGCGCAGAAAAGTGACGTTGCCGAAGAACTAGACCGCCTCAGCACCCACGTCAGCGAAGTACGGCGTGTGCTGAAAACCGGCGGCCAAGCCGGCCGGCGCCTGGATTTTCTGATGCAGGAGCTCAATCGCGAAGCCAATACCCTCGGTTCCAAGGCCTTCGACACCCGCAGCACCCAGGCGGCAGTCAACCTCAAAGTGCTGATCGAGCAGATGCGCGAACAAGTGCAGAACATCGAATAAGCCAAACCGCTACTGCTACTCTTCGAACAACGCGCCCCAGGATTGATCCATGAGCATAACCACCGGCACCCTCTACATCATTTCCGCCCCGTCTGGCGCGGGCAAAACCAGCCTGGTCAAAGCGCTGATCGACAGCGAAGCGCAGATTCGTGTGTCCGTGTCGCACACCACCCGCGCCATGCGTCCGGGCGAAGTGGACGGGGTGAACTACCACTTCGTCAGCCGCGAGCAGTTTCACGCCATGCTCGATAAAACCGAGTTCCTTGAGCACGCGGAAGTCTTCGGCAACCTCTATGGCACGTCGCAGGAATGGGTCAAACAAACCCTGCGCGACGGCTTCGACCTGATCTTGGAAATCGACTGGCAAGGCGCGCAGCAGGTACGCCGACTGATGCCGGAGGCCAAGTCCATCTTTATTCTGCCGCCGACCCAGGAAGCCCTGCGTCATCGCCTGACCAACCGCGGCCAGGACAGCGGCGAAATCATTGAGCGGCGCATGCGTGAAGCCGTTAGCGAGATGAGCCATTACGTCGAATACGATTACCTGCTGATCAACGATGACTTCGCCCATGCCTTGAGCGATCTGAAGGCGATTTTCCGCGCCAATCAATTGCTCCAGGCGCCACAGCAACAACGCCACAACGGCCTGCTCGGCGAGTTGCTGGTCTGACTTATCGCCGCGCGGTAAATCAAAGCTTCCCTTAATGCTGGTGATTTTTTAGACTATCCAGTCCGCTCGCCCATTTGGGCCCAGCTCTATTACGCATTTGCTACGAGGAACACCATGGCCCGCGTTACCGTCGAAGATTGCCTGGATCACGTTGATAACCGCTTTGAGCTGGTCATGCTCGCCACTAAGCGTTCGCGCCAACTGGCTACCGGTGGCAAAGAGCCGAAGCTGGCGTGGGAAAATGACAAGCCGACCGTGGTCGCGTTGCGTGAAATCGCTGCTGGCCTGATGAGCTACGACGTCATTGCTCAGGACGACATCGTCGAGGAAGAACCGCTGTTTGCTGCATTCGAGGAAGAGGCTAACGAGCCTCTGTAAGCCTATGCCGGGTCGACGTCGTCAGGCGCTGGATAATCTGAATCGGCAAGGGCCACTCCCATGCCGAGCATAGACGTCCTCGCCGACAGACTTTCGACCTACCTCGACGCTGACCAGGTCAATCTGGTTCGTCGCGCCTATTTCTACGCCGAACAAGCCCACGACGGCCAACGCCGCCGCAGCGGTGAAGCCTATGTCACCCACCCGCTAGCGGTGGCGTGCATCCTGGCAGACATGCACATGGACCATCAAAGCCTGATGGCCGCGATGCTGCATGACGTCATCGAAGACACCGGTATTGCCAAAGAAGCCCTGGACACCCAGTTCGGTGAGTCCGTGGCGGAACTGGTCGATGGGGTCAGCAAACTGACCCAGATGAACTTCGAAACCAAGGCCGAGGCTCAGGCCGAGAACTTCCAGAAAATGGCCATGGCCATGGCCCGCGATATCCGCGTGATCCTGGTCAAGCTGGCCGACCGCCTGCACAACATGCGCACCCTGGAAGTGCTATCCGGTGAGAAACGCCGGCGCATTGCCAAAGAAACCTTAGAAATCTACGCCCCCATTGCTAATCGCCTGGGCATGCACAGCATGCGCATCGAGTTTGAGGACTTAGGCTTCAAGGCCATGCACCCGATGCGCTCCGAGCGCATCCGCACAGCGGTCAAGCGTGCTCGGGGCAACCGCAAGGAAATCGTCAACAAGATCGAAGAGTCGATCACCCACTGCCTGGCCCGCGAAGGCATGGAAGGCGAGGTGATGGGCCGCGAGAAGCACCTCTACGGCATCTACCAGAAGATGCGCGGCAAGCGCCGGGCGTTCAACGAAATCATGGACGTCTACGCCTTCCGCATCGTCGTCGACAAGGTCGACACCTGTTACCGCGTGCTCGGCGCCGTGCATAACCTGTACAAGCCCCTGCCCGGCCGCTTCAAGGATTACATCGCAATCCCCAAGGCCAACGGCTACCAGTCGCTGCACACCACGCTGTTCGGCATGCACGGCGTACCGATCGAAATCCAGATCCGCACCCGCGAGATGGAAGAGCTGGCCAACAACGGCATTGCCGCGCACTGGCTGTACAAATCCAACGAGGAAGACCAGCCCAAGGGCAGCCACGCCCGCGCGCGGCAGTGGGTCAAGGGCGTGCTGGAGATGCAGCAACGCGCCGGCAACTCGCTGGAATTTATCGAGAGCGTGAAGATCGACCTGTTTCCCGACGAGGTCTACGTGTTCACGCCCAAGGGCCGCATCATGGAGCTGCCGAAAGGCTCCACGGCGGTCGACTTTGCCTACGCGGTGCACACCGACGTCGGCAACACCTGCATCGCCTGCCGCATCAACCGCCGCCTGGCGCCGCTGTCGCAAGCCCTGGAAAGTGGCTCTACGGTGGAAATCGTCACCGCCCCTGGCGCCCGACCAAACCCGGCTTGGCTGAGCTTTGTGGTCACCGGCAAGGCACGCACGCATATTCGCCACGCGCTGAAACTGCAGCGCCGCTCAGAGTCCATCAGCCTTGGCGAACGCCTGCTGAATAAGGTCTTGGCCGGCTTTGGCAGCCACCTCGACTCGTTGCCCGTGGAGCGCATCCAGGCCGTGCTCAGCGAATACCGCCTGGAACTGACCGAAGATTTGCTGGAAGACATTGGCCTGGGCAATCGTATGGCTTATGTGGTGGCACGTCGCTTGCTCAGCGACAGCATCGACACCCTGCCAAGCAGCGAAGGCCCGCTGGCGATCCGTGGCACCGAAGGTCTGGTGCTCAGTTACGCCAAATGCTGTACGCCGATCCCGGGCGACCCGATTGTCGGCCACCTGTCCGCCGGCAAAGGCATGGTGGTACACCTGGACAGCTGCAAGAACATCGGCGAGGTCCGCCACAACCCGGAAAAATGTATCCAGCTGTCGTGGGCCAAGGATGTGACCGGCGAATTCAATGTCGAGCTGCGCGTCGAACTTGAGCACCAGCGCGGCCTGATCGCCTTGCTGGCCGGCAGCGTGAATGCCGCCGACGGCAACATCGAGAAAATCAGCATGGACGAGCGTGATGGCCGCATCAGCGTCGTGCAGCTAGTGGTCAGCGTGCATGACCGCGTACACCTGGCACGGGTGATCAAGAAGCTGCGCAGCCTGACTGGGGTGATCCGCATCACCCGCGCCCGCGGCTGAACCTTCAGCGCCTGACGACTGCAATCACCCGCCAGCGGCCTTTTGACAGCCGCGGGGGCTTTCATCCAACCTAACCAGCTGCGCGCCAAAGCGCACCGCAGTGTTCTTCCCCCAACAGCTTTACAGGAGTTTCCATGAGCAAGAGCGTTATCAGCAGCGACCAGGCCCCGGCCGCCATTGGCACCTACTCCCAGGCGATCAAAGCGGGTAACACCGTGTACATGTCCGGCCAGATCCCACTCGACCCCAAGACCATGGAGCTGGTTGAAGGCTTTGAAGCCCAGACCGTGCAGGTGTTCGAAAACCTCAAGGCAGTGGCCGAAGCGGCTGGCGGTTCGTTCAAGGACATCGTCAAGCTGAATATCTTCCTCACTGATCTGTCGCACTTCGCCAAGGTCAATGAAGTCATGGGCCGCTACTTCGAGCAGCCTTACCCTGCCCGCGCAGCCATCGGTGTTGCCGCTCTGCCACGCGGCGCACAGGTAGAAATGGACGCTATTCTGGTTATCGAATAAGTCCGTCGGCGGGGCCACGCCCCGCCCTCTCCTCCTGAGGATGTGCCATGCGTAGCCTGTTAGCCGCCCTGTTCTTCAGCACGCTGCTCAGCGGCTGCGCCGGTAAGTTGCCCGACCCTAGCAGCACCTGGATCAACCAGGCGGCTATTACCGCTGCGAGCGAAGGCGGCAACCTGCGCGAAGCGCTGCTCGCCTACGGGCCGAACCTGGAATGGCAGATCGACAGCCAACGCCGCCTGGCCAGTTATAGCAACGGCTACGAGCGCGACGAAGGCAGCCTCAAACGCCAGCCCGATGGTCACTGGCGCGTGTATTTCTATGGCGATGTGCAAGAGTCCCTGCGCCTGAGCGGCAATGAACTGATTCAGGCGCAAAGCACAACCTGGCCCGAACAACGTTTTGTCCGAACGCCCATAGCGCCAGGCCCGCTGGCACTACTGGGCAGCAGCTTTGAGCAAGCCCTGTACAGCGCCTACCTGGGCGGCAGCTGGCTGATCAAGGAAGGCTTGGGCGAAGGTGGCCTGGTCATTTTTCAAGCCGATGGCAGCGTGCAGGGCCTCCCCGGCGCAGAACGCTATGCGCTGTGCCTGGCAGGCGATTGCGCGGCCATGAGCGGCGAGTTCGACAGCCTTTGGCTGCAGCTGGGCGATCAGGGGCAAAGCTGGCTGTTCGAGCGTGAAGGCGACCAGTTGCGCGTTTTCGAAGCACTAAACCGCTCACAGATCGATGAAATGCCCAGCTATTACAAAGGCCAGCAGCGCTGGCTGCTGGTCAAACGCTAAACCGCGCGCAACGCCAAGCTACAGCTGCGCCAGAATCGCCCGGTAACCCTCACGATAACTTGGGTACTGAGGCTGCCAGCCCAGGGCTTTGGCGCGGGCGTTGCTGCAACGTTTACTGCCGGCGCGGCGCACCGTCGACTGCTCAGACCAATGGCTGACGCCCAGCTGCTCACGCAACCAAGCCACCACGTCGTAGAGCGGTGCCGGCTCATCGTCGACACCCAGATAACAGTCATCCAGCACAACCCCACGGCCATCCGCCTGCAGCAAGAAGGCCAGCAGCCCTGCTGCGTCATCGGCATGGATGCGGTTGCCGTATAACGGTGGCTCACTGGCCACCCGATAGCCTTGGCGAACTTGACCCAGCAGCCATTCACGCCCTGGGCCATAGATGCCGCTAAGCCGCACCACGCTGGCTGGCAGGTCGCTATTCAGGAGCAATTGTTCGGCTTCACGCATAATTCGCCCCGAGTAGCTACCGGCTTCTGCGGGTGAGTTTTCATCCACCCACTCGCCGAGTTGCTGGCCATACACACCACTGCTGGAAACAAACAGCACACGCTTGGGCCGTTGGCCATGTTGCGCTAGCCAGCCCAGCACACGGCGCAGCCCATCAACGTAGGCCGCGCGGTAACCGGCCTCGTCGTGCTCGGTGGCGGCCGCGCAATACACGAGATAATCCAGCTGTTCACTCGGCCAGGCGGCCGGGCAGGCATCGGCATGCAGATCACCGGCAACCGGGCGAATGCCCTGTGGCAACAGCGCCACGCTGCGGCGCAGGCCGTAAACCGTCCAGCCCGCAGCGTTTAGCTGCTGACCCAGGCGGCTGCCGACATCGCCACAGCCGGCAATCATCAGTGTCTTACTCATCGTTGCGTATTCCCTGGTTGTTCATCAGGGCAACAGTGCCACCAACCTGGCCTGTTGCACCAGCTCAAGCAATGGCTGCGGATACACACCAAGGAAGAATGCCAGCACCGCCACCACCAGCAGCATGATGCCACCGGCACGCTGCGCCCAATTGAACGGCGCATCGTGGCGGCGCAAGTTCGGCTCGACCATAAACAGGGTGACCATCACCCGCAGGTAATAGAACACGCCAATCGCGCTGCCAATTACCAGGGCGGCAAGCAGCCACCACTGCTGCGACTGCACACCGGCAGCGACCACGTAGAACTTGCCGATAAAGCCGGCGGTCAACGGAATACCCGCCAGCGACAGCATCATCACGGTCAGCACTGCGGTCAGATACGGGCGGCGCCAGAACAGCCCACGGTATTCGTACAGCGCATCGGCATCACGCCCGCTGTAGGGCGTCGACATCAGGGTAATCACGCCGAACGCACCCAAGCTGGTCAGCACATAAGTCGCCAAATACACGCCCACCGCTTCCACGGCCAGGCCCTTGCTGGCGATCAGTGCTACCAGCAGGTAGCCGAAGTGGGCGATGGAGGAATAACCGAGCAGACGCTTGAGGTTGTTCTGCAACAGCGCCAGCAGGTTGCCGAAGATGATCGAGGCGATGGCGATCAGCGTCAGCAGATCGCTGAGCCAGCCACCTACCATCGCCGGGGACATCTGATACAAACGCAGCAGCACGGCAAACACCGCGACCTTACTGGCCGTGGCGAGGAAGGCGGCCACCGGTGCCGGTGCACCTTCGTAGACGTCCGGCGTCCACAAATGGAACGGCACCAGCGACAGCTTGAAGGACAGGCCGATCAGCATCATGCCCACGCCCAGCTGTGCCAGCATGCTCGGTAAGCCGTCAGCGGCCAACGTGGCACCGATGCCGGCGAAGGTCAGGTTGCCCGACTCGGCGTACAGCAGCGCCATGCCGAACAGCAAAAACGCGCTGCCTGCAGCGGACAGCACCATGTACTTGATGCCGGCTTCCAGCGAGCGCTTGTTGAAGAAGGCGTAAGCGATCATGCCGTAGGTCGGCACCGAGAGCAGCTCCAGGCCGATAAACAGACCCGCCAGGTGCTGCGCGCTAACCAACACCAGACCGCCAGCGGCAGACAGCAGCATCAGCAGGTACAGCTCTTCGCGGTTACCCGGGTAACCCTTGCCAGACTCACCGCCCAGGTAAGCATGAGTCAGCGTCACACAGGCGAGGGTCGCGGCCAGCACCAAGGCCATGTAGTAGCAGGCGAATTTATCCACCAACAGCAGTGGCGTGACCTCGATGGGTGTTACGCCCAAGGCCGGCAGCAGCGACAGCAGGGCCAAATTGAGGCCCAGCACCGACAGACCGAAGGTCATGGTGTGGTTGCGCTTCCAGGCGATTGCCAGCATCACCAGCACCACAGTGGCGCCGGTGATCAGCAACGGCAGCAGCGCGATGAAATGTTGAGTCGTCAGTTGCATAGCATGACTTTCCATTAAGCCGCTCACTGGGCCAAAGCAGATTGATTGAGGGCATTACCCAGCCATTGCTGCACGCCTTGCATGCTGGCGGCGGAGGTGTCGAGCACCGGCTGCGGGTAGACACCGAGCAGGATCAGCAGCACAGCCAGAACCAGCACCATGCTCAGCTCGCGTACCTGCAAACCTGGCAACACGGTATCCGCCTTAGCCGGGCCAAAGTAGGCGCGATGAATCATGATCAGCGAGTAAACCGAGCCGAACACCAGACCCGTGGCCGCCAGCACGGTGACCCACGGCGCGCTCTGGAAACTGCCGACCAGAATCAGGAACTCACCGACGAAATTACCGGTACCCGGCAGGCCCAGCGCTGCGGCAGCAAAGAACAGGCTAAGCGCCGGCAGCCAGGGCATGCGCGCCCAGATACCGCCCATCTCGCGCATATCGCGGGTATGCAGACGCTCGTAGAGCTGGCCGCAGAGGATAAACAGCGCGGCGGCGGACAGGCCGTGGGCGAGCATCTGCACCACCGCTCCCTGCAGGGCGATCTCGCTGGCCGAGTAAATGGCGATCAGCACAAAGCCCATGTGCGACACGCTGGAATAGGCCACCAGGCGTTTGATATCGGTCTGCGCGAACGACAGCAGCGCGCCGTAGATGATGGCGAACACGCCCAGCCACTGGGCAATCGGCGCAAACTCCGCCGAGGCATTGGGGAACAGCGGCAGGGCAAAGCGCATCAGCCCGTAGGCAGCGGTTTTCAGCAGGATACCGGCCAGGTCCACCGAGCCTGCGGTCGGCGCCTGAGCGTGGGCGTCCGGCAGCCAGGAGTGGAACGGCACCACCGGAAACTTCACCGCGAAGGCGATAAAGAAGCCGAGCATCAGGATGTATTCGGTGCCGGCCGCCATCTTGGTGGTCAGTAGATCGGCGTAGTTGAAGGTCAGCACGCCGGTCTGGTCGAAATGCACAAACACCAGGCCGAGGATCGCCAGCAGCATGATCAGGCCGCTGGCTTGGGTGAAGATAAAGAACTTGGTAGCGGCGGTGATGCGCGTCTTGCCATCGCTGCCGCTATGACCCCAGAGTGCGATGAGGAAATACATCGGCACCAGCATCATTTCCCAGAAGAAGAAGAACAGGAACAGGTCGACGGCGAGGAACACGCCGACCACGCCGCCGAGAATCCACATCAGATTGAGGTGGAAGAAGCCAACGCGGTTCTGGATCTCGTTCCACGAGCAGAGCACCGAGAGCACACCGAGCAGGCCGGTGAGGCTGATCATCAGCACCGACAGGCCATCCAGCGCCAGGTGCACGCTGATGCCGAAGCGCTCGATCCATGGCACTTGGAACTCAGCCGCCCACTGTGGCGCAGCACCCGGAGCAGGCGCCAGGCTGAAGTTGCCAGTGGCCCACAGCCACAGACTCAGACCGAACAGCAAGGCCATGGTCAGCAGGGCGATCCAACGCGGCAGGATGTTGCCGAAGCGCTCGCACTGCCAGCACAGCAGGCCGCCGATAAAGGGGATCAGGATTAGCCAGGGCAGAATCATGACGGGCTATTTTCCTTAATTCAGAAACAGGAGAACGGCGAGCACCAGCACGGCGCCCCCGGCTATCGATGTGGCGTACCAGCGCACCTGGCCAGTCTCGCTACTGGCCAGCAAGGCGTTGCCGCCTCGCGCCAAGCGCGGAATCAGGCCAATGCTGCGGTCGATCGGGTCGTGCCCAAGCAGTCGGCAAAGCCACAGGTACGGCTGCACAAACAGCTTGTCGTAGAGCCAGTCAAAGCCCCAGGCCGCGAACCACCAGGCCGAGAGGAAGCGCCCCGGCGCGCTCTGCGCCACCGCCGTGGCAAACCGGCGCTGGCCGAGGAACAGCAACGCCGCCAGGATGATGCCGATGATGGCGATGGCCCCGGAGGCGATTTCCAGACCAATGCGGCCGTCACCACCGGCATGGCCGACGCTCTGCGGCAACACGCCGGCCAGCGGTGGGGTGATCAACGCGCCGATAAAGGTCGAGAGTACGATCAGCGTGCCCAGCGGTAGCCAATGCGCTACTCCGTGACCGGCATGGGCCTCGGTCTGCTGCTCGCCATGGAAGGCGATAAAGATCAGGCGGAAGGTGTAGAGCGAAGTCAGGAAGGCCCCGGCCAGGCCGGCGTACAGGAGCCACTGATGACCACTGGCGAAGGCTTCCCAAAGAATCTCGTCCTTGGAGTAGAAGCCCGCCGTGATCAGCGGTAACGCCGCCAGCGCTGCGCCGCCGACGATAAAGCTGGCGTAGGCCAACGGCAGTTTCTTCCACAGGCCGCCCATCTTGAAGATGTTCTGCTCGTGGTGGCAGGCGTTGATCACTGCACCGGAGGCGAGGAACAGCAAGGCCTTGAAGAAGGCGTGGGTCATCAGGTGGAAGATCGCCGCATCCCAGGCGCCAACGCCCAGGGCGAGGAACATATAACCGATCTGGCTCATGGTCGAGTAGGCGAGGATGCGCTTAATATCGGTCTGCACCAGCGCGGCGAAGCCGGCCAGCACCAGGGTCACGCCGCCGACGATACCGACCATTTCGAGAATCTCCGGGGTCAGCAGGAACAGGCCGTGAGTCCGCGCGATCAGGTAAACGCCGGCGGTGACCATGGTCGCCGCGTGGATCAGTGCAGAAACCGGGGTCGGGCCGGCCATGGCGTCGGCCAGCCAGGTTTGCAGCGGCAGCTGGGCGGACTTACCCACCGCACCGCCGAGTAGCATCAAGGTGGCGATCCACAGCCAGCTATCCCCTTCCACGTACTTCTGCGGCGCCAATGCCATCAGCTCCTGAATATTCAGGGTGCCTAGGTGCAGGAACAGGATAAACAGGCCGATGGCCATGAACACGTCGCCGATACGGGTGACGATAAACGCCTTCAGCGCCGCGTTGCCGTTGGCGCTGTGCTTGAAGTAGAAGCCGATCAGCAGGTAGGAGCACAGCCCCACGCCTTCCCAACCGAAGTACAGCATCAGCAGGTTATCGCCCAGCACCAACAGCAGCATGCTGAAGATAAACAGGTTGGTGTAGGCGAAGAAGCGCGAATAACCTTCTTCACCGCGCATGTACCAGCTGGCGAACAGGTGAATCAAAAAGCCCACGCCGGTAACCACGCCCAGCATAGTCACGGACAAACCATCCAGATAGAGGGTGAAGCTCGGCGCAAAACCGGCCACGCTCATCCACTGCCACAGCACCTGGGTAAACACGCCGTTTTCCGGCGGATTCAGGTTGAACTGCACGATCACCCAGGCCGCGGTAAGGGCGGACAGGCCCACCGAGCCGACGCCGATCAGCGCAGACAGATTTTCGGAGAAACGCCCGCGCGAGAAGGCCAGCAAAAACCAGCCCAGCAGCGGAAATACACAGGTCAGGAATAGAAGATTCATCCGCGCATCTCACTGGCAGCGTCGACATCCAGGGTGTTGAAGCGGCGATACAGCTGCAGCAGGATCGCCAGGCCAATGCTGGCTTCAGCAGCAGCCAGGGTGATGACCAGAATAAACATCACCTGGCCGTCAGGCTGGGCCCAACGGCTGCCCGCCACCACAAAAGCCAGGGCAGTGGCATTCATCATCACTTCCAGGCTCATCAGCACAAACAGGATATTGCGCCGCACCATCAGGCCAATAAGGCCGAGGCTGAACAGCACGCCGGCCAGGGCCAGGCCGTGCTCGAGGGGAATCGCATTCATGCGGTTGGCTCCTTGGCATCGTGACGGCCGAGGTGATAGGCCGCGACCAGCGCAGCGAGCAGCAGCATCGAAGCCAGCTCCACCGCCAGCAGGTAGGGCCCGTACAGGGCAATGCCGACGGCTTTGGCATCAATGGTCTGCAAACCGAGGGCCGCGCCACTGGGTGACTGGAACAGCACATAGAGCAATTGCCCCAGCAACAGCGCCGAGAGAATCGCCGGGCCAACCCAGATTCCGGGCGTCAGCCACTGACGCTCTTGCTCAACGGCCGCTGGGCCGAGGTTAAGCATCATCACCACGAAGACGAACAGCACCATGATTGCGCCGGCGTAGACGATGATCTCCAGCGCGCCGGCAAAGGGTGCGCCGAGGGCGAAGAAGGTCATCGCCACCGCCAGCAGCGAGAGAATCAGGTACAGCAGGGCATGCACCGGATTGCTCGCGGTGATCACCCTGAATGTGGCCGCCACGGCAACGCCGGCGGCGAGGTAGAACGCGAATTCCATGTCCCCTCCTTAGGGCAGTAGGCCTTTGACGTTGATGGGTTCGGCTTCGTTTTGCGCGGCGCCTTTCGGCTTGCCGGCGATGGCCATACCGGCGACGCGGTAGAAGTTGTAGTCCGGGTTCTTGCCCGGGCCGCTGATCAGCAGGTCTTCTTTCTCGTACACCAAGTCCTGACGCTTGTATTCGCCCATCTCGAAATCCGGGGTGAGCTGGATCGCGGTGGTCGGGCAGGCTTCTTCACACAGGCCACAAAAGATGCAGCGCGAGAAGTTGATGCGGAAGAAGTCCGGGTACCAGCGACCATCCGGCGTTTCCGCCTTCTGCAGTGAAATGCAGCCCACGGGGCAAGCCACCGCGCACAGGTTGCAGGCCACGCAGCGTTCTTCGCCGTCGGGGTCGCGAGTCAAGACGATACGGCCACGGTAGCGCGGCGGCAGGTACACGGCTTCTTCCGGATACTGCAAGGTGTCGCGCTTGCGAAAGCCATGGCTGAAGACCATGGCCATGCTGCGCAGTTGGGTGTAGGTGCCGTGCAGCACCGCCCCTATGTATTTGAACATGTGGTGGTTCTCCTTACTGGGCCGCGGCCAGCACAAGTGCGCCGGTCACCAGCAGGTTGATCAGGGTCAGCGGCAGGCAGAACTTCCAGCTGAAGGCCATAACTTGGTCATACCGTGGGCGCGGAATCGAGGCGCGCAACAGGATGAAAATCATGATGAAGAAGCAGGTTTTCAGCGCGAACCAGAAGAATGGAATCTGCGGCAGAAGATCGAACGGGCCGTGCCAGCCGCCAAAGAACAGCGTGACCAGCAACGCCGACACCGTAACGATGGCGACATATTCACCGACGAAGAACATGCCCCATTTCATCCCGGCATATTCAATGTGGTAGCCATCAGCCAGCTCTTGTTCCGCTTCCGGCTGGTCGAAGGGGTGACGGTGAGTCACGGCCACAGCGGCCACAAAGAAGGTACAAAAGCCAAAGAACTGCGGAATGATGAACCACAGGTTCTCGGCCTGGTAATCAACGATGTCGCGCATGTTGAACGAACCGACCTGAGCCACTACGCCCATCAGCGCCAGCGCCAGAAACACCTCGTAGGACACCGTCTGCGCCGAGGCGCGCAGCGCACCGAGCAGGGCGAACTTGTTGTTACTGGCCCAGCCGGCAAACAGTACGGCGTACACCGACAAACCGGCCATGGCGAAGAAGAACAGAATGCCGATATTCAGGTCTGCCACGCCCCACGTCGGGGTGATGGGGATGATTGCGAACGCCATCAGCATGGCGGAGAAGGCAATCATCGGCGCCAGGATAAAGATGAACTTGTCGGCGAACGGCGGCGTCCAGTCCTCCTTGAAGAACATCTTGATCATATCCGCCGCGATCTGAAACATGCCGAACGGCCCAACCCGGTTGGGGCCGTAGCGGTCCTGCCACCAACCCAGCAGGCGCCGCTCAACAAAGCTCAGCAGCGCACCGCAGACCACCACCACCAGCAGAATCACGATGGCCTTGAGCACCGCAATCAGCACGTCCAGCACTTCGGGGGTCAGCCAACTCATTGCGCGGCCTCCTCAATGCGGGTGACCAGGCTACCTGCGACCAGCGCCGGCATACCGGCCAAGCCGACCGGCAGACCAACCACACCGACGGCCAGCTCTTCGGTGATCTGCAGCGGCAGGCGCAGGGTCTGCCCGGCGACTGTCAGACTCAACAGCGCGCCGTCATGCACACCCAGCCGATCCGCTTCGGCCTTGGCCAGCAGCGCGTAAGGTGCGGGAATGCGCTCTTGCAGCGGCGCGGCACCGGCCGAGGTTTCCTCACTGCCGAACAGGTGGTGCAAGGCCACGGCCTGCAAGGTACCTGGAGCCGGGTTAAAGGCGGCCGGTGCGCTGAACCAAGGCAATGCCACACCTTTGGTATCCAACAGACGCACGCCGGGGTCACCAGCACGCAAATGGCCGCCGACTTCGTCCTGAAACTTGTTCCAGGCCTGCGGCGAGTTCCAGCCCGGCGACCAGGCGAATGGAATCTGCTGACGATCTTCCTGGCTGCCGGAATAACCTTCCATGGAGAAGGCAAAGGCCGAGTCCTGATCCTGCGGCTGACGCGGCTCGTGCACGCTGATATTGGCGCGCATGGCGGTGCGACCGCTGTAACGGTGCGGTTCGCGGGCCAGCTTGAGGCCCTTGATGCGGAACGTGGCGTTTGGCGCAGCTTCGCCGATGCGAGCCAGCAGGCTGTTGCTCGCGGCCACGGCGGCGGTCACCGCATCCAGCTGGGTCCAGTCGAGCGGCTTGCCCTGTAGCGTGCTGTGCAAGGCATGCAGCCAGCGCCAGCCTTCGCGGATAAGAATAGTGGCGTCGTAGTAGCTCGGTTCGAACACCTGGAAGAAGCGCTGGGCGCGGCCTTCAAAACTGACCAGGGTGCCATCGCCTTCGGCGAAGCTGGCCACTGGCAGCAGCAGGTGGGCTTTTTCGCTAGTGGCGGTGTGCTGATGGTCGGCGACGATCACCAATTTGGCAGCCGTCAAAGCGGCATCCACCTGCGCTGCATCGGCGCGACGATAGAGGTCGTTTTCCAGCACGATCACGGCATCGGCCTGGCCGGACGTCAGCGCCTGCAGCGCCGCATCGACGGACTCGCCACCAAGCAGGGCCAAGCCCATGCTGTTGGCTTCCGGCACTACCAGGCTGATGGAGGCGTTCTTTTCGCGATTCTTCAGCGCGCTGGCGATATTCGCTGCGGCTTCGATCAGGCTCTTCTCACCCAAAGAGGCACCAGAGACGATCAGCGGACGCTTGGCTTCAAGCAGCGCTTCGGCAATCAACTGCACCAGTTCGCCAACATCGGCATCCAGACCATTAACCGCTGGTGCGCTCGGGTCGATGGCGTGGGCCACAGCGAAACCGATACGCGCCAGGTCGGCCGGTGCCGCATGCACGCAGGCTTCGGCAATATCATCCAGGCGCGTGGCGGTGACGCTGGCGATAAACAGCGGATGCAGCGCGTCCTGGGCGACGTTTTGCACGGCCGCCATGTGCCAGTCCTGAATCTTCATCGAGGCGGCGATTTCAGTGGCCTTGCCCTTGACCGTCTGACGCAGGGCCAGGGCCAAGCGCGCGGCGGTCTGGGTCAGGTCTTCACCGAGGATAAACACCGCGTCATGCAGTTCAACTTCACGCAGAGTCGGCACCGGCAGCGGGCCGTTCTGCAGGATGTCGCGGATCAGACGGATATTGTCCAGCTCGGCTGCAGCGATACCGGAATAGAAGTTGGCCTCGCCGACCAGCTCACGCAGGGCAAAGTTGCTTTCCAGGCTGGCGCGCGGCGAACCGATGCCGATTAGGTGTTTGCCCTTGAGCAGCTCGGCGGCCTTGTCCAGCGCGGCGTCGATGCCGAGTTTTTCGCCACCGTCTTTATTCACCAGCAGCGGCTGACGCGGACGATCCGTTCGGTTGACGTAGCCGTAACCGAAACGCCCACGGTCGCAGAGGAAATACTGGTTCACATCGCCGTTGAAGCGGTTCTCGATGCGTCGCAGCTCGCCGTAACGCTCGCCGGGGCTGGTGTTGCAGCCGCTGGCGCAGCCATGACAGATGCTCGGGGCAAACTGCATGTCCCACTTGCGGTTGTAGCGCTCGGAGTGGGTCTTGTCGGTGAACACACCGGTCGGGCAGACCTCGACCAGGTTGCCGGAGAACTCGCTTTCCAGCACGCCGTCTTCGACCCGACCGAAGTACACGTTGTCGTGCGCGCCGTACACGCCCAAATCGGTGCCGCCGGCGTAGTCCTTGTAGTAACGCACGCAGCGATAGCAGGCGATGCAGCGGTTCATCTCATGAGAGATAAACGGCCCAAGCTGCTGATTCTGGTGGGTGCGCTTGCTGAAGCGATAACGGCGCTGGTTGTGGCCGGTCATCACCGTCATGTCTTGCAGGTGGCAGTGGCCGCCCTCCTCGCACACCGGACAGTCGTGCGGGTGGTTGGTCATCAGCCACTCGACGACACTGGCGCGAAACGCCTTGGATTCTGCATCGTCGATGCTGATCCAGGTGTTGTCGGTGGCCGGCGTCATGCAGGACATGACGATGCGCCCGCGCGTATCGTTTTCATCGCTGTACTGCTTGACCGCGCACTGGCGGCAGGCACCGACGCTACCGAGCGCCGGGTGCCAGCAGAAGTAAGGGATATCGAGGCCGAGGGACAGGCAGGCCTGCAGCAGGTTGTCCGCCCCATCGACTTCGAAATCTTTGCCGTCTACGTGGATAGTGGCCATGGTTCAGGTTTCTTCTTCCCCGCCGAAGCGGGTTTGGCTAATGGAATCACGTTGTGCTGCGGGGCCAGGTCAGTGGCCGCCAGAGCGCCATTGTTTTACGCGGGGACGAATTGCCCCGTCGTCGCCGGAGCACTCGGGTTGGCCACGCCAGCCTCAAACTCCGAGCGGAAATACTTGATCGCACTGCCCAGCGGCTCAACCGCACCCGGTGCATGGGCGCAGAAGGTTTTGCCCGGGCCGAGGAAGTTGACCAGTCCCAGTAGGGTATGGATGTCTTCGGCGCTGCCCTGCTTGCGCTCCAGGGCGCGGAGAATTTTCACGCTCCAGGGCAGACCGTCGCGGCATGGCGTGCACCAGCCGCAAGACTCGCGGGCGAAGAACTCTTCCATATTGCGCAGCAGCGAAACCATGCTGATGCTGTCGTCCACCGCCAGTGCCAAACCGGTGCCCATGCGCGTGCCGACCTTGCCGATACCGCCGGCATACATCAGCGCATCCAGGTGCTCGGGCAGCAGGAAACCGGTACCGGCACCGCCGGGTTGCCAGCATTTCAAGGTGTAGCCGTCACGCATGCCGCCGGCGTAGTCCTCGAACAGCTCGCGGGCGCTGACGCCAAAGGGCAGCTCCCACAGGCCAGGGCTCTTCACCTTGCCGGAGAAGCCCATCAGCTTGGTGCCGTGGTCTTCACTCTCCGGGCGGGCCAGGCTCTTGTACCAATCCACGCCGTTGCCAACGATGGCCGGCACGTTGCACAGGGTCTCGACGTTGTTGACGCAGGTCGGCTTGCCCCACACGCCGACGGCGGCCGGGAACGGCGGCTTGGCACGCGGGTTGGCACGACGGCCTTCGAGGGAGTTGATCAGCGCGGTTTCTTCACCGCAGATATAACGGCCGGCACCGGTGTGCACGAACAGCTCAAAATCGAAACCGCTGCCGAGGATGTTCTTGCCCAATAAGCCGGCGGCCTTGGCTTCGTCAATGGCGCGATTCAGATTCGTCGCCGCATCGACGTACTCGCCGCGCAGGAAGATGTAGCCGCGATACGCCTTTAGCGCCCGTGCGGAAATCAGCATGCCCTCGACCAGCAGGTGCGGCAGCTGCTCCATCAGCATGCGGTCTTTCCAGGTGTTGGGCTCCATCTCATCCGCGTTGCACAGCAGGTAGCGGATGTTCATGGATTCGTCTGCGGGCATCAGCCCCCACTTCACCCCGGTGGGAAAGCCGGCGCCACCGCGGCCCTTGAGGCCGGAATCCTTAACGGTCTGCACAATATCGGCCTGGGCCATTTCACTCAGTGCTTTGCGTGCAGCGGCGTAGCCGTTCTTTTGCTGGTATTCAGCCAGCCACACCGGTTGGGCGTCATCACGCAGGCGCCAGGTCAGCGGGTGGCTTTCTTCGCTGCGGGCAATGGTGTTGGCCGGGCCAATGGACGTCAGCGTTTTGATGCTCATACGTAGGCCTCCAGCAGTTTGGCGACGCCGTCAGGTTGCACGTCGCCAAAGGTGTCGTCGTCGATCATCAGCGCCGGGGCCTTGTCGCAGTTACCCAGGCAGCACACCGGCAGCAAGGTAAAGCGGCTGTCGCTGGTGGTCTCGCCGAGGCCGATACCGAGCTGCTTGTGCATTTCGGCGACGACCGACTCATGCCCGCCGATGTAACAGGTCATGCTGTCGCACACGCGGATGATGTGGCGGCCTACCGGCTGACGGAAAATCTGACTATAGAAGGTGGCCACGCCTTCGACATCGCTGGCGGGAATACCGAGGATTTCGCCGATGGCATCAGCTGCACCATCCGGCACCCAGCCACGGGCCTTCTGCACGATTTTCAGCGCTTCGATCGACGCCGCACGCGGGTCTTCGTAGTGGTGCATCTCGTGCTCGATGGCCGCATGTTCGGCTTCGCTGAGGATGAAACGATCAGTCTGAATAAGTGTGCTCATCATCAGCGGTCCACGTCAGCCATAACAAAGTCGATACTGCCCAAATACGCGATGAGGTCGGCGACCATGCTGCCGCGAATCACCGAAGGGATTTGCTGCAGGTGTGGGAAGCTCGGCGTACGAATGCGCGTGCGATAGCTCATGGTGCTGCCGTCGCTGGTCAGGTAATAACTGTTGATGCCCTTGGTCGCCTCGATCATCTGGAAGCTCTCATTGGCTGGCATCACCGGGCCCCACGACACCTGCAGGAAGTGGGTGATCAGGGTTTCGATGTGCTGCAACGTGCGCTCTTTAGGCGGCGGCGTGGTCAGCGGATGGTCGGCCTTGTACGCACCCGCCGGCATGTTGCGCATGCATTGGTCGATGATCTTGATGCTCTGACGCATCTCTTCCACACGCACCATGCAGCGGTCATAGGCATCGCCATTCACAGCCAGCGGCACTTCGAACTCGAAGTTCTCGTAGCCGGAATACGGCCGCGCCTTGCGCAGGTCGAAGTCGCAGCCAGTGGCGCGCAGGCCGGCACCGGTGGTGCCCCACGCCAGCGCTTCCTGGGTGGTGTATTGCGCCACACCAATGGTCCGCGCCTTGAGGATGCTGTTCTGCAGTGCAGCCTTCTCGTACTCGTCGAGGCGCTTGGGCAGCCAGTCGACAAACTCCTTAACCAAACGATCCCAGCCGCGCGGCAGGTCGTGAGCGACACCACCGATGCGGTACCAGGCCGGGTGCAGACGGAAGCCGGTGATGGCTTCGATCACTTTGTAAGCACGCTGACGGTCGGTGAAGGTAAAGAACACCGGGGTCATCGCCCCGACGTCCTGGATATAGGTGCCGAGGAACAGCAGATGGCTGGTGATGCGGAAGAACTCGGCCATCATGATGCGAATCACATCGACCTTTTGCGGCACGGTGATGCCGGCGAGTTTCTCTACGGCCAGCACATACGGCAGGTTGTTCATCACCCCGCCGAGGTAGTCGATGCGGTCGGTGTAGGGAATAAAGCTGTGCCAGCTTTGGCGTTCAGCCATCTTCTCGGCGCCACGGTGGTGGTAGCCAATTTCCGGCACGCAGTCGACGATCTCTTCACCGTCGAGCTGCAAAATGATGCGGAACGCACCGTGGGCAGAGGGGTGGTTGGGGCCGAGGTTGAGGAACATGTAGTCCTCGTGCTCGCTGCCACGCTTCATCCCCCAGTCTTCCGGTTTAAAGCGCGCAGCTTCTTCTTCGTGCTGCTGCTTGGCCAGGGTCAGGCTGAACGGGTCGAATTCAGTGGCGCGCGCCGGGTAATCTTTGCGCAGCGGGTGACCTTCCCAGGTCGGCGGCATCATGATCCGCGTCAGGTGCGGGTGGCCGGTGAAATGAATGCCGTAGAGGTCCCACACTTCACGCTCGTACCAGTTGGCATTGGGCCAGATGCTGATAACGCTGGGCATGTTCAGGTCGCGCTCACTCAGCGCCACCTTGATCATGATGTCGCTGTTTCGCTCCAGCGACATCAGGTGGTAGAACACGGTGAAATCCGCGCCGGGCAAGCCACGCCGCTGCGTGCGCAGGCGCTCGTCGACACCATGCAGGTCATACAACATGACGTAGGGGCGCGGCAGGTTACGCAGGAAGGTCAGAACCTCGACCAGTCGCTCGCGAGCCACCCACAACACCGGCATGCCAGTGCGAGTGCTCTGTGCGGTAAAGGCATCAGCGCCAAAACGGGAATGTAATTCGACGACCACATCGTGGTCGTCAGCCTTGTACGGCGGTATGGACAGAATGCTGTCTGCAGTCATGATCTCGGTCGCTATCGGTCAACGGCGTCAGTAGGCGGGCTCAAATGAGCCCAGGCTCACACTTCGTCGGGGCTACGCAGATTGGTCACGGCGATCCGCTGCTCGCGACGCTGTTCTTTCTGCGAAGGCATGTCGGCACGGTAAACACCCTGATCACCGACTACCCAGGACAACGGCCGGCGCTCCTGACCGATGGATTCCTGCAACAGCATCAAGCCCTGCAGAAATGCCTCGGGACGGGGCGGGCAGCCGGGAATATAGACGTCGACCGGCAGGAACTTATCGACTCCCTGGACCACAGAGTAGATGTCGTACATGCCGCCGGAGTTGGCGCAGGAGCCCATCGAGATCACCCACTTGGGTTCCAGCATCTGCTCGTACAGACGCTGGATGACCGGAGCCATCTTGATAAAGCAGGTGCCGGCGATGACCATGAAGTCCGCCTGGCGTGGGGAGGCTCGAATCACTTCCGCACCGAAACGCGCAACGTCATGCGGCGCGGTAAAGGCGGTGGTCATTTCCACATAGCAGCAGGACAGGCCGAAGTTATAGGGCCACAGGGAGTTCTTGCGCCCCCAGTTCACTGCGCCACTGAGAACATCCGAGAGCTTGCCCATGTAGATGTTCTTGTGGACTTGATCGTCTAGCAGCGGGTCGGAAACCGTCTCCCGCTCGCCGACCGGATAGCGCTCGTTAGGCGCATTCGGATCGATCCGAGTAAGTTTGTATTGCATCGCCAAAGCCTCATTGTTTTAGCTTCGCCTGCCGCTCACGACGACCCTGAGGAGCCCAATCGAGCGCCCCGATCCGCCAAAGGTAGACAAGACCTGCCAACAGAATTGCTATAAAGACTGTAGCTTCGATCAAACCAGCCCAGCCGCTTTCGCGCACCGAGACTGCCCAAGCGAAGAGAAAGAGGGCTTCAACGTCGAAGATCACGAAGAGCATCGCGACCAGATAGAATTTGGCTGACAAGCGCAGATGCGCACTGCCGACGGGCAACATACCGGACTCAAAAGGTTCGTTCTTACTGCGTCCCCACGCCTTACTACCCAGCAAGCTGGATAGGCCAAGCATAAAGGCAATCAGCCCGAATACTCCGAGCAAAAACACAGCAAAAGCCCAGTTATGGGACATGGTCGCTACCGCATCAGGCATGCCGGTACTCCTTGGATAAAGGAACGGCTAATAGTTTTATTGTGGCGAGTGCACAACCCGGTTGGGGGCGCTGGCGAAGTATGGCCGCAATTCTATGCGCACAACAGACTAGTAACTAAATATTTTTTGTTCACAAAACAACATTAACATGTAGACAATCGTTACGCCTAGCCGTGCTTTAGCCCGTGCCACAGAATCGGATCAATAGTTGGTTCCATTGAAGACAGCCGCTATGCTTGGCTGCATCTCAATGGATAAAGACTATGACCCTCACTGAACTGCGCTACATAGTCACCCTCGCTCAGGAACAGCACTTCGGCCGCGCCGCCGAACGCTGTCACGTCAGCCAGCCGACGCTGTCAGTTGGCGTGAAGAAGCTCGAAGATGAACTGGGTGTGCTGATCTTTGAGCGCAGCAAGAGTGCTGTGCGTCTGACGCCTGTCGGCGAGGGCATTGTCACCCAAGCGCAGAAGGTGCTGGAGCAGGCCCAGAGCATCCGTGAACTGGCCCAGGCTGGCAAAAACCAGATGGCGGCGCCGCTAAAAATCGGCGCGATTTATACGGTTGGCCCCTACCTCTTTCCTCATCTGATTCCGCAGTTGCACCGGGTCGCGCCGGACATGCCGCTGTATATCGAGGAAAACTTCACCCACGTGCTACGCGACAAGCTGCGTAACGGTGAGCTGGACGCGATCATCATCGCCCTGCCGTTCCATGAGGCCGATGTGCTGACCAAGCCGCTGTACGACGAGCCGTTCTACGCCCTGCTCCCGGCCGGCCACCCGTGGACCGCGATGAAAACCATCGACAGCAAACTGCTGAATGACAAAAGCCTGCTGTTACTGGGCGAAGGTCACTGCTTCCGCGACCAGGTGCTGGAAGCCTGCCCCACCCTGCGTAAGGGAGGTGAAGACAGCGCCAAACACACCACCGTGGAATCCAGCTCGCTGGAAACCATCCGCCACATGGTTGCCTCAGGCCTTGGCGTGTCGATCCTGCCGTTCTCTGCAGTCGACAGCCACCATTACGCCCCCGGGATCATTGAAGTGCGCCCACTCAGCGCGCCGGCGCCGTTCCGCACCGTTGCTATCGCTTGGCGCGCCAGCTTCCCGCGGCCGAATGCCATTGAAGTGCTGACCGACTCTATCCGCCTGTGTTCGGTGGCCAAACCACTGCCCAAGAGCAGCTAAAACAGACTATGACCGAACTGGCCGCGGTTTCTGTCACCGCGCTGAAAGGCGTGGGTGCAGCCCTGGCTGAAAAACTGGCCAAGGTCGGCCTGGAAACCCTGCAGGACGTGCTGTTCCACTTGCCGCTGCGCTATCAGGACCGCACCCGCATTGTACCGATTGGTGCGCTGCGCCCTGGGCAAGACGCGGTGGTGGAGGGCATCGTCACCGGCGCCGATGTGGTCATGGGGCGACGGCGCAGCCTGTTGGTGCGCCTGCAGGACGGCAGCGGCACGCTGTCTTTGCGCTTCTACCACTTCAGTCAGGCGCAAAAAGAAGGCCTTAAACGCGGCACCCAGGTGCGCTGCTACGGCGAGGTGCGCCCTGGTTCATCGGGTCTGGAGATTTATCACCCGGAATACCGCGCGCTGTCTGGTAACGAACCGATTGCCGTGGAGCAAACACTTACACCGATTTACCCCACCACCGAAGGCCTGACCCAGCAACGCCTGCGCCAGCTCAGTGAACAAGCCCTGGCGCGCCTCGGCCCGCACAGCCTGCCGGATTGGCTGCCGCGCGAACTGGCCGACGATTACCAGCTCAGCCCGCTCGACCAAGCCATCCGTTACCTGCACCGGCCGCCGCCCGATGCCGATCTGGAAGAACTCGCCGAAGGCCGCCACTGGGCGCAACACCGCCTGGCTTTCGAGGAATTGCTGACCCACCAATTGTCCCTGCAACGCCTACGCGAAAGTGTAAGGGCGCAACAGGCACCGGCCATGCCCCCGGCGCAAAGGCTGCCGCAGCAGTACCTGGCGAATCTGGGCTTTACCCCCACCGGCGCGCAACAGCGGGTCGGCGCAGAAATCGCCTACGACCTCAGCCAACACGAACCCATGCTGCGTCTGGTGCAAGGTGATGTAGGGGCCGGCAAAACGGTGGTTGCGGCCTTTGCTGCGCTGCAAGCGCTGGAAGCCGGTTATCAGGTGGCGCTGATGGCGCCGACCGAAATTCTTGCCGAGCAGCACTTCATCAATTTCAGTAAATGGCTCGCCCCGTTGGGCCTGGACGTCGCCTGGCTAGCTGGCAAGCTCAAGGGCAAAGCTCGCGCCAGCGCCTTGGAACACATCGCTGGCGGTGCGCCGATGGTAGTTGGCACCCACGCACTGTTTCAGGATGAAGTGCGCTTTGCCAAGCTGGCGCTGGTGATCATCGATGAGCAGCACCGCTTCGGCGTGCAGCAACGTCTAGCCTTACGGCAGAAAGGCATTGGCGGGCGTATGTGCCCGCACCAGCTGATCATGACCGCCACCCCGATCCCGCGAACCCTGGCAATGAGCGCCTACGCCGACCTCGACACCTCGATTCTCGATGAGCTGCCGCCCGGCCGCACCCCGGTGAACACCCTGGTAATTGCCGGCAGCCGCCGTCTGGAAGTGGTCGAGCGCGTGCGCCTGGCCTGCAATGAAGGGCGGCAGGCTTATTGGGTGTGCACGCTGATTGAAGAATCTGAAGAGTTAACCTGCCAGGCCGCCGAAACCACCTTCGCCGACCTGACCGCGGCGCTGGGCGGGCTAAATGTTGGGCTCATCCACGGGCGTATGAAGCCCGCAGAAAAAGCGGCGGTGATGGATCAGTTCAAACAGGGGCGGCTGCAATTATTGGTCGCCACCACGGTGATCGAAGTGGGTGTGGACGTGCCTAACGCCAGCTTGATGATCATCGAGAACCCAGAGCGCCTGGGCCTGGCGCAGCTGCACCAGCTACGTGGCCGGGTGGGCCGTGGCAGTGCAGCCAGCCATTGTTTGTTGCTCTATCACGCACCGTTATCGCAACTGGGCAGGCAGCGCTTGGCCATCATGCGTGAAACCTGCGACGGCTTCGTCATCGCCGAAAAAGATTTGGAACTGCGCGGCCCCGGCGAGATGCTCGGCACCCGCCAGACGGGCCTGCTGCAATTTAAAGTCGCCGACCTGATGCGCGATGCCGACCTGCTACCCGCAGTCCGCGATGCAGCACAGAGGCTGCTGGAACACTGGCCGCAGCACGCCAGCCCGCTACTTGAACGCTGGTTACGCCACGGTCAACAATACGGGCAGGTGTGATCCAGCGCACAAGACAAACGCTACCTGCGCCGCATTTTCACCGGCTCGCTGTTTATACTCGAAGCACTGCTGCCTCTTTCGGATACCGCCATGACTGAACTTGCCCTTGCTAACGACACCGTTGCGCGCCCACCAGCGGTGATTTTGCAGTTGCTGGAAAAGCTCGGCCTGGCCTACCAAGTCTGCCGCGACCAACCCAGCCTGCCCGCCGCACAGCGCGTACAAGCCGTGTTGCTGGATGATGCCGTGGGCGCGCTGTTAGTACTCTTTGCGCAGAACCAGTTGCTGGATCTCAATCGCCTCAGTGAGCTGACCGGCCGCCAACTGACGGCGGTGAAACCAGAGCGTTTAGCGCGCATGCTCGACAAGCACAGCCTGAAAGTGCTGCCCGGGCTGCCACCACTGACCAGCTCACCCTGCCTGTATGACGAACGCTTGCTGCAGGCGCCCAGCCTGTATATCGAATCCGGCCAACCCGACGTGCTGCTGGAGCTGACCAGCGAGGCCTTCAAGAACCTGCTGAGCAAAGCCAGCGCCGCGCGCTTTGGTGAGCCGCTGAGCAATATCCGCCTGAACCTCGACCGCCCAGACGACGACCGCGCGGAAATCACCCTGGCGGTGCAAGCCTTTACCGCACGGCGCATTCAGCAGCGCCTGGAAGAAACCATCGAAATCCCCCCCCTGCCGGAAACTGCGCAAAAAATCATCAAATTGCGCGTCGACCCGGAAGCCACGGTCGATGACATCACCGGCGTGGTCGAAACCGATCCAGCCCTGGCCGCCCAGGTGGTCAGCTGGGCCGCCTCACCTTATTACGCCGCCCCCGGTAAGATCCGCTCGGTGGAAGATGCCATCGTCCGCGTACTCGGCTTTGATCTGGTGATCAACCTGGCCCTCGGCCTGGCGCTGGGTAAAACCCTGAGCCTGCCCAAGGACCAACCGCAACAGGCCACGCCGTACTGGCAGCAGGCGATCTACAGCGCGGCGGTGATTGAGGGCCTGACCCGCGCCATCCCGCGCGCGCAACGCCCGGAGGCGGGCCTGACCTACCTGGCAGGCTTGCTGCACAACTTCGGTTACTTGGTACTGGCGCATGTCTTCCCGCCGCATTTTTCGTTGATTTGCCGGCACCTGGAGGTCAACCCACACCTGTCGCACAGCTATATCGAGCAACATCTGCTCGGCATCAGCCGTGAGCAGATCGGGGCCTGGCTGATGCGCTACTGGGACATGCCGGAAGAGCTGACCAGCGCGCTGCGCTTCCAGCATGACCCCGACTACGTCGGCGCGCATTCGGTGTACCCAAACCTGGTTTGCCTATCGGTTAGCCTGCTGCGAAACCGTGGCATCGGTAACGGCCCGCAGAGCGAAATCCCGCAAAGCCTGTTCGACAACCTCGGGATCAGCCGCGACAAAGCGGAGGAAGCCGTGAGCAAGGTGCTCGCCGCCGAGGTCGCGCTGCGTGAACTGGCTGGGCAATTCCACCCGGCGCACTAACGCGGCAGAACGCACAAAGGGGCCTACGGGCCCCTTTGTCGTTTCAGTCACATGACTATGGTTTTAATTGTGCACGCCGCGCGGCGAACAGCTCAGGCAGGACCTGCACGCTGTGATCAAGCAACTGGGCCACAGCGGGCTGCTCATAAAGGGCAGCGTACTCAGCCAGTTTCTCACTCGGTATCTGCCGGTAGGCGTACAGCATAAAAGACTCCACCGCCTCGGTACTGGAGGCGCGCAGCGCGTCTTCCTGGGCCTTGGTCTGACTGCTCAGGGCGTCCTCGTCGATGCTTTCGCCACGGCTCTGCAAAGCCAGAAGCGCCTGTGTCTTACCCACTTCGTAACGCAACAGAGTGGCCAGCCTGGAGGTGTGTGCAGCGGCATCGAGACGCCGCACCAGGGCCAGACGCGCCTCACGCGGCGGGCGCTTGGCCAGTTGTTGCCGATAAGCCGCCAGACCTTCCGCGCCACCCTCACCAACCGAGCGCTCGGCGGCGGTAAAGCTTTGCGCCAGTGGGCTTTCCAGCAGGCTCTGGGCCTGTTGCAGCTGGCTTTGGTCGAGCTGGCTGGTCAGCCGTTGGGCCAAATCGAGACACAGACTATCGGCGGCAAATACCTTAGCCTGCTGCGTTTGCTGTTTATCGCTCAGACCACGCTGCAGCAGCGGCGCGCTCTGTTCGCAGAGCAAGCGAATGCCGGCCAGCTCGAATAACGGCGTAAAGGCTTCGGCTTTGGGAGGCGCGGCATGGGCAAGGGAGGTGGTAAACAGCAGGGCAATCAGCAGCTGACGCATGGGCAAACTCTCACTAGGGCTTTGTTCAGCCTAGCGAATGCGGTGCGCGCAGGCCAGCTTAGGCGCACACCGCGACAGATCAGGCAGCTTTTTTGGCCGCGTTTTTCTTCTTCGGCATCAGGTATTTGGTCAGCCCTTGGAACCAGATCACCAGCGCCGGGTTGCCCTGGATCTGGATGTCCTTGTTCTGAATACCCTGCATAAAGGCCAGCTGCTTGTTCTTCGCGCTCATGGTGGCAAAACCATAGGCCGCATCCTTAAAGCCAAGGGCAAACGCCGGCTCGCTGACGGGGCCACGCTTGCTGGTGATGCGCTGGTCTTTGACGATGAAATGACGGGCCACTTTGCCGTCCAGGGTGTGCAGTTGAAAGACCATGTCACGCCCGACCAGCTGTTTCTGGAATTCAGGATTTTCACGGCTGGCCCTGCTCATCAGACGGCCCAGCATCCACAGAAGAAAACGGAATTTCATGCGCAAGGCCTCACAGAGAATAGGGAAAAGGCGGCGCATTGTAGCGGTTTGCGGCGAGGACTACAGCCGGCTAAAAGGGAGCGAGAACACGCTGGCCGGAGTGGTGCAGCCCGAAGCCAAAGGCTCCGGGCCTGAGGACTCAGTTGACCGCATCTTTCAGGGACTTGCCCGGCTTGAAGGCAACGGTGTTGCTGGCCTTGATCTTGACCGGCTCGCCGGTTTGCGGGTTTTTACCGGTGCGAGCGCCGCGGTGGCGTTGCACAAACGTACCGAAGCCCACCAGGGTCACGCTGTCCTTGCGGTTCAGGGCGTGGGTGATTTCTTCAAGTACTGCATTAAGTACACGGCTTGCCTGATCTTTGGTCAGATCCGCCTTATCGGCGATGGCGGCGACGAGTTCCGGTTTACGCATAAATGCCTCTTTACGGTTTATTGTTGTTGTGTCCGGGCTGCTCTGCGCGAGCAGATACCAAGGCGCGGCAGCAGCTCTAGGCTGCGGCGGGCCGGGTGAGAATGGCATGCCATTGGGCCCTGCGCCAGTCTTGCCCGACAGTTAAACCGGGCAACTTTGTGGCATATCGGACAGAACCACCGCTATTCAGGCCAACAGTGCGGGCAACTGCTTATTCAGGGCCAATTTTTCCTGCACAGCCGTACCGGTGAGCGCATAGCCCAGCAATGCACCATGGCTGTCGTGGCAGAGTGCTTTGATATCGGCGCCGCTGCCCTCAACGCGCCACTCGCCGTGCAGCCCGCGCGGTGGCGGCGAGACCACTAGCGGGCAGACCGGGGTTTTCACCGTTACAGGCATTGGCCCGTAGGTCACCACCGTCGGGGTACCGGCCAGGGTTTGTGCCAAGGCGCGGGCACTGGTCATCAGCGGCATGACATAAAGCAGATTGAGCCCATCGACTTCGGCGCAGTCGCCCAGGGCGTAGATATTGGCGTGCGAGGTGCGCAGCTGACGATCGACCACCACCGCGCGATTGACCGCCAGCCCGGCGGCGGCCGCCAGTTCGATACGCGGGCGCAGACCCACGGCCGAGAGCACCAGATCACAGTCAATCAGCGTGCCGTCAGACAGGTGCGCCTCCAATGCATCGCCTTTGTGGTTCAGACTGGTCAGCACCGGACCGAGGTGAAAGCGCGCGCCAAGCCCTTCGAGGCCAGCTTGCACTGCAGCGGCGGCCGCCGAATGCAGCAGCCCCGGCATCAGCTGCTCGCAGGGCGCGACCAACTCAACCTGATAGCCGCCCAGCATCAGGTCATTGGCAAATTCACAGCCGATCAACCCAACCCCTAGCAGCAACACACGCTGCTTGCCGGCAGCTGCCGCACGAAAACGTGCGTAGTCTTCCAGGTCATTGATCGAGAAGACGGCATCCTGGGCGTCGCCTTGTACCGGCACGCGAATCACTTCAGCGCCCACAGCCAGCACCAGGTCGCGGTACGGCACGGCTTCTTCACCGACCCACAGTTGCTTGTGGCCGGGGTCTATACCGTTGATGCGCGTGTGGGTGCGCACTTCGGCCTTGAGTTGCTCGGCCATGGCCCCCGGCTCGGCCATGCTCAGGCCATCGGCGTCCTTGTTTTTGGCAAAACCGGTGGACAGCATCGGCTTGGAGTACGAGCGGCCGTCGTCAGCGGTAATCAGCAGCAGCGGGGTTTCGCTGTCCAGTTTGCGAAATTCGCGGGCCAGGTTGTAGCCGGCCAGGCCGGTACCGACGATGACGACAGGTGCACTCATGTTGCATTCCTCACAGGCCGTACGCTGCGTGCGGCCGTAATCAATTTTAGGGCTGGCATTCGGCTCAGCCGATTTCGCTCATTTCGCCCCTGCTGGCCGACGCCGCACGCGGGGTCTTTAGTTTGCGCAATCACCACGCAAAACGGCGACCCTCGGGCCGCCGTCTACTGAACGTGGAACCTGTTTCAGATCGCGCGGGCTGGGGCTCGGCCATTGTTAACAGCGGGTCACCGACGCGCAGCCAATCAGAGGCAGGCGCTTAGCCGATTTCGATCATTTCGAAATCCAGCTTACCCACGCCGCAGTCGGGGCACAGCCAGTCTTCGGGGACATCCTGCCACGCCGTACCGGCGGCGATGCCGTCATCAGGCCAGCCCTGGCTTTCGTCGTAAATCAGTCCACAAACCACACATTGCCACTTTTTCATAACGTCCTCTGCTGAATCTCAACGGGCTTGCGCGGGGCACGCTAGCGCAATTGTACAGGCACGCCAAGCCGCCGAACGACGATTGTCATTCAGCGGCTGGCTCAACACAGTTAGAGGCTACCCGCCAATTGGCGGGCAGCGTATGGGGCTCAGGAAACCGCTTGCAGCGGATCGGTGATGCCCAGGATGTAGAAGCTGATCAGGCCGATGATGCCGGCCAGGGTGATGTAGTACAGGGTTGGCAGGATGGTTTTGCGCAAGGTCACCCCTTCACGCCCCAGCAGCCCCACGGTCGCCGAGGCCGCCACCACGTTATGAATGGCGATCATGTTACCGGCCGCCGCGCCCACCGATTGCAGCGCCACCATCAATGCACCCGACACACCGAGTAATTCCGCCGTGTTGAACTGGAACTGCGCCAGCATCAAGTTGGACACGGTGTTGGAGCCGGCAATAAAGGCCCCCAGCGCACCCACTGCAGGCGCGAAGAGCGGGTACACATCGCCGACACTGTCTGCGACCAAGCGCGCCATCGCCACTGGCATCGACACCAGGTCCGAGGCGTTAACCCCCGAGTTGATCAGGATACGCACCATCGGAATGGTGAAGATCAACACGAAGCCCGCCCCCAGCAGGGTTTTGCTCGACTCACCCACCGCCGCCACCAACTCGCTGACGCGCATGCGGTGCAGGAAGAAGGTCATCAGCGATACCACACAGAGCAGGCCGCCGGGCAGGTAGAGCAGCTCCAGAGTACCGGAGACGCCCGTTTCCCCCAGGATGTCCTTCCAGCCAAAACTCAGCGACAGCAACCAGGCCTTCAGGTCCGGAACGGTGCGCGACAACACCAACACCACGGCCAGCAGCACATAGGGTGCCCACGCCATCGGTACGGAAATCGCCTTCTTGCCGGTGAGGTCGTCGAGTTTCATCTCAAGCTTGCCCATCCACTCCGCAGGCCACTCGCTGGCCGGTGCGAAGTCCCAGCTGGTTTTGGGCAGTAAAAAGCCTGCCTTGGCCGCCGGAACCACGATGCTCAGGCCCACCAGAGCACCGATCATCGAGGGGAATTCCGGGCCGAGGAACACACCGGCAGCGGCATACGGAATAACAAAGGCAAGCCCGGTAAAGATCGCAAACGGCGCAATCGCCAGGCCTTCGCGCCAGGATTGGTTCTTGCCGAAGAAGCGGGTCATGATGCTGATCATGATCAGCGGCATGAGAATCCCGCACAGGGCATGGATGATCGCCACGCGCGAGAAGATCAGGTGGAAGAACACCTCCCAGTTGCTACCGACTGCTGTCAGTTGCGCACCGATTCCCGCCTGATCAAGCCCCGCACCAACGCCCACCAAGATCGGCGTACCCACGGCGCCGAAGGACACCGGCGTGGATTGCACCAGCATACCGAGTACCACTGCGGCCATGGCCGGGAAGCCCAGCGCCACCATCAGCGGTGCAACCACCGCCGCCGGTGTGCCGAAGCCCGAAGCGCCCTCGATAAAGCAGCCGAACAGCCAGGCCACAATCAGCGCCTGCACCCGACGGTCAGGGCTGATATTGGCAAAGCCGCGGCGAATCGAGCTGATGCCGCCGGAATGCTTGAGCGTGTTAAGCAGCAGGATGGCACCGAAGACAATCCACAGGATCGCCGCGGTGAGGATAAGACCCTGCAGCGTGGAAGCCAGGACCCGGTTAAATGTCATATCCCAGGCTGTCAGGCCGATCAGCGCCGTCAGTAGGAATACAACAGGCATGGCGTACTTGGCTGGCCAGCGAAAGCCGATCAGCAACACGCCCGCCAGTACCAGCGGCACGAATGCCAAGATGGACAGCAGTGTTTGACTCATGGGTTGGTTCCTTGTTTTTTTTGTGAACCACAGTTTTCCGGGTTACCCCGGCGCCACGCATATGGACCGCAGATTGACTGCGCCCCGTGAGCGGTGCCGGCGAGGACCACTCACCGTCACACTCATGCTCGAAAGCCCCGACGGCCAAAGACCGTCAGGGCGAATGTTGCTGTCTGTGCGCAAGCGGGAGGCTGTCGCGGCTAAAACCCCACTTACGCTACGCGTGCTTAACCCTCCTGTTTGAAACGCAACCGCCAGGCATGCAGCAACGGTTCGGTATAACCACTGGGCTGTTCTAAGCCCTTGAACACCAGATCGCAAGCCGCTTGGAAAGCCATTGAAGCGGCATAGTCGCGTGCCATCGGGCGATACACCGGGTCACTGGCGTTCTGCTGATCCACCACCTTGGCCATACGCTCAAGTGATTCGCGTACTTGCTCAGCGCTGATGACCTTGTGGTGCAGCCAGTTGGCAATGTGCTGGCTGGAGATGCGCAGCGTCGCGCGGTCTTCCATCAGGCCGACGTTGTGGATATCCGGGACCTTGGAGCACCCCACGCCCTGCTCAACCCAGCGCACCACGTAACCGAGGATGCCCTGGCAGTTGTTATCCAATTCTTCCTGAATCTCGCTGGCGCTCCAGTTGGGCTCGGCGGCCACCGGCACGCTGAGCAAACCATTGAGCAGGTCATCACGCTGGCTGTTGAGGTCGATGGTTTCAAGCTCACGCTGCACGGCCTGTACGTCCACCTGATGGTAGTGCATGGCATGCAGGGTGGCGGCCGTCGGAGATGGCACCCAAGCGGTGTTGGCGCCGGCCTTGGGGTGCGCGATTTTTTGCTCCAGCATGGCGGCCATCAGGTCTGGCATGGCCCACATGCCCTTACCAATTTGCGCTCGGCCACGCAGGCCACAGCTCAGACCCACCAACACGTTGTTGCGCTCGTAAGCCTGAATCCAGGCGCTGCCCTTCATGTCACCCTTGCGCAGCATGGCGCCGGCGGCCATGGCGGTGTGCATCTCGTCACCGGTGCGGTCGAGGAAGCCGGTGTTGATAAAGGCCACCCGTGCGCCTGCACTGGCAATGCAGGCTTTGAGGTTGATACTGGTGCGGCGCTCCTCGTCCATAATGCCCATTTTCAGGGTGTGACGCGGCAGCTGCAGCAAGTCTTCAATACGGCTGAACAGCTGATCCGCGAAGGCCACTTCAGCCGGGCCGTGCATTTTGGGTTTGACGATGTAGACGCTGCCGGTGCGCGAGTTGCCTTGGCGCTTGAGGTCATGCAGGGCGATCAAGCTGGTCATCACCCCATCCAGAATGCCTTCGGGGATCTCACGGCCTTCACCGTCGAGGATCGCCGGGTTGCTCATCAGGTGGCCGACGTTACGCACGAACAGCAGCGAGCGTCCGTGCAGCTTCAGCGTGGCACCGTCAGCGGCGGTGTATTCGCGGTCCGGGTTGAGGCGACGCACGATGCGCTTACCGCCCTTCTCCAGCTCTTCGCTGAGGTCGCCTTTCATCAAGCCGAGCCAGTTGCGGTAGATCAGCACTTTGTCGTCGGCATCAACCGCTGCCACCGAGTCTTCACAGTCGAGAATGGTCGACAGCGCCGACTCCATCAGCAGGTCCTTGACCCCCGCCGCGTCGGTGGCGCCGATTAGGCTGCTGGCATCAATCTGGATTTCCACGTGCAGGCCGTTGTTCTTTAACAGCACCGCCGTCGGCGCGCTGGCCTCACCTTGGTAACCGACAAACTTATCTGCCTGAGCCAGGCCGCTTTGGCGGCCATCTTTCAGGCTGACCTGCAATTGACCCGCCACCACCTGATAGCCCGTTGAATCGACGTGGGAACCGCTGGCCAGCGGCGCGGCCTGATCGAGGAACGCGCGAGCAAAGGCAATCACCTTATCGCCCCGCACCTGGTTGTAGCCGGGGCCCTTCTGCGCGCCGTCGTCTTCAGCGATGGCGTCGGTGCCGTACAAGGCGTCATACAGCGAACCCCAACGCGCGTTGGCGGCGTTCAGCGCATAGCGCGCATTCATCACCGGCACCACCAACTGCGGGCCGGCCTGGCTGCTGATCTCGCTGTCAACGTTGCCGGTGCTGGCTTGCACGCTGTCCGGTTGCGGCAACAGGTAGCCAATGGACTCAAGAAAGTGGCGGTAAGCCGGCATGTCGCTGATCGGCCCCGGATGCTCACGGTGCCACGTGTCCAGCTGTACCTGCAGGGCATCGCGCTCGGCCAGCAGCGCACGGTTTTGCGGCGCTAAGTCATGCACCAGGGCATCGAAACCGGCCCAGAACGCTTCGCGCTCGATACCGCTGCCCGGCAGCACGTCCTCGTCGACAAACCGTTGCAGGTTAGCGGCCACTTGCAGGCGCTGGCAGTTCACGCGATTGATCATTTTCCATTCTCCTAAAACAGTGCAGATACGGCGCTGGGCGCCCGCGCGGCTCCGTGAAGAACCGCCTGAAAATACAAGTCAGCTGAGTGCAGCAACACCGGCTTTGGCCACTTGGGCGTCTTGCTCCGCCTTGACCCCAGAAACGCCCAATGCGCCGATAACCTGACCGTCAACGATGACCGGCACACCGCCTTCCAGCGACGTCACCAACGGCGCGGACAAAAACGCCGTACGCCCAGCATTGACCATGTCTTCAAAGCCTTTGGTTTCGCGCCGGCCTAACGCGGCGCTGCGGGCTTTTTCGGTGGCAATGTAGGCACCGATCGGCGCGCACCCGTCGAGGCGCTCCAGGGCCAGCGGATGACCGCCGTCGTCGACCACGCTGATGGTCACCGCCCACTGGTTTTTCTCGGCTTCGCTGCGCGCAGCAGCGAGCAGGCGGCTGACTTCGGTTTGGCTCAATACGGCTTTACTAAGCATGCTGTTCTCCGGTTAATTCAAGGCTTCTTCGACGAGTTCGATCCAGTGCCGCACAGGGGTGCGACCGGCGCCGTCGAGGTGGGTTTGGCAGCCGATGTTGGCGGTAACGATGACCTCCGGCTTGCCGCTTTCCAGGGCATTCAATTTGTTGTCGCGCAGCTGCTTGGACAGCTCCGGCTGGGTTAGCGAATAGGTCCCGGCCGAGCCGCAACACAGGTGGCTATCGGGCACCGCCGTCAGGCCAAAGCCGAGGCGCGCAAGCACGGCCTCAACAGCGCCACCGAGCTTCTGGGCATGCTGCAAGGTGCACGGGCAGTGGAACGCCAGGCGCTTGTCGGTGCGCACCCCGAGCTGCTCCAAGGGTTCTGCGCTGAACACCTCAACCAGGTCTTTGGCCAGCGCACTGACACGCTTGGCTTTCTCGGCATAGGCCGGGTCGTGTACCAGCAGGTGGCCGTACTCCTTGACGAAGGCACCGCAACCGCTGGCGGTTTGCACGATGGCCTCCGCGCCCTGCTCAATGGCAGGCCACCAGGCATCAATGTTCTGCCGCGCACGCTGCAAGCCTTGCTCTTGAGCGTTGAGGTGGTAATCCACCGCGCCGCAGCACCCGGCTTCTTGGATCGGCGTGACGCTAATGCCCAGGCGATCGAGCACCCGCGCCGTGGCGGCGTTGGTATTGGGGGCCAGGCCAGGCTGCACGCAGCCCTCAAGCATCAGCACCCGGCGGCTATGACGCGGCTCGGGACGGGGCGTGGCGGCATTGACCGCACGCGGCAATTTGGCCTTGAGGCTGGCCGGCAGCAGCGGACGGAACACCTGGCCGACCTGGGTCAGACTTTTGAATAACCCGGCGTGCGGTACGACGGCGCGCAGGCTCTCGCGCAACACCCGCTGCGCCAGCGGCCGCGGCACGGCGGCATCAACCACGGCGCGGCCAATATCCAGCAGGTTGTGGTACTGCACGCCCGACGGGCAGGTGGTTTCACAGTTGCGGCAGGTCAGGCAGCGGTCCAGGTGCAGCTGGGTCTTGGCGGTGACTTCGTGGCCTTCCAGCACTTGCTTGATCAAGTAGATGCGCCCACGCGGGCCGTCCAACTCGTCACCCAGCAACTGATAGGTCGGGCAGGTGGCGTTGCAGAAGCCGCAATGCACGCAGCTGCGCAGGATGCGTTCAGCTTCCTCGGCGCGCGGCAGTTGCTTGGCCTGTTCACTCAGATTGGTCTGCACGGCTATACCTCGGCGTACATGCGGCCAGGGTTGAAAATACCCTGGGGGTCGAGCTGGGTTTTCAGCTGGCGGTGGTAGCGCAGCAGCGGCGCGGCCAGCGGCTGGAACGGGCTGTCGCAGTGACCGGCGGTGAAGCAAGTGGCGTGGCCACCGACGGCAGCGACGGTTTGCCGGATGAGTGCGGCATCCGCCTCGGACTTCAGCCAGCGCTGCGCGCCGCCCCAGTCAATCAACTGCTCGCCGGGCAGCACCAGCACGCCCGTGTGGCTCGGCACCGACAAGCGCCACAGCGGGCGCGGATCAGCAAAAAAGCCCAGGCGCTGCTCACGCAGGCCCGCCCAATAAGCGCTGTCGAGCAGCTCACCGCCAAGACGTTCACGGGCGGCAGCCACCGAGCCTTCGCCGCCTTCCAGGCGCAGGTGCAATGCGTGGCCGTCATGGCTGGCCGCGCTGAGCGGAATCGGCTGCTGCCCCCACTCGGCAAGTTTTTGCAGGGCTAACGCGGCGTCCATTTCCAGGCGCAGGCTGAGGCACTGGCGCGGCTTGGGCAGCACTTTGAGCGACACCTCGGTAATCACGCCCAGGCAGCCGAAGCTGCCGGCCAGCAGGCGCGACAGGTCGTAGCCGGCGACGTTCTTCATCACCTCGCCACCAAAACGTAGGTGCTTGCCGGTGCCGGTGATTAAACGGGCACCCAGAACCAGGTCGCGTACCGCACCGGACCAAGGCCGACGTGGCCCCGACAGGCCAGCAGCAACCATGCCGCCGAGGGTGGCGACGCCGCCGAATTGCGCTGGTTCGCAGGTGAGCATCTGCCCCGCCTCGTCCAATGCGGCGTCTAATTCCGCTAGCGGCGTACCGGCGCGGGCGGTGATTACCAGTTCGGTCGGGTCGTAGCTGACGATGCCACGGTGGGCGCGGGTATCGAGCACGTCGCCCGCAACCTTGCGGCCGAGAAATGCCTTGCTGTTGCCGCCCTGAATGCGCAGTGCGCTGGCGCTGTTGAGGGCGTGATTGACTTGTTCCAGCAGCGCCGCACTGGCATCTGCGTCGTGGCGCATAACCATTAGAAGCGCTCCAGTTCAGGGAAAGGCAGCTTGCCGTGGTGCACGTGCATGGCGCCGAATTCGGCGCAGCGGTGCAGGGTCGGAATGTTTTTGCCGGGGTTGAGCAGGCCGCTTGGATCGAAGGCCGCTTTCACCGCATGGAACAACGTCAGCTCGTCACTGTTGAACTGGGAACACATCTGATTGATCTTCTCGCGGCCCACGCCGTGCTCGCCGGTGATGCTGCCGCCGACTTTGACGCAGAGTTCAAGGATCTTGCCGCCCAGGGTCTCGGCACGCTCCAGCTCGCCGGGTTGGTTGGCATCAAACAAAATCAGTGGGTGCATGTTGCCGTCACCGGCATGGAACACATTGGCCACGCGCAGGCCGAATTCTTCGGAGAGGTCGCTGATGCCCTTGAGTACACCCGGCAGCTCGCGGCGCGGGATGGTGCCGTCCATGCAGTAATAATCCGGCGAGAGGCGCCCAACCGCCGGGAAGGCGTTCTTGCGCCCAGCCCAAAACCTGACGCGCTCCGCCTCATCGCGGGCCAGACGCACCTCGGTCGCACCGGCCTTGCTCAACACGGCGCTGACACGCTCACATTCGTCATGTACGTCGGCTTCCACCCCGTCCAACTCACAGAGCAGAATGGCCTCGGCATCCACCGGATAGCCGGCGTGAATAAAATCTTCGGCGGCGCGAATCGCCAGGTTATCCATCATCTCCAAACCACCGGGGATGATGCCGGCCGCAATGATTTCCCCCACCGCGCGCCCGGCCTTCTCCACTGAGTCAAAGCTGGCCAACAGC
Organism: Pseudomonas sp. TS_SC_3; assembly: GCF_056156225.1. Classification (NCBI taxonomy): domain Bacteria; kingdom Pseudomonadati; phylum Pseudomonadota; class Gammaproteobacteria; order Pseudomonadales; family Pseudomonadaceae; genus Pseudomonas; species Pseudomonas sp. TS_SC_3. Next base: position 3,380,216 of record NZ_CM149586.1, read on the forward strand.
ACTTTGGCCACCTGCGGCTTAGGCAGCAGTTTGACCGTCACTTCAGTGATGATGCCGAGCATGCCTTCGGAGCCGGTAAACAGCGCGAGCAGGTCAAAGCCCGGTGAATCGAGGGCATCACTGCCGAGGGTCATGCGTTCGCCTTCGACGGTAAGAATTTCCACCTTGAGCAGGTTGTGCACGGTCAGGCCGTATTTCAGGCAGTGCACACCGCCGGCGTTCTCGGCCACGTTACCGCCGATTGAGCAGGCGATTTGCGAGGACGGGTCCGGGGCGTAATACAGCTCGTAAGGCGCAGCGGCCTGAGAAATGGCTAGGTTGCGCACACCTGGCTGGACCCGGGCAAAACGCCCTTCGGGGTTCACTTCAAGAATGTGTTTGAAGCGCGCCATCACCAGCAAAATGCCTTGCGCCAGCGGCAACGCCCCGCCCGACAGCCCGGTGCCGGCACCACGCGCCACCACGGGCACATTGCGCTGGTAGCAGAGCTTGAGCAGACGCTCGACTTGCTCAATGCGCTCAGGCAGCACCACCAGCATCGGCGTAGTGGTGTACGCAGAAAGCCCGTCGCACTCGTAGGGTTTGAGGTCTTCCTGGGTGTGCAGCACGTCCATATCGGGCAGCTGCTCACGCAACTCAGCCAACAGGGCTGCCTTATCGACCTTGGGCAGCGCCCCATCAACGCGCTCGTCGTACAGAATACTCATGGCAGGCTTTCTCGCGTGACGTTGTTTTTTGTGCGCGCCGGCGGCAAGCCGACTGCTTGTTGTGAACTATGTGTAGAGCGTTGCAGGACCAGCGTCTATGCTTGAACACACTGGTACGACCAGTTTGTTTAAGCCGCTCTCCAACCAACATCCGCCAGAGGCCTTACCAATAAAGGGATTACCACTTATATTGGTAAGCCCATAATCGAACCATTGAAACTGGTACTACCAGTTAGCCGAGGCGCTTAGCATGCTCGAAGAAACCCCTGCTATTCGTCGCCAGGTCAGTGATGTCGTGGCCGAGCGGATTGAGCGATTGATCGTGGATGGCGTACTCAAGGTCGGCCAGGCGCTACCGTCCGAACGACGCCTGTGCGAGAAGCTGGGGATATCCCGTTCGGCTTTGCGTGAAGGGCTGAAAGTGCTGCGCGGCCGCGGCATTATCGAAACGGCCCAGGGCCGCGACTCACGGGTGGCGACGCTGAACGGCCCGCGCGATACCAGCCCGCTGATGCACCTGTTCAACTCGCAGCCGCGCACCCTTTTTGACCTGCTGGAGGTGCGCGCCCTGCTCGAAGGCGAATCAGCACGCCTGGCGGCCTTACGCGGCACCGAGGCGGACTTTGTTCTGCTGACCCGCCGCTATGAGGAAATGCTCGCCGCCCACAGCCAGGCCGTGCCGGTTGATCCACGCGAGCATGCCCGCCTCGACCACGCCTTCCACCTGGCAGTCTGCGAGGCGTCGCATAACCCGGTGTTGCTGCACACCCTGCAATCGTTGACCGACCTGATGCTCAGCACGGTGTTTGCCTCGGTTAATAACCTCTACCACCGTCCCATCCAAAAACGCCAGATCGACCGCCAGCACACCCGGCTCTACCACGCGGTCATCGAGCGCTTGCCCGAGCAGGCTCAACGCGCAGCGCGTGAACACATCCACAGCATCCGCGACAACCTCAAGGAGATCGAACAGGAAGAACAGCGCCTGGTGCGCGCAGCCATGCGCCTTGAGGGCTGGACGTAGCCGTGAGCGCGGCCCGCCCAGCGGCCGTTGGGCATTTGCTACACTCGCGCCCTTTCATTCGCCGTGACCGACAACCGTGCCCACTCGCCCCGCTGCTGATAGCCCCAACTGGCTGACCGCCCACCAATTGCAACCGACACCGGCAGCAGGCGTTTACAGCTGGCTGTTTATTAACCAAGACTCGCTGACCCAACGGCTGATCGAGTTATCTGCCGATCATTTCAGCGTTGTCCCGCTTAACCAGGGCTGGCAGCCGCTGCGCCGTGATGAATGCGCCGCGCTCAACGTCGCCGAAGGCAGCCAGGGCTGGGTGCGGGAAGTGTTCCTGCGCGGCCGTGCACAGCCTTGGGTGTTCGCCCGCAGCGTGGCGGCGCGCAGCGCACTGGAGCAGGCGGGCATGAGCCTGGAGCAACTCGGCAGTCGCTCCCTTGGCGAATTACTCTTCAGCGACCGCGCCTTCGCACGCGGCCCCTTGCAGGCATGTCACTACCCCGCCCACTGGCTACCACTTGGCGTGCGCGCCGAAGCCCTGTGGGCACGCCGCTCCTGTTTCAGTCGTGGCGCGCTTAACGTGCTGGTGGCCGAGGTGTTCTTGCCGCCCTTTTGGGTCGCCGTTGGCATAGAACCCTAGGGCGTATCGCGCGCATCCGGGCAACAGGGCAAGCAGAAGGCGGATGAAACAGCGTGATCCGTCCTGCACCCACCTTCCCAGCTACCGACTCCGTATAATCCGCGCAACCCGCACGGAGACATACCGATGTATACCCGCCTGCTGCACTCACTCAATCGCCTGCACCCGCGTGCCTGGGACTTTATCCAGTTGATGCGCCTGGAAAAGCCCATCGGCATCTACCTGCTGCTGTGGCCAACCCTGTGGGCCTTGTGGGTCGCCGCAGAAGGCGTACCGAGTGCGAAGAACCTGTTTATCTTCGTCGCAGGCGTGTTGCTGATGCGCGCCGCCGGTTGTGTGATCAACGATTACGCCGACCGCAACTTCGACGGTCACGTCAACCGCACCAAAGCGCGGCCACTGGCCAGTGGCAAGGTCAAACCGCGTGAAGCGCTGATGCTGTTCGCCGTGCTGGTGGCGGCCAGCTTTGTGCTGGTGCTGTTTACCAACGCCACCACCATCTGGCTGTCATTCGGCGGCCTGGCGCTGGCCGCCTGCTACCCCTTTATGAAGCGCTACACCTTTTACCCGCAGGTGGTGTTGGGGGCCGCGTTTTCTTGGGGCATGCCGATGGCCTTTACCGCCGAAACCGGCGGCCTGCCGCCAGAAGCCTGGTTGCTGTATATCGCCAACCTGCTGTGGACAGTGGCCTATGACACCTATTACGCCATGGCTGACCGCGAGGATGACCTGAAGATCGGCGTGCGCTCCACCGCCATTTTGTTCGGCGATGCCGACCGCCTGATCATCGTCATCCTCCAGGGGCTGGCCCTGCTGTGCCTGCTGCTGGCGGCGGCGCGTTTCGAGCTGGGCCTGTATTTCCACCTGGGCTTGCTCGCCGCCGCCGCCTGCTTTGCCTGGGAGTACCACCAAACCCGCAATCGCAAGCCGATGGCCTGCTTCAATGCTTTTTTGCACAACCACTGGGCCGGCTTGGCCATCTTTATTGGCCTGGTGCTCGACTACGCTCTACGCGGGTAAGCGGGTTAGCCGTAACGCGCGGCAGGAAAGCGACGCGGCACGCCCGCCTGCAGGGCGTGCTCTATGAGCCGCGCCGCGTGACTGTCATATGACTGCAATAATTCCGTTATCTAATGCAGCACATTACAGCGAGATGACCCGAGGCTTGACCCATGGTTGGCAAGAACATCCTGATCGTCGATGACGAAGCACCGATCCGTGAAATGATCGCCGTGGCCCTGGAGATGGCCGGGTACGAGTGCCTGGAAGCGGAGAACACCCAGCAGGCGCACGCCATTATCGTTGACCGTAAACCCGATCTGATTCTGCTCGACTGGATGCTCCCCGGCACCAGCGGCATCGAGTTGGCGCGCCGCCTCAAGCGCGATGAGCTGACCGGCGATATCCCGATCATCATGCTCACCGCCAAGGGCGAAGAGGACAACAAGATCCAGGGCCTGGAAGTCGGTGCCGACGACTACATCACCAAGCCCTTCTCGCCACGTGAACTGGTGGCGCGCCTGAAAGCGGTATTGCGCCGCGCGGGGCCAATCGATAACGAGGGGCCGATTGAAGTCGGCGGCCTGCTGCTCGACCCCGTCAGCCACCGCGTCACCATCGACGGCAAACCCGCCGAGATGGGCCCCACTGAATACCGCCTGCTGCAATTTTTTATGACCCACCAGGAACGCGCCTACACCCGCGGCCAGTTACTGGACCAAGTGTGGGGCGGCAACGTGTATGTTGAGGAGCGCACCGTCGACGTGCATATCCGCCGTCTGCGCAAAGCCCTCGGCGAGGTCTATGAGAATCTGGTGCAGACCGTGCGCGGTACAGGTTACCGTTTCTCCACCAAGAGCTAGGGCGAGCATTGCCACGATGCCCGGCAAACAAGGATTGATTGGCGGATGAGTTCGAATTGAATCAAGACTGGCGCCCCTCCCTGATACGTCGCTTAGTGCTGTTGGTCGGTGTTTGCCTGCTGCTTGGGCTGATCACCGGTGAATACGCCTGGGCTTTGGTCCTCGGCCTGGCCGGTTACCTCGGCTGGCACCTGCAACAGTTGCTGCGCCTGCACAAATGGCTGCGCACCCGCGAAGGCGATGAAGCACCGCCCGATGGCTACGGCCTGTGGGGTGAAGTGTTCGACAGCATTTATCACTTGCAACGCCGCGACCAGAAGGTGCGTGGCCGCCTGCAGGCGGTGATTGATCGCGTGCAGGAATCCACGGCCGCGCTAAAAGACGCGGTAATCATGCTCGACCGCGACGGCAACCTGGAGTGGTGGAACATCGCCGCCGAGAAACTCCTGGGCCTGAAAACGCCGCAGGACAGCGGCCAGCAGATCACCAACCTGGTACGCGACCCGCGCTTTATCGAGTACTTCGAGAACCACAACTATAACGAGCCACTGGAATTGCCCTCGCCGGTCAGTGATCGTTTGCGCCTGCAATTTCACATCACCCAGTACGGCAACCGTGAACACCTGATGCTGGTGCGCGACGTCACCCGTCTTTATCAGCTGGAGCAGATGCGCAAGGACTTCGTCGCCAACGTCTCCCACGAACTGCGCACGCCCCTAACCGTGATCAGCGGTTACCTGGAAACCCTGCTGGACAACGTCGAGAACGTAAATCCGCGCTGGCTGCGGGCCCTGCAGCAGATGCAGCAGCAAGGCGGACGCATGCAGAACCTACTCAACGATCTGTTGCTGCTGGCCAAGCTGGAAGCCACCGACTACCCCTCGGACAACCAGCCAGTCGCCGTCGACCTGCTGCTGCTGAGCATCAAGAACGATGCCCAGGCGCTGTCGGGCGAGCGTCACCACCGCATCAGCCTGGAAGCAGACCCGCACCTTAAGCTCAAGGGTAGCGAAACCGAACTGCGCAGCGCCTTCTCCAACCTGGTGTTTAACGCGGTGAAATACACCCCGGACGAAGGCGAGATTCGGGTGCGCTGGTGGAGTGATGAACAGGGCGCGCACCTCAGCGTGGAGGACAGCGGCCTGGGTATTGAGGCCAAACACTTACCGCGTTTGACCGAACGTTTCTATCGGGTCGACTCCAGCCGCGCCAGCAACACCGGCGGCACCGGCCTGGGCCTGGCCATCGTCAAGCACGTGCTGCTGCGCCACCGCGCGCGACTGGATATCGTCAGCAACCTGGGCAAGGGCAGCACGTTCACCTGCCACTTCCCCACCCTGCAAGTGGTGCGCCGCGGCCAGTAGCCACGGCCCACTTGCAAAGCCGCTCGGCAGCCCCCACCCTTTAGCGGTCATCCACTACCCGAAGCCTGTATGGACCCCTCCACGAGTTACGTCGCAAGCAGCTATTTCGCCGATTTTGGCCTTGTTCTTTTCGCCCTGTTTCTGGTGCTGCTCAACGGCTTCTTCGTCGCCGCCGAGTTCGCCATCGTTAAACTACGCGCCACTAAAGTCGACGCTCTGGCGGCGAAAAACGGCTGGCGCGGGCACATCCTGCGCACCGTGCATAACCAGCTTGATGCCTACCTGTCAGCTTGCCAGCTGGGTATTACCCTGGCCTCGCTGGGCCTCGGTTGGGTTGGCGAACCGGCCTTTGCCCACCTACTTGAACCGCTGCTGGCGGGCATCGGCATCGAATCGCCGAAGCTGGTGCACGGCATCGCCTTCTTCACCGCGTTCTTTATCATTTCTTACCTGCACATCGTGATCGGCGAGCTGGCACCCAAGTCGTGGGCTATCCGCAAACCCGAGCTGCTCTCGCTGTGGACGGCCGCGCCGCTGTATCTGTTCTATTGGGCCATGTACCCAGCGATTTTCCTGCTTAACGCCAGCGCCAACGCCATCCTGCGCGTGGCCGGCCAGGGCGAGCCGGGGCCGCACCATGAGCATCATTACAGCCGCGACGAACTCAAGCTGATCCTCCATTCCAGCCGCGCCAGCGACCCCAGCGACCAAGACATGCGCGTGCTGGCCTCAGCTGTGGAGCTGGGCGAACTGGAAGTGGTCGACTGGGCCAACTCTCGCGAGGACCTGGTGTCCCTGCCGCTGACAGCCGCGCTGGATGAAGTGTTCAGCGTGTTCCGGCGGCACAAGTACAGCCGCTACCCGGTCTACAACGACACCAGCGGCGAGTATGTCGGTGTGCTGCACATCAAAGACCTGCTGCTGCACCTGTCCCTGCTGGAAATGCTGCCCTCAGCACTAAAACTGGCAGACCTGATGCACCCGATCGAGCGAGTCAGTCGGCATATGCCGCTGTCCAGCCTGCTGGAACAGTTCCGCACCGGCGGCTCGCACTTCGCCCTGGTCGAAGAAGCCGATGGCAAGGTGATCGGCTACCTGACCATGGAAGACGTACTCGAAGCGCTGGTCGGCGATATTCAGGACGAACACCGCAAGGCCGAACGCGGCATTCTCGCCTACCAGCCGGGGAAACTGCTGGTGCGCGGCGACACGCCACTGGCCAAAGTCGAACGCCTGCTCGGGGTCGACCTTGATCACGTCGAGGCTGAAACCCTCGCCGGGCTGATCTATGAAACTCTCAAGCGCATGCCCGAGGAAGAGGAAGTGCTGGAGGTCGATGGCCTGCGCATCATCGTCAAGAAGATGAAAGGTCCGAAGATCGTGCTGGCCAAGGTGCTAAAACTCGACTGAGACCCTATAGCGGGCGTTGCGACCTGTGCAGTGGCCGCAACATAACCGTGCCGTTCGTCGGTGGCGTCGAACGGCCGCGCAGCAACACCAGTCCATACAAGGGAACGCCGATGCCCGCACCATTGCGGTGCATCACATCTTACGTACCTTGTAGAAAGGACACCTTCATGTCGCGTATTCAACTGCCCTCCCGCCTCCTCATCGGCCTCAGCCTGACCGCTGCCAGCGTCGCTGCGGCTCATGCCGAAAGCGTCACCGACCCGATTTCCACACTCGGCGTGATCGCCTCGCACAACCAATACAAGCTCACCATCGACGAGCAGAGCGATAAGGAACGCCTCAACCAAGGCGGCCTGTTCTATACCTTCGGCAACAAGATGACCGGCCAGGAAGGCCTGATCTATCAGGTCGGCATTGAAGGCCAGTACCGTGAAAAAGACGACACCGAATACAAGACCGCCCGTGCCGATCTCGACCTCGGCTTGCGAGCCGCGCTGAGTACTAACAACTACATCGACGTACTGGTCGGGGGTGGCTACGACTGGGGGCGTACGGAGCAAGACGACGTGCAGATCGGCCTGTTCAAAGAAAACGTCAACCTGACCACCCGCTCGCCATTCGCCAAAGCGGCTCTGGGTTACAACTACCTGACACCGGACTACACCGTGCGCCTGGAGCTGGGCGCGCGTTACTCGATCGATGCCGAGAGTGAGTTGGAGATCGGCGACGAAAACGACACCGTGGACCTGAAAAACAAGGTCAACCCATACGGCGAACTGTCGGTGCTATGGAACAAGGGCATTAACAACATGCCGGTGAGCACGAGCCTGTATTACACCCAGACGCGTTACGAACTCGACAGCAGCAGCGCAGTGGCTGAGCGCACCAAGCTTAAGCAAGAAGAAGTGGGGCTGAAGATCGGCCTGGCGTTCTAAACCAAGCGCCTACGCCGTAAGCGCGCCGGCCGACCTGGTCGGCGCGTAAACAGGCGGCCACCCGCATGGGCCTTACTCGCCGCCTACGGCGAAGTTCGGCAGGCTGTTGACCGGCTGAGCGAAATCGAAAGGGATCGACTCCAGCGCCAGGCCGACATTGCGCTGCACCACGAAGTGCAGGTGCGGCCCCGTGCTGTTACCGGTATTGCCGGAACGCGCGAGCAGGGTGCCAGCGCTGATGTGACTGCCCTCACGCACCGCCACCGAGCCCTCCATCAGGTGCAAGTAAACACCCATGGTGCCGTCATCGTGCAGGATGCGCACATAGTTACCGGCGGGGTTGTTGCCGCGTCCGCTCTGCCCATTCTCGGTTTTCACCACCACACCGCCACGTGCCGCGACAATCGGCGTGCCTTCCGGCATGGCAATGTCCATGGCATAACGGCCTTTGGGGGTGAAGTGGCTGTACTTACCGTTGGCGCCCTGGGTCAGGCGGAACGGGCCGCCACGCCACGGCAGCGGGTAGCTTTTCTGGGTTGGCAATAGGCGCGGGTCGCCCATGGCATAGCGCAGCTTAGGGGTATAACGCATGGGTTGGCTGGCATCACGCGGCGCCAGGGTGGCCAGCCGAATATGGCTGCGCGGCGGCAGCACCCAACTGATCGGCTTGCTGGGCACGCCACTGACGTTGTTCAGGCCTTCCAGCCGCAGCTCAATCTGCACCGGCGCAAACAGATCGTTGCGCACCAACAGGGTTTCACCGGCTTCGTGTTTTTGCGTTTCCAGTTTCACCTGGTTATCCAGGCGCTCAACCATACGGTCGCGAAACACAAACACCTGCGCACCGGGCGCGGCTTGATCGGTATAGGTGACCACGCCATTGGCATCGGTGTACTTATAAATAGTCAATGCCGCTGCCTGGCCGGCAAGGGTCAACACACTGCACAGAAGAATTAGACGCCCTAGCATAACGACTCGGATTTTATGATTTGCAGGTCCGGGATAACGAGATTAGCAGCCGATGTCGCGTGAGGCGAACCGGCACGCCGAGGTTGTGAGCCATCTCCCACGTCATCACAACAGGGGCATGCCTCAGGCGCCGGGGCTGAAGTGCTTCTGCGCTGTGCCACGGGCAATCAACCGGGAGATGTAATCGAGTTTCTGTGGGTCGCTGTCGACGAATCTAAAGGTCAGCTGCAGCCATTCGCTGTCAGGTTTTGGCTCAAACGCGGCGACCGCATGCAGGTAACCGTTGAGCCGGGCGGTTTCTGCCGCTTCGCCCTGTTCCAGATCAAGCACTGCGCTTTCCAGTACCTGCGGCAGCACCTCGCTGCGTTTAACCACCAGCAGCGCTTCTTTGAGGCTCAGTGCCTTGATCACGCAGCTCATGGTGCCGCCGGGTAAGCGCAATTGCCCTTGACCACGACCACTGCTCGCACTGGGTGCGGTGGTTTTACTGGCCGCCGGCTTGCCAGCAAAGGCGGCGGCAGCTTGCACTGCGGGCGCTGCGGCGGGCTTGCCCGTATTGGCTTTGCCGCCGGTCAGGGCAGATAACGAATCATTGGCAAAGGAACCGCTGCTGAGCATCTTTGGCGGCGCGCTGGACATCAGGGCCTGCAACTTGCCGGCGCGGCTGAGGGCCTTCTTTACCTTAGTGATCAGTTGTTCGCTGGAGAACGGCTTGCCAATAAAGTCGGAGACGCCGGCCTGGATCGCCTGCACCACGTTTTCCTTGTCACCGCGGCTGGTGACCATGATAAACGGGACGATCTTCAGGGTTTCTTGTTCGCGGCACCAGGTGAGCAGTTCCAGGCCGGACATTTCCGGCATTTCCCAGTCACAAAGAATCAGGTCGACCGGTTGGCGCGTCAGCATTTGCAGGGCTTTGCGCCCGTTGACGGCTTCCTCGATCTGGATGCCTGGGAAGTGGTCGCGCAACCCCTTTTTCACCAGGTCCCGAATAAAGGTTGCGTCATCCACCACCAGCACACTGACTTTGCTCATCGGCCACTCCCTTTCTAATGGCCTTAAGCATAGTCATGGCAAGTGGCCAAAGGCCAACCGAAATACAGGTAATTACCCCACTCTGCTGATTTTTTGCCCTGCGCGCCGCGCGTCAACGCGGCCCGCAAAAGCCAGGCTCAGCTGCCTTTGTTGGCGCCCTGCACTTCTTCTTGCATGCGCTTGAGGCCCATGTGCTTAACGTCGGTGCCGTGCACCAGGTAAATCACCAGTTCGGCGATGTTACGGGCGTGGTCGCCGATACGCTCCAGCGAACGCAGGGCCCAGATGATGTTGAGCACGCGCGAGATTGAACGCGGGTCTTCCATCATAAAGGTCACCAGTTCACGCAGCGCACTCTTGTACTCGCGGTCGATGGTTTTGTCGTACTGAGCCACCGACAACGCCAGGTCGGCGTCGAAACGGGCGAAGGCGTCGAGTGCTTCCTGCACCATCTTGCGCACCTGATCGCCGATATGCCGCACTTCCACGTAGCCGCGCGGCGCTTCGCCTTCTTCACACAGCAGGATGGCGCGCTTGGCGATCTTGGTGGCTTCGTCGCCGATGCGCTCCAGGTCGATCACCGACTTGGAGATGCTGATGATCAAACGCAGGTCAGACGCCGCCGGCTGACGACGGGCGAGAATGCGCACGCACTCTTCGTCGATATTGCGTTCCATCTGGTTGATCTGGTCATCGATCTCGCGCACTTGCTGAGCCAAACCGGAGTCGGCGTCGATCAGCGCGGTGACCGCATCGTTAACCTGCTTCTCGACCAAGCCGCCCATGGCCAGCAGGTGGCTGCGCACCTCCTCCAGCTCGACGTTGAACTGCTGGGAGATGTGCTGGGTAAGGTTTTCTTTGTTGATCATGTGCAAACCCTTGAATGAACCGAAAACGTTTCTGCTTAGGATAGGCTTTGGCAGAGGGTGCTGGGCAAGGAGGCAAAACGCAGACAGTACACGTAGTACGGCCAGTTCCGCCGACGCAACCCAGCGCACTCTGACATGGCCATCAGCCGTAACGACCGGTGATGTAGTCCTCTGTCTGCTTCTTCGCCGGGTTGGTGAACAGCGTATCGGTATCACCAAACTCGATCAGTTTGCCCATGTACATAAACGCCGTGTAGTCCGACACCCGCGCCGCCTGCTGCATGTTGTGGGTCACGATGACGATGGTGTACTTGGATTTCAGTTCGTAGATCAGCTCTTCGACTTTCAGCGTGGAGATCGGGTCGAGTGCCGAGCACGGCTCATCAAGCAGCAGCACTTCAGGCTGCACCGCCACGGTACGGGCGATCACCAGACGCTGTTGTTGACCACCGGAGAGGCCGAGTGCGGACTCGTGCAGACGGTCCTTGACCTCCTCCCACAGCGCGGCGCTTTTCAGTGCCCATTCCACGGCTTCATCGAGCACACGCTTCTGGTTGATGCCCTGAATGCGCAGGCCGTAGACCACGTTCTCGTAAATGCTTTTGGGGAACGGGTTAGGCTTCTGGAACACCATGCCGACGCGACGACGCAGCTCGGCAACATCCTCGCCTTTGCGGTAGATGTTCTTGCCGTCGAGGTTGATTTCGCCTTCCACGCGGCAACCGTCAACCAGATCATTCATCCGGTTGAAGGTGCGCAACAGGGTCGACTTGCCGCAACCGGACGGGCCGATAAACGCCGTCACGCGCTGTTTAGGAATGGTCATTTGCACATCGAACAAGGCTTGCTTGTCGCCGTAGTACAGGTTCAGCCCCGGAACGTCGATGGCTACCTGCTCATTGGCCATGTTCAGGCCTTGGCGGTCGCGGCCGAGAGCGGCCATATCAATACCGTGTGTGTGTGTTTCGTGCTGCATGGGATGCTCCCTACGCTAACAAATGCGTTAAGCCGCCACGGCCAGTGGGCCGTGGCGCAATGATTAGTGATCCAGCGCCTTGTACTTCTCGCGCAGGTGGTTACGGATATAGACCGCCGCCATATTCAGCACCACGATGACCAACACCAGCAGCAGCGCAGTGGCGTACACCAACGGCCGCGCGGCCTCGACGTTGGGGCTCTGGAAGCCGACGTCGTAGATGTGGAAGCCCAGGTGCATGATCTTCTGATCAAGGTGCAGGTACGGGTAGTTGCCATCTACCGGCAAGCTCGGGGCCAGTTTGACCACGCCCACCAGCATCAGCGGCGCCACTTCACCCGCGGCGCGGGCCACGGCGAGAATCAGACCGGTCATCATCGCTGGGCTGGCCATTGGCAGCACCACACGCCAGAGGGTTTCCACCTTGGTCGCGCCGAGGGCCAGCGAGCCTTCACGCACGGCCCGCGGAATCCGCGCCAGGCCTTCTTCAGTGGCGACGATCACCACCGGCAGGGTGAGGATCGCCAGGGTCAGCGAGGCCCAGAGCAGACCCGGCGTGCCGAATGTCGGCGCCGGCGCGGCTTCCGGGAAGAACATACGATCCAGCGAGCCGCCCAGCACGTAGACAAAGAAGCCCAGGCCGAACACCCCGTAAACGATGGCCGGCACGCCCGCCAGGTTGTTCACCGCGATACGGATCACCCGGGTCAGCGGGCCTTGCTTGGCGTATTCACGCAGGTAGATGGCCGCGACCACGCCGAACGGGGTGACGATCACGGCCATGATCAGAGTCATCATCACGGTGCCGAAAATCGCCGGGAAGATCCCGCCTTCGGTGTTGGCTTCACGCGGGTCATCGCTGACGAATTCCCACAGTTTGGCGAAGTAGAAGCCGATCTTGTCGCCCAGGCCCATGGCATTCGGCTGGAAGGCCCGTACCACCTTGCCCAGGCTGATGGTCACTTCGCGGCCATCGGCAGTTTTCAGGGTGACGCTGTCGCGGTTGAAGGCCTGGTTAAGGGCGATCAACTCGGTTTCAAGCACCTTGTACTCGGCATCCCACTGCGCACGCTCGGCGTCCAGTTCGGCCTGGGCGACGTCGTCCAGCTTGCCCTGCAGCTCCAGCTTGCGGGTTTGCAGACGAATACGCTCCAAACCGGCGTTGATCCGGCCGATGTCTTTCTTCTCCAGGCGCACCAGGTTCTGGTGCAGCTGCTCGACGCGCGCCAGGCGCTCCTGCAACGCCGGCCAGCTGGCATCACCTTCGGCCACCAACTCGCCGTTTTCCTTAACGTTGACCAGGTAGCCGTAGAAGTTGCCCCACTCGCGGCGCTCCAGCGCCGTGAGGTTTTCCGGGGTGCGCGGGTCGCTCAGCCATTCGCCGACCACCCAGGTGAAGTCCGCGCCGTACACGTCGCGGTTACCCACCTTGAACAGCTCGCGGGTCATAAACTCGCCGCCTTCAGCCTCCACCGGTAAGCCGGAAGCCGCCAGACGGGCACGCGGCACTTCTTCGATCTGGGTGATCTCACCAGCCATCACGCGAGCGTCCTGGCCCGGGATCTGGTAGTTGGCTTCAACGATGTCCGCCGGCCAGAAGTGGCCGAGGCCGCGCACGGCGATCACCATCAGCAGGCCTATGGTCATGATCACCGCGATCGAGACCGCGCCGGCGTTCATCCAGATCCACGGCGTACCGCTCTTGAACCAGGTTTTCAGGTTGTTCTGTTTCACGGACATATACCTTCCCAAGCCTTAGAGCGAGGCGTACTTGACGCGCAGACGCTGGCGCACCAGCTCTGCCAGGGTGTTCATGACAAAGGTGAAGCCGAGCAGCACTAGCGCTGAGAGGAACAGCACGCGGTAATGCGTACCACCGACTTCCGATTCGGGCATTTCCACCGCCACGTTGGCGGCCAGGGTGCGCAGACCTTCGAAGATGTTCATGTCCATAATCGCGGTGTTACCCGTGGCCATCAGCACGATCATGGTTTCGCCAACGGCGCGGCCCATGCCGATCATCACCGCCGAGAAGATGCCAGGGCTTGCAGTGAGGATGACCACGCGAGTCAGGGTCTGCCACGGCGTGGCACCGAGGGCCAGAGAACCGAACGTCAGGCTCTTCGGCACGCTGAACACGGCGTCTTCGGCAATCGAGTAAATGGTCGGGATCACCGCAAAGCCCATGGCCAGGCCGACGACCAGGGCGTTGCGCTGGTCGAACGGGATGCCCAGGTCATTGCTCAACCACATGCGCATATTGCCGTCGAATAGCCAGTTCTCGACGTGCCCGCTCATGGCCAGCGACACATAACCCACCAACAGGATCACCGGGATCAGCATCGCCGACTCCCAGCCATCCGGCACGCTCAGGCGAATCGACTCCGGCAGACGGCTCCACAGGTAACCGGCCAGCAGAATGCCGATCGGGGTAAAGATCAGCAGGCTGAAGATGCCCGGCAAATGGCCTTCCACATAAGGGGCGAGGAACAGGCCGGCGAAGAAGCCGAGAATCACCGTTGGCAGCGCTTCCATCAGCTCAATCACCGGCTTGATCTTGCGACGCAGCGCTGGAGCCATGAAGTAGGCGGTGTACAGCGCAGCCGCGATGGCCAGCGGTGCCGCCAGGAGCATGGCGTAAAACGCCGCTTTCAGCGTACCGAAGGCCAGCGGTGCGAGGCTCAGCTTGGGTTCGTTGTCGGTGCTGGCGGACGTCGACTGCCAAACGTGGCCCGGCGCGTCGTAGTTCTCGTACCAGACCTTGCCCCACAGCGAACTCCAGGAAATTTCCGGGTGCGGGTTATCAATGATCAAGCGTTGCAGCTGGCCATCGCTCTCCACTAACAAACGGTTGGCACGCGGCGACAGGGCGGCCAGGGCCTGACCTTCAGCCACCGGCTCAACCAGCAACGTGCGGTGCGCGGTGCTGTGGAAGATACCCAGGTTGCCTTTGGCGTCTAGGGCGAAGAAGCCCTTGCGACGCTCTTCCGGGAGAATCTGAATGATCGGGCTGTCAGCCAGCTGGAAGCTGCGGATCGATTTCAGCACCGCCTTGCCGTCGGCTTCACGCACCATAAACCACTGGGCGATGCCGCCGCTGCTGTCGCCGATCATCAGCGAGATGCCGCCGAGCAGTGAAGTGGCATTGCTGACTTCCAGCTTGCCGTCATCGAGCAGCTTGTAGCGGCCATTCAGGCTGTTGCTGCGCATGTCGAACACATCGGCCGTGGCGCGACCGTTGACCACATACAGCCACAGGTGGCGTGGGTCGATCATCAGCGCCTTGATCGGCTCGGCGATCTGCGGCAGAGCCACGCGCTCTTCGCTGAGGGTGACCTCGCCGGTCATCATGTTTTCTTCGCGGCCCAGGCTCAGTACGTGCAGCTCGGTGCCGGTGGAGCCCGCCAGCATCAGCGTGCCGCCGTTCAGGCTGACGCCCATGTGATCCAGCTCACGGCCCTGCGGGTCGAGTTCAATCGGCGCTTCGCCGAACGGGTACTCGATGCTCGGCGTGATGGTTTGCACATCATTCGGGTAGCTGAGTTTGTAAACATGCTGGAACACCAGCACCTGGCCGTTGGACAGGCCCAAGGCCACACGGTTGCTGCCCGGCTGGTCCTGGCCGACCGAGGCAATGCGTACATCGGCCGGGATCGGCAGCTGCATGCTGTTCAGCGACTGCATGTTCTTCGCGTCAAAGAACTGCACCTTGCCGTTCTGATCCAGGCGCATGCCCATCTGGTTCTGTTCTTCCAGGGTCAGCAGCAACGGCGCGGCCGCTTCATTTAACCAGGCCACCTGTACCGGCTTGCGGCTGTCCATGCTGGCGCCCTGAAACATCGGCAGCACCACGTAGGCCAAGTAGAAGAAGATCAAGGTGATGGCGCCCAATACGGCCATACCACCGATCGATACCGCCCAGCGTGCTACGCGGTCTTTGAGTGCGCGCAAACGGCGTTTGCGCTGCAGGGCTGGGGTGTTGAAGTCCAGCCCGAGGGATTTAGATGTGGCGGTCATGGTTTCACTAGCCAAGTCATTCATAGGTAAGAGCGTCTCTGCGCAGCCATGAGCGCGCCATAGTGATTTCTGTCGCAATTCAAGGCGCTAACTCTAGCGACCCTATGTGACAGAAAAGTTACAGCGCTTTGACAAAGCAACGCCCGCCTGTCGTAAACGAAGGCGGGCGTGCGACTGACTTAGGCGTCCTTGCCTATACCGGGATTACTCCAGGCCCAGTTCCTTCAGGGTTTTCGCAGCCACTTTGCTCGGCAGCGGGATGTAGCCGTCTTTCACCACAACTTCCTGGCCTTGCTTGGACAGCACCAGCTTGACGAACTCGGCGTCCAGCGGGCTCAGTGGCTTGTTCGGGGCTTTGTTGACGTAAACGTAGAAGAAGCGAGCCAGCGGGAACTTGCCAGCCAGGGCGTTTTCTTCGTTGGCGTCAAAGGCTTCGCCGCCTTTCTTCGACAGCGGCACAGTCTTCACGCTGGACGTCTTGTAGCCGATGCCCGAGTAACCGATGGCGTTGATGGTGCTGGAGATCGACTGCACCACGGAAGCCGAACCCGGCTGCTCGTTGACGTTAGCCTTGAAGTCGCCTTTGCACAGGGCTTCTTCTTTGAAGTAACCGTAGGTGCCGGATACCGAGTTACGACCGAACAGCTGGATCGGCTTGGCCGCCCACTCGCCGGTCATACCCAGGTCACCCCAGGTTTTGATATCGGTAGCGCCACCGCACAGGCGGGTGCTGGAGAAGATCGCGTCAACCTGAGCCATGTCCAAGGACTTGATCGGGTTATCTTTGTGCACGAATACGGCCAGAGCGTCGATGGCCACCGGTACAGCAGTCGGCTTGTAGCCGTATTTCTCTTCAAATGCCTGGATCTCGGCATCTTTCATGGCACGGCTCATCGGGCCCATGCTGGCGGTGCCTTCAGTCAGAGCGGGCGGCGCAGTGCTTGAGCCGGCTGCCTGGATCTGGATGTTGACGTTCGGGTATTCCTTTTTGAACTCTTCAGCCCACAGGGTCATCAGGTTGGCCAGGGAGTCGGAACCGACACTGGACAGGTTGCCCGATACGCCGGAAGTCTTGGTGTAGCTCGGCAGAGCCGGGTCGACAGCAGCAACCGCAGTGGCGGTAGCCACGCCAGCGGCGACAAACGTCATGGCCGCCATCAAACGCTTAAGTTTCATGCCTTACTCCTGGAAAACTAGTGTTGGATTGAACGGGGCCAAGTGTCCGTAGGCCGCATGAAGACTGTATGTAAGCAATGTGACAGTTAGATGAACGTCGCCTAAGTTTTGCCGCCACCGGTAAACGCGCGGGAAAACCCTGAGGGCAAAGCGCCATGGTCGCCCTGCGACTGTTGAGTCGTTATACTCGCCACGCCCGCACTCCCGTGGGCTTGCAGGGCGCAACCGTGATCGCCGTAGAGCCTGACTCGCCGCCACCGCCATGCCCCGCACCGCGCCTATAACAACAACCGCGCCGCGAGCCTATCCGATGCACGATTTCGAACAGGAAGACCCCATCCCGCAAGGCGACCTGGCTTTGCAGATCACCGCACTGCCGCGTGAAACCAACGGTTTTGGCGATATTTACGGCGGCTGGCTCGTGTCGCAGATGGACCTGGCCGGCACGGCCATGGCCAGCAAGGTTGCCGGCGGCCGTGTGGCCACCGTGGCCATCGACCGCATGGCCTTTCTGGTGCCGGTGGCGGTGGGCGCGCAATTGTCCTTCTACACGCAAACCGTGGAAGTGGGCCGCAGCTCGATCCAGATGCTGGTCGAAGTGTGGAGCGATGATCCGCTGTCCAGCGAATGGCGAAAGGTTACCGAGGCGGTCTTCGTATTTGTCGCCATCGACGGCAGCGGCCGCACGCGCCCGGTGCCAGCGCGCCGTTAACGACAGTACTGTAGAAACAAAAACGCCGGCTATGAGCCGGCGTTTTGCTGTGCGCTAAGAACCTGTTTACGATCTGCTGCGCGTCGGCCATCCCGCGTTAAAAACAGCCTCGGAATGCTCATTTACAACACGTAAACTCCGCTTCCTCGGCTGTTTTTGCCTTGTCTGGCTCTAGCTCGCGAGCTCGTAGACAGTTTCTACGAGCTAAGAATTAGCCGCGGATGTTGTAGATATCCTTCTCGTTCATCTCGGCATAGTCATAAAGGCGCTGCAGATAGGCTTTCTGCTGAGCCCACACCTTGCTCGCCACCGGATCGGCTGCAGCGCTGGCATCGACCACTTCGGCGGCCACTTCCTTGAGCTTGGCCAGCACATCGTCTGGCAGACGGCGCACCTCTACACCTTCGCCTTTGAGTTGCTCCAGGGCTTCCATGTTTTTGGCGTTGTAATCGTCAAGCATGTCGCCGTTCACATCACGCGCCGCAGCGCGGACGATGGCCTGCAGATCCGCCGGCAGGGTTTCCCAGGCCTTGATGTTGACGTCCAGCTCAAAGGTGACGTTCGGCTCTTGCCAGCCCGGGGTGTAGTAGTACTTGGCGGCTTTGTGCAGGCCCAGAGCCTGGTCGTTGTAAGGGCCAATCCACTCGGTGGCGTCGATGGCGCCCGTTTGCAGCGCGGTGAAAATTTCACCGGCCGGCAGGTTGACCACGGTGCCGCCCATTTTGGTCAACACTTCGCCGCCCAGGCCTGGGGTCCGCATCTTAAGGCCCTGGAAGTCGGCCACGCCGTTGATTTCCTTGTTGAACCAACCCGCCGTTTGCACACCGGTCGCCCCGCAGGCCATCGGCAGTACGCCGAACGGCTTGTAGGTTTCTTCCCACAGTTGCATACCGCCGCCCTTGTGCAGCCAGGCGTTCATTTCCTGGGCATTGGGGCCAAATGGCAGGGCGCAGAAAAACTGCGCGGCCGGTACTTTGCCTTTCCAGTAGTAAGGCGCGCCATGGCCCATTTCGGCGGTGCCGCGGCTCACGGCATCGAACACTTCCAGCGCCGGAACCAGCTCGCCAGCGGCATAAACCTTGACCTTCAAACGGCCGTTACTCATTTCTTCAACCAGCTTGGCAAAGCGCTCGGCACCCACACCAACGCCGGGGAAGTTCTTCGGCCAGGAGGTCACCATTTTCCAGTTGAAGGTTTCAGCACTCGCGCCTTCTTGGGGCTTGCCAGCGGTTTCAGCCTCTTGCTTGCAGCCAGCCAGTGCGGTGGCTGCCAGGCCTACACCTGCAGCGGCGAGAATTTGACGACGTTTCATGCAATGCTCCTTATTGTTGTTGTAGTGGTTTGGCCACAGGAACACTGCGGACCCACCGCGTTTAACTAACATAGAGCTAAGCGCCCTCTCAAGCCTAGTGGATACGACTAAAGTTGCAGTGCCATTGCCGCATTCACCAAGGCCCCCCTAGAATCGTCGGCCTGCCCATACAGCCCATAACCATAAGGACTCATGATGTCCGATAAACCGCCCCTGCTGCTCGGCCTTGCTCATCTGATCGACTCATTCAACGCCCGCTTCGGCAAAGCCTGTTCCTGGCTGACCCTGTTTCTGGTGCTTGGCACCGCCATCGTGGTGGTTCTGCGTTACGGTTTCGGCATCGGCGCCACTGCCCTGCAGGAAGCCGTGCTCTACGGCCACGCGCTGGTATTCATGGGTGCTGCGGCATGGGTGCTGCAACGCAACGGCCATGTGCGCGTGGACATCTTCTATCAAATGTTCAGCGCCAAACGTAAAGCCCTGGTCGATAGCATCGGCACGTTGCTGTTTCTGCTGCCGGTGTGCCTGTTCCTGGGTTGGGCCAGTTGGGATTACGTCAGTAATTCCTGGTCGACCCTGGAAGGCTCCAGCGAGTCAGGCGGCCTGAAATTCGTCTACCTACAAAAGAGCATCATCCTGGTGCTGGTGATCAGCCTGGTGCTGCAAGGAATCTCCGACTTGATCAAATTCGCCAATATCCTTAGCGGCCGCCTGCCAGCTGCGGAGGTGAAGCATGGCTGAGTTGATGGCGATTCTGCTGTTTATCAGCATCTGCGCAGCCCTTATGGCCGGCTACCCGGTGGCCTTTACCCTGGGCGGCGTGTCGCTGCTGTTTGCCGGTATCGGCATTCTCACCGGCACCTTCGATGGCGGCTACCTGAGCGCCCTGCCCAACCGCCTGTTCGGCATCATGAACAACCAGACCATGCTGGCGGTGCCGCTGTTCGTGTTTATGGGCGTAATGCTGGAGAAGTCCAGGGTCGCCGAAGACCTGCTGGAATCCATGTCGCGGCTGTTCGGCACCCTGCGCGGCGGCCTGGCGATTTCCGTGTGTGTGGTCGGCGCACTGCTGGCGGCATCCACCGGTATCGTTGGCGCCACCGTGGTGACCATGGGCCTGCTGGCCCTGCCAACCATGCTGCGCCGCGGTTATGACCCGGCGATTGCCACCGGCACCCTGGCCGCCACCGGCACCCTGGGGCAGATCATTCCGCCGTCCATCGTGCTGGTGCTGCTGGGCGACGTGATGTCCAGCGCCTATCAACAGGCGCAGCTGAAGATGGGCATCTTCTCGCCGAAGACCGTCTCGGTCGGTGACCTGTTCGTCGGTGCGCTGATCCCCGGTTTGATGCTGGTGGGCATGTATATCCTCTACATCATCGGCGTGGCGATCCTGCAACCGAAGAAGCTGCCGGCGCTGCCGCAGGAGGAGCTGGGCCCGATCGAATGGGGCAAGCTGATCAACGCCCTGGTACCGCCGCTGCTGTTGATCGGTGCGGTACTCGGCTCGATCCTCGCCGGCTACGCCACCCCGACCGAAGCCGCTGCACTCGGCGCTCTCGGCGCCATGCTGCTGGCCTTCTACAAGGGCAAGCTGAACTTCGGCCAGCTGCGCGAAGTGGCCTACGGCACCACCGAAATCAGCGCCATGGTGTTCCTCATCCTGATCGGCGCCTCACTGTTCTCCCTGGTGTTCCGCGGCTTCGGCGGCGAAGCGATGATTGAGGACATCTTTGCTCAGTTACCCGGCGGCGTGCTCGGCGCGTTCTTCCTGGTGATGGTGGTGATCTTCCTGCTCGGCTTTATCCTCGACTTTATCGAGATCACCTTCGTGGTGGTGCCGATTGTCGGCCCGGTCTTGCTGGCCATGGGCCTGGATCCGGTGTGGCTGGGCGTGATGATCGCGCTGAACCTGCAGACGTCCTTCCTTACTCCGCCGTTCGGCTTCGCGCTGTTCTACCTGCGCGGGGTCACCCCGGCGTCAGTGCCCACCAGCACCATCTATAAGGGCGTGGTGCCGTTTATCCTGATCCAGATCCTGCTGCTGGTGATTGCCTACCAGTTCCCGGGGCTGATCACCTGGTTGCCGGAGCAGGTTTACGGCAAATAAGCCTGGCTCCAGCCACAGAACGCCCGTCACTGACGGGCGTTTTGCTTTCTGCGCGTAAGCTGGGCTCCAATAGCCTTCTTTATTCTTCCCTCTGCGAGTACGCCAATGGCCAGATCCCATGTTGAACGCCTTGAGCTGGATGAACTGACCTGCCGGCGCGTACGCGTTGGTGCTCGCGAGCTGCTGATCAGTCAGCAAGGCGCGCAGATACTCAGCTACCAGGAAGATGAGCAGCCGCCGCTGATCTGGCTCAGCGAGCAGGCTGCCTACAAACGCGGCCAGGGTGTGCGCGGCGGCGTGCCGGTGTGCTGGCCCTGGTTCGGCGGCCTGCAACGCAACCCACAGGCGGTACAGGCCATGCATCTGCAGCCGGATACCGCGCCCGCTCACGGCCTGGTGCGCACCCTCGACTGGCAGCTACAGGGCATCGATAGCCAGGATGACGGCGTCCACTTGGCGTTCGTCTACAACAGCGCTGACCAGCCGCTCGCTGACTGGCCCCACGCAGCTGAACTGCGCCTGAGCATTCGCCTGGATGAGCGCCTGCATATTCAGCTCAGCAGCCGCAACCTGGGCGATACGCCGCTGGCCATCAGCCAGGCGCTGCACAGCTATTTTGCCGTCAGCGATATCCGTCACGTCGCAGTCGAAGGCCTGCAAGGCTGCCGCTATATCGAAACCCTAGAAGACTGGCAGCAACGCCAGCAGGACGGCCTGCTGCACTTCAGCGGCGAGACGGACCGCATCTACCAGGGCACCCCAGCGCAGCTGAGCATCCTCGACCGCGCCTGGCAGCGGCGCATCCAACTGCACAGCAGCGGCTCCAACTCGGCCGTACTGTGGAACCCCTGGATCGACAAGGCGCAACGCCTCTCACAATTCGCCGCCGACGCCTGGCCCAGCATGCTGTGTATCGAACACGCCAACGTACTGGAAGACATCCGTGTGCTCGCGCCAGGTGAGGAGCATCAGCTTGCTCTGAGCCTGTGGGCTGAAGAATGGACGTGCTGATCCCACTTGGTACATGACGGGAGTAGGCAATTACTGCGGCGCGGCAGCCTCATGTGATTCCAGAGCCTGAGACAAGGCGCTCGCGTCATTGAAGCGGCGCTGCCCCTGCAGTTTGCCGCTGCGCAGGTCGAGCCAGAGCACACTGTCTGTGTCCACCGGGTAGCGCGGGGTGATGCGGGCATCGCGGTCGAGGAGGATGCGGTAGTTGTAGCCGCGCATTTTGGGAAGAGCGAACAGGGTCGCAATCATCGCGGGCATGCGGCTGATATCCGCAAGAAAGACCGCATGGCGTTGCTCCAGATAGCCCTTGGGCTTGCCTTGCAGGGCCGCGTCAACCAGCTTGGCAGCGTCCATGCTGCGGGCCACCAGCAGCACCTGGAGCTGATTGTCCAGGGTATAGGCCTGGTCGTGCTGATCGAGCAGGGTCCAGGGCGCGAGATGCTCGCCATTTTCCAGGGCCATGGCGCTGGTGCACATCAGGCACAGCCACATTGCGAGCGCGGTTTTCATGCTGCAGCTCCGGTCTTATAAATCTTCATCGGTCACCACCCTCACCACATCCGCCTGCATGGCATACGCGGCATCCGCCAACTCGTTATTGACCTGCTCAATCTGCAATGTGCCGCTGACCCAAAGCGGGTTGTAGATGTCTTCCAGCTCAATGCCTTGGGGGTAGCGCACCAACACCAGCTGGTTCGGTGGCGGTGGCGGCACGTGAATGCAGGCGCCGGGATAGGGAACCAGGAAGAACAGTGTGCTGCGGCCTTTGCTGTCAGTTTCCAGCGGCACCGGGTAACCGCCCAAGCGGATGGGTTTGCCGTCAAAGGCGGCGACGGTTTTCGTCGAGAACATCACCGCCGGCAGGTTTTGATCCTGCTGCTTGAGGCCGCCGGGGTTGTAGAAGCCGCTGTCCTGCTCAAGACCCTGATGACTGATCTCGGGCATGTCTTCCAAGGCCTGGCGGTCTTCCGGCGGCATCAGCTCAAGCCAATCGGTTTCCGGCAGTTCAGCGCAGGCCAAGGTGCTGGCAAGCAGCAGGGGTAACAACAGATAGCGCATCGGCGGGCTCACAGGGCAGCGGGGTGAAAGGACATCAGTCCTTTCTGACAGCGGCATAGATTACCAGCAGTACCACGGCGCCGATTACTGCGCCGATAAAACCAGCGGACTCGCCCACCTTGTAGATGCCCAGCGCCTGACCGCCATAGGTGGCGGCGATTGAACCGCCGACGCCCAGCAGGATGGTCATGATCCAGCCCATGCTGTCGTTGCCAGGTTTGAGAAAGCGCGCGATCAGACCGACGATCAGGCCGATAAAAATGATGCCAATAATGCTCATGCGAGCCTCCTGAATGAACGGTTGGATTTAAGACCCCGATTCGACCACGGGAAAAGCCGGCAGTTCGCTACTCGTCGGTCTCCGGGGGTGCGACGCCGTAGCGATGATAGATGCGCGCAATCTCGCCGCTCTCGCGCATGCCGCGCAGCGCCTGGCCTAACTGCTCGTAGAGGGCCTTTTTCTCGCCCCGATAGTGGCGCAGCGATGCCCCGTAATAATTACCGACCGATTGCTCATACTGGTAGTCGGCATAGCTGTAGTCGCTAAAACCAATCTTGTGGAACTGCGCCTCGATGGCTTCGGCATCCAGCACCACCATCACATCCACACGCCCAGCGCGAAACATCCCGGCCAGCAGGTAGTCGTCCGTCGCCAGGCTTTTTGTCAGCGCACTGTCACCATCGAACGCCTCGAAATAGGCAGTGCCACGTTTGACCCCGATGACCTTACCTTGCAGGTCGGCATAATTGCGCAGGCTGGCCTGCTGACCGGCCTTGACGATAAAGCGGATGCTTTTGCGCTGGCTGCCGATGGACGGCAGAAAGTGCACGTAGTCCATGCGCTCGGCGGTAAACAATACGCGCGGCACCAGATCAATGCGTCCAGATTTGAGGTCTTCTAGGCTGCGCACAAAAGGCACGTAGCGCCATTCAATGCGCGCACCGACGCGTTGCGCGGCGCTGTCGAGCACCTCAATCAGCGGACCGACGGGGAGTGAGTCGAGGGCCTGCATTTCCGGCGGACGCTCCCGATAATCGGCGCGTAACACCCATTCGGCTTGGCACAGCGGCAGGTACAACAAAAACGGCAGCAACAGGTACTTCATGAAGAAGCTCTTGTGTATGGCCTACGCAAGAGCTTAGTCACAAAGCCGGCGTCAGGACTTGGCGATCAACGCCTCAACCACGGCGATCTGCTTATCCAGGGTGGCGCGATCCGCGCAGCGCAAAGTGGCATGCCCGACCTTACGCCCGGCCTTAAAGGCCTTGCCGTAGTGGTGCAAACGGCAATCAGCGATGGCGATGACCTGCTCCACCGGCGGAACCACACCGATAAAGTTAAGCATCGCGCTCTCACCGACCTTGGCCGTCGAACCCAGCGGCAAGCCGGCAACGGCGCGCAGGTGGTTTTCGAACTGGCTGCACTCGGCGCCTTCGATGGTCCAGTGCCCGGAGTTGTGCACGCGCGGAGCAATTTCGTTGGCTTTCAGGCCGCCATCCACTTCGAAGAACTCAAAGGCCAGCACACCCACGTAATCCAGCTGCTTAAGCACACGGCTGACGTAATCTTCGGCCAGCGCCTGCAGCGGGTGATCGCTGCTGGCGATGGACAGCGCCAGCACGCCGCTGTCGTGGCGGTTGTGCACCAACGGGTAGAAGCGCGTTTCCCCATCACGGGCACGCACTGCCACCAGCGACACTTCGCCGGTAAACGGCACGAAGCCTTCGAGAATGCACGGCACGCTGCCCAACTCGGCAAAAGCACCGACGACGTCTTCAGGTTTGCGCAGAACTTTCTGGCCCTTGCCGTCGTAACCCAGGGTGCGGGTCTTCATCACCGCCGGCAGGCCGATGCTCGCCACGGCCGCGTCGAGGTCAGCCTGCGATTGGATATCGGCGAAATCCGGGGTCGGAATGCCGAGGTCCTTGAACATGGATTTTTCGAACCAGCGATCACGAGCGATACGCAGAGCTTCAGCGCTCGGATACACCGGCACGAACTGCGAGAGGAAGGCCACGGTCTCGGCGGGGACGCTTTCGAACTCGAAGGTAACCAAATCCACTTCATCGGCCAACTGACGCAGGTGATCCTGATCGCCGTAATCGGCGCGGATATGCTCGCCCAGTGCTTGTGCGCAGGCATCCGGCGCCGGGTCGAGAAAAGCAAAGTTCATCCCCAGCGGGGTGCCTGCCAGGGCCAACATGCGACCCAGCTGGCCGCCACCAATTACGCCGATCTTCATCGATTAAGCCTCACGCGGGTCCGGGTTTTCCAGCACGGTTTCGGTCTGTTCCTGACGGAACTGCTTGAGCGCCGTATGGAAATGCGGGTGCTGGTGGCCGAGAATGCTCGCCGCCAGTAACGCCGCGTTGACGGCACCGGCCTTGCCGATGGCCAGGGTGGCGACCGGAATACCGGCCGGCATCTGCACAATCGACAGCAACGAGTCGACGCCCGAGAGCACGGCCGACTGCACCGGCACACCGAGTACCGGCAGGTGGGTCTTGGCCGCACACATGCCCGGCAAGTGGGCTGCACCACCGGCACCGGCAATAATCACCTGAATGCCGCGCGCGTCAGCCTGCTCGGCGTACTGAAACAGCAGGTCCGGCGTGCGGTGGGCAGAAACCACCTTCACTTCGTACGGGATGCCCAGCTTATCCAGCATCTCGGCGGTGTGGCTAAGGGTGGACCAATCGGACTTGGAGCCCATGATCACGCCAACCAGTGCGCTCATCGTCGTGCCTCTTCTCAAGTGCGCCCACGGGCGCGGCAAAAACCAACAAGCCACGCGGGATAACCGGCGTGGCTTGTGTGCGAATTCCGGCCGGTGCGACCGGCCAAAGGCCGCGCAGTATACCGTAAAGCCTGGGGGCTGCTGCCATTTCCTGCACGGCCGCGCTAAACGGCACGCGCAGCGAAATAGCCAGGCACCTGCCTTAACCGCTTGTCACTCAGACCCAGGCCGCCGCAAAAACCTCGCTAGTGTTGCGCTGGGACAAAGTCCTGCTGAGTCAGTGCACGCACACTGCCCCAGCCCGTTCATTAAACAGGAGTTGCCCATGAACACGACCATGAAAGCAGCGGTGGTTCACGCCTTTGGCGAGCCACTGCGCATCGAGGAAGTTAGAACGCCATTGCCAGGTCCAGGACAGATTCTGGTGAAGATCGAAGCCTCGGGGGTGTGCCACACCGACCTGCACGCCGCCGAGGGTGATTGGCCGGTCAAACCCAGCCTGCCTTTTATCCCCGGCCACGAAGGCGTTGGCTACGTGGCTGCCGTGGGCAGCGGCGTAACCCGCGTAAAAGAGGGCGACCGCGTTGGCGTGCCGTGGCTGTACAGCGCGTGCGGTTGCTGTGAACACTGCCTGACCGGCTGGGAAACGCTCTGTGAAACCCAGCAAAACACCGGTTACTCGATCAATGGTGGCTTTGCCGAATACGTCATCGCCGACCCTAACTACGTTGGCATTTTGCCCAAAGACATCGGCTTTCTGGAAATTGCGCCCATCCTTTGCGCTGGCGTCACCGTCTACAAAGGGCTAAAGGTCACCGGCGCGCGGCCTGGCCAATGGGTGGTGATTTCCGGCATCGGTGGGCTGGGGCATGTGGCCGTGCAATATGCGCGGGCCATGGGCTTGCATGTTGCCGCCGTGGATGTGGATGACGCCAAGCTGGAACTGGCACGCAAGCTCGGAGCCAGCCTGACCATCAACGCACGCAAGGAAAACCCGGTTGAGGTGATTCAGCGTGACATCGGTGGCGCTCACGGCGTGCTGGTCACGGCGGTGTCTAACGCGGCGTTTGGGCAGGCCATCGGCATGGCGCGGCGACACGGCACCGTCGCTCTGGTCGGCCTGCCGCCAGGCGACTTCCCGACGCCGATTTTCGATGTGGTGCTTAAGGCCATCAGCATCACCGGCTCCATCGTCGGCACCCGCGCCGACCTGCAAGAAGCCCTGGAGTTCGCCGCCGAAGGCAAGGTTAAAGCCACGGTGCACAGCGATACGCTGGACAACATCAACGGCATTTTCGAGCAGATGCGCAACGGCCAAATCGAAGGGCGCACGGTGCTGCAGTTCTAGCCTTCACCAATCGATACCACCGGCAGGCACCGCAGCGGTGCCTGCACCACCGCCCCAACCCTGTAACCACTGGCCGGCACCTGGCGCCATGGCGCGGCATAATTCTTGCGTCATTCCGGCATCTAAACTGGTGCGGTTATTCCAATGATGCATGCCTACCTGACCACCCTGCATGTGGTCGCGCAAATCCTCGATATTTTCACCGCGCACGCTGAGCTCACCGAGCAACTGTTGGCAGACAGCGGCATTGCGGCGGCCGATCTAGCCTGCGCCGATACGCGTATCACCCGCACACAAGAGCTGCAGGTGTGCGCCAATGCCCTGAAGTTGCGCAGTGACCTGGGCTTGGCACTGGGCCGGCGCATGCATGTGTCGGCCTACGGCATGGTCGGTTACGCCGCCCTCTCCAGTGCCACCTTTGGTGACGCCTGGCGGTTGCTGCTGCAATACCCGGCGCTGCTCGGCACCTATTTCAAGCTGGATATGCACATCGAAGGCGAGCTGGCCTGGGTCAGCGCCAGCGATTACCAGCACAGCCCGGAGCTTGAAGTATTCAACTTGGAAATGTGCCTAGCCTCGCTCAAGCTGATCGGCGATGACCTGCTCGGTCAGCCCCTGCCGCTCAGCGCCGCGCAGTTTAGCTACCGCGAACCGGCTTACAGCGCGCGCTACCCGCACAGCTTCGCCTGCCCGCTGCAGTTCAATGCCGCGCGCAATGCGTTTGCCTTCCCCGCGCGCTGGCTGCAGCAACCGTTGCCGCTGGCCGATGCGGTCACCCACCGGGAAATGCTTGAGCGCTGCCGCAAGCAAAATAGCGAGTTCAACAGCCGCCAAGCCTGGCTCGCGCGCATCCGCCAACTGCTGGCCGAACAGCTGACGGCGCCACCGGGCCTGGCGCACCTGGCGCAGCAGATGCACTGCTCGCCGCGCACCCTGCGCCGGCACCTGCAGGAGCTGGGCACGCATTACCAGGAACTGCTAGACGAGCTGCGCTTCGAGCGGGCGAAAACCCTGCTTGGCCAGGATGATTGGCCAATCTGCCGGATTGCCGAATACCTCGGCTTTAGCGAAACGGCCAGTTTCAGGCACGCCTTCCAGCGCTGGAGCGGCGTGGCGCCGAGCCGTTTTCGCGCCTGAGCCTGCGCCGTGCGGTGGCAGGGACTTGTGGGAGGGGCTTTAGCCGCGATAACCACGATCAAACAGCTCGCCGCTAAAGCGCCTCCCACGAAATGCCATGGCGACCGCGCAATTTGTGGCTGCCATCCCTGGCAGCCACCCTACGGACCATCGCTGCGCGACATTAAAAATCGCTCTCGGCGATTTTTTTGGCCACTTCGATCCCCTTTTGGCCGTTGCCAGCGTTCTCCATTCCGGCCGTACAGGCGAACAATGCAAGCACAACAAAAAGCCTGGAGCCGTTTCACATGCTGACTTTTTACAGCGACGACCATCACCTGCACCACGGCAGCTGCGAGCTGATCGATGGCCAGCTGATGCCCTGCTTTGAGAAACCGCAACGCGCCGACCATATTCTGCAGCGCGTTAAAGCGCGTCAGCTCGGCGACGTGCGCCCACCGCAGGATTTCGGTCTGGCGCCGATTGAGCGCATTCACAGCGGCGCTTATCTGGAGTTCTTCAAAGGCGCCTGGGCGCGCTGGCAAGCGCAAAACGGCAGCGGCGATCTGCTGCCCTTTACCTGGCCGGCGCGCACCCTGCGCCAGGTCATCCCCAGGGATCTGCACGGCCAACTCGGCTATTACAGCTTCGACGGCGGTGCGCCGATTACTGCCGGCACTTGGCAAGCGGCTTACAGCGCTGCGCAAGTGGCACTTAGCGGTCAGGCCGCGATTTCTGCCGGCGCGCATAGCGCTTTTGCCCTGTGCCGCCCACCGGGCCATCACGCCGCCGGTGAGCTAATGGGCGGTTACTGCTACCTGAATAACGCCGCCATCGCCGCCCAGGCGTTTCTCGACCAGGGCAAGCAGCGCGTGGCCATCCTCGACGTCGATTACCACCACGGCAACGGCACTCAGGACATCTTCTATACCCGCAATGACGTGCTGTTCGCCTCGATCCACGGCGACCCGACTGATGAATTCCCGTTCTTCCTCGGCTACGCCGATGAACGCGGCGAAGGCGCGGGTGAAGGCTGCAACTTCAACTACCCGTTGCCGATGGGCAGCCCGTGGGCGGTGTGGAGCGCGGCGCTGGATCAAGCCTGCCAGCGAATTGCCGAATATGACGCTGAGGTGATTGTGGTGTCGCTGGGCGTGGACACCTTCAAGGACGACCCGATTTCCCAGTTCAAGCTCGACAGCCCGGATTACCTGGCTATGGGCCAACGCATCGCCGCCCTCGGCAAGCCGACCCTGTTTGTGATGGAAGGCGGTTATGCGGTGGAAGCCATCGGCGTCAACGCGGTCAACGTGCTGGAAGGATTCGAAGGTAGGTAGTACGCAGCAACAGCAAAGGGTGGACCGGGGCGCGCAGCTGACGCTCTTCTCGTCCACCGCGAGCAACCCAGATAACCCGGGTGGATGGGTAAAGCGCCATCCACCCTACGCAAGATAAACAATCACATAAGGGTGCGAAACAATGACAACAATCAAACACCTACTCGCCGTCGCCCTCTGCGGCGCAACCCTGCTGGCCACTGCGGCCCAGGCGCAAACGCCGGATAAGCCGCGCGAGCTGCGCGTCTACAACTGGGCCGACTACATCCTGCCCTCAGTGCCCAAAGAGTTTGCGGAAAGAACCGGGATCAAGCTGACCTGGGACGTGTTCGAAAGCAATGAAGCCCTCGAAGCCAAGCTGTTTACCGGGCGTTCCGGCTATGACCTGGTGGTGCCGAGCAATAATTTTCTGGAAACCCAGATCAAGGCAGACGTCTATCAAAAGCTGGATAAATCCAAGCTACCCAACTGGCAGCACCTGGACGAAGGCTTGATGCAATTGATGTCCGCCAACGACCCCGGTAACCAATACGCCGTGCCCTACATGTACGGCACCGTGCTGATCGGCTTCAACCCGGAGAAGGTCAAGGCAGCGCTGGGTGCCGATGCGCCGGTGGACAGCTGGGACCTGATCTTCAAGGAAGAAAACATCAGCAAGCTCAAGCAGTGCGGCGTGGCCATGCTGGATTCGCCCGGTGACATCCTGCCCATCGCCCTGCACTACCTGGGCCTAGACCCCAACAGCAGCAGGCCTGAGGACTACGAAAAAGCCAGCGCGCTGATGCTGAAGATTCGCCCCCACGTCGCCTACTTCCATTCCGCCAAATACATGACCGACATCGCCAACGGCGACATCTGCGTGGCCATCGGCTACTCGGGCAGCTTTTACCAATTCGCCAACCGCGCCAAGGAAGCCGGCAACGGCGTGGTGGTCGACTGGCGTCTGCCGAAGGAAGGCGCGCCGCTGTGGTACGACTCCTTCGCCATCCCGAAAAGCGCGCAAAACGTCAGTGAGGCCCATGAGTTCCTCAACAACCTGCTCGAGCCGAACGTGGTGGCGCCAATCAGTGACTTCCTCGGCTACCCCAACCCGAACAAGGACGCCATGCCCCTGGTGGGCGCAGACATCCGCGACAACCCCAACCTGACCCCAACTAGCGACGCGCAAAAAACCCTCTACGTGCTACAACCGCTGCCGCAGAAAATCGAGCGCGTGCGCACGCGGGTGTGGAACACCATTAAGTCGGGTACTTGATGCAGCCGATGCCTGGTTAAACTAAATAGCCTTCAACCTGGTTAGTGTGCCAGCCATGGGTGTGCTAACCAGACTTAAGCATCATCAAAAAAACAAGGATCACGTTATGCAGTTATCTGCCCGCTCCACCCTGCTGGCAACCGCCATCCTGGCCGCAACTAGTACCTGTGTATGGGCCGCGCCACTGGACGGTGGCGCAGTCGCCGCACCCGACCAATACGGCGCCAAAGTAGCGGCACAGGTGCTGAAGTCTGGCGGTAATGCGGTGGATGCGGCCGTAGCAACGGCCTTTACCCTGGCGGTGACTTACCCCGAAGCCGGTAACATCGGCGGTGGTGGTTTTATGACGTTGTATATGGACGGCAAACCGTTTTTTATCGATTACCGCGAAGTAGCCCCCCTGGCGGCCAACAAAACCATGTACCTGGACGACAAGGGGGAGGTGATCGAGAACATCACCATGGTCGGTGCTAAAGCTGTTGGCGTGCCGGGCACCGTGATGGGTTTATGGGAAGCACACCAACGCTTTGGCACAAAGCCCTGGAGCGAACTGCTGACCCCTGCCATTGGCTATGCCCGTGAGGGTTTCACCGTGGCCGAACAGCAGTACCAATACCGTGAAGATGCGCTAGCACTGTTCAATGACCAAACCAACTTTGCCGATTATTTCGGCAGCATGCGCCCTGGGCAAACCTTCAAGCAGCCAGAGCTTGCGCAGACCTTGGAGCGCATTGCGGACAAAGGTGCGCAAGAGTTTTATCAGGGCAAAACAGCTGCTCTGTTGGTCGCGCAAATGCAGCGCGACGGTGGCTTGATCAACGCCGAAGATCTGCAGACCTATCGCGCAGAATGGCGTGAACCGATGCGTGTCGACTGGCAAGGCAACACCCTGTACACCGCGCCGCTGCCAAGCTCGGGGGGTATCGCGCTGGCCCAGCTAATCGGTATCAAAGAACAGCGTGCAGCCGATTTCAAAGGCGTTGAGCTCAACTCCGCCCGCTACATTCACCTACTGGCAGAAATCGAAAAACGCGTATTCGCTGACCGCGCGGATTACCTGGGCGACCCCAAATTTTCAGACGTGCCGGTCAAGCAACTGGTGGATGCCGAGTACATTGCCAAGCGTGCTGCGGAAGTTAATCCGGTGGCCATTTCCGCTACTGAAAAAGTCCGTCCTGGCCTGGAAACTCACCAAACCACACATTTCTCAATCATCGATGCCGATGGTAATGCTGTAAGTAATACCTACACCCTCAACTGGGATTACGGCAGCGGTGTGGTCGTCAAAGGGGCGGGCTTTTTGCTCAATGACGAGATGGATGACTTCAGTGCCAAACCCGGTATCGCCAATGCCTTCGGTGTAGTCGGCAGCGATGCCAATGCAATCGAACCAGGTAAGCGCATGCTCTCCTCGATGAGCCCAAGCATCGTCACCCGAGACGGTCAGGTCAGTCTGATTCTCGGCACGCCAGGTGGCTCACGTATCTTCACCTCGATTTTTCAGGTGCTGAACAACGTGTATGACTTTGGCATGCCGCTGCAAAAAGCCATCGATGCACAGCGCGTACACCACCAACTGCTGCCGAAAGACACCATCTACTATGACGCTTACGCACCACTCACCGGCAAGGTCGCCGAAGAGCTGACAAGCATGGGCTACACCCTAGAAGATCAGGGTTGGAACATGGGTGATATTCAAGCGATCAAAGTCACTGGCAGTAACGTGGAAACCGCCTCCGACCCACGTGGTCGTGGTACCGGCCAGGTCGTACCACGCTAAACCGGGCAGCCCCAGAGCGAGGTTGGTTATGCGCCGACCTCGCCACTTTGCAACTTGCGCCAGAGCAAACGCACCGAGGCTTTGCGCACCAATGCGCAGCGGTACAGACGGATTTCCAGCGGCACCTGCCACTGTTCATCACCACACACCACCAACTCGCCACGTGCCAGCTCGGCGGTTACCGACAGTTTTGGCACCCAGGCCACGCCCATGCCTTGCAAAGCCATGCTTTTCAGGCTGTCGGCCATCGCGGTTTCATACACCGTGGTCGAACGCAGCGCGCGTTGGCGCAGCAGCAGGTTGACCGAGCGTCCGAGAAACGCTCCAGCGCTGTAGGCCAGCAGCGGTACGCTTTGGCCACTGTTGAGGTCAAACAGCGGCGCGCCATCTTCGCCCACCGCGCACACCGGCAGCATTTCCGTGCGACCCAGGTGCAGCGAGGGAAAGATTTCCGGGTCCATTTGCAACGCGGCGTCCGGGTCATAAAACGCCAGGATCAGATCACAGGCGCCATCGCGCAGGGCGTGGATGGCTTCGCCGACGTTGGTGGCGACCAAGCGGGTGTTCAACGGCAACCCTTCACGGCGCAGGCGGGCGATCCACTGCGGGAAAAACCCCAGGGTCAACGAGTGCGCGGCGGCAATCTGCATCACTTCGCCCTGCTGGCCTTCAAGGTTGTGCAGGTGGCGCACCACCTCTCCGAGTTGCTCGACAATGCTGCGCGCCGTGACCAAAAACAGCTGGCCGGATTCGGTTAATTCGACAGGTGTGCAGCTGCGGTCAACCAAGGTCAGGCCGAGCATGTTTTCCAGGCTACGGATACGCCGACTGAATGCCGGCTGAGTGACGAAACGCTTTTGCGCCGCCTGGGAAAAACTACGGGTAGCGGCCAGGGTGACAAAGTCTTCCAGCCATTTGCTTTCAAGGTTCATCGTCACTCCTGTTTTGTAGGGTGGATAACGCTGTTTTTATCCACCTGCCTGGCCGCGTACGGTGTGGTGGATGGGTAAAGCGTCATCCACCCTACTCCTCTCACAAGCACGGCGTACGTTCTGGTCAAGCGGCACGTCACACCCATGTTATGCCGATTATGCATGACCCAGCGTTTAACAGCATTGGCCAGTATCCGCCTGCAGCCCCTAATCTACGGGGCATCGCGGCTTATGCCGTATTCCCTGAGATAGTAACCACCATGTCCGCTGCTGCATCCACTCGCCTCGAAAAAGACCTGCTCGGCACCCTCGACGTTCCCGCTGACGCCTATTACGGCATTCAGACCCTACGCGCCGTGCAGAACTTCCGCCTGTCCGGCGTGACGCTGTCGCACTACCCGAAACTGGTAGTCGCACTGGCCATGGTCAAGCAGGCCGCCGCCGATGCCAACCGCGAGCTGGGCCACCTGTCCGCCGCCAAGCACACGGCGATCAGCACCGCGTGCGCACGCATCATTCAGGGCGAGTTCCACGACCAGTTTGTGGTCGACATGATTCAGGGCGGAGCCGGCACCTCGACCAACATGAACGCCAACGAGGTGATCGCCAACATCGCCCTGGAGGCCATGGGCTTCGAGAAAGGCGATTACAAGCAGCTGCACCCAAACAACGACGTGAACATGGCGCAGTCGACCAACGACGCCTACCCGACCGCTATTCGTCTGGGCTTGCTGCTGGGCCACGAAAGCCTGCTCACCGCGCTGGATAAGCTGATCCAGTCGCTGTCGAAAAAGCACCTGGAGTTCAACCACGTGCTGAAGATGGGCCGCACCCAGCTGCAAGACGCCGTGCCGATGACCCTCGGCCAGGAATTCCGCGCGTTCGCCACCACCCTCGGCGAAGACCTGCAGCACCTCAAGCTGCTCGCTCCAACCCTGCTCACCGAAGTCAACCTGGGCGGCACCGCTATTGGTACCGGCATCAACGCTGACCCGCAGTACCAGCTGATGGCCGTTAAGCGCCTGGCGATCATCAGCGGCCAGCCGCTGACCCCGGCGGCCGACCTGATTGAAGCCACCTCGGACATGGGCGCGTTCGTGCTGTTCTCCGGCATGCTCAAGCGCACTGCAGTGAAGCTGTCGAAGATGTGCAATGACTTGCGCCTCCTGTCCAGCGGCCCGCGTACTGGCATCAATGAAATCAACCTGCCCGCGCGCCAGCCCGGCAGTTCGATCATGCCCGGCAAGGTCAACCCGGTGATCCCGGAAGCGGTCAACCAAGTGGCCTTTGAAGTGATTGGCAACGACCTGGCGCTGACCATGGCCGCCGAGGGGGGCCAGCTGCAGCTGAACGTGATGGAGCCGCTGATCGCCTACAAGATTTTCGACTCAATCCGCCTGCTGACCCGCGCCATGGATATGCTGCGCGAGCTGTGCATCGACGGCATCACCGCCAACGAAGCGCGCTGCCGTGAGCTGATGGAAAACTCCATCGGCCTGATCACCGCCCTCAACCCCTACATCGGCTACGAAAACGCCACGCGCATCGCCAAGGTGGCGCTGGAAAGTGGCCGCAGCGTGCTGGAGCTGGTGCGTGAGGAGAAGCTGCTGGGTGACGCCGAACTGGCCGACATCCTGCGCCCCGAAAACATGATTGCTCCACGCCTCGTCCCACTGCAGCCTTAAGCCAGGAGAGTGGTCATGCACAATCTGCCGCCGCCCGGCTTTCTCGCCATTCACCCGCCGCGCCGCCTGTGGCCCAGCGTACCGGTGTTTAGCCACGAGAGCCTGCCACCTGCTGCGCAACACGCACAGGCGCAGCAGCGCCGCGACAATCCGCGTCCCCCGCGCCAGGTAACACTGGCCGGCTGATTCACAGAGCACCACCACGCGCCGCCCCGCAAGGAGCGGCGCGTTTTTTTGGCCATAGATCAGGCCATTACGCCCCAGCCAGCCGGACGGCACCGCTCAAAGCCGTAGCAGACGGCCCACAAAAACGACAATCCGGGTAATCACATGAGTCAGCGCACACCCTCTTCCTTAGGCTTCCTGCGGCGCATGCCGCTGTGGCAGCAAATCCTTATCGGCCTCGGCCTTGGCGTGCTCACCGGCGTGGTGTTCAAGGCCGACGCTCTGGTGCTGGCGCCCATCGGCACGCTGTTTCTCAACGCGATCAAGATGCTGATTGTGCCGCTGGTGTTTGTCTCCCTGGTGGCCGGTATTACCGCCATGAGTGATAGCGCCAAGCTCGGCCGCATCAGCGTCAAGACCATTGCCATCTACCTGATCACCACTGCTTTTGCGGTGAGTATCGGCCTGCTGTTCGGTGCCCTGTTCACCCCCGGCGAGGGCATGAACATGGTCGCCAGCGCCGCCCAAGAGACCAAGCAAGCACCCTCGCTGGTGCAGATTCTGGTCGGCTTGGTGCCGACCAATCCGGTGGCGGCTTTTGCCGAAGGCAATATTCTGCAGATCATCGTGTTCGCCATCGCCTTGGGCGTGAGCATGAACCTGATCGGCGAAAAAGCCGCACCGGCCGTCAAGCTGTTCGACAGCCTGGCCGAGGTGTTTTACAAACTCACTGACCTGGTAATGCGCTGCGCGCCAATCGGCGTATTTGCCCTGATCGCCGGCGTGGTGGCGTCTCACGGCATCGAAGTATTACTGCCACTGGCCGAGGTGATTGGCGTGATCTACCTGGCCAGCATCGCCCACCTGTTGCTGGTGTATGGCGGCATGCTGGCCTTGCTGGCGCGGCTCAGCCCGCTGCGCTTCTTCAAAGGTGTAGCGCCAGCATTGGCGGTGGCCTTCAGCACCTCAAGCAGCGCCGGCACCCTGCCGGTGTCGATTGAGTGCGCGCGCAAGAACCTTGGCGTGTCGCAAGGCGTGGCCGGCTTCGTGCTGCCGGTGGGCGCCACCATCAACATGGACGGCACCGCCATTTACCAAGGCGTACTGGCGCTGTTTATCGCCCAGGCCTTTGGCGTTGACCTCAACGCTGGTCAGTACCTGATGATCATCCTCACCGCGACCCTGGCCTCGATCGGCACCGCCGGCGTGCCCGGCGCCGGGCTGATCATGCTCGGCCTGGTACTGACCTCGGTGGGTTTGCCGCTGGAAGGCGTGGCGCTGATTGCCGGTATCGACCGCATCCTCGACATGGCGCGCACCACCGTCAACGTGGCCGGCGACCTGATGACCACCACCTTGGTGGGCAGCAGCGAGAACGAGCTGGATCGCGAGATCTACAACAGCGACAACCCTCAGTAAAATAGCCCGCCCTGCACTGAAAACGCCCCGTCAACCTTGAGTTCACGGGGCGTTTTGCTAATGGTCTGTGGCGGCGCAAACCGCCTTGCGCCCAGCCGCCATAGCCGCCGCACCTCGCGACCCGCTGTGCACGCGGGCAGTCACCGTTCTGTGCATCCGTGTAGGCTACTGCGCTTACCGTCCCTAATGCGGAGCCGCCTGCGATGCCCTTTTTAACCAAGCTGCCACGCCACATGCTGCTGGCGTTGGCGCTGCTGACGGTTTTATTACCAGGCCAGGTTGCCTGGGCGCAAAGCGAAGATGCTGCGCTTGCCGAGCCAATAGCCGCTGCGGCGATCGAACCCGAGGCGACGCAGCGCGATGAGACGATTCAGGCGCGCATCGACAGTATTTTTGCCGAGCTGGAGCCGCTGCACGGGGTGACGGTTTATGTGGGGGGCGGCGTGGTCATTCTGCGCGGCGAGGTGGCCAATGACATGGCTGCTCAGCAAGCGCTGCGCTTGGCAAGCCGGCTCGCCGGGGTGGTCACGGTAACCGACGAAATGAGCAGAACCCTGGCCGTGGCCGACAATGTGCGCCCGGTGATTGAGCGCCTGCGCACGCAAAGCCTGAATTTTATAAAAGCGCTGCCGCTCATTGGCCTGGCCCTGCTGGTATTAACCGCCTTTGTCTTGCTGGGTAACTTCCTCGCGGCCCGGCAATTTTTATGGCGCAAAATAGCGCCAAACCTCTTTCTTGCCGAGCTGATGGCCCAGGCCACGCGCGTGATCGTCCTGTTGCTGGGCATTATCCTGGCGCTGAATTTATTGGGCGCTGCCACAGTGATCACCACCCTACTCGGCGGCGCGGGGGTCATCGGCCTGGCCATCGGCTTTGCCGTGCGCGATACCGTGGAGAACTACATTTCCAGCGTGATGCTGAGCCTGCGCCAGCCATTCCGCGCCAAAGATCATGTGATCATCAACAACATCGAGGGCATCGTTGTGCGCCTCACCTCGCGCGCCACGATTTTAATGACCCTCGACGGCAACCACATGCGCATCCCCAATGCGGCGGTGTTCAAGGGCATCATCCTCAATTACTCGACCAACCCGGAGCGGCGCTTTGAGTTCGAACTCGGCGTGGATGCCGACGATGACCCCGTGGCCGCGATGCAGGCGGGGCTGAGTGCCATCAGTGGCCTTGGGTTTATTCTGCAAGACCCCGAGCCCGATGCGCTGATCAACACGGTGGGCGACTCCAATATCGTGCTGACCTTTTACGCCTGGATCGATCAGCGCCAAACCAATTTCTCCAAAGCCCGCAGCCTGGCCATTCGCGCCGCCATGCGCGCACTGGAGGCGCAAGGCTTCACCTTGCCGGAGCCGATTTACCGCTTACGCTTCGATTCTGCGGTCAACACCGCGCTGGTTGCCGCGCTGGATAGCAAGCGCCCCGCCATCGCCCCGGCTGCAAGCCGCCGCGTTAAAGAGGAACGCCCTGCCCGCCACGTTGCGCAGGATGACGGCGTGCTGGATGTCTCCCCGGACACACACCTGGAACAGAAAGTGGAAGCGGAAATCCAGTCTGACCCAGGCAATGACCTGCTCAATAAAAATGTGCCGCGTGAATAGTGCCGCCCCGGACCAAAGGCCGGCGGCTGACGCAGGAAACGCAGCGAACTGTGCCGGTAAACGTCGCCGCAATTGCCGCTTATCCAGCACGGCACGGCGCGCTAGGATGCGCCCTCGCCGCCGGAGTTTTGCCATGTACACGCCACCTGCATTCCGCCAACACGACCTCGCCCTGCTGCAGCAGCAAATCAGTGCCTGCCCCTTGGCAACGCTGGTAACCCCGAGCGCAAGCGGCCTGCAGGCCAGCCATCTGCCGCTCTTGCTGGCTGCCGATGAAGGCGAATTCGGCTCCCTCTAT
Organism: Pseudomonas sp. TS_SC_3; assembly: GCF_056156225.1. NCBI lineage: Bacteria > Pseudomonadati > Pseudomonadota > Gammaproteobacteria > Pseudomonadales > Pseudomonadaceae > Pseudomonas > Pseudomonas sp. TS_SC_3. Next base: position 3,419,081 of record NZ_CM149586.1, read on the forward strand.
GGCCACTTCGCCCGAGCCAACCCGCACTGGCGCGAGCTGCTGCAAGGCGAAACCCTGGCGATTTTCCAGGGGCCGCAGGCCTATATCAGCCCGACGTGGTATCCGAGCAAGGCCGAACACGGCAAAGCCGTGCCCACCTGGAATTACATAGCCGTGCATGCCCGCGGTCAGGCGCAATTAATTGAGGACAGTGAGGGGCTGCTGCAGCTGGTCAGCCGTCTCAGCGCCGAGCACGAGGCGGGACGCGAACACCCCTGGGCAGTCAGTGACGCCCCCAAGGACTATATCGACAGCATGCTGCGCGCCATTGTCGGCTTCGCCCTGCCGATCCAGCGCCTGGAGGGCCAATGGAAGCTGAGCCAGAACCGCACGGCCGCAGATCGCGACGGGGTGTATAAGGGCCTTAGCGCCAGCCCTGCCGTCGCGGATCAAGCCCTCGCGGCGCGCCTGCCCTAGGCGGCGCTTTACTCAATTTCAAACAGGCCGTTGCGAATCTGCGCACCTGCCAAGCGCTGGCGGATGTCGGCGTCGATACGCGGGTCATCCGGGCTGTAGAGCATCACTTGGCGGTAGGCGTTAACCCGGTTGATGTCGTTGCCGAGAAATTCCCACACCACCCGCGTGCACGCGGGAGTGCGCAAGTCGCCACTCGACACCCCGGTTTTCAAGCCGTTAAGCCGGCCGATCCGGCTTTTGAAGCTGGGGATCAGGATGGTTTGGGTCATCTCATTGCCGGTCAGCGACTCGTAGTCGATGAGAAACAGCCGGTCCTGCAGGTAAAACGCCGCACCTAGATAACGACAGCGCACCCAGTCTTCCGCTTTGCCACTGTCGGCACGCGACGGTTCCTGGCGCTCCTGGCGCTCGAACAGGTAGCTGCCGCGCTCCTCACGCAGCTGCACCAGCGACAGCAGAATTTGCCCCGGCACTGACATGCAATTGGCGTATTCAAAGTAGTAGCCGCAGTAACGCGACAGGCTGCTGGAGTGCTCGCCCAGGGGCTGGAAAAACTCCAACAAGGGGTCACTGCTAACCCGCGCCTCCTGACTGCCACTGCGCGCACCAATCAGGTCGGCGAACTGCTCGGCCGGCAGGTTCATCTCATACGCCTCCACCCCAAAAAAATCGCAGATGCGCTTGAGGTTGTAAGCCGTCGGGCGGCTCTGCCCGCTGAGGTATTTATTGAACTGGGCGCGGTTGATCGCGAGCTTGCGGCACACCTCGGCAATCGACCGGTAATGGCTGCACAACAGCTTGAGATTGAGCCCGAGGTAGTCGGACATGATGGATTTCCTGGTGATGCGAGCGGCGCGATTCTAGCATCAACTCGCATCATTTCGCCGCCACCTGCGAAATTGCATGACTCGCGCGTCTGCTCAACCATTCGGCGCCAGCCATAATTCCTTCACAGAACAACAAGAGAGACCCCACTGCCATGCTCGATATTCTCAACGATTTGATCTGGAGCAAGCTGCTGATCGTGATGCTGATCGGCCTTGGTCTGTACTTCACCATCGCCTCGCGTTTCGTCCAATTTCGCTACTTCGGCAGCATGTTCCGCATCTTCGGTGAGGCCTTCCAGCGCCAGCCGGGTCAGCTCAGCTCTTTCCAGGCGTTGATGCTGTCGGTCGCCGGCCGCGTCGGTGCCGGTAACATCGCCGGTGTCTCGGTGGCCATCATGCTTGGTGGTCCCGGTGCCATCTTCTGGATGTGGGTCGTAGCGTTGGTCGGCATGGCCACCAGCTACTTCGAGTGCTCCTTGGCGCAGCTGTACAAGCGCCGTGAAGACGACGGCACCTACCGTGGTGGCCCGGCCTTCTACATTCAGCACGGCCTGGGCCAGCGCTGGTTGGGCATCGTGGTGTCGATCCTGCTGCTGGTGACGTTCGGCTTCGGCTTCAATGCCGTGCAGTCGTTTACCGTGGCCAGCTCGATGCATGACACCTTCGGCCTGCCGACCCATATTAGCGGCCTGATTCTGACCGTGGTAATGGGCCTGATCATCTTCGGTGGCATCAAGCGCATCGCTAAGTTTGCTGACGTGCTGGTGCCGGTGATGGCCTTCTCCTACATCGGCATGGCACTGTTCGTGATCGGCAGCAACATCGACGCCGTTCCGGCCACCCTGGCGCTGATCATCAAAAGCGCGTTCGGCCTGGAGCCAGCCTTTGCCGGTGGTATCGGTGCCGCCATCATTATGGGTGTGAAGCGCGGCCTGTTCTCCAACGAAGCCGGCCTGGGTAGCGCACCAAACGTCGCCGCCGTCGCCGAGGTTAAGCACCCCGCCGCGCAAGGTATCGTGCAGTCGCTGAGCGTGTTTATCGACACCATCATCCTGTGCAGCAGCACCGCATTGATCATCCTGCTGTCGGGCGTGTATCAGCCGGGCACCGAAATGGCCGGCGTTGTGCTGACCCAGACTGCGGTCGCCAGCGTGGTCGGTGAGTGGGGCCGGGTGTTCGTCACCGTGGCGCTGCTGCTGTTCGTCTTCACCACCCTGATTTACAACTACTACCTCGGCGAAAACGCCCTGGGCTTCTTCAGCAAGAAGCGCGGCCCGGTGGTGGTTTACCGTGTGCTGGTCGTGGCACTGGTACTCTGGGGTTCGGTACAGGATCTGGGCACCGTGTTCGCCTTCGCGGACGTGACCATGGGCCTGCTGGCCATCTGCAACCTGATTGCCCTGGCGCTGCTGTTTAAGGTTGGTCTGCGTTTGATGCGCGACTATGACAATCAGATCAAGGCCGGCGTAGAGTCGCCCGTGTTTGATGCGAAGAACTTCGCTGACCTGGACCTCGACCCAGCTGCCTGGCCTAACGCCGCGCAGGGCGCAGCAGCTAACCCTGCGGAAATCAGCAACAGCGCGCATCAGCGCTAAGCCGTAGCAAGCACTGCAGTTGCTGTAACAAACAGGGGGCTTGGCCCCCTGTTTTCTTATAAGAACAATGAAAGTACGGAGACCCCTGATGGGTTGTCAAAAACTTCTGGTGCTCTACACCGGTGGCACCATCGGTATGCAGATGAGCGCCAATGGCCTGGCACCGGCATCCGGCTTCGAAGCGCGGCTGCGCCACCAGCAAATGCTGGGCACCCAGTCGTTACCCGAGTGGACCTTCCGCGAGCTGCTGCCACCAATCGACAGCGCCAATATGAACCAGCACAACTGGCTAGAGATGGTCGCGGCGATTCGCGCCGGCATCGAGCAGGACGGCTGCGACGGCGTGCTACTGCTGCACGGCACCGACACCCTGGCCTACAGCGCTGCGGCGCTGAGCTTTCTGCTGTTGGGCCTGCCCGTACCGGTGATTCTCAGCGGCTCGATGCTGCCGGCCGGTGCTGAGGGCAGCGATGCCTGGGGCAATCTGTTCGGCGCCATGCGTGCGCTGCAGGCCGGCGTCACGCATGGCGTGCACCTGTATTTCAATGGCGCGCTGCTGCATGGCGCACGAGTGAGCAAGCTGCGCAGCGATGCCTTCGACGCCTTCCACGTGCTGCCGCGTCAGCGCCAGAGCCCACGGGCCGACAGCATCCCAACCCGCATCGACTACCGACAGCCACGTCAGCCGGTGAACCTGGCCGTGCTGCCGTTTTACCCCGGCATTCACGCCAGCCATGTTCGCGCCCTACTCGACAGCGGCGTCCAGGGCCTGCTGCTGGAATGCTACGGCAGCGGCACGGGCCCGGCGGACGATGCCGAACTGCTCGGCGTACTCAAGGCCGCCCATGCGCGCGGCGTGGTACTGGCGGCCATCAGCCAGTGCGCCCACGGCCATGTTGAATTTGGCGTGTATGCAGCCGGCAGCCAATTGGCCAGCGCCGGGCTGATTTCCGCCGGCGGCATGACCCGCGAAGCGGCGCTGGGCAAGTTGTTCGCCCTGCTCGGTGCTGGCCTTAGCCAGAGCGAAGTGGAACACTGGTTTGCCTTAGATGTGTGCGGTGAACGCGCCGATTGATGCATCCGTCCTTGCAGCTAGGCTGTAAGGCTCAACCCCACCGAGGAGCCCGTGCCATGCCGATTCGCATTCCCGTCGAGATTCGTCCGGTCACCAGCGCTGATCACACTGCCTGGCTGCCCTTGTGGCAGGGCTATCAGCGTTTTTACATGACCGAGATTGCCGCCGCGACCAGCGATACCACCTGGCAGCGCTTCCTCGACCCGGCCGAACCGATGCACGCGGCGCTGGCTTGGCATGAAGGTCAGGCCATTGGCCTGGTGCACTGGATCTACCACCGCTCGACCTGGACCACCGGCGACTACTGCTACCTGCAGGATCTGTTTATCGCCAAGGACATTCGCAGCAGCGGCGCCGGCCGTAAATTAATTGAGCACGTCTACCAGCAAGCCAAAGAGCAGGGCTGCTCACGCACTTACTGGCTGACCCACGAGAGCAACAGCCGCGCCATGCTGCTGTATGAACGCATCGCCGAGCGCTCAGGGTTTATCCAGTACCGCAAAGTTTTTTGAGCCGGCTGACGCATTGACCTAGAGGTCAGAAAAACACCTAAGACGCTTGCCGCCGATGCCGCTCGCGGCTATCGTTTGCGCCACGCCCGGCTACCTGCGCCGGCCGCGCACCTGGATCAGCAGACAGGGTAAACACTGAGCTGGCTAACCTGAACCCAACTTCAGAGGAGCCAACTCAATGGCTGCTACGCGTATCTGGATCAAAAACCCCCTCGCCATCTTCACCGCCAACAACCTCGACGCCGCCGGCGGCCTGGTGATTGAAGACGGTGTGATCAGTGAACTGCTCAAGGCCGGCCAGCAGCCTTCACAGCCCTGCGATCAAACCTTCGACGCCCGTGAGCATGTGCTGCTGCCGGGGCTGATCAACACCCACCATCACTTCTACCAAACCCTCACCCGCGCCTGGGCCCCGGTGGTCAACCAGCCGTTGTTCCCTTGGCTGAAAACCCTGTACCCAGTGTGGGCACGCCTGACGCCCGAGAAGCTCGCCCTGGCCAGTAAAGTGGCCCTGGCCGAACTGCTGCTGTCCGGTTGCAGCACCGCGGCGGATCACCACTACCTGTTCCCCGGCGGCCTGGAAAACGCCATCGACGTGCAAGTCGAAGCCGTGCGCGAACTGGGCATGCGCGCCATGCTCACCCGCGGCTCCATGAGCTTGGGCGAAGCCGATGGCGGCCTACCGCCGCAGCAAACCGTGCAGCAGGGCGAGGTGATCTTGGCCGACAGCCAACGGCTGATTCATCAGTACCACCAGCGTGGCGACGGCGCGCAAATCCAGATCGCCCTGGCGCCCTGCTCGCCGTTCTCGGTGACCCAAGACATCATGCGCCAGAGCGCTGAACTGGCCGAAGAGCTGGACGTGCGCCTGCACACTCACCTGGCGGAAACCCTCGACGAAGAAGACTTCTGCCTGCAGCGCTTCGGCCTGCGTACTGTGGATTACCTAGACAGCGTCGGCTGGCTCAGCTCACGCACCTGGCTGGCCCACGGCATCCACTTCAACCCGGATGAAATCGCCCGCATGGGCCAAGCCGGCACCGGCATCTGCCACTGCCCAAGCTCGAATATGCGCTTGGCCTCGGGCATCTGCCCGACCCTTGATCTGCGAGCGGCCGGCGCGCCCATCGGCCTTGGCGTGGATGGTTCGGCCTCCAATGACGCCTCGAACATGATCCTCGAAGCGCGTCAGGCCCTGTATATCCAGCGCCTGCGTTACGGCGCCGAAAAAATCACCCCAGAACTGGTGCTGGGCTGGGCCAGCAAGGGCTCGGCCACGCTGCTGGGCCGCAGCGATATTGGCGAGCTGGCGGTGGGCAAACAGGCCGACCTGGCCTTGTTCAAGCTCGACGAGCTGCGCTTCTCCGGCAGCCACGACCCGATTTCCGCGCTGCTGCTGTGCGGCGCCGACAAGGCCGATCGGATGATGATTGGCGGCCAATGGCGGGTGATCGACGGCCAGATCGAAGGCCTGGATGTGGCCCAGCTGATCGCCGATCACCGCCAGGCGGCGAAGGAGCTGATTGCTGGAGCCTGATCAGGCAGCTGATCGGACAACGCGCGCAGTGGTTGGACAGGGCCACTGACGGCTGCTTAGTTGATGACTCGGGCCGCCGCTCAAGTGGCGGCCTTTTCCCACGCCCTGGCTGGAGCCACCGCATGAACACACTGCCCACTCTGATTGCCCTGTTAACCGCCAGCGGCATGGCCCAGGCCGCCAATCTGCCGGCATTTAAGGTCACCTGCCCGACCGACCTCACCGTGCGCGCCGAGGCCGGCGGCCCGGTTTATATCAACGATAAACAGATGGTCCTGCACAAACTCAGCGAGCAGTTCTTCGAAGCCAAAGGTGAAGGCGTGACCCTGTCCATCAGCCTGAATGCCAACGGCTCGCCACTGGTGTCCTACACCGGCAAACAGGGCGCCCATGGTATCTGCGAAAAGACCGAGGCAATGGCCCCAGCAGCTGACCCAGCAAGGGAGCCAATGGCTGATTGAACCATCAGAACACCGACCAGCCGATCCGCTCGCTCAGCAGCTCCAGCGCCTTGATTCCGGCCAGGGAGTTACCGGCAGCGTTCAGTTCCGGCGACCACACGCACACGCTGAAACGCCCCGGCACCACCGCGACGATGCCACCGCCGACGCCGCTCTTGCCCGGTAAACCCACGCGGTAGGCAAAGTTACCCGCCTCGTCGTACAGGCCACTGGTGGCCATGATCGCGTTGACCTGCTTGCTCTGCCGCGCGCTAAGCACTTGCTCGCCGCTGTGTTTGCAGAAACCATCGTTGGCCAGAAAACAGAATGCGCGCGCCAGGTCGACGCAGCTCATGCGCAGCGCGCAGTAACTGAAGTAGCTGCGCAGTACCGTTTCCACATCATTGTGAAAATTGCCGAACGACTGCATCAGGTAGGCTGCTGCTGCGTTGCGGGCGCGGTGTTGGTATTCCGAGTCAGCCACTTTGCTGTCGACCACCACCTCGGGATTACCGGCCAAACGGCGGACGAAGTCGCGCATCGACAACAGCGGCGCGGCAAAGCGCGACTGGTTGATATCGCAGATCACCAGGGCACCGGCGTTGATAAACGGATTGCGCGGGCGGCCACGCTCGAACTCCAGCTGCACCAGCGAATTGAACGGCTGGCCAGAAGGCTCATGGCCCAGGCGCTGCCAGATATCTTCACCGGAATGCTGAATCGCCTGCACCAGGCTGAACACCTTGGAAATGCTCTGCACGGAAAACGCCGTGTCGGCATCACCGGCGCAGTACAGCTCGCCGTCGTTGCTGTACACCGCAATGCCCAGCTGATTGGCCGGCACATCGGCCAGCGCCGGGATGTAATCGGCCACCTTGCCCTGACCAATCAGCGGGCGGACTTGCTCAAGAATTTCATTCAACAACGCTTGCATGCTCAGGCTCACCCCAAGGCCCGAGCGCACCTCGGACGATGGCAGGTAGACGCTTGCCTGGCGGCGCTGATCACACCGCAAGGGTGTCCCACAGCCTAAATGCTCGGTTGACGACCCCGCAGGGTGGATGACGCTTTATCCATCCACCAAACCACGAGGGGTGGATGAGAAAAGCATCATCCACCCTACACAGCCCTGGCGTAACGGAACGCGCCGGCTAGAACTTCTCCGCGCGCAGCACTTCCACCTGGGCCAGGTAGCAGACCATGGCGAAGTTGGCGTAGTAGCGCGCCTGTAAGTGCTCGGCGATGCGCTCGGCGATATCGCGGGCGCAGATGATTTCCAGGCGGATATTGCCCTCGGTGTCCCAGCCGGCGCTGCGCACGCCACGGCCGCCCCGGCCACGGGCATCAGAAATGGTCCAGCCGGGGGCGCCAAGCTGCTCCAGGTCAGCCACCAGCTTTTTCTCCAGCGCGGCCTCACAGATCACCGTGAGCAGGGTGCGCGTGTGTGCATTCATATCAGAACCCCCAGGCAATGAGCTGTTCAGCCAGCATCAGGTACAGCGGGATGCCAAGCAGGATGTTGAAGGGAAAGGTAATACCCAGCGAGGCCGTGAGCGACAGTGAGGGGTTGGCTTGTGGCAGCGCCAAACGCAGTGCCGCGGGCACGGCGATGTACGAGGCCGAAGCGGCCAGCGTCGCCAGCACCGCCGTACCGCCCAGGCTTAGGCCCATAAAGCGAGCCAACAGCGCACCGACCAATGCGCCAAAAAGTGGCATCAGCAAGGCAAAGCCGAGCAGGCGTAGGCCAAATTGCTTGAGCGCACCGAGTTGCCCGGAGGCAATCAGGCCCATTTCCAACAAGAAGAACGCCAGTACCGGTTTGAACATGCTGGTGTAGAGCGGCTCCAGCGGTTTAATCCCTTCCTTGCCAGCGATGGCGCCAATCACCAGGCCGCCAAGCAGCAGCATGATGCTCTTGCCGAGGAAGATCTCCCGGCCGAGTTCGCCCCAGTTGGTATCGCGCGCCAGGCCCTTGGCCAAGAGGATGCCGACCAGAATTGCCGGGATTTCCAGAATCGCCACAAACAGCGGCATGTAGCTCTCAAACTCGATGCCTTTGGCCAACATGTAGGCCACCACCACGGCGAACGTACCGGCGCTGACCGAGCCATAGTGCGCTGCCACAGCCGCCGCGTTGACCCGGTCAAACCCCAACCCGCGCAACACCGCGAACGCCAGCAGCGGCAATACCACCCCCAGCGCCAGCACCAGCCCAGCCTGGCCGAGCAATTGCCAGCTGGCCTGCTCAGCCAGCTCCACCCCACCGTGCAGACCAATCGCCAGCAGCAATATGATCGACAGGGTTTCATACAACGCGGGTGGCAGTTTCAGCTCGCTTTTCAGCAAGCCGGCGACCAGGCCGAACACAAAGAACAGCACAACCGGATCCAGACTCACTGCACGTACCTCCGTCGACTTATTAGCAACTAGACGCTCGCGGCGTCACATTGCTTGCTCACTTAAAAGGTCATGCCCCTCCGCCAGGCGTGCTGATACTCGCGGTCTGTACCCGGCCAGGCTAAATAACCCAGCAGAGCACAATGGGGCATAACCGAAAAAAGGGAGCCTTACGGCTCCCGGGGGACTCAGGCACCAGGCCCAAAACCCATGCCGGCGCCGCTTAGTGCAGCACCGGCGGTGTAAAAAGAAGCCCCAAAAAAGCCATTTAAACGGCCGGGGCCTCTGAGGTTAACCTTCAATTTCCACCAGCACATCACCCGGATTGACCCGGTCGCCCTTGGCCACATGCACCGCTTTCACGGTACCGGCAATGGGCGCCTGCACTTCGCTTTCCATCTTCATCGCTTCGCTGATTAGCACCGCTTGGCCGGCTTTAACGGCATCGCCAACCTTAACCAGCACATCGACGATATTGCCCGGCATGCTGGTGCTGACATCTCCCGGCGCGCTGGCTTGCTTGCGCTTGTTCGCGCTCCCGGCAACAAAATCATTGAGCGGCTCGAACACCACTTCTTCCGGCATGCCGTCGATGGACAGATAGAAGTGGCGCTTGCCGTCGCTCTTCACGCCAACACCGGTGATGTCCACGCGGTAGCTTTCGCCGTGCACATCCACCACAAACTCGGTCGGCACGCCTTCACCACCGGCTGGGGCCACGCCGCCTGCTTCCGGAACCGGCAGCAGCACTTCCGGGGTCAGGCTGCCAGCGGCGCGTTCTTCAAGGAACTTGCGGCCAATGTCCGGGAACATGGCGTACGTCAGCACGTCTTCTTCGGATTGCGCCAGGCTGCCGACTTCCTCGCGCAGCTTGGCCATTTCCGGCTTGAGCAGGTCGGCCGGGCGCACGTCGATGACGTCTTCGCTGCCAATCGCCTGCTTGCGCAGTTGCTCGTTGATCTTGCCCGGCGCCAAGCCGTAGCGGCCCTGCAGGTAGAGCTTCACTTCGTTGGTGATGGTCTTGTAGCGCTCGCCGGCGAGCACGTTGAACACCGCCTGGGTGCCGACAATCTGCGAGGTCGGCGTGACCAGCGGCGGGTAGCCAAGGTCTTCGCGCACCCGTGGGATTTCCGCGAATACTTCGTTGATGCGGCTCAGCGCGCCCTGCTCTTTGAGCTGGTTAGCCAGGTTGGACATCATCCCGCCCGGCACCTGATTAACCTGCACGCGGGTGTCGACGGCGGTGAATTCACTTTCAAACTGGTGGTACTTCTTGCGCACGGCGTGGAAGTACAAACCGATTTCCTGAATCAGCGCCAGGTCCAGACCGGTGTCGTATTGGCTGCCCTTGAGCGCTGCAACCATCGACTCGGTGCCCGGATGGCTGGTGCCCCAGGCCATGCTGGAGATGGCGGTGTCGATATGGTCGGCGCCGGCTTCAATCGCCTTCATCTGGCACATCGAGCCCATGCCGGCGGTGTCATGGCTGTGGATAAACACCGGCAGGTCGACTTCAGCCTTCAGCGCCTTAACCAGGTCGAAGGCCGCATAAGGCGTCAGCAGGCCGGCCATGTCCTTGATCGCCACCGAATCAATACCCATGGCTTGCATGGCCTGGGCCTGCTTAACGTAGGCCTCGACGGTGTGCACCGGGCTGACGGTGTAACTCAGGGTGCCTTGGGCATGCTTGCCGGCCGCCTTCACCGCCTCGATCGACACGCGCAGGTTGCGCACATCATTCATGGCATCGAAGATGCGGAACACGTCGATACCGTTGACCGCCGCCTTGGCTACAAAGGCCTTAACCACGTCATCGCTGTAGTGGCGGTAACCGAGCAGGTTTTGCCCGCGCAGGAGCATTTGCAGGCGGGTATTGGGCAGCGCCGCCTTGAGCTGGCGCAGGCGCTGCCAGGGGTCTTCCTTGAGGAAGCGGATGCAAGCGTCGAAGGTCGCGCCGCCCCACACCTCCAACGACCAGTAACCGACCGCGTCGAGCTTGGCACAGATTGGCAGCATGTCTTCGGTGCGCATGCGCGTGGCCAGCAGCGACTGGTGAGCGTCGCGCAGGATGGTGTCGGTGACGGTGATTTTTTTGTTAACAGCGGGCTTGCTCATAATTTCCCCTACAGGCCGGCGTGGGCAGCAATGGCGGTGGCAATGGCGATGGCCAGGTGCGACGGGTTGCGCTTGATCGAGTACTCGGTCAGCTCAGGGTGCGCCTCGACAAAACTGGTGTTGAACTGGCCGCTGCGAAATTCCGGGTTACGCAGGATTTCCTGGTAATAGGCGGCGGTGGTTTTCACCCCCTGCACGCGCATGTCATCCAACGCACGCAGGCCACGGGCCAGGGCTTCTTCCCAGGTCAGCGCCCAGACCACCAGCTTCAGGCACATGGAGTCGTAATACGGCGGAATGGTGTAGCCGGTGTAGATCGCCGTATCGGTGCGCACGCCAGGGCCGCCGGGCGCGTAGTAGCGGGTGATCTTGCCGAATGAGGGCAGGAAGTTGTTCTTCGGGTCTTCGGCGTTGATGCGGAACTGCAGGGCAAAACCGCGGTGGATGATGTCTTCCTGCTTAACCGACAACTCCAGACCGGAGGCGATGCGAATCTGCTCGCGGACGATGTCGATGCCGGTAATTTCTTCGGTGATGGTGTGTTCCACCTGCACCCGAGTGTTCATCTCCATGAAGTACACCTCGCCCTCGGCGAGCAGAAACTCCACGGTGCCGGCGTTCTCGTAGCCCACCGCTTTGGCGGCGCGCACGGCGAGGTCACCGATATAAGCGCGTTGCTCAGGGGTCAGCTGCGGGCTGGGGGCGATTTCAATAAGCTTCTGGTTGCGCCGCTGGATCGAGCAATCACGCTCGAACAGGTGCACCACGTTGCCGAAGCTGTCACCGAGAATCTGCGCCTCGATGTGCTTGGGATTGACGATGCATTTTTCCAGAAACACTTCCGCCGAGCCGAACGCCTTGGTGGCTTCGGAAATCACCCGCGGGAAGTTCTGCTCCAACTCCTCACGGCTGTTGCAGCGGCGGATACCGCGACCGCCACCGCCGGAGGTGGCCTTGAGCATCACCGGGTAACCGATGCGGTCGCCCTCGCTCAGTGCCTCGGCGATATCCGCCACGTTGCCTTCAGTGCCGGGGGTGACCGGTACGCCAGCCTTAATCATGCTGCGCCGCGCTTCGGTCTTGTCGCCCATGCGGCGGATCACTTCGGCGCTTGGACCAATAAACTTGATCCCACGCTCGGCGCAGATGTCAGCCAGTTCAGCGTTTTCCGAAAGAAAGCCATAACCGGGATGCAGCGCATCACAACCGGTTTCCACCGCCAAGTTGACCAGCTTGCGCGGGTTCAGATAACCAGCCAGCGGCTCCTCGCCGATGCTATGGGCCTCGTCGGCACGCTTTACGTGCAAGGCGTGGCGGTCGGCATCGGCATACACCGCCACCGAGCGAATGCCCATTTCGGCACACGCTCGCACGATCCGTACGGCAATCTCACCGCGGTTGGCTATCAGGATTTTCTTGATCACGAGCCAGCATCCTCGATCACGTGAGCAGGCAACCGACAAAAGCGGTCGACGTATGACCGCAGCAACAGGTGCGGTCAGGCGCTCACGCTACGCTGGCTTGGCGATTAACCAAAATCAATATTTATTGGGTTTAGTATAAGTAAAAACTTATAGTTGAGCCGCAAGCCACCAACCGTATGGGAAAACTACGTGCGCAAGTCATTAATGAGAATGACATTTCGTCAGATTCAGGTATTCCGCTCAGTCTGCAGCCACCTGTCCTACAGCCGTGCGGCGGAGGAAATGGCCCTGACGCAACCCGCCGTCAGCCTGCAAATTCGCCAGCTGGAAGAACTGATCGGCCAGCCACTGTTCGACTACGTGGGCAAAAAGCTCTACCTAACCGAGGCCGCCGAAGCCCTGCAACGCGCCAGCGCGGATATTTTTGGCCGCCTGGAGAGCTTCGACATGCAACTCTCCGATTTGCAGGGCTCACTGCAAGGGCAGCTGAGCCTGGCTGTGGAATCCAGCGCCAAGTACTTCGTTCCACACTTGTTCGCGGCTTTTCGCCAGCAATACCCCGAAGTTAGCCTGCAGCTGGTGGTGACCAACCACACCCAGGCACTCAAGCGCCTGAACGCCAATCGCGACGACCTGCTGATCATGTCGCGGGTGCCCACGGACATGAACCTGGAGTTTCTGCCCTTCCTGACCAACCCGATTATCGCCGTGGCCCCGCCCGATCATCCGTTGTGCAGCCAAGGCCCGCTGAACCTGCAAGACCTCAGCAGCTTCCCGCTGCTGGTCCGCGAAGCCGGCTCCGGCACGCGCCAGGCCTGTGAAGAATATTGCCACCAGAAGCGCGCACACTTCGCCCAGACCTTAGAGGTCGGTTCAATGGAAGGACAATGTGAAGGGGTAATCGCCGGGCTCGGCCTGGCGCTGCTGCCACGCCACGCGGTACGCCGCGAACTGGAGTGCGGCGCCCTGCGCGAACTGCCGGTGGCTGAACTGCCGCTGCTGCGCAGCTGGTGCCTGGTACACCCGCGCGGCAAATACCTATCACCGGTGGCCCAGGCGTTTTTCGCTTTCGTACGCGATCAGCGCAGCCTGATCAACGCCCTGGCTGAGCGCTTTGCTGCTGCAACGCCTGCTTCCCCGCCACATAGTTAGCGGCGACCAGCTCCGGGTAATCGAGCAATTGCTGCTGCAACCGACGCCGCTCAGCATGCGCTTCGATGGCGCGGCGGTACTCCATGCGGCGCTGGTCGAGCAGCTTGCGCCGGGATTTGGCGTCAGTGCTTTCGTGAGACGAAGGTGTATCCAGATAGCCAGACATAGGGGCAACTCCCAAGCTGAATAAGGGAGTACCAGCATCTGCTCTCGATATGACGGTTTGATGGCCACGCGGTAACGCGGCGATGACATCAGCGCTGTACTCAGTCTTCGTTGCTCTTATGCGCCTTGGGCGACAGGCGCAGGCTGCGCAAGCTGCGTTTAACGCTCTTGAGGTGGTTGACCAACCCTGGGCCACGGGCCATGGCCACGCCCATGGCGAGCACATCGATCACCACCAGGTGGGCGATGCGCGAGGTCAGCGGCGTGTAGATCTCGGTGTCTTCCTGCACGTCGATGGCCAGGTTAACGGTGGCCAGGTCGGCCAACGGGGTTTGGCTTGGGCACAAGGTGATCAGCGTGGCGCCGGTTTCACGCACCAGGTTGGCGGTGATCAGCAGATCCTTGGAGCGCCCAGACTGCGAGATGCAGATGGCCACATCGGTGGGCTTCAAGGTCACCGCACTCATCGCCTGCATGTGCGGGTCGGAATAGGCGGCCGCCGTCAGCAGCAGGCGGAAGAACTTGTGCTGGGCATCCGCCGCCACCGCGCCGGACGCACCGAAGCCATAGAACTCCACACGCTGGGCGTTGGCGATCGCCGCGATGGCCTGCTGCAGGGCTTGAGTATCGAGCTTCTCGCGCACCTCGATCAGGGTGTGCAGGGTGGTGTCAAAAATCTTCAGGCTGAAGTCGGCGACCGAGTCGTCTTCATGAATGGCGAACTGACCGAAACTGGCGCCAGCAGCCAGGCTCTGCGCTAATTTCAGTTTGAGGTCTTGGAAACCGGTGCAGCCAATCGCCCGGCAGAAGCGCACGATAGTCGGCTCACTGATCCCCACGCTGTGCGCCAGCTCAGCCATGGAACTGTGCATGACCGACGCCGGATCGAGCAGAACATGCTCCGCAACTTTGAGTTCCGATTTGCGGAGTAGATGACGCGACTGGGCAATGTGCTGCAACAGGTTCACAGGTTTAGGCTCGACATTTGGCTAACGAATCCATCAAGCACGCCGCATCGGAGTCATGACTCGGTTATGATCGGCGCACGACGGTTGTAGTGGTCTTGTAGTTATACTACATGGCCGCCGCCGCCGCACTGCTTAACCGAGTCGGAGTTCCCACCTTGAGCATTTCCTGCGACATGCTGGTGTTTGGCGGCACCGGCGACCTGGCCCTGCATAAACTGCTGCCAGCGCTCTACCACCTGCATCGCGCCGGTCGCCTGCATGGCGATACACGCATTCTGGCCCTGGCCCGCAGCGCCCATAGCCGCGCAGCCTTTCAAGCCCTGGCTGAACGCCATTGCCGCGCTCAGGTGGCGCGCAACGACTTCGACAACGACACCTGGGCCAGCTTCGCCGCCCGCCTCGACTATTTCGCCATGGACGCCAGCCAAAGCGCCGACTTTGGCCGACTGAGTAA
Source organism: Pseudomonas sp. TS_SC_3 (assembly GCF_056156225.1). Taxonomy (NCBI): domain Bacteria; kingdom Pseudomonadati; phylum Pseudomonadota; class Gammaproteobacteria; order Pseudomonadales; family Pseudomonadaceae; genus Pseudomonas; species Pseudomonas sp. TS_SC_3. Next base: position 3,434,198 of record NZ_CM149586.1, read on the forward strand.
ACGCTTGGGCGAAAACCACGAGCGCGTGCGTATTTATTACCTGGCCACCGCACCGGATCTGTTCGAAGACATCGCCTCGCACCTGAAGGTGGCCAGCCTGGCCGGCCCCAAAACCCGCATCGTGCTGGAAAAACCCATCGGCCATTCGCTGCAGTCGGCGCAGGCGATCAACGCTGCCATCGGCGCGGTGTTTGATGAGTCGCGGGTATTCCGCATCGACCATTATTTGGGCAAGGAAACAGTGCAGAACCTAATGGCGCTGCGCTTCGCCAACGCGCTGTTTGAGCCGATCTGGCGCGCCGGGCATATCGACCACGTACAGATCAGCGTGTGCGAAACCCTCGGTGTGGAAAATCGTGGCGCCTACTACGAAAAAGCCGGCGCCATGCGCGACATGATCCAAAACCACCTGCTGCAGCTGCTCTGCCTGGTGGCCATGGAAGCGCCGGTGCGTTTCGACGCCGAGGCGGTGCGTAACGAGAAGGTGAAAATCCTCGAGGCGCTAAAACCCATCACCGGCCTCGACGTGCAGGACAAGACCGTGCGCGGCCAGTACACCGCCGGCAAGATCGGCGGCCAGGAAGTGCCGGCCTACTACTTCGAGAAGAACGTCGACAACGACAGTGACACTGAAACCTTTGTCGCCGTACAGGCCGAAATCGACAACTGGCGCTGGGCCGGCGTGCCGTTCTACCTGCGCACCGGCAAACGCCTGGGGCACAAGACCTCGGAAATTCTCATCCAGTTCAAACCAGTACCGCACCAATTGTTTGGCGAAGGCGAAGCCAATCGCCTGCTGATCCGCCTGCAGCCGGAAGAACGCATCAGCCTGCAACTAATGGGCAAAAGCCCCGGCAAAGGCATGCACCTGCAGCCGGTGGAACTCGACCTTAACCTGGCCGACGCCTTCCACAAACAGCGCCGCTGGGACGCCTACGAGCGTCTGCTGCTCGATGTGATCGAAGGCGACTCAACGCTGTTTATGCGCCGCGATGAAGTGGAGGCGGCCTGGAACTGGATCGATCCGATCATCAAGGGCTGGCACCAGCACTACCAGAGCCCGCGTCCCTACCCCGCCGGCAGCGACGGCCCGGAGCAAGCCAGCAACCTGCTCGAACGCCATGAACGGCAGTGGATGGAATAGCTGTGCGGCGCAAAGACGCGGCTTGAGCCGACTGCACAGGGTTAGGTCTGCGGCCGCAGCCGCTGGAAGTACAGCAGCACCAGCGGCAATGCCAGCAGCCCCAGAGCCCCCGCACCGACAAACAACGCCTGATAACCCAACCACTTGGCCAACACACCACTGGTTGCGCCCACCAGCCCGGCCAGCAACAACTGCACGCTGGCCTGCAGGGTAAAGTCCGCGCCCTCATGCTCGGGCCGGCACTGGCGCATCATCACCGCAAACAGCGCCACCGTAGACATGCCATCAGCGGCCTGCTCAAACAACGCCACGCAATAGACCAACCCAGCGTCACCCCCCGCGCCCACCAACAGAGCCATCGCCGCAATCCCCACGGCCTGCAACAACCCGAACCCTAATAGCGACCGCAGCGCACCGAGGCGCGCATACAACAGGCCACCAATCAGTGCGCCCGCAATCCCGGCCAGGCTGCTGATCAGCGTCAGTTGGCCCAGCTCGGCATTGCTCCAGCCTTGATCCACCAGCATCGGCTTGATCATCGGTGAACCCAAGGCATCGCCTAGCTTAAAACTCAGCAGCACCGCCAGCCAGAACAGCATGCCAGGCTGCGCCAGCAACCCGTGGTAATGCCGCAGCAACAGCCCAGGCCCGGCCGGCTCTGCTTGCGCCGGCTGAAACGGCAGCTCGCGCCGCTCGGCAAAGCGCCAGATCGGCACCGTCATCAGCACCAGCAACACCGCAACCAAGCCCAGACTCAGGTGCCAGCCCAACGTATCCATCGCCAATAACAGACCGCTGCCACTGACCAGCATGCCGACCTTGTAACCGCCGACCTGCAGGCTGTTACCCAGCCCACGCCAGCGCTCCGGCAACAGCCTGACGGCCAAGCCGTCGGTGGCAATGTCCTGGGTCGACGCCGCCAGGTTGACCAGCAGCAACAGGCCGATCAGCAGCAGAAAGTAGCGGTCAAACAATCGCTCGGGATCCATCAACGCCAGGCCCGAGAGGATGGTGATAACACTCACCTGCAGCGGCAAAATCCAGCCGCGGTGATGACCCAGCCGGGGTGATGCTAAGCGATTCACCCAAGGCGCCCAGAGCACCTTGAGCAACCAGGGCAGCGCCAACAACTTGAGCAGGCCGATCAACGCCAGATCAACACCGTGCTGACGCAGCAGCACCGGCAGCGAATGCGCCAATAGCCCGGAAGGTAAACCCTGGGCGCAATAGAGCGAGGCTAGGAGGGTCAGGGTACTGCGCGTAGGTGCAGTAAAAAGTAATCGGCTCATAGCGATAGAAAAACGTCCGAATGATCATGACTGCAAGCCTGACAGGTGCGACAGGATCAGCCTTTACCCTCAGCAACTTCTTTGATTAAAATGCTGGCGCAATGCCATGCTTAGTCGGAAATGAGCTGGTTAATGGATTTTTATAATCATCAAGGAATAAAGGAATGATGATCAAACGTTGTCTGGCACTTTCTATTGCCGCCGTATTGGCAGGCTGCCAAGCCACTGGCGAACAGTACCAAGCGGATGTCTTCGATGCGAGTCAGGTTAATACCCAGCAAGAAGCCAAAACCGTCAAAATCCTCACGGTTTCCCCAACCAAGATCAAAGTCAGCAACGAGAAAAATAAGAAGGCAGCCATGATGGTTGGTGGCCTGCTTGGCGCAGTCGGTGGCGCTGCACTGGGTGCACAGAACCACCGTGACACCGCAATTGTTGGGGGTGTTGCCGGCGGCGCTGCAGGGGCGATGGCCGGTTCGCTAGTTGACGACACAACTCTGGTGCCTGGTGTACTGATCGGTTATTCCGAAAACGGCAAAATCTTCACCTCGGCCCAGGTTGGCCGACCTTGCGATTTCAAGATTGGTGAAATCTCCTTGATGGTCATGATGCTGTCCAACGAGACACGCATCCAACCTAACGCCACATGCCCTGAACCGACCAAAGGCTGAGGGCCGCACAGATGAAACATATCGTTCTGGGCTCTGTCTTGGCACTGCTGACATTGCCTGCCCTGGCCAATCAGTTCGATCAGCTGTATCAAATCGAACAAGAAACCAAGCAAGCTCAAGCCAACGCCGAAGCCGCACGTATTCGTCAGGCTGCTGCCGACCAGGCGCGGGCAGAAGCGCGTGATGAAGCTAATCGTCGCCAACGCGCAGCGGCACAACAGGCTGCCGCACAAAAGGCTGCAGCCCAGCGCCAACTTCAGGAGACTGAAAACAAGCGCGTGCGTACCCGCGAGGAAAACTTTGAGGACGAACTGCGCGCACTGGAGTTGGAAGAGCGCAGGCTAGCGCTGCAGGCCAAGCGCGCACGAGCGGCACGGGCTAATGATTATATCGACGCCGAACTACGCGAGAGCGCAGCCCGCACTGATGTCATCCAATCCGATGCCGATGCCTCGCGCAACATCACCTCGGGCACTAAGGCACTCTTGGAAGACACCGGTAAAGCTGAGGTCAACCGCTCCAACCGTCTGTTCGGCGAATAGCCGCAACACCTGCCCCGGCTCACGGCTGGGGCAGGTCCTCGAGAGAATTCATCATGCTGCGTTTAATAATGCTGGCTGCCACCAGCCTGTTGCTGGTCGCCTGCAAAGAAGATAAAGCACCCGAATTTCCTGCTGTAGACCTGCATGGCCGTTTGGTTGTTGATCAAGAGATAACAAACAGCCGACAAGCACAGGGTATTCAAGGTGAATACTTCAAACGCGTGCTGACCGTGAATGGTCAAGATATGGCGTTTGCTGACTTCATCAAACAATACTGCGCGGACAGCAACAGCCGTAACGAAACCTGTCTGAAAGCCTTGCGCATCAAGAAAATCGACGACGTCAGCGGAGCCACGCGCTTCCTCCCGAACGGCCTTTGATCCTCCCTTTGCGCCTGCTTGCCGGGCGCATCTTACTAATCACCTCAAAAAGCTGTCGTCCTGCTCGCGCAACAACTGAGCAAATTGCTCGGCCGGCACTGGTCTGCTAATCAGATAACCCTGTATCTCATCGCACTGCTGGCTCTTGAGGAAGTCCATCTGCGCCTGGGTTTCCACGCCTTCGGCGACTACTTTGAGTTCCAGGCTATGGGCCATGGCGATGATCGCGCGGGTGATGGCGGCGTCTTCACCGCCTGGGGTGAGGTCGCGGATAAAGGTCTGGTCGATCTTCACGTAGTCCACCGGGAAGCGCTTGAGGTAGCTCAGCGAGGAATAACCGGTACCGAAGTCATCAATCGCCAGCTTAACCCCCAGCTCACGCAGTTGTTGGAAGGTGCTGATGACGTTCTCGACGTTGTCCAGCAACTGGCTCTCGGTTAACTCCAGCTCAAGGAACTGTGCGGCCAGGCCAGTTTCATCGAGCACCTGGCGCACCAGGCTGAGCAGGTTGCCTTGGCGTAGCTGATGCACCGACAGGTTCACCGATATTCGAATCTGCGCCAGCCCCTGCAATTGCCAGGCACGCGCTTGGCGGCAAGCCTGACGCAGGACGAATTCGCCAATGGCACCGATCAGCCCGGTTTCTTCGGCTAGGCCGATAAAGTCGCCCGGCGGCACCAGCCCCCTCTCTGGGTGACGCCAGCGCACCAGCGCCTCGGCGGCGTTGAGCGTGTCCGATGCCAGGCACAGCTTGGGCTGATAGAACACTTCCAGCTGCCCTTCATCAATGCCCTTGCGCAGCTGGTTTTCCAACTGCAAGCGCTCCAGGGTGCAGGCTTGCAGGTTGTCGGTGAAGAACTGGAAGGTATTGCCGCCCAGGTGTTTGGCATGCTGCACGGCCATGTTGGCCTGACTGACCAGCGCGGAAATCTCCCGGGCGTTGTCGGGTAGTAGGCTGATCCCCAGCGAGGCACTGACAACCCACTCATGCCCGTCGATATTCATCGGCGCGCGCAGTTTACTCAGCAAGCGACTGGCCAGTTGCGCCAGGCTAGAGAGGCTGGAGTACGAGTCGAGCAGAATGGCGAACTCATCGCCCGACAGCCGCGCCAGCGTGTCGGCCTCCGGCACCGCCTGGCTCAAGCGGCGGCTGACCTGACGCAGCAACTGGTCGGCAACTTCATGGCCGAGGCTGTCGTTGAGCAGCTTGAAGCGGTCCAGGTCGACATGCAGTAAAGCCAGGCTGCGCCCGCTCTGCCGAGCCCGCTGGCTGGCCTCGTGCAGCCGCTCTTTGAACAGGCTGCGGTTGGCCAGGCCGGTGAGTTCGTCGTAGTGCGACAGGTAGCGCAGGTGCTCTTCAGCGGCGCGGCGGGAACTCAAGTCGGCGAAGAAGCCCACAATATGGCTAACCTGGCCACGCTTATCGCGCACCACATTGAGTTGCAGATGCTGTGGGTAAAGCTCGCCGTTCTTACGCGTTTCAATCAGCTCACCACGCCAGGCGCCGCTTTGCTCCAACTCCTTGCGAATCAACTGGTATTGCCGACGGCTGTCCTCACCACTGATCAGGGTGATCACGCTTTTGCCGACCACCTCGTCCTGGCGATAACCGGTGACATCACTGAAGGCCTGGTTGACTGAAAGCATCCGGTAATCCGGGTCAAGAATAACGATGCCTTCGCTGGCGGCTTCAAACACCGTAGCGGCCAGTTGTTGCTGCTGCTCTTGTTGTTTATCGGCGCTGATGTCGCGGCGGGTGCCAAGCATGCGCACCACCCGCCCATTGGCATCACGCTCAACGGCGCGGCCGCGGTCTTCAATCCAGACCCAGTGCCCCGCCGCATGCTTGACCCGGTATTGCACGTGGTAGTCATCGCTGCAGCCTTTTAGGTGCTCGACCAACGCGCGGCGCAACAGCGGTAAATCATCCGGGTACAGGCGCGGTTTGAGGTCGCGCAGCATCACCTGCACCTCGTGCGTTTGCAGGCCAAAGATCTCCTGCAGGCGCGAGTGATGGACTTCGTCGGTTTGCAGGTTCCAGTCCCACAGGCCCAGCTCGCTGGCTTCAATGGCCAGGGCCAGACGAGCACGGCTTTTAGTCAGGGCGCGGGTGGCTTCGTCCAGCGCCAAGGTGCGTTCGGTTACACGCATTTCCAGGCTGTCATGGGCTTGGCGCAACTCGCGCTCGGCCCGCCGGCGTTGTTCAACCTCATGGGCCAACTCGCCATTCAGTCCCTCGGCCTGGCGCTTGGCGTGTTCTAGGTTGCCGATCAGTGCCTGGTTATGGAAACGCTGTAACAAGCTGCGCTGGACCAGCCGGTTAACCTGCCAAGCCACCACCAGCAGTGACAGCAGCAGCGTGCCGCCGAGTAATCCCCAGCCTTGCTGCACGCTGTTGCCGCTGAGTAATAAGTAACTGACCGAGGGCACCAGGCAGGGCAGCGCAAACGCCAGGAATGCCCTTAGGCTGATGGCATAGGCCACGCTGGCAGAAAGGATGGCGGTGCCGATCAGGCCGTAGATCAACGCCTGCAGATAGAACACATCCGCCGGTACCAGCACGATGACGGCAAAAGCCAGGGTGAGCCCAGAACCGACGGCCCCGAGTAAAAACGAGTAATGCCAGACTGGCTCAGCTTGCTGCCTGGGCGGCGCCTGGTTGAACGCGCGCATTTGCAGCAGGCGTAACCCGGCGAGCACCACCAGCCAGATCGACCAGCCGATCAAGAGCGCAGGCGGCAACAGGCCCCACAGCAGAAAGCTGCATAGCATGCCGCTCAGCAGCATAAACAGAGTGGGCACCTGCGAGCCGTGGTAAAGCATGCGGGTGCGTTCGGCGGCGATGTCCGTGGCAAACAACTGCGCAACGGTGTGCCCAGCGACGGGGCGGCCGCCAGATTCGGCGGTGTGTAGCAACGCGGTCATAGGCGATTTTCTTGTAGTGGTTGCCTAAACGTTGGCGCAGCATACGCGAGCTAGACGCATCGCCCAAGCCAGACGTGCGCCAATTCACAGTACAAAGACCTAACTTTTGCGGCGCACAAGCACAGCCCCCCTACGCTCGCCGAGCTGACTCGCCGGTCGTCCGCTAAAACCCGCTCGACAGCCTGGTTTGCCCTGCCTGGCGCCGCCCCCTAGAATGCCGCGATGCAAAATGACCCCGAACTTCTTATCGCCTCTCTTAACGATGCCCAACGCCAGGCAGTAGCCGCGCGCGTGGGCCGCCAACTGGTGCTGGCCGGTGCTGGCTCTGGTAAAACCCGCGTGCTGGTGCACCGTATCGCCTGGTTGATCCAGATCGAGAACGCCTCGCCGCACAGCATCTTGTCGGTGACCTTCACCAACAAGGCTGCTGCTGAAATGCGCCACCGCATTGAGCAAATGCTCGGTGTCAGCCCGGCGGGCATGTGGGTCGGCACCTTCCACGGCCTGGCTCATCGCCTGTTGCGCGCGCACTGGCAGGAAGCAGGGCTGGCCGAGAACTTCCAGATTCTCGATTCCGACGACCAGCAGCGCATCGTCAAACGGGTGATCCGCGACCTCGGCCTGGATGAACAACGCTGGCCGCCGAAACAGGCGCAATGGTTTATCAACGGACAGAAGGACGAGGGCCTGCGGCCAAAGAATATCCAGCCCGGCGGCGACCTGTTTCTCGCCACCATGCTGAAAATTTACGAAGGCTATGAAGCCGCCTGCGCGCGTGCCGGGGTGATCGACTTCTCCGAGCTGCTGCTGCGCGCCCTCGACCTGTGGCGCGATAAACCAGGTCTGCTGGAGCATTACCAGCGGCGCTTCCGGCATATCCTGGTCGACGAGTTCCAGGACACCAACGCCGTGCAATACGCCTGGCTACGGATGCTCGCCAAGGGCGGCGACAGCATGATGGTGGTCGGCGATGACGACCAGTCGATCTACGGCTGGCGCGGGGCGAAAATCGAGAATATTCAGCAGTTCTCTGCGGACTTTAGCGACGCCGAAGTGATCCGCCTGGAGCAGAACTACCGCTCCACCGCCGGCATCCTCAAGGCCGCCAACGCGCTGATCGCCAACAACCAGGGCCGCCTGGGCAAGGAACTGTGGACCGAAGACGGTGACGGCGAGCCGATCAACCTGTATTCGGCGTTCAACGAGCACGACGAAGCGCGTTACGTGGTCGAGACGATCGAGGACGCCCTGCGCAAGGACGGCCTCAAGCGCAGCGAAATCGCCATTCTCTACCGCTCCAACGCCCAGTCGCGGGTGCTCGAAGAAGCCCTTCTGCGCGAGAAGATTCCCTACCGCATCTACGGCGGCCAGCGCTTCTTCGAGCGTGCGGAAATCAAAAACGCCATGGCCTACCTGCGCCTGCTTGATGGCCGCGGCAACGACGCCGCGCTGGAGCGCGTGATCAACGTGCCGGCGCGCGGTATCGGCGAGAAGAGCGTCGAGACCATTCGCGAATATGCCCGCACCCATGATGTGTCGATGTGGGAAGCGGTTCGCCTGATGGTCGCCGCCAAGGCCCTGCCGGCGCGGGCGTCTGGTGCGCTGGCCGGGTTTATCGAACTGATCGAAAACCTCGCCGCCAAAGTGTTGAGCATGCCGCTGCACCTGATGACCCAGACCGTCATCGAGCAAAGCGGGCTGATTGCTTATCACAAGGCCGAGAAAGGCGAAAAAGCCCAGGCGCGTATTGAAAACCTTGAGGAACTGGTCAGCGCCGCGCGCACCTTCGAGAACAACGAAGACGACGAACTCAGCCCGCTGCAGGCCTTCCTCAGCCACGCCTCGCTGGAAGCCGGCGACACCCAGGCGGCGGAAAACGAAGACAGCGTGCAGCTGATGACCCTGCACAGCGCCAAGGGCCTGGAGTTCCCACAGGTGTTTCTGGTGGGCATGGAAGAAGGCCTGTTCCCGCACAAGATGAGCCTGGAAGAGCCCGGTCGTCTGGAAGAAGAGCGCCGCCTGGCCTATGTCGGCATCACCCGCGCCATGAGCAAGCTGGTAATCACCTACGCCGAAACGCGCCGCCTGTATGGCACCGAGACCTACAACAAGGTGTCACGCTTCGTCCGCGAGATTCCACCGCAGCTGATTCAGGAAGTACGCCTGTCCAATAGCGTCAGCCGACCGTTTGGCGCGGTGAGCCGCAACACAGGCGGCAACAGCATGAGCGGCGACAGCCTATTCGTCGGCAGCGCCGTGCCGGACACCGGCTTCAACCTCGGCCAGCGCGTGCAGCATTCGCTGTTCGGCGAAGGCACCATCCTCAACTTCGAAGGCTCCGGCGCCCAGGCGCGGGTGCAGGTGAATTTCGAAAGCGAAGGCAGCAAATGGCTGATGCTCAGCTACGCCAAGCTGCAGGCGCTGTGATCGACCGTCTATTCAAATAATAAGGAGCCCCAATGATCCGCCGCCCTCTGCTGCTCGCCAGCGCCCTACTCGCCGCCCTCGGCCTGGCCGGTTGCAAGGAAGAACCCGCCACGCCGCAGGCCAGCGCCGAACCGGCACAGACCTTCCAGTGGAAGATGGTCACCGCCTGGCCGAAAAATTATCCGGGCCTGGGCACTTCTGCTGAGCGCCTGGCTGAGCGGGTCAGCGCCATGAGCAACGGCCGCCTGACCATCAAGGTGTATGCCGGTGGCGAGCTGGTGCCGCCGCTGGAGGTGTTTGACGCCGTGTCACGCGGCACCGCCGAGCTGGGCCATGGCGCAGCGTATTATTGGAAGGGCAAAGTCCCGGCGGCGCAGTTTTTCACCGCCGTGCCGTTCGGCCTGTCCACACCCGAAATGAATGCGTGGTTGAGCAAAGGCGGCGGCCAAGCCTTGTGGGATGAAGCCTATGCCCCGTTCGGCGTAAAACCCATGGCAGTCGGCAACACCGGCATGCAGATGGGCGGCTGGTACAACAAGGAAATCAACTCGCTGGATGACCTCAAGGGCTTGAAGATCCGCATGCCCGGCCTGGGCGGCGAAGTGCTGAGCAAGCTCGGCGCCACCACCGTCAACCTGCCCGGCGGCGAAGTGTTTACCGCCCTGCAAACCAACGCCATTGATGCCACCGACTGGGTCAGCCCTTACAACGACCTGGCCTTCGGCCTGCACAAGGCGGCCAAGTTCTACTACTACCCCGGCTGGCAGGAACCGCAAGCGGTGCTCGAGCTGCTGATCAACCAAAAAGCCCTCGACAGCTTGCCGGCTGACTTGCAAGCAATCCTCACTGAAGCCACCCGCGCGGCTAACCAGGACATGCTCGACGACTACGTCTACCACAACGCACTGGCACTCGATGAGCTGAAACAACAGGGCACCCTGCTCAAGCGTTTCCCTGACGAGGTGCTGGACGCCATGCGCCGTGAAAGCTCGGTGGTACTCGGCGAGCTGGCTGCACAAAGCGAACTGAACGGACGCATTTGGGCCTCGATGCAAGCCTTCCAGGCTCAGACCAGCCAGATGCACCAGCTGTCGGAGAAAGAACTGTACAACTGGCGCTAATGCGCAGCCGCAGGGTGGTGGACGGCACAGGTTGAACGCAGCGCGCCTGCTCATCATGGCCTGATGGGTGATGCCGCCAAGCGCTCACCCCTCCTGGCCACTGCCTCTTCGCCCAGTACCTCATACCCTGACAGGCAAAAGCCGGAAACATTCTATGGCTAGCCAGCAGCAACCCCGCCGGGCAAGATGCCCCGCAGAGATCCAACCACCAAGAGACAGCCAAATATGCAGCGTTTTCTCAGTATCGCCCTGGCTATGTGCCTCAGCCTGGGCTTGACCATGAGTTTCGAAGCCGAAGCCAAGCGACTGGGCGGCGGTAAATCTTTTGGCTCCGCACCGAGCCATCAAGCGCGCCAAGCACCAGCCCAGCAATCCGCAACACCGGCCGCTGCCGGTCGCCAACCGGCGGCTGCAAGCGGTGCCTCACGCTGGTTAGGCCCATTGGCTGGTTTAGCCGCGGGTGGTCTGCTGGCGTCGATGTTTATGGGTGACGGCTTCGAAGGCCTGCAGATTATGGACATGCTGATCTTCGGCCTGATCGCCTTCCTACTGTTCCGCTTCCTCGCCGCCCGTCGTCGCCAGGCGCAGCCTGCTGCAGCCGGTGGTGTACCGTATCAGCGTGAAATGCCAACTCAGGCCGCGCCAAGCTCGATTTTCGGCGGTGCCAGCGCTGCTGCCGCTATCAAGCCAGTGATCAACGCTCCGGCTTGGTTCAACGAGCAAAGCTTTATCAATGCCGGTCGTGAGCACTTCCTGAGCTTGCAACAGCATTGGGATGCCAACGAGATGGACAAGATCGCCGAATTCGTGACCCCGCAGCTGCTGGAATTCCTCAGCCGCGAACGTGCTGACCTGGGTGATGGCTTCCAGTCCACCTATGTCGACGACCTTGATGTACAGCTGGACGGCGTTGATGACCTCAGCGACAAGACCGTTGCCACCCTCACCTTCACCGGCGTGGCCAAAACTTCGCGCTTTGACCAGGGTGAAGCGTTCAGCGAAAGCTGGCGTCTGGAGCGGGCCATTGGTGACAATCAGCCGTGGCTGGTTGCCGGTATCCGCCAGAACGGCTAATACCTGCTGCATCATCGAAAACCCGGGCTTGCCCGGGTTTTTCTTTGCTCATCATTCAGCAAGCATATGCACTGGTGCCGGATACACTCTAAAGGGCATGCTAAACGCTGCCCAAACACCACCACGAGGATTGACCAATGATCGGATACACAATGGTTGGCACCAGCGACATGGAAAAGGCCAAAGCCTTCTACAGCCCGCTACTGGCTGAGATGGGCGCCAAGATTGTTATGGATATCGGCCGTGCTGCCTTCTATGGCACCGCCAAAGGCCAGCCGATGTTTGCCGTGTGCCTGCCCTATGACAAACAAGCGCCAAACCCTGGTAACGGCACGATGGTTGCCCTGCCCGGTGGCTCGCGTGAAGGTGTCGACAAACTCTACGCCAAGGCCATTGAGTTGGGTGCCAGCAGCGAAGGCGAACCTGGCGAGCGCATGCCTGGTTTCTACGGTGGCTACTTCCGCGATCTGGACGGCAACAAGCTGGCGTTCTTCCATATGGGCTAAGGACCTGCTTACGACCTGCTACACGTCGTAAAACAGGCTCCAGCCGCTAGCGGCTAACGCGCATCCGCGCGACCCGGAGGGCGAGTGAAACGAGTAATGCTTGCCACTCGTACGCTCCGGGTGATTCGCCACAGCCCAGTCGGCGGCAGTTAATAACCTAGCGCCTGACATGACTCTCGCCCGCAAGCCCCTAAAACTAGTGCAGCGGTATTAACCCGGACCGTCGCCTGCGACGGGCGCCGCGGCTGCTGGCGCAGGTTCCCTGGCCTTGTCGCTCCACGCCTGAATTTCCTCACTGCGCTTGCGGCTGTTGAGCTGAGCGCGGTCGATCATTTCATCGTAATCTGCCAGCCAACTGCGCGAGCCCGGCAGCATATTGGCCAGATCACGCATACCGGCCCTCAATCCCTGTAACACCTCTTGGTAGTCACGCTCCTGGGCCTGCAACACATGGCTCACCTCACCGATGCTGTCGGGATTTTCTGCGCGCTCAAACAGGCCGTTCAACTGCGACGCCTGCTGGCTGGCCAGCAGCGCTTGCTGATCACTTAATGCCGTTTGCTGAACAGCCAGTTGTTGCTCCATGCGCAGGATCTGCTGTTCCAGCGCGTGTATGCGCGGCTCATCGCCGGCGCTAAAGGCGCTGATGATATTCAGCCCAATCGAGACCAGCATCAGCATGCCCAGCACACCGGCCAGCGCCAGCATAAACAGACGATTACGCTTGCCCGCAGCGGTCAACAGCTGCAGCCGTTCGTCCTCGCTGAGCGGTGTGCTTTCGCTATCTTGCGTTTGCTTGCTCATGGTTAGACCGTTTCTTGACGTGAGAAATTTGACCTAGCGCTGCAGTAGGACAATAGCACTTTGCCCGCTTTTTGCTTAGGCCACTCTCCTGTATAAGACGTTCCCGTATTACCCGAAATAGCTGAGGCAGACCCCGTGGAAGAAGTCATCGAACAACTGCGCGAACTCAACGAACCCGTGCCGGTGCCGCTGGAACTTCCGGAAGAAGAAGTGCTGGTGGAGATCCAGGAGCAGATCCTGATTCACCTGCCCTTTGCCCTGCGCGAATACCTGCTGCAGGTCAGCGATGTGGTCTATGGCCGCCTCGAGCCCGTCACCGCCAGCGACCCACAATCGCACACCTACCTGCCCGAAGTTGCCGCCACCGCTTGGTCACTCGGCGTGCCGCGCGAGTACGTGCCGCTGTGCGAAGACCACGGCAATTACTACGTGGTCGAAGAAGACGGCACCGTGCTGCTGTGGGAAGCCGAAACCGGCGAGATCAACGAAGACGAAACCTGGGAATCAGTCTGGCACTGGGTGCGCGACGTATGGCTGGAAAGCTGAGATCACTGTAGCGGCCGAATATGCAGCGTAAATTTATGACGCCAAAAATCTAATACCCTTGGGCTATGCCTTTTGCTAGAGTGCCGCGGCATTCATGCATGGCTAAACGCCATCAAACAATACCTTTAGCGTCAACCCATTGCCTGCATGGATGCGGATGATTTCTCATATTATTTTCAGGAAGAAACAATGAGCCCCACATCGTTCCGTAAGACGCTGCTTGCTCTCGCTGTTACCGCCGCTATGCCCGTCTATGCGCAATCGCTAGTTCTGGACAATTCCGGTATCGAGAAAAATAACGAGCTGTTCAACGAAAGCGTTGAAGTTACCGGCTCGTTTAACAGCAGCAACAGCGATCTTGACGCCATAGAGCTCAATAGCGTCAACATCAATGGCGACCTGACCTTAAACGCCACCATCAACGCCAATGGCGACAATGCTGACGGTATCGATCTGTCGCAATTCGGCGAAGATCCAGGCCCATTTGGCACTATCACCGTGATCGATGGGGCCTTGATTAATAAAGGCAACATCTCGGTAGTCGGTGGTGGTTCCGCCGCTATGCTGATTGACCCTGCCTACATCGACGAGCTCGTCAACGAAGGTACGCTCAGCGCTAAAGGTGACTTATTCGAAGGTGATGGCGTTCGTGCGCTCGAGTTCTCTGGCCAATCCGAACTCTATGGCAATTTGACCAATGCCGCATCGGGCAAGATCCTTGCCGAAGGAAACCATGCCACCGGTATCCAGCTGATGGGCGGTGAGATCGACGGTAAACTGATTAACAACGGACTGATTCAGGTCAGCGGGGCTGAAGCAACGGCCATTGATGCCACTTCCAACGAAAACGGATATTCGAGTGACCGGGTAGACCTCGGCGGTATCGAAAACCACGGCAGTATCATCGCCCAAGGCGAAAACGCAGTGGGCCTGATGCTCGACGGCGTCAGCTTCGCCAGCTCAGCAGCTCAAGTAATCAACACCGGGTTGATCGAAGCCACCGATGCAGCAATTGAGATTAGCGGCTTCGATATCGATGGCGGTCCAAATGTTCTTTTCATCCACAACAGCGGCACTATAACGTCTCAAGATGAAGCCATTGACGCTTCCGACGCGAGCGGCCAAGTTGCCCTCATCTGGGACGCTGGCACCATCACTGGCAACCTGATCGATATTTCCACTGCCGAAGTCATGGGAAATGTAACTTTCAACGGTACTGACACAGCAAACGACGGCGCAAATATCCGCATGAAAGACAGCGCCCGCTTCTATGTGGGCACCGACTATACCGACAATATGGTCACCCACGGAAAAGCGGGGCACCTTGAACTGGGACAAGCTCACACGAGCCTAGACGGTAACCTTTTCGTGACTGGCGCTTCCTCTTTGGGCATGAGCCTGAGCAGCGCCACTGACGCAAATAAAGCCGTTCTTACTGTCACCGGCAGTGCCACATTTAATGAAGGTTCGCAAATCAAGCTGGCGGCCAAAGGCAGTGATTTTTCTGCCGCAGGTAGCAGCTATAAACTGATCGAGGCTGGCACTATCAACAATGGCGGCCTGAATGTTGTCAGCAGCTCGTCTTTGTTGAATGTCGACACCTTTACCGTTGAAGGCAACAAGGTTGTAGCCAAAGTCACTGCCAAGGGCTCCGACGAAGTTGGCCAAGTCATCGGCAACACGGGCGGTTCGAGTAACGCGCAAGCTGCAGGTGGTGCGTTCAGCCAAGTGGTACTCAACCAATTGGCACAAAGCAATCCGAATGACCCAGTCCGTTTAGCCTACATTGCTGCATCGGAAAACCCGGCGGCGCTGGCTAAGCTGGCTGAACAACTTGCTCCAGAGTCTAACGGTGGCACCACCCAAGCGGCCACTTCTGGCCAAGCACTGATCAGCAACGTGACCGGCAGCCGCACCAGCAGCGCACGCCAGGGCTTGTCCTCCGGCGACGCCTTCACAGAGACCGGCGTCTGGGTACAAACCCTCTATAGCGACGCCAACCAAGACCTTCGCGACGGCATTACCGGCTACAACGCTTACAGCCGCGGTATCGCCGTGGGTGCTGATGGCAAGTTGAACGAGCAGGTGACTCTGGGTCTGGCGTACAGCTTCCTCAACACCGACGTCAACAGCGATAACGGCAACACCACCGAAGTCGATAGCCACGCCTTCACCCTGTACGGCGGCTTTGAGCACGGTAACTACTTTGCAGACGGCAGCCTGACTTACGGCATCAACGATAACGATAGCCAGCGAAACATCGCCAGCACCACCGCCAAAGGTAATTACGACAGTAATCTGCTGGGTGTGAATCTGGTCGGTGGCTACAGCTATCACATCAGCAATGAACTACTGATCGAGCCGCGCGTCGCAGCTCGTTACAGCATGGTGGATATCGACGGTTTCAGTGAGAAGGGCTCGTCTGCTGCGCTTAAGGTCAAAGACCAGCGTTATGAGGTCTTAGATCTGGGTGCCGGTGTACGTGTTGCAGCCAACTATCCGCTGGGGCAAGGCACCATTGAGCCGCAAGCCAAGTTGATGGCCTACCATGATTTCGCTGCAGACCAGGCCTCTAGCACCTCTACTTTCGTGTTGGGCGGTACCCCTTTTGCCACCTCAGGTGCTAAGCCAGCGCGCAACAGCTATGAGGCTGGTGTAGGTGTGGACTACCGCTTGGGCGCGATGACTGTAGGCGCCAGCTATGACTACCTTGGTAAGTCTGATTTCAATGCTGACACCTTCACCGCAAAAGTACGCTACGACTTCTGATGAAGCGTAAAAACCTCGGTTCGCGCATGCGAGCCGGTGTTTGGCTACAAGGCGTGGCACTGCTGGTCAGTGCCATGCTGAGTGGTTGTCAGTCACCGTATCAAACACTGCAGCACCTCTCTGAACAGCATGACCGGCAATTAGAAATAATCCCCACATATCCCTTTCCGCTGGTTTTGGGAGCCCCAAAACTGCGCCCTACCGCGTCACGAATTCGCGTCTATCTAGAAGGTGATGGCCACGCCTGGGCCACTACTAGCCAGCCCAGCCTAGACCCTAGCCCACGCAACTTGCTGACTGCTCGATTGGCATTCAGTGATCCAACACCCAGCATTTATCTCGCCCGTCCTTGTCAGTTTTTAAAATCAACGAACTGCTCAACCGCGATATGGACAAACCGGCGTTTTGCTCCTGAAGTTCTGAGTAGCCTCGACCATGCCATTACGTTGATCAAATCACGCTATGGCAATCAAGCATTTGAACTGGTTGGCTATTCAGGTGGCGCAGCCTTGGCGATGCTGCTGGCCGCTAGGCGAGATGACATTGCCCAGGTACAGACGCTAGCCGGCAACCTCAGCCCGCGAGCCTGGGTTGACCTGCAAAAACTAAGTCCGCTTAACGGCTCACTTGAGCCTCTGGATCAACGCAAGCGCCTGGCTTCTGTACCGCAGCGACATTTGTACGGCGCAGATGACCGCATTATGCCGCCGATGCTTTTGCAGTATTACCTAGATGCCCTCGGACCGGCTGAGTGCCTAAATAGCGCTGTACTGTTGGGCGTTAGCCACAGTGAAGGCTGGGAGCGAGTGTGGGAGAAATGGCGCTCTGTGCCGCTCGAATGCAGCAATCGTGACGAGGTCAAAGAACAGAGGTAACCGCTCCTGCCGACTGAGCAATGCTTGCAAGGCAGTCGCCACGCAGATGCTCACGTAATTTGCTCAGACGCCCTTGCACCCCACACAGCTGTCGGCTGCAAAGCCCAAACCCTCAATATTGGCGCTGCTCCAAATCCAGCAGGTTCAGCAGAAAGCGCGCAAAGTAGCTCAGATCCTGTTCTATGGCATGGCGCGCGGCGTTGGCGTTGCCGGCTTCGATGGCGGCAAAGGCTTCTTCGTGAAAGTCATTGAGGCGCAGCGACAGGTCAGCCTCGGTGAACAGCCGGTTGAAAAACGGCCCAACCTGCAACCACAGCGACTCGATACTGCGCAGTAGCACAGGGTTGGCGCAGGCAGCGTAGAGACGTAAATGGAACTGGCTGTTGGCGTGCAGGTAGGCCTGCACGTTGCGCAGCTCAATGGCGCTGTCCATCTGCGCAACGTAGCCACGCAGCTCAGTAAGGTCGGCCGCTGTCAGGTTTGGCGTGGCCAGCTCGACTGCCAAGCCTTCAAGGCTTAGGCGCACCTGAAAGATATGCTGATAGCGTTCACGGGTCATGGGCGGCACACGCACTGAACGCTGCGGCTCGCCCTCCAATGCACCTTCAGCCACCAGCCGCTGCAAAGCCGCCCGAACCGGCATCGGGCTGGTGCCCCATTCAGCCGCCAGGTCACGGATTTTCAAGCGCTCGCCAGGTTGGAAACGACCGACTAACAAGCCGTCGCGAATACGCTGGTACAGCTGGTCCTGCAGGTTATCGGCCATGGCTTAACGGTGCCCCTGTGCCGGCGGTGCAGGGAGCTGGGCAAGGGTCAACAAACAGTTACGCATGAAAAATCTCCATGGGTGATAAGCACTAGGCCGTCCGTACAGAACGGGTTAGGGCGCTTTGTTTTCGATCAGGCAATTACCGCCATCCACCACGATCACCTCGCCGGTGACATAGCTCGCCTCACGCGACGCGAGAAATGCCACCGCAGCCGCCACTTCCTCGGGGCGACCCGCGCGGCCAAGCGGCGTGTATTCTGCCGCACGCTGCTCTTCTTCGGTACTCGAACCCGTAGCGATCCACCCCGGTGCCACGCTGTTGACCGTGATGCCCTGCTTAGCCACTTCCAGCGCCAGGCCCATGCTCATACCCAGCATGCCGGCCTTCGCCGCACTGTAAGCAGCCTCACCCGGGTTACTGCCACGGGTGCCGGTGGTTGAGCTGATGTTGACGATGCGTCCATAGCCATGCGCCTGCATGCCCGGCAGCACCGCGCGGGTGAGCAGGAAAGCGGTACCGAGGTTGCGCGCGATGGACAGGTTCCAGGTCGCCAAGTCCATGCTGGCCAGCGTGGCGAATGGCTCTGGGCTGCCTTGCATGGCCATGCCGGCGTTGTTCACCAGAATGTCGATCTGGCCGCACTGCGCCACTGCCCACTCCACCAGCGCCGCCACGTGCAGTTCATCAGTCAGGTCGGCAGGCTTGGCCCGTGCATCTATACCTTCAGCACATAACTCGGCAGCGCGTTGCTCAACCCGTGCACTGCTGGCGGTGAGCAGCACGCGTGCACCCGCACGGCCAAGCCGGCGAGCGATGGCCATGCCGATGCCCGATTCACTGCCCGCACCGCTGATCAGGGCTACCTGCTGCTGAAAAGCCATTTCGCTTATCCTGTGATCACAAATTTGACAATAACCTAGCAATAAAGCCTGGTTAATCCAACACTTGAGTTTTCTGTGATCACAAAATAGCATGTGCAGATATTCGAACGAGGTGTTCAACATGACTGCCAGTGGCATCCACCCATCCGCCGTAGCAACCTTCGCCCAGCGTGAGCGTGAGCGCTTTATCGCGCGTAATCCCAAGTCCGCAGCCCTGGCCGAACGTGCGCGCCACTCGCTGTATGGCGGCGTACCGATGCACTGGATGGCCGACTGGTCGACACCGGTGCCACTGTTTGTCGAACGGGCCAAGGGGGCGCGCTTCTATGATGTGGACGGTCATGAGTACATCGATTTCTGTCTGGGCGACACCGGCACCATGTTCGGTCATTCGCCGGACCCGATCGCCAAGGCCATCGCCGAACAGGGCAACAACGGCCTGACCACCATGCTGCCGGGCGAAGACGCCGTGGTCTGCGGCGAGTTGCTGGCCGCACGCTTCGGTCTGCCGTTCTGGCAGGTCACCGCCACCGCCACGGACTCGAACCGCTATGTGCTGCGCTGGGCCCGCGCGATAACCCAGCGCAAAACCCTGCTGGTGTTCGATGGCTGCTACCACGGCACCGTGGACGACGTGATGGTGCGCTGCATCGATGGCGAAACCGTGCCGCGCTCTGGCCTGGTCGGTCAGGCCTATGACCTGACCCAGCACAGCCGCTCAATCCCGTTCAACGATGTGGCGGCGCTGGAAGCAGCGCTGGCGAAAGGCGACGTCTGCGCCCTGCTCTGCGAGCCGGCGATGACCAACATCGGCATGGTTCTGCCCGAGCCGGGCTTTATGCAGCAATGCCGCGAGCTGACCCGCAAGTACGGCGCGCTGCTGATCATCGACGAGACCCACACCATCTCCACCGACATGGGCGGCTGCACCCAGTTGTGGAACCTCGACCCGGACTTCTTCGTGGTCGGCAAGCCGATTGCCGGCGGCGTACCGTGCGGCATCTTCGGCTGTAGCGCAGCGATGGCAGAGGCCATGACCGCCGCCCGCCAACGCGCCAGCGAAGGCAGCCACGGCCACGGTCACAGCGGCATGGGCACCACCCTGTCGGCCAACGCCCTGGCCATGCACTGCATGCGCGCCAACCTGGAACAGGTGATGACGCAGGCCGCCTATGACCACATGCTGCCGCTGGCCAAGCGCCTGGCCGACGGCTTCCGCTCGCTGATCGGTAAGCACGACCTCAAATGGTCGGTGACCGAACTGGGCGCGCGCAGTGAGTTCCAGTTCTGCCCGCTGTCACCAAAGACCGGCGCCGAGGCCGAAGCAACGTTCCACGACGAGCTGCAGATGGCCCTGCACCTCTACCTGATCAACCGCGGCATCCTGATCACCCCGTTCCACAACATGACCCTGTGCTGCCCGAGCACCTCGGCTGATGATGTGGACACACTGATCGCCATGCTCGACCAGGCCCTGACCGAGCTGCTGGCCATCCCCGGCGCACGCGAGTAATACAACCCGTAGGGTGGATGACGCTTTATCCATCCACCACGCACGGTGAAACGGTGGATGAAAAGAGCGTCATCCACCCTACGCGCCCCCATGACCTGCTGTGAGAACCACCATGCAATTCGCCAACCCCCAGGAAGCCCGCGACTTTCTTCAACAGCACCCCGAAGTGCGCAGCATCGAGCTGATGCTGATCGACGCCAACGGCATCCCGCGCGGCAAGCTGCTGCACCGCGATGAGCTGCTGGCCATCTACGAAAACGGCCGGCCACTGCCCAGCTCGATTTTGGCGCTGACCATCCAGGGCGAGGACGTTGAAGAAAGCGGCCTGGTCTGGGAAGTCGCCGACGCCGACTGCTGGACCTACCCGCTGCCCGGCAGCCTGACCCTGCAACCCTGGCGCACCACGCCCACCGGGCAGTTGCAGGTGAGCATGCACCCGACCCAGGGCCTGCCCGCCGCGCCGGCCGACCCCCGGCATGTGCTGGTGCGCGCCATCGACCGGCTCAAGGCCGACGGCTACCACCCGGTGATGGCTGTGGAACTGGAGTTTTACCTGCTGGATAAGCAGCGCGACGCCAACGGTCGTCCGCAACCGGCCCTGCAAACCAATGGCGTGCGCCCGCAAGCGCCGCAGGTGTACGGCGTGTACGAGCTAGAGCAGTTGCAGCCGTTCCTCGATGACCTCTACGCTGCCTGCGAGGTACAGGGCTTGCCTGTGCGCACGGCGATCTCCGAGTACGCACCCGGCCAGGTCGAACTGACCCTGGAGCATCGCTTCGACGCACTGCAGGCCATCGATGAAGGTGTGCGCTACAAGCGCCTGGTCAAGGGCGTGGCCAACAAACACGGGCTGCAGGCCTGCTTTATGGCCAAGCCGTTCGGCGAACTGGCCGGCAGCGGCATGCACATGCATGTCAGCTTGGCCGACGAGCAGGGCAACAACCTGATGGCCAGCGAAGACCCACACGGCACGCCGCTGCTCAAGCACGCCATCGGCGGCATGATGGCCACGCTCAACGATGCACTGGCGATCTTCTGCCCCAACGCCAACTCGTTCCGCCGCTTCCAGGCCAATAGCTACGCGCCGCTGGCCAAGAGCTGGGGCGTGAACAACCGCACCGTGTCGTTCCGCGTGCCCGGCGGACCGGCCAACAGCCGGCATGTCGAGCACCGCATCTGCGGCGCCGATGCCAACCCTTATCTCGCGGCGGCAGCGATCCTTGCCGGTATTCACCACGGCATCAAAAACCAGATCGATCCGGGCGAAGAAATTATCGGCAACGGCTACGAGCAAGCTCGCGAAACCCTACCGACCGACTGGCTGACCGCCCTGCGCGCGCTGGAAAGCTCAAGCTGGGCCAAAGAGGCACTCGGTGAGGAATTCCTCAAGGTGTTCCTGGCGATCAAGTGGGCCGAGTTCCGTCAGTTTATGGGCGAGGTCGGTGAACAGGACTGGCGCTGGTACCTGACCCACGCCTAAACGTACCTGCCCGCGAGGTGCAGCAGCCCTCACACCGATGCCTTGCATAAGCAAGGCTCGGTAATCTGGCTGTACCGACAGCGCGGGCACAGTCGCACGCACGC
Organism: Pseudomonas sp. TS_SC_3; assembly: GCF_056156225.1. Classification (NCBI taxonomy): domain Bacteria; kingdom Pseudomonadati; phylum Pseudomonadota; class Gammaproteobacteria; order Pseudomonadales; family Pseudomonadaceae; genus Pseudomonas; species Pseudomonas sp. TS_SC_3. The sequence goes on from NZ_CM149586.1 coordinate 3,456,019, forward strand.
CTCTATCCCGCGGATCGCGCACCGCGCGCCGCAGTCGCTTGCTTATGATTTGCCGCAACCAGTACCGTGAGCGACACGTAGCGCGTCATAACCGCCTTCAGGCTCGATAACCCCGCCACAGAGTGCCCTATGCAAGCCGGAACCGCCCAGCTGACGATGACTGTCCTAATGACCCCGGATATGGCCAACTTCTCCGGCAAAGTCCATGGCGGCACCCTGCTCAAATACCTCGATGAAGTCGCGTACGCCTGCGCCAGCCGCTATGCGGGCTGTTACGTGGTGACCCTGTCGGTGGATCAGGTGATTTTTCGCGAGCCCATTCAGGTTGGCGAGCTGGTGACCTTTCTCGCCTCGGTCAACCACACCGGGCGCACCTCCATGGAGGTCGGCATCAAGGTCATCACCGAAAACATCCGCGAACGCTCGGTGCGTCACACCAACAGCTGCTTCTTCACCATGGTTGCGGTTGATGATCAGGGTAAACCGGCCGCTATTCCACCACTCGCGCCCGACACCCCGGACGGCTTGCGCCGCCAGCGCCAGGGCCTGCAACGCCGGCAGATCCGCCATGAACTGCAACAGCGCTACGAGGCGCTTAACCAAGCAGAAGGCTGAGTGAAAACGCCCTGCCGCCGGAGCCGTCATGATTGATCTTTTCGATGTATTTCTGCTGATGCTGTTCGCCACGGTCTGCGCGTGGTTGTGGCACGCACACGGCTTGCGCGAGCGGGCGCTGAGCCTGGTTAAACAGCACTGCGCCAAAGCCGATATCGACTTGCTCGATGAAAATGTCGCGCTGCGCAAGCTCGCCTTTCTACCCGATGCGCGCGGGCGCAAGCGGCTGGCGCGGGTGTATGGCTTCGAGTTCACGGTAACGGGCGAGCAGCGGCATGTCGGCAGCATCGTCATGTTTGGCCAGCAGCTGGGCCGCATCGAACTGGCTGCGCATCCATTTCGCGAACCGCCACCGCCGGGGGCTCAGGTTATCGAAATGCAGCAATGGCGTAGTCAGCGGGCGCCCCTGGATGACGACACACCGCGTCATTAATTGCCGCGGCTCAGCAGGTTCAGGCAACGCCGTATCCACGCAGCGCTGAGCAAGAGCCGGCCCGGCATCCTCACCGCTGTTTAGGGCTAATCGCGCTGCAACAGAAAGTGCACCACGCGCGCCGCGCTGTCCGCCGGGTGCTCTTGCATAAAACAATGGCCGCCGGGCACCACATGGGCGCTGACGTGGCCATTGCTGGCGCACCAGCGCGCCACTGCTTTGGCGACAAAGGGGTAGCTGTGCTGGCCGTAAAGCACGTGGGTCGGCGTTGTCACCTTGGCCAGAGACGGCCATAAGCGCTTGGGGAACGAGCTGAAGATATCGGCCTCACGGCTTGTCCGGCATTTCAGCTCAACGCCGTTTTCACTGTCCTTTAGCGCGTACTGGATGTAGGCGGCAAACGCCTCTTCGGTCCATCCGCGAAACATCCCACGACCCTGCAGGGCGGCGTACGCGGCGACGCGATCCGGCCAACTGCTGCGGCGCTTAAGCGCCTTGCTGGCCAACGTGGTACGCCGGCTCAGGCCAACCACATCGGACAGCGCCATTACGCCGATCATCGCGGGGCTAAACAGCACCGGGTCGAGCAACACCGCGCGGCTAAACAGCTGCGGCTGCTGGGCCAGCATCAGGCTGCTCAGCACCCCGCCAAAACTGTGGCCCAGGGCAAATACCGGCACATCACCATAGCGCTCACGCCCAACGGCAAAGGCCTCTAGTGCCAGCTCAGCACTGCGGTTCCAACCATGGAAACGCCCACCATGGTCACTCTCACCATGGCCCTGCACATCGCACAGCCACAGGTCGAAATCCTCGGCCAACAGCGCCAGCAACGGCTCATACACCCGCCCGCAATAGCCGTTGCCATGCAGAAAATGCAGCAGCGGTTTGCCCGAAGGCGCGGTGTGCCAACCACGCAGAGTGAAGCCGGCAGAGCAATCATGGGACCAGGGAAGCAGTTGCATGGGGCGCTATCCAGATGAAAGTGGCGGCAGTCTATCAATACCCGCAGGCCTTTCGCTTCAGGGCAGACAGCACTGCGCGAACCCGGCCTGCAACGCCGGCACATCCTGCGCTTCGCTAAAGATCAACTCCAGCCGCGAATCCTTGCGCCATTCGCTGTTTTGCCAGTGCAACGCCTCACCGTTCAGGGCGTTGGCGGACAGCCAGCCGGCGTTGCTGTGCAGCACCAGTTTGGCCCGGCGACAGGGCAGACGGCTCAGCCATTGTTGTACGCGCATCAGCTCGAACTGCTGGCTGGGGTGCCAACGCCAGCCGATGCTCCAGCCTTCGGCCTGGTGTTGTACCTGGCAAATCGGCTCACTCGGGCAGCGCCACAGTGGCGGCAATGGCGCAGCCGTTGTGGGTAAGTCGTCTGGCGTTGCGTCGCTCTCAGCCTGGGCGCTAAAACCGGGCAGTTGCGCCAGCGGCAATCCACCCTGGCGGGTCCAGTACATCGGTCGTGCTGGCAGTTGCGCCTGGATGCGCGCCTGGGCTTCATCATCCAGCCCTTCGGCCTTATTCAGTACCAGCAACCCAGCACGGTGAAGCGTTGCTTGCTGGCTCTCCGGCAGTGCGTCCCCAGCAGCCAGCGCCTGAGCATCCAACACCAGCAGCGGCGCCTGCACGGCCAGTACGCCGGCCCAGGGGGCTTCACCCAGTTGCTGCAGCAATTGCAACGGATGACCCAAACCCGACGGCTCAATCAGCAGGCGATCCGGCTTGGCCTTTCGGAGTAAGCGGCTCAAACCAACCTGAAACGGCACGCCGTTTACGCAACACAGGCAGCCGCCCGCCACTTCACCGAGGGCAATGCCGTCATCATCGGTGGTCAGCAGCGCGGCGTCCAACCCCACCAGGCCGAACTCATTGATCAGCACCGCCCAGCGTTCATGCGCCGGGCGTTGCGCCAGCAGATCACGGATCAGGCTGGTCTTGCCGGCACCGAGCGGCCCGGCAATTACATGGGTGGGGATATTTTTCAGCATGATTGGCGCGCGCTAGTGTCCATCGAGAAGGAGATTTCGGCTGCGGCCATTCTAACGGCGTACAGCATCGGAGGATGCGGCCCTACGCAGACTGATTAAAAACAGCGTGCTAGAGTCGCCGGCATATTTTTGGAGGGTCAATGGATGCGCGTTTTTCTGCTGCTGAGCCTGCTTGCACTGTCTGGCCTGGCCTGGGGTGAAGCCTGTGTGGTGCACAGCCAGGCCGAGCGCCTGGACGTGAAGGTGTGCCAGCAAAACCGCAGCATTCCGCCCAACCTGTTCCGCACCGGTTTCTGCCAACCGCAGCTGAAGGGGCAAAAGGTTGAGGTGGAATTTGTCGAACAGTGCCCGATGGGCGCTTTTGGCGTATGCCGCAACTCAACGGTCGGCGGCACACCCTATAAGCAGGATGTGCATTATTACGGCGTGGCCAGCGATGCCAATTACCTCAAGCCCTTTTGCGAGAAGCAAAGCAAGGGCGTGTGGATGGCGCGCTAGCCGTCATCAAAGCGTCACCCTGTCTATGTTCTAGTGGTCTTGGGTACCTCAACCCTGCATGCCGGGTCACGCGCCGGTATGCCTTTCTGGTGTTTAAGGCTGCTGCTTGGCAGCCTATTTTTTGCCTGTAATTTAAGCCAGCCAATCCAGGGTCAAGAGCAAACGCCGCTCACCGGCCGGTGGTTGCGGCGAGCGGTGGATCAAACCGCCGCCCTCATTGCCGATCCACTTCTCGCCCTTGGCCAGCAGCACATGGCCGGCTTGGGCGCGCTCGATCAGCGCGGCATCGCTGGGCTCGGCGGCCGGGTCGCCCAACCGGCGGCGCGCCATCACACCTTCACGTAACCACTGACTGCCGACCCCGGCATAGCTGGTGATCAGCCGCACCGGTACATGGTCGACGTGAAAGCGCGGGCACATGGCCTTGTCCAGGATGCGCAGGCGCAAGCCAATGCGTTTGGCGTCGAATAGGCAGGCAAACGCGCCGACCAGCCAGCTCAGGTCCTGCAGAAAAGCCGCCTGTCCCGGCAGATCGCTGTAACCATCGACCAGGCCACTGAGGTTCGGCGTGCTCTCCGGGCTGGCCAGTTCGAGCACGATGGATTGCCCCAACGGCTCGCCCTGAGCCAGCAAAACGCTGGCGAAATCGCTGACCTGCACCGGCAACTGGCGTTGCCAAACGGCCAGATTAACCTCGTCGCGCAGCACCTCACCGAGCACCTCAATCTGCTCGCTGCTGACCTGCTGCAATGGCTGCCTCAGAACAGGTGCAAGCATCAGGCGGCCTCCTCATGCCAGGGGCCGAACGGGTCGGGCAGCGCCTGCCAGGCATCCACGCCCAAGGCCATTTCCACGTCCGTCAGCAGGCAGGCATCCAGTTCTGCGGTCAGCTGGGTGAAGTCGATGTTCTGGCCGATAAACACCAGCTCCTGGCGGCAGTCGCCGGTCTGCGTTTGCCAGTTTTTCATAATCGCCTGCAGGCCTTCCTCATCCTGCGGCCACTGGCTTTTCGGCACAAACCGCCACCAGCGCCCGGCAAACCCATGACGCATCAAACCGCCAGCCTGGGACCAGCTGCCGGCCTCCTGGTACTTGCTGGCCAGCCAGAAGAAGCCCTTGCTGCGTAGCAAGCGGCCATTAGTCCATTCGCGATTAATAAAGTTGAAGAAGCGCTCGGGGTGCAGCGGCTTGCGCGCTCGATACGCTGTGGAAGCGATGCCGTATTCCTCGGTTTCCGGTACATGCTCACCGCGTAGCTCTTTAAGCCAACCCGGTGCCTGGGCGGCGCGTTCAAAGTCGAAACGGCCGGTGTTGAGGATTTTCTCCAGCGGCACCGCGCCCATGGTCATCGGCACGATTTCGGCGTGGGTATTAAGGCCCTTGAGGATGGCCATCAACTCTTCGCGCTCGTGGCTGCTGATCAGGTCGATCTTGCTCACCAGCAGCACATCGGCGAATTCCACCTGCTCGATCAGCAGGTCAGTGATCGAGCGCTCGTCCTCCTCGCCAAGAGTTTCACCACGGCTGGCTAAGCTCTCGGCTTCGTGGAAATCGCGCAGGAAATTCACCCCATCGACCACCGTCACCATGCAGTCCAGCAGCGCCACATCGGCCAGGCTCTGGCCGTCTTCGCCGCGGAAGGTAAAGGTTTCGGCCACCGGCAGCGGCTCGGAAATGCCGGTGGACTCGATCAGCAAATAGTCGAAGCGGCCATCGCGAGCCAGGCGGCCAACTTCTTCCAGCAAGTCTTCGCGCAGGGTGCAGCAGATGCAGCCGTTGCTCATTTCCACGAGTTTTTCTTCGGCGCGGTTCAGGCTGACATCACGCTGAACTTCGCTGCCATCGATATTGATCTCGCTCATATCGTTAACGATTACCGCCACTTTCAGACCCTGACGGTTTTTCAGAATGGCGTTGAGCAAAGTACTTTTGCCGGCACCGAGAAAGCCGGACAGCACAGTGACAGGAAGACGGTTGGGCATAACGAGGGACTCCAGCATGGGTCAGGCACGACAATCAATTAGTTATAACATAACATTTAATCGGTTTAACGGAAGCCTGATTACCGCTGAATGACCTGCCCTGCTGATGCCGTAAGCACACGAAAAGGCCTGTGAGCCTTTATCCATAGGGGTTTCACGTGGAACTATTGAATAGGTTTAGCCAGCGCCGCCTGCACAGCGGCCAGTGGCTTGGTCGCAACAGCCCGGCGAACCTGGCAAGCTGGGCGGTACAGACCACTGCTTTTCTGATGTCAGCCATGCCAACGCCAAACCTTAGCTTGCGCACCTACCAACCCCAGGATCTGCCCGCCATCGTCGCGCTGTTTCAGGCCTCAGTCAGCCAGTTGACCACTCAGCACTACGACGCAGCGCAGCGACAAGCCTGGGCCCCAACAGCTGCAGACATGCCTGCCTGGCAAACACGTTTAGCGTCACTTGAGTTACTTATCGCCGAAGATGGCCAGACCATCGCCGGCTTTATCGGCTTTAGCCTGGATGGGCATATTGATCTGCTGTTCACCGCACCCGGCTTTGCCCGCCAGGGTGTCGCCAGCGCCTTGTATGCGGCAGCCGAGCAACGCCTGCGGGCGGCAAGTGTGCGAGAGCTGCATACCGAGGCCAGCCTGGTGGCCCAGACGTTTTTTGCTCGTCAGGGATTTTCTGTGCAGCAAGCACAGACGGTGACGCGCGGCGCTGTTAACTTGCCGCGCATGCTGATGCGCAAAACTCTGGAGCCGCGATGAACACCCTAACGATGATCGTGCTGGCAGCCGTGGTGCTGGCCGCCTGCGCCCTGGCGCTGTGGAGCTGGCACAACCAACGCAAACTGGAGAAGCTGGATGAGCGGATCAGTCGGCAGAGCGAGCTGATCGAACAGCTCGACAGCGTGCTGGAAAACCCGCAGCTCAGCGAAGCCGAGCAGTTGGCGAAAAGCCAAGCCTTGCTGACCAAGCTGCAGGAAACCCGCAAGCGCTAAGCCGCGCCCTACCAACCACCGCCTCCCCCGCCACCACCGCCGCCGCCAGACGAACCGCCCCCGGATGAGCCACCGCTCGATGGCGGCGATGAGGCCAATGCCATAGCACTGCTCAAGCCAGCCGCCAGGGCAGCGCTCATGGCCAGCGGTGTGCTGAATGAGCTGCGGCTGTGGTACCACTCCGGTTGGTAGTCCAGCTGCGCCGGGTCAATCAAACCATTGGACAGCGCCGTGCTGAAGCGCGCACTCCATGCGTCTTCCACGCCCAGGGCCATGGCGTAGGGCAGGTGTTGCTCGTACAGCGCAATGCTCATCGCCGGGGCCGTGCCGGCGAGCGCCAGGGCATCGCTTTCCGCCAGTTGCAGGTAGTCGCGGTAGCCTTCCAGCTGATCCAGCAAACGCCGCCCTTCAACAGTTGGCGCCGGCAGCAGGTAATAAAACAGCACCACCACCAGCCCATATGCGCAAAGCAGTAGCAAAGCCGGCCCCGACGCCGCGTCGCTGAGCATCCACAAGCCAACCGGCACCGGCCAGACAAACATCAACCCCACCAGACCGAGGCCGACTTGCTTGCCCACGCTGGGCTGATGCCAGGCCATGTGCAGCACAAACAGCGACGGCACACCGAAGCCCAATGAGAACACCACGCCCGCCAGGCCACGGGCGAGATCTTCTTCGCTATGCGCGCTGGTCAGCACCATCAGCACACAGCCGACAATCGCCCACACCAGCCCCCAGGCCCAGATGCCACGGTTGTTACTGAACCAAGCCTTGCCTTGGGTTTGCAACTGAGTGGTCAGCCCGGCCACGGCATCGGCCAAGCGCGGCTCGTAATCGCTGCCAATCTCCAGGGCGATGCCTTCCTTGTTGGCCGGGAACAGGCGCTTGCGCAGATCACGATCACCCTCGCTGAGGTCATCACGTTTACCCGTGCCACGAGCCAGGATAAAACCGCCGCCGTGCGGTTTGTCTTCCAGGTGCAGGTGCTTGCAGATGGCCATATCGGTGAGCCATACGCTGAATGCGCGGGCATCCTGATAAGCCCCCTGCAACCCGCGATGCCAGAGGTAGCCGGCCTGCACCGCACTCATGCCTTGTGGGGCCTCAAACAGCGGGATGATCAGGCCCTTTTGCGGGTCACGGCCAACCCGGTGCCAGGCCCGCAGGTAGAACAACACCAGGCCGATCAACAGCAGCGCCCCTAGGCACAGGCCGAGGTTATCGCGCAGCACAGCACCCAAACGCTGCGCCACTCCCGGGCGCGTCACCAAGCCCGCAGGCCAATCCACGGCAACGGTCAGGCCGTGGTAGGCCGGCAAGGCTTGGGTGGTGTGCAAGCGCAGATAGTCGCCACGCTGTTCGAGCACGTCAAAAGCGTTGCCCTGCTCACCACCGGCCCCGGTGTAGGCTGCTAACTGGCCAATCCGCGCACCCGCCGGCAGCTTGACCTCGACCGAGGCCTGCAGAATCGGCAACACCCACTGATTACCGGTGACGTTCCAGTACAGCTCGTCGCTCGCGGCGTGATGCAACAGCGGCCCCTCAACGCGATAACGCAGCTCGTATTGATAGCGCCCCGGCGGCAGCACGTGGATCGCCGAGCCGAGGTAGTAGCGCACCCAGTTGCCGTTCTGCTCAACCCGCACGCGCTCCGGCTGGCCATCGCGGCTCACTCCAAGCAAGGTGATTGGGCTGCTCTGCAACAAGCCCAAGGGCGAGCTGTAGCGGGCCGGCAGATCACGGTAAATACCACGCTTGATCTGCTCACCCTCGGCCTGCACCGTAATGCGCTCGGTCACCAGCAGGCTGGCGTCCGGCTGCACCTGCAGGGTCACGGCAAAGTCTTCAATCACCTCGGCTGCTGCTGCCCACAGCGGCAGCAGGCAGACACTCAACAGCGCTAAACGCAGCACTCGCAGCATGTCAAAACTCCATTTTTGGCGACTGGGCGTCACGGGGGTCATCCAGGCTGAAATACTCGGCCTGGGTAAAAGCAAAGCCGCGCGCGACCAGATTGCTCGGCACCGACTCGACCAGCACATTCAGCTCACGCACCGCGCCGTTGTAGTAACGCCGGGCCATCTGGATATGGTTCTCGACCTCCGTGAGGCTGCGCTGCAACTCAAGAAACTGACCATCGGCCTTAAGCACCGGGTAATCCTCGACCAAGACGAACAGCTGACGCAGCTGAGTGCTCAAATGCGCCTCCACCGGCGCTCGCTCACCCAGCGGCGAATCGGCCAGCTGCAGCGCACGCATGCGTTCTTGCACCAGCGCCTGCAGCGTGTCCTGCTCGTGGTGCATGTAGCCGCGCACGCACTCGACCAACGCCGGAATCAAACTGGCGCGGCGTTTGAGCTGCACGTCAATACCGCTCCAGGCTTCGGCCACCCGCGCGCGGCTGAACACCAGGCGGTTGTAGACATAAATCAGCCAACCCGTGAGCACCAACAACAGCCCCAGGCCCACCCAGAATCCCGCCCCTTGCATCGCCACTCCTTGATTTGCCGACTGTTGAAAACGATCTGTTCGCCCTGCTCACCTGCCCGCCCGCTAACACCATAGCCGGCACCGACCACGCGTGCCGGCACACCCGGTAACGCCAGCAGGGCGGACATCCCCCGGCAATCGCCGTATCCTCTAGTGCCTGTTACGGCGAGGCACCCCATGCAAATCGAGTTACTGGAGATCCGCGACCACCTGCAACGCTTCCCGCCCTTCGATGCGTTGCCCGAGGACAGCCTCGATGCCATCGCCCGCCAAGTTGAGGTGGCTTACTTCAAGGCGGGCAGCGATATTCTTCTGTACGGTGCGGCTATCCATGAACTGCATTACGTGCGCAGCGGCGCGGTAGAAATCTACCGGCGTAATGGCGAGTTGTATAACCGCCTGAGTGAAGGCGACATCTTCGGTCAGGCCGGCTTATTGCGCAGCAACAAGGTGCGCTTCCCGGCCCGTGCGATCGAAGACAGCCTCATCTACTTTATCCCCGCCGCCCTATTCGCCCAGCTGTGTGAGCAACACGACAGCTTTGCCGATTTCGTTGAGGCCGAAGGCCAGTCGCGGCTCAAGTCCGCCGTAGAGAGCCAGGGCAAGGCCAGCGACCTGATGCAAATCAAAGTGCGCAAGCTGGTCTCGCGCCAGCCCGTCTGCGCCAGCCAGGACACCCCCGTGCAACAGGCCGCGCAGCTGATGACCGAACAAAGCGTCTCGTCGTTGGTGATTCTTGACGGCAATGCGCCGGGCTCCGCCATGGTCGGCATCCTCACCGACCGCGACCTGCGCACCCGCGTGCTGGCCGCCGGGCTGGATGCAAGCACTGCGGTCAGCCAAGTTATGTCGCCCAATCCCATCACTATCCAGGCCGATGACAGCGTATTCGAAGCCATGTTGAGCATGCTGCGCCATAACATCCATTACCTGCCGGTGGTGCAACGGCGGCGCCCGGTGGGGATGATCAACCTCTCCGACATCATTCGCTACGAGTCGCAGAGCAGCCTGTTTCTGGTCAACTCGATCTTCAACCAACCCGACGTTGCCGGCCTGCAAAGCCTGCTGCCCGACCTGCGCGGCACCTTTGTGCGCATGGCCAATGAGCAGGCCACCGCGCACATGATCGGCAGCGCCATGGCCGGCATCGGCCGCGCCTTTACCCAGCGTCTGCTGGAGCTGGGTGAACAACAGCTCGGCGCGCCGCCAGTGCCCTATTGCTTCCTCGCTGCCGGCTCCATGGCCCGCGACGAACAGCTGCTGGTGACCGATCAGGACAACGCCCTGGTGCTCGATGACCGCTTCGACCCGGCGCAGCACGACACCTACTTTGCCGCCCTCGCCCAGTTTGTCAGTGACGGCCTGGCCGCCTGCGGCTACAGCTACTGCAAAGGCGGCATCATGGCCACCAACCGCCAATGGCGGCAGCCGCTTCACGTGTGGCGCAGTTATTTCAGCCAGTGGATCGACCGCCCCAACCCGCAAACCCTGCTCAACAGCAGCATCTTCTTTGACCTCGACGGCGTACACGGCGAAATCGAACTGGCGGAAAACCTCAAAGAACTGCTCGCCGAAAAAGCCAGCAACGCCCCCGCCTTCCTTGCCGCCTTGGCCCGTAACGCGTTGGGCCGCACCCCGCCGCTGGGCTTCTTCCGCACCTTTGTGATGGAAACCGACGGCCAGCAGAAGCACATCATCAACCTCAAAGGCCGCGGCACCGCACCGCTCACCGACCTTATCCGCGTGCACGCCCTGGCCTGCGGCAGCAAGGCGCAAAACTCCCTGGAACGACTCGACGCCATCGCCCAGACCAAACTGCTGCAACCGGAAGCCATCAGCCAACTGCGCTACGCCCTGGAATTTCTCAGCATGGTGCGCATCCGCCATCAGGCCATGGCGGTGGCCGAAGGCCGCGAACCGAACAACTACATCGAGCCGGAAAAGGTCTCCGCCAGTGACCGGCACAACCTCAAGGAAGCCTTTCAGGTGCTCAGCAACGCGCAGAAATTCCTGCGCTTTCGCTACCCCGCCCAGCCGGGCCAAAGCCTATGACCGCGCCTGCCTCGCAGCTGGACTGGGCCGCGCACTTTGCCCAACTCGCCGCCAACGCCCACGACCCACGCCTAAAAGCCTTCTACCAAGCCGGCTGCGTTAGCGCAGACACCCCCCTGCAACACGTGCCGCTATTGGCCCTCGACGTAGAAACCACCGGCCTGGATGCTAACCAGCACGCCATCGTCAGCCTCGGCCTGATGCCCTTCAACCTGCAGCGCATCCGCTGCGGCGAGGCGCGTTACTGGGTGGTCAAACCGGCCAGCGAATTGAGCGGCGAATCAGTGACCTTCCACCACATCACCCACTCCGACATCCGCGATGCGCCGCGCCTCGGGCAGATACTCGACGAGCTGCTGACGGCCATGGCCGGCAAGGTGATGGTGGTGCATTACCGCAACATCGAACGCAGCTTTCTCGACCAGGCGCTGCGCCAACAAGTGGGTGAAGGTTTGCAGTTTCCAGTGATCGACACCATGCAGCTGGAAGCGCGCCTGTACCCCAAACGCCAGCCCGGCTGGTTCGGCCGCTTGTTGGGCCGCCAGCCGGTCTCGATTCGTTTGGCGGATAGCCGCCTGCGCTACAACCTGCCGCTGTACCAGGCGCACCATGCGTTGACCGATGCGCTGGCGACCGCTGAGTTGCTGCAGGCGCAGGTGGCGACGCGCTATTCGGCGGATACGCCGGTCGGAAAATTGTGGAGCTAAGGGCGCAAAACAAAGCCTCGCGGTCATGGGCCGCTCCTACCGGCGCCAGCCCGCACAAACCCCGCGCATAAAAAAGCGCGCCCCAAGGCGCGCTTTTGTACTACCTACACGCAACGGTCAGCGCGGTTCGCTCATCAAGCCTTTGACGATCGACACACAGCCCACCAACAACACGATGGTAAACGGCAACCCCGTCGACACCGCCATGGCCTGCAAGGCCACTAGCCCGCCGCCAAGCAGCAAGGCGATGGCGATGATGCCCTCGATAATCACCCAGAACACCCGCTGCGGCACCGGTGCATTGACCTTGCCGCCGGCGGTGATGGTGTCGATCACCAGGGAGCCGGAGTCCGACGAGGTGACGAAGAATACGATCACCAACAGGATGCCGATAAACGAACTGATCTCCGCCAACGGCAGTTCCGCCAGCATGGCAAACAGCTTCAGCTCCAGCGCGGCGTCTTGCACGCCAGTAAAGCCATCGCCGACCAGCTGACTAATACCGGTGCCGCCGAAAGCCGTCATCCACAGCACCGACACCAGCGAGGGCACCAGCAGCACGGCAATCAAAAACTCGCGCACGGTGCGGCCACGGCTGACGCGGGCGATAAACATGCCCACGAACGGCGACCAGCTGATCCACCAGGCCCAGTAGAAGGCCGTCCAGCCTTGGCTGAAGTTGGCGTCTTCACGGCCGACCGGGTTGGCCAGCGCCGGCAGGTGTTGCAGGTACGCGCCGAGGTTGTCGAAGAAGCCGGTGAGGATGGCCAGAGTCGGCCCGGCGATGATGACGAACAGCAACAGCAGAATGGCCAGGCCCATGTTCAGCTCGGACAGGCGTTTGACGCCCTTGTCCAACCCCGCCAGCACCGACACCAGGGCGATGCCGGTGATGCCGATAATCAGCAGCACTTTGCTGGTGTCTGTAGCGGCGATGCCGAACAGTTTATCCAGGCCGGCCGCGGCCTGTTCCGCACCCAGGCCGAGCGAGGTGGCCAGGCCGAACAGGGTGGCGAACACCGCGAGGATGTCGATGATATGCCCCGGCCAGCCCCACACCCGCTCACCGAGAATCGGGTAGAAGATCGAGCGGATCGACAGCGGCAAACCTTTGTTAAAGGAGAACAGCGCCAGCGCCAACGCGACGATGGCGTAAATCGCCCAAGGGTGCAGGCCCCAGTGGAAGATGGTCGCCGCCATACCCAAACGTGCAGCGGCTTCGGCATCACCGGCAGCGCCAGCCAGCGGCGCCCAGTCGGTGCGTACACCGTCTTCACCAACGGTAACGCCGCCCATGGCCGCCGAAAAGTGCGACATCGGCTCGGCCACGCCGTAGAACATCAGGCCGATGCCCATACCGGCGGCGAACAGCATGGAGAACCAGCCGGCGTAGCTGTAGTCCGCCGTGGCATCCATCCCGCCGAGGCGCACCTTGCCCAGCGGCGAGATGATCAGGCCCAGGCAGAGCAGCACAAAAATGTTGGCCGAACCGAGGAAGAACCAGGCCAGGTGATGGGTGAGCCAGCCGCGCATGGCGCTGAACAACGGCTCTACCTGGTTTTGCAAAGCCAGGGTAAGCACCACAAACAGCACAATGGTCAGTGCCGAAATGCTGAAGACTTTGCCGTGGATGTCGAGGGCGAAAGAGAACTGCCCTTTGATGTTGTCCTGACCGATGACGTAGTCGGTATCGATCAGATTGGCCTCGCCCGAAGGGGCGGGGATGCCGTCCAGAATGACCGCTTCTGGTTGCGGGGTCGTGTCAGACGAAGGGTCTTTTCCCATATGGAATGCTCCTTTGGCGTGTGGCACGCATTACGCGCACGAGGACGGATTGCCCTACTCGTACAGCCGCCCTCGTGGCAGCTGCGGGCCATAGGGTAACAGCCATAGCCCCAGCCTGCAGGCGCAACGCCAGTATTGGCGGCCATTACAACCTTTTAGGGGCCGATTTAGCGGCGCATTGGCTCAGATTTATTCCGCGTTAGCCCTCACGCTAACCCACACAATTAGCTATGGTTGGCCCAGGCCATATCGTCATTTTTGAGATGCGTGAATGAGACTTCTGCTGCCCTTGCTGGCATGCCTGTCACTCCAGCTGTTGTCGCCGGCACAGGCCGAGACATTCAAGATCGGGGTAGAGCAGCAGCCCTATTTACCCTACTCCAACGTAGAGGATGGCCAATACCAGGGTTATGGCCGTGACCTACTCGATGCCTTTGCGGCGCATCAGGGCCATGTCTTTATTTACCAACCGTTGCCGGTGCGGCGCCTGCTAAGCGACTTTCTCAACGGCCGGGTGGATTTCAAATACCCAGACAACCCGCGCTGGAACGCCGACCTCAAGCGCAACTACACGTTGCACTTCAGCCAGGCGGCGGCGCCGGCCATTGATGGGGTGTTGGTCAAACCGCAGTTCCTTGGCAAAGGTAAAGAGCGCCTGCGCCGCCTTGGCACCCAACGCGGGTTCACGCCGTGGCCTTACTTGAATGACATCAAGGCCGGCAAGATTCTGCTGATCCAGGCCAACCAGATTGACTCGCTGCTGGCCATGGCCATGAATGACAGGGTTGACGGGGTTTATCTCAACCCGCAGGTGGTGCGCCATCAGCTTTACCACAGCGCACAAAACGCCCTGGTGTTCGACCCCAGCCTGCCCTATCAGGATGACCACTACCTGCTGTCGAGCATCTACCACCCCGAAGTGATCAAACAGTTCGACGCCTTCCTCACCAGCCAGGCCGAGCTGGTGCAAACGATAAAACACCGTCACGGCATCATCGACCCGCTCAGCGGCCCGTGATGCACCGCCGCAGAGTATTGCGGCCGCAACGCCCCGCAATCGTCCACCACCGGGAAACGCGCCTGACTCGGCCACCAGCGGCTTGGCGGTGAATCGGCTCAGGGCTTTTCGCTCAGCGGGCATTAAGCGTTACTGCAAACGAACAAAACCCCCACCGGCGCGGCCAAATGGGGGTTCTCCTCTTACGCCAGGGCTTATGGCCTTGGGAGCAGACGCCGCCTTATGCGCCGTCCGGGCCTGCCGCCGAGGCGGCCGGGGAGCGTTGCCCACAGCTCCAGAGTTCCAACGCCGGCTGGGTCGCTTGTGGCGGGCCAAGCCATTCACTCATCGAGTGGCAACGCTGGTTGAAACACAGTTGATAATCCCCTGCCTCGGGGGTTCGCCCCAAACGCAGTGGTTGCAAGGGGGGTAGCTGACGCTGGTAATGCCAGCTGCCCTCGCGCAGTTCGGCGTCGTCTGGAATCTCCATACCGGCACCGGAACCCTTGACCCGCGCCTCGCCGAGGAGCAAACCCTCGGGCGTCACGCGGTAATCCTCTTCCCAACGAACCTTCTCAATGGTGTGCGTCCAGGCCAGGGTAAAGCTGGGCGTGGGTACTTGCGCCCATACCGCGCCCGCCAAGCCCAGACACAGGCCGATCACGCAGCCGCTACCTGGGCGCGATGGGCACGCCAGAAGTGCTGAGCGATAAACAGCGCCGCCAGGGCGAAGCCGATCTCATCACTCATCGGTGTGGCCAGAATCAGGCTAGCACCGGCGGCAAAGCCTAACGCACGCTCCCACCAGCTCAGTTTGGCCTGCAGGTAACCGGTAAACACCACGCCCCAGATGCCGATGGCCAGCAGTGCCTTGAGCACCACATAGAGGGTGGCCAACAGGCTGTCGCCCTGCAGCATCAGCGCCGGTTCGTACACCGCCATAAACGGCACCACAAAGCCGGCCACGGCGATGCGAATCGCCCACAGACTGATCTTCAGGCCGCTCTCCTTGGCAATCGGTGCGGCCGCGAAACAGGCCAGCGCCACCGGCGGCGTGAGGTCGGCCATGATGCCGAAATAGAACACGAACATATGCGAGACGATCAGCGGTACGCCCAGCTCCAGCAACGCCGGCGCGGCAATCGAGCTGGTGATGATGTAGTTGGGGATGGTCGGGATGCCCATGCCCAGCACCAGGCAGGTGAGCATGGTGAGGATCAGCGAGAGGAACAGGTTGTCCTGGCCGATGGCGAGGATATAACCAGCGAAAGTCGAAGCCACCCCGGTCAGCGACACCACACCGATAATCACCCCCACCAGGGCGCAGGCAATGCCCACCGGCACGGCATGCCGTGCACCTTCCACCAGTGCGTGCAGGCAAATCACCAGGGTGTCGCGGCCGCCTTTGATAAACCAGCACACCGCCACCAGCAGCGCGACGACGCCGAACACCACGCCGATGCCGAGCTGGAAGAAGCCGGCGCAGAGCACGCCCAGGGCAATCCAGAAGGCGAAGCGCATGATCTTGGACGACACCCGCAGGATGATCGCCGAGCCGAGAATCACGATGGCGGTCAGCGCCAGGCCGACCATGCCGGAGAACAGCGGCGTGCGCCCGGAGAACAGCAGGTAGATGAGGATGAACAGCGGAATCAGCAGGTACCAGCGCTGCTTAACGGCCGCCCAGGGGTTCGGGCATTCCTCTTTGGGTAGGCCGCGCAGGTTGGCGCGCTTGGCTTCCAGGTGGACCATCCAGAACACCGAGCCGAAGTACAGCATGGCCGGGATCAACGCGGCCTTGGCCACCTCGAAGAACGGCACGTTAATGGTCTCGGCCATGATAAAGGCCACCGCGCCCATGATCGGCGGCATGATCTGGCTGCCCATCGACGAGGTCGCTTCCACACCACCGGCGAACGCCGGCTTGTAGCCGAAGCGCTTCATCAGCGGGATGGTGAACTGGCCGGTAGTGACCACGTTGGCCACGCCCGAACCGGTGATGGTGCCCATCAGCGCCGACGACACCACGGAAACCTTGGCCGGGCCGCCGAGCTTGTGGCCGAACAGGCCCATGGCGAAATCGGTGAACAGCTTGATCATCCCGGCCTGTTCGAGGAACGCACCGAACAGGATAAACAGGAAGATATAGGTGGCCGAGACGTAGGTCGGCGTGCCGTACAACCCCTCGGTGCCGAAGGCCAGCTGGTTGACGATCTGGTCCATGGCGTAACCACGGTGCATCAGGTCGCCCGGCAGGTACTGACCAAACAGGCCGTAGGCGAGAAACAGCGCGCAGATCAGCGGCAGAGCAATGCCCATCACCCGCCGAGCGGCTTCGAACACCAGCACGATCAGCACCAGGCCAACGACCATGTCGCTCTGAGTCAGATCACCGGAACGCTGGATCAGGTCAGCTTCGAAATACCACTGGTAGAACGCCGTGGCCATGCCGGCCAGGCCGAGTAGCCAGGCCATCGGCTGCCAAGGCTGCTCTTTGCCACGGGCAGGAAAGCAGAGAAACACCACCAACAGCAGAAAGCCCACATGCACGGCACGCAGAATCTGGCTGGATACCGGGTGGAAGGCCGCGGTGATGATCTGGAAGATGGAAAACAGCAGCGCGACATAAAACAGCGCTTTTGGCCAATCGCTGGGACTGCCAGCGAGGCCTTGGTTTTGCTCACTCATGAAGGTCACACCCTCGTTACAACGTCGATAGCACAAGAGTCGCCAACAAAACCTGCCGTGCGTGCACGCCGGTTTTATTCGCAGCTCTATGTCGGTTGATGCTGGCCCGTAGGATGGGTCGGGCCGCGTAGGTGCAACCCATCGACCTGTTGTGATGGGTTGCACCCATCCTACGAACTCAAACCGCGCAGCATGGGTATCGCGATGCTCAACCCAGCCAACCATTCAACAGCCTTACAGTGCACCGGCTTCTTTGTAGAAGCGCTCAGCACCCGGATGCAGTGGGATCGGCAGACCTTTAGCGGCGCCTTCCAGTTTGATGTCCTTGGCCGCCGAGTGGGCGTTGCCCAGGCGCTCGAGGTTATCGAACATCAGTTTGGTCATCTGGTAGGCCACTTCATCGGACACGCCTTCATGGCTGACCAGGATGTTGTTGATGGCCACGGTCGCTACATCGCTGTCCTGACCGTCGTAGGTGCCAGCTGGAATCGCGGCAGCCTGGTAGGCAGCGTTATCGATCTTCGCGGTGATATCGGCCGGGATGGCGACGAAGGTGATCGGCAGGGTCGCGGCCAGATCGCGAATCGCCGCCATGCCCAGGCCCGAGGACTGCAGGGTGGCATCCAGCTGACGGTTCTTGATCAGCTCAACCGACTCGGCGTACGGCAGAAACTCGACCTTGCCCATGTCTTCATAGCTCAGGCCAGCGGCCTTGAAGATGGCGCGGGCGTTGAGCTCGGTGCCGGATTTCGGCGCGCCGACGGAGATGCGCTTGCCCTTCAGGTCAGCCAGGGTGGTGATGCCGGATTCCTTGCTGGCAACGATCTGAATGTAGTTCGGGTAGGTGCCGGCAATCGCCCGCAGCTTTTTCAGCGGCGCCTTGAAGCCGGCGTCTTCCACGCCGTTCCAGGCATCGGCAACCGAGTCACCAAGGGCGAAGGCCAGTTCGCCGCGACCGGCTTGCAGCAGGTTGAGGTTTTCCACCGAGGCCTTGGTGGCCTGCACCGAGGTCTTCGAGCCTTCGATGCCGTTGCTGTACAGCTGCGACAGGCCTACGCCAATCGGGTAGTACACACCACTGGTGCCACCGGTCAGCACGTTGATAAAGGTTGGGGCGGCGAGTACCGCAGTGCTCGCGGTAAAGGCTGCGGCAGCCGCAAACAGGCTGAATCGTTTGGTCATTCGCATGGAAGAATCTCCGTCGTTGTTATGGCTTTATGCAGAGGTTTTCACTGTAGACACTGCGCGCCGCCCAAGCAGCGATGCAGCGCCGGGACTAACGCAATAGCGAAAAGGAGCAGAGGCTCACGCGCGGCCTGAGCCGAGCGCACAAGAGGTGGGCAGTGGATGCCGAGCGCGACAGGCGCGTAGACGATGCGGGGCAGTACATGGGATTCACCTCTTGTCTTTCTTATAGAGGCCGAGGCAATCGAGTGCCCGGCTGACAAGAGCTATAGCAGATGCCGTGCCAGTGAGAGAAAAGCCCGTACTAGAGCCCTCAGCCTGCCAAAAACGGCCCGCCTGACGGCGATGGTGAGCGGAAATCCGCCAGTGCAAAAATCTGGATAAGCGAAATTCCGCCGATGCCTGCAACTTCGTAGGGTGAATGACGCTTCACCCATCCACCAACGGCTACGGTGGATGAAAACAGCACCAGCTATCCGCCCCGCTCCACCCTGCATCCAGACGACGGACTATTAATCTTCGTCGCTACTGCCGGCCGGCCGATAGCTGCTGCGCAGCAGACCGTGGCGCTGCATTTTCTCGTTAAGGGTGCGGCGTGGCAGCTGCAGCAGCGTCATGACTTCGGCGATATTGCCCTGGCAGTGCTGCAGGGCGCGGTGCAGGCACTGTGCTTCGAAGGCTTCCATCTGCTCGGCCAGCGACTGTTGCGGCAGGCCATCGTCGCCCTCTACACCGCCACTCAAGCCCAGGGCATGGCGTTCGGCGGCGTTGATCAGCTCGCGCACGTTGCCCGGCCAGTCGTGCCCAAGCAGCCGAGTCAGCTCGCTCGGTGGCAGGCTCGGCGTCTCACGGCCATGGCGTTGCGCGGCCTGGTTGGCGAAGTGTTCGAACAGCAGCGGAATGTCTTCACGGCGTTCACGCAGCGGCGGAATCCGTAGGGTGGCGACATTCAGCCGGTAGTAGAGGTCTTCACGGAAACGCCCAGCCTTGACCTCGTCGAGCAGGTCCGGCTTGACCGCGCTGATCACACGCAAATCGACCTGGATGCTGCGGTTGGAACCGAGGCGCTCGAGGGTTTTCTCCTGCAACACGCGCAGCAGTTTGACCTGCTGGGCCAACGGCAGGCTTTCCACCTCATCAAGAAACAGCGTGCCGCCGTCGGCATGCTCGATGCGGCCGATGCGCTTGCCCTGGGCGCCGGTAAAGGCGCCGCTTTCATGGCCGAACAGTTCGCTCTCGAACAGATGCTCGGGAATCGCCGCGCAGTTCAGCGCCACAAACGGCTTGCCGGCGCGGTTGCTGAAGTCATGCAGGCAACGGGCAACCCGTTCCTTGCCGCTGCCGGTGTCGCCGCGCAGGAGGATATTCACCGAGGTGCCGGCCAGTTCAAGGATCTGCCGGCGCAGGGTTTCCATCGGCCGCGAGACGCCAAGCAGCTGCGCCTCGATATGGTCCTTGAGGGCGAACTGCTGACGCAGCTGGCGGTTCTCACAGACCAGGCGGCGCTTGTCCAACGCGCGGCGCACGCTGTCGAGCAGGCGTTCGGGGGTAAAGGGCTTTTCGATAAAGTCATAGGCGCCCTGGCGCAGCGCCTGCACCGCCATCGGCACATCGCCATGCCCGGTGATCAGAATCACCGGCAGGTCGCGGTCGCGCTCCAACACGCTGTCGAGCAGCTGCAGGCCATCGGTGCCAGGCATGCGCACATCGCTGATGATGATGCCGGGGTAGTCACGGTCGACCAGCGCCAGCGCGGCCTGCGCCGTGGCGCAGCTGTGCACGCGAAAGCCGGACAGCTCCAGCCACTGCTGCACCGCCTCGCGGATGGCTGCTTCGTCGTCGACGACTATTACGTGCCCGGTCATATCACCTCCTGATCAATCGGCGGCAGTGTAGCCCGGATAAAATCCGGGAAATAACCCGCACTACGCATTCGGCGCTGCCGGCAGGCGCAGGGTAAACACCGCGCCCTGCTCGCCATTGGCCGCTTCCAGGCTGCCGCCCAGTTCGCGGACGATGCCGTAGGACACCGCCAAGCCGAGGCCCAATCCGGCGCCCACCGGCTTGGTGGTAAAGAACGGCTCGAACACATGACCCAGTGCTTCCGCAGCGATTCCGCCGCCACTGTCGGCGATGCTCAGCAGGCACTGCTCGGCCTGACGCTCGATACGGATCTGCAACTGCCGCACCTCGCTAGACGCCATGGCATCCAGGGCGTTATTCAGCAGATTGAGCAGTACCTGTTCCAGGCGAATGGCATCGCCCAGCACCCGCGCCTCGGTGTCGATCTCGCTATGCAGCTGCACCTGTTCGCTGCGCAGGCGCGGCGCCAGCAATTGCAGGGCCTGCTCCAGCACATCGCTCAAACGCAGACGCTCGCTGAGGCCGGCTGGGCTTTTGCGGGCAAAGGTTTTCAGGTGACCGGTGAGCCCGGCGATGCGTTGCAGCAGGCCATCGATACGCTGCAGCCCTTCGCGCACATCGTCCTGACGACCGCTATCGAGCAACAGGCGCAAGCTGCCCAGCTGCATCTGCATGGCGGTGAGCGGCTGATTGATTTCATGGGCCATGGCCGCCGACATCTGCCCCAGCGCCGCCATCTTCGCCGCGTGCACCAGGCCTTCCTGAGCCTCGCGCAGTTCGGCGGTACGCAGCGCCACCTCACGTTCCAGACGTTCACGAATACCGGCCTGCAGACGCTGAGTCTTGCGCCGCTGGGCCAGGTAGAGCAGCAGAAACGCCAGGGTCATCCACACCCCGGCGGCGGCCAGGCGATAGCTGCGCACGCTGTCGACCAGGGTTTTCGGCTCGTGTAGCAAATGCAGGGTCCAGCCTTCGTCACCCAGAGCCTGGCGCTGCCAGAGGTAGTCACGCGGGCCATCCGGGCCATCGACCCGGCGCCACTGGCTGTCGCTGTCGATCTGCCGGCGCAGCATGCTGGCCAGCGGTTGTAGCGCCTGTTCGGCGTACTTGCGCACCTCCACCAGCTCGGCGCGCGCCTGCTCGCTCAGGCTGTCGAGGGCGAGAAAGCGCCAGGCCGGACGGTTGCTGAGGATCACCACCGAGTAGCTGTCGGCCACCAGCAGCACGCCGGGCTGGCTGGCCCATTCGCGCTGCAGCTCTTCCAGCTCCAGCTTGACCACCAGCACGCCGAGCACCGCGCCGTTTTCATCGCGCACCGCATGGGAAAGGAAATAACCGGGGATGCCGGTGGTCACGCCCACCGCAAAATAGCGCCCGGAGGACTGGCGCACAGCATCCTGAAAATACGGGCGGAAGGCGTAGTTGTTGCCGACAAAACTGCTCCAGTCGCGCCAGTTACTCGCCACCAGGGTTTCGCCTTGGTCGTTGAGCAGATACAGCACGTTGGAGCCGGCAGCAGTATTGAGCTGCTCTAGGCGTTCATTGAGTTTGCTGCGCAGCAGGCTGTCCGTCGGCGCACGCAGCAGCGACTTGATATCGCTGTCCAGCGCCAGCACCTCGGGTACCGAGCGGAAGCGTTCGACCAGGGTGTGGATCGACTGCGCATACAGCTGCAACTGCCCGCGCGCCTCCAGGCTGCGCTCATGCCAGGCGCGCTGCTCGGCATACCGCCCGGCCAGCCAGATGCTCGCCAGCAGGCCGAGCAGAATCAGCAGGACGATCAGGGCAACGCGGTAACGCAGCAGAAAGGCAGACATGCGCGGCTCGCAACGGGGCGGAGCCGGCATGGTAAGACAAAAGCTCACCGCTGCCTGCCCGAACGGTTGCCGCGCTAGCGGCGGGTCATCAGCAACTCGGGTACTTCGCGGCCTTCGACGAATTGCTCCTGCACCAGTTGGCGCACGTCCGCCTCGCTGCGAATCTGGTACCAGCTGCCAGCGGGATAAACGCTCAGGCTCGGGCCCTGATCGCAGGGGAACTGGCACTGGGTGCGGGTGATATGCACCCCGCCCGCGCACTCCAGCTTGCCAGCGGCCTTGAGCTGCTCGCGCAGGCTTTTCCACAGCGGCAAGGCGCCGCGCCGGGTGCAACGCGGGCCGTTGCACAGCAGCACACGGTAGTGGTGCGGCGGGATCTGCGACCAGGCATGGCGCACCGGCAGCTCGGCCACACCGACGCAGGGCAGGTGCAGCTCGGGGCGCTCGATCAGCGCGCAAGCGACCTCCACCGGTAAACCTTCGGCCTGGCCAATCGCGCTGGCAACAAACAGCTGCTCGGGGTTGGCCTGCTGGCAAAGTTCACTGCGCAGCCAATCGAGGTGTGGGCTGCTGCTTTGCGGCTCCAGATCGATCACCAGCAACGGCCGCTCGCCCTCGGCCACGCGCAGCCAGAGCGGCGCATAGCCTGCGCTGGTGTCGACGATATCGGCCAGCGCTGCTTCGCCGCGCAGCTCAACCAGACGACGGCGCAGCAGCTCAGCAAACGAGCCCTCGGCCAGATCGGGGCCGACAAACAAAATGCGAGCGTAGGGCGAAACGGGCGTGGTCATGGCGGCCTCCAAAGCGGGGCGGCAGTCTAACAGGGGATTTTTCGCATTTGGCACGTAGGGTGGATCGGGGCGCGCAGCTGACGCTTCACCCATCCACCGACTGCGAGGGTGGATGAAAACAGCGTCATCCACCCTACCTGGCTCGGCGGCCAATTCGCGCTACAACTGCAGCGCCTCAGTCAGCGCCTCGAGGCTGAGAAACTCGCGCTCCACACTCGGCAAACTCGGCCGACGCAGCAACAGCACTGGTAACCCCAGCTCCCGTGCCACCTGCAATTTCGGCTCGGTGGACTGGCTCCCGCTGTTCTTGCTGATCAGCACATCGGTGCCCAGGCGGGCGAATAACGCGCGTTCCTCGTCCAGCGCGAACGGCCCGCGCGCACCGATAATCTCCGCACGCGGCACGCCTTGCTGGGCCGTCAGGCAGCGCACGGTCCAGTGCTGATGCAGGGGTATCTCGTGCAGGTGTTCCAGCGGCTCGCGGCCCAGGGTAAACAGCGGACGGCGGAAATCCTTCAGGGCTTCGACCAAACCGGCCCAGTTATCCACTTCACGCCAGTCATCACCCTCGCCGGCCTGCCAGCCGGGGCGGCGCAGCGCCCAGCAGGCAATCCCGCTCAGCTCGGCGGCGCGGGCGGCATTGGCGCTGATCTGCGCGGCATAGGGGTGGGTCAGGTCGAGCAGCAGTTCGACGCCCTGTTCGCGGATATACCCCGCCAATCCTTCGGCCCCGCCAAAGCCGCCAACGCGCACCTGACAGGGCAAGTCATCCGGCACCCGGCCCAACCCGGCCAGGCTGTAGATGCTTTCAGGGCCAAGGCGGCGCGCCAGACGCAAGGCCTCGGTGGTGCCGCCGAGCAGCAAGATGCGCGGGCTCATGGCTTGCGGACCTCCAGCAGGGTGATCGGCAAGGCGCTGCGCCAGGTGTCGAAACCGCCCAGCGGCTGCACCTGGGCCACGCTGATGCGGGTCAGCTCGCCACCCACCTGCTCGCGCCAGGCCACCAGCGCCGCTTCGCTTTGCAGGGTCACCGCATTGGCCACCAGACGACCGCCCGGTTTCAGGCTGGTCCAGCACTGCTCCAGCACGCCAGGGATGGTCACCCCGCCGCCGATAAAAATCGCATCCGGCGCGGCCAATCCGCTCAATGCCTCGGGCGCACGGCCGGCGATCAGTTGCAGACCCGGCACGCCGAGGGCATCGCGGTTGTACTGAATATGCGCCTGACGACCGGCATCGGCCTCAATGGCCAGCGCCCGACAACTAGGGTGCGCGCGCATCCATTCGATGCCGATGGAACCGCAGCCGGCACCAACATCCCAGAGCAGCTCACCGGGCTGCGGCGCCAGACGCGCCAGGGTGATGGCGCGCACATCGCGCTTGGTCAGTTGGCCGTCGTGCCGATACAGGTCGTCGCGCAACCCCGGCGTCAGCGGCAGTAGGCGTGCATCGGCGCCCGCCACGCAGTCGATGGCCAGCAGATTGAGATCGGCAGCGCGCGGCACGGCCCAGTCGCTGGCCAGACCATCGATGCGCCGTTCCTGATCGCCGCCCAAATGTTCCAAAACGGTCAAACGGCTGGGACCAAAACCGCGTTCACGCAGCAGCTCGGCCACCGCCGCCGGACTGTCACCGTCATTACTCAACAGCAGCAGCCGCGCGCCGGGGAAAATCTGCGCCTGCAGCGCCGCCAACGGCCGCGCCACAAGCGACAGCACCGTCACGTCCTGCAGTGGCCAACCCAGGCGAGCAACAGCCAGTGAGACGGATGAGGGCGAAGAGAACACCTGCAATTCCTCTGCCGGCAGCTGCCGCGCCAGGCTCGCGCCCACGCCATAGAACAGCGGGTCGCCGCTGGCCAGCACGCACACCGGCATCCCGCGCCGCGCCATTACCGGCTCCAGGCTAAAGGGGCTGGGCCAGCGTTCGTGCTGCCCTGGCAGATCGCTAGGCAACAGCGCCAGCTGCCGTGGGCTGCCAACAATCCACTGCGCCTCGCCCAGCGCCTGGCGCGCTGCCTCACCCAGCCCGGCGTAACCGTCTTCACCAATGCCCACCAGGGTTAACCAGGCCGTCATACCCACTCCTCTGCCCCCGCCCGACAAGCTAGGGTGTCAGCGCATCAAACAAAGCGGGCATAATACAGGCTTCGTCGGTGCCCACCGCCATGGTGCGAGGGGCCTAAGAGGGAATCCGGAGCGATCCGCTGATCGTGACCGAGCTGCCCCCGCAACTGTAAACAGCGAGTCTGCCGCCACTGCGCCACTGGGAAACCGGGAAGGCCGCGCCAGATGATGACCTGTCAGCCAGGAGACCTGCCGACGACGCTAGTCGCGAGTGCCAACATCGGGCGGGGTGTACCGATGCCATGAAATCCCCTGTGGGCGGGTTTCGCTGGTTCGGTCGCCGCGTCTTTGTTGCTGGTGAACCGTTTGCGCGACCGTCTAACCTCCGCCGACCTGCCCGACCCACGCCCTAGTGCGTGCCCCGGCCTGCTGCGTATCGTTCAGGCGTTGGACGGCGGCATCTGCCGGGTCAAGCTGGCCGGCGGCGTACTCAGCAGCCAACAGGCACGCGCCATCGCCGAGGCTGCCGAGCGCTGCGCCAGCGGCGTGCTGGAGCTGACCAACCGCAGCAATCTGCAAATTCGTGGCGTGTTGCCAGGCCAGCAGGCCGATCTGATCGAGCGCCTGCTCGCCGCCGAGCTTGGCCCCAGCAACCCCGCGGCTGATGACGTGCGCAACCTGCTGCTCAGCCCCGCCGCCGGCCTCGATCCGCAGGCCCTGCTCGACACCCGCCCACTGGCCGCCGCGTTGCTTGAGCTGCTGCAGAACACCCCGGCGCTGCATGGGCTGTCGGCCAAGTTCGCCCTGCAGCTGGACGGCGGCGAAGCCTTGGCGATGCTCGAACACCCCCACGATATCTGGCTTAGCGCCCTGCCCGGCTCGCCGGCTCGCTTGGCCTTTGGCCTGGCTGGCTGCCCCGGTGATCAGCCGCTGGGCGTGGTCAACGTTGAGCAAATCGTGCCGCTGGTGGAACAACTGCTCAGGCTGTTTATCGAACTGGCCGGCAACGCACACAGCCGTATGCGCCAACTGCTTAGCGTGATTCCAGCTAGCCAACTGCTGCAACAACTGCAAACGCGCCTGCCCTTTGCCGTACAAGCGGCGCCAGCCGATTGGCAACGCTCGCCGGTCAGCGAGCACGCGCCGATAGGTATTTATCCACAGCAGCAAAGCGGCCTGTGCATGGTTGCCGCCGCCGCGCGCCTGGGCCGGATCGACGCCGCGCAACTCAAAGCACTGGCCGAGCTGGCTGAGCACCATGGCGATGCCAGCCTGCGCCTGACGCCCTGGCAGGGCCTGTTGCTGCCGAATATCCCCAAGCCATCGGCAGACAACCTGCTGCACAAACTGGCCGAACTCGGCCTGCTGATCGATGCGCAGGAACCACTTAGCAATCTGATCGCCTGCACCGGCTCAGCCGCCTGCGCCAAGGGCCTGGCCGACAGCAAAGCCGACGCCTTGTTGCTCGCCAAGCACCTGCGCGCCAACACAGCGCGGCCGCAAGTACATCTAAGTGCCTGCCCGCGCTCCTGCGCCGCCGCGCATACCGCGCCTTTTACCCTGCTGGCCAGCAGCGCCGGGCATTACCAGCTCTACCAACGCACGCCACAGCAGCCGGGTTTCGGCCAGCTATTGGCCGACGCCATAACGATCGACGAGGCAGGCGACTGGTTCGCCACCCACTGCGCAACAGGAAACAACGATGCTTGAGTACATCCGCGACGGCCAGGAAATCTACCGCCAGTCCTTCGCCACCATCCGCGCCGAGGCTGACCTCAGTGCCATTCCGGCTGATCTGGAAAAGCTCGCCGTGCGGGTTATCCACGCCTGCGGCATGGTCGATGTGGTGCAGGACCTGCGCTTCTCCCCAGGCGCCGGCGCTGCCGGCCGCGCCGCATTGGCCAAGGGCGCGGCGATTCTCTGCGATGCGCGGATGGTCGCCGAAGGCATCACCCGCCCGCGCCTGGCCGCCAACAACCCGGTGATCTGCACCCTGCATAACGACGGCGTGATTGAGCAGGCCCGCGTCCTGGGCAATACCCGTTCGGCAGTCGCATTGGAACATTGGCGCAAGCATCTGCAAGGCAGCGTGGTGGTGATCGGCAACGCCCCCACCGCACTGTTTTACCTGCTGGAAATGCTCGACGCCGGCGCACCGAAACCGGCGCTGATTATCGGCATGCCGGTGGGCTTTATCGGCGCGGCGGAATCCAAGGACGCCCTCGCTGCCGACAGCCGTGGCGTGCCCTATGTGATCGTGCGCGGCCGCCGTGGCGGTAGCGCCATGGCGGTGGCAGCGGTCAACGCCCTGGCCACGGAGGTGGAGTGATGAGCGTGCAAAAAGGCCGTCTACTCGGCATCGGCGTCGGCCCCGGCGACCCGGAGCTGATCACTCTCAAAGCCCTGCGTTTGCTGCAGTCGGCAGCGGTGGTCGGCTACTTTGTGGCCAAGGCTAAAGCCAACAAAGGTCACGGTGGCAACGCCTTCGGCATTATCGAACAGCACCTCACCGACGCGCAGGTACGCATGCCGCTGGTGTACCCGGTGACCACGGAAAAACTCGCCGCGCCACTCAGCTATGAAGATGTGATCAGCGACTTCTACGACACCTGCGCGGTGCAGATCGCCGCCCGGCTCGACGCCGGCCATGACGTGGCGGTGATCTGCGAAGGCGACCCGTTCTTCTACGGCTCCTATATGTACCTGCACGACCGCCTGGCAGACCGTTACGACGTAGAAGTGGTGCCCGGCGTGTGCTCCATGCTCGGTTGCGCCTCGGTGCTCGGCACCCCGCTGGTGTACCGCAACCAGAGCCTGAGCGTGCTCTCCGGCGTACTCCCCGAAGACGAACTCAAGCAGCGCCTGCACAGCGCCGAAGCCGCCGTGGTGATGAAGCTCGGGCGCAACTTCGAGAAAGTCCGCCGCGTGCTGCAGGAGCTGGGCATCGACCAGCGCGCCCACTACGTCGAACGCGCCACCATGGGCAACCAACGCATCGTCCCACTGGATGAAGTGGAGCCAATGTCTTCGCCGTACTTCTCGATGATCGTCATCCCCGGCGAGAAATGGCGCGGTTAGCAAACTGCAAACAACCCGTGGGAGGGGCTTTAGCCGCGACAGACCCGTAGGGTGGATGGCGCTTCACCCATCCACCAACCGCGATGGTGGATGAAAAAAGCGTCATCCACCCTACCCAACATACACACGGCACAGATGGAATCCGCATGAACCGCTCTCCCGCCATTATCATCCTCGGCCCCTCCGCCCTGCCTTGCGCGCGGCGTATCCAGGCACTTTATCCACAGGTCGAAATTCATGGCCTGGGCAGCCGAGTGACTGACGTTGAACGGGTATATGAAGACTTCGGCGACACCCTGCGCGCGCTCTACCGCGCCGGTACGCCGCTGATCGTGCTGTGCGCCGCCGGCATCGTGATTCGCAGCCTGGCCGCCGTACTGGGCGAGAAAGACAGTGAACCGCCGGTGCTGGCCGTCGCCGAAGATGGCAGCGCCGTGGTGCCGCTGCTCGGCGGTCTCGGCGGGGTCAACCGCATGGCGCGTGAGCTGGCTGCGCACCTGCAAGTCAGCGCGGCGATCACCACCAGCGGCGAATTGCGTTTTGGCACCTGTTTGCTGGAGCCGCCTGCAGGCTATGTGCTGGCCGACCTGGAGCAGGGCAAAGGCTTTGTCAGCGACCTGCTCGGCGGCCAGGCCGTGCGTATCGAAGGCGACGCGCCCTGGCTGATGCAAGCCAAGCTGCCGGTGACTGACGACGCCGCACGGGTGATCCATATCAGCCCCCATAACCGCGCCGCCAATGCCGATGAACTGCTGATCCACCCGCAGCAAGTGGCCGTTTGGGTCGAACGCGCCGGCGCCGATTTGCTTGGCGAACTGCAGCAGGCGCTGCATGCCAGCAAGCTAGCCCCACAAAGCCTGGCCTGCCTGCTGGCCGCGCCAGTGCTGATGGCCGACGCCGACCTGCACAGCGCCGCTGCACAACTGAAATTGCCGCTGCGTTTTATCGACGACGCCACGCAACTGCCGCCGCTGCATAGCCAGCACGCCAACCTGCGTCTGCTGCTGGCCGCTGCGCCGATCGACGCCACGCAACTCGGCCGCCCCCGTGGCCGCCTGACGGTGATCGGCCTCGGCCCCGGTGCCGCCGAATTTATGGTGCCCGCCGCGCGCCAGGCGCTGGATGAGGCGCAGGACCTGCTCGGCTACGAAACCTATATCAATATGGCCGGCCCGCTGCGCCCAGAGCAGGTGCGCCACTGCACCGATAACCGTGAAGAAATGCAGCGCGCCCGCCATGCCTTTGCACTGGCCGCCAGCGGCCGGCGCGTGGTGGTGGTGTCGTCTGGCGACCCCGGCGTGTTCGCAATGGCCGCCGCCGTGCTGGAAGCCCTGCATGAATCCACCGACGCCGAATGGCAGCGGGTCGACTTGCAGGTATTCCCCGGGGTTTCCGCTGCGCTGGCCACCGCCGCCAAGGCCGGCGCGCCGCTGGGCCATGACTTCTGCCTGATCTCCCTGTCGGACAACCTCAAGCCCTGGGCCATTATCGAAAAGCGCCTGGCACACGCCGCCGCCGCCGACCTGGTAATGGCCTTCTACAACCCCATCTCCAAAGCTCGCCCCTGGCAGCTCGGCTCTGCGCTGGACATCGTCCGCCAGCAACGCACGCCGGAAACCCTGGTGGTCCTCGGCCGCGATATCGGCCGCCCCGGCGAAACCCTGCGCAGCCTAACCCTGGGCGAACTGACGCCAGAGATGGTCGATATGCGCACCCTGGTGATTATCGGCTCCAGCCAAACCTGCCGCTTTCCGCGTGCCGAAGGTGGGGAGTGGGTGTATACGCCAAGGAGTTATCCGCAGTCGTAGGATGGATTGAGCCTGCGATACACATCATGGCTTCAGCAATTCACAGATGATGGGCTGGGCACAGTATGGGGATCGCTACGCTGACCCTACTGCAAGCTCACCTCTGCCGTCGCATATATTCCGCAAAAAGGGGGACAGTAAAGTTTAGATAGCCGTGATCCGTGCTGTAGATCATCCCCTTAGAAATAATGTTAGCCCGAGTGGGCCCAAGCGATGACTGAGTTCGCGCCATTGCTTTGGCAATATCAGCCATCGCATAAGGGCCATCGCCCAATTCCGACATGGTTTTAACAAACTGAACTTCTGACTTTGTCAGCCGATCAATACGAACCCTGAAGAAACCCGCATCAAGTGAAGCTAAAGTCTCGGCATAGGATTGGCTCACGTCATCAAGGGTGATTTCTGGTCCCTCGGCATTGTTCCAAGCTGTGGAGGCCCACTCTTGGAGGAAGAAGGGATAGCCGCGTGTACGTTCGACGATTTCGCCGAGTGCAGTCGGTTCGATAGTGGCTTCCTCATCCACTATCGGCTTTTCAACAGCCTGAATAGCAGACGGTTGATCGAGAGCCCCTACTGCCGGGTAAAGAAAAAGCCGCTCTGCATAGGACTTTGCTTCGCCTGCGAGCCGCGCGACTTGTGGAAGACCAGCACCTACAAGAAGTACTGGGAGGCCTTCCTGAGACATACGGTGGATGGAAACGATTAGTGCTGATAGATCTGCCTCGGAAAGGTACTGCACTTCGTCAATTAGAAGAATCCACCCCTTACCTGCCGCTTGTGCTGCCCGACCAATTACATCAAAAAGGTCCGGAAGATCGTACTGAAGATCTCCGCTATCAGCGAGACCGGGCTCTGGTTCAACGCCGACCTCAACACCAGCAATATCAATCCTAAAGATTGCCGCAAAACTGCGAAGGCCCTTTAATCCTCGGCTGGCGATTTGCTTAGCTGCCTCGATACCCGAAAGGGAGCGCATGACCTTTCGCATTTCAGGATAGAGAAGGCGTGCAAGGCTCTCACGTTCTGGAGACTCCACCTTAGAAACCAGAAGGCCTTCTTCCTGAGCGATTTTCCCTATTTCATTAAGCAGGACTGTCTTGCCGGTCCCCCTCAACCCGAGGAGCATGATGGATCGGGCACTCCGCCCTTTAATGGCGCGGCCACACGAGATCCTTGCGGCCTCAAGGGTTGCATCGCGCCCCGCAAGTTCAGGCGGCCTACTTCCTGCACCTGGCGCAAAAGGGTTACGGTACGGATCCATATTTCCTATCTCCCCTAATCTCTAGCAAAGCATAGGTAAATATAGTTAATTTAGCTATACATGCATATATTTTGCTATTTACATGTGGTGAAAGACTAGTCCCTGGGGCTGACTACTTAGATTCGCTCAGTGCAGATGCACGCGATGCTAAGACTGAAACAGGGAAAAACAGCGCATCGGCTAACCCTCTTATACTGCAACTAGCCACCCACTCCCCCCCTCTCTCCCGCACTCAATCGTGATGCGTACCCGAGCGTTTAAGCAGTTGCTTGCAGCGCTCGGACAGGTGCAGCACGCGTAGGTGTTTGCCGGCTTTGCTGTAGCGCTCGCGCAGGGTTTTTAGGGCGGCGATGGCCGAGTAATCGACGAAGCTCAGATGGCGGCAGTCGAGGGTCACGTGGGTGGGGTCGTTAGCCGGATCAAACTGGTTGAGAAAGGGCGTGGTCGAAGCGAAGAACAGCGTGCCGTGCAGGCTGTAGAGCTTGCTGCCGTCGTCCTGCAGATGGCTCTCGGCATACAGCTCGCGGGCGTGCTGCCAGGCGAAGTTGAGCGCGGCGATGATGATGCCGCAGAGCACGGCGGTGGCCAGGTCGGTGAACACGGTGATTGTGGTAACCGCGATGATCACCAGCACATCGTTGCGCGGCACCTTGTTCAGCACCCGCAGCGAGGCCCAGGCGAAGGTCTGCTGCGCCACCACGAACATCACGCCGACCAGCGCGGCCAGCGGGATAAGTTCGATCAGCGGCGAGAGAAACAGCACAAACAGCAGGATCATCACCCCGGCGACCACGCCGGAAAGACGCCCGCGACCGCCGGAGCTGAGGTTGATTACGGTCTGGCCGATCATCGCGCAGCCGCCCATGCCGCCGAACAACCCGGAGGCCATATTGGCCGCGCCCAGGGTCACGCACTCGCGGTCCGGGTAGCCACGGCTCTCGGTGATCTCGTCGGTCAGGTTCAGGGTCAGCAGGGTTTCCAGCAGGCCAACCAGGGCCATCAATATCGCGTAGGGGGCGATGATGCGCAGGGTTTCCAGGGTCCAGGGCACCTGCGGCAAAGCAAACTCCGGCAGGCCGCCAGCGATGTGCGCCATATCGCCCAGGGTGTGGGTCGGCAGGCCGAGCAGGTACACCGCCAGGCCCACACCGAGGATCGCCACCAGCGCTGGCGGCACGCTGCGGGTCAGGCGCGGCAGCAGGTAGACAATCGCCATGGTCAGCGCCACCAGCCCGAGCATCAGATACAGCGCATGGCCGCTGAGCCAGGCCTCGCCCTCCTTGAAATGCTCCAGTTGGGCCAGGGCAATGATGATCGCCAGGCCATTGACGAAACCGAGCATCACCGAGTGCGGCACCATGCGGATCAGCTTGCCCAGACGCAGCAGGCCGAAGGCGATCATCAGCAATCCGCCCAGCAGCACGGTCGCGAGCAGGTACTGCGCGCCGTGTTGTACCACCAGCGCGACTATCACCACCGCCATCGACCCGGCGGCACCGGAAACCATACCCGGGCGCCCGCCGAACAGAGCGGTGAGGGTGCAGATGATAAAGGCGCCGTAGAGCCCCATCAGCGGATTGAGCTGGGCGACCAGGGCGAAGGCGATGCACTCGGGCACCAGGGCGAACGAGGTGGTCAGCCCGGCCAGAACATCGGCGCGTAGACGTTTTACTTTCATAAATGGCCCAAAAGCCATGCCCTGTGGGGCGTGGCGAGATAACGAGGGCCGCGAATATTACGGCCTTGGGGATCATCCGGCCAGTTGTGGCTGGTATGCAGGACAGACGGCGCGTTTAGCGTCCGGGTTAAGAGCCGAGCTTGCGCAGCAAGTAGCTATCCATAATCCAGCCATGCTGCTCACGCAGTTCTGCACGGCGAGTGCGAATAGTCTCGGCGACCTCACTGAGCGGCCCAGCAATCAGCACCTCATCCGGGGTGCCGATATAGGCGCCCCAGTAGATCTGCATGGCCTGGTCGACAAAGCGCTGGTAGGTATCCTGGGCGTCGAGCATCACCAGCACGCTATCCAGGCCATCGGGGAAGCCGGCTTCGGCCAGACGGCGCGCCGGGGTGATCTGGAAGGCCTGGCCGATACTGTTAAAGCAGACCTTATGCTTGGCCGCCAGGGCTTGCAGGCTGGTGATGCCGGGGATCACCTCGTACTCGATCTGCTCGCTGCTGTTACTCACGATCTGCTCGACGATGCGCAGGGTGCTGTCGTAGAGCGCCGGGTCGCCCCAGACCAGAAAGGCGCCGGTTTCGCCGTCGGCCATCTGCTCGCGGAGCATGCCCTCGAACACCTGCTGCTTGTCCTGATTGAGGTCGACCACGCTGCCGCGATAGTCCGGTACATCGCGCACCCGCTCCGGGCAGTCGGCGCTGACAAAGCGGTAGTCGCGGCCCTGGATAAAGCGCTCGCAGATGGTCTTGCGCAGGCCAATCAGGCTGTCCTTGGCGCTGCCCTTGTCCATCAGAAAGAACACGTCCGTGCGGTTAAGCGCGTTGATCGCCTGCACAGTCAGGTAATCCGGGTCGCCGGCACCGATGCCGATTATCAACAGGGTTTTCATAAGGCGGTCTCCAGGCGGCCGGCTATCAGCGGCAGCGAATCGATATGTCGGTAGTCCGCGCCCAGCTCAGTGGCCAGCTGGCGCGCGCGGCCCAGGCGGATCGGTGCGCTTTCGATATCCACCAGCAGCGCCGGGCAGGCGCTTGGGGTTAACGCCGGCCAGTCGCGCAGGCGACCATCGGTGATGATCAATAAACGCTGACGCTCGGCCGGGTGCAGACGCTGCCGCCGCGCCTGCCAGTCGGCGCCCTGCTGCAAAGCATCAAATAGCGGCGTGCCGCCACCCGCGCCCAGCTCGGCGAGCCAATCCTGCAAAGTTTGGGAGGCTTTCTGCCCTTGCCATAGCCACTGCGCCTGACGGCCAGTGGCGTGCAGCAATGCCAACCGCGCGCGTTGCCGGCGCGCCTGTTCGAATACTTCACTGAGCAGACCCTTGGCCTTGCTGAGCGCGCCATGACGGCGGGTCGAGGCCGAGGCATCGACGATCACCAGCCAGAGTTCCGCCGGCTTGGTGCTGCGTGGGCGCAGCACGAGATCCTGCCGGCTGCGCGGACGGCCTTTAAGTAGGCTCGCCGGCCAATCGATACGCCCCGCCGCGCCACTGCGACTGGCACCGTTGCGACCATTGCCGAGTGTGCCGGGAGCGGCCCGGGCATCCGCGCCTAGGGCTGTGCGCGGGCGGATGCCTAGGGCTTTTTTGCCCAGCGCGGCGGTTCACGCCGTTCGCCGAGGCTTTGCGCCTGGACGGGTAACTCGCCCCACTGGCCTTCGCCTTGCGGTTGCTCAACGGGAGCGCTGTTGCCGGGCGGCGATTCGGGTTGAGACTGTGGCGGTTGCGCAGCCGGCGGCGGGGTATACCGGCGGCGGTGACGCAGCACGAAGTCTTCT
The DNA here is from genome assembly GCF_056156225.1 of Pseudomonas sp. TS_SC_3. Classification (NCBI taxonomy): domain Bacteria; kingdom Pseudomonadati; phylum Pseudomonadota; class Gammaproteobacteria; order Pseudomonadales; family Pseudomonadaceae; genus Pseudomonas; species Pseudomonas sp. TS_SC_3. The sequence goes on from NZ_CM149586.1 coordinate 3,490,577, forward strand.
ACCGCGTCGATATCCACCGCCTCAATGCATTCGGCACCGCGCCAGGCGGCATGGGCACGGGCGGCGCGTAGCCAGACCAGATCGGCGCGCAGGCCATCGACAGCGGCGGCGAAGCAGCGCTGGCTGATCTGCTCCAGGGCGGCGTCATCCAGCGGAATCGCCGCCAAGCGCGCACGGGCGCTCTGGCAGCGTTCGCGCAGTTCGTCCTGCTGGGTTTGCCAGCGCTCAAGAAACGCCTGCGGATCGGCATCGAAGGCCAGGCGGCGACGGACGATCTCGGCGCGCTGGGCAGGTTGCGGCTGGGCATCCAGGGCCAGGTTAAGGCCGAAGCGATCCAGCAGTTGCGGGCGCAACTCGCCCTCTTCCGCGTTCATGGTGCCGATCAGCACAAAACGCGCGGCATGCCGATGGGAAATACCGTCGCGCTCAATATGGTTGACGCCGCTGGCAGCGGCATCCAGCAGCAGATCGACCAGATGATCGGGCAGCAGATTAACCTCATCGACATACAACACGCCGCCATTGGCCTTGGCCAACAGACCGGGGCTGAACTGCGCGCGGCCCTCACCCAGCGCCGCGTCCAGATCCAGGGTGCCGACGATGCGCTCCTCGCTCGCGCCCAGCGGCAAGGTGACAAAGGTGCCGCTGGCCAACAGATCGGCCAGGCCACGGGCCAGGGTCGACTTGGCCATACCGCGCGGTCCTTCGATCAGTACGCCGCCAATCGCCGGATCAATCGCCGCCAGGCACAGCGCCAGTTTCAGGTCGTCTGCGCCGACCACGGCAGCGAGGGGGAAGTGGCTATCGGTCATGGTTGCAGTCCATCAGGTTGCGTAGGGTGGACGACACTTTTCTCGTCCACCAGGGCGGTGTTTTTGGTGGATGGATAAAGCGCCATCCACCCTACGATTCTTCGCTGTCAATCAGCAGGTTTTCCAACGCTTCGCGGTACTCACCGGGGTGCTGCCAGAGGCCGCGCTGCTGGGCTTCGAGCAGGCGTTCGAGGATGTCCTGCAGGGCGCCGGGGTTGTGCTGCTGGATAAAGTCGCGGGTGTCGGTGTCGAGCAGGTAGGCATCGGTGAGCAGCGCGTATTGGTGGTCGTCGACCAGCTCGCTGGTGGCGTCAAAGGCGAACAGGTAGTCGATGGTCGCCGCTAACTCGAACGCCCCCTTGTAGCCATGGCGCTTCATGCCCTCGATCCACTTGGGGTTGGCCGCTCGGGAGCGCACCACGCGGTTCAGCTCTTCCTTCAAGGTGCGGATGCGCGGGTTGTCGGGCTGGCTGTTGTCACCGTGGTAGCTGGCCACCTTGGCCCCGCGCAGGGTTTCCACCGCCGCGAGCATGCCGCCTTGGAACTGGTAGTAGTCGTTGGAATCGAGGATGTCGTGCTCGCGGTTGTCCTGGTTGTGCAGCACCGCCTGCATCTGCTCCAGGCGCTCGGCGAACTGCGCGCGCGCCGGGGTGCCGTCGCTGTGCGCGCCGTAGGCATAACCGCCCCAGTTGAGGTAGACCTCGGCCAGGTCCGCGCGGGTTTCCCACAGCCGCTGGTCAATGGCGTTCTGTACACCCGCGCCATAGGCACCCGGTTTGGAGCCAAACACCCGCCAGCCGGCTTGCTTGCGCGCCTCGGTTTCATCCAAGCCGCCGTCCTGCAAGGTCAGAGACTCGCGCCAAACGCGTGCCGACAGCGGATTCATATTCTCCGGCTCATCGAGATCAACCACCGCCTGCACCGCGTCATCGAATAGGCGGATCAGGTTGCTAAAGGCATCGCGGAAGAACCCGGAAACGCGCAAGGTCACGTCCACCCGCGGGCGGCCGAGTTGCGTCAACGGCAGCACCTCGAAGCGTTCAACGCGCTGGCTGCCGGCCTGCCACACCGGGCGCACACCCATCAGCGCCAGGGCCTGGGCCATGTCATCACCGCCGGTGCGCATGGTCGCCGTGCCCCACATCGACAGACCGAGCTGGCGCAGGTGGTCGCCGTGGTCCTGCAAATGCCGCTCCAGCAGACGATCCGCCGCTTGCACGCCGATGCGCCAAGCCGTCGGCGTCGGCAGGTTGCGCACATCGACGCTGTAGAAATTGCGCCCGGTGGGCAGCACATCCAGCCGCCCGCGACTCGGCGCACCACTTGGCCCGGCTGGCACGAAACGTCCGTTCAACGCTGACAGCAGGCCGTGCAATTCCGCCGGGCCACAGGCATCCAGCAGCGGCGCGATCTGCTCGCGCAGGCGTTGCAGCACCTGGGTACTTTCCGCGCCAACGAATGCGAGATCCGTAGCCTCAATTAGCTGCAAGGCCAGCAGCTCCAACCGCTCACGGGTATCGCCGGCGCTGCGCCAACTGTCATCGCTCAGGCTCTGCATCACAGCCGGGCGCAGCCCCAGCCAGGGTGCAGTCATCTCGCAGTCGAGCGGATCGAAGTCCAGTTCAAGATCGCGGGCCAGGGCGCGCAGCAGGCTGGCGTTGCCGCCCTGGCCGTCGCCACGGGGAATGCGTAGCAGCGCTAGCAGGGTGTCGCGACGCAGCGTGCCGGCCGGCGATTCGCCGAATACGTGCAGGCCGTCGCGGATCTGCGATTCCTTCAAATCGCACAAATAGGCATCCAGCTGCGGCAGCCAGCTATTGGGATCAGCATTGAGCTGCAGGCCCAGTTCGCGATCGAGGCTGGCCTCGCGCACCTTGAGCAGAATCTCGCCGCGCAGCTCGGCGGCGCGGCGCAGGTCGAGCTGGCTGGCCTCGTAGTATTCGTCGGCCAGGCGCTCCAGATCGCGCAGCGGACCGTAGCTTTCCGCGCGGGTCAGCGGCGGCATCAGGTGGTCGATGATCACCGCTTGGGTGCGCCGCTTGGCCTGGGCGCCCTCGCCCGGGTCGTTGACGATAAACGGGTAGATATTCGGCAGCGGACCAAGAATCGCGCTCGGCCAGCACTGCTCGGACAGGCCCACGCTCTTGCCCGGCAGCCATTCCAAGTTGCCGTGTTTTCCTACGTGTATGACGGCGTTCGCCGCAAATGCCGTACGAATCCAGCAATAAAACGCCAGGTAGCCATGCGGCGGCACCAGATCGGGATCGTGATACACCGCCGCCGCATCCAGCTGATAACCGCGCGCCGGCTGGATGCCGACAAAGGTCAGGCCGAAGCGCAGGCCTGCGATCATCAGCCGCCCGCCGCGGAACATCGGATCACTTTGCGGTTCGCCCCAGCGTTCACGCACCGCCTGCTGGTTGGCCGCCGGCAGGCTGTGGAAGAACGCCAGGTACTCATCCAGCGCCAGGCTCTGCGCGCAAGGCCGCGCGTCGAGCATGTCCAGATCATTGGTCACACCGCCAAGCAGCTGGTGGATCAGCGCGGTGCCGCTGTTGGGCAAGCCTTCCACCGGATAGCCCTGCTGTTGCAGCGCCTTGAGGATATTCAGCGCCGCTGCCGGGGTGTCCAGGCCGACACCATTGCCGATACGGCCGTCGCGGGTCGGGTAGTTGGCCAGCACCAGGGCGATGCGTTTGTCGGCGTTACCTTTGTGCGCCAGGGCAATCCAGTTGCGCGCCAGCTCGGCGACGAAATCCATCCCCGGCAGATGGGGCTGGTAACAGACCACATCGCTCTGGCTGCGCTCGCTGCGCCAGGCCAAGCCCTTAAAGCTGATCGGCTGGGTGATCAGGCGGCCGTCCAGCTCGGGCAGCACGATGTGCATGGCCAGGTCACGGCCGCCGAGGCCCTGGGCATTGGCCTGCCATTGTTCGTGGTTGTCCAGCGAGCAAATGGCTTGCAGCACCGGGATATCACGGCGAAAGGGCCGTGCGCTCGGCGCTTCCGGGTTAGATAAAGCGAATGCGGTGGTGTTGATGATCAGCGCAGTGTCAGTCTCGTCCAGCCAGGTTTCGACTTGGGCCAGGCAAGCCGCCTCCTTAAGACTGGCCACGGCAATCGGCAGCGGGTTAAGGCCTTGGGCCTGCAGGCGCTGGCAGAACACATCGATAAAGCCGGTGTTCGCCGCCTGCACCTGGGTGCGATAAAACAGCAGCGCCACCACCGGTGCAGCCGCTTGCCAATTAGCCTGCCAGTCCGCCAAAGCCGGAGTGGCCTGCTGCGGGTGATACAAGCCCACGCGCGGCAACGGCTGCGGTTCGCCCCAGGCGTAGTCGCGCTGCAGCCAATGGCTAGCGATGCAATTGAACAGCTGCCGCGCATTCTGCGCGCCGCCCTGGCGCAAGTATTGCCAGAGTCGCTCGCACTCGGCGGCCGGCACGTTGCTCAGGCCCATCAGCTCCGGATCGGGGTTGTCGCAGCCGGGCATCATCGCCACCCGCACGCCACGCTCGGCCAGCTCGATCAACCGCTCAATGCCATAGCGCCAGTAGCTGACGCCACCGTGCACGGCAATCAAGATGACCTTGGCGTGCTGCAGCACCTGCTCGACATACAGATCCACCGAGGCGTGATTGCTCAGTTGCGCCGGGCTGGCCAGGCGCAGGCTGGGATAATCCGCTGGCAACTGCCGCGCCACCTCGGCCAGCAGCGATAACTGCGAATCGCCGGTGCACAGAATCACCAACTCAGCCGGGGTCTGGCCAAGGTCGGCGATGCTGTCGGCCGGGACTTGGCTGCCAGGTTGGGTGCGTAGCAGGTGCATGCGGGCTTAGCCAGCCAGCGCCGCGTTGAGCTCGGCTTCAATGGTGGCTTGATCCAGCGTCTGGCCGATCACTACCAAGCGGGTGATGCGCGACTCATCGGCCTGCCAGGCACGGTCGAAGTGTTTGTCGAAGCGCTGGCCGACGCCTTGCAGCAGCAGACGCATCGGTTTGCCGGGAATCGCTGCGAAGCCCTTGATACGCAGAATGCCGTGGGTGCCGACTGCGCTTTTCAGCGCTTGCAGCAAACGCGCCTCCTCGGCTTCAGGCAGTTCCACGTGGAACGAATCGAATTCGTCGTGATCGTGCTCTTCATGGCCTTCTAGGTCATGGTGAGTTTTGCGTGCATCGATATGCAACTCGGTTTCGCAGTTCAGGCCCAGCAGCACATCCAACGGCAGTTCACCGCCGTGGGCTTCGATGATTTTCACTGCCGGCGGCAGCTCTTCCGCGACTTCCGCGCGCACGGCAGCCAGAGCGGCAGCATCGAGCAGGTCAGCCTTGTTGAGAATCACCAGGTCAGCGCTGGCCAGTTGGTCGGCGAACAGTTCGTGCAGCGGCGATTCGTGGTCGAGATTGGGGTCAAGCTGGCGCTGCGCGTCAACTTGATCCGGGAAGGCGGCGAAGGTGCCGGCGGCCACAGCCGGGCTGTCGACCACGGTGATGACCGCATCGACGGTGCAGGCGTTGCGGATTTCCGGCCAGTTGAAGGCCTGTACCAGCGGCTTGGGCAGCGCCAGGCCGCTGGTTTCGATGAGGATATGATCCAGCTCGCCGCGCCGCGCCACCAGTTCGCGCATCACCGGGAAGAATTCTTCCTGCACGGTGCAGCACAGGCAGCCGTTGGCCAATTCGAAGATGCGCCCGTTGGCTTCTTCTTCGCTGCAACCGATGGAGCACTGTTTGAGGATTTCGCCGTCGATGCCCAGCTCGCCGAACTCGTTGACGATCACCGCAATGCGCCGTCCGTCGGCGTGACCGAGCATATGCCGCAGCAGGGTGGTTTTGCCGGCGCCGAGAAAGCCGGTAACGATGGTGACGGGAAGTTTGGCGAGGGTTTGCATGGCGAATCCTGCTGGCGTCGAAAGAAAGACGAGCAGGAGGCGGCACAGACATGACAGCCACGCAGGCGTCAGCCAACACCACCGGATCACCCCGCCCGGTTGTCGAAAGCGTGAAGAGGCAGGTCTCCTGGCTCACGGTCTGCGCCTTGCGCGACCCTTCACCTTCCCGCCGATGGCAGTGGTGTATCGAAGGGCTTTGGACCGTTCACAGTTGCGGGGGCAGCCAGGGCATCACCCTGTTCCCTCTTAGCTGCACCCCGCTGGGTGCAGAACCTCGAACGCGACAAGGCTACGCAGGCCATGGCGGCCGGTCAATCGCGGTTGACCGTTGCCGGTCGCCATGATGAGCTACGCCGCCGCACAACCCGAGCGCCCTTGATGATGTCTAGCCCTGCCGATACTCGCCCCGCTGCTGCCATTCAGGTAGTAGCCGGGCTGGGCTGCCGTAGCGACTGCAGCGTTGAAGATTTATCCACATTGCTGGTTCACAGCCTGCAGGTGCAGGGCCTGACTGTGGATAACCTGGCGGGGCTGGCCAGCATCGAGCATAAACGTGACGAGCCGGGCCTACAGGCACTTGCCGAGCGCCTTGGTTTGCAGCTGAGCTGCTTTAGCGCAGCCGAACTGCTGCACTATCAGCACCTTGTTCAAGCCTCGCCCCATACACTGGCCGCCACCGGCAGCCCGGCCGTCGCCGAACCCTGCGCCCTGGCCCTGGCCGCGCGTATAGGCAGCACGCCTGCCAATCTGCTCGGTGAGAAAACCCGCAACGCCAGCGCCACTTGCGCCCTGGCGTCGATTGCACCCAAGGATGTGTCATGACCGTTTACTTTATCGGCGCCGGCCCCGGCGACCCCGAGCTGATCACCGTCAAGGGCCAGCGGTTGCTGCGCAGTTGCCCGGTGATTCTCTATGCCGGCTCGCTGGTGCCGGCAGCAGTGCTCGAAGGCCATAGCGCCGAGCAGGTGATCAACACCGCCGAACTGCACCTAGATGAAATCATCAAGCTGATCCGCCAGGCCCACGACAAAGGCCAGGATGTGGCCCGCGTGCATTCCGGCGACCCGTCGCTGTATGGCGCGATTGGCGAGCAGATCCGTCACCTGCGCCGGCTGGGCATTGCCTTTCAGATCATCCCCGGCGTCACCGCCACCGCCGCCTGCGCCGCCCTGCTGGAAAGCGAGCTGACCCTGCCCGAGGTGTCGCAAACGCTGATCCTCACCCGCTACGCAAGCAAATCGAACATGCCCGCGGGCGAGGCGCTGGGCGACTTGGCGCGCCACGGCGCGACCATGGCTATCCACCTGGGCGTGGTGCACATGAGCAAGATAGTCGCCGAATTACTCCCGCATTACGGCGCGGATTGCCCGATTGCCGTGGTCCATCGCGCCAGTTGGCCAGATCAGGATTGGGTCAGCGGCACCCTCGCCACCATTGAGGAGCAGGTGCGCGCCAAGGGCTTTCGCCGCACCGCGCTGATCCTCGTCGGCCGCGTGCTGCACGCCGAACAGTTCGCCGACTCGGCGCTGTACAACGCCGAGCATCAGCACCTGTTCAGGCCGGCAGAAGACTGAGCCGTGGGCAGTCGGCCAAGCTTATCGGCGCAATACGCGCCGTGTGAGCCGCAGCAGATCATCCAGCGCCGGCACACAGGCCAGTAACACCAGCAGCAAGGCCAGCGGCACGGTGGCGATGTAACCGAGGTGGTTGAACCCCAGTGCGCCAACCACCCCGCCAAGGAAGAAGTACAGCGCCAACAGGCTGAGTATCCACAACCGCTGACGGTCGGCCATCACCCGAGCACAATCAGGACCGCGCGTGCGGTTCCAATAGAACAGCTTGCCCAGCTCGATGCCGATGTCGGTGATGATTCCGGTAATATGGGTGGTACGGATTTCCGCCCTGGAAAGCTTGGTAATCAGCGCGTTCTGCAGGCCCATGATGAAGCACAGCAGCATCACCGTCAGCGGTACGAACAAGCCAGTAATCTGTGCCAGCGACGCGCCGAGAAAAACCAAAACACAGCAACAGCGCGGCTTCGAGCAACAATGGCAAGGCGTACTCGCTGTGCAGCTGGCGGCGCCGCGCGTAATTGATCATCACCGTCGAGCAGGCTGCCCCCAACAGAAACGACAGCACCCCGCCGAGGCCGCTCCACACCAGGCCATAAGCGCCCAGAACGATATTGTCGGCCATGGCCGAAACAATGCCGGTCATGTGCGAGGTGTATTGCTGCACGGCAAGAAAGCCACCGGCATTGATCGCTCCTGCAACGAAAGCCAGGGCAAAACCCAGATGCCGATTGGCTGCGACACTGCGCGTCCGTCCGGTCAGGCTTCTCGCATAGCGAATAGGCATAAGTGCCTCGGGTGAACGGCAGGGCTTAGAGATGAATCTCCGCGCCCTTTATGCCGAGTAGGCGCAGCTCTTCAATCAGACTATTGAGATCGGCGAAGGACTCCACCTGCTCCTGGTCATCGACCAGAAAGAAGCTGGTGCCCGCGCCTTTCTTCAACAGCACGATCCATTCCCGGGTATTGGCCGGGTTGACGATGATATGGGTATCAAAGACCACACCCTGGGCTTGCTTGTTTTTTATGTCTTCACGCTGCATCAACTCGCCCCTGCTTACTCAACCGTTACGCTCTTAGCCAGGTTGCGTGGCTGGTCGACGTCGGTGCCTTTGAGCACTGCTACGTAATAAGACAGCAACTGTAGCGGAATGGTGTATAGGATTGGCGCCAGGGCGTCGTGGATATGCGGCATGTTCACCACGTGGGTACCCTCGCCATTGCTCATGCCGGCTTGCTCATCGGCAAACACCACCAGCTCACCGCCACGGGCGCGCACTTCCTGCAGGTTGGATTTGAGCTTTTCCAGCAGCTCGTTGTTCGGCGCCACGGTGACCACCGGCATATCGCTGTCGACCAGGGCCAGCGGGCCGTGCTTGAGCTCACCAGCCGGGTAGGCTTCGGCGTGGATATAGGAAATTTCCTTAAGCTTGAGCGCACCTTCCATTGCCACCGGGTACTGCGCGCCACGGCCGAGGAACAGGCTGTGGTGCTTCTCGGCGAACAGTTCGGAGACCTTCTCCACCACACTGTCCATGGCCAGGGCTTCGCCCAGACGGGTCGGCAAGCGGCGTAGTTCATCGACTAGCTCGGCTTCCAGACCTTTATCCAGCGTGCCACGCACCTGGCCAAGGGACAGGGTCAGCAGCATCAGCGCGACCAGCTGGGTGGTGAAGGCCTTGGTTGAAGCCACGCCGATTTCCGGGCCGGCCTGGGTCAGCAGGGTGAGGTCGGATTCGCGCACCAGCGAGCTGATACCGACGTTGCAGATCGCCAGGCTGGCCAGGTAGCCGCCCTGGCCAGGCGCATGCTCTTTGGCATTGCGCAGCGCGGCCAGGGTGTCGGCGGTTTCGCCGGACTGGGAGATGCTGACAAACAGGGTATCCGGCTGCACCACCACCTTGCGGTAGCGGAACTCGCTGGCCACTTCGATCTGGCAAGGAATCCCAGCCAGGCCTTCCAGCCAGTAACGGGCGACCATACCGGCGTGGTAACTGGTGCCGCAGGCAACGATCTGCACGTTGCGCACCTTGGCGAACAGCTCAGCGGCTTGCGGACCGAAAGCCTGAACCAGCACGTGGTCAGAACCCAAACGGCCTTCCAGGGTGCGCTGCACGACCTTGGGCTGCTCATGAATTTCCTTGAGCATAAAGTGGCGATACTCGCCCTTGTCGGCGGCTTCCGCCCCTTCGTGGTATTGCACACTTTCGCGCTCCACTGGCTGGCCATCGACCGTCCAGATCTGCACGCTGTCACGCTTGATCTCGGCGATATCGCCTTCTTCCAGGTAAATAAAGCGGTCGGTGACCTGGCGCAGGGCCAACTGATCGGACGCCAGGAAGTTCTCGCCGAGCCCTAAGCCGATCACCAGTGGGCTGCCGCTGCGGGCGGCGAGCAGACGATCCGGTTGCTTGCTGCTGATCACCGCAAGGCCATAGGCGCCGTGCAGCTGCTTGACTGCCTGTTTCAGCGCGGCGGTGAGGTCTGGCTGGGTTTTCAAGGTGTGATTGAGCAGGTGCACGATCACTTCGGTGTCTGTGTCGGAACTGAACACATAGCCCAGGCCCTTGAGCTGTTCACGCAGTTCTTCATGGTTTTCGATAATGCCGTTGTGCACCACCGCCAGCTCCTGGCCCGGCTCTTTACCAGAAAAGTGCGGGTGAGCGTTGCGCTCACTCGGCGCACCATGGGTGGCCCAGCGGGTGTGGGCAATGCCCAAGCGCCCGGCCAGGGGCTCGGCCTGCAGGGCAACCTGCAGCTCGCTGACCTTGCCCACGCGGCGACGGCGCTCGAGCGTGCCCTGCTCGGTCAGCAGCGCCACCCCGGCGCTGTCATAGCCGCGGTATTCCAGGCGCTTGAGGCCCTCCACCAGCACAGCGGTGATGTTGCGTTCGGCGACTGCGCCTACGATGCCGCACATAGTCTTCTCCTTAAGCTTCAACAGCAGCGCAGATCAGCTTGATGCCGCGCGCAGTCAATTGTTCACGCGCCTCAGGGCTGAGGCGTTCGTCGGTTATCAGGGTATGGATGCCGCTCCAGGGCAGCTCCAGGTTGGGAATCTTGCGGCCGATCTTGTCGCTCTCGACCATCACCACCACTTCGCGGGCCACATCGGCCATCACCCGGCTAAGCCCGAGCAATTCATTGAAGGTGGTGGTGCCACGATTCAGGTCGATGCCATCGGCGCCAATAAACAGTTGGTCGAAGTCGTAAGAGCGCAGCACCTGCTCGGCGACCTGGCCCTGGAATGACTCGGAATGCGGGTCCCAGGTGCCGCCAGTCATCAGCAGCACCGGCTCGTGCTCCAGCTCGCTGATGGCGCGGGCCACGTTGAGCGAGTTGGTCATCACCACCAGGCCGGGCTTGTGGCCGAGTTGCGGGATCATCGCCGCGGTGGTGGTGCCGCTGTCGATAATGATCCGCGCATGTTCACGAATGCGCGCCACACCGGCGCGGGCGATGGCCTGCTTGTACTGGGAGATCGGCTGGCTATCGCTGATCAGCTCCTGCGGCATGGGCACCGCACCGCCGTAACGGCGCAACAGCAGGCCGCTTTTTTCCAGGGCGGCGAGGTCTTTGCGAATGGTCACTTCCGAGGTGGCGAAGGCTTTCGACAACTCATCCACACTCACCTCGCCTTGCTCGGCGAGCAGGGCAAGAATGGTGTGACGGCGTTGCGGCGTGTTGCGTTTCGACATTAAAGGTTTCGATTCGAAAGTTAGCGGTGCGAATCAAAACCTAACGAAGCTTTTGCGTCAAGCCTGAAAACGACAAAAGGCAGCTCTGGCTGCCTTTTGCTTTGCGGCTCAGCGCCCGTTACACAGCGCTTATTTGCTGATTTTCACCGGGCGCTTCCAGCCTTCGATATTGCGCTGCTTGGCACGGCCGACGGCCAGGGTGTTATCCGGCACATCGCCGGTAATCACCGAACCGGCGCCTGTGGTGGCGCGGTAACCCAACGTCACCGGGGCGACCAGGGCGCTGTTGGAGCCGATAAACACGTCCTCGCCGAGCACGGTTTTGAACTTGTTGGCACCGTCGTAGTTGCAGGTGATCGTGCCGGCACCGATGTTGGTACGCGCACCAATCTCGGCGTCGCCCAGGTAGCTCAAGTGCCCAGCCTTGGCGCCTTCACCCAGCTTGGCGTTCTTCAGTTCGACGAAGTTACCCACATGGGCCTTAGCGCCCAGCACTGAACCCGGACGCAGACGCGCGAACGGACCACAATCGGCGCCCTCGCCCATTTCGGCACCTTCCAGATGGCTGTTGGCTTTGATGATGGCACCTTTGCGCAGGATCGAGTTTTTGATCACGCAGTTCGGCCCGATCTGCACGCCGTCTTCGATGACCACCTGGCCTTCGAGGATCACGTTGATATCGATCGATACATCGCGGCCCACCGTGACTTCGCCGCGCAGGTCGAAACGCGCTGGGTCGATCAGAGTGACGCCCTGCACCATCAACCGGCGCGCGGCGCGGTACTGATAGTGGCGCTCCAGCTGCGAAAGCTGGATGCGGTCGTTGGCGCCCAACACTTCCATCTCGTCAGCCGCCTGCTCAGTGGCGACCACCAGGCCATCGGCTGCCGCCATGGCGATCACGTCCGTCAGGTAGTACTCGCCCTGGGCGTTGCTGTTGGACAAGCGGCCAAGCCAGTCGCCCAGCTTTTTCCCCGGTACGGCGAGGATGCCGGTGTTGCCTTCACTGATCAGACGCTGCTCGGCGCTGGCGTCTTTGTGTTCAACAATGGCTTTCACTACGCCCGCAGTATCGCGAACGATGCGGCCGTAACCAGTCGGATCATTCAGATTGACCGTGAGCAATCCCAGCTGCTGCTCGCTGACCTTTTGCAGCAGGCGCTGCAGGGTTTCCACTTCGATCAGCGGCACATCACCATAAAGAATCAGCACGCGCTCGGCGCTCAAGGCCGGCAATGCCTGAGCTACGGCATGACCGGTGCCCAGTTGCTCGCTCTGCAGCACGAAATTCAGGTCATCCGCCGCCAGGCGCTCACGCACCAGTTCCGCGCCATGGCCGATTACCACATGAATGCCTTGCGGTTTAAGCAGACGAGCCGTATCGATTACATGACCAAGCATGGTTTTGCCAGCCACCGGGTGCAGCACTTTCGGCAAAGCGGAACGCATGCGAGTGCCTTGGCCGGCGGCGAGGATAACGATATCGAGCGACATAAAGGGCAGATCCTATTAAGTAGCCCGGATGCAATCCGGGGATGATCGTCCCGGATTACATCCGGGTTACCTGCTAAATCACAGGCAAAGAAAAAGGGTAGCCAAGGCTACCCTTTTACTCGTTGGCGATGAAGCGGCGGAGTTAACCGCCGAACTTCTTGCGCAACTGCTGAACGGTACGCAGCTGAGCCGCAACCTCAGCCAGGTGAGCGGCTGCGGAACCGTAGTCAAACTCCGCGCCTTTCTCGTGCAGTGCACGCTCGGCGGCCTTGAGAGCCTCCTGAGCAGCCGCTTCATCGATATCGGCAGCACGCTGCACAGTGTCGGCGAGAACCTTCACCATGTGCGGCTGAACTTCGAGGAAGCCGCCAGAGATGTAAAACACCTCAGTCTGGCCACCCAGCTTGATCAAGCGGATGGGACCTGGCTTGAGGTCGGTCAACAGAGGCGCGTGACCGGGTGCAATACCCAGGTCGCCCAAGTTGCCGTGTGCGATCACCATTTCCACCAGGCCGGAGAAGATTTCCCCCTCCGCACTGACGATATCGCAATGGACTGTCATGGCCATATCTAACCTCACGTGAGCGCCCGTTGCCGGGCGCACCGATTACAGCTTCTTGGCTTTTTCGACGGCTTCTTCGATACCGCCAACCATGTAGAACGCCTGCTCTGGCAGGTGGTCATAGTCGCCGTTAAGAATGCCGCTGAAACCAGCGATGGTGTCCTTCAGGGAGACGTACTTACCCGGCGAGCCGGTAAATACTTCAGCCACGAAGAACGGCTGGGACAGGAAGCGCTGAATCTTACGAGCACGGGATACCAGCAGCTTGTCTTCTTCAGACAGCTCGTCCATACCGAGGATCGCGATGATGTCCTTCAGCTCTTTGTAACGCTGCAGCACGTACTGAACGCCGCGAGCGGTGTCGTAGTGCTCCTGGCCGATAACCAGCGGATCCAGCTGACGCGACGTCGAGTCGAGTGGATCAACCGCTGGGTAGATACCCAGGGAAGCGATGTCACGGGACAGTACGACGGTGGCGTCCAAGTGGGCGAAGGTGGTCGCCGGACTTGGGTCGGTCAGGTCGTCCGCAGGTACGTATACGGCCTGGATCGAGGTGATCGAACCGGTCTTTGTCGACGTAATACGCTCTTGCAGAACGCCCATCTCTTCGGCCAGAGTCGGCTGATAACCTACTGCCGACGGCATACGGCCGAGCAGTGCGGATACTTCGGTACCGGCCAGGGTGTAACGGTAGATGTTGTCAACGAACAACAGTACGTCACGACCTTCGTCGCGGAACTTCTCAGCCATGGTCAGGCCGGTCAGTGCTACGCGCAGACGGTTGCCTGGTGGCTCGTTCATCTGACCGTAAACCAGGGCTACCTTATCGAGAACGTTGGAGTCCTTCATCTCGTGGTAGAAGTCGTTACCCTCACGAGTACGCTCACCCACACCGGCGAACACGGAATAACCGCTGTGCTCGATGGCGATGTTACGGATCAGTTCCATCATGTTTACGGTTTTGCCTACACCGGCACCACCGAACAGACCGACTTTACCGCCCTTGGCGAACGGGCAAACCAGGTCGATAACCTTGATGCCAGTTTCCAGCAGTTCGTTGGAGCTCGACTGTTCAGCGTAGGAAGGTGCTGGGCGGTGAATGCCCCAACGCTCTTCTTCGCCAATTGGGCCGGCTTCGTCGATTGGGTTGCCCAGTACGTCCATGATGCGGCCCAGGGTTTTCACCCCAACCGGTACCTGGATGACTGCACCGGTGCTGTCGACGTTCAGGCCACGCTTGAGGCCTTCGGTCGAACCCATCGCAATGGTACGTACCACGCCGTCGCCCAGCTGCTGCTGAACTTCGAGGGTGGTTTCAGCGCCGACTACTTTCAGCGCTTCATAAATATTCGGCACTTGATCACGCGGAAATTCCACGTCGATAACGGCGCCGATGATTTGAACGATACGTCCGCTACTCATCTTTGGTTCCTCGAATATTTGAACCGTTCTTAAACCGCGGCAGCGCCGCCGACGATTTCCGAAATTTCCTGGGTGATCGCTGCCTGACGCGCCTTGTTGTAGACCAGTTGCAAACCACTGATCAGGTCACCGGCGTTGTCGGTAGCATTCTTCATCGCGATCATCCGGGCCGCTTGTTCGCACGCGTTGTTTTCCAACACGGACTGATACACCTGCGATTCGATAAAGCGAACCATCAGGCTATCAAGCAGCGACTGTGCATCAGGCTCGTAGAGGTAATCCCACAGCCCTTTCTGCACGCCTTCTTCTTCGGTCGCGGCCAGCGGCAGCAATTGCTGCACTTCCGGTTTCTGCGTCATGGTGTTGACGAATTTATTCGACACCAGATACAGGCGATCAATTCGGCCGTCGCTATATGCGTCGAGCATGACCTTTACACTGCCAATCAGGTCGTTGAGTGAAGGCTCTTCACCCAGCTTGCTAATGGCTGCAACCACATTACCGCCGTAGCTGCGGAAGAAGCTCGCGCCCTTGCCGCCCACAACACAGAAGTCTGCTTCGACCTTGGCATCACGCCATTCGGCCATGCTTTTCAGCAGTGCCTTGAACAGGTTGATGTTCAAGCCACCACACAGACCACGGTCACTCGAGACCACGATGTAGCCGACGCGCTTAACTTCGCGCTCCACCATAAACGGGTGGCGGTATTCCGGGTTGGCATGGGCCAAATGGCCAATAACCTGACGGATACGATCGGCATACGGACGACCAGAAGCCATGCGCGATTGAGCTCTGCGCATCTTGCTGACCGCCACTTTTTCCATGGCGCTGGTGATCTTCTGCGTGCTTTTGATGCTCGCGATCTTACTGCGAATCTCTTTTGCGCCTGCCATTTCACACCTTTTGGTTCAAGCAGGCGGGGGCATAAGCCCCCGCTGCGGTTACCAGGTTTGGGTGGCTTTGAACTTCTCGATACCGGCTTTGAGGCCAGAATCGATTTCGTCGTTGAAGTCACCCTTCTCGTTGATCTTCGCCATCAGATCGGCGTGATCACGGTTGAAGTAGGCAAGCAGCGCCGCTTCGAAGGCACCTACCTTCTTCACGTCCACGTCGGTCAGGAAGCCACGCTCAGCGGCGTACAGCGATACCGACATTTGCGCGATGGACATAGGTTCGTACTGCTTCTGCTTCATCAGCTCGGTAACGCGCTGACCGTGCTCAAGCTGCTTACGGGTGGCTTCGTCCAGGTCAGAAGCGAACTGGGCGAATGCTGCCAGTTCACGGTACTGAGCCAGAGCGGTACGGATACCACCGGAGAGCTTCTTGATGATCTTGGTCTGAGCAGCACCACCTACGCGGGATACCGAAATACCGGCGTTGACCGCAGGACGGATACCCGAGTTGAACATGGCCGATTCCAGGAAGATCTGACCGTCGGTGATGGAAATCACGTTGGTCGGAACGAACGCGGAAACGTCGCCAGCCTGGGTTTCGATGATCGGCAGCGCGGTCAGGGAACCGGTTTTGCCGGTCACAGCGCCATTGGTGAACTTCTCAACGTACTCTTCGGAAACGCGGGAAGCGCGCTCCAGCAGACGGCTGTGGAGATAGAACACGTCGCCTGGGTAGGCTTCACGGCCTGGCGGACGGCGCAGCAGCAGGGAAATCTGGCGGTAAGCCACTGCTTGCTTGGACAGATCGTCATACACGATCAGCGCGTCTTCGCCGCGGTCACGGAAGTATTCGCCCATGGTGCAACCGGCGTACGGTGCAATGAACTGCAGCGCAGCGGATTCGGACGCAGAAGCCGCGACAACGATGGTGTTAGCCAGCGCACCGTTTTCTTCCAGCTTGCGTACCACGTTGGCGATGGTCGATTGCTTCTGACCGATGGCGACGTAGACGCACTTAATGCCGCTGTTCTTCTGGTTGATGATGGCATCGATGGCCAGAGCGGTTTTACCGATCTGACGGTCACCGATGATCAGCTCACGCTGGCCACGGCCAACCGGGATCATGGCGTCAACCGACTTGTAACCGGTTTGCACCGGCTGGTCGACCGACTTACGCCAGATCACGCCTGGTGCAACCTTTTCAACAGCGTCGGTAGCGACGTTGTTCAGCGGGCCTTTACCATCAACCGGGTTACCCAGAGCATCGACAACGCGGCCCAACAGTTCCGGACCAACCGGAACTTCGAGGATGCGACCGGTGCACTTGGCGCTCATGCCTTCGGCGAGCGTGGTGTACGCGCCCAGTACGACTGCACCGACGGAGTCTTGCTCCAGGTTCAGGGCCATACCGAAAACGCCACCAGGGAATTCGATCATTTCGCCGTACATCACGTCGGCGAGGCCGTAAATGCGCACGATACCGTCGGAAACGCTGACGATGGTGCCTTCATTACGGGCTTGAGCGGTCACATCCAGCGCGCCAATGCGCTGCTTGATGATTTCGCTAATTTCGGAAGGATTCAGTTGCTGCATGCCAGTTCCCTCAAATCAGGATTTCAACGCTTCGGCCAGCTTGTTCAATTTGCCGCGTACCGAACTGTCGATGACCAGGTCACCTGCGCGGATCAACAAACCGCCAATAAGGGCAGCATTGACAACCGGCTTGGGTTGGACAGTTCGAGCAAGCCGCTTGGAAAGCGCGGCAGCCAGGGTTTGTAGTTGTTCCGCGCTGAGCTCGAAGGCTGTTTGCACCTCAACGTCGAGGGTGCTTTCAGCTTCAGCTTTCAAAACGGTGAATTGCTCAAGTATGACCGGAAGTAGCGACAGACGATCGTTGCTGCTCAGGGTGGCGAGGTAGCTGATGAACGTGTCATCAACGTGGCCACTGCACACCTGAGTCAGCATCTTGACTTTCTGCTCGCTGGTCAGCGCTGGATTAGCCAGTTGCTGTGCTACTTCCGGGGTCTGCACGGCGGCAGCGGAAAAAGACAACATCGCCAACCAGGCATCAGCCTGACCGGCACTGCTGGCGAACTCAAAAGCGGCTTTAGCGTAAGGCCGGCCAAGCGTAATGGTATTGATCATCGCTTGCCTCGCTTAGAGTTGTGAGGCCAGTTTTGCGACCAAATCATTGTGTGCTGCGCCGTCTATCGAAGACTCGAGAATCTTCTCGGCACCGGCAACGGCAAGAACCGCCACTTGAGCACGCAGTTGATCCTTGGCACGGTTCACTTCCAGATCGATTTCGGCTTTGGCACCGGCAATCAACTTCTCACCTTCAGTGCGAGCCTGGGTCTTGGCTTCTTCAACAATCGAATTAGCGGTTTTATTCGCACGGTCGATGATTGCGCTGGCCTGCTCTTTACTTTCACGCAGTAATTGAGCAGCGCGTTCCTGGGCAAGATGCAGATCACGCTCAGCGCGTCCTGCAGCATCCAGACCTTCGGCGATTTTCTTCTGGCGTTCTTGCATGGCGCTGGTCAGCGGCGGCCATACGAACTTCATGCAAAACCAGACGAAAATAGCGAAGGAAATCGTTTGACCGAACAGGGTCAGGTTTATGTTCACAGCGATTTACCTCGTGCTATCTCGTATGAGCGGTGTCAATTTCACAGCTATGGGGACCCACCAAGGCGAATCCCGCATCACACTGGAAAGTGATTAAGCACCAGCAGCCGGAGCAACAACGAAGATCAGGTACATCGCGATACCAACACCGATCATTGGTACGGCGTCGAGCAGACCAGCCATCAGGAAGGTCTTGGTTTGCAGCATTGGACCCAGCTCAGGCTGACGCGCGGTGGATTCAAGCAGCTTGCCGCCCAGCAGGGCGAAACCGATGCCAGTGCCCAGTGCACCCAGACCGATCATGAGGGCAGCAGCGATATAGACGAGTTCCATAAATAAAGCTCCGGAGTTTCAGAAGTTAAGGTTTTTTGTTGAACAGGTTACTGGCATCAAGTTGCTATCAATGATGATCTTCGTGCGCAGCACTTAGATACACCACCGTCAGCACCATGAAAATAAAGGCCTGCAGCGGGATCACCAGAATGTGGAAGATCGCCCATGGCACGTTGAGCCCGAATTGCAGATAGAAGGGCAACAGCGCGATCAGGATGAACACCACTTCGCCGGCATACATGTTGCCGAACAGACGCAGAGCCAAGCTCAAAGGCTTAGTCAGCAGGCCGATGATTTCGAGAAACAGGTTGAAGGGAATCAATGCCCAGTGGTTAAACGGAGTAAACGACAGCTCCTTGGTAAAACCACCGATACCCTTGACCTTGATGCTGTAGAAAATGATCAGGATGAACACACCCAGGGCGATGCCGAAGGTGCCGTTTGGATCTGCAGTTGGAACGATCTTGAAGTACTCAAGACCCAGCGCATGAGCCAGACCCGGTATGTAGTCAACCGGGATCCACTTCAGGCTGTTCATCAACAGAACCCAGATGAAGATCGTCAGAGCCAGCGGAGCAACCAACGAGTTGCGGCCGTGGAAAGTGTCCTTGACGATGCCCTGGACGAATTCGATGCACATTTCCGCAACGTTCTGCAGACCGCCCGGAATACCGGTGGTGGCCTTGGTGGCCGCCATGCGGAAGAAGGCGAGGAAAATCAGCCCCATAAACACCGACCAACCCATGGTGTCTACGTGAACGGCCCAAAAGCCCATTTGCGCAACATCTTCAGGGGTCTGAGCCAAAATCCAGCCCTTCTCCGGATGTTCGCCATAGACCAGGTTTTGCAAGTGATGCTGGATGTACTCTGCCGGGGTGTTTGCCATAAACGCCTCAAACGCTCTAATGCTTCAGAAATTTTTTATCAGTAGTGGAGCGCTAGCGGCTACCGCCACAGCCAGCAGGTAGGCGACGAACAACGCCGCAATATCCAACTGACCGATGCCCACAAACACCAGCGCAAACAGCACTGCTGTAAGAATCCATTTACCCATTGCCCCCGACCAGATGGACAGGACAATGTCTTTAGCCGAACGCGCACCAAAGTAACGAAAGGCTTTGTACGCAAAAAACGCATTCGGCAACAGGGCAATCATGCCGCCCAATAGTGCCGAGTAACCGGCGGTTACCCCTTTACCCAGAAAAAAGAGCAGGGCAACCAGCAGACACACACTTGCCTGCGCAAGCAGAACAGGGAATCCGGGTTGCTGGGTATACGGCGTTTTATTGCGAATAGCCAAACCAGCAACACTCCGATTCAAGCTGCTAAAATTAACCAACTTGAAGCATAAAAACAGCGCGGCGAGTATAGGTGCAGCTCTGTTACCGATCAACCTGCTGTAGTGCGCGGATGGGCAATACTACATAAACAATTGTTTCAGCGAATGTGAGCAAGCACACCCTGCAGTTCATCCAGAGAGCTGTAGCTGATCACCAGCTGACCTTTACCTTTTTGCCCGTGCTTAATCTGCACGGGCGAGCCCAGCCGCTCGGCCAGTCGCTGTTCCAGGCGGATAATGTCCGGGTCCGCCTTGACCTCAGCGGCTGGCTTGTCTTTGCTGTTCAACCACTGACGCACCAGCGCCTCGGTCTGGCGCACGGTCAGCCCGCGTGCGACAACATGTCGCGCACCTTCAGTCTGCTGTTCGGCAGGCAAACCAAGCAGCGCACGGGCGTGGCCCATTTCCAGATCACCATGGGACAGCAGGATCTTGATTTCTTCCGGCAGGGCAATCAGGCGCAGTAAGTTGCTGATGGTCACCCGCGACTTACCCACAGCATCGGCAACCTGCTGTTGAGTCAGCTGGAACTCCTGCTGCAACCGCTGCAGGGCCATGGCTTCTTCGATGGGGTTGAGGTCTTCGCGCTGAATATTTTCGATCAGCGCCATCGCAATAGCGGATTCATCAGCAAGCTCGCGGACCATGGCCGGAATTTTATCCAGACCAGCTTGCTGGCTCGCGCGCCAACGGCGCTCACCGGCGACAATCTCAAAACGGCCTTCGCCGATTGGCCGCACCACAATCGGCTGCATCACGCCATGCGCCCTGATCGAATGGGCCAGCTCTTCGAGCGCGGTCGAATCCATATCACGACGCGGCTGGTATTTGCCGCGCTGGATTAAATCCAACGGCACGTATTGCAGTTCCCGGCTGTCGACGTGCGCGGCCTCTTCCTGCAGAGCGCTGACACTGGAGCCGCCCAATAGCGCATCCAGACCGCGTCCGAGTCCTCGTTTTTTTACAGCCATGGGAATTTCCTTATGCGGTTGCGGTGCGGGCGTTAACACGCTGGCGACGGACCAATTCGCCGGCCAGGGCCAAATAGGCGATGGCCCCACGCGATTGCTTGTCGTACACCAGCGCAGGCATACCAAAGCTGGGGGCCTCGGCCAAGCGCACGTTACGCGGGATGACCACGTCGTAGAGCTGGTCTGGGAAATGCTGCTTGAGCTGCGCCGAAACGTCGTTGGTCAGGCTAATTCGCGGGTCGTACATGGTACGCAATAGGCCTTCGATTTTCAGGCTCGGGTTCAACAGCTTGGCAATGCGCTGGATGCTGTTGACCAGATCACTCAGCCCTTCCAATGCGAAGTACTCGCACTGCATGGGAATAATCACGCCATCTGCGGCGACCAAGGCGTTGATGGTGAGCATCGACAGCGCCGGCGGACAGTCGATGAGGATGTAATCGTAATTCTCGCGAATTGGCGCCAGTGCATTACGCAACCGGCTTTCCTTCATTTTCATTTCCAACAGCGACACTTCGGCGGCGGTCAGGTCGCGGTTGGCCGGCAGCAGTTGATAACCGCCATGCTCGGAGTACTGCATGGCATCAACCAGGTTGCATTCACCGATCAACAGGTCGTAAACCGAATGCTCCAGCGCATGCTTATCCACACCACTGCCCATGGTGGCGTTGCCCTGTGGATCGAGGTCGATCAGCAATACGCGGCGCTTGGTTGCCACCAACGACGCTGCCAGATTGATGCACGTGGTGGTTTTACCCACACCGCCTTTCTGGTTAGCGATTGCGAATACCTTAGCCATGCTGCTGTTTCCCCTAAACCGAGCGCCGCAGTATCAGCAGATGGCGCTGACCTTGGCAACCGGGAACCTTGAGTACATGGGTGGCGGTGAGCCGAAAGTCCGCAGGCAAGGCCTGCAGTTCGTCATCCGGGTGCACGCCTTTCATCGCCAGCCACTGAGTCGTGCTGTCACCCAAATGGCGAGTCCAGTTACTGAAGTCTTCCAGGGAACTGAACGCTCGCGAGCAGATACCGTTGAATGGCTCGGCTGGGGTGAAGGCTTCAACACGGCTGTGGATAACTTGCAGGTTGGCGAGGCCCAGCTCTAACTTAACCTGAGTCAGAAAGCGGGTTTTCTTACCGTTGGAGTCAAGCAAGGTGAACTGCCGCTCGGGAAACAGAATGGCCAAAGGAATCCCTGGCATACCGCCGCCGCTGCCGACGTCCAGCCAGTTATCCCCAGCCTCGGTGACGAAAGGCACCACTGAGAGGCTGTCGAGCAGGTGACGGGAAACCATCTCGTCCGGGTTACGCACAGCGGTCAGGTTGTAAGCCTTGTTCCACTTGATCAACAGGGCCAAGTAGGCGAGCAGTTGTTCGTGCTGCTGGGTGCTGAGATCGACGCCCAATTCACGGGCACCTTCACGCAGTTCTTCGGCGTGACGTGGGGTAACCAACGACATCAGGCGCTGTGCTCCAACTGCTGACCGGCAGTGCGTTTTTTCAAGTGGATGAGCAGCAAAGAAATCGCCGCTGGGGTAACGCCCGGAATCCGCGAGGCTTGTCCGAGGGTTTCTGGGCGTGTGTTGCCGAGCTTGTGCTGAATTTCCTTGGACAAGCCGGAAATCCCCGCATAGTCGATATCGACTGGCAACTTGGTGTCCTCACTGGCGCGCAGCCGGGCGATTTCATCCTGTTGGCGGTCGATATAGCCGGCGTACTTGGTCTTAATCTCGACCTGTTCGGCAACTTGCGGGTCGTGCGCGCCGCCGCCGGTGATTGAGATCAGCCCAGCGTAATCAATTTCCGGACGCGCCAGCAGGTTAAGCAGGTTGTACTCGTGAGTCAGCGGCGTACCGAAGTGTGCGGCAATCGCATCCCCCTGCGCCGTACCTGGGCGCACCCAGGTGCTTTTCAAACGCTGCTCTTCCTGGACGATGGCATCGCGCTTGGCTTCGAACGCCGCCCAGCGCACGTCGTCGACCAAACCGAGCTCGCGGCCTTTTTCGGTCAACCGTAAATCCGCGTTGTCTTCGCGCAGGATCAGCCGGTATTCGGCACGCGAGGTGAACATACGGTACGGCTCCTGGGTACCCAGGGTAATCAGGTCGTCGACCAATACGCCGATGTACGCCTCATCGCGACGCGGGCACCAGCTGTCTTTGCCCTGGGCGCGCAGTGCAGCGTTGCAGCCTGCCAACAAACCTTGTGCACCAGCTTCTTCGTAACCGGTGGTGCCGTTGATCTGCCCGGCGAAGAACAACCCGGCGATCACTTTGGTTTCCAGGCTGTACTTGAGATCACGCGGGTCGAAGTAGTCGTACTCGATGGCGTAACCGGGACGCACGATGTGCGCGTTCTCCATGCCACGAATACTGCGCACGATCTGTAATTGCACATCGAACGGCAGCGAGGTGGAGATGCCATTGGGGTACAGCTCATGGGTATTCAGGCCTTCTGGCTCGATAAATACCTGGTGGCTGTCCTTGTCGGCGAAGCGGTGAATTTTATCTTCGATCGACGGGCAATAACGCGGGCCGACGCCTTCGATCACACCCGAATACATCGGCGAGCGATCAAGGTTGGCCGCGATAATTTCGTGGGTACGCGCATTGGTATGAGTGATCCAGCAGCTGACCTGGCGGGGCTGCTGCTCAGCGCGACCGAGAAAAGACATCAGCGGCGTTGGGGTGTCGCCCGGCTGCTCAGTCATCACTGAGAAATCCACTGAACGTCCATCAATACGCGGGGGTGTACCGGTTTTCAGACGACCGACGCGCAGCGGCAACTCGCGTAAGCGCTGTGCCAAGGCAATCGAGGGCGGGTCACCAGCGCGGCCACCGGAATAGTTCTGCAGCCCAATGTGGATAAGTCCACCGAGGAAAGTGCCCGTAGTCAACACCACGGAATCCGCGAGAAAACGCAGACCCATCTGGGTGACAACGCCTTTGACTTCGTCGTTTTCAACGATCAGGTCATCGGCTGCCTGCTGAAATATCCACAGGTTGGCTTGGTTTTCCAGCGTTTCACGTATGGCCGCTTTGTACAGCACGCGATCCGCCTGAGCACGCGTAGCCCTAACCGCTGGGCCTTTACGGCTGTTGAGTACACGGAACTGGATGCCACCTTTGTCGGTGGCTTCCGCCATGGCGCCGCCCAGCGCATCGATTTCCTTGACCAGATGGCTTTTGCCAATACCGCCAATGGCGGGGTTGCAGCTCATTTGCCCGAGTGTTTCCACGTTGTGCGTCAACAGCAGGGTTTTCACCCCCATGCGTGCAGCTGCCAGTGCAGCCTCGGTACCGGCATGACCGCCGCCGATGACGATCACTTGAAAACGGGAAGGGAAATCCACCACGCACCTCGTGCCTGTTGAGAAATGGGGGGCTTTTTGGATTGAAAAGCGGGAAAGGCGGCAAGTATAGGGATTTCACCAGTGTGAAAGAAGCCTTTTGCACAAAAAATAGCCAGCTGCCTTTGAGGGTGTTCAACCGAGCCGGTTAATAAGTATTAAAAGAATGAATTTTTATAAAGCCTTGTTTTTATGTTTATTACTTAGCAATGACTTTTCTGTGGATAGATTGCTGCAGACCAACAAAATCAATGTGTACAGAGTTTTGAAAGGTTGTGTTAATCCTGCCATCAGCCTGTTTACTTGCCGTACGCAAGCTGTGGATTAAAGTGGTAGTTATCCACAGAGGTGTTTATCACCCGTTTTATCACCGGGTTATGCGCAGTGCTTAGGTAGGGTTTTCCACAGGGCTTAGAGGTGAAAATAAATGAATGGCTGGGCATGTTTAGCCCGTGCGGACGCCTACCGGATTGGCAATAAAGAATAATTTCAGACACGGGGCATGAAAGTGCTCAACACACTGCGCGGCACTATTGAAAACAAGGAGCGCTGAGATGCGCTGTAACCCGTCACGGATTTGGCTGAAATGACGGGCTACGTGGCGCGAGGATGAGTGTTAGCGGTGGATAAGATGGCCTACGGTGCTGCTGTGGGCAGCTGAAGACACTACTTTCCGATGCAGAAGCTGGAAAAGATCCGCCCCAGCAGGTCATCGGAACTGAAGGCTCCGGTGATTTCGCCCAGAGCCTGCTGAGCCATGCGCAGGTCTTCAGCGAGCAGTTCACCGGCTCCAGCGAGGGTCAGTTGTGCATGGCCATGCTCAAGATGAGTAGCGGCTTGGCGGAGTGCCTCTAGATGGCGTCTGCGCGCGCTGAAGCTGCTCTCTGAGGTCTGTTGATAACCCATGCAGGCTTTCAGGTGTTCACGCAGCAGGTCCAGCCCTTCAGTGGACTTAGCCGACAGGCTGATGGTGACGTGAGCGTCATTGCAGACTTCCAGGCCGATTGACTCACCAGACAGATCGGCCTTATTGCGAATCAGAGTGACCTTGGTCGGATCAGGACGCTGGTCGAGAAATTCTGGCCAGAGGGCAAAGGGGTCGTCGGCTTCTGGGGCTGTAGCATCGACCACCAGTAGAATCCGGTCGGCTTCGCCAATCGCTTTCAGCGCACGTTGCACACCGATACGCTCGACTTGATCCTCGGTGTCACGCAAGCCTGCGGTGTCTACGACGTGCAACGGCATACCATCGATGTGGATATGTTCACGCAGCACGTCACGGGTGGTGCCCGCGATCTCGGTGACAATGGCCGCCTCACGACCCGCCAACGCATTCAGCAGGCTGGATTTACCCGCGTTGGGCCGACCGGCGATCACTACAGTCATGCCATCGCGCAATAGCGCCCCTTGGCCGGCTTCGCGCAGCACACCTGTCAGATCGCTGCGCACACCGTCGAGCAAGTTGAGCACATGACCGTCAGCCAGGAAGTCGATTTCTTCTTCGGGAAAGTCGATGGCCGCTTCGACGTAGATGCGCAGGCTGATCAGGCGTTCGGTCAGGCCGTGCACGCGGCGCGAGAACTCACCTTGCAGCGAGCGTAGGGCATTGCTTGCGGCCTGCTCTGAGCTGGCTTCGATCAAGTCAGCAATGGCTTCAGCCTGGGCCAGGTCGAGTTTGTCATTGAGAAACGCGCGCTCACTGAACTCCCCCGGTCGCGCTAAACGTGCGCCGAGTTGTACACAGCGGCGCAACAGTAAATCGAGCACCACCGGCCCGCCGTGCCCCTGCAATTCCAGAACATCTTCGCCAGTAAAGGAGTTTGGACCAGGGAAATACAACGCCAGGCCTTCATCAATTACCTGTTCGTCACTGGCAACAAATGGCCCGTAATGGGCATAGCGGGGTTTCAATTCACGCTGGCAGATCGCCTGCGCCAATGTGCTCGCTAGCGGCCCGGAAACACGAACAATCCCCACGCCACCACGGCCTTGGGCGGTGGCAACGGCAGCAATGGTTTCAGCAACAGGTGGCATGCGGTTCTCCTGAATACGGCATAGCAAAACGCCCCTGAAAAGGGGCGTTTGTTACAGCTTAGAAGCCATCACAGCTAGGCGTCTGCCGCCTTGGTTGCGGCTTCGATCTTGCGGGT
This sequence comes from Pseudomonas sp. TS_SC_3, assembly GCF_056156225.1. Lineage (NCBI taxonomy): Bacteria > Pseudomonadati > Pseudomonadota > Gammaproteobacteria > Pseudomonadales > Pseudomonadaceae > Pseudomonas > Pseudomonas sp. TS_SC_3. The sequence continues at coordinate 3,516,687 of NZ_CM149586.1, forward strand.
AATGTACCACTGCTGTGCGATCGACAAGACGTTGTTGACCACCCAGTACAGCACCAGACCCGCCGGGAACCAGAGGAAGAAGAAGGTGAAAATGATCGGCATCATTTTCAGTACCTTGGCTTGCATCGGGTCCGGCGGCGTCGGGTTGAGCTGCTGCTGGATAAACATGGTAGCGCCCATGATGATCGGCAGGATGAAGTAAGGATCTTTGATTGCCAGGTCAGTTATCCACAGCAACCAAGGTGCCTGGCGCATTTCTACGCTCTCCAGCAAGGTCCAGTAGAGCGCCAGGAATACCGGCATCTGTACCAAAATAGGCAAGCAACCACCCAGTGGGTTGATCTTCTCTTTTTTGTACAGCTCCATCATCGCTTGGGACATTTTTTGCCGATCATCACCAAACTGCTCTTTCAGCGCTGCCAGCTTAGGCGCTACAGCACGCATGCGCGCCATGGACTTGTAGCTGGCCGCAGACAGTGGGAAGAAAATCAACTTGATGATCAGCGTCAGCACGATGATCGACCAGCCCCAGTTACCCAACAGGCTGTGGATATGTTCCAGCAGCCAGAAAATCGGCTGCGCCAAGAACCACAACATGCCGTAATCGACAGTCAGTTCAAGACCAGGAGACAGGGTCTTCAGGTGGCCTTGTAGCTTCGGGCCGGCATACAGAATTGCACTGGTTTCAGCCTGAGCGCCGGGAGCAACCTGAATGGCCGGGCCGGTAAAGCCGACAATGTAGTTGCCCTGGCTGTCTTTACGGGTCTGTATTTGGTTAGTGCTGTCTTTGCTTGGAATCCAGGCAGTGACGAAGTAATGCTGTAGCCAGGCAACCCAGCCTCCTTGAACGGTTTCTTTGAAGGCTTGTTTGTCGATGTCTTTCATCGACACTTTTTTGTACGGTTCTTCCGGGGTCCACAGCGCACCGCCGAGGTAGGTCGCAGTGCCGGTGGCGGTTGTGGAGGACGGATCGTCGCTGCCATCACGCTTGAGCTGAGCAAACATGTTGCCGCTCCAAGCCTGAGTACTTTGGTTGTCGATCAGGTAGCTAACCGCAACCTGATAGGACGACGGGTCTACACAACCCGGTTTTTTCAGCTGTTGTTCTTTGGCCGAACATTCCGCGTTGAGGCCGCGCTTGAACGTGAAGCGCTTGATGTAATTAACACCATTTTCGCTGAGGGTGAGGTCAACCTGCAGCTGATCCTGGCCGTCAGCCAGTGCATAACTTTTTTGTGCAGTGCTCCACAGAGCACGGCCGCTGGATTTGTCCGGCGCATTGCTGCCGATTAAACCGCTTTGCGCCAGGTAAGTTCGCTCACCGCCGTTGTCGAACAGCTGGAATGGAACATCCGGACGGTCTTGGCGACGGGGGTATTGTGGTAACCGCAGTTGCACCACATCACCGCCGCGCGGATCGATGGCCAGATCCAGCACGTCGGTTTTCACCCGAATCAGCTCATCATTGGCAGCCGCAGGGGCGGCACTGATCGCACTCGGTTCGACGGCCGCTGCCGCGTTTGGAATATCGTCGCTGCTAGTTTGGGCAGCTGCAGCGGTATCCGGCAGGCTGGGTACAGTGCTGTTAGTCGCGGCAATTTCTGTCGGCAGGTGCGCTTGACCGTAGTCCTGGTTCCACTGGAGAACCATCATATAGGACACGATTGCCAGGGCGACGATCAGGATCGAGCGTTGAATATCCATGATTATTCGGCCATCGAAGAGGAACGGGAGGTTTTCGCGGGGGGAACCGGGTCGTAGCCACCGGGATTCCACGGGTGGCAGCGGCCCAACCGACGTAACGTCAGCCAGCCACCGCGCATGGCGCCATGATGTTCAATGGCTTCAAGCGCGTAGCAGGAACAGCTCGGGTAAAAGCGACAGTGGCTGGCCATCAAAGGGCTGATGGCATAGCGGTAGAACTGGATGGGAAGCAAAACCAGTTTACGCATGGGGACTGTCGTTCACCCCGGGTGTTGCAACGGCTTCCGGGCTTGGCTTACTGCGTTCGAGGCGTTTCCAGAGTTTGCCAAATTGGCGAGCCAATTCCGCATTTTCCAAATCACCAAGGCCTTTACGCGCCACCACCACAATGTCCCAACCCACCAAGTTGTCTTGGTTTAGGCGAAACGATTCGCGGATCTGGCGCTTCAGACGATTGCGCTCAACCGAGAGCTTGACGCTCTTCTTGCCGATCACTAACCCCAGACGGGGATGATCAAGCTCATTGTTGCGCGCCAGCAGCAGGACATTTTTGCCCGGAGCTTTGCCGTTAGGGGAGTCGAAGACTGCCTTGAATTGTCGGGGAGTTAGCAGACGCTTTTCCCGACTGAAGTCTCGACTCACCACAAGACCGAAATTTAAACGGCGAGACGCTTACGGCCTTTCGCGCGGCGACGCTGCAGAACAGCACGGCCGCTCTTGGTGGCCATACGGGCACGGAAACCGTGAGTGCGAGCGCGTTTGATAGTGCTGGGTTGGAAAGTACGTTTCATGATGCGGTACCTGGGTGGTCGACTACGGGCCGGAATGGCCCCCGTTTTAAGAGACCGGCGATTCTAGAGAAACCCGAGGGTTAGGTCAATTTCCAACCAGGCTTTTCCTGAATAAAGAAATATAAAGAAGAGAATATTTAAAGATTCTTTGTAATGTTAGTAACTATTAGCAAGACACTCACCTGTGGATAAGTAGTCATAGCCCATTAAAATAGGCGTGTTGAGCCAAGGGTAAGTCTGTCGAGAAGGCGTGCTGCAACTGTGCGGAAGCAGCGCATAAGCTGAGGATGAAATGCTGTTTTACCCACAGCAGGGTTTTCCACCGGTTTTTGACCTGTGTTATCCCATTAGCTTGGGTGTTGTTATCCACAGCCTTTATTCAGCGATACCCATCTGCGCCGGATCTGACTAACAGGTTGATTTTCCTTGCGCATGAGCACGCTTACATGTGGATAACTCAAGCCCTGCCCGCTACAATGGCGGCTGATTTTTGCCTTGCGCCTTTCGATTTAGGGGATATCCGTGTCTGTGGAACTTTGGCAGCAGTGCGTCGAGCTTTTGCGCGATGAGTTGCCTGCTCAGCAATTCAACACCTGGATCCGTCCACTGCAGGTCGAAGCCCAAGGCGACGAGCTTCGCGTTTATGCGCCAAACCGTTTTGTGCTCGATTGGGTGAATGAGAAGTACCTCAGTCGTTTGCTGGAGTTACTTGCCGAGCGGACCAATGGTTTAGCCCCAGCGCTTTCCTTATTAATAGGTAGCAAGCGTAGCTCCGCTCCCCGCGCCGCTTCGGTTAATACGCCGACTGCTAGTACACAGACAGCTGCTCCTAACGCGCCACCACCATCTTCCGTGGTAACGGCCGCAGCCAGTGTCATGCAGGCTGAACCTTCGCGCGCAAGTTTTGACCCCATGGCTGGCGCGGCCAGCCAGCAGGCGCCGGCGCGAACTGAACGTTCTGTGCAGGTTGAGGGTGGGCTTAAGCACACCAGTTACCTGAACCGCACCTTTACCTTTGATAACTTTGTCGAGGGTAAATCCAACCAGCTGGCCCGCGCAGCGGCCTGGCAGGTGGCAGACAATCCCAAGCACGGTTACAACCCGCTGTTCCTTTATGGCGGCGTGGGCTTAGGTAAGACTCACCTGATGCATGCGGTGGGTAACCATCTACTGGCGAAGAATCCGAATGCCAAGGTGGTGTACCTGCATTCCGAGCGCTTTGTCGCGGACATGGTCAAGGCCTTGCAGTTGAACGCCATCAACGAGTTCAAGCGCTTCTACCGTTCGGTGGATGCACTGCTGATCGATGACATTCAATTCTTCGCCAAGAAAGAGCGTTCCCAGGAAGAGTTCTTCCACACCTTCAACGCCCTACTTGAAGGTGGCCAGCAGGTGATTCTCACCAGCGATCGTTACCCGAAAGAAATCGAAGGCCTTGAAGAACGTCTCAAGTCACGGTTCGGCTGGGGCCTGACGGTAGCCGTCGAGCCGCCTGAGCTGGAAACCCGCGTGGCGATTCTGATGAAGAAGGCCGATCAGGCCAAAGTTGACTTGCCGCATGACGCTGCCTTCTTTATTGCTCAGCGCATCCGCTCTAACGTGCGTGAGCTCGAGGGCGCGTTGAAGCGTGTCATCGCTCACTCGCACTTCATGGGCCGTGACATTACCATCGAGCTGATCCGCGAATCGCTCAAGGACCTACTGGCCCTGCAGGATAAGCTGGTCAGCATCGACAATATTCAGCGTACGGTCGCCGAGTACTACAAGATCAAGATCTCCGATCTGCTGTCCAAACGCCGCTCGCGTTCGGTTGCGCGACCGCGTCAGGTGGCCATGGCTTTGTCGAAAGAGCTGACCAACCACAGCCTCCCGGAAATTGGGGATGCCTTCGGCGGTCGCGACCACACAACGGTATTGCATGCATGCCGTAAGATTGCTGAACTCAAGGAATCCGATGCGGATATCCGTGAAGACTACAAAAATTTGCTGCGTACGCTGACAACCTAACTACGCAACTCCACTAGGCAAGGGACTAGACCATGCATTTCACCATTCAACGCGAAGCCTTGTTGAAACCTCTGCAACTGGTCGCCGGCGTCGTGGAACGCCGTCAGACCTTGCCGGTTCTTTCTAACGTGCTGCTGGTGGTCGAAGGCCAACAGCTGTCGCTGACCGGTACCGACCTTGAAGTCGAACTGGTTGGTCGCGTTACTCTCGAAGAACCTGCGCAGCCCGGTGAAATCACTGTACCGGCGCGCAAGCTGATGGATATCTGCAAAAGCCTGCCGGCTGACGCCTTAATCGATATCCGTATCGATGAGCAGAAGCTGCTGGTCAAAGCTGGCCGCAGCCGCTTCAGTCTGTCCACCCTGCCCGCCAATGATTTCCCCACTGTGGAAGAAGGCCCAGGCTCGCTGACCTTTAGCCTGGTGCAAAGCAGGCTGCGTCGCTTGATCGAACGCACCAGCTTTGCCATGGCGCAGCAGGACGTGCGTTATTACCTCAACGGTATGCTGCTGGAAGTACAGACCGGTATCCTTCGCGCGGTTGCCACCGACGGTCATCGTCTGGCTATGTGTTCGATGGAAGCGGCGATCGAGCAGGTTGAGCGCCACCAGGTCATCGTGCCGCGCAAAGGTATTCTCGAGCTGGCTCGTTTGCTCACCGAGCAGGACGGTAGCGTCAGCATCGTTCTCGGTCAGCACCATATCCGCGCCACCACTGGAGAGTTCACCTTCACCTCGAAACTGGTCGACGGCAAATTCCCGGATTACGAGCGTGTATTGCCGCGCGGTGGTGACAAGTTGGTGGTGGCTGATCGTCAGGGCCTGCGTGAAGCGTTCAGCCGCACCGCGATTCTGTCTAACGAGAAGTACCGCGGTATTCGCCTGCAACTGGAGTCCGGTCTGCTGAAAATTCAGGCCAACAACCCCGAGCAGGAAGAAGCAGAAGAAGAGATTGCCGTGGACTACACCGGCAGCTCGCTGGAAATCGGTTTTAACGTCAGCTATCTGCTCGATGTACTGAGCGTGATGACCACCGAGCAAGTGCGTCTGATTCTTTCTGATGCCAACAGCAGTGCACTGGTGCAGGAAGCTGACAACGACGATTCCTCTTATGTCGTCATGCCGATGCGTCTGTAATCGCTGAATGTCCCTTACTCGCTTGACCGTCACCGCGGTGCGTAATCTGCACCCGGTGACTCTCTCCCCCTCCCCGCGTATCAATATTCTTTCCGGTGACAATGGCAGCGGCAAAACCAGCCTGCTCGAAGCCATTCATCTATTGGGTTTAGCTCGCTCCTTTCGCAGCACTCGCCTGCTTCCGGTTATTCAATACGATCAACTCGCCTGTACGATTTTCGGGCAGGTGCAAATGTCGGATGGTCGGCAGAGTAATCTGGGGATCTCGCGGGACCGTCAGGGTGAGTTTCAGATTCGTATCGATGGTCAGAATGCGCGCAGTGCGGCGCAACTGGCTGAAACTCTACCTTTGCAACTGATCAACCCAGACAGTTTCCGCCTCCTTGAAGGCGCGCCAAAGATTCGTAGGCAGTTTCTCGATTGGGGCGTGTTCCACGTGGAACCTCGGTTTCTGCCGGCCTGGCAGCGCCTGCAGAAGGCCCTGCGTCAGCGGAACTCATGGCTGCGGCATGGTACACTTGACGCCGCTTCGCAGGCGGCCTGGGACCGAGAGTTGTGCCTGGCCAGCGACGAAATTGACGGTTATCGGCGTGCCTATATTCAGGCCCTGAAACCGGTTTTCGAGCGTACCCTGAATGAACTGGTTGAGTTGCAAGGTCTAACCCTTAGTTACTATCGAGGGTGGGATAAGGAACGTGAGCTCAATACCGTGCTTGCTTCTACTCTACTCCGCGATCAGCAATTGGGTCACACCCAGGCTGGCCCGCAGCGCGCCGATTTAAGGCTTCGCTTGGGCGCGCACAATGCTGCCGAGATACTCTCACGCGGCCAACAGAAATTAGTTGTATGTGCCCTGCGCATTGCTCAGGGCCACTTAGTTAATCAGGCCAAGCACGGCCAATGTATCTATCTGGTGGATGACTTGCCGTCAGAGCTGGATGAACAGCATCGTCGTGCATTGTGTCGGTTGTTAGAAGATTTGCACTGCCAGGTATTTATCACCTGTGTAGACCATGAATTGTTGAGGGAAGGCTGGCGCACGGATACGCCAGTTGCCATGTTCCACGTGGAACATGGTGGCATTACCCAGACCCACGACCACCGGGAGTGAAGGCATGAGCGAAAACCAAACGTACGACTCCAATAACATTAAGGTCCTTAAGGGCCTGGATGCCGTACGCAAGCGGCCTGGTATGTACATCGGCGATACCGACGATGGCAGCGGTCTGCATCACATGGTATTCGAGGTGGTCGACAACTCGATTGACGAGGCGTTGGCAGGGCACTGCAGCGAGATCACCATCACCATCCACCCGGATGAGTCGATCAGTGTGCGCGATAACGGGCGTGGTATTCCTGTGGATATCCACAAGGAAGAAGGCGTCTCTGCGGCCGAAGTGATCATGACTGTACTGCACGCAGGCGGTAAGTTTGACGACAACAGCTACAAGGTTTCCGGTGGTCTGCACGGCGTGGGCGTCTCCGTGGTTAACGCCCTGTCCAAGGAACTGATCCTGACCATCCGCCGTAGCGGCAAGATCTGGGAGCAGACTTACATCCATGGCGTGCCTCAAGCACCGATCGCAGCAGTGGGCGATAGCGATGTCACCGGTACGCAGATCCACTTCAAGCCGTCCGAAGACACCTTTGCCAATATCCATTTCAGTTGGGATATTTTGGCCAAGCGCCTGCGCGAATTGTCGTTCCTCAACTCCGGTGTGGGCATTCTTCTGAAGGATGAGCGCAGCGGTAAAGAGGAGCTGTTCAAATATGAAGGCGGGCTGCGTGCCTTCGTTGAGTACCTCAACCTCAATAAGACAGCCGTCAATCAGGTGTTCCATTTCACCGTTCAGCGTGAAGATGGCATCGGCGTTGAAGTTGCGTTGCAGTGGAATGACAGCTTCAACGAGAACCTGTTGTGCTTCACCAACAACATTCCTCAGCGCGACGGTGGCACTCACCTCGCGGGTTTCCGTTCTGCGCTGACACGTAACCTGAATACCTATATTGAGCAGGAAGGCCTGGCCAAGAAGCACAAGATTGCCACCACCGGTGATGATGCTCGCGAAGGCTTAACCGCTATTATTTCGGTAAAAGTACCGGACCCTAAATTCAGCTCGCAGACTAAAGACAAGCTGGTTTCCAGCGAAGTGAAAACGGCAGTTGAGCAGGAAATGGGTAAGTACTTCTCCGACTTCCTGTTGGAAAATCCCAACGAAGCCAAGCTCGTCGTCGGCAAGATGATTGATGCCGCGCGTGCCCGTGAAGCCGCACGTAAAGCGCGCGAGATGACTCGTCGTAAGGGCGCTCTAGACATCGCCGGTTTGCCAGGCAAGTTGGCTGACTGCCAAGAGAAAGACCCTGCCCTTTCCGAACTCTATATCGTGGAAGGGGACTCCGCGGGCGGCTCTGCCAAACAGGGCCGTAACCGCAAGACCCAGGCGATCCTGCCGCTTAAGGGCAAGATCCTCAACGTCGAGAAAGCCCGCTTCGACAAGATGATTTCCTCCCAGGAAGTCGGCACCCTGATCACGGCCCTGGGTTGTGGTATTGGCCGCGATGAATACAACATCGATAAGCTGCGCTACCACAACATCATCATCATGACCGACGCCGACGTCGACGGCTCGCACATCCGTACGCTGTTGCTAACCTTCTTCTTCCGTCAGTTGCCAGAGTTGGTTGAGCGCGGCTACATCTATATCGCCCAACCGCCACTGTATAAAGTGAAGAAGGGTAAACAAGAGCAGTACATCAAAGACGATGAGGCCATGGAGGAATACATGACCCAGTCGGCTCTTGAAGATGCCAGCCTGCACGTTAACGAAAGTGCGCCCGGCCTTTCTGGCGCTGCGCTAGAAACCCTGGTTAACGATTACCGTCTGGTAATGAAGACCCTCAACCGCTTATCGCGTTTGTACCCGTTGGAGCTTACCGAGCACTTCGTTTACATCCCGCGCGTAGAAGCCGAGCAGTTAGCCGATAAAGCCGCGATGGAGCAATGGTTGGGCTTGCTTGATACGCGTCTGAAAGGCATGGAAAAGTCGGGGTTGGTTTACAAAACCAGCCTGCATGAAGATCAGGAGCGCCACGTCTGGTTGCCGCAGGTTGAGTTGGTCTCCCATGGCGTTTCCAGTTACATCATCTTCAACCGCGACTTCTTTGCCAGCAACGATTACAAGACCGTTACCACCCTTGGCGATCAGCTCAACAGCCTATTGGAAGACGGTGCCTATGTGCAGCGCGGTGAGCGTAAGAAGGCCGTAACCACCTTCAAGGATGCACTGGCCTGGCTGATGGCAGAAAGCACTAAACGCCACAGCATTCAGCGCTATAAAGGTCTCGGTGAAATGAACCCGGATCAACTCTGGGAAACCACCATGGACCCAGAAGTACGCCGCATGCTCAAGGTGCGTATCGAAGACGCGATCGCGGCCGATCAAATCTTCAACACCCTAATGGGTGATGCTGTTGAACCGCGTAGAGAATTTATTGAGACCAACGCGCTGGCCGTGTCCAACCTCGACTTCTAACGGTTGAATGAACGGCTGCTAATTCGCCCTTAGCATCCACATAAAGCCCCTGCCGATTAACGTCAGCAGGGGCTTTTTTGTTTCACGTGGAACATCACAGTGACATGTATGCCGGCAGATTTAATCGACAAAAAAGCCGGCGCAGAGGCCGGCTTGAAGGGGGCTAGAAAAACTTATGCACGAAATGGGGTAAGTTGGTCCTTCTTGAAAAAGGGTTATGGATCATTACCTTGGACAGCTTTGTGGCACTCGGCCGGTATTTCGTGCACAGGTTATCCACAATTACGCTAGGCCGGTTCGTGGGCTTCCAGCGGTTGGCTCTGCACATCCAGCGAGCCGATATCGCGTTGCGCCTGGCAAACCCAGGCAAAGGCGCGCTCGTTGAGCTCGGCGATGGCGCGTGGGCCTGTGCCTTCGGCGTACATGGGGGGGCCGATAATTACCTGGACGGTGCCTGGGGTTTTGCGCCAGCCCTGCTTGGGCCAGAACTCACCAGCGTTATGGGCAATTGGCAGCACCGGTAGATTGGCATTCACCGCGAGGGATGCGCCGCCACGGCTGAACTTGCCGATCTGGCCTGGTGGAATGCGTGTGCCTTCCGGGAATACCAGCACCCAGGCGCCCTGCCCTAAGCGTTTGTGGCCGAGTTTTGCCAACTGCTTGAGGGCTGCCTTCGGGTTGCTGCGGTCAATCGCGATGGGCTTGAGCATGGCCATCGCCCAGCCGAAGAACGGTACGTACAGCAGCTCGCGCTTGACCACCTGGCTTAGCGGTTCGAAGTAGCCGCAGAGGAAGAAGGTTTCCCAGGTGCTTTGGTGTTTGGCGAGAATCACACAGGGCTGCTCGGGGATATTTTCCAGGCCCTTGATCTCGTAATTGATGCCGACCACTGTTTTGGCCAGCCAGGTGGCGCAGCGACACCAGTTCTGCACAACGAAGCGGTAGCGCGCGCGAAACGGCAGAAAGGGAGCGACGAAGACGCTGAGGGTACACCAGAGAAAGGCGCTGGAAGCCAGCAGCAGATAGAAGAGGAAGGTTCTGAAAGTCTGCACTGTCGACATAAGAGCTTTACCGTCGCAGGCAGGGCCTGCTCTATAGGTGGAGAAGCTGATCGGCAACCGCCGCCAGATCATCGAATATCAGGGTGCCCGCTGGTAATCCTTGCGCCAGGGTACGCTCACCCTTGCCGGTTTTTACTAAAACAGGCTGACAGTCGACGGTTTGCGCCGCCGTCAGGTCACCGATGCTGTCACCGACAAACCAGATACCGTTCAGTGAAACGCCATAGTAGGCAGCAATCTGCTGGAGCATCCCAGGTTTCGGTTTGCGGCAGCTGCAGCCTTCATCCGGGCTGTGGATGCAGTGCACAATTAGGCCCAGCTCACCGCCCTGCTGCGCCACCAGTTGGCGCAGTCGCGCGTGCATGGCTTCCAGCATGGTCAGGTCGTAATAACCGCGAGCAACCCCGGATTGGTTGGTGGCGACGGCGACCGTCCAGCCGGCTTGCGACAGGCGTGCAATGGCCTCAATGGCGCCGGGTAACGGAATCCATTCATTGAGGTTTTTGATGTAGGCGTCGGAGTCGTAATTGATGACACCGTCGCGGTCGAGAATCAGCAGTTTCATGCGTTAATCCGTAACCGGCTGGCGGTGATAGCCGCCAGTCGGTAAAGGTAATGATGGGCTGTGCGCAGCCCATCAGGCTCGCGGCAGGCTTTAGCCGAGTACCGAGATATCCGCCACGCCGAGGAACAAACCACGCAGCTTGGCCAGCAAGGCGTAGCGATTGGCGCGCACGTTGGCATCTTCAGCGTTAACCAGCACAGCCTCAAAGAAAGCATCTACGGGCTCACGAAGGTTCGCCAGCTGCGCTAAGGCCATGCTGTATTGGCGTGACTGAGCGAGCGGCTGTACCGCGTGCTCGGCCTGCTGGATGGCAGCGTTGAGGGCGAACTCGCTAGGGCTGTCGAAGTGATGCGCTTCGACATTGGCTGCGACCTGCCCTTCGGCTTTGCTCAGCAGGTTGGATACACGCTTGTTCGCTGCTGCCAGCGCTGCTGCCTGTGGCAGTGCACGGAAGACCTGTACGGCTTGCACACGCTGGTCAAAATCCAGCGGCGAGGTCGGGCTGACGGCACGCACGGCCTGGTAGACGGCCACTTCAATGCCTTCGTCTTCATAACGCGCGCGTAGGCGGTCGAAGATAAAGTCCTGCACCTGCGGAGCCAGGCCGTCGGCCTTGATCTTGTCGCCGAACTGGCCGATGGCAAAGCCGACGGCTTCAACCAGATCCAGGTCCAGCTGCTTCTCGATCAGAATGCGCAGCACGCCGAGGGCGGCACGACGCAGGGCGTAGGGGTCTTTGCTGCCGGTGGGCAGCATGCCGATACCGAAGATGCCGACCAGCGTATCCAACTTGTCAGCCAGGGCCACGGCGGCACCGGTCAGGGTGCTTGGCAGCTCGGCGCCAGCGCCGCGCGGCATGTACTGCTCGTTCAGCGCAAGGGCGATGTCTTCAGCTTCGCCGTCGTGCTTGGCGTAGTAGTAACCGGCGATGCCTTGCATTTCCGGGAACTCACCGACCATCTCGCTGGCCAGGTCGCATTTGCACAGCAGGCCTGCCCGCTCTGCGCGGGTGGCATTGCCACCGATGCGTTGGGCGATAAAACCAGCCAGGGCGGAGACGCGCTGAGCTTTATCAAACACCGAACCGAGTTGGGCCTGGAACACCACATTGGCCAAACGCTGGTTGAAGCTTTCAAGCTTCTGCTTTTTGTCCTGCTTGAAGAAGAACTCGGCGTCGGTCAGACGCGGACGCACCACTTTCTCGTTGCCGGCGATGATCTGCGCCGGGTCCTTGCTCTCAATGTTGGCCACAGTGATAAAGCGCGGCAGCAACTTGCCATTGCCATCGAGCAGGCAGAAGTACTTCTGGTTGTCCTGCATGGTGGTGATCAGTGCTTCTTGCGGTACTTCAAGGAAACGCTCCTCAAAGGAACACACCAGCGGCACTGGCCATTCAACCAAGGCGCTGACTTCATCCAGCAGCGCCGGCGGTACGATAGCGCTGCCCTGCTGTTCGGCGGCGAGTTGGTCAACACGGGCAGCGATCTGTGCGCGGCGCTCGGCGAAGTCGGCAATCACATAAGCGCTGCGCAGGTCTTCGGCGTAGTTGGCCGGCGCGGTGATGCGCACTTCATGGTTGGCATGGAAGCGGTGGCCACGGGACACGCGACCGGCCTGCTGGGCGAGGATTTCGCAGTCGATCACTTCGTCACCAAACAGCATCACCAGCCATTGGCTCGGGCGAACGAATTCGGTTTTGCGTGCACCCCAGCGCATGCGCTTGGGGATCGGCAGTTCGTTCAGCGAGGTTTCTACGATAGCCGGCAACAGGCCAGCCGCAGCCTGGCCCGGAATGCTCTGGCTGAATTTCAGCTTGGGGCCGCTCTGGTCGATCTGGCTCAACTCAACGCCACACTTCTTGGCGAAGCCCAGCGCGGCTTGAGTCGGGTTGCCGTCCTTGTCGAACGCCGCTTGTACGGGCGGGCCATCAATGTTCTGGGTGCGATCAGCCTGCTGTTCTTCAAGCTGTTCAATCAGCACGGCCAAACGACGCGGCGCCGCGTAAAAGCGACTGGCGCGGTAAGACAGGCCCGCACTTTTCAGGCCTTTTTCAATACCCGCCAGGAAGGCTTCGCCAAGGGTTTTCAGGGCTTTGGGTGGCAGCTCTTCGGTGCCCAGTTCTACCAGGAAATCACGGGTACTCATTCTGCTGCCTCCAGCTTGGCCAATACTTCGTCACGCAGGTCGGGGGCGGCGAGCGGGAAGCCCAGCTTGCGCCGCGCTTGCAGGTAGCTCTGCGCCACCGAACGGGCCAGGGCGCGTACGCGCAGGATGTACTGCTGACGGGCGGTCACCGAAATAGCCCGGCGTGCATCCAGCAGGTTGAAGGTGTGCGAGGCCTTGAGCACCATCTCGTAGGTCGGCAGTGGCAACTCCAGCTCGATCAGGCGGTTGGCTTCTGACTCGTAGAAGTCGAACAGCTCGAACAGTTTTTCGACGTTGGCGTGTTCGAAGTTGTAGGTCGATTGCTCCACTTCGTTCTGATGGAACACGTCGCCGTAGGTGACTTTGCCGAACTGGCCGTCGGTCCACACCAGGTCGTAGACCGAGTCGACACCCTGGATGTACATGGCCAAACGTTCCAGGCCGTAGGTGATTTCGCCGGTTACCGGGTAGCACTCGATGCCGCCCACTTGCTGGAAGTAGGTGAACTGGGTGACTTCCATGCCGTTCAGCCAGATTTCCCAACCCAGCCCCCAGGCGCCGAGCGTCGGCGATTCCCAGTTGTCTTCGACAAAGCGAATATCGTGCACCAGCGGGTCGATGCCGATGGCTTTCAACGAGCCCAAGTACAGCTCCTGAAAGTTCTCCGGGTTGGGCTTGAGCACCACTTGAAACTGATAGTAATGCTGCAGACGGTTAGGGTTTTCACCGTAGCGACCATCAGCCGGTCGACGGGAAGGCTGCACATAGGCGGCGTTCCAAGTCTCAGGGCCTATAGCGCGGAGGAAGGTGGCGGTGTGGAAAGTGCCTGCGCCCATTTCCATATCGTAGGGCTGCATGACTACGCAGCCCTGCTCGGCCCAATACTGTTGCAGGGCGAGGATCAAATCTTGGAAGGTGCGCACGGCAGGCGTAGTCTGGCTCACAAATTTCACCCGTACTTTGGCGGCTTCAGAAAGTCCGCGAGTATACCGAAGCTCAGGGAAACCCGCATGCCACGCTGCTTCTGGTGCACCGACGATCCGTTGTATATCGCTTACCACGATCATGAATGGGGCGTGCCGCAACGCGACGCTCAGGCGCTATTCGAGTTGTTGTTGCTGGAGGGATTTCAGGCAGGGCTGTCGTGGATCACCGTGCTGAAAAAGCGGCAACGCTACCGTGAGGTGCTGTTCGGTTTTGATGCACAACGTTTGGCGGCGCTTACCGACGACTACATCGAAGGCACCCTGATGCAGGATGCCGGGATTATCCGCAACCGCCTCAAGCTAAAAGCTGTGCGGCAAAACGCTCAAGCCTGGCTAAAACTGGAAGACCCGGTAGCGCTGCTTTGGTCGTTTGTGGGCGGCGTACCGAAGATCAATCATTTCAGCGAGCGTAGTCAGGTGCCAGCGGTTACGGCGGAGGCCGAAGCGATGAGCAAGGCGCTGAAAAAGGCCGGCTTCACCTTTGTCGGCCCGACCATCTGTTATGCCTATATGCAGGCCAGCGGCATGGTTATGGACCACACCAGCGACTGCGAGCGCTATAACGCGCTGAGCGGGTAGTGTGAGTGAAACTTATCCACAGTGCAGGCCACTACTTGGTGTGTTTAATGCCGCCGGTCTGCTGCCGCTTCTTTGCAGCGGCTCAGGCCTTGATCGGTTTGACGGCTGAGAGGCTTGTGGGCATCAGCGAACCCTGACTGCGCCGAGGAGGCTACAATAGTCGCCTCTTTGTTTTCAGGAGTTGCCTGTGGAAAAGCTCAAAGGTGCCTTAGTGGTGGGCTTCTTGCGGTTGTTCGCCCTGCTACCTTGGCGGGCGGTACAGGCGGTGGGCGCAGCCATTGGCTGGTTGATGTGGAAGCTGCCGAACGGCTCACGCAACGTGGCCAGCATCAACCTGCGCAAGTGCTTTCCCGAACTGGATGAAGCCGCGCACCAACGCTTGCTGCGGCAATCACTGATGGATATCGGCAGAACCTTGACCGAAAGCGCCTGTGCCTGGATCTGGCCCGCGCAGAAATCCATCAACTTGGTGCGCGAAGTCGAAGGCCTGGATGTGCTCAAGGACGCCCTGGCCAGCGGCAAAGGCGTGGTCGGCATCACCAGCCATTTGGGTAACTGGGAAGTGCTGAACCACTTCTACTGTGCGCAGTGCAAACCAATCATTTTCTTCCGGCCGCCCAAGCTCAAGGCGGTGGATGATCTGCTGCGCGAACAACGCGTACAAATGGGTAATCGGGTTGCACCATCGACCAAGGAAGGCATCCTCAGCGTGATCAAGGAGGTGCGTAAAGGCGGTGCGGTGGGTATTCCGGCTGACCCTGAGCCAAGCCTATCCTCCGGGGTCTTTGTGCCTTTCTTAGGGACCGAGGCACTGACCAGTAAGTTTGTTGCCGGCATGTTGAGCGGCGGCAAGGCGCGCGGGGTGTTTTTGCATGCCCTGCGCCTGCCGGACGGCTCGGGCTTCAAGGTGATTCTTGAGGCGGCACCCGAGGAGATGTACAGCACCGATACGGCAACGGCGGTTGCGGCAATGAGCAAGGTTATTGAGCGTTATGTACGCACCTACCCAAGCCAGTACATGTGGAGCATGAAGCGCTTCAAGAAGCGCCCTGCCGGTGAGGCTAAGTGGTACTGACGCCAGCCCTTGCGGGCTAGGTGCGCTCTCGACTAGGCTGCTGACACTCACCTAAATGGACGCCGTATGAGTAATAGCCGAAAGAATGTGCGCACCCCGCTTAAGGTGCGCCTGCGTATCGACCACCCAGTGCACGGTGAGATGCTCGTTACCACCCGGGATATTTCTGAATGCGGCGTGTATGTGCTGATGGACCAAGCGCAAAACATGCTGACCATGGGCGAACACGTGCAGGGACAAGTTCAGGGTCTGCCGATGGAAGCGCCGATTTTGATGCTGGAAGTGGTGCGTGTTGAGGCGCTGGGCGTCGGCCTGCGGTTTATGCAGGCCGAGTCTGAGTAGACGGCGTTATGGTGTTATCGCGCCGGTTTATCCAAGCGCTTGAGAAACACCCTGATCTCCTTGCCGGCCTGCTTGTCACCCTTCCCTTCTGCTACCTCTAAGCCCTGTAACCAGGCTGCTCGCGCCTCATCGCTGAGCCCTTGCTTATTCAGCGCCTGGCCAAGCAGCTTCCAGGCTGCAGAATACTGCGGGTCGAACCGCACGCAATGCTCTAAGTGCTGCGCTGCTCGGGCGAACTCAGCCGCATCCAGATAGCCCTTGCCCAGGCCGAAGCGCAGCAGGGCATTGTCCATGCCCTTGGCCAGCATTTTTTCCAGAGCTTCTGTGCTCATGGGCGACTCCTAGAAGAAGGTCAGGCCAACCTGGAACAAGCGCTCGGCATCGCGGATGTACTTCTTGTCGACCAGAAACAGAATCACATGGTCACCGGACTCAATGACCGTGGCGTCATGCGCAATCAGGACTTCTTCGTTGTGGATAATGGCACCGATGGTGGTGCCAGGCGGCAGGTCGATATCCTTGATCGCGCGGCCAACCACCTTGCTCGATTTGGCATCACCGTGAGCAATCATCTCGATGGCTTCGGCAGCACCGCGGCGCAAGCTGTGCACGCTTTCAATATCACCACGGCGCACGTGGGTCAGCAGGGTGCCGATAGTGGCCAGCTGCGGGCTGATGGCGATGTCGATTTCGCCGCCTTGGACCAAATCCACATAAGCCGGGTTGTTGATGATGGTCATTACTTTGCGCGCGCCCAGGCGCTTGGCCAACAAGGACGACATGATGTTGGCTTCATCATCATTGGTCAGGGCCAGGAACAGGTCAGCGTCGCTGATATTTTCTTCCACCAGCAGGTCGCGGTCCGAGGCGCTGCCCTGTAGCACGATGGTGCTGTCTAGGGTTTCTGAGAGGTAGCGGCAGCGTGCCGGGTTCATCTCGATGATCTTCACCTGGTAACGGCTTTCGATGGCTTCGGCCAAGCGCTCGCCAATATGCCCACCGCCGGCAATGACGATTTTCTTGTAGCTGTCTTCCATGCGGCGCATTTCGCTCATCACCGCGCGGATGTGTGCCTTGGCAGCAATAAAAAACACTTCGTCATCAGCTTCGATGATGGTGTCGCCCTGCGGCATGATTGCCCGGTTACGGCGGAAAATAGCTGCCACGCGGGTATCAACATTCGGCATGTGCTCGCGCAGTTGGCGCAACTGCTGGCCGACCAGCGGGCCGCCGTAGTAGGCCTTAACCGCCACCAGCTGGGCTTTGCCTTCGGCGAAGTCGATCACCTGCAAGGCGCCGGGGTATTCGATCAGGCGCTTGATGTAGTTGGTGACCACCTGTTCGGGGCTGATCAGCACATCGACCGGGATCGACTCGTTGCTGAACAAACCGCTACGCGTCAGGTAAGCCGCCTCGCGCACGCGGGCAATTTTGGTCGGGGTGTGGAACAGGCTGTAGGCCACCTGGCAAGCGATCATGTTGATCTCATCGCTGTTGGTCACCGCCACCAGCATGTCGGCATCGTCCGCCCCGGCCTGACGCAGCACCGTGGGGAATGAGCCGCGGCCTTGCACGGTGCGGATGTCCAGGCGGTCACCGAGGTCACGCAGGCGTTCGCCGTCGGTGTCGACCACGGTGATGTCGTTCGCTTCGCTGGCCAGGTGTTCCGCCAGCGTGCCGCCAACCTGGCCCGCACCGAGAATGATGATCTTCATGCAGTCTGTTCCTCAGCCGCGCGGAGCGGCAGCGATTTTAATCAGCTTGGCATAGTAAAAGCCGTCGTGGCCGTCGACTTGCGGGAAGAGTTGGCGACCGTGAGCGGTTTTATGGCCGAACGCACCGGCAATATCCAGCTCGCGGGCGCCCGGCGTGCGTGCGAGGAAGGCGGCGATGTTCTCGCTGTTCTCCGCCGGCATCACCGAGCAGGTGGCGTAGAGCAGGATGCCGCCGACTTCCAGGGTTTGCCACAGGCTATCCAGCAGTTCGCCCTGCAGCTTGGCCAGTGCGGGAATGTCATCGGCCTGACGGGTCAGTTTGATATCCGGGTGACGGCGAATTACCCCGGTGGCTGAGCAGGGGGCGTCGAGCAGGATGCGCTGGAACGGTTTGCCGTCCCACCAGGCGGCCAGGTCACGACCATCGGCGGCGATTAGCTCGGCAGTCAGGCCCAGGCGCTTGAGGTTTTCGCGTACGCGCACCAGGCGTTTTTCTTCCAGATCCACCGCCACCACGCCGCCCAGTGCGGGCTCGGCTTCGAGCAGGTGACAGGTCTTGCCGCCGGGCGCGGCGCAGGCGTCCAGCACCCGTTGGCCGGGGGCCAGATCAAGCAGTTCTGCCGCCAGCTGCGCCGCTTCGTCCTGCACGCTAACGCGGCCTTCGGCAAAGCCCGGCAGGGTGGTGACATCACAGGCCTGCAGCAGGCGGATACCGTCACGGCTAAAGGTGCTTGGCTCTGCCTCAAAGCCCACGCGGCGCAGCTCGGCCAGGTAGTCATCACGGCTGCCGAGGCGGCGGTTGACCCGCAGAATCAGCGGCGGGTGGGCGTTGTTGGCCGCGCAGATGGCTTCCCACTGTTCTGGCCACTGGGCTTTCAGCGCCTTCTGCAACCAGCGTGGATGAGCGGTGTGCAGCACCGGGTCACGATCCAGCTCAGCCAGCAGCGTCTCATGTTCACGCTGGGCATTGCGCAGTACGGCATTGAGCAGGCCCTTGAGCGAAGGCTTCTTCAGCTTGTCGACGCAGGCCACCGTCTCGCCGATGGCGGCGTGCGCCGGAATGCGCGTGTAGAACAGCTGATACAGGCCGATCAGCAGCAACGCCTCGACATCACGGTCGACGGCTTTGAACGGTTTTTGCAGCAGTTTGTCGGCGATCAAGGCCAGGCGCGGTTGCCAGCGGGCCGTACCAAAAGCCAGGTCCTGGGCCAAACCTCGGTCGCGCGGCTCGACCTTATCCAGCAGCGGCGGCAGGCTACTGCCCAGCGAGGCTTTGCCATTGAGTACGACCGCCAGGGCGCGGGCGGCGGCGAGACGCGGGTTCATTGGCATGCCCTCATCACGACAGCACCAGGCCGGGGGCGAACTGCTCGCGGCGGCTGTTGTAAAGGTCACTGAAGTTCAGCGCCTTGCCGCCGGGCAACTGCAGGCGCGTCAGGCGCAGCGCGCCTTCGCCGCAGGCCATGGTCAGGCCGGTTTTATCGGCAGCGAGGATGGTCCCTGCGGCCCCACTGCCTTCGCCCAGCTCAGCACCGTGCACCTTAAGTGCCTCACCATTTAGCGTGCTGTGGCAGATGGGCCAGGGATGGAACGCGCGCACGAGGCGCTCCAGCTCAAGGGCTGGACGGTTCCAGTCAATCCGCGCTTCCTCTTTGTTCAGCTTGTGGGCGTAAGTGGCCAGGCTGTCGTCCTGTACTTCACCCTTGAGCGTGCCGTCGGCCAGGCCGCTAATCGCGTTGATTACCGCCTGCGGGCCGAGTGTGGCGAGGCGATCATGCAGGCTGCCGCCGGTGTCTTCGGCAGAAATAGGCGTGCTGACCTTGAGCAGCATCGGCCCGGTATCCAGACCAGCTTCCATCTGCATCACGGTCACGCCGCTTTCAGCATCGCCCGCTTCCACTGCGCGCTGAATCGGTGCGGCACCGCGCCAGCGCGGCAGCAAGGAGGCGTGACTGTTGATACAGCCCAAACGCGGAATATCGAGTACCACCTGCGGCAGGATCAAGCCGTACGCCACCACCACCATCAGGTCAGGTTTGAGCGCGGCCAGTTCGGCTTGTGCCGCGGGATCGCGCAGTGTCTGCGGCTGGTACACAGGAATTTCATGCTGCACGGCGAGCTGCTTGACCGGGCTGGGGGTGAGTTTCTGGCCACGGCCGGCTGGACGATCCGGTTGGCTGTACACGGCAATGATCTGGTGTGGCGTGTCGAGCAAGGCCTTGAGGTGTTCGGCGGCAAATTCCGGGGTGCCGGCAAAGACAATACGCAAAGACTCAGACATGGGTTCTCACTGCTAGAAAGAAAAAGGCTTGCCGTAGCAAGCCTTTGAAAGGTGTGGCTCAAGCCTGCTGGCGGTGTTGCTTTTCCAGCTTCTTCTTGATGCGGTCGCGTTTGAGATTAGACAGGTAGTCGACAAACAACTTGCCGTTGAGGTGGTCGCATTCGTGCTGGATACACACGGCCAGCAGGCCTTCGGCGATCAGCTCATAGGGCTTGCCGTCGCGGTCCAGGGCCTTGATTTTGACCTTTTGCGGGCGGTCGACGTTTTCGTAGAAACCCGGCACGGACAGGCAACCTTCCTGGTACTGATCCACTTCGTCGGTCAGTGCTTCGAACTCGGGGTTGATAAACACCCGTGGGTCGGACTTGTCCTCGGACAGGTCCATCACCACCACGCGTTTATGTACGTTGACCTGGGTCGCCGCAAGGCCGATCCCTGGGGCGTCATACATGGTTTCAAACATGTCATCGATCAGCTGACGCAAGGCGTCATCGACTTTATCCACCGGCTTGGCGATGGTGCGCAGGCGCGGATCGGGAAATTCGAGGATATTCAGAATGGCCATATGCGTTTGTGATGCACTTGTGGAATAAAGTCAAAATCCGCTGCTAAGATGATGAGCAGCATCGAAAAACGGCTTCACGCCGCAGCACGACTGGGTTTCGTCGCGGCGCTAGGGCGCTCCACGTGAAGGCACATAATAAAGGGATTCACCGCATGAGGAAATCACTACTCGCCTTGCTGCTGGTTGCGGCAACTGGCTTGGCCCAGGCCGCCGTGCAACTCAAGGACGGTCACCCAGACCGTTATACCGTGGTCAAGGGCGATACCCTCTGGGATATTTCCGGAAAATTCCTTAGCCAGCCATGGAAGTGGCCAGAAATCTGGCATGCCAACCCGCAGGTGGAAAACCCCCATCTTATTTACCCGGGCGACCAACTCAGCCTGGTTTATGTCGATGGTCAGCCGCGCCTGATGCTTAACCGTGGCGAGTCGCGCGGCACCATCAAGCTGTCACCGCATGTGCGCAGCACGCCGATGGCTGAAGCCATCCCGGCCATTCCGCTAGAAGCCATTAACAGCTTTCTGCTGAGCAACCGCATCGTTGATACCCCCGAGCAGTTCCAGGGGGCGCCCTATATTGTTGCCGGCAATGCTGAACGTGTTGTCAGTGGCGCCGGTGATCGTGTGTATGCCCGTGGGGTGTTTGATGAGTCAGCGCCGGCTTACGGCATCTTTCGTCAGGGTAAAACCTACGTCGACCCTGAGACCAAGGAGTTCCTTGGGATTAACGCTGATGACATCGGCTCAGGTGAGATCGTGGCCGAGGAAGGCGATGTTGGCACCATGCTGCTGAGCCGCTCGACTCAGGAAGTACGTCTCGGTGACCGTTTGTTCCCCACTGAAGAGCGTGCGATCAACTCATCCTTTATGCCGAGTGAACCGGCGGGTGAGGTCAACGGGGTGATCCTTGATGTGCCGCGTGGCGTAACTCAGATTGGCCAGTTTGACGTGGTCACCATCAATAAAGGTGCCCGTGACGGCCTGAGCGAAGGCAACGTGCTGGCAATTTACAAAACCGGCGAAACGGTGCGTGACCGCATAACGGGCGAGTCGGTGAAGATCCCTGACGAGCGCTCGGGGTTGCTGATGGTGTTCCGCACCTATGACAAACTCAGCTATGGCCTGGTGCTGGGAGCTTCGCGCTCACTCGAACTGATGGACAAAGTGCGTAACCCATAACCCTGAAAAGCCCCGCTAATGCGGGGCTTTTTGTGGCGTGCCATCCCTGGCCGCCACTCGTATGCCGCTGTGTTGTAACGTTGGTAATTGCTCTCGGCAACGTTTTACCGCTGCCTGAATGTCCTGCCGCCCATGTGGCGCGACCGATCAAGGATGATCCGCATGTCGCAACTTTGCCTTATTCCCCCAGCCGAACTTGAAGCCCGTCTACGCCTGCATTGCCTGCCGGAGTTGGGGCCTCGCCGTTTTCGCAAATTGCTAAGTGCCTTTGACAATGCTTCCGCTGCGCTCAGCGCGCCGGCCAGAGCCTGGCGTGCATTGGGTTTGCCACAGGTGTGCAGTGACGCGCGGCGCAGCGCTGAAGTGCGCGAGCGCGCTACCCAAAGCCTGTGCTGGCTGGAGGCGGATACGCGGCACCTGCTGATGTGGGATGACCCGCTCTACCCTGGGTTACTGGCCGAACTGACGGACGCACCGCCACTGCTGTTCATTGAGGGCGACCCGACCCTGCTGGAGCAGCCGCAACTGGCCATGGTCGGCAGCCGACGTGCCTCGCGGCCAGGCTTGGATACCGCGCATAGCTTTGCCCGCAGTTTGGCCGGTGGCGGCTTTGTGATTACCAGCGGCCTGGCGTTGGGCATCGATGGCGCGGCCCATCAAGGCGCACTGGATGCCGGCGGCAAAACGGTAGCGGTGCTCGGTACCGGTTTGCAGTGTTTGTACCCAGCACGGCATAAGCCACTAGCGGCAGCGATTGTGGCGCAGGGCGGCGCACTGGTTTCCGAGTTTCCGCTGGATTGTCCGCCCCAGGCGAGCAATTTTCCGCGCCGTAACCGCATCATCAGTGGTCTGTCTGTGGGCGTGCTGGTGGTGGAAGCCAGCCCCTCCAGTGGCTCATTGATTACCGCACGCTTGGCTGCCGAACAGGGCCGCGAGGTGTATGCGATCCCGGGTTCAATCCATCATCCGGGCGCGCGTGGTTGCCACCAGTTGATCCGCGAAGGCGCAACGTTGGTGGAGAGCATCGAGGATATTCTGCAAGCCTTGCGCGGTTGGCAGATGCAGCCAGCGGCGAGTGCCACGCCTTCGCCGGTGCTTCCCAGTCATCCATTGCTGGCCTTGCTACATGCCGCGCCGCATAGCAGTGAGGCGCTGGTGGCGGCCAGTGGCTTGCCCTTGGCCGAGGTGTTGGCGGCGTTGACCGAGCTGGAGCTGGAGGGGCGAGTGGCCTGTGAAAACGGCCGCTGGGTGGCCCGCACCGCTTGAACAGGGGCCGGGCTTGGATACACTGCCCGTAGTCCTTGGTGGAGAGCGGTGAATGGTCAGCAACTGGCAAATACAACAGGCCGCACGGGTGGTGCGTAATGGCGGAGTGATTGCCTATCCGACTGAGGCCGTATGGGGGCTGGGCTGTGACCCTTGGAATGATCACGCGGTGGAGCGGTTGCTGGCGCTGAAGGATCGCCCGGTGCACAAGGGGCTGATTCTGGTGGCCGCCGATATTGAACAGTTCGACTTTCTTCTCGATGACCTACCGAAAATCTGGCTGGCACGCCTGGGCGGTAGCTGGCCGGGGCCCAATACCTGGCTGGTGCCGCATCAGAATCGATTACCCGAATGGATCAGTGGCCAACACAGCAGCGTGGCCCTGCGCGTCAGCGATCACCCCCAGGTGCGTGCGCTCTGCCGTCTGACTGGTCCGCTGGTTTCAACCTCGGCCAACCCGGCGGGTCGTCCGTCGGCGCGTTCGCGCCTGCGTGTTGAGCAGTATTTTCCGGGTCAGTTGGACCGGGTGCTCGGCGGTGCATTGGGCGGGCGCAAGAACCCCAGCCTGATCCGCGATCTGATCAGCGGTGATGTGATTCGGCCGTCCTGAAAGCTCAAAAGCTTGCGGCTAAAGCCCCTCCCACAGATGTCGCAAAAACGTGGGAGGGGCTTTCGGCTCGAGCATCCTGCTTCGCTCTACCTCCTGCATCCATACAGTCGTAGCTGCGACAGTTAGTTACGGCAATAGAATGCTCGAACCAGTGGTCTGCCGTGCGCTCAGGGCCGTTTGCGCCAATGCGGCGTCCTTGAGTGCATAGCGGTTGCTGATGTCCACGTGCAGCTGGCCGCTGGCGATCATGGCAAACAGCTCATCTGCCATAGCCTGTAAGCGTTGCGGCGTATCGGCGTAACCGGCCAGGGTTGGCCGGGTGACAAACAGCGAGCCCTTCTGCGCCAAAATGCCCAAGTTGACACCGCTCACCGCGCCCGATGCGTTGCCGAAGCTGACCAACAGGCCGCGTGGCACCACGCAGTCCAGCGAGGTTTCCCAGGTGTCCTTGCCGACGCCGTCGTAGACCACCGGGCACTTCTGCCCGTCAGTCAGTTCCAGCACGCGCTGGGCGACGTTCTCATGGCTGTAATCGATGGTCGCCCAGGCGCCCTGCTCTTTGGCCCGCGCGGCTTTTTCGGCCGAGCTGACGGTGCCGATCAGCTTGACCCCCAGCGCCTTGGCCCACTGACAAGCAAAGGAGCCAACCCCGCCGGCGGCGGCATGAAACAGAATGGTTTCGCCGCCCTGCAGGGCAAAGGTTTGCCGGAGCAAATACTGCACCGTCAGGCCTTTGAGCATGACCGCCGCGGCCTGCTCGAAGCTGATTGCATCCGGCAGCTTCACCAGTTTCTCTGCAGGCAGTACATGCAGTTCACTGTAAGCACCCAACGGCCCGGTGGCATAAGCCACGCGGTCGCCCACCTGAACGTGAGTAACCGCCGAGCCGACCGCTTCGACAACGCCTGCGCCTTCAGTACCCAGGCTGGACGGTAGAGTTGGCGGGGCATACAGACCGCTGCGGAAATAGGTGTCGATAAAGTTCAGGCCGATCGCCTGGTTGTGCACTCGCACTTCATCAGGACCTGGTGCGGCGGGGCTGTAGTCGGTGTATTCGAGAACGTCCGGGCCGCCGTGGCGGCTGAATTGGATACGCATGGCCATTTTCAAAGTCTTCCGCGATTGAGTGCCTGGATGATGCCCGCATGGGCACAAAGGTACCGTTATCCAATCGTCTGCATTGACCGCCGTCAACTGCGGCCGTGGGGTGGCAGGTGTTATGCTGGCCGCCCATTTTTCCCCGCGGCCACGTGCCGCCTGGCCTTACCCGCTTTTAAGGTGCCGCCGTGAGTGACCGTACTGAGGCCGTCAAAGCCTACCTGCTGGATCTGCAAGATCGTATCTGTAATGCCCTGCAAGCCGAAGACGGCGGTGCCGAGTTCTTCGAGGACGCTTGGCAGCGGCCGGCCGGAGGTGGCGGGCGCACCCGGGTAATGGAAAACGGCGCGCTGATCGAAAAAGGTGGGGTTAATTTCTCCCATGTGTTTGGCGACAGCCTGCCGCCCTCGGCCAGCGCGCACCGTCCGGAGTTGGCCGGGCGTGGTTTCGAGGCCCTCGGTGTGTCCCTGGTGATCCACCCGGAAAACCCTTACGTGCCGACCTCTCACGCCAACGTGCGCTTTTTCAGCGCCGAGAAAGCGGGCGAAGAGCCGGTCTGGTGGTTTGGCGGCGGCTTCGACCTGACGCCCTACTACGCCAATGAAGAAGACTGCCGGCACTGGCACCAGGTCGCCTTCGACGCTTGTGCGCCGTTCGGTGCCGAGGTTTATCCGAAGTTCAAGGAGTGGTGTGACCGCTACTTCCACCTCAAGCACCGTGGCGAGCCGCGCGGCATTGGTGGGCTGTTTTTCGATGACCTCAATCGGTGGGATTTCGACACCAGCTTCGCCTTTATGCGCGCCATTGGCGATGCCTACATCGCGGCCTATCTGCCCATCGTGCAGCGCCGCAAGCTGACGCCGTATGGCGAGCGCGAGCGCGAATTCCAGGCCTTCCGCCGCGGCCGCTATGTCGAGTTCAACCTGGTGTTCGACCGTGGCACCCTGTTCGGCTTGCAGTCCGGTGGGCGCACCGAATCGATCCTGATGTCGCTGCCGCCGCACGTACGCTGGGGTTACGACTGGAAGCCGGAGCCGGGTAGCGAAGAAGCGCGCCTGACTGAATACTTCCTCACTGACCGCGATTGGCTTACGGCCAAGGCGTAATTGCGTAGCCCGGATGAAATCCGGGGAGTTCCAGCGACCTTTCCCGGATTTCATCCGGGCTACAACGGCTTTTACAATGTCGGCTTACGCAGTTTGTAGGATGGGTTACGCGCAGGCTTGTATTGTCGTCGCTCTGTAATGGGTATGCGCCGCTAACCTGCGCGGCCCGACCCAACCTACGAATGTGCTCTGCAACAAGAAAGGATTTTTCATGGACCGCTACGGCGTATTCGGCAACCCCATCGGCCACAGCAAGTCGCCGTTGATCCATCGCCTGTTTGCCCAGCAGACCGGCGAACAGCTGAGCTATGAAGCCCTGCTCGCGCCACTGGAGGATTTCCCAGGGTTTGCCCGCGCATTCTTTGCAGGCGGTCTAGGCGCTAATGTCACCGTGCCGTTCAAGGAGCAGGCGTTTACCCTGGCGGACAGCCTGAGTGATCGCGCGCAGCGCGCCGGTGCGGTGAATACCCTGAAGAAGCTGGCTGACGGCAGCCTGCTCGGTGACAACACCGACGGCGCCGGCCTGGTGCGTGATCTGACGGTGAATGCCGGCATAACCCTCAAAGGCAAACGTATCCTCCTGCTTGGCGCGGGCGGTGCGGTGCGCGGGGTGCTGGCGCCTTTGTTGGCCGAGCAGCCAGCCGCGCTGGTGATTGCCAACCGCACGGTGGAAAAAGCCGAACAACTGGCCCGTGAATTTGCCGACCTGGGCCCGGTGGCCGCCAGCGGCTATGACTGGATCGACGCGCCGGTGGACCTTATCATTAACGGCACCTCGGCCAGCCTGGCCGGCGAGTTGCCGCCCATTGCCCCCAGCCTGATCCAGCCGGGTCAGACAATCTGCTACGACATGATGTACGGCAAGCAGCTGACTGCCTTTAACCGCTGGGCTACCGAACACGGCGCGGCGCGCACTCTGGATGGCCTGGGCATGTTGGTGGAGCAAGCCGCTGAAGCCTTCTACCTGTGGCGTGATGTACGCCCCGCCAGCGCTCCGGTATTGGCCGAGTTGCGTCGTTTATTGGCCGAGGGTTAACGGCGAATGCAGCTCAGTGCGGACGAACTGGCGCAGATCAGCGCGCTGACGGTGCGTCACTATCAGGACTGCGCCGAAGACTTTCGCGAAGGCACCCGCGATCACGATGTCAGCCAGAATATCGCCGCCCTGCTTGCGTCTATCCAGGCGACGGCGCCCTACCAGATTCTTGATTTCGGCTGCGGCCCGGGGCGGGATCTGCGCACCTTTAGCGCCATGGGCCACAGCGCCGTTGGTTTAGACGGTTGCGCGCGCTTTGTTGAAATGGCCCGCACCGACAGTGGCTGCGAAGCCTGGCAGCAGGACTTTCTCAACCTCGACTTGCCGCCTGAGCGCTTTGACGGCGTGTTCGCCAATGCCGTGTTATTCCATATTCCCAGCCAGGAATTGCCGCGGGTGTTGGCGCAACTGCGTGCCACTCTCAAGCCGGGCGGCGTGCTGTTCTGCTCCAACCCGCGTGGCGATAACCAGGAGGGTTGGCATGGTGATCGCTACGCGGCCTATTACGACCTGGCAACGTGGCGCTTGCTGCTGGCGGCCGCTGGTTTCAGTGAGCTGCAGCATTACTACCGCCCCGCAGGTTTACCGCGCGACCAGCAGCCTTGGCTGGCCAGCGTTTGGCGCCGAACAGAGTGAGCCATGCGCGGCAGTGAACAACACCCTTGTGCGCGCTCGCGCGCAGCAGCAGTTATTCCGGGTCGCTTATGCGCCGGGCTATTTGCCGTCATAGACAGGTTTCGTGCTGGGCTTGTGCGCCTGTACCGGGCGCGGGTTAGTCCGCCAGTGCTTACCCACCGGAGTGCTCCATGAGGGTTGCTGTGTTCTCAGCCGTTTGGCTAATGGTGACCGTCGCTGTTAGCGGCCATGCCCTGGCTGGCCAAGTGCAGGTCGCGGTGGCGGCAAACTTCACCGCGCCGTTGCAGGCGATTGCCGCCGAATTTGAGCGCGACAGCGGGCAGCGCGTGATCGCCTCCTTCGGCGCTACCGGCCAGCTGTATGCGCAAATTCGTAACGGTGCACCATTTGAGGTGTTTTTTAGCGCCGACGAACACAGCGTCGCCAAGCTCGACAGCGAAGGCTTGGGCGTCAGTGGCTCGCGCTTTACCTATGCGGTCGGCAGCCTGGTGCTGTGGTCGGCCAACGCCGGCTACCTGGATGGCAGCGATGCGCCGCTCAGGGCTAACCAGTTCAGGCATCTGGCAATTGCCAACCCAAAGGCGGCGCCCTATGGCTCGGCTGCCTATGAAGTGCTGGAAAAGCTGGGCCTGAGTGCCGCCGTGCAGGGCAAACTGGTGGAGGGGCAGAGCATCACCCAGACGCATCAATTTATTGCCAGCGGCAACGCCGAGCTGGGGTTTGTCGCGCTGTCGCAGGTGTACAAGGACGGCCAGCTGCGCAGCGGCTCGGCGTGGCAGGTGCCGGCTGCTTTACACACGCCGATCAAGCAGGATGCGCTGATCCTCAAAACGGGCGAACACAACCCGGTCGCGGCCGCCTTTGTGGCGTATGTCAAAGGCGCCAAGGCGGCGGCGATTATTCACGCCTATGGCTACCGACTTTAAAGGGGTTGCGATGCCACTGACTCAAGCTGATTTTGCTGCGGTTGTGCTGACGCTGGAGTTGGCTGCGCTGACCACCGTGGTGCTGCTGCTGATCGGCACACCGATTGCCTGGTGGCTGGCGCGCACTGATTCACGCTGGAAGCAGCCGATTGGCGCCATCGTCGCCCTGCCGCTGGTGTTGCCGCCGACGGTGATCGGTTTTTACCTGTTGGTGAGCATGGGGCCGCACGGTTTTATCGGCCAGCTGACCCAGAGCCTCGGCCTTGGCACCCTGACGTTTACCTTTACCGGGTTGGTGATTGGCTCGGTGGTGTATTCCCTGCCCTTTGTGGTGCAGCCGCTGCAGAACGCCTTTGAGGCCATTGGCCGCGCGCCGTTGGAGGCGGCAGCGACGCTGCGCGCAGGGCCTTGGGATAGCTTTTTTACGGTGGTGTTGCCGCTGGCCAAGCCGGGCTTCATCACGGCGGCGATTCTCGGGTTTGCCCATACCGTGGGTGAATTTGGTGTGGTGTTGATGATCGGCGGCAACATCCCCGGCAAGACCCAAGTGGCGTCGTTGCAAATCTACAACCACGTGGAAAGCATGCAGTACGCCCAGGCCCACTGGCTGGCCGGCGGCCTGCTGATGTTTTCTTTTGTCGTGCTGTTGGCGCTTTATTCTGGGCGCAGCCGTGCGCGGGTGTGGCGATGATCTGGCCATTTTTGCGGCGCTCGCCAGCAATCCATACCGTCGCCGGGCTGGGTGCAATCCAGGCGCGCTTTAAGGTCGAACACACCGGCTTCAGCCTGGACGTTGAGCTGAACCTACCCGGTCGCGGCGTCAGCGCCCTGTTCGGTGATTCCGGCTCGGGCAAAACCAGCTGCCTGCGCTGCTTTGCCGGCCTGGATCAGCCCGCTGAGGGCTACCTGCAGGTTAACGGCGAGCTGTGGCAGGACAGCGCCCAGGGCATTTTCGTGCCGGCGCATCAACGCGCCGTGGGGTATGTGTTTCAGGATGCCAACCTGTTTGCCCACCTGTCGGTGCACGGCAATTTGCAGTACGGGCTCAAGCGCATCCCCGCCGCGCAGCGGCGGATTGCTCTGGAGCAGGCAGTCGAGCTGCTGGGAATTGAGCATCTGCTGGAGCGCTTGCCAGGCAAGTTATCCGGCGGCGAGCAGCAACGCGTCGGCATCGCCCGTGCCCTGCTGACCAGCCCGCGCCTGCTGCTGCTGGATGAGCCGCTGGCGTCCCTCGACCTCAAGCGCAAACAGGAGGTGCTGCCCTACCTGGAGCGCCTGCACGGCGAACTTGAAATTCCGATTGTTTACGTCAGCCACTCCCCGGATGAAGTGGCGCGCCTGGCGGATCACCTGGTGTTGCTGGAAGACGGCAAGGTCAGCGCCAGTGGCCCGCTCAAGGAAACGTTGCTACGCGCCGACCTGCCGTTTGTTTTTGAAGACGATGCCGAGGCGGTGGTGGATGCAAAGGTTACGGCGCATAACCCGCTGTACGGGTTGCTGGCCGTGCAGTTGCCCGGTAGCAGCATCAGCCTGCAGTTGCCGCACGGGCCGCTGCCGCTGGGCACCTCGGTGCGGGTCAAGGTCAAGGCGCGCGATGTCAGCTTGAGCCTGCGGCAGGCCGAGGACAGCAGTGTGCTCAACCTGTTGCCGGCGCGGGTTGTTGAATTGATTCAAGTCGCCGAGCAGGCGCACGTATTGGTGCGCGTACAGGTGGCGGATGAGCACCTGATTGCGCGCATCACCCGCTACTCTTTTGACCGCCTGAACATTCAGTGCGGCCAATCGCTCTGGGCTCAGGTCAAGTCGGTGTCACTGCTCGGCGCAAGTTGAGCCGAGCTCAGCGTTGCCGGCGTTGGGCACCTGGCCGAGCGGTGGCTGTTTCCGACGAAATCACTCTTTAGGCTGCTTTTATCCGCGATGGCCTGCAGTACTCTGTGGCGCGCTTGTACACGCTGACTGGCTTCAGCACTGCTCACAAAAATAATAAGGAGCACCCCTCGTATGCGTTCTACAACGCTGTCTCGTTCGCTGTTGCACGCGGTTATTGGGCTGTTGGCCGGCCTCTCGCCGCTGACCTTTGCCCAGGCCGTTACTCCCCATGAACAGGTGCAAGTGCAGGCCAGCCGGGTCACCAGTAGCCTGATGCTGTTACGTGGCGAGGGTTTCCAAAAGAAACACCAGGAGGCCCTGGAAACCGATCTGCAGGCCCTGGCCGCAGCGGTGCAGAGCCTGCCGCAAAGCAGCGATGCCCTGCGCAGCGCCCATCAGGAATTGGTGGTGCAGATTCGCCGTGGCGTGGCCTTTGGCCCGAGTGAAGATGACATGCCCTGGCGCTACCCCGAAGACCTCAGCAAAGCCCTGCTCGGTGTGCTGGGGCAAACCCGCACACTCGCCAGCGCGGATGACCGCGAGGTGGCAGCCAAGCTCGAATACCTCTCGGTGCAGTACCTCAGCCGCGCCTACTTCGGCAATTTCGAAACCGCGCGCGAGCAGCCCGACACCTACCTCGGTCAGGACGAACGCAAAATCGTGCCGTCAGTCGATGCGCAGCTGGCCGCACTGGATGGCAAGGCCGACCCACAAGTGGGCAAGCTGAAAACCCGCTGGGATTACCTCAAGGCCGCGCTGGTCGACCTCAACAGCCAGAGCAGCGCCCTGCAGAGCGCCTCGGGCCGACCGTTTGCACCAATCACCGTGTATCGCCATACCCGCTCGCTGACCACGCAATGGATGGCGATGTACTAAGTCCGGCTACGATCTGCTGCGCGTCGGCCCTGCTGCGTTAAAAACAGGTTCGGAATGCTCATGTACAAAAGTACACTCCGCTTCCTCGCCTGTTTTTGCCTTGCAGGACTCTAGCTCGCGAGATCTTGAATACGTTCTAGGCGTGAATCGATCAAGCGGTGGCTTTCTTCTCGCGAATACAGGTCGGGCCGGCGCGTTCGACGATGGCGTGCTCAACCTCTTTGCGCAGGCCCAGCAGGAAGGCCGCTTCGGCGGCGACGAACAGCGGGCCGATCACCAGGCCCATCACGTCATCGACAAACGCCGGTTTGCGCCCTTCGTAGTAATGGCCGACAAACTGAATAATCCAGCCGATCACAAACAGGCCGATGCCGCTGCTTAGCCATACCGCCGTCGACTGCACGGCCAGGGTTGCTGCAGCCCACAGGCTGAGCGCCAGCAGCAGCGCCATCAGCAGGCCGAAACGCAGGTCCAGGCGCAGGTAAAACACGCCCGCCGCCACGGCCACCAGCAGCGCGGGGGACAGCCACAGGCCGAGCAGCTCGAAGCCAGGGCGCGACAGCAGCACAGCCACCGCCACAACGATCAGTGGAATACCGATAAAGTGGCTGAGAATATTGCGTGGGTCGCGGTGATAGGCCGCGTATTGAGCCAGATGATCAACCAGGGTTTTCATTATTATTTTCCTTATGCAAGACAGGTGGCCAGCATGAACCCACGCCCGCGCAGCGCTCTGTCAGCTAGCCGACAAACCGCTTGGAACCGTCGATGAACAGCGTCCACAGCTATCAGGCGCGCCTACGCCAGGGCCACTGGTTCAGCGCCCTGCCCGTTGCCCTGCAAGAGGCACTGCTGGCCGCTGCCCAGGTGCAGCAACTGGCGCCTGGTCAGGTGCTGTTTCGTCGGGGCGACAAACCCTGCGGCCTGTATGCCGTGGTCGAGGGCGGCATGCGCATCGGTGCCGTGAGTGCCACCGGCAAGGAAGCGCTGTTGACCCTGGTCGAGCCGCCCTACTGGTTTGGCGAAATCTCTCTGTTTGATGGCCAGCCACGCACCCACGACGCCTTTGCCGAAGGCCCCACCACCCTGTTGCTGGTGCCGCAGGCGCGGCTACTGGCGCTGCTCGAACGGCAACCGCAGTACTGGCGTGATTTCGCCCTGCTGATGAGCCATAAACTGCGCCTGGCGTTTATCGCCCTGGAAGAAATGAGCCTGCTGCCTGCCGCCCCGCGCCTGGCCCGTCGCCTGCTGCTGATCGCGGAAAACTACGGCGAAGGCGCGCCGCGCCGGGTGTTGCATTTGCCCCAGGAGCAGCTGGCGCTGATGCTGGCGATCTCCCGGCAGACTACCAACCAGATACTCAAGGAACTGGAAGGCCAGGGCATTCTGCGCCTGACCTATGGCGAGATCGAACTCCTCGATTTGCCGCGCCTGCGCCAGGCCGCGCAGTGAGCCAAACCGGCCAGGCAGGCTGCAAAGAGTGAACCGGTGGCGCAGAATGGCGCTCTATTGCCGACCCGCATGCCACCCGAGCCCGATGTTCTGATGCCGATAACCGCTGCTACACCCCCTGCCGCCCCCGCCGACCTGCCGCTGGTATTGGCCGGCCCGCTGCTGCGCCGCATGCAGCCGCAGCGCCTGGTGCTATGGCTGGTGGGTCGTCAGCCCTTATCGCTCACCTTGCAGCTAAGCCATGGCGACGCGCCCGAGCCACAGCGCTTGCCGCTGACGGGCGACAGCTGCCAGGTTATCCAGATCGGTGAGCAGGCGTTTATCCACCTGATTGATCTGACGCTCGACGCGCCGCTGCCCTGCGATGTGCAGATTGATTACGACCTGCTGATCGAGCAGCCCGACCAGGCCGTGTTGGGCATCGCTGACTGGGCACCGCACCTGCTGTATGACGGCGCGACCCAGGCGAATTTTGTGCTGCGCGCGCAGCTGGATCATCTCCTGCACGGCTCTTGCCGCAAGCCGCATCACCCGGCGGCTGACGGCTTGCTCTGCGCCGACCGTCTGTTGGCCGAAGCACATGCCCCCGAACAGCGCCCGGCGTTGTTGTTGATGAGCGGCGATCAGATCTACGCCGATGATGTCAGCGGACCGATGCTGCGGGCGATTCATCAGGTGATTGAGCGCCTGGGTTTGTTTGGCGAGCATTTGCAAGGTGCGGTGGTCGATGACAGCACGGCGCTGTACCAGCACCCGGCCAGCTACTACCAGCGCGCCGAGCTGCTGCCGGCGCTAAAGAGCAACGACACCCTGCGCGAGCGGTTTTTCGGCGGTGTGGAAAAACCGGTGTTCACCACCAGCAGCGCCGACAATCACCTGGTGACCTGCGCCGAAGTGCTGGCCATGTATTTGCTGGTCTGGTCGCCGGTGCCCTGGACCTTGCTGGATGCCGAGATGCCGGCGCTGAGCGCCGAGGAAGTGCCGCGCTATCAGGCCGAACGTGGGCGCATCGAAGCCTTTCGTGGCGGGCTGGGCCAGGTCGCCCGCGCCCTCGCCCATTTGCCGACGCTGATGATCTTCGATGACCACGACATCACCGATGACTGGAACCTCTCCGCGCAGTGGGAAGAGACGGCTTACGGCCACCCGTTTTCCAAGCGCATCATCGGCAATGCGCTGATCGCCTACCTGCTGTGCCAGGGCTGGGGCAACAACCCGGATGTGTTCGCCAAGCCGTTGCAGATGATCCGTGCGATGACCGAGGGCCGCGATGCTGCCAACCATATGGACTGTCAGCCGCAGGACGCGTTGATCGACGCGCTGCTGCGCTTTCACCAGTGGCAGTTCGTGCTGCCGACCACCCCGGCGCTGGTGGTGTTGGACACCCGCACCCGGCGTTGGCGCAGCGAGCGCAACCTCAAGCGGCCATCGGGGTTAATGGATTGGGAGGCATTGTGCGAGTTCCAGCAGGCGCTGCTCGATCAGCCGTCGGCGATCATCGTGTCCCCGGCGCCGATGTTTGGCGTCAAGCTGATCGAGAGCATCCAGAAGCTCTTCAGCTGGGCCGGCCATCCGCTGATGGTCGATGCTGAAAACTGGATGGCCCACCGTGGCGCGGCGCGGGTGATGCTGAACATCTTCCGCCACTCGCGCACGCCGGGTAACTACGTGATTCTCTCCGGCGATGTGCATTACTCGTTTGTTTACGAGGTGCTGATCCGCCAGCGCAAGCGCGGCCCGCAGCTGTGGCAGATCACCAGCAGCGGCTTGAAAAACGAATTCCCGCCGCGCCTGCTCGACTGGTTCGACCGCCTTAACCGCTGGCTCTACGCGCCCTGGTCGCCGCTTAACTGGCTGACCAAGCGTCGGCGCATGCAGGTCACGCCGCGCATTCCCTCGCGCAGCAAGGCCGGCGAGCGCCTGTGGAACGGCGCGGGGCTGGGCCAGGTGTTCTTCAACGATAACGGCCAGCCGAGCGCGATCTACCAGCTGAATGCCGATGGTTCGGCGGCAGTGGCCTTTGCCGATGACCGCGATAAGGCGCCGACCACAGCCTCAGGCCACTCGCCCGCCAGTCGCGCAGCCACTCAGTCGGCAGATCGCTCGGCCTGAGGCCGCGCGGGCCAGAGCAGGGCCAGCCACTGCGCGCGCCAGCTTAAGGTCAATGCAACGATCAGCGTGGCGACGGCCAGCAGCATGACCCAGAGCAGAATGGCCATGGCCGGCGAATCACCCGCCAGGCTGCAGCTCAATGACAGCACGAGCATCAGGCTGGCGCCGCTGCGCAGGGCGATCTTACGCGGTGCAGTCAATGGCAGGCTGCCGTGCACCTGACGCCAGTGATTGGGTAATGCCAGGGCGAGCCAGGCAAAGCCCAGCACCGCCAGCAGCAGGGCTAACAGCGAATACAGGGTGGCGTCAGACACGGGCGGCCTCCAGGGCTTGTTGCTGCGGCACACGGCGGCGCAGTTTATGCGCGGCCAGCAGGGCCAAGGCTGCCGCCGCAAGCAGGCACAGGTCCGTACCGGCCACTGGGCCGTTGCCGCCGCGCAGGGTGGCCAGCAGGTGGTCGCCGGTGGTCAGCCAGTTGGCGATGACGGCCAGCACCGCCAGCAGTGCAATCGCCGTGCACTGCTCGCGCCAGGCGTGCAGGTAACCGAGGCGTGGGTCCTGCAGTACACGCGTTACGGCATGGGCAGTCGCGAGCAGCCAGAGGGCAAAGAAACTCAGGACTTCGACGCGTGCGCGGCCCAGGCCGAACAGCTGCTCCTGCATGGGCAGCCAGCGGTTAGCCAGCAGGAACGCCAGGGTGGCGAGAATCACCCCGCACACGCCGGCAATGCTCAGGGCATCCATCAGCGAGACACCGAGATGGCCTTGGCGCTGCTGCTTCTTACGGCGGGCCTGGGTCCAGAAGAACAGCCCGGTGGCGATCACCACACAGCCGCCGAGCCCACCGAGGAAATACAACCAGCGCAGGGCGTCGTGGCGGAACTGGATGTAATGCAGGCCGGCGATGAAGTTCCAGGTATTCACCGTAGTCGAGGCCTGAAAGCGGCCCATCACGTCACCGCTGACGCTGGCAAAACGGAAGTTGTCGATGTCCTTGGTCACACTGCTGTGGCTGGTGCGGCGCAGCAGCACATTGCCGCTGGCATCCTTGGGATTATTCACCCGCAGCAGGTACACCGAGCCCGGCCCCCAGTACTGTTCAGCCTTGGCCACCATGGGCTCCAACGGCGCCAGCTCACCCGGCTGTTTGGCGGCCCGCAGGCGCATGCGCCCGAGGGCTTCGCCGAGGAAGGCGCGTTCGGCGCTGACGCCGCTTTGCGCCTGCTCGCGGTAGGTCTGTTCTGGTGCATCCGGGTAGTAGATGGCGAACGCGATGATCAGCCCGGACAAGGTGATCAACAGGTGGAATGGCAGCAGCGCCACGCCGGCCACGTTATGCACATCCAGAGTGCTGCGGCCGAAGGCGCGATGCAGGCGCAGGGTGAAGAATTCGCTGAACAGCTTGCGGTGGATGACCACGCCGGAAATCAGCAGACACAGCATGGCCATGCCGGCAATGCCCACCAGCCAGGCGCCGATGTTTTTGTAGCGCAGCGTCAGGTTGTGGTGGAAGGGGTAGATAAAGCCACTGGCACCCAGGGTCAACGGCTTGGCCAGCGGCTCAAGAGTGATCGGATGGAACAGGTCGCGGCTGCTCTTGCGCGATTCTTCGCTGCCGTAGCTGAGGGTCAGAAACGGCGTGCGTTCCAGGGGCAGGATAATGGTCCAGACCGGTGAGTTGGCGGCGCGTTGTTCCAGCAGCGGGCGAATGTCGCGGTCCAGCGACGGCCGCTGCATGCTGTCATCCCAGTGCAGGCGGGTGCTGGGCATCATCCAGCGGTCGATTTCCTTGTCAAAGACCGACAGGCTGCCGGTCCAGAATATGGCGAACAGCAAGGCGCCAAGCAACACGCCGGCCCAGGTGTGCAGCTCGCCCATGCGGCTTCTGAATCCGTTTTTCATGGTTGCCCCTGCAGCAGCATTGGCATGGCCCAGGCCAGTAGGCTTAGGCTGGCGAGCAACATCCAGGCGTTACGCCGGCGCTCGCGGGAAAAAGCCCAGAGCAGTAACACCAGCAGGTACATAAAGCCGAGCATGATCGCCAGCATCACCGCATCGCCTTGGCTCATGCCGGCCCACCAGGCCAACAGGCCGCTTAGACCGACCAGTTGCGCACTGGCGAAATAGGCCAGCGCACACAGGCCGACAACATGGCCGGCCGTCGCGGCCGGTTGGATAACATCGCGCAGGTGCATGGTGGTCTCACTCAAAACGGTAGCTGGTGGTGAACTGCAGCGAGCGCGGTTCGCCCGGCAGGATGCCCAGATCATTGGTGGCCGACTCGTAGTAGGTTTTGTTGGCCAGGTTGCGTGCGTTGAGGGCAAACGCCCACGGCCCGCGCTCATGGAACAGCCCGGCATCCAGCACGGTGTAGGTTGGCAGGGTCACGGCGTTGGTGGTCGAGGCGAAGGAGTCCGCCTGGCGGCGTACACCGAGGCCGGCGCGCCAGCCGTTACCCAGCTCCTTGACGCCCCACAGCGTGGCGCTAAAGCGTGGGGCGTTGGCCGCCCGCTTGCCCTCCAGCGCTGTGGCTGGCTGCGTCGGGCTGATCGCCGGTGCGGTGGTGTTATTCGATTGAGTCACCCGCGCGTCGAGGTAGGTGATCCCGCCTTGCAGGCTCAGGCCATGGCCGAGATCGCCCAGCGCGGAAAGCTCAACGCCTTCGGCGGTGATTTCACCGACATACAACGACGGGCCAGTCGGGTCGCTGGGGTCACGGGTCGGCACGTTTTCCTTGATGATTTGGAACAGGCTCAGGCCCAGTTCCAGGGCGCCGTCATTCAGGTGCAGCTTGCTGCCCAGTTCATAGCTGGTGGTGATCTCCGGCGGCTGAATGGCGCTGCCCGGATCGATCACCCCGGTGGCGCTGCCAGGCTGGTAGGAGCGTGAAGCGGACAGGTAGTAGGACGACCAGTCATTGGGCTGATAAACCAGGCCGGCGCGCGGGCTGCGGTAATCGTCATCACGGCTGTAATCACTGCCCACGCGGTTGTCGAAGTCGCGCTCCAGCTGATCTTCGCGCAACCCCAGCAGCATCACCCAGTGCTCGTTGAAGCGCATCAGGTCCTGGATGTAGTAACCGGCGGTGTGGGTGTTATAGATGCCATCGCGGCGCACCGAGGCGGCGCTGTAGGGCACGGTCTTGAGGTGTGGGTTATACACGGACAGGTTGTAGGCCGCCGGCAGGTCGCCGCCGCGTGCCAGGGTGTCGCGTTCCTCGATGGCGTACTCGGCGCCGACCATCAGTTCGTGCCGAATGCCGAGCCAATCGAGTTGCTTGCTCAGCTCCAGCTTGTTGGCCAGGTCGGTCTGCTGGCTGTCGAAGTTGCTGCGCGACAGGCGCACGGTGGGCGTGGCGGTGTTTAGCAGCAGGCGGCTGATGGTGGTCTGGTTGCGCTCAAGGTCGAGGGTGCGATAGCTCAGGGTGTTGCGCAGTTGTAGGGTGTCGTTCAGGTCCACCTTGAGGTCGGCCTGGAAGGTGCTGTCGGCGCTGGTGCCGCTGTCGTTGTCACCGGGGTTGGCCGAGCCGTAATAGGTCGAGCGCGAGACATCCGCCGGCTTGCCATTGATGCTTGGAATGCCGGCGTCGAATACGCGCTCATCCGCCAGGTGCTGGGCGCGCAGGTCGAGGGTTACGTCATCGCTGAAACGCAGGGTGGACGCCAGCGCCAGGCCGTGCTTCTTGTACCAGACCTCATCGCGATACGAGTTGCCCTCGTCGGCCATGGCATTGATGCGCACCTGCACCGCTTCGTTCAGCGGCTGGTTGACGTCGAGGGTCAGGCGTCGGGCATCGTAGGACCCCAGGCTGGCTGCCAGGTCAGTCTGCGCGAGCGGCTGTGGCCGTTTGCTCACCAGGTTGATCAAGCCACCGGCCGAGCCTCGGCCGTAGAGCACGCCGCTGGGGCCTTTTACCACTTCAACCTGCTCCAGGTTGAAGGTGTCGCGGAAGGTATTGCCGCCATCGCGCATGCCATCGACATAGGTATCAGAAATGGCCGAGAAGCCGCGAATGATGAACTGCTCGCGAATGCCCTCACCCGTGCTTGTTGTCACGCCAGGGGTGTAGGCCAGGGCTTCTTTGATCGAGCGCGCGCCGCGATCACGCAGCACCGCTGCCGGCACCGCATCAACCGTCTGCGGCACATCCAGTGAGTCGGCATCGGAGCGGGTGGCGCTGCTCACTGGCACGCTGCTCTGGTAACGGCTGGCCTTACCGGAAATGGTCATGGCAGGTAGTTCGGTGCGAGCCTGCGCGTTGTCCGTATTCGTAGGCGTGGGCCGCAGCACATAACCGCCGCCCTCTACCTGAACGGCTTGCAAGCCGGTGCCGGCCAGCAGCGCCGCGAGTGCTGCGGGCGCGCTGAAGTGGCCCTGAATACCCTGAGTGAACTTGTCGGCCGTTTGCTCGGCAGTAAAGCTGAGCAGCAGGTTGGCGCTGCTCGACAGGCTGCGCAGCGCCGGTGCCAAGGGCCCGGCGCTAATCGCAAACGACTGGTGCGCCTGCTGCTGAGCAGGCGTTGTTTCGGTGGCCAGGGCCACGCCAGGTAGTTGCTGCAGGGCCAGGCTGCAGGCCAGCGCCAGCAGCAAACGGCCACTCGGCAGGCCTGAGAGGTGGTGTGCGGCGCGACGCGGCGGCGTCACTGGGCGATTTGCACGGTGCATGGGGGCTCCTGGCACAGAAGGCGGATAAGGTTCTTGCTGTGTAGGTGCCGCGAGAATGGCAATCGGGCAGTGCGCCGCTGAATTATTTTTTCGCAGCGCCCGATCAGCCTGTGGGGCGCAGGCTCAACCCGCCTGTTCGATCAGCACCCAGTAGCGGCTGCGTGTGCGTATCCGCACCGGTAGAACGCTGGGCAGGGTGGCGAGAATGCGTTCACTGTCGTGCACTGGGAACACCCCGGACAGGCGCAGCCCTGCCACTTGTGGGTCGCAGCGCAGCACGCCAGGGCGATAGCGAGCGAGTTCGGCGATGAACTCGCCCAGGGGCATGTCGTCAGCAATGATCTGCCCACGGGTCCAGGCCAGATCGGCCTCATGCAGTGGGCGCAGTGGGTCGATATGGGTGCGGCTGAAGCCGGTACGTTGCCCGGCCAGCAGCACCTGCACGCGTTCATTGTTGGCCGGGTGGATCTGCACGGCACTTTCCTGCACGGCAACTCGGCTGTGATCGTCGTCCTGGCGCACGCTGAAACGCGTGCCCAGCGCACGGATACGCCCTTGTGCGGTCTGCACCTCCAGCGGGCGCGGATCGACAGGCTGCAGACCCTGAGCCGCAGCGGTGACGACCATGATCTCGCCTGCGCGCAGGTACAGCAGACGGGTGTGCGCATCGAATTGCAGATTGAGTGCCGTGGCGGTATTGAGCGTCACGCGGGTGCCATCGCTGAGGGTCACGCGGCGTTGCTCACCGGTGCCGGTGCGGTGTTCAGCCAGCTGTTCCTGCCAAGTGTGGGTGCGGCTGGCCAGCAG
Source organism: Pseudomonas sp. TS_SC_3 (assembly GCF_056156225.1). Lineage (NCBI taxonomy): Bacteria > Pseudomonadati > Pseudomonadota > Gammaproteobacteria > Pseudomonadales > Pseudomonadaceae > Pseudomonas > Pseudomonas sp. TS_SC_3. Next base: position 3,556,809 of record NZ_CM149586.1, read on the forward strand.
CCCGGAGCCGGCCAGCAGGCCACCCCAGAACAGCGAACGCAGCAGCGTGCGGCGGCTGGCCTGAGCGGTTTGTCGGGCATAGGGCGAGAGCGTCTGGTAAGCACTCTTGGCCGGCAATGCCTTGAGCCGGCCGGTCATGGCCTCGATATGCCGCCAGGCGCGTTCGTGCTCAGGGCTGGCCGCGCGCCAGGCTTGCCAGGCCAGCTGCTCCTGGGCGCTGGTTGCGCCGGACATCAGCAGGGTCAGCCATTCCACCGCCTGGTCGGCCACCGCCGCGCTGATCGGCTGGCCTTCGGCCAAGAGCCTGGCGGGTGTGTTGGGGTAAACCGCGCTGTGCTGTCCGTTCATGTCAGCTGGCCAGGGCAAACAGGTATTGGCGGTTGGCGCGCATCAGGTACTGCTTCACCGAGCTGCTGGATACGCCCAGGCGTTCGGCGATTTCGGCATAGCTGAGTTCTTCCAGGTGGGCGAGCAGGAAGGCTTCCTTGACCTGGGCCGGTAGGCCGTCGAGGGCGCTGTCGATCTGGCGCAGGGTTTCCAGTGCCTGCAGCTGTTCTTCTGGCGAGGGGTACACCGCTTCTGGCAGGCTGGCGAGCACCTCAAGGTAGGCGTCTTCCAGGCGCTGGCGGCGCTGCCGGTGGGCAATCAGCCGGCGCGCAATGGTCGCCAGAAAGGGCCGAGGTTCGCGAATTTCACTGGCCTGACCGGAGTGAATGATGCTGACGAAGGTATCCTGCGCCAGGTCTGCGGCGGCAAAGGTGTCGTTCAGCTTGCGCCGCAACCAGCCTTCCAGCCAGCCGTGGTGCTGGCGGTAGAGCGTGTCGAGGTCGGCGGACAGGTCAAAATCAGAGGCGGGCACAGTGAGCTCCGGTCAGCCGGATGGCTACTCAGGCGCACATGATAATTATTATTATTAAAAACTCAATGCTGCCGGTGGCTTTGTGCTCCGGCAGCTGATCAGCGGACTGTGCTCATGCGTCAGCGCAACACCGGCCTTAACGCAGCTTTTCCAGCATCTGGTAGTACCACATGCCGGCGGCCAGCATTGGGTTGCCGAACACATCCCCCAACGGCACCTTGATGTGTTTGCAGGCGGCGAAGGTGTCGTAGTGACCCAGGGTGCCGGTCAGCGCGTTGGCCATGATCTCGCCCATGATGTGGGTGGTGGCGATACCGTGGCCGGAGTAGCCCTGGCAGTACCAGACGTTGTCCGAGAGCTTGCCCAGCTGCGGGATACGGTTGATCACGATGCCCATGGCGCAGCTCCACTGGAAGTCGATGTCGACGCCCTTGAGCTGCGGGAAGGTCTGCTCGATACCGGGGCGCAGTTCGGCGGCGATATCCCGCGAGTCGCGCCCAGAATAGTTGCAGCCACCGCCGAACAGCAGGCGGCCGTCGGCGGTCATGCGGTAGTAGTCGAGGACGAAACGGCAGTCGTACACGGCCAGGTCCTGCGGGTTGATCTGCTTGGCCAGTTCCCCCAGCGGCGCGGTAGTGACGATGCCGCCCATGGCCGGGAAGATCATGCCCTTGAGCTTTTTCGGCTCCAGCTTGTGGTACACGTCGCCGGCCAGCAGCACCTGCTTGGCATTGATCCGGCCTTGGGCGGTGACCACCGCCGGGTTGTTGCCATGCACAATCTCCAGCACTTCCGAGTGCTCGAAAATCAGCGCGCCCAGGCTGGCGGCGGCCTTGGCCTCGCCGATGCACAGGTTCAGCGGATGCAGGTGCATGTTGCGGGTGTTCTTCAGTGCGCCGCTGTACAGGTCGCTGGCCAGGTGGTTGCGCACGCCGGTGCGGTCGAGCAGGGTCACGTCAGCGCCCATGCCGCGGCGCTGCGCTTCGGCGTAGGTGGCTTCCAGTTCCTGCATGTGCGTGGGCTTCATCGCCGCATGCAGGTGGCCGTGCTTGAGATCGCACTGAATGGCGTACTTCTCTACGCGGTTCTTGATGATGGCGTGGCCGCGCCAGCGCAAGTGCCAGATAAAGTCTTCGACTTCCTCGCCCAAGGTGTTGCGCATCTGCTTGGTCATTGCCGCATCGCCGGACAGGCTGCCGGTGACCTGGCCGCCGTTGCGCCCGGTGGCGCCCCAGCCGATCTTGTTGGCCTCGACAATCGCCACCTTGAGCCCGCGTTCGGCCAGCTCAACGGCGGTCGCCACGCCGGTAAAGCCGCCACCGATGATCACCACATCGACGCTGACCTCACCTTGCAGTGTCGGGTAGGCGGTTTCTTCATTGAGCGTGGCGCTGTAATAGGACGGGCAGCGCACAGCGGCCGGTATAACGGGTTTGAGGGCGGCATTCATAAGCAGCTTCCTGGGTACGGCTAGCGAGGTGTGAGCGCACAGGGCTCAGCGTCGGCAACCAGCGCGGCTGGCTGCAAGGCAATTTAGAGGACGACGCGCCAGGCATCCGGTGGGCGTGCGTGGCGGCAATGCCACAGCGCCCAAAAGGCCAGGGTTTTTGGCAGTTTTACGTTGCTCTGTTGGGGCGCGCACAGGTGCCGTTCAGAGGGTCGCGTACTGCATCGGGGGGTGAGGGGAAATCTGCTGGAAGTACACATGGCCAGCAGGTTCACATAGGCCCAAGCTACGGTTCAATCTGATTTTTCACATGCTTGGTTGCTGCTTGGCTAAACATTGTCTGCCGCTGTTTTGCGGTGTTCAGCCGCCGCGTAGGTTTGCCAGCAGCCGCTCGGCATTCTCGGTGCAGGGCATGCCTGCTGGCTTACTTTCGATGCCTGCGATGATTGTCAGTAACTGCGCCTTGTTCTGCGCCAGGTGTTGCTGCATGGCCTCAATCTCGATGATTTTGCTGCGCAGGCTGGCAAGCAATTCAGGATGGGCCAAGCCTTGGGTGTGATCTTGCGGCAACAACCGGCGAATTTCTTCCAGGCTGAACCCGGCGTGTTGGGCGCAGCTGATGATGCTGAGGGTTTGCAGTGCCTGTTCGGTATAGCGGCGATAGCCATTGGCCTGACGTTGGGCGCTGATCAGCCCGCTGGCTTCGTAGAAGCGGATGCGTGAGGGCGCCAGGCCACTGCGGCCGGCCAGTTCACCAATCTTCATCATTGTCACTCCGGGCTATTGACCTTCATCCTGACTTTAACCTTAGGCTTGCGGCGCTGACCACCCTTGGAGCTGTCCATGCGCGCATTCGAAACCCTGCACTTGCCCAACGGCACCACCCTGCCCAATCGCATCGCCAAGGCGGCGATGGAAGAGAACCTGGCGGACGCCAATCAAGGCCCGTCTGCTCAGCTGTTGCAGCTGTATCGCGCCTGGGCCGAGGGCGGCAGCGGTTTGCTGATCACCGGCAACGTAATGGTCGACCGCCGCGCCATGACCGGCCCTGGCGGCGTGGTGCTGGAAGATGAGCGCCAACTGGATAAATTCCGCGAGTGGGCGCGGGTCGGCCGGGCTCAGGGCGCGCAGATCTGGATGCAGCTCAATCATCCTGGGCGGCAGATGCAGGCCAGCCTCGGTCAGCCAACGGTCGCACCTTCTGCAGTGGCACTGGCGCTGGGTGGCTTGTCGAAAATGTTCGCCGTGCCCAAGGCGTTGGATGAGGCCGAGATTGCCCTATTGATTGAGCGCTTTGCTCGCTCCGCTCAGCTGGCCGAACAGGCGGGCTTCAATGGTGTGCAAATTCACGCCGCGCACGGTTACCTGCTCAGCCAGTTTCTGTCGCCGTTGAGTAATAAGCGCACCGACCGCTGGGGCGGCGCGCTGGAAAACCGCGTGCGGTTGTTGCTGGAGGTGATCAAGGCCGTGCGGGCGGTGGTGACGCCCGGGTTCTGTGTGGCGGTCAAACTCAACTCGGCAGACTTTCAGCGTGGCGGGTTTGACGAGGCCGACGCCAAGCGTGTGGTGCTGTTGCTCAATGAACTGGCCGTGGACCTGGTTGAGTTGTCCGGCGGCAGCTATGAAGCTCCCGCCATGCAAGGCGATGCACGTGATGGTCGGACCTTGGCACGCGAGGCGTACTTTCTGGCGTTTGCCAGTGAGATTGCCACCGTGGCAAAGATGCCGATCATGGTCACCGGGGGTATCCGCCGTCTGCCGGTGGTCGAGCAGGTACTGGCCAGCGGCGTGGCCATGGCGGGCATCGCAACGGCACTGGCCATTCAGCCGGCATTGCCCAAGCAGTGGCAGGCTGGGCAGCCTAACGCACAGGCCGAACTGGCGCCGATTCGCTGGAAGAACAAGACATTCGCCTCATTGGCCTATATGGCCACAGTCAAGTTTCAGTTGCGCCAACTGAGCCGAGGCAGGCGCACTGACGCCCAGGTGTCGCCGCTGCGCGCTTTGCTCTTGGAGCAACTGAAAACGGCGTGGCGCACCCGGCTGTACAAGCGCTTGATGGCCAGCCCTGGCTAAGCGGGCAGGTGCCCGGTTTTTACCCAGATCAGGCAACCCTGTTCGCTGAACGGGGTGTGCTGTGACAAATGCGGGCTGCGCAGCCACGCGCCGGCGGGGTAGTCACCGAACTCATCTTGAAACGTGCCTTCCAGGACAAAAATTTCCTCACCGCCCCAGTGCCGATGCGCATTGAAATACGTGCCGGGTGCCCAGCGCACCAGCGCCACGTGTTCGGTGCCGTGTTGGTGCAGCGGCAACACCTGTAAGCCGGGCACCAAGCCCTGACGCCATTCACTGCGGTTGCTGTCGATGACCACGTGCTGGTCATCTGCCGGATCAAACTGCATCAATTTGACGAGGATGGTGCAGCCTTCCCGGCTAAACGGTGCATGTTGGCTGCCGATTGGGTTGCGCACATAAGTGCCGGCCGGGTAGTCACCCCGTTCATCAGAAAGCACGCCCTCCAGCACCAGAAATTCCTCGCCACCGGGGTGCTGGTGCGCGCTGAAGTGAGAGCCCGCGGCGTAGCGGACAACGGAGGTGGCCCGCGCAACTTCCTCGCCAATCCGGTCGAGCATGCGCCGCTCCACGCCCGGCATGGGCGATGCCACCCAGGGGCTGTCATCCGGGCGAACCAGTGCCCGTTGGCTGAAATCGGCGTTGAGTTGCATGGTCACAGTTACTCTGGGTGGGCGTTGGGTTGTGTGGCGCTCGGTGCGCGGCGGCGGTGGCCCGAGCGCCTCTTGCCTCAGTGATCGGTACTTTTCAGTAGCTTGATCAGTGCTTCGGCGGTGGCATCCGATGACGCTGGGTTTTGCCCGGTGATCAACAGACGGTCGACCGCCACATGGCTCTGCCAGTCGTTGGTGCTGGAGTAATGGCCACCGTTGGCGATGAGCATGTCTTGCACCAGGAACGGCACCACGTCGGTCAGCTGCACCGCTGCTTCTTCACTGTTGCTAAACCCGGTGACCTTTTTGCCGCTGACCAGCGGCTGGCCATTGGCCGCTTTGGTGTGGCGCAGCACGCCCGGTGCGTGACAGACGGCGGCAACAGGCTTGTTCAGGGCCTGAAAGCGCTCAATCAAGGCAATCGAGATTGGGTCTTCGGCTAAATCCCACAGCGGGCCGTGGCCACCTGGGTAGAACACCGCATCGAAATCGTCTGCCTGCACCTGGCTCAGCGGCACGGTGTTGGCCAATGCTTGCTGCGCGGCTGGGTCTGCCTTGAAGCGCTCAGTGGCCGGCGTTTGTGCGTCGGCTGCATCGCTTTTCGGGTCAAGCGGCGGTTGGCCGCCCTTGGGTGAGGCCAAGGTCAGCTGCGCGCCGGCATCCTTGAACACGTAATAGGGCGAGGCGAATTCTTCTAGCCAGAAACCGGTCTTGTGCCCGGTGTCGCCCAGTTGGTCGTGGGAGGTCAGTACCAGCAGAATCTTCATGATGTATTCCTCGGGGCGCAGTCCGTGATGAACGAGCAGACAGCCATCCTACGCGCATTGGCCGCTCGCGATAATTCGAAAGGCTTGATGATGCCTATCAAGGCCAGGCATGGCCTTTAAACCTGCAAAAGGCTACTCACGCTTGTGGCTTGTAGCCCAGGCGCAAACCGCCCCAGTGACGGCCCTGCAGCATGATCGGCACCGACAGGTCGTGCATCAGCTCGCCGGTGTCGCGCATGTAGGTTTGCAGCAGCAACGGCTGCTGATGGCTGCCGCAACGAATGCCGGTGCGGTCGTTGAACAGGCGTTTGCTGCGGCTCTTGACGGCGTCCACGCTGCGGTCACCGGTCGGTGGGTGGTTGAAGGCGTTGTTATGGGTCGGCACATAGCCTTGAGGGGTGCAGGCGATGGCAAATACCAGGCCCTCATGCTGGCTCAGCAGCGGCTCCTGAATCGCCGGTAATACCTGGTCGGCATAACGATCAAAGCGTGTGCTGTATTTGGCCGGGAAGCTGCCGGCAATCGGCTGGTAATGCCGGTCAAACAGGTCGCTGGCGCTGACGCGGCCGGCCTGCATGTCTGCTTCGAACTGCGCCGCAATCTGCGTGGCAGCACTGCGGGCGAGGTCAAAGATGCGTTGGTGGTAGTCATCCAGGCCGACTGCGGCGAGCTGTTCGCTGATGCTTTCGGCTTGGCCGACCAGGCGCTCGGCAGCGCTGCTGAGCTTGCGCGTCTGCCCTTCGCTGTCGTCGACATCACTGCGCAACTGACCAACCGCTACCGAGAGTTCGGCCAGGCGTTCGTGGTTATGCCGTGTGCCGGTGTCGATTTGCTCGACCTGGTGCTCGACCTCCTCTGCCAGGCTGGCGATGCCTTGCAATTGCTCGCCGGCGTGTTCGACCTGGGCTGCCGCCTGAACCAGCTGCTCGGCCTGTTGCTGCATATGGCTGACCACCGCCACGCTCTGCTGGCGGATGTCGCTGACAATCTGCCCCACTTCCTCGGTGGCGCTGCTGGTGCGCCCGGCCAGGTTACGCACCTCATCGGCGACCACGGCAAAGCCCCGGCCGAGTTCACCGGCGCGGGCGGCTTCGATGGCCGCATTAAGGGCCAACAAGTTGGTTTGGCTGGCGATTGATTGGATCACCTGGGTGACCTTTTCGATCTGCTCGGTGCGGCTGCTCAGGCCGTCAATCAGCTCGCGGCTGGTGGCGGTCTGCGCGCTTAGCTGCTGCATGGTCTCGATGGTTTTACGCAGCTGCTGCTGGCCGCTGCTGCTGTTCTGGCGCACGCTTTGCGCCGCCAGCAGCGTTTGTTCGGCGCGCTGGGCGTTGTCCTGTTCGGTGTGGGTAACGGCTTCGGCGGCCTGATTGATCTGCTCGGTAGCGCTCAGTTGCGAGTGCAGTTTGCCGGCCAGTTGCTGCGCCGCATGTGCGACCTCGGCGGCCGCCAGGGCGTTGTGGCAGGTTTGCCGGGACAGGTCCTGGCTCAGGCTGCTGAACGTCGTCTGCGGCGAATTGGCAGCGGTGGGTGGCTCGTCATACTGGCGCTGCCAAGGCCCCAGCCACGGCCATAGCGCCAGCAGCAGAAAGGACGGGATGCTGATAAACCACGGCAGCTGGATGTGCTGATAAACCAGCATCAACCCGGCCAACCCGATGGCATGCAGCAAGCACGCCTTGGGATAGGTAATAAACGCGGAGCGCATGACAAACCTCATTATTTTTCTTCTGCTCGCCGCGCCGCTGGTTACGGTCAGTGGCGCGCTGCGATGCTGTGGGCGGGCCATGCCTACTGCAGCCTGGCGATGTGCAGCTGGAGATGCCTGCACAGGCCTTCGGCCGTTGTCGACGAATCTGTAGACCATAGCGGGTGACGCTCCCTGCGGCCAACCTTTGCTCGGAGGTTGATTCGAGCAGCCAGGCGCGTATTCGGCCATGGCACTTTGGTCGCAGGCACGCTAATTACTTAGCGTTTGGTTATACCGGCGAGGTTATACGCCGCGCCATTAAAAACGGTGGCGTTGGATAAAGCCTTTATCGAGAAAGTCCTTCCAGCGGCCATAAAATTGGCCGCCGGCGCTGTAACCATGCCAGTCCAGCAGTGCGCCGCCATCGCCGGTGGCCAGCAGGGCCAGGCTCTGTCGTTGTGGGCGGTAACGTTTCAGCGGCAGGCCACGCAGCGCTGCATTCAGGTTGGCCGCCAGCACCGGGCCCTGGCGTACCGCGTACACGCCACTTTTGCGGGCGCCGGGCAGGCTGGCGCAGTCGCCCACGGCGAAAATTGTCGGGTGGGTGTAGCTCTGCAGCGTTGGCGCCACCAGTACAAAGCCTTTTTCGTCACAGCCCAACCCGCTGTGCGCCGGCCAGGCAAACGCCTTGGCGCCGCTGGCCAGCAACAGCCGCTGGCCACGCCAGACCGGCGAGCTGCCGCTGAGCAGGCAGTCATTTTCGATGCGGTTAATCGGGCAATCCTCGCGCACTTCAACGCCGTGTTGGCGCAAATGGCCGAACGCGCGCAAACGCACCCCAGAGGACAATCCATCCAGTAAATGACCGGCGCAGAACAACGCCAGGTGCGGCACCTTGTCGGCCACTGCCAGGGCCAGTTCGACCCCCGCTGCGCCGCCACCGAGAATCGCCATGGGCTGCGGTGCGGCTTGCCAGCGCTGCCAGCCGGCGAGAAAACTGTCGAAGGGTTTCACGGCCAACAGCTGCATGGCATCGCCCTGCTGGGGCGGCGCACTGATTTGCGCGCCGACATTCAGCGATAACCAGCTGGCATTGAGGGTACGGCCATCGCCCAGTTGCACCTGCTGCTGGGCGGCAGAAAGGCCTTCAACCGGGCTGATGATTAGCTCGATTTTGGCGGCACGACACAGGCTTTGTAACTCAACCTGACAATCTGCAGCGTTATGCCGCCCGGCCAACAAACCCGGCAACATCCCCGAATACCAGGCCACTGGCCCGGCACTGAGCAAGGCGATACGCCCCGGCGGCCGCTCGACCAACGCCCAGCGACGCAGCACGCCGAGGTGGGCGTGACCGGCGCCGATTAATAGCAGGTCATAGTGATGAGTCACGCAGAGCTTCCATGGGGTGCGCAAAGACACGCATGGTAAATACTAAAGCGCTTGGCTGTCGCCCATCAGGTTGTTTCGATTTAACTGTCTGCGCTCGGCAGGGTGATGTGTTTGATCTGCTGAAAGGCCGACAACCCCCATGGCCCCAGTTCACGGCCGATGCCGCTGGCTTTACCGCCGCCCCAAGAGGTATGCGGGTAGATCACCTGCGCCGAGTTGATCCACACATGCCCGGCTTCCAGCGCTGCGGCCACGCGCAGGGCGCGGTTGCGGTCGGCGCTGATCACGGTAGCCGCCAGGGCGAAGTCGCAGTCGTTGGCTTGCCGCACAGCATCTGCTTCATCGCTAAAACGTCGGCTGCAAAGTACCGGGCCGAAGATTTCCTCTCGCCACAGGCGGCTGTTGGCGGGTACATCGGCGTAAAGTGTGGGCGCGATGAACCAACCTGGCCCCGGCAGTTGCCCCCCGCCGCTCAGGCGTTGCAAGCCCTCCTGCTCGGCGATGGCGAAATATTCCAGCACCTTGTGCAGCTGAACCTGGCTGGTTATCGGGCCCATTTCGCAACTTTCGTTGTGAGGGCCGCTGACGTTGATCGCTGCCATGGCGCTGGCCAGCTTGTCTAAGAGGGCATCAGCGATGCTGTCCTCGACCAGCAGTCGTGAGGTGGCTGAGCACATCTGACCAGCGTTCCAGCAGATGCCGGCGATGATCCATTGCACCGCCTGGTCCAGATCGCTGTCGGCAAACACCAGAATCGGCGACTTGCCGCCCAGCTCCAGAGCCACTGGTAAGGTGCGTGCGCTAGCGGCCTGCATCACTTTACGGCCCACCGCATTGCTACCGGTAAAGGACAGCTTGGCGATCTGCGGATGGCTAACCAGCGCTGCGCCGGTAGTGGCATCGCCTGGCAGTATATTGAGCACGCCCGCTGGCAGGCCGATGGCGGTTGCAATGTCGCCTAATTGCAACTCAATCAGTGGTGTCAACTCGGAGGGTTTGAGCAGTACACAGCAGCCGGCGGCTAAGGCCGGCGCGAGCTTCCAGGCACTGGTGACCAGAGGGAAGTTCCACGGCACGATCAGCCCGACCACGCCCAGCGGTTCCAGGCGGGTAAAAGCCTGGTAGCTATTATCTGGCAGGGCCACGGCGGCGTTCTGCCGGGCGTCCAGGCCGTCGGCCAGTTCGGCGTAATAGGCGAAGGTGGCGATGGCGTCGCTGATATCCAGCTCGGCCTCATGCCGCGGCTTGCCGCTGTTGCGCATCTGCAACTCGATCAGCTGCGGGCTACGCGCCTCGATCTCTGCGGCGAAGGCGCGCAGATAACCCGCGCGCTCACTGGACGCACGCTGAGTCCAGGCCGGCAAGGCGCGCCGGGCCGCCTGCACCGCCAGCTCTACATCCGCCGCCGAGGCGCAGGCCATGCTGGCGATCTGCTCGCCGGTGCTGGGGTTGAATACCGGCAGTTGGCTGGCGCTGTTGGCGGTGCGCCAGGTCCCGTCGATAAACAGTTGTGCGTTCATGCATCACCTTCAACAGAAGGATGGAAGGGCGCCTGCTCCAGCACTTCGACAATCAGCGGGCGGTCGCTCGGTGCGCTGCGCAGCAGCTCACGCAGGTGCGCATGATCGCGGGCGCGTTCGGCCACGCAGCCGAAGCCACGGGCGATGGCCAGCAGGTCCGGGGTGTAGATATCCACGCCAATCGGGGTGATCTCGCGTCTTTCCATATAGCGCTTGATTTCGCCATAGCCGGCGTTGTTCCACAGCAGCACGATAATGCCGACTCCGGCTTCCACCGCGCTTGCCAGCTCCGGCAGGGTAAACTGAATGCCGCCATCGCCCATCAGGCTGATCACCGGGCGGTTTGGCTCGGCCAGCTTGGCGCCGATGGCCGCCGGCAGTCCGTAGCCCAGGGTGCCGTAGCCAGTGGAGGCGTTAAACCAGCGTCGCGCGCCGTCCAGCTCCACCAGGTGGTTGCCGCTGTATACGGTCTGGGTCGAGTCGCCGACAAAGCGCGCCTCGGGCAGCACCTCCAGCACTGTGTCGAACAGCTGGCGGTAATGCCACCAGCCGCTGAACTCCTCGGCCAGATGCTTCTGCACGGCGGCGGTGCGCATGGCCCCGGGGCTGTTGTCGCGTTGTTCGCCAGGGTTGAACTCGGCCAGCAACAGGCGCATGGCCAGGCGTGCATCGCCCTGGATAGCCAGGGTGGGGGCGAAGTTGCGCTGCAATTGCTGGGCGTCGATATCGATGCGGATCAGCGCGCCTTTGATCTGGAAATTGCCATCGAACACCACGTCGTAGTCGGTCTCGCCCAGTTCGGTGCCGATGGCCAACACTACATCGGCGGCCAGTGCCAGCTCGCGTACCGGGACCAGCGACTGGTTGCTGCCCAGCAGCAGCGGATGGCCCGGCGGCAGCAGGCCCTTGGCGTTGATGGTCTGTGCGGTCGGTGCATCCAGAGCCACGGCCAGGGCGCGGGCTTCGGCTTGGGCGCTGACGCAACCGCCGCCGAGCAGCAGCAGCGGGCGCTTGGCGCTTTTCAGCAAGGCCGCCGCTTCGCGGATCAGCACGCGGCTGGGTGCCGGGCGCTGGATGCTCGGTTTGGCGGCCAGCTGCATATGGCTGGCATCGGCGGTGATAATGTCCAGCGGCAGCTCGATATGCACCGGCCGTGGCCGCTCGCCTTCGAATACGGCAAAAGCACGGGCAAGCACGGCGGGCAGTTCCTCGACACTAATCAGGGTATGGCTGAAAGCAGTCACCCCGGCGGTCATCGCGCGCTGGTTGGGCAGCTCATGCAGATAGCCCTTGCCCAAGCCGAGGCGGTCACGCTCATTGACGCTGGAGATCACCAGCATGGGAATCGAGTCGGCGTAGGCCTGGCCCATGGCCGTGAGGATATTGGTCATGCCCGGGCCGGTGATGATAAAGCACACCCCTGGTTTGCCTGAGACGCGGGCATAGCCGTCGGCCATAAAGCCGGCACCCTGTTCGTGCCGCGGGGTGATATGGCGGATGTTGCTGTGCGGCAGGCCGCGATAAAGCTCTACGGTGTGCACGCCGGGGATGCCGAATACGCTATCGACGCCCCAGGCTTCGAGTTGTTTGACGAGAAATTCGCCGCAGCTGGTCTGGCTCATGCCGAGGTTTGCTCCAGGATGCTGAACGGGCTGCGGGAAAAAATGCGGCGTAGCAGGGGTTCAAAATGGGACAGTGGCAGGGTGTCATAATTCGGGTCGAACGACTGGCAGTCCCAGTCGAAGCAGAAGGCTTCGCAGGCATCGAACCAGGGGTGTCCGCGGAATTTCTCTCGGGCATCCGGGTCGAGGCCGAGATGCTGCCAGTAGTAGTGCCCCTGGAACACGTCGTGCTGCTGAATGATCCAGTGGGTGCGTGCCGAGACGAACGGCTTAAGGATTGCGGCCGCGAACTGGGCATGATCGAACAGCGCGAGCTCGTCACCAATATCGTGCAGCAGGGCCGCGACTATCATTTCTTCGTCGGCTCCGGCGCGCTTAGCGCGGGTGGCGGTTTGCAGGCAATGCAGCAGGCGGGTGATCTGGTAGGGCTGGTCCCCTTCACCCATCTTTTCCAGTGTACGCAGCAGGTGATCCGGCAGGGCTCTGAGGTAGTCTTGGTCATGGCGCAGCACCAGCTGCCAATCGTCGGCAGTGCTCTGGTCGATGCGGGTAAAACGAGCCTTTTTCATAGCGTTCTCGCTCATTTTCAAACGATCCAGTGCGCCATCAGTGCGATGATCGGCAGGGTGATCAGAGTACGGATGATAAAGATGGCGAACAGTTCAAGGATGTTCAGCGGCAGCTTGGCCTTGATGATCAGCACGCCGACTTCCGACATATAGATCAGCTGGGTCAGGGATACGCAGGCCACCACGAAGCGGGTCAACTCACTCTCGATCCCCTTGCCCAGCACCGCCGGCAGGAACATATCGGCAAAGCCCACCAGGATGGCCGGCGCAGCCTTGGCCGCTTCCGGCAGTTGCAGCAGTTCCAGCAGCGGCACGATCGGCGCGGACAGCCAGTTGAAGATCGGCGTGAACTCGGCAATAGCCAGGGACACCGTGCCGATGGCCATCACCAGCGGCAGCAGGCCGAGCCAGATATCCACCACGTTATGCACGCCGACCTTGACCATCTGCGCGGGCGAGGGGTTGCTGTTGGCGCGTTTCACCGCCTGCAGCACGCCCCAGCGCAGCAGCGAGGTGCCGGCCGGTACGTCTTCCTTGATCTGCTTGCCGACGCCGGCAACGTAGTCGTCTTTCTTCCACGACAGCGGCGGAATGCGCGGGGTGATGATCGCCGCGGCCAGGCCCGCCACCACCACGGTGAGGTAGAAGGGCACGAACAGGTGGTCGAGCTTCATAAAGCTGGTGATCAGCAGGCTGAAGGCGATCGAGGCGACCGAGAAGTTGGTGGCGATTACCGCCGCTTCCCGGGCACTGTAGAAGCCCTTCTGGTACTGCTGGGCGGTAATCAGCACGCCGACGGTGCCGGAGCCGAGCCAGCTGGCTATGGCGTCGATAGCCGAGCGGCCCGGCAGGCCGAAGACCTTGCGGAACACATTGCGCACCAGGGTGCCGCAGAACTCCATCAGGCCGAAATCGGTGAGCAGCGGCAGGATCAGCCCGGCCACCAGAAAGAAGGTGATCAGCACCGGGGCCAGGTCTTTCAGTACCACGCCACCGGTGTTGGCGTTCCACACCCATTCCGGGCCGAACTGCCAGAAGGTCATGGCGGCAAACACTGCGCCGAGCACGCGCAGGCTGAGCCATAGCGGGCTGAGGTTAAACATCTCGTTAAGTGTTGGGCGTGTGGTCAGCCACTTGGGCTTGAGCAGGCTGGCGAACAGGCCGAGAGCGGCGGAAAACAGCAGCAGGCCGGTGGCGATGGCCGGCAACCAGGCGCTTAGCGCGGCTTTCAAAGCGTCGGCCATTACGCCCAAGCCGATGGTGACCTTGTCGTCATAGACGATGGGGGTAAGAAACAGCAGCACGCCGAGCAGCGAGGGGATCAGAAAGATCAACAGCTGGCGTAGGTTGTAGGAGCTGTGAGCGGGCGGCTGGTCATCCAGCAGCGGCATGCTTTGGTCGTGGTTCATCGTGGCACCCTATTTATTGTTGTAGTGCACGGGCACCGCACGAGGTGCCCGATCAGTATAAAAAACCAGGGATTTAGCGTTGCTTGACCCCCGGCAGCACGCAAAGCATTTCGTAGAGCAGGTTGGCGCCCAGCAACGAGGTATTGCCGGTGGTGTCATAGGGCGGCGAGACCTCCACCAGATCACCGCCAACCAGCTGCAGACCCTGGCAGCCACGGATGATCTCCATGGCCTGGATGGTGGTCAGGCCACCGATTTCCGGGGTGCCAGTACCGGGCGCCCAGGCCGGGTCGATGCCGTCGATATCGAAGGAGAGGTACACCGGGCCGCCGCCGACCTTGGCGCGCACTTCTTCCATCAGCGGGGTCAGGGATTTGTGCCAGCACTCTTCGGCCTGGACCACGCGAAAGCCCTGCTTGCGGCTCCAGTTAAAGTCTTCGGCGGTGTAGCCCTGGGCACGCAGACCGATTTGCACCACGCGGTCGCAGTCGAGCAGGTCTTCCTCGACGGCGCGGCGGAAGGTGGTGCCGTGGGCGATTTTTTCGCCGAACATATGGTCGTTCACATCGGCATGGGCATCGATATGTACCAGGCCGACCTTGCCGTGTTTTTTCTTGATGGCACGCAGAATCGGCAAGGTGATGGTGTGATCGCCGCCCAGGGTCAGCGGGATGATGCCCAGCTCGAGGATCTCGTCGTAGGCCTCCTCGATGATGCGGATGGCCTCGGCCATATTGAAGGTGTTGATCGGCACATCGCCGATATCGGCGATATTCAGGGAATCAAAGGGTGCAGCGCCGGTGGCCATGTTGTAGGGGCGGATCATCACAGACTGGGCGCGAATCTCGCGCGGGCCGAAGCGGGTGCCGGAGCGCAGCGAGGTGCCGATATCCAGAGGCACACCGACAAAGCCGACATCCAGTTCGCGTTTCTCTTCAGTTTTTTGGATATGCGGCAAGCGCATCATGGTGGCGATGCCGCCGAAGCGCGGCATTTCGTTACCGCCCAGAGGTTGGTGCAGGAGCTTGTCCACGGCTAGGCCTCAGCATTCTTGTGGTTATGAGTGGGGCCGATTCTTGGCCAGGCTGCGCTTGCGACAAATTGCTGCAGGCAAAAACTTAGTTCAGAAATTTCTAAACTAATACGCGCCTCTGTAGGATGGCCCGAATCGTGTAACCCATCCGAAGAGCCCACACTGATGAGCCAAGCCCTGCCCGATCTGAAACTGCTGCGTATCTTCGTCTCGGTAGTGCGTCATCAGGGGTTTGCTGCCTCGCAGCAGGATCTAAATCTCTCCACTTCGGCCATCAGCACCTATATGAGTCAGCTGGAGAGCCAACTGGGCCTTAGCTTGTGCCACCGTGGCCGTGGCGGCTTTAGCCTGACCAGCAAGGGTGAGCTGTTTCATCAGGAAACCCTGCGGTTACTGGGTGAGCTGGAGGGCTTTGAGCGTTACTCGGCAGCGCTCAAGGGCGAGTTGCGCGGCACCCTCAACCTCGGCGTGCTGGACTCCACCGTCAGCGACCCTGCCCTGCCTTTGCCCGAGGTGATCGGTGCTTATAGCCAGGAGCATCCGGGCGTGCACCTGCACTTGTCGGTGGCCAGCCCCTACGAGCTGCAATTGGCGGTACTGGACAACCGTCTGGATCTGGCTATCGGTGCGTTTTCCACGCGGATGAACGGCCTGGTCTACCAACCGCTGTACCGTGAGCAGCACTGGCTGTATTGCAGTGAGCGTCATTCCTTGTTTAGCGAGCGGCGCATCCCTCAGGAAGTGATCGCTCAGCAACGTATGGTCGGGCGCGGCTACTGGAGCCAGGCAGAACTGGCCCGGCACGGCTTCAAGCACAGCGCGGCGACGGTGGAGTCGATGGAAGCGCAGCTGATTCTGGTGCTGTCCGGCGCTTATATCGGCTACCTGCCGGAGCACTACGCACAGCCTTGGGTCGAGCAGGGTCGGCTCAAGGTGCTGCTACCGGCGACCTTCGGCTATCAGGCGCCGTTCTCGTTGATTTTGCGTCGTGGTCGTTCGCGGGAGCCTTTGATTCAGACCTTCCGCGACCTGCTTAAGGCTCAACTTAATCAGGGGTAGAGCTTGTTTAGGGCGTCGCACTGCGCAATTGCGGGGCGGCGAAATAGCTTTCTGCCGACTCGCCGGTGTTGTCGCTGTCAGCAGCGAAGACTACGCCGAGGATCTTGCGCGGTGCGCTGCCGAAAGCGGCGATGGCATCCGCGCGCAGGTCGCGCGATTCGCTCTGCCACTGGCCCAGCGCGGCTTCCGGGCCGCGCAGCGCAATCATTTCCACCGTCTCGGTGTAGGCGCTGCGCGCGTGGGTGCCGGGTGTCGCGCGGTTGTCCCAGACATAGCTGAGGGTTGCCGCCGGCAGGTCGGGATCAAAGAACGTACGCGCCAGGCGCAGCTTCTGCCGAGTGACAAAGCTCAGCGAATCCAGCGGGTAATCCAGCAGCACATAAACCCGCGCGGCGTAGTCGTCCCCTTCACGGGTGGCGAAGCGCGCCTGCTCCAGTTTGCGCTCGGTGCGCCACTGCCAGCTTAGTTGCCAGGCTTGGTCGCCTTGTAGATTCAGCGGATGCAGCAGGCCTCCGGCGGCGGCATCGGCCTGGATGCGCAACACCGGCTTACCGTCCAACTCAACCAGCGCGCGCGCGGAGGGTTTGAGCTTGGGTATATCCGCCAGCTTCCACGGCGTCGACCATTCACCAGCAGGCGGACCTGCGCTCCAGGGCGTTAGCAGGTTCTCCGCCTGGGCCAGCGGAGTGATGAGTAAGAGGCCCAGCCATAAGCTGCGCATCAGCTGCGGCGCCAGTTATGAAAGCGCTCTACTAAACGCAGCAGCCCCTGCGGGGCATGCGCACGCTTCCATTCGCCGGCTGCGTATTTGTTGGCCTCGGCCATGGTCGGGTAGGTGTGGATGGTGCCGAGAATCTTGTTAAGGCCCAGGCCATGCTTCATCGCCAGCACGTATTCGGCGAGCAGTTCACCGGCATGCTCGCCAACGATGGTTACGCCGAGGATCTGGTCCTTACCCGGCACGGTGAGCACTTTGACAAAGCCGTGTGCGGCCTCGTCGGCAATCGCCCGGTCGAGGTCGTCGATGCCGTAGCGGGTCACCTCATAGGCGATATTCTGCGCCTTGGCTTCGCCTTCGGAGAGGCCGACGCGGGCGACTTCGGGGTCGGTAAAGGTGCAGGCAGGAATGACCCGGTAATCCACCTTGAAGCGCTTGAAACCTGAGAACAGCGCATTGACCGCCGCATACCAGGCTTGGTGAGCCGCCACATGCGTGAACTGGTACGGCCCGGTGACATCGCCCACCGCGTAGATATTGGGAAAGCGCGTGGCCAGGTATTCGTCGGTTTCCAGGGTGCCGTTAGGCCGCACCGTTAGGCCCAGTTCCTCGACGCCGTAGCCGCTGACATTGGCCACCCGGCCCAGCGCCAGCAGCAGGCCATCAAAGGCGATGGTCACCTCTTCGCCGGTGTCCACGCGGCGGGCGACCATGCGCTGTTCGCCATTCACCACTTCAAAGCGTTCGGCGCGGTGTTGCAGGCGCACATCGACACCGTCGCTGCGCATGCTCTGCAACACCAGCTCGCTGGCATCGGCGTCTTCGCGCGGCAGCAGGCGTTCGGCCAATTCCACCTGAATCACCTGGCTGCCGAGGCGCTGGAAGGCCTGGGCCAGCTCGCAGCCAATCGGCCCGCCGCCGAGCACCAGTAGCCAGCGCGGCTGTTCGCGCAGGCTCCAGATGCTGTCCGAGGTGTAGCTCTGCACCTGCTCCAGGCCAGGAATCTTCGGTACCAGCGGCCGCGCGCCGGCGGCGATAACCAGGTTGCGGCTGGTCAGGGTCTGGCCATTCACTTCCACGCTCCATGGCGAGAGGATCTTCGCTTCGCCCTGAATCACTTCGACGCCCAGGCCGGTGTAACGCTCCACCGAATCATGCGGTTCGATATCGGCAATCACCCGCTGGATGCGCTGCATCACCGCGGGGAAATCCACCGTACCCTGCACGCCGGTAAAGCCCAGCGCCGGGCCCTTTTTCAGTTCATTGGCCAGCTTGGCCGAACGCAGCAGCGCCTTGGATGGCACACAGCCGGTGTTCAGGCAGTCGCCGCCCATCTGGTGTTTTTCGATCAGGCTGACCTTGGCCTTCACCGCCGCCGCGATATAGGCGCTGACCAGACCACCGGCGCCCGCGCCGATCACTAGCAGGTTGCGGTCGAAGGTTTTTGGTTTGTGCCAGCCGGCATACACCCGCCGCGCCTGGATCAGGCCGAGCAGCTTGCGCGCGATCAGCGGGAATACCCCGAGCAGCACGAAGGCGCCGAGCAGCCCCGGCGAGAGGATGCCGGCCAGGGAGTCGAGCTGGCCCAGTTCGCGGCCGGCATTTACGAACACCAGCGTGCCCGGCAGCATGCCCAGCTGGCTGACCCACCAGTAGGTGCGCGCCGGTAGGCGAGTGAGGCCCATGGCCAGGTTGATCAAAAAGAACGGAAACAGCGGCACCAGGCGCAGGGCGAACAGGTAGAACGCGCCTTCACGTTCGATGTCCGCATCAATACCGGCCAGGCGCTGGCCGAAGCGGCTTTGCACCCAATCGCGCAGCAGAAAACGGCTGCTGAGCATGGCCAGGGTCGCGCCCAGCGTCGAGGCGAAGGACACCAGCACAAAGCCTTCGAGCAGACCGAACAGTGCGCCGGCCAGCAAGGTCATCAACGCCGCGCCGGGCAGCGACAGCGCCGTGACCGCGAGGTAAGCGATAAAGAACAGCCCCGCCGCTAGCCAGGGCTGCGCGGCCACTTGAGCATTCAGCGCCGCTTGCTGCGCTTTGAGTGCTTCCAGGTTGAGGTACTGGCCGATGTCGAAGACAAAGAAGCTGCCCAGCAGCGCGAGGATCAGGCCCATTAGGGCGAGTTTGCGGCTATTCATCAGTCAGCGCCTCCAAGGCGCAAAGGCTTTGGCACAGGCTAAAACCGGCCAGCAGAGCAGTCTCTGGGCGGTCGGTCAGTTGGCCGAGCACCCGCGAACGATAGGACAACGCCGCCGGGCTATGGGCAGGCCACTGTCGGTCGAAGTCGGCGAGAAAAGCAGTGTGGTCGTTATTCAGCGGCAGCGCTTCGATAAACAGGCCGTCACGCTGGCAACGGTAAAGGGCCGCCGGGTGTGGCGTGGTGGCGATGCGACTGAGCAGGCCATAGCGGCCGCCGGCAAAGTTCGGCAGTCCGGCCGCGCCGTTATTGATCAGTGCGCCGTGCTCAAGGTTCAAGGCCACCGCCGAGCAGGTATGGCTGGTGGCGAGTACCTGCACCCTGTTGGCGGTAAACCAGGCGTCCAGTTGCTCCTGGCGCTCCGGCTCGCTGAGCGATTCCCGCGAGCAGCTCCAGCCAGCCAGGGATTGCTCGTCGCCATGGCTAATCGCCACGCGTTGGCCGGCCACGCTGACTATCGCGGTGCTCGGCCGTGACGCCAGGCGTTCGGCCATGCCGGGCAAGCCCTGCACGGTTCGGTTCAATTCCTGCTGAATGGCATTGGAGCGCTCGACCACCGCTTCATCCACCGTCATCGGGTAGGCGCAGCCGCAGCCTGCACCGCTGTCGTTGGCACGACCGAGTTCGGTTTCGACATTGCCGCGCAGGGCCAGATGGGCGCTGATGCCCTGCTCAATCTGCTGGAAAATCTGCGGGTCGCGGTCAAACCAGTGCGCGTCGCCGTTAAACACCACGAGTGCATTTGGCTCGGCGGCCAAGCGTCGTTGCAGGGCGGCCAGGGCCTGGCGATTGCCATATAAGCCGCCGACTACATAGAGCACGTCGCAGTCGAACAGCGGCTCACCGCTAAAGGCATCCCGCGCCAGGCGGTAGTCCAACGGGCAGTCGCGGCCGGCGCGCATCAGGCTGTACCTGCTTTGCGCTGCAGCAACCAACCTGGCAATAGATAACCCAGCACGCAGAGGCCCAAGCCATAAAGGTTGGTGCCCAACAACAGCGCGTATTTACCATCACCGATGGCCCAGCTCTGCGGAATCCAGTTTAGGGTCAGGGCGACGCCCAGGCCCAGGCCGGTCCAGAAGCTCAGGTGAAAGCCCAACCGCGTCGGAGTGGTCAGGCCGTGCAGCACGAACACCGGGGCCAGGCCGATGACCATGGTGCCGCTGATGGTGGTGGCCTTGAGAATATCGGTGCCTGCAATCATTGGCAGGTTACCGAGCAGGGCGAACACCACCATCACCGCCATGCCGACGCCAATGGCTTTCTGTCCGAGGTCGCGACCGGCCAGCTTCGGCAACTCACGGCCGGCCAGCTTGGCCAGGCTGGAGAAGGTTGAATCCAGGGTCGAGCCGGCTGCGGACACCATCACCACGGTCATCACCAGTAGCGCGCCTATGCCCAGGCTCTTGGCCAGGGCCGCCGGCACATTGTCCGAGGCGGCAACACCGACCAGCTGGGCGTGTACGCCGATCAAGCTAAAGGCGAGGATGGCGATAAAACCCAGCACCCCGGCGATCACAAAGGAGCGGCGCATGGCCTTCTCTTCGCTGATAAAGCCACGGTCGGTCAGCACCGGATCATGGAAGCCGTAGCTGAAGGCTTGCAGACCGGCGACCAGCAGCAGGTCGACCCCGGCATTCAGCGCCCAATTGCTGGTGCTGGCCAGCTCAGTCGGCGAATGCTGCGGCAGCACCAGGCCGAGCACCCAGACCAAGGCAATCACGAAGATCGCCGCCTGCGCCGCATCCGTCAGGATCGAGCTGCGCAGCCCGCCGCGCAGGCTGTAGGCCAGGGTCACGGCGGTAAACAGCAGGGCTGAGGCGATAAATTCGATGCTGCCCGAGTCGCCGTAATAACCGCCGACCACGGCGGTGTTGCTCCACACCTCGTTAAACAGACGAATCAGAATCGCGGCGGAAAACGCCAGCGCTGCGCCACGGCCATAATGGCTGCTCAGGAAGCTGACCAGGCCGGTCGCCGCAAAGCGCCGGCGTAGGCGGTAGATAACAAAGCCGGTGAGCGGAATCGACAGCCAGTACATGGCATACGCCAAGCCGCCGACCAGACCATAAGTCGCCCCCAGATTAGCGGCGTTGGTCACCGATTTGGCGAAGATCCAGCTGATAAAGATGCTGGAGGTGATCAACCACGGGCTGGCGCTGCGGCCCTGGTTGTCTTCGCCATTAAAGAAGCCGCCCAGGGTCACCGCACGCGGCGATAACGCCAGCATCAGTGCGCCGTAGACCAGCAGAAAGCCCCAGAAGAACAGCCCGGTGAGACTGGTGGGTTGCATGGATTGATCCTTAGGAAGTTAAAGAGCCGCCGCAGCTGGAGCCCTGGCCGGCGGTGCAGGCGTAACAATGATCGCGAGTGACGATGGGTTTACCGGTAAGCGAGGCGCCCAGCAGGTCACGCAGGTGCGGCCGGTCACGGCCGATCACCTCGGGCAGTTGCAGCGGCAAATCGAGCATCTGGTTGAAATCGCAGTCGTACAGGTAGCCCTGCCAATCGACGCTGACCAGGCTGCGGCACATCAACGGCTCGAGGTTTTCTGGGCGGTAGCTGTCGCGCAGTAACTGCATGTAACCGTTGAACTGGCCCTTGCTGACCAAGGTGCTGCCAAAGCGCGCAATCGGCTGGTTGGTGATGGTCAGCAGGTGGTTGAAGACAATGCCGAAGTCCTCGGCCAGGTGGCGTTTGTAATCAGCCTCCAGCGCGGCTTGCGGCGGTGGCAGGCTCGGACCTTGCGGGTTGTACACCAAGTTGAGGGTCAGGCCGCTACCCGGCTGGCCGTAGCCCAGGGCATTGAGCTGTTGCAGGCCTTTGATGCTGGCCTCGAATACGCCATCACCGCGCTGCTTGTCGACGTTATCGCGCGAGTAGCAGGGCAAGGATGCGCTGATTTCGACGCCCTGATCGGCAAGAAACTGCGCCAGGTCTGCATAACCCGGTTCACTGAGGATGGTCAGGTTGCAGCGGTCGATCACGCGCAGGCCTTCGCGGCGCGCGTGGGTCACGATCTCGCGAAAACGCGGGTGCATCTCCGGCGCGCCGCCGGTGAGGTCGAGGGTGTGCACCGAGTGGGCGTCGATCACCTGATGCAACAGAGCCAGGCTTTCGTCGGTCATGGCCTCGGTGCGGGTCGGCCCGGCATTGACATGGCAATGCAAGCAGCGCTGGTTGCAGCGGTAGGTCAGGTTGATCTGCAGTGCTTGCAGCGGGCCTCGCCGGATAGACGGAAACGCGAGCTGGTCGAGCAGCGGAAGCATGGCGTGCAAAAGTAACTCCTTAACCTGGGGTAAGCGTTCGCGGCATAGCGGCAAGTCTGCGGCGTCGCTCCGCAACTTTCTATAAGAACCTAGAGCGCGACGGCGGGCATTTGTTACAGCACGCTGGGCATACCGGCGTTTGGTTGTACAGATCTTATACAAATAAGGCAGAATTAGTGACCGTTGACCACGAGTACCGACCGATGCTGCGCCTTTGCTTGTTTTTTATTGCGGGTTTTCTCGCTGTGCCGTTTTTTCATCAGCCTGTACTCGGGCTTTTAAACGCACTCGGTATTGTACCCATCGCGCCTTTCAGCCTTAACCCAACCGCGCCGCTCGGCGTTCCGGCGTTGCTGTCTGCATCCTTCTGGGGCGGTGTGTGGGCGGTGATCATGCTGTTGGTGCTGCGGTGGCAGCCGAACCAGCCGCAGCCGTGGCTCAAAGCATCATTATTTGGTGGCATTGCGCTGACGGCGGTGGCCTTGTTGCTGGTGTTTCCACTCAAGGGCATGGGTTTCGATCTGGCGAAACTGCCGGGCCGTATGCTGATTGGCTTTTTGGTTAATGCGGCATGGGGCGTCGGTACGTTGCTCTTCGCCCGCAGCCTATTCATCCGTTGAGCTTCGCTCACATCATTCGCACCGGAGCTTCCCATGCTTGTCCGCCTAACTTATGCCAGCCGTGCCAGTCATAGCGTTTCTGCTGAGTTGATTCGTGAAATTCTCGACAGCTCGCAGCGTAATAATCCGAGCAAAGGCCTGACGGGGATTCTCTGCTGCAACGCCAATATCTTTCTGCAGGCGCTGGAAGGCCCGCGTACCGAGGTGAATGCCTTGTACAACCGCCTCGCCGATGACACCCGGCACAAGGACCTGACCATCCTCGATTACGCGGAAATCAGCATGCGCCGTTACAGCAACTGGAGCATGGGCTGGGCCGGCGCCAAGCAGGCCAACCGCGAACTGTTTCTCAAGTATTCGGCCAGCGACCACTTCGATCCGTTCAACATGAGCGCCGAGCAAATCACCGGTTTGTTACTGGAGCTGAGTGAGACCGTGAGCGCAATTAAATCGCCCGTTCTAAGCTAGCATCGCCTGGCGCCAACTCGCCCTAGCGGGCTGTGTTCCTCGCGCGCTGCATGACCCGCCGCTATAGCGTAGGTATGCGTTCCAGCAGGCTGATATCCAGGCGCAACAAGCGCACGCAGCGTTCATCCCGCAATTCTTTGGGCGACTGGTTGCTGCGCAGGTTAAGTAACAGGCGCACCAGGTTGAGCACCAGCGCCTCGCGTGAAAACACCCCGCTGCTGAGGCTGTAAAAGGCGGTAATCAGCTCGCGTAGGCCGAAGGGCAACCGCCAGCGAATGCGCAGCGCCGAGCCGAAGCTGGCGGCCCGCTGTTGCAGGCTTTGCGTGATGTCCTCATCGTGCAGCACGCCACCGGCGTCCTGCCAATCTTGCAAGCTGCGCAGCAATGCTAATTCGCCGATGTTGTGCAGCAGCGCGGCGGTAAAGCACAACTCGGCGTCCAGCTGCAGCTCGTTGGCCAGCCAGCGCGCCAGGTCAGCGCTGCGCTGCGCGGTTTCCCAAACACTGTTGGCCATCTCGGTCAAGCGCGGGTCACTGAGCTGCGCGTTGCGTTGTACGGCCATCCCCAACACCAGATTCAGCGCGCGCGCCAGGCCCAGGCGTGGCAGTGCTTGGCTCAAGGTTTGGCAGGCTACGCCCTGGTGTTGGGCGGCGCTATTGGCGGCGGCGATCAGTCGTGCGGTGATCTGCGGGTCGCGGGCAAATACCTGCTCAAGCTCGCGCAGGTTGGTCTCATCGCCTTTCAGGCACTGGCTCACTGAGTCGCGTACCGAGGCCAGCAGTGGCGCGCCCTGGCCTTCTTCACGCACCGCATTGAGGTAGTCCTCAAGGCTGTCGACCAACAAAGGCGCGTTGAGGTTGGCTGCAGGCGTTACAGCGCTGCCGAGAATGCTCAGCAGTCGTTGACGCAGCTGTTCGGCATTGAACGGTTTCGCCAGATAAGCTGTCGGCGCCAATGGCCGCGTTGCGCGCACGCTGTTGGCATCCAGGCGGCTGCTGAGCAGGATAAATGGCAGCGCCGGGGTGCGCGGGTGGCGGCGCAGTTGACGCAGCAGCTCCAGACCATCAACGCCAGGCAGGTCACCATCGGCGATGACCAGATCAGGCAGACGACGCTTGCATTTGGCCAGTGCTGCCTCGCCATCAGTGGCCCGCAGAATGCGCGCGTCAGGGCGAACATCACGCACCAGCTGCACGAGCAAATCCGCCGTCCAGGGGTCTGCTTCAGCAATCAGAACCTCGGCAGTGTTGGCTCGGGCAGTCATGGAAACCTCAGGTAAAAGCGCAATGGCAACGTAACGGCGTTATTGATATAGCCACACTAAGTGTAAGGGCCGCAGGGTTAATAATCAGCACAGCGCCGCATTTTTTTGAGCGCATGGTCAGCTTTTAGCTTGGCTGAATAGGCTGTGCTAGAGCGCCTCGGTTGGAACGAAAGCACCTAAACGGAGGCTATCGATTAACCGCCGACGCCATGCCTCAAACCGCTGGCAGAAAACAAAAAACCCGCCGAGGCGGGTTTTTTGTGTGAACCAGCTAAGAATCAGGCCAGTTCGTCGAAGCACTCGGCAAGAATTGCCAGGCCCTTCTCTAGTTGTGCATCAGGAATGGTCAGCGGCATCAGGAAACGGATGACGTTGTAGTAGGTGCCGCACGACAGCAAGATCAGACCCTTTTCGCGCGCACGCGCAACGATTTTGCCGACCAGTGCCGCCGCAGGCGTGCGCTTCTCGTCGCCCTCAAACAGCTCAATGGCGATCATCGAGCCCAGGCCCCGAACGTCACCGATGGTCTTGTGCTTGGCTTGGATGGCACGCAGACCGGTTTTGACCTTCTCGCCCAGTGCTTGTGAACGCTCCAGCAGATTGTCTTCGTCGAAGACCTTCAATACGGCTAACGCCGCCGCGCAGGCAATCGGGCTGCCCGCATAGGTGCCGCCCAGGCCGCCGGGTGCGATGACATCCATGATCTCGGCTTTGCCGCAGACGCCGGCAATTGGGAAGCCACCGCCCACCGACTTGGCGAAGGTGGTCAGGTCTGCAACCACGCCCAGTTGCTCAGTCGCAAAGAAAGTGCCGGTACGGCCAGCGCCGGTTTGCACTTCGTCGGCAATCAGCAAAATACCGTGCTCGTCGCACAGGGCGCGCAGGCGCTGCATAAAGGCTGGGGAGTTGGTGTAGAAACCGCCCTCACCCTGCACCGGCTCGATGATGATCGCGGCGATGTCCTGCGGCTGCGCATCGTTTTTGAAGATCCGCTCGATGCTGGCGATGGAGGCATCTTCGCTAACGCCATGCAGCTCGCACGGCGACTGCGCGCGGTACACGCCAGCGGGCATCAGGCCCATGCCGGCCGAGTACGGCGCGACTTTACCGGTGAGGCTCAGGGTCATCATGGTGCGGCCGTGATACGCGCCGGTAAAGGCGATCACACCGGCGCGGCCAGTGGCAGCGCGGGCAATCTTCACCGCGTTTTCCACGGCCTCTGAGCCGGAGGTCACCAGCAGGGTTTTCTTGGCGAAGTTGCCCGGTACGCGCTTGGCAATTTGCTCACACAGCTCAACGTAGGGCTCGTACGCCAGCACCTGGAAGCAGGTGTGCGACAGCTTGGTCAGTTGCTCTTGCACGGCGGCAATCACTTTCGGGTGCAAGTGGCCGGTGTTGAGCACCGCGATACCGCCGGCGAAGTCGATGTATTCACGGCCTTCAACGTCCCATACGGTGGCGTTTTCGGCGCGCTCGGCAAAAATCGGGTGGATCTGGCCTACACCGCGTGGAACGGCGGCCATACGGCGTTGCATCAAAGATTCGTTGGTCTTGCTCATGGTGTCCTCATTCGCCGCTGAATGCCGGCGTGGTTCAAGGATGTGTTACCGGCGATGGCTTGGCAGTATTCGATGATCGACTGTCACAGCACACCCGGCCACAGCTATGTCCATACAAAAGCCTAAGGCGCAGCGCTCTCGTGCGTCTTAGGCGGGGTTACTACTTCGCCAGGATTAGATACCCAGGCAGAGGTATTTGATTTCCAGGTAATCCTCAATGCCGTACTTGGAGCCTTCACGGCCCAGGCCCGAGGCTTTCATGCCGCCGAACGGCGCGACTTCATTGGAGATCAACCCGGTGTTGACGCCGACCATACCGTATTCCAGGGCTTCCGCCACACGGAACACACGGCCCATGTCTCGCGCATAGAAATACGAGGCCAAGCCGAACTCGGTATCGTTAGACATGGCGATCACGTCGGCCTCGTCCTTGAAGCGGAACAGCGGCGCCAGTGGGCCGAAGGTTTCTTCCTTGGCGACGGCGGCGTTGTTCGGCACGTCGACCAGAATGGTCGGCTCAAAGAAGCTGCCGCCGAGGGCGTGCGGCTTGCCGCCCGTGAGCAGGCGTGCGCCTTTGCTCAGAGCGTCAGCGATATGTTCCTGCACCTTGGCCACGGCTTTGTCGTCAATCAGCGGGCCGGTGGTGATGCCTTCATCCAGGCCGTTACCGATCTGCAGCTTGGCCACGGCGGCGGCCAGTTTCTCGGCAAAGGCGTCGTACACGCCGTCCTGAATATACAGGCGGTTGGCGCACACGCAGGTCTGGCCGTTGTTGCGGTATTTGGAGATCAGCGCGCCTTCGACGGCTTTATCCAGGTCTGCATCGTCGAACACAATAAACGGCGCATTGCCGCCCAGTTCCAGCGAGACCTTTTTGATGTCCTTGGCGCATTCGGCCATTAACTGGCGGCCGATTTCGGTGGAGCCGGTGAAGCTCAGCTTGCGTACGATCGGGTTGCCGGTCAGCTC
Source organism: Pseudomonas sp. TS_SC_3 (assembly GCF_056156225.1). Classification (NCBI taxonomy): domain Bacteria; kingdom Pseudomonadati; phylum Pseudomonadota; class Gammaproteobacteria; order Pseudomonadales; family Pseudomonadaceae; genus Pseudomonas; species Pseudomonas sp. TS_SC_3. The sequence continues at coordinate 3,583,975 of NZ_CM149586.1, forward strand.
GCTGCCGATATCGCCAGCACTGCCGGTAACCACGCTCAGCACGCCTTTCGGAATGCCGGCGCGCTCGGCCAGCGCGACCAAAGCCAGGGCGGAGAACGGCGTCTGCGAAGCCGGCTTGATCACCATGGTGCAGCCAGCGGCCAGGGCCGGGCCAGCTTTACGGGTGATCATCGCTGCCGGGAAGTTCCACGGGGTGATTGCGGCAGTTACGCCGATGGGCTGCTTGATCACGATCAGGCGCTTGTCCGGCTGGTGGCCCGGAATCACATCGCCATACACGCGCTTGGCTTCTTCAGCGAACCACTCGATAAAGGAGGCCGCGTAAACAATCTCGCCCTTGGCTTCGGCCAGTGGCTTGCCCTGCTCCAGGGTCATCAGGCGACCGAGGTCGTCCTGGTTTTCAATCAGCAATTCAAACCAGCGGCGCAGTTTGTTCGAGCGCTCTTTGGCGGTCAGGGCACGCCAAGCTGGCAGCGCACGGTCGGCGGCTTCGATGGCGCGACGGGTTTCTGCAGCGCCCATCTTCGGCACGCTGCCGATGATTTCGCCAGTGGCCGGGTTGTTGACCTTGATGGTCTGGCCGCTGTCAGCGTCCAGCCAGGTGCCGTCGATATAAGCCTGCTGACGGAACAGCTGGGCATCTTTCAGTTGCATGGCAGTCTCCTAAATTCCGACACCCTGGCATCGGTACGTGTCATCGAATATGCCGGCCTGCAGCGCAGGTCGGCTTGAGCGTGGGGCTCGGGTTGCTGATAGGCGGGCAAAAAGAGCGCTATACGCACAATTTCAGCAAGAGCGTTTGAAATCTCAAACGAATGCTAGGGTCAAGAGGGGTAAAGGGCAAGAGTCTGTTCGAAAAAATTAACGCCATACTGTGCTTATTCAAGCGCTTTATGTGGGTAGATAGCGGGTAGTCCACTGCCGTGCAGAATCTCGAACGAGGCAACGGCATGGACGCCCGCCAGCGAGATGCGTATGATTGCGCCCGCGCTGCACCAGTAGCTCAGCTGGATAGAGTACTGCCCTCCGAAGGCAATACTCATCGGGTTGAGAAGGGTGTCAGCTAATGGTCAAATAGACCGCCGCAACACATACGCACCAGTAGCTCAGCTGGATAGAGTACCGCCCTCCGAAGGCGGTGGTCGTGGGTTCGAATCCCGCCTGGTGCGCCATATCCCTTTGATTTGAAAGGATTTTTTGAAAAATCCGATAAAATCGACTTGCTTTAATCTCAACCAAACCTCGCAATTCAAACAGCCCTGCTTGAAACACAACATGAGTACTGCCTGAACAGCTTGTTTTCGGCTGATTTTCGGGCTGTGCCAATTCTGTGCCTAAACCGTGCCTTAAAGTCTGGCAACGCCTTTTGACGAGTTCGACGTTTGAGTATTAGCCCTCAATCGAACCTCAGCCCATAACTCATCGGTGGTGAACCCAGCTTTTGTCTTCGAAGCTGTATTCATAGATCGAAAAAGCATCCCCCGCAGCTGAAGGTACAGCTAAAGAGGGACGCCCCTCCCTTACGCGGTAGATGATTTCAGGCTGAAAAACGGCAACCCGAACGGCAGGAATGCTTACCAGATACTTGGGGCTGAGGGAGGTCAGCGACTCAGGATAGGCACCAGTTTCTTGCTTGAAAGACTCGATTGCTTTTGCAATTGGGGCAGCCATTTCAGGTGCCAGTTTGAATCGCCCCGGATTCCCTAGACACTTTCCAGGCTCAGTAAATGTCGCTTCTCAAACTCTACCGGTGACAGCTGGTTGTTGAAACCATGCCGGCGTTTTGGGTTGTAGAACATCTCGATGTAATCGAACACATCGGCTCTGGCATCCTGCCTGGTGCTGTAGATCTTCCGCCTGATCCGCTCCCGCTTCAGCAGCTGGAAAAAACTTTCTGCTACCGCGTTGTCATGGCAGTTGCCACGTCGACTCATGCTGCCAAGCAAGTTGTTGGCTTTCAGGAAACTCTGCCAGTCGCCGCTGCTGAACTGGCTGCCCTGGTCTGAGTGAATCATCACTTCCTGCTTTGGCTTGCGTCGCCAAACCGCCATCAGCAAGGCATCAATAGCCAGGTCGCAGGTCATCTGCGGTTTCATTGACCAACCGATTACCTGCCGCGAAAACAGGTCTAGCACCACCGCCAAATACAACCAGCCCTCATAGGTGCGGATGTATGTTATGTCCGTGACCCAGACTTTGTTGGGTTCGGTGACATTGAATCGACGCTCAAGATGATTCGGCGAGGCCACTGGTGGCTTGCCACCATAACGTCCCGGACGCCGCCGATACCCCGTCTGCGAACGCAGCCCTTCCTGGCGCATTAGCCGAGCAACGCGATGCCTTCCGCACTGTTCTCCAAGCTCACGCAGATCGTCATGGATTTTGCGGTAGCCGTACACACCACCGCTCTCTAGCCACGAGTGCTTGATCAGACCAAGCAGACGTTGATCATCCTTGGCTCGTGCTGACTTCGGTTCAGCCAGCCAGGCGTAGTAACCGCTGGCATGTACTTTCAGAGTCAGGCACAGACGACGAACCGAATAGTCTGCGGATAGCTGATTGATGAAGGCGTACTTCAGCCGCACTCCTTGGCAAAGTACGCGGCGGCCTTTTTTAGGATGTCTCGCTCTTCGGTCACGCGCTTGAGTTCAGCACGCAGACGACGTAGCTCAGCTTGCTGGTCGTCCTCTTGCGCTCGCTGCTCTTGGGGCTTGCTGTAGCGCTTCACCCAGGCATACAGGCTGTGTGTAGACATGCCCAAACGAGCAGCTACCTCAGCCACCGGCAGACCTCGCTCGGTCACCTGTTTGACTGCTTCGATTTTGAATTCTTCGGGATAACGCGGGTTGCTCATGGCACCTCCTAATGGGCCGTATTATGAGGCCTGGAGGTGTCTACGAAACTAGGGGCGATTCACCTCACTTAGTAACGGCTCGTGTAGAACACCTGGGACGATTAAAATTTCAGATTTCGCATAGAAGCTCGAACTTCAATTTTTGTTCAGGTTTTTAACGCAGTCTGTTTTAGGTGGTTCTTTTATACGCCAGCATGACGATTCCACACACTACAATCAGCCCGCCAACCACCTGTATTACACCGAGTGATTGGTCAAGAATCAGCCATCCGAATAGCAGCCCAGCGACGGGCTCCATGTTCATTACGGGTGCGTTACGGCCAATGTCTAGCCGCGTGACGAGAATAAATAGTGCGGAGAATGCTGTGCCATACAACACCACCAAGCAGCCCAGGGCGATCCAGCCTGCTGGTGCGCTGGGTAAGCTCATGCCGCCAGGTACCAGTCCTGCTGAGCCAGCGATAGCTGATACGGTGAATACCACCGCCAGGGTGAGCATGCTGCGCACCGAGCCGGGCATCCGCGCCAACCGGTGATCGGTGACCCAAAGTGCGCAGGCAAATATGGCGGCGGCGGTAATGCCAAATAACACGCCTTCTATCCAGCGGGCATCGATATCCCCGGGATTGGCAAGGCGTGAGGGCAAGTCGAGTACCAATACCAAACCAAACAAAATCAGCCCCATCAACAGGCTGGCGCGTTGTGTTGGCCGTGGACCGCCTGAGGCCCAGATTAGTAATGCCAGCAAGATAGGCGATAGGTTAACCACCAACAGCGCTAATGCCACTGGAATGCGGGCAACAGCCGAGTAGATACAAAAACTCTGGATGGCAATCAAAAGCCCTAGTAGCAATTGCCAGCCCCAAGTCTGAGGTGTGAGTCGCAGTGATTCACGCCGCCACATCACCAGCGCAATCAATGCCAGCATGGTCACCCCAGCTCTGCAGAGCATGGCCATCAATAAGCCGGTGTCATGGTCGAATGCGATTCGGGCAGCCACATGGTTGCCGGCGAAAGAGCACGCGAGCAGGGCGATGATCATAACGGCTATATGGCGGGGCAACAGCGCGGATGAAGTCATGGCAGCATTTCCATATGAGCGGGCTTTGCACAAGCGCCGGTTGACGGTTTGGTGGTCGTTCTAAATGTAAAAATAACGAAAGGCCGCGTCGTAACGCGGCCTTTCGCAAATCGCAAAGGGGCTGCAAGATTAGAGCAGGGTATTAGGTAGCCACAGCAAGACTGCCGGGATGTACGTCACAAGCATCAGCGCCCAGAGCAGTCCCAGGTAGAACGGCAGCAGCGACTTGACTGTGCTTTCGATATTGACCGTGCCGACAAATAACACGGCGCCCACGGGGGAGTGATCAGACCAATACCCAGATTGACCAGTATGATCATGCCGAAATGCACCGGGTCGACGCCAATGTTGATGATTACCGGTATCAGAATCAGCGGAGCCATATCCATCAGTGTCCCGAGTAACAGCAGCATGGCGTGTGGTACACGCCGAGATCACGTAACGGCTATCTGAAAAGGTTAGGAAGGCCGTGGTGATTTTTGCCGGAATCTGCATCAGCGTCATGATGTAGCCGAAGCTGACAGCAAAGGCGATCAGTACCATCACAATCGACAGCGTGCGCACTGTTCGGTGCATCAAATTGGATAACTCGCTCCATTTGTAGTCGCTATAGATGAGCATGATGACGAAAAACGCCCAGACCACAGCAATTGATGCCGACTCGGTGGCCATGAACACGCCGCTGAGAATGGCACCAAGAATGATGAACATAGTCATCAGTCCCCACAGGGCTTCAATACATATTTTCACCGTCTGTTTCAGGGGAATCACTTCACCTTTTGGGTGGTTGCGCCTCCTAGCGAAGAACAAGCATATGCTCATCATCACAGCGGTCAGTAACAGGCCTGGGCCGACTTCATTTTATTCTGATTACCCGGTGTGCTCCTGTCAAAAAGTTGAGCAGGAGCAGTTGAACAACTGGGGTAGTTTCGGTCTGCGACAATCAACTCTTAAACACTAAGAGTCTTTGGGGCGCTATCTCTACTGTGGTTACAGAATCGACAGTGGGTAGTTAATGATTAAGCGGTTTTCATGGATGTCTTGGCCAACGTCACGACGGACGCTAGAGTTGCGCCAACGTACGTTGAGGTTTTTCAGGTTACCTTCTAGCAAGGTGTACGCCAGCTCGGTTTCGCGGGCCCACTCTTCGGCGCTTTTACGGTTAGCGGTGTGAATGCCGTCGCCACTGACATAGCGGTTCATAAGGGTTAGGCCAGGTACGCCGAGGCCGGCGAAGTTGTAGTCGTGGCGCACCTGCCAGGAGCGCTCATCTGGGCTGTCGAAGCTGCTGATGAAACCATCGTTAACCAGCAAGCCGCCGCTGGTGCCGTCTACACGCATGAACTTGGTGTCGCCCTTGAGTTTCTGGTACGCCACGGAGACGGTGTTGTTGCTGTATTTGGCCGAGACTATGCCCTGGTAGACCTTGTTGTCGAGCTTACCGGCTTTGGCCGAGCCGTCATCTTTACCGTCGATGTAGCCAAGGTTAGCGCTCAGCACCCAGTCACCCACTGGCTGGCTGTGGGTCAGTTGTAGATAGCTTTGCTGGTAGATGTCGTTCAGCTCGGCGCGCCACAGGCCCAGTAGGGTGCGGTTTTCATTGAACTTAAATTCACCCCCGGCGAAATCAAACGCGTTGGTGGCGACGCCGCCGAAAGACATGCGCTCTAGGCTGGCGTCGTTGCGCTGGCTATTGCCATTGAAGCGACCACCGTAGAGGGTCAGGCCTTCGATTTCGTTGGAAGTGATTTGACCACCACGGAAGGTTTGCGGCAGCGAGCGACCATCATCAGCACGTAAAATAGGTAGCACGGCAAACCACTCGCCCAGCTTCAACTCGGTGTTGGATACGCGAACCTTAGCGGCGACAGCGGTGCGGCCGAATTGATCAGCCGGGTGGCGGTCGTTACCTTTGCCATAAGCGGGCAACAGGCCGCTGTTGATGGTGCCTTGGCCGCCATCCAGCTTAAACGCGGCCATGCTCAGTACATCGAGACCAAAGCCAACGGTGCCTTCGGTGAAGCCAGAGCGCGCATCAAGAATAAAGCCCTGGGTCCACTCGGCGGCTTGGCCTTGGTCATCACCGCGAACGTCGGGGCCCGTGTGGTTGATGAAGTTGCGGTTGAAGTAGTAATTACGCAGGTTCAACGAGGCTTTAGCGTCTTCGACGAAACCGGCGGCGTGGCTGGCCATGGGCAGTGTGGCAATGGCGATTGCCAAGCTACTGGCAGCGAATACGGGGGTACGGCACATGCGCTTAGTCATATTTATTTTTATCTTAGGCAGGTTAAAAACCAACGGTGCAGGCGCACCGCTGTTGATAACGCCGCGCCATTACTGGCGCAGCATCATTCGGTTAGCCGGTGGGCTTAGTTGAGTGTTTCGCGGCTCGCTACGCCGTCTACCAAGCGCCGGATGTTCAGCGGGTTGGCGTTTTGCAGCGCTTCGGGGAGGAAGTCATCGGGGTAGTTCTGGTAGCACACGGGGCGCAAGAAGCGGTTGATTGCCAATGAGCCAACCGAAGTGCCACGGGCATCGGAGGTCGCGGGGTATGGGCCGCCGTGCACCATGGCATCACACACCTCAACACCGGTTGGGTAGCCGTTAAGCAATACGCGACCGGCTTTAATTTCGAGCAGGCTGAGCAGCTCGGCAAACGTATCGAGGTCATCGCGTTCGGCGATCAGAGTGGCCGTCAGTTGGCCGTGCATGCTGTGCAGCGCACGGGTCAGCTCGGCTTGGTCGGCGACTTCAACCACAATGGTGGTGGGGCCAAAGACTTCTTCCTGCAGCAGGTGATCGCCTTCCAGCAGCATGCTCACGTCGGCACTGAACAGCTGCGCCACGCTCTGATTACCGCTTTGCTCGCCACCGGCCAGGTGCTTGATTTTGCTGTGGCCGTTTAGTTGCGCAACGCCAGCGGCATAGCTCTTCAAAGCACCGGCATTGAGCATGGTCTGCGTCGGTTGGGCAGCGATGGACTCGCCCAATTGGGCGATAAACGCCGTGAACTCTGCCGAGCGAATGCCGAGCACCAAGCCTGGGTTGGTGCAGAACTGCCCGCTGCCCAGTACCACTGAGGCGGCCAGTTCTTTGGCCACGGTTGCACCGCGAACGCGCAGCGCACCTGGTAGAACGACCACTGGGTTAACGCTGGACATCTCGGCAAACACCGGAATCGGTTGCGGGCGCGCAGCGGCGAGGTCGCACAGCGCACGGCCACCCTTGAGCGAACCGGTAAAGCCTACGCCTTGGATGGCAGGGTGCTTAACCAGCGCTTCACCGACGCCTGAGCCGAAGATCATGTTGAACACGCCTCGCGGCATGCTGGTTTTTTCTGCGGCGCGGATGATCGCATTGGCTACGCACTCGGCGGTGGCCATGTGGCCGCTGTGCGCCTTAAACACCACAGGGCAACCGGCGGCTAAGGCCGAGGCGGTATCGCCACCGGCAGTGGAAAACGCCAGCGGGAAGTTACTGGCACCGAACACGGCCACGGGGCCAACACCGATCTGGTACTGGCGGATATCTGGGCGCGGTATTGGCTGACGATCAGGCAGTGCCTGGTCAATCCGTGCACCGTAAAAATCACCCCTGCGTAGCACCTTGGCGAACAAGCGCATCTGGCCACTGGTACGGCCACGCTCGCCTTGGATACGGCCAGCCGGTAGTGCGGTTTCTTGGGTGACGAGGGCGACGAAATCATCACCGAGGGCATCAATTTCGTTGGCAATGGCGTCGAGAAATTCGGCGCGGCGCGCAGCGGAAAGATTGCGGTAGATCGGGTACGCAGCGGCGGCGGCAACCGCTGAGGCATCGACCTCTTCAGGCGTGGCCTGGATGAATACGTAAGGCAGCGCCTCGCCCGTGGTGGCGTCGACACTCTTGTGTTGAATGCTGCCCGAGGCGCGGCGCTCACCGCCAATGTAATTGTGGCCAATCAGATTCAGCATGACTTGCTCCTGCCTGAGGTTACGGCGGTTAAATTGCCGCCGACAACGGTAAATAAATGAGCGCCGGCCTTGTGAACCCGCGCGAGTCGCTGCCTGAGCAACGACCTAATGAAGAAGAGAACAGCACCCGGCCCCTTGTGGGGGCGCAGGCAAAGGGCAGATCACAGCGGACGCACGCCACCGACCGGGATTGCCGGCTGATGCACGCTGATGCCGTTACGCAGGGGCTCGCCCAAGGCATCCAAGCTGACTTCAAAGGTGTCGCCCGGTTGCGCTTTAACACCATCGGCAAACGACAAGGTGGCGGTACCGAAGAAGTGCACGTGCACGTCGCCGGCACGCAGGAACTGGCGGTATTTGAAGTGGTGGTACTCAAGGTTTTCTAGGGTGTGGCACATGTTGTCCTCTCCGGAGAGAAACTCCTTCTCCCACAGCACCTGATCACCACGATGAATGCGGCTAACGCCAGACAGATGCCGCGGCAGCTCGCCGATCAGCATTTCCGGACCAAAGGAGCAAAAACGCAGCTTGGAGTGAGCCAGGTACAGGTAGTTTTTACGCTCAACCACGTGGTCGGAAAACTCGTTACCGAGAGCAAAGCCGATACGGTACGGCTGGCCGTCATCGCCCACCACGTAAAGGCCGGTCAGCTCTGGCTCTTCACCGAAGTCTTCGGCGAAGTCGGGCACGGGGAAGTCTGCGCCGGGGCGCACGACGATGCTGCCGTCGCCTTTGTAGAACCACTCCGGCTGGGCGCCTTCGCTGCCCGCCGCTGGGCGACCATTGGCCATGCCCCACTGGAACATTTGCATGGTGTCAGTGAGCTTGCCGTCGGCCTGCTGGGCTTCAACCTGCTGGTGCATTTTATCGCGCGTCGAAGCGCTGCCCAGGTGGGTCAGGCCGGTGCCAGAGACCAAGCAATGAGCCGGATCGCTATGGTCCAACGGCGCCAACACGCGGCGTTGGGCGATCAGCTCGCCGTAAAGCGGGCCTGGCTCAGTGCCTAAGCGCTCGATTTCGGCCACCAAGCCGTGGCCATTACGGATGGCCTGCAACGCCAGCTCACGGGTGGTCGCCACACCTTTGACTACGCTGATGTGCTTGTCGCCGACAATACCGACCTGACGTTGGCCTTGCTCGTTTTCAAACTGAATCAGACGCATTGCAGTACTCCTGTTGTTCGTTGTTAGCCGCTCGTGCGACTTTCATTGCTCTGCACTTTAAAAAGTTACCCAAGTGCTGCCTAATGAAAGCTCCTGATCAGGTGATAACCTTTAGTTATTCCATATGCTGCCACCTCTGACCTACATCGTTTCGCGCCTACGTATTCGCCAGCTACAGCTGCTGATTGCCCTTGACGAACTGGGCACGCTGCACCGTGCCGCCGACCGCGTGGCCATCAGCCAACCGGGCGCGAGCAAAGCGCTGCACGAGATCGAGACTACGTTCGGCATGCCGTTGTTTGTCCGCAGCGCACAGGGCTTGCAGGCAAACGACCTGGGCCGCTGCGTGATCCGCTACGCGCGCTTGATTCACAGCGACCTCGCCCACTTACACGATGAGATGCAGGGCATCCTGCAAGGCCACGGCGGCCATGTAACGGTGGGCACCATCGCCGGTTCCGTGCCGCTGGTGGCCAAAGCCTTAACCAAACTGCGCCAGCTACAGCCGGGCATTTCGGTGCAGATTGTTGAAGACATCAGCTCGCGCTTGCTCAAGCTGCTCGACGAAGGCCGGCTCGATTTAGCCATCGCCCGCACCAGCGGAAGCCAGCACCCCGATGCCTACGAGTGCTTAAGCCTGCACCCGGAACGCTTGGTGCTGGTGGCTGGGCCCGAGCACCCGCAGCACGACAACCCTGCCCTGAGCCTGCAAGAACTCTCCACCTACAGCTGGGTGGTGTATCCCACGGGCACGCCCATGCGTGCGGTGCTGGAGCGCGAGTTCGCGGAAGCGGGGTTGGACTTCCCGCGTTACCTGTTGGAAACCTCATCAACTTTCAGCATGCTCAGCTTGCTGCAAGAAGACCCACTGCTGGTGGCCGTGATGCCGCACTCCATAGCCGGCTCCAGCGAAGGCTTCGGTCTGTTACGACGCCTGCCGTTGGCGCTGCAATCGCGCACCGAGCCGTGCTCGATCATCCACCGCCAGGGCAGCAGCCTATCGCCGCTCGCCACGCTGCTGCTGGAGCATCTGCGTAACGAGCAACAGGCGCTGGACGAGGAATAACCCTGCGCGGGTTTAGATCAAGCCGCGCTGGACAAGGTTGTTGAAGAACGCCAGCAAACCGAAGGTCCAAGGCGCCAGGGCACTGCTGTGCTGCACGCAGTTATGCAGCGTGCCCAACTGACGGCTAGAGATGCTGACGTGATCACCCAGCTTGTGAGTGAAGCCATTGCCCGGCTGGTCGCGGTCTTCGGTGGGGGCGAACAGCGTGCCTAGGTACAGCAAAAAACCATCGGGGTACTGATGGTTGGCGTTCAGGGTTTGCCCGACGATATCCAGAGGGTCGCGGCTGATCTGGTTCATGCTGCTGCGGCCGTTAAGCACGAAGCCGTCGTCACCTTCGACGCGCAGGTCCACCTCGCAATTGCGCACGTCATCAATGCTGAAGCTGGCGTCGAACAGGCGGATAAACGGGCCAATGGCGCACGATCCGTTGTTGTCTTTGGCCTTGCTCAACAACAACGCGCTGCGGCCTTCAAAGTCACGCAAGTTAACGTCGTTGCCCAGCGTGGCGCCGATCACCTGGCCGCCGCTGTTAACCACCAGCACCACTTCGGGCTCTGGGTTGTTCCAAGCCGAACCGGGGTGAATACCAATGTCCATACCACTGCCCATGGCCGCCAGCACGGGCGCCTTGGTGAACACCTCAGCATCGGGGCCGATGCCTACTTCAAGGTACTGCGACCACAAGCCTTGCGCTTGCAGCAGGGTCTTTAAGCGCTGAGCAGTCTCTGAGCCCGGCACGATGTTGCGCAGGTTCTCGCCGATGAGCCCGTGCACCTGATTGCGAATTTCTTCGGCGCGCTGTGGATCACCGCCCGCGCGTTCTTCAATAACGCGCTCGACCATGCTTGCGGCAAAGGTCACGCCGGCAGCCTTGATCACCTGCAAATCAGCGGGCGCCAACAGGCTCGGGCGCGCCGGGTCACGCTCACTGCCGCTGTTGGCCAATAGCTCGGCAACGCTGCAAACGCGCGGCGTGCTGGCTGCGCGCACACGGGTCACTAGATCATCCAGCTCACACAAGCCCGCCATGGTCGGCGCTAGTGGGCTGAGGTCAAATACACCGTCGGCGTGCAACAGCACCGGCAACGGCCCAGGCACGTCACCAGGCAGCCAGATACGTGCCAGCAACGTGCCGACAAGGCCATCTCCGGGCAGCGTGTTCTCAGGGGTCAGAATCAGGGAGCGGGCCATAATGAAACTCTTGATAAGGGAAGTAAGAAGGCGACCCAACGCTACCCTGTCAATGGATACCGGATGGCGCCGCTGTGCGACCATAGCGAAGCGCTTGTGCCTGCTACCAATGACGAATCGTTAACATCCAATACACATTAGTTATCGCCCTACCTTGCCTGGGAGTTCTGTAAACGTGAGCATCAGTAAACTTCCTGCCCTGCACAACTGGTTGCGTCTGCGCCATTTGCAATTAATCTCCTCCCTTGCCACCACCACCAACATGCATGCTACAGCTCAGCAGATGGGGCTCAGCCAACCAGCCGTAAGCAAAATGCTGCGTGAGATTGAGCTAATGTTCGACTTTCCTTTGTTCGACCGTCAGCCGCGTGAGTTGGTGGCGACCGAGCTGGGTCTGGTGGTGATCGCTTATGCCAATCGCACCCTCAATGACTGCCAGCACTTCTCCCAAGAACTCGACACTCTGCGCTTGGGTGGCTACGGCTATCTGCGTATCGGTGCCATTTTTGCCGCGACCGCTCAGGTGGTGCCAAGCAGCCTGTTGCGGTTGAAGAAAAAACGCCCGCTGCTGACCATCGAATTACTTGAGCACACCAGCGACCATTTGCTGCAGATGCTCTTACACAAACAGCTCGATCTGGTTATCGGGCGCTTTACCGACCCTCGCCAACAAGAACACTTCAGCTACCAGGAGGTGGCCACCGAACCGTTTCGCTTATGCGCTGACCCCAATCACCCACTCGCCAGCCAAGCGGCACCCAGCACCAAGGATCTGGAGCAATGGCCCTGGATTGTCTACCCAGCCAATACCCCGCTACGACAGATGATTGAACAGGCCTTTGCTGATGCCGGCATTCACCTCCCCGGCAACCGAGTGGAAACGGCATCCGTGCAATCCACCTTGCACCTGCTGCACCATAGTCAGGCGCTTGCCCTGTTGCCCGATGCCATCGTGCAGCAGCAAGTCGCCCTGCAACAGCTGGTATTACTGGAGCCGCCGATCATCACGCCCTCGCTTGGTTATGGCTTGATCCAGCGCAAAGACGAGCCGCTGTCGGCCAATGCCGTACAGTTTTACGAGGCTCTACAGCAAGTGCTTAGTAGCGGCAGATAACTCTTCGTTATGGGTTGATTACTAAGCCTCATTAGACAGCCCAGGTTGTCAGACAATACGGTGCTAGCCATCTCGCCTCTCTGGCGCGGGCTATTACGACTGGGCAGCTGATACGCAGGCGTAATCACTAACAATAATTTCAATAGGTGACTGAATATGCTTTCCTATCCGACCGGCGCCGCACGCCGCACCCTCAAAACCCTTCTGCTCTCCGCACTCATGGTCTCGCCTATGGCCATGGCGGCTTACCCAGACAAGCCCATCCAATTGATCGTGCCGTGGGCAGCTGGCGGTGGCAGTGACGCCGCAGCGCGCGGCATTGCTGCAGCACTGGAGAAAGAGCTGGGTGTGACCATCAACGTGGTTAACCGAGCAGGCGGTAATGGCGTGGTTGGCCACAGCGTGATGACCGCAGCCAAGCCCGACGGCTACACCCTGGGCTTCATCACCGGCGAGCTGAACATGATGCACTGGCAGGGGCTGACCAAGCTGACCTACAAAGACTTCACCCCAATTGCCATGACCAACTATGACTACCCCGGCATTCAAGTAGCCGCCGACGCGCCCTACAACAACGTTGAGGAGCTGTTCACGGCCATTCGTAACGAGCCCAAGGGCACCATCAAGGCTTCTGGCACTGGCCTGGGCGGTATCTGGCACGTCGCGTTCTCCGGGTTGCTGCTGGAGCAAGGTATCGATCCGCAGAAAATCACTTTCGTACCGAGCCAGGGCGCTGCACCGGCCATGGTCGAACTGGCTGCCGGCAGTATCCAGCTGGTGCCAACCTCGGTTCCCGAAGCACGCTCGATGATTGAAGCGGGTAAAGCCAAAGGGCTGGCGATTCTCTCCCCAGAGCGCAACCCGGCGTTCCCCAACATCCCGACTTTGAAAGAGTCCTTGGGCAGCGACTACTCCCTGGGTGAATGGCGCGGTATTGCTGGGCCGAAGAACCTGTCACCAGAAATTACCGCAACACTCGAAGCAGCCATAGAGAAGGCCTACAACTCGCAGATGTACCAGGACTACATGCGCAAACTCGGCTTTGGCATGGAGTGGCGCAACACCGCTGACTTCAGCACGTTCCTCGAAGAGAACAACACCTATATGGGTGGCATCATTGAGAAAATCGGAATGAAGAAGTAACCGCATAGCCCCTCTTTACGCTCCTGCGGGAGCGTCGTTTTTATTGTCCCGCTGGATCAGATTCCCATGAAAGACCTCATATTCGGTATGACCTTCATCGTGATCGGTATCGCCGTCATCATCCTTGCACGCGACTTCCCGGTTGTACCGGGAATGCAATACGGCGCTGACTTGTTCCCCACCTTAATCGCCATCGGCATGCTGGGTGGCGGCATGATATTGAGTGTCAGTGCGCTGGTGAAACTGCGGCAAAACGGTGTGGCTATGAGCTTACCTGCCGACTGGCTGCGCTCCAGCTTGGGCGTCTTGCTGCCCTGCCTGATGGTGGTGGCATACATCCTGCTCAGCGAAACCTTAGGCTCGGCATTGGTGATGTGGGCCATCATGCTGGTGTTGTTGCTCCAGCAGGGCGTGCGCTATGTGCCGGCACTCGCGATCAGCGTGATCGCCACGGCCGTGATCAGCCTGTCGTTCGGGCACCTGCTCAAGGTCCCCCTGCCAACCGGCCCGCTGGGTTTTTGAGGAAGCACAGATGAACGAATTAATTGAAGGCATGTTGTTGGTGTTCAACCTGCCAACCTTGCTGGTGATTTTGGTTGCGGCGATTTTCGGCGTATTTGTCGGCGCGATCCCCGGCCTGTCGGCCACCATGGCCGTAGCGTTGCTCGTCCCTATTACCTTTGCCATGGAGCCGACGGCGGCGATTGCGGCCATCATTACCACGGCCGCTATGGCGATTTTTGCCGGTGATATTCCCGGCACCTACCTGAACATTCCCGGCACCCCGGCCTCCGCTGCCTATGTGGCAGACTCCGCTGCCATGGGCCGGATGGGTCGCGCCAGAGAGGCTCTGGGCCTTAACGTTACCTGCTCGGTTATTGGCGGTCTGGTCGGCACTTTGGTGTTGGTGATGATTGCTCCATCGCTCGCAGAATTCGCCCTTAACTTCAGCTCGTACGAGTACTTCTGGTTAGCGATTTTGGGCTTGGGCAGTGCGGTATTTATCTCCCAAGGCTCGGCAGTTAAAGGTTTTCTGTCGCTGATGGTTGGCTTGTTGCTGGCCACTGTCGGTCTTGACCTAGTCACCGGCGCGCCGCGCTTTACCTTCGATGTGCCGGATCTGATGGGTGGGATCAACTTCATCCCGGTGATGATTGGCTTCTTCGCCATGTACGAAGTTATGAAGCTCTACGGCCAGGGAAAACGCACCGCAGGCACGAACGCGTCGAGCATTGCACCGCAACACGGCACGGTATTCGGCAAAGTGCCCATGCACCTCAAGCGCTACTGGAAGAACGTGGTACGGGGCAGCACGCTTGGCGCGTTTATTGGTGCCCTGCCGGGCGCTGGCGCGGACATTGCTGCGTGGATCGCCTATGCCGTGAGCAAGAAACGCTCGAAAACCCCCGAAGCCTATGGCACCGGTCATGTTGAAGGGTTAGTGGACGCCAGCTCGGCGAACAACTCCGCCGTGGCAGGGGCGTGGGTGCCGGCGTTGGTGTTCGGTATTCCTGGTGACTCAATCACCGCGATTGTGATTGGCGTGCTGTACATGAAAGGCATGAACCCCGGCCCGACTATTTTCATGGACAACAGCGCCATGGCTTATGGGTTGTTCACCGCGTTTTTTGTCGCCAACTTGGTGCTGCTGCCCATTGGTTACATGGCCATTCGCAGTGCGCACATTTTTGCGGTTACCCCGACTCGGGTGTTGATGCCGCTTATTTTGTGCTTCTGCATGGTTGGCGCTTTCGCGATTAACAACAGCCTGACGGATATCTGGATCATGTTGGCCTGCGGTGTGGTTGCCTACTTGATTGCGACAGCCGATTTCCCCATCGCCCCGGCGATTCTCGGTTTGGTGCTGGGTAATATCCTGGAAAGCAACTTCATGACTTCGATGATCAAGGCTGACGGCAACCTGCTTGCGTTTCTACAGCGGCCCATCAGCATCAGTCTGGCCCTTCTTGTGCTGCTGATTGCCCTGTTTCCGCTGTTCGCCAAGCTGTGGCGCATGCGCTCCTCCGCAACGCTGTCAACGCCTAAGGAGGCTATTGAATGAGCCGTATCGCCCCGCAACACCTGCAAGACTTTATCGAACAACTGTTTCTAGATGCCCAAGTCAGCCCCGAGGTGGCGAGTGTGGTCAGCCGTGTGTTGGTTGAGGGTGATTTGCTCGGCCACCACACCCACGGGGTAAAGCTGGCCCAGGGTTACTTGAAAGACCTGCGCAACGGCCACGCCAAAGGCCACATCGATAGCCTGCGCATCGTCAAGCAAAGCCCTGCGGCAGTGCTGTATGACGCAGATTACCTGCTTGGCCCTTACTGCGTTGAGCAGGCGCTGAACTTTACCGCCCAAGCCGCGCGCACCTTTGGCATCGGCGTGGCGACCATTCGCCGCTCGCACCATATCGCCTGCTTGGCCGCTTATCTGCAGCGCTACACCGAGCAAGGCTTGATCCCGCTGGTATTGACCTCAGACCCTGCCGTGGCCTCTGTCGCCCCGCATGGTGGGCTAGACCCGGTGTTCACACCCAACCCAATCGGTATCGGTATTCCCACCAGCGACAAGCCGATTCTGATTGATGTCAGCATGTCTACCATCACCAATGGCTTGGTCAATAAAACGTACCATGCGGGTGCTCAACTGGAGCATCCCGCGCTGATCGGTCAGGACGGCCAGCCCACCCGTGATACCGCTGCGTTCTTTGCCCAGCCACCGGCCGCCATCCTGCCCTTGGGTAGCTTGGAGTTTGGCCACAAAGGCTTCGCTCTCGGCAC
Source organism: Pseudomonas sp. TS_SC_3 (assembly GCF_056156225.1). Lineage (NCBI taxonomy): Bacteria > Pseudomonadati > Pseudomonadota > Gammaproteobacteria > Pseudomonadales > Pseudomonadaceae > Pseudomonas > Pseudomonas sp. TS_SC_3. The sequence continues at coordinate 3,600,326 of NZ_CM149586.1, forward strand.
AATGGTGGAGGCGTTAACCGCAGGTTTGGGTGGTTTCGGGCGCAAAGATGGGGTTAAACAATGGGGCGCAGCCGTCACCGTGCTGTGCTTTGACCCAGCCTTCTTCGGCGGTGTCGACGAGCTAAAAGCGGAGATGGATCACTTCGTTGACGCTTGCCTCAGCAGTCGCCCGCGCCAGCCAGATCAGCCCGTGCGTATGCCCGGCCACGCCGGCATTGCCCGCCGGTCCAAGGCATACGAGCAGGGCTTAAGCTTGCCTGAGGATGTGCTGGCCGCGTTGCGCACAGCGGCGCAAGAAGCCGGACGCTACTATCCATTCTAAAGTTACGCCGTGATACGCAAGGGGCGGCTAAACCGCTCCTTTTTTATGTCCGCAAAAAATAGCCGCCACGTTGACGAATCAATCTGGCGGCTACGGGCCTAGCAATAAAAAAAACTGCCTCGCACCGGCGAGTGTGCGAGACAGAAGGGAAAACTAGTGACGAATGGCCTCAGCCCGCGCCCGCCAGTGCGGCGCATGGATCAGGTCAGGGGTGAGCTCTTCCAGGCGGCAACAGCCAAGCAGCCCCAGCGTACGGTCCAACTCGGTGCGCAGAATATCAATGGCATGCGCCGCCCCCGGGCCTTTGCCGGCGGCCAGGCCGTAGATCCCGGCGCGTCCGATCAGCACGCCCGAAGCACCCAGCAGCAAGGCTTTGGCAATGTCGCTGCCCCGGCGGAAGCCGCCATCGAGAAACACCTCCATTTGCCCACGGCAGATTCGCGCCACTTCCGGCAGGGTTTCCATCGCGGAAACAGCCCCGTCGAGTTGACGGCCACCGTGGTTAGACAGCACCACGCCATCCACACCGTATTGCATGGCCAAGCGCGCATCGTCAGGGTGGATCACGCCCTTGACGATCAACTTGCCGCGCCATATATCGCGCAGCCAGGCGATGTCATCCCAATTTAGTGTGGGGTCGAGTTCAGCCGCCAGCGCGCTCGCTGCGCCCTTGACGGTGTCTTTGCCCGGCGGCAACAAATCCCCGAGGTTTTTGAAGCGCGGTACGCCGTCAGGCACCAGCACATCCCAGATCCAGCGTGGGTGGCACAGAACGTCCAAATGGTTGCGTACATCGAGGTGTAGCGGCTTCGCGTAGTTGCGCTTATCCCACTCGCGATTACCCAAAATGGCACTGTCGATAGTGACCACAATGGCCTCTAGGTTTAAACGTTGAGCGCGCTCTACAAGTCGCGCCACATGGTCACGGGTGCGGTACAGGTAAATCTGCATCCAGGCGCGGATGTTGTCGACGGCGGCAATGTCTTCCATTGAGGTGGTCGAAGCGTTGCTCAGCACAAAAGGAATGCCGGCAGCAGCAGCGGCACGTGCCAGGTGTAGATCGCCGTCGCGGGTCAGCAAACCGTTGAACCCGGTCGGGCCAATCATGAACGGCAATTGCGCCGGCTTACTGAAGAAGCTGCACTCCAGGCTGCGCTGGCCAACATTGCGCAGGGCACGTGGTTGCAGGGTTATGCTTTCGAAAATTGAGCGATTGCGCTTCACGGTTACTTCATCGTCCGCGCCGCCTTCGACGTACTCAAAAGAGAAATTAGGCAGGCGACGACGGGTCATTTCACGCAGTTCTTCAATATTTTGCGCACGACGAAAATCGCGCCCTTGATACAGGCGTCGTTGCATAGTCAAAACCTCGAGTTGGGGCGATAGGGGCGCTGACTGCGCCCCGGTCTTTACGGCTGCCAAGCCACCACGTTTTGGCACTGCTCACCAAGGCCGCTGATACTCAGGCGCATGCGGTCGCCCGGCTTAAGGAATTGCGGCGGTTGCATGCCTGCACCAACGCCCGGCGGGGTGCCGGTGCAAATCACGTCACCCGGGTTGAGGGTCATAAACTGGCTGATGTAGCTGACGATCTCGTCGATGGCAAAAATCATGGTGCGGGTGTTGCCGTTTTGGCGTACTTGGTCGTTCACGCTTAGGCACAAATCCAGATTGCGCAAATCGCCGACTTCATCGCCCGTTACCAACCATGGGCCGATTGGTGCGAAGGTGTCGCAGCCCTTGCCTTTGTCCCAGGAGCCGCCGCGTTCATGTTGAAAGGCGCGCTCAGACACGTCGTTGACGATGCAGTAGCCAGCCACGTAGTCCAGTGCATGCTCGCGCTCGACATACTGCGCCTTGCGCCCAATCACGATGCCCAGCTCAACTTCCCAGTCGGTCTTCTCTGCACCGCGTGGAATGATCACGGCGTCATTCGGCCCACAGATGGCGCTGGTGGCCTTCATAAACAGCACGGGCTCGCTGGGTACGGGCAAGTTGGATTCTTTAGCGTGGTCGGCATAGTTGAGCCCGACGCAGACTATTTTTCCAATGGCGGCCACTGGCGTGCCGAGGCGCACCTCACCGTCAACCTTGGGCAGGCTTTTGTGGTCTAGTGCGCGTAATTCGTCGAGTACCTTGGGGTCGAGTGTAAGTGGGCTGATGTCGTGCACGTGCTGTGACAAATCGCGCAGGCTGCCGTCGGCAGCGAGCAGCCCTGGCTTTTCCAAACCCAGTGGGCCGTATCGCAGCAGCTTCATGCTTTGCTCTCCGCAGGCTTGGCGCGCACGCTCACGCCGTTAATCTCACCCAATACGTCGAACAGGCGCGGCACATACTTGTCGCCGTGACCTAGGGCTTTGGCCAGCATGAACGTCTGGTAGACCGCATCGGAAACAATCCCTGTGGTCTGGGTGGATTTGGTCAGCTCGGTGTAATAACGCATGTCCTTTTCGCAGTTGGACAGGGCGAATTGCTGCCCCGAGTCATCACCGCGCAGAACGTAAGGAATAATCCGCTCGAAGGTGCGGCTGTTGCCGCCACTCATGCTGCAAATTTCTGCAAATGCGGTCAGGTCGATACCGTTTTTCGCGGCCGTGCAAAAAGCTTCGGCGAGAATGGTGGCGTTGCCCTGGGAGATAAAGTTATGGATCACTTTGGCTTTGTGGCCGCTGCCCAGAGGCCCCAAGTGGTGGATGGTTTCGGAAAAGCACAGCAAGATGGGACGAACCTTTTCCAGCACGTCGGCATCGCCACCTACTAGCACATTGAGGCGGCCAGCTTGGGCGTCTTTCGGCGTGCGGTTAACCGGCGCATCAAGGTAATAGCCGCCGTGCGCGACGACTAACGCGGCTATCTCCGCCGTGCGGTTTGGATCGCCTGTGCTGCAGTCGACCACGGTCTGCCCTGGGCGCAGCCCGGCCAGCACGCCAGTGTCGCCGGCTAATGCCTGGCTGACTTCGGGTGTGCCCGGCAGGCACAGCATCAGCACATCAACAGCGCGGGTTAGTTCGGCCGCATTGCTGAACTCATGCGCCCCTTTAGCCACCAGAGCATCTACCGGCTGTCGGTTACGGTGTGCCATTACACCAAGGCTGAAGCCCTTGGTCTGGATGTTGTCGGCCATGGCGTGGCCCATCAGCCCTAGGCCGATCAAGCCTACATTGATCGTTGTCATTACAGATCCACCTTGCTTGCGGATGCAGCGGCCGGCACTGCTGTGCCGGCCTTATCGATGAAGGGTTACTGGACAGCGCGAACCTTGGCGATCTCGGCGTTCATTTCCGCCATCAGATCAGGGCCGTATTCGGCAATCAGCTTGTCGCTGGACGGCTTGACCTGAGCGCGCATGCGCTCGATCTCCGCTGGCGCCACTTCGTTGATTTCCATGCCCTGCTTGGCCAGTGCCTCACGCGAGCTGACGTCCATCTCGCGGGACACTTTGCGCTCGTAAGCCTGTGCTTCAAGGGACGCCTCACGCACTAGTTGACGCTCAGTCTCGTTAAGCTTGTCCCAGGTACGCTTGCTGAAAATCGACACCAGTGGATCGTAGAAGTGGCCGGTCAGCGACAGGTACTTCTGCACTTCGTAGAACTTCGAGGTTTCGATAGCCGCTAGCGGATTTTCCTGGCCGTCCACGGTGCGGGTTTCCATAGCTGTATAGAGCTCGGTGAACGACAGCGGCACCACGTTGGCACCCAGCGCCTTGAACGTCTCGATAGCGGTAGGGATTTGCTGCAGGCGCAGCTTTAAACCCTTGATATCTTCCAGCGTATTCACCGGATGCTTGCTGTTGGTGACGTGGCGGAAGCCGTGGTCCCAATAGCCCAGGCCGATGATGCCGTGCGGCTCCAGCGTTTTCAGCAGGTTCTGCCCGGCGGGGCCGTCGAGTACGGCATCGACTTCTGCAGCGTTCTGGAAGAGGAATGGCAAACCATACAAACCGAAGCCTTTCTCGATACCGGTGAGCAGGCCAGGCGTGACCAGCGTCATGTCCACGGTGCCGCCTTGTACGGAGGAGATCACCTGAGCATCGCCACCCAATGTGCCGCTGGCGAATACCGTCACCTTCATCTTGCCGCCGCTTTTCTCTTTGACGATCTCCGCGAATTTCTTCGCTCCCAGACCATGCGGGTGATCCTTGGCCTGTACGAAGGCAACCTTGATGTTGTGACGGTTGATTTCTTCTGCATGTACGGCAGCGGTCACCAGCATCGCCGATGTACAGAGCAGTGCAGTCAGAGCTTTAGGGATGAACTTCATGGCTAGATCCTCTTATTTTTATACGGCCTTTGTGGCACGGGAATGGGCATGCACCCGGTTACGCCAACTGCACACGGGCAGCTGGCGCAAGATTTTCGATTAGAAGAGCCACTGCGCCGGTATCAGCAACAGTTGTGGGAAGATCAACAGCAGGCCGATCACCAACAATTCCGCCAGCAGAAACGGCATGACGCCGCGAGCAGTGGCCAGGAAGTCGATCTTCGAAACGCCGGCCACGACGTTGAGCACCAGGCCAACCGGCGGGGTAATCAGGCCAATGGCACAGGTCATGACAAAGATCACGCCGAAGTAGATCGGGTCGATGCCTGCCTCGACTGCCACCGGCATCATGACCGGCGCCAGGATCAGGATGATCGGCGACATGTCCATCGCCATACCGATGACCACGATGATCGCCACGATCAGCAGCATCAGCAGGCGCGGGCTGTCCATCAGTGGCTCCAGGACCCCAACCACGGCACTTGGCAGATCGGCCACGGTGATCATCCAGGCCGCGACCATGGCCGAGGCCACTAGGAACATGACCATCGATGTGGTCATAACCGAGGACAGCAGCACTTGGTACATGCTTTTCCAGGTCAGCTCCCGGTAGATCACCAGCGACACGAACAGCGCATAGACCGCCGCGACGACGCCCGCCTCGGTCGGGGTGAATATCCCGGCGCGCAGGCCAACCAGAATGATGACCGGCAGCAGCAGCGCCCAAATGCCCTCATAGAAAGCTTTGAGTACTTCCTTTCTTGGTGCGCGCGGACGAATGATCAAGGTTTCCCGATTCGACACGAGGTACCAGGCGACACACAGCGCCAGTCCCATCATCAAGCCCGGGGCGATACCGGCCAGGAACAGCTTGGTAATGGACACGTTGGCCGCCACGCCGAAGAGAATCAGGCCAATCGACGGCGGCAAGACTGGCGCGATGATGCCCGACGCAGCGACGAGCCCCGCGGAGGTTGCCTTGTCATGCCCGACCTTGACCATCATTGGCACCAGCAAGGCTGCCAGCGCCGCTGCGTCTGCGGCGGCCGAGCCCGACAGGCTGGCCAACACGCAGGCCGCCAGGATGGTCACATAACCCAGACCACCCTTGATGTGCCCTACCAGCGCGACCGCCATGTTGACGATGCGTTTGGACAGACCTCCCGCGTTCATCAACTCGCCGGCCAGCATGAAGAACGGCACCGCCATCAATGGAAAGCTGTCAGCCCCGTTGATCAGGCCCTGGGCAATGATCTGCGCATCAAACAGATCGAGGTGATACATCATGGCCAGGGCACACAGGATCAGCGAATAGGAAATCGGTACGCCAATCGCCATGGCGCCCAGCAGGGAGATTACAAATATCGCGATGATGACCATCACATCACTCCGGTTTTTATTATGTGGGGAGCACCACCAGTCGGTGGTGGGCTGCTAGCGGGCGAGTTACTGATGGAGTTCGGCAGAGATGTCCGGGCGATGGATTTCACCACCATTGGCCAGTCGTGCGATTTCGTAGAGGTGAATGGCGCAGGCCGACACCCCGAAGAACACGCCGGAGCCGTAGAACAGCCCCATCGACCAGCCGGCAACTGGCGACGGCATGTTCCAGTTGATTTGCGCCTGCTGCCAGCTACCCCAGAAGAACAGACCCGAACAGGCCAGCATCAGCAACTGCGAGGCGATCAGACAGCCCCGCTCGCCCCAGCTCGGCAATGCGCGCAGTGCCAGGTCTACCCCCATGTGGCCGCGCTCACGCAGCAGCACCACCGCACCAATGAAGGTCAGCCAGACAAATGCCCACCGAGAAATTTCTTCGGAAATCAGGATGCTGTCGTTGAAGGCATAGCGCAGGACGACGTTGCCGAATACCAGCACCACCATGGTGATTAGGCAGATGATCCCCAGCACTTTCAGCAGAGTGAAGTAGCCTTCGATGACTTTATGCATGGAGGTCACCCTGGCGGTCAGGACGATTCGCGGCTAGGCAGGCAAGCCTGGGAAACGAAGCTGGTTGCTGTTTCGCGCCGGTACGGAAAGAACAGAATTGATGGGCAGCTAGAGCCATCTTTAAAGCCTCACATTGTTGTTTTTGTATGCCGCTTGGCGGCTATGTGGCAGCGACCATAGCATATTGAAAATATTGCGTGCAATGTTCATTTTTGTCAGAATAAATAGCACTCTACAAAACAAAAATGAGAAAACCCATGCAGCTCATTACGCAAAATCAATCCGTTGTTGTCCTGAGCGATATCGATTCAGTCGCCGTTGCGCGAAAAGCACTGACACAGGGAGTACGTGTCGAAACCCTTGGTTTAGACGCGTCTGAAGAGATTCCCAGCGGCCACAAAATCGCTCGCAAGGACATCGCCAAAGGTGAGCCAATCCTCAAGTACGGCCAAGTCATCGGCGTTGCCACCCAGGACATCGCCGCTGGCGCACACGTGCATACTCACAACGTGGCCATGCCGGACAGCCATGCCAGCAATGAGTTGCCACCGACCATTGAGCGCAGCGTCGTGCTGCCGCCCGAGCAGCGCCGACGCTTCATGGGCTACCGTCGCCCGGATGGGCGTGTGGGGACGCGAAACTATATCGGCATCCTCTCCACGGTGAACTGCTCGGCCACCGTTTCCCGTGCGGTAGCCGCTCACTTCAATGGCTCGGAACTGCTCAAGCAATACAACATCGACGGCGTAGTGGCGCTGACCCATGGCAGCGGCTGCGCCATCAACACCGACTCGGAAGGCTTCAAGTTTCTTGAGCGCAGCATCTGGGGCTATGCCTGCAACCCCAATATCGCCGGCGCGCTGATCATTGGCCTAGGCTGCGAGACCAACCAGATCTCCTCGCTGATGAAGCGCTACAACCTCAGCGAAGGGCCGAACTTCCGCGTATTCAACATCCAGAATGTCGGCGGCACACGTGCCAGCATCGCCAAGGCCATCGAACAGGTCACCGACATGCTCGCGGCGATTGGGCGCCTGGAGCGTACCTCGGAAAGTGTGGAGCACATCATGGTCGGCATGCAGTGCGGCGGTTCGGATGGCTACTCGGGTATCTCCGCTAACCCGGCGCTCGGTTACGCCGCTGACCTACTGGTACGCCACGGCGGCACGGCAATACTCAGCGAGACGCCGGAAATCTATGGCGCGGAACACTTGCTGATTGCTCGCGCCACCAGTCACGACATTGCGCAAAAGCTGCTCGATCGCCTGACCTGGTGGGAAAATTACACCCGCATCAATGGCGCGGAGCTGAACAACAACCCCTCCCCAGGCAACAAGGCCGGCGGTTTGACCACTATTCTGGAGAAGTCCCTGGGTGCCGCAGCCAAAGGTGGCAGCAGCTCGCTAAACGGCGTTTATGAATGGGGTGAACCCATCACCGAGCATGGTTTCGTATTCATGGACAGCCCCGGCTATGATCCGGTTTCTGTCACCGGACAGGTCGCCTCAGGAGCCAATATGATCTGCTTCACCACCGGGCGCGGCTCGGTATCAGGCTTCAAGCCGGCGCCCTGCATCAAGCTGGCCACCAACACTGACATGTACCGCCGCCTGGAAGAAGACATGGACATCAACTGTGGCGGCATCATCGATGGCGAACTGAGCGTCGCCGAAGCAGGCGAGAAGATCTTCGACATTCTGATCGAGATTGCCTCGGGGGCGCCGTCTAAGAGCGAGCAATACAACTACGGGGACAACGAATTTGTCCCATGGCAAGTGGGCGCGGTCACCTGACCGACCCAGGCTGGTTCAACTAGTCAATATCAGCGCCTGAGCATTGCCGCTCAGGCAAGCTGCTCCAGATAGGGCACAGCTGCAATGCGGTTGTGCTCTCTGAAATACGCCAGACGCTGCTTGACCTTCCGCTCGGCGATGACCAGGTGCTCCTCCATGCTCTCCGCAGCAACATCAGCACGGCCCGACTGCAGGTTTTCGAAAATGCACAGGTGCTCGCGGAAGAAAGGCTCCTCATCTGGGAAATAACTCTTGTCGAGCAGTATGTGCTTACCCGACAACAGCAGCGAATGTGTGCGGCGCAGAATCTGAAGCATCTGCCGGTTGGGGCAGCGCCCTAGGGTCTCGATATGCAGGTCGCTCTCAAGATCGTCGAACTGGCGACTATCCATGTTCGGGTAGAGATCTATGGCCTTATGCAGGCGTTCAATGTAGCTCTGGATCTGCTCTGGTTGTAGGAACTCAGCAGCGCGCATCAGAACATAAGGTTCCAGGCGTCGACGTACCTCGTAAAGCTCGCCTAGGCGGTCCTCATCCCATTGAGTCAGTTGCCAGCGCGAACGTTCATCACGCTCTACTAGGCCCATTAACGAAAGGCGTGTCAGTACCTGACTGGAAACCGTGCGACTAATTGAGTAGTAGCGAGACAACTCGAGTTCGTTGATACGGTAGCTGCCAAACAGTGACTGATGCAGCAGATCGCGTTCGATGCGATCGTAGACTGACTTCCAAGTCTCCGTCTTTCTCGGTGCTTTCGTATCGCCTTCAATGAGTTTGAAATCGCTGATGCTTAGCTTCCGCTTGAGAACCTCGACTGGTTCATTGCCGACTAGGTACCCACGGCCATCGAACGTACAGATCATTCTGTTCTGATGCAGACTCAACAGCGCCTGACGTACCGGCGAGCGGCTGACGCCGAAGAGCTCGGCCAGTGGTCCCTCCAGCAATAAGGTTCCTCGTTCAAGCCTACCCTTTTTAATGCTTGAGATTATGATTTCGTAAAGCTGATCATTCAGATGTTTTTTCATTCAATCTTATTTTCACTGTCAATGGCTCAAGCTTGCCAGGCACATTAAATGTACCAAGCCAAATCGCGGACTCATAACCTTGTGTCGGTTGGGCAATTGGAAACTCAATGAGCGGCGTCAGCTAATATTTCATACATTGCATACAAAGTACTTTTTATCTCGGTTCATTGGGTTTCAGGCTTCGTCAGTGGAGCTCGCAAAACATATCGTAGTAGCCCAATTTCGGTTTTGAGTAAGCTGGGCTCTTGGAGGTGCACCACAAGGAAGTGTTGCTGGCGGTACTGGTAAGCAGCCAGCCGCTCCGGAGGTCCAATTAACTCGTTAGAGGGATAAATACCATGTGCCAGGGCCTTACCGCACTGACGATGATACTGGTCTTTATCGGCTGCATGGCGCGCTGCGCGCGGGTGCTGATCGTTCTACTGATGATTCGTTTTATACCGGTGTTGATCGCAGTAATCTTGGCAATTTGTACCGTCGACTACAGGCTAAACAAGCTAGGGGCCAGTGTTCTGCATTGCCGACTGCCCATCATCCCAAGCACAGAAACCCGGTACTAGGCCGAGTTTATTGTCTCTAGGCGGCAGCTATCATGCCCAGGCTGTAAAACTTCGAAATATCTGCAGCGGTGGCCATCATGCCGGATAACGCGCATCGGTGGTGCCGCTAAGTTGGATCTGCTGCACCAGACCCGATTGAAGCGGTGCACTACCCTGAGCAGCGTTGAGGCCGGCAGAGTACATCTTCAGCTCTGTCTGCGAACTAGCCAGCATTTGCACTACATCCGCCGCGAGCTTCGTATGCATAACCGTGATGCCAGCGTTGGCGGTAGCGCTCTCCGCTGGCTAACTTCACCGATTCAGACGCTAGCGTGTGAGCGGCCAGTTGATCTGATTGTGACGCAATCGGGCCAACGGGCGGTGTTGCAAGTAATCCACTCGATCGAATACGGTTTACCGGTGTGAGAGCGTATGCGGATCCCCTCTGAACTCCTACATCCCTAGCAGTAGGTTAATGGGTACGTCTCAGCTAGTGGTCAAAAATTGATTTAGCCATTCTCGTGATTGTGCCCAAGTTATCGAGCACTAAGTGTCGGCAAGAGTCCTTGAGTTCAGTTTTCTGGAAACCTGCAAAGCCCTACGTCACATAGCTTGCAGGCACTTTAAGGCTCATACGGTTAAGCAAAATTCCTGTACCGCATTGGCCTCCGAAGGCAGGGGTCGTGGGTTCGAATCCAGCCTGGACCATATAAATCAAGCACTTACGTTTATTTGTCGCAGCAGAAGAATTGGTCGTGACAGCAGCGTGACAGCAAGAAGTAAGAAAAAGCCCCGCCTGAGCGAATCAGTGCGGGGCTTTTTTGCGCTTGGCTAATCAGATAGCGTCGCGGATCTTGAGCACTGCGCATGACGGGCAGTAGCTCGAATGCCGTGCCCAGCCTTTAGCCGTTCTCGTACACGCCTGTACAGATCTTCGTCGGCAGGCCGGCCCTGATACTTACCTTAGGCTTTCGCTTTCTGGATGCCTTGCCTGCTGCGCCGATACGCAATAAAGCCACAAGCCCCGAATGCAGATCCGGGGCTTGTGTGTGTTTGGGTTTTCAAAGGTCTGTTGGGATGACCAAGCCCTTGCTGCGGTAGGCCTCTATGTCGACGCCAAACGCTCCGCTGCTGTGCACTTCGTGGATGCGGTAGGGTTTGTCGTTGGCGTCCTTGGCCGTTTTCGCCAAGTCGATGATGCTTTCCTTGCAGGGTTTTTTCTCGGCATCCAATACGCGCAGCACTCTGGGTTTGAGCTTGTTGCCGGGTTGGCAGCCAATGATGATGCCGACTTCGCCATTGGTGAGTTCGACGATTTCCCCCGGTGGATAGATGCCCATCAGGCGGATAAAGCAGCCAACGATCCCTTCGTCGAAATGGCTGTTAACCGCTTCCAGCAGGATCCGCAGCGATTCAAGGCTGGATTTGCCCTTGCTGTAAATCCGGTCGCTGTTGATAGCGTCGTAGCTGTCGGCCACGGCGATGATTTTGGCGAAGTAAGGAATCTTGCTGGCGTCCAGGCCGCGCGGGTAACCCTGACCGTCCAGGCGCTCGTGGTGCGAGTAGGCAACGTCGACCGTGGCGGCGGTAACCTGCTGATTGCTCATCAGCAGTTTGCGGCCCTCGACGGCGTGGCCCTGCATGATGCAAAACTCTTCGGCAGTGAGGGCGCCGGGTTTGTTGAGAATCTCGCTGGGCACCTTGATCTTGCCAACATCATGGAGCATGCCGCACACGCCGATCTGCTCAAGTTGATAAGCCGCCAGCCCCAGCTCTTTGCCCAAGGCAATGGCAAGAATGGAGACGCGCAGTGAATGCTCGGCGGTGTATTCGTCGCTGTTTTTGATGCGCGCCAGCCAGAGCATGGCGGCCGGGTTACGCAGAATACTTTCGACGCAGTCTTTGATGATTGCTTTGACCGCACTTACATCCAGCTCCTGGCCCAGTTTGACCGCTTGCAGAATGCGCAGTGATTCCTCACGCGCGGCATGCCAGGTTGGGGCGGCCTGGAGCATTTCCAGGTTGAAGTCGACCTTGGCGATTGCAGGCAGCAGCACGGCGGGCTGGGCGATGTTGGCGGTGACCTGATCATCTACCGTGACGGATTGCCGAGCATCCACCCAGACGTAACTGCAGACCTCTTGCAGCAGGCGAATGTCTTGCTGCTGGCGTATGCGAAAACCTTGAAAAAGAAAGGTGGTGTCCGTCCATGGGCGATCCAGTTCAACCACATACATGCCGATTGTCAGTTGCGCTGCGTCGACTTTGATGCGGTCAGGTTTGGCTTCATCGGCCATGGAGACTCTCTGGAGGAAGTAGCTGAATGCTGGCCATTAGCTACCTCTACAGTATGGGCAGCAAATTGCATTTACCTATTGGCGCAGCGGTTTTTTAGCATCACGAGCCCATTGAGGTTAGCAACGTAACTGCCGTTGTGGGGCGGTACGCCCGGTGCGGCTCAGTTATTTTTCCACACCCAGACGCTTGGCCAGGCGGATCAGATTGGCGCGGTCGATGCCCAGCTCGCGGGCGGCGGCGGCCCATTTGTGTTGATGGCGCTCCAGTGCCTGGCTGATCAGTTGTTTCTGGTAGGTGTCGAGGGCCTCGCGCAGCGGCAGTTGGTGGTGCGGCTCTGCTACGCCTTGAGTGACAGGTGCGGTGACGGCTTGGCTGCTCGGCAAATCCAGGTGGGCACTGTCGACGCTGAGGATGCGTGGGCGTTCACTGCAACCGGCCAGGGCCTTGAGGGCGGCGCGGCCGATCAGGTGTTCGAGTTCGCGCACATTGCCCGGCCAGTTATAGGCCAGCAGGCTGGCCTGGGCGTCGGCGGTCAGGCGTAGGCTACGTAGGCCCAGGCGGGCGCGGTTTTCTTCGAGGAAGTAGCCGGCCAGCAGCAGTACATCACGGCCGCGTTCGCGCAGCGCCGGGACTTTCAGGGGGTAGACGCTGAGACGGTGGTAGAGGTCGGCGCGAAAACGCCCGGCGCGCACTTCCTCGGCCAGGTCGCGGTTGCTGGCGGCCAGCACGCGCACGTTGACGCGTTGCTCTTGATCGGCACCGACCCGTTGCAGTTGGCCGCTCTGCAGCACACGCAGCAGCTTGGCTTGCGCGGCCAGCGGCAGTTCGCCGATTTCATCGAGAAACAGGCTGCCGCCATCGGCGAGTTCGAACTTGCCGCGGCGCTCGTTGTGCGCGCCGGTAAAGGCCCCGCGTACATGGCCGAACAGTTCGCTTTCCACCAGGTTATCGGGCAGCGCCGCGCAGTTGAGGCTGATCAGCGGCTTGGCTGCACGCGGGGATGCGGCGTGCAGGGCTTCGGCGACCAGCTCTTTACCGACCCCAGTTTCACCGCTGATCAGCACGCTCAGTTCACTGTTGCCGACCAGCGCAATCTCCGCGGCCAGGCGTTTGTGCACGGCGCTCTGGCCGATCAGTTCGCGCGGGCGTTGCTGGACGGCGGCCTGCTTGTAAGCCTCGGCCAACTGGTGCTGATCCTCGGCGCGTTGCAGCAGCGCGTTGATCCGCTCGCTGGCCATCACGGTGGCGGCGGCCAGGCTGGCGAAGGCCTGCAGGTTGTCCAGATCAACCCGGCCGAAGCTCGCCGGATCGAGGGAATCGAGGGTCAGCAGGCCCCAGGGCTGGTCCTGCACATACAGCGGGCAGCCGAGACAGTCATGCACGGGCAGGTGGCCGCGATGGCCGTCGACCAGGCCGTCATAGGGGTCGGGCATCTCGCAGTCGGTGGCAAAGCGGGTCGGTCCACGTTGCGCCAACAGGGCCTGCAGACGCGGCTGTTCGTCGAGCTTGAAGCGCCGGCCGAGGGTGTCGGCGCTCAGCCCTTCAACGGCCAGCGGAATCAGCACATCGCCATCGAGTTTGAGCAGCGCCACGGCATCGCACGGCAGCAGCTGCCGCAGTGCCTGCAGCAGGCGGCGATAGCGCTCGGCTTCCGGCAGCTCACGGGACAGATCGGCGACCAGCGGAATCAGCGCGGTAAGCAGGGGGTTTGCTGTCATATGGACACGCTAGTTGTCATTAAGACTCGTAACGCCTGTTGTCATAAAGACACAGGTATTTATAAGTATATGATTTATATGAATAAAATAATTGGCACGCTTCCTGTAATAGTCAGGGTGATATGAACCGCATCGCTGCGCAAGTGCAGCGTGTCGCCCTGACGAGGAAGCACAATGTTGACCCCTGCCCAAACCGCTCTGATCAAAGCCACCGTGCCATTGCTGGAAAGCGGTGGTGAAGCGCTGACCCGGCACTTCTACCAGATGATGCTGAGCGAGTACCCCGAGGTGCGCGCGCTGTTCAATCAGGCGCACCAGGCCAGTGGCGGCCAGCAGCGTGCCCTGGCCAATGCGGTGTTGATGTATGCCCGGCATATTGATCGGCTGGAGGCGTTGGGGCCGCTGGTCGGGCAGATCGTCAACAAGCATGTGTCGCTGCAGATCCTGCCTGAGCATTACCCGATTGTCGGTAGTTGCCTGCTGCGGGCGATCCGTGAAGTGCTGGGCGAGGAGATCGCCACCGATGCGGTGATCGAGGCCTGGGCCGTGGCGTATGGGCAGCTGGCGGATATCCTCATCGGTGCCGAAGAGGCCGCGTATAGCGCCAACGCCAATGCCGAGGGTGGCTGGCGCGGGGCGCGCAGTTTCCGCCTGAGCCGCAAGGTGCAGGAGAGTGAGGAGATCGTCTCGCTGTACCTGGTGCCGGCCGACGGTGGCGCGCTGGCGGCCTTCCAGCCCGGCCAGTACATCGGCCTGCGTCTGCTGCTGGACGGTGGCGAGCAGCGTCGCAACTACTCGCTGTCGGCCTTGAGCAATGGCCGCGAGTACCGCATCAGCGTCAAGCGTGAGGTGGGCGGCAAGGTCTCCAATTACCTGCATGACCAGCTGCAAGTTGGCGACAGCCTGGAGCTGTTTGCCCCGGCAGGGCATTTCGTCTTGCGCGAGTCGGCCAAGCCGCTGGTGCTGATCACCGCCGGCGTCGGTATCACTCCGGCGCTGAGCATGCTGGAAGCGGCGCGCGACACGGGCCGTGATATCCACTTTATCCACTGCGCTCGCCACGCCGGCGTGCATGCCTTCCGTGACTGGGTTGAGGCGCAGCGTGCTGAGCGTCCGCAGCTGCGCCATTACGTGTGCTACAGCGAGCCGCGTGCGGGCGATCAGGGTGATGCCGAAGGCTTGCTCAGCCTTGAACAGTTGGCTGAGTGGCTGCCCGAGCAGCGCGATCTGGATGCCTACTTCCTCGGCCCCAAGCCGTTTATGGCGCAGGTCAAACGGCACCTGCACAGCCTCGGCGTGCCGGCGGCGCAGAGTCATTACGAGTTCTTTGGTCCGGCCAGCGCGCTGGACAGTTAATCACCCGCTCTGGAGGTCATCATGTTGGCATCACTCACCTGCCCTTTGCGGGCACTGCAATTGGCGAATCGCATGCTGCTGGTGGGTGTGCTGCTGTTGCTGGTCGGCTTGCTCGGCGCCTATGGTCTGGAGGCGCAGCTGAGCATGGGCAGCCTGGTCACGGCGCACTCGCTGACGATCATCGGCCCAGGCCTGCTTAAGCTCGGTTATGTGCTGCGCCTGGCCGCGCAGCAACAGCTGGGTAAGCAACAGGAGCCTTGCTGTGCAGTTGCGTGATCGCCAGCAGGAACTGGCCATTGCGCCACTGTGGCGGCTGGGTTTTCGCCCGTTCTTTCTCGGTGGCGCGTTGTTTGCCGTGCTGGCAATCGGTCTGTGGGCTGCGGCATTACTGGGTTATCTGCCGGGTTGGCAGCCGCTGGGCGGTAACTTGGCTTGGCATCGGCATGAACTGCCGTTCGGTTTTGCCGTGGCGATCATTGCCGGTTTTCTGCTGACTGCGTTGCAGAACTGGACGGGACGACCGGGCCTGAGCGGTTGGCCGCTGGCGGCGCTGTTCGGCTTGTGGTTGCTGGCGCGACTGGCCTGGCTGTTCGGTGCGCCGTTGCCACTCTTGCTGGCGCTGCAACTGCCCTTTCTACCGCTGCTGGCGTTGTTGCTTGGACGACAGCTATGGACGGTGCGCCAGTGGCGCAACTACCCGCTAGTGGTCGTGGTGCTGCTGATGGCGGGCTGCGAGTGGCTGCTGCTCTATGGCCTGGCTTTGGGCGATGACACCCTGCAGCGACGCGGTGCCTTGGCCGGCTTATGGCTGATCGCGGCGCTGGTGAGCATCATCGGCGGGCGGGTGATTCCGTTCTTTACCCAACGCGGCCTCAATCGAGCGGAGCCTGCTACTCCAAGGCCTCGGTTAGATGCATTAGTGCTGGTGTTGTCGCTCAGCCTAGCGCTGCTGTTTGCCAGCGGCTTTGCCTTACAGCCGTCGCTATGGATGCTGCCGCTATTGCTGGCTCTGGTTGCGCTGCATGGTTTGCGTTTATGGCACTGGTACGACGGCGGGATCTGGCGCGTGCCGCTGCTCTGGTCATTGCACCTGGCCTATGCCTGGCTGCCGCTGGCGTTAATGGCCCTGGCGTCTTGGCATGTGGGCTGGCTGAACAACGCCAGCTTGGCCTATCACGCCCTGGCATTGGGCGTGGTGGGCGGGGCGATTCTGGCGATGCTCGCGCGGGTCAGTCTCGGCCATACCGGTCGGCCGTTGCAGCCGCCTGAAGTGATGGGGTGGACCTTTGCCTGTCTGCAGCTGGCCGTCGTGGCGCGAGTGCTGCTGGTGCCGTTTGCGCCGACGTTAGGGCTGGGGCTTTCCAGCCTGTTGTGGGTCACGGCCTTTGCCTTGTTTGTACGCCACTACGCGGTGATGTTCTGCACCGCGCGGGTGGATGGGCAGCCGGGTTAGCGTCATCTCGGTGGGAGGGGCTTTAGCCGCGAAGGGCTTGAAGGCGCTGAACGCATCGCGGCTAAAGCCCCTCCCACGCGTATCCGATTCGATCCGGCAGCGCCGCACTGGCCTTGCGTTGGGCTCAAAGCACCCCAGCCTCACGCAGCGCGGCGATCTGCTCGACGCTTAGGCCGAGATGGTGGGTCAGCACCTGCTCGGTGTGTTCGCCGAGCAGCGGCGGTGCGTTGCGGTATTCCACCGGGGTCTCGGACAGACGCAGCGGGCTGGCGACTTGTGGCGTAGTGCTGCCCAGGCTGTTGGGCAGGTCGAGGCGCAGACCGCGCGCTTGCACTTGGGGGTCGGCAAACACCTGCGCCAGGTCGTTGATCGGCCCGCAGGGCACGCCGGCAGTTTCCAGCAGCGTCACCCATTCGGCGGTGGTTTTAAACACTGTGGCCTGGCGCAGCAGCGGGATCAGATCGCTGCGATGGGCCACGCGGGCCTTGTTGCTGGCAAAGCGCGGATCATCGGCCAACGCCGAGAGGCCAGCGACCTCACACAGCTTGCGGAACTGCCCATCGTTGCCCACGGCGATAATGAAGTTGCCATCGGCCGAGGGGAAATCCTGATAGGGCACGATATTCGGATGAGCGTTGCCCAAGCGCTTGGGCGAGACGCCGGTGTTGAGGTAATTCATCGCCTGATTGGCCAGGCAAGCCACCTGCACGTCGAGCAAGGCCACGTCGATATGCTGGCCGAGGCCGGATTGTTCGCGCTGATTGAGCGCGGCCAACACGCCGACCGTGGCATACAGGCCGGTGAGAATATCGGTGAGGGCGACGCCGACTTTCATCGGCCCAGCCCCGTCTTCGCCATCGGGCTTGCCGGTCAGGCTCATCAGCCCGCCGAGGCCCTGAATCATAAAGTCGTAACCGGCGCGTTTGGCGTAAGGACCGTCCTGGCCAAAGCCGGTGATCGAGCAATAAATCAGCCGTGGATTCAGGGCTTTCAACGATGCGTAGTCGAGGCCGTAAGCCGCCAGGCCGCCGACCTTGAAGTTCTCCAGCAGCACATCGCAGTTCTGCACCAACTCGCGCACCAGACGCTGGCCTTCGGGTTGGGTGAAATCCAGCGTCAGCGATTGTTTGTTGCGGTTGGCGCTTTGGAAGTAAGCCGCCTCACGCGAGTCATTCCCTTCAGCATCTTTCACATAGGGCGGACCCCAATGGCGGGTGTCGTCACCTGAACCGGGGCGCTCGACCTTGATCACCTCGGCACCGAGGTCACCGAGAATTTGCCCGGCCCAGGGGCCTGCGAGTACGCGGGACAGGTCGAGTACGCGGATATGGGATAGGGCGCCGGGCATGGGGAACCTCGTGGGAGAGAAACGTAGGACGTAGGATGGGTTAGCCGCGAAGCGGCGTAACCCGTCGGGCGATCTGATGGGTATCGCTGCGCTCAACCCATCCTACGGTCTTACAGTTTGGCGCTGCTGTTTAGAAAAATGCCTGCAGGCCAGTCTGCGCGCGGCCAAGGATCAGCGCGTGGACGTCATGAGTGCCTTCGTAGGTGTTGACCACTTCCAGGTTGACCAGGTGGCGAGCGACGCCGTACTCGTCGCTGATGCCATTGCCGCCGAGCATGTCGCGGGCCATGCGCGCGATGTCCAGGGACTTGCCGCAGCTGTTGCGCTTCATCATTGAGGTGATTTCCACCGCCGCGGTGCCTTCGTCCTTCATGCGGCCAAGGCGCAGACAGCCTTGCAGGGCCATGGTGATTTCGGTCTGCATGTCGGCGAGTTTCTTCTGGATCAGCTGGGTTTGCGCCAGCGGGCGGCCGAACTGTTTGCGGTCGAGGGTGTACTGACGCGCGGTGTGCCAGCAGAACTCAGCGGCACCCAGCGCGCCCCAGCTGATGCCGTAACGGGCGGAGTTGAGGCAGGTGAACGGGCCTTTCAGACCGCGCACATCGGGGAAGGCGTTTTCTTCCGGGCAGAACACGTTGTCCATGACGATTTCGCCGGTGATCGATGCACGCAAGCCAACCTTGCCGTGAATCGCCGGGGTGCTCAGGCCTTGCCAGCCTTTTTCCAGCACAAAGCCACGAATCTCGCCGGCATCGTCTTTGGCCCAGACCACAAACACATCGGCGATCGGGCTGTTGGTGATCCACATCTTCGCGCCGGTCAGGCGGTAGCCGCCGTCGACCTTTTTCGCACGGGTGATCATCGAGCCAGGGTCGGAGCCGTGATCCGGCTCGGTCAGGCCGAAGCAGCCGATGTATTCGCCGCTGGCCAGTTTGGGCAGATACTTCTGTTTGGTCGCTTCGTTGCCGAACTCATAGATGGGCACCATCACCAGCGACGACTGCACGCTCATCATCGAGCGGTAGCCGGAGTCGATACGCTCGACTTCGCGGGCGATCAGGCCGTAGCACACGTAGTTCAGGCCGCTGCCGCCATACTCGGCGGGAATGGTCGCGCCGAGCAGGCCGGTGTCGCCCATTTCACGGAAGATCTTCGGGTCGGTCTGCTCATGGCGGAAGGCTTCGAGCACACGCGGGGCCAGCTTGTCGGCGGCGAACTGCTGGGCGCTGTCACGCACCATGCGCTCTTCTTCGGTCAATTGTTGATCGAGCAGCAGGGGGTCGATCCAGTTGAAGCTTGCCTTGGCCATCGCGAACACCTCGAAATCAAACAGGGGTTGGGCGGGTGCCTGCGCAGTTACGCTGCGTCCGCCGGTGAGTGAGATTGATCCTAGGCGGCCTGGGAAGTATGGGCAAACGAGTATTGCGCACGCTGTTGTGCGAATAGCTCACTTCGAGATAGCTTTAATCGGCCTATTTAATCGATGAAAGTGAGAGTGACGCACAGATGCGCCGCAAAATCCCCAGCACCGCCGCCCTGATCGCCTTCGAATCCGCCGCTCGCCATCAGAGTTTTACCAAGGCGGCGCAGGAGCTGAGCCTGACCCAGGGCGCGGTGTGCAGGCAGATCGCCGCGCTGGAGGCCTTCCTTAATGTCGAACTGTTTCGCCGCTCACGCCGTGGCGTGCTGCTCACCGAAGCCGGTCAGTCGTATGCCAAGCGGGTGGCCGGCCAACTGGATGCGGTGGAGCGCGACACCCTGGCGGTGATGGGCCAACAGGGCGCGATGAGCATCGAGCTGGCGGTGGTACCGACCTTTGGTACGCAGTGGCTGCTGCCGCGCTTGAAGGATTTCCAGCGGCTTCATCCAGAGATCACCGTCAACCTGACCAACCGCACACGGCCCTTTCTATTTGCCGACACCGCGTTTGATGCGGCGGTGTACTTCGGCGATGGCGACTGGTCCGGTACCCAGGCGCATCTGCTCATGGGCGAGAACCCGATGCCGGTGTGCAGCCCGGTATTGCTGGCTGAGCAGGCGCAGCTGAGTGCCGAGCAAATCGCCAGCCTGCCGCTGCTGCAACAGACCACGCGGCCTTACGCCTGGCGTCAGTGGTTCAGCGCGCAGGGGGTGAGTACCCCGCGGGATATGGCCGGGCCGCGTTATGAGCTGTTTTCCATGCTGGCCCAGGCGGCCATTCATGAGATGGGCATCGCCCTGATCCCTCCCTTCCTGATTCGCCGTGAATTGGCGGAGGGGCTGCTGGTGGTCGCACTCAACAAGCCGCTGCTGGACAGCGGTCGCGCGTATTACCTGATAGTGCCCGAGCGCAAGCTGGAGTCAGCAGCGCTCACGGCCTTTCGGGATTGGCTGTTAAGTGAAGCGGCGCAGTACCAGCCGTTATAAAAAGCGCTTTTACAGCCACTCTATTGCAGGTTTATCCGGCCAATCGTCGCCCGTTCGGCGCAGCAAGCACAGGCAGCGGCGGCTCTGGCGTTCCCTCTAGCGTCAGGTAGTGCCAGTTTTTGCAAACTACATAAAATACCGCACCCAAAAGGCGCTAACGCCCATGGGCTATGGCTTGTAGGCTATTTTTTACACGGCGTTCGCTACCTTTCACATATCAGAGGATTGGATTATTTGTCATCCACCGTATGCATGGCATTTGCCTCTGTACGCACCGTCGTTGAAGGCTTAGGCCAGATACGGCGCGGGCTGTGGCTGGTATGAAAACTAGTGATAGACCTATAACTTGTAGTAATGCAAATTTCTTACTCCATAACTTCTTGAAGGGACCGCCGTTCGCCTGCAGAATGCCGCGCCTGCCTCTTCGGAGCGGGTTTGTGCTGATCCTCCCCAATGCCCGCGTGCCACCCGCAGTGCGCCGGTTCACTAAAAAGATCACGCAGGAGAATTGAAGTGCACATCGGTGTTCCTCTCGAAACCCATGCCGGTGAGACGCGCGTCGCCGCGACTCCCGAAACCATCAAGAAGCTGATCGCCCAGGGCCATCAGGTGACGGTACAGACCGGTGCTGGCGTTAGCGCCAGCATTCCGGACAGCGCCTATGAAGCGGTTGGTGCGACGATCGGTAACGATGCTGCTGCCTTTGGTGCCGATCTGGTGCTGAAAGTAGTCGCTCCGACCGATGCTGAACTGGCGCACATGAAAACCGGCGCCGTATTGGTGGGCATGCTCAACCCGTTCAGCAACGAGACCATCGCGCGCATCAATGCTCGCGGCGTCACTGCTTTCGCCCTAGAGGCTGCCCCGCGCACTTCCCGCGCGCAGAGCCTGGACGTGCTCAGCTCGCAAGCCAACATCGCTGGCTACAAAGCCGTGATGCTGGCAGCCAATCACTATCCGCGCTTTATGCCGATGCTGATGACCGCGGCCGGTACGGTAAAAGCGGCACGCGTGCTGATTCTCGGTGCCGGTGTGGCCGGTCTGCAGGCCATCGCCACGGCTAAGCGCCTGGGTGCGGTGATCGAAGCGTCCGATGTGCGCCCTGCGGTTAAAGAGCAGATCGAATCGCTCGGTGCCAAGTTTGTCGACGTGCCGTTCGAAACCGACGAAGAGCGCGAGTGCGCACAAGGCGTGGGCGGTTACGCCCGGCCAATGCCGGCTTCGTGGATGGAGCGTCAGGCCAAGGCGGTGCACGAGAAGGCCAAGCAGGCTGACATCGTCATCACCACCGCGCTGATCCCAGGCCGCAAGGCCCCGACCCTGCTGCACGCCGCCACCGTGGCGGAAATGAAGCCTGGCTCGGTGATCATCGACCTGGCTGCAGCGCAAGGCGGCAACTGCCCGCTGACCGTCGCCGAGCAAGTGGTGGTGCAGCATGGCGTGACCATCGTTGGCCACAGCAATCTGGCGGCCCTGGTGCCGGCCGATGCTTCGGCGCTGTACGCACGCAATCTGCTGGACTTCCTCAAGCTGGTTATCGACGGCGAAGGCAAGTTCCACCTCAACCTTGAAGACGACATCGTCGCCGCGTGCCTGATGTGCCGTGACGGCAACGTCGTGCGCACTAACGGCTAAGGGGAGCACCGCTCATGGATATGATTTCCGACGGCATCTACAACCTGATCATCTTCGTGCTGGCCATCTACGTGGGTTACCACGTGGTGTGGAACGTGACGCCGGCCCTGCACACCCCGCTGATGGCCGTAACCAACGCCATCTCCGCGATCGTTATCGTCGGCGCCATGCTGGCCGCAGCGCTGACCGTGACCCCGCTGGGCAAGACCATGGGCACCCTGGCCGTGGCTTTGGCTGCGGTTAACGTGTTCGGTGGCTTCCTGGTAACCCGGCGCATGCTGGAAATGTTCAAGAAGAAAGCGCCGAAAGCCGCTGCAGTGGAGAAGCACTGAGATGAGCATGAACCTGATCACTGTTCTCTACCTCGTCGCCTCGATCTGCTTTATCCAGGCGCTTAAAGGCTTGTCGCACCCGACTACGTCGCGTCGCGGTAACCTGTTCGGCATGATTGGTATGGGCCTTGCCGTCCTCACCACCGTTGGCCTGATCTACAAGCTCGGCGCTGAACTTGCCACCGCCGGTATCGGTTACGTGATTGTCGGCCTGCTGATCGGCGGCACTGTCGGCACCGTGATGGCCAAGCGCGTTGAAATGACCAAGATGCCGGAGCTGGTCGCCTTCATGCACAGCATGATCGGTCTGGCCGCGGTGTTTATTGCCATTGCGGCGGTGGTTGAGCCGCAGTCGCTGGGTATCGTTGCAGCGCTGGGCGATGCGATTCCGGTGGCCAACCGTGTTGAACTGTTCCTCGGTTCGGCCATCGGTGCCATCACCTTCTCCGGTTCGGTGATCGCCTTCGGCAAGCTGTCGGGCAAGTACAAGTTCCGCCTGTTCCAAGGCGCACCTGTACAGTTCAAAGGTCAGCACATGCTGAACCTGGTGTTTGGTCTGGCCATTCTCGGCCTGGGCATCTACTACAGCTTCACCGGTGATGTGCGTGCTTTCGCCGCGCTGACCGTGCTGGCCTTCATCATTGGCGTGCTGATCATCATCCCGATTGGTGGTGCTGACATGCCCGTGGTGGTGTCGATGCTCAACAGCTACTCGGGTTGGGCGGCGGCCGGTATCGGCTTCTCGCTGAACAACTCGATGCTGATCATCGCCGGTTCGCTGGTGGGCTCATCAGGTGCGATCCTCTCGTACATCATGTGCAAGGCGATGAACCGTTCGTTCTTCAACGTGATCCTCGGTGGTTTCGGTGGCGCGACTGAAGCTGCTGGCCCGGCCGGTGCTCAAGAAGCACGCCCGGTGAAATCCGGTTCGAGCGACGACGCGGCCTTCCTGCTGACCAACGCCGACACCGTGATCATCGTTCCGGGTTACGGCCTGGCGGTGGCCCGTGCCCAGCACGCACTGATGGAACTGGCTGAGAAGCTGACCCACCGTGGCGTGACCGTGAAGTACGCGATCCACCCGGTTGCCGGGCGTATGCCAGGCCACATGAACGTATTGCTGGCCGAGGCCGAAGTGCCTTACGAGCAAGTGTTCGAGATGGACGACATCAACTCCGAGTTCGGCCAAGCCGACGTGGTGCTGGTGCTGGGCGCGAACGACGTGGTCAACCCGGCCGCGAAGACCGATCCGAAGTCGCCGATCGCCGGCATGCCGATCCTGGACGCCTACAAGGCCAAAACCGTGATCGTCAATAAGCGCTCGATGGCCAGCGGTTACGCCGGCCTGGACAACGAACTGTTCTACATGGACAAGACCATGATGGTCTTCGGCGACGCCAAGAAAGTCATCGAAGATATGGTTAAAGCGGTCGACTAACCCTCCTGCTGCGTCGTAAAAAAGCCCGGCTCGTTAGCCGGGCTTTTTTCTGTCTGAGTGCTCAGAAAAGTGGTGTGGCCAGGCAAAAATCTGAAAAACAGGTCAGCTGTAATATCAGCGTAATCCGCAACTGTACCTGTCTGTATTAACTGTTATTCACACCTCGCGCGGTGGTTTTAACTGCTAAAACGGCATATTCAGGCTAAAGCACTTATAGGCAATACAGTTAAGTTTAAAGATAGCAATACAGTTACAAAGCTAACTATCTATTAGCACTGCAATTTCATTCAGCTGTGGCTACAGCGAAGTGGCGGTAGCGGCAATAATTCCTCCATCGCAAAACACCACTGATCCGCCACAAGCGGAAGGATGAACACCATGGAACGTACCCTCAGTTCCGACCTCTTTTTTGATCATAGCCAAGTCAACAGCTCCAGCGCCCTGCCGCTGCGTATGCTCGCCTCCGTCTTGCAATGGCAGCGCCGTATCGTCAGCCGCCGCCAGCTTGCCCGCCTGGACGCCCGCCTACTTGCCGATGCCGGCATCAGCGAAGCGCAGCGCCACGCTGAACTGAGCAAGCCTTTCTGGCGTTAAATCGCCGTTATCCACCGATTTCTGCTCCTCCCTTTATTGGGATTTTTGGAAGCTCCAACGCCCCGTGCGTTGGGGCTTTCTTTTTATGTGCCGGCGAAAAGCGCGTCAGGCAATGCCTCCCGCACAACAGTCTGCGGCAATGCCCAGCGGTACAGTTCGGTTAGATCGATAACTGCGCCGTAACAATTTTCTAGGGCTGTCTCTACCTGCGCTGCACCGTACCGCCCATCCTAGGGTGCTCTTTCTGTGCTCAGCGAAGGAATTGCACCATGGAACGCACGCTCAAACCCAGCCCCCCACAGTCTGTCCGAGTGCCTAGGCCGCTGTGGCTGAAGCTCTATGCCACGCTGTGTTTTTGGCAACACAATCTGCGCACCCGCAGGCAACTGGCCCGTCTGGATAGTCATCAGCTGGAGGACGCTGGAATCACCCACGCGCAGCGTCAGACTGAGCTGGAAAAGCCATTCTGGCGCTGAGTGTTCTGGCAACCAAGCGGCACCGTCAGGGTCTACAATGACGGCTGTTGGCCTGTTGAGATTTTAAGGAGCATGGATATGAACGTAATAAAAACCTTTAGCCTGGCGGCACTTTTGGCGCTGGCAGGTACTGCTGGCGCGACCAGCTTTGTGGTCACGACCGATGCGGTGGTTGGCGCGGTTGCGGCGACTGCAGAAGCGAGCTCCGATGTGTCCTCTTCCTTTAATGACGACAAAATCGTACTCGCCGCCCGTGATGACGCCGCGGCTTTTGTTGCCAGCCAGGGCAGCATCCGTGGGGTCAGCCTGGAGGCCGCGTTGCAACATATCCGTCAGCAAGTACCGACGGTGCAAGGTGACGATATGCAGCTGGCGACAGCCATTCTTAGCCTCTGAGAAGTGCTTTAGGCCCTGCGACGAGCCTGTCGCGGGCGGAACTGTGTGTCACACTGCCTGTCTAAGCCAGTCCAAACGACTTAATGGCTGATTATTGGAGATGTCTATGCGCCCTATCTTGCTCAGTGCCGTAGTTGCGGCCGTTCTGCTCAGTGCCACTGCACAGGCGCAAACCCTGGTGGCGACCAGCAATATCATCGTGCGTGCCCTAGACCGCACCTTCGACTTCACCTCGGATACCACCACCTCGGTGCGTGACTCGAAAGTCGTGCTCGCGGCGCGTGACGATGCTGCCAGCTTCGTCGCCAGCCAAGGGCAGATCCGTGGCGCCCAGCTGGAAGCCGCCATTGGCACCATCCGCAGCCAAGTGCCTGAAGCGCAAGGCGCTTCTGACCTGGTATTGGCCGAAGCCATTCTGGCACTGTGAGTTGGCCGCGTACCTGGCTGCTCGGGCTGGCGCTACTGGCCAGTACCTGCAGCCAGGCCGAGTTGCGCTTGCAGCTCGCGAACGGCGAACTCAGCCCAGCTGAACGTCAGGCCAGCCAGCAACTGTTGCAGGAGGCGCTGGCCGCCTTACCACCACCGCTCAAACAGCACCTCGATCGCCGCGTGAGCGTGCGCTGGCGTAACTTGCCTGCGCAGGTGTATGGCCGCGCCGGGCGTTTTAGCGGGATCGAACTGAATGCTGCGTTGCTGCCAGGGTTAAGCGACGGCAGCAGCGCCACCCTAACCAATCGCCCCCATGGCACTGTACGCCGCGAATTGCTGGCGACCGTGCTGCATGAAATTACCCATCTATATGACCGCGCCCAACTCTGGCCGCAGGCCGAGCGACAGTTACAACGCCAGTGTCGGCAGCGTGAGCAGAGTCTGGGCGCGGTTGGCTTGCCGGATCACTGCCGCGGGCAGACGGCGCGGCGCTTTACTTTGAGTGATGATCCGCTGTTGCTGGACCTGGCCGGCTGGCCGCAGCAGGTCGGGCGCCGTGGTGCGCGAGAGCAGGACAATCATCAGGTCGCGCGCAGCCCGGACAGTTATGAGCTGAGCAACCCGCGCGAGTTTCTCGCCGTCAATATGGAGTACTTTCTCCTCGACCCCAGCTACGCCTGTCGCCGCCCCGCGTTGGCACGTTACCTGAGCACGCATTTCGCCTGGACGCCCGCGAACCAGCAGCCCTGCGCTGAAGGCTTGGCCTACCTGAATGCCGGGCGGGACTTCGCCCGCCAGCCGCTGGGCAGCATCGATGCGCAGCGGGTTTATCAGGTGGATTACCTGCTGGCCGAAGCCAACGATGCACTGGCCAGCCGCTGGGGCCACAGCATGTTGCGACTGGTGATTTGTGCGCCTGGTCGGCCGCTAGGACCGGACTGTCGGCTGGATCTGCAGGAGCATCTGGTGCTGTCCTACCGCGCCTTTGTCGGCGATGTGCAGCTGTCCAGTTGGGATGGCCTGACCGGCGTTTATCCGTCGCGGTTGTTCGTTTTGCCGTTGGCTCAGGTGATCGAGGAGTACACCAAGGTTGAGCTACGCAGCCTGGCCTCGGTGCCGCTCAAGCTGGACCGTACCCAGTTGGAGCACCTGGTGACCCGCGCCGCCGAGCAGCACTGGAGTTACGACGGCGACTACTGGTTTATCTCCAATAATTGCGCCGTGGAAACCCTCAAGCTGCTGCGCAGCGGCAGCCAGCACCCGCGCCTGCATGCGCTCGACAGCATCATGCCCAACGGCCTGCTCGACACCCTGGTGGCGCGCGATCTGGCCGACCGCAGCGTACTGGACGATTCCACCGAAGCCCTACGCCTGGGTTATCGCTTTGACTCGTTCCGTGACCGCTACCAGGCCATGTTCAGCGTGTTGCAGGCGCAGTTGCCGATTGAGCAGGCGCAGGTTGAGGACTGGCTGACCCAGCCCGCTGAGCAGCGTCAGCCCTGGTTCGCCCGTGCCGACCTGCGCACCAGTGCAGCGCTGCTGCTGCTCGAACAGGCGGCACTGCGTCGGCAACTGTTATTGGCTCAGGATGAACTCAAGCGCCGCTACCTCAGCGGCCGTGATGGCGTTGATCCCACGGTGAGCAAGGCTGGCGGCGCACTGCAGCAGATCCTCGCCAACAGCGGTTTCCTCAGTCGCCCGGCCGAGTTGCTCGAGGGTGGCTACGGCCTGCCACAGCGCGCCGAATGGCAGCGCCTGGAAACCGAAAGCCAGGCGCGTCAGCAGCAACTGCGCCAGCTTAGCGACAACCTCGACCAGGAAGTGCGTACCCTGCTGGAACCGGCGCGCCTGGCCGAACTGCAGGCCACTGAAGCCAACCTGGCGCAACTGGGCACGCACCTGCGCGCCTTGCACAAAGCTGGCGGTGGTCTGCAGTTGCCTTAGTTGCGGTGGTGCTTAACCCTGCTTGCCAGTAAAGGTGCTCTGCAGGCGTGAAACCCGGATCAGGTTGGGCGGATCCAGGCTACGCCGGCTCCTATTCATCCCCTGCGGTAACGGCCTGCGCAATCCTGGCAGCTTGCATCGCTTTGCGTGGCTGCTCAAGATGAGTGCTCATGTGCAGGCGGAGGTGAGTGTGCTGGAGTTGTTGTTGGCCCTGTGGCCGCTGTTTGCCTTGATCGTGGCCGGGTATTACCTGCGCCGCTGGGCGTTTCCCAATGAGGCGTTCTGGCCGGGTGCCGAGCGGTTGAACTACTTCATGCTGTTCCCGGCGTTGCTGTTCAGCAGCCTGGCCACGGCGCCGCTGGATAATCCGGCGTTACCGCGCCTGGCGTTGGCGGTGCTGCTGGCGCTGGGTATCGCCTGGCTGGCGCTGTTGCTGGTGCGGCGCGTGCGGGGTTGGCCGGCGGGGCGTTTCGGGGCATTTAGTCAGGGCATTCTGCGGTTTAACACTTACCTCGGCCTGGCCGCTGTTGGCAGCCTGTTTGGTCAGCCGGGGCTGACTCTGGCGGCGTTAATGCTGGCGTTGATGGTACCGACGGTAAATGTACTGTCGGTGTGGTCGCTGACCGCCGAGCGCGGCGTCAGTGCGCGCAGCCTGCTGCTGCCAATTATGAAGAACCCGTTGATTCTTGCCTGCCTCGGCGGCGCGCTGGTCAACCTCAGTGGTCTTGGCCTGCCGGGCGGCAGTGATCGTCTGCTAAGCCTGCTGGCCGCCGCCAGTTTGCCGCTGGGTCTACTCTGCGTCGGTGCAGCGCTAAAGCCCGAGCAGCTGGGTGGTGAAGTGCCGGCGCTGCTTAGCAATAGCTTGCTGCGTCTACTGGCCATGCCTTTGCCGGCCTGGGTGGTGGCCTATGGTCTGCAGCTGCCGGCGATGGAAAGTACCGTGCTGGTGCTGTTCTTTGCCCTGCCAACCGCGCCGACAGCGTACGTGCTGACTCGCCAGCTGGGTGGTGACAGCCAGTTGATGGCCGGCATCATCACCCTGCAAACCCTACTGGCAGCGGCCAGTTTGCCGCTGTTATTGCTGCTGGTGGCGGGCTGATTCAGATGCCGCACACGCTGTATCACTGACGACTGGTGGTTGGTGATGCATATAAATTACTGTATTTATATACAGTAATTTATGGAGCCAGCCCATGTCTGTTTCTCTGCCGCCGCGCGGTCGCGGTACTGCCAGTAACCCGCATAACCGTTTTGCTTCGCAGCGCATCATCGCCAGCGATGACGGCTGGTTTCAGGAAGTGCCGCCCAGCCGGGCGACCGAGGTGCGCAGCGAAACCGCAAAAAGCATCATCACCCGCAACCAATCACCTGACTTGCCGTTTGATCGCTCGCTCAATCCGTATCGTGGCTGCGAACACGGCTGCATTTATTGCTATGCCCGGCCGAGTCACGCCTATTGGGATTTGTCGCCGGGGCTGGATTTCGAAACCAAGCTGATCGCTAAGACCAACGCCGTGGCGCTGCTTGAACAGCAGTTGAGCAAGCCGGGCTATGTCTGCGCGCCGATCAATCTCGGCTCCAACACCGACCCCTACCAGCCGATTGAGCGCCAGCACCTGCTGACGCGTAACAGCCTCAAGGTGCTGCTCGACTATCGCCATCCGGTGACCATTGTCACCAAAGGTTCGCTGATCCTGCGTGACCTCGACTTGCTTAGCGAACTGGCGCAGCAGCGCCTGGTGGCGGTGATGATCAGTCTGACCACTCTGGATGATGAGTTAAAACGCACCATGGAGCCGCGTGCGGCGGCACCGGCGGCGCGCTTGCGGGCGATTCGTGTGCTGCGTGACAACCGTATTCCGGTCGGCGTGCTCTGCTCACCTATGATCCCGATGATCAACGACATGGAACTGGAGCATCTACTGGCAGCAGCCAAGGAGGCCGGCGCGCAGAGCGCCAACTACATGCTGCTGCGCCTGCCACGTGAGGTCGCGCCGCTGTTCGAAGAGTGGTTGCAAGCGCATTACCCACAGCGCGCCGAGCATGTGCTCAGCCTTATCCGTCAGAGCCGTGGCGGTGCGCTGTATGACAGCCGCTTCGGCCAGCGCTTTCGTGGTGAAGGGGTCTTTGCCGAGTTGCTCGCGCAGCGTTTTGCCCTGGCTAGCAAGCGTCTGGGCTTGAATCGGCGGGATGGGTTTAATCTCGATTGCTCCCGCTTCTGCCCGCCCGGTGGCCAGCTGGCGTTACTTTAACCCGTCACGCGGCGCTGACGGTGGCCGCCTAAACCCACTGTGCTGATCTCCGGTATGTGACTTGCCAGCGGCCTTAGCTGTCGCCTTAGCAGCCGTTTTCAGGTTCATAGAGGTTGCACATATGCCGTACAAGCACCAGCTGATCCCGTTGCAGGGGCGCACAGGCATTGAAACTGCCGAGGAAGCGCTGCAGAGCATTGTGGGTGGTTTCAAACGCTTTCGCAGCGAGATCTTCCCGCAACAGGAAGAGCTGTTCAAAAAACTAGCCACTGCGCAGAACCCGCGCGCCATGTTTATCACCTGCGCCGACTCGCGGGTGGTGCCCGAGCTGATCACCCAAAGCTCACCGGGTGACCTGTTCGTTAACCGCAATGTCGGCAATGTGGTGCCGCCGTATGGGCAAATGATGGGGGGCGTTTCCACCGCTATCGAATACGCGGTGATGGCCCTCGGCGTACAGCACATCATCATCTGCGGGCATTCCGACTGCGGCGCGATGAAGGCCGTACTCAACCCGGAAGACTTGGAGCGCATGCCCACGGTAAAGGCCTGGTTGCGCCATGCTGAAGTGGCCAAGACGGTGGTGGCAGATAACTGCGGCTGCGCCGATCACACCACATTGGGCATCCTCACCGAGGAAAACGTGGTGGCGCAGCTCGACCACCTGCGCACCCACCCTTCTGTGGCCTCGCGCATGGCCTGCGGTCAACTGTTTATCCATGGTTGGGTGTATGACATCGAAACCAGCGAGATCAAGGCTTACGACTCTGAGAAAGGCGAATTCCGCCTAATCGGCGAGGGCCCGCTGCCGATGGCCACGCCGCGTGCGCGCTATCTGCCGAGCAGCTAGTCAGCCAATAGCGCGAGGTGGAGGGCCTGCTAACCGGACGTGCGAGCTGCATCCAGCTGCAGCTCGACCCCAAGCTGGCGTGACAGGCAAGGCCAGCGTTGCCAGGCGGCCTCGGTCTGCGGGTTATGCAGGCGCTCGCGGTAGGCCTGCACTGATTCCTGAGTAAAGCGGGTGTCGTCGAGCATGCTATCGACGGCATGGTGTACGGCTTCATCCAGTTGATTGGCAAAGGGTTCGCCGATCAGCTGGTGAGCAATCAAATTCGCCACTGTGGTATCCACAGGAATCAACGGTGCGCCCAGATGGGCGATGTAGCGATCATTCACCTCTTCGACCAAGCGGTGAGCCAGATACGCTTCATCAAGTAACCCTTCAAGTCCTTCATGGCCCTCCATCAGCGCGGGCGGTTGCAGAAAAAACTGCTCGGCAACCTTGAGCACCGGCTTGATCTGCGTCTCGATCCCCGCTTCCTGAGCAACCTGGTGGGCAGCCTGCAACAGCTCTGGCACCTGCTCGATATAGGCGCTGACAAAGCGCTGCAGCACGCCGTGGGCATCTTTATCCGGCAGGCGGATAGAGGGATGCAGTTGTCCTACATATGCCTGTACCTGACCGGCTAAGTGACCTGTGTTAGCTTCGTGTTGGTGCGCGCGTTGGATCAGCGCGTGCAAGGCGGCGATGTTCATGACTGCTCCCGAAATTAGGACATGGGCAAGAATGTTAATGGCTTGAGCGTAGCTGCTGAGAATCGATTGTCATAATTATGAAATATTTATGCGTACTGGCTATATGCAGCCCTCGCCACCCTCACCCATCCTGCGCCAGCTGCAGTCTTTAGCGCCTGCCTGGCAGGGCTTTGCTCATTTCAGCTTTCGCGTTGCCAGCTGCAACTCCCTGTCTATACTCGAACTCGAAAGGCAGTACCTGATAACTCCGAATCAGCTGCGGCACGGACAGCTTTTACAGGCATCTTTCATCGTGAAGATGGTTGGTAGCCGAGCCACTGACTGATCCGGCGGGATAACAAGAACAATATTAAGGGGAACCCGCAATGATGCGACATCCACGAGTCTGGATGGGCCTCCTGTTGTGGTTGATATTCAGCTCGGCGCACGCCAGTTGGGGCGTCAACATGACGCCGGGCGCCACTGAGGTCAGCCGCTCAGTGTTTGACCTGCACATGACCATCTTCTGGATCTGCGTCGTCATCGGCGTGATCGTATTCGGCGCGATGTTCTGGTCGATGCTCGTCCACCGCCGCTCCACCGGCCATCAGCCCGCGCACTTCCATGAAAGCACCACGGTCGAGATCCTCTGGACGGTGGTGCCCCTAGTCATTTTGATCGTCATGGCGATTCCCGCCACCAAGGTGCTGATCGATATCTACGATTCCAGTGAGTCGGAGGTGGATATCCAGATCACCGGTTATCAATGGAAATGGCACTACAAATACTTGGGTGAAGACGTTGAGTTCTTCAGCAACCTGACCACCCCTAAAGACCAGATCAACAACAAGGCCACCAAAGGTGAGCACTACTTGTTGGAGGTTGATGAGCCGCTGGTGGTGCCAGTCGGTACCAAGGTGCGCTTTCTGATCACCGCCGCCGATGTCATCCACTCCTGGTGGGTGCCGGCCTTGGCGGTGAAGAAGGACGCCATCCCCGGCTTTATCAATGAATCCTGGACACGTATCGACGAGCCCGGCATCTACCGTGGCCAATGCACTGAGCTGTGCGGCAAGGATCACGGTTTTATGCCGGTGGTGGTTGAAGCTAAGTCGAAAGAGGATTACGCCGCCTGGCTTGCCGAGCGTAAGCAATTAGCCGCTGCCGAGAAGGAGCTGACCACTAAAGAGTGGACCATGGATGAGCTGATGGTGCGCGGTGAGAAGGCTTACAACACCGCCTGCATGGCCTGTCACCAGGCCAATGGTGAGGGGCTGCCGCCGATGTTCCCGGCGTTGAAAGGCTCGGCCATCGCCAAGGGTGAGGCCAAAGGGCATATCGACATCGTGGTCAACGGCAAGCCGGGTACGTCGATGGCCGCCTTTGGCAAGCAACTCTCGGAAGTTGATATCGCTGCGATCATCACCTACGAACGCAATGCCTGGGGCAATGCGGTCGGCGATATGGTCACGCCGAAAGACATCCTCGCGTTCAAACAGGCTCAGGAGTAAGGACATGAGTGCAGTGATCGATCCGGGCCACGTTGGCCACGGTCATGCCGGACATGACCATCACCACGGCCCGGCCAAAGGCCTGATGCGCTGGGTGTTGACCACCAACCACAAAGACATCGGCACCATGTACCTGTGGTTCAGCTTCGCCATGTTCCTGCTGGGTGGCAGCATGGCCATGGTAATCCGTGCCGAGCTGTTCCAACCGGGCCTGCAGATCGTGCAGCCGGAGTTCTTCAACCAGATGACCACCATGCACGGCCTGATCATGGTGTTTGGCGCGGTGATGCCAGCCTTCGTTGGCCTGGCCAACTGGATGATTCCGCTGATGATCGGTGCGCCGGATATGGCCCTGCCGCGCATGAACAACTTCAGTTTCTGGCTGCTGCCGGCAGCGTTCGGCATGTTGATTAGCACACTATTTATGGAAGGCGGCGGACCCAATTTCGGCTGGACCTTTTATGCGCCGCTCTCGACCACCTACGCGCCGGAATCGGTGACCTTCTTTATCTTCGCCGTGCACCTGATGGGCATCAGTTCGATCATGGGCGCGATCAACGTGGTCGCCACCATCCTCAACCTGCGCGCCCCCGGCATGACCCTGATGAAGATGCCGCTGTTTGTCTGGACCTGGCTGATCACGGCTTTCCTGTTGATCGCGGTGATGCCGGTACTGGCCGGTTGCGTGACCATGATGCTGATGGACATCCACTTCGGCACCAGTTTCTTCAGTGCCGCCGGTGGTGGGGACCCAGTGCTGTTCCAGCATGTGTTCTGGTTCTTCGGCCACCCCGAGGTGTACATCATGATCCTGCCGGCCTTCGGTGCGGTCAGTGCGATCATCCCGGCGTTCGCCCGTAAGCCGCTGTTCGGTTACACCTCGATGGTCTATGCGACGGCGGCCATTGCTTTCCTGTCGTTTATCGTCTGGGCGCACCACATGTTCACCGTCGGTATCCCGCTGACCGGCGAGTTGTTTTTTATGTACGCCACCATGCTGATCGCCGTGCCGACCGGGGTGAAGGTGTTCAACTGGGCCAGCACCATGTGGCGCGGTTCGATGACCTTCGAAACGCCAATGCTGTTCTCCGTGGCCTTCGTCATTCTGTTCACCATCGGCGGTTTCTCCGGCCTGATGCTGGCCATCGCCCCGGCGGACTTCCAGTACCACGACACCTACTTCGTGGTGGCGCACTTCCACTATGTGCTGGTACCGGGGGCGATCTTCGGCATCTTCGCCTCGGCTTACTATTGGCTGCCGAAGTGGACCGGGCACATGTATGACGAAACCCTCGGCAAGCTGCACTTCTGGATGAGCTTTATCGGCATGAACCTGGCGTTCTTCCCGATGCATTTTGTCGGCCTGGCCGGCATGCCGCGGCGAATCCCGGACTACAACATGATGTTCGCCAACTTCAACATGGTGTCGAGCATCGGCGCCTTTATGTTCGGCGCCACCCAGTTGCTATTCCTGTTTATCGTCATCAAGTGCATCCGTGGCGGCAAGCCGGCACCGGCCAAGCCATGGGATGGCGCCGAAGGCTTGGAGTGGAGTGTGCCGTCACCGGCGCCGTACCACACCTTCACCACACCACCCGAAGTGAAGTAAGGGGCTGACTGATGAATGAAGCCCTGTCGACCCGCCGCCTGGTAATTCGCCTGTCACTGGTGGTGGTCGGCATGTTCGGCTTTGGCTTCGCTCTGGTGCCAATCTATGACGTGATGTGCCAGGCCTTCGGCATCAACGGCAAAACCGCCGGTGCCTATGAGGCCGGGCTGCAAACCACCGATGAATCACGCCAGGTGCGGGTGCAGTTTCTCGCCACCAACGCCGCCGAGATGGTTTGGGAGTTCGGCCCCGAAGCTGATGAGGTGCTGGTGCACCCGGGTGACAGTACGCAGATGTTGTTTGTCGCCTATAACCCCACCGACAAACCGATGACCGCGCAAGCGATCCCCAGTGTGGCGCCGTCCAAAGCAGCGGCTTATTTCCACAAGACTGAATGCTTTTGCTTTACCCAACAGGTATTGCAGCCTGGCGAGCGCATCGAAATGCCGGTGCGGTTTATCGTCGATAGAGACTTACCGGCCGATGTGCGCCACGTGACCCTGGCCTACACCTTGTTTGATATCACCGCGAGCAAACCGCCGGTGGCGCAAGCGACCCTTACCCGGGCGACTCCTTAAGGAGAACAATAAATGTCGAGTCACAAAACCCACGAAAACTATTACGTCCCGGCCCAAAGTAAGTGGCCGATCATCGCCACCTTGGGCCTGCTGTTTTCAGTCTACGGCGTAGGCATGTGGTTCAACGATATGAAGGCAGATCGCGCCGACTCCAACGGCCCGCTGATCTTCTTTATCGGCGGTCTGTTTCTCGCTTATATGTTGTTTGGCTGGTTCGGCAATGTGATTAAGGAAAGCCGCTCCGGCATGTACAGCCCGCAAATGGACCGCTCGTTCCGCTGGGGCATGAGCTGGTTTATTTTCTCTGAAGTAATGTTCTTCGCCGCGTTCTTTGGTGTGCTGTTCTACGTGCGCACCTGGGCCGGGCCATGGCTCGGTGGTGAGGGCGACAAAGGGGTGAGCAACATGCTTTGGCCGGGCTTCGAGTACAGCTGGCCGCTGCTTAATACCCCAGACCCGAAACTCTATCCGGCACCGAGCGGCACCATCAGTGCCTGGGGCTTGCCGCTGATCAACACCATCTTGCTGGTCACTTCTAGCTTCACCCTGACCTTCGCCCACCACGCACTGCGCAAGAACCACCGCAAGCCGCTAACCCTGTGGCTGGCGCTGACGGTGATCCTCGGCATCGCCTTTCTGGTGTTGCAGGTCGAGGAATACATCTACGCCTACAGTGAGCTGGGGCTGACCCTGGGCTCGGGTATCTATGGCGCGACCTTCTTTATGCTCACCGGCTTTCATGGCGCACACGTGACGCTGGGCGCGCTGATGCTGAGCATCATGCTGATCAGGGTGATCCGCGGGCATTTCAGCCCAGAGCAGCACTTCGGCTTCGAGGCGGCGGCCTGGTATTGGCACTTTGTCGATGTGGTGTGGATTGGTCTGTTCGTCTTCGTTTATGTGATTTAACGGCATCACCAGGTGACTTGGGAAACCAGTTGGCCGCTGTAGAAGCCCCAGGCAATAAGGGCAACGGTTAGCGCGGTAAGGGTCACGCGCACAGTCAGCGCGTTGACCACCCGGGAGGTTTTACCTTCGTCCTTGACCAGAAAGAACAGGCCACTGAATAGGCTGACCAGAGTAGCCAGTAGTAACAGGACGATCGCGGCTTTGAGCATGCGTGACTCCCAAGCGGAACTTCGGGGGAAGGGAAATGCGCTTCAGCTGCAGTATAGCCAGCTTGTACAGGGCTTTAGGGAGGTTGCTATGAGCACCTTCCGTCCTGGCTGGCTGCCTAGCGTACTGGTGCTGCTGCTATTTCCCTGCCTGATCGCCCTGGGCTTCTGGCAGCTGGCGCGCGCAGAAGAAAAGCGCGAGCTGTTGGCCGCACACCAGGCCCAGCAACTGGCCGCACCGATCAGCATCGCTGAGCTGGAGCAGCAGCCCAATCCGGCTTACCAGCGCGTGCAGCTGCAGGGCTTCTTCGATGCGCGGCATACCCTGCTGCTGGACAACCGCACCCGCGACGGCAAGGTGGGTGTGGAAGTGCTGCAACCCTTCTATGACCAAACCAGCGGCCTCTGGCTGTTGCTCAATCGCGGTTGGCTGCCTTGGCCGGACCGGCGCATCAGTCCAACCTTCGCCACCCCGGATACGCCGCTGCGCCTGCAGGCCACGGTGTATGTGCCGCTGGGTGAGGCCTTTCAGCTGCAGGGTGCGCAACCGACTGCAGGCTGGCCGCAGGTGGTCAGCGAGGTCAAGCCGGATGACCTCTGGCAGCAACTGGGGCGTGGTGGCCTGAGCTATGAGGTGCGCCTCGAACCGGGTCCCGCGTCATTTCAAAGCGATTGGCCGGTTATCGCCATGAGCCCCGACAAACACCTCGGTTACGCCGTGCAGTGGTTCGCCCTGGCGGCGGCCTTGCTCTGCCTGTTTATCTATTTAGGTCTATCTAACGCGCGGGAGACTCGCCATGAACCCAGCCATCGCCCTGCCTGAAGTGTCGCCCAGCCAGCGTCGCCGTGGGCGTCTGCAACTGATCCTGATTCTGGCCGTGGTTATCGGCCCGATGATCCTCGCCAGCGCCATGTATCAGTGGCGCTTCTGGGTGCCGGAAACCCGCAGCTACCACGGCGAACTGATTGGCACCGGCCAGACCCGCACCGACCTCGGTGTGGTCGGTGCCGATGAGCCGCGCTGGCAACTGCTGGTGACCGTGCCGGATGTCTGCGATGCCGCCTGCAAGGAACTGGTGTTTCTCGCCCGCCAGGTGCATATCGGCCTAAACCGTGATGTCGGCCGCGCTGCCCATGGTTTGGCCAGTGCCCAGCCAATCGCCGGCGACTATGACGCCCAGCTACGCCGCGAATACCCCCAGTTGACGCGCTATCAGCTGCAGCTGGAGGCTTACGGCAAAACCGCCGGCGCCGCTTCCAGCGCGCAGCTGTGGATCGTTGATCCACACGGCAATCTGGTGCTGCGTTATGACGCCACCAGCAAGGGCAAGGCGATTCTCAACGACCTGCGGCACCTGCTGAAAATCTCCCAAATTGGCTGATAGACCATTGAAAGACTACTGCGCTCGGTTATACCGCGTTGAAATCAGACTCGGGCTGCTCATGTACAGCTCGTACACTTCGCGCCCTCGCCTGATTTCGCCTTGCCTAACCTTCGCTCGCTACGTTTTCAAAGGCCTATCTAAGGAGGAAGGATGAGCAAGCCCGGTTACCGTTTTGCCCTGTTCGCCACTGTGCTGGCGGTCGTGGTGGTGCTGCTCGGTGCCTATACCCGTTTGACCCACGCAGGTCTCGGTTGCCCGGACTGGCCCGGCTGCTACGGCTTTATCGGCGTACCGATGAGCGAGCATAAACAGACCCTGGCCGAAGCGCGTTTTCCGGATGCGCCGGTGGAAGTGGCCAAGGGCTGGTACGAGATGATCCACCGCTATTTTGCCGGTGCCCTGGGGCTGGTGATTCTCGGCCTGGCGGTGCAGGCATGGCGCCGCCGAGGCGAGGCGGATCAGCCGCTGAAACTACCGCTGTTCTTGCTTGCTCTGGTGACCCTGCAGGCGGCCTTTGGCATGTGGACGGTGACCCTGAAACTCTGGCCGCAAGTGGTGACGGCACATCTGCTTGGAGGGTTTGCCACCCTCAGTTTGTTGTTTCTTTTAACGCTGCGCCTATCCGGCAAAGCATCCGCCTTGGCCAATCTTCCCGCGCGATTACGCAGCCTGGCGGCGCTCGGCATGCTGCTGGTGATCGGGCAGATCGCCCTCGGTGGCTGGGTCAGCAGCAACTACGCGGCGGTCGCTTGCGTTGATTTGCCGACCTGTCATGGCGAATGGTGGCCAGCGATGGACTTCGCCAATGGTTTTCACCTGACCCAGCATATCGGTCCCAACTACCTCGGCGGTCAGCTCGACAGCGACGCACGCACCGCCATTCATATGACCCACCGCATTGGCGCGCTGCTGGTAACCCTGGCGTTGCTGCTGTTGGCTTGGCAGCTCAAGCGTCATGGCCTGGCACGCTTGGCCGAGCTGCTGGTGCTGGCGCTGGCGGTGCAGATCAGCCTGGGCATCAGCAACGTGATGTTTCATCTGCCACTGCTGGTGGCGGTGGCGCATAACCTCGGCGGCGCTGCGCTGCTGCTGACCCTGGTGCTGATCAATTATCGGCTGCGCAGCCGCGTACGGCTGGCATCCCCGGTGACAAGCACGCAGGCTGGTTTTGCCGCGCTGCCCGGTAAATAACAAGAACAATCGAGGAGAGACCCTATGGCTACTCTAGCGCGCGAACACCAAGCCCACGCCAGCTGGCGCGACTACCTGGAGCTGACCAAGCCGCGGGTGGTGGTGCTGATGCTGATCACCTCCTTGGTCGGCATGTTCCTCGCCACGCGGGCGGGTGTGGCCTGGCAGGTGCTGATTTTCGGTAACCTCGGTATCGGTCTGTGTGCCGGCGCGGCAGCGGCAGTTAACCATGTGGTGGACCGGCGTATCGATTCGATCATGGCGCGCACGCTCAAGCGTCCGGTGACTTCGGGACGTATTTCGCCCAGTGCGGCGCTGGGCTTTGCCCTGCTGCTGGCGGTGGCCGGCATGGCCTTACTGCTGACCTTTACCAACGAACTGGCGGCTTGGCTGACCCTGGCTTCCCTGCTCGGTTACGCGGTGCTTTACACCGGCTTTCTCAAGCGCGCCACGCCGCAGAATATTGTGATTGGCGGGCTGGCCGGCGCTGCGCCGCCGCTGCTCGGCTGGGTCGCGGTTACCGGGCATATCAGCGCCGAACCGCTGCTGCTGGTGCTGATCATCTTCGCCTGGACACCGCCGCATTTCTGGGCCCTGGCGATCCACCGTAAGGAGGAATACGCCAAGGCCGATATCCCCATGCTGCCGGTGACCCATGGCGAGCACTACACCAAGGTGCATATCCTGCTTTACACCCTGGTGATGTTTGCGGTGACCCTGCTGCCTTATGCCATCCATATGAGCGGGCTGCTCTATCTCGCCTGTGCGGTGGTGCTGGGCGGGCGCTTTCTGTACTGGGCGGTGGTGCTGTACCGTGACAGCAAACCGCATGCGGCGATCAACACCTTCAAATACAGCATCTGGTATCTTTTCGCGCTGTTTATCGCCCTGCTGGTCGACCACTATCTGCTGTTAAACCTGTAATCGTTGGTGCCATGACCCGAACCCAGATCACCGTTTTTGTTCTCGTTGCTATCGTCGCCCTGGTGCTGGGCCTGACCGTCAACAAAGTACTGACCAGCAAGGGCCAGGGTGATCCCACCGTGCTGCTCGATGCTGGCATCGTTTTGCTGCCACAGAGCCGCAGCTTGCCGGAACTGAGCCTGACCAATCAGGATGGCCAGGTGGTGGCGGTCGATCAGATGAAAGGCCAGTGGAGCCTGCTGTTCTTCGGCTACACCTTCTGCCCGGACATCTGCCCGGCCACTCTCGCCCAGCTGCGCCAACTGCAAGGCCAGCTACCGCCGGAAACCCTGGCCAAGCTGCGTATCGTGCTGATCACCGTTGACCCGAACCGCGATACGCCAGAGCAGTTGAAGAAGTACCTGGATTATTTCGATGCCGGCTTTATCGGCCTGACCGGCGAAGAGGCGACCATTCAGAAGCTGGCCAACGGCGTCAGTATTCCGTTTATCCCGGCTGATACCAGCAAGGAAAATTACACCGTCGATCACAGTGGCAACTTGGTGCTGATCGGCCCGGATGGCAAGCAGCGCGGCTTTATCCGCGCGCCGATCAACAACGCCAAGTTGGCCGCGCAGTTGCCCAGTCTGC
This sequence comes from Pseudomonas sp. TS_SC_3, assembly GCF_056156225.1. Lineage (NCBI taxonomy): Bacteria > Pseudomonadati > Pseudomonadota > Gammaproteobacteria > Pseudomonadales > Pseudomonadaceae > Pseudomonas > Pseudomonas sp. TS_SC_3. The sequence goes on from NZ_CM149586.1 coordinate 3,640,751, forward strand.
TTGAGCGCCCCTAAGAACCTGTTTAATGTCTGCTGCGCGTCGGCCCTGCTGCGTTAAAAACAGGCCGGGACGCGGCGTCTCGGAATGCTCATTTACAACAGTAAACTCCGCTTCCTCGCCGTTTTGAACAGCCGGAGGCTGTTACTAACGTAGGGCCTTGCATGACTCTAGCTCGCGAGACTTTAAACAAGTTCTGACCCGCTATTTGGCAAATAGCTGGCCGATATCCTTGAACGCCTTGAACTCCAGGGCGTTACCGCAGGGGTCGAGCAGGAACAGCGTAGCCTGCTCACCGACCTGGCCGGCGAAGCGCACGTAGGGTTCGATCACAAATGGCGTGCCCTTGGCCTGTAGCCGCGCCGCCAGCTTTTGCCAATCCTCCCAGCCTAATACCACACCGAAATGCGGCACCGGCACGTCGTGGCCGTCCACCGGGTTGCTGTGCGCTGCTTCTTGATAGGCCATCTTCGGCGCCTGGTGGATCACCAACTGGTGGCCGAAGAAGTCGAAATCCACCCAGTGGTCGCTGCTACGGCCCTCCGCGCAGCCGAACACCTCTCCATAGAAATGCTGCGCGGCAGCCAGGTCATAAACGGGAATAGCCAGGTGAAAGGGTGCGAGCGCCATGCTGAGATTCCTTGAAAGGGCGGTTTGCCGATTCTCAGCAACAGCGATTCTGATTAAAAGCGAATATCCTTGGCCGCAAGCACAAACAAAATTGATCAGTCGAGACAGCGATGCTGCGTGAGTTGAACACCTTTGTGGCGGTGGCGCGGTATGGCACCTTCGCGGCGGCCGGCCAGCAGGTTGGCCTGACTCAGTCGGCGGTCAGCGCACAGATGCGTGTGCTGGAGCAGGCCCTGGGCGTACGTCTGTTTGATCGCAGCGGACGTTCGGCGGTGCTCAATGCTGCCGGTCGGCATGCCTTGCCGCTGGCGGAGCAGATGCTCGGGCTGTACGCGCAGATGGCCCTGCCCACCAGCGCGGCCGAGTGGAAGGGCGTGCTTAAGGTCGGTGCGATTGCCAGTGTGCAAACCGGACTGTTGCCCGAGGCGCTGCCGGCCTTTCGCCTGGCGGCACCGGGCGTCGAGCTGAAGTTGGTGCCGGGGGTATCGCTGCAGCTGCTGAGCCAGGTGGATGCTGGCGAGTTGGACCTGACGCTGCTGATCAAGCCGCCGTTTGAGCTACCCAAGGAGCTGCTGCAAATCAGCCTGGCCCGTGAGCCTTTTGTGTTGATCACGCCGCTAACGGTGCCCGGCGATGAGCCCTTGCAGATCCTCGCCGAACAACCGTTCGTCCGTTACGACCGGCACTCGTTCGGCGGGCGCCAGGTTAGCCAGTTTCTCCGTGAGCAGCGCTTGCAGGTGCGCGAGGTTCTCGAATTAGACGAGCTTGATGCCATTGTGCGCATGGTTGAGTGTGGCCTGGGTGTAGCGCTGATCCCTCGCGCCGGGTTGTGGCTACAGCGCTCGGCTCAGCTACGGGTGATTGAACTGGGTGCACTGACGTTTCACCGTGAGTTAGTAGCACTGCTGCGCAGGGCCCAGCAGCAACCTGCGCTGGCATGCCTGCTGCAGTGCCTGCAGGCTGCACAAAAGGCGTTATAGGCGGCCGCTTAGCGGATATTGCAGCACCAGCTTGAGCTGCTGACTGTCGTTCTCGCCTTGCGCGCTGTTGGCGCGGTGCCGGCTGTGGCGCAGTTGCAGGGAGAGGTCCTTGGCCGGGCCACCTTGCACCAGGTATTTCAGTGAAAGATCGCGCTCCCAGTGCCGGCCACCCTGGCCATAGAAGCCGGCGTAGCTGCCATTCGGGTCTGCGTGGCTGCCGTCGGTACCGCTGCCGCGCACATAGGCGGCGGTGGTAGTGAGGCCGGGCAGGCCAACACCGCCCAGATCGTAGCCATAGTTGAGCTGCCAAGAGCGCTCGTTGGGCCCATTGAAGTCGGACATTTGCATGGCGTTGCCCAACCAGATCGCGCCGCGGGTCACGTAATCGAATGGGGTATCGCCCGCGACCTGTTGATAGCCCAGCCCCAGGCTGTGATGACCGCTGCGGTAGGTCAGCAGCAGGCTGCCGGTGGTGGTGTCGACGGCGCCGGCCAGGGCCTGACCAGTGTCGCGGCTTTGGTACAGGTGCACGTCACTGGTCAGGCTACGCGTATCACCCAAGGGCAGGCGGTAGGTGCTGCCCAGATAGTGCGTGCGCCAGGTGTCTTCAAGTTCGCCCGTGAATAGGCTGAGGCTCAACCCAGGCAGGCCGTTGTAGCGGCCGCCAAAAAAGCTAAAAGCATTGCCCAGTTGGCCCCTGGCGTTGCTGGCGTAGTTAACCACCAGTGGGTTGTTGTTACTGCGCGAGTGCCGGTCGGCGGAGCCGGTAAAGTGTCCGGCCTGGAGTTTGATGGCGCTGATGTCGTCGCTTTCCAGGTACCAGCCGGTATGGGTTTCCGGTAGCAGGCGGCTGTCTGATGCGCTAAAGATCGGCGTGCTGACGCGCTGCTCGCCGTAGCGTAAACGGGTGGAAGCAGCCTGCAGCTTGAGTGCGGCCCCGCCCCGCGTCAGGTTATCCAAGGGGTGGCCGTCACGGTCCAGCGGTAATGCACGAATGGCCCCCGCGCGGCCGCCACCGGTGTCCAGCGCCTGCGCCTGGTACAGCTGCGCGTCGAGGCCAAAACCTATCCGACCCTGGGTGAAACCCGAGGTGAAGGTGCCCATCAGGCCGTAACCCCATTCCTCGGCAACATCACTGCGTTGGAGGCGGTCGGTGTATTTGCTGTTACGCGCACGGGCATTGCGCGCGCCGTTTTCGAAGTCGCGGCGCTCGTAGAACATGCGGTTAAGTACCAGCCATTCGGCGTCTTCGACAAAGCCTTTAGCGGCATCCTGAGCAGTGTCCTGAGCCATTAACCACGTAGGGGCCAAGCTACAGGCGGCGAGGGTGAGCAGGGTCAGGCGTTTGATCATGAACAAAAGAACTCCGGTTAGCGGCTGGCCAGGCCTTTGCAGAATAAGCCAGGCGGCTTCTATGGCTCTAGAACGCCGCTTTGCGCGCGGGCCTCCGGCGCAGCACGGCTTGTAATGTTATCTTGTAACGCATTATAGTTCGCGCCCTTGTTGTGCTGGCAGTTTTTGTTCTGCTGCATTTTCCCTTTATTCCGCTGTTGGAAACGCCCTTGAGAGCCCTGCTATATCCGCTGCTGGCCATATTGTTGGCTGGCTGCTCGCCCAACCAAGACCCGGATCAATTGTCGATTGGCGGTCCGTTCGAGTTCACCAGCCAAGACCCCTCACGCGACGGCTACCTGTATACCCGCTTGCAGGTGGCTGAAACCCTGCTTGATGTTGATGCGCAGGGGCAGTTGCTGCCTGGGCTGGCCGAGGCCTGGTCGCGCTCGGAGGATGGCCTGGTGTGGCGCTTCAGCCTGCGCCAAGGCGTGCGCTTTCATGACGGTGCGCTGCTCGATGCCGCCGCTGTTGTGCGTGCGCTGCAGGTGGCGCAGGGCAAACCGGGAGTGCTCGCGGCGGCGCCGGTCGAGGCCTTTACGGCCGAGGACCAGCAGACGTTACGTGTACGCCTGAGCCGGCCTTACAACCCGCTTGGCGCGGTGTTGGCCCATTACACGACGGCAATACTCTCGCCGGCCTCCTACGACAGCCAGGGGCAGATCACGCGTTTGCAGGGCACGGGTCCTTACCAAGTGGAGCGTTTTGATCCGCCGCATCGCCTGGGTGTGGTGCGCTTTGAGGGGTACTGGGGCACGCCGGCGGCGATCAAACGTGCCGTCTACCTCACCGGGCACCGCGCCGAAAGCCGCGCGCTGCAGGTGATGGCCGGGCAAACCGACATCGTTTACACCCTCGACCCCGCCAGCCTCGACCTGCTTAAGCGGCGCGACAACGTGCGCGTGCACTCCTATACCGTCCCGCGCACCATCCAGCTCAAGCTCAATCTGGGTGATCCACTGCTCGCCGCTCGCGATACGCGGTTGGCCCTGAGCCTGGCGCTGGACCGTACTGGCCTGACTGAGGGTGTGCTGCGCGTACCGGGGGGCGAGGCGGCGCAGTTGGTGCCGCCATCGCTGGGCGACTGGCACCTGGCCGACCTGCCCGTATCTGCGCGTGATCTGCCGCGTGCTCGTGCTCTGCTGGCGGCGCAAGGCTGGCAAGCGGCAGCCGACGGGATTCTGCAGCGCCATGGCGAGCGCTTTCGCCTAAGCCTGATCACCTACGCCGACCGGCCCGAGCTGTTCCAACTGGCCACCGCGATTCAGGCGCAGTGGCGCGAATTAGGCATCGATATACAGGTGTCGGTGGTCAACTCCAGCGACATCCCGGCCGGGCACCACAACGGCACCCTGCAGGTGGCGCTGATCGCCCGTAACTACGGCAACATCGCCGATCCGCTGGGCTTGTTGCTGGCCGATTTTGGCGACGCCGGCAATGGCGACTGGGGCGCCATGGGCTGGCATAACCCTGAGTTGCCGGCGCTGCTGGCGGCGCAACAGGGCGAGCGCGACGCTGCCCGCTACCGCGCCAACGCCCAGCGTGTGGCGCAGATTTTGGTCGATGAACTGCCGCTGATTCCGCTGCTTTATTACACCCAGCAAATTGCCGTATCGAGCCGTGTGCAAGGCTTTAGCTTCGACCCTTACGAGCGTAATTACCGGATTGCCGAAATGAGTTTTTCGCCATGCTGCAACTGATTCTGCGCCGCTTGCTGCAGGCGGCTTTCGTCACTTGGAGCGTGGGCACCCTGAGCTTTGTGCTGATGCGCCTATTGCCCGGTGATATGGAGTTTCGGATCGCGGCCGGCCGCTATGGCTACGACAACGTCGACCTGGCCGCTGCCGAAGCGGTGCGTGCTGAGCTGGGCCTGGACCGTCCCGGTTGGCAACTGTACCTCGATTGGCTGGGCGACTTGCTGCAGTTCAATTTTGCCGATTCGCTGGTCAGCGGCCTGCCGGTGACCCACGAGATCGCCCACCTGCTTGGCCACACCTTGCTGCTGGCCGGTAGCGCGATGCTGATTGCCTTGCTCATCGCTGCGCCGGTTGGCGTCTGGGCGGCGCTGCGCGCGGGGGGATGGTTCGACCGCTTAAGCCTGATGACCTCGGCCTTGCTGCGCGCTCAGCCGGTGTTTGTTATCGGCCTGGGCCTGCTGCTGGTGTTCGCCCTGGAGTGGCGCATGTTGCCGGTGGCTGGCTTTGACGGCCCGCGTTACCTGATCCTGCCGGCGTTGACCCTGGCGCTGGCCATGGCTGCAGTGTCCAGCCGGGTGGTGCGTCACAGTGCTGCCGAGGTGTTGCGCTCAGCCTACTTCAACTTTGCTCGGGTCAAAGGGCTGAGCCTGCGCCAAGCGTTGCAACGGCATGGCGCACGTAATGCTGCGCTACCCGTGGTGGTGTTTCTTGGTATCCAACTGGCCAGCGTGATCGAGGGCGTGGTGATGATCGAGTCATTGTTCTCCTGGCCGGGCCTGGGACACGGCCTGGCCCATGCTGTGTTCAACCGTGACGTACCGATGATCCAGGGCGCCGCGATGGCCCTGGGGCTGCTGTTTGTGGCGCTTAACCTGCTGATTGACCTGGCCTGCCATTGGCTGGATCCACGCCAGAGGAGTGGCCAATGATGCCGCGCCTGTTTGCCTCCCTGTCCACCAGTCAGCGCGTCGGCGCCGGCCTGCTCGCGCTGCTGGTGCTGTTCGCCGTACTCGAAGGCCTGCTCGGCCACACCGACCCTGCCCTGCAGAACCTGGCCCAACGTTTTGCCACACCGAGCTTGGCTGAACCCCTGGGCACTGACCCCTTCGGCCGCAGCATGCTGGCGCGCATGGGCGCCGCGTTGCGCCTGTCGTTGAGCCTGAGCCTGGTCTGCGTGCTGACCTCGGCGCTGATCGGCGTCACCCTCGGTATCGCCGCCGGTTGGCGCCAGGGCTGGATCGATCGCGGTTTGTCGTTTGTGCTCAATGTGGTGCTGGCCCTGCCCGGCCTGGTATTGATTTTGCTGGTCGCCGGCCTGGCGCCGGGTTCGATGCTGGCGCTGTACGTGGCCATCTCGCTGGTGCTGTGGGTGGAGTATTTCCGCGTGGTGCGGGCGATCACCTGGCAGGCGGTGGCGTCGCAGCCGATGCAGGCCTCGCGCATGCTCGGTTTCGGCTGGCGTTACTGTTTGCGGCGGCATGTCTGGCCGGCCCTGGTTGGCCCAGTGGCGACCCTCGCCGCGTTTGGCGCCGCCGGTTCGATCATGGCCCTGGCGGCACTGGGTTTTGTCGCCGTTGGCCTGCGCCCGCCCACTGCTGAACTGGGCTTGATGATGGTCGAGCTGTTCCCCTATTACAGCGACGCCCCCTGGGTGCTCGCGCAACCAGTGCTGGCGGTCTTTCTGCTGGTGCTGGGCCTCAACTTGCTGGCGGGTAAACGCGCATGACCATTTTGTTGCGCATCGAAGCGCTGAGCGTCCAGGCGCACGGCAAGACCTTGCTGGAGCCCTTGAGCCTGAATCTGGTGGCGGGCGAATGCCTGACCATTCTCGGCGAAACCGGGGCCGGCAAAAGCCTGCTGATGCACGCGATCATGGGCACCCTGCCGCCACCGCTGACCGCCAGCGGACGCATCCTGCTGGGTGATACCGACCTTGCCAGCCTCGATCGCTGTGCCCGCGAGCAGCTCTGGGGCCAGCAACTGGCCATGTTGCCCCAGGAGCCCTGGCATTCCCTCGACCCGCTGATGCCGGCGCTGCAGCAGGTGGCCGAGGTGCACGAGTGCGTGCACGGCCAGGCGCCGGAGCAGGCCCAGCACACCGCCAACCAGGCGCTGACGGGCGTGGGCCTGGAGGCGGCTGCGGCGCGTCTGCCCAGCCAGCTGTCGGGCGGCATGGCCCAGCGCTTGGCGTTTTGCGCCGCCACCGCTGCCGGCGCACCTATCCTGCTTGCCGATGAACCGACCAAGGGCCTGGATGCCAGCCGCCGCGATCAGGTCGCCACGTTGCTGCGCCAGCATGCGCAGCAGGGCGCGCTGCTGACCATCACCCACGATGTGGAAGTGGCGCGGCAATTGGGCGGCACACTGCTGGTGATGCGCGCCGGGCACCTGCTGGAGTCGGGCGATGCCCAGGCGATTCTGGACGCGCCGCAGCATGACTACACCCGCGCGCTGATTGCCGCCGACCCGCGCCACTGGCCGACCCCGCTGGTCGCCGCCGTGACGGGCGCGCCAGCCAGCGAGCCGGTGCTGCAGGCGCGCGGCCTGTGCCTTAAACGTGGCGGTCGGCAGTTGTTCGAAGGCTTGGACCTGCGTATCGAATCGGGTGAAATCCTCGGTATTGCTGGCGACAGCGGCTGTGGCAAGAGTAGCCTCGGCGATCTGCTGCTCGGCCTGCTGCAAGCCGATGCCGGCGTGGTGAGGCGGCGTCCGGGCGTGGCCGCACACCGCTACCTCAAGCTCTACCAGGACCCGCCGGCGGCTTTCGCCGCTGGCGTACCGCTGCGCCGCCTGTTTGACGATGTGCTGCGCCTGCACCGCCTTGATCCGGCCAAGTTGCCTCCGTTGCTGGAACGTCTGCGCCTGCGCCCTGAACTGCTGGCGCGGTCGACGACTGAGGTTTCAGGCGGTGAACTGCAGCGCTTGGCGATTGCCCGCGCGCTGTTGCTCGACCCGGTGCTGCTGTTTGCCGATGAACCCGTGTCGCGGCTGGACCCCATCACCGCTCGCGAGGTCACCGAGTTGCTGGTGCAAAGCGCCCGTGAGCACGGCTGCGCGTTGCTGCTGGTAAGCCATGATGCTGAGGCATTGGCACGGGCTTGCGACCGGCATCTGCGTTTGGGCCAACCCGCTTAAACGCAGAACCCCGCCAATGGGCGGGGTTCGTGTGCAGCAAGTGGGGCGCTTAGAACGCCGGCACGACCGCACCCTGGTATTTCTCCAGGATGAAGGCTTTGACTTCGGGGCTGTTCAGCGCCTTGGCCAATTTCTGCAGCGCTGCGCTGTCCTTGTCGTCGGCACGGGCAACCAGGATGTTGACGTACGGCGAGTCGTTACCTTCGATGATCAGCGCATCCTTGGTCGGATTGAGCTTGGCTTCCAGCGCGTAGTTGGTGTTGATCAGCGCCAGGTCTACCTGGGTCAGCACACGCGGCAGGGTGGCCGCTTCCAGCTCACGCACCTTGATGGACTTGGTGTTTTCAACGATATCTTTCGGCGTGGCGAGGATGCCCGCTTCCGGCTTAAGAGTGATGAGCCCGGCCTTTTGCAGCAGCAACAGGGCACGGCCGCCGTTGGTGGCGTCATTAGGGATCACCACGTTGGCGCCTTGCGGCAGGTCGGCGAGGGTTTTGTGCTGGCTGGAGTAAGCACCGAAGGGCTCAACGTGCACACCCGCGACGCTGACCAGGTCGGTGCCACGGCTCTTGTTGAATTCATCCAGGTACGGCTGGTGCTGGAAGAAGTTGGCGTCCAGGCGCTTTTCGGCCACCTGCACGTTCGGCTGCACGTAGTCAGTGAAGACCTTGATGTTCAGCTCAACGCCTTCTTTGGCCAGGGCCGGCTTAACGAACTCGAGGATTTCCGCGTGCGGTACGGCAGTGGCGGCGACGCTCAGGCTTTCGGCCTGGGCGGAGAAGGCTGCCAGGGCAGCGAATGCAGCGATCAGTTTTTTCATCGTAAAGCTCCTTGTGGGATGTGTGCGGAGGCCGGTAGGTAACCGGTATCCCGCTGTCTTGTGCGCCCCGTAGGGCACCTTATTTTCTGGAAAAGTGCACCACCAGCTTGTCGCCGACGGTTTGTAGAATCTGCACCAGCACCAGCAGCAAAATCACCGTCACCGCCATCACGTCCGGCTGATAACGCTGATAGCCGTAACGCACGGCCAGGTCGCCGAGACCGCCGCCGCCGATCAGGCCGCTCATGGCGGTGTAGGACACCAAAGTGATGGCCGTGACGGTGATGGCGGCAATGATGCCGGGCAGTGCCTCGGGCAGCAGCGCGTTGACCACGATCTGCCGCGTGGTGGCGCCCATGGCCTGGGTCGCTTCGATAATGCCGCGGTCGACTTCACGCAGCGCGGTTTCCACCAGGCGCGCGAAGAACGGCGTAGCCCCGACCACCAGTGGCGGGATGGCCCCGGCGACGCCCAGCGAGGTGCCGGTGACGATCACCGTGAAGGGGATCATCACGATCAACAAAATCACGAACGGCACCGAACGCAGGATATTCACCAGCAGCGAGAGGAAGCCGTAGAAGGCTTTCTGTTCGAACATCTGCCGGGGGCTGGTGAGAAACAGCAGCACGCCCAACGGCAGGCCGAGCAGCACGGTGAATAGCATGGAGCCGCCGAGCATGCTCAGGGTGTCCAGGCTGGCGTAGCCGATTTCCGCCCAATCAACGTTGGGTAATAGGCGAGTCAGTAAGGCTTCCATTAGCGCAGCACCTCCAGATGCACGTCGGCGGCGGCAAAGCGCGCCAGTGCGGCGTCGAGATCGCCGCCGGTCAGGGCCAGGGTCAGCTGGCCGTAGGGGGTGTCTTTGATGCGGTCAATACGCCCGGCGAGGATGCTGTAATCCACCCCTGTCTCGCGCGCCACGGTGCCCAGCAGCGGCGCGTAAGTGGCTTCGCCCTGGAAGGTCAGGCGCAGGATACGGCCTGGCACATGGGCAAAATCGTCACGCTGTTCGTTCTCGTCGATCTGCTCGGCTTCCTGCACAAAGCGCTTGGTGGTGGCGTGCTGCGGATGCAGAAACACCTCGGCCACCGGGCCGGATTCGACAATCACGCCAGCATCCATCACCGCCACGCGGTCGCAGACGCGGCGGATCACGTCCATCTCGTGGGTGATCAGCACGATAGTCAGGTTCAGCTCGCGGTTGATCTCCGCCAGCAACTGCAATACCGAGGCGGTGGTCTGCGGGTCGAGGGCGCTGGTGGCCTCGTCGCACAGCAGAATCTTCGGCTCGGTGGCCAGGGCGCGGGCGATGCCGACGCGCTGTTTCTGCCCGCCGGAGAGCTGCGCCGGGTACTTGTTGGCGTGATCCTGCAGACCGACACGCGCCAGCAACTCGGTAACCCGGGCATTGATCGCGCTGCGCGGCAGCTCGCCTGCCAGCTTGAGCGGCAGGGCGACGTTGTCGGCGACGGTTTTCGAGGACAGCAGATTGAAGTGCTGAAAGATCATCCCGACTTGCTGACGGAAACGGCGCAGGCCGTTGGCGTCGAGCGCGGTGACGTCTTCGCCGTCGATCTCGATGCGCCCGCCGGACGGTTGTTCCAGGCGGTTGATCAGGCGCAGCAGGGTGCTTTTGCCCGCGCCAGAGTGGCCGATAATGCCAAACACTTCGCCATGGGCGATGTGCAGGTCGCTCGGCTGCAAAGCGGGGATGTCCTGGCCACTGACGCGGTACGCCTTGTGGACCTGATGAAAATTGATCACGCGTTAAACCTTTTGGGTTTCAGAGTTGCCGGGTAGGCGTAAGCGGCCGGCTAGTCTACCCGGCACGGCTTAGGCCGCAAAAATCTTTGTAGACCTATGGTTATAGCCAAATTGCATTAGCAATGGCGCTGTTGCGCCCAGTGTAGCCAGCGTCAATGCAAACGACCGGGCAAGCCCGGTCGTGGTGACGTGCCGCTTCGCTTAGCGCGTCGGGCTGAGTACCAGTTGTGGCACCTGAGCCGGTTTCAGCACCTGGCTCATGCGCGGAGTGAAGCTGGGGTCCAGGCGTTTGATGCGCGCGTTGAGCAAGGAGGCGACCCAGAGGAAGTCCTTGGCCTGGCGCACTTCAATACGCACCGCGCACTTGAACGCGACGATATCGGCGGCGACACCATCAAGCAGGCTGCGCAGGCGTTCGTTGTCCTGGTTATCCAGCATCGGCATGGCGATTACACTGCTGGCCGCCGCTGGGTTGATCAGTTGGGCCTGGGGTTTAGCGGGGGCCGGTGCGCGCGCGGCCTGCAGTTGTTTGGCGTGCTCCGCCGCCTGCCGCTCGGCGGCCAGGCGTAGCTGGCGAGCGTGCTCCACGCGAGCGGCTTCAGCGCGGGCGGCGCTCAGGGCACTGGCCCGTTGCTGCTGTTCGGCAGCGGCCAACTCGGCGACGCGCGCCTGGGCGATGGCACCATCCAAGCCGGTGGTCAGTGCCGGTGCCTGCGGCATTAGGCTGCGGGCGCGACTCAGGGCTTTGGTGGCGCTATCCAGGTCACCCTTTTGCAGGGCTGTTTGCCCTTGCTGCAGGTGCGCTTCAGCGAGCTGACGCTGGTACTGCTCCAGGCGCGTATCGCCTGCAGCGCGTTGCTGCAGCTGGACAAGCTGGCTTTCGGCGTTGCCGAGATCGCCGCTGGTAAGGCTTTGGTCGAGCTGACGAAAGGCGCTGACCAGGTCGTCCACTGGCAGGTTGGCCGGTTGCGGCGCGCTTTGGCAGCCGGCTAACAGCAGAACCCACGTCAAGGGCAGGCCACGGAAAATGAACGATTTCATTGCTGCGCGTCTCGGATTGTGCAAAAAACGCGCAAGTTTACACTGCGCTCGGTGGCATCACCACCCGTTAAGCGGTGCGCCGGGGCAGGGCGAAAGAAAGCAAAAACAGGCTGGCCGCTGTGACGACGATCGACGGTCCGGCGGGCGTGTCCTGAAACCACGACAGGCTGAGGCCGCCACACACCGCGACAATCCCCAGCAGGCTGGCGCCGAATGCCATCTGCTCCGGGGTGCGTGCATGGCGCTGGGCGGCGGCAGCGGGAATGATCAGCAACGAGGTGATCAGCAGCACGCCGACAATCTTCATCGCCACGGCGATCACCACGGCGATCAGCAACATCAAGCTCAAGCGAATCGCTGCCACCGGCAGGCCTTCGACCTTGGCCAGCTCTTCATGCACGGTAATGGCCAGCAGTGGCCGCCACAGCAGCGCCAGCAGCACCAGCACCAGCGCGCTGCCGCCGATGATCCAGGCCAGGTCGCTGGGGCCCACAGCCAGCAGGTCGCCAAACAGGTAGCCCATCAAGTCGATGCGCACATCCTGCATAAAACTCAGCACCACCAAACCCAGCGACAGGGTGCTGTGGGCGAGGATGCCAAGCAGGGTGTCGGCGGCCAGTGGTTGGCGGCTTTGCAGGGTTACCAGCAAGGTGGCGAGCAGTACGCAACCGACCGTTACGGCCAGGGTTGGGCTGACGTCCAGCATCAACCCCAGGGCCACGCCGAGCAGCGCCGCATGCGACAGGGTGTCGCCAAAATAGGCCATGCGCCGCCATACCACGAAGGAGCCGAGTGGGCCGGCAACAAGGGCCAGGGCCAGGCCTGCGAGCAGGGCGTTGAGTAGAAAATCAGCCATGCGTGCAGCCATCTCCGTGAATATGCGGTTTTACTGGGCCTTTGATGTTCAGGCCGGTCGGGGCTTCGCTCACCACAGCGCCGTGCAGGTCGTGCGCATGGTCGTGGCGGTGGGTGTAGATCGCCAGGCTTTGCGCGTCCTGACCAAACAGCTCGACGAAGGCCGGGTCAAAGCTGACCTGCTCCGGATGCCCGGAACAGCAGACGTGACGGTTGAGGCAAACCACTTGATCGGTGGTGCTCATCACCAGATGCAGGTCGTGGGACACCATCAGCACGCCGCAACCATAGCGGTCGCGCAGCTGGGTGATCAGCCGGTACAGCTCAGCTTGGCCGGCGACATCAACGCCCTGTACCGGCTCGTCCAACACCAGCAGCTCGGGTTCACGCAGCAACGCGCGGGCCAGCAATACGCGCTGCAGCTCACCGCCAGAGACGCTTTGCAGCGGGCTGTCGATCACCTGCGCCGCGCCGACTTCGGCCAGTGCGGCCTGTGCGCGAAGGCGATCAACCCCAGGCACCAGGCGCAAAAAGCGCAGCACCGACAGCGGCAACGTGGCGTCAACGTGAAGCTTCTGCGGCATATAGCCGATGCTCAGCTTGGGTTTGCGCCAGACGCTGCCGCTGTTGGGTTTGAGCAAGCCGAGTACGGCGCGCACCAAGGTGGTTTTGCCCGCGCCATTGGGGCCAATCAGGGTGACAATTTCAGCGGGTTTTACGCTCAGCTGCACATCCTGCAGCACGTTCTGCCCGGCAAAGATCACGCCCACATCTTCCAGGCGTATCAGGGCATCACTCATGCGGGCTCCCGGCAGCCGGCGCACAAACCGACCACTTCGACCGTCTGGCTTTCCACGACAAAACCGACCGCCGCTGCTGCATTGATGATGGCGCCACTAATTGTCGCCTGCTCCAATTCGATGGCGGCGCTGCAGCCTCGACAGATAAGGAATTGGCCTTGGTGGGCGTGCTCCGGGTGGCTGCAGCCGACAAAGGCGTTGAGCGAGGCGATGCGGTGCACCAGACCGTTTTCCAGAAGGAAATCCAGGGCGCGGTACACCGTGGGCGGCGCGGCGCGGCGGCCGTCTTCATCGCTCAACACGCCGAGAATGTCATACGCGCCCAGCGGCTTGTGGCTGGCCCAGACCAGTTCCAGCACGCGTTTGCGCAAGGTGGTCAGGCGCAGCCCTTGGCGCGTGCAGATGCTTTCAGCCTCAGCCAGGGCATGGCTAACGCAATGAGAATGGTCGTGTGGGCGTGAAGCCAGGGGCGCTTGAGTCATGGGCAACGACGAATAAGGTAAGAGACGTTATTATATTACCCGTTCCTTTCTGCTTGAGTGCTCCCCGTGTCGCGTCTTTTTTCTGTTACCTGCTTGCTGTTAGTCACTTTTTTCCTTGGCGCTGCTGCTCAGGCCGATGTGCGCGTGCTGACCAGCATCAAGCCGCTGCAGCTGATTGCCGCGGCGGTGCAGGACGGCGTTGGCCAGCCTGAAGTGCTGCTACCGCCGGGCGCATCGCCCCACCACTACGCGCTGCGCCCTTCCGATGTGCGCAGCGTGCGCGACGCCGACCTGCTGTACTGGATCGGCGCTGATTTGGAGAGTTTTTTGCCGCGCGTATTGGCCGGTCGTGACAAGCCGAGCGTGGCCGTGCAGGGCTTGCCAGGCATGTCGTTGCGTCATTTCGGCGACAGCGATGAGCAGCACGCCGAGCATCAGGATGATCACGCCGATCACGCCGATCACGCCGATCACGCCGATCACGCCGAGGCAGACGTGCACGACCATGCGCATCGTCCGGGCAGCCTGGACGCTCACCTGTGGTTGCTGCCAGCGAATGCCCGAGTTGTCGCGAACAAGATGGCCAGTGACTTAGCGCAAGCCGATCCGGTTAATGCCGCGCGCTACCAGGCCAATGCCAAAGCATTTGGCGAGCGTCTGGATGCTTTGGATCAGCGCCTGAAAGCGCGCTTGAGCGGCCTGGCTGGCAAGCCCTACTTCGTTTTCCACGAAGCCTATGACTACTTTGAAGCCGCCTATGGCCTCAAGCACACCGGTGTGTTCAGCGTGCTCGGTGAAGTGCAGCCGGGTGCTCAGCATGTCGCCGCCATGCGTAAGCGCTTGCAGGAAACCGGGCCGACCTGCGTATTCAGCGAGCCGCCGTTTCGCCCGCGCCTGGCGCAAACCCTCACCGCCGGCCTGCCCGTTACCCTGGCCGAGCTGGATGCCATGGGCGGCGCCTTGCCTGTGGATGCAGGCGGCTACGAAGCCCTGCTGGAGAACATGGCGGGCGAGCTGGCGGGTTGCCTCGAGGCGCTGTAATCAGCGCCCTGATCTTAGAAGGCGAACGGTAGCGCCAGCTCAACCTGCTGGCGCTGGGCCAGGCGACGCTGGAATTCCGCCGGGTCATGGATCAGCACTTCCTGGCCAGCGAAGGATTCGGCGGCAATCAGGCGGGATAGCCAGAAGCGCACGCAGGCGATGCGCAGCATGGCGGGCCACAGCTCGGCTTCTGCTGCAGTAAACGGCCGTAAGCCGGCATAGGCACCGAGCAGCGCTTGCGCGCGTTTGCTGTCCAGGCTGCCGTCTGCGCAAGAGCACCAGTCGTTCAGGGCAATCGCCAGGTCGTAGAGCATCGGTCCCGAGCAGGCGTTGTAGAAGTCGATCACCCCAGCCAGGTGGTTGCCGTCGAACAGCACGTTGTCGCGGAATAGGTCGGCATGCAGGTTGGCCTGCGGCAAGGTGAGGATGCGCGGCTTGAGTGCGTGGATTTCCGCCAGCGCATCACGCAGCAGTGGCAGCTGTTCATCGGGCAGCTGCAAGGCCAGGCTCGGCCCTTCTGCCAGCATCCAGTCCAGACCCCGATCACTCTTGCGCGGGAGCGGCTGGTCACGGGTTGCCAGGTGAATACGCGCCAACAGTGCACCGACTTCCTGGCAGTGATGCGGATTGGCTTCGTGCACATGCTTGCCGGCCAGGCGCGGCTGCAATAACGCCGGCTTTTCCGCCAGGCTGCGCAACGCCTCGCCGCTGGCTGTGCGCAGGGCATAGGGTACGGGCAGGCCGGCGTCGTGCAGCACGTCGAGCAGTTCGATAAAGAACGGCAAGTCGGCGCTCGGGCCGCGCTCGATCAGGGTTAGAACAAACTCGCCCTGCTCCAGGCTAACGAAGAAATTACTGTTCTCGCTGCCTGCAGCAATGCCCTGGAAATCGCGCAAGCGACCCAGGCCATAGGGGGCGAGAAACGCCTCGAGCTCATGGCGCTCAAGCGGGGTAAACACCGACATTGCAGAACTGCCTTCTTACCAGCTGAAAATTTCCCAGGCCGGAATCAACATATCCGGGCTGTCCGAGCGGACGAAGTTGCCATCGCTGCCATCGGCGCGTACCAGGAAGTACGGCTTGCCGCCTTTGGGGATGACTTTGACCGCGTAGAGAAAACCGTTGACCCGGTATTCATGGATGGTCTTGTCGCCGTCCTGGCGAATGGTTACATCCGGGTCGGCCGAAACCGGGTCTTCGGCGTGGGCGACCAGGGTAGTGAATGCCAGCAGGCTGGCCAGCAACAGGCGATTGAGTGTGCGCATGATAACCTTGTCCCTTTGATTCCAATGGTGCAGCCATTCTACCGCTGCCCCCGCCGAAAAGGTTGATCCTGCTCATGAGCCAAGCCCCTCTCGTTCTGGTTGACGGTTCGTCTTACCTTTACCGTGCCTTCCATGCCCTGCCCCCGCTGACCACCTCCAAGGGCCTGCCTACCGGGGCGGTCAAGGGCGTGCTGAACATGCTCAAGAGCCTGCGCAAGCAGTACCCGAAAAGCCCGTTTGCCGTGGTGTTTGACGCCAAGGGCGGTACCTTCCGCGATGAAATGTTCGCCGAGTACAAGGCCAATCGCCCGTCGATGCCCGATGAGTTGCGCGTACAGGTCGAGCCGCTGCACGCCAGCGTCAAGGCCATGGGGTATCCGCTGCTGTGCGTCGAAGGCGTTGAGGCCGATGACGTAATCGGCACCCTGGCCCGCCAATGCGCCGCTGAAGGCCGCGACGTGGTGATCTCCACCGGCGACAAGGACATGGCCCAGCTGGTTTGCCCGCATGTGACGCTGGTCAACACCATGACCGGAAGCGTCTACGACATCGAGGGCGTGAAAGCGAAATTCGGGGTTGGTCCTGAGCTGATCATCGACTACCTGGCGCTGATGGGTGACAAGGTCGACAACATTCCCGGCGTGCCAGGCGTGGGTGAAAAGACTGCGCTAGGCCTGCTGGTTGGTGTCGGTGGTGGTCTGGATGTGCTCTACGCCAACCTCGATAAAGTGCCTGAGTTGCCGATCCGCGGCGCCAAGACCCTGCCGGCCAAGCTCACCGAATACCGCGATATGGCTTATCTGTCCTACGCGCTGGCGACCATCAAACTGGATGTGCCGCTGAATATCGCCATCGACTCGCTGCACCCAGGCGAGATGGATGTCCCTGCATTGGTCGAGTTGTACGCCGAGTTGGAATTCAAAACCTGGCGCGAAGAGTTGCTGCGCAGCAACCCGGCCCCGGTGATCAAGGCTCCGGCCGCAGCGCCTGCCGATGATCTGTTTGCCTTGGCTCCCAGCTCCAGTGCCGCCGCTGTAATCGCGCCAGCTCCAGCGGTCGCTGAAGCACCGACAGCCGAGGCGGCGGTTGCCGAGTTGCCCGCAGCGGCAGCCCTGGGTGACTACCAGTGCATCCTTGAGCAGGCGCAGTTCGACGAATGGCTGGAGAAACTGCGCAATGCCGAGCTGATCGCCTTCGATACCGAGACCACGGGCCTGGATGCACAAAAGGCTCAGTTGGTTGGCCTGTCCTTTGCGGTCAAGGCCGGCGAAGCAGCCTATATCCCGGTCGCCCACTCCTATATGGGCGTGCCGACCCAGCTGGATCGCGATGCGGTGCTCAAGGCGCTGAAGCCTATTCTAGAGGACCCAAACAAGGCCAAGGTCGGCCAGCACGCCAAGTACGACATCAACATCCTCGCCAATGCCTCGACGCCGATTACGGTACAGGGCGTTGCTTTCGACACCATGCTCGAATCCTACGTGCTGGACTCCACCGCCACCCGTCACGATATGGACAGCTTGGCGCTCAAGTACCTGGATCACAGCAACATCCGCTTCGAGGACATCGCCGGCAAAGGCGCCAAGCAGCTGACCTTCGACCAGATCGATCTGGCCCAGGCCGCGCCCTATGCCGCCGAAGATGCCGACGTGACCCTGCGTCTGCACCAGCATCTGTGGGCCAAGCTCTCGGCCGAGCCGAGCCTGGCCAAGGTGCTGCAGGAGATTGAAATGCCGCTGGTGCCGGTGCTGGCACGCATCGAACGCCAGGGCGCGCTGGTGGATGCCAACCTGCTCGGCCTACAAAGCAACGAGCTGGGCGAGAAGCTGGTGGCGCTGGAGCGTCAGGCCTTCGAAATTGCTGGTGAAGAGTTCAACCTGGCTTCACCCAAGCAGCTGGGCGTGATTCTTTACGAGAAACTCGGGCTGCCGATCATCAGCAAAACCGCCAAGGGTCAGGCCTCGACGGCTGAAGCGGTGCTCGCCGAGCTGGCTGAGCAGGACTTCGAGCTGCCCAAGGTGCTGATGCAGTATCGCTCCCTGAGCAAACTGAAAAGCACCTACACCGACCGTCTGCCGGAGCAGATCAACCCGCGCACCGGGCGCATCCACACCAGTTATCACCAGGCGGTGGCGGCGACCGGTCGCTTGTCGTCCACCGACCCAAACCTGCAGAACATCCCGATCCGTACCGCCGAAGGTCGGCGTATTCGCCAGGCCTTTGTCGCGCCTAAAGGCTATAAGCTGCTGGCGGCGGATTACTCGCAAATCGAGCTGCGCATCATGGCCCACCTGGCCAAGGATGAGAGCCTGCTGGATGCCTTCCGCCATGGCCGCGATGTGCACAAGGCTACCGCTGCCGAGGTGTTCGGCGTGCCGCTGGACGAAGTCACCGGCGATCAGCGCCGCAGCGCCAAGGCGATCAACTTCGGCCTGATTTACGGCATGAGCGCCTTCGGCTTGGCCAAGCAGATCGGCTGCGACCGCAAACAGGCGCAGGCCTATATCGATGTGTATTTCGCCCGTTATCCCGGCGTGCTTGCCTATATGGAGCGCACCCGCGAGCAGGCTTCCGAGCAGGGTTTTGTCGAAACCCTGTTCGGCCGTCGTCTGTACCTATCGGATATTCACGCGAAGAACCAGGCGCTGCGTAAAGGCGCCGAGCGCACCGCGATCAACGCGCCGATGCAGGGCACGGCGGCGGACATCATCAAGCGCGCCATGGTCACCGTGGACAGCTGGCTGAGCGAATCCGGCCTGGATGCCAAAGTCATCCTGCAGGTGCACGACGAACTGGTGCTGGAGGTGCGTGAGGATCTGGTCGAGCAGGTGCGTGAGCAGATCAAGCCGCTGATGGGCAACGCCGCCGCGCTGGATGTACCGCTGCTGGTGGAAGTGGGTGTAGGCAATAACTGGGATGAAGCCCACTAAGGTCGTGCCCGCAACCTGGCAACCACGCTTTGGCGGCGGGCGCCAAGGTATGCGGGTATTAGGCCACCCAGGCTTATAACGAATTAATTTTTACCCAGGGATGAACTTTGCTTTGCGGCGAACACTCAGAGCATATGAACGGCCTAGACAGCCCTTCGATGCTCCTTTGTTGTGTTAAGTGTTGGCAGATTCTGGACCCCGCCCTAGCGGTTCAGATGTTGAACCCCGAACTTCCCTCCCCATAGAAGTCCGGGGTTTTTTTTGCCTGCACTGAAGTCACCGAGGTCTTAGGCGTCAATGTCCTGAGCATCCTCAGGGGCAAATTCGCCCAGCTGCATCCATTTGGCCAGCACCTCTTGAGCGTCTTCGATGCCGATACGCTTAGGGGCGGAAAACAGTTGGATGCTCACGCGGTCGCCCCAGCGGTTGTGAATATCCTGACGCACTTTGAGCAACGCAGTCTTCGCTGCGCCAAAGGCCAGCTTGTCAGCCTTGGTCAGCAGGATGTGCATGGGCATTTCACTGGAGGCGGTCCAGTCCAGCATCAGCACGTCAAACTCAGTCAGTGGATGGCGGATGTCCATCATCAGAATCAGCCCGCGCAGGCACTCACGGCTGCCCAGGTAGGCTTCCAAGTGCTTCTGCCAGTGCAGTTTCAGCGGGATTGGTACCTTGGCGTAGCCGTAACCCGGCAGGTCGACCAGGCGGCGCTCTTCGTCCAGCTTGAAGAAGTTGAGCAGCTGGGTGCGCCCGGGCGTCTTCGAGGTGCGCGCCAGGCTGGCGTGGGTCAGGGTGTTCAGTGCGCTGGATTTACCGGCGTTGGAGCGCCCGGCAAAGGCCACTTCATGGCCGAAATCTTCCGGGCATTGGTCAACCTTGGCTGCGCTGATAAGGAAAGTAGCCTGTTGGCACAGGCCGATAATCGGGTTTTTGGCTTGCATCTAAGTATCCGTGAGGGCGAGCATATGGTGGCGGTACAGGCGCGATGCCCTTGCGACATTTGCGCGCAGCCTGCCTGTGTAGGCGAAGCGCGGCAAGCTGCGTCGTTTCCGTTTCAATGACGCCAGTATATAATGGCGCAGATTTTGTGTGCGCTTTCTCCCTACAGTTGGATAAGTGGCCACGGGAACGATTTAGATCATCTGCCCAAAGAAAGCAGTACGTTCCCCTCCCTGATGAGGTTGATCTGATGAAAAAATTGCTGATTGCAGTAAGTGCCTTGATGTTTTCGTTTAGTGCGCATGCCGCGCAGGACCCCGAAGCCGTCTACGCCCGCGCGTGCGGTGTGTGCCACAACGGCGCGATCCCGACTTCGCCCAAACGTGGCGATAAGGCTGCCTGGGAGCCGCGTCTGGCCAAGGGCATGGATGCGCTGGTACTGAGCGTCACCAATGGCCTGAACGCTATGCCGCCACGCGGACTGTGCATGGACTGCACGGCCGAGGATTACCAAGCCGTCATCAAGTTGATGACCGAGTAAGCCCGGCTTATAAACTCTTTCTCTTAGCCGTAAATTGGATTAGCTGATGAACAAAGTACTCGTGAGTCTGCTGTTGACCCTGGGCATCACCGGCCTGGCACATGCCGCAGGCAATGCTGAAGCCGGTCAGGGTAAGGTTGTTGTCTGTGGTGCTTGCCATGCTGCCGACGGCAACAGTGCAGCACCGAACTTCCCGAAGCTGGCCGGGCAAGGCGAACGTTACTTGCTCAAGCAGCTAAAGGACATCAAGTCTGGCGCACGTCCTATTGTGGAAATGACCGGCTTGCTGGACAACATGAGCGACCAAGATCTGGAGGATATGTCGGCCTACTTCGCCAGCCAGAAAATGAGTGTTGGCGCTGCGGATCCTAAACTGGTCGAGCGCGGCGGCGAGCTGTTCCGTGGCGGCAAACTGGCTGAGGGTATGCCTGCTTGCATCGGCTGCCACGGGCCTAACGGCGCAGGTCTGGATGCTGCCGGTTACCCGCAATTGGGTGGCCAGCACGCGACTTACATCGCCAAGCAGCTGACCGACTTCCGTGAAGGCAACCGCACCAATGACGGCGATAGCATGATCATGCGTTCGATCGCCGCCAAGCTGAGCAACAAGGATATCGAAGCGGTATCCAGCTTTATCCAGGGCCTGCATTGATCGGTTAACGCCGCGACATGCAGTAATGAAAAAGGGTGGCTTAGGCTGCCCTTTTTCATTGTATGGCTCGCTACAATGCCTGGAACCCCAGTCTGCTTCGCGGGTCGAACCTCGGTTCGTCACCACGCACCGTTTATAGCCAAGGAGTAACGCATGCGTAACCTGATCCTCAGTGCCACTCTCGTCACCGCCAGCCTGTTTGGCCTGAGCGCTCATGCCGAGCCAATCGAAGCCGGCAAGCAATACGTTGAGCTGAGTAACCCCGTAGCGATTTCCAAGCCGGGCAAAATCGAAGTGGTGGAGTTGTTCTGGTACGGCTGTGGGCACTGCTACCAGTTCGAGTCGACCATTAACCCATGGGTTGAAAAACTGCCAGAAGACGTCAATTTCGTGCGCATTCCGGCCATGTTTGGCGGTATGTGGAACGTCCACGGCCAGCTGTTTATTACCCTTGAAGCGCTGAACGTTGAGCATAAGGTGCACAGCGCAGTATTCGACGCCATCCACCTGCAGGGTAAGAAGCTTGCAACCCCGGAAGAGATGGCTGACTTCCTGGCAGCTGAAGGCATCGATAAGGACGCCTTCCTCAAGACCTACAACTCCTTTGGCGTGAAGAGCCAGCTGGAGAAAGCCAAGAAACTGGCCATGGCGTACCAGATCACTGGCGTGCCGGTGATGATCGTCAACGGTAAATACCGGTTCGACATTGGCAGCTCGGGCGGCCCCCAGCAAGCGCTGCAAGTGGCTGACCATCTGATCGCTCAAGAACGCGCTGCGCAGTAAACGGCGCGCGCGGATCACGCGTTAATGCTCAGACGCTGGCCTGCCAGGCGGACGATTGACCTGTGCGATGCGCAGGTCAATCCACGTTGTGCGCCCGCGGATGACTGGCCGCAGAATGGCAGCCTGCGCCTGCTTAGCTTCAATATCCAGGTGGGCATCAGCACCCAGCGTTATCACCATTATCTGACGCGCAGCTGGCAGCATGTGCTGCCAACTGCCGGGCGTAGCGGCAATCTGCAACGGATTGGCGATCTGCTGGGTGATTTCGACCTGGTTGCCTTGCAAGAAGTGGATGGCGGCAGCCTGCGTTCAGGCTACGTCAATCAAGTTGAGCACCTGGCGCACCTGGGCGGCTTCCCATACTGGTATCAGCAACTCAATCGCAACCTCGGTCGCCTTGCACAGCACAGCAACGGCGTGCTCAGCCGTTTGCGCCCCAGCCTGATGGAAGATCACCCGCTGCCCGGCCCGCCCGGGCGCGGCGCGATGTTGTTGCGTTTGGGGGATGGCCCGGATGCAATTGCGGTGGTGACGATGCACCTGTCCCTTGGTGCGCGCACCCGCACCCGTCAGTTGGCCTATATCCGCGAATTGCTCAGCGGTTACCGGCATCTGGTGCTGATGGGCGATATGAACACCCATGCCAATGACCTGCTGCAGCATTCGCCGCTGCGCGATCTCGATCTATTTGCCCCGCAGATTGAGGCAACCTTCCCCAGTTGGCGGCCGCAGCGCTGCCTTGACCACATCCTGTTGAGCCCCGGTTTGCGACTGGAGCGCTGTGAAGTACTGTCGCAACCAATCTCCGACCATCTGCCGGTGGCCGTGCAGATTCGTTTGCCCTCTTCACTCTTTACGCCCGCAACGCCTATGCTGATTCAGCCTTGACCGTATTCTAAGTTTGGACTGCAACCATGACCGATGATGCCCAGCGCTGGAAAAGCAAGTACCTGGAAAGCCTGGAACAGCAAGAAAAGCTTGAACGCCGTTGGGAAACCCGGCTCGACCTGTTGAGGCGCGGATTGGTACGCAGCTCGCTGGCGGCGGAGGGCAGCGACAAATCGGTTGATCAGTGCATGCAAGAGCTGCGCGATATTCTGCGCCGCGATGATATCGACGTCGGCTTGCCCGCATTGATTCCGCGTCTGGAGAAAGCGGTGTTGGACTCTGAGAAGAGTCGCCAGGATCGCGTCGAGCAGAACATTTCCGGTGTCACCAGCCTTACCGAGCAATTGCTCGCCCTAGAGCCGCCGCGCGAGGTGCGTAAAGCGCTCAAGCAGTTTGCCAAACGCATTGACGAACGGGCGAGCCAGCCGCGTGAACTGCCGGCCTTGCTTGGCGAGCTAAGCCGCTTACAGCAGCAGGCTCTGGCAGCCCTTGAGGGCGACGCGGGTGTGGCGCGCCCGGGTTTGCTGCAGCGTTTGTTTGGTGGCAAGGACGACGCCCCCAACCCGCCGGTGGCCAGCGAGCCTGCCCAAGTCGACGTCACCCAGCCGCCCGCACCCGGGCCGGCTGCGGCAATCCAACTGCAAAACGCACCTCCTGCAGCACAAATGCCGCCCAGCCCGGTTAGTGACGTGCCTGTGCCCGCAGCGCCTGTGACCGTCAGCGCTGAGCCAGAGCCGCTGCCCGGTTTGCCGGTGGCGGCGGTGGTCGCGCCTGATGCCGCATTGGTCACCGAAGCCCCCGTGGCTGTGCACGGTGAGACTGATCCGGCCTACGCCCTGCCGGAAGTCCCCGAGCCCGGCTATAGCGCCGTTGCCCCGCATATCGGTAACAGTTTGATGGGGCTGCTGGATGAGTTGGAGCTGCCTGAGCGCCATCAGCCACAAGGCGAGGCCTTGCGCCAGCGCGTACAGGGCGGTCTGAACTGGTATGAACTGGTGTCGGTGTTGGATGACCTGGCGGTGCTGATACTGGCCGTTACTGACAACGGTCAGCGCGAGTTTGCCAGCTACCTGAATCAGCTCAACCAGCGCCTTGCCGCGTTTCTCAGCACCCTCAGCGAGGCCCATGAGGGCTATAACGAGTCAGTGGAAAGCGCGCGCAGCTTTAACCAGGAGTTGCGAGAGCAGGTCAGCGATTTACAAGCCAGCGTGCAGGATGCGGTTGATCTGCCGACCCTCAAGCAATCTCTGGAATCACGTCTGGATGGCCTGCTCAGTACCGTCAGCGAACACCAGAAACACCGTGATGGCACCGAGGAACAGGTCGCGCAGCGGCTGCAGAGCCTGACCCAAAAGGTCGCTGATATGGAGCAGGAGGCGCAGGTTTTCCGGGATCACCTCGAAGAGCAACGCCAGAAGGCGCTGATCGACCCGCTAACCGGCCTGCCCAACCGCGCGGGCTGGAGTGAGCGCCTAGAGTTGGAAATGGCGCGCTGGAAGCGCTATGGCGGCGAGTTGCTGCTGGCGGTGCTGGATATCGACCACTTCAAGCGGATCAACGACAACTATGGCCACTTGGCTGGCGACAAGGTGTTGAAGATCATTGCTGGCGAACTAGCCAAGCGCCTACGCAAGACTGATTTTATTGCCCGGTTTGGTGGCGAGGAGTTTGTGCTGCTGATTCCCTCCACGCCTCTGGAAGGTGGCCGCCAATTGGTGCAGACCTTGCTGGAGGGGATCGAGCAATGCCCGTTTCACTTTCGCGGTGAGCGGGTCACCATCACCCTGTCGGCTGGGCTGACGGCTTTTGCCCACGATGAGGCCAGCGACAAGGTGTTCGAGCGGGCCGACCAAGCGCTTTACCGCGCGAAGGGGGCTGGGCGTAATCGGCTGGAGTTGAGCTGATTACCCCTGGCTCAGGCCACGGCATGCAGGTAGGGCTTCCAGCTTTCCGGGATGCTGCCCAGTTTCGGGTAACCGAGCGTGCGCAAGTGTCCGCCGGCCAGCAGGAATGGTGTATGCCGCAGCCCTTGTGGCACATCGCGCAGCTCCGGTAGCCAAAGGCTCACGTACTGCGCGTCGGGGTCGTATTCACGGGCTTGGCGCAGCGCATTGAATACCCGGTTTTGCCGTGGGTCATTGCCGACACCGGCCAGGTAGGCCCAGTTGCCCCAGTTACTGGCGGGGTCGTAATCGATTAAATGTTCTTCGAACCAGGCCGCGCCATGTCGCCAATCCTGTTGCAGGTCATTGATCAGGTAGCTGGCGACGACTTGCCGGCCGCGATTGGAGATAAACCCTGTTGCCGCCAGCTCACGCATGTTGGCGTCGATCAGCGGCATGCCGGTTCGCCCGCGTGACCAGTCCTCAAAGCGCTGATCCAGTTGCCGGGGCGCGCGTTCGGTGACTTTCAGGCCGTCGGCTTTGAAGAGCGCGCTACCGTGGCGCCGCAGCGTCCAGCGGAAGAAATCTCGCCAGAGTATTTCGACCCAAAGCCAATAGGTGGAGTCGTTGCGTTTGTACTGCGCCTCGTGCCTGCGCAGTTCGGCGACGACTCGGCGTGCAGAGAGGCTGCCGTTGGCCAGCCAAGGTGAAAACTTCGATGAATACTCGCTGCCGATCATGCCGTTGCGGGTGTCTTTGTACTGCCGCACGTTCTGGGTTTTCCACAGGTAGTCACGCAGCCGGCCCAGCGCAGCGGGCTCACCGCCCGAGAAGGGGAAGGCACTGGCCGGTACGCTGAGCGGTTCACCCAGGCCCAACTGCGACAGCGTTGGCAGCGGTTGCATCAAGGCCAGCGCACCCTCCGGCAGAACGGGCAGGCGCTCCGGTGCGTGGTGCGGTTGGAATACCTGCACACGTTCTTCAATCAGGTTGCGGAAGCGGCTAAACACATGGGGTAACTGATTCAGGGTGAACGGCAATTCTTCGCTGCGCAGCAGGTTATTGGCGGGTGCTTGCTGCAGCGGAATGTGACCAAGGTGCTGGGCGACGCGGGCTACTTGGGCGCGTTCGTCGGGGGCAATTTCTTCCAGCGTCAGCACGCAATCCAGATTGAACTGCGCCACCAGTTGCGTAATGGCCTGCTCCGCGTTGCCCACGATGACCAGCAGGTGTGAGCCGCGCTGGCGCAGTTCGCCTTCCAGCGCGATCAGGCTTTCCAGCAAAAAGCGCACACGGTGTACGCCCATGCGGCGCATGCCGAATTCGTTGAGCTGGAGCTGCGCGGGGTCCAGCACATACACCGGCAGCAGGCATTCAGCGGCTAGGCCCGCTTGCAGCGCGGGATGGTCATCAAGACGAAGATCCTGTTTGAACCACAGCAACGCGCGCATTCAACACCTCCAAGGCATGCAAAAGTTGTACATGATGCATTCAATGTACAATTTCAGTCTAGCAGTGTCAGGTGCAGTGTGCCCATGCAATCGCGCCGCTCGGTTGCTCTGGCCGATCAGAGGCGTTTTCTGCCGCCGGAGGCACTAAACTCTGCCGACCTGTTTAGGAGTAGTCATGGATATTTTCGGCATCGCCGCGTTGATCTTTCTGGTCACCGACCCCTTCGGCAACATCGCCATCTTTATTGCAGCATTAAAGAACGTACCGGCCAAACGCCGTTTATGGATTGCAGCGCGTGAACTGTTGTTTGCCCTGGCACTGTTGCTGTTGTTCCTCACGTTTGGTGACAAAGTGCTCAGCGCTCTGGGCCTGTCGCGTGAAGCCACGGCGATTGCCGGCGGTATTATTCTGTTCGTGATCGCCATGCGCCTGATTTTCCCCGGTCCACAAGGCGTGCTCGGTGATGTGCCAGACGGCGAGCCGATGTTAGTGCCGCTGGCCACTCCGGCAGTGGCGGGGCCTTCCGCCCTCGCGGTCTTGATGACCCTGCGCAACACCCATGAAGGGCCGCTTTGGGAACTTTATGTGGCGGTGCTACTGGCCTGGGCGGCGACCGCCTTTATATTGCTGCAGGCCTCGTTCCTGCAGCGTTTCCTCGGACCTCGCGGGTTAACGGCAGTGGAGCGACTGATGGGCATGTTGTTGATCATGCTCAGCGTCGACATGCTGCTGGATAACCTGCAAAGCGTGTTGCATATCAGCCCATGAAAGCGCTCTTTTTAACGGTTTTAGTCCTGTTGCTCGCCGGCTGCAGCAGCGGCCCACGGATCGATGATCGCTACACGGCCACGGGGCAAAATAGCCGCGTGCAGTACATCGTGCTGCACTACACCTCTGCGGATCTGGCGCGCTCGCTGCAACTATTGACCGAAGGTGACGTGAGCAGCCATTACCTGATTGGCGAGGCCCCGGCGACCATTTACCGTTTGGTGGATGAGAACCGTCGCGCCTGGCATGCGGGGGTCAGTCAGTGGCAGGGGCGTACCTGGCTTAATAGCACGACGATTGGCATTGAGCTGGTCAACCCGGGCTTTTATGACACCCCTTCCGGTCGCCAGTGGCAGCCTTTTGCCCCGGCGCAGATCGATGCGTTGATCGTGCTGCTCAAAGACATCATGCAGCGCCATCAGCTTCCCCCCGGCAGCATCATTGCGCACAGCGATATTGCCCCGCAGCGCAAGGTTGACCCAGGCCCGCTGTTTCCCTGGCAGCGGCTTGCCGATGCCGGCCTGATGCCCTGGCCGGACGCGGCTGCGGTGGCGCGCCAACAAGCGCTGTTTACTACCAGCCTGCCGAGCGTGCGGTGGTTCCAGGAGCAACTGGCGCGTCAGGGCTATGCAGTGCCCACGCATGGCGAGCTGGACCGTGCCACGCGTAACGTCATCGCCGCCCTGCAAATGAAATACCGCCCGTCGCGTTATGACGGCGAGCCGGATGCGCAAACGGCGGCGCTGTTGGTGGTGTTGGCCACGATGGCAGCACAGCGCTAAACCCCATGTGAGCGCGTAGGTTGTTGAAAACGCCGAGGCTGCGAACGCCTCGGCGTTTTTTTATGTATGCATATAAGGCTCTCGACTGTTCGCCTAATGGCACTTCCGCTGAGGCTGCTTTTTACAATTATGTATACAAAGTTGTAGCCAAGAGGTTTTCTATTTGTCTACATTAGGCGAACAAGAACAACAGCGAGAACCTCAGCATGACGACTTCACCTGTTACGCCGTCTCCTACGCAGCGCCCTGAAGACGAAAACCTCGGTATCGGTGCCAACTTCGCCTATGGCTTACAGCACGTGCTGACCATGTATGGCGGCATCGTCGCGGTGCCTCTGATCATCGGCCAAGCGGCTGGCCTGTCGGCGGCAGATATCGGCCTACTGATTGCGGCCTCGCTGTTTGCCGGCGGTTTGGCGACCTTGCTACAAACCCTCGGCCTACCGTTCTTCGGCTCACAGTTACCCTTGGTACAAGGGGTGTCCTTTGCCGGTGTGGCGACCATGGTCGCGATCCTCGGCAGCGGCGGTGAGGGCGGGCTACAGGCGGTATTCGGTGCGGTTATTGGTGCCTCGATTATCGGGTTTTTAATCACCCCGGTGTTCTCACGAATTACCAAGTTCTTTCCCCCGCTGGTGAACGGCATCGTTATCACCATCATCGGCTTGACGCTGATGCCGGTCGCCGCACGCTGGGCGATGGGCGGCAACAGCCAGGCCGCTGACTTCGGCAGCATGGCCAACATCGGCCTGGCCGCGCTGACGCTGGTTACGGTACTGGTGCTGAGCAAGTTGGGCAGTGCGAGCATCTCGCGTTTGTCGATCCTGCTGGCCATGATCATCGGCACTCTGGTGGCCGTGGCATTGGGCATGGCGGACTTCTCCCGCGTGACTGAAGGGCCGATCTTTGCCTTCCCGTCGCCGTTCCACTTCGGTATGCCGACCTTCCACATCGCTGCGATCATTTCCATGGTGATCGTGATCATCGTGACCCTGGTGGAAACCTCGGCGGACATCTTGGCGGTGGGCGACATCATCGAGACCAAGGTCGATTCCAAGCGTCTGGGTGATGGCCTGCGTGCCGACATGATCTCAAGCGTATTCGCGCCCATCTTCGGCTCCTTCACCCAAAGCGCCTTTGCCCAGAACGTCGGCCTGGTGGCTGTGACTGGGGTCAAGAGCCGTTATGTGGTGGCGTCGGCGGGGTTGATTCTGGTGACCCTGGGTCTGCTGCCGATCATGGGCCGTCTGGTGGCTGCAGTGCCGACCTCGGTACTGGGCGGCGCGGGCGTTGTACTGTTCGGTACCGTGGCAGCCAGCGGCATCCGCACCCTGTCCAAGGTTGATTACCGCAACAACATGAACCTGATCATCGTTGCCACCTCGATCGGTTTCGGCATGATCCCAATCGCGGCACCGAGCTTCTATCACCACTTCCCGGCTTGGTTCGAAACCATCTTCCATTCGGGCATCAGCTCGGCCGCGATCATGGCGATTCTGCTCAACTTGATGTTTAACCACTTCAAGACGGGCAACTCGGATCAACAGTCCGTATTTGTCGCCGGCCATGAGCGCACCCTGTGCTACCAAGATGTTGCTGCGCTGAACGACGGTGATTACTTCAAAGGCGGCAAGCTGTTCGATGCCGATGGCAAAGAAGTACCGCTGATCAAGGACGCCTCGGCGGCGCACTAAGCGGGCATTACCCGGCTCAGTCGCGGCGTCCGCGGCTGAGCCGATTGTGCTTTAGCGCGCCTACATCGGTAGCGCCACGTAAAAGTGCGCACCCTGGCCGGCGCGTGAATGCACACCAATCTGCCCGCCGTGCAGCTGCACAATCTCCTTGCACAGGGCCAGGCCCAGACCGGCGCCGCCTTTCTTGCGGCTGACCTGCACGAAGGGTTCAAAAATCCGAGCCTGTTGGCGATAGGGAATGCCTTCGCCGTTATCCGCCACGCTCAGCACCACCCGTTCATCCTGCTGCCGCGCCTGCAGGCGGATATGCCCGCCAGGGTGGCTGTGACGCAGGGCATTGCCGATCAGGTTGTCGAGCACCCGTTCAATTTGCAGCGGGTCGATTTGAATATCCGGCAATGTGCTGTGTACCTCGCACGTCAGGTCTATCTGCAGCTCTGCCGCCTGCGCGCTAAAGCGCTGTTGGGTTTGCAGCAGCAGCGGTTCCAGCGCACAGCTGGACAACTCCAGCGTTTGTAGACCGTTCTGGTAGCGCGAGAAATTCAGCAAGTCGTTGATCAGCCGCAGCAGGCGGTGCATTTCCTCATTCACGGTGGTGAGCAGGTCGTTCTCGCGCGACTCGTCGGCAAACTGCAGGCGCTCTTGCAGCAGCGAAAACGCCATCAGCATGCCGGTGACCGGGGTGCGCAGTTCATGCGAGGCGCGCAGCACGAACTCGCTGCGCACGCGCTCAAAGGCACGCTGCTCGGTGACATCGCGCAGCACCATCACCGCGCACATAAACCGCCCCTCACTGTGGTGAACGCCGGACAGGCTGTAGGCCAGCACACGCTGCTCACCGTCGACCTCGGTCTGCACGTCATCCAGCAGCTCGTCCAGGCTTTCGCCTTGCAGCACCTTGTGCAGTTGTTCGGCCAGGTCGGGCCGCTGCAGGGCTACGTCCAGTTTCTGCCCAAGCTGGGCATCGCCCCAGCCCAGTTGGCGCTGCGCCACTGGATTGATGTGCTCGACCCGGCCGGCGCAATCGAAGATCAGCAAGCCGTCGTCGATGCTGTCGAGCACCGCCTGCAAGCGTTGCTGCTCGGCCTGCAGGGCTTCAACGTCACTGTTCTTGAACTCACGCAGGGCCTCGGCCATCAGGCCGAAGCGCTGGCTCAGGGCGGACATTTCCGCCACCGGGGTCAGCGGCAGGGTGACCTGGAAATCACCCTGGCCGATCTGATCCGCGGCGCGCGCCAGCGCCTCGATAGGCCGGCCGAAGCGTTGGGCAATGCTGTGCGCGGTGACAAACCCAATGACCAGCACCGCCATGCAAATCAGCCCGAGCAAGCCTGCGATCAGCCAGGCGCGTTCCCGTGCGCGGGTTTCTTCAACCTCGACGGCGTTGACATAGCGCGTCTGTACCGCGTTGATGCGGTCACGTAACGCTTCGATGGCGCGGCCGAAGCTGTCATTGCTGAGCAGCTCGCGGCGCACCGTCAGCGGTTTGGCCAGCAGGTTATCGAAGTTGCCGTAGGCGCGCTCAATCTCGGCAATCGCCTGGCGGTCGCTGTCGTCGGTGGCACTTTCCGTCGCCCGCTGCAGCCAGCGTTGGAACTGCTGATCGGAGGCTTTCAGGGCGTCGCGGTCGAGGTCTTCGGCGAGCAGCAGAATCACCTGTTTGCCCAGCTCCTGACGCAGGCCCAGGCTGGCATCGATGATCTGCAAATTGCGAGTCATCGCCTGGTTTTGTACCTGGGTCAGCTGCAGCACGCTGAACATGCCCAGCAGCAACCCGACGATGGCCACGGTCAGCAAGGCGCTGCTGCTGATAAACAGCCGGCTACGCAGCTTCACAGGCTGAGCTGCTTGCGCTTGCGGTACAGGGTTGAGGCATCAATGCCGAGGGTTTTTGCCGCTTGGTCGAGGCTTTCGCTGTTGGCCATCACCGCGCTGATATGGGCCCTCTCCAAGGCTTCCAGGCTTAGCGAGTCGCCGATCTGCGGCGCGCAGGGGCTGGCTTGGGCGTTAAAGCCCAGGTGGCTGACCTGCACCAGTGCCTCGCTGCAGATGATGCTGGCGCGCTCGATGACGTTGCGCAGCTCGCGAATATTGCCCGGCCAGGCGTAAGTCAGCAGCGCCTCGCGCGCTTCCTCGCTGAAGTTGCGTGCGGGCCGCGCATACTCGACGACGAAGCGCGCCAAAAAGCGCTCGGCCAAATCGAGGATATCTTCACGGCGCTCGCGCAGCGGCGGCAAGGTCAGGGTGATGACGTTGAGGCGGTACAACAGGTCTTCGCGAAAACGCCCGTGCTGGACCATTTCATCCAGGTTGAGGTTGGTGGCCGCGAGGATGCGCACATCCGCCTTTCGGGTCAGCGGATCGCCGATGCGCTCGTACTCTTTGTCTTGGATAAACCGCAGCAGTTTGGGCTGCAGGGCCAGCGGGAAGTCACCGATTTCATCGAGGAACAGGCTGCCGCCATCGGCCTGGTTGACCCGCCCCAGGGTGCTTTCACTGGCGCCGGTAAAGGCTCCGCGGTTATGCCCGAACAGCTCGCTTTCCATCAGCTCGGCTGTCAGCGACGGGCAGTTAATGGTGATGCAGGATTTTTTGGTGCGTTTGCTCCAGCGGTGAATGGCCTGCGCCAGTTCGCCCTTGCCGGTGCCGGATTCACCCAGAATAAGGATATTGGCATCGGTGTCGGCCACCTGTTTGGCTGTCTGCAGCACCGCCATCAAGGCTGGGCTCTGTGAGTCCAGACCGTCGCCAGGCTTGCGCACATAGCCTTCGAGGCGCTCCAGGCGCTCGATCAACTGGCGTGCTTCCAGCTGTTTGGCGGCGGCCAGACGCAGCTGCTCGGGGCTGCAGGGTTTGACCAGATAATCCGCTGCCCCGGCTTGGATGGCGTCCACGGCGGTGTCTACCGCCGAGTGCGCGGTGACGATCACCACGCGCATCCAGGGCGCTTGCAGGCGCAGCTGGGCGAGTACCTCCAGGCCGTCGTCTTCGCCCAGGCGCAGGTCGAGGAAACACAGGTCGAAAACCTGGCGCAGCAGCAGAGCGTCCGCCTGGGCGGCGCTGTTGGCGGTGCTCACCTGATAGCCCTGATCTTCTAGGCAATAGCGGAAGGTGCGCAGTATGGCCGGCTCGTCATCGACCAGCAGAATACGTCCAAGGCTGTGTTCATCTGTGCTTGCGTGCATGTCCTTCTCCTTTGCTAAGTGCACAGGCTTAGTCCATGCGCGGTCGTGCAAGTTGCACGGCCGTTCCGCGTTGATCATGCAGGCTGCATGTAGGGGCTGTTTGATGAGTTTATTTAAGTCATTGATATTTATGAGGTTGTTCTGATTTAAAAAGCTGGCATGGCGCTTGCGAACTAGCAGTAACGGCGGCGACAAACGGCTGCCTGATTGTTATCCATTGGAGGAGCTGCCATGCATAAGTTGAAGACGCTGACCCTGGCCATTGCCACCGCGGGCATGATTGGCCTGACGCCTTTCACCGCCTATGCGGCCGAGGGCGATACCAGCCGTGCGCTCAGCGAAGCACGCCAGGAGGGCTCGATCTGGACTGCCATAGCCCTTAATCGCCACCTCAACCCGTTCCCTATCGATGTCGATGTGGCGAACGGCACCGCCACGCTCACCGGCAAAGTGGAAACCGCTGTTGAGCGTGACCTGGCCGAGCAGATTGCGCTGGGTATCGACGGCGTGAAAAAAGTCGACAACCAGCTGACCCTCGACCCGACTTTTGAAGCCAAAGCCAGCACCGAGCCAACCCTGTCGCAGCGTTTTGACGACGCGACCCTGGTCGCCACCGTGAAATCCAAGCTGCTGTGGAACAGCAACACTGAAGGGCTGGACATCAACGTCAACGCGGTGAACGGCAAAGTCAGCCTGATCGGCAGCGCGCAGACCGCCGAGGCCAAAGAGCTGGCCGGTCGCCTGGCCGCTAACACCGACGGCGTGCGTGCGGTGAACAACCAGCTGAGTGTCAGCGCCACCGACAGCACTGCGGCCAAGGCGCAAAACGCCGCTGACGACACCGCTGCAGTGATCAGCGATGCGTGGATCACCAGCAAGGTGAAATCCAGCTTTCTCTACAGCCGTAACCTCGACGGCCTGGATATTTCAGTCGACACCCAGAAGGGCATGGTCAGCCTCAGCGGCACCGTGCTGAGCAACGCCGAGAAGCAATTGGCGGTTGAAACCGCGCGCAATATCCGTGGCGTGCGCGGCGTTGACGCCGACGCACTGCGCATCGGCAGCTAACCCATCCGGGCAGCGGCCCTCGCGGGCGCTGCCTGTTGTTTGCGGCTGCTTGGGCAGCCACTACACCACAGGAGATCCACCATGACTGACACCACCAAGCAACTCAATGAGCTGATCGAGATCACCCGTGACGGTCAGCGCTTTTACGAGCATGCCCACGACGAAGTGAAAGACGTGCGCCTGCAGGTGCTATTTCGCGACATGTCGCAGAGCAAATCTGAGCTGATCCGTGCGCTCGCGGTAAAAGTGGCCGCCAATCAGGACGTGCCCGCCAGTGGCGGTACTTTCGTCGGCAAACTGCGCCAGGTTTACGCCGACACCAAGGCCAACCTCGTCAGCGATACCGAGGCCACTTACGTGGCGCAGCTGGAAGAAGCCGAAGACCGCATCCTGCATGCCTTTGAAGATGCATTGGAAAGCGCCGATCCAGCGACAAAAGCACTGCTGGTGGCCGAAATGCCGAAAGTGCGTGCCAACCATGACCGCATGCGCACCCTGAAACAGTCCATGCGCTGAACCTGTTCCAGTGTGGCGTAGGCCACACTGGGTTTTCCTGCGCTGTGGCGCACCCTTGAGCCGATAAGGAGTATCACCATGCTGAGTTGGGCCATTACCTTTCTGATCATTGCCATCATCGCCGCTGTTCTGGGCTTTGGTGGTATCGCCGGCACCGCCACCGGGATCGCCAAAATCCTGTTCTTGGTCTTTCTGGTGCTGTTTGTTGTGTCGTTCATCATGGGCCGTCGTCCACGTGGATAAAGGAGTTGTCATGACCATCAAGACGCTGCTTGCCGCTCTGTTGCTGGGCGGCAGTGCGGCGGCTTTGGCTGCGGATACTGATGGCCAATTCCGCCTCAATGAGCTGCTTTCCAGTGACCCGGCCTACCAGCAAACCTGGCAGGCGTTAGTGGAAGACGAAAGCCGTTTGCCGGACTGGATCATGAACCTCAGCGGCATCGCCAGCCCCATGCAGGGCTTGGACGACGACGGTGACAAGTACCTGGTTGGCCAGCTATGCGAACAAGACAACTGCTTCAACCAGCGCCTCTACGTCGCCTTCAGTTGGGATAAAGAAGATGCCTACGCCCTCTATGTGCAACTGCCCGACGGCCTGCCGACGGACAAAGCACCCAGCCAGCACGCGACCTTGCGCTGGCTCGGCGAACCGGGTGAAGCGACTCAGCAGCTGCTGCAAGAGCAGCTGAGAAGTGACCCGAACTGGTACTAAGAGTCTCTTTACGATCTGCTGCGCGTCGGCCCTGCTGCGTTAAAAACAGGCTCGGAATGCTCATGTACAACAGTACACTCCGCTTCCTCGCCTGTTTTTGCCTTGCAGGACTCTAGCTCGCAAGCTCGTAAAAAGACTCTCTCCACCTCCTTTGTATAAGCCGCGCTATCATCGCGCCAACTAATTGGGGGAGAGACAGCATGCTCAACGGCTTGTGGCTAGGGTTTTTCGTGGTGGCGGCGATTGCCGGCCTGTCACGCTGGTTACTCGGCGATGACCCGGCGGTATTCGCTGCCATGGTCGAAAGCCTGTTTGCCATGGCCAAGCTGTCGGTCGAGGTTATGGTGCTGCTGTTCGGCACCCTGACCCTCTGGCTCGGTCTGCTGCGTATCGCGGAAAAAGCCGGCCTGGTTGATGCCCTGGCGCGCCTGCTCGGTCCGCTGTTTGCGCGGCTGATGCCGCAAGTGCCGCGTGGCCATCCGGCCCTCGGCCTGATCACCATGAACTTCGCCGCCAACGGCCTGGGTCTGGACAACGCCGCCACGCCGATTGGCCTCAAGGCCATGCGCGCCCTGCAAACCCTCAACCCCAGCAGCACCACGGCGAGTAATGCGCAGATCCTGTTTCTGGTTCTTAACGCCTCGTCGCTGACCCTGCTGCCGGTGACCATTTTTATGTACCGCGCCCAGCAAGGTGCGCCCGACCCGACTCTAGTGTTTCTGCCGATTTTGCTGGCCACCAGCGCCTCAACCCTGGTCGGCCTGCTGTCGGTGGCGCTGATGCAGCGCCTGCGCCTATGGGACCCGGTGGTGCTGGCATACCTTGTGCCGGGCGCGCTGGCTTTGGGCGCGTTTATGGCGCTGCTGGCGACCATGTCGGCCACCGCGCTTGCAGCCCTTTCGTCGCTGGCGGGCAACCTCACCCTGTTCGGCATCATCATGCTGTTTGTGTTGATGGGCGCGCTGAAAAAGGTGGCGGTGTACGAGGAGTTTGTTGAAGGCGCCAAAGAAGGTTTCGACGTGGCCAAGAGCCTGCTGCCTTACCTGGTGGCGATGCTCTGCGCGATTGGCGTGCTGCGCGCTTCTGGCGCCTTGGAGTTTGGCCTCGACGGCATTCGCTGGTTGGTCGAGGTGATTGGCTGGGACACGCGCTTTGTCGAGGCCCTGCCCACGGCCATGGTTAAGCCGTTTTCCGGCAGTGCGGCGCGGGCCATGTTGATTGAAACCATGCAAACTCAGGGCGTCGACAGCTTTGCGGCGTTAGTCGCCGCCACGGTGCAAGGCAGCACGGAAACCACCTTTTACGTACTGGCGGTGTACTTCGGCGCGGTGGGTATCCAGCGCGTACGCCATGCTGTGGGTTGCGCGCTGCTGGCGGAGTTTGCCGGCGTGGTGGCGGCTATCCTGGTGTGCTACTGGTTCTTCGGCTAAAGCCAGTACAACCGTTTAGCCCGGATTGGTTTAGCCGTGGTTACTCCACCACCTTAAAGCGCAGCACACCAATCATCTGCCCGGCTTCAGTCAGCACCTGCACCTGCCAGCGGCCTACGGCGTCGGCGGGGAAGTTCTGTTTGTGGGTCCAGGCGCGGTAGCCTTCTTTGCGGCCACCGTGGATGTTCAGGGCGATGCGTTCGACTTCGCCGCCGTCGCGCCGCCAAACGTGATAAATCCGCTCATTCAGCCCCCGCGGCGCACTGATCGCGGTGTAGGCATACAGGCCCTCGCTGCGCAGTTGCGCCACGCTCAACTCCTTGATACGCGCGCCCGGCGTGCGGTTTGCGTTGTCGAATTCACGGGTTACCGCTTCCTCGGTCAGCCACAGGGTGGCGGGCGGCACCCAGGTTCGCACCAACCAACCGCCTGCGCCGAGGGCCAGGGTCAGGCCGACCAGCAGCAGCCCACGCCACCAGCGCTGCACGGTGATAATCGCGAACAGCGAGGGAAAGGACAGGATAACCGCCGCCGCCAGCGCCAGTTGATAGCTCTGCGGGGTGGTCAGTTTGAAGATGATCGGCAGCGCCGTGAGCAGCACGGCGAACAGCGTCAGGGTGTGATAGGCCAGAAACAGCCAGCGTTTCGGTGCCAGCCAGCGGTAGTACAGCGGGTCGATAATCGAGACCAATGCCGCCGCCGCCAACAGGCCGCTGAATAACAACTGGCCGCTGTCCCACGTGGTGGTGATAAAGAAGAACGGCAGGACGAAGAACAGGCTCTCTTGGTGGATCATCTGCGTCGCGTAGCGCAGCAAGGGTGGCGGCAACTCGAAGCCGAAGCGTTTAGCGATGCTCTCACGCAGGACGTTTTCCAAAATCAGCCACAGCCAGCTGACCAGCATCACCAGCGCCAATACCTGTGCCAGTTCGGCCTGCCGCTCGACCAGCAGAAAGCTCGCCAGCCCAGAGGCAAAGCCAAAAATCGCGACCATGCCGGGGTGACGCTGGACCAGCGCAATCAGCTTGAACATCTGTTGTTTTAAGACGGGCATAAGAACGCGATTACTCCGACCACACGGCCAGCCGATTGCCGCTCGGGTCGCTGAACGCGAAGCGTCGCCCGCCGGGGAAGCTGAAGATTTCCTGGGTGATCTGCCCGCCCGCCGCCGCCACGTGAGCGCACACCCCTTCCAGATCCGTGGCGTAAATCACCACCAGCGGGCCGGCACCCACTGCGCTGTCGGTGGTAAAGCCGCCCGTTAGGCGCCCGTCGGTAAAGCTGCTGTAGTGCGGGCCATAGTCGGTAAAGCGCCAGCCAAACACCTGTTGATAAAACTGCTTGAGCGCCGGCAGGTCGACGGCGGCGAATTCGATGTAATCGATACGCAGGTTCTGTTCGGCTTGGCTCATGGCGGCATACTTGGGCGAGTGGCGGGGCGCAGAGCATAACGCGCCCAGCTGGCCAGGGCGCAAGCATCTGTCGCCGCTGGCAACGCGCTTTGGCCGGCCTTGTTCGTGTATCACCGCCTTCGCCCGATAGCGTGCCGCGGATAAAAACAGGTGATTGTCCACTCGGCCTCGGTCATTATCCGCCGTCCGGCATGCGTGCAATTAATGTTGGCGGCACCCAAGCAGGTATCCAAGCGGGTGTGGTGGGTCATAAATACGCGGGTTAGTGGGGTTGTTCGGTATTACGTCGTGCAACCTGGGCCTGAGCGGTTAGACTCTTGTTCTCCCGGGCGCACTCAAAAGGGGCGTACGGGTCCAAAAACAAACAGAAAAGGAGAACTCCCATGAAAGGTAAATCCCTGACATGGGCCCTGTCGGCTGCACTCGCAGGTATTACCCTGAGCAGCGCCGTACAGGCCGAAGAGAAATTCGTCACCATCGGCACCGGTGGTCAAACCGGCGTTTATTACGTTGCCGGTCAATCGATCTGCCGCTTCCTCAATCGCGGTGCGACCGAACACAACATTAAGTGCAACGCCCCAGCCAGCGGCGGCGGTGTGGCCAACGTTAACGGCATCCGCAGTGGCGAATTCAATTTCGGCATCATGCAGTCGGATCACCAGTTCAAAGCGATGAAAGGCGTGGCACCGTTCGAGAAAGAAGGCGCCATGGAGGACATCCGTGCGGTGTTCTCGCTGCAGAGTGAGGTGTTCACCATCCTCGCCCGCCGTGATGCCAAGATCGCCAGCTTCGATGACCTCAAAGGCAAGCGCGTCAACATCGGCAACCCAGGTTCCGGTCAGCGCGATACCCTCGAAGAGATCATGCAGGTTAAGGGCTGGGATCGCTCCGCCTTCTCCCTGGCTGCCGAGTTGAAGCCCGCTGAGCAAGCATCTGCCCTGGGCGACAACAACATCGACGCGATGACCTACTTCGTCGGCCATCCGAATGGCGCGATCCAGGAAGCGACCACCACCACCGACGCCGTACTGGTGCCAGTGACCGGTGCTGAAATCGACAAGCTGCTGGCGGAGAAGAGCTACTACACCAAGGCCGATATTCCCGGCGGCGTGTACAAGGGCAACGACGCGCCAACCCCATCGATCGGGGGCAAAGCGGTGCTGTCCACCTCGGCTAAAGCCAGCCCAGAAGTGGTTTACCAGCTGGTTAAGTCGGTGTTCGACAACATTGATCGCTTCAAGCGTCTGCACCCTGCATTTGCTGACCTGAAAGAAGAAGACATGATCAAAGTCGGCCTCAGCGCACCGCTGCACGAAGGTGCCGTGCGTTACTACAAAGAGCGCGGCTGGCTGTAAGCCTGCTGACGATCGCGAGATCGTAAACAGGTTTAGACGGCTTACGGCCTGGAAACAGGCTAGCGTCTTTAGATAAGCAAACCCGCAGCTGCAAGGCTGCGGGTTTTGCCGTTTTCCGTACTCTCGAATGCAGGCTCAACCCATGCATGACAAGCAACTGTCCACCGAAGAACTGATCGCCCAGGATGTCGGTGCGCGCACCCCGCTGGGGGCCATGGCGCAGGTGATCACCGGCCTGGCCCTGCTCTGGTCGCTGTTTCAACTGTGGATCGCCTCGCCGCTGCCGTTTGTGTTCGGCATTGGCGTGTTCAACGACACCGAAACCCGCGCTATCCACCTGGCGTTTGCCCTGCTGTTGGCGTTTCTCGCTTACCCAGCCTTTCGCAAGTCGCCGCGCGATCGCGTGCCGCTGCTGGATGTCGCCCTGGGCCTGGTCGCTGCCGCCAGCGCCGCCTACCTGTTTATCTTCTACCAGCAGCTGGCTTTGCGTCCGGGCAGCCTGACCACGGCTGACTTGGTTACCGCTTGTATCGGCATTCCGTTGTTGCTGGAAGCCACGCGCCGCGCCCTTGGCCCGCCGCTGGCGATTATTGCCTTGCTGTTTCTTATCTACAGCCTGGCCGGGCCGTATATGCCCGGGCTGCTGGCGCACCGTGGGGTCAGCTTCAATGCGATGGCCAACCACCAGTGGATCACCACCGAAGGGGTGTTCGGCATCGCCCTCGGCGTATCCACCAGCTTCGTGTTTCTCTTCGTGCTGTTCGGCGCGCTGCTCGAACGCGCGGGCGCAGGGCATTACTTTATTCAGCTGGCCTTCAGCATGCTCGGCCACTTCCGTGGTGGCCCGGCCAAGGCGGCCGTGGTGGCTTCTGGTTTGACCGGTCTGATTTCCGGCTCGTCGATTGCCAACGTGGTGACCACCGGCACCTTCACCATCCCCATGATGAAGCGCACCGGCTTCTCGGCCGAGAAGGCCGGCGCGGTGGAAGTGGCGTCGTCGGTGAATGGCCAGATCATGCCGCCGGTGATGGGTGCGGCGGCCTTTCTGATGGTCGAGTACATCGGCATGCCCTATGTCGAGATCATCAAGCACGCCTTCCTGCCGGCCGCGATTTCCTATATCGCCCTGCTGTATATCGTCCACCTAGAATCCCTCAAGCTCGGCCTGCAGCCGGTGGGCGGGCATCAGCCCAAGCCTTGGTTGCGTCGCCTGACCGGCTTCGCCTTTGGTGCGGCGCTGATCAGCGGCTTGTCGCTGGCGGTGTATTACGGCCTCGGCTGGCTCAAGCCGGCGCTGGGTGAATACGCCTTGCCAGGTATCGGCGCGCTGTTGGCGCTGGTCTACCTGGGCCTGCTGAAAATTGCCGCCAGCGTACCGGTGCTGCCCGAAGAAGACCCGGACGCGCCGCTCGACAAATTGCCGCAAACCCGCGCCGTGCTGCTTTCCGGTTTGCACTTTCTGCTGCCGGTGGTGGTGCTGGTCTGGTGCCTGATGATTGAGCGCCTGTCTCCGGGCCTGTCGGCTTTCTGGGGCAGCGTGATGCTGGTGATCATCCTGCTCACCCAGCGCCCATTGCTGACCTGGCTGCGCACCGATGGCACGCATGCCCACGGCTCGTTTATGGACGGCGTGATCGACCTGCGTGAAGGCCTGATTGCCGGCGCGCGCAACATGATCGGCATCGGTATTGCCACCGCAGCGGCGGGCATCATCGTCGGCGCGGTGTCGCAAACCGGGGTTGGCCTGGTGCTGGCTGATCTGGTTGAGCTGCTGTCGATGGGCAACCTGCTGCTGATGCTGGTGCTGACGGCGATCTTCAGCCTGGTGCTGGGCATGGGCCTGCCGACCACCGCCAACTACATCGTGGTGTCCAGCCTGCTGGTACCGGTGATCGTCACCCTCGGCCAGCAGAACGGCCTGATTGTGCCGCTGATTGCCGTGCACCTGTTCGTCTTCTACTTCGGCATCATGGCCGACGTCACGCCGCCGGTGGGCCTGGCCTCGTTTGCCGCTGCAGCAGTGTCCAAGGGCGACCCGATCAAGACTGGGATTCAAGCGTTCTACTACAGCCTGCGCACGGCGGTGTTGCCGTTCCTGTTTATCTTCAATACCGACCTGTTGCTGATCGACGTGGATTTCTGGCACGGCGTGCTGATCTTTATCATCGCCACCGCGGCCATGCTGATTTTCGCCGCCGGCAGCCAGGGCTACTTCCTGGTGCGCAGCCGCTGGTATGAAAACGTATTGCTGTTACTGGTGGCCTTCACCTTGTTCCGGCCGGGCTTCTGGATGGACATGGTGCACGACCCTTACCGTGACATCCCGCCGGCGCAACTGACTCAGGCCCTGGGTGATGTGGCCGATGGCAGCCAGCTGCGTCTGCGCATCAAAGGTGAAGATGCCGTGGGCGATGCCCGCGAATTCAGCCTGTTGCTGCCTGTGCCGGAGGGCGCCACGGGTGAAGAGCGCCTGGAGAAGCTCGGCCTGCTGACCTATGAAGAGGGCGGTAAGGTGCTGGTCGACAGCGTCACCTTCGGCAGCCCGGCGGCCGAAGCGGGCCTGGAGTTCGATCAGGAAATCCTCAAGGTGCGCGCACCAACGGATCGCTGGACCAAGGAGTTAATGTGGATTCCGGGCTTCCTGCTGTTCGCCCTGGTGGTCTGGTTGCAGCGTCGGCGCCGCTCAGCCTTAGGTAACGCGCCAGCGTGATGCGCTAACCTCGTCCTACAAAGGCAGCCTCGGCTGCCTTTGTAGTTTCAGCGGTTTGTTTTATAACGCTCAGCGGGTGGGCCATTCATCTGCAGTTATTAATTAATATGCGGGTTCACGCCTGCTCGGGAGTCACTCAAGGTGCTGGATGTAAAGAACCTGAAAAAAGCCTACAGCGGGCCGCAGGGCCAGCTTGCGGTGCTCGACGGTGTCAGTTTGCGCCTGGAGACCGGCCACAGCCTCGCGTTGATGGGTGAATCCGGTAGCGGCAAGAGCACGCTGCTGCATCTGGTGGCGGGGCTGGATCAGGCCGACAGTGGTGATATCCACGTTGGCGGCCACACCCTTGGTGGGCTGGACGAAGCGGCGCGCGCCACCTTTCGGCGCCACCACGTGGCGGTTATTTTTCAGCAGTTCAATCTGATTCCTTCTCTGCGCGTGGTTGATAACCTGGCGTTTCAGGCGCGTCTCGCGGGGCGGGTGGATCAAGCCTGGCTGAGCCAGCTGGCGCAGCAGTTGGGCCTCAGTGAACTGTTGCAGCGCTACCCGGAGCAACTTTCAGGGGGCCAGCAGCAGCGCGTCGCCGTCGGGCGTGCCTTGGCCGTGCGCCCGCCGCTGATTCTGGCGGATGAGCCGACCGGGAACCTTGATGAGCAAACGGCTGATGAGGTGATGACCCTGTTGCTCGACCTGGTGCAGCAGGCCGGTGCGAGTTTGTTGATGGTGACCCACAGCGCCCGCCTAGCCGCTCGGCTGGACCGGCAGCTGGTACTTAAAGCGGGACGCCTGCATGGGAGCGCGGCGTGATCCGCCATGCCGGCTGGGTATTGCACACGCTGCTCAGCCATTGGCGCCGCCACCCAGTGCAGGCTGCTTGCCTGTTGGTGGGGCTGTGGTTGGCGACCGCGCTCTGGACGGGCGTGCAGGCGCTCAACAGTCAGGCGCGGGACAGCTACGATCGCGCCGCTGAGCTGTTTGCCGGTGGCGCGCAAACGCTGCTGGTCGCGCCTGGGGGGCAGGCTTTCGCGCAACAGCACTTCGTCACCCTGCGGCGTGCAGGCTGGCCGGTGTCGCCCATGTTGCAGGGCAGCGTACAAGTGGCGGGGGCCACGGCCGTGCGGCGGTTACAGCTCACCGGTATTGAGCCCTTGACCCTGCCGGCTGGCGGCGCAGTTGAGACCGAGGTGCAGGATCAGGACCGTCTGCGCGCCTTTATGCTGGCGCCAGGGATGACCTGGATAGCGGCCGACACCCTTGCCGAATTGGGCCTTGAACCTGGCGCGATCCCGACCCTGGTTGACGGTAAGCCACTGCCGCCCCTGCACGTGGTGCCGGGTTTGCCGCCGGGCATGCTGTTAGTCGATATCAGTCAGGCTCAGCGCCTGCTCGACCAGGCGGACAAGGTCAGCCAGCTCGTGGTTGAGTCAGCTTTCGCCGCGACTCGGCCGCCGCTGCCGGACACCCTGCCACTGGTGTGGCAAGAGGGCGGTGAAGCTGATCTGGCGCGCCTTACTGACAGCTTTCACCTCAACCTGACGGCGCTCGGCTTATTGGCCTTCGTGGTCGGGCTGTTTATTGTCCATGCCGCCGCAGGACTGGCCATGGAGCAGCGCCGTGGACTGTTGCAGACCCTGCGCGCGTGCGGCGTCAGCCTAAGAACCCTGCTCGCCGTGCTACTGCTGGAATTACTGGTATTGGCCTTGATCGGCGGCAGCCTGGGTGTGCTCAGCGGCTTTGCCTTGGCCGCGTTGTTGATTGGCGACATCGCTGCCAGCCTGCGCGGCCTGTATGGCGCACAAGTGGCCGGTCAATTGGCACTGAATGCGAGTTGGTGGCTATCGGGGTTGGGCATGAGCCTGCTCGGTACGCTGATTGCCGGCGGTAGCAGTGTGTTGGCGGCCATGCGCCTGCCGGTATTGGCCTGGGCCCGGCCACAGGCCTGGCGTGAAGCGCAGGGGCGGGCCATTCGGCTGCAAACGCTGCTGGGGGTGATGTTGCTTGCGCTGGCAGCGGTGCTGGCGGTGTGGGGTGACTCCCTGCGCAGCGGCTTTGCTTTGCTCGCTGGCCTGCTGCTGGGGGCGGCCTTGCTGCTGCCCTTGTGCCTGCAAACGCTGTTGCACCTTGCCCAGAGGCGCCCCGCTGGCCCCGTGCGGCAATGGTTCTGGGCGGACAGTCAGCAGCAGGTCTCGGGCCTGAGCATCGCGTTGATGGCGCTGTTACTGGCGTTGGCCGCCAATATTGGTGTCGGCAGCATGACCGAGGGTTTTCGGCAGACCTTTACCGGCTGGCTGGATCAGCGTTTGGCGGCCGATATCTATGTGCGCCCGCAAGATGCCGCGCAGGCGGCGGCCATCGGTCGCTGGCTGGATCAGCAGCCGCAGGTCAGCACTCAGCTGCCGACCTGGGAGCTGGAGACGCGAGTCGGTGGCTGGCCTACTCAGGTGAGCG
Source organism: Pseudomonas sp. TS_SC_3 (assembly GCF_056156225.1). Taxonomy (NCBI): domain Bacteria; kingdom Pseudomonadati; phylum Pseudomonadota; class Gammaproteobacteria; order Pseudomonadales; family Pseudomonadaceae; genus Pseudomonas; species Pseudomonas sp. TS_SC_3. Next base: position 3,684,798 of record NZ_CM149586.1, read on the forward strand.
GTGTGATCGATCATCCGTTGTATGCGCAAACCTGGCCGTTGCTTGAATCAAGCGCCGACCCTTGGCCGCCGCTGGCGGCAGGCGAGGGGGCGCTGATCAGCGAGCAACTGGCCTTTCGCCTGAAACTGTCACTGGGCGACACTCTGACGCTGGATACCCCCGCGGGCCCTTGGTCGCTGAACATACTCGGGCGGTATGCCGACTACGGTAACCCCAAGGGGCAGCTGTTGGTGAGCGCCGCAGGCCTGCAGCAACGCTGGGCCGAGCAGCCGGTGAGCGGTATCGGTGTCTTGGTCAACCCGGACAGTGCCGCGCCGCTGGTGGCGGCGCTGCGTGACGCATTCGACCTGGGCGACAGTCGCGTGATTGATCAGGCTGCGCTCAAGGCCTATTCGCAAACCATCTTTGAGCAGACCTTTGCCGCCACCGCCGCGCTCAACACCCTCACCCTGGGAGTGGCCGCCGTGGCGTTGTTTACCAGCCTGCTTGGCCTGGCAGACAGCCGCCTGAGCCAGCTTGCACCGCTCTGGGCCATGGGCCTGCGGCCCGCCCAGCTGGCCGCGCTGAGTGTGGCGCAGATGCTGATGCTGGCGGCGTTGACCTGCCTGCTGGCGATCCCGCTGGGGCTGGTGCTGGCCTGGTGCCTGGTCGAGGTGGTCAATGTTCAGGCCTTTGGCTGGCGCCTGCCGTGGCATTGGTTTCCTGGGCAGTGGCTGACCTTGGTACTGCTGGCGTTGCTGGCGGTGTTGCTGGCGAGTATTGGCCCTGCCTGGCGCATCCTGCGCACCGGGCCCACCCGTCTGCTTAGGAGCTTTGCCCATGATGCGTAGGTGGCTGGTAGCGCTCAGCTATAGCGTGTTGTTGGGCTGCGATGGCGCCCAGGCGCCTGCACCCGCCAGTTTTGCTGGCCTGGGCAGTGAGGCTCAGGGGTTTAGCGCCGTGACGCGCGGTGAGCCGTTGGTTTTCCCGGCGGATTTTGCGGCGCACCCCGGTTACCGGATTGAATGGTGGTACGTGACCGCCAACCTGACCGATGAGCGCGGTGAGCAATGGGGCGCGCAATGGACCCTGTTTCGTCAGGCCATGGCAGCGCAAAACAGCAGCGAGGCCGAGGCGGGCTGGCAAAGCGCCCAGGTGTGGCTGGGCCACGCCGCGTTGACCCGCGCAGACGGTCATCAGCATGCCGACCGTTTGGCCCGAGGGGGGATTGGCCAGGCCGGCGTGCGTGCGCAGCCTTTCCAGGCGTGGATCGATGACTGGTCGCTGGCTGGCGACACCGCCCAGCCACTGAATTCATTGCAACTCAGTCCCTTGCAGGTCCGGGCCACTGGGGCGAACTTTAGCTATGCCCTAAACCTGCACACGAGCGCGCCACTGGTGCTGCACGGCGACCGCGGTTTTAGCCAGAAGTCCGAGCGTGGCCAGGCGTCCTGGTATTACAGCCAGCCGTTTTTTCAGGTTGATGGCGAGGTGCAATGGCAAGGCGAGATGCGCCGGGTCAGCGGCAAGGCGTGGCTGGATAGAGAATGGAGCAGCCAGCCGCTGGCGGCGGATCAACAAGGCTGGGACTGGTTTTCCCTGCACCTGCACGATGGCAGCAAGCTGATGCTGTTCCGCCTGCGCAGTGATGACAATAGCCACTTCTATTCGGGCACCTGGATCACGCCCGCCGGCGTTGCAGAGCCGCTGAACGCATCACAGATCAGCATGACGCCGTTAGCCGAGAGCAACGTGGCCGGTCGAACGCTGCCGACCCAGTGGCGGTTGCAGATTGCCCATAAGCATTTCGATGTAACCGCCCAGGCGCTCAACCCCAATGCCTGGATGGGCACGGGTATTCCCTATTGGGAAGGGCCGGTCAATGTCTCAGGCAGCCATACGGCAGTCGGTTACCTTGAAATGACCGGATATTGAGGTACGACCCCAAAAAGGAGGGCGAGATGCAGACCACCGCAAAAAATGTAGTGGGCACGTCACTGGAGCCATGCTGCGGGCAACGCCGTCTCGGCTTTTACCGCGATGGCTTTTGTCACACCGGTGACGCGGACAAGGGCCGGCATGTGGTGTGCGCGGTCGTCACCGACGCCTTCCTGCAATTCAGCTTGGCGCAGGGCAACGATTTGATTACGCCACGGCCTGAGTGGGACTTTCCGGGCCTTAAAGCGGGTGACCGCTGGTGCCTTTGCGCCAGCCGCTGGCTGGAGGCGCATGAAGCCGGTGTCGCCCCGCCCGTATTGCTTAATGCCTGCCATGAAAAAGCCACTGAAATGATCAGCCTGGATGTGCTGCAAGCGTATGGGTGAATGCACACCTCAGGAATCGCGCAGCACTTTGAGTTCATTGTCTTCGGCGGAGAAGCCGCGTTGCAGTTTGACCTTGAGCCCAAGGTCAGTGCGTGAGTCAGCAAACTTGAGGGCTTCAGCCAGGGCAATGCGCCCCGTTTCGAGCAACACATACAGGTGCTGATCGAAGGTCTGCTGACCTTGCTCCTGCGCCCGCGCGGTGGCTTCGCGCAGGTCGCTGAGCTGGTCGCGCTGGATCAGGTCACGAATATAGGGCGTGCCCAGCATCATCTCGATGGCGGCCACGCGCTTTTGCTGCAGGCCCGGCACCAAGCGTTGGCCGACTATCGCCAAAAGGTTTTGCGCCAGATCCGCCAGCACCTGTTTGCGCGCCTCGTCGGGGAAGAACCGCGCAATGCGTTCAATGGCATGGCTGCTGCTGGTGGCGTGCAAGGTGGCGATGCACAGGTGCCCGGTTTCGGCGTAATGCAGCGCGTGTTGCATGGTGGCGGCATCGCGAATTTCACCGAGCATGATGACATCGGGGGCTTCGCGCAGCACGTTGCGCAAGGCGTCGGCAAAGCTGTGTGTGTCCAGGCCGATTTCGCGTTGGTCGATGATCGACAACTGGTGCGAGTGGAGGAACTCGATGGGGTCTTCGACGCAGACAATATGCCCGCCCTTGTGACGGTTGCGAAAATCCAGCATGGCCGCCAGGGTGGTCGATTTACCGGAGCCGGCTGCACCCACCACCAGGATTAAACCGCGGTCCTGCATGCTGAGTTTTTCCAGCAGCAAGGGCAGGCCAAGGGCTTCGAAATTGGGGATTTTGCTCTGGATCAGGCGCACAACCATGGCGACCTGGCCGCGCTGGTAATACACGTTGACCCGAAAACGCCCGGCATCGTGCACGCTCACCGCCAGGTTCATTTCCAGATCACGCTCGAACTCCATGATCTGTTTTTGGCTCATCAGCTGATACGCCAGCTGCTGCACCTCACCTTGCTTGAGCACCCGCTCATCCAGTGCCCGGCTGTGGCCTTCGATTTTCAGGTGGGCCGGCGCACCGACACTGAAAAACATGTCCGAACCGCCGCGTTCATACAGCGCTTGCAGGTAGGGGAAGATATCCAGGGCGGCGGTTTCTTCTGTCTGGCTCATCAATACGTCCCGTCGTGTGCATTGAGTCGTGAGGCATCGCCTGAATACCCTATCACGCTCCACGTAATACCGATGTGGCCGGTTGAGGGCGGCTGTGTTGGCTCACCGTGAACGATACGCCGTGCTTAGCGAGAACGCTGATGCCCCCAGAATTGGTCAGCCAAAAATTGCAGGCGCTGGGCCAGTTCGGCGAATTGTTGAGCGCTGTTGTGGCTCTGCAGGCTGGCGGCAACGCTGCTTTGGTTGGCCTCGCGAATGCTGCAGAGGTTGCGCTGAATGTCGTCACCCACGGCGCTTTGCTGCTCGACGGCCGCGGCAATCTGGATGCTCATGTCACTGATCTGCGCCACGCGCTGGTTGATCCCGTCCAGAGCCTGGCTGGCCTGTAACGCTTGATCAACGCTGCTCTGCGCCTGCGCCTGGCTGCGCTCCATCATGGCCACGGCATCGTGAGTGCCCAGCTGCAGCGCCTGGATGATGCTGTGGATTTTTGCCGTGGAATGCTGGGTGCGCTGCGCCAGGCCGCGCACCTCATCGGCCACCACCGCAAAGCCACGCCCGGCCTCACCGGCCCGAGCTGCTTCGATGGCGGCGTTGAGTGCGAGCAGGTTGGTTTGTTCGGCAATACCCTGGATCACATCCAACACTTGGTTGATGTCCTGGCTGTGCAGCTCCAATTGCTGAATGACCTGATGGCCCTGCAGCACTTCTGCGGCCAATGAGCTGATTTGCTGGCGTGTTTGTTCGACCAGTTGTAAGCCGCTGCTGGTTTCCAGGTCGGCTTCGCTGGCGGCACTGGCGCTGAGTTGTGCATGGCGCGCCACTTCTTGCACGCTGGTGGCCATCTGGCCAATGGCGCTGGCCACCTGTTCGGTTTCTGACTGTTGCTGCAGGCTGGCCTGGTTGCTGCAGTTGACGGCACTGGCCATTTCGCCGGCTTCCTGGCTGAGCTGGCGGGCTGAGTCGGCAATGCGCCCGACCACGGCGCCGGCCTCAGCTTTGAGGCTGTGCAAAGCAAACGCGATTTGCCCGAACTCATCACACCGACCGCTATACACCCATTGGCTGAGCGGGTTGCTGGCCGCGGCCTGAGCGTCCTGCTGCAGTTGCCGCAATGGCCGCAAGGCCCGTTTGACGCCCAGCGTCATAACACCGGCCAGGCCGACACCTGCGCCCAGGGCTGTCAGCCACGGCAGGCTAGCGCTGATGCCCAGCAAGGCGGCGCTGCCCAATACCGGCAACGCCAGCAGCAAGCTTAAGCGGGTGTCCAGTGCCAGGCGGGGTGGCCGCAGTTGCAGCGGCGTTTGCCCGGCACTGAGTTGTGCATAGAGCGCGTCGGCCCGGGCAATTCGCTCGGGTGTGGTGCGGGTGCGCACCGATTGGTATTCCACGGTCTGGCCATTCCGCACCACGGGTGTGACATAGGCGCTGACCCAATAATGGTCGCCATTTTTGCAGCGGTTTTTTACCAGCCCCATCCAGGCCTTGCCGGTTTTCAGGGTTTGCCAGAGATCAGCGAACGCCGCTGGCGGCATATCAGGATGGCGCACCAGGTTGTGGTTACGGCCGTACAGGTCCGCTTCGGTAAAGCCACTGATGGCGATGAAGTCCGGGTTGATGTAGCTGACGGCACCTTTCAGGTCGGTGGTGGACAGAATATTGGCGTGGGCCGGTACATCGATTTCACGCTGGCTGACGGGCAGATTTATTTTCATTGTTCTGTCGGCTCTTCGAGTGATTCCTGAGAGGGGGTCGTTGCAGGCTGCGCCTTAGTGCGCTGGATAAACTGACGGTGCAGATCAGCCGCCGGCAGCGGGCGACTAAACCAATAGCCCTGGGCCATATGGCAGCCTTGGGCGCGGAGAAAATCCACATGGTCGGCGCGCTCAACACCCTCGGCGACCACCTCCAACCCTAGGCTGTGGCCCAGGCCGATAATTGCCCGGCTGATGGCCGTTTGTTCGGCATTTTGCGGTGCGCCGCCGATGAAGCTTTTGTCGACCTTGAGGATGTGCAGGGGGAAGCGCTTGAGGTAACCAAGCGAGGAGTAACCGGTGCCGAAATCATCCAGGGCCAACTGCACACCGAGGCTGGCCAGGGCGCGCAGGGTGATCAAGGTTGCGGTGCTGTCTTCCAACAACTGGCTTTCGGTGATTTCCAGTATCAGGTCGGTGGCGGCCAAGCCGCTGTCGCGGAGGATTTCACGCAGCCGCTCGACAAAGTTTTCCTGACGCAACTGGCGGCTGGAGAGGTTCACCGCGCAATGCAGTTGGGGTTGTCCCGCCAGTTGCCAGGCCCGCACTTGGCTGCAGGCTTGGCGGAGCACCCAGTCGCCAACCCGGACGATCTCCCCGGAATCTTCCAGTGAGCTGATAAATTCCTGCGGCGCCACCAGGGTTGTGCCGCGCTGCCAGCGCAGCAAGGCTTCAACCCCCACAAACTGAGTCGCGTGCTCCCTGACGCGCAGAATCGGTTGGTAGTGCAGCACAAACTCGTCACGCTCCAGCGCCTGACCCAAAGCACTTTCCAGCTCCAGCTGGTAGTGGGCGCTGACCTGTAGCTCATCGCTGAAGCGGGCGAACTGCGCCTTACCCGCCTGCTTGGCCTGATATAGGGCAAGATCAGCCGCCTGCAGGGCATCCTGCGAGGCATCACTGGGCTGTAAAGCGGTAATGCCGATGCTGGCACTGACCACCAGGGTTTGCCCGGCCATGTGCAGCGGCAGGCGCAGGCTGTCGAGCATGCGCTGGGCAACGTGCTCGGCGTCGCTGGCGCAGGCCAGATCGGTGAGCAGGACAACAAACTCATCGCCACCAAAGCGGCACAAATGGTCGCCCGGCCGTAAACAGTGGGAAAGGCGGCGGCCGACCTCGATCAGCACCTGGTCGCCGCAATTGTGCCCAAGGCTGTCGTTGATCAGTTTGAAGCGGTCTAAATCGATAAACAGTAAGGCGGCTTCACGGGCGCAGCTCTGGTTTAACTGGTGCAGGGCCTGCGGCAGCAGCTCATCAAGACGCAACCGATTACCCAGCCCGGTTAAGGGGTCGTGACGAGCGGCATGCAGCAGCTGTTGTTCGATGGCCTTACGCGGGGTGATATCGCTTTGGGAGCCGGCCATGTGTTGCTGGCCGTCGGCATCGGTCTCGACCACGCCACGGGCCAGTACCCAGAGGTAGTCACCCTTGCTGCTGCGTATCCGGTACTCGTGATGCAGTTGCGCGCTCATGCCACTGCGATGGCTTTCGATGGCCTGGCGCAGTGCCGGCAGATCGTCCGGGTGCACGCGGTTAAACCAGCTGGCGCTGCCTTCGCCGAGGCTGTCGCGATCCAGGCCGAGCATGGACGCCCATCGTGATGAGACATACAGGCGGTCGTGCCCCAGGTGCCAGTCCCAAATGCCGTCATTGGCGCCGCGTAAGGCCCGGGCAAAGCGCGCCTCGCTGTCTTCCAGCGCCTTGCGTTGCGCGGCGCTGTAGGTATCGATGGCCAGGGTCATGTCGAAGAACACCGCTTTGAGCAGGCTGGCGAACAGCGCCTGGTTTGGGTGCGCCTCAAACAACTTGGCGAGTATCTCGTCGAGGTACAGCCGGTAGCCGGCCAGGTACCACTTGAGCTCGATCCCCGCCAGTTGATGAATCAGGCCAATGCGCAGACGGCTGGCCACGTAATCGGCGTTATAGGGGCCGCGCCACAGGCGTTGGTAGTAATCCTGCTGGCTGTGTTTGAGGCGCTGCAGGGTGCTCGGTTTACTGATCGCGCTGGATGGCCCAGGAAAACGCTCAAGGTGTTGGTACAGCCGTTCAGTAAACGCCTGCAGGAAGGTGCCCGCATTGTCGGCAGCAGCATTTAGCCGTGCGGCGTCGCTGTTCTGCCAATCCAGCAGGTTACAGCGCTGCTGGATTTCCTGGCGATGCAGCCCCATACGCTGAATCAGCTCGTTGAATGCTTTCGCTGAGTCCATGTCCCGTCCCTGTTGTAGTTATTTTTCTCAGGTACAAAAAAAGCGCCGACCGCCACGTTCGTGCTGAACATGGCGAATCGGCGCTTCGTCTTGCAGGCCCTGAGTCCTGCCCGGCAAAGCCGGTCCCCGCGATGGCGGGACCTACTGGGAGAACATTTGTACCTTATTGATCATGGGCTGACAATTCCTCAAGCAACTGCTCCAGGCGCCTGCGTAAGTCAGCCAGTTCACGCGATTTAAAGGCATGCCGGGTACGTATCAAGGTGCTCACCGCATCAAGCAACGCCGCCTGCACCCGACCCTCTTGCCCCAACGGTACGTCTTCGAGCCAGCGACACAGCGGCGCCTGGCTGCAATCGTGGGGGCTACAGATCACGTCGGCCGCTGCTGCGTGACTGTCCAGCCAGTCACGCAGTAGCGCACCCAACGAAGCGTCGGTGCAGATGATTCGTGGCGTGGGGTCTGGTGTATGCATAGTGATGGCACTTTAACGTCACCGACGCGGTACACCATTGACCTGAGTCAAATGCGCCGGCGCCGTACGCAGGCCTGCCGAGGTGCAGGGTGAGCTGCTAACCTAGCGCCCTCACTCGCAGGCCGGTTCCCCCATGCTCAGCCTTTACCACGCCCCAGACCTAGAAACCCTCGGCGAGCTGGCCACCCGCTTACTGGCCACGCCGATGCGTGAGCCGTTTGCGCCCGCCTTGGTGGTGGTGCCCAGTCAGGGCATGGGCCGCTGGCTGACGCTGGAGTTGGCACGCAAGCAAGGCATTGCCATGCAGCTGGAGGTGCAGCTGCCGGCCAAGTTTGTCTGGGACGTGTCGCGGTTGTGCCTGGGGCAACTGCCGGAGCAATCGGCCTTCAGCCCCAGCAGCCTGAGTTGGCGCTTGTATGACTGGCTGTGCGAGCCCGAACAGCTGGCGCTGGCGCCGCGTCTGGCGCATTACCTGGACGGTGGCGATGAACGCCGACGGCTGTCACTGGCCGTCAAGATCGCCGACGTATTCGACCAATACCTGCTGTATCGCGACGACTGGCTGGCCGCCTGGGAACGCAGCGAGCTGCTCGACCTCGGCCCAGATGAAGGCTGGCAAGCGCTGCTCTGGCGTGAGCTGACCAAAGACGGCCACCCGCACCGTGCGCGCCTGCTCGAAGACTTGCTGACACGGCTGTACGCCGCCGCACCGATTGACGGCCTGCCCGAGCGCGTACTGGTGTTCGGCATCAGCTCTTTGCCGCCGCACCATATGCGCGTGCTGGAAGGGCTGGCGCGGCACACCGAGGTGATTATTTTCGCCCTTAACCCGTGCCGCGAAGCCTGGGGCGAGATTCGTGATATTCGGGAGTTGGCGCGTCAGCCGCAAAGCGCAGCGGACCATCAAGCGGCAAGCCCGGACGATTGGTATTTGGATGTGGGCCATCCGCTGCTGGCGAGCCTGGGTAAACAGGGCCGCGACTTTTTCGACAGTTTGTTCAGCCTGGCCTCCAGCGAGGGCAGCCAGGAGATTGGCCTGTACTCCGAGGATGACGACCTGCATGACGCCAGCCTGCTGCAAGCGCTGCAGAACGATATCCTGCGCCTGCGCACGCGCACGGCGGATGAGCGGTTGCTGCTGCGCGAGGATGACCGCTCGCTGGAGTTGCACATCGCTCACTCGCCCCTGCGCGAGGTGGAAATTCTGCATGACCAACTGCTTGCCCGCTTTGCGGCTGAGCCGCAGCTGACCCCCGATCAAGTGGTGGTGCTGACCCCGGATATCGAGCGCTATGCGCCCTATATCGAAGCGGTATTCGCCCCGCGTGAGGGGGTGCCGCGTGTGCCGTTCAGCCTGGCCGACCGCAGCCTGCGCGCGGAAATCCCGCTGATCGAAGCATTCCTCAGCCTGCTGGCGCTGCCGGACAGCCGCTTTACCGCTGAAGACGTGCTCAGCCTGCTGGAACAGCCCGCCGTCGCCCGCCGCGCCGGGATCGAAGCCGAAGACCTAAGCCTGCTGCGCGATTGGTTGCGCGAAGCCGGCGTGCGCTGGGGCCGTGACGATGGGCACCGCGAACAGCTCGGCTTACCGGCCGATGCAGCGTTTACCTGGCGCCAAGGGCTGGATCGGTTGCTGCTGGGCTTTGCCGCACCGCCGCAGCTGGCCGGGTCGGCGGCGCCCTTGCTCGGCAGCAACTGGCCGCTGGACGCGCTGGAAGGTGGCCGCGCACAACTGTTGGGGCGACTGGCCGGCTTTGTCGAGCGCCTCGCTGCACTGGCGCACAGCCTGCAGCGGCCACAGCCCTTGGGCGAATGGGCGCAAGCGCTGCAACAACTGATTGATCAGCTGTTTGATGAGCGTGAAGCCGGCGACACCTTATTGCTGCTGTCCAAAGCCTGCGCCGCGTTGCAGGAACAGGCCACGGCCTCCGGCGTTGAGCGGCCGATTGAACTGGCGCTGATTCGCCAGCAGCTCACCGCCGCCTTGGAACAGGGCAGCGCCGCATCGGGCTTTCTCACCGGCGCCGTGACCTTCTGCACCATGGTGCCGATGCGCAGCCTGCCGTTTCGCTTGGTCTGCCTGCTCGGCCTGGATGACGGCGCGCTGCCACGGCGTACCCCGGCGGCCGGCTTCGACCTGATCGGGCAAAAGCCCCGGCGCGGCGACCGCGCGCGCCGCTTGGACGACCGCTACCTGCTGCTGGAAACCCTGCTTTCGGCCCGTGGCGGCCTGTACCTCAGCTACGTCGGCCGCGACCCGCGCAGCAATGCCGAGTTGCCGCCCTCGGTGCTGGTCAGCGAACTGCTGGATGTGGTCGACCTCACCGCCGCGCCCATTGCCGGGCAGCCTGCCAGCGCCCATATCACCCATCAGCATCCGTTGCAGCCCTTCGCCCCCGGTAACTTCGCCGGTAACCGCCATGCCGGCTTTGCCGCGCCCTGGTTTCATGCGGCGCAGCGCCTGAGCCAGGCGGTAGAAAGCGCCGCGCCGTTTGCCAGCGTGTTGGCGGCGCCCGATAAAGATGGGCCGAACGGCGCTTCGCTGAGCATCGAGCCAAGCCAGCTGATCCATTGTTTCAAACACCCGGCGCGTTACCTGCTGGAGCAGCGCCTTGGCTTGCGCCTGGCGCAGAGTGAAGAAGCCCTGGCCGGCGATGAGCCATTCAGCGTCGAGTGGACCAGCCAGCATGGCTTGCGCCAGTTGGCGTTGCAGGCGGTCGAGCGCGGCTGGAGCGAGCGTGAAGAACGCGCCGTGGCGGCGGCTTCCGGCTGGTTGCCGGTGGGCGAGCTGGGCCAGGCGCACTGGGGGCAAATTCGCGGGCCGATCCGCGCCTTTGCGCCCACCCTGTTTGACGAGCGCCCGGATGACGCACCGCAACCGCTGTTGGTCGATATCGAGCTGGCGGGTGTACGCATCCACGGCTGGCTGGATGGTGTGACCCGTGAGGGGCTGTTCGACTACCGCCTGCGTGATCTCGGTGCTTGGGAGCTGGCGCCGTTCTGGCTGCGCCACTTGCTACTTAACTGCGCCGCCGCGCCGGGCATCAGCCGTGAGAGCCGTCTGCTGTCGCCCAAACGCGAGTGGCGGTTGGGCCCGCTGGCGGGGCCTCTGCAACTGCTTGAGCCCTGGCTGGAAGCCTACAAAACTGCGCTGTGTGAACCGCTGCCGCTGTTGGCCAAATGCAGCTACGGCTTCGCCAGCAAATGGCGCAACCCTGGGCGTAAAGAACCGGTTGACGCCGCCCGCAGCGAAGCGCGGCTGATGTGGCAAGGCAACGACTACATGACGGGCGAAGGCCAAGACCCCTGGAATGCCCTGGCCTTCCGTGACCGCGAGCCGCTGGATGAGCGCTTTGAGGCCCTGGCCGAACAACTCTACGGCCCGGCGCTGGATGCCCTGCAAGGCAGTGACGAGGACGAGGCATGAGCAGCGCTGCGTTAGACCTATTGCACGACAGCTTCAGCGGCCGCTCGCTGATTGAGGCCAGCGCCGGCACCGGCAAAACCTGGACCCTGACCGCGCTGTACGCCCGCTTGCTGCTGGAAAAGCAGCTCAGCGTCAGCCAGATTCTGGTGGTGACCTTTACCACCGCCGCCACCGCCGAACTGCGCGAGCGCATTCGCAAGCGCTTGGCTGAGTTGTTGGCGGTGTACGACAACGGCCCTGGCGCCGACACGCTGCTTAATGCGCTGCGTGCGCAGTACCCGGACGCTGCCAGCCATCGCCGGTTGCTGCTGGCCGTGCATGGGTTTGATGAAGCGGCGATTTTCACTATTCATGGGTTTTGCCAGCGCGCCCTGCAGGATGCCGCGTTTGAAGCGGGGGGCGATTTCGACAACGAGCTAACCCACGACGACCGCGAAATTATCGACGCCCTGCTCGCCGATCTTTGGCGGCATGAGCTTGCGGCGGCTGAGCCAGAGTGGGCGGCGTTTTTGGTGCAGCAGAAAATCACCCCGCAAAGCCTGCGCCAGCGTCTGCGCAGTCACCTCGGCAAACCCTATCTGCGCATTGAGCCGCAGCCGGGTACGCACAGCGACATGGCCGCTTTGCGCGCGGCTTGGCAACAGGCGCAGCGCCTCTGGCAGGGTGAAAGTGCAGGCTGGCTGGCGCAGCTCAAAGCCTTCGACGGCTTTAAAAGCAATATGTGCAACGCGGCCAAACTTAGCGCCTGGCAGGCCGAGCTAGACGGTTATTTCAGCGACGCCGCTGCGCTGTTTAGCAACACCGAAGCGCACCGCCGCCTGGCCCGCGAAGGGCTGAACAAGGCCAGCAAGAAAGGCTGCGACGCGCCGGCCAACCCGCTGGCCGCTGCGTTGCAAGAGCTGTGTGATGCCCTGGATGCGGCGCAGCCCGAAGCCGAACAGCGGCTGATTGACCTGCAGGTGCGTCTTATCGCCCAGCTCAATGAGCAACTGCCGGCGCGTAAGGCCGCGCAGCGCTTGTTGGCTTTCGACGACCTGCTCAACAAGCTGCAGCAAGCCTTGCAGAGTGAGGGCGGCGAACATTTGGCGAGCACCCTGCGCACGCAATACCCGGTGGCGCTGATCGACGAGTTTCAAGACACCGACCCGGTGCAGTACCGGGTGTTTCATCGCATTTATCAGGACGCTGGCGACCTGTGTTTTGTCGGTGACCCCAAGCAAGCAATTTACGCTTTTCGTGGCGCTGATCTGGCGACCTACATGCAGGCCCGCAGCGAGGCGGCGCGCCAGTTCAACCTGACCACCAACCACCGTTCTACGCCGCAGTTGATCGCCGCACTCAATCAGCTGTTCGACCGGCCCATGCCATTTGCCGAGCCCGGCCTGGATTACCAGCAGGTTGGCGCCAGCGACAAGGCCCGCGCGCAGCTGGTATTACCGGCGGTTGAAGGTGAGCAGGACGCGCCGCTGGCGCTGGTTTGGCTGGATGATGAACACCTGGGCAAGGGGCAGGCCGGCGCGCTGGTCGCCATCGATACGGCGCGGCGCATTGCTGCTGTGTTGGCCGCCAGCAGCCTGGGCGAGGCGTACTTTGCTCAAGGCGACGCCCGCACGCCGCTCAAAGGTGGCGATATCGCCGTGCTGGTCGCCAGTCACCGTCAGGCCGGCGAAGTCGCTGCCGAGCTGGCCGCCCGTGGCGTGCCCAGCGTGCGCCGCGGCAAGGAGAACGTCTGGCACAGCGAGGAGGCCGCCGAGCTAAGCGCCGTACTCGCCGCCTATGCCGAGCCGGGCCGCGAGGGCGCATTGCGCTATGCCCTGGCCAGCCGTTTGCTGGGCCGCAGCGCCGCCGATCTGGCCGCCTGCTCCGAGGATGCCCACGCCTGGGACGCTGAGCGCGAAGCCGCCGAGCGCTATCACCAACTCTGGCAGCAGCAAGGCTTTATGCGCGCCTTCCGCGCCTGGCTGGATGAGCAGCAAGTGGCCCAGCGCCTGCTGGCCCTGGTGGATGGCGAGCGCCGCCTGACCAACCTGCTGCACCTGGCCGAACTGCTGCAAACCGAAAGCCTGCAACGCCCGGGCTTGGAGCAATTACTCGCCTGGTTCAACGCCCAGCGCAGCGCCGAGGCCCATGGCGAAGATGCCTTGCTGCGTTTGGAAAGCGATGCCGAGCGGGTGCAGATTGTCACCATCCACACCTCCAAGGGTTTGGAATACCCATTGGTGTTCTGCCCCTACCTGTGGGACGGCGCGCTACTGCGCCAGCATGAAGACATCAGCTGCCACGCCGACGACGGCACGCCGCTGCTGGACCTCGGCAGCGAGCAGCTCGACACACACCGCGAGCGCGCCCGTCACGAGCGTTTCGCCGAAAAACTGCGCCTGACCTATGTCGCCCTGACCCGCGCCCGTGACCGCCTGTGGCTGCACTGGGGCCCGGTGGACTGCAAACCGAAAAAGGACGGCACCCTCGGCGACAGCGGCCTGCACAGCAGCGCCCTGGCTTGGCTGCTGCACGGCCGGCAATTGCCGGGTGAGGATGCCCTGGCTGAGCTGGCTGGGCACTTGCAAACCCTCAGCCCGCAGGGCGTGCACGCGGAAATCCAGCAACTGGTTGGCAGCAGCCATGGCCATATGAGCCTGCAGCCGCTGCGTGCTGACGAAGCCAACGCCGCCGGTGAACAGCGCGCGCCGGCTCCGCAGCAACTGTCGACGCTGCAACGCAGCCTGCACAGTGCCTGGCGCGTCGGCAGCTTTTCCGGCTTGGCCGCCGGCATGCACATGGAATCGCCCGACCGCGATGGCCTGGTCATTCCAGATGCCAGTGAGCCGGGCACGGGCTTTTTCGCCTTCCCCCGTGGCGCACGGGCCGGTACGTGCCTGCACGCCATTCTGGAAGATTGGGCACGCGGTAAGGCGGCGCTGGCCGAGCTGATTGAACCGGGCCTGAGCGGCCACGGCATCAGCAATGACTGGAATGCAGTGGCTCTGGAACAACTGCAGCAGGTGCTCGACTGCGATCTGGACGGCCAGGGCCTGACCCTGAGCGGGCTAAACCCCGCCCGCCGTCTGCCCGAGCTGGGCTTTACCTTCCCGGTCGCGGGGCTGGATATGCAGCGCCTGCGGGCGATTCTCAGTGATCCGGTCCATGGCCTGCCGGCACCCATGCGTGAGGCGGCGGCGCGCCTGGAATTCGATAGCCTCAAGGGCTTTCTCAAGGGCTTTATCGACCTGACCTTCGAGTACGACGGGCGCTGGTACATCGCCGACTACAAGTCCAACTGGCTCGGCCCGGACGCCAGCTACTACGGCGGCGAACGCCTGCTGCAAGCCCTGGCCGCCGAGCATTACTACCTGCAATACCTGATCTACCTAGTGGCGCTGCGGCGCTTTCTGCGCCAGCGATTAGCCGACTTTAATGATCAGCAACTGGGCGGCGCGTATTACCTGTTTTTGCGCGGCATGCCGAGCGCCGGGGTGTACTTCTCGCGCCCGGCGGATGGCTTGCTGGATGCGCTGGATAACCTGTTTGCGGAGGGTAAATGATGTGGCCCGTTAGCTTGGCAGGGATTGCTTGGGTAGGGTGGATGACGCTGTTTTCATCCACCGTTGCCAGTGGTGGATGGATGAAGCGCCATCCACCCTACGGGAGTGGACTATGACGCTTGCTGATCTGCCCCTTGGCCCGCTGGAGCGTGCGTTGGTCGCCAGCTTGCAGCGCCTTGACCCGGCTGCTGCGCCGGTGGTGTTGGCGTCGGCGGCGCTGCTGTGTACGGCGTTGGATAAGGGCGATGTGTGCCTGGCCCTGGTGCGTATGGCCGGGCAGCGGCCTTGGCCCGAGCATGCCTTCACGCTCCCAAAACTGGCGGATTGGTACGCGCAGCTGCAGGCCTCGCCACTGGTAGGCGCTGATGGTGAATTCACTCCGTTGATTCTCGACCACGGTCGCCTTTATCTGGCCCGTTACCAGGCTTACGAACGCCAATTGGCCGAACAGTTGTTGGCGCGCGCCGCCGATTTGCCTGATGTCGATGAAGCCCAGCTGAGCGAAAGCCTGGCCCGACTATTTGCCTTTAACCAGCAACAACCCGACTGGCAGCGCCTGGCCGCCGCGCAAGCGGTGCGGCGCAAGCTGGCGGTGATTTCCGGCGGCCCCGGCACCGGTAAAACCACCACCGTGGTGCGCCTGCTGGCGGCGCTTCTTGAGCAGTCTGGTAGCTCGTCTCTGGCCATCGGCCTGGCCGCGCCCACCGGTAAAGCCGCTGCACGCATGGCCGAAGCCATTCGTAATGCCAAAGCCCAGTTGCCGGTCAGTGAGGCGATCAAAGCCGCGCTGACCGACGAGGCGCGCACCCTGCACCGCCTGCTCGGCAGCCGTGGCGACAGCCCACAGGTGTGGCACAACGCGGCCAACCCGCTGGCGCTGGATGTGCTGGTGGTGGACGAAGCCTCGATGGTCGATCTGGCGCTAATGGCCAAGCTGCTTGACGCGCTGCCGCCCACTGCGCGGCTGATCCTGCTTGGCGATAAAGACCAGCTATGCGCGGTGGAAGCCGGCGCGGTATTCGCTGAACTCTGCGAGGGCCGTGGCTTTGATGCTCAGGCGGCGAGCGAACTGCAACGCATCACCGGCCAGCAGGTGCCGATCAGCCAGCCGACCTCGCAACTGGGCGATGCGGTGGTGTTGCTGACTCACAGCCACCGCTTTGCTGGCGACAGCGGCATCGGTGAGCTGGCGCGGCGCATTAACGGTGGTGATGTCAGCGGCACCCTTAATTTGCTCAAGGAAGGGCGCAGTGATCTGGCCTGGAACGCCGAGCCAACACCTACCGATCTGCTCGATCGCCTCGATCAGGGTTATGCGCCCTATATGGCTGCTGCGAAAAGTGCGGAGCCCGCCGCCGCCTTCGCCGCGTTCAATGCCTTCCGCGCGCTCTGCGCCCAGCGTGAAGGCGCGTGGGGCGTGGCCGGGATCAACGAAGCGCTGGAGGCCCGCATCAAGCGCCGTAGTCAGGTGGCCAGCCGCGAGCGCTGGTATGTTGGCCGGCCAGTGATGGTGCGGCAAAACGACTACGCCCTCGGTTTGTTCAACGGCGATATCGGCATCTGCCTGCACACTGAATACGGCCTGCGCGTCTTTTTTGAGGGCGAGTACGGCTACCGCCCCTTCGCCCCGGCGCGCCTGCCGAGCCACGACAGCGCCTTCGCCATGACCGTGCACAAAAGCCAGGGCTCGGAATTTGCCGAGGTGCTGCTGGTGCTGCCCGAACTGCCCAGCCCCTTGCTCAGCCGCAGCCTGTTCTACACCGGCATCACCCGCGCCAAACACAAGGTGGAAATCTGGGGCTTACCGGCGCGCCTCGGTGAAGCCGTCGCCACCCGCGCCGAGCGGGCGGCAGGGCTTGCCGAGCGACTGGCGGCAGGGCCTGTCAAACCCACACCTGCGTCCGTGGTGGTGGAAGAACCCAGTCAATTTGCGTTGTTTTGAGGGCTGAATGAAGGTCGTTTTTCTGATGATCTGGGCGCTGCTATTCCTGCCACTGGGTGGCTTCACCCTGATGGCGATAGGGAAAACCCCGAGCAACTATTGGTCATACCTGATTTTCAGCGGCATCACTTATGTCGGGTTTTGCAGTTGGCGTTTGATTCAAGAAAGCTACCGGCCGAGGGACTTATTTGAACCCAGCAACGCCGGCTATTGGCTGTGCCTGCTGCTCTTGCCGTTGTGTTTACTGCCGTTACTCGGCGCTTACAAAACCTGGCAACAGGGCGTTTATGTGTCCAGTTCATCCGGTAACCGGACTTACCTGAGCAGTCTATTGTTGGAAGGCGCGCAGGCATTGGTCGGCCACTGGGGGCCAATCGTACTGATGCTGGTCGCGGGCGTGGGGAGCCTGATTTTCTTGCTCAATGTGATCTCGCAGTACCGCCGCTGATCAGGCGTGTATGGGCATATTCACCGCCCCCAAATGACGAAGCCCAACGTAATACGTAAGTATCGGTTGGGCTTCGCTGTGCGACGTTAAAAATAGCACCCGGCTATTTTTTATGGCCTGCCATCCTTGGCGGCCACCCTGAGGGCCGTCGCTGCGCGACGTTAAAAATAGCTCCCGGCTATTTTTTCAGTTTGGGGTTGGGGAAGAACTGCACGGTCTGCACCTTGGGGTTAGCGACTTTAGGTTTTGACGCGCCAAGCGTGACCCGCGTGGGCAGCTCTTTCGGCACCGAGTTGCCGCGTTCATCCAGGGTGTCGGCATAGCCGCAGGCTACGCATTCGCGGTTGGGTACGCCGTTGACGTTCCACATCTGGATCTTGTCCATTTCGCTGCACGCCGGGCAGACGGCCCCGGCGATAAAGCGTTTGGCGGTGATGGTCACGGGTGCGTCGCTCATGCGGCCTCCTGGCTCAGGCCGAGGTGGCGCAGCAGGGCGTCGATGCTCGGCTCGCGGCCACGGAAATCAACAAACAGCACCATCGGTGCCTGTGAGCCGCCACGGGCCAGAATCGCCTCGCGGAAGGCTTGGCCGGTGGTGCTGTTAAACACGCCTTCTTCCTCGAACTTGGAGAAGGCATCGGCGCTCAGCACTTCGGCCCACTTATAGCTGTAGTAACCGGCCGCGTAACCACCGGCGAAGATGTGCGCGAAGCTGTTGGGGAAGCGGTTGTAGGCCGGTGGACGCAGCACCGAGACTTCCGCGCGGATGCCTTCGAGTACGTCGAGTACGCTGCGACCGTCGCCATGAGTGGCGTGCAGTTCGAAGTCGAACAGGCTGAACTCGATCTGCCGCACCATCATCAAGCCGGACTGGAAGTTCTTCGCCGCCAGCATCTTGTCCAGCAGGTCCTGTGGCAGCGGTTCACCGGTCTCGTAGTGTCCGGAAATCAGCGCCAGGCCTTCCGGCTCCCAGCACCAGTTCTCCATAAACTGGCTCGGCAGCTCCACAGCGTCCCAGGCCACGCCGTTGATACCGGACGCGCCAGCGTGTTCAACGCGGGTCAGCAAATGATGCAGGCCGTGGCCGAATTCGTGGAACAGGGTGGTGACTTCATCGTGGGTCAGCAGTGCTGGCTTGCCGCCGACCGCTGGCGTGAAGTTGCACACCAGGTTGGCCACCGGGCTGATCAGCTGGCCGGAAGCGTCGCGGCGTTTATCACGCGCGCCATCCATCCAGGCGCCGCCGCGTTTGTTGGCGCGGGCGTAGAGGTCGAAGAAGAAACGCCCGACGTGCGCGCCGTTTTCGGTTATTTCAAACAGGCGCACATCCGGGTGCCAGGTGTCGAAGCCGGACAGCTCGTTGATCTGGATGCCGTAGAGTTTCTCGACGATGGCGAACAGGCCGGTCAGCACTTTGTCGATGGGGAAGTAGGCCCGCAGGATTTCCTGGGAAATGCTGTAGCGCTGCTCGCGCAGCTTCTCGCTGTAGTAGCCGACGTCCCAGCTTTGCAGCTCGTTGCAGCCCTGTTCAGCGGCGAAGGCTTGCAGTTCGCGCAGGTCTTGTTCAGCAAACGGCTTGCCGCGTACGCCGAGATCACGCAGGAAGCTCAGCACCTGCTCGGTGCTTTCGGCCATTTTGCTGGCCAGGCTCAGCTCGGCGTAATTGCCGAAGCCCAGCAGCTTGGCCAGTTCCTGACGCAGGTCGAGGATTTCGTTCATCACCGGGCCATTGTCGTTCTGCCCGGCATTCGGCCCCTGATCGGAGGCGCGGGTGCAATAGGCGGCATACAGCTCTTCGCGCAGGGCGCGGTCGTTGGCGTAGGTCATTACCGCGAAGTAGCTGGGGAATTCCAGACTGATCAGCCAACCGTCCAGCCCCTTGGCCTCGGCGGCTTGCTGCATCTGCGCCTTGGCTGAGTCGGTCAGGCCGTCCAACGCGGCCTCGTCGGTCACGTGCTTGGTCCAGGCTTGGGTGGCATCTAGCAGCTGATTGGAGAAGCTGCTGGCCAGCTCGGACAGCTTCATCTGGATCTCGCCGTAGCGCTTTTGCTGCTCGGCTGGCAGGTCGATACCGGACAGGCGGAAGTCGCGCAGGGCGTGTTCGAGAATGGTCTTCTGCGCTACGTCGAAACCGGCGGCTGCCGGGCTTGCGGCCAGCGTCTGATAGGCCTGGAACAGCGGTTGGTTCTGGCCGATTTCGGTCCAGTATTCAGACAGCTTCGGCAAGCAAGCCTCGTAGGCCGCGCGCAGTTCGGCGCTGTTGCACACCGCATTCAGGTGGCTGACCGGGCTCCAGGCCTGACCCAGACGCGCGCCCAGTTCATCCAGGGCCAGCACCAGGCCGTCCCAGCTTGGGTCAGCGGCCTGTTGTTCCAGCAGGCGGCTCATGGCGACGCGGTTGTCGGCCAGAATCTGCTCAATGGCCGGCTCTACATGCTCGGGTTTGATCTGCGAGTAAGGCGGCAGGTCGAAGTCTTGCAGCAAGGGATTGTTCGCGGTCACTACGAGGCACCTGTGGCGAAGGGAGATAGGGTTGGCGCGCGATCAGCGGAAAGAATCCTGGCGCGATGACAACCGACATGGGGTCATCTTAATTACAATCAAGCTTTCCCGCAGCCCAAGAGATTTCTATCGTGGCGATTCGTACTTACCAGCAATTCACCCCACAGCTTGGCGAGCGCGTATTTGTTGACGTCTCGGCCGTGGTTCTTGGCGATGTGGAAATTGCCGCCGACAGCTCGGTCTGGCCGCTGGTGGTGATCCGCGGTGACATGCAAAGCATCCGCATTGGCGAGCGCAGCAGCATCCAAGACGGCAGCGTGCTGCACATCACCCATGCCGGGCCGTTTAACCCGTCCGGTTACCCGCTGATCATTGGCGATGAAGTGACCGTGGGCCACAACGTTACCCTGCACGGCTGCACCCTGGGTAACCGTATTCTGGTCGGTATGGGCAGCATCATCATGGATGGCGCGGTGGTGCAGGACGAGGTGGTGATCGGTGCCGGCTCTCTGGTGCCGCCGGGCAAGGTGCTGGAAAGCGGCTTTTTGTATGTTGGCAGCCCGGTGAAGCAGGCACGTCCGTTGACCGACAAGGAGCGCAATTTCTTCAGCTACAGCGCCGCCAACTACGTGCGGCTGAAGGATCAGCACCTGCTGGAAGGCTATGCCGGTTAATTAAGAGAGCGCGTGATGCATTACCAGAACATCCTGTTTGACCTCGATGGCACCCTTACCGACCCGCGTGAGGGGATTACCCGTTCGGTGCAGCATGCGCTGGCCAAGCTGGGTATCGATGAGCCTGACTTGCAAGCGCTGGAGCACTTTATCGGCCCGCCGCTGCTGCAGTGTTTTATGCACACCTATAACTTTGATGAGGCCACAGCCTGGCAGGCGGTGAACCATTATCGTGAGCGGTTCCGCGAAGTGGGGTTGTATGAGAACCAGCTGTTTGATGGTGTGGGCGAACTGTTGCAGTTGCTGCAGAACCAGCAGCGCACGTTGTACATCGCCACCAGCAAACCGACGGTGTTTGCCGAGGAAATTGCCCGGCACTTTGGCTTTGCCCAGCACTTTAAGATGATTTATGGCAGCGAGCTGGATGGCACGCGCACCGATAAAGTTGAGTTGATCGCCCATCTGCTGGAGCAAGAGCAGCTGCCTGCGCACAGCACGCTGATGATTGGTGACCGCAAGCATGACCTGATCGGCGCGCGGCGCAATGGTTTGCATGCGGCCGCGGTGGGCTATGGCTTTGGCAGTGCGGCTGAGTTGCAGGCCGAGGCACCCACCTACCACTTCCACAGCCTGGCCGAGCTGCATCAGGCGTTTGTCGGCTAAATCGGCGATGAGCTTGGGCGCACTCGGCAGCTTCTGCTAACCCTGTAGCCAGGATTGCGCTGCGCGTATCCGGGCTACATCCGGCCCTCTGACGCGCGGATAGGTTAGTAGTCGGCCTCGCTCATCCTCGGGTCAGCTATTTTTCTGATAGATGATCTTCTTGCTGCCACCGTCACAGCTGCCGACCACCATGTTGGGGTCTTGGGCGTCTTCGTTGGGCACGATTTCCAGGGTGTAGCTGGCAACGCCTGCGGCCTGGATTTTCACTTCGATCTCCGCACGCAGCTCTTCGCAGGGCTTGGGTGCGGCCAATACGCTGGTGCTGAGTAGGCCAAGCAGCACGGCCAGGGTGAATTTGTTCATTGCATCGTTCCTTTTGCGTGAACAGGGGTGGACTGTAGTTTGACTGGCTATCGCTTGTGCAAGTTCTCAGTGCCTGCAGATAGTTTGACCAAGGCGTGATGCCGCTCGGCCTGCGGCAGTTTGCCCAGCGCGGCGACACGCTGATAAAAGCGCGGCCAGTTGTAGTCGGCCTGAGCAAATAGCGCGGCGAAGGCGGGGATCCATCGGTCATACAGGCCGAAAGGCAACAGCTTGGCGTTGTTCAACGGGGCATTGATCCAGTGGTCGTACACGCCCACGCCGTGCCATTCATGCTCGCGCAATGTGCGGTATTCAGCGCGCAGCCGGGCGAATTCAGCGTGTTTAGCGGTGCGCATCTGCGCCGGCGACAGCGCGCTGTCATAGAGCTGCTGCAGGCGCGCTCGGCTGGCCAGAACCAAGGCGACAAATTGCTCGCGCTGCCGCTCGGCTTGCACGTCGCTGGGCGGCTGGCCTTGTGCGGCACGCCATTGGCGCAGGCCTTCGCGCTCGACAAAACTGGCGAAGGATTCATTGAACGCCGTGTCATCCGCCACATACAGCTGCTGGTGCGCCAGTTCGTGGAAGATGACGGCCACCAGGCGTTCATCACTCCAGCGCAACATGCTGTTGAGGATGGGGTCATCAAACCAGCCGAGGGTGGAATAGGCTTCGATGCCGGCCAGGTAGGTGTCCAGCCCTTGTTGTTTCAACAGCGCCGCCGCACCGCGCGCACGGCTTTGGCTGTAGAAACCGCGATAGGCCACGCAGCCGGCGATGGGGAAGCAGTGCAGCTCCGGCGCCAGGGAAAACTCCGGGGTGGCGAATACATTCCACACCACATAGGGCCGCTGGATATCGGCATACAGGCGATAACTGCGGTTGTTCGGCAGGGCCAGCTGGGCACTGGCAAAGTCCCGCGCCTGCAGAGCGATGGCCAAGCGTTGCTTGAGGCGGGGGTCGACCGTCGGCTTATTCAGCAGCTCGGCTATCGGCTCGCGGGCCTTGAGCAGCTGCAGCTGGCCGCCAGCCAGGTGGCTGTAGTAATCCAGGGTGCTGCAACCGCTCAGCAGCAGCGTGGCTGCCAGCGATATACAGCGCAGAGCATTGAACATGACGGATTACCCATGAGTTGACAGGCCGCCACGCTACCAGCGCAAGATCGGCGTAGGCTAGTGAGCCGCTAAATTGTGGAGGATCCCCATGCGTTATTTAGCCTTATTGGGTGCTGCGCTGGCGCTCAGCGCCTGCGCTTCACCCCTGCCACCGGCAGACCCTGACCAAGCCTGGGTTGAGCTGCGCAGCCATGCCGGCACGTTGCTGATGGCGGATCGCCTCGATGGCCAGCGCCTGAATGATGGGCGTTACTTCCAGGTACCGGCCGGTGCCCATGAGTTGCAGGCGCGCTTTCAGTTTGAGGTGAGCAGCGGTGGCGGCCCGGACGGGCTCTCTGAGCCACGCCAGGTGACCTGCGTGATTCGTGTGCAGCATGACCATTTCATAGCCGGCCAGCGCTACCGGCTGGAAGCACGGCCGTTGCTGTTGAAGGCGCAAGCCTGGCTCTACGATGAGCAGCGCAACCTGCTGGCGCGGGGTAACGTTTTGCGCTGCGGTAGTTTTTAAAAAGCAGCCTGCGATCTGCGCTGCCTCAAAAACTGGCCAGAAGGCGGTGTTTCGCAACGCCTGCTGGCCAGTGCTTCAGCAGGGCTGAATCAAGCGCCGTTATCGAACTGCGCTTCGAGGGTGATGTTGGCGTTGAGTACCTTGGACACGGGGCACCCGGTTTTAGCGGTGTTCACGGCGGTGTCGAATGCTGCGCGATCGGCTCCAGGGATTTTGGCGTGCAGGTAGAGGTGCACGGCCGTGATGGCAAAGCCGCCATCCTGTTTATCCAAGGTCACTTCGGCGCGGGTTTCGAGGCTGTCTGCTGTCATCCCAGCGTCGCCTAATTCCTTAGACAACGCCATGGAAAAGCAGCCGGCGTGAGCGGCGCCAAGCAGCTCTTCCGGGTTGCTGCCCGGCTGGCCTTCAAAGCGCGTATTAAAACCGTAGGGCACTTTGTTCAGTGCGCCGCTCTCGGTGGAAATCGTGCCGTTACCGTCCTTGATGCCGCCTTGCCAGTGGGCGGATGCTGTCTTCTTCATCGGGCTTCTCCTACACAGGGGGTGTAGGGTTCAGAGCCGAATCGGGCGGCACAAGTTCGATAAAACGTTCAGCGTAATTGCGCGACCAGCTCGAAGGCATGCAGCCGATCAGCGAAGTCATACAGGTCGCAGGTGAAGATCAGCTCATCAGCGCCGGTCTGCTCCAGCAGCATCTCCAGGCGTGCCCGAACTCTTTCCGGGCCGCCGATCACCGCCAGGCCGAGGAAGTTGTTCACGGCCTCTTTCTCATGCGCCAGCCACAGGCCTTGCATGCTGTTTACCGGTGGCTTCTGCACCAGGCTCTGGCCACGAATCAGGGCAAGAATGCGTTGATAGGCCGAGGTGGCCAGGTACTCGGCCTGCTCATCGGTGTCGGCGGCGATCAACGGTATACCGAGCATGACATAAGGCTTATCGAGCACGGCCGAAGGCTTGAAATGGTTGCGGTAGACGCGAATCGCCTCGTGCATGTAACGCGGCGCGAAGTGTGAAGCGAAGGCATAGGGCAGGCCCTTCTCGCCGGCCAGTTGCGCGCTGAACAGGCTGGAGCCGAGCAGCCAGATCGGTACGTTGGTGCCCGTACCGGGCATGGCAATCACCCGTTGGTCCGGCGTGCGTGGGCCCAAGTAGCGCTGCAGTTCCTCCACATCGGCAGGGAAATCATCAGCATTGCCAATCCGGTCGCGGCGTAGCGCCTGCGCGGTGAAGTGATCCGCGCCCGGTGCGCGGCCCAAACCGAGTTCGATACGGCCGGGGTAGAGCGTGGCCAGGGTGCCAAATTGTTCGGCAACCACCAGCGGTGCGTGGTTGGGCAGCATCACCCCGCCTGAGCCCAGGCGAATCTTCGACGTACCTGCGGCCAAGTAGCCCAACAGCACGGCAGTGGCCGAGCTGGCGATGCCGTCCATGTTGTGGTGTTCGGCCACCCAGAAACGCTCGAAGCCCAGGCGCTCAACATGCTGCGCCAGCGCCAGGGAATTGTGCAGGGCCTGGGCGGCGTTACCGTCGTCACGAATGGGGGCGAGGTCGAGGGTGGAGAATCTACTGTGTGCGAGTGCGCTCATCGGGCTACCTGTGGGTTATCCGGTTGCACGGCGCAGCAATGCGCCAATACCTGAGTTAGATAGTGGGGTTTGTTTGGCCGATTCCAAGGGGCAAGGCGGTGTGTCGGGCAGGCGGTAGAGCTGAGCGTCGGCAACCTGGCCAGCAAGGTGCTGTGGCCAGGCGCCTGGGCGTGGGTTAGCTGTTGCTCATGCGAAAGCCAATTTTCAGGGTGACCTGATAGTGGCCAACCTTGCCATCGACGATATGCCCGCGGGTTTCCGCCACCTCGAACCATTCAAGGTGGCGTACGGATTTGGCGCACTCTGCCAGGGCGTTTTCGATGGCATCCTCAATGCTGACTTTCGACGAGCCGACGATTTCGATTTTCTTGTAGGTGTGATGATCGGACATTGCATTCTCCCAGGTGGCTGAACAGGTGGGTCATGTAGTTGAGTCCCACCGGTGAACGTTAAAGTTCAGATTAGTCGCACTGGGTCGGCATGGCGGCTGGTGCCGGTCGCTAGCGCGCCAGCTCCTTGCGCAGCCACTGCGCGAGGCGTTCGGCGCGGTTGTCGCGGCTGCGTATCGGCACCCAAAGCGCCAGGCGCGCCGAGGTTTCGACAAAGCCCCAGGGCGCGACCAGGCGACCCGCCGCAAGGTCATCAGCGACCAGTTGCTGCGGCGCAATCGCTACACCCAGGCCGGCGGCTGCTGCTTCCAGCAGGTAATATAGATGCTCGAAACCCTGACCGAGCTTCAGCGCGGCGGTATCCAACGCATTGCTGATGGC
Source organism: Pseudomonas sp. TS_SC_3 (assembly GCF_056156225.1). Classification (NCBI taxonomy): domain Bacteria; kingdom Pseudomonadati; phylum Pseudomonadota; class Gammaproteobacteria; order Pseudomonadales; family Pseudomonadaceae; genus Pseudomonas; species Pseudomonas sp. TS_SC_3. The sequence continues at coordinate 3,710,213 of NZ_CM149586.1, forward strand.
CCAGCTGGGCCAGGCTTGTGGGCGCGAACTGGTGTACAGCAAGGGCTCGCTCAGCAGTGCGCCAGGCGGGGCCTGATGCAACTCGGCGAAGTGCGCATAACGCGGGCTGAGCACCGGGCCAATGCGCTCGGCCGCCAGCTCAAACACCTGCATATCCGCTGGCCACGGCGGTTCGGCGAACCACAAGGTGGCATCGACGCCGCTGCGGCGCGGGTCCAGCTCACCCTCACTGGCCGACAGTTGCAGGCGCAGTTCCGGCAACTCGCGGTTGAGTCGATCCAGGCGCGGGATAAACCAGCGCGCCAGCAGGCTGCCCGGGCAGGCCAACACAAAGGGCGCATCCGCCTGGCCCTGTTGCAGCTCGGCGCAGGTGCTGCGCAGGCGGCTGAACAGATCGGCGCTGACATCGCGTAGGCGAATGCCCGCATCTGTGAGTTTCAAGCCGCGTCCGTCTTTGTTGAACAGCGCCACGCCAAGGTGTTCTTCCAGCGCCCGCACTTGTCGGCTCACCGCGCCATGTGTGACGTACAGCTCGGCTGCGGCCTGGCTGATGCTGTTTAAACGGGCGGCGGCTTCAAAGGCGCGTAGGGCGTTGAGCGGCGGAAGATCCTGGCTCATGTGTGAGTTTTCCTGACAGGTTGTGGCGATCTTATCGCTTTTGCTGCGCGGGCCACAGCTTTATCCTGTGCCCATTGCCGTAGACGTAGGGCGAGTCGTTAAGCCCAGCAACTGCAGGCCTACTTTACCAAGGAGAACGCCATGACTTCCTTCCGCGCTGGTCCTGATGCCAACGGCCTGTTCGGCTCGTTCGGCGGCCAATACGTCGCTGAAACCCTGATGCCGCTGATCCATGACCTGGCTGCCGAATATGAGAAAGCCAAGCTTGATCCTAAGTTCGAGAAGGAACTGGCCTACTTCCAGCGTGATTTCGTCGGCCGCCCCAGCCCGCTGTACTTCGCTGAGCGCCTGACCGAGATGTGCGGCGGCGCGAAGATTTACTTCAAGCGCGAAGAGCTGAATCACACCGGCGCACACAAGATCAACAACTGCATCGGCCAAGTGTTGCTGGCCAAGCGCATGGGCAAAAAACGCATCATCGCCGAGACCGGCGCCGGCATGCACGGCGTGGCCACTGCCACCGTGGCGGCGCGCTTCGGCATGGAATGCGTGATCTACATGGGCAGCACCGACATCCACCGGCAGAACGCCAACGTGCTGCGCATGAAGCTGATGGGCGCCACCGTAATCCCGGTTGTTGCGGGTACCGGCACGCTGAAAGATGCGATGAACGAAGCCCTGCGCGACTGGGTAACCAACGTCGACAACACCTTCTACATGATCGGCACCGTGGCCGGCCCGCACCCGTACCCGGCCATGGTGCGCGACTTCCAGGCCGTGATCGGCAAGGAAACCCGCGACCAGATGCTCGCCCAGGAAGGTCGTTTGCCCGACAGCCTGATTGCCTGCATCGGCGGTGGCTCGAACGCCATCGGCCTGTTCCACCCCTTCCTCGATGACAAACAGATCAAAATCATCGGCGTGGAAGCGGCCGGTCACGGCATCGAAACCGGCAAGCACGCTGCCAGCCTGAACGGCGGCGTACCGGGCGTGCTGCACGGCAACCGCACCTTCCTGCTGCAGAGCGACGACGGCCAGATCATCGACGCCCACTCGATTTCCGCCGGCCTGGATTACCCCGGCATCGGCCCGGAACACGCCTGGTTGCATGAAGTCGGCCGCGTCGAATACACCTCCGTGACCGACACCGAAGCCCTCGAAGCCTTCCACATCTGCTGCCGCCAGGAGGGCATCATCCCGGCCCTGGAAACCGCTCACGCCCTGGCGGAAGTATTCAAGCGTGCGCCCAACCTGCCCAAGGATCACCTGATGGTGATTAACCTCTCCGGCCGTGGCGACAAAGACATGCAAACCATCGTGCACCACATGGAACAACAGGAGCAGCACGCATGAGCCGCCTGCAAGCCCGCTTTGCCGAACTGAAAGAGCAGAACCGCGCCGCGCTGGTGACCTTCGTCACCGGTGGCGACCCGAACTACGATGCCTCGCTGGCCATCCTCAAAGGCCTACCCGCCGCCGGTGCGGATGTGATCGAACTGGGCATGCCCTTTACCGACCCGATGGCCGATGGCCCGGCCATCCAGCTCGCCAACATCCGCGCACTGGACAACGGTCAGGACCTGGCGAAAACCCTGCAGATGGTCCGCGAGTTCCGCGAAGGCGAGCAGGTCACGCCGCTGGTGTTGATGGGCTACTTCAACCCGATCCACAAATACGGCGTCGAGCGTTTTATCGCTGAAGCCGTCGCTTCGGGTGTCGATGGTCTGATCGTCGTTGACCTACCGCCGGAACATAACGTCGACCTGTGCGACCCGGCGCAAGTCGCAGGTCTGGACTTTATCCGCCTGACCACCCCGACCACCGACGACAAGCGCCTGCCGAAAGTGCTCAACGGCAGCTCGGGCTTTGTTTACTACGTGTCGGTCGCCGGTGTGACCGGTGCCGGTGCGGCCACGCTGGATCACGTCGAACAGGCCGTGACCCGTCTTCGTCGCCACACCGACCTGCCCCTGTGCATCGGTTTCGGCATCCGCACCCCGGAACACGCGGCAACCATTGCCCGCCTGGCTGAAGGCGTAGTGGTGGGTTCGGCGCTGATCGACCAGATCGCCCATGCAACAAGCGACGCACAGGCCATAGACGGCGTGCTGAGCTTGTGCAGCGCTCTGGCTGAAGGTGTACGCGGCGCGCGCGTCTAATTTTGCGGTGCTAGCGCGTAGGGTGGATGACGCTTCACCCATCCACCGCTGTAGTCGCGTAGCCCGGATGCAATCCGGGATCATTTATTGCCAGTAAACCGTTCCCGGATTTCATCCGGGCTACGGGTTCGGTGTAGGGTGGGCGGCGAAATGTCATCCAACGTTGTTTACTTACTCCGAGTCTCGCCATGTCCCGTCCAGCCGTTGCCCGCAAACCCCGCGCCAGTAGCCAGAGCCGCATCGCCGGCATTCTTGCGGCTGCCCGTGAACTGCTGGCCGAGCAGGGCGTAGCGGGTCTGTCGATTTACAGCGTGGCCGAGCGTGCGGCGATTCCGCCCTCATCGGTGTACCACTTCTTCGCCAGCGTACCGGCGTTGCTGGAGGCGCTGACGGCCGATGTTCACGCGGCCTTTCGCGCCTGCTTGCAGGCGCCAATCGAGCACGATCAGCTGCGTGACTGGCGTGACCTGTCACGGCTGGCTGAGCAGCGGATGTTGGCGATTTATGCGGATGATGCCGCGGCGCGCCAGCTGATTCTGGCGCAGCACGGTTTGGCGGAAGTAACCCAAGCGGATCGGCTGCACGACATCGAGTTGGGTCAGGCGCTGCAGCTGTTATTCGACCGCCACTTTCCCTTGCCGCAGCTGCCGGATGACGTCGATGTATTCGCCCTGGCCATGGAGCTCGGCGACCGTGTGTACGCCCGTTCGGTGCAGCTGCATGGCGTTATCACCCCGCGCATGGCCGAGGAAGGCATGCGGGTGTTCGATGCGTATCTGGGTTTGTATCTGCCCCGCTATCTACCCAAAAGGGCGCTATAGCGCCCTTTTCATTCGTAGAGTGGGTTACGCAGCACTCGCATGCCGCCGTCTTGCGTAAGTCATGCGCCAGGTGCTGCTCACCCACCCGCCAAAAGCGCCAGGTTCTACAGTGCCTTTTCAAACACCTGCGAGTTGCGTTGGAAGTTGTACAGCGAGGCCCGCGCAGCGGGCAGGCGGTCGACGCTGCTGAGCACGAAGCCCCGCTCGCGGAACCAGTGGGCGGTGCGCGTGGTGAGCACGAACAGGGTTTTCAGGCCCTGAGCGCGGGCGCGCTCTTCAATGCGTTCGAGCAATTCATCGCCCCGGCCGCCATGGCGGTAGGCTGGGTTGACCGCCAGGCACGCCAGCTCGCCGAAATCCGAGTCGGCAATTTGGTACAGCGCCGCGCAGGCGATGATCAGTCCTTCGCGCTCGACGATGCTGAACTGCTCGATCTCGCGCTCCAGTACTTCACGCGAGCGACGTACCAGAATGCCTTGGTCTTCCAGTGGGGTGATCAGCTCCATCAGGCCGCCGACGTCCTCGATGGTCGCCTCGCGCAGTGATTCAAATTGCTCCTGCGCCACCAGGGTGCCGTTGCCGGTGCGGGTGAACAGCTCACTGAGCAGGGCGCCGTCCTCGGCATAGCTGACGATATGGCTGCGCCGTACGCCGCCCTTGCAGGCCTCTGCTGCCGCGTCGAGCAGTTCTGCCTGGTAGCTGTTACCCAGGCGTTGCAAGTGTGCCGGCACCTGTTGCGGGCGCAGTTCACGCACCAGCTTGCCGGCCTCGTCGAGCAGGCCGCATTCGGCGCCGAACAGCAGCAGTTTGTCGGCATCCAGGTCAATGGCGGCGCGGGTGGCAACGTCTTCACAGGCCAGGTTGAAGATTTCCCCGGTCGGCGAATAACCCAGCGGCGAGAGCAGCACGATGCTGCGCTCATCCAGCTGACGGTTGATGCCCTTGCGGTCGATGCGCCGCACTTCGCCGGTGTGGTGGTAGTCAACGCCATCGACCACGCCAATCGGCCGTGCCGTAACAAAGTTGCCGCTGGTCACGCGCATGCGTGAGCCCTGCATCGGCGAGCGCGCCATGTCCATCGACAGGCGTGCTTCGATGGCGATGCGCAGCTGGCCGACGGCATCAATTACGCAATCCAGCGTAGGGCTGTCAGTGATCCGCAAGTCGCGGTGATAGCGCGGGGTCAGCCCGTTGTTCGCCAGGCGCGCTTCAATTTGCGGGCGCGAGCCGTGCACCAGTACCAGGCGCACGCCAAGGCTGTGCAGCAGCACCAGGTCATGAACGATATTGCCGAAGTTGGCGTGGGCAACGCCCTCGCCGGGCAGCATCACCACAAAGGTGCAGTCACGGTGGGCATTGATATAGGGCGAAGCGTGGCGGAGCCAATTAACGTGGTCGTGCATTACTTGAAGAACCTGTGTCGAGTGCGGAACGCATGGGGTGGCGCGGGCGCGCCAGAGGAGGCAGCCAGGAGCGGTTTTATCGTCGCAGTTGGGACAGCTTCACGCGTTCTCTCCTCCGCATCATGCAGTTTTCAGGCAGTAATGTTCGATCAGTTGTTGCAGCAGACGCACGGTTGGCTGCAAACGTGACATTTCCAGGTATTCCCCTGGCTGGTGGGCGCAGTTGATATCGCCCGGGCCGAGCACCAGGGTTTCGCAACCCAGCTGCTGAAGATAAGGCGCTTCGGTGGCAAATGCCACCGACGTGGCGCTGTGCCCGGTCAGGCGTTCGGCGATGCGCACCAGCTCAGTGTCGGCGTTTTGCTCAAAGGGCGGCACGCTGGGGAACAGTGGGGCGAAGTCGATCTTCACTTGATGCTGTTCGGCCAGCGGCTGCAGCTTCTGGCGGATGGCCGCGCGCAGGGCTTCTGGCTGCATGCCGGGTAGCGGGCGCAGGTCGAACTCCAGCGAGCATTGGCCGCAGATGCGGTTGGGGTTGTCGCCGCCGTGGATGCAGCCAAAGTTCAGGGTTGGCGTGGGCATGCTGAATTGTGGGTTGTTGTACTCACGCTGCCAGTGCGCGCGCAGCCCGCGCAGTTCCAGCATCACGTCCTGCATGGCTTCCAGGGCGCTATGGCCCAAGCTCGGGTCAGAGGAGTGGCCGCTCTGCCCGAGAATGTCGATGCGCTCCATCATGATGCCTTTGTGCAGGCGAATGGGTTTGAGCCCAGTCGGCTCACCAATCACCGCCGCACGGCCCAGCGGTCGACCGGCAGCGGCCAGGGCGCGGGCACCGGACATCGAGCTTTCTTCATCACAGGTGGCGAGAATCAGCAGCGGCTGCTGGAAGCGCTGCTCCAGCAAGGGTTGTACGGCTTCGATAATCAGGGCGAAAAAACCCTTCATGTCGCAACTGCCCAGGCCCACCCAGCGGCCATTCACCTCGGTGAGCTTGAGCGGGTCGGTTTGCCACAGCGCGGCGTCGAACGGCACGGTGTCGCTATGCCCGGCCAGCACCAAGCCGCCAGGGCCGGAGCCGTAGCTGGCAAGCAGATTGAATTTGCCGGGAGCGATTTCCTGCACGTCGCAGGCGAAACCAAGGTCGCCGAGCCAGCTGGATAGCAGCTCAATAACAGCGCGGTTGGACTGGTCCCAATGGGCTTGGGTGCAGCTCACCGAGGGGGCAGCGATCAGGGCGGCGAATTGGTCTTTGAAGGAGGGCAGGGTCATCGGCGGTCTCCGCAGGCGATGACCCATGATAGGGGCATCGCCTTTGCAGATGAAACCGCTACGGGCGTTTAGAGGAAAATGCCGCGCAGGATATAGAAGAAGACAATCGACAACGCTGCGCCAATGGGCAGGGTGATCAGCCAGGACATAAAGATCTTACCGATCACGCCCAGATTCAGTGCGCCGATACCGCGCGCCAGGCCGACCCCGAGAACCGCGCCCACCAGCGTGTGGGTGGTGGAAACCGGTAGGCCGATGGCCGAGGCGCCCACTACGGTGGTGGCGGTGGCCAGTTCGGCAGCAAAGCCGCGGCTTGGGGTCAGCTCGGTGATTTCCTTGCCGATGGTGGCGATCACCTTGTAACCATAGGTGGCGAGGCCGATCACGATACCCACCGCGCCCAGCAGCAGCACCCAGCCTGGAACGGCGGATTTGGCACCAACAGCCATTTCACCACCGGACTGAATCACCCCAACAATCGCCGCCAGTGGGCCGACTGCGTTGGCCACATCGTTGGAGCCGTGGGCAAAGGCCATGGCGCAGGCGGTGAAGATCATCAGCACGGCGAAGACTTTCTCCACGCTGGCGTAGTGGAAGTCTTTGTCTGCCTCGACGTCGATCTTGATGCGGCTCAGCAGGATGATGCCCAGCAGCATGACCAGTGCGCCCACGCCGAGGGACAGGAAGAAACCTTCAGTGCTGGAGAGGTCCAGGCCGATATGCTTGAGGCCCTTGGTCAGGGTCATGACGCTGACCATAAAACCGGTGGCAAACATATACATCGGTACGAAACGCTTGGCGTTAAGGAAGGGGTTGTCGGTGTCGATGATCAGCTTTTGCACGCTGACAAACAGGCCAAAGGCGACGAAGCCGGACAGCACGGGTGAAACCACCCAGCTGGCAACGATGGGGCCAACACCGGCCCAGTTCACGGCATCCATGGACACGCCAACGGCGGCAAAACCGATGACCGCGCCGACGATGGAGTGGGTGGTGGAAACCGGCCAGCCCTTGGTCGAGGCCACCAGTAGCCAGGTGCCCGCAGCCAGCAGCGCTGACATCATGCCCAGCACCATCAAATCCGGGGTGATCATCGACGCATCGACGATGCCGCTCTTGATGGTCTCGGTCACTTCGCCGCCAGCCAGATAAGCACCGGCGAATTCGAAGACCATGGCGATCAGGATCGCCTGTTTGATGGTCAGTGCGCGTGAGCCCACTGAAGTGCCCATGGCGTTAGCCACATCATTGGCGCCCACACCCCAGGCCATAAAGAAACCAAAGAGACAGGCAAGCAGCAGCAATACGAGGCCGTAGTCCGCAATCAGAGACATAAATAATTAATCCGTGGATTCCAGAAAGGACACTGGCGCATTAGCGCGCCAGCAGTTGTTCCAGTCGGTTGCCGACACGTTCGGCTCGGTCGGCTACATCGCCGATCCATTCGATGATCTGATAGAGAAACATCACATCGATAGGCGGGAGATCCTTTTCCAGCTTGAACAGGGTGCGGCGAACTTCAACTTGCATCTTGTCGGTGTCGCGTTCGATTTGCTCCAGCTCCATAACCATGGACTCAACCAACGCGGCTTCACGGCCACCAAAGCCGGTTTCCAGCAATTCATCCAGCTCGTTCATGGCTTTCAGCGCTTGGGCGCTGGCATCCACAGTACGCTGCACGAATGCGCGCATCAGCGGCTGTAGCGCCGGTGGAATGGTCATCTCGCGGCCGAGCATGAGGCCGGCGATGTCCTTGGCGCGGTTGGCGACTTTGTCCTGTACACTCAGCAGCTCAAGCAGGTCCGAGCGCGGTACGGGCAGGAACAGACTCTTGGGCAGGTGCAAACGCACGCTTTTCTTGAGCTTATCGGCCTCACCTTCGAGGCTGGCCATTTCCTGTTGTACCTGTTCTACCTTGGCCCAATCCTCGACCATCACAGCTTCGAAGAAAGGCACCAGGTTGGCTGCACACTCGTGGGCTTTGGCAAAGTGCTTTTGCATCGGCCCAATGGGTGAACGGCCAAACAGGCTGGCAAATGGATTGACTGGCATAGGGTGAACCCCGGCGTTAAGAAGGCGGCAAGTATACGGATCAGTCCACAGGCTCGCCAGCGCAGGTAATCGGACTGTCACAATTTCATAGTAGGCGTTGATCCCAATCATCATGAACAAAGAAACCGAAATCAAACTGCGGGTTAGCCGTGCAACGTTGGCTGCCCTGCGTGATCACCCGTTGCTGAAAAAACGCAACAAGAGTGGTTGGGAGCAGCGCGAACTGTTCAATCAGTATTTCGATACGCCCGAGCGTGACCTGGCTGCGGCCAAGGTCGCCCTGCGCGTGCGCCGTGACGGCGAGCAGTTTATCCAGACCCTGAAAACCCGTGGGCAGAGCGTGGCCGGTTTGTCCGAGCGTAATGAGTGGGACTGGAACCTGGCCGAGGCCAAGCTGGACCTGAATAAACTCGATGACAGCTGCTGGCCGGCGACCCTGGCTGAGTTGGACAAAACGCAGCTGGTGCCGATCTTCACCACCGACTTTATCCGCGAGAAGGCCGAAATCGCCTGGGGCCGTGGCAAGACCAAGGTGGTGATCGAGGCGGCGCTGGACCTGGGCAAGGTGATTGCCGGCGAAGGCGAAGAAGAAATCTGCGAGTTGGAGCTGGAGCTGCGTCAGGGTGAGCCTGAGGCGCTGCTGGAGCTGGCGGCGGAGCTGGCGGCCGACCTGGCGTTGATGCCGTGCGATATCAGCAAGGCTGAGCGCGGTTATCGTTTGTTTGATGCCAGCAGCTACAGCCTGAATCTGCCGGCCCCGAGCCTGAGCGTGGAAACCAGCCTGGATGACAGCGTGGCCGCGTTGGCCTGGCACCTGCTGGGCAGCAGCCAGCGCTTGGCCGAGCAATACCGTTTCAATGGCCATTGGCGTTTACTGGTCGAGTGGCTGGAACAGCTGATCGGTTTGCGCGCCCTGCTGGGTAGCCTCGGTCAAGCCGCACCGCGCGCCAGCAGCCATGCCTTGCGTGAATTGTTGGATGCCTTGCTGCTGGAATGGCGCCCGTGGGTGCAGGCCGGGCAGCAGGATGAGCAGGCGCGCAAGGACGCCCCGGCGCAATTTGCCGCCGAGCTCGAAGCCACCCGCTGGGGCTTATTCTCCCTCAGCACTTCGCGCTGGTTACTGGCGCGTAGCTGGACGGTTGAGCGTAATAACCGTGGCAATCGCCAAGGCGCCGCGCCGCTGGGTAACTGGCTGCCGACCCTGATTGCCGAAGAAGGTGACGCCTTGCAGCTGCGCCGTTATCAGCAGCAGCCGGAAGACCTCGCTGAACAGCTGCCGCGCATCGAGCGCTTGCTGGTCTGGCTGCGTCTGGCACGCGGGGTGTTGGTGGACGTGCCGGAAGTCGACCGCCTGTACGGCGAGTTGAACAAACTGCCCGACTTGGCCAATCAAGCCATCGACCCCGAGGTACTGGCGGCGCGCAAGGCGCAGCTATTGACCATCGGTTCGCTGAAAGCCTGGCGTCAGCTGGTCAAGTAAGACGGTTCAGTAGGAGGGGCTGGGCGGCATTCCGCTTTGGCGGCGAGCTTTTGGCTCTGCCGCGGCTATGACTGCATGGATGCAGAAGGGCGTGCGAGGCAGGATGCCCGAGCCGAAAGCCCCTCCCACGATTTGCCCTTATCGCTCAACTGCCATCACGAAAGCGCGCCCATACCGCGTCGCGGGTAGCGCTGTGCTTTTCCGGCAGGGTTTCCAGGGCGTGCAAGCGGCGTTTGGTGCTGCGATCCGGGTAGAGGTCGGGCAGGTTGCGCAGGGCTTCGTCGAGAAAGTCGCGGGAGTCGGCATTGCCGCTGGGGTACAGGGTTTCGGCGGTGATCAGTGCTGCCACCTTGGGCTGCATCAGGTAGTTGATAAAACGATGCGCCAGGTCAGGGCGTTTGGCGCTACTGGGGATGACCAGGCTGTCGATGAATAGCACGGAGCCTTCATCCGGCACCAGAAAACGTACCGGCTGGCCGGCATCAGCGGCGGCTAGCGCATCGCCAACCCAGGCCATGGCCACGCACAGCTTGCCCTGGTTAAGGTCGTCGATATAACGCTCGCTGTCGATATAGCGCAGGTTTGGCCGCAGGCCATCAAGTACCTGGCTGGCGCGCTCAATGCGCCCCGGCGAACTGCGCGCCATGCTGCGGCCTTGATAGCTCATTAGCACCGTCAGGGTTTCATCGGGTGCATCCAAAAGGCTGATACCGCAGCTGGCCAGTCGCGCGCTTTGCTCGGGGTCAAACAGCACACTCCAGCTGTTGGGCAGCGGCCCACCAAAGGCCGCTTCGGCCTGTGGCGTGTTGATCGCCAGGCCCACTGCGCCCCACAGATAGGGCAGCGCGTGGCGATTGGCCGGGTCGAGAGCGACCAGGGTGCTGAGCAGTTGTTTATCGAGGTGCTTGCGATTGGGCAGCAGGTTGAAATCCAGCGGTTGTAGCGTGCCGTTCTTAATCATCGCCGGCAGGGCATCGTGCGAGGGTACCGCGACGTCAATGGCTTCGCCGCTGGCCAGTACCTTTGCCAGTTCTTCCGCTGTGCTGAAGGTGTGGTACTCCACGCGAATGCCGGTCTCTGCCTGAAAATCCTTGAGCACCGACGGGGCGATGTAATCATTCCAGTTGTGGACGCGAATCACCTCTTCGGCGCTGGCCAGCAATGGCGTCAGGGCAAGCAGCAGTGAAGCAAACAGGCGAGGCATGGAGATCTCCTGAATAGGTTGAGGTCGCGTCAGCAGGAACTCGCGCCGCAGGTTGCCCGTCATCGCGCCTAGGCGTGAATAAAAGGGCAGGTGCTACGCAGCGTGCGGAATAAGAAATGGCCAGGAGCCATTTTTAACGTCGCGCAGCGACGGCCCGCAGGGTGGCCGCCATGGATGGCAGGCCATAAAAAAACGCCGGCTCAAAGGCCGGCGTTTGGGTGTTGCATCAAACTGTGTGCAAGTACCAGTTGTATTCGAGGTCGGAGATCGAGTTTTCAAACTCGGCCAACTCGCTTTCCTTACAGGCGACGAAGATATCGATGTATTTGGGGTCGATATACCGCGCCAGTACTTCGCTGTCGTCCAGCTCGCGCAGGGCATCGCGCAGGTTGTTCGGCAGGCTTTGTTCATTCTGCTCGTAGGAGTTGCCTTCCACGGGTGCGTTGGGCTCGATCTTGTTGGTCAGACCATGGTGCACGCCCGCCAACACCGCTGACATCAGCAGGTAGGGGTTGGCATCAGCGCCGGCAACCCGGTGTTCGATGCGCACCGCGTCGGCGGTGTCATTCGGCACTCGTAGGGCCACGGTACGGTTATCGATGCCCCAGCACGGCGAGTTCGGCACGTAATACTGCGCGCCGAAACGACGGTAGGAGTTGACGTTCGGGCAAAGGAACGCCATCGAGGCCGGCATGGTTTCCAATACGCCGCCGATGGCATGGCGCAGGGCATCATTCTGTTCCGGGTCTTCGCAGGCGAAGATGTTGTTGCCCTGCTTGTCGAGAATCGAAATATGCACATGCAAACCGTTACCCGCCTGGTTGGGGTACGGTTTGGCCATGAAGGTGGTGTCCATCTCATGGTCGTAAGCGATGTTCTTCACCAGGCGCTTGAGCAGCAGCGCGTGGTCGCAGGCCTTGATCGGGTCAGCAACGTGGTGCAGGTTGACCTCGAACTGCGCCGGGGCGCTTTCCTTGACGATGGCGTCAGCTGGGATGCCTTGCTCTTTGGCACCTTCAAGGATGTCCTGCAGGCACTCGGCGTATTCGTCGAGGTCGTCGATCAGGTACACCTGAGTCGAGTGCGGGCGTTTACCGGACAGAGGCGACAACGGCGGCTGCGGGCGGCCATTCACGTTGGCTTGGTCAATCAGGTAGAACTCAAGCTCGAACGCCGCACAAATGGTAAGGCCCAGTTCGTCGAACTTCTCAACCACCTGACGCAACACTTCCCGTGGGTCGGCAAAAAACGGCTCGCCTTCCATTTCATGCATGGTCATCAACAGTTGCGCGGTTGGGCGCTTCTGCCAAGGCTCATTGCTCAGGGTGTTGGGGATGGGAAAGCAGACCCGGTCCGCATCGCCGATATCCAGACCCAGGCCGGTGCTTTCTACCGTCGAGCCATTGATATCCAAGGCGAACAGGGACGCCGGAAGATTGATGCCGCGCTCATAAACCTTATGCAGGCTCGCGCGTTCGATACGCTTGCCGCGCACCACGCCATTCATATCTGCGATCAGAAGGTCGACGAACAAGACCTCAGGGTGTTTCTTAAGGAACGCGTTCGCTTCGTTAAGCTGAACGACACGCGGGGGTACAGACATGGTGCAACACCTTTTATGTTAAAAATATCAATCATGCAATTGCACAGACGTGAGTCAATCTTAAACACCTGATGGTGTCAAGCGAGGCCCGTCGTGCACCAGATTGGGGCTTTATGGCCATTTTTAGGGCGTTTCAGGGCAGTGAAGCCCTGCTGGAGCCCTTGTCTTTCGGGGTGCTCAGTAGGGTGTGTTCAATTTTTTACATGACTATTGTGAAAAAAAATGAACAAGGCTAAGCTCGAACGAAACCCATAACAGCAATAAAACGGGTGTCTCATGTCGCGCCAGCCGATAATCGGCGTTAGTGCCTGCACCAAGCAGATCGGGCACAACATCTATCACACTGCCGGTGATAAATACCTGCAGGCCATCGTTCAGGTGGTTGGCGGTATGCCAATCATCATCCCAGCGTTGGCTGAGCAACTGGATCAAGCTTACCTGCTGCAGCAACTCGATGGTTTGCTGTTCACCGGCTCACCGTCCAACGTTGAACCCCACCATTATGCTGGCGACGCCAGCGAACCTGGCACCGCCCATGATGCGGCGCGTGACAATACGACACTTCCTTTGATTAAAGCAGCAATTGCCGCCGGCATCCCGGTGCTGGGCATTTGCCGTGGCTTTCAGGAGATGAACGTCGCGTTTGGTGGCGCACTGCACCAGCGCGTGCATGAGGTCGAAGGGTTGATGGACCACCGCGAGCCTGCAGACCTTCCCGCAGAACAACAATATGGCCTGCGTCACGCGCTGCATGTGCAGCCGGGTGGGCTGCTCGCCGGCATCGGCTTGCCGGACGAGATTCAAGTTAATTCCATTCATGGCCAGGGCGTTCAGCGTCTGGCGCCGGGCCTTCATGTTGAAGCACTGGCGCCTGACGGGTTGATCGAAGCCTTCTCCGTCGAAGGTGCCAAAAGCTTTGCATTGGGGGTGCAATGGCACCCTGAATGGCAGGTACGATCTAACCCGAATTATCTCGCCATCTTCCAGGCCTTTGGTGAGGCTTGCAGGAAGAGGGCGGGGCAACGCTGAGGCGACTGTATATAAGTCGGCTCTAACCAACCCTGAGGTCTCTATGAGCACCAAATTAGACCAGCTTTCGAGCTGGCTGAAAGAACGCAAAATCACCGAAGTTGAATGCCTGATCAGCGATCTCACCGGCATTGCCCGTGGCAAGATTTCGCCGACCAACAAGTTCCTCGACGAAAAGGGCATGCGCCTCCCCGAGAGTGTGCTGCTGCAGACCGTAACCGGCGACTACGTCGAGGACGACATCTATTACGACCTGCTCGACGAAGCGGACATCGACATGTTCTGCCGCCCCGACGAGAACGCGGCTTTCCTGGTGCCGTGGGCCATTGAGCCGACTGCCATGGTGATTCACGACACCTTCGACAAGCAGGGCAACCCGATTGAGCTGTCGCCGCGCAACATTCTCAAGAATGTGCTCAAGCTCTACGCTGATAAAGGCTGGAAGCCGATCGTGGCGCCGGAAATGGAGTTCTACCTGACCAAGCGCAACAGCGACCCGGATTTCCCGCTGGTTGCGCCGATGGGCCGTTCCGGTCGCCCGGAAGTGGGCCGTCAGTCGTTCTCCATCGATGCGGCTAACGAATTCGACCCGTTGTTCGAAGACGTCTATGACTGGTGTGAAATCCAGGGGCTGGACCTCGATACGTTGATCCACGAAGACGGCCCGGCGCAGATGGAAATCAACTTCCGTCATGGCGAAGCCCTGCACCTGGCCGATCAGATCACCGTGTTCAAGCGCACCATGCGTGAAGCGGCGCTCAAGCACGACGTGGCCGCCACCTTTATGGCCAAGCCGATTACCGATCAGCCGGGCAGCGCCATGCACATCCACCAGAGTGTGGTGGACATCAAAACCGGGCAAAACCTGTTCTCCAATGCCGATGGCAGCATGAGCGAGCTGTTTATGCAGCACATCGGTGGCCTGCAGAAGTACATCCCCGAGCTGCTGCCGCTGTTCGCGCCGAACGTCAACTCGTTCCGTCGCTTCCTGCCGGACACCTCGGCGCCGGTGAACGTTGAGTGGGGCGAAGAGAACCGCACCGTGGGCCTGCGCGTACCCGAAGCCACGCCGCAGAACCGCCGCGTGGAAAACCGCTTGGCCGGTGCCGACGCCAACCCGTACCTGGTCCTCGCCGCCTCCCTGTTGTGCGGTTACATGGGCATGGTCGATGGCCTGCAACCGAGCGTGCCGGTCAAAGGCCGTGGTTATGAGCGCCGCAACCTGCGTCTGCCGATCACCATCGAGCACGCGCTGGAACGCATGGAAGCCTGTAAGGACGCGGAGAAGTACCTGGGCGAGAAGTTTATGCGCGGCTATGTCGCGGTTAAGCGGGCCGAGCACGAGAACTACAAGCGTGTGATCAGCTCCTGGGAACGCGAGTTCCTGCTGCTGTCGGTGTAACCGTTAGGTGGCTGGCGTGGGTGATCCCTGCGCCAGCTGCTGCCAAGAATTTTCTGGGGCTGCCGCAACCTGCAGCCTGTGTAATCAAGGTGTCGTTATGAACAGTCAAGTGACCAATCCAAAAACCCGTGAGTGGCAGGCCATGAGCCGTGAGCACCACCTCGCGCCGTTCAGTGACTTCAAGCAACTGGCGGAAAACGGGCCGCGCATTATTACCAAGGCCGACGGCGTGTACCTGTGGGACAGCGAGGGCAACAAGATCCTCGATGCCATGGCCGGGCTTTGGTGTGTGGCGATTGGGTATGGTCGCAAAGAGCTGGCAGACGCCGCCGCGAAACAGATGCAAGAGCTGCCTTACTACAACATGTTCTTCCAGACCGCTACGCCACCGGCGCTGGAGCTGGCCAAGGCGATTTCTGAGCTGGCTCCGGCCGGCATGAACCATGTGTTTTTCACCGGTTCGGGCTCGGAAGGCAACGACACCATGCTGCGTATGGTGCGCCATTACTGGGCGATCAAGGGCCAGTCGAACAAGAAGGTGATCATCAGCCGGGTCAACGGCTACCACGGTTCCACCGTGGCCGGCGCGAGCCTAGGCGGCATGAAGTACATGCACGAGCAGGGCGATTTGCCGATTCCGGGCATTGTGCACATCCCGCAGCCGTACTGGTTTGCCGAGGGCGGCGACATGAGCCCCGAGGCGTTCGGTATCTGGGCGGCTGACCAGCTGGAAGCGAAGATTCTCGAAGTAGGCGAAGACAACGTTGCCGCCTTTATTGCCGAGCCGATCCAGGGCGCGGGTGGGGTGATCATTCCGCCAGACAGCTACTGGCCGCGCATCCGCGAAATTCTCGCCAAGTACGACATTCTGTTTGTCGCCGATGAAGTGATTTGCGGGTTTGGCCGCACCGGCGAATGGTTCGGCAGCGATTACTTCGGCAATACCCCGCACATGATGACCATCGCCAAGGGCCTAACCAGCGGCTACATCCCGATGGGCGGCCTGATTGTGCGTGACGACATTGTTGACGTGCTCAACCAGGGTGGCGACTTCAATCACGGTTTCACCTACTCCGGGCATCCGGTGGCGGCGGCGGTGGCTCTGGAGAACCTGCGAATTCTGCGTGAAGAAAAGATTGTTGAGCGGGTTAAAGCCGAAACGGCACCGTATTTGCAAAAGCGTTTACGTGAGTTGGCGGATCACCCACTGGTGGGTGAAGTGCGTGGCGTTGGCATGTTGGGCGCCATTGAGCTGGTGCAGGACAAAGCCAGCCGTAAGCGTTTCGCGGGTGACGTGGGCGTGGGCATGATCTGCCGCGGTCACTGCTTTAATAATGGTCTGATCATGCGTGCCGTCGGCGACACCATGATCATTTCGCCGCCGCTGGTAATTAGCCATGCGGAAATTGATGAACTAGTTGATAAGGCGCGTAAATGCCTTGATCTGACCGCTGCAGAGGTGCTGGTTTAAGGGTTATTAGCCTTTGTTTTCAGGCGCTTACGTCTGAAAGTTGTAAACGGGTGGTGACCTTGCCAGACTGCGCCAATGCGTTGGTCAGGCTCACCGGAAGGTGCTGCAGATGGCTGCGCATCTTCCGGAAATGACTACAACAACAGGAGCTGTACGCATGAAAACATTCGGCAAAACCCTTCTCGCGTTGTCCCTTGCTGGGGCTGTGATGAGTGCCGCGCACGCGGATAACAAGGTCCTGCACGTTTACAACTGGTCCGACTACATCGCAGAAGACACCATCGATAACTTCCAGAAGGAAACCGGCATCAAGGTCGTCTATGACGTCTTTGACAGCAACGAAACCCTGGAAGCCAAATTGCTGGCCGGTAGCTCCGGTTACGACATCGTCGTACCGTCCAACCCATTCCTGGCCAAGCAGATCAAGGCCGGCGTTTACCAGAAGCTGGATAAAACCAAGCTGCCTAACTGGGACAACCTCGACAAGAACCTGCTCAAGGCCCTCGACCCAAGCGACCCAGGCAACCTGTATTCGATTCCCTACATGTGGGGCACCATCGGTATTGGTTACAACGTCGACAAGGTTAAAGCTGCGCTCGGCACCGATGCGCCGATCAACTCCTGGGACCTGGTGTTCAAGCCAGAAAACATGGCCAAGCTGAAAGAGTGCGGCGTGTCTTTCTTGGATTCGCCGACCGAAATCCTCCCGGCTGCGCTCAACTACCTGGGCTTTAAACCGGACAGCACCGATGCCGGCGAGCTGAAGAAAGCGGAAGAACTGTTCCTCTCGATCCGCTCCTCAACCGCCTACTTCCACAGCTCCAAGTACATTGGCGACCTGGCCAACGGCAATATCTGCGTGGCGATCGGCTACTCGGGTGACCTGTACCAGTCCAAGTCCCGCGCGGAAGAAGCCAAAAACGGTGTGAACATTTCCTACAGTATCCCGAAAGAAGGTGCTGGCAGCTTCTTCGACATGTTGGCCATCCCGGCTGATGCGAAAAACGTTGAAGCCGCGCACGTGTTCCTCAACTACCTGATGAAGCCAGAAGTCATGGCCAACATCACCAACGTTGTGCAGTTCCCCAACGGCAACGCGGCGGCCACCCCGCTGGTTGACGATGTGCTGCGTAACGACCCGGGCATCTACCCAGACGCCGCCACCATGGCCAAGATCTACACCTTCCCGGACCTGCCCGCCAAAGCGCAGCGCGCAATGACTCGCAGCTGGACCAAGATCAAGTCAGGCCGTTAATACCATAGCCATAGCGCAGGGACGGGTTCGCCTGCCCTTGCGCCCTACAACAATAAGGAAGCTCCTATGCGTCGTACTCCTCTTCTGGCCGGCCTGTTGGCCACCGCCGTAAGCATCAGCGCCGTGCAAGCCGCCGAGCCTGTGGTCAAGATCTACAACTGGTCTGACTATGTCGGTGAAACCACTCTGGCTGACTTCCAGAAAGCGACTGGTATCAAGGCCCTGTACGACGTCTTTGACAGCAATGAAACCCTGGAAGGCAAACTGCTGGCGGGCCGCTCCGGCTACGACATCGTGGTGCCGACCAACCATTTCCTCGGCAAGCAGATCAAGGCGGGTGCTTTCCAGAAGCTCGACCGCAGCCAGCTGCCGAACTGGGATAACCTCGACCCGAAGCTGCTTAAACAGCTGGAAAACAACGATCCCGGTAACCACTATGCGGTGCCCTACCTCTGGGGGACCAATGGCATTGGCTACAACGTGGCCAAGATCAAAGAAGTGCTCGGCGTCGACACGATCGACTCCTGGGCCACGGTGTTCGAGCCGGAAAATATGCAGAAGCTCGCCACCTGTGGCGTGAGCTTCCTCGACTCAGCCGATGAAATGATTCCGGCTGCGCTCAACTACATGGGGCTCGACGCCAACACCCGCAATGCGGCCGACTACGCCAAGGCTGAAGCCAAGCTGCTGGCCGTACGTCCTTACGTGACCTACTTCCACAGCTCCAAGTACATCGGTGACTTGGCCAATGGCGATATTTGCGTGGCGGTCGGTTTCTCTGGCGACATCCTGCAGGCGGCTGATCGTGCTGAAGAAGCCGGCAAAGGCGTCGAAATCGCCTACAGCATCCCCAAAGAAGGCGCCAACCTGTGGTTTGACATGCTCGCCATCCCAGTGGATGCCAGCAACTCGAAAGAAGCCCACGCGTTTATCAACTTCCTGCTCGACCCAGCCGCCATTGCCGGCGTCAGTGATTACGTCGGCTATGCCAACCCCAATACCAAGGCCGGCGAGCTGATGGACCCAGAGGTGTTTAACGATGTGTCGGTATACCCGCCACAAGTCGTATTGGACAAGCTGTATATCTCGGCGGAATTGCCGGTCAAGGTGCAGCGTTTAATGACGCGCAGCTGGACCAAGGTTAAATCAGGAAAATAAATTCAAAACGCCCGGCCACCTTGGCTGGGCGCTACTTTTGCGGGAGTGTTGGGAATGGCAGTTGCTTCCAGTGCCTATAAAAAAGTGCTTGAAGGCGATCAGCAACCGAAACAGGTGTTGGTCAAAATCGAGCGCGTTACCAAGAAGTTTGATGAAACGATTGCCGTAGATGACGTTTCGCTGACCATCAACAAGGGTGAGATTTTCGCCCTGCTCGGTGGCTCGGGCTCGGGTAAATCGACGCTGCTGCGCATGCTCGCGGGCTTCGAACGTCCGACCGAAGGGCGCATTCTGCTCGACGGTGAAGACATCACCGACCTGCCGCCTTACGAGCGTCCGATCAACATGATGTTCCAGTCCTACGCCTTGTTTCCGCACATGACCGTGGCTGAGAACATCGCCTTTGGCCTCAAGCAGGACAAAATGGCCAAGGCGGAAATCAGTGCCCGCGTCGATGAAATGCTCAAGCTGGTGCACATGAGCCAGTACGCCAAGCGCAAACCTCACCAGTTGTCCGGTGGCCAGCGTCAGCGTGTGGCCCTGGCTCGTTCCCTGGCCAAACGGCCGAAGCTGCTGCTGCTCGACGAGCCAATGGGTGCTCTGGACAAGAAGCTGCGCTCACAGATGCAGCTTGAGCTTGTCGAGATCATCGAGCGCGTCGGCGTAACCTGCGTCATGGTTACACACGACCAGGAAGAGGCCATGACCATGGCCCAGCGCATCGCCATCATGCACCTGGGCTGGATTGCTCAGATCGGCAGCCCGGTGGACATTTACGAAACGCCGACCAGCCGCCTGGTGTGCGAATTCATCGGCAACGTCAACCTGTTCGAAGGCACGGTGGTTGAGGACATGGAAGATCATGCCCTTATCGACAGCCCTGACCTGGAGCACAACATCTACGTCGGCCACGGGGTTAACACCTCGGTGCAAGACAAGAGCATCACCTACGCCATCCGCCCGGAAAAAATGCTGTTCAGCACCGAGCAGCCCAGCTACCAATACAACTGGTCGCGCGGCACTGTGCATGACATCGCCTACCTGGGCGGCCACTCGGTGTTTTACGTACAACTGCCGAGCGGCAAGATTGTTCAGTCATTTGTGGCCAACGCCGAGCGGCGCGGCGCACGACCCACCTGGGACGACGAAGTGTACGTCTGGTGGGAGGATGACAGCGGGGTAACCTTACGCACATGAACATCATCCGAAGCATCAGCCGCCGTATGCCAACGGGCCGGCACCTGGTAATCGGGGTGCCCTTCCTCTGGCTGTTCCTGTTCTTCCTGCTGCCTTTCATCATTGTGATGAAAATCAGCTTTGCCGAAGCCGATGTGGCCATCCCGCCGTACACCGAGGTGTTCAGCTGGGCGGAAAACACCTTCACGCTGATCATCAACCTGGGCAACTACATCTTCCTCAGTGAAGACGCGCTGTATTTGGCGGCCTACATAGGCTCGCTGAAGATCGCCGCCATCAGCACGGTGCTCTGCCTGCTGATCGGTTTCCCGATGGCTTACTCCATCGCACGGGCCGACAAGGCCAAGCAGATGGTGTTGCTGCTGTTGATCATGATGCCTACCTGGACGGCGATCCTGATCCGCGTGTATGCCTGGATGGGCATCCTCAGCAACAACGGCCTGCTCAATGGCTTCCTGATGTGGCTGGGGGTGATTAACGAGCCGCTACAGATCCTCAACACCAACTTGGCGGTGTACATCGGTATCGTCTATTCGTACCTACCCTTCATGATTCTGCCGCTGTTCGCCAACCTGGTAAAACACGATCAGAGCCTGCTGGAAGCCGCCTCGGACCTGGGTTCGAGCACCTTCAACAGCTTCTGGAAAATCACCGTGCCGCTGGCCAAAAACGGCATTATCGCCGGCTGCATGCTGGTGTTTATCCCGGTGGTGGGTGAGTTCGTGATTCCTGAGCTGCTCGGTGGCCCGGAAACCCTGATGATCGGCAAAGTGCTGTGGCAGGAGTTCTTCAATAACCGTGACTGGCCGGTAGCTTCCGCCCTGGCGGTGGTCATGCTGGCGATCCTGATCGTGCCCATCATCCTGTTTAACCGTAACCAAGCGAAAGAGATGGAGGGCCGGCCATGAAGCGTTTTAGTTTCTCCAACTTTATGTTGTGGGCCGGTCTGATCTTTATCTACCTGCCGATGCTGATCCTGGTGATCTATTCGTTCAACGAATCGCGCCTGGTCACGGTGTGGGGCGGCTGGTCGGTGAAGTGGTACGTCGGCTTGCTCGATAACAGTCAGCTGATGAGTGCGGTGATGCGCTCGCTGGAAATTGCCTGCTACACCGCGATTGCCGCCGTAGCGTTGGGCACCATGGCCGCCTTTGTGCTGACCCGCGTGACCCGCTTCAAGGGCCGCACGCTGTTCGGTGGCCTGGTCACCGCGCCGCTGGTAATGCCCGAGGTGATCACCGGTCTGTCGCTGTTGCTGCTGTTCGTGGCCATGGCCCAGCTTATTGGCTGGCCTGCCGAGCGCGGCGTGCTGACCATCTGGATCGCCCACACCACCTTCTGTTCGGCCTACGTGGCCGTGGTGGTGTCGTCGCGCCTGCGTGAGCTGGACCTGTCCATCGAAGAAGCAGCCATGGACCTGGGTGCCAAACCCTGGAAGGTGTTCTTCCTGATCACCATCCCGATGATCGCGCCGTCCCTGGCAGCCGGCGGCATGATGTCCTTCGCCCTGTCGCTGGACGACTTGGTACTCGCCAGCTTCGTCTCCGGGCCTGGTTCAACCACCCTGCCGATGGAAGTCTTCTCTGCCGTGCGTTTGGGCGTGAAGCCAGAAATCAACGCGGTAGCCAGTTTGATCCTGTTGGCGGTGTCGTTTGCCACCTTCCTGGTCTGGTTCTTCGCTCACCGCTCTGAAGAGAAGCGCAAGAAGGCCTTGCAGCAAGCCATGGATGAAACCACTGGCGCCCACCTGCAAAGTGGCCCGGACAGCCGCCGTGACCCGTCGCAAGTGCATGCCTGATCGCGCCGCGCGGTAAAGCAAAAGGGCCACATTCGTGGCCCTTTTTCGTTGGCAATTCAGCCGTTGTTGCGTGCCGCGAAGGCCGGCTTGCTCGTGGCAAGTCTTAGCGACCTAGGCTGAGCGGCGTCTAGCGTTGTTTGTACTGCGTTGGGCAATAGCCGCGACTGACATTGGGGTCGCGCAGTTGCAGGTGTTTGGTCTGTCGCCCGCTGACCCGCGCGCGCCACAACCGGAAGCTGCCCGGCTTGAGGCTGCGCCGCATCAGTGCGATCACGTCACTTTCACCCAGGCCAAACTGCGACTCAATCGCCTCAAAAGGCGTTCGATCTTCCCAGGCCATCTCGATAACCCGCGACCATTCATGTTCTGTCAGTACCATCGTGCACCTCTTGACCGTATGACCTTTGCTCTTGGTTTGATCGGTTTTGCGGCCTTGGCTCGCGCCACATGCGGCCCAGCGCTCGGGGCCTTCAAGCGGCATGCAGGTGGGCGCCAGCATACCGCTTCACTAAGTGCGCCGCACACCTTGCTGGCGAGCCGAGGAAGTAGCCCAGCGGCCCTGGCCCAAATCATCAACCGTGTCGCGAATGGGGTGGCCAGCCCGCGCCGTAACGCCATTAGCCGTGGATTCAGAGCAGAGGCTGCCGAGAACCCTAGCCTTGATTTGCATGCGCGGGTAGCGAAATCCGGGCCGAACCAATGGCCGCCTTTATCCGGTTGATCAGTGCGCCGTCTGCGTTGCAGGGAGCAGGGCTCACAAGGCCGAGGGCACCCGTTCGGGTAGCCCTTTAGGCACTCGGTAGCGTCGCAACAGGGATCGACTCGACGTCGCGAATCACCTGGCGTTGCGGTATGTAATCAAGCAGCAGGTCGGTTTCCTTTTTGACCACCGAGTAGCACTCGCAACTCAGCGTCTCAAGTTTTGGCCGATCAAGCACTTTGATCAATCCGCGTGCATAGGAAATGACGCCGAGCTGTTGCAACTTCAGCGCGGCCTGGGTCACGCCCTCGCGGCGCACGCCCAGCATGTTGCCAATAAATTCCTGGGTCATGGTCAGGTGGTTGTGCGACAGACGATCCATGGACAGCAGCAGCCAGCGGCAGAGCTGTTGGTCGATCGAGTGGTGACGGTTGCAGACGGCGGTCTGCGAGACCTGCGTAATCAGCGCCTGGGTATAGCGCAGCATTAACATCAACAGCTGGCCGTGGCGGTTGAACTCTTCTTTTACCCGCAGCCTGGGCAGCCGATAGGCGTAACCAGCACTTTGTACCAGCGAGCGGCTCGGCGTGCTTTCCCCGCCCATCAGCAAGCTGATGCCAAGCAAGCCTTCGTTGCCCACCACAAGGATCGCGGTCGAGGCGCCGTTTTCCATCACGTATTGCAGCGAAACGATGGCGTCAGTCGGGAAGTAAACATGGCGCATCGGCCGTCGTGACTCATACAACACCGCGCGCAGCGGCAACTTCACCAGTTCCAGGTGAGGGAATAAACGGGTTTGCACCTCGGGCGACAAGGCTGCCAGCAGATGGTTTTGCTGTGGTTCGGGCTGAGGTTTAGCGGACATTTAGGTGCTCTTGGCACTGAATCATTAAAGGTGTGGGCTTGAGCACCAACAGCATACTCCTTGTCCGCTGCGAACTCAGTGCAGAACCCCACATAAGACCTGGTATGAACGCCGTCAGGGCAATCCACGCCTGGCCTGGCGGCCTACTGTGGCGCAGTGCCATCGTGCTCTGTAATGCCTGCAAACGTATGCCTGCGCAGGATAATAATCGTGGCATTTACGCTAGGCGCTACAGCGACCCGGGCGCTGCTTGTCCAGGGCAATCTGCAGCACCCGAGTGCCCTGCTTAGGGGCGCAGTATCAGTTGGCTGCGGCTGTTGGCTTTAATCGCTTCGGCACCCAGGTGCATGAGCACGTATTCACCGCGTATATAGGCTTCGGCCTGGTCTTTGTAGTGCTTGTCGAACAACGTGCCGCTTTGGCCTACGGGGTTGATACCCAGTGCGCTGCCGGCGTCGGCCAGGTCGATCAAGCGGCGGGTTGAGGGGCCATACACCACAGACCAGGGTGCAGGGCCGATGGGTTGTGAGAGGTTGTTCGGCGTTTCATGGCCGCCCGGCGCAGCGAACGGGCCGACGTTGAACAGTTTATCCAGTGGCTGTTGCTGGCCCAGCGGATGACTATGGGTGAGGGTATGCACGTTGCCCCAAGGCCATTGAGTGGCATCACGACCCAGTGTGCTGCGCAGGTGCGCCAGGCTGGCTTGCCAAGCGGCTTTGACAGTGTCGGCGCGGCTTTCTACGGCGTCACTGCCGCGCTTGTCCCACCACGGCGAGGCCGCATCGGCCGCCAGGCGCGGCAGGGCGCTGTCGAGTACACGGGTTTGCAGCAGGTTGCTGAAAAAGGCCTCGCTCAGTTCATCGGCCATGGCCTCAACCGTCAGTTGGTAAACCAGCTGGTTGAACAGTGTCGCGGCTGTTGTGTCGAGTGTGTGTTGGCCGTCCCAGCTCAACAGTTGCTCAACCAGGGCGTGCTCCTCGGCATCAGCCGCTGCGGCGCGCAGATCGGCGGCCAGCGGGGCGAGCAGGCGTTGTGGATAACCCGTGCCGGGTTCCAGTTGCAGGGCCTGGCTGTTGTTCAAGTCCCATTTCACGCTGTTGTCGCTGAGGCGGTCATTCAGACGTTGGCCGCGATCAGGCAGGTTGTAGTAGCCGGGAATCGCCATGCCGGTAGGCGATACGGGCTGGTAGTTGGCCGAGACGATATAACCGCGCGCGGGGTTCTCTTCCTGCGGGTTGGCGCTGAAAGGGAAGTAGCCGTCTTTCTCCGCTTCGCCGCTGGCGCCATCGAGGATAAAGCTCGGGTTGACCCCAGCCGGGCGGCGCGGCAGTTTCGCCGCGGCCCACCAGCCGATATCGCCGCTGGCATTGGCCCAGACGATATTCAGGCCGGGGGCTTCAATGTGCTCCACCGCGCGGCGGGCTTTGGCCAGGCTGTCGGCGCGGTTGAGTTGATAGAAGCCGTCAAGAATAGGGTTCTCGGTTTCGAGAAACGCCCACCACATGGCAATCGGTGTGCTGCCGGCGGTTTCGCCCAAGGCGCTGTTGATGATCGGGCCGTGTGGTGAGCGGCGGATGGTCAGGCTGACGGGGTCAGCATCTTTAACGTTGATCTGCTCTTTACGGCTTTGCAGCTCGACCCACTGGCCGCGATACCAAACTTGGTTGGGCTTGTCTGGGTTGGTGGTCTCAGCAATCAGGTCGAGGTCGTCGTTCTGGAACATGGTCAGGCTCCAGGCGAACGCCTGGTTATGCCCCAGCGAAGCCACCGGGTTGAGCGCTTGGTGGTGGCCGTACAGGCTGAAACCGGGGTAGCTGAGGTTGGCCTCGTACCACACCGATGGCACCGCGAAGCGGATATGCGGGTCGCCGGCCAGCAGCGGTTTACCGCTGGCCGTGCGGCTACCGGACACCGCCCAGGCGTTACTGCCTTCAAATTGCGGCAGGCCGGCCTCCTGCAAAGCTGCCAGGCTCAGATCGGCGATGGCATTCAGGTCTTGCCAGTCGCCTGCGGCCAGTTGTTGCGTGACCACGCCCTGCGGGTGCCAGTCGAGGTCGAAGACGTTAAGGTAATCGGCGCCCAGCTGGTCGCGGATATGCGTCAGCACCGGCTCCGTACGGAAGGCGGCGGCGAAGCTGTAGGCCATGTAGCCGGCGACGCTGAGGGTATCGGCGGTGGTAAAGGGGCGTTTTTCAATACCCAGCACATCAAACTCAATCGGCGCGGGGTTATTGGCCTGGTATTGGTTGATGCCGTCCAGGTAGGCCACCAGCGCTTTGCTCGACGCGGCGTCCATGTCCATTTTTGCCGCATAGCGGTCGGCGTGTTCACGAATGCCCAGGGTGCGGAACAACCGGTCTGTGTCGACCAGCGTGCTGCCAAGAATCTCCGCCAATTCCCCACGGGCCAGGCGCCGCAGAATTTCCATTTGGAACAGGCGGTCTTGGGCGTGCACATAACCCAATGCGCGATACAAGTCGGCCTCGTGTTGCGCCTGAATGTGCGGTACGCCGCGCGAGTCGTAATCCACCGTGACTGGCGCCTGCAGCGCGCTGAGGTGCAGCTCACCGGCACGTTGCGGCTGCTTGCTGTCGATGTACCAGTAAGCGCCGCCAGCGGTGGCAGCAACGATTATGGCCAGGGCAGTCAGGGTGCGTTTCATCGGTGTTCCTTGTTATAGGTTTACCCGCATTGTGCGGGCTGGTCACGGCGCATGGCATTGACCAAATGCTGCTGGAGTGAAAGTCTTTGGTCAATAAAAGGAAGGTTTATGAGTCACGACCCGTACAACAGCATGGCCAGCCTGCTGACCCATTCTTCGACCATGCGGCGTCTGCTTTATGAGGCGTTGGCTGCGCTGGGCTTTGACCCCACTGATACCTACCGGCAGGCTTATCAGGGTGTGGCGCTGGCGCCGCCGCTGCTCAATGCGCGTGAAGACCACGACAACGCACCGCGCTTTTGGCAAGCGTTGGCTGGCATCAGTGCGGATGGGGACATCGGCCTGCACCTGGCGGAAGCCATGCAGCCGCGGCCGATGGATGTGGTGGGCTACCTGTTATTGGCCAGTCGTGATTTGGGCCAAGCGCTGGAGAGTTTTCTGCGCTTTCAGCACATTTTGTCCGGTGGCTTTGCCGCGCGTCTGGAATTGGAGGGCGAGCAGGCGCGGCTGATTTTTGACCTGAATTACCGTGGTGTTGGCTCGCTGCGTCAGCAAATGGAATGCCTGGCGCTGCTGCTGCAAAAGATGCTGGCCAGTATCAATAACGACGGCAATTTCCGCTTGTCCGGGTTGGATTTTCGTCATCCCGCACCGCGTCGGCAGAGTGAACATCGACGTTTGTTTGGCCTGCAGCCGCGCTTTGCCCAGGCGCATGACGCGCTACTCTTCCCGCGCGCCTGGCTTGCCCGGCCGTCACGCAGCGCTAACCCACGGCTGTTTGCGGTGCTCTGGGCGCAGGCCGAAGTGGAGCTGGCGGAATTGCAGGAAAACCAGCTGCTCAACCGCGTGCGCTACTGGCTGGAGGTCAACCTAGGGGTGCAGCTGTGTGATCTACCGCGCTGCGCCAAGGCCTTGGGTTTTAGCG
Organism: Pseudomonas sp. TS_SC_3; assembly: GCF_056156225.1. NCBI lineage: Bacteria > Pseudomonadati > Pseudomonadota > Gammaproteobacteria > Pseudomonadales > Pseudomonadaceae > Pseudomonas > Pseudomonas sp. TS_SC_3. Next base: position 3,737,284 of record NZ_CM149586.1, read on the forward strand.
TGGGTGCTATGCAGCGGGCGCTGGCTGAGCAGCAGCAGAGCTTTCGCCAGCTGCATGACGAGGTACGCCGCCTACGCGCGCAAAACCTACTGGCGCAAGGCTTGGCGATCCGTGAAGTGGCCCGTGCCTGCGGCTTTGCCGAGTTGTCGCCGTTCTACCGCGCCTTTCGCCGCTGGCAGGGCGACACGCCGCAGGGCTATCGCACTAGCGGCTAACCCGGAAACGCCCGCTCAAGCGGCTCAAGCGTTCAGCTAACTGACTGAGTTGCTGGCCATCCAGGTTCAGCTTTTGGGCATCGCCAAGGGTTTGCTCTGCCACTTGCTGCACGCTGTTCAAATACTGGCTGACCTCAGCGCTGGTGGCAGCTTGTTGGTGGGTGGCAGCGGCGATTAGCTCGTTCATTTGGGTGATGGCGCTGATGTCTTGTGCCACGGCGCCGAGCAATTCGGCGGTGGCCTGGCTGTCCTGCACACAGCTGCGCACGCTGTCGCGGCTGTCCTGCATGGCCGTTGCGGCTTGACGACTGCTCTGTTGCAGGCGGCTGATGATTTGCTGAATTTCGGCGGTGGACAGTGCGGTTTTCTGTGCCAGGTTGCGCACCTCGTCCGCGACCACAGCAAAGCCCCGGCCTTGATCGCCGGCACGGGCGGCTTCAATGGCCGCGTTCAGGGCCAGCAGGTTGGTCTGCTCGGCAATCGAGCGGATAACCTCCAGCACTTTGCCGATTTGTTCGGACTGATTGGCCAGCGCCTGCACTTCGCTTTCGGTGGCGTCGATTTGTGTGGCCAGTTTGCCAATTTCGCTGCGCACATGGTTGACCGAACGGCTGCCTTCGGCGGCCAGCTGGTTGGCCGTTTGTGCGGCCGTTGCCGCACTGTCAGCATGGCGGGCGACTTCATCAATGGCGCTGCTCATCTGCAGCATGGACGAACCCATGTGGCTGATTTCACCTTGCTGCTGGTCGGCGCCGGTGCGCAGTTGCCCGGTGGCTTGCACCAGGTGAGTGCCCATTTGTTGCAGGCTTCGGGTGTCTTTGATCACTTCACCGACCAGCTCGTCGAGGGTGCCGAGGAAGCGGTTGAAGCCTTTACTGACCTCGCCCTGGGCACTGCTGCGGTAGCTCAGGTCAATTTCATCCTCATTCTCGGTGAGCTTCGCGGCGGCCTGAGTCAGCGCCGCACCTTCCACGGCTTCCGCGTAGGTTTGCAGCGCCAGGTAGATCAGGATTGCGCTCTCGACCACCACGTACAGGGCGTGCAGGAAGATGACCGGCCAGCTGCCACTCGGCAGCACCACCACATCCACACCTTGCGCTTGCAGGGCAAAGAAACTCAGGTGATGCACAGCAATCACGGCTGCCGCGACCGCAATCGGCAGCCAGTCGCGGTAGTACACCAGCACGGCCAGCAGCACGAAGATGCCAAAGTGCATTTCCAGCATGCCGCCGGCCTGGTTGATGTGCAGCGCCGACATCACCATAAACGCTGCACCCATCACGCAGCGCAGCAGGCGATGGCCGCTGATCAGCTGGTTGAGCACGCTCACCACCACGGCTGTGCCGCCGCCGACCAGCAACGCTTGGCCCCAAGTCCCATGCCAGGCCGCGAGACCCAGCGAGAAGAGGGCCATCAGCCAGAGCACACCCAGCATGATGCGATCCGCTTTACGGTAATGCTGTTGCAGCGGGGAAAGGCTAGTCGGCATGGCGAGAGACTCGAAAAGTGGCGTTGTTATCACAGTGGGTGTGGCAGCCATCCATGGTGAGCGGCGCTTTTGAGTGCGCTAAGTTGTACATGTTAACTACTTTGTATAGCTTTTGTTGAGGATTTGCAGGTTTACCTTAAGCAAGTAAGGCCTGGATACCCTCTGTATCGACAGGTTCAGTCTAGGCATGAACGTGGGCATGCGCGCAGTGAGGCCGACTCCGACGGCGTTATCGGCCGGCAGCACCGGCTGTGTGGCCCTGAGGGGTGCGCTGTTAGTTGTCTTGCCAGTCGCAAAAGCAGCCCATCGCCAGGGTGTTGCTGGCATTCACCGGGCGGCCCGCAATCAGGGCGTCGAGGATGGGTTCGATAAAGCTGTTGCTGGAGGTGCAGGTGGCGCCTTCACTGTAGGGGCCGAAGTAGGCCAGTTGGCCTGCGCTGTCCCAGACGGCGACCGCCGGGCTGGCCGGAATTTGATCGCTGCCGGGCAGTGAACTGAGCGGTTGCAGGGCGCTGAGGGTGCTTGGCAGTTGGCCTTGGCTGCCGGCTTTTTGCACGGCATAAAAGCGTACGTTTTGTGAGCCGAAGCGTTCGGTCAAGTCGGCCAGGTGCTGCTGGTTGCCAATGTTGCACGGGCAGGCGGGGTCCCAGAAATGCACCAGGCGGATCGGCCCAGGCCCGGCCAGTTCGTCAGGCAGGCGCAGTTGTTCACCGTAAAACAGTGCGGTTTGCTCACTGAAACTGCGCAGGTAGCGCGCTTCATACCACCAGTAGGCGACGAGCATGGCAGCGGCCCAGACAAGGATCAGCAGGCTGGCGAGAAGGGTTTTGCGTGTGGGTAAGGTCATGGTCAGTCTTCGGCAAACAGGTGCGCAGCTTGCCATGGCTGATGCGACAGCAGAATATCGGCAACCTGAAAAGCCCGCCCGGCGGTGCTGTGAACTCCCCGTCTGATTGATGGAAACCCTATGCCAGAGCCGTTTCAGCCGCAAAGCCTGATTGCTAGTCTGCGACCCTTGGCCGCAGCCGTTGTGCTGTCGCCACCCGAGCAGGCGTACCGACAGTTTTACGGATTTAGCGATGCGCTGGCCGTAAACAGCCGGATGGGCTGGCTGCAAGCTGGCGGTTATCAAATTGCAGCGCAGGCATGGTGGCCCCAGCAGCCGCGCGCCACCCTGGTGTTGCTGCACGGTTATTACGACCACGTTGGTTTGTATCGGCATGTGATCGAATGGGCGTTGGCCGAGGGGTTTGCGGTGTTGGCCTGCGATCTACCAGGGCACGGCTTGTCCAGTGGTGCGCGGGCCAGCATCGGCGATTTTGCGGAGTACCAAACGGTATTACGGGCACTGCTCGCCGAAGCTGCCACGTTGGCGTTGCCGCAACCCTGGCACCTGTGCGGGCAGAGCACCGGCGGGGCGATTCTGCTTGACTACCTGCTGACCGGTGAGCCGCTGGCGCAGGTGGGGGAAACCATTCTCCTGGCGCCGCTGGTCCGGCCGCGTGCCTGGGGCTGGTCGCAGCTCAGTTATCGGGTGATGCGCAATTTCGTCAGCGAAATTCCCCGGCGCTTTAGCGCTAACTCCAGCGACGCCGCGTTTATTGACTTTGTTCACCACCACGACCCGTTGCAGCCGCGTAACTTACCGACCGCCTGGGTCGGTGCGTTAAGCCGGTGGGTGCCGCACATTGAAGCGGCGCCGCGCAGCCCTCGCAGCCCGCTGATCATTCAGGGCGAGACCGATATGACTGTGGCTTGGCGTTACAACCTCAAGGTGCTGCGGAACCTGTTTGCTGCGCCGCAGATTCTGCGTCTGCCCGAGGCGCGGCATCATCTTGCCAATGAAGCGCCGGCCTTGCGCCAGCGCTATTTTGATTTTCTCAGTCAGCGCTTGCGCTAAATGCCGTTGGTGGTTGGGGCCAGGTTGGCCGTGCTCTGGCCCACCGCCAGGCCGCTGCGGATGGCGGCCAGGGCTGCCTGGTAGTAAGCCTTGCCGGCATCGGACTGGGCAAAACTGACAAATTCCTCTAACTCTGCATCACTCAGCTCGCGGTAGACGTGCAGCAGGGTGTTGTCGAGGTCTGCAGCAATCTGTTCCATCAAACGCTGGCGTTGGCTGTTGAGCATAAGTTGTGCGCTGTCGCCACCGAGCAGGCCGGGGAGCATTTGGCTAAGGCTGTCGGCGGCAACGCCAGCCAGCGCGAGGCTGACTTCTGCGCCAGCTTCCTCGGCCGGCAGGGCCTGCGCCAGGTGACGAATCAGCAGGCGACGGGTGGCGCTGGCGTCGCTGCGCGGCAGGCCGTTGGTAAAGCGCGCCAGTTGGTCGCTGCGAGTCGCCAGCAGTTCGGCATCAACAATTTTGCGCCCCAGTGGCGATTGAAAAAACTGCAGTGCGCTGGCGGGCTCGCTAAGGCTGTTGCGCAGGCCCTGTTGCGCGCGCTGGTCCACCGCCGTAGCGGCAAAACGCTGGTTACTGTTGTTAACTAACGCCTGGTGCACTGCGGGCGGCAAGCTGCTGCGGTAGCGCTCTTGGGCGGCTTGCAGGGCATCGCTGAAGTGCATGCGCTGCTGCGGCCAGCCGGCTGCCTGATACAGCTGCAGGTAATCATCGGCCAGGGCCGGCAGGCTTAGCAGCAGGGTCAGTAAAACGGAAAGGGCGCGCATAGGGACTCCATTCATGGGGCGGCTATTTTCAGTGTGCAGTAAGCGCTTGTCGAGGTCAGGGAGTGGCCTGCTAAAATCGCGAACCTGTACCTATGCAGGTTCTCATTCCTTCGGGGCGATCATTGAACACCTGCTCATTTAACGACCTCAGCGCCCGCATGGCGTGCGTTATCGATGACTTGGCCGAGCACGGCTGGTCGCTGCAAACACACTTCCTTGACCCCACTCTGACCCTCGAACTGGCCGAAGAGTGCCGCAATCGGGCGGCCGCCGGTTTATTGGTGCAGGCCGGCATCGGCCGCAGCGCCTTGGCCGTGATCAGTGAGGGGGTGCGCGGCGACCACATCCAGTGGCTGGACGCGGGGCAAAGTGCCGCGTGCGATCAATACCTGGCGGTTATGGATGCGCTGCGTCAGGCGCTCAATCGCGAGCTGTTTATGGGGCTGGAGGATTTCGAAAGCCACTTCGCCCTGTATCCGCCGGGGGCGTTTTACAAGAAACACCTCGATCGCTTTCGTGACGATGACCGCCGTGCGGTGTCTGTGGTGTTTTATCTCAATGATGACTGGCAGGCCGAGCAGGGCGGTGCGCTGCGCTTGCACCTGGCCGACGGTCGCCACCATGACGTGTTACCCGAGGCAGGCAGCCTGCTGGTTTTTCTGTCGGCGCAAATGCCCCACGAGGTGTTGCCGACCCACCGCGAGCGTCTGTCATTAACGGGCTGGCTGCGGCGTCGGGGTACGGCGGCGCTTTAACCTGCGCAGAGAGGGCGTGATGCAGAAAATTCTGGTGAGCCGTTGCCTGTTGGGCCAGCGCGTCCGCTATGACGGCGGTGCCCATGGCCCGTTTGCCGTGCTGGAGCGCTGGCAGCAGGACGGGCGCGTGGTGCCGTTGTGCCCGGAAGTCGCTGGAGGCCTGCCGACGCCACGCGCACCAGCGGAAATTGCCGGTGGCCAGGGCACACAGGTACTGGATGGGCGCATACCGGTGCTGACGGTGGATGGCGAGGATGTCAGCGCTGCCTTTGTGGCCGGGGCCGAACAGGCGCTTGCGTTGGTGGCGAAATATGGCATCCGCATGGCGCTGCTTAAGGCGCGTAGTCCATCGTGCGGCAACCGCGAAAACTACGACGGCAGCTTCAGCGGCACTCAGGTTGCCGGGGAGGGGGTGACCGCGGCGGCCTTACGCCGTGCTGGGGTGCAGGTGTTTAGCGAAGAAGAACTGCCAGCTGCGCAAGCGGCGCTGCAAGAGCTAGAAGGCTGAATCGCTTGTGGGGGTTTTCGGCTTTGGCACCCTGCTTCTGACTGCCTCCTGCCCCATGCAGTTGTCGCTGCGACAACCGTTGTAAGTAATCGCCGCCCAAACGCCCCCTGCAGCGTTTCGGCATCGCCATAAAAAAGGGAAGCCGAAGCTTCCCTTTTGTCGTGCAGAACGCGGCTTAGAACAGTACGCGGCTGCGGATGGTGCCGCGCACATGCTGCAGTTTTTCCAGCGCCAGGTCGGAGTACTCGGCGTCAACGTCGATCACCACATAACCGACTTTGTCGTTGGTTTGCAGGAACTGACCGGAGATGTTGATGCCATTTTCGGCGAACACGCTGTTGATCTCACTCATGACGCCCGGCACGTTCTGGTGAATGTGCAGCAGACGGTGCTTGCCTGGGTGCGCCGGCAGAGCAACTTCCGGGAAGTTGACCGAGGACACTGAGGTGCCGTTGTCGCTGTACTTGACCAGCTTCTCGGCCACTTCCAGGCCGATATTGGCCTGAGCTTCGGCAGTCGAACCGCCGATGTGCGGAGTCAGGATCACGCGATCCAGGCCACGCAGCGGGCTTTCGAATTCTTCGTCGTTGGATTTCGGCTCGATCGGGAACACGTCGATGGCGGCACCAATCAGGTGCTCGTCTTTGATCGCCTCGGCCAGTGCTTCCAGCACCACGACGGTGCCGCGGGCGGCGTTGATCAGGATGCTGCCTTTTTTCATGGCGCGAATTTCTTTCTCGCCAATCATCCACTTGGTGCTGTCGATCTCCGGCACGTGCAGCGAGACAATGTCGCTCATACCCAGCAGTTCGTTCAGGCTGCCGATTTGAGTGGCGTTACCCAGTGGCAGTTTGGTCAGCGGGTCGTAGAAAAACACCTGCATGCCCAGGGCTTCGGCGAGTACCGAGAGTTGGGTGCCGATCGAGCCGTAGCCGACGATGCCCAGCTTTTTACCGCGGATTTCAAAGGAATTGGCCGCCGATTTGATCCAGCCACCACGGTGGCAGGAGGCGTTCTTCTCGGGGATGCCGCGCAGCAACAAGATGGCTTGAGCCAGCACCAGTTCAGCCACCGAACGGGTGTTCGAGTACGGTGCGTTGAATACCGCAATACCCCGCTCGCGGGCAGCATTGAGGTTGACCTGATTGGTGCCGATGCAGAAGCAACCCACGGCCACCAGGCGCTTGGCGCAGTCGAAAACTTCTTCAGTCAGCTGGGTGCGCGAGCGGATACCGATAAAGTGCGCGTCGGCGATCTTTTCTTTCAGCTCGTCGTCGGAGAGTGCGCCCTTGAGGTACTCGATGTTGGTGTAACCAGCGGCCTTCAGGGTGTCCACTGCATTCTGGTGGACGCCTTCAAGAAGAAGGAACTTGATCTTGCTCTTGTCGAGAGAGGTCTTGCTCATCGGAGTACCTGTTGTCCCACAAATAGTGTCAGGGAAGGGTCAGCGGCTGGGCTGACTGCGCCCGCAGATCGGCGCAGAGGCATGATTCACGGGGGGCGTATGCTAGCATACGAGCCCCGCGAAACACCTATCCTGGCAGATGAAGCGTGCTCAGGCTGACCATGAATCGTATGAGAGTTCCGTAGATGACCAACCCTGCGCTGATCGAAGAGCTGAAGACCCTGGTTGAGCCCGGCAAGGTGCTGACCGACGCCGATTCCCTCAACACCTACGGCAAAGACTGGACCAAGCATTTCGCTCCAGCGCCACTGGCGATTGCCTTTCCCAAGAGCATCGAGCAGGTGCAGGCCATTGTGCGTTGGGCCAATCAGCACAAGGTGGCGTTGGTGCCGTCCGGTGGCCGTACCGGCTTGTCCGCCGGCGCCGTAGCCGCCAATGGCGAAGTGGTGGTGGCCTTCGACTACATGAACCAGATTCTCGACTTCAACGAATTCGACCGCACCGCCGTGTGTCAGCCGGGCGTGGTGACCAAGCAGCTGCAGATGTTTGCCGAAGACAAGGGCCTGTACTACCCGGTGGACTTCGCCTCGGCGGGTTCCAGCCAGATTGGCGGCAACATCGGCACCAATGCCGGCGGGATCAAGGTGATTCGCTACGGCATGACCCGCAACTGGGTGGCTGGCCTGAAGGTTGTCACCGGCACCGGCGAACTGCTGGAGCTGAACAAAGACTTGATCAAGAACGCCACCGGTTACGACATGCGCCAGCTCTTTATCGGCGCCGAAGGCACCCTCGGTTTCGTCGTCGAGGCCACTATGCGCCTGGACCGTGCGCCGAAGAACCTCACTGCAATGGTGCTCGGCACCCCGGACTTCGACTCGATCATGCCGGTGCTGCATGCCTTCCAGAACAAGCTGGACCTGACCGCCTTCGAGTTCTTCTCGGACAAGGCCCTGGCCAAGATCATGGCCCGTGGCGACGTGCCGCCGGCCTTTGAAACCGAGTGCCCGTTCTACGCCCTGCTGGAATTCGAAGCGACCACCGAGGAAGTTGCCGACGCGGCGCTGGCCACCTTTGAGCATTGCGTCGAGCAGGGCTGGGTACTCGATGGCGTGATGAGCCAGAGCGAGCAGCAATTGCAGAACCTGTGGAAGCTGCGCGAGTACATCTCGGAAACCATCAGCCACTGGACGCCGTACAAGAACGACATCTCGGTCACCGTCTCCAAGGTGCCGGCTTTCCTGCATGACATCGACCGCATTGTCGGCGAAAACTACCCGGACTTCGAAGTGGTGTGGTTCGGCCACATTGGCGACGGCAACCTGCACTTGAATATCTTGAAGCCGGAGAACCTGTCCAAGGACGAGTTCTTCGCCAAGTGCGCCACCGTCAACAAGTGGGTATTCGAGACCGTGCAGAAGTACAACGGCTCGATCAGCGCCGAGCACGGCGTGGGCATGACCAAGCGCGATTACCTGACCTATAGCCGCTCTGAAGCCGAGATTGGCTATATGAAGGCGATCAAGGCGGTGTTTGACCCCAACGGCATCATGAACCCAGGCAAGATTTTCCCGCTCTGATTGATGCTGAGCCGATGCAGCCCGGATAAGCCTTTGTGCAATCCGGGTCAGCGCCGACCGTCCCGGATTGCGCTGCGCTTATCCACGCGGCCGCAGCGTGCCTTATTCCCCTTTGGTCGCACCGACGGCTGGCCCTGCAGCGCACATGATCCTAGGCCGTATGCAACCGGCCAGCAGGCAGCGGCGGGTTGCACCTGCCCTGCGCGGCATGCTTCGATCAGCAGCTGCGCCCGCATCCCTTAGGAGTTGCCCATGAGTTATCAGCACCAGTATGTCGATGGCACCCATATCCACTTTCCCATGGGTAAGGTGGTGTGCATCGGCCGCAACTACGCCGAGCATGCCAAAGAGCTGAACAACCCCGTACCAAGCGAGCCGTTGCTGTTTATCAAACCGGGCAGTTGTGTGGTGCCGCTGGATAACGGTTTTACCTTGGTCGAGGGCCGTGGCGATGTGCATTACGAGGCGGAAATCGCCGTGCTGATCGGTAAGCCGCTGTCACGCACACCGAATGCTGAAGAAGTGCGCGACGCCATTTCTGGTTTTGCCCCCGCGCTAGACCTGACCCTGCGTGACTTACAAAGCGCGCTCAAGGCCAAGGGCTACCCGTGGGAAACCGCTAAATCCTTCGACGGTGCCTGCGTGCTGGCGCCGTTTGTGCCGGGTGATGCGTTGGAAGACCTTGCCGATATTGGCATTCGTCTGGTGATCAACGGCGAAGTACGCCAAGACGGTAACAGCCGCGACATGCTCAACCCGATTCTGCCGATGATCCAGCACATCTGCGGGCACTTCAGCCTGCAGCCCGGGGATGTGATCCTCACTGGTACGCCGGTCGGCGTGGGCCCGCTGCACAAGGGCGATGAGCTGGTGCTGGAGTTGGTCGGCCACAGCCGCTTCGCCAGCCGCGCGCTGTAACTCAGGCGCCACCCACCGCTATTAGAGGCGGGCACTTGGAGGTGTCCGTGGGCGGGTGGGTTAACACAAACTTTAGCGTTGCTTTCTAGTCTGATGGCCATCGTTTTAATGGGGTATGGGCGATGTCTATCTGGATTTCCTGGCGGCGTGTGCGCTGGCTGATGGTGCTGCTGTTGTGCGCAGCGGGCGTGTGGGCGGTGAAGTACCTGCACTGGGATGATCGGCTGCTTGTCTGGACGCAAGAGCAGCAGGTGAGTGCGGCTGATCAGGCGCAAAGCATCTGGTTGCCGGGGTATCGGGCGGTGCTACAAGGCAAACGCTTGCAGGGGCTTGAGGATGACGAGGTGTCTGGGCTGACCTACAGCGCCGAGACCGACACCCTGTTCACCGTCACGGGTAAGTACCCGCAGCTGATTGAGTTGACCCTCAACGGTGAAGTGATACGGCGCATTGACCTGCATGGCTTTGCCAACCCCGAAGGGGTGGAAATGCTCTCTGGCGGTCGCTTGGCGATTATCGATGAGCGCAAACGGACCCTGACCACCGTCAAGTTGAGCACGCTGACCCGTAGCCTGGAATTTGCTGATTGGGCGTCGTTCGACCTGGGTTTTGCCGATGCCGGTAACAAAGGCTTCGAGGGCATCGCCTGGGACTCACGTAATGAGCGCGTCCTGCTCGGCAAGGAACGCGGCCCGCTCGGCTTGTTCAGCTTGCCCTTTCCTGGTGAAGACGGTGCGGCAGGTGTTTTACAGCCGCTGGCGTCCGAGCACCTGCTTCTGCGTGATATCTCCTCGTTGAGCTACGACGACCGCACCGGCCATGCGCTGGTGTTATCGGATGAGTCGCGCCTGCTGCTGGAGGTCGACGAGCAGGGTGAGCCAGTCAGCTTTATCAGTTTGGCCGGCGGCATGAACGGCCTGCAGCGTGGCATCGGCCAAGCCGAAGGGGTGACCATGGACAGCGCCGGCAATATCTACATCGTCAGCGAGCCCAACTTGTTCTACGTGTTGCGCAAAGAGCCGGCTGCCGCACCGCCTGCTCAGGCGAATTAAGCTTGGCTTAAGCCCCGTTTAAGCCTGGTTTCAGCTAAGCCCTCTAGATTGGCGCCATCACCAACTGACTAGAGGGTTATCCCATGAAGCGTTTTACCTTAGCGCTGCTGTTGCCACTGATCTCCACTGCGGCCTTGGCCACCGGTTACACCGGCCCTGGCGCGGTTACTCAGGTCACCACGGTGGCTGCGGCATTGGATGCCGCCGACGACACCCCAGTGGTGCTGCAAGGGCAGATCGTTAAGCGCTTGCAGGACGAGCTGTATGAGTTCAAGGACGCCAGCGGCACCATCAATGTTGAAATCGACGATGAGCATTGGCCGGCTCAGGCTGTTTCCGAAACCGCGACGGTGAAGATCAGCGGCGAAGTCGATCGTGACCTGATGAGCCGTGAAATCGATGTGGAGTACCTGGAGTTGGTCAAGTAAGCCACGCCATTTCTCGCCCACGTTAGCCCGAAGCCCTGCTTCGGGCTAACGTCGTTGTGTCGTTCGTTAGCGGTTATGAGTGAGTGGTTATGCGCGAGTATTTCACCCTGAAACGTCTGTTGTTGGGCCTGGCCGCGCTGCCGTTGCTGCTGCTTGTACTGCTCGCTCAGGAGTACCGCCTGTTTGAGCGCGCCTGGTTCAACCTGCAGCAGTGGCAACAGGCGAGCAAAGAGCAGCACGTGCCCATGCTGCTGTCGGACTATCAGGTGGAGATTGAAGCCAAGGTCATTGCCGGGTTGGCTGATGACGTCTCGGCGCTGACCTTCGACCCGGACCGTAACAGCCTGTTTACCGTGACCAACCAGAAAGCCCAGTTGATTGAGCTGTCGTTGGAGGGCGAGCTGTTGCGGCTTATCGACCTGCATGGGTTTGGCGATGCCGAGGCGGTCGAGTACATCAGCGAGGGGTTGTATGTGATCAGTGATGAGCGCAAGCAGCGCCTGATCAAGGTGCGGGTGGACGCTGCCACCACCGAACTGCATGCCGATCAGGCGCAGCAGTTCTCGCTGGGTATCGGCCTGAATGGCAACAAGGGCTTTGAAGGGCTGGCCTACGACTCGGTTGGCCAGCGCCTGTTTGTCGCCAAGGAGCGCGACCCGCTGCGTATTTATGAGATCCATGGCTTCCCGCAGCATGATCCGCAGCAGCCGTTTGCCGTGCATGTTGTCGACAATCAACAGCGTGATGCCGGCCTGTTTGTGCGTGATCTCTCCAGCTTGCAGTTCGATGAGCGCAGCGGGCATCTGCTGGCGCTGTCTGATGAGTCGCGGTTGGTGCTGGAGTTGGACGTGAACGGCAAGCCGATCAGCAGCCTGTCGCTGCTGCGCGGCCGTAACGGTCTCAAGCGTAGCGTGCCCCAGGCTGAGGGCATCGCGATGGACAATCAGGGCGTGCTTTACCTGGTCAGCGAGCCCAATTTGTTTTACCGCTTTAGCAAGCCCGCGCCGCCTTGAGCGCTGCCGGTTGCCGCAGGCGTGCGGTCTTCCACTCAAAGCCCACGGTCAGGCCAATAGCGGCGCAAGCCAGGCCGCCGGCCAACCCCCACCACACGCCCTGCGCCCCCCAGCCCAGCGGAAACGCCAGTATCCAGGCTAGCGGCGCGCCCACTGCCCAATAGCAGCCAAGGCCGACCCAGAAGGTGGTTTTGGCATCTTTTAGGCCGCGAATCGCACCCATGGCGATGGTCTGAATGCCGTCGAAAAATTCAAACCAGGCGGCAATTGCCAGCAGCGCCACGGCCAAGGCCACCACCTCGCTGTAGCTGGGGTCGGCAGCGTCGAGAAACAACCCGACCACCCAGTGCGGCGCCAGCCAAAACAACGCGGCGAAACCCAGCATGCACAGCGCGCCCAGACCCAGGCCCAGCCGGCCGGCTTGACGCGCTTGCAGCAGGCGGCCGGCGCCGAAGTGCTGGCCGATACGGAAGGTCACCGCGTAGGAAATCCCCACCGGCACCATAAAGGCCACGTACACCGACATGATCGCGATCTGGTGCGCCGCCAGCTGGGTGCTGTCCAGCGCGCCCATGCACAGCGCAGCAAAGGCAAACAGGCCGGACTCCACCGCGTAGGTGCCGCCAATCGGCAGGCCCAGACGCAGCAACTCTTTAAGCTCGGCCCAGACCGGCCGCAACAGACCGTGCCACAGTGGATAAGGGCTGTAGGCGCTGTGGCGCAACACATGCCAGGCCAGCAGCAGCGCCATGACATTCATCACCACGGCAGTGACCAGGCCGATGCCGGCCAGGCCCAGTGGCGGCAGGCCGAACCAGCCCTTGATCAAGGCATAGTTGAGGACGAAGTTGGCCAGCGCCCCGCCGATGCTAATGGTCATCACCGGGCCGGGGCGGCCGATGGCGCTGGTAAAGCCGCGCAGCGCCATAAAACTCATATAGCCGGGCAGGGCAAACACCAGGGTTGAGAGAAACTGCATGCCGCCGCTGACGTTATCCGGCTGTTGGCCGAAGTACAGCAGCGCCGGGCCCAGGTTCCACAGTGCCAAGCCGGCCAACAACGCCAGGCCCAAACCCAGCCACAGGCCGTTTTGCGTCAGCCGGGTTACCCCGGCGGCGTCCTGCGCGCCGTGACGGATGGCTACTAGGTTGCCGACCGAGGCAATCACCCCGACACAGAAGATCGACACAAAGGAATAGCTGGCCGCCCCCAGCCCACCGGCCGCCAAGGTCGCGGGGCCGAGTAGGCCCATCATCACGGTATCGGTAAACACCATCAGTACATGCGCCAGTTGCGCAGCAATCAGCGGCCCGGCGAGCGTTAGCAGGGCGCGCAATTCGTCACGAAGCGGATGCAGCATGATGAGTTCTACTCAGCTAGAGGGCTTGCTCGGGTGATCCACGCAAGCAGAGAATGCGCCATTCTCATAAGCCCGCTGCAGCAACACAAAAGGATAATAGCGATGACAGACATGACTATTACTCATGAAGTCTGTGCGTGAGCCAGCGCCTGCCACCGCTCTACGCCCTGCGCGCCTTTGAAGCGGCGGCGCGGCATTGTTCCTTTACCCGCGCCGGCGAAGAGCTGGCGATTACCCAGAGCGCCGTCAGCCGCCATGTGCGTACCCTGGAGGAACACTTCGCTTGCCGCCTGTTCGAGCGCAGTGGCCGCAGCCTGCAACTCACCGAGACCGCACGCATGTTGCTGCCGGGCCTGCGTGAGGGTTTCGAGGCGCTGGAGCGGGCCTGCAGCACCCTGCGTGTTGACGACACGGTACTGCGCCTCAAGGCCCCGTCGACCCTGACTATGCGCTGGCTGCTGGCGCGGCTGTCACGCTATCGCCTGAGCAGCGCCCGTGAGGTGCAACTGACCAGCGCCTGGATGGACGTGGACAAGGTGGACTTTCTGCACGAACCCTTCGACTGCGCCGTGCTGCTCAGCCAAGGCGATTTCCCTGAGGAGTGGGAAAGCACCGAACTGTTCGCCGAATGGCTGATTCCGGTTTGCGCGCCGGAGGCCTTGAGTGAGCAACACTGGGATGTGCCGCGCTTGCAGGCCGCCGAACTGCTGCACCCGACGCCAGACAGACGCGACTGGCGGCAGTGGCTGCAGGCCATGGGCCTGGCCGATCAAGTGGCGCTCAAGGGTGGCCAGGTGTTCGACACCCTGGAGCTAGGCATGGTGGCGGCGGCGCGCGGTTATGGTGTATCGATCGGCGATCTGGTGATGGTCGCCGAGGATGTCGCTCAGGGCCGGCTCGGTTTGCCCTGGCCCAGCGCGGTGCCCAGTGGTTGCAGCTACTACTTGGTATGGCCCAAGGCCCGTCGCGGGCAGGAGCGCTTTCGCCATTTACGTGATTATCTAATCGCCGATGTAGCGGCGATGCAGCTGCCGGTGGTGGCGCGAGTAATGGGTGGCGAGCGTTAGTGTGGTTGCGCGTAAGGCGTAAAAAATATTGGACTACTCGTTATTGGCTTTACTCGATAACTGGTTTTAAAACAGATAGTTACGCTACAAGTTGGTGTGGTTGTGTACTGCTCACGATCTGATTTACTAACAAAGCGCGCTTATTTGTTTGACATATTTTACGGCTTTGGCAGACTGGCCCCAGCAGTTTCGACTGCCGAGTCGATGCAACGAGCCGCTCCCTAGGCTCTCCAGCATGGCTTGGCGCAGGCGTAACTGGCGATAAAACAGGAGGCCGCGTGACGATCGTCAGCCTTCCTGCACAGCAACGGCAGGCCCCTTGCCTGCTTCAAGGTGACGTATGTCCAATAACAATATGAAACAGCGCTCTGCGGCGCGTAAACCGGTGGTCCTGATGTCCATGGGCACCCAGGAGCGCAAAGGCCACGCTTATCAGGTCATGACCCACAAATACATCACGCCATTGGCCGAGTTGTCCGGTTGTGTGCCGCTGCTGGCGCCGAGCTGCTGCGGTATTGATGACATCGATCAGTACCTGTCGATGGTCGATGGCGTGTACCTAACCGGTGCCGGTAGCAATATTGATCCGGCGCTGTACGGCCAGAAAAATAAAACCCCGAGCAAAGGTCAGGATAAAGAGCGTGATCTGTTTGATATCGCCCTGATTCGCGCGGCGCTTGAGCGTGGCATCCCGCTGTTTGCGATTTGTCGGGGCATGCAGGAAATCAACGTGGCACTGGGCGGCACCATTCACCAGAAAGCCTATGAAGTGCCGGGCATGAATGACCACCGCGAAGACCCTAACGACCCTGTGGCGGTGCAGTATGCCGACAGCCATACCGTGCAAGCGCTGCCCGGCAGCTGGTTTGCTGAGCTGATGGGCGAGGCGACGTTCCCGGTCAATTCGCTGCATGGCCAGGCGCTCGATCAGTTGGGTGAGGGGGTCGAGGCCCTGGCTCATGCCGAAGATGGTTTGGTTGAGGCGATTCACCTGCCCCGCGCTGAGCAGTTCACGTTGGCGGTGCAATGGCACCCCGAGTGGCAAGCGGCGCAGAACCCGCACTCGGTGAAAATCTTCCAGGCGTTTGGTAACGCTTGCCGTGAGTACGCGGTGCAGCGCACGCAGTAAAAGGCCATAGCCTGCATCGGATGTGTACAAAAAAGCCCCGGAATGGGGCTTTTTTGTGTCGGTTATTCAGGTGTCGCTGCTGCTGGGGCGGTATTGCAGCGCTTCGCCCAGGTGCTGGCGTTGGATGCTCGCCGCACCATCTAAATCCGCCAGGGTGCGCGCCACTTTTAATACCCGATGAGCTGCGCGTAAGCTCAGGCCCAGGCGCTCGCAGGCGTTCTCCAGCCATTGGCGGTCTTCGTCAGGCAGGCGGCAATGCTGCTGTACGCCGTTAAGATCCAGGTGCGCATTGGCGCAACCTTGCCTATCCAACTGGTGCTGGCGAGCTTGAATGACTTGGGCGGCCAGCTCGGCGCTGCTAGGGCCCGGTTCTACGCAGGCGTCGAGGCGCGTCGTTTCGCGCGGCACCGTGAGGTGCAGGTCGATACGGTCGAGCAGCGGGCCGGAGAGCTTGCTGCGGTAGCGCTGAACCTGCTCGCTGCTGCAACGACAACGCCCGGAAGGGTCACCCAAATGCCCGCAAGGGCAAGGGTTCATCGCCGCCACCAGCTGAAAACGCGCGGGAAAACGCACCTTGTCGCGGGCGCGGGCGATGACAATTTGCCCGCTTTCTAGAGGCTCGCGTAAAACTTCCAAGACCTTACGGTCAAACTCCGGAAGCTCATCAAGGAACAGAACACCGTGATGGGCCAGGGTAATCTCACCCGGCTGCGGGCGACTGCCGCCGCCAACCAGCGCTGGCCCGGATGCACTGTGATGGGGCGTGCGAAAGGGGCGTTGTGGCCAGGCGCTGAGCGGCGTGTGGCTGGCCACGGAATAAATCGCCGCCACCTCCAGCGCTTCCGCCTCATTCAGCGGTGGCAGCAAACCGGGTAGGCGGCTGGCCAGCAGGGTTTTACCGGTGCCGGGCGGGCCCGTGAACAATAAATTGTGCGAACCTGCGGCGGCTACCAGCAGCGCGCGTTTAGCGGCAATTTGGCCCTGCACTTCGGCCAGGTCCGGGTAGGGCAGTATCTGCCGCAGCAGCCCTTGGGCCTGGTAAGGCGCGAGCGGCGTGTGGCCGTTAAGGTGCGCGGCAATCTCCAGCAGGTGTCCGACGGCAATCACCGTCAACCCCGAGGCCAGGCTGGCTTCCTCGGCATTGGCTTTGGGCACCACTAAGGTGCGTCCAGCCGCGCGGGCAGCCAATGCCGCAGGTAAGACGCCCTGTACTGGGCGAATTTCCCCGGAGAGCGCCAGTTCGCCCAGGCATTCGAGGTGCTCTAGGGCGCTGGCCGGCACCTGGCCGCTGGCGGCGAGAATGCCGAGGGCGATTGCCAGGTCGAAACGGCCGCCGTCCTTGGGTAAATCCGCAGGCGCCAGATTGAGGGTGATGCGTCTGGGTGGGAAGTCGAAGGCGCAGTTAAGGATGGCGCTGCGCACCCGGTCCTTACTTTCCTTGACAGCAGTTTCCGGCAGGCCAACCAGTGCCAGTGAAGGCAGGCCGTTGGCCAGGTGCGCTTCGACGGTGACGGCAGGCGCTTCAACACCCACTTGGGCGCGGCTGTGGACTATGGCCAGGGACATCGATCACTCCTTGATCGGCTGATGCATCCGCAGTGGGCGTTATTCGCGGGTAGCGGGGGCGTCTGCGCTGCGTGCTTCCATCTCGGCTACTTTGGCTTCGAGTGCTTCCAGGCGGGCGCGGGTGCGGGCCAGCACAACCATCTGGCTGTCGAACTCGTCGCGGCTGACCAGGTCGAGTTTGCTGAAGGCGCTCTGCAGCAGCACCTTGAACTGTGCTTCGAACTCGCCGTGCGGCAGGGGCGCATCACCGTTGAACAGGCGCGAAGCGTGAGTGGTCAGGGCGTCTAGTAGGGCTTTAGGTGGCAACATAATGAGGTTCCATTTCCGAGTGGTGGCAGTGTAGCACGCAGCTTTGGCGGGCTTACCGGCTGCTGCTGGCGCCGTATTGGCAAGCCCGCACGGTTTTCGCGCGTTGATAGGTTGGCTGCTGCACTGTTGTTGTGCGGTGGTTGTTGCTCGTTACCTGACTAAATGCGCTGTTTGCCGGGTAACTGCATGAAATGAATAGCTTTTAGCGTACCTGGCAAGCTTTCTGCTAAGTCTCTTGTGACACACGCGCCGATGCAGTTGCGGTGCGTCAGGCGAGGTGGGAAATGCTTCGCCTAGAGCGGTTGCTGAGCATCGGTGCCGCTGGGTTGAGCATGCGATGCATTACAAAAGCCAGGCACAGCGCTTAGACTTAAACCGGGTTCGTAATTCCTGGGGCAAGTCCACCATACACGGGAGAGAGTTACATGAAGCTAGTCACTGCCATCATCAAGCCGTTCAAGCTGGACGACGTCCGTGAGTCACTGTCGGAGATCGGCGTGCAGGGCATCACTGTTACTGAAGTGAAAGGCTTTGGTCGCCAGAAGGGCCATACCGAACTGTACCGCGGCGCTGAGTACGTGGTCGATTTTTTGCCAAAAGTGAAAATCGACGTGGCCATCGCTGACGATCAACTCGATCGCGTGATCGAGGCCATCACCAAGGCTGCCAACACCGGCAAGATCGGTGACGGCAAAATTTTCGTTGTAAACCTGGAACAGGCGATCCGCATCCGTACCGGCGAAACCGGCACCGACGCAGTTTAAGCCTCCGCACGAACCCCCACGCCCCAGGAGTTAAACCATGACTCTGCGTCAATTCGCAGGGCTAGGAGCCCTTTTGTCTCTCGTTCCTGGCGTTGCCATGGCCGAAGAGGCAAGCCTGAACAGCGGCGACACCGCTTGGATGTTGGTCGCCACTGTACTGGTGCTGTTTATGACCATCCCCGGTCTGGCGCTGTTCTACGCCGGCATGGTGCGTTCGAAGAACGTGCTGTCGGTGTTGATGCAGTGTTTTGCAGTCACCGGGTTGATCAGCATTCTGTGGGTCGTTTACGGCTACAGCCTGGCCTTTGACAGCACCGGCATGGAGCAGGGGGTCGTCAACTTCAACTCCTTCGTCGGCGGTTTTTCCAAAGCCTTCCTTTCTGGTTTGACCCTGGACAGCTTGGTGGCTGGGATTCCGGAGAGTGTCTTCATCACCTTCCAGATGACCTTCGCCATCATCACTCCGGCGCTGATCGTTGGTGCCTTTGCCGAGCGCATGAAGTTCTCGGCCATGCTGATCTTCATGGCGGTGTGGTTCACCCTGGTGTATGCGCCTATCGCGCACATGGTCTGGGGCGGCGACGGGGCACTGATGTGGGACTGGGGCGTGCTCGACTTTGCGGGCGGCACCGTGGTGCACATCAACGCCGGTATCGCCGGTCTGGTGGCCTGCTTGGTGCTGGGCAAGCGTAAAGGTTTTCCAACAACGGCCATGCCGCCGCACAACCTCGGTTATACCCTGATCGGCGCAAGCATGCTCTGGGTTGGCTGGTTCGGCTTCAACGCAGGTTCTGCGCTGGCCGCCAACGGCAGCGCCGGTATGGCCATGCTGGTCACCCAGATTGCCACCGCTACTGCGGCGCTGAGCTGGATGTTCGCCGAGTGGATCACGCACCGCAAACCCAGCGTTTTGGGCATTGCCTCGGGTGCCGTGGCGGGGCTGGTGGCGATCACGCCGGCATCCGGTACCGCGGGGCCGATGGGCGCTTTGGCGATTGGTCTGGCAAGTGGGGTGATCTGCTTCTTCTGCGCCACCAGCCTGAAACGCAAGCTGGGTTATGACGATTCCCTCGACGTGTTCGGCGTACACGCCGTGGGCGGCATTGTCGGCGCCATTCTCACCGGAGCGTTCGCCGCACCGGCCTTGGGTGGCTTCGGCACGGTGGAAGACATTCCGGCGCAGTTGTGGATCCAGTTCGAGGGGGTGGCCTTCACAGTGGTGTACACCGCGGTGGTGACCTTCGTGATTCTGAAAGTGATCTACCGAGTAATGGGCCTGCGTGTCAGCGAAGAGGAAGAGACCATCGGTCTCGATCTCGCCCTGCATAACGAGCGCGGCTACAACCTATAAGCACACGGAGCGCGTCCGGAGCCAACCCGGACGTCTTAACCGAATAGCGCTAAAAAGCGTAACGGCAAGAGGTGAACCATGGACAACACAGCATTGACTGCACTGCAGTACGGTTTTGATACCTTCTACTTTCTGGTTTGCGGCGCCTTGGTCATGTGGATGGCAGCGGGTTTTGCCATGCTCGAATCCGGTCTGGTGCGAGCCAAGAACACCACTGAAATTCTTACCAAGAACATCGCCCTGTACGCAGTGGCGAGCATCATGTACCTGGTGATCGGCTACCACATTATGTACTCCAGCCCGGAAGGCGGCATCCTACCAAGCCTGGGTTTCCTGCTGGGTGAAGAGAACAGCGTTGAGTCGGTACTCGCCGGCGGTGACGATGCCCCTTACTACTCGGCGCGTTCGGACTTCTTTTTCCAGGTGGTGTTCGCCGCGACCTGCATGTCGATCGTCTCCGGTGCCGTGGCTGAGCGTATGAAGCTGTTTGCCTTCCTGGCGTTCGCTGTGGTCATGACCGGTTTCATCTACCCGGTGCAGGGCTTCTGGAAATGGGGTTCGGGCTTCCTCAACGAAGCGGGCTTCCTCGACTTCGCAGGTTCCGGTGTGGTGCACATGGCTGGCGCTACGGCTGCTCTGGCTGGCGTACTGCTGCTCGGCGCCCGTAAAGGCAAGTACGGCCCCAATGGCCAGGTTAACGCCATTCCGGGTGCCAACCTGCCGATGGCTGCGCTGGGTACCTTCATCCTGTGGATGGGCTGGTTCGGCTTCAACGGCGGTTCGCAGCTGAAGATGAGCACCATCGAAGACGCCAACGCTGTGGCTAACGTGTTTGTGAACACCAACATGTCGGCTGCCGGTGGCCTGATCGCCGCGCTGATCGTGGCACGCATCCTGTTCGGCAAGGCTGACCTGACCATGGCCCTCAACGGTGCCCTGGCTGGCCTGGTGGCCATCACGGCTGAACCGCTGACCCCGACTGCCCTGCAAGCCACCCTGATCGGTGGCGTGGGTGGCGTGCTGGTGGTCTTCTCGATCCTCGGTTTGGACAAGCTCAAGCTCGACGATCCAGTCGGCGCCATCTCCGTACACGGTGTGGTCGGTATCTGGGGCCTGCTGGCGGTCTGCCTGACTAACAGCGACGCTACTTTGGGCGCGCAGCTGCTGGGTATCGGTTCGATCTTCGCCTGGGTCTTCGTCTGCAGCCTGATCGTCTGGTCGCTCATCAAGCTGGTGATCGGCCTGCGCGTCAGCGAGGAGGAAGAGTACGAAGGTGTGGACATCGCCGAATGCGGCATGGAAGCATATCCGGAATTCACCAAGCGTTAATTCCCTCTGGTTTCAGCAAGGGCGCCCTCGGGCGCCCTTTGTTTTTTCCACCGCCGGGGCTGCGCGGCTGCTTAAGCTTGAATTGGCGGCTAAACTCGGCGTCTTCTGCGCTGCTGCGTGACAAAACAGGTGTCGGCGCAGTTGTGATGAAATGGCAACAGACCCTAGAATGCGCGCCGTTGAGCGCCGATCGCCGATGCGCGGGTCTCAGCCAAGCAAACACCCTTGGAATTTTTATCAGCTGCGTTAGAAAGCTGGTGCAGCTGGGCTATAACTACTCTGCTTTTCGCAAGTCATGAGGTTGGAACATGAGCGACGAAGATCTGGAACACGACGAATTAGAAGGCGCTGACGAAGACGAAGGCGAAGAGCTGGCTGCTGCCGATGATGGCGACAGCAGTGATGATGGCGACGGTGATGATGAAATCGTACCCGTTAGCAAAGCTAAAAAAGCTAAAGCAGCGGTCTCGATAGACGACCTGCCAAGCGTAGAAGCCAAGCAGAAAGAGCGTGATGCCCTGGCCCGCGCCATGGAGGAGTTCCTCTCCCGTGGCGGTAAGGTGCAGGAGGTCGAGCCCAATGTGGTCTCCGACCCACCCAAAAAGCCAGAAGGCAAATACGGCAGCCGCCCTATCTAAGCGCTTGCGCTGCAACCAAAAAAGCCCGCATGCATAAGCTCGCGGGCTTTTTTGTGGCCTGACATTCCTGGCGGTCAGCGCTGTTTATGCCCAGCTGTGCAGCAGTGCTGGCAGCTCGGCAAGGCTGCAGATCTGTCCATCCGGGTTGCTGTCGGCCCCCCAGTCCTTGCCCTGGGGGTTGAACCAAATGGCGCGCAGGCCTGCAGCTTGCGCCCCGGCAATGTCATCACTGGGGTGATCACCGATATGCACGGCGTGTTCAGCGGCCACACCCGCGCGCTTTAGCGCTTCGGTAAAGGGTTTAGGGTCTGGCTTACCGACGCCGAGGTCTTCTGCGCAGAGGGCGAACTGGAAGTAGTCAGCCAGGCCCAGGCGGCGCACATCAGCATTACCGTTGGTAATCACCCCAAGTTGGAAGCGGTTGGCTAATGCCTCAAGTGTTGGGTGTACCTCGGCGAACAGCTCAACCTGATGGCGCGCGGCGAGAAATACCTGAAAGCCGGCTTCGGCCAGCATCTGTGCATCACTGTGCGGATAGCCGGCGTTTTCAAGTGCGTGAAAAAGAATGCGTCGGCGCAGTTCACTCAGGCGATGCTTAAGCATCGGTTCAGCCTGCAGCAGGTTGGTGCGGATCGACCACAGGTGCTCCACCGGCACTGCACCCAAGCGCGGCGCGTGCATCGCCAGCCAGTTGCGCAGTGCCGCTTCGGCGTCCTGCATCACCGGGGTGACATCCCACAACGTGTCGTCGAGATCGAAAGTAATCAGCTGAATGCTCATTCTGTGCCGCCTTTACGTTTGGCTCTGGGGTGAGCCTGGTCATAGACCGTGGCCAAGTGCTGAAAATCCAGGTGGGTGTAGACCTGGGTGGTGGCAATGTCGGCGTGGCCGAGCAGTTCTTGTACGGCGCGCAGGTCTTGGGACGACTCCAGCATATGGCTGGCAAAGCTGTGGCGCAGCATATGCGGGTGCAAGTGTTGCCCCAGCTCACGCACGCCAGCCTGGCGCACCCTTAACTGCACAGCGCGCGGGCCGATGCGTCGGCCCTGCTGGCTGATAAATACGGCGCCATCGGCAGGTCTAGCCAGGGCCCGTAGCGGCAGCCATTGCTCCATGGCATTGCGCGCCATACGGCCAATGGGCAGTTCGCGGGTCTTGTTGCCTTTACCGACCACGCGCACCAAGCCTGCAGCGAGGTCAAGGCCATCCAAGTTGAGGCCCACCAGTTCAGATAAACGCAGGCCCGAGGAGTAAAACAGCTCAAGCATGGCCTGATCACGGCGGGCGATAAAATCGTCCTCCAGGGCGCCGTCGAGCAGTTGCGCGGTACGGTCGGCATCAAGGGTTTTCGGTAGGCGGCGTTCGCCCTTCGGTGGTGTCAAGCCGCTGGCTGGATCACTCTGGCAGTGCCCTTCACGAATCAAATAACGATAGAGCCCGCGGGTGGCCGAGAGCAGGCGCGCCAGGCTGCGGCTGGATTGGCCCTGCATATTCAGGCGGCCGACCATACGCCTTAGGCGCGAGGTATCGAGTGCGCTCCAGCTGTCGATTTCTTCGTGGGTGCATAGCACCAGCAACTTGCTCAAGTCGTGGCGGTAGCCAGTCAGGGTATGGGAAGAAAGCTGGCGCTCGCTGCGCAGGTGTTCGAGGTAGGCGTCCAAGAGGTCTTGCATGGAAGCTCCCTGCGGTGCGGTTGCTGCGGTGTTAAGTGCTAACGCACCGAGCGTAATGGTGTGGCGAAGCCGGGCACGACGCGGGCCAATACTTCGGCGATGTAGCCGAGAAACAGCGTACCCAGTGAGCTTTTATAGTGCTGCGGATCGCTACTGCCAATCGCCAACACGCCGTGCAGGCCTTGATGAGCAATGCTCACCACGGCTGCTGAGCCAACCTGTGGGCTGTCTTTGCTGCCGAATAAAAAGCTCAGCTCGTGTTCACGCAACACGCCGCAGATGGTTTTGCCGCCGGCCAGCAGGCCGCCGATAGCCTGGTGCGCTTCGGCGCTGCTGACCGAGCGGCCGACAGGCAGTTGCGCGTCGCTGAATAGGATCAGGCTGACAAAGGGCACCTGAAACTCGCGGCGCAGGCTGTCTTCGACACAGCTAACCACCTCTTCCAGGCTATTGGCGTCGAGCAGGTCGAGTACCAGGCGGCGGGTCTTGTCGAACAACCGATCGTTATCGCGGGCCACATCCATGAGCTGCGAGAGGCGCTGGCGCATCTCGATATTGCGCTCGCGCAGCAGTTTCACCTGGCGCTCGACCAGCGACACGGTGTCGCCGCGCTGATGCGGAATACGCAGCTCGGGAATCAGCTCGTCGTGGTCGACAAAGAACTCTGGATGCAGGCGCAGATAAGCAGCAACGGTTTCTGAATCCAGTACTTTCGGTGAGTCCTGTTTGTCGGTCATGGGCGCTGCTCGGTCATAAACGAACCTGTCCTTCGTACACCCGGACGGCGGGGCCGGTCATCATAACGGGCTGGCCTGGGCCCGCCCACTCGATGCTCAGTTTACCGCCGGGCAACTCAATCTGCAGCGGGGAGTCCATCCAGCCCTGGCTGATCGCGGCCACAGCCGCCGCGCAGGCGCCGGTACCGCAGGCTTGGGTTTCGCCCGCGCCGCGTTCCCAGACGCGCAGTTTGGCCTGTTTGCGGTCGAGCACTTGCAGAAAACCGACATTCACCCGCTGCGGGAAGCGTGGGTGGTGTTCAAGCTTCGGCCCCAGGCTGTGCACCGGCGCGCTGTCGACACTGTCGACGCGCAGCACGGCATGCGGGTTGCCCATGGACACGGCAGCCAGCTCAACAGTCTGACCGTCGACGGCCACGCGGTAGCTCAGCGCTTGCTGTTCGGCTTGGAATGGGATGTCGGCAGGCACCAGGCGCGGCGCACCCATGTTGACGCTGATCTGCCCGTCGCTGCGTACATCCAGCTCGATGATGCCGCCCTTGGTTTCCACGCGCATCTGCTTCTTCACCGTCAGGCGCTTATCCAACACGAAGCGGGCGAAGCAGCGCGCGCCGTTGCCGCACTGCTCCACTTCCGAGCCATCGGCATTGAAGATGCGGTAGCGGAAGTCGACGTCCGGGTTGCTCGGCGGCTCGACAATCAGCAACTGATCGAAGCCCACGCCGGTGTGGCGGTCGCCCCAGGCTTTGGCGTTTTTGGGCTGAATATGCGCGTGCTGGCTGACCAGGTCGAGGACCATGAAATCGTTGCCGAGGCCGTGCATTTTGGTAAAGCGCAATAACATGAGCGGGTCCTTTTAGCTCGCGGGCGGCAGGCAGTGTTCGCCTGCAAAGAGCTCGCTGAGCGTCTCCCGACGACGCACTTCGAAAGCCTGATCGCCATCCACCATCACCTCGGCGGCGCGGCCGCGGGTGTTGTAGTTGGAACTCATGACAAAGCCATACGCACCGGCTGAACACACGGCCAACAGGTCACCTTCAGCCAGGGCCAGGTTACGGTCTTTGGCGAGGAAGTCGCCGGTTTCGCAAATGGGGCCGACGATGTCGTAAGTGCGTGTTGCACCAGCGCGCGGCTCAACGGCGACCACATCCATCCAGGCTTGGTACAGCGCTGGGCGGATCAGGTCGTTCATCGCCGCATCAACAATGGCGAAGTCCTTGTGCTCGGTGTGCTTGAGGTATTCGACCTGGGTCAGCAATACGCCAGCGTTGGCGACAATCGAACGGCCCGGCTCAAACACCAGGGCCAGATCGCGACCCGCAATGCGCTCACGCACAGCCTTGATGTAATCGCCCGCCAGCGGCGGTTGCTCGTCGCGGTATTGCACGCCAAGGCCGCCGCCGAGGTCCAGGTGCTTGATCTGGATGCCGTGCTCGGCAAGGTTATCAATCAGTGCGAGCAAGCGGTCGAGGGCGTCGAGAAATGGCGGCAAGGTGGTCAGCTGCGAGCCGATATGGCAATCGACGCCCACTACCTGCAGGTTCGGCAACGTGGCAGCGCGCGCATACACGGCGGGCGCATCGGCGATGGCGATGCCGAATTTGTTCTCTTTAAGCCCGGTGGAAATGTACGGGTGTGTGCCGGCGTCAACGTCTGGGTTTACCCGCAGCGAGATCGCCGCTGTCTTGCCCAGCTCCGCCGCCACCCCTTGCAGGCGTTCTAGCTCGTCAGTGGATTCAACGTTAAAGCAGTGCACGCCCACTTCCAGCGCGCGGCGCATGTCATCACGGCTTTTGCCAACACCGGAGAAGACGATCTTGCTCGCCTCGCCGCCGGCAGCCAGCACACGTTCCAACTCGCCACGCGAGACAATGTCAAAACCCGCGCCGAGGCGCGCCAAGACGTTCAGTACACCGATATTGGAGTTGGCTTTGACGGCAAAGCACACCAAATGCGCCATGCCCTGCAGGGCATCGGCATAGGCGCGGTACTGCGCTTCGATGTGCGCACGCGAGTAGACGTAGGTCGGCGTGCCGAAGCGTTGGGCGATGGCGGACAACGCCACCCCTTCCGCGAACAGCGCACCGTCGCGGTAGTTGAAGGCGTTCATGCGCTGTCCTTATTCGGTTTGTGCAGGTTCAGCTGCAGGTTCAGCTTGTGCGGGCACAGGCGCGCTTTCTTCCGGCAGGAACAAGGGGCCTTTCTGGCCGCAGCCAGCGAGCAGTGTGCTGAGAGCAATTACGGTGAAGAGGGCAGTAAACAACCGCTTCATGATGGAATCCCTGTAATAAAGCATGATTGCGCCGGAGTATACCGAGCCCCCGACGCCTTGCCTATGCGCTGGGTTTCCCGTCCGGCGGGGCCTGCCTGTCTCTTCGGCGCCAGCCAGAATCAGCTGTCCGAATGGGCATTCCCGCGCCCAGCACCTGTGCAGCCATGCGGGCTGATGTGCAGTAAATCGCCGGGCGTTTACTGCTTAGTCCGCGTACCCTGCAGCCGCGTTTGCCCGAAGCCGGGTTATCCTTCACCCGTTGTTGGATGAAACCCACCGGCCATTGCGGCTGGATGGTCCGCTTGATGTGCTGCTGCACTGGGCACGGCAGGCGATGTCGCCGCCACGTGAGCGAGCGTTAACCACTGCAGCCTGGGTTGTTATGTGGCTGCTGCATTTTTTGAGGTGTGTCGTAATGAGTTTGACCGAAGCCCGCTTTCACGACCTGGTTGATGCCACCCAGCAGGCGGTGGAAGATATTTTTGATGACTGCGACCTGGACATTGACCTGGAAAACTCCGCCGGGGTGCTGACCGTTCGGTTTGAGAACGGCACCCAGTTGATTTTCAGCCGTCAGGAGCCGCTGCGCCAACTTTGGTTGGCGGCGCGTTCCGGTGGTTTCCATTACGATTATGACCAGGCCAGCGAGCGGTGGATCTGCGACAGCAGTGATGAGCAACTGGGCGAAATGCTGGCGCGTATCACCTTGGAGCAAGCGGGTGTAGACCTTGAGTTTGAAGAACTCTGAGCCTGTCGATGAGCCGGTGGCCTCGCCCTGCCGCCGGCAGTGCTGCCTGGATGAGCAAGACATTTGCTTGGGGTGCGGGCGTACGCTGCAGGATATTCTCGACTGGAGCAAAGCCGACCGGCCGCGCCAGCGTGCGATCTGCGTGGCTGCCGAAGCGCGGTTGCGACGCTGCAGCAACAACCCTTGACCCGGCGGTCTTGTTTATTTGAGTGGCTGTGATACGGTCAGACAAATCTTGCAAAACCCCATCTTCGTGATGGGGTTTTGCTTTTTTCACGATCAGTAAAGGGGACATACCCGCACCATGACCAGCACATCTTCGCTCATCATTACCCGTCTTGACCTGCAGCGCCTGGAGCACCTGCTCGACAGCCTGGAGGACTTCGGTCCCAATGCCACTGCGTTGCAAGCCGAGCTTGACCGCGCCGATGTGGTGGGCCACGACGAGGTGCCAGCCGGGGTGGTGACCATGAATTCGCGGGTACATTGCCGGGAAGAAAGCAGCGGCAAGGACTATCACCTGACCCTGGTTTATCCGCAGGATGCCGGCGGTGAAGGTTGCGTGTCGGTGCTGGCGCCGGTCGGTACGGCCCTGTTGGGGCTGTCTGTCGGGCAGCACATCGACTGGGTCACGCCCAGCGGCAAAGTGCTCAAGCTGACCCTGCTGGCGGTGGAATACCAGCCGGAAGCCGCGGGCGAATACAGCCGCGACTGAGTCGCGTGCCTAGGCTTTTTGCAGGGCCTGATTGAGCGCCGCTTCCAGGCGGCTCTTATAGCGCAAGTAATGCACGCTCTGCATGTGCCCCTCACCAAGTACCGCGGACAAATCCAGGTCAGTGATATAGCAGGGGTAACGTGCGCTATCGCGGCGTTGCGCCAAGATATGCTGAGCCACGGCGGCGAACAGGTCGCCGGCATATTCCAGCTCAGAAAACTCGCGATGGTTGCAATACAGGGTGACGTGCGAGCGCTTGCCGTCACCTGGCTCAACGATGGCCTGCACGTCATAGAACGGGTGACTGATCGGTGACAGTGGCGGCGGGCGTCGCTCCAGGCGCTGCGCACGCAGTGGCGCATCCGGCAGCACTTGGTAATAAAGAATATCCAGCGGCTGATGCGCCGGCAGGTTATCCAGTGGCAGCAGGGCATTGCGCCGGTACAGCACCGACTGCAAAAAGCGTTGCAGCGGCGTTAGCAAGCTCTGCTCATCCCGATAGGGCATCTGTTGGCGCCACAGTGCGTTGTGCTCATCGAGCACGCTCAGTTCCGCCGTAGCGTTGGCTTCATTGAGGCGGTAAAACACCTGAATGCACTGCGGCCGGCCGAGCGGCAGAATCAGCGCCAGGTCTTCACCCTCCAGGGCGCTGCGGTCCACGTGCAGCTCGCTGTAGCCGGGCAATTCCTCACCTAAATGTTGCACCAGGGCCGGCAGGTCTTTCAGGCTGGTGTGGCTAACGTGGCCGGGCTTCAGTTCGAGCACGTGGTACTGCTGCTTGATCTGTAGCAGGTAGCGGTTGGCGTATTCGCTGCTGAAGCTGCTTAAAGTTTCGCGGAACAGTTCTTCGACCCGTTCGGCGATGGCCGTGGCGCGGTTGCGGCAGAAACACGCCACGCGCAGGTTGGGCTGCTTGCCCTTGGCGGGCAGGCTGTTGAGGAAGTCGCGCAGGCAATCGAGCAGCGCATACGGGCCGTCATAGCGGGTCACCAGCAACTCGTTCCAGCTGTTCAGGGTGACTTGATCGACCGTCAGTATCAGGTTCTCGCGCACCCCGGAATACCCCAGCGCATCGGTGCGCTCGGTGGTCATGTGCATGTTCATCTGGCTGAACTGCTTCAACGGATCAAGACCGACGTTGACCAACAGCAGCACCTCACTGGGCACGCTGGCGCTGAGCAAGGCGGCTTCATCGATCGCCGGCAGTGGCAGCGGTATCGTTTGCTGCAGGCTGCTGAGCAGGTTGGACAGTTCGAACTCGGTTAAATCGCTACTGCCAGCATGCAGCGACAGGCGTGTGCTGTTATCGATCACACCATTGCGCTGGCACCAGGCGAGCAGCTCAATCAGCTCACGCGAGCGCTTGAGCGGCGAGAAGTCGGTCAGGTCCTGTGCGTTAACGCTGCCGCTGTAGAGCGCCCACAGCGTTTCATTGGGTTCATCCGGGCTCGGGCTTTGCGCCAAGGTCAGGGTGTCTTCGGCCAGATCCGGGGCAACGCCGGGGTTGATGAACTCAATCTTGCCGGCCTTGCGTTCAAAGGCGGCGTACAGGCGTCGGCCGAGAATGCCGAGGTCGCGGCTGTTGAGCGAGCTACCCACCTCGGCGTTGCGGGCGAATTCAGATAAAAAGCGGTAGCTGTAAGTCAGCTCATTGACCAGCATGCGCCGCTCCACGCTGACCTGGCGCACCTTCCATTGGCTGCGGCTGTCGAGCATGGCCAGCTGGCGGCTGTCCCAGTTCCAGTCGCGGGTCAGGCGTTCGAGCAACAGGCGTTGCCAGCTTTTACGGCTGTTACGCGGCGGGCGGCTGAGTTTTTTGTCGACCTTGAGGTACAGGCAACGGCGGATCAGCTCCAGGCGCTCGTGCTCACCACGCGTCTTAAGGTATTCCTCCAGCCGGCGGTAGACCACGATATAGGGGTCGAGCTCATCGACGTCCAGGCGATTGGCGAATACAGCCTGCTTGAAGCGCAGCGACAGGCATTCAACCTTGGGGTGTTCGCTGGCGTAGACCTCAGTCAGCAGCAGCTTAAGCACTGACTTGTAGGGGGACTCGATGCCCTTGAACAGCTGCCACATACCGGCCCCGATAAACTCTTCAGGCGGTATGCGGGCCAGGTGACCGAGGTCGATGACATCTTCGGCGCGCACAAAGCGCTTGGCCAGCAGGGTACTGGTGTAATGCTGATAGCGGTGTTCTTCGTACACCGGCACCAGCCACCACAGCGGTGTACGCCCGCCGAGCCAGATGGCGGTGCGGTAGAACTCATCGAGCAGCAGGTAATGTTGGGTGGTGCCGCAGTCATCCGAGGTCAGTTGTGCTTCGCGCTCGCCCTGAGTGAAACGCGCGGGGTCGATTAGAAAGAAGTGTGCCTCGGCCCCAAAGGTGGCCGCCCAGCTTTCCAGTAGTGCGCATTTCTTCCCCAGCTCAAGCACGTGTTGCGCGCTGAGGTCACTGGCGTGGCACACCCACAGGTCCATATCGCTTTGCTCGGCCTGGGCCACGGTGCCCAAGCTGCCCATCAAAAACAGGCCGTGAATCGGCAGAGCTTGTTTGTCTCGGTACGGTTTGTAGGCGAATGAGCGGGTCAGGCGTTGCACTTCGGCCAGCAATTCATCGTCTGGTTCGAAGCCGCTCAGGCCGGCTGGGGTTTGCGCGGACACGTAGCCAGGTAGCAGTGGATGATTGACGTGCAGCAGCAGCGGCAGCAGTTTCAGCACCAGTTGTTGCCGTGTTGATAACGCCTGCATGGCGCGCTGCAGACGGCCTTGGTTCACCAGGAGGAAGCGCGCGCGCAGCTGCGTCAGTACCTTGCGATCGATACCGTCTTCAATGTCCGGGCGAATTTCCTGGGTGCGGCTCATGCGGATGCTCGTTGTGTCGATGCCCTAAGCCTATCAGCTGCCCCCGCGATTGGAACCTGCTGAGCGGGTGTGCAGCCCACTGGCGCAGCGTTTAGGCCGGCAAAAAAATGCAGCGGCCGGGGCCGCTGCACGGGTGAGACGAAGGGCTGGAGCGGGTTGCTATCAGGCAGTGGTTACTGCTGGGTCGTCCGCCCTTTGCTCGGCTGCTTTAGGTGCACAAGGCATTTTGTGTGGTCAGGATGATCAGCAAGCCTTGGGCGTGTTCGGCGGCATCAATGCCCAGGCTAGTGAGGTAGCCGCCATCCGGCTCGCTGATCAAGCCTTTCTCGTACAGACGAGTAATGGCCCCCTGAGCCTTTACCGAAGCCTGGTGATTAACTTTAAGCCCTTCCAAGTGGTTGCTCAGGTTAAACAGGGCGAGGATTTCCATTTCGTCGATCAGGTCTGAGGTAAACGCGTTCATGGTGACTCCGTCTGGTTGTCATGGCTGTGTTGCAGTGTAGTGGTGTGCGCCGTCGCTTGCCGAGCGGTTAGTTGCCAGCGTTCAAGAATCTGTTGGTACGTGCCATCGCGACGGATCTGCCGCATGCCTTGATCAAAGCGCTGCAACAGGGCGGGTGCCTGTGGATGGTGGCGGGAGAAGGTTAGGTACAGCTGTGGCTGATGGACTGTGGCCAGAGCTACAAATTGGCCGGCCAGCTCCGGTCTCTGCTGAATCAGCGCCTGGGTCGTGCCGCGAAAGGCCACCATATAGTCCACCCGGCTACGTTGCAGCATGAGAAACCCATTGAGATCACGGCGTACGGCGATGCGCTGAATGTCTTGGCGCGCGTCAAAATGCTCACCGTAGGTGTAACCGATGGTCACGGCCACACGTTTGCCGGCCAGCGCATCGAGATTATCCAGCGGCGCGGCGCCGTTACGCGCCCAGAGCAGAATGTCATCGCTGAACAGCATTTCCTGCGGCAACAGAAATTGCGCTTCGATGTGGGGATTTGGGGTGGTGTTGAAACACGCCACCAGGCTGCCGGTGCGGGCCAGTTCCATGCAGCGCGGATAGGGGTAGGCAGCCAGTTCGATCGGCGTGTCGCTGGTGGCGAAGGCGGCGCGCACGATGTCAGCTGACATCCCCACTATCTGCCCGCCACGCCAAGCAGTGTAGGGGTACCAATCGTCTTCGGCCCCGATGCGCACGGGTTCTGCAGCCACGATCGCGGAGTGGGTCAGTGAGCAGAGCAAGGTGAGCAAAGTACCGATTCGCTCAAGCCAACGCATCATCGGTGCTGCGCCTTGTGGGGTCAGATTGTCTGACAGTAACAACCTGCTAGCCAGGTTGAACAGTGCCCTAGGTCAAGTGCGCTTCAGTTTTGTTCCGGCAGTTCGGGCAGGGCGCGCAGGCCTTGCTCGTAGCGAGCAACGTCAAAGCCGCGGTCATCACGCAGCATCACCTCAATTTCATCGGCCAACACCAGTGCCATCAGCTCGATAATCGCCTCCCGCTCGTAGCCGACCAGGGTCAGTTTGTTCAGCACGGCCTGGATGAAGGCCGGTTCGCCGGCTGCGAGCTGGTTTTCAATGGCCTGTTTCAGGGTGTCCTCGGCAAATGCCTCGTCGTCTTGTTCGCTCATGCAGTGCTCCGAAAAGGTGTTGGTTCAGCCCTGGGCGAAATCCAATAGAGCCTGGCCGGTCAGGCGGTAAGTGGTCCATTCATCCTGCGGTTTGGCACCGAAGGATTGGTAGAAGTCGATGGCCGGTTGGTTCCAGTCCAGCACGGCCCACTCGAAACGCCCGCAGCCTTGGTTTACGGCTATTTGCGCCAGATGCCTGAGCAGGGCTTTGCCGGCACCGACGCCGCGTTTTTCCGGGGTGACGTACAGGTCTTCCAGGTACAGCCCGTTTTTGCCCAGCCAGGTTGAGTAGTTGAAGAAGTACACGGCATAACCCACCGGCGCACCCTCATGCTCACAGATCAGTGCCTGCGCACTGCTCTGCGGACCGAACAGGCTGGTTTCGATACCGGTGACATCAGTTTGCACTTCATGCTCGGCTTTCTCGTAGATCGCCAGGTCGGTGATAAAGCGCAGGATTAAGGCGGCATCTTCGACAGTGGCGGGACGGATTTGCAGTGGCATTGTGGTGTTCTCAGTCGGCAACGGGTTGTGCTCATCCACGAGGCAAAGGGTGCAGAGCCCCTCGGCCTCTTGAGTGCCTTCGATGTAGCGCACGCGCCGGCTTGCTGAGTTTCGATCAGCGGAGAAGCGAAAGCGTGGGCGCTTGGTATCGCTCATAAGGTGTTTTTACCGTCCGGCCAACAGTGCTTTGCCACGCACCACAGCTGCGCGCACCTGGTTCGGTGCGGTGCCGCCAATATGGTCACGGGCATTGACCGAGCCTTCCAGAGTTAGCACGGCGAACACGTCCTGCTCAATTTGTTCGCTGAACTGGCGCAGTTCTTCCAGGCTCATCTCGGCCAGATCTTTACCGGACTCGACGCCGTACTTCACCGCATGGCCAACGATCTCGTGGCAGTCGCGGAACGGCAGGCCTTTGCGCACCAGGTAGTCGGCCAGGTCAGTGGCGGTGGAGAAGCCGCGCAGCGCCGCTTCACGCATGATCGCGTGCTTGGGTTTGATCGCCGGGATCATGTCGGCAAAAGCGCGCAGCGAGTCGCGCAGGGTGTCGGCGGCGTCGAACAGCGGTTCTTTGTCTTCCTGGTTGTCCTTGTTGTAGGCCAGTGGCTGGCCTTTCATCAGGGTCAGCAGGCCCATCAGGGCGCCGAATACACGGCCGGTTTTGCCGCGAACCAGCTCGGGGACGTCTGGGTTTTTCTTTTGCGGCATGATCGAGCTGCCGGTGCAGAAACGATCCGGCAGGTCGATGAACTGGAACTGCGCGCTGGTCCACAGCACCAGCTCTTCGGAAAAGCGCGACAGGTGCATCATCGCAATCGAGGCAGCGGCGCAGAATTCGATGGCGAAGTCGCGATCCGATACGCCGTCCAGCGAGTTGCCGCCCACGGCGTCAAAACCCAGCAGTTGTGCGGTGATCTCGCGCTGAATCGGGTAGGTGGTGCCGGCCAGTGCGGCGCTGCCCAGCGGCATGCGGTTGGCGCGCTTGCGGCAATCGACCAGACGCTCGTAGTCGCGACTGAGCATTTCGAACCAAGCGAGCAGATGATGGCCGAAGGTCACTGGCTGGGCGGTTTGTAGGTGGGTAAAGCCGGGCATGATGGTTTCCGCCTCACGCTCGGCTTGTTCCAGCAAACCCTGTTGCAGGCGGGTGATCTCGGCGAGGATCAGGTCGATTTCGTCGCGCAGCCACAGGCGGATATCGGTGGCCACCTGGTCGTTGCGGCTACGGCCGGTGTGCAGCTTTTTACCAGTAACGCCGATGCGGTCGGTCAGGCGCGCTTCGATGTTCATGTGCACGTCTTCCAGGTCGACGCGCCAGTCGAACTGTCCGGCCTCAATTTCACCCTGAATGGTCTGCAGGCCGTCGATGATGCTGTCGCGTTCAGCGTCCGTCAGTACGCCGACCTTGGCCAGCATGGTGGCGTGGGCGATGGAGCCCATGATGTCGTGGCGATACAGGCGCTTGTCGAATTCGACGGAGGCGGTAAAGCGGGCAACAAAGGCATCGACGGGTTCGCTGAAGCGGCCGCCCCAGGATTGGTTGGTTTTTTCAGTGCTCATGGGCTTCGCTCGCTGGTGCGCTAAAACGGGCTGGCCGCGCAGGGCGGCCGGCAAGACGGAAAAGTGCGCCGATAATAACAGGCTGGCCGGCAAATTCGCCGCGTCGGATTGTTAGGCGCGCCGCTTGGTTGCGCGTGAGCAATGTCGCGCCGTTCACAGTTTTAGGGTGATGGGCGCATTTCGGTGCTTTATTTTGCCCGGTCGCAGCTGTCTATCTTGCTGCTGGAGCGGGTCACGCGGAAACTGCGGTGATGAACATAAAAAGCCTGTTGTCAGAAAAACAACCTCCTCCAGCTGATGACTTCTTCGTGCCTGAACTGTGCGAGCCAGAAGCCCTGCTGAGCATGGTCTTGCTGGCCGAGTTGCTGGTATTGGTGTTGGTGCTCTCCGAGCCGATGCTGCCGGGTTTTGACTGGGTGCGCCTGGCACTGACGTCGCTGTTTGTACAGTGGATTGTGCTGCTCTCGGCCGCTGTGTTGTGTCGCTTGCGCCCGCTGATGGCGCGTATGCCGGCCGCCACAGCAGGCGCCTTGTGCTGCGCAATTGTGGTTGCCCTGAGTCTGATCTGCACCGCTGTGGCCGATTACTACGAGCTGGGTGGGCCGTTGCCGCGTACAGGTGAGGTCAATCTTTACCTGCGTCATGCCCTGATTAGTCTGATTATGTCGGCGTTGCTGCTGCGCTATTTCTACCTGCAGAGCCAGTGGCGCAAGCAGGAGCAGGCCGAGTTGCGTGCGCGCATCGAATCGCTGCAGGCGCGGATTCGTCCGCACTTTCTCTTCAATAGCTTGAACAGCATTGCCAGCCTGGTGGTGATCGACCCGTACAAGGCCGAGCAGGCGGTGTTGGACCTCTCCGATCTGTTCCGCGCCAGCCTGGCCAAGCCCGGCAGCCTGGTGCCCTGGCGTGAGGAGCTGGAGCTGGCGCAACGATATTTGTCGATTGAGCGCTATCGGCTCGGCGAGCGTCTACAGTTGCAGTGGGAGGTTGCCGGGGTGCCGGATGACTTGCCGATTCCACAACTGACGCT
The DNA here is from genome assembly GCF_056156225.1 of Pseudomonas sp. TS_SC_3. Classification (NCBI taxonomy): domain Bacteria; kingdom Pseudomonadati; phylum Pseudomonadota; class Gammaproteobacteria; order Pseudomonadales; family Pseudomonadaceae; genus Pseudomonas; species Pseudomonas sp. TS_SC_3. The sequence continues at coordinate 3,772,556 of NZ_CM149586.1, forward strand.
GCAGCCCCTGCTGGAAAACGCCTTGATCTACGGTATTGCGCCGCGCATCGAAGGCGGTCTGGTGCGGGTCGAGGCGAGTTATCACGAGGGGGTGTTTCTGTTGTGCGTGAGTAATCCATACGAGCAGGTGAGCGAACAACCGCCATCGAACGGTACCCATCAGGCACTGAGCAATATCGATGCGCGGCTGGTGGCACTTTTCGGGCCGCGCGCCAGTCTGAGCGTAGAGCGCCGTGACGGCCGCCATTTCACGCGTCTACGCTATCCTTGTGCGAGACCCAAGCAGGAAGCCCGTGCATTATGAATGTCCTGATTGTCGATGATGAACCCCTGGCCCGTGAGCGCCTGAGCCGTATGGTCGGCGAACTCGATGGTTATCGCGTGCTTGAACCGGCTGCCAGCAACGGCGAAGAGGCCCTGAGCCTGATCGACAGCTTGAAGCCAGATGTGGTGCTGCTGGATATCCGCATGCCTGGTTTGGACGGGCTGCAGGTGGCGGCCAAACTCTGTGAGCGCGAAGCGCCACCGGCGGTGATTTTCTGTACGGCGCATGATGAATTTGCTCTGGAAGCCTTCCAGGTCAGCGCGGTCGGTTATCTGGTCAAGCCGGTTCGTTTGGAAAACCTCAGCGCGGCGCTGAAGAAAGCCGAACGGCCCAATCGGGTACAACTGGCAGCCCTGACTCGGCCAGCCGCGGACAGTGGCGGTGGCCCGCGTAGTCATATCAGTGCGCGTACTCGTAAAGGTATCGAGCTAATTCCGCTGGATCAGGTGATCTACTTCATCGCCGACCACAAATACGTCACCCTGCGTCACGCCGGCGGTGAGGTGCTTTTAGATGAGCCGCTGAAGGCACTTGAAGACGAGTTTGGTGATCGCTTTGTGCGTATCCATCGTAATGCACTGGTTGCGCGTGACCGTATCGAGCGCCTGCAGCGCACGCCACTTGGGCATTTCCAGCTATTTCTCAAGGGCATGGACGACGAGGCGCTGATTGTTAGCCGCCGGCACGTGGCCGGTGTGCGCAAGCTGATGCACAACCTTTAACGTTCCGGCTGGATCTGATGCGCGTCGGCGGTCCTGCCTTGAAAACAGGCTCACTCTGGCCCGCAAGATCCGATACGGGTTGCTAAGCGGCTTTAGCTGCTAGGGTTGCAGGCTTGATCTGGGCCAGCCTGTTATTATCCCCGGCAGTTCGTTTTCTGGAATTGCCCATGTCTCGCGAAATCCGCATTGCCACCCGTAAAAGTGCCCTGGCCCTGTGGCAGGCCGAACACGTAAAAGCCCGTTTAGAGCAGGCGCACCCTGGCCTTAAAGTCAGCTTGGTACCCATGGTCAGCCGTGGCGACAAGCTGCTCGATGCGCCGCTGGCGAAGATCGGCGGTAAAGGCCTTTTTGTTAAAGAGCTGGAAACCGCGCTGCTGGAGAATCAGGCCGATATCGCCGTGCATTCGATGAAGGATGTGCCGATGGACTTCCCTGAGGGGCTGGGCCTGTATTGCATCTGCGAGCGTGAAGACCCGCGCGATGCCTTCGTTTCCAACACCTATGCCAGCCTCGATGCATTGCCCGCAGGCAGTGTGGTCGGCACCTCTAGCCTGCGCCGTCAGGCGCAACTGCTGGCGCGCCGGCCGGATCTGAAAATCCAATTCCTGCGCGGCAACGTCAACACTCGCCTGGCCAAGTTGGATGCCGGTGACTACGACGCCATTATCCTTGCCGCAGCCGGCCTGATTCGCCTGGGTTTCGAGGAGCGCATCCGCTCCTCGATCAGCGCCGAAGACAGCCTGCCAGCGGGTGGTCAGGGCGCGGTGGGCATTGAGTGCCGCACGGCTGATAGCGAAATCCATGCCCTGCTGGCGCCCCTGCATCACCGCGATACCGCCTTGCGGGTAACCGCCGAGCGCGCCCTGAACAAACACCTCAATGGTGGCTGCCAAGTGCCGATTGCCTGCTATGCCCTGTTGGAGGGCGAGCAGCTGTGGTTGCGTGGCCTGGTCGGGCAGCCTGACGGTTCGCAACTGCTGCGTGCTGAACAGCGTGGCAGCAGCGCAGATGCCGAGCTGCTGGGGATCGCAGTGGCCGAAGCGCTGCTGGCCCAAGGCGCGGCCGCCATTCTGCAGGCGGTATACGGTGAGGCCGCCGCCGAGTGAAAAGCTGGCGTTTGCTGCTGACGCGACCGGCCGAAGAGTCGGCTGCACTGGCCGCCACGTTGGCCCAGCAGGGTATCTACAGCAGCAGCTTGCCGTTGTTGGCGATTCAACCCTTGAATGTGTGTGCAGAGCAGCGTGCCATGCTTGCCGGCGTGCAGCGCTATTGCGCCGTGATCGTAGTGAGCAAGCCGGCAGCACGCCTGGGTCTTGCTCTGTTAGAGCACACTCAGCAATGCGTGCCTGCCGAGCAACCCTGGTTCAGCGTCGGTGCGGCAACGGCGCAGATTCTTCGCGAGCATGGCTTGCAAGTGCATTACCCCGAGCAGGGCGATGACAGTGAAGCGCTGCTTGCCTTGCCGCAATTTCAGCACGCGCTGGCTGCGGCTGTTGACCCACAGGTGCTGATTCTGCGCGGCGAGGGTGGCCGAGAATTACTGGCTGAGCGTTTGCGCGCACACGGGGCGCAAGTGGACTATCTGCCTCTGTATCGCCGCGTACTGCCGGATTATCCGCCTGCGGCGCTGGTTGAGCGCGTTCATGCTGAACGCCTGAACGCGCTGGTGGTCAGCAGTGGGCAGGGCTTTGTGCATTTGCGCGAGCTGGCCGCTGACGCGTGGGCAGAATTGGCCCTGCTACCCTTATTTGTACCCAGCCCACGAGTGGCCGAAATGGCTCGTGCGGCGGGTGCGCAAGCTGTGGTGGATTGCCGTGGCGCGAGTGCTGCGGCATTGCTAGCAGCGTTGCATGAGCAACCTGCCCCCGATCTCTGACGCAAAGGATGGATACGTGAGCGAAGCAACTACTCCGAAAGAGCACGAACAGCCGCCAGTAGAGGCCGCCGCGGATTTGCCGAGTACACCGGCACCGTCTGCAGCCAAGCCGGCCGCGCGCGGTAATGGCCTGGCGCTACTGGCATTGCTCGTCGCGGCGGCGGGCGCCGGTGCTGGTGGCTGGGGGCTGTGGCAGTTGCAGAAGCTTGAGGCCCGTGAACAACAGCAGCTGAGCCAGTTGCAGGAGGCGCGCAATGATGCGCTGCGCTTGGCGCAGGCGGGCGACAAGCTAGAGCAGCGTTTGGATCAGCTGCCAAGCGTGGAAGAATTGGACACCCGTCGCCGTCTACTGACGCAGCTGCAGGGCGACCAGCAATTGCTCAACCAACGGTTGGAAACCGTGCTGGGTGCCAGCCGTCAGGACTGGCGCCTGGCCGAGGCCGAGCATCTGCTGCGCCTGGCGAGCCTGCGACTGTCTGCCTTGCAGGACATCAACAGCGCCACCGCGCTGGTGCAGGCGGCCGATGAAATTCTTCATGAACAAGATGATCCCGCGGCGTTTGCAGCGCGCGAGCAATTGGCCAAGAGCCTGCAAGCGTTGCGTTCGACCGCTAACCCGGATCGCACCGGGCTGTTTTTGCAACTCGGCGCCTTGCGTGAGCAGGTGGCGCAACTCAATGCTCAAGCGCCGACGTTCAGCGGCGAGGGCGGCGTGCTCCGTGAACTGGCCCACAAGGGCGCGGCTGAGCCGCAATGGTGGCAGCGCGCGCTCCAGGCGTTGTCGGAATATTTCCGCATCGACTTCAATGCTGACCGTAATATTCGGCCGATGCTCGCCGGCCAAAGTCTGACGCAGGTGCGCCTGGCCCTTAGCTTGGCGCTAGAGCAGGCGCAGTGGGGCGCGTTGCATGGGCAGCGCGCTGTGTATCGCCAAGCCTTGCAGCAGGCGCGTGACGTGCTGGATGCGCACTTCGATGTGGATCACCCCAACAGCCGCGCCCTGCGTGCGCGCATTGATGAGCTGGCCGAGCAGCCGATTGCGGTGACGCCGCCGGACCTCACCCCGGCGCTGAATGCAGTGCAAGCCTATCTGCAGGCCAAACAGGCGGCGCGTAGCCAGCAGGAGGCCGAAGCTGGGCCAGCTGCGGCGGTACAGGATGATGCTGAGGCCGCACTGCAGGAGGCGCTGCAATGAAGCGCATCTACGGGTTGCTGCTGATCCTGGGCCTGGCTGCTGGCGTTGCCGGTCTTGTCTGGTTCGGTATGCCGTTGGCTGAGCACAAGGGTTATGTGCTGATTGCTTTCCAGGGCTTTCGTTATGAGTCCAGCCTGTGGGCTTTTGTCGCGCTGGTGCTGGTTATTTGGCTGCTGATTTACGGGGTTCGGCTGAGCATCCGGCTGCTGATAACGTCCGGCGGTCTGATCAACCCTTGGTCACGCCTGCACAGCCGTCGTCGGGCGCGTCTGGCGTCTGAGCAGGGTTTTCTTGACTTGGCTGAAGGTCGCTGGGCGCGGGCACTGCGTAACCTCAAACAGGCGGCTAATAACTCAGCGCAGCCCTTGAGTTATTACCTGGGCGCGGCGCGTGCAGCGAACGAGTTGGGGCAGTACGAAGACAGCGACGGCTTGCTTGAGCAGGCCCTCAACCGTCAGCCGCAAGCGGAGCTGGCGATTGCCTTGCAGCACGCCGAGTTGCAATTGGCGCGGGGTCAGACGGTTGATGCGCTGGAGACGCTGCAGGTCATGCGCGCGCGTCATCCACACCATCATCTGGTGTTGCGTCAGTTGCAGCAGCTCTATCTACAGTCCGGTGACTGGTCAGCCCTGCTTGGCCTGCTCCCCGACTTGCGCAAGGAAAAAGCCCTGGGTAATGCTGAGCTGAGTGAGCTTGAGCGTCAGGCCTGGCGTGGACGTTTGCTGCAGGCTGGGCAGCCAGTCGATGGTGATGCGCAGGCTGCTTTGCTTGTGTTGCAACAGGCGTGGCAGGCGATGCCGGCCGCGCAGCACCAACAGCCCGAGTTAGTCACGGTGTATGCCGAACAACTGCGCCAGCTGGGTGCCGATGCGGAGGCTGAAGAGCTGCTGCGGCATTTCCTGCAACAGCATTACGACACCGCCCTGATCCGTCTTTATGGCTTGCTGCGTGGGCGTGATCTGGGCAAACAATTAAACACAGCCGAAGGCTGGTTAAAACAACATCCGCAGGATGCCGGGCTGCTGCTGACGCTGGGGCGGCTGTGTGTGCATGGCCAGCTGTGGGGCAAGGCTCAGGATTACCTGGAAAGTAGCCTGGCCTTTGAGCGTCATCCGGAAACCTGCGCTGAACTGGCCCGCCTGATGGCGCAGTTAGGCGATTTAGAGCGCAGCAACAGCCTGTATCAGGAAGGCCTGCGCTTGCTTGACTCACGTTTGTGCCTGCCGGCCTTGCCGGCGACGATCTGACCTAAGCGGTTATTGAGGTGTGTATGCGGGCGTTGCTACTGCTTTGCTTGATGACGATGCTGGCCGGCTGCGCGGGTCCGCAGGTGAATGATTACGCCAGTGAACAGCCGCGTTTGGAATTGAGTGATTACTTCAACGGTGAGATGCAGGCCTGGGGCATGTTTCAGAACCGCTCCGGGGAGGTGGTCAAACGCTTTCACGTGGCCATGACAGGTACCTGGGAAGGCGATGTGGGTGTCCTTGATGAGCGCTTTACCTACAGCGACGCTACCACCGAGCGCCGCGTCTGGACCCTGACCAAACAAGCGGATGGTAGCTGGCGCGGGACTGCCGATGATGTCGAGGGTGTGGCGGTCGGGCATGTCGCCGGTAACGCGCTGCATTGGCGTTACAAGCTGCGCCTGAAGGTTGATGATTCAACCTATGTGGTTGATTTTGATGACTGGATGTTCTTGATGGACGGCCAGGTCATGCTCAACCGTGCGCGTATGTCCAAGTGGGGCATCGATCTCGGTCAGGTGACCCTGAGCTTCTACAAGCCTGTTGTCACGCCAGAGGCTGAGTAATTACCGGTTAAACGCTTGTATGAAATTATCTCCAGCGCTGCCTTGAAGGCTTAGACCGGCGGGCATAATGTGACCTCGAGAACCGCCGAAAAGTTGCCATTTCACCGTTGTTTTCGCAAACCGTGCACGGACTGACAAAAAACTGGCCTACTGCGGGCGAACAACACTAATAGCAATAGGGAAGTAGAGGTCATCATGCTCGAGAGTTGTCAGAACGCCCAAGAACGCTGGGGAGGGGTTCACCTGCTGATTGATCGCTGGTTGCAAGAGCGCAAGGAACTGGTTGAGGCCTATGCCGGCCTCAACGGCCCAGCACATGCGCCGAGCGCCGAGACCCTGCAGCACTTTTGCGAAATATTGGTCGACTATGTGTCGGCGGGCCACTTCGAGGTCTACGAACAGTTGACCAGCGAAGCGAAGGCATTTGGCGATCAGCGCGGCCTCGGTCTGGCCACACAGATTTACCCTCGTATTGAGGCGATTACCGAGGTGGTGCTGGCGTTTAATGATCGCTGCGATAAAGGCGATTGCCATAATTCCCCTTCGCTGCTTGATGAGCTCAAACACCTGGGGCAATTGCTTCACGAGCGCTTCGAGTTGGAGGATTGCTTGATTGAAGTTCTGCACAACGCTCATCAGGAACAGGCAGCCGCTGCCCTCTGATGGCTACTCTTTGGTGTCGAGCAGCTCAAGCTCGAACACCAGGGGCGAGTAGGGTGGAATTAAATCCCCCGCACCTTCTTCGCCATACGCCTGAGCCGATGGAATCACCAAGCGCCACTGCGCACCCACCGGCATCTGCTGTAACGCGCTACGCCATCCGGTGATTACGCTGTCTAAACGAAACCACTGCGCCGTCTGACTTTCGTCGAACGGGCTAGCATCAGCCAGAAATCCTACATAACGCACCTGTACGCTGGCATTTGGGCCCGGCGTGCGGCCGCTGCCGGCGCGCAGTTCCTGCATCAGTACGCCGTCTTGCAGCACGCGCACTCCCGCTTTGGCTTTCTCCGTTGCGAGGAAACGTTGCTCCGCCGTCTTGGCTTTCTCGCTGCGCTGCGGTGCGCTCGCCAGTTGCGCTTCATGTTCAGCCAGCAGGCTTTCGATGCGCTTACCGTCCAGCGCCAGTGGCTCGTTGCGGTAGGCCTGACGCAGGCCATCGAGCAGGGCTTGCAGCTGCAAGTCAGGCACCTCGTCGCGCAGGCGTTCGCCGAGCTTTACTCCCAGGCTGTAGGCAAGATCGTGTGAGTGATGGTCTGCCTGAGCCAATGGCGTGAGCAGGCAGATCATGAGCAAAGTAAGGCGTGACATGGCTGTTCTCCGGCCGAAGTTGCGCCGATTATGCCAGCCGAGCGCACAAGCTCAATGTGCGAGGTGGCAAGGCGTGCTGGAGGAGGTCTAGTATGGCGTCATGTTCACCCGCCAGGAGGCGCGTCATGTCGGCTAAAAAAAACGCAAAGAAGAAATCCGTGAGTACACCCCTGCATCTGTTGCAGCAGCTTTCCAGCAGCTTGCTTGAGCACCTTGAAGACGCCTGCTCGCGCGCCTTGATTGATGCCGAAAAGCTGCTCGCCAAGCTGGAAAAACAGCGCGGCAAGGCCCAGGAGAAACTGCACAACGCCCGCAGCAAAATGCAGGATGCCGCAGTGGCCGGCAAAGTGAAGGCCCAGGCTAAGGCTAAAGAAGCCGTGGCAGAGCTGGAGCAACTGCTCGACACCTTGAAGGACCGTCAAAGCGAGACCCGCAGCTACATTGCCGGGCTCAAGCGTGACGCGCAGGAGAGCCTGAAATTAGCGCAAGGCGTTGGCAAGGTTAAGGAAGCCGTCAACAAGGCCCTGGATAGCCGCACCGCCAAGGCCGCGCTGGTCAAGCCTGCTGCGACTAAAGCCCCAGCTAAACCAGCTGCCAAAGCTGCGAGCAAAGCGCCCGCTGCGGCAAAGCCTGCGGCCAAGGCGCCCGCCAAACCGGTCGCAAAGAAGCCCGCAGCGGCCAGCCCGGTCAAGCCTGCCGCGAGCAAGCCGGTTACAACGCCTGCCAAGGCTGCTGCAAAACCTGCAGTGAAAAAGGCGCCGGCGGCTAAACCCGCTAGCAAGCCAGCGGCCAAGCCGGTTGCCCAACCTGCCGCCAAGCCTGCAGTGAAGAAAGCGGCTACTAAGCCCGCCGCTAAAGCAGTTACCAAGCCAGCTGCTACCAAGGCCGCTGCCGCAGAAACCCTAGCTGCACCGGCCGCCAGCACTGGCGCGCCAACCAGCGCTGTTTAAACCCTGAGCTGTGCCGCCGCGATGCGCAGTGTTTGCAGGGCATCGCGGTTGGCGGCTTCAGGCGCTAGGCGTTCCAGCCAGTTCAGAGGGGCGCTTGCCTCGCTGCTCACCCATTCTTGAGTACAGGCCGCCAGGCGTTGCAGCTGCTCGCGTTCTGCGCCCAGCTCGAGCTTTTTAACCTGTTCACGTAAGGCTGCCAGGGCTTGATCGCTTTGCGCTGCCTGACGCCAGCTCTGCCGTAGATTGCGCAGCGGTACGACCACCTGTTGTTGCCAGGGGTGCGCCAGGTTGAGCAAGGTTAGTGCGCGGTCATTGCTGCACGTGACTTGCCTGGTTTCCAGCCAGGCGGCGCACAGCAGCAGGCATACGTCAGCGCCGTCATCTTGCAGGCGCAGGCAAGCGGCCTCAACGCCGGGTTGTTGGTACAGGTCTTGGGCGAATCGCCACAGGTCAGTAGGCATGGTGCTTTCCGGGTTTCTCTAAAGGGACTCTGGTAGACTCCGCCGCCATTATGATCCGACTCCAGAACCTGACTTTACAGCGTGGCCCTCAGCGTCTGCTAGAAGACGCCGAGATGACCCTGCACCCCGGCCACAAAGCCGGCCTGATCGGCGCTAACGGCGCCGGCAAATCCAGCCTGTTTGCCCTGTTTCGGGGTGAGCTGACTGCGGACGCAGGCGACTGCCTGATACCTGCCGACTGGCGCGTGGCGCACATGCGTCAGGAGATCGACGCCGTCGAACGCCAGGCCGTTGATTATGTGCTTGATGGCGACGTCAAGCTGCGCCGGGTGCAGGCCGAACTGGCCGTGGCCGAAGCTGCGCATGACGGCGCTGCCGTGGCGCGCTTGCACACCGAACTTGACACCCTCGACGGTTACAGTGCCGATGCCCGTGCGCGCAAGTTGCTCGCCGGCTTGGGCTTTGGCAGTGCGCAGATGGACCGCCGTGTCGGCGACTTCTCCGGTGGCTGGCGCATGCGCTTGAACCTGGCGCAGGCACTGATGTGCCCGTCCGACCTGTTGCTGCTCGATGAGCCGACCAACCACCTCGACCTCGATGCGATTCTTTGGCTGGAAGGCTGGCTGAAAAGCTACCCCGGCACCCTGTTACTGATCTCTCACGACCGCGACTTTCTCGATGCCGTGGTCGATCATGTGGCGCACCTCGATCAGCAGAAGCTGACACTCTACCGTGGCGGCTATTCAGCTTTTGAACGCACCCGTGCTGAGCGTCTGGCGCAGCAGCAACAGGCGTACGAAAAGCAGCAAGTGCAGCGCGCGCACATGGAAAAGTACATCGCCCGCTTTAAGGCTCAAGCCACCAAAGCGCGCCAGGCACAGAGCCGGATCAAGGCGCTGGAGCGCATGGAGGAGCTGTCGGCGGCGCATGTCGATTCGCCGTTTGATTTCAGCTTCCGTGAAGCCGATAAAATCTCCAGCCCACTGCTCAGTCTGAGTGAAGGTCGCCTTGGCTATGGCGACAAGGTGGTGCTGGAAAAGGTCAAGCTCAGCCTGGCACCCGGTGCTCGCATCGGCTTGCTCGGACCGAACGGTGCGGGCAAGTCGACCCTGATCAAAAACCTCTCGAACGAACTGCAGCCCATCAGCGGTCATCTGCAGCGCGGCGAGAATCTGGTGGTCGGCTATTTCGCCCAGCATCAACTCGATGCGCTGGACGATAAAGCCAGCCCGCTGCTGCACTTCCAGCGTCTGGCACCCACCGAGCGTGAGCAGACTCTGCGCGACTTCCTTGGCGGTTTCGACTTCCGCGGCCCGCGTTGCGACGAGCCGGTGCTGAATTTCTCCGGTGGTGAGAAAGCCCGTCTGGCCTTGGCGCTGATCGCTTGGGGCAAGCCCAACCTGCTGCTGCTGGATGAACCGACCAACCACCTCGACTTGGAAATGCGCCTGGCGCTGACCATGGCCCTGCAAGAGTTCAGCGGCGCGGTGGTGGTGGTGTCGCACGACCGTCATTTGCTGAAAAGCACCACCGACGAATTCCTGCTGGTGGCGGATGGGCAGGTGCTGCCCTTCGACGGTGATCTGGAAGACTACGCCCGCTGGCTAGTCGATTACCGCGTGCGTCAGGCGCCGGCCAGCAGCAGCGAGAGCAATCCGGATAAAACCGACAAGCGCGTACAGCGTCAGGCTGCTGCCGCGCTGCGCCAGCAGTTGGCTCCGCACAAGCGCGAAGCCGACAAGCTGGAAAAAGAACTGGGCCAGTTGCACGAGAAACTGGCCGCTGTGGAAGCCCGCCTGGGCGACAGCGAGATTTATGACGCGGGGCAAAAAGATGCACTGCGTGATGCCCTGGCCGAGCAGGCGACGCTGAAAAGCCGTGAGGCCGATCTGGAAGAGCGCTGGATGACGGCCCTGGAAACCCTCGAAGCCTTGCAGGCCGAGTTGGAGGCCGCCAGTTGAACATCACCTTGCCCACCCTGGAGTGGCTGTTGGCCTGGCGTGCGCCGTTACTGGGGGCCGGTCAGATTGTTTTGATTGTGCTGCTGGCCTGGCTGATCCAGCGCATTCTCACCCGTGGCGTCACCCGTTTGGGCAATCGTTACCCGCAGTTGCCGGCCGAGCTGCTGATGCCGCTGCGCGGCCTGATACGTTGGTTGATTCTTGGCAGCGCTTTCATGCTGGTGCTCGAACGCCTGGGTGTTTCTGCGCAGGTGCTGTGGACGGCGCTCACCGGCTTTGCCGCGGTGGCGGCGGTCGCGTTTTTCGCGATCTGGAGCGTGTTGTCCAACATGTTCTGTGCGCTGCTGATCTTCGCCATGGGGCCGTTCCGCATTGGCGATTGCGTCGAAGTGCTGGAAAGTGCCGATAAACCAGGGGTGCGTGGGCGCGTACTGGCGATAAATTTGTTTTACACCACCCTCGAAGACCTCAGTGGCGATGCCCCTGGCGCCTGGGTGCAGATCCCCAACAGCCTGTTTTTCCAAAAAGCCGTGCGCCGTTGGCGTCATGGCGAACTCCCCACACCGCGTAATACCGAGGTTTAAGCATTTATGGAATGGCTGGCCAGCCCTGAACTCTGGGTCGCGTTTCTGACCCTGACCGCCCTGGAAATTGTTCTGGGCATCGACAACATCATCTTTATCTCAATTCTGGTCAGCCGCCTGCCCAAGCATCAGCAGCCCAAGGCGCGTTTCTTCGGCCTGGCGCTGGCGATGGGTACGCGGATTCTGCTGCTGCTGTCGATCAGCTGGGTGATGCGCCTGACCACGGACCTGTTCCATCTATTCGGTGAAGGGTTCTCCGGTCGTGATCTGATTCTGTTCTTCGGCGGGTTGTTTCTGCTGTTTAAGAGCACCACCGAGATCTACCACAGCCTCGAGGGTGAAGAGGACGGTCAGGCGGGCGGCGGTAAGGTTTACGGCTTTATGGGCATCATCGTGCAGATCGCGATCATCGACATCATCTTCTCCCTGGATTCGGTGATTACGGCGGTCGGCCTGGTCGACAACGTGCCGGTGATGGTGGCGGCCATCGTGATTTCGGTGATCGTGATGATGCTCTCGGCGGGCACCATCAGCGACTTTATCGACAAGCATCCGAGCCTGAAGGTGCTTGCCCTGTCGTTTCTGATCGTGGTCGGTACCGTGCTGATTGCCGAAGCCTTCGACGTGCACGTGCCGAAGGGTTATGTGTACTTCGCCATGGCCTTCTCGCTGGCGGTGGAAGCCATCAACATCCGCCTGCGCACGGCCCGCGCCCGCGCTCGCAAGGAAGAGCTGGAGCCGGTGCAGCTGCGCAAGGGTACGCCGGACTAGTTCATGAGCCGGCTGGGCGAGTAACCCAACAAGGGGTAGGCTAGCGGCCTGCCCCTTTTTTATGGCTGCCATTCCGGGCGGCCACCCTGAGGGCCGTCGCGATGCGACGTTAAAAAATGGTCCATTCCTTTTTTATTTTCTGTTTGAGGTATCTGCCGTGGCACTGGAAACCTGGCTTGCGTTCTTTGTGGCCTGTTGGGTCATCAGCCTGTCGCCGGGCGCCGGGGCGATTGCGTCGATGTCCGCCGGTTTGCAGTATGGGTTTTTGCGCGGTTACTGGAATGCCCTGGGGTTGCAGCTAGGCCTGGCGCTGCAGATTGCCATTGTGGCGGCGGGTGTCGGGGCGATTCTGGCCGCATCGGAACTGGCCTTCAGCCTGATCAAATGGTTCGGCGTGGTGTACTTGGTTTACCTCGGTTATCGCCAGTGGCAGGCGCTGCCCAGTGATATGACCGCGCAGACCGAGCGCCCCATCGGCCGGCCGCTGACCTTGGTGTTGCGTGGTTTTCTGGTCAACTTCAGCAACCCCAAGGCGATTGTGTTCATGCTCGCGGTGTTGCCGCAGTTCCTTAATCCGCAAGCGCCGCTGCTGACTCAGTACCTGGTGATGGGCGTGACCATGATCTGCGTCGACCTGATCGTCATGGCCGGCTACACCGGCCTGGCCGCGCGGGTGCTCGGTGCGTTGCGCTCGCCACGCCAGCAGAAGCTGATGAACCGCACCTTCGGCGCGCTGTTCGTCGGCGCGGCGGCACTGCTGGCCAGCGTACGCCGCGCGCCTATCTGAGCTGCACCGGTAGAGCTACCAGGGGATTGGCTGACCGTCCCAACCCCAGAACGTGCCCGTCTGCGCCGGTCCGTGCTGTTCGATCTGCGCCAGCAGGCACTCGGCTGAATAGCTCGGGGTAAACAGCTTGTCTGCCGGCACATTGGCTTGGAAGGGTTTTGAGAGTTCGGTGTCAGTGGTGCCAGGGTGCAGGCTGAGCACGCAGCTGTTGGGGTTGAGCCGGCTCAACTCGATGCTGGCGGTGTGCAGCAGCTGGTTCAGCGCCGCCTTGCTGGCGCGGTAGCTGTACCAGCCGCCCAGGCGGTTATCTCCAATCGAGCCCACCCGCGCTGACAGCGCCGCCACCGTGCACGGGTGCTGACCACGTAATAGTGGCAACAGGTGCTTGAGCAGCAAAATGGGCGCAAAGCTGTTGCGCTGGAAGGTCGTCAACAGCCCTTCAAGGTTGAGCTGAGCCAAACCCTTTTCAGCTTTTGCAGCACCCTCCTGCAGCACACCCACGGTGCAGAGCAGTAAATGCAGGCGCGGGATGGCGGCGCGTAGCTGTGTGGCCAGCTCACTCAATGCCTGTTCATCGCATACATCCACGTCCAGGCAGTGCAACCGCTGCGTATGTTGCGCGGCCAGCGCTTGCAGTTCAGGGGCTTGGCTGGCATGGCGGGCAATGGCCCAAACCTCGGCTACATCCGCGCGTGCCAGCAGCTGTGTGGTCAGTGCCAAACCGATGCCTCGGCTGGCGCCGCAGACCACGGCATAAGACGGTTCTTCCACGCGTTGCCAAAAACTCATCGCATCACTCCTGCGCCGTTGCGACGATCCGTCGCGGGCTATGGTCGATCAGTGGTTGAGGAAAATCGTTAGGAGGGTAACAATCCAATGTCATTCATTCGTATTTGGGATCGACTCCTATATGACTTCCGTGTTGCGTTTCTGCAGTTGGTTGCTGGTGCCCGTGTTGGCGCTGTGCAGCCTGACTGTTATGGCCGAGCCCATCGAGGGCGCGGCGCAGGCCCTGCATCTGCTCGGTTACCTGGGGGCAGACTACCCGGCTACCGTGGCCAATGGTGAGGTTATCGACACCAGTGAATACCGCGAACAGCTGGAGTTTCTTACTGTACTGCAAGGATTGATCGTTGCGCTGCCGGCGCGCAGCGAACAGGCCGCGCTGGAGCAAGGCGTGGCCAGCCTGCGCCAGGGCATTGAGCAGCGTGTTGAGGGCGGCCAGATTGCCCAGCAGGCGCGGCAGTTGGCTGCGACTTTGGCCGCGGCCTATAACGTCAGCCAAACCCCAGCCATCAACCCAGACCCTAGCCGTGGCGCGCCGCTGTTTGCCCAGCATTGCAGCGTGTGCCACGGCGACAGCGGCGCCGGTGATGGGCCGGCGGGCATTGGCCTGGAGCCGCCGCCGGCCAACCTGCGCGACGCGGTGCGGCTTGATCGGTTGAGCCTGTATGACCTGTTCAACACCCTCGGTCTGGGCATCGACGGCACTGATATGGCGGCCTTTGCCGATCAGCTGGATGAGCGCCAGCGCTGGGATTTAGCCAGCTATATCGCCGGCTTCAGCGCTGAGTCTGTTGCCGTAGGCGAGCCGTTCAGCTTGGCGGCGTTGGCGGGTACGACCCCGGCTGAAGTGACAGCAGCACAGGGTGATGAGGCGGCTGCACGCTTCCGCGCCCAACGTGCGCAACCGCCGGCGCAGCAACGTGGCCCACAGCAGTTGATTGAGCACACCCGCGCGACCCTGGAGCAGAGCCTGGCGGCCTACCGCGCCGGTGATCACGAGCAGGCCTATGACCTTTCAGTCGGCGCCTATCTGGAAGGTTTCGAGCTGGTCGAAAGCGCCCTGGATAACCTTGACTCATTGCAGCGCAAGACCACCGAGCGCGCGCTGATGGCGTACCGCCAGGCGTTGCAGGACGGCCTGTCCGTACCGCAGGTGGCGCAGCGCCTGGAGCAGGCCAAAGCCGAGCTGGCGAAGTCGGCTGAGTTGCTTGACAGCGATGGCCTGTCGAGTTCGCTGAGCTTCTTCTCCAGCCTGCTGATTTTGCTGCGTGAAGGGCTGGAGGCGATTCTGGTACTGGCGGCGATTCTCGCTTTTCTGCGTAACACCGGCCAGCAACAGGCGGTGCGCAGCGTGCATATCGGCTGGGGCCTGGCGCTGCTGGCTGGGGCTGGCACCTGGGCGTTGGCGGCGTATTTGATTGATGTCAGTGGCGCGCAGCGTGAACTGCTGGAGGGCGTGACTGCGCTGTTTGCCAGTGTGATGGTGCTCTGGCTCGGGGTGTGGATGCATGACCGCCGGCATGCCGCCGCCTGGCAGGATTACATCAAGAGCAGCCTGGTCGGCGGCGGTGGTCGTTTCGGCTTTGCCGTACTGGCATTCTTCTCGGTGTACCGCGAGCTGTTCGAAGTCATCCTGTTCTATGAAACCCTCTGGCTGCAGGCCGGCCCGCAAGGCCACGGCATGGTCCTGGCAGGCGCGGCGACGGCGCTGGTTGTGCTTCTGGGCTTGGCCTGGGTGATTCTGCGCGGTTCACGCAAACTCCCGCTGGCGACCTTCTTCGGCGTTAATGCCGTGCTGCTCTGTGTGCTCTCGGTGGTATTCGCCGGCCATGGCGTGGCGGCACTGCAGGAAGCTGGAGTGCTCGGCACCCGACCGGTGGCATTCTTCGAGTTCGACTGGCTGGGCATTCACGATGACGCCTACAGCCTTGCGGCCCAGGCCACGGCGCTGGTGGCGATTGCGCTGCTGTATGGGCGTAGCTGGTTGGGCGAGCGTCGGCGCTTGGCAGTCTGAGGACGCAACAGCCGGCATGGCTTAACATGCCGGCTTTGCTGTTTGTGGAGGGTGCTGGGTGATGCAAGTCTGGATTGATGCCGATGCCTGTCCCAGGGCGGCCAAGGATCAGGTGGTGAAATTCGCCCTGAAGCGGGGCTTCGAGGTACTGCTGGTGGCGGGGCAGGCGCAAATCAAACCGGCATACCACTGTGTGCGGCTGATCGTGGTGCCCAGCGGTCCGGATGCCGCTGATGATTACCTGGTGGAGCACGCCGTGCCGGGCGAGTTGGTGATCTGCAGCGATGTGCCCTTGGCCGACCGCCTGGTGAAAAAGGGCGTATCAGTGCTTGACCCGCGCGGCCGTGAGTTTGATGAGCGCAACATGGGTGACAAACTGGCGGTGCGTAACCTGTTTACCGAATTGCGTGAGGCCGGCCAGGTTGGCGGCGGGCAGGCGCCTTACAGCGAGCGCGACAAACAAGCCTTCGCTAACGGCCTGGACCGTATTCTGACTCGCTTGCAGCGCGGTTAGCCTTTACCCGCACAGATAAGTGCCAGTACCCACCGCCACCAGGGTGCCGTCATCGCTGTGCAGCTCACTGCGCACCACGGCGACCTTATTGCCGCTGCGCAGCAGCACGGCACTGGCAGTAAAGCGCTGGCCGCGGCCGGGGCGCAGGTAGTCGATGCGCAGGTCGATGGTGCCGAGTTTCGACAGCCGCGCCATACGCTCAGCGCTGGACAGGTGTTGGTGTTTATCGAATGCGCCGATCAGCGCCATGGCGCCACCGGCCACATCGAGCAGTGAAGAGATCACCCCGCCATGCAAAATGCCGTGCATAAAGTTGCCGATCAGTTCGGGCTTCATCGGCAGGTGCATGGTCACGCGTTGAGTGCTCAGCTCATCCAGCTCAATGCCGAGCATTTGGTTGAAGGGGATACGCTGAAAGAAGCTGCTGACCGCTTGCTGCAGTTCTGCGGTGAGTTCGAACGGAGGGTGGCTCATTGGGCTGTCGCCTGGTCGGGAGTCTGAGCAAACTGCCGTACTCATGCCCGCCTGACCAGTGGCGCGGCGGGTGTGCCGCGCGCATTGGCGTGATTGGCCTCGGATTACTCAGGCTGGGTGGCTGAGTTCCAGTACGCGATCCACCAGCTTGTTGATCCCTGAGGCGGCTTCGCTGATCGACTGGGCGACCATATAAGCCGGCGTCGTCACCAGCTTGCGCTCGGCATCTTCAACAATCTCGCTGACGTCGCACTCATGATGCTCCGCGCCCATCTGCACCACGGCAGCGGCGGTTTCATGGTCGTTGCCGATGGTGCAGATCACCCCCGCGCCGAAGATTTTCGCCGCCAGCGCCGGGGCGATGCACATCAGGCCCACGGGTTTACCGGCCTTGACGAAGGCCTGGGCAACGCTCAGTACATCAGGCTGCACGGTGCAGTTGGCGCCGCTGATGGCGAAGTCGGAGAGGTTTTTCGCCACGCCAAAACCGCCCGGCAGGATTAGCGCATCGAAGTCGCCGACATGCAGCTCTTTGACGTCTTTGATATTGCCGCGGGCAATACGCGCCGACTCGACGAGCACGTTGCGGGTGTCGTCCATCTCATCGCCGCTGTAGTGATCGACCACATGCAGCTGCGGCACATTGGGCGCAAAACACTGCACCTGGGCGCCGCGCTGATCAAGGCGCAGCAGGGTGATCACGCTTTCATGGATTTCCGCGCCGTCATAGACGCCACAGCCGGAAAGAATCACCGCGACTTTCTTGTTCATCAAGTTCTCCTGGGTTGCCAGCTGGAATGGGCTGAGTTGTGATCGATCTGGCCCGCGTACGGTTGTCGCCATCTGCTACCCAGTTTGGCACGGTGTGCCGCAAGGGGCGTGTGCCGCTGGGCTAAGATTTATGCAGCCATCCTAGCGGTTAGCCCCCAGCCGCGATATGACGCTGCAATGCAATTGGTGACGCCATGAATTACATCCTCTTCGCCATCCCGTTTTTCTTTGCGCTGATTGCGCTGGAGTTGCTGCTCGACCGTTGGCGCGGTGTCAGCACTTACCGCTTCTCTGATGCCGTCAACAGCCTCAGCGCCGGGGTATTGTCGACCACTGTTGGCCTGCTGACCAAGACCGTAGGGGTGCTCACCTACACCTTGGCCTGGCAACAGCTAGCGCTGTTCGACCTGTCGGCCAGCAGCCTGTGGGTCTGGCTGTTCGCTTTCGTTTTTTATGACTTTTGTTACTACTGGAACCACCGTCTGGGTCACGAGCGCAATGTGCTTTGGGCGGCGCATTCGGTGCATCACCAGAGCGAGGACTACAACCTCTCCACAGCGCTGCGCCAGACCAGCACCGGGTTTATCTTCGGCTGGCTCTTCTACCTGCCGATGGCGGTGGCTGGCGTGCCGCCGCTGGTGTTTCTCACGGTGGCGGCGCTCAACCTGCTTTATCAGTTTTGGGTGCACACCCGGCATATTCCCAAGCTGGGCTGGTTTGAGTGGGCGTTTATCACCCCCTCCAATCACCGCGTGCACCATGCGCAGAATGCTGTGTACATGGATCGTAACTATGGTGGCGTGTTTATTATTTGGGATCGTTTGTTCGGTACCTTTCAGCAAGAGTTGGACGAAGTTCCGGTGGTGTTTGGCGTAACCACGCCGCTTGCCAGCTGGAACCCGCTGTGGGCCAATGCGCAGTTCTACGTGGCGTTGTGGCGCGATGCCATGCGTGCCGAAGCCTGGTGGGACAAGCTGCGCATCTGGTTTATGCCAACCGGCTGGCGCCCGGCCGATGTGGCGGCCAAATACCCGCAGAGCAAGACGGACCTTAGCCAGTTCCTCAAATTTGATGTACTACTGAGCCGCGCGCAGCAAGTCTATGCCGCTGTGCAGTTCAGCCTGTACGTGGCCGGTGGCACTCTTTTGCTCGGCGTGGGCAATGAGCTAAGCCTGGCGCAGATGCTCTTGGGCGTGGCTTGGATGGCGGTGGGTTTATACGTGCTTGGCGTGTGGTTGGAGAACCGCCCCAGCGCCAAGCGTCTGGAAGTGCTGCGTTTGCTATTGAACCTACCGGCTGCCTGGCTGGCGCTGCAGTTGGGGATGTTGCCTGCCCAGCCTCTGCTCTGGGCGCTCTTGCTCGGTTACAGCCTGCTTAGCCTGGTGGCCGTGTTGTCGATACCGCGTGGGCATAATCCTCTGCCCGCCTGAACGGCAAAAACGTGAAGTCAAACCCAGTGGTGTAGGCACACGCCAGCGCTCAAAAGGCGGCGTGCAGGCGCTATAAAGTGGGCCTAGCCAATACGTTTGCAACATATCTTCGCAATAGTCACGGCGCTATGCTGGTGAGGATTGCGGCAAGCAGTCGCAGCGCTGTCGTTGGTTGTCATACTTTGGTCATAATGACCGCTTATAACTGTCACACTTGCCCGTTGCTACGGGCTTCGGAGCCTGCCGTGAGCTTTACCCCCGCCAATCGCCTGTTTCCCGCGACCCGCCTGCGTCGTAACCGCCGTGATGATTTCTCCCGGCGTCTGGTGCGTGAAAACCGCCTGAGTGTGGATGACCTGATCCTGCCGGTTTTCGTCCTCGACGGCGAAAACCGCCGCGAAGCGATTGCCTCGATGCCGGGCGTTGAGCGTCTGTCCATTGACCTGTTGCTCAAGGAAGCCGAGCACTGGGTCGCCTTGGGCATTCCGGCGCTGGCGCTGTTTCCGGTGACGCCGCTGGAGAAGAAATCCCTGCTGGGCGAAGAAGCCTGGAACCCAGACGGCATTGCTCAGCGTGCGATTCGTGCCCTGCGCGCGAAATTCCCCGAGCTGGGGGTGATCAGCGATGTGGCCCTCGACCCGTTCACCACCCATGGTCAGGACGGCATTCTCGATGCCGACGGCTATGTGCAGAACGACATCACCGTCGATGCCTTGGTCAAGCAGGCGCTGTCGCATGCCGCTGCCGGGGCCCAGGTGGTAGCGCCCTCGGACATGATGGATGGCCGTGTGCAGGCGATCCGCGAGGCGCTGGAGCTGGCCGATCATAGCAATGTGCGGATCATGGCCTACTCGGCCAAGTACGCCAGCGCCTACTACGGCCCGTTCCGCGATGCGGTGGGTTCGGCCGCCAATCTGGGTAAAGCTAACAAAGCCAGCTACCAGATGGACCCGGCAAATAGCGAGGAGGCGCTGCATGAAGTGGCCGCTGACTTGGCCGAAGGCGCGGATATGGTCATGGTTAAACCAGGCATGCCTTACCTGGATATCCTCTGGCGGGTTAAAGCGGAATTCAAAGTGCCGACCTTTGTTTATCAGGTCAGCGGCGAGTACGCCATGCATATGGCGGCTATCCAGAATGGTTGGTTGAGCGAGGCGGTGATTGTTGAGTCACTGACGGCCTTCAAACGTGCCGGTGCCGATGGCATCCTGACTTATTTCGCCGTGCGCGCGGCAGAACTACTGAAACAGGGGCAATAAGCCCCTCCAGGACTTTTCAATGAACACCGAAGGACTCAGTACCCCTGAATTGGCAGACTCCCAGCCAGTCGTCGTCGACGAGGTTGTAGCCGTGGAAACGCCTGTCATCGAAGCCCCTGTGCCGGCAGCCCCGGCGCCTGTGGTGGTGCATAACCTGGATGACAGCAGCCTGTATATCCACCGCGAGCTGTCGCAGCTCCAATTCAATATCCGCGTGCTGGAACAGGCGCTGGATGAGTCCTATCCGTTGCTGGAGCGGCTGAAGTTTTTGCTGATCTTCTCCAGCAACCTCGACGAGTTCTTTGAAATTCGCGTGGCCGGGCTGAAGAAGCAGATCAACTTCGCCCGCGAGCAGGCCGGTGCTGACGGCTTGCAACCGCATCAGGCACTGGCGCGAATTGCCGAGCTGGTGCACGAGCAGGTAGAGCGGCAGTACGCCATCCTCAACGACACCCTGTTCCCGGCGCTGGCCAAGCACAACGTCAACTTTATCCGTCGGCGCTTCTGGACGGCCAAGCACAAAGCCTGGGTACGCCGCTATTTCCGCGATGAGATTGCGCCGATCATCACCCCGATCGGCCTCGATCCAACGCATCCGTTCCCGCTGTTGGTGAACAAAAGCCTGAACTTTATCGTTGAGTTGGAAGGCATCGACGCCTTCGGCCGCGATTCCGGTTTGGCGATCATCCCGGCGCCGCGCTTGCTGCCGCGCATCATCAAGGTGCCGGAAGAGGTGGGCGGTCCTGGCGACAACTTCGTGTTCTTGTCGTCGATGATCCACGCCCACGCCGATGACCTGTTCCAGGGCATGAAGGTCAAGGGCTGCTACCAGTTCCGCCTGACCCGTAACGCCGACCTGTCGGTGGACACCGAGGACGTCGAAGACCTGGCCCGCGCCCTGCGTGGCGAGCTGTTTAGCCGCCGTTACGGCGATGCGGTGCGCCTGGAGGTGGTCGACACCTGCCCACAGCCGCTGCTGGACTACCTGCTCAAGCAATTCAGCCTGACCGAGGCCGAGTTGTACCGGGTTAATGGCCCGGTCAACCTGACGCGGTTGTTCAGCATCACGGGTCTGGAAAGCCACCCGGAGCTGCAGTACAAGCCCTTCACCCCGGTGATCCCCAAGCTGCTGCAGAACGCTGAGAACATTTTCAGTGTGGTCAGTAAGCAGGACATTCTGCTGCTGCACCCCTTTGAGTCGTTTACCCCGGTGGTCGATCTGCTGCGTCAGGCGGCGAAAGACCCTCACGTGCTGGCCATCAAACAAACCCTGTATCGCTCCGGGGCCAACTCGGAGATCGTCGATGCGCTGGTGGACGCTGCGCGTAACGGCAAGGAAGTCACCGCCGTAATCGAGTTGCGTGCGCGCTTCGATGAAGAATCCAACTTGGCGCTGGCCAGCCGTCTGCAGGCGGCCGGTGCGGTGGTGATCTACGGTGTGGTCGGTTTCAAGACCCACGCCAAAATGATGCTGATTCTGCGCCGTGAGAGTGGCGACATTGTTCGCTATGCGCACCTCGGCACCGGTAACTACCACGCCGGCAACGCCAAGCTGTACACCGACTACAGCTTGCTGACGGCCGATGTAGCGCTGTGTGAGGACGTCTCCAAACTGTTCAGTCAGCTGATTGGTATGGGTAAAACCCTGCGCATGAAAAAGCTGCTGCACGCGCCTTTCACCCTGAAAAAGACCCTGCTCGACATGATTGCTCGCGAGGCCGCGCAGGCGGCTGAAGGCAAGCCGGCGCACATCATGGCCAAGTTCAACTCGCTGACTGACGCCAAAATCATCCGCGCGTTGTACAAGGCCAGCCAGGCCGGGGTGAAGATTGATCTGGTGGTGCGCGGCATGTGCTGCCTACGCCCGGGCATTATCGGGGTGTCGCACAATATCCAGGTGCGCTCGATTATTGGCCGCTTCCTCGAGCACACGCGGGTGTTCTACTTCCTCAATGGCGGTGAAGAGCAGATCTACCTGTCGAGTGCTGACTGGATGGAGCGCAACCTCGACAAGCGCGTCGAGACCTGCTTCCCAGTGGAAGGCAAGAAGCTGATTCTGCGGGTCAAGAAGGAGCTGGAAAGTTACCTGACCGACAACACCCAGGCTTGGGTGCTGCAGCCGGATGGACGCTATGTGCGCTGCAGCCCGAGTGGCAACCAGAACCCGCGCAGTGCGCAGGCAGGCTTGCTGGATAAGTTAACGGCGCCGCTGATCATCCCGCGTTGATCGGTGCTGGGGCTGCGCCGCGCTGGCGCAGCTTCAGTGCACGTACAGTTCAACACCAATACGTTTCAGCCACTCGGCTTCCTGGGTGAAATCCGCCTGGGTTAGCGGGTTGTTTTCCAGCCAGCCGTCGGGGAAGTGAATCTCCAGGCTTTGCTCGCGGGCCTTGAGTTGCACTTCAGGCATCTCTTGGTTGCCACGGATGTGGTGGAACAGGATGGCAAAGCGCAGCAGCACACACAGGCGCATCAGCTTGATGCCTTCCGCGCCGAATTCGGCGAATTTATCTTTGGGAATATTGCGGCGATGGCCGCGCACCAACAGCGCGAGCATCTGCTGGTCCTGGCGTGAAAAACCAGACAGGTCGGAGTGCTCGACCAAGTAGGCGCCATGTTTGTGGTACTGATAGTGGGCAATATCCAGGCCCACTTCATGCACTTTGGCCGCCCAGCTGAGCAGCTCGCGGTGCCAGTCATCTTGCAGCTGCCAGTCATCAGCCACTTTGCTCAGCGCCGACAGTGCTTTGCTTTCTACCCGTATGGCCTGGTCCAGGTCGACGTGATAACGCTCCATCAACGAGCTGAGGGTGCGCTCACGCACATCCTCGTGCTGATGGCGGCCCAGCAAGTCATAGAGCACGCCTTCGCGTAGCGCGCCTTCGGAGTGGCTCATGCGCTGGATGTCACAGGCATCGAAGATCGCTTCAAGAATCGCCAGGCCCGCTGGGAAAATCCCCCGGCGATCCGGCTTGATGCCATCGAGTTCCAGCTTCTCCACTTCCCCGGCTTTAAACACCTTACGTTTCAGCCAGGCCAACCCTTCGGCATTGACCTCACCAGCGCCCAAACCGGCTGCCTGAATGGTCAGGCCGATGGCCTTGATGGTGCCTGAAGCGCCCACCGCGTCTTCCCAGCCGAGGCGGCGCAAGGCGTGCTCAATGCCCATGATCTCTAGCCGCGCCGCCGTATAAGCCTGGGCGTAGCGTGCCGGGGTGATCTTGCCGTCTTTGAAGAAGCGCTGAGTAAAGCTGACGCAGCCCATCTGCAGGCTTTCGCGCAGCAGCGGCTCGAAGCGTTGGCCGATGATAAATTCGGTACTGCCGCCGCCAATATCGGCGACCAGGCGCTTGCCGGGGGTGTCAGCAATGCTGTGTGACACGCCGAGGTAGATCAGGCGGGCTTCTTCCCGACCGGAAATCACCTCAACCGGGTGGCCAAGAATCTCTTCGGCGCGGCGGATAAATTCGCTGCGGTTGCGCGCTTCACGCAAGGCATTGGTGCCCACCACACGCACCGCGCCTTCCGGCAGGCTGGCGGTCAGCTGGGCGAAACGGCGCAGGCAGTCGAGGCCGCGCTGCATGGCTTCTTCACTGAGCAGGCGCTGCTCATCAATGCCAGCGGCCAGCTGGACCTTTTCGCCGAGGCGTTCGAGGATACGAATTTCGCCGTGATCGGCTTTGGCCAACACCATATGAAAGCTGTTGGAGCCCAGATCGATAGCTGCAATCAAAGGGAAAGACTCGGCAGGGGTATGCGGCATGGCGGAATCATCTCAATGCGGATCGCGTCATCGTGCCACGATAGCCAGGCTCCGCCAACGCATACTGATGTCGCATGCGCGCAGCAAGGTTGTCGCACGGCAGCCCATGCAGTGGCAGCGCTGGGCTTGCCGGCCGTCTGAATAACCTGCCGCACAGCCTTAGTACGGCGGGTTTGCGCTTACACCATAGAGAAGCTCAATTGCCGCCGCCTTCCTGTGTGGGGAAAGCCGGGCTATGATGTCGGCCATCTTTTGCTTCCGAACACGGAGACTTTCCATGAGCGAATTCATCACCAATGTCAGCGATGCCAGCTTCGACCAAGATGTCCTGCAGGCCGAAGGGCCGGTGCTGGTCGACTACTGGGCTGAGTGGTGCGGCCCGTGCAAAATGATCGCGCCGGTGCTCGATGAGATCGCCCAGACCTATCAGGGCAAACTGAAAGTCTGCAAGCTGAACATCGATGAAAACCAGGACACTCCGCCGAAGTTTGGCGTGCGTGGCATCCCGACGCTGATGCTGTTCAAAAACGGCAACGTCGAAGCCACCAAGGTTGGCGCGCTGTCCAAGTCACAACTGGCGGCCTTCCTCGACAGCAACATCTAAGTTGCGCTGAGCTGGCAACAAGCCCTAAAAGCCCCGCCCATTGCGGGGCTTTTTTCTGCCTGGGCGCTAGACGTACGAATAAAACCGGTGTTACATTCGGCCTCGCTGTATTTCCTATGCAGCCCCCTGCAAGCCGTCGCCGACGCATTCCTATCCGAATCCTTCGATACATAAGCAGGCGATCAACTCGCCTTCTCAGCGGCGCGGGCTCCCAAGCTAAACAGCTTATTTCCCCTCCTTCATGAATTACGTCATTCCTATGAATCTGACCGAACTCAAGCAAAAGCCGATTACCGAACTGCTGGAACTCGCTGAACAACAAGGCCTAGAAAACATGGCCCGTTCGCGCAAGCAGGACGTGATTTTCTCCCTGTTGAAGAAACACGCTAAAAGCGGTGAGGAAATCTCCGGTGATGGCGTGCTGGAGATTCTCCAGGACGGTTTCGGCTTTCTCCGCTCTGCGGATGCCTCGTACCTCGCTGGCCCCGATGACATCTATGTCTCGCCGAGCCAGATCCGCCGCTTCAACTTGCGTACTGGCGATACCATCGTCGGCAAGATTCGCCCGCCGAAAGAAGGCGAGCGTTACTTCGCGCTGCTCAAAGTTGACACGATCAACTACGACCGCCCGGAAAACGCCAAGAACAAAATTCTGTTCGAGAACCTGACGCCGCTGTTTCCCACCAAGCGTCTGGTCATGGAAGCCGGTAACGGCTCCACCGAGGACATCACCGGCCGGGTGATCGACCTCTGCGCCCCGATCGGTAAAGGCCAGCGCGGCCTGATCGTCGCACCGCCGAAAGCCGGTAAGACCATCATGCTGCAGAACATCGCCGCCAACATCGCGCGCAACAACCCCGAGTGCCACCTCATCGTGCTGTTGATCGATGAGCGCCCGGAAGAAGTGACCGAGATGCAGCGCACCGTGCGCGGCGAAGTGGTTGCCTCGACCTTCGATGAGCCGCCAACCCGCCACGTGCAGGTGGCCGAAATGGTCATCGAGAAGGCCAAGCGCCTGGTCGAGCACAAGAAGGATGTGGTCATCCTGCTCGACTCCATCACCCGTCTGGCGCGTGCCTACAACACCGTGATCCCAAGCTCCGGCAAGGTGCTCACCGGTGGTGTCGATGCTCACGCGCTTGAGAAGCCGAAACGCTTCTTTGGTGCGGCGCGTAACATCGAGGAAGGCGGTTCGCTGACCATCATCGCCACCGCGCTGGTTGAAACCGGCTCGAAGATGGATGAAGTGATCTACGAAGAGTTCAAAGGCACCGGCAACATGGAACTGCCGCTGGACCGTCGTATCGCTGAGAAGCGCGTGTTCCCGGCCATCAACATCAACCGCGCCGGTACCCGTCGCGAAGAACTGTTGACCGCTGAGGATGAACTGCAGCGCATGTGGATTCTGCGCAAGCTGCTGCACCCGATGGATGAAATTGCCGCCATCGAGTTTCTCACCGACAAGCTGAAAGCGACCAAGACCAACGAAGAGTTCTTCCAGTCGATGAAGCGTAAGTAAGGCGTTCTTCGCCCTACAACAAAAGCCGGGTAAGCCCGGCTTTTGTGTTCCTGCCTATTGCCTTTCTCTTCTGAAAGACCCAGTTCAGCGCTAAACTTTGCTCCCCTATTCCGGTTCGCCTAACACGAGGCACGAACATGCAGTATCGCGACCTGCGCGACTTTATCCGCGGTCTTGAAGCGCGTGGTGAACTCAAGCGCATCCACACGCCGGTCTCTCCGGTGCTGGACATGACCGAAATCTGCGACCGCACCCTGCGTAAAGGTGGTCCGGCGCTGCTTTTCGAAAACCCCACCGGCTTCGATATGCCGGTGCTCGGTAACCTGTTTGGTACACCCAAGCGTGTGGCCTTGGGCATGGGCGCGGAAGAAGTCAGCGAGCTGCGTGAAATCGGCAAGCTGCTGGCCTTTCTCAAGGAACCTGAGCCGCCGAAAGGCCTCAAGGATGCCTGGAGTAAGTTGCCGATCTTCAAGAAGGTGCTGAGCATGGCGCCCAAGGTGCTGAAAGATGCGCCGTGCCAGGAAGTGATCGAAGAGGGCGATGATGTCGACCTCGGCAAGCTACCGGTGCAAACCTGCTGGCCGGGCGATGTGGGGCCGCTGATTACCTGGGGCCTGACCATCACCAAAGGGCCAAATAAAGAGCGGCAGAACCTCGGCATCTACCGCCAGCAAGTGATCGGGCGCAACAAGCTGATCATGCGCTGGCTCAGCCACCGCGGCGGCGCCCTGGATTTCCGTGACTGGTGCCAGAAATACCCAGACCGTCCCTACCCGGTGGCGGTGGCGTTGGGGGCTGACCCCGCAACCATTCTCGGCGCGGTTACACCGGTGCCGGACACTTTGTCCGAATATGCTTTTGCGGGCTTGTTGCGCGGTAACCGAACTGAGTTGGTCAAGTGTCGCGGCAGTGATTTGCAGGTACCGGCAAGCGCCGAGATCGTCCTTGAAGGGGTGATCCACCCTGGCGAGATGGCCCCAGAAGGTCCGTATGGCGATCACACCGGTTACTACAACGAGGTCGATAGCTTCCCGGTGTTTACCGTTGAGCGCATCACCCGCCGGCAAAAGCCGATCTACCACAGCACCTACACCGGGCGGCCGCCGGATGAACCGGCGATTCTGGGGGTGGCGCTGAACGAAGTGTTTGTGCCGATTCTGCAAAAGCAGTACCCCGAGATCATCGACTTCTACCTGCCGCCTGAAGGCTGCTCCTACCGCATGGCGGTGGTGACCATCAAAAAGCAGTACCCCGGCCACGCCAAGCGCGTGATGCTCGGGGTGTGGAGCTTCCTGCGCCAGTTTATGTACACCAAGTTTGTGATCGTCACCGACGACGACATCAACGCGCGGGACTGGAACGACGTGATTTGGGCCATTACTACGCGCATGGATCCCAAGCGCGATACGGTGATGATCGACAATACGCCGATCGACTATCTGGACTTCGCCTCGCCGATCTCTGGCCTCGGCTCGAAGATGGGCCTGGACGCCACCCACAAGTGGCCAGGTGAAACCAGCCGCGAGTGGGGCCGCGCTATCGTTCAGGATGAAGCGGTCAAGCAGCGCGTCGATGCGCTTTGGTCTGAGTTGGGAATTGATTGATGAAAGTCACCCTGAATCCTTCAGGTGCCGTACTTGAAGTACAGCCCCGCGAGCGCATCCTTGATGCCGCGCGGCGTCTGGGCTACGACTGCCCGCAAAGCTGCCGCAATGGCAATTGCCATATTTGTGCGGCGCTGCTGGTTGAGGGGCGTGTGCAGCAGAATGGGCTTGAACTGACCGAAGGTGATCTGTTCACCTGCCTGGCTGAGCCGCTGGAAGACTGTGTGCTGCATTGGGATGGCGTGCTGGCGCCCGGCGAGCTGCCCGTGTGCGAGCTGGCCTGCCAGGTGGTGGCGTGTGATGACCTGGGCGGTGATGTGTTTCGCTTGCGCCTCAGCGCGCCGGCCGGCAAGGTCCCGCGTTATCACGCCGGGCAATACCTGTTGCTGCAGCGTGACGGTGATGATTACGCAGCGTTCTCACTGGCGTCAGCTCCTCACTGTGGCCGTGAATTGGAGTTGCATGTGCTGGCCCGTGACGAGGCCACTATCGCCCTGGTGAAGCAATTGCGGGACTCGGGGTTGGTGCGGGTGAAAATGCCCTTTGGGGATACTCACTTGGCTGAGCTGCCGGACGGGCCGCTGGTGCTGATCGCGGCCGGCACTGGCATGTCGCAAATGCACAGCTTGATCGAGCACTGCCGCGCCAGTGGCTTCGCCCATCCCGTGCACCTGTACTGGGGCGCGCGTCGTCCTGAGGATTTCTACGCGTTGGAACACTGGGCGCAGTGGCAGCAGGTGCCGAATTTGTTCCTGCATCAGGTGGTCAGCGAGCAATGCGGCTGGCAGGGGCGTTGCGGTTTATTGCATGAGGCGGTGTGCGAGGATTTTGCTGACCTCAACGCGTTGCACGTCTATGCCAGCGGTTCTCCAGCCATGATCTACGCCACGCTTGATGCGCTGGTGGCAGCGGGGATGGATGCTCACCAGATGCGTGCCGACGTGTTCGCTTACGCGCCGCGCGGCTAAAATCCGCGCCTAAAAAAGGCCGCCTGATGGGCGGCCTTTTGCTGGGCTAACCCCCTACATTTAACGCACCTGCACCACGACTTTGCCCACGGCCTTGCGTTGGCCAAGCAGGTTGATCGCGTCGGCGGCTTGTTCCAGTGGGAAAGTCTGCGACACCAGTGGCTTGAGCTGGCCCTCGGCATGCCAGGCAAAGAGCTGCTGGAAGTTGGCGGCATTGTCCTGCGGTTGCCGCTGGGCGAAGGAGCCCCAGAACACCCCCACTACCGCCGCGCCTTTGAGTAGCGCCAGGTTGACGGGCAGCTCCGGAATACGCCCACTGGCAAAGCCCACCACTAACAAACGACCGTTCCAGGCGATTGAGCGGATGGCGGCATCGAACAGGTCGCCACCTACGGGGTCGTAGATCACGTCAGCACCCTGGCCGCCGGTCAGGCGCTTCACTTCGTCTTTCAGGCTGCTTTCGCTGTAGTTGATCAGCTCATCGGCGCCGGCTGCTTTGGCCACTTCAAGTTTCTCGGCGCTGCTCGCCGCCGCAATGACCTTGGCCCCCATGGCCTTACCGATTTCCACCGCCGCCAAACCAACGCCGCCGGAGGCGCCGAGTACCAGCAAGGTTTCACCCGGTTGCAGGTTGGCGCGCTGCTTGAGGGCGTGCATCGAGGTGCCATAGGTCATGCCGAACGCGGCGGCGCTGGCGAAATCCATGCTCGCCGGGATTGGCATCACGTTGTAGCCGGGCACCGCCACCTCTTCGGCAAAGCTGCCCCAACCGGTTAGGGCCATTACGCGGTCGCCCACTTTTAGGTGGCTGACTTTTTCACCCACGGCGGTCACTACGCCGGCGGCTTCGCCCCCCGGTGAGAACGGGAACGGCGGTTTGAACTGGTATTTACCCTCAATGATCAGCGTGTCGGGAAAGTTGACCCCGGCCGCATGCACCTGCAGCAACACTTCGTTTTTCTTCGCTTCGGGGCTGGCGATTTCTTCCAGTACCAGGGTTTCGGCAGGGCCGAAGGC
This sequence comes from Pseudomonas sp. TS_SC_3, assembly GCF_056156225.1. Classification (NCBI taxonomy): domain Bacteria; kingdom Pseudomonadati; phylum Pseudomonadota; class Gammaproteobacteria; order Pseudomonadales; family Pseudomonadaceae; genus Pseudomonas; species Pseudomonas sp. TS_SC_3. Next base: position 3,802,035 of record NZ_CM149586.1, read on the forward strand.
TTTGCACAGCACGGCTTTCATCGGGCTTTCCTCTGCGTGTGATGGTCATGCAGTGTAGGTGTGAGCGCTGCCCGGTCAACGAGCATGCTTGTACTTGATGGTCATGCATAAGCCTGGGGCTTGGGCCGCCGCCTGACAGTGGCTATGCTAGGGACTGAACTCTTGAGGAATACCGCCTGTGAACGTCTGGATTGCACTGCTATTGGCTCTGTCCCTGCCCTTGATGGCTCAGGCTTCGGAAAGTAAGGACGAGGCGGAGGGTGAAGAAGGCGCTGCGCCCGTGATCTCTTATGTCACGCTGGTGCCGGCCCTGGTGGGGAATTTTGGCGACGGTCCCAAGCTCAAGTTCTTTAAGGCCGACTTGTCTCTGCGGGTGACCGGCAAGGATGTCGAAGAAAAGGTCAAACACCATGAACCGCTGATTCGCAATCAGCTGGTCATGTTGTTTTCCCAGCAGACGAATGAAGGTATGGCGGCGGCAGGCGCACGGGAAACGCTGCGCGCCGAAGCCCTCAAGCAGGTGCAGGACGTGCTCACGCAGGAAGAAGGCAAACCGCTGGTGGAAGACCTGCTGTTCAACAATCTGATTATTCAATAGCGCTGACCCCTCGCTCAGCCAGTGCAGGCTGGGCATGGGGTGTGTTTGCGCGCTGCTGGGGCTAGCCCATCTGCGCCAAGGTTTTGCGAAAGCGCAGCAGTGCACCACTGAAAAACACCGCACCAATGACCAGGATGGCCAGAAACTGCGGCCAAACGGTGGCGAAGCCCGCGCCGCGGTAGAGAATTGCCTGAGCCAGATCGACGAAGTGCGTAGTCGGTGCCAGCAGCATGATCTGCTGCACCGCCTCGGGCATGCTCTCGCGCGGTGTGGTGCCGCCGGAGAGGATCTGCAGCGGGATCAGCACTAGGATGATCAGCAGGCCCAGTTGCGGCATTGAACGCGCAACGGTGCCGAAGAAGATGCCCATCGAGGTGGTGGCAAACAGGTGCAGCAGCGCGCCACACAAAAACAGCGGCAACGATCCGGCAATCGGCACCTGCAGCCAGCCTTGCACCACCAAAAGCAACGACAACGCCGTTGCCACTAAGACCACCAACCCCATCGACCAGACCTTGGCCAGCATGATCTCGTGCGGCGTCACAGGCATCACCAGCAGGTGCTCAATGGTGCCGTGTTCGCGCTCGCGGATCAGGGCCGCGCCGGTGAGAATGATCGACAGCATGGTGATCTGGTTAATGACCTCCATCACCGAGCCGAACCAGCTGCGCGTCAGGTTCGGGTTGAATGCGATGCGGATAGCCAGCTCGGCCTGCTGCGGCAAGTCGGCCCGGTAGTGGCGTAAGAACGCGCTGATTTCCTCGGCACCAATCGCCTGGATATAGCCAGCCCCGGTGAAGGCCATGCTGACCTGAGTGGCATCAACGTTAAGCTGGATCGAGGGGCTGCGTCCGGCGAGTACATCACGCTGGAAGTCCGGTGGAATATTCAGGGTGAAGGTGAACCGCCCGGAGTCCATGCCGTGGTCCATTTCACTCAGTTGGATGCGTTGCGGCGGCCGGAAAAACGGCGGCTGGAAGGCGTCAATCAGGCGCGCCGAGAGCGGGGAGCGGTCTTCATCGACCACGGCGATTGAGGCATTGTGCAGGCTCTCTGGCATGCTCGTGGCTGCCGTGATGATGCCCAGGGTGAAGGCCCAGACAATCAACAGCAGCAGCGCCGGGTCGCGTTGCAGGCTGCGCAGCTCCTTGAGCCCCAGGTGGAAGATATTGGCCAGTTGTTCCATGTCAGGCCTCCTGCTTCTTCAATAGGCTGGTGCACAGCGCCAGAAGCACTGGAATGGTGATCAGCAGGGGGATGAAGTAGCCGTAAAGCTCGACGAAGCCGAGCGCCTTGGAAAACACCCCGCGGCTGATAATCAGAAAGTGCGAGGTGGGGTAAATCTGACCGACCAAAGCGCCAAAGCCCTCCAGTGACGCCACGGGGTAGATCAGCCCGGAAAACTGGATGGCTGGAATCAGGGTGACGATGGCGGTGCCGAATACCGCGGCGATCTGGCTGCGGGTGAAGGTCGACATCAGCAGGCCCATAGCCGTGGCGCAGCTGATATAAAGCAGCCCGCCGGTGAGCAGGGCCAGCAGGCTGCCTTTAAGGGGCACGTCAAAGACAAAGACCGCAGCGATCACCAGCAGCACAAAATTGAGCATGCCCAAGGCGATATAGGGCAACTGCTTGCCGAGCAGAAACTCCAGGCGGGTAACCGGGGTTACATACAGGTTGATGATCGAACCCAGCTCTTTTTCGCGCACCACGCCAAGCGCGGTGAGCATGGCCGGGATCAGCATCAACAACAGCGGAATTACCGCCGGCACCATGGCGTTGAGGCTTTCCACATCTGGGTTGTAGCGGTAGCGCACTTCCAGGGTTGGCAGGCGGCTGGTGCTCGCCGCGCTGTTTTTGCGGGCCAGCTCCTGCAAGTAACTGGCGTGCAGGCCCGTCACATAGCCTCTGATGGTTTCCGCGCGCATGGGCATGGCGCCGTCGAGCCACATGCCAATCTGCGGCACGGCGCCGCGCTTGAGGTCGCGGCCGTAGTTGGGCGGGATTTCTACCGCCAGGCTTATTTCGCCACTGCGCATGCGCCGCTCTAAATCGTCGTAATCGTGCAGGGGCGGCTGTTCGATAAAGTAACGCGAGCCGGCCAGGTTGAGTGCATAAGCCTGGCTGGTTGTGGTTTGGTCGCGGTCGAGCACCGCGTAGGTGAGATCCTCGACGTCCAGGCTGATGCCGTAGCCGATGATAAATAACAGCAGCAGGCTGCCGAGCAGGGCCATGCTGCCGCGGATCGGGTCACGGCGCAGTTCCAGGGTTTCACGACGGGTATAGCTGAACAGGCGCAGCAGGCTGAAGCGTTTACGTGGCGCCGCGCCTGCCTTTGCCTCTGCTTCAGGCGCAGCAGTGGTTGCGGCGGGTGTTGCCGGTTGCGCCGGCGCGCCGACGGCATCTTGCAAATAGGCGATAAAGGTCGCTTCTAGCGTGGGTAGGCCGCGTTTAGCGATCAGCGCCTGCGGCGTATCGCTGTCGAGCACCTTACCGGCATGCATCAAGGAGATGCGGTCGCAGCGCTGTGCCTCGTTCATAAAATGGGTGGAGATGAAAATGGTCACGCCGTCCTGGCGTGACAGGTCCAGCATCAGCTGCCAGAACACATCGCGGGCAATCGGGTCGACGCCTGAGGTGGGCTCATCGAGGATAAGGATTTCCGGCTTATGGATCATCGCCACGGCCAATGATAGGCGCTGGCGAATGCCCAGCGGCAGGCGCTCGGGCAACTCTTCCATCACGCTGCCCAGGTTGAAACGCTCGGCCATTGCCGTCACCCGCGCCTGTATTTCCGTGGCGGGTACGTGAAAGAGCTGCGCGTGTAACACCAGGTTCTGCCGCACGCTCAATTCGGCGTACAGCGAGAAGGACTGTGACATGTAGCCGACGCGCTTGCGTGTCGCCATGTCCTTGGCGTCCACCGTTTGACCGAACAGCAGGGCTTCTCCCGAGCTGGCTGGCATCAGGCCGGTGAGCATTTTCATGGTGGTGGTTTTGCCGCAGCCATTGGAGCCAAGAAAACCAAAGATTTCCCCGCGCTCGATGCGAAAGTCGACGTGGTCAACCGCCACAAAATCGCCAAAGCGCATGGTCAGGCCGCGCGCCTCGATGGCGATTTCTTCGTGGCCGCTTGCTCGTGGGGTCATCACCAGCGCGTTGTGGCCGCTGCGCTTTGCCGGCGGCAAGAGCGCAATAAAGGCCTGCTCCAGGTTAGTGCATGCAGTCTGTGCCAGCAGCTCGGCCGGGCTGCCGGTGGCCAGTACGGCGCCATCATCCATGGCAATCAAGTGATCGAAACGCTCGGCTTCTTCCATGTATGCGGTGGCCACCAGCACACTCATTTGTGGGCGCTGGACGCGAATGCGCTCAATCAGCTCCCAGAACTGGTTGCGTGAGAGCGGGTCGACGCCGGTAGTGGGTTCGTCAAGGATCAGCAGGTCAGGGTCGTGGATCAGCGCGCAACACAGCCCGAGTTTCTGCTTCATGCCGCCGGAGAGTTTGCCCGCAGGGCGCTCGCCAAATGCGCTGAGACCGGTGCTGCGCAGTAACTCGTCAATCCGCGTTTTGCGTTCGGCCTGCTCCTGGCCGAACAGGCGGGCGAAGAAATCCAGATTCTCGATCACCGAGAGCGTCGGGTAGAGGTTCTTACCCAGCCCTTGGGGCATGTAGGCAATGTGCGGACAGACCTGGCGGCGGTGTTCGCGGCTGGCCATGTCACCGCCGAGTACCTCGACCTCACCGCTCTGGATTTTGCGGGCGCCGGCAATCAGCGCCAGCAGGCTCGATTTACCAACGCCGTCCGGGCCAATCAACCCGACCATGCGCTGCGCCGGGATTTCCAGGTTGATCGCGTCAAGCGCGCAGGTTTTGCCGTACTGCAGGCTGACCCCATGCAGCTGCGCGACAGCTGCGGCGGCCGCGCTCACTGCGGAACCTTGATCGCCAAGTGTTCAGGCCATTCGGCCTGAGGGTCTAGGCGCAGGTAAGCGACGCCGGGCACACCGGTTTTCACTTGGGTCAGGTGGCGCTGCAGCAATTGCGGGTCAATCCGTGCTTTGACCCGGAACATCAGCTTGGTCCGCTCGCTGGCGGTTTCCACGGTTTTTGGCGTGAACTGGGCGACGCTGGCCACATAGCTGACCTTGGCCGGGATCACATACTGCGGCACGGCATCTATCACCAGGCGCACCTCGGCGCCCAGGGCAACCCGACCTACCTGCTGCTCGGGCAGGAAGAAGGTCATGTACACATCGCTCAGGTCAACCAGGTTGAGCACCTTGCCGCCTGCGCCGATCACCTCGCCGGGCTCGGCCACGCGGTATTGCACGCGCCCGGTGCGAGGGGCTTTAAGTTGGCTGTCTTCAATGTCGATCTGCAAGCGCTCGACGCTGGCTTGGGTCGCTTCCACGGCGGACTGCGCCTCAATAACCTGCGACTGCCCCGCTGCAATCCCTGCTTCGGCTGAGATCACTTGCGACTGCGCTGCAGCCAAAGCGGCCTGGGTGCTTTGCAGCCGAGCGAGGTCGTCGTCCAACTGCTGTTGAGCCATGGCGTTACGTTTGACCAAGATGGCGCTGCGAGCATGGCGCTTTTGCGCGGCAGACACTTCCGCCTGGCGCTGGCGGACGATGGCTTGGGCGGTGGTTTTTTCGCTTTCGCGTAGGCGGACTTGGGCGCTGGCGGTGAGCTGGCTGTTCTGCGCCTGACGCATCTGCGCTTGTGCCTGGGCTAGCTGAGCCTCAAGGCCTTGGGTGTCCATGCGCGCAATGATTTGCCCCGGCTGGACGAATTGGCCTTCTTCGACCTCGATGCTGGCAATGCGCCCGGGTAACTTGCTGGCCACGTCGACGTCGGTAGCTTCAATGCGCCCGTTGCCACTGGCGAAGCCTTCGCCAAGCCCGCTGGGGCGCAGGGTGTACCAGAGCATGCCGGCAATGATCGCCACGGCTGCAATGCCGAGGGTCGGGTACAGCCACTTTTTGCTCATTGGCGGTTCATCCATGGGTGCAGAGAATGTGATATCGGTGAGCGGTCTTGCTCCACCGGTTGCGGCGCTGTCGACTGGGCCCGGCGGATCAGACCGAGCCATTGTGCGGTCTGGCTGAGTAGAGGCTTTTGATGTGAGTCAAAAGGCTTTGTATCGCGGGTTTTTCGGCGTACGACTTGGACAGCAGGCTTGCACAGAAGTTAAATGCACCGTTTTAGCGCAGGGCGAGAATCGCAGCCCAGTGCTCGGCGCTGACCGGCATTACCGAAAGGCGGCTGCCCTTTTGCACCAGAGGTAACTCCAGCATGGCACTCTGGGTTTTCAGTTGTGCCAGGGGGATGACGCGCTTGAACGCCTCGACGAATGCCACGTCAACTGCGCTCCAAGGGTTCTTGGCGGCGCTGGCTTTGGCATCGAAATAAGGGCTGTCAGGTTCCAGCGCCGTGGGGTCCGGGTAGGCCGCGCAGACGATGCGGGCAATGCCGGCAATGCCGGGCTCCGGGCAGCTGGAGTGATAGAAAAAGAACAGATCCCCCGGCTGCATGCTGCGCAGGAAATTGCGCGCCTGGTAATTGCGCACGCCATCCCAGCGCGTTTGTTCCAGGCGCTGCAGGTCATGGATGGAGAGTTCGTCGGGTTCTGATTTCATCAGCCAATAAGGCATGAACTTTGCTCCTGCGTTTCAGTCCTTTAACGGTCATCGGCGGTCGGCTGAGTGTTTGTAATCACACCAGCTGCGCGGACGGTGGTCGTTGCTGGATCGATAAGAATAAATGCCGCGGTTACACCGCCGGCTGTGCCTTGAGGGGGAGGCCCGAATGAAACGTAAACCCGATGTATTGTGGCTATTGGTGATTCTGTTCAGCCTGGGCGTGGTCACCACGGGTTACACCCAGAGCCTGTGGGAGCGCCAGCCTGAGCCGGTTACGCAGCCTAGCGTGGTTGGCTGACAGGTTATAACCGCAGGGATGCGGTACCCGCTTATCCGTTAATACCATGCCTTGTCTGTCACTGTGCCTTGCAGTGGCACGTCCCAGTTGGCTACGGCCAGCCGTTCAACCCGCTGACATTCATGCGCCAGGCCGAGCAAGGTCGGTTTGTGCCAATTTTTGCGCAGGCTGCGGTAGGCCAGGCTGCGGTCATAAAAGCCGCCACCCATACCCAGGCGTGCGCCATGGCGGTCGAAACCCACCAGCGGCAGCAATACGAGATCCAGTGCCCAGAGTTTACGTTGCAGTTTGCTGTTGCGCCGTGGCTCGTAAATGCCGAAGCGATTTTTGCGCATCGGTTCGCCGGCACGGATGCGCTGGAACACCATTTTGCTGCGGGGCCAGGGGCTGAGCACAGGCAGGTAGGTCGCTTTGCCGCGTTTTTGCGCGGCGCGCAGTAATGGCCGTGGGTCAATTTCACCGTCGTTGGGCAAGTACAACGCAACATGCTGGGCGCGGCGGAACTGTGGACGTTGCGCCAGCTGTTTGTACAAGTCTTGGGCCGCTTGCCGCTGGGCATGGCGGCTGAGTGCGCGGCGCTGCATGCGCAAGTGGCGACGTAGCTGGGCGCGGCTTAGGGCTGTGGTGTCGAGCATGGGCTGAAACTGGAGCGGTTGCCGCGGACGGGCAACCGGCTGGAAAAAAAGACTCCCCGACGTGCCGCTGTCGGCTTAGCCCTTGAACCCGAAAGTTCAAGGTGGATGTTGCAGGAGACGTTAAGGCTTTCCGTCAAGCGGACATGCACACCGGTCTCAACGTGCAACCTCCGGGGTTGTGCGAATCGGCTCAGGGACATCACCAACTGGCGCACACTCCAGGGAGCGGTGGCCAGTATACCCGAAACTGCCGGCGCGCAATCAGCTGCCTTGCTCATCGTTGTCTTTGGCTAACGCGCTGTTAGCGCGCTCAAGTAGGGTGCGCATCTGTTCACGGTTGCTTGAAGCCTGCTGATCGTGGCGTTGCTGTTTGTGTAGCAGGTCGTGGGCGATGTTCAGCGCGGCCATCACGGCTACGCGGTCGGCACCGATCACTTTGCCGCTTGCGCGGATATCCCGCATCTTGCCATCGAGGTAGCGCGCGGCGCTCTCCAGATTGCTGCGTTCATCGGTCGGGCAGGCGATGCAATATTCTTTGTCGAGAATTTGGACGGTCAAGGTAGTTGGCTGGGTCATTAATCCTGCTCCAGGGCTTTAAGGCGTGAAATCATGGATTCGACCTTATGCCGGGCCATTTCGTTCTTTTCGATTAGATGGGCACGCTCTTCGCGCCAGGCTTTTTCGCTCGCCAGAAGGTGTCGGTTTTGCACCTTAAGCTGCTCGACACGCTGGATCAGCAAGTCCAACTTGGTCGCAAGAGCCTGCAGGTCGACGTCTTCCATGGTTCTCTACTCGTACTGGGTGAGTGGGCTGGCAGGTGAAAAATAGCGTCTTAGTGGCACCTTCAACAATGCCGGGTGATACGCGGTGCTGTGGTTACACGGTTGCCAGTGTGGGGCAGATGGGCACGCCAGGGGTTGATGTGTTTCACCGGCGGTGTAGGGCGCGTTTATTCTCGCCATGGTTCGTGCGGACGGATGCGTGCTCCGTCGAGCCGCTCGCATAGTCTTGGTACGCTTGCCGGTGCTAGGATACAGGGCCTCCATTCTAGTGATTGCGCAGCTTTGCGCCTAGTTATCTATGCCAACTTCAAATTCGCCGTATTCCGCTTTTGCCGCGCTACTTACCAGCAGCGGCCACACTGTTTCCCCTGCCGAATTGCATGGCCTGTTGCTTGGCCGCAGCTGCGCGGGTGCAGGCTTTGAGATCGACTCCTGGCTGGTGGATGCCGCCGAGCTGCTCGGCAGCGCGCCGGAAGATACCGTGCGCCAAGCGCTGATCGGCCTGCAGGAAATGGTCAAAAATGAGCTGACCAGCAACGATGTCACCGTGGTGCTGTTATTGCCTAGCGACGATGCGCCGCTTAGCGAGCGCGCTGTCGCTCTGGGACAATGGTGCCAAGGCTTCCTCGGCGGCTTCGGTTTGACCGCCCGCGACAGCGCCCTGAGCGCCGAAGCCATGGAAGTGCTGCAGGACCTCTCGGCCATTGCCCAGGTGCAAAATGCTCTGGAGGAATCCGATGATGGCGAGAACGATTACATGGAAGTGATGGAGTACCTGCGCGTGGCGCCGCTGCTGCTGTTCAGCGAGTGCGCCAAGCCAGTGGTTGCTGCGGCCAAACCGTCGCTGCATTGATTTTCATGTCACCTGTTTTCAGGTAACCAGAAGTGGACTCAATCTGCCCATGATCAGCATCCCCAAGTCGGAATACGCCCGTCGGCGCAAGGCGCTGATGGCGCAGATGGAACCCAACAGCATTGCGATTCTGCCGGCGGCGCCGGTGTATATCCGCAACCGCGATGTTGAGCATATCTACCGTCAGGACAGCGACTTCCAGTACCTCTCTGGCTTCCCCGAGCCGGAGGCGGTAATCGCGCTGATTCCGGGGCGCGAGCATGGCGAGTACGTCTTGTTCTGCCGCGAGCGTGATCCACTGCGTGAGCTGTGGGACGGCCTGCGCGCCGGCCAGGACGGAGCAATCAGCCAGTACGGCGCCGATGACGCCTTCCCGATTGGTGACATCGACGACATCCTGCCGGGGCTGATCGAGGGCCGTGACCGGGTTTATTCCTCCATGGGCACTAACCATGAGTTCGACCGCCAGCTGATGGAGTGGATCAACGTGATCCGCTCCAAGGCGCGCCAAGGCGCCACGCCGCCCAATGAGTTCGTCACCCTTGAACACTTGCTGCATGACCTGCGCTTATACAAGTCGGCGGCCGAAGTCAAAGTCATGAAGGAAGCGGCGGACATCTCCAGCCGCGCCCATGTGCGCGCCATGCAGGCCAGCCGCGCCGGGTTGTTCGAGTACCACCTGGAAGCCGAGCTGGATTACGAGTTCCGCAAGGGCGGTGCGAAGATGCCGGCCTACGGCAGCATCGTCGCGGCGGGCAAGAATGCCTGCATCCTGCATTACCGCGAGAACGACGCGCTGCTCAAAGACGGCGACTTGGTGTTGATCGACGCCGGCTGTGAAATCGACTGCTACGCCAGTGACATCACCCGCACCTTTCCGGTTAGCGGCAAATTCTCCCCCGAACAGAAGGCCATCTACGAGCTGGTGCTGGCTTCCCAGGAAGCTGCGTTCAAGGAAATCGGCCCAGGTAAACACTGGAATCAGGCCCATGAAGCCACGGTGCAAGTCATCACTGCTGGCTTGGTGGAGCTCGGTCTGCTGCAGGGTGATGTGGCCGAGCTGATCGCCACTGAGGCTTACAAGCCTTTCTATATGCACCGCGCCGGCCACTGGCTGGGCATGGATGTGCACGACGTTGGCGAGTACAAGGTCGGCGGCGAATGGCGCGAGCTGGAAGTGGGCATGGCCATGACCGTTGAACCGGGTATCTACATCGCCGTAGACAATCAGGACGTGGCCAAGAAGTGGCGCGGCATTGGTGTGCGCATTGAGGACGACGTGGTGGTGACCAAGACCGGTTGCGAGATTCTCACCAGCGGCGTACCAAAAACCGTCGCCGAGATCGAAGCGTTGATGACTGCCGCGCGCAGCGTGGCTGCGTAGAGCATGTCACGCGTCGACATCGCAATTATCGGCGGCGGCCTGGTCGGTGCCAGCTTGGCCGTGGCCTTGCAGGCCGAAGCCAAGCAGCGCGGCTGGCGCATTTGCCTGATCGAGCCGTTCACCCCGGGCAACGGTTATCAGCCTAGCTACGACGCACGTTCGACTGCGCTGTCGTTTGGTTCGCAGCAGATTTATCAGCGTCTCGGCCTGTGGCAATCAATTAGCCAGCGCGCCGAGTCGATCAAGCAGATTCATGTCTCCGACCGTGGCCGTTTCGCCGCTGCGCGCCTAAGCGCCGAAGATGAAGGCGTACCGGCGCTCGGTTATGTGGTGGAAAACGCCTGGCTTGGCGAGTGCCTGTGGCACGCGCTGGACCAGCAAGTGGTGAGCTGGCGCAGCCCGGCGCAAGTGATGCGCATGCAGGCCCTGGCCGATGGCTACCGCTTGAGCCTGGACGATGGCAGTGAGCTTGAATGCAACCTGGCGATTCTCGCCGAGGGCGGCCGCTCCGGTTTGCGCGAGCAACTGGGTATTGCCGTCAGCAGCCTGCCTTATGGCCAGAGCGCACTGATTGCTAACGTCAGCCCGCAGGAGGCGCACAACGGTCTGGCTTTCGAGCGCTTCACCGAAGAAGGGCCGATGGCCATGTTGCCGCTGGGGGACAATCGTTGCGCGCTGGTTTGGACTCGCGCCACCCTGGAAGCCGAACGCTTATCGGCACTGGATGATGCGGCGTTTCTCGCCGAGCTGCAGCTGGCCTTCGGCTATCGCTTGGGCAGCCTACATCAGGTCGGTGCGCGACATCTTTATCCGCTGGCGCTGACCTCCGCCAAGGAGCAGGTGCGCCAGCATCTGGTGGTGCTCGGCAATGCCGCCCATAGCCTGCATCCGATTGCTGGGCAGGGCTACAACTTATCCCTGCGCGATACAGCGGTGCTGGCCGAAACCCTGCTGGCCAGTCGCACGCCATTGGGCGATCTGGCGACCTTGCAGCGTTATCTGAGTAGTCAGCAGCTGGACCAGCAGTTGACCGTCGGCTTTTCCGACCAAGTCACCCGGCTGTTCAGCACCGGCCAGCCGCTGTTGGCTGCTGGGCGTAATCTTGGCCTGCTCGGCCTGGATCTATTGCCTCCAGCGAAACGCTGGTTTGCGCGCCAGGCCATGGGCCTGGGCACGCGCGCGGAGCACTGAGGTATGTCGGCTAAAAAATTGGCGCGCAAGGCGCGGCTGCTGCGCTGGGCGATGAACCTGTATCCGCCCTATCTGGGTGCTGGCGTGCGGGTGCGGCAGATCAGCGCGGACTTCCGCCAGGTGCAGGTCAAGATGGGTCTGGGCTGGTATAACCGCAACTATGTGGGCACCCAGTTCGGCGGCAGCCTGTATTCGATGACCGACCCGTTCTTCATGCTGATGATCATGGAAAACCTCGGGCGTGAATTTATCGTCTGGGATAAGGCCGCGCGCATCGACTTTATCGCCCCGGGTAAAGGCCCGGTGTACGCCGATTTCAGCATCGACGAGCAACTGCTCAGCGACATTCGCCAGCACACGGCAGAGGGTGAAAAATACCACCCAGAGTTGCACGTAGAAGTGCGCGATGGCAGTGGCACGCTGGTGGCGCGGGTGCACAAAACGCTTTATGTGCGGTTGAAACCGCGCGCTCGGCAGGCAGCCTGAACAAGGAATATGTGATGCAAGCGGATCTGATCATTGTTGGCGCAGGCATGGTGGGCAGCGCCCTGGCGCTGGCCCTGCAGGATCAGGGGCTGGAAATTCTGCTGGTCGATGGCGGTCCGCTGAGCGTCAAACCCTTTGACCCGCAAGTCGCCTTCGAACCGCGAGTTAGTGCATTGTCAGTTGCCAGCCAGCGCATTCTTGACCGCCTTGGCGTGTGGGACGGCATCGCCGCGCGGCGCGCCTGTCCCTATGGCGAGATGCAGGTGTGGGATGGCTCCGGCACCGGGCAGATTCATTTCAGTGCGGCCAGCGTGCATGCTGAGTCGCTAGGCCACATCGTTGAGAACCGCGTGGTGCAGGATGCGCTGCTCGAACGCCTGCACGACAGTTCGGTTGGCTTGCTGGCCAATGCCCGAGTCGAACAGCTGCGCCGCTCCGGTGATGGCTGGTTACTGAGCTTGAATGACGGTCGTGAGCTGCGTGCACCGCTGCTGATTGCCGCCGACGGGGCCAACTCGGCGGTGCGGCGCTTGGCCGGTTGCGCCACCCGCGAATGGGATTATCTGCACCACGCCATTGTCACCAGTGTGCGTTGCAGCCAGCCGCACCAGGCCACCGCTTGGCAGCGCTTTACCGACGATGGCCCGTTGGCCTTTCTGCCGCTGGCCGGCCCGGCGGGCGAGTACTGGTGCTCGATTGTTTGGTCCACCACGCCCACGGAGGCTGAGCGGTTGATGGCGTTGGACGATGCCGGGTTCTGCCGCGCCCTGGGCTTTGCCTTCGAGCATCGCTTGGGCGAGGTGCTGCACGCGGATGCGCGCTTGTGCATTCCACTGCGTCAGCGCCACGCCAAGCGTTATGTCGAAGACGGCCTGGCGCTGATCGGCGATGCCGCCCACAGCATCCATCCGCTGGCCGGGCAGGGCGTCAACCTGGGTTTTCTTGATGTCGCGGTATTGGCTGAGGTGTTGCTGCACGCCGCGCAACGCGGTGAGCGCCTGAGTGATGCCAAGGTGCTCAGCCGTTACGAGCGCCGGCGTATGCCGCACAACCTGGCGATGATGGCGGCCATGGAGGGTTTTGAGCGCTTGTTCCAGGCCGACCCATTGCCGCTGCGTTTGCTGCGTAACAGCGGGTTGAATTGGGTCAATAGCCTGCCTGAAGCCAAGGCGCTGTTCGTGCGTCAGGCGTTAGGCTTGTCCGGTGACCTGCCAGAGTTGGCGCGGGTTTAACGGTCTAACCCAGTGATGGGCCTTACGCCTAGGGTGGGGTCACGCCGCGTCCCGTGTGGCGTACTGGCTGGCAATGGTGGTGCGCGGCCAACTCACCCTATAAATCCACATGCAAAAAAGCCCGGCGCTAAGGCCGGGCTAACTGTGTGCAGGTCAATACACGCAGAGTCGCTATCAGGTCATGCCCAGCCAGTTCGGCAGCGCCATGGAAACGGCCGGCACGTAGGTGATGACCATCAGGAAGCCAAGCAGCAGCATCAGCCACGGCCAGGCGGCCTTGACCACGGCGGTGAGCGGCATGCCGGTCACCGCTGAGGTGACAAACAGGTTGAGCCCCACGGGCGGGGTGATCAGTCCGATTTCCATGTTCACCACCATGATGATGCCCAGGTGGATCGGGTCGATGCCCAGCTGCACGGCAATCGGGAACAGGATCGGCGCGAGGATCAGGATGATCGCAGACGGTTCCATAAAGGCGCCGGCCACCAGCAGCACGATGTTCACCACCAACAGGAACTGCCAAGGCTGCAGGCCCATCTCGATTACCCATGCGGTGATCGTTTGCGGGATCTGCTCAGTGGTCAGCACGTGGGCGAAGAGCATGGCGTTGGCGATGATGAACATCAGCATGATGGTCAGCTTGCCGGAATCCAGCAGCACCTTCGGGCACTCGCGGATCGTCAGGTCCTTGTACACGAACAGCGCGACGAAGCCGGCATAGACCGCCGCCACAGCGGCCGCTTCAGTCGGGGTGAACATGCCGGTGTAGATGCCGCCGAGGATGATCACCATCAGCAACAGGCCCCACACGGCTTTGCGGGCAGCGCTGATGAACTCGCGGAAGGTGGCGCGCGGCATGGCCGGCAGGTTCATCTTCCGGGCGACGATATAGATCGCCACCATCAGCGCCACGCCCAGCATCAGGCCTGGTATCACGCCGGCCATAAACAGCTTGCCCACTGACTGCTCGGTTGCGGCGGCGTAGACCACCATCACGATCGACGGTGGAATCAGGATGCCCAGGGTGCCGGCGTTACAGACGATGCCGGCGCCGAACGCCTGCGGATAACCCGAGCGCACCATGCCAGCGATGGCAATCGAGCCAACGGCGGCGACGGTAGCAGGGGATGAGCCGGACAGCGCGGCGAACAGCATGCACGCCAACACCGCCGAAATCGCCAGACCACCACGGATATGGCCGACGCAGGCGTTGGCAAAATCGATCAGGCGCTTGGCCACGCCGCCAGTGGTCATAAACGCACCGGACAGCAAGAAGAATGGAATGGCCAGCAGGGTGTAGTGCTCAGAGGTTTCGAACAGCTTAATCGCCAGCGAGCGCACCGAATCCGGGCTGAACAGCATGATGGTCACCGAGCCGGCCAGGCCCAGCGAGGCGGCAATCGGCACGCCGATAAACATCAGCAGGAACAGCAGAATAAAGAGGAACAAAATGGTCATTACTTACGCTCCTCGTGTTCGTTGATCTTCAGCGCGTCGGCCGCTTCATCAGCCAGGCCTAGGCCGGTCTGCTGGTTGCGCAGAATACGGACGAAGATTTCAAAGAAGCGGACAAATACCATGGCGTAGCCGAACGGTACGATTAGGGTGATGTGCCACTGCATAATCCCGAAGTGGCCGAGGTCTTCCGCGCCGATACCGGCATTGAATAGGGTGTGTACCCAGTCGAAACTGGCGACGGCAATCAGCCCTGCGTAGCCCAGGCAGGCCAGGCAGGCAATGATGCCAATCAGGCGTTGTACGGGTTTGCTGGCCAGCTTCACCAGCGCATCGACACCGATATGCCCAGCGGTGCGCACGCCATAAGCCAGGCCGAAGAAGATTAACCAGCCGAACAAGGCCTTGGTCAGGGCGTTGCTCCAAGTCATCGCTTGGGCGAGTTCGAGGATGAAGTCGCCAATGGCGAGCAGGGCCTCGTTGCCACCGAAGTAGTCACCCAGCCAATAGAACAGGGTGTAGAAGTTGTTGAGGATCACGTAGACGAACGTGATCAGCGTCATGGCAGCCAGCAGAAAGGCGATAAAGCCTTCTTCGAAGTGCTCCCAGACGCGCCGCAAGGCGTTCATCGATAAAGTCTCCAGTGGTTAAGGGGCGGCGTACCCAGGCTACCTGCGAGGGTTGCCTGGGTATTCGGCCAATCGCGCAGCGGCAGGGCTGCGCTGTAGTTGGGTGCAGGCCGCGGCCTGCTCCGCCTTACTGGTTGGCTGCGTCAGCGGCCTTGATCAGGTCGGCACCGATTTCCGCTTCGAACTTGCTCCACACCGGCTTCATGGCATCGCGCCATTCATTACGCTGCTCTGGGGTCAGGGTAATGATCTCGGTGGTTTTGGCTTCGAGGATGCGCTGCTTGTCGCCTTCGTTGAGGGCGTCAGCCTGCTTGTTCACTTCGGCGGTCACTTCCACGATGATCTTGTCCAGCTCGCTGCGAACATCGGCAGGCAGGCCGTTCCAGAACTTGGTGTTGGTGATCAGCATGTAGTCCAGAACACCGTGGTTGGATTCGGTGATGAACTTCTGCACTTCATGCATCTTCTGGCTGTAGATGTTCGAGTAGGGGTTCTCGGCACCGTTGACCACGCCAGTCTGCAGGCCTTGGTAAACCTCGGCGAAGCTCATTTTGCGCGGGTTGGCGCGCACAGCCTTGAACTGCTCTTCCAGTACGGCAGAAGCCTGTACGCGGAATTTCAGGCCGCGGGCGTCTTTCGGCTCACGCAGCGCCTTGTTGGCGGACAGCTGCTTGAGGCCGTTGTGCCAGTAGGCCAGGCCGGTGATGTTTTTCTCTTCCATGGATTTCAGCAGCGCCTGACCTTCCGGGCTCAGCTGGAAGCGGTCAACGGCGGCCATGTCGTTGAACAGGAACGGTAGGTCGAAAATCTGGATTTGCTTGGTGTAATGCTCGAACTTGGCCAGCGATGGGGCGATCAGCTGCACGTCACCGAGCAACAGCGCTTCCATTTCCTTGCCATCACCGAACAGTGAGGAGTTCGGGTAAACCTCAACCTTGATCTTGTCGCCCAGACGCTCTTCGGCGAGCTTCTTGAACAGCGCGGCACCCTGACCTTTAGGGGTGTGGTCGGCGACCACGTGGGAGAATTTGATCACGATCGGATCGGCCGCGTGGGCCATACCGGCGATGCTCAGCGACAGGGCGCATGCGAGCGCCTTGGCAGTCAGTTTGAACATGGAGTCTTTCCTCTTGTTTTTGTATCACGTGATGCGCCGCAGCGCGGCAAGTCGGGCGAACACGCTCAAGTCTAGGCGGCCTGTCAGAAAATGACGGGGCTGGGCAGCAATAGCCTGGCGTTGTGCGTGGGTGAGTCGCCTGGGCAAGGCTAGAGCAACCGCCATGCCAGGCTCTGGTGTGCTGGCTTTTAGCGCGCTGTAACCCAGTGTTAGCAGGGCCTGGCGGCTTTGGGCGGTAGGTTGGGGCGGTCGCTGCTGCTGGGGTGTGCGCTGTTTTTGGCGGAAAACCGCCAGTCAGTCAGGGCTGTCTGGCGAGCTTCCGCCAGTGTCTGCCACGCTCAGCCCATGTTTACGCAGTTTGTCGTGCAGGGTTTTGCGCGGCACACCCAGGGCTTCGGCCAGGCTGCGCAGTGAGCTGTGCGGACGGCTTAGTTCGGCGCTGATCAGGCTGCGCTCGAAGGCTTCCACCTGAGCATTCAGACCACCGCCGTTGCCTTCTTCGTCGAGGGCCGGGGGGGCCTGAGTTTGCAGGTCGAGGTCCAGTTCCAGGCCGAGGGCAAAACGCTCGGCGGCGTTTTGCAATTCGCGTACGTTGCCTGGCCAGGCGTGGCGCAGCAAGGCCGCGCGCTGGCCAGGCTGCAGGTGACGCTCGGGCAATGCGTAGCGGCTGCTGGCGGCGGCAGCAAAGTGCTGGAACAGCAGCAGAACATCATCGTCGCGCTCGCGTAGAGCGGGGATGCGCAGCGGTGCAACGTTTAGGCGGTAATACAGGTCGGCGCGGAAGCGTCCCTGGTCGGCGGCTTGGCGCAGGTCTTCCTTGGTCGCCGCGATCACCCGGATATCCAGGGGGATCAGCTGGTTGCCACCGAGGCGCTCAACCACCCGCTCTTGCAGCAGGCGCAGCAGTTTGACCTGGACTTCCAGGCTCATGCTTTCGATTTCATCAAGAAACAACGTGCCGCCATTGGCGAATTCGAACTTGCCGATGCGGCGCTTTTGCGCGCCGGTAAAGGCGCCTTGTTCATGGCCGAACAGCTCGCTTTCCACCACCGATTCGGCCAGGGCGCCGGTGTTGATTGCCACAAAGGGGCCGTCGCGTCGGCTTGACAGGTCGTGTAGCGCACGCGCCACCACTTCCTTGCCGGCACCCGTTTCGCCAAGGATCAGCACATCGCTGTTAATCCCGGCCAGGGCGCCGATCTGCTCACGCAAGCGCAGCATCGCCGGTGATTGGCCGACTAAACGTGCCGACAACGTATTGCGGTCGGCCAGGGCCATGCGCAGGCTGCGGTTATCCAGCACCAGGCGGCGCACGGCCAGGGCGCGGCGCACGCTGTCGAGCAGGTCGTCGCTGGCGAAGGGTTTTTCCAGAAAGTCATAAGCGCCGGCGCGCATGGCTTGCACGGCCAGCGGCACATCGCCGTGGCCGGTGATCAGCAGCACCGGCAGTTCTGGGTCCTGTTCCTGTAACTGCTGCAGCAATTGCAGGCCGTCGATGCCCGGCATGCGGATATCGCTGACCACCACGCCCGGCCAGTCACGCTCGATGCGCGCGGCGACGCCATGGGCATCGGCCAGGCTGCTGACTTTGAGGCCGGCCAGGTCGAGGGTTTGGCTCAGCGCCTGACGCAGGTGGGGGTCGTCGTCGATCAGCAGTACCTGGGTGCGAGAGTCGATCATGCTCATACGACAAAGTCCTCTGGCGTCTGGGGTTTGATGCCTTGGTCCGCGGCGCACAGGCGCAGGGTTAACAGGGCGCCGCCGTCAGGGTGGTTGGCGAACAGCAGTTCGCCGCCCAGGGCGCGCATTAGGGTATCGCAAATGGCCAGCCCGAGCCCAAGGCCCTGGGCGCTGGTCTTGGTGGTGAAGAAGGGTTCACGGGCGCGTTGCACGGCTTCTTGGCTAAAACCGGGGCCGTTGTCACGCAGGTACAGGTTGACGCCATTGGCTGTGACCTCGGCGCTCAGCCACAAGCGGCGTGGCGGCGGTACTTCGCTTAAGGCGTCGAGGGCGTTGGCCAGTAGGTTACCGAGCACTTGGCGCAGGCGGGTTTCCCCGGCCTGAACCCACAGCGTCGCCCCCGGTAGGTCACGGGTCAGCTCAACGTGCATGGCCTGGCGGCGCTTGGCCAGCAGTGTCAGGGCATCATCAATGGCCGGTTGCAGGGCCACGCTTTCCGGGGCGTGGCGGTCACGGCGGGCGAATGCGCGCAGGTGCGCAATGATTGAGGCCATGCGCTCGGTGAGTTGGCTGATCAGCTTGAGGTTGGCGCGGGCGTCTTCGCTGCGCTGATGATCGAGCAGCACGCAGGCGTTGTCGGCATAGCTGCGGATGGCTGCCAGCGGTTGGTTGAGTTCATGGCTGATGCTCGCGCTCATGGTGCCCAAGGCCGAGAGCTTGCTGGCCTGCACCAGTTCGTCCTGCGCTTGTACCAGCTCCTGCTGCGCCTGTTCGCGCTCAAGAACTTCCTGCTTGAGTCGGCTGTTGAGCCGCTCCAGGTCTTGGGTGCGCTCTTGCACCCTGAGTTCCAGCTGTTGACGGGCTTGGGTGTCGAGGGCAATGCGCTCCAGGTAATGACGGCGGCGCTGCATCAACAGGCTGAGCAGCAGCATCAGCAGCAGCAGCATGCCGCCGCCGGCGACCAGGGCGGTGCGCACAGGGCGGTCGAGCAGGCTGCGCGGGGCAAGGATGCTCACCGTCCAGCCGGTCTCTTTCATTTCCCGGTCCTGACGAATCCAGTTCTGCGCATCCAGTTTAATTGGCGGCGGCGCTTGTGTCGGGTAGGGCAGGTTGGCGGCAATGGCGGCGCGCTCGGCGGTGTCCAGCGGACGGCTGGCGGTAAACCGCCATTGGCTGTTGGAGGTGAGGATCACCACGCCGTTGGCGTCAGTCACCAGCAGTTGTTCTGGGGTGTTGCCCCACAACGTTTCGGTGTGGTCGAAGTCAACCTTCACCACCAGTGCGCCAAGGTTGCGCTCGCCATCGCGCACGGCGGCGGCAAAGTAGTAGCCACGCTTGCCCGAGGTGGTGCCCAAGCCGAAGAAGCGCCCAGGCCGGCCGGCGATGGCTTCGCGAAAATAGGGGCGAAAGGCGAAGTTACGGTCAACGAAGGAGTCGTCTTGCTCCCAGTTGGAGGCTGCCAGGGTGTTGCCGTCGGGGTCCATCAGGTAAATCACATCTGCCCCCGTTTGCTCGCTGACCTGTTCCAGCAGGCGGTTGGCGCTGTGCCGCGCGCTGGGCTCGCCGGGTTGCTGCAGCACCAGGCGCAGGGCCGGCAGGTCACCGAGAATCGGCGGCAGCACCTCGTAACGGCGCAAGATGCCGAGCAGGTTGGCCACGTAGAGATCAAGGGTTTGGCGGTTTTGCTCGACCAGTACGCCACTGTAATAACGCTCGGCCAGCTGTTGCAGCGGCCACAGCAGCGGTGTCAGCAGCAGGGCAAGTATCGCCAGGCTGCGCCAGCGTGGGCGGCGAGGGTGAGGCAGGGGGGTAGACATGCGCGTACTCGGGCAGGGCGATAGGTTCAGAGTGGCGGTTATGCAATAAGTGGGCAAGCTTGCCAATGTGGGTCAATACTGAAACTCCCGGCATCACCCTGGAGTAATGGTGCCGTCCCGCTTGCGCCTTGCAGGGACGTCTGCGCTTTAGTCCGGAGATATCCCAATGCTGGCTCAATTGACGGTAAAAGCGCGCTTACTGCTTTTGGCAGTGGTGCCGCTGTTGGTACTGATTGCAGTCATCGGCATGGCGTTGTCCAACGCCAGCAAAATTAACCACAGTTTCGATGAGCTATTTAATGACCGCATGCGGCCGATTAGCCAGCTCAAGACGGTTTCCGATGCCTACGCGGTGGCCATGGTTGATGCGCTGCACAAATACCGCGCTGGCGTGATCGATGAGCCTGCGCTGCGCAAGGCCTTTAGCGACGCCCGCAGCAGTGGTGACAACGCGTGGGCCAAGTACATTGCGACACGCCTTAGCGCGGATGAGAGCAATCGGGTTGAGCGTGCCAAGCCGCATCTACAACGCGTGCAGCAACTGGCTGACGAATACCTCGGGCAGTTGGGTAACGGTCAGTTGCTGGCAGCCGAGGCGGGACCATTCAATCGTACGTTGTATGACACGTTCGACCCGTTGGGCGGTGAGCTAGAGGGCCTGATCAGCCTGCAGTTGAGTGAGGGTGAGCAACTCAATGTTCAGACCACGGCGCAGTATCAAGCGATCCGTAATACTTTTTTGCTGATCGGTGCGGTGGCGCTGATTCTTGTGCTGGTCGCGGCGGTGTTGATCGGTCTGTCGATCATTCGCCCGCTGGCCGGTTTGCGCAGCTTGATCAGCGAGGTGCAGCAGTCATCCAACCTGACCTTGCGCGCCGATGTCAGCGGCCGTGATGAGGTGTCCGATACGGCGCGGGCTTTCAACACCATGCTGGAGCACCAGCAAGCGCTGATTCGCCACCTCACTGACACTGCCACTCAGCTGGCGGCGGCATCCGAGGAAATGAGCGCGATCAGTGCTCAAGTCAGCCATGCCGCCACCGCTCAGGGCGACCAGACCAATATGGTCGCCACTGCCGTGCATCAGATGAGTGTGGCGGTGCAAGAGGTCGCGCGTAATGCGCAGTCCACCGCCGGCAATGCAGCCGACGCCAACAAGGAGGCGCGTCAGGGCAGTGAGCTGGTGCAGGCCAATCTCAAATCGATTCAGAGCCTATCCGTGTCGGTGGAAAAAGCTGGCGAAGTGATCGACACCCTGCACAACCAGAGCGATGAAATCAGCAAGGTGCTGGGGGTTATTCAGAGCATTGCCGAGCAGACCAACTTGCTGGCGCTTAATGCGGCTATCGAAGCGGCGCGTGCCGGTGAGGCGGGTCGCGGCTTTGCGGTGGTGGCTGATGAGGTGCGCAGCCTGGCCAGCAATACGCAGAAAGCCACCGAGTCGATTCGCGGCATGATCGATGCGTTGCAAGGGGGCGCCCGAAGTGCGGTGAGCGCCATGCAGTTATCGCGTGATCAGGCGCAGAACAGCGTCAGCCATGCCCGCGAGGCGGGTGAAGTGCTGAACCACATTGCGCATGCGATTGAGGGGATCGCCGACGGCAATGTGCAAATTTCTGCTGCCACCGAGGAGCAGACAGCAGTGGCCAATGAGATCAGCCAAAACATCAGCAGCCTCAATGACAGCATTGGTGAGGTGGTCAGTGGTGCGGAACAGAGCTCGTTAGCCAGTCGCGATCTGGCGCAACTGGCCACCGGTTTGCAGCAGCAGATTCAGCGGTTTCGTGTTTAGCGGGTGGGGTTTAGGCACTCATCCAGCGCGGTTTGCCAGTCTGGCAGTTGCACCTGCCAGTCCTGCTGTAAGCGCTCGCAGTTCAGGCGCGAGTTGAGCGGGCGCTGCGCTGGGGTCGGGTAGGCGCTGCTGGGGATCGCTTGCAGCGTCGCTACGCGTTTGCCCTGGCTTTGTAGGTGCGCAGCAATGGCGCTCGCAAAACCGAACCAGCTGGTTTCACCGAGGGCCGTGAGGTGATAAACGCCCCACGCTCCGGAACGGTCGCAGCGCCACTGTTCAATCAGCTGCGCCGTGGTCTGCGCAATCGTGCCCGCCCAGGTGGGTGCGCCGATCTGATCGGCCACGATGGAAAGGCTTTCGCGTTCCTGCAGCAGGCGTTGCATGGTCAGCAGAAAGTTACGGCCGTGCTGCGAATAGACCCAGCTGGTACGCAGAATCAAGTGCATGCCGCCTACGGCCTGAATCGCCTGCTCGCCGGCCAGTTTGCTGCGCCCGTATACGCTCAGCGGGTTAGTGGCGTCGCTTTCTCGGTAAGGCTGTGCGTGGTTGCCATCGAATACGTAATCGGTGGAGTAGTGGATCAGCGGAGCGCCCAGCTCAGCGGCTGTTTCGGCGAGGATGCCGGGCGCTGCGGCGTTGATGGCGAAGGCCCGTTCCGGTTCGCTCTCGGCTTGATCCACAGCAGTGTGCGCCGCGGCATTGATGATCAGCTCCGGACGCTGCGCCAGGACGTGTTGGCGAATTCGCTCGGGTTTGGCGAGATCCAGCTGGTCGCTGCCGAGTATCGTCAGTTCGTCTGTGCCGCTAAGCCTACGCTGTAGTTCTTGGCTGACTTGGCCGTGCTGGCCGAGCACGAGGATCTTCACGGGAAAACCTGCGCATCGACAAAGTTCAGGCCATTTTGATCTTTAGTCGATAGCTGTGGCGCGTCTTTCAGGGGCCAATCGATGGCCAGCGTGGGGTCATCCCAGCGTATGCAACGCTCATGTTCGGGGGTGTAGTAGTCGGTGGTTTTGTAGAGGAACTCGGCGAACTCGCTAAGCACCACAAAACCATGGGCAAATCCTTCCGGCACCCACAACTGGCGTTTGTTTTCCGCAGACAGGTGCATGCCGACCCAGCGGCCGAAAGTAGGCGAACTACGGCGCAGGTCTACGGCTACGTCATAGACTTCACCAGCGGTGACCCGCACCAGTTTGCCCTGCGCCTGCTGCACCTGGTAATGCAAACCGCGTAATACGCCGCGCTGCGAGCGTGAATGGTTGTCCTGAACGAACTCATGCTGCAGGCCGGTGGCCTCGGCGAAGCGGCGGGCATTGAAGCTTTCGAAGAAAAAACCGCGCTCATCACCAAACACCTTAGGTTCGAGGATGATCACGCCGGGTAGATCAGTGCGAATAGCGCGCATGCTTATTCCTCGGCCAGTTTAAACAGGTACTGGCCATAGCCGGTTTTGCCGAAGGCCTTGGCTTGTGCGAGTAATTGCTGGCGATCAATCCAGCCCTGTTGGTAGGCGATTTCTTCCAGGCAGGCGACTTTCAGGCCCTGGCGGTGTTCGATGGTTTGTACGTACTGCGAGGCTTCCAGCAGGCTGTCATGGGTACCGGTATCGAGCCAGGCAAAACCACGGCCAAAGCGTTCGACACGCAAGTCGCCGCGCTGCAGGTACGCATTGTTAACATCGGTGATTTCCAGCTCGCCACGCGGTGAAGGTTTGACCGCTTTGGCGATCTCAATCACATCGTTGTCGTAGAAGTACAGGCCGGTCACTGCGTAACTGGATTTCGGAACTGTCGGCTTCTCCTCAATGGAGATGGCTTTGCCTTGGGTATCGAACTCGACCACGCCGAAACGTTGCGGATCATTGACCCAGTAACCGAAGACCGTTGCGCCAGACGGTTCGGCAGCTGCGCGCAGAAGTTTCTCGGTGAAGTGTTGGCCGTGGAAGATATTGTCGCCGAGGATCAGGCACACCGAGTCCGTGCCAATAAAGTCTTCGCCCAGGATAAAGGCCTGGGCCAGGCCATCGGGTGAGGGTTGTTCGATGTAGTCGAAACGCACACCAAACTGGCAGCCATCACCGAGCATCTTGCGAAAGTTCGGCAAGTCCTGCGGAGTGGAAATGATTAGGATCTCACGCACGCCTGCGAGCATCAGCACCGAGATCGGGTAGTAGATCATCGGCTTGTCATAGATCGGCAGGAGTTGCTTGGACACGCCCAGAGTGATGGGGTGCAGGCGACTGCCGGAGCCGCCTGCGAGAATGATGCCTTTCATTATGCTGCTCCTTAAAGTGCGCCGAGGCGTTCGCGTTGGTAACTGCCATCCTGTACGCGGCGACACCAGTCGAGGTTGGCCAGATACCACGTCACGGTTTTGCGCAGTCCGCTGGTGAAGGTTTCTTCAGGTTTCCAGCCCAGTTCGCGCTCGATCTTGCTGGCATCGATGGCGTAGCGCAGGTCATGGCCTGGGCGGTCGCTGACGAAGCTGATCTGCTGTTTATACGAGCCGCTCTGGCGTGGGTTCAGCTCATCCAGTAGCGCGCAGATGCTTTCTACTACGTACAGGTTCTTCTGCTCGTTGTGCCCGCCAATATTGTAGGTTTCGCCGACTTTTCCTTCGCTCACAACCTTTAACAGCGCGCGGGCATGATCTGCTACATACAGCCAGTCACGCACTTGTTGGCCATTGCCGTACACCGGTAGCGGCTTGCCATCCAGAGCATTGAGAATTACCAGCGGAATCAGCTTTTCCGGGAAGTGGTAGGGGCCGTAATTGTTCGAGCAGTTAGTAATGAGCACCGGCAGGCCATAGGTGCGCTGCCAGGCGCGGACCAGATGATCCGACGCGGCCTTGCTCGCTGAGTAGGGCGAGCTGGGTGCGTAAGGCGTGGTCTCGGTGAACAAGTCCTTCACGCCATGCAAATCGCCATACACCTCGTCAGTGGAAATATGATGAAAGCGAAACGCTGCCTTGCGCGCTGGATCAAGCTGCGACCAGTAGCTGCGGGTCGCTTCGAGCAGCGCATAGGTGCCGACGATATTGGTCTGGATAAACGCCGCCGGGCCGTCGATGGAGCGATCCACATGCGACTCCGCCGCCAGGTGCATGATCGCGTCCGGTTGAAATTCTGTCAGCGCCTGGCTAACAGCGGTGCTGTCGGCAATGTCGGCCTGGAGAAAACGGTAACTCGGATGATCGGCAACACCGGCCAACGACTCGAGGTTGCCGGCATAGGTCAGCTTGTCGAAGTTGAGCACCTGATGCTCGGTGTTATTCAGCAAATGACGAATCAGCGCGGAGCCGATAAAACCGGCACCGCCGGTGATAAAAATGCGCACGGGCCTACACCTCTTTAAGCGAAACGGTCGGTAGGTTTTATCCTGCAGTGTTTCAAGCTGAATCTGACGCGGCAAGCTACCAGCTTTTTACAATATGAATATAAAAAGCCCCCGCATCGACGGCGCTAACCCACACGCTTTTCTCTCTAGGTGAGCGGGCCCAGTAAGTCGGTAAAAGTGCCGGTTCGCCATGATGTGAATCGTGGGCTATGTCGAAAATGTTCATGGGTTTCAGCAAGCGCAGCCCTGTCCTTTGCGGACTTTGCGCCTGATAAACGAACACTGAGTTTAAGGCGCCATTACAGGTGGAAATCGCCCGCGGCCTCCGGTTGGTAAAGCACTTTCCTGATCTCAATCCGGCGGGTCCGATCAGAAATTCGCCAGTCGATAGCGTCACCTTCCTGATAGCCCAGGATGGCGGCGCCGATGTCGGAACACACGGAATGCTTGCCGACGCTGCTGTCCGCGTCTTCAGGGTAGACCAACGCCACTTCGATCTCTTCGTCGTCCAACTGCAGCAGGGCTCTAGAGTTCATCGTGACGACATTGCGCGCCACCTGCTGCGGCTTGACGACAATGGCTCGCTCAAGCTCATGTTCGAGTTCAACAACGGCTGGGCCTTGCTCAAGCGCGATCAGACTCTCAAGCCTGGCCTTGTCGATTTCAGTGATGTAGATCCCAGTGGCGTCGGCAACAGCCCCTTCGCGCAAGCACTTGAGATAGCGCCCCGCCGTCATGGAAAATGCCTTCAATGTCGGCGTTTCGCTCTCAAGCAGAAAGCCGCTGCGCAAGAAAGCTTTAAGTGAACGCACATTGTCTGGGTGGATCTTGGCGATGAGCTTCTCGGCCCGCATGTCGAGGAAGGCCAGTTTCATGCCTTCGCGGATCGTGCGGGCACCAAGGTTTTGGCCCCATTTGGCGCTGTCTCCGATGGCCAGGACTATCTCGCAATTCGAGCCTGTTTTGATGAGGCGGACAAAGCCCACCGGAGCGTCATGCCGATCATAGGCCATGAAGAATCGGCCTCCCCGGTTGAATAGATGGGTCAGGATCGGCAATTGAGTCCGATCAATGGCTTGCTCGATGGAGCGAGAGACATGACGCGAATCGCTGAGGTAGCAGGTAACGCGCTCATCCTCCAACCAATCCATCAGCGTCAGCGCGTGTGCCCGAGTAATTTCAGGGCACAGCGAAATGAAAGGCTTGTTCATCTTCACCACACGTATTTGGAAATGATGAAAGCCCTTCATGGCTATGGCCATGACGGTTCTTTCGGCAACGGGTGATTTTAAAACATAACGCGAGCAAATGCCGAACAGCCCCGCACGTTCCTTCACAAGCGGTTTTAGGGATTCGCATGATCCGGCATGTGGACGCGGCGTAAAAATGGCCGCGTTCTTCGAATTCCTCCCGTGGCACTGGTTGGCGGAACAAGTAGCCTTGAACGCTCCTGCAGTCGTTGTCGAGTAGCAACAGGCGTTGTTCTGCAGTTGTGCTGGTATGCAGCCAGCCGCGCTTTTCCAGTTTCTAAACCATCGGTCGATTGGAATTGGTATTCATAAACGGAAAAGGTTCTCTGGCTAGACGACACGGAGCAAACGCCCGTATTCTCTCGATCCCTTATCAGCATGGACTCCTTCGTGGACCCCAGCCCCGCTACACTCAGCCGCCGTCCTGATTCTCAGTTTTGGCGTGCCGCCAAATGATCGAACCTATCCTTACTCTTCTTCTTGGCATCCTGGTCATCCTGGCGATCATCGCGGTGAATGGCTATTTTGTTGCGCAAGAATTCGCCTATATGGCGGTTGACCGTACCCGGCTTGCAGCATTGGCTGCTGCGGGTGATCCATCGGCAAAGCGCGCATTAGCGGTCACGAACCGTACAAGCTTTATGCTGTCGGGTGCCCAACTGGGCATTACCGTCACAGGCCTGCTTGTGGGTTACGTCGCAGAGCCTTTGGTCGGTGAGTCACTGGGCGTTCTGCTCGCAGGAACCGGTATTCCGGTTGACGCCAGGGTAGCCGTCGGCACCGGGCTGGCGCTGGTTGCCGCGACGATTATCCAAATGATCGTCGGTGAGCTTTATCCGAAGAACCTTGCCATTGCTAACCCAGAGCCGCTGTCGCTCGGGCTTGCCCGCTCTACGCTCTTTTATATGTCGGCTTTTGGCTGGCTAATTAGTTTCTTCGACAAGTCCGCTAACTTGCTCCTGAAGTTACTGCGTATCGAGCCGATTCATGACCTCGATGTGAGCGCTTCGGCGACCGATCTGCCGCACATCATCGCGGACTCGCGTGACAGTGGCGACTTGCCACGTGAGCTTTCGCTCATGATGGATCGCATCCTCGACTTCCCCCAACGCAACGTTGAGCACGCGATGGTGCCCCGTTCTCAAGTGGACTGGGTGGAACCCGATACGACACTCGAAGAGCTGCGAGGGCTGATGGCCCGTGCCCACACCCGTTACCCGGTGATTGATGACGATGACGCCCCTGTGGGCGTTGTTCACCTGGCTGACGTGCTAGCGCGTCTCGACTTGGGGAACGGGAGTGAGACCGTTGCGTCGTTGATGCGCCCCGCCAAGGTGCTGCCGACATTGATGCTGCTGCCCGATGCGCTTGATCAGTTGGTGCAAACAACCAACCAGCTAGCTTGCGTCATCGATGAGTACGGCGGTTTCGCCGGGGTGCTCACGATTGAAGATCTCGCCATGGAAATCGTCGGTGAGATTACCGATGAGCATGATGCGGAAGGCGGCGATGCCGTCGTGTCTGAGGGTGAAAACACTTGGACAATGGAGGGCGACGTTCACCTGGACGAGGTTAGGCGTATTATTGGTCACGACCTGCCGCGCGTTGATGTTGAGACGGTGGCCGGCATGCTGATCGCTGAGCTTGGTGCACTGCCAGCGGAAGGCGAGACGGTCACCGTTGACCTGCCTATTGATGCTGCCGAGCTGATCTCCGACGAGCCGGTGAGGTATCGACTCGAAGTGGATGTATTGCGTATTGAGCGGCACGTACCGACTGAGGTTCGCGTGCGGCTGGTCAAAGTGCCTATGGCGGAGGAAGGCCAATGAATGATCCGCTGATAGTCTCACTTGCGACAATCGCGCTCATCGCCTTAAGCGGCCTGTTTGTTGTCATCGAGTTCGCATTGCTCGGTGCTCGCCGGCACCGCCTAGAAGAGCTGGCTGTTAACAGTTCGTCCGCTCGTGCTGCCCTGCGTGGCATGAATGATTTGACGCTCATGCTTGCCGGCGCTCAGTTGGGTATCACCCTGTGTACCTTTGCCCTGGGGGCGGTGACAAAACCTGCCGTCGACTTTTGGCTCGGCCCGGTGTTCACCGCGTGGGGCATGCCGGAGTGGGCTGCGGGTGGTGCTGCGTTCGGTTTCGCGCTTTTCCTGGTGACGTTCCTGCACCTGGTTGTCGGCGAAATGGCACCCAAATCCTGGGCCATTGCCCACCCGGAAAGATCGGCGCTGGCGATTGGCATCGTCTCGCGTATTTATATCTGGCCGCTGCGTCCGCTGCTGAGTTGGGTCAATCGAATTGCTAACCGCTTGGTCAAGGCCTCAGGTGTTGAGCCCGTCGAAAGTGCTGCTGTGGGTGGTCAGGATATTGAGACCATCCGCCAGCTGGTTGAGCATTCGGCGAAAGTCGGCACGCTGATGCCGCAGATGCAGCAGCAGATTTCAGGCTTGATCGACCTCGGCACGTTGCCCGTCGAAGCGCTGCTGGTTGAGGGTGAGGCACTGGTTCACGTTACGCGCGATGCAACGGTGGCGGATGTGCGCGCTGCGGCCATTGAGTCCGGGCACCTGCGCATTCTTGTGTTGGGCACCGAGGGCATCCAACCCTCGGTGGTTCACGTCCGCGATACCTTGCTTGAGTCGGAGACTCGGCCTGCGCACGAGCTTGCGCGAGAGGCTTTTGTGCTGGACGCGAAAACACCGGTTTATGAAGCACTTTCACGCATGCGCAAATCGAGCGTTCAGCTTGCGTTAGTCGTGAGCGCTGATCGCTTGCTTGGTGTTGTAACGCTGGCCGACATCCTCAAAAGAGTGCTCCCAGCGGCCTCCACTGCCTAGCGGCGCGCACTCAATATGGGGCGCTTCCCTGTACGGTTGCTGATCACACGCATCACGTTAAGCAGTTGGTTAGGAATTAACACTGCTCACGGGTTATCTCGGAGCTGGGCTGAATGACCGGAATGGCTTATTGGGGTCATTCAGCCATGGGTGATCGCTGTGACTTGTGGTCAAGCCGTATGCAAATGTGGGGCGTCGACAGGGCACTTGATTACTCAAGTACGAGCGCCGTTGCGCTTCAAACATCTAGCGGACGTTAAGTCGAGAAACCTGTACTAGACGAGCGTGCGAAGCAGGTGCAGCGCTGCTAGATGACCGGGGTAGAACCAATAGCCCCAGCGAGTGACGGGCCAGATTTTGAAATAGCTCGCTCGACGCAGTAGCCATAGCCCGAGTAGGGGGGCTGCGAATGCAGTGAGCAGAATCAGCAGGGTCTTGGGCTGCAAGTCCCATTCTGCGTACCAGCGGTTGCGGCTGTTGGCCAGCATGCAAAGTGCCGCAGGTAATAGCCACGCGATACCAGGGCGCTGTATCGCGAGTAACAATGCTGCCGGCAGCAGCGCACCGAAAATCCCATACATTAGGCGTTCCTGCATCAGCACAGCCGTGCACGCCCCATGCGATTAGCAGACCGAGCAACAGCGAAGGCATGACGTTGAGCGTGCTGCTGTCGCTGGACAGTAGGCGATAAGGCAGCTCCGAGATGAGCGCGAAGGCGACCATCCAACCCAGATAACGCGTGTTGCCGTCGCTGTACAGCGCACCGGATTTTGAGCGCGCGACGTTGGCTGCGATGCCTATACAGAACAGCGGAAAAGCTAAACGTCCGATGATGAATAGCCAATGGGCTTCAGGCCAGAGATGGCGCAGGTGATCCAGCAGCATGGTCAGCATCGCCAGCCACTTGATCAGATCCAGATTAGCGTCGCGTACATGCGGGCTCATCCGAGCCACCCAAGCGGCAGCGTAGCCAGCAGTGAGTAGTTGGCCATCGTAACGATCAACAGAAAACTCCAGAAGGGTTCGCACAAAGCATCGGTTAACTGGGTAAGCGGCTCACTAGCAACCGGCACTCAACAGAGCCGCTGCCACTGCGCGAAACGATGATAAACCTGCTGAGGCGTGAATCGCCCCGGATTCCCTAGACACTTTCCAGGCTCAGTAAATGTCGCTTCTCAAACTCTACCGGTGACAGCTGGTTGTTGAAACCATGCCGGCGTTTTGGGTTGTAGAACATCTCGATGTAATCGAACACATCGGCTCTGGCATCCTGCCTGGTGCTGTAGATCTTCCGCCTGATCCGCTCCCGCTTCAGCAGCTGGAAAAAACTTTCTGCTACCGCGTTGTCATGGCAGTTGCCACGTCGACTCATGCTGCCAAGCAAGTTGTTGGCTTTCAGGAAACTCTGCCAGTCGCCGCTGCTGAACTGGCTGCCCTGGTCTGAGTGAATCATCACTTCCTGCTTTGGCTTGCGTCGCCAAACCGCCATCAGCAAGGCATCAATAGCCAGGTCGCAGGTCATCTGCGGTTTCATTGACCAACCGATTACCTGCCGCGAAAACAGGTCTAGCACCACCGCCAAATACAACCAGCCCTCATAGGTGCGGATGTATGTTATGTCCGTGACCCAGACTTTGTTGGGTTCGGTGACATTGAATCGACGCTCAAGATGATTCGGCGAGGCCACTGGTGGCTTGCCACCATAACGTCCCGGACGCCGCCGATACCCCGTCTGCGAACGCAGCCCTTCCTGGCGCATTAGCCGAGCAACGCGATGCCTTCCGCACTGTTCTCCAAGCTCACGCAGATCGTCATGGATTTTGCGGTAGCCGTACACACCACCGCTCTCTAGCCACGAGTGCTTGATCAGACCAAGCAGACGTTGATCATCCTTGGCTCGTGCTGACTTCGGTTCAGCCAGCCAGGCGTAGTAACCGCTGGCATGTACTTTCAGAGTCAGGCACAGACGACGAACCGAATAGTCTGCGGATAGCTGATTGATGAAGGCGTACTTCAGCCGCACTCCTTGGCAAAGTACGCGGCGGCCTTTTTTAGGATGTCTCGCTCTTCGGTCACGCGCTTGAGTTCAGCACGCAGACGACGTAGCTCAGCTTGCTGGTCGTCCTCTTGCGCTCGCTGCTCTTGGGGCTTGCTGTAGCGCTTCACCCAGGCATACAGGCTGTGTGTAGACATGCCCAAACGAGCAGCTACCTCAGCCACCGGCAGACCTCGCTCGGTCACCTGTTTGACTGCTTCGATTTTGAATTCTTCGGGATAACGCGGGTTGCTCATGGCACCTCCTAATGGGCCGTATTATGAGGCCTGGAGGTGTCTACGAAACTAGGGGCGATTCAGCGTCACGGGCTTGTCTTCGCAAACGGCAAAGCGCTTACCAGTATGTTTAGTCTGCGTGGCTGTCGATCAGCAGTAACCCGACGCGCACTGTCTCCGACTGCATAGGCAGCAGCGTGGCAGCATACAAAACGGTGAGGCTTAGCCTGAAATAGCCGACTAACTTCCTGTTATAGCTGTTCGGTGAAGCGCGGCATGAGAGGGGGCTAGAGATACTTGGTGATTTGCTTGAAATCTTCGAGTGATACGCGCTCGCCCATCGCAAGTGCTTCGGCTGTGTGCTCAAGGCAGTGGTCGATATGGTCTTGGATAAGCACGCGCTTGGCTTGGCAGACCGCTTTCTCTACGGCATGCAGTTGCTGAGCGATGTCAACGCAGGCTCTACTGTCTTCGATCATGGTGACGATGCTGCGCAGATGACCCTCCGCACGCTTCAACCTTTTGATGATGTCGCCATGACTTTGGTGCTGGTGGCCGTGTTCGTGATCGCCCATGCCTTGAGTCTCGTACGTCGATGAATTACGCTCGCATGCTATCCCCCTGGGGGGGATGTGGTCAAACCAGCGACTCCTCCAGAAAAGATAACCGCTTAAGCATTGAAAGAATCACGACATGCTCAGCAAGCCCATCAGCGCCATGGTGATTGTTGCCCTTGCTCTCGCCATTTTGTTGGCTTGGGCCGGGCACACGTCTGCGCTCTTCATGGGGTCGAGTCAGTCAGCCTGGAATGGCAGCGGCGGCGCACATTCGCATGCTCACGGCGATGGCGCATTTGTCTGCGCGGCGTGTGCTGACCACTACCATTCCTCACTTGCAGCCGAGCATGTGCATGAAACACCGCACCTGACCACGCTGCTAAACATCGGCACACTGCCAGAGCGTGCGCAGCCGATAGAAGCCCTTCGTTACTCCCTTCCCCCACGTCCGATCTTTCTGATCGAGCGACCACCACGCTCTCCATTCGTGCTCTGACACAGGCCGCCTTGCGGCCCAAGACCACCGAAATTTAGGACACCACTATGCATTCGCTATCTATGGGCGCAATGGACGCATCTGCCGTGCGCCCAAATCGCGCGCTACTACTACTGTTGCTGCTGCTTGCGGCATTGCTGTTTCTCGGCATGCCCGACGCGCTGGCCCACGCAGTTGCCGAAGGCGACAAGGGCTTCATCCAGGAAAGCTCCGGGGTGATGGTGCTGCCGTTCATCTACATGGGCGCCAAGCACATGGTCACCGGCTACGACCACCTGCTGTTCCTCTTCGGGGTGATCTTCTTTCTCTACCGCCTGAAAGACGTAGGCCTCTACGTCACGCTGTTCGCCGTGGGCCACACCGTGACGCTACTGTTCGGCGTGCTGGCAGAAATCAGCATCAGCGCCTATGTGATCGACGCCATCATCGGCTTCTCGGTGGTGTACAAGGCGCTGGATAACCTGGGCGCGTTCAAGCGCTGGTTTGGCTATCAGCCCAATACCAAAGGGGCCACGCTGATCTTCGGCTTGCTGCATGGCTTTGGTCTGGCGACCAAGATCCAGGAATACGAGATCTCGGCAGACGGCCTGATCACCAACCTGATTGCCTTTAATGTCGGCGTAGAAATCGGTCAGTTGCTGGCCTTGAGCGCCATTCTGATTGTCATGGGCTACTGGCGACGCACCGCCAGCTTTTGGCGTCATGCCTACACCGCCAACGTCGCCATGATGAGCGCCGGTTTCCTCTTGATGGGTTACCAGCTCACCGGCCTGATCGTTTCTCAGTAAGGAATTCTCAACATGTTCAATAGCCAACTTCCAACCCAGAGCGAGTTGCCGACCAGCCGCCAACTGCTGCGCTCAACCTTACTTGCTCTGATCGCCGCCATCGTGCTGCTGGTAACCGTGGTTATGCCGGCTGAATACGGCATCGACCCCACAGGAGCCGGCCGTCTGTTGGGCTTAACCCAGATGGCCGAGGTCAAGCTGCAACTGGCCGACGAAGCTGCTGCTGATGCAGCAGCGCCTGTCGCTGCCGCTCCGCCTGTTACGCCTGCTGCCGTGGAGATTGCTCCTGAACCTGTCGTGTTAGCTCCCGCAGTTGCCGCATCAGTAGAGTCTGAGGCGAAGGTGCAGAAGCATGAAATAAGCTTTCTCCTAGCCCCCGGCCAGGGCGCCGAGATTAAGGTGGAGATGCTCAAGGGCACCCAGGTGAACTACTTTTGGACAGCCAATGGCGGCGTGGTGAATTACGACACTCACGGTGACCCATACAACGCACCGCGTGAGTTCTACCATGGCTATCAAGGGGCGTTCCACACCTGAGGATCAGGGCGTACTGGAGCCAGCTTTCGACGGTAACCACGGCTGGTTCTGGCGTAACCGCACAAGCAAACCTGTGACCGTTACGCTGCACACTGAGGGCGATTACATCGCTATCAAGCGGGTAATCTGAGGTATGCGGGGCTGGGTTAGGCTTAACCTAGGCCCGCATACAGAATTCTTTTACGTATTAACAGGCCGCTTTCGGCGATTAGCGGGCGCTAAGGGTGTCTACGAAGCTAGCGGCGATTCACCCAGGTCAACTGGCTCGTGGCGCACAAGACTGATGTCTGGTGGTAGGCGAGCGACGAAAGTGGAGTAGGGATAGTGAAACGCGAAGGGAGCGGGAAAATCGGGAACCAGAAACGAAAAAGGCCCACCTTGCGGTGAGCCTAAATCGTTTTGTGTGGTGCCGGCACCAGAAATCGAACCCGGGACCTACTGATTAAAAGACAATAACAAAAGCCTTTTATCCACAGGTCATATAGCGAAAATTGACAAGATTTACACTTTGTAAATAACTGAATAACAAGGTTTTTAACGTATTTACTGGCTTTCAGAGCTGAATATAGGCGTTGATCACTATTTAGTCAAACCCCTACCCCAACCCTACCCCAAGCGCTATAATCCCTACCCCAAACCTACCCCAGAAACGGTCAGGATTTCGGTATGACGACGCGCACGGCCATGAACGAACACACCCTCAAGCGGCTCAAATATGACCCCGCGAAAGGCCGTGTCGAATTCCTCGACCCCCCGATGCCCGGACACGGCACGTTCGGCGTGCGGGTCAACAAAACATGCAAAAGTTTCATCTTGCTCTACAGCTTTCATAACCATCCGCGCCGCCTGACCCTTGGCACTTACCCCGATTTGTCTCTCGCAGAAGCGCGCGCAAAAGCCATGCAGGCCGTTGAACTGCTCAAACAGGGGGTCGATCCCGGGCAGAAGAAAATTGTCGAGTTGGTCGAATACCGCACCAGTCCGACGTTTGAAGAGGCTGTTGTCAGCTACTTAGATTGGGCCGAAAAGAACAAGAAATCCTGGCGTGAAGATGAGCGCATGCTGCGCACTGAGTTTGTGCCTCATCTCGGGCGTACCAAGATCGGTGATGTCAGGCGTAAACAGGTCATGGCGTTGCTCGATGAAAAGGCCAAGACCGCCCCGGTGCAGGCCAACCGCCTGTTGGCGGTGATCCGCAAGATGTTCAATTTCTGCGTAGAACGCGAGATTCTCGATGCCACACCCCTGGTGCAGATCAAAAAGGTGGCCAAGGAAACGCCGCGTGAGCGCAGCCTCAATCGCCACGAGCTGGTGTGGTTTCTTCACCAATTGGCCGGCGCCTCGCTCAGTCAGAACACGCGTTTTTCCCTGTTGCTGAGTCTGATGCTGGCCCAGCGCTCCGGGCGCATCGTGGCCATGCGCTGGGTCGACTTTGACCTCAATGAGCGGATCTGGGATCGCAGTGGCAAGTTCGAGAAAAACAACAATCCGATTGCCATTCCGCTCTCGGATGATGCGTTGAGCATTCTGAATTACCTACGCGAACGGCAAATTCAGAAAGTGATGGCGGCAGACCCTGCGCGTTGGGCTGGCAGCAAAACGCGACCCAGTCCGGGACACTATGTGTTTCCGGGTCGTTGGCCCGCCAAGCCGCAAACGCAGCCCTCGCTTAACCGCGCGATGCGCCGCTTCTACGACACCTATGTGAAAGACAACGACCGCGTTGAGCAAGAGGGCTTGCTGCGCGTCGCGGATGGCTACCCGCGACCCACCGTGCATGACTTGCGCCGTACGGCGACCACGCACATGTCTAAGCAGGGGTTGGGCAAGGATGTGCGTAGTCGTATCCTCAACCACAAAGATCTGTCGGTGGATGCGATCTATGACCGCTATGCCTACTTCGACGAAAAGGATGTAGCGCTCCAGGGCTGGCATGCCTTTCTGAAGGGGCTGCTGCAGAAGGAGTTTGGTGACGTGGATTGGGTGGAGTTCTACGGGCGTCGGATGGAGGTGGTTGCGTAAGATGAAGATTAAGGGTCATAAAAGACCTTTTAATCTTGATTTAAGTAATTAATAGGCTAAATATGATCTATTGTAATGGTCATGTTTGGCTCTATTCAGCAAGGCATCCACGATGGCGCTAACCCACACGCTTTTCTCTCCACGTGAACTGGTCCAGCAGATTGGTGAGAACGCGCGTGCGCTGCGTTTGGCGCAGAATCTCTCGCGCAAGACGCTGGCCGAGCGTGCCGGTATTTCAGAATCGACCATCAAGCGTTTTGAAACGACAGGGCAAATCACCCTCGATGCGTTGGTGCTGTTGGCCTCGTCTCTGGGAGTGGCTCAGCAACTGTCTGGGTTGTTTACGCAGGCGCAGCCCGTTTCTCTGGCTGAACTCAAGCAGAGCGGGCGAGCCCGGGGGCGCAAGTGAAGAACGTGACCTCGGTCGAAGTGCTGCTCGCGGGCACCCGGGTAGGTGAGTTGGTATCCGTATCTCGGCGCGGGACGTTTTTTGCGTATGACGAGCAGTGGTTAGCGACAGGTTTCAACCTCTCGCCGCTGAACATGGAATTCAAATCCGCTCCGCAAGCCGCGCCTGACCTTCATCTGTTCGGCGGGTTGATGGGCGTGTTCGCCGATTCCCTGCCGGATGGCTGGGGGATGCTGCTGATGGATCGCTTCTTCCTGCGTGAGCGGGGTATTGATCGGCGCGCCATTACGGCCCTGGATCGGCTGGCTTATATGGGCAACCGCGCCATGGGAGCCTTGGAATATCGCCCCGTACTGGAGAAGACGGAGGCGGACTCAGCGCTTGATCTTGAGCGTTTGTACCAGGCTGCACTTGAGGTCTACGAAGGCGATACCGAGACAACGTTGGATGCCTTGCGTTTGGCGGGTGGCTCGCCTGCAGGGGCTCGACCCAAGGTGGTCGTGGCGCTGTCGCAGGATAAACAGCGGTGTGCCTCGTCATTCAAAACGTTGGCCGAGGGCTACGAGCATTGGTTGGTGAAATTTCGTGCGCCTGAAGAGCATCGTGACACCGGTGCCATCGAGTATGCCTATGCGCAAATGGCCCGGAATGCTGGGGTCGAAATGGCAGAGTCCGCACTTCTGAATGTGCAGACCGAGAGCGGGGTCGAGCGCTTCTTTGCCGCGAAGCGTTTTGATCGTGACGGTGAGCGCAAGATCCACATGCTCACCGCCTGCGGCATCCTCTACGCCGATTACCGCGCACCGTCGCTGGATTATGGTGATCTGCTTCGCGCCACCTGGGCCATTACTGGGCATGCTGGCGAGGTTGAGAGAATGGCGCGTCTGATGGTTTTCAATGCGCTTGCGCACAACCATGACGACCATTCTAAAAACTTTGCGTACCTGTTTGATCAAGGGCGCTGGGTGCTTTCTCCAGCCTATGACCTGACCTTTGCCCGCGTGCGTGGCATGGCTGATGAGCACACCACAGCTTTTGCCGGAGCAGGGCTGCCGACACGCAAGGCGTTGCGTAAGGTCTGTGAGCCGTTCAGCTTTTTAAAAGTGGATCAGTACATCGAGCAGACGCTGGATGCGCTGTCAGGCTGGCGTGGGTTATGTCGTGAACTCGACATTGTCGAGCAGCAAGCAGTGGAGATTCAGGCTGCGCTGGATCAGATCAGGGCGCGGCTTGATTGATTGAGACGCGCCAGTGCTTATTCGAGTGCACGGTTGTTAAATCAAGGAGGATCGAATGATTCGTCGACCCATCCGTGACGATGTCATGGACCTGGCCTCGCGCCTCGCTGATAAATGCCATCCGCAAGTGGCGCAGAAGCATGCAGAAGAGTTGGCTCGGTATGCGCGGCTGACGTCGGCATGCGATGCGCTGGAGTCCTTTAGCGGGTGTCGCCCCAGAATCGATGATGACGTTTTTGATGTGCTTGCCAGGCGCCGCTCGCAGGTGGCGGATCTTATCGCCCATGAGAACTTGCAAGCCTATGAGCAGGAAGCTCCTGAAGGGCTTTACTTGGCAATACCGTTCTTTTCACGCTGTTCGGATAAGCAGCCGGTTTGGTTATTAAACCGCACCGGACAGCGCATCACGTATTTACGCAGGCTGCTTTATGCCTTCGCCAGCACGGACGATGGCATCGATGAATACCAATCCGCTGGCAATGCTTTTGCCGATGGTATCGCTGCATCTTCAGAAGTCGAGCCGGGTCAGCGGTTGCAGATCGATGACTACTCCATGAGTTTTGACGGCGACTTTGTCAGCAACCGTAGAGTCATTTTGTTGATCGATGGCGTGCGCAGCGAGTGGTTTACTAGCATCTCGAAGCTAGGTGGCTTTCTACGGCATGAGAACTTACATGGCCTGCATGCACTGAAGAAAGTGAAGGAACTCTGAGGGACTGCTGTGGAACTATAGGATTCTCTGCCCTGAGCGTGGCAGACCTTTGATATCGGAGATCTAGGTGAGCAGTACTGAGGCTTATTACAACCAGCATGCCAAGCAATTCGTTGACGATACGCTTCGTGTCGATATGAGCAGCCTCTATGCGCCGTTTCTGGAAGCGTTGCCACTCAACGGTCACATTTTGGATGCTGGTTGTGGCTCTGGCCGAGATGCCCATGCGTTTCAGCAGATGGGCCATCGAGTTAGTGCCTTCGATGCCTGTGAAGAACTGGCGGGGTATGCCAGCCACCTACTGGGATCCCATGTACCAGTCAGGCGTTTCGCTGAGGTTGACGAAGTTGAGCAATATGATGGTATTTGGGCTTGCGCCAGCTTGCTACATGTACCTGAACTTCAACTTCCCGATGCCTTTGAGCGCTTATGGCGGGCGCTCAGGTCTGGTGGTGCTCTGTATTGCAGCTTTAAATTGGGGCAGTGTGAACGGGAATATCAGGGTCGCCACTTC
Source organism: Pseudomonas sp. TS_SC_3 (assembly GCF_056156225.1). Taxonomy (NCBI): domain Bacteria; kingdom Pseudomonadati; phylum Pseudomonadota; class Gammaproteobacteria; order Pseudomonadales; family Pseudomonadaceae; genus Pseudomonas; species Pseudomonas sp. TS_SC_3. The sequence continues at coordinate 3,840,603 of NZ_CM149586.1, forward strand.
ACCGATGCAGATGAGGCGCGCATAGGCATTTGGACCCAAACGCTACAAGGCCTAAGTCGCTCAGTGTTTTGGTTGACTCAAGATCAGCGCCCCGGTCGCGATGAAAAGTGGCTTAATGTCTTACTGCATAAGCCGGTGAGCAAGCTCGTGACGGGCGGCGAGGAAAACCCATTTTTGCCTCACCTGTGCGCCGCAATTCACCAAGCGCAGCGTGTGGACATGGCGGTAGCCTTCATCAAAACCACCGGCTTACGTTTGCTGCTACCCGACCTGTTGGAGTCGTTACAGCGTAGCGATGTAGAGCTACGGCCTGCGCAACTGCGTATCCTGACCAGCGATTATCTGGACGTAACAGATCCTGAAGCGCTGCGCTTGTTGATGCTGCTGGCCGAGCAGGGGGCTGACGTGCGGGTTTACCAGAGTAATGGCAGCAGTTTCCATCTCAAGGCTTACTTATTCAGCGGGCAGGATTGGGGGCGTGCTTTTATCGGCTCCAGCAATATCAGCCGGCAAGCGCTTAAGCAGGGCCTTGAGTGGAACTATCGAATCAATTACCCCGGTGATGATGGCTATCTAGAAGCTTGTCGACGCTTCGATGAGTTGTTTGCTCATCCTCGTAATGCGGTGTTGAGTGATGCGTGGATTGAAGAGTATGAACAGCGCCGCATCAAACCCGTGCAATCCTTCGAGCCAGGCAGCACGGAATCTGAGCCGCCGCCAGTGGCAAGTTCGGTACAAAATGCAGCGTTGCAGGCTCTAAGTGCGACTCGCGAGCAGGGCTATATGCGTGGCCTGGTGGTATTGGCTACAGGCTTGGGAAAAACCTGGTTGGCTGCTTTTGACGTCAAGCAGATGGGCGCTCGCCGCGTGTTGTTTGTGGCGCACCGCGAGGAAATTTTGAATCAAGCAGCGGCGACTTTTGCGCGCATTCAGCCTTCCGCACGCATCGGTTTTTATCGTGGCCAGCAACGTGACAGTCAGGTCGACATCCTGTGTGCGTCGGTGCAAACCATCGGTAAGGTGCAGCACCTCGAGCGGTTCAAGCCCCAACACTTCGATTACATCATCGTCGATGAATTTCATCATGCCTCTGCGCCGATCTATCACCGGCTGCTCAAACATTTCGCACCGGCATTCTTGCTGGGTCTGACAGCGACTCCCGACCGCACCGACAACGCGAATATCCTAGCCCTGTGTGACGATAATCTGGTTTTTCAAAGCGATCTGTTCAGTGGCGTGAGCGAAAAGCTGCTGGTGCCGTTCCACTATTTTGGCATTTTCGACAGCGATGTGGATTACCAGAGTATTCCTTGGCGCAATGGCCGATTCGACCCTGAATTATTGGCCAACAAATTGGCCACGCTCGGCCGCGCTCGGCATGCGTTGAGCAACTGGCGCTTGCATGCGCAGACCCGTACGTTGGCTTTCTGCGTTTCGACGCGCCATGCCGATTACATGGCTGAGCATTTTCGCAAGAAGGGAGTCCGCGCCGCAGCGGTGTATGCGGACTCCCAGCTGTCGCGCGGTGAGGCGCTAGAGCAGCTTCGCGCAGGCGAGTTGCAGGTGTTGTTCTCCGTCGACCTGTTCAACGAAGGTGTCGACCTGCCGGTGATCGATACAGTGATGATGCTACGTCCCACTGAATCGAAAATTCTTTTCCTGCAACAGCTCGGGCGCGGTCTACGTAAGGCAGATGGTAAGGATAAGTTGGTGGTATTGGACTTCGTGGCCAACCACCAAAGCTTCCTACACAAGCCAATGGCTTTGATGAATTGCAGCATGAATCGTCGACAACTAGCCGAGTTCGCGCGCCAGGCAGAGCAAGGACAGTTGGACTTGCCCGAAGGATGCTTCGTTAACTATGACCTGCAGTTCATAGACTTCCTCAAGTCGTTGGACAGCGATAGCGTGCAGTTCGACTACCGCAGCCTGCGCGATACCCTGGGCCGTCGTCCAAGCCTGACCGAGTTTTACCGATCCGGTGCAAGTCTGCAGGATATGCGTCGCCAGTACGGTCATTGGTTTGCCCTGGTGGCCACAGAGGAGAGTGACCTCTCAGGGCCAGAGTGCAGACTTATCGAGATGCATGGTGACTTCTTGCGCGAGCTAGAAACCACCGCTATGACCAAGAGCTACAAGATGGTGCTTCTGGAAGCGGCTCTAGAACTGGACAGCTGGCGTGAGGCCGTCAGTCTAGATGAGTTGGCTCAGCGTTCCTGGCAAATATTGCAGCGCCGACGTCCGCTGCTGGGGGATCTTCCAGACGATTATCAAGGCATGACCCACGCACCAGACGATTGGTTGAGCTACTGGAAAAAGAACCCGATTAATGCCTGGATCAGTGGTCGCTATTTCAGCGTTGAGGACGACTTGTTCATCAGTAATGTCACGGTAGAGGAGCAGGCCATAGTGCCACTGAGCGAGCTGGTACAGGAGTTGGTGGATTACCGTCTGACCTCCTACGCGGCACGCTCCAGCCTGATGACCGCCAGTGTGCATCCGTTGCCCAGCATTCCAGAGCAGGTAGAGTTAGCCTACTTTCCGAATCTGAAAATCGCCTGCGGACATTTCAAAACAGGTCGAGCTGATTGTGAGGAGTATCGTTTGCTCGGTGCTCGTTATGGTCGAATCGATCCTGCTCGCCATTTTCTGGCCAAGGCTTCGGGTAACTCCATGGACGGCGGTAAACAGCCAGTCAGAGATGGTGATTACTTACTGTTAGAGATCATTGGTAGCGAGACTGCTGGCAAAATCACCGGCGATGTCATGGCCATTGAGCGCCAGGATGAATCCGGTGATAGCCAATACCTGCTGCGCAAAGTGCTTAAAGACTCCGGCGGTCAGTATCGGCTGCGTGCCCATAACCCGGATTACGCCGACATCTTGGTCAGTGATGAACTGCAAGAGCAGTTCCGCACTTTTGCTCGTCTGAAGGCAATCATCGATCCGCTACAGATGCAGGTTGGCCAGCGCTTTATGCGTGAAGATATCCCAGTGTTATTTGGTACTGAATTCAATGCCGGGAGCTGGAATAGCGGGCATGTGGTGATCCCAGGGTGTAGGGCTCACGTACTTCTGGTAACCCTGAACAAACAAGGCAAAGCCGAGGATCTGCGTTATCAGGACCACTGGATTGATGAGCAGCATTTCCATTGGCAGACGCAAAATCAGACGGCTCCGGATAACAAGCGAGGTAATGAGATTATCAATCACGAGTCGCTTGGTATTGGTCTGCATCTATTTGTTCGTGAGAACAAGCTAGAGAGCGGTAAGGCCGCGCCCTTCAAGTACTGCGGACAGGTTAGGTACCAGAGCCACAGCGGTAGCAAGCCGATGAGTGTGCGGTTTGAATTGTTGGAGCGTTGAGTAGCGATGCGTAGGCCTAGTGTATATGCCTGGGTCAATAATGTGCGGCAAAAGCCGGACTGATTCAAAAAGTCTAAATCGATTCAAGCCGCACTATACTGAGATATCACCTTCAGCTAATAGATCGCTAAAGAAGGCGGCGCCAGACTCACTCAGCACCAGGTTCCCCTTAGCGTTGCGATAAGCGATAAATCGGCTCTCAAGTTTACTGACGCATTCCAGCAGTGTTCCTTTCTTCATGCCGCAAGCAATCAGAACCTCCTGCTTATCCTGCCCTTTGCCGATTTCCTCTATGTGAGCGTTTGACAGACCAGCCTCATCCTTCAGAAGCACGTCCATTGTTAAGCCAAGCTCCATGACGCCCCTAAACAGCACCAGTAATAGGCCTTGAATGCTTCTAGCCAGCTCATCCTTGAACTCGGCCCTGTCCGTATCACGGACGAAGGCGAAGCCGTCACGCATGATTAGCTCGTACCCGTTTAATGAATAATGGTACTGGTAGCTATCGAAGTGTTTGTACACCTCATCAAACAAGGGATTGTATTTAAGCGTCCCCTCAATCGGAGTGTGCCGATTTAGCATCTTGCCGTTCATTAGCTGGCCGTAGATTTCCACCGCCAGCTTTTTGTTAATTCCACTGGCGCGAGCGCTCGGGATGGAGTGTGTCGATTCTTCAATCATTTGCTAGTGGCTCCATCTGAAGTCTGTAGTAGTGCAATCGCTCACGCTCAGTTTCAATGGTCGCCAGGTCAAAGGCTGGCGTGAGAACTAAGCCTTCACGCTTCTTTAGCCACTCCAAAGACATCAGCAGGTCGCAAAGCTCGTAGTCTTCAACATTGGCCTGAAGGTGTTCGTGCAGCGCCGCGTGAGTGTCTGCTAATGAACGCAACGGCCAGTGATCAATCAGTGTTCCCAGCGCAAGCAATCGGGAGTCACTTTGACGCTTAACAAAGCCAATATCGTTGACGCCCCCCTCTAGCTGGTAGACCACGCCACTGCTTACGGTGACTTGCGGCAGCGTGGTGCGCAGATGCTCGATGAGAAGCAGTCGGTGGCTTTCATCTGGCCACTGAACCTTAGCCTCAAAGCTTCTGACTTTAAGGCCGCTGAAGGTTTTGATGTTCGCTAGCGCGGGATGAGAACTTGATAGCGTATTGTCTTTTAAGCTTCCGTCCTGCAATTCACGCACAGCCTCATAGAGCCGGTTCCAGGCGCTCTCGATCTTGTCGTGAGCCAACCGGTGCGCTTCGCTCTGTTGCACGTAACGCATCATCGATGCGCTGATAACTGAGATGTCGTGTCGGTAAGACCGTATCGACTCGACTGAGTAGTAAATCATAGTGACCAGCTTGCTGTGCTGGCCGTGACTATCCAGCATGTCACCAATGCGTGTCAGGGCGGCTAACGCAGGGATACCACCCTTGATGTCGGTTTTTTCATCGAGAAACTGCAACGCTGGCAAGATGTTGCGCATGTAGATCGTGTTGATCTCTGAGAGTGCTTCACGTGCCTTATGGACCGCATTGACCTCGGTAACGTCAGCCTGGTCAACAATCTTGCCAAGGCGCTGCAAACAGCCCTGTAGAGCGCCCACGCACTCCTTCATCTTGGCTATAGCGCCGCGAATCTCTTTGCGTAGCGTGTGCACATGCTCTTTGAAATCAATATCGCTGGGTGATAGCGATGGCAGCGTGCCAAAGGCATCAAACAGGTCAGTGAAGGTCTTCCGGACAATTTCATAGTCGGAGCTGGTCAGGTGCCGGAGGCGGGCGTTATCAAAATGCCTGAACATCTCGATCACGAAGGGTGCGAAGACCATAACGCCGCGGCCTGTATCGACATGGCTAACTAGCCCTGCTCGATGCAGGTTCTCGATGCATAGAGCGCCTTCAAGCTTACGCCGTTCCGCCGGCAGCTCTCGGAACCCCCTTGTCTTTGGCGGTGGCCAATTCTCATCCAGCAACGCTCCTAGCTTTTGCTGGTAGATCAGGATGCGTACTTCGTCGCCCTCACCAACGCTATCCATGTGATCGATCAGCCCAAGGTAAAGCTCCTTGTTCTGTATCATCGTGACCAGGGCAACATCCGTCTTAACGATCATTAAGCGCCAGACTCAGCTGGTGCTGGCGCTGATGCACCAGAAATAACGCTTAACGATTCGCTGACGCCGGTATAAAGGGTCGTTCTGTAGGGGCTGTAGGACTCAGACGCGGTGAAGTAATCAAGGTTGACGTAGTTGCCGATTACTTTGCTGATGCCGGTTGTTAGGTCCGGTGTCGCCCCGAAAATACAGAATCCATCGGCCTCCGCGATTTCGCGTGCAGCACGCAGGTTCTTCACGTCCAGGTTGGAAATCTCATCCACCAGCAATGGCAGGCTGACTCGTGTATCCACTTGCAGCAGCTTCTTGAGCAGGAACGCCAGCAGCCGGCTGTTGATCATTACTGCGGTGCCTGTGGACTGGCTTTCGCTTACAAAGCTATCGCGGCCAGCGAGCTTAACCTTGTATTCGACAGACGCCAGCAGGCGGGCCATGTTCAGCCTGCCATCTTTGCGTCGATCTGAATCGAAGAACTCTGCCGAGAAGCTGCCAATACGGTCGTACAGGATGTCTGCAGGCAAATCACCTCCAGTCATGTTCACAGACTTAGCGGCATTCAACAGTTCATCGAACTGAGGGTGAAGCTTGTATTCAATGGCTACAGCGTCGACGTTGGATACCTTGATATCGGCGAGGTGCGTTTCAATCTCTTTGATGAAGTCAGCAATCAGTTTCCTGGCATGTTCAATCGTCTGCATTTGGAGCCGAGTGTCGCCGTTGTGCTCCACGACCTGGTTTTGATGCGTGCTTTCATCCAGATCCAATCGACCAAATAACAGCGCATAGGTCTCATGCAAGTGCGTTAGGGCTGTGAGGCTCAATGCACTCTGATGCGATTGGCTATCGTCCTCTAGCGCAACGGCATCCTGGAGCCTCGACACCAACTCTTTGACCTCGTTGAACTGCTTAGCCATAAGCCCCGCTTGGTCTTCGAGATGGGTGATCAGCTCCTCGGTTAGCACAACCTCTTTCCGTGCTGCGGCCGTGTAGCCTGACTGCATGAACTCTAAGCGGAACTTGATCACCCCGTTAATTCTCTTCTGCCAAGCTGAAAGCTCTTGGCCACGATCTTTGGCGGCATCACGTTTTATGCGTGCAGCCTCTTGTTCCCGCTTTGCCTCTGTTAGCTCTGTCACAAGAGTTGCATGTGCTTCGCCCAATTCTTCAAGCTCAGCTTTGGCGCTAGAAAGACTCTCTTCAGCAGTTTTATATTGGGTCTCTATCCTGGTCCGGTCACACAGCAGCTCAATGCTTTTGCCATCAGCGGTTATCTGCTTCTCCAGCTCTGCGATGGTGCTTTCAATCTGAGCCAATGGTTGTTTTGCAACCTCTGCGAGTTCATTGAGCTTATTCCGGTTTTGGCTGATCTCCTGGGTAATTAGTTCAAGCGCATTCTCGCGCTCACTCATGGCCTTTGCTGAATCGTATTCACAGAACGCTGTAGGTGTGATTCGGCCAAGGAAGCCCAGTGCGCCGGAGCGCTCATCAAATAGCGCTGTAAATTGGGTGATAGTGTTGGCGTCGACATTACCAAGCGAATCAAACTCCCCCGCGAACGCGCTCTTGTTCAACGAGTGGAGTACGCTCGCCGCACTGACGGGTAATAGGTCAAGCACAGTGGTCTTGGTGCCATTGATCTGTGCTTTTAGCAGCCTGGCCCGTTCTTCGTCTTCATTGACTTTATGCGTTAGGCTCTCGAATTGCTGGCGCAGAACCTCTCTGTTTTTTAGTGCTTCTAGCTTTTCTTTGTCGGCCTCGGATTCTGCATGGATTCCCTCAATGATTTCGTCAATGGACTTATCGCCGTAGCCGCACAGCACCTCAGAGAGGGCAAACGATTCTTTCTTTATGGCTGCGAATTGCTTGTCGAGCAGGCGAACCTCGCCATTCTTCTCTTTGTACTTTGTATCCGCTTCGGTCGTTCTGGTGGCCAGCCCCGAAACGGTTGCTGATGCTGCCGAATATTCAGCATGGCACTTCTCGCGCAGATCAACGTGTGTTGCTTCCTCACTGGAAATAGCTTGCTCGGCATCAAGAAGAAGATTTATTAGGAATGAGCCGCCATCACGAACAGCCAAGAATGCCTTATCAAAAGCATCCCAGTGAGGCTTAGCGTTACGAATGGTTTGAAGCCTAACGTGGATAGACTTCAGCTTTTCATACCGTTCAAGGATGCTCGGCAAATTGACGTTAAGCTCTGCCTCGACGCGATCCTTGCGGCTCTCGATAATTGTGGCGATGGTGTCCGGCAGCGTGCGCTTATCCTTGGCCGCAATATCAAAGGCCAGATGAATCAGCTTCTTCCATGCATCAATTTCACGAGGCTTTCCGCCCTGGCTCAGCGGCAGCAAACAAAAGCGCCCAATATCAGGCCGGTTGTGGTGGTGGTGATAAAAGCGGGCCTTGATGTTGTCGATGTCTCGAATCACTAAGCCGCCAAGGCTCTTTAGCCCACTGGCGACGGCTGAGACTGAAATCCCTTCAATGGGCGATCCTGTTCCTCCGTTTTTGCCTGACTCTTTATCCCAGAAAAGATGCTCGATGTCAGAGTAGGGTACGGGTACGCCTGTGCGCTCATAACTGAACTGCTTACCGCCTGCGTTTACTACGACACAGAAAGGGCCGTGCGGGTTTTCTGCCTCCAGCACCAAGAACGAATTTTTATCAGGGAAGTAGAAACCAAAGCTCTGTTCGCGGTTGTAGTAACCGTCTGGGTTTTTAAAGCCAAACTTATTCACGCAGTCGTTCAGGTTTTCCTCGGGCAAAAGGAAGAACTTCAGTGCATTAAGCATTGAGGTCTTGCCCTTGTTGTTCGCCCCCAACAGCGCCGTGTGCTGGTCTATCCGCACCTTCGTGTAGCAGGACGCACCACTGTTCACGAGAATGATTTGCTTAATTTTGAAGACTTCGTAAAACATCGAATTATCCGTCATCGCTATTGCGCTCCGTCCATGTGTATTGGCGCTAAATAGGTTTCTTGCTCTAGTGTTCTGCCGGTGGCGCGCATGTAGCTAATGAGCCTGTCGGTCTCCGGTGACAAATCAAGATACCTCTCGAAAAGCTCTATCCGGTGTTCAGCGCTGAGTATGTACTTAGATCGAGTGAGCCTGCCGTGCATATCAGTGGGGGATAGGAATTTTATCGCCTGTTCAGGCAGCAGGGTCCTCAGTGTCTTGAACATCCGCATGCCACCCACATCCACATCAAATAAGCAGTAGATCGCATCAAATCGCTTCAAAACGGGTGCGTTCAGGCTATTACTGATCTGATTTCCTGAGCCATAAATCAGTTCGAACTTATCAAGTTCAAACGGCAGAATCGAACCAATAAAGGCAATGGTTTCGTGAAACCGCAAGAAGTTCTCAAGGTTCTCAACGATGACGCCTATTGGTCCTAGAGGGCGCGGAACAGTCCACTCACCCTGTTCGGTGATCGCAACCGTTGGGTGCGGGTGATATTCAGAACGGAATATAAGGATCGACTCTGACACGCCTGCAGCATGGCTATTGCCATCCAGCGCAGCTCCCGTGCGCCCGTCTACTCCTGATGGCTGGAAGCGCGCCAGCAACGAATCAAACGCTATCGCATCTATGACCGTCACCGCGTAGCGGGGCTTGGATTGAGACATCTTTTGGGCAACAAGAACTCGATTGATGTCGATTTCAAGCATGCCTGCGCGCACGAGCTGGCCAATTAGGGCTTCAAAATTGATTGGCTCGCCAGCCCGGATTTTTAGCAAGTAGCTATGAGTAGTGGCCAATTAGAACCTTAGAAGTCGACAAGACGATTCCAGAAACTCTGAACAGCCAGTAAGACTGTTTGGCTGTACGCCTGCATGATGGATTGATTGAAGTGAGCGGCAGAAAGCAACTGTGGGCTCAGGACATGGTAGGGAGAAATGTACAACAAATTTTGTGTGGAAGACCGACTTGCTTGTTGGTGCTGATGGGAAATCGGTGCAACGGCAGCTTAGCCATGTTCATCTGGTGGCTCACCGAGCGCATGGCGCGATCTGTATGCTCCTCTTGCAGGAGGTGTTCGAGCAGCCACTTGGTCGAGGCTGTGTTCGACTCACCCTGCACAGTCAATTCTGCCCAAGCAGTGGCCATGCCGTGCAGACGCAGCTCTAGGTGAAGCTCAGCCCACTAATTCTCGGTATGACAATTTCCCAGCGCTAGGATTTGCTGTGCATACGGTATTCACCCTCGCTGTCTTCGGCGTAGCGAGTGATGATGCTCGCTACCTCGCATACCTCGACTTCAACTTTCAAACAGAAGGATTTTGAAGTGCACCGTGTGATCCCTAAATGTCGCGCACGCCGGCTTCCCTGCGATTCGTCATTTCCGCGAACCAGTGCCCTCGGGTCGCGGCTGGGAATTCGATTTGACCGATGGTTCGCTCTTTTCCGAAGCGGTGTGCTTTCTCTGGCTTTCGCACGTCTGAAAGATCGACGTCGTCTGCAATGCTGATGTGCAGCTTGCGGCCTTGTCCTGAGCGACGATTACCGTAAATGCTGACCGAGTCAGTTGACTGATGCCCCATGATGTATGCAATTGCTTCAGCGCTTTCACCTGATGCTTTTAGGTTCGATCCAATTTGATGGCGGAAGCTTTTCAGTGTTGGATGTTGCTTACGTCTTGGCCAGAGCGCCCGGCACTCTTTTCTCAGACGATCCCGAATGGCGGTATTGGTGCGGGGGCAGTTGCTCATCCAAGATGCCGCTTGCCTGATCAAACGAAGCACTTTGGTATTTTCGATTATCAGCGTTCGGTCAGCCCCGCGATGAAGTGGAGCGCTCTTCTTGCCGCCAATAATGTACACCACGTTGTTCACAATTGTTATTGTGCGCATTTCGCAAGGTCGAACGCCCAAGTAACTCGCCAAAATCAGCGAGGCTGCTTCGTCGATAAACTCGTTTCCTTTCAGGTGGTCGTAGAGTGCTTTGAGATCGGCATGGGGCACGGATTTTATTTTGCTCGGTTTTAGTTTGCGATCCAGCGTTGAACCGGGTGCGGTGACAGGATTTACGACCTTTCGAATTGCCTTCGCTGCCTCGCGATTATCACGTGATAATTGGTCATGCTGTAGCGCGCTCTTCAGTGTGCTGAATGAGTTCGGCTGATATTCCTGTGCGCTTGCAAGTAAGGCCGCGCAGATCTGCGCTGAAGTAGGATCGTCCTCACCGCAGCGAGTCCGATAAAAGTTGCGTGCGCGGGTTTGGTATTTCTTCAGGGTAGTGGGGTTCATGGTTGTCGCCTCTTGTTATTGTTTTGATGACAAAGGCAGCCGCATTCGCGAATGTGCGTTGGATCAGTTCTGACTACGCTGAAATTCACTACGCATTCGCTTCGTGTATTTCTCGCTTCGTCATAACTGCTCCAACGCCCCCTTACTCGCGCCGCGAGTAAGGGGGCGCGCGCTCTTACTCACGCGACACGCTTTCATCTACATTCAGCGTGCACGTGGAGCAAAAGCGCGCGCAAGTATTTGTCATCAAAAAATAAATCAGCCAGCGCAGGCGCTGAAAAAAGCGAGGTGCGGGCGCATATTGTTGGCATCTGCGTTTTTTGTTATTCATAAGTAAGTGCCGAGCACTCGGGCCATTCACTACACCCGGTGAGTGCGATTCGGTTCTTTTTCACACTCGCACAGTGTGATTTCCACACGCTGATTGTGTGGAAACCACACACGCATCATGTGTTTTATTGATTGGCAGGTCCGCATGCGGCGTCAGTCGGATAGTCAGGTTGAATTCAAATCAGACAAAAACTCCGTGTTCCAGTTTGCCGATTAAATCTAATGCTTGCCTGAGCGGTAAGTCAGTCGGAGCAAGACCACCGAGCGATTGTATCGGCTGGCGTAGCCAGTCCTCAGCACTCGGCTGATTGCCATCAAACAGTCTGATCGCTGCATCAAGCAGCTCTTGTTCAATTGCCATGTGTTCCGCGAAATTTTGAATAATACCTTCGCATGCAGGGTCGTCGTTCACTCCACGCCAAGCGTGGTGTTCGGCATAATACTGTTCTAGCGAGCAGGTGATCGCTTCAATATCCTCGCTGTTTATTTGTGCTGTTCCATAGCCGACAGTACTCACAAGACGTTTGAAGAGTGCATCTAAGTGCTCTTTTTTAGTCAATGGCTTTGGGTTATAAAGGTTGAAAATAATCTCGCAGAGATTATTTATAGCTCGCCCTAAATCCTCAGCGGTGACCGAGTAAAAACTGCAACCGCATGACGCATTAAAATCACGCTCAATACCGGCATGAAGTGTATGCCAATTGCGGTAGCTGAAGTTTTGAATGGCTGACCAGGCCAGCTCATTTAAAATATCACCAGGTCTGAGTGGTGCATTAACGCTTTTGGAGCGGTTGAGCAGTACCACATACTTCAGCTGCCGAATTCTTTTACACGCAGCACTGCTGACTTCAATATCGTCCAGCAAAAGCAGCCAGTGCTCAAAATCCTTTTGCTCCAGGCATTCGTAGCTGCGAATGCCTGGGATCTCTGGCAAAACCACACTGACACGCACGGGTGTATAGCTAGTCAGCTCTTTTGCGTGTTGCCGCCAGTCGATGTTCAACTGCTTGCAGATTGCCCGAATGGGCCACAGTCTTTTGTCGCCTTGGCGAATGACCGGAATTAAGAAGCTCCCGCACTTCAGACGCTCAATCTCCACTTTGTAGACCCTCAGTCGGCACTGGCGGCGGCTTTGTTGCGCAGCGTTGCTCGAAAGCACGGCGTCGCCTCAGCTGGCTGAATAATCGACCTCAGGTCTTCTTCGAGTTGCCACGGGTTGCCGATCAAGTCTGTGTTTTTGAGTCGGTGTTCAAGGGTTGCAACCTCGTGCACCAACCGTTTAACCAGCAGGCTATTCCCATGTTCGGCGGAGCCGATGATTTTTAGCAGGCGCGGGATTTCATTGAGCGCCAAGCACAGGTTTCCGTTGACCGGATCTTTGCGGAACGGAAGGTCCAGCCTCGCGACTTCGTGACGGTTTGCGAGCGGGTAGTTGATGCAGCGCAAGATCCTTTCCAGCGTGAAGAGAAGGATGCGGTTCGGAAGATCGAATAGGGCGCTTCGGTTTCGGTCGACCGGAATAAGGGTTTTGATTTTGGTCATGCTGGCCTCGAATCTGAATATCTGTAAAGCAGATAACTGAAGATTAGATATACATTCTGCTCATGTCAACACTGCTAACGGATGCCTGGATGGAAAAGTCGGTCTACAGAGATGAGAACCTGGTCCTGCTACGCTTGCTCAAGCAGTGCCGCGTTGAGTCGGGGCTGACGCAGGCGCAGTTCGCTGAGGCGCTTGGTCGGCCCCAGTCGTTCGCTAGCGACATCGAACGCGGCTTGCGTCGATTGGACCTGGTGCAGTTACGTGACATCTGCCGAGTTCTCAGTCTTGATCTGATGGAATTTGTTCAGCGTTACGAAGCTGAACTCGAATCACCGAATAAGATGACCTAACCCGCGCCACCATCAAACTGTGCGAATTGGGCGCGTGCTGCGGCGCTTTCTCGTGCTATGGCTTCGTAGGCGCCGGCGTGCAACGCGGCTGTGTCAGAGCACAGGATGCGGATTGCTTGAAAGCATCCGTTGAGGCAGTCAGCCTGAAGCTCATCGAGATTGGGTGCGCCGCTCAGTGCGCCAAGCAGGCGTAGCACTGCGTGTTGACGTTGCATGGCTTCCTCATACAGCTCACTGGCTTTCGCATCACTGCGGTAGCCAAGAAGGCAGTCATGTTCATCGGCATTCAGTGCCGTGAAACTGGCTGTGGCAGGTGTTGAACTGATCTTGTACATAAGCTCGCCTCTAGAGTTTTAGAGGCCGCCATCACTCGCTACCAAACGAGGGGAGGCGGCTGTATGCGGGTTGGTAGACCGAGACTCTAGGAACTCAGCGCGCCGGAGCGCCCCGCATACAGTCGCCATAACAAGTTGCCCTGTTGTGCAGTGATCCTGGAGTCAGGTCTGTCGACCCGCCCATTCACACTATTCAGCTCTCTCAGGCTGTGCAAGTGCCCACATTACGTCATCCGGACGAGAAATGGCTTCATCATGAGTCGCCCTCAAGATGGTCAAACATGTGTTTGGTCGTTTTGGAGCGGCTATGAAATCTGCTGCTTGGTAAGGCGTGCCGACAGTTTTTCCCGACGAATGGTATTGAGGCTGGTGCGGATTTTTTCTAACCAAGAAGGCGTCAGGTGTCAAAACCCTACCCCAATCCTACCCCAAGCCGAATTTCAGGCACAAAAAAGGGCTACGTTTTCACGTAACCCTTTGATTTGTATGGTGCCGGCACCAGGAATCGAACCCGGGACCTACTGATTACAAGTCAGTTGCTCTACCAGCTGAGCTATACCGGCGATTGTGGGCCGCATTATATCGATTCGTTTGGCAGAGTAAAGTGCTCAGGGCGTAGAAATGTGCAGGGATTGTTATCAGTAGCGAAATGCTTATGCACATGTGCGGTGCATTTGTTGTGAGCGTGTACAAGCGTTGTGCGCTGGTTCGCGGTATTAGGTAAGCATATGTTTTTACAAGAGTTATTTTTAGATTAAAAAATGATCAGCGCAGCGATGGCGTGTTGTGACCGGCGTTTACGGGTTTTGCTCAGAATCTGTCAACAGAGTTATCCACAGATAATGTGGGTGGTATTTACGGCTTTTCAGCCAGTAGCAGCAAATTGCGTGGGCTCTGCTGATAGGAGCAGAAGCTGCCAAGCCTTACGCGAAATCCTTGTTCCTCGAGAAATAGCGCGCGGTCGAGTAGTAGCCAGAGCTCCAGGGGTCGACGAAAAAGGCCGCGCAGCAGTTCTAGGTTGCGGACTTCTGCCAGGCGCTGCCAGCCATTGTGTTCAAGCTGCTGCCAGTTATGCGCAGTTGGTAGCGGCAGTTGTTTGAGGGCGGCGAGGTCTTTGCAGTAGTCGGCAAAGGGCTTGTCCAGCCAGGCGGCAGGCAGCGAGGGGGTTGGCAGGTATTCATTGATACCGCGCAGCTGGCGTTGCAGCACGTCAAAGGCCAGACGGCGGGCCATGGATTGATCGCGCTGGCGGCGTACCCGTGCGCCGGCGGTGACGGTTTCGCTTAGAGGCAGGCCGAGATCGTCGATGGACAGCTGCAGTGTCGAGGACTGGGCGTTTGCCGACAGTGGCTGATAGTACGCGGTGCGGATGCGGTTATAGCAGCAGGGCGCGACGGCCAATTGCTGGCAGCCGGCTTGGCTGGCCAGTTGCAGCAAGCGTGTGTGCAACTCGCCGCATGCGTGCAAGGCCACAGGCGTGTGTTGCGCTTGCAGCTGCGCCGCAGCGCCCTCAGCCAGTACATCCTGCTCGATATGCTGTGCGGCGATGCCGAGTTTATGGCTGAGTTGCTGACCGCTGCTGACCAGGTTTGGGTCGTATTCCAGGCAGGTCAGGGTGCCGCCGCCGTGTGCGAGCATGCGGCCAAGGTGACCTTTGCCAGCGCACCAGTCCAGCCAATGCTGCGGTGTATGGCTAAAGCTCAAGCTGCGGGCGAAGGCGTCGATCTGCTGCCACTTGCGGCCCGGCACATCGCTGCTAAAGCGCGCAGGCAATACCGTCGCGGGTAGCTGTGGCAATTCACCGATCTGGCTTAGGTCATGAGCCTGAGCGGCCAGTTGCGGGAAGGGCGCGGGTGCTGGCAGCAGGTGCGGTTGGTTATGCGCTGCTTCCGCATGCTCCAGGCTTTGTGCCCTGAGCCAGGCTGCCAGCTGTGGGTGCTCGGCTTCCCAAGGCAGTGCCGGGTAATGCACAAAGGGCCGTGGTCGCCACAGCGCTTGGTGCTCGATAAGGAAGCTGTCGAGTGCTTGAAAACGCTGCAGCAAGGCAGCGTCTTGCAGGATCTGGGCGGGAGTGGTGGTTGGCATGATGGCAGTGCCTGAAGGCGCGAGCCCTCAGGCAATCAGCGGCCCTGGCAGGCGTCGACGCGCAGCCAGCGTTCCAGCAGCTTGAAGCCGCGCACCAGCAGGAAGGCGATCAGCAGGTAGAACATCCCGGCGGCAAAGAAGATCTCCACCGGCAGGTAGGTGCGAGCAATGATGGTGCGGGCCATGCCGGTTAGTTCCAGCAGGGTCACGGTACTGGCCAGGGCGCTGGCCTTGAGCATCAGGATCACTTCGTTGCTGTAGGCCGGCAGACCGATACGCGCGGCGCGCGGCAGGACGATATAGAACATGGTCTTCGCCCGCGACATGCCCAAGGCGCGAGCGGCTTCGATCTCGCCCGGTGGCACGGCCTGAATCGCACCACGCAGAATTTCGGCGATATAAGCAGCGGTGTGCAGGGTCATGGTCAGTACCGCGCACCAGTATGGGGAGCGCAGATAGGGCCAGAGCGGGCCTTCGCGCACCGCATCGAACTGTGCCAGGCCGTAGTAGACCAGGAACAGCTGCACCAGCAGCGGCGTGCCACGGAAGAAGAAGATGTAGCCGTAGGGCAGGGCGCGCACATACCAGTGCCGCGAGGCGCGGGCGATGCCCATGGGCAACGCGAGAATCAGCCCGGCGAGAACGGCGATGGCCACCAGTTCCAGGGTCAGCAGAGCACCTTCAGACAGACGAGGTAGCCACTTGATGATCACGTCCCAGTTGAGGGCAGTTAGGCCGCCCCACAGCGCATAGGCAATCAGCGCAACGGCAACTGACCAGGCGGCTATTTCAGAAATCTTTTTCATGATGCGCTCCTGATAAAACCACGGCTGGAGCGTTTTTCCAGGAAGTGCATGCCAATCATCGCGAGCACGGTCAGGCCAAGGTAGATAAAGGCCGCCACCAGATAGAAGGTGAAGGGCTCCTTGCTGGCGGTCACGGCGATTTGCGAGCGGCGCATGATTTCTTCCAGGCCGATCACCGACACCAGTGCGGTGTCCTTCATCAGGATCATAAACAGGTTGCCCAGGCCGGGCAGGGCGATGCGCCACATCTGCGGCAGGATTAGCCGCCAGAAGATCCGTGGTTTGGACATGCCCAAGGCTTGGCCGGCTTCGCGGTGGCCCTTGGGGATAGCCAGGATCGCGCCGCGAAACACCTCGGTGGCGTACGCGCCGAAGCAGATGCCGAGGGCGATGGTGCCGGCGGCAAAGGCGTTCAGCTCAAGGCTTTCGATGCCGAGCAGGTCCGCCAAGTTGCGCATCAGCTGCACGGTGCCGAAATAGATCAGCAACACCCAGAGCAGCTCGGGAATCCCGCGCACGATGGTCGAGTAAGTACCGCCAAGCCATTGCAGCGGCTTGTACGGGGAAGTCTTGGCGAGTGCGCCGAGCAAACCGAGCACCAAACCCAGGCACAGCGCGCTGAGCGCCAGCTTGATAGTCATTAGGGTGCCAGCAGCCAGGGCCGGGCCGAATCCGTAGAGGTCGAAAGTCATAGGGGCTCAGAAGCCTGCGCCGCCCGTATGAGCGGCGCAGTGCCGGCAGCTTAGTAGATGCTGAACGGGAAGTACTTGTCGTTGATCTTCTTGTAGGTGCCGTCAGCCACGATCTCGGCCAAGGCCGCGTTCAGTTTCTCACGCAGAGCGTCGCCCTTGCGTACGGCAATACCGATCTTGTCGTTATCGAATACGGGGTCGCCCTTGAATTCGAAGCTTTTGCCGGCATCGCTCTTCAGCCATTCCCAGTTAACGAAGGTGTCAGCCAGCACGCCGTCGAGGCGGCCCGAAGACAGGTCGAGGTAGGCGTTTTCCTGGGTGTCGTACAGTTTGATGTCGACCACGCCATCGAGGTTGTCTTCCAGCCAGGTGCCGGCGATGGTGGCCCGCTGGGCACCGATCACTTTGCCTTTCAGGTTGGCTTTATCGGTCTTGAAATCGCCGCCTTTTGGCGCGATGAACTGCAGTTTGTTGGTGTAGTAAGGGTTGGTGAAATCAACCGCCACCTTGCGCTCGTCAGTGATCGACATGGACGCGATCAGGAAGTCGAATTTCTTTGCGTTCAGGGCGGGGATGATGCCGTCCCAATCGGAGGTAACCACTTCGCACTCGGCCTTCATCTTGGCACACAGGGCCTGACCGATTTCCACGTCAAAACCGCCGACCTGGCCGCTGGCGTCAATCAGGTTGAATGGCGGGTAAGCGCCTTCAGTGCCCAGTTTGAGTTTGTCAGCAGCGACGGCGCTGGTGCCGAACGCCAGGGTGGCGGCAGCGGCCAGCAGGATTTTCTTGTAGTTCTGCATGCGTAGTTGCTCCGTGTGTTTAGTGATTGCTGGACATGAATTGTTTGCAGCGCGCCGAGTTCGGGTTGTCGAACACCTGCTCCGGGGAGCCCTGCTCTTCAACCAGGCCTTGATGCAGGAACACCACTTCACTGGACACCTGGCGGGCAAAGCCCATTTCATGTGTTACCAGCAACATGGTGCGGCCTTCCTCAGCGAGTGCGCGGATCACATTAAGCACTTCTTGTACCATTTCCGGGTCGAGGGCTGAGGTGGGCTCATCGAACAGGATGACTTTCGGCTGCATCGCCAGGGTACGGGCAATCGCCGCCCTCTGTTGCTGGCCGCCGGAAAGCTGATTGGGGTAGACGTGGCGCTTGTCGGCGATGCCGACTTTGGCCAGCAACGCCTCGGCCACTTCGATAGCCTCGGCCTTACTCTGCCCCAGCACGCGACGCGGCGCCTCGATGATGTTGTCGAGCACGCTCATGTGCGGCCACAGATTGAAATTCTGGAATACAAAGCCGATCTCGCTGCGCAAGCGGTTGATCTGGCGATTGTCGGCGGCGATCAGGTCGCCATTTTTCGCGGCTTTGAGCTTGAGTTCCTCGCCGGCGAGGATGATCTGCCCTTTATGCGGGTTTTCCAGCAGGTTGATGCAGCGCAGAAAGGTCGATTTACCGGAGCCGGAAGAGCCGAGGATGGAAATCACATCGCCGTCGCGAGCGGTGAGGGAGATGCCCTTGAGCACCTCAAGGTCGCCGTAGCGTTTGTGCAGGTCGCGAATTTCCAGCGCGGGCGTGGCCTCGGCCATGGGGTGTCCTCTTATTGTTCGATTACGCCAGAGCCTGTCTCGGGTCTGCTACGCGTCGGCCACACTACGTTGAACGCGGCCTCGGATGCTCATTTGCAGCTTGTAAGCTGCGTTTGTTCATTCCCTATCACCTTGTTTGGCGCTGGCTCGCGAGGGCCGATACAGCTTCTCGACGTTGCGTGGCCCTCCTTGCGAGGCGTCAAGCTAGCATAGCGTTTCGCTGACCGCCAAGCCGTTTCCCGGCCTGAGCGTTCTCGTCGGGCCATGCTGTCGCTTGGCCGCAGTTGGCTGTCGCGCGCGCACAATTTCAGCGGGTTAATAGGCTGGCATGCGCTAAATCGTAGGCAAGAAAAAACCCCAAGGAAGGTTAGTTCGCTTGGGGTTTATCTGTATTTGGTGCCCGGGGACGGAATCGAACCGCCGACACGGGGATTTTCAATCCCCTGCTCTACCGACTGAGCTACCCGGGCCAACGGCGGCTATTAGACGGATTTTAAGGGGGGGTGTCAAGCGTGATTTTGGAAAATATTTAATTATTACGGGCGCTTAGGTTCGGGAGGAGGGGGAAAGGCCGGCGGCGCGGGGTAGCTCGAATACAATTCTGGGGCGATTTTTCAGGTGGCGGGGTTTTCCGGATTTCATTCGGGCTACTAGGCGAGGTGACTGCCGTGGTGTTGCTTTAGCGCGATTACTGCAAGGGCATATCGCCGCTAAAGCGCCGTTCGCAGGGTGGTCGGGTTATGCGGGAGGTGGGGGATTGGTTGTGGGAGGGGCTTCAGTCGCGCGGGGTGTGGTGGCGGTGTCGGGTAGATGACGCTTGTTTATCCACCATCGCCGTGTGGTCGATGGATAAAGCGTCACCCACCCCAGTGTCTGGGCAATGGGCGCGGCGTTTATTCGCTGGGCGGTACGTAGCCGTCGGCCTGGGCGTATTCCTCGCCGGAGAGGAATTTGTCCATCTCGACTTGGAGGAACTTGCGGTCTTCGGCGTTCATCATGTTCAGGCGCCGCTCGTTGATGAGCAGGGTCTGGTGTTTCTGCCATTCATCCCAGGCTTGCTTGGAAACGTTGTTGTAGATGTCTTCGCCTTTGGCGCCCGGATACGGCGGGCGGTCCAGGCCGGGAAGTTCTTGCTTGTGTTTGCGGCACTGTACGGTGCGAGTCATGGTGTTTCTCCAGTGTTCTGTGATGTGG
Source organism: Pseudomonas sp. TS_SC_3 (assembly GCF_056156225.1). NCBI lineage: Bacteria > Pseudomonadati > Pseudomonadota > Gammaproteobacteria > Pseudomonadales > Pseudomonadaceae > Pseudomonas > Pseudomonas sp. TS_SC_3. Next base: position 3,860,247 of record NZ_CM149586.1, read on the forward strand.
CGAGTGCATCGGCCGCACGCTTCAGTAGTTTCTTCACAGGGGCGGCAAGGCCCAGGCGCGGCGGGGTGGCGAGGTTATACCAGAGCCAGTCCGCCTCGGCCACGACGGCTGGCGCGGCGTCGACGTGGACTAACCAGGGCTCGATGGCCAGCTGAAAGTGGCTGAAGGTGTGGGTCAGTCCGGCTTGTATCTGGCATGCGCCCAGGCTTAAGCCGTGGCGGTTGGCCAGGTCGTCCAGGGCTTGCAGGTCATCAAGCTCGGGCAAGCTCCATAAACCGCCCCAGAGGCCGCTGGACGGGCGGCGATAGAGCAGCACCTCGCCGTTGCGGTTGGCGAGAATCGGCATCAGGGTGCGTTTCTGTGGCAGCGTTTTGCGTGGCTTGGGAATCGGGTAGCGGATCTCAAGGCCGAGCAGGTGCGCCTGGCAGCCACTTCTCAGCGGGCACAGTAGGCAGCTGGGTTTGCTGCGGGTGCACAGGGTGGCGCCCAGATCCATCATCGCCTGGGTGTAGTGGTTGACGCGGGCCTGTGGAGTGAAGCGTTCGGCCACATCCCACAGCTGTTTAGCCACCTTCGGCTCGCCCGGATAGCCTTCTTGGGCGACGTAGCGCGCCAGCACACGTTTAACGTTGCCGTCGAGGATCGGCGCACGCAGGCCCATGCTGAGGCTGGCGATGGCGCCGGCGGTGGAGCGGCCGATGCCGGGAAGCTCGGTGAGCTGGTCGACATCACGGGGGAATTCGCCGACATATTCGCGCGTCACGATCTGCGCGGTTTTCTGCAGGTTGCGTGCGCGGGTGTAGTAACCGAGGCCCGTCCACAGGTGCAGCACTTCGTCTTCTGGTGCGGTGGCCAGGTCATTTACCGTCGGTAAGGCGGCCATAAAGCGGTCGAAGTAGCCGAGCACGGTGCTGACCTGAGTCTGCTGCAGCATGATCTCCGAGACCCACACGCGATACGGCGTGATGCCCTGCTGCCAGGGCAGGTCCTTGCGCCCATGGCTGTCGTACCAGTTCAGCACTGCATCAGAAAATTGCTCAGGACTCATCGGTTAAACAGGCCCTTGAGTGCGTCTTTCAGTTCGGGGCTGACCTTGTCGCCGAGTTTTTCTTCGATCTTCTCGTTGAGCTTGTTGCCCGCAAGTTTGGCGGCGACCTTGCCCAGGCCGTCTTGATCCAGGCGGCAGGCTTTGCCGCCCATTTCCAGCGGGCCGCGGCAGCGTACGGGCCATTCGATGCCGACATAACGCGCGTTGACCTGGCAAGCCGGATCAGGCATTTCGCGCTGGTCGCCGGTGATGGTGATGCCCACGCGGTAGTCGAGGCCGAGGATGCGCAGGTCCACATCGCCATTGCCGTTGACCGCCAGGCCAGGGATGCGCGCCTTGAGGTCGGGGTTGTGGGCGACGCCGTTGCGCAGAACCAGGCTGCCTTGCAGGGTTTCGAAAGGCGTGTCCTTGCCGCGTGGGTCGCTGCTCAGGGCTTTGCGGTTGAGCGTGGCGATGCCACGGCACAGCTGTTGTTCCAGGTTAGCGTCGACCAGCACGCCATCGTTAAGCAGGAAGCTGGCGTCGCCGGTTAGCCCGTCGACCCAGGCGCGCTGGCTGTTGCCGCTGGTGCTGAGGCGGGCGTTGAGGTCGAGCAAGCCTTTAACCGGCGAGGGTTGGTCGGGATTTTTCAGGAAGGGTTCGATCTGAATCCCCCGCAGGTTTTTTTGCACGCTGAGCAGCGGCACGGTTGGGCGCACATCGATGCTGGCGTTGGCGTCGAAACTGCCCGTGCCGATGGTGCCGCGCATGTCCTGCAGGGTGAGCAGGCCGCTCTTGCCCTGCGCTTTGGCGCTGAAATTGCTGATCACTTGTTGCTTGACGGTGAACTGGTCAAGCGCGAGGTCGAGCTGCATGTCCAGTTTGCGCAAGGTGGCGATTGGCAAAACATCGCTGCTGCTCCAGGCGTGCTGGGTCGGGGCATCAGGCAATGGTGTGCTGCCGCTTTCTCCGGCGCTGGCGACGCTGGCTTTGACTTCGTTTTGGCGTGCGGTCGTAGAGGCTTGGTCTGCCTTGCTCGGTACTGGCAAGTAGCGGTCGAGGTTCAGTTGGTCGCCCTTGAGGTTTACGCGCAGGGCTTGCTTGGCGAAATCGGCGATCGCCAGCTGACCGCTGAAGTGACTGTCATCGAGGGTCAGCTTGAGTTCTTCAAAGGTCAGGCTGTTATCGGTGCCGCTGAGGCGGGTGACCAGCTCGAACTGGCTGAGGGTTTTTTCATCGGCCATCGGTGGCAGTTTCTGGCCGATGGTGGCGAGGAATTCACGCAGGTTGAGCGGTGCTATGGACAGGCCGCCGCTGAGTTTTGGCTGTTTGTCGAGGTCGCGTACTTTCAGCTCGCCAAGGGCGCGCAGCTGATTGGCAGACAGTTTTAGGCTGTTCCATTCAGCCACTTGAGCGGCCAGATCGACCAATAGCTGGCCTTGGGCCGAGTAGGTCAGGGTTTGACCATCGAAGGGTTCGCCGGAGACCTCGCCGGAGAACTTGGCGTCTTCCAGTTGATAACGCTTAAGGGCGCGGTCGAAGCGCAGCTCACCCTGCAGTTCGCTGCGGGCGCGCACGACCGGCTTGTTAACGCCGAAGAAGGCGCTGAGTTTGACCGGGATGCCCGCCCCTTCGCGGATTGCTCCGGTGGTCAGCTGAATGCTTTCGGCGCTGAATTGCTGGCCTTTCTGCACGTCGTGGTAGTCGATGCGCGCGCTGTTGACGATCAGGCTGTCGATATCCAGCTTCAACGGCTGGCTGCTTTCGCCGGGCTCGGCGGCTGGGCTTTCGCTCTGTGCGCTGTCGTTGGTTACGACTGCGGCGTCGGTTGATGCGGCCTTGGTATTGGCTGGTTTGCCGACGTTCTCCCAGTTGCTCCGGCCTTTTTCGTCGCGCTGCAGGTTGAGGTTAAGGCCGTCGATGCGGATGTCGCTCATCTGTACTTCTTTGCGCAGCAGTGGCAGCACGCGCACCGACAGGCCGAGCAGGCGCAGATCAGCGAACGGTTTGTCCGGGGTGCTGAGACTGGCGAGGGTGGCGTCGGTCAGCTCCAGGCCGAGCCAGGGGAACAGGCTCCAGCCGATATCACCGTTGAGGGTTAGCTCCAGGCTGGCCTTGTCGCGGGCAAGCTGGCGGATTTCGTCTTTGTAATCGTTAGGATCGAACAGGTGAGTGAGGGCAAAGCCCAATGCCACGATGATCAGCAAGAGCCCGAGAAAAAACAGGCCGAGGATTTTGCCGAGCGCTTTCATGTGCGAATCCTTGTTTCGAAACTAAAAGAGTGAAGAACAGCAATTTCAGCCGGCGAGTATAGCGCCAGTACTTTTGTCTAGGCCCTTGGCTGTGCTGTTTAGGTGGCGATTTTGCAAGCAGCTTTTACCGCAGCCCTCGGGCCTGAGCGTCAGCGAGCAGGCTTGCCCGGGCGATTGGTTGCTTGGGGCTGGGCATTTTGAGCCATAAGTGGGCGGCCGGTTCCCTGTGGCCTGCGCGCGTGCAGGCAGTTGTTTGGGGGGCTGCGAGAATCGTCTGTGCGTTGTTGTGGTTGCTGATGGCCTAGGGTTTCTGGCTATCTGCTGGCCTTGCTTCAAGGTTGTGAACTTATCGGCCTATAATGGTCGCCCTTTGGCACAACGACTTTTTGGAGCTGGTGATGGCCGAACGTACGGCATCCGTCGAGCGCAATACCCTGGAGACCCAAATCAAGGTCTCGATCAACCTGGATGGGACTGGCAAAGCCAAGTTTGATATTGGCGTGCCGTTTCTTGAGCACATGCTCGATCAGATTGCCCGTCATGGCTTGATCGACCTGGACATCCAGTGCAAGGGCGACTTGCATATCGACGACCACCACACCGTGGAAGACGTCGGCATCACCCTCGGCCAGGCGTTTACCCAAGCCATTGGCGATAAAAAGGGCATGACCCGTTACGGCCATTCCTACGTACCGCTGGATGAAGCGCTGTCGCGTGTGGTGATCGACTTCTCCGGTCGTCCGGGCCTGCAGATGCACGTGCCGTTCACCCGCGCCGTGGTCGGTGGTTTTGACGTGGACCTGTTCCAGGAGTTCTTCCAAGGCTTCGTCAACCACGCCTTGGTCAGCCTGCACATCGACAACCTGCGCGGCACCAACACTCACCACCAGATTGAAACCGTGTTTAAGGCCTTTGGCCGCGCACTGCGCATGGCTATCGAGCTAGACCCGCGCATGGCCGGGCAAATGCCGTCGACCAAAGGCTGCCTGTAAATGCAGACGGTAGCCGTAATTGACTACGGCATGGGCAACCTGCACTCAGTCGCCAAAGCGCTGGAGCACGTCGGTGCCGGTAAAGTGCTGATCACCAGCGACGCTCAGGTGATTCGCGAAGCGGATCGCGTGGTGTTCCCCGGTGTAGGTGCGATCCGCGATTGTATGGCCGAGATCAAGCGCTTGGGCTTCGACAGCCTGGTGCGTGAAGTCAGCGCCGACCGGCCGTTTCTCGGTATCTGCGTGGGCATGCAGGCGCTGCTGGAACACAGCGAGGAGAACGATGGCGTTGATTGCATCGGCCAGTTCCCCGGTAAGGTACGTTTCTTCGGCAAGGACATGGTCGAAGACGGCGAGCCGCTGAAGGTCCCGCATATGGGCTGGAATGAAGTGGCGCAGTCGGTCAAACACCCGCTGTGGCACAACATCCCGGACCTGGCGCGCTTTTACTTCGTGCACAGCTATTACATCGAGGCCGGCAACCCTAAGCAGGTGGTCGGTCGCGGCCACTACGGCAAGGACTTCGCCGCCGCGCTGGCTGAAGGCTCGCGTTTCGCCGTGCAGTTCCACCCAGAAAAAAGCCACACCCACGGCCTGCAGCTGCTGCAGAACTTCGCCGCTTGGGATGGTCGCTGGTAAATGAGCCGGGGCAAGGCGAAGCCGCCAATCATGACCTTGAGCACCGAGCAGGAGCGTGATGCCTGCCTAGTGCTCAAGCGGTTTATGGCGGAGCGTTTTGAGCTGGAGCTGGGTAGTTTTGAGGTGGCTGAAATCCTCGAACTGTTTAGCCGGGAAATTGCGCCGCATTACTACAACCGGGCGATTTTCGATGTGCAGACTCACCTGAAAGAACGGTTCGAGAGCATCGAAAGCGACCTTTGGGCGCTGGAAAAAAGCTGACCCACCGAATTCACACGACTTGAGCAGGTTCAACCGATGCTGATTATCCCCGCTATCGATCTGAAGGACGGCGCCTGCGTACGTTTGCGCCAGGGCCGCATGGAAGACTCCACAGTGTTTTCCGATGACCCGGTGAGCATGGCGGCCAAGTGGGTCGATGGCGGCTGCCGTCGTCTGCATCTGGTCGACCTTAACGGTGCCTTCGAAGGCCAGCCGGTCAACGGTGAAGTGGTCACCGCCATTGCCAAGCGTTACCCGCACCTGCCGATCCAGATCGGCGGCGGTATCCGCTCGCTGGAAACCATCGAACATTACGTTAAGGCTGGCGTCAGCTACGTGATCATCGGTACCAAGGCGGTGAAAGATCCGCAGTTCGTCACCGACGCCTGCAAAGCCTTCCCCGGCAAAGTCATCGTGGGTCTGGATGCCAAAGACGGTTTCGTCGCCACCGACGGTTGGGCCGAAGTGTCCACTGTGCAAGCCACTGACCTGGCCAAGCGCTTCGAAGCCGATGGCGTCTCGGCCATCGTTTATACCGACATCGCCAAAGACGGCATGATGCAAGGCTGTAACGTCGAAGCCACCGCAGCCCTGGCAGCCGCCAGCCGTATTCCAGTGATCGCCTCCGGTGGCATCCACAACCTGAGTGATATCGAAAAGCTGTTGCTGGCGCGCTCGCCGGGCATCGTTGGTGCTATCACTGGGCGTGCCATCTATGAAGGCACTTTGGATGTGGCTGAGGCGCAAGCCTTCTGCGACAGCTTCAAGGGCTGATGTGAGCTGTAGGGTGGACAACGCTTTGCTTGTCCACCGCCACTTGGTGATCTGGTGGACAACGCTACGCGGTTGTCCACCCTACGAGAGATATCTGTTATGGCCCTCGCCAAACGCATCATCCCCTGCCTCGATGTCGACAACGGTCGCGTGGTCAAGGGCGTGCAGTTCGAGAACATCCGCGATGCCGGTGACCCGGTGGAAATCGCCCGGCGTTACGACGAGCAGGGCGCCGACGAGATTACCTTTCTCGACATCACCGCCAGCGTCGATGGTCGCGACACCACGCTGCACACCGTCGAGCGCATGGCCAGCCAGGTGTTTATTCCGCTGACCGTGGGCGGTGGCGTGCGCACCGTGCAGGACATTCGCAACCTGCTGAATGCCGGCGCGGACAAAGTATCGATCAACACCGCAGCGGTGTTTACCCCCGAGTTTGTGGGCGAAGCCGCCTCGCGCTTTGGCTCGCAGTGCATCGTTGTCGCCATCGACGCCAAGCGCGTGTCGCTGCCTGGCGAAACTCCGCGTTGGGAAATCTTCACCCACGGCGGCCGTAAGCCGACCGGCCTGGACGCCGTGCTGTGGGCGAAGAAGATGGAAGACCTTGGCGCCGGTGAAATCCTCCTGACCAGCATGGATCAGGACGGCGTGAAGAGTGGCTATGACTTGGGCGTAACCCGCGCCATCAGTGAAATGGTCGGTATCCCGGTGATCGCCTCCGGCGGCGTCGGTAACCTGCAGCACCTGGCCGACGGCATCATCGAAGGCAAGGCCGCGGCGGTGTTGGCGGCGAGCATCTTCCACTTCGGCGAATACACCATCCCCGAGGCGAAGGCCTACATGGCCAGCCGCGGTATCGTGGTGCGCTGAAGCGGGTTGCTTTTAACGGCTGTTGCAAACAGCTGTGTGGATTGAGAACTGGATTAGAAATGCAAATAGATGCTGTGATCACGTGGGTGAATGGGGGTGATGCCAACTGGCGTGCCAAGCGGCAGCATCACTCACGCGAGCCTCAGCACGACCTTTTGCCGTTTTCAAATGGCGAAGGGCGCTATCGCGATAACGACGATTTACTGTTTCTGCTGCGCTCGATGGAACAGTTTTGGGGCGTCGATGGCAACATCTTCATTGTGACCGATCAGCAAGTCCCCAGTTTTATCTGTGAGCACCCTCGGTTGCGCATCGTGGACCACTCGCAGATTCTCGATGCGCGCTATCTGCCGACATTTTCGTCGCGTGCAATCGAGTCGGCACTGCACCACATCCCCGACTTGGCCGAGCACTTCGTCTCGTTCAATGACGATCAAATGCTGATGCGGCCGGTTCAATCACAAGACTTCTTCAGCGCGGCTGGAACCAAGGTGTTTTTAACCCGCGAGCGAATCCCAACGACCGAGGCCGATCTGCAGTTGTCGGGGCATAACGATGCCAGCAATGCGCGGCATTGGATGCAGCAAACCTATGGCGCATCGACCATCGAGTTCATCCCCGAACACGCCCCCAAAGGCATCCGTAAAAGCTGGATGATGGAGCTGGAGGCTGCTCACCCGGATGTTTTTGATGAGGTGCGTCAGGAAAAATTCAGGCGCAAGACCGGTCAGAGCATTCTGGCTAATCTGTACCTTGACTGGTGTGCGACCCATGGCCGGGCCGATATTGGCTGGGAGCAGTGCCGGTACCTGCTAACCGATGATGTGGAAAATGAAACGGTGGCCTCGCTGATCGATTCGCTTGGGCATCATCTGTGTGTCTGTATCAATGACACCACCGACGACCGTTCAGACATCGCCTCAATGCGCGATAAGCTCGACCGCATTCGTACCGAGATTTTCCCTCGTCCAAGTTACTTTGAGTCACCCCAGCGTCAGGTAGCGGCGAGCGCTTAAGCGCCGAGTCGATTGCTGATGTTGGTCGTGGGCTGCTGATCAAACGCTCTATCTGTTTGAGCGTTTTACCCTCAAAAATGCCGGTTGCTTGATCCGCAGGCTATTGCTGCGGCGCAGTCGACAGCAAAGTCGCGGCGGGCTCGTTACCATCTGCCTGTTTGCGCTGGGTTCGGCTGCTGAATTAACAGCCCTCAGGCAATGTGGCGCATTCGTTGCCAGTGCATCGACGACCAAAGCGTGCTCAGGGCGAACCAGGCTCTTCAACGCAAGCCAATCTGTATCCAGGCCGGGTGTGACTCCAGGCTGGGCGAAGCCAATCGGGCTGAGTATGCTTGTAATTCAGCCCCACTATTGATGTGAGACGTCATGTTAAAGCAACTACTAACCGCCCTCGTTGGCACTGTTATGGTGCTCGCGGGCAGTGCTCGTGCAGAAATTGACCCGAACTACCGTATGGTCCTGCTCACCGAGAATTTCCCGCCGTACAACATGGCGATTAACGGCAAGAACTTCGCCCAGGAAGACAATATCGACGGTGTTGCCGTGGACATCATCCGTGAAATGTTCAAGCGCGCCGGCATTCAATACAACATGACCCTGCGCTTCCCTTGGGACCGTATTTACAAGTTGGCGCTGGAAAAACCTGGTTATGGCGTATTCGTTACCGCGCGCCTGCCGGAGCGTGAAGCGCTGTTCAAGTGGGTTGGGCCAATTGGTCCAGATGACTGGGTAATGCTGGGCAAAGCCGATAGCAGCATCACGCTGAACAGCCTGGACGATGCCAAGCAGTACAGAGTCGGTGCCTACAAGGGCGATGCGATTGCCGAGCATTTGGCTGAGAAGGGCCTGCAGCCGATCACTGCCCTGCGCGACACGGAAAACGCCAAGAAGCTGATGGACGGGCAGATCGACCTGTGGGCCACCGGTGACCCCGCCGGGCGTTACCTGGCCAAGCAGGATGGTATTTCCGGTCTGAAAACTATTCTGCGGTTCGACAATGCCGAGCTGTATCTGGCGCTGAACAAGGATACGCCCGACGAAGTGGCGCAGCGGTTGCAGAAGGCCCTGGACGAATTGCGTGCTGAAGGCTTTGTTGATGAGGTCATCAATAACTATCTGTAGCCTGTGAGCACTGATAAAAAAGCCCAGGCTTAATGATTCAAGCCCGGGCTTTTTATTGCCTGCTGCGCGGCGTTAGTCGCCGCGCGTGACGTTCAGGCCCTTGAGCAGATTCAAGGCCTGGCTCAGTTGGTAGTCGTCATCCTGCGGACGGTCTTTGGCTGGGGTTTTGTTCTTGCTGGGTTTGTCGGCACCGCCGTTGCCATTGCCCAGGTGGCCTTGCAGGTCAGCTTCCTTGATGCCGCTCTCGGCCTGCTCGCGGGTCAGCTTGGCGCGTGCCACTTCGATGTCCGGCACGATGCCCTGGGCCTGAATCGAGCGGCCGTTGGGGGTGTAGTAGAGCGCGGTGGTGAGTTTCAGGGCGCGGTCATTGTTCAGCGGCAGCACGGTTTGCACCGAGCCTTTACCGAAGCTGTCAGTGCCCATCACCACGCCGCGCTTGTGATCCTGCAGGGCGCCGGCAACGATCTCGGAGGCCGAGGCGCTGCCGCCGTTGATCAGCACCACCAGTGGCACGCCTTCACTGGCGTCAGCCGGATCGGCATTGAAGCGCAGCTCGGAGTTGGCGATACGCCCCTCGGTGTAGACGATCAGGCCTTTCTTGAGGAAGTGATCGGTGACTTCCACGGCGGCCTGCAACACGCCGCCGGGGTTGTTGCGCAGGTCAAGCACCAGGCCGCGCAGTTTCTTGCCGTTGTCTTTGCGCAATTTGGCCAAGGCCTTAGCGACTTCTTCACCGCTGTTGACCTGGAACTGAGTGATGCGCACGTAGCCGTAGCCGTCGTCGAGCAACTGGCTTTTCACACTCTTGACCTTGATCACCGCACGCGTGAGTTCAACATCAAAAGGTTTACTGCCTTCGCGCACCAAGGTCAGTTCGATGTCGCTGCCGGCTTTACCGCGCATTCTTTCCACGGCCTCCATCAGCGACAGGCCTTTAGTTGGCTGGCCATCGATCTTCACGATCAGGTCGCCGGGCTGAATCCCCGCAGCAGATGCTGGGGTGTCATCAATCGGTGAAATAACCTTGAGGAAGCCGTCTTCGGTGCCGAGCTCAATGCCCAAACCGCCGAATTCGCCGCTGGTGCTTTCCTGCAGGTCGCGGAAGGCTTCCGGCTCCAGATAGGCAGAATGCGGATCAAGGTTGCTGAGCATGCCTTTGATGGCGTTTTCCAGCAGGGTCTTGTCACTAACCGGCTCGACATAGGCGGACTTGATACGGTCCATCACCTCGGCAAAGGTGCGCAGGTCGTCCAGCGGCAGTGGCGCGCTGTCGTTGGCGGTGGCCGGTGCTTCGGCTGGCTCGGCCAGGGCAGCAGTGCTGCCCAGCAGGGTAACGGCCAGCGCGAGGGCGGTGAGGCGGAACAGATGCGGCATGTCGAACGTACTCCTGGTCCTGAATCGGTAATTGCTGCACGCGGGGTCGTTGAAAAAAACTGCGTTGCCGATGCGGTGTTGAAAACAGGCGCGGCGGCCTCGCTGACTTTTTAAACGGTCCGCTATCCTTGTGCGCGGCACCACTGTGCGGGGTCGGTTGGGCGGCCCTGCTGGCGAATTGCAAAATACAACGCTGAAGCTTCCTGGCCGCCGCTGTTGCCGACGGTGGCGATGGCTTCACCGGCTTTGACCACATCACCTGCATCCTTGAGCAAGCTCTGGTTATGCCCATAGAGGCTCAGGTAGCCGTTGCCATGGTCGAGAATGACCAGAAGTCCGGCGCCACGCAACCAGTCGGCAAACACCACACGCCCGCCATGTACGGCGCGCACCTGGCTGCCAGCGGATGCACCGATCAATACGCCATCCCACTTGGTGCGGGCGTCACCGCCGCGTGGCGTACCGAAGCGGGCCACCAGGCGCCCATCCACCGGCCAGGGCAGTTTGCCGCGGGCTTTGGCGAATGGGCCGCCAAAACTGGCGCCGGAGCTCACCAGTGGACCCGTCGGTGCGGGATTAGTGCTGCTGCGCGGTTGTTCGCGTGCGGCGAGCAGGGCTTGCTGGCGCGCGGCTTCCGCTTCGCGGGCCTGGCGGGCGAGGGTTTGCTCGATGGTTTTCAGCACCCGGGCCAGATTGGCTTGTTCCTGCTGGCGGGCTTTGAGCTTCTGGTCGCGGGCGGAGAATTCCTTGTTCAGCTTAGCCAGGGCCAGCTGCCGCTCTTTACGCACGCTGGCGAGCTGCTCGCGGCGACCGTCCAGTGCGCTTTTCTGCTCCAGCAGCTGGTTTTGCTGGTTGACGATGTCTTGTTCGACATTGGCCAGTTGGCGCAGGGTCTCATTGAAAGCGCTGAGTTGTTCCATGCGCGCTTCGCTGAGGTAGTCGTAGTAGGTCAGGGTGCGTGAGAATTTTTCCGGGTTCTGCTGGTTGAGCAGCAGTTTCACGTATTCCTGGCGGCCGCTTTGGTAGGCGGCGCGGGCCTGAATACCAATCAGGCGCTGCTGTTCAATGCGTGCACCTTCAAGTTTTTTTTTCTCGTTATCGAGGCGCTGGATTTCCTCTTCACTCTTTTTCAGGTCCTGCTGCAAACCTTTGACCTGCTTCTCCAGCTGGCCCATTTCGCTTTCGGTTTTCTTCAGGTCTTTCTGCACGCCGGATTTCTCCTGCTGCAGCTTCTGTAGCAGTTGCTTGAGCTCAGTGACGTCGGCGCGAGCGGCGTCCAGTTGCTTCTGCGCATCGCTCTTTTCGTCGGCAATGGCAGGCGTCAGCAGAAGGGTCAGGAAAATAAGGGCAAGGGCACGGAACATGGGGCTGGCAGCACCTGAATTAAGAACGCGCCTAGTATGCCTAAAAAATGGCCGGGAGCCATTTTTAACGTCGCCCAGCGACGGCCCGCAGAGTGGCCAGGCGCCATGTTGGCGTTACGCAATAAGACCCGCAGGCCAGGCGTTGCACCTGGCCTGCGGGCAGCGGTTTAGTTCAGCTCGACGATGCTGGTGCCCGTCATTTCCGCCGGTACCGGCAGGCCCATCAGGGTCAGCAGGGTCGGGGCTACGTCAGCCAGCACGCCGCCGGGGCGGATCGTCGCCGGGCGCTTGCCAACATAAATGAAAGGCACCGGCTCGCAGGTGTGCGCGGTGTGCGCCTGGCCGGTGCTTTCATCGGCCATCTGCTCGACGTTGCCGTGGTCGGCGGTGATCAGCGCTTCGCCGCCAACCTTGTCCAGCGCGGCGACGATGCGGCCGACGCAGCCGTCCAGGCACTCCACGGCGGCCACGGCGGCGGCAAACACGCCGGTGTGGCCGACCATATCGCCGTTGGCGTAGTTGACGATGATCACGTCATACCGCTGGTTTTCGATGGCGTCGACAATTTTGTCGGTAACTTCCGGCGCACTCATCTGCGGCTGCAGGTCATAGGTGGCAACGTTTGGCGAAGGGATCAGGATGCGCTCTTCACCGGCAAAGGGTTCTTCACGGCCGCCGGAGAAGAAGAAGGTGACATGGGCGTACTTCTCGGTCTCGGCAATGCGCAGCTGAGTTTTGCCGTTGTTCGCCAGGTATTCGCCGAGCACATTGGTCAGGGCTTGCGGCTTGTAGGCGCTGGTTGTCGGGATGCTTGCGGCGTACTGGGTGAGCATGACGAAGCCGGCCAGTTGCGGCACGCGCGTGCGCTCGAACTCTTTGAAGCCCGGCTCAACAAAGGCGCGGGTCAGCTCGCGGGCACGGTCGGCGCGGAAGTTCATAAACACCACGGCGTCGCCGTCCTCCATCCGCGCGGGCTCGCCGATGGTGGTGGCTTTGACGAATTCATCGCTTTCGCCACGCGCGTAGGCAGCCTGCAGGCCTTCCACAGCCGTGGCGGCGTTGAACTGGCCGTTGCCCTCGACTAACAGGTGGTAGGCCTGCTCGACGCGGTCCCAGCGGTTGTCGCGGTCCATGGCGAAGTAACGGCCGCTGAGGCTGGCGATGCGGCCCTTGCCGAGTTTGGCGAAGGTAGCATCAAGCAGCTCGATGGACGGCTGGGCGCTTTTCGGCGGGGTGTCGCGGCCGTCGAGGAAGGCGTGCAGGTAAATTTTCTCCGCACCGCGCTGGGCGGCCAGTTCGGCCATGGCGGCCAGGTGATCCTGGTGGCTGTGTACGCCGCCGTCGGAGAGCAGGCCGAGGATATGCACGGCCTTGCCGGCGTTGACGGCGTTGTCCACGGCGCTGGTGATGGCGGGGTTGGTGAAGAAGTCGCCATCGCGAATCGCTTTGGTCACCCGGGTGAAGTCCTGATACACCACGCGGCCTGCGCCGAGGTTCATATGGCCGACCTCGGAGTTGCCCATCTGCCCGTCTGGCAGGCCGACATCCATGCCGGAGCCTGAAATCAAGCCATGGGGCTGGGTGGCGCGCAGATGGTCATAGACCGGCGTGTTGGCGGCCATGATGGCGTTGGATTCGGGGCTGTCACTGTGGCCGAAGCCATCGAGGATGATCAGTACCAGGGGTTTGGGCGTGGCGCTCATAAAGCTGGTTCGCTCTGGGTCGATGGGCGGGAAACAAAGGTGGGTATTTTACGGCCAAGCGTCACAAACGTCACCGCCGTGCGGGGTTTGGCCGGCCTGTGTGGCTGTGTATACTGGCCCACATTTTACCGCCCCGGAACCGCACAATGCTTGCCAACTTGATTGAATTTGCCACCACCCACTACGTCCTGAGCGGATTATTCCTGGCTCTGCTGGCGCTGCTGATCTTCACCGAAGCGCGCAAAGGCGGGCAGAGCCTGAGCAGCCGCGAGCTGACTGCGTTGGTCAACAGCGAGCAGGGCGTGGTGCTGGATATCCGTGGGCAGAAGGATTTTTCCGCCGGGCATATCGTTGGCGCGCTGAATATTCCCTTCGAAAAGCTCACCAGCCGCATGGTTGAACTGGACAAGCACAAGGCCAAGACCATCATCGTGGTTGATGCCATGGGCCAGCACGCCGGTGCAGTGTGCCGCGATTTGAAAAAAGCCGGCTTTACGGCCGCCAAGCTGTCTGGCGGCATCGCCAGCTGGCGCGGTGACAACCTGCCTTTGGTGAAGTGAGATGCAGCCAGTCGTTATCTATTCCAGTGATTGGTGCCCGTACTGCACCCGCGCTAAGCAACTGCTGAGCCGTAAAGGTGTCACCTTCGAAGAAATCAAGGTCGATGGCAAGCCGGAGCTGCGCGCGGAAATGACCCGCAAGGCGCGGCAGACCTCAGTGCCACAAATCTGGATCGGTGACACCCACGTGGGTGGTTGCGATGACCTTCACGCCTTGGAGCGCGCCGGCAAGCTCGATGCGTTGCTCAAGGCTTAATTCCCTGTTTATCCGTACCTAACGACAAGAAGGCTTTGCCATGACAGAACAAGCTAGCAACGGCGCCGCTCAGGGCGAACAAACTCCGCAATTCTCCCTGCAGCGTATCTACGTACGTGACCTGTCCTTCGAAGCGCCGAAGAGCCCGGAAATCTTCCGCCAGGAGTGGGCGCCTAGCGTTGCCATGGACCTCAACACCCGTCAGAAGCCGCTGGAAGGTGACTTCCACGAAGTGGTGTTGACCCTCTCGGTAACCGTGAAAACGGGCGAAGAAACCGCGTTTATCGCTGAAGTGCAGCAGGCCGGTATCTTCCTGATCAAGGGGTTGGATGCGGCGTCCATGAGCCACACCCTGGGCGCGTTCTGCCCGAACATCCTATTCCCGTATGCCCGTGAAACCCTGGACAGCCTGGTTGTGCGCGGCTCGTTCCCAGCGCTGATGCTGGCGCCGGTGAACTTCGATGCTCTGTACGCCCAGGAGCTGCAGCGCATGCAGCAGGCTGGCGAAGTGGCCACCGCACACTAAGGTTTGCGGCTGAAACAAAAAACGCCCTGCGGGGCGTTTTTTTATGGCCAGCAACCCTGGCGGTGACGCTGCGACGCGTTACTCGGCGTCGGCAAAACCCTGCTGGCGCCAGGCTTCGTAAACGGCCACGGCGACGGTGTTGGATAAGTTCAGGCTGCGGCAGCCTTCGCGCATCGGCAGGCGCACGCGTTGCTCGGGCGGCAGGCTGTCGCGAATGTCTTGCGGCAGGCCGCGACTTTCCGGGCCGAACAGAAAGGCATCACCCGGCTTGTAGCTGACCTGATGGAACGCTTGCGAGCCTTTGGTGGTAAACGCGAACACGCGCGGTTGACCGAGGCTTTCCAGGCAACTGGCAAGGTCGGCGTGACGCTGCAGGGTGGCGTATTCGTGGTAATCCAGGCCGGCGCGGCGCAGACGTTTGTCGTCCAAGTCGAAACCCAGCGGTTCGATCAGGTGCAGGTGGCAGCCGCTGTTGGCGCAGAGCCTGATAATGTTGCCGGTGTTGGGTGGTATTTCCGGTTGAAAAAGGATGACGTGAAACATGCGCGGCTCCGAGCTTGAAGGCGAGCAGCATTCTACAGACCCGCGCCCCCGTCCGTGGGTGCGGGTGATCGCCTCGTTGGCGATATTTGGCTTTTTGATTGGCTTGATGATCGGTCGGTTGTTCCAACCAGACCCGCTTTGGTTGGAGCAGGTAACGGTGCACGAGAACAGCCTTGAACTGTGGTTCAACGTTGAGCCGGTGCCGCGCGAAGAGCACGCCGGTGGCGTGTTTATCCTGCGGTTGCAAAGCTTTGGCCGCCAGCAACAGGGGCAGTTACAGGTGCAGGGGCGTTTGGCTAATTGGCGGTTGCAGCGTGAACGCAAGGATTTGCTGCTGCGGGTGGTGGCGGCCCGTCCATTGCGCGGCGAGTGGCGCGCTGAGGAAGTGGACGGGCGCTGGCGGCTGGTGGTCAGCTTGGTGGCGCAATAAAAGAGGGGATTCCCCGGCCTGCCTGTACCAAGGTCCCCGAAACTGGGATTGCTTGAGTCTATGCAGGCTGTGTGCCAGTTTTATTACGTTGGCTGCAGGCCGCGTAAATACTAGGTTTCGGGTTTCTATCTGCCGCTTAGGGTGCCACGCAAGCGCAGGCGTATGACCCGCCGCTGTGCACGTGATCACTGCCGGTGCATTGCTCTGGCGCATTTTCAGCTGTTTTGCCTGCGTAAATAAAAACGGGCCCAGGTGGGCCCGTTTTGCATGCTGGATCGCGTGAGCGGTTTAGTCGTCGCCATCCTCGTCATCGGCGCTGTCGACGTTCATGCCCAGTTCCTTGATCTTGCGGGTCAGGGTGTTGCGGCCCCAGCCCAGCAGTAAGGCGGCATCGCGGCGGCGACCGGCGGTGTGCTTGAGGGCGGTTTCGATCATGATGCGCTCGAACGCCGGTACCGCCGTATCCAGCAGGTTGGACTGGCCACGGCTCAGGGCTTGATCCGCCCATTGGCGCAGGCCCTGTTCCCAGTTGCTTACTGGCGCACTTTCCTGCGGCTGGCTGAGTAGCTCAGGCGGCAGGTCGCCGACATGCACCTCGCGCCCGGAAGCCATCACGGTGATCCAGCGGCAGGTGTTCTCCAGTTGGCGCACGTTACCGGGCCACGGCAGTTGCTGCAGGTAGTCCTCGGTTTCGCTTTTCAGCAACTTGGGTTCGACCGCTAACTCCAGCGCGGCGCGGCTAAGGAAGTGCCGGGCCAGGGTGGGGATGTCTTCGCGGCGATCGGACAGGCGCGGGATATGAATACGAATGACGTTGAGGCGGTGGAACAAGTCTTCACGAAACTTGCCGGCCTGCACCAGGCTTTCCAGGTTCTGGTGGGTGGCGGCGATGATGCGCACGTCCACTTTGACCGGCGTGTGGCCGCCAACCCGGTAAAACTCACCGTCGGCCAGTACGCGTAGCAGGCGCGTTTGGGTGTCGGCGGGCATGTCGCCAATTTCATCAAGGAACAGCGTGCCGCCGTCGGCCTGCTCGAAGCGGCCGCGACGCTGGTTGGCTGCGCCGGTAAACGCGCCTTTTTCATGGCCGAATAGCTCGGATTCCATTAAGTCCTTGGGGATCGCCGCCATATTCAGCGCGATAAACGGTGAGGCGGCGCGCGGGCTGTGGCGGTGCAGGGCGTGGGCGACCAGCTCCTTGCCGGTACCGGACTCGCCGTTGATCAGCACGGTGATATTGGAGTGTGAAAGACGGCCGATGGCGCGAAACACCTCCTGCATGGCCGGCGCTTCGCCGATGATTTCTGGCGTGCGGGGCTGCTCAACCGGGATGCTAAAACCTTGCTGCTCCTGGGCGTGCTGGTTGGCACGCTTGACCAGGGATACGGCTTCATCGACATCGAACGGCTTGGGCAGGTATTCGAATGCGCCGCCCTGATAGGAGGCCACGGCGCTGTCGAGGTCGGAGTGCGCGGTCATGATGATGACGGGCAGGCGTGGGTGCATTTCGCGAATGCGCGCCAGCAGTTCCAGGCCACTGGCGCCGGGCATGCGGATGTCGGAGATAATCACATCCGGCTGTTGGCGGCTCAGGCGGCTGAGCACGCCATCGGCGCTGTCGAAGCTCTGGGTGGTCATGCCTTCTTGTTGCAAGGCTTTTTCCAGCACCCAGCGGATGGAGCGGTCGTCATCGACAATCCAGACGGTTTCACTGCGGCTCATGACGGAGTTACTCCTTGTTCCAGCGGCAGGAAGATCGAGAACACGGTATGGCCAGGATGGCTCTCGCATTCGATCAGGCCTTGGTGCTGACTAATAATGTTCTGGGTAATGGCCAAGCCCAGGCCGGTGCCGTCGGCACGCCCGCTGACCATGGGGTAGAAGATGGTTTCTTGCAGCTCGGGCGGGATGCCGGGGCCGTTGTCGATGATTTCAATCTTGGTCACCAGGCGATGACGGCAATGGCCGATGGTGAATTGGCGCAGGGTGCGGGTGCGCAGGGTGATGCGGCCCAGACGCAGCTCGTTTTGCCCGCCGATGGCTTGCATGGCGTTGCGCACGATATTCAGCACGGCCTGGATCATCTGTTCGCGGTCGATCAGTACGTCCGGAATGCTGGGGTCGTAATCACGCACCAGAATGATGCTGCCCTGGCTTTCCGCGTCCACCAAGCTGCAGACGCGCTCCAGCACCTCGTGCACGTTGGTCATCGCCAGCGAGGGCAGCTTATTCGAGCCAAGCATGCGGTCGACCAGGTTACGCAGGCGGTCGGCCTCCTCGATGATGACGTTGGTGTAGTCCTTGAGGCTTTCCTCGGGCAGCTCGCGCGCCAGTAACTGTGCGGCGCCGCGGATGCCGCCGAGCGGGTTCTTGATTTCATGGGCCAGCCCGCGCACCAGCATTTTGGTGGTTTCCTGCTTGGACAGCTGCGCCTCTTCCTTGGTGATGCGCAGCAGGCGGTCACGCGGGTGTACCTCCAGCAGCAGCAGGGTTTCGCCATGACTGAGGACGGGGGTTACCGCATAGTCGACGGTCAGGGTCTGGCCGCTGACCGAGGTCAGCACGGCTTCACGCTTATTAAATGGATGGGCGTGTTGTACGGCCTGGCGCAGTGCACTGAGCGCTTCGCTCGACTCGGTAAACAGCTCGCTGATGAACTGGCCATGGCTGCGCTGGCCGCTGACAGCCAGGAGCATCTCTGCTGCCGGGTTCATGTACTCAAGACGCAGGTCGTCGTTGAGCAGCAGCGTGGCTGTGGTCAGGTTGTCCAGCAGCAGGCGGTGCAGTGCGTCGTTAATGATCATATGAGATGTCAGCAGACCCTTGAGCTCCAGCAGTGACGCTAGAAAATGCAAGAAGCAAACCAAAGCCCCGAAAAGAAGCGTGTTTGCCCGTAGGATGCCGGAAATTAGCTGCTTTTCAGCGCAGCCGGGGTGCGCGCGGCGACCCAAAACAGGGAGAGTATAGAAATGCCGGGCAATAAGTGCACCGCTATGGTGCGTCGTGGTGGATTAGATAAAAGGCACGAAGGGGATGTTTTTCTTTTCCGGCGGTTTGTCCTTGAGTGGACACTCCGGGCGCACGCCGTAATCGGCCTTTTTGCAGGGCGTGACCTTGCGCTTCTGTGCCAGGGAAATGCGCTGCATATGGAAGGGTTGGGTTGGCGTGCGCTCGATAATGCGGCCTTGCAGGTCGATGATTTCCACGGCCAGTTGATGGGTGCCGCGGTCGATATTCTCCAGCGGGAACACCGGGCTGCTGCCGACTTCGCCTACTTGTTGGCCATCCAGCAGCAGGCGATAGCTGTGCTGCGCGAACAAGCCGGGTTCACTGTTGACGCTGACAATCAGATTGCCACCACTGTCGCGGATCGTGGCGTCGGGCTGTGGCACCAGAATGCGCAATAGGCTGTAGCGCAGCGCCGGTTCTGGTGGCGTTTGCAGGATGACTGGCGCAGCAGGCGCCTGGACGGCCGGCATCGAGTTACTGGGTGCCAGTTCAACGCGCTGGGCATCACCTGATTTGGGTTTGTCGGTGAAAACACGATTTCCTTCGGCGTCTATATAGGTATAAACCTGGGCGAAGGCCGGTAGAGCGAGCAGCATCAGGCCGCAAAACAGCAAATTGCGCATGGATCAAGGGGCCGGTTTGGGGGTGGGTTTGGGCGTTGGTTTGGGTGGTGGCGGGCGCAAGGCCGGGTTGCTGGTATTGACCCGCTGCACGGTAAAGGTGGCCGTGGCGCTTTGCTGAATCGATTGCTCGCCGCTGAGCACTTCCACGGCCAGGCTGTGTTCGCCGCGGTCGACATTGCTCACTTGCAGGCGTGGCACGTTGCTCGGTTGGCCATAGGGTTTGCCGTCGAGTAACAGGCGCAGGCGATGGTTGCTGGCCAGGCGCGGCTCAATCATGACCCCGACGCTGAACGTACCGTTGTTTGCGCGCAGCGCCTCATCATCCGGCAGGCCGGTCAGCTGCAATGTGCTGTAAGGCGCGGCTCTGTCAGTCGCTTCGGCCACGGGGGCTGCAGGTGCGCTGGGGACCGGCATCGACACGCTGTTGGTGGCAGGCAGTTGAATATTTTCGCTCGCTTGACCCTCCGGCGGCTGGTCGGTGAAGACCGTGTTGCCATTGGCGTCGGTGTATTTGTAAATCTGCGCAGTGGCCGAAAAGGCCAGGCTCAGTAGTAGGCAGATGAGTAGAGGGCGCATGCCGGTCTCTCCCAGTGAGTGTGCCCTAAGCCTTGCACTGCCAAGGCGCCCTGGCAAGCGCGCTGATGGCGCGGCGTAGACCAGCGCAGAAAACACCGGGCTAAAAGGTGGTGGGGCGGAGCAAGGTGCCGGGTGCAGACGCAAAAAGGCCACCCGGAGGTGGCCTCTTGTGTTGCGCGAAGGTTTAGCAGCTGTAGTACAGGTCGTATTCCAGCGGGTGCACGAAGGTGCGCACTTTGATTTCTTCTGCGCTCTTCAGCTCGATGTAAGCGTCGATGAACTCGTCGGAGAACACGCCGCCTTTGGTCAAGAACGCGCGGCCCTTGTCCAGCTCTTCCAGGGCTTCTTTCAGGCTGCCGCAGACCTGTGGGATCAACTTGCCTTCTTCCGGTGGCAGGTCATACAGGTTCTTGTCGGCGGCGTCGCCTGGGTGGATCTTGTTCTGGATGCCGTCCAGGCCAGCCATCAACAGTGCAGCGAAGCACAGGTATGGGTTGGACGCTGGGTCCGGGAAGCGCGCTTCAATACGACGGCCTTTCGGGCTGGCAACGTAAGGGATGCGGATCGACGCGGAGCGGTTACGCGCCGAGTAGGCCAGCATAACCGGGGCTTCGAAACCTGGAACCAAACGCTTGTACGAGTTGGTGGCCGGGTTGGTGAAGCCGTTCAGGGCCTTGCCGTGCTTGATGATGCCGCCGATGAAGTACAGGGCGGTATCGGACAGGCCGGCATAGCCTTCGCCGGCGAAGGTGTTCTTGCCATCTTTGGAGATGGACAGGTGCACGTGCATGCCTGAACCGTTGTCACCGTACAGTGGCTTCGGCATAAAGGTGGCGGTTTTGCCGTAGGCATCAGCTACGTTGTGCACGCAGTACTTCAGGGTCTGAACTTCGTCAGCCTTGGTTACCAGGGTGTTGAAGCGCACGCCGATTTCGTTCTGGCCGGCCGTGGCGACTTCGTGGTGATGCACTTCGACGAACTGGCCCATTTCTTCCAGTGCGTTGCACATGGCGGTACGGATTTCGTGGTCGTAATCCGACGGAGGGGTCGGCAGGTAGCCGCCTTTAACCGGTACGCGATGGCCTTTGTTGCCGCCTTCGAAGTCCGCGTCGCTGTTCCACGAAGCCTGCTCGGAGAAGATTTTGAACATCGAGCCGGAGATGTCCGACTTGAACTTCACTTGGTCAAAGATGAAGAACTCAGGCTCCGGGCCGACGAATACGGTGTCGCCGATGCCGGTGCTTTTCAGGAACTCTTCAGCACGCTTAGCGATGGCACGTGGGTCACGGTCATAACCTTGCATGGTCGACGGCTCGATCACGTCGCAGACCAGGATCAGGGTCGGCTCTTCGGTGAACGGGTCGAGCACGGCGCTGCTGTCGTCTGGCAGCAGGATCATGTCGGAGGCTTCGATGCCTTTCCAGCCAGCGAGGGACGAGCCGTCGAACATCTTGCCGTGTTCGAAGAAATCTTCATCCAGGGCATCACGCGCTGGCATGGTGATGTGGTGCTGTTGGCCGCGGATATCAGTGAAACGCAGGTCTACCCACTTCACGTCGTGTTCTTTAATAAGTTGAATCGACTTCGACATGCTGTCCTCCAGGTGGCTAAGGCTCGAATGCTGAGCCCCTTAATAATTCGGTAAGGCGCGGCGGCATAGTCCGTCGGCGCATCCTGCATCACAAGGGAGCAAATTGCATGCCAGTGCACAGGAATGGGTGTAAGCCCTGAAACTCAGGGCCGGCGGGGGCTGCACTGCGGCCTTGGATTAATATTTGCACTGTTATGGTTCGTGATATTTGCACTGCGCTCTTAAATGGTGCGCTTTTTGGTGGGGTGAGGAATTTTGATCAAAGCGTGAGCAATTTCCGCTATAATCCGCGCCCCTGTTTTTTCGCGGCCTCGGCACCTCCTGTTTTCATGAAACTGATCGTTAAAGTCTTCCCAGAAATCACCATTAAAAGCCGGCCGGTGCGTAAGCACTTTATCCGGCAGCTGGCGAAGAACATTCGTTCGGTTTTGCGTGAATTCGACCCACAGCTGCAGGTCAGCGGTGTGTGGGACAACCTGGAAGTTGAAACCCAGATCAGTGAGCCGAAAACCCTGCAGGCCATGATTGAGCGCCTGAGCTGCACGCCGGGCATCACCCACTTTCTGCAAGTTGATGAATACCCGCTGGGTGATTTCGACGACGTGCTGGAGAAGTGCAAGCTGCACTTCGCTGAGCAACTGCCGGGCAAGATCTTCGCAGTGCGCTGCAAGCGCGCAGGCAAGCATGCCTTCAGCTCCGTGGATATCGAACGCTATGTGGGCAGCCAACTGCGTCAGCAGTGCGGCGCCGCCGGTATCTCGCTGAAGGCGCCCGACGTCGTTGTGCGCATGGAAATCCGCGACCAGCGCTTGTTTGTTATCCATCACCAGCATGAAGGCCTGGGCGGTTACCCGCTGGGCTCGCTGGAGCAGAGCCTGGTGCTGATGAGCGGTGGTTTTGACTCCACTGTTGCGGCTTACCAAATGATGCGTCGCGGCCTGGTCACGCACTTCTGCTTCTTCAATCTTGGCGGTCGTGCCCACGAGCTGGGCGTGATGGAAGTGGCGCATTACCTCTGGCAAAAGTTTGGCAGCTCGCAGCGTGTGCTGTTTATCAGCGTGCCGTTTGAAGAAGTGCTCGGCGAAATTCTCGGCAAGGTCGACAACAGCCAGATGGGCGTGATCCTCAAACGCATGATGCTGCGCGCCTCTACGCGCATGGCCGAGCGCTTGCAGATCGAGGCGTTGGTCACCGGTGAGGCGATTTCCCAAGTGTCCAGCCAGACCCTGACCAACCTGGCGGTGATCGATTCGGCCACTGACATGCTGGTGCTGCGTCCACTGTTGGCCAGCCATAAACAAGACATCATCGACACCGCCACGCGCATCGGCACCGCCGAGTTTGCCAAGCACATGCCGGAATACTGCGGGGTGATTTCGGTCAACCCGACCACCAAGGCGAAGAAGCTGCGCATCGAGCACGAAGAGCAGCAGTTCGATATGGCCATTCTCGACCGCGCCCTGGAGCGCGCGACCTTGCTGCCGATCGATAAAGTGATTGATGAGCTGGGTAAGGACATTCAGGTCGAAGAAGTCAGCGAAGCGCTTGCCAGCCAGGTGATCATTGATATCCGCCATCCGGATAACGCCGAAGAACAGCCGCTCGAACTACCAGGCATCGAAGTCCAAGCGTTGCCCTTTTACGCGCTGAATAGCCGTTTTAAAGAATTAGATGCCGCGCGCCAATACTTGCTGTATTGCGACAAAGGCGTCATGAGTCGTTTGCATGCTCATCATCTGTTGAGCGAGGGGCATGCCAATGTGCGCGTTTATCGTCCGACATAAAATCCCAGGGTTGAATGGCGGCAGCATCCGCCATCGCCCTCCCGACATACCGGCGGCGTGAAGCAGGCTTTTACGCCGCCGAGCAGAAATAGCATTTAGTTAACACTTGCCGCCTAAACTAGGCAGCACACCGAATACTCTGATTGAGATACGCCCGTGATCGAAAAACTACGCAACATCGCCATCATCGCCCACGTTGACCATGGTAAGACCACCCTGGTTGACGCCCTGCTGCGCCAGTCCGGCACCCTGGAGCGCAACGAGCTCAACGACGAGCGCGTGATGGACAGCAACGACCAGGAAAAAGAGCGCGGTATTACCATTCTCGCCAAGAACACCGCGATCAACTGGGGTGGCTACCACATCAACATCGTTGACACCCCCGGCCACGCCGACTTCGGCGGTGAAGTTGAGCGCGTAATGTCGATGGTTGACTCCGTGCTGCTGGTGGTTGACGCCCAAGACGGCCCGATGCCGCAAACCCGCTTCGTGACCAAGAAGGCCTTCGAAGCCGGCCTGCGTCCGATCGTTGTGATCAACAAGATTGACCGTCCGGGCGCGCGTCCGGATTGGGTTCTGGACCAGATCTTCGACCTGTTCGACAACCTCGATGCCACCGAAGAGCAGCTGGACTTCAAAGTCGTTTACGCCTCGGCCCTGAACGGCATTGCCGGTCTCGACCACACTGAGATGGCGGAAGACATGACGCCGCTGTACCAGTCGATTGTCGACAACGTACCGGCTCCAGCTGTAGACCGTGATGGTCCGTTCCAGATGCAAATCTCGGCACTGGACTACAACAGCTTCCTCGGCATTATCGGCGTTGGTCGTATTGCCCGCGGCAAGGTCAAGCCGAACACCCCGGTTGTGGCGATTGACGTCAATGGCAAAAAGCGTAACGGCCGTATCCTCAAGCTGATGGGTCACCACGGTCTGCACCGCGTTGACGTTGAAGAAGCCGGCGCGGGCGATATTGTCTGTGTCAGCGGTATGGACCAGCTGTTCATCTCCGACACCCTGTGCGACATGAACCATGTTGAGGCGATGAAGCCGCTGACCGTTGACGAGCCGACCGTATCCATGACCTTCCAGGTCAACGATTCGCCGTTCTGCGGTAAAGAAGGCAAGTTCGTCACCAGCCGTAACATCAAAGAGCGTCTGGACAAAGAGCTGCTGTACAACGTGGCCCTGCGTGTTGAAGAAGGCGACAGCGCTGACAAGTTCAAAGTCTCCGGCCGTGGTGAGCTGCACCTCTCGGTACTGATCGAAACCATGCGTCGCGAAGGCTTCGAAATGGGTGTAGGTCGTCCAGAAGTGATCATCCGCGTTGTGGATGGCGTCAAGCAGGAACCGTTCGAAAACGTCACCATCGACACCCCGGAAGAATCCCAGGGCAAGGTCATGGAAGAGATGGGTCTGCGTAAGGGCGACCTGACCAACATGGTGCCGGATGGCAAAGGCCGTGTTCGTCTGGAATACAACATCCCGGCTCGCGGTCTGATTGGTTTCCGTAACCAGTTCCTGACCCTGACCAACGGTGCTGGCATCCTGACCTCGATCTTCGATCGCTACGACACCATGAAGTCCGGCGACATGTCCGGCCGTCAGAACGGCGTACTGGTTTCAGTCGAAACCGGCAAGGCGTTGACCTACTCCCTGGAAACCCTGCAGGCGCGCGGCAAGCTGTTCGTCGAGCACGGCCAGGAAATCTACAACGGTCAGATCGTTGGTCTGAACAGCCGTGACAACGACATGGGCGTCAACCCAACCAAAGGTAAGAAGCTCGACAACATGCGTGCTTCGGGTAAAGACGAAACCATCGCCCTGGTTCCACCTGTTCGCTTCACATTGGAACAGGCTCTGGAGTTCATCCAGGACGACGAGCTGTGCGAAGTCACGCCCAAGTCGATCCGTCTGCGTAAGAAGATCCTCGACGAAGGCGAGCGCACCCGCGCTGCCAAGAAAGCCAAGAACTGATCCACGTTCTAGCTAACTGAAAAGCCCCCGCCGGTGAAAGCCTGCGGGGGCTTTTTCATGGTTGGGTAAAAAGTGGCTCACTGTGCCACGGTGTTTGACGGAATTTTCACAGGCTGGCTGGCATAAGCATTGCGGTCATTGAAAGGTCACGAGGTAGTCATGTCTGCAGCATTGCAAACGTCTTCACGCCAACGCGTGGATTGGGCCGGGTTAGGCTGGGCCTTTTTGTTTTTTTGGTATTTTTCCGGTGTTACCCAGTTATTGATCCAGCTGACCGGTACGGCCGGGTTTTCCGGCTTTCGTCAGGCCTTTCTGGCCAGTGCGTTGTGGCTGGTGCCGTTGTTGCTGTGGCCAGCGCGGGCCCGTCAGTTGGCGGCCGTCATTGGTGCCTTGCTGTGGCTCTGCTCGCTTGGCAGCTTCGGCTACTTTCTGGTGTACGGGCAGGAGTTCTCGCAGAGCGTGATCTTCATCATGTTCGAATCGAACCTCAATGAAAGCCGCGAATACCTGATCCAATATTTCGCCTGGTGGATGCTGCCGGCCTTCTTTGCGTACGGCCTGGGCGGCTGGTTGTTGTGGCGCAAAGTGCGCCCGGTGTACCTGTCGCGCCCTGGCGCGCTGTTTGCTGCGGCATTGGCGGTGTTTGTCTCGGTGGGCTACCCGGCGCTGCGCCAGTTCACTAAACATGACAGCTGGAAGGCGGGGCTGGATAACTTTGCTCAACGCATTGAAGCCGCCACCCCCTGGCAGCTGGCGGTGGGCTACAAAAATTACCGCGAGCAGTTGGCCAACATGCAGGTGCTGTTGGCAGAGAATGCCAGCATTGCGCCCTTGGCTAACTTGCAGGATGCGCGTGCCGGTCAGCCGGCGACCCTGGTGCTGGTGATTGGCGAGTCGACCAACCGTCAGCGCATGAGCCTGTATGGCTACCCGCGCGCAACCACACCGGAGCTGGATGCATTGCGTGACCAGTTGCAGGTGTTTGGCAACGTGGTTACGCCGCGCCCCTACACTATCGAAGCCTTACAGCAGGTGCTGACCTTTGCCGATCAGGAGCATCCCGAGCGTTACCTGACCACGCCGTCGGTGATGAACATGATGAGGCAGGCGGGCTACAAGACTTACTGGATCACCAACCAGCAGACCATGACCAAGCGCAACACCATGCTCACCACCTTTTCTAAGCAGGCTGATGAGCAGTTCTACCTGAACAACAACCGTGCGCAGAACGCTCGTCAGTACGACGGCGATGTACTGCCACCCTTTGCCAAGGTGTTGGCTGACCCGGCGCCGCGCAAGTTTGTGGTGGTGCATCTGCTGGGCACGCATATGAGTTATCAGTACCGCTATCCACCTGAGTTCGAACGCTTCACCGACCGTAACGGCGTGCCGGCGAATGTCACCGATGACCAGTTGCCGACTTACAACAGCTACGACAACGCGCTGCTGTACAACGACCATGTGGTCGCCAGCCTGATCAAAGACCTGGCGCAGCAGGAGCCCAATAGCCTGTTGCTGTACCTGGCTGACCACGGTGAAGCGGTGTTCGATGCACCCAAGCCCAATGTGCTGGGGCGTAACGAGGCCGCGCCGACCAGCCCGATGTACACCGTGCCGTTTATCCTCTGGCGTTCGCTGCAGTGGCAAGCGCAGCAGGCGCGTGATTTCAGCGACACGCTGTCGCGGCCCTACAGCTCATCGCATTTCATCCACACCTGGGCGGACCTGGCTGGGCTGCGCTTTGATGAATACGAGGCGCATAAAAGCCTGGTGAGCACTGAATTCCGGCCGCTGCCGCTGCTGATCGGCAATCCGGCGCAGCCCAAGAGCCTGATTGATTTCAGCCTGATCAAGCCTAAGGCCAGCGCTGGCGGGTTGGCCAAGCGTGAGGACGCCCGGGCTCCCGAGCTGTAACTCATGCGGCGATGTAGCAAAAGCCCCCGTCAACGTTGTTGGCGGGGGCTTTTTATGAGGCGTGGGGGCTGTTCTCAAGGTTGTTCGGGGCGCTAACGCATAAATCTTTCCATGCCGGCCGCTAGACGGCTGGCCAGCTGACGCCGCCAGGGCGCGCTGTGCGGGTTGGCCAGTACACGGTCTTCGTGCACAAAGCTCTGGATAATGGCGTTGTAGCCGAGCCAGCGCAGGGGCTCTGGCTCCCAGCGTGGCAGCTGGTTGATGGACTGATCGCCGAGCACCCAAGGCTGGCGGGTCAGCTCGCTCTGCTGGTCGAGAATCAATTCAGCCAGGGTGCGTCCGCCGAGGTTGCTCGCGCCCACGCCTTCGCCGCCGTAACCACCCGACAGGGCGATGCCGTTACGTCGGTCTACCAGCATGTGCGGGCGAAAGCGCCGCGCCATGCCTAGGTTGCCGCCCCAGGCGTGGGTGATGCGCACCTGCTTGAGTTGCGGGAACAGTTCGCCGAACAGGTAGCGGCGCAGGTCGCGCTCGTCCTCGCTGAGGTTGAAATCGGTGCGCAGGCGGCCGCCAAAGCGGTAACCGCCGCGGGCGCCGAATACCAAACGGTCGTCGGCGCTGCGCTGGCCGTAGGTCACTTGGCGGCTGTTTTCGCTGAAGGCCTGGCCGCGCTCCAGGCCGATGTCGGCCCAGACTTCCTTGGGCAGCGGTTCGGTGGCCACCAGCAGGCTCTGTACCGGTAATTGATGGTTGCCAAGCGGCGGTAGGCTGGCGGCATAGCCTTCCACAGCTGGGACGATCCAGTCGGCGCGCACGCTGCCGCTGGCGGTGCGCACCAGGCCGGTTTGCCAGGCGATCACCCGGCTCTGCTCATACAGTTCGACGCCCATGGCGATCACGCAGCGCGCCAGGCCGCGCACCAGCTTGGCGGGTTGAATGGTGGCGCAGTGCGGGGTGTAGATGGCGCCAAAGGCGTTGGCCAGCTGTAGCTGTTTGCCCAGGTCAAAGGGCGTCAGCCAGCGGTAGTCGTTTTCATCCAGACCCAGATCCCGCAGCTCGGCCAGGTGTTGGCGCAGGCTGGTCAGCTGCTCCGGGTAGCGCGCGGCGCAATAGAGCACGCCGGCTTTGCGGTAATCGCAGGCGATTTGCTCGCGCTGCAGCACGCTGGCGACTTCATCGGGAATGCCATGCAGCAGCGCATAGGCGCTCTGGCGTGCGGCGCTGGGCTGGTCGGCGAGCAGGTTGTCCTGGCCGAGCAGGTTGCCCATCAGCCAGCCGCCGTTGCGCCCGGAAGCGCCGAAGCCGGCAATCTCGCCTTCAAGGATGACGATGCGTAGGTGTGGCGCCTGGCGCTTGAGGTAATAGGCGGTCCATAGGCCGGTGTAGCCGGCGCCGATGATGGCCACGTCGGCCTGAATGTCTACTTGCAGCGCGGCTCTGGGGCTCAGCGGCTCGCCGAGTTGGTCCATCCACAGGCTAATGTTCTGCCACTGGCTCATGCTTGCTCACCTGGGGCGCGGTTGAATGCCGGCTAGAATAAGTCACCGCAAGCGCGTTTGCTGGGCTTAGCTCTTCGGCTTGTACGCGCAATAGCCTGGGCGTGGGCCGATCTTTGGGTGGTTGCGGCAGGTATCGGGGCGCTTCTCGTAGATGGTGCACAGGCGGGTTTTACGATCCAGGTAGTAGCAATCGTTATTGCTCATGCGCACCAGGGTGAAAATGCCTGACTTTTGGTGGAAACGTTCAACAAGCCCGTCTTTCTGCAGCCGTTTGGCGATGTTCTTCAGAGGCTCACTGCGTTCAAATTCGTCGACTACGCCGATGCGGATCAGGTCGTTGAGGCGCACCTCGACCGGTAGTGTGCAGCAGCTGGACATGCAGCTGTGGCACATGTCTGCGGTGTATTTGGCCCAAGTATCTAGGCGGTCGAGTTCAGCGGCGGCAATCAGGTTATTTTTCATCAGGCGGGCGTGCGTCAGTTAAGCGGCGGGCGATGATAGCGGGCTTGGTGGATTTTTGAACCACAATCTGCCGGTTGGTCATTTTTTGTGCGAAAAATGGCCAGGGCATAGTTTCTGTGCTGTATTTAGCCTGCGTTTCCTAGAGCATGACACGGGCGGCTTTTTAGGCGGCTGCGAGTTCCCTTTCACCTCGGAGGGCGCGAGGGTTGGCTCCAGTTGTAGGTGCCTTCGCAGCGCTATGAGCGGCGCGGCTCCTAAGCGTTGTCGGCGGCCAGTTTGTTGAGTTGGTGAGCACTAAAGTGAGATCGTCTGCATAAATAAAGCCCGGCTGGACAAGGCTTTTTGCAGTATTGTTAGCCGCTAAATTGCTTGGCGTTTGAGGTCAGGGAAGCCCTTGAATATATCTACTGTCGCCCACTCTTGGCTGCTGTCTACGTGCTTGCTCGGCTCGCCCAGCAAGCGTCCTCCGCTGTTTTTTCTGGCAGTGCCTTGTCGATGAATGCCTGCGGTAATTCCACGTGGGTACTCAGCCCCCCGGTTTTGCTAACCATTGTGGTCTGCGTTGGGGTGATGCTGTTGGCGCGCTGGGTTACGCGGCAGCGTTATTTCCCGGGGCGTGAGAGCTTTCTTGTCCTGCACTTGTCGAGCCTTTGGTGGCTTGTCGCCGCCAGCCTTGAAATGGCTGCGCAAGGAGCCGACTGCAAGGTGTTCTGGGCCACCATGGCTTGGCCTGGGATTCTTTCGACGCCAACCTTTTGGGCCGTTTTCCTTTGGCAGTACGTCAACAGTGAAAATCGCTCGTTGTCGCCGCAGCGCACGTTAAGTCTGACCGTGGTGCCCGTCCTGATCTGGTTGGTGGCGCTCAGCAACCCTTGGCATGGGTTGTTCTACGGTGCCAGCACCGCTCCGTTGAGTGATGAGCCGGGCGCGTCGATTCGTTATCAGCATGGGCCGCTGTTCTACGCGGCTGCTGTGTATGTTTACGTGTTTATGGCCTTCAGCATGGGGGTGGTACTGCGTGCGGCCATCGTCAGTTATGGCGTGCACCGTCGCCACTATCTGGCATTCGTGTTCGTTACGGCAGTGCCCTGGATCGCTAACGTCAGCTATGTGGTGTTCGGTTGGATGCTGTTTGGCTTTGACCCGACGCCGTTCAGCTTTGCGTTTACCTTGGTGGCGTTCGCCTGGTTAATCGTTGGCGTTCGTCTGTTCGACCTGCTGCCGGTGGCGCGTCACTTGCTGCTGGATGCGCTGACCGATCCGGTGCTGGTGGTCGATGCGCAGTTGCGTGTGATCGAAGTCAACCAGGCTGCCCTGAAATTGGCAGGGCTGCGCAGTGGCTGGCAGGGGCGGCACTTGGCCGATTGGCCGGTTCTTGGTGAAGACCTGCAAAAACTCCTGAGTCAGCCGGCTCAGGGCGAGCATGACCGTTTGTTGACTTTGGCCAGTTCGGCGCGTTACTTCGAAGTGCGTATCCGCGCCATCGAGCGCGTGACCCATCGCGGCACGCTGGTGCTGGGGCAGATGCTTTACCTGCGTGATGTTACCCAGCGCCATCTCAGCGAATTGAAGCTGGCTGAAGCCTTGGCGCTGAGCGAGGAGCGTTTGCGCACCATCAGCAGTTTGCATGAACAGCTGCAGGAGCAGGCGCTGTGTGATCCGCTCACGGGGCTCTACAACCGGCGTTATCTGGATGAGTTTTTTGCCCGTGAACTGGCTGTGGCGCAGCGCGAGCATTCGCCGATTTCCCTGGCGTTAATCGACCTCGATCATTTCAAACGGCTTAACGACGAACATGGCCACCTTGAGGGTGATGACGTGCTCAAGGGCGTGGCGCAGCACCTGCTGGAAAACCTGCGCAGCTCGGATGCGGTATTTCGGATCGGTGGCGAAGAGTTTTTACTGATCCTGCCCCGTGCTGACGCCCATGAGGCAAGGCAGCGCCTGGAAACCATCTGCAGGGAGCTGGCCGCGCACCCATTACCGACCCGTGGCGGCGCGCGTTACGTGACGTTGTCGGCTGGGCTGGCACTCTGGCCTGAGCAGGGGCAAGCGCTGGATGAGTTGCTGCAGGTGGCTGATGCATCGCTTTATCAGGCGAAGCATGAGGGGCGTAATCGGGTTTGTAGCCTGGCTTGAGCCAGTGCTTGCGATGCGCCGCGCCTCCTTCCATCCAGTGCTAAGGCGCTTTAGCCGCTAAAGGGGTAAACTGCGCGCGATTTCATTCCCTCCGGAGCCATCCATGTCCCGCGTTACCCTCAGCCGTTACCTGATCGAGCAGACCCGCAGCAACAACACCCCGGCCGATCTGCGTTTCCTTATCGAAGTGGTCGCACGGGCCTGTAAGGAAATCAGCCATCAGGTATCGAAGGGCGCACTGGGTGGCGTGCTGGGCAGCATGGGCACCGAGAACGTGCAGGGCGAGGTGCAGAAGAAACTCGACGTGATTTCCAACGAAATCCTGCTGGAAGCCAACGAGTGGGGCGGTCACCTGGCCGGCATGGCGTCGGAAGAAATGGACAACGCTTACCAGATTCCTGGCAAGTACCCGAAAGGGGCCTACCTGCTGGTATTCGACCCGCTCGACGGCTCCAGCAACATTGATGTCAACGTCTCGGTCGGCACTATTTTTTCGGTGCTGCGTTGCCCGGACCGTAATGGCGATGAAGGTGATCTGGGTGAGGAGGCTTTCCTCCAGCCCGGCACCGAGCAGGTGTGCGCCGGTTACGCCATCTACGGCCCGCAAACCATGTTGATGCTGACCCTCGGTGATGGCGTTAAAGGCTTCACCCTGGACCGCGAACTGGGCAGCTTTGTGCTGACCCACGACAACATCAAGGTGCCGGAGTCGACCAAAGAGTTCGCCATCAACATGTCCAACCAGCGTCACTGGGAAGCGCCGGTGCAGCGTTATGTCAGCGAACTGCTGGCGGGTGAAACCGGGCCGCTGGGCAAGAACTACAACATGCGTTGGGTCGCCGCGATGGTGGCCGACGTGCACCGCATCCTGACCCGCGGCGGCGTCTTTATGTACCCGCGCGACAGCCGCGAGCCAGAGAAGCCAGGCAAGCTGCGCCTGATGTATGAAGCTAACCCGATGGCGATGATCATCGAGCAGGCTGGCGGTGTGGCCACCAACGGCACCCAGCGCATCCTTGATATCCAGCCAACATCCCTGCATCAGCGCGTTGCCGTCTTCCTCGGCTCCAAGGAAGAAGTGCTGCGCATCAGCGCCTACCACCGCGAGTAAGCAGTGGCCGCGCCCCTGGCGTAACGGCTGCTGGGGTAGCAGCCAGTCGCATGGCGCTATGGTTTGCCAAGCAACAGCGCCAGGACGATCATGCCGCGAGTCGTTTGGCGCGCTAGTTGAGCAGGTCCTGGCCGGCCAGTTGCAGGGCTGGCCGCGCGAGCCTGAAGACTGACTGGCAACCCTGCTGTTGCTTGATCAGCGGCCGTAGATGATCGTGTCGCGACACCTCGCGTGCTTTTGCCGGTGACATATTGGCGCAACCGTTGGCCCTAAATGGGTTGGCTCAAGGTTGGGATCAGCCACTGCATCCGATTCAGCACGTGTTCGTCTACCTGGTGCTGGAGCATGCAGAACGCCTGAGGCTAAAGGGCCGAGCCGTGCAGCTGTTTTGTACCCTGCATCAGCAGGCGGCTACAGCTGGGCGTGAACTGTTTGCCGGCTACCTGGATTTTGTCGAACGCCCCCGGCGGGTGATTGCCCGCTTGGCGCGTTTCCCTCATCGCAATTCAACACGTGGGCGGTTCTCCAGCGCCGAAGAATCGGCTTTTCGGCTGGAACCGGGCTCGCGCTTTTAGCATCCAAGCAGACAAATTCGCTTTTGCTATGCCAAGCTGAGCTTGGCTATTTCCTCAGGAGTTCCCCTATGTCTCTGCGTGTTGTCGCGCTACTCGCTGGTTGTTTGCTGTTGGCTGCCTGCAGCAAGATCAATCAGGATAATTACGCTCAGCTCAAGCCGGGTATGAGCAAGGCTGATGTCGAAAATTTGCTGGGTAAGCCTACCGAGTGTGCAGGTGCTTTGGGCATGTCCAGCTGTACCTGGGGCGATGAGCAGCGCTTTATCAGCGTGCAGTACGCCGGTGAGCAGGTCCTGTTGTTTTCCGGCAAGGGGCTCAAGTAATGCGCCTGTTCGCGGTATTAGCCGCAGCCGTCGCGTTGGTTGGGTGTGCCAACTCCGGCACCGGTGTGGTGCCGCCGAAAACGGTGGAGCAGGTCGATCTGCAACGTTATCAGGGCACTTGGTATGAGCAGGCGCGGTTACCGATGTTCTTCCAGCGCAACTGTGCACAGTCCGAAGCACTCTATGAATTACAAGAAGGCGGCACGCTTGGCGTGACCAACCGCTGCCGTACCCTTGACGGCGATATGCAGCAGGTGCAAGGCCAGGCCGTGGCTCAGGTGCCAGGCAAAACCAACAAGCTTTGGGTGCGTTTCGATAATTGGGCCAGCCGCCTGCTGCCGGGGCTGACCAAGGGTGAATACTGGGTGCTTTACCTGGATGATGACTACCAGACTGCACTGGTTGGCCACCCTAATCGCGAGTATCTCTGGCTGCTAACGCGTGATCAGGAACTCAGCCCGCAGAACCGTACAACCTTGCTCGAAGAAGCACGCAGCCGTGGTTATGACACCCGCGAGTTGATCTGGCGGCGCACGGATGTGCAGATAAACCCGACGCGCTAGAGGCGGCTTATCGGTCTACTTTCGCGTCTTCTGTCGCTGCAAGTCGATGACTTGCAGCGCAGCAAGATTCCCAGCTGCGTTTGGCCGGCTATTGCCAACCTAGCCGCGCCAGTTTCCATTCATCACCCTCCAGCCACCACTCCAGCTTGACGCTGTAGTGGCGGGCGCTGTCGGGGATCAGGCCTTCGGCGCCGGTCAGGCCGACTTGGGCCTCGGTGTGGCCTTTTTCGCGGTAGGTCGCGTCAACGTAGCTGGCCTTGCTCAGGGCCAGCACCTTGATGTGCTTGTGGCGCATAAACAGCAGCAACATGGTGCGCTGCGCCCACTCGCGGTCAAATTCGCCTTGGGCCGAGAACTGCGGATGCAACTGGTCGAGTACCGCGGTGTTTTTCTTGGCCTCAAGGTTGTCCTGCAACTGTTGCACAGCGGCTTCCAGCGCGGCCTGCGGGTCGTCTTTTCCGCCGCAACCGGCGAGCAGGGTGCAAAACATTACAAAAGCTAAGGCAAATATCCGTGTTGGCATGCTCAACTCCTTTTTCATGGTTATGATGCCCCGCAGTGCATCAGCGCTTGCGCCCGTGGTTGTGTTGCGCAGGGCCGTTAACAGTTACGCCATGCATTATTCAGGTCAAGTCAGGAGCATGCCATGCAGACCGTGTATCCGGAGATAAAACCCTACGCCCGTCATGAGTTGGCCGTGCAAGCGCCGCACGTGCTGTATGTGGACGAAAGCGGTTCGCCGGATGGTCTGCCTGTGGTGTTTATCCACGGCGGGCCGGGGGCCGGGTGTGATGCTGCCAGCCGGCGCTATTTTGATCCCAATCTCTACCGCATCGTCACCTTCGACCAGCGTGGCTGCGGTCGCTCAACGCCCCACGCCAGCCTGGAGAACAACACCACCCAGGCGCTGATCGCCGACATGGAGCAGATCCGCGAGCACCTCGGCATCGACAAGTGGGTACTGTTCGGCGGATCCTGGGGTTCGACCCTGGCCTTGGCTTACGCCCAGGCTCACCCGCAGCGTGTGCATGGGTTGATTCTGCGTGGCATCTTCCTGTGCCGGCCGCAGGAGTTCGACTGGTTCTATCAGGAGGGCGCGAGCCGCATGTTCCCTGATTACTGGGAAGATTACCTGGCGCCGATCCCGGCAGATGAGCGCGGCAATCTGATGCAGGCCTTTTATAAACGCCTAACCGGCCCGGACCAGATCGCCCAGATGCATGCGGCCAAAGCCTGGTCCACGTGGGAAGGCCGTACCGCCACCCTGCGCCCCAATCCGCAGGTGGTCGACCGCTTCAGCGATGCCCACCGCGCGCTGTCGATCGCCCGGATTGAATGCCATTACTTCGTCAACAACGCCTTTCTTGAACCCAATCAACTGCTACGCGATATGCCGAAGATCGCCCACCTGCCCGGCGTGATTGTGCATGGCCGCTATGACGTGATCTGTCCGTTGGACAACGCCTGGGCGCTGCACCAGGCATGGCCCAACAGCGAGCTGCAAATTATCCGCGACGCCGGGCATTCGGCCGCCGAGTGTGGAATTACTGATGCGCTGGTGCGCGCCGCAGATGAACTGGCGCGGCGCCTGCTTAATCTATCGCCGGAAGAGGAAGCATGAAGGCATTGATTCAGCGGGTGCGCAGTGCTCGGGTTGAGGTCGCGGGTGAGGTGGTTGGCGCAATTGATCAGGGCTTGCTGGCACTGGTTGGCGTCGAGCCGCAGGACACGCCCGCCAGCGTTGAGAAAGTTCTGCACAAACTGCTCAACTACCGGGTATTCAGTGACGCGGCGGGTAAGATGAACCTGTCGCTGAGCGACGTCGGCGGCGGCTTGCTGCTGGTGTCGCAATTCACCCTGGCCGCCGACACCAAGAGCGGTCTGCGCCCAAGCTTCTCCAGCGCCGCGCCGCCAGCCCTCGGGGCCGAGCTGTTTGACCTGCTGGTGGCGCAAGCCCGGGTTAAACATCCGCAGGTCGCCACCGGCCAGTTCGGTGCGGATATGCAGGTGCACCTGATCAATGACGGGCCAGTGACTTTTCTTCTAGAGAGCTAGCGCCCGAGCCCGGCGGGTTAGAACAACCGCGCCAGCAGCGCAGTAACGGCGGTTTCCACTCGCAGAATCCGCGCGCCCAGTTGCACAGGTTGCAGGCCGGCTTGCTGCAGTTTTTCCACCTCGTAGGGAATCCAGCCGCCTTCCGGGCCGATAGCCAGGGTTACCGCCTGTTCGACTGCGCGCGGGCAGGCTGGGAAGTCGCCGGGATGGCCCACCAGGCCCATGGTGCCGGCTGCGATAGCGGGCAGCTGGTCTTCGACAAAGGGTTTGAAGCGCTTCTCGATAATGACTTCCGGCAGCACCGTGTCCCGAGCCTGTTCCAGGCCGAGGATCAGCTGTTCGCGAATCGCTGCTGGCTCGAGGAAGGGCGTCTGCCAGAAGCTTTTTTCCACTCGGTAGCTGTTCAGCAAAATCAGTCGAGGCACGCCCATGCTGCTGACGGTTTGCAGTACACGGCGCAGCATCTTCGGTCGGGGCAGGGCGAGCAACAGGGTCAGTGACAGTTTGGCTGGCGGCGGTTGATCGAGCTGCACGCTCAGCTCGGCCTGTTCGGCGTCCAGGCGCAGCAGTTGGCCGCTGCCCATCAGGCCATTCAAGCGGCCCACGCGCAGGGTATCGCCTGCTTCAGCGCGGTGGACGTCATGCAGGTGCTTGAGGCGGCGGCCGCTGAGCAGCACGCGGTCAGCGGCGATAAAGTCGCCGTCTTCCAGTAGCAGCAGGTTCACGGTTGCGCAGCGGGCGGTTGGTCGTTGGAAGGGCTGTCGCTTTCGGCTTCTTGCGCTGCAGCGTCCTGTTCGTCGCGGCGTTTGACCAGGCTGCCGCAGAGCAGGCCGGCTTCAAACAGCAGCCACATAGGCACGGCCAGCAAGGTCTGCGAGAACACATCGGGCGGGGTCAGCACCATGCCGACGACAAAGCAGCCGACAATCACGTAGGGCCGGCTTTTGCGCAGGGTGGCGACATCGACAACCCCGACCCAGATCAGTAGAAAGGTGGCAATCGGGATTTCGAACGCGACGCCGAAGGCGAAGAACAGGGTCAGCACAAAATCCAGGTACTGGCCGATGTCGGTCATCATCGCCACGCCTTCAGGGGTCACGCTGGCGAAGAAGCCGAACATGATCGGGAATACCACGAAGTAGGCGAAGGCCATGCCAGCGTAGAACAGCAGGATGCTGGAGATCAGCAGCGGGACGGCAATGCGCTTCTCATGCTTGTACAGCCCCGGCGCGATAAAGCCCCAGATCTGATGCAGGATGATCGGGATGGCGAGAAATAGCGCGACCATCAACGTCAGCTTGAACGGCGTCAGGAATGGCGAGGCCACCCCTGTGGCGATCATCGTCGCGCCTTCCGGCAGGTAGGCGCGCAGCGGTGCGGCGACCAGCGCGTAGATGTCTTGGGAGAAATAAAACAGCCCGGCAAACAAGGCGAATACCGCCGCCACAATGCGCAGCAGGCGCGTGCGCAGTTCGGTCAGGTGGGAGACCAGGGGCATTTCCTGATCGCTGTCCGGTCGTTGGCTCATGGCTGCGGGTTTTTATCCTGGCGGGTGCTTTCGGTAGCGGCAACCGG
The DNA here is from genome assembly GCF_056156225.1 of Pseudomonas sp. TS_SC_3. Lineage (NCBI taxonomy): Bacteria > Pseudomonadati > Pseudomonadota > Gammaproteobacteria > Pseudomonadales > Pseudomonadaceae > Pseudomonas > Pseudomonas sp. TS_SC_3. Next base: position 3,897,732 of record NZ_CM149586.1, read on the forward strand.
CTCTGCTGCTGGGGGCGCTGCGGGGCTCGGTTCGGTGAGGGTGCTAAGCGGTGCGTTGAGGTTTTGCTTCATCGCGTTCATTTCCCGCTCCAGCTCAAGGATCTGCTCGTTATGCAGCTGGCGACGGATTTCATCTGCACCGATCTCGCGCTCGACCTCAGCCTTGATGGCACTGAAGCTGCGCTTGATCCGGCCGATCCACAACCCGGCGGTCCGCACCGCACCGGGCAGGCGATCAGGCCCCAGTACGACCAGGGCAACGATGCCGACCAGCAGCAGTTCGGTAAAACCGATATCGAACATGGCTTAGTCTTTTTTCGCCGGTTCTTCGACCTTGCGCGCCTGGGCGTCGATGGTCTGGCCTTTCGGCTCGTCCACGGCAGGGGCTGGCTTATCAGCGTCGCCGTTGTCCATCGACTTACGGAAGCCCTTGATCGCGTCGCCCAGGTCCGAACCCAGGCCCTTGAGGCGCTTGGTGCCGAACAGCATGACCACGATCAGCAGGATGATCAGGAGTTGCCAGATGCTAATGCCACCGAATCCCATAATGCGTACTCCGAAAGTGAAGGTTTAATCAGTCTTGCGAGCGTGCGGCTTTTTCCGCGTGCCCGGAGAGGCCAAAGCGTCGGTCTAGTTCGTCCAGTACCGCCTGGGGATGCTGGCCGAGGGCGGCGAGCATGACCAGGCTGTGGAACCACAGGTCGGCGGTTTCGTAAATCACGTCGCTGCAGTCACCGCTGACCGCCGCATCCTTGGCGGCGAGGATGGTTTCCACCGATTCCTCTCCGACCTTTTCCAGAATCTTGTTCAGGCCCTTGTGGTACAGGCTGGCGACATAGGAGCTGTCGGCGGCCGCGCCTTTGCGCGACTCCAGCACCTCGGCCAGGCGGCTCAGGGTATCAGTCATGCCTGTGTCACTCATGGGTATGTCCTGCGCTGTAGATGGCGTGCGGGTCTTTCAGCACCGCTTCGACGATTTTCCAGGTGCCGTTCTCAAACACCCGGTAAAAGCAGCTCTCGCGGCCGGTGTGGCAGGCGATACCGCCCAGCTGTTCAACCATCAGGATGATCACGTCAGCGTCGCAGTCCAGGCGCATTTCATGCAGTTTCTGCACATGCCCGGATTCTTCGCCCTTACGCCAGAGTTTGCCGCGTGAGCGCGACCAGTAAATGGCGCGCTGCTCGCTGGCGGTCAGGGCCAGGGCTTCACGGTTCATCCAGGCCATCATCAACACGCGGCCGGTCTTGTGGTCCTGGGCGATGGCCGGCACCAGGCCGTCGCTGTTCCAATTGATGTCGTCGAGCCAGTCAGTCATTGCTGTATCCGCCCATCTTGGGCTGCTTAATTGAGAAAGCTAGTGTGCCAGCGCGCATCCGGTGTGGCTATCGGCGCAGCACCAGATAGAGGCCGCCCGCGAGCATCAGCCAGCTCGGCCAGGCGATTAGGCTCAGCGCCAGGCCCTGAGTAGCGGCTCCGCCGATCAGGGCCGCGCCGAGCAGGCGAGCCGGCCATTGGCGGTTCGACACCGGTTGTGTCTGGCGGCTGACCGGTTGCTGATTGAGGCGCTCGAGGGTTTCACGGGCAATTTGCGACAGGTGCGGCACTTGTTCCGCCTGCAGTTGCAGGTTGCGCAGCAGCTGCAGCGGGCTGATACGTTCACGCATCCAGCGCTCAAGAAAAGGCTGTGCGGTGCTCCACAGGTCCAGGTCCGGGTACAGCTGGCGGCCCAGGCCTTCGATATTCAGTAGGGTTTTCTGTAGCAGTACCAGTTGCGGCTGCACTTCCATATTGAAGCGTCGCGCAGTCTGGAACAGACGCAGCAGCACCTGACCGAAGGAGATGTCTTTCAGCGGTTTCTCGAAGATCGGCTCGCAGACGGTGCGGATGGCCGCCTCGAAATCATTGATCTTGGTTTCCGCCGGCACCCAGCCCGAGTCGATATGCAGCTGTGCCACGCGACGGTAATCGCGCTTGAAGAAGGCAATCAGGTTGCGCGCCAGGTAGTCCTGATCTTCAGCGGTGAGGCTGCCGATGATGCCGCAGTCGATCGCGATGTACTGCGGGTTCCACGGCGTGCGGGTGCTGACGAAGATGTTGCCGGGGTGCATGTCGGCGTGGAAGAAGCTGTCGCGGAACACCTGGGTGAAGAAAATCTCCACGCCGCGTTCGGCCAGCAGTTTCATATCGGTGCGCTGGTCGGCCAGGGTTTCCAGGTCGGTGACCTGAATACCGTAGATGCGCTCCATCACCAGCACTTTCGGCCGGCAATAGTCCCAGTACACCTGCGGCACATAGAGCAGAGGCGAGCCTTCAAAGTTGCGGCGCAACTGGCTGGCATTGGCCGCTTCGCGTAACAGGTCGAGTTCGTCGTAGATGGTTTTCTCGTAGTCGCTGACCACTTCCACCGGGTGCAGGCGACGGGCGTCGGCGGAGGCGCGCTCGGCCAGTTTGGCCAGCAGGAACAGCCATGCGATGTCCTGTGCAATCACCGGCTCAAGGCCTGGGCGGATGACTTTGACCACCACTTCTTCGCCGCTTTTTAGCTGCGCGGCATGCACTTGAGCCACTGAAGCCGATGCCAGCGGCAGGGCATCAAAACGGGCAAACACCTCGCTGACCTTGGCCCCCAGTTGCGCTTCGATCAGCGCTTGGGCTTTGGCCGGGTCAAAGGGCGGCACCCTGTCCTGCAGCTTGGCCAGCTCATCGGCGATATCCAGTGGCAGCAGGTCGCGGCGGGTGGAGAGCACCTGGCCGAACTTAATGAAGATTGGCCCTAGCTCTTCCAGGGCCAAGCGCAGACGTGCGCCGCGTGACAGGTCGAGCGATGTGCGCGGCAGCCAGCGCCACGGCAAGGCATAACGCAGCACGCGCGCCCAAAAGGGCAGCGGCAGGGCGAATAACAGGTCGTCCAACTGGTAGCGAATGACTACGCGCTGGATACGCAACAGACGACGAACGGCAAGCAGCTTCATGCAGTGGGCTTATGGCGTTGGGCGAGGCGCTCGATGCGCGCGTCGAGTCGGTCAAGGGACAGCTTGAGGTGGTCCAGTTCGGCGAAGCGCGCATCAGCTTCACGTTGACCGACCAGGCTGCGGGATTCTTCACTGAGATAATCGGCCAGGTTCAGGCGCAGGCTGTCTAGCGCCTGGCTGGTCCAACTCACCCGGCTACGCAGATGGCCGCCGAGCAGTTGGCTGCCGACTGGGCCGAGCCAGCGCGACAATTCGTACTCCCAGTCCAGTTCGAGATCCTGCAGGATTTTGGCCAGCTCCAGCAGGGCGGCACTGTCGCCGTCCAGGCTGACGTCCGGGCTGTGCAGAATGCTGGTTTTGTCCTTGCTGGTGGCCAGGCGTAGCAGGCTTGCCGCGGGTGCGCGCAGATGGCAATCCGCCTCACCGGCCCATTGCGCGGCCAGTTGTAGGCCGTTGGCGCTGGGCAGGATAAACAGCTGCAGCTTTGGCGCGGCGCATTCCACGGCGATCACCCGGCCACTCAAGCGCGCCAGGCGTGGCAATGCGGTGCTGTCCATGGCCAGTACACGGTTAAGGCCGAGCTCGACGCCGGCCAGCAGCCCGGTGAGGATCATCAGGGTTTGATGCCGCGGTGCAGGGCGACGATGCCGCCGGTCATGTTATGGAAGGTCACGCGCTCAAAGCCGGCTTCCACCATCATCGCCTTGAGGGTGTCCTGATCCGGGTGCATGCGGATCGACTCGGCCAGGTAGCGGTAGCTTTCGGCGTCGTTGGTGATCAGCTTGCCGGCCAGCGGCATGAATTTGAACGAGTAGGCATCATAAAACTTCGACAGCAGCGGGCTGGAAGGCTTGGAGAATTCCAAGATCAGCAGGCGACCACCGGGCTTGAGCACGCGCAACATCGAGCGAATGGCATCTTCTTTGTGCGTCACGTTGCGCAGGCCGAAGGCGATAGTCACCACGTCGAAATGGTTGTCCGGGAACGGCAGTTTTTCTGCATCGGCCTGGACGAAGCTGACGTTGCCGGCCACGCCCTTGTCGAGCAGGCGGTCACGGCCGACGCGCAGCATCGACTCGTTGATATCAGCCAGCACCACTTCGCCAGTCGGGCCAACCAAACTGGAAAATTTGCGGGTCAGGTCACCGGTGCCGCCGGCAATATCCAGCACGCGGTTACCGCTGCGCACGCCGGACAGCTCGATGGTGAAACGCTTCCACAGGCGGTGCATGCCGCCGGAGAGCACATCATTCATCAGGTCGTATTTGGCCGCCACCGAGTGAAAAACCTCGGCGACTTTCTCTGCCTTCTGACTTTCCGGCACATTCTGGAAGCCAAAATGCGTGGTGGGTTCGCTGTCGCTGCTGTTGCGCGGGTCGTTCATCGTGCCCTTTCCTAAAACAGAGAGGCTGGATCTAGAGTGGCGCCCATTCTAAACCCAAAAAGCTGCGCTAGGTTTGGGCCGTGCGCGGCAAAGAACAAAGATCTGCGCCCGCGTTATCGCGCAAGCTGCCTGCAGCTTGCGGCCTACAGCCTTGCTATAGTCGCAGCGACTTAAGGTCGCAGTTAACCGGCGAGGAGAAATGCCATGGCCAAGATCACCGTCGAACGCCCCCACTCTCTAGGGCGTGATGCCGCTCGGGAAAAAGCTGAGCAATTGGCCGAGCGTTTGGCCCGCGAATACGACGTGCGTTACCACTGGAACGGCGACAACCTGGAATTCAAGCGCCGCGGCGCCGATGGCCGCATTGAGGTGCATGAAAACACTGTGCGTGTGCAGCTCAGCCTGGGGTTGTTGCTGTCAGCGATGAGCAGCAGCATTAAGCGTGAGATCGAAGAGGCCTTGGACAAAAACCTCAAGGCTTAAAGGTGTATCCAACAGCGGCTTTTGTGTGTTTTCGCGCGGCTTAGTATGCGGTTTCTAATTTTCATCGATATGGTGTACCCAAGCCTGCATTCCGTGGGCGTTTCCTCGAAACACTAGAGTGAGGTGCACCATGTCGAAAGTTGCCGTTAAAAAGAAAGCCGTCGTTGAAGAAAGCACCAGCGTGCTCAGCGATGCCAAAGGTTATGCCCGCAAAATCTGGCTGGCGGGGCTGGGTGCTTACGCCAAGGCCGGTCAGGAAGGTTCCGAGTACTTCAAAGAACTCGTGAAAAGCGGTGAAGGCGTTGAGAAACAGGGCAAAAAACTGGTCAACGAGCAAGTTGAAGCCGCCAACAGCCAGATCGATAGCGTTAAGACCACTGTCACCAGCAATGTCAGCAGTGTGAAAGGCAAAGTTGAAGTGCAACTCGACAAAATCGAGAAGGCTTTCGATAACCGTGTCGGCAGCGCGTTGAACCGCCTTGGCATCCCGTCTAAGCAGGACGTAGAAGTACTGTCTGCTAAGCTGGATGAGCTGAGCGCGTTGCTCGAGCACGTCGCGCGTACCAAATAAGGAGAGCAGGATGGCCGTCAAAAAGAAAACCGAAAAGCAAACCACTTCCTGGATTGGCGAAGTAGAAAAATACTCGCGTCAAATCTGGTTGGCGGGTCTGGGCGCTTACTCCAAGGTCAGCAAGGACGGCAACAAGCTGTTCGACACGCTGGTTAAGGATGGCGAAAAAGCTGAGAAGCAGGCCAAGAGCGAAGTCGACAAACAAGTGGGGGCTGTTAAGTCCACGGTTGAGTCGAAAGTAGACACCGCCAAGTCGAGAGTTGATGAAGTTAAAGACAAGGCGATGGGCAAGTGGAATGAGCTGGAAGAAGCCTTCGACAAACGCCTGAACAACGCTATCTCGCGTCTTGGTGTACCGAGCCGCAATGAAGTAAAAGCGCTTAACGCCAAAGTTGAAAGCCTGACCAAGCAGATCGAGCAGCTGACCGGTGTTTCGGTTAAATCGGTTAAGCCTGCAGTCAAGAAAGTAGCGGCTAAGCCCGCCGCTAAACCTGCTGCCAAGCCAGCTGCAAAGGTGGTCGCGAAGCCTGCAGCCAAAGCGGCTGCTAAACCGGTAGCCAAGGCGCCGGCCAAGGTCGCGGCTAAACCAGCGGCTAAAGCGCCTGCCAAGCCAGCCGTAAAACCTGCGGCTAAGCCTGCTGAGCCGGTTGCAGCTGTTGCACCCGCTCCAGCCGCTCCAGCCGTTGCTCCTGCTGCGCCTGTAACACCTGCCGCGCAGTCTTAAGACGCACAGCAGTCACCGCAAACGCCCGGCCTAGCGCCGGGCGTTTACGTTTAGGGCCGGCTCAATCCTCTAAGTAGCGCTGCGCCAGGTGTGTGGCTGCATAGCGCGACTCCTCGGCCAGGTGCGGCGCCACCAGCATCATCACCTGGTAAACCACCAGACGACTTTCGCTGTCGCGGCCGATGATGCGTTGGTAGTCGAGGGAGAACATCAGGGTCAGGGTGATTTGTTCAACCAGCTGACCCAACGACTGAGTATCGCTTTGCAGCTGCCCGGCGATTTGCAGGCGCGCCAACAGTCCGGCCAGGGTGCGCTTTAGACTGTTGAGCCAATGGCGTATGCCGCGTTCCAGTTTCGGCAGGCGACTGGTCAGGTTGGACAGGTCCTGGAACAGAAAGCGGTAGTGGGCCAGGCGTTCAACGATCAAGTGCAGAAACAACCAGTAGTCTTCTACATCCAGCTGTACGTCTTCGGGCGGTGAGAGCAGCGGTGCCAGCTCGGCCTGAAAGCGCTCGAACAGGCCAAGGATCAGCGGCTCCTTACCGTGGAAGTGGTAGTACAGATTGCCCGGGCTGATGCCCAGTTCGTTGGCGATTTCCAGGGTGGAGACATTCGGCTCGCCCTTCTGGTTAAACAGCAGCAGGGCACATTCAAGGATTCTGTCGCGGGTCTTCATTGGTTGTTCTTATTCTGGCCGCAGAACGGTTGGTGAGAACGGGCAGCAGTCACCTGCGACCCGTTTGAGCATATTGAGTGAGGCGTTTTAACGCACATGCACATAGGTGCCAGGGGCTGCTTCTGTGGCTGGGTAATGCTGGTTACCGAGAGCCATCAGGGTGTCTCGCTGCTCGCCTGAACGCTCCTGCATCCAGCTCAGCCACACGGGCCACCAGCTGCCTTGTACGTGCTCCGCGTCCTGATACCAGGCGCGCGGATCGCCGCTCAGCTTGGGGTTTTCCAGGTAGTTGGATTTAGGGTTGCCCGGTGGATTGAGGATGCTCTGGATATGCCCGCTGTTGGACAGAATAAAGCGCCGGTTGCCGCCCAGCAGCAGGGTTGAGCGATACACCGCATCCCAGGGGGTGATGTGATCGTTGATCCCGGCAACGCTGAAGCTGTCCACCGTAACCTTCTGCAGGTCGATTGGCGTGCCACACACTTCCAGGCCAAGCGGGCGGATCAGCGGGTTGTGTTGGAAGAAGTCGATCAAATCGCCATGCAGCGCAGCCGGTAGGCGAGTGTTGTCGTTATTCCAGTAGAGGATGTCGAAGGCCGGCGGCTGTTTACCGAGCAGGTAGTTGTTGATCCAGTAATTCCAGATCAGATCATTCGGGCGCATCCAGGCGAACACCCGCGCCATGTCGCGACCGTCGAGTACGCCTTGCTGATAGGAGCGGCGCTTGGCCGCTTCCAGAGTTTTTTCATCGGCAAACAGCATGGCCGGGCTGTCGATCTGACTGTCGAGTAGGCTGACCATATAGGTGGCGCTGGCCACTTTGCGCAGTTGCCGTTTGGCCTGCAGGTGGCCTTGTAGGGCGGCGATGGTCAGGCCGCCGGCGCAGGCGCCAAGCAGGTTGACGTCTTTGTTGCCGGTGATTTCACGGCAGACGTCGATGGCTTTTTCCAGGGCTTCGACATAGCTCGATAAGCCCCACTCGCGGTGTCTTGGGTCAGGGTTGCGCCAGCTGATGACAAAGGTTTGCAGGCCGTTCTTCAGCGCGTACTGGACAAAGCTCTTCTCGCTGGAGAGGTCGAAGATATAAAACTTGTTGATCTGCGGCGGTACGATCAGCAGGGGCTTGGCGTACTGCTTTTCGCTCATGGGCTTGTATTGGATCAGCTCCAGCAGCTCGCTGCGAAACACCACGGCGCCGCTAGTCGCGGCCAGGTTACGGCCAACCTCGAAGGCATGTTTGCTGACCTGGCTGGGCATGCCATCGTTGTTCACCAGGTCATCGAATAGATGCGTCACCCCCTTGAGCAGGCTGCTGCCACCGCTGTTGAACAGCTCCTTGATCACCTGCGGGTTGAGCAGGGTATTGGAGGGTGCCAGGGCATCCCCCAGCAGGGTGGCAACAAAGCGCGCGCGGGCACGGTCATCGGCGTCCAGGCTGCTCTCGTCGATCCAGTCATTCAGCTGTTTCTGACAGGCCAAGTAGGCTTGCAGGCTGCGGCTGTAAAGTGGGTTGTCACGCCAGGTCGGGTCGGCGAAACGTGGGTCATGCGGGTTGACCTTGAACGGCTTGTCGCCCAGTAGCACGCGACCCAGTTGGCCGCCGAGTGCCGCGACATGCCGTGCGCTATGAATGGGTTGTTTGACCCCTTGCAGAGCCAGGCGGCGCAGGGTGGACAGCAGGTCGCGGCCGCGCAGGCCGACCACCGCATTTTGCGCGTTCATTACGCTTGTGTTCGCCGGTAAGGCGCGTTTGGCGGGCTGGTCTCGCATTGGGCAACACTCCGTCGTCAAACCGTGAGACTTCAAGGTTGGTAGCTCAGCAGCAAGGCTTGTACCAATGCGCGCGCATGTGCGTTCCAGACTGCCGCGCGCTAGTTCTCAGGTAATACAACGTGCCCGAAAGTGGGTCAAGCCTTGAGCGTCAAGCACAGCGCCAGTGCGCGCTGCGGTTGCACTCGCCCAACCTAGGTGCGCTTAGCCCAGCGTGCGAGCAGGGGTGGGCTGCGGGTGCATGATCGCGCGCTGACGTTCTTCCTCAAGAAATTTCATGATGATCGGCGCAACGGCCTCGGCGCGGGTCACCAGAAACAAGTGACCATCGTCGATCACGTGCAATTCGGAGTTGGGGATACGCCAGGCCAGCAGGCGCATGTTCACCAGCGGGATCAGCGGGTCGTCGTCGCCGGCCATTACCAGCGTCGGTTGGCGGATCTTGTGCAGCCAGTGGATGCTGGTCCAGCCCAAGCCTGCGAACAGTTGCCAGTAGTAGCCCATCTTGCCGCCCGAGCGGACTTTACTGGCATGCGCCAGGGCCAGTTTCGGGTCGCGGCGGAATGCGCCGCCGTAGATCTCGGGGGCAATTTGCACGCCGTAGGACGGCTGCACATAACGCCGTGGGCTGGCCATGCACCAGAGCACCTTGGGTTTGCCGGGAATCATCACCGCGCCGGCCGAGGTAGCCGCGAGGATCAGCTTTTTGCAGCGCTCCGGGTAATCGTGGGCGAATTGCTGCGCCAGGGCGCCGCCCCAGGACACGCCAATCACATTGATCTGACCGTAGTCGAGGTAATCAAGCATGCGCGCCGCCAGCTTGGCCAGGCCAGGGAAGCGGTACGGCGTGCTGGGCGTAGAGGAGCCGCCAACACCGGGTACGTCGAAGGCGATGACTTCCAGGTTCGGGTCCAGGGCGCGTACGAAGGGCATGACCAGTTCGAGGTTGGCGCCAATGCCGTTGAAAATCAGCAGCGGCGTCATCTCGCCATTGCCGGGGCGAACGGCGGTGCGGATGGTTTGGCCGTCCAGTTCGATGGTGCGAAATACGAAAGGTAGCGACATGCGCAGAGGCCCTATCAGTTAAAACGCTGGGTCAGACCCTCCGGGTCTGTTCCAGAAGCGCCAGGACGAAGCCTGGTTCGCCCACCCGCTCAAGTGAACGGGTGGGCGAGCGACACATCCAGTGCCGCGGGCAGTGCTGCGCTGCGCGCAGGTGATCAGCGTTCGTGAACGTAAGTACCGGGGGCTGCTTCGCCGGCGGGGTATTTTTTATTGCCGAGTTGAGTGGGGGCTTTTTTCAGCTCGCCGGAGCGCTGCGCCAGCCAGACTTGCCAATGCAGCCACCAGGAATCAGCGTGCTTGGTTGAACTGGCCTGCCAGGTTTTCGGGTCCGCGTGCATCTGGGTGTTGGTCATGTAGCGGGCTTTCGGGTTACCCGGCGGGTTGAGAATGCTCTGGATATGCCCGCTGTTGGACAGCACGAACTCGACATTACCGCCGAACAGGTTGGCCGATTTGTAGCACGACTCCCACGGGGTGATGTGGTCGGTGGTGCCGGCCACGCAGTAGAGGTCGCTGGTGACTTGCTTGAGGTCGATTGGCGTGCCGCAAACCTCCAGCGCACCTGCGCGAATCAGCGGGTTGGAGGTAAACATGTCGATAAACTCGCCATGCAAGGCCGCTGGCAGGCGCGTGGTGTCGTTGTTCCAGTAGAGGATGTCGAATACCGGCGGCTCGTTGCCCAGCAGGTAGTTGTTGACCCAGTAATTCCAAATCAGGTCGTTGGGGCGCATCCAGGCGAACACTTTAGCTAGATCGCTGCCTTCGAGTACGCCCGCTTGGTAAGAGCGGCGCTTGGCCATCTCCAGGCTTTTTTCGTCGGCAAACAGCGCTACGTCAGTTTCCAGGCGATTATCCAGCACGCTGACCAGCAGTGTCAGCGCGTGCACTTTTTTCTCGCCGGTCGCGGCGTAATGGCCCAACAGCGATGCCGTGGTCAGGCCGCCTGAGCAGGCGCCGAGCATGTTGATGTCTTTGCTACCGGTGACGGCGCTGACCACATCAATGGCTTCTTTCAGCGCCTCGATATACGTCGACAGGCCCCACTCGCGGTGTGCCTTGGTTGGGTTGCGCCAGCTCACCACGAAGGTCTGAACGCCATGGCGCAGCAGGAAGCGCGCCACGCTCTTTTCCGGTGACAGGTCGAAAACGTAGAACTTGTTGATCTGCGGCGGCACCACCAGCAGTGGGCGCTCGTGCACCTGCTCGGTGACGGGTTTGTACTGGATCAGCTCAAGCACATCATTGCGGAAAATCACTGCGCCATCGGTGGTGGCCAGGCTTGTGCCAACCTCGAAAGCGGTCATGTTGACCTGGCTGGGCATGCCGCCATTGTTGACGATGTCCTGAGCCAGGTGCGACAGGCCGTCGAGCAGGCTTTTGCCGCCGGTTTCGAAGAAGCGTTTAACGGCAGCCGGGTTGGCCATGCTGTTGCTGGGGGCCATGGCTTCGGTCATCAGGTTGATCACGAAATGGCCACGGCTGGCATCCTGTTCAGACAGGTTGCTGTGCTCGACCCAATCATGCAGCTCTTTGCGCCACGCCAGGTAGGTTTGCAGGTAGCGACGATACAGCGGATTTTGGCTCCAGGCCGGGTCGGCAAAACGCCGGTCGCCGTCATTCGGCGTGAGGTCGGACTGGCCGAGCATCACGTTCTTCAGCTCGATGCTGAAGTGAGCAAGGTGTTTGGCGCTGTGCAGAGGTTGCTTGAGGGCTTGCTTGAGCACAATGCGGGCGGAGCTGAGCAAATCTTTGCCGCGGATACCAATCACCGGGTTGAGGCCCAAGGTGTTCTCAGATGCCTGATGCTTCAGGTCGTCATTATTCTTATTTGTCATCTACAACGCTCCATTGTCCTGAGACGAAATACCGGCGTATTGCTGTGCACGGCGACACAGGGCCAGAACCTGCTTCAAGTCTGCTGCGCATCGGTCTGCTGAGTTAAACAAGCGCGAATACGTGTGGAAAACCCTTCCACTGCGTATCCGCGTTGTCTTGACCGTCACCACGCAGTGCGTTGCACGGCCGTACCCTGCGAGAGATTGAACAGCTTCCGTGAACCTAGTATTGCCCGGATTACCAAGGGCGGATCGCTCCGCAATATGTCTCGTTTTAGGTACCGCCTAAGGCGAGAAAACTTCCAGCTACTTGGTTACCCGAGTTTGAGAATTTGTGCAAGCCAGCGGCGATCCCGGCTAAATGCACGAAGAGTATGCAGAGAAGGATTAGAAAATGCGCTCTAACTGGCTGGCAACAGCGCGCCAGAGAGGCCGCAGGGCGCGACCGGCTGTCGTGGGGCAGAAGGGAATAAGAAGCACCCCTGCGCAGCAAGCAAAGACTGGCAAGCGCAGGGCTTGGAGGCTTCAGAGCATTAACTTGACCGCGCTTTCGTTGGGGTCGCGGGATTTGCCAGCAGCATTCAGGGTGGCCAGGTAATCGCTCCACAACTCGGCCTGACGCAGGGCTAACTGCTCCAGGTAATCCCAGGTGAACAAACCGCTGTCGTGGCCGTCATCGAAGGTCAGTTTGAGGGCGTAGTTGCCGGCGGGTTCGATTTTGCTCAGGCCAACGCCGAGCTTGCCGGTTTGCAGAATGGGTTTGCCATGGCCCTGTACTTCCGCCGAGGGCGAATGCACACGCAGAAACTCAGCAGGCAGGGTGTAGTGCTCGTTTGCCCCGTAGTGCAGTTCCAGGGTTTTCGAGGCTTTGTGCAGTTTTATCGCGGTGGGGATGCGCATGATTGCTTCCTGGGTTGCCCTTAGCCCGGATTATGTCCGGGCTAAGGGCGGACGCGTTACAGGATATAGCGCGACAGGTCTTCATCCTGCGCCAGCTCACCGAGGTGGCTGTTGACGTAGGCGGCGTCGATCACAATCGGCGCGCCAGCCTGCTGGCCGGCCAGGTCACCGGCGCTAAAGGAGACTTCCTCCAGCAGACGCTCCAGCAAGGTGTGCAGGCGGCGTGCACCGATGTTCTCGGTCTTCTCGTTAACCTGATAAGCAATCTCGGCGATGCGCTTGATGCCTTCAGCGACGAACTGGATGCCCAGGCCCTCGGTGTTGAGCAGCGCGGCGTATTGCTCGGTGAGCGAGGCGTGCGGCTCGGTGAGGATGCGCTCGAAGTCTTCTGGGGTGAGGGCTTTCAACTCGACGCGAATCGGCAGGCGGCCTTGCAGCTCAGGCACCAGGTCGCTCGGCTTGCTCAGGTGGAACGCGCCAGAGGCGATAAACAGGATGTGGTCGGTTTTCACCATGCCCAGCTTGGTGTTCACCGTGCAGCCTTCAATCAGCGGCAGCAGGTCGCGTTGTACGCCTTCGCGGGATACGTCGGCACCGCTGGTGTTGCCGCGTTTGGCCACCTTGTCGATCTCGTCGATAAACACGATGCCGTTTTGCTCAACGGCTTCCAGGGCCTGGGCCTTGAGTTCTTCCTCATTGACCAGGCGCGCGGCTTCCTCGTCGCGCACCATTTTCAGGGCCTCTTTAACCTTGAGCTTGCGGCTCTTCTTCTTGCCCTTGCCCATGCTGGAGAACAGGTTCTGCAGCTGGTTGGTCATCTCTTCCATGCCCGGAGGGGTCATGATTTCGATGCCGGCCGGTGCGTCGGCCACTTCGATTTCAATTTCTTTGTCGTCCAGCTGGCCTTCACGCAGGCGCTTGCGGAACAGCTGGCGGGTGTTGGAGTCGCTGGCGGGTGCGGCTTCCTCGTTAAAGCCCGCGCGCGGCGGCGGCAGCAGGGCATCGAGGATGCGCTCTTCGGCGGCATCTTCGGCGCGGTGGCGCACTTTGATCATTTCCTGCTCGCGCAGCATCTTGATCGCGGCATCGGCGAGGTCACGGATGATCGACTCAACATCACGGCCGACATAACCAACCTCGGTGAACTTGGTCGCTTCCACCTTGATAAATGGTGCATTGGCCAGTTTGGCCAGGCGACGGGCGATTTCGGTTTTACCGACGCCAGTTGGGCCGATCATCAGGATGTTCTTCGGTGTGACTTCAGCGCGCAGCTCAACCGGCAGCTGCATGCGCCGCCAGCGGTTGCGCAGGGCAATGGCCACGGCGCGCTTGGCGTCGTCCTGACCGATGATATGGCGGTTGAGTTCGTGAACGATCTCGCGGGGCGTCATGGACATGCGGGGTACTCCAGAAAAAGGCGCGCTTATTCGGCGCAGTCTTCTTCTTCGATAGTTAGATTCTGGTTAGTGAAGACACAGATAGAACCGGCAATGTTCAACGCGGTTTCGGTGATTTCACGGGCGCTCAATTCGGTTTTTTGCAGCAGGGCCATGGCCGCGGCCTGGGCGAAACCACCGCCGGAGCCCATGGCGATCAGGCCATGCTCGGGTTCAACCACGTCACCGTTGCCGGTGATGATCAAGGAAGCATCTTTGTTGGCCACCGCCAGCATGGCTTCCAAACGGCTCAGCGACCGGTCGGTGCGCCAGTCTTTGGCCAGCTCAACGGCGGCGCGCACCAGATTGCCCTGGTGTTTTTCCAGCTGGCCTTCAAAGCGCTCAAACAGGGTAAAGGCGTCGGCAGTGGCGCCGGCGAAGCCTGCCAGCACTTGGCCGTGGTACAGGCGGCGAACTTTTTTCGCGTTGCCTTTCATCACGGTATTGCCGAGGGACACCTGGCCGTCGCCGCCCATGACGACTTTGCCATTGCGGCGCACTGAAACGATGGTGGTCAAGGGGAGAGTCTCCACGCAGCGGGGCGAAAGTGCCCAATGCCGAATGAAGTGGGGGCAGCGATGCTCCGCTTCAAGCCCTGGGGCACTCACTGGTCGACAAATAGACCTATGAATGCGTTACAGGGCCTGAAATCCGCGGGTTTATTGCACCTGGCGCTGCTGTAACAACAGATTGCTAAAGCCGCTGGCGGCGAGGGATTTCTGCGCTTGGCCGAGCTGTTCGCGGGTGGCGAAGGGGCCGACCAGCACGCGGTGCCAAGTTTCCTCGCGCACCGTGCCGGACTCTACCTTCACGCTCTGCCCGAGCAGGATGATCTGCGCGCGCAGGCTGTCAGCGTCATCCTTGCGGCGGAACGAGCCGGCCTGGAGGAAGAACTGCGAGCTCACCGGGCCTTTTGCAACCACGGGCGGCGGTGGCGGCACCTGACCGTTGAGCGCGGCTTCGGCGCGGGCCGCGTCGATCTTCGCCGCTTCCGCTGGCGTCACGGGTGTCTGTGGCGGTGTGACAACAGGTTCTTCGATGGCTTGTTGCGGCAGGATGACTTCTGATTCCGGTAGCAGGGTATAGAAATCGTACTTAGGCTTGGCCGGCTCGCTGCTGGCGGGCTTCTGCGCTGCAGCTTTACTGGCCTGCTCGGCGCGTGCCTGTTCGATCTTGCTGCGCTTGATCTCGTCGCGGCCGGGTTCAAGGCTGAACAAAAACACCATAAAGCCGCCAATTACCAGACCGCAGACCAGCCAGAACCAGCCCGGCACCGGCTTTTTCGCCGGCGCCTTGTAACGGCTGGCGCCGCGTTTGACGGCTGGCTTCTTCTTCACCGCCACTTACATGCGCTCCAGGGTTTCCAGGCCGAGCAGCTCCAAACCTTGCTTGAGGGTGCGGCCGGTTAGGGCCGCCAGGCGCAGGCGGCTATTGCGCACTGCGGTGTCCTCAGCGGAGAGGATTGGGCAGTTCTCATAGAAGCTGGAGAACAACCCGGCCAGGTCGTAGAGGTAAGCGCAGAGCAGGTGCGGTTCACCCCTGTCAGCGACGCTGGCGAGCACCTCACTGAACTGCGCGAGTTTGCCGGCCAGTTCAATTTCGTGGGCGGCCTGCAGGTCGAGCTGGCCTTCAATCTCATCAAAGCCCTTGCCCAGTTTGCGGAACACACTGGCCACGCGGGTGTAGGCGTACAGCAGATACGGCGCAGTATTGCCCTCAAAGCTCAGCATCAGCTCGAAGTTAAAGCGGTAGTCACTGGTGCGGTGTTTGGACAGGTCGGCGTATTTCACCGCGCCAATGCCCACCGCGCGGGCGATTTGGCGTAGTTCGGCATCGTCCAGTTCGGGGTTCTTACCTTTAACCAAGGCGTAAGCGCGCTCTTCGGCTTCATCGAGCAGGTCGACCAGCTTCACTGTGCCGCCGTCGCGGGTTTTGAACGGGCGGCCGTCAGCGCCGTTCATGGTGCCGAAGCCCATGTGTTCCATCTGCATTGCGGCGGGGACGAAACCGGCCAGGCGCGCAGCGGCAAAGACCATCTGGAAGTGCAGCGCCTGGCGCTGGTCGACGAAATACAGCACGCGGTCGGCCTTCAGCACATTGGCGCGGTAGCGCGTGGCGGCCAGGTCGGTGGTGGCGTAGAGGTAGCCACCACCGGCCTTTTGCACGATCAGCGGCAGCGGATTGCCTTCGGCGTTTGTGAACGCGTCCATAAACACGCACTGCGCGCCGTCGCTCTCCGTCAGCAGGCCTTTGGCCTTGAGGTCAGCGACCACGTTGGCCAGGTCGTCGTTGTAGGCGCTTTCGCCTTTGACGTCGGCCATGCTCAGCTTCACGCCCAGGCGGTCATACAGCGCCTGGCAGTGGCTCAGGGAAATATCGTTAAAGCGGTGCCACAGGCGCAGGCATTCGGCATCACCCGCTTGCAGTTGCACCACCAACTCGCGGGCGCGCTCGGCGAACTCAGCGGAGTCGTCGAAGCGTTTTTTCGCCGCACGGTAGAAGCCTTCCAGGTCGGCCAACTCGCTTTCGGCGGCGGCGGGGTTTTCTTGCATAAAGGCCAGCAGCATGCCGAATTGGGTGCCCCAGTCGCCAACGTGGTTCTGGCGGATTACTTCGTCGCCGAGGAACTCCAGCACGCGCGCGACGCCGTCACCGATGATGGTCGAACGCAGGTGGCCGACGTGCATCTCTTTGGCCAGGTTGGGCGCGGACAGGTCGACCACCACGCGCTGCACCGGGCCATTTTTGCGCACGCCGAGCGTGGCATCGGCCAGCAGAGCGTCGAGGCGCGCGGCCAAGGCTTGGGTGTTCTGATAGAAATTGAGGAAGCCCGGCCCGGCAATCTCGACCTTGCTGATGCTGGCGTCGGTCGGCAGTGCGGCAATCAGCTTTTCGGCCAGGTCACGCGGCTTCATGCCAGCCGGCTTGGCCAGCATCATGGCGATGTTGCTGGCGAAATCGCCGTGGGTCTTGTCCTTGGTGTTCTCCACCTGAATGGCCGGGCTCAGGCCTTCTGGCAGCACGCCTTCGGCAGTGAGACGGGTCAGGGCTTGCTGGATCAGGTGGCGAATAGTGTCTTTCATGGTCTGCTCGGTCGGCCGTGGGGGCGGCGGCGCACAAAAGGCGCTGGTTGAAAACTGCGCATTATCGACGCCCTTCGCCTGCAGCTTCAAGCAGCGTGTGGTGTTGCCGGGTTAAAGGCCGGCGAACTGTGCTGTAGCCCGGAGGAAATCCGGGGCACCTAGGCCCCGCTCAAGCCGCTCGTGGATTGCCTCCGGGCTGCGGATGGTCGCGCGGGTTAAGCGCCGCGCTGCGCGATGCCTCGCGCGGCGGCGTTGCCGGCGACGAAATACGGCGCGGTGCTGCGCGGTAGCGGGGCGCGACCCCGGATGTTGTCGACAACCCAGGTCATGCAAATCTCTTGAGTCGTTGGTGAAGGATGGCGGCGTCACGGCCTAAAGGGTCGGCCAGTCTGCCTCGCACGCGCGGCTTTTTTACGGCAGATGCCTAGACCTGCCTGGCGCGATTAGAGCTTCAGGTACTGCTTAACGGCCGTGGCGCCGTCTTTGCCATCATAAGTGGTCACGCCCTGTAACCACTGCTCGAGCGCCTGTGGGTTGGCGCGGATCCAGTCTTTGGCGACGTTGATGGGGTCTTCCTTCTCAAGCACCTTCTCCATCAGTTGGCTTTCAATCTCGACGCTGAACTGCAGGTTGTTCAGCAGTTTGCCGATGTTGGCGCAGCGCGCCTCATAGTCTTTCGGGACGACGGTATAGACCTTGGCTGCGCCGTAATCGGGCCCGAATACCGCGTCACCTCCATCGAGATACGTCATGTCGAACTGCGTGTTCATCGGGTGCGGGGCCCAGCCGAGGAAGACCACCGGTTGCTGCTTCTTCACGGCGCGTTGCACTTGCACCAGCATGCCGGCTTCGCTGGACTCGACGATGCGGAAGTCGCCCAGTGCGTATTGGTTGTCTTTGATCATTTTTTCGATCAGCAGGTTGCCGTCATTGCCGGGCTCAATGCCATAGATCTTGCCGCCCAGTTGCTCTTTGAACGTTGCAATGTCCTGAAAGCTCTTGAGGCCCGCTTCGGCGGCGTAAGTCGGTACCGCCAGGGTGTATTTGGCGCCTTCGAGGTTGGCTTTTGGCAGGACTTTTATCCCGCCTTCCTTGAGGAGCGGCTCGATCACCGCATCCATGGACGGTGCCCAGTAGCCGAGAAAGACATCAATCTGGCCTTTCTGCACGCCGGTAAAGGCGATGGGCACCGAGGCCATGATTTTACGCGGCTGGTAGCCCAGGCCTTCGGTCAGGGTCATGGCCACGCCGGTGGTGGCGGCAATATCGGCCCAGCCGATTTCGGCGAAGCGCACCTGTTTGCAGCTTTGCGGTTCCTGGGCCCACGCCGTCTGGGCCAGGGCGCAGCTGATTAGGATGACGCCAGCAAGGCTTTTGATCGGGTTCATGGCTAACTCCTTGAGCAAAAAAATGAGGCGTTACGTGCGCTGTAACTTGGCGTTGAGCCAGGCGAATACGCCAGGGCGATTGGCGATGTGCGGGTTACCGAAGCTTTCGGTGTTACGGTCAAGGATGATCGCCAGCAATACCACAGCCAGGCCGCTTTCAAAGCCTAGGCCGCCAGCACCGACCATTGAGGCGATGATGGCCATCGACAGGGCCATCATGATGGTTTGGTTAACCCCAGCCATGGTCGAGGGCATCGCGTTGGGCAACTGCACTTTGAACAGTAGCTGACGCCCGGTGCAACCGAACGACTGGCCGTGGGCGAAACGCTGGAGTGCTGTCGCGCAAACCGTCCTTTGCCTTACCTGCAAACCGTGATCCATATCCTCTGCAGAAAAAACCGCACGATGACTCGGGCACACACCTCTCGTCGTGAGGTGCGTCGTCAGTTCGAGAGTTCGTGTTCATCATGGCGAACGGCTTCAGCGAGGCCTGATCATCAACGTGTGATTTAGCCGTAAAAATCAGCTACTGAATGGCGGTTTAATCGTTCAAAATCACCGCTGGTTTTTACCGTAGGTAGCGTGCCATTGAGTGCTATTTACGCCCGAGCTCACGTGGAATTATGTGATTTTGTGTTCCCCTGTGGGCTATTTTTGGGGTCGCATCGCGATTAAGACGATTTTAGTCACGGGCCCCTCTGCGCGACTGATGTCTTATTGCTATCGATTGCCTAAGGTCATACCAATACCGGCAGCGCGACGCCCTAAGCTGTCCGAAAGTTATTAGTTCTTTCACCTGAGGCACCCCATGTTGAAGCGCATTGCTGTAGCCGACGTGCGTATCGGTATGTATATCCATGAATTCTGTGGTGCATGGATGGACCACCCCTTTTGGAAGTCTAAATTCCTGCTCAGCGCTGAAAAGGACCTCAAGCGAATCAAAGCCAGCAGCATCGGTGAGTTGTGGATTGATGTGAGCAAGGGGCTGGATGTCGAAGCCGGCGTTCCCAGCGTGAGTCCCGAAGAGGTTGCGGCGCAGGCCGAGGCTAACCTGTTGGCGGCGGTGCAGAGTCCGCCGGTCAGTCTGGCGGCGTCGATGGATGATGAAATGCGGCGCGCGGTCAAACTCTGCGCCCGTTCCAAGGCCGCGATCATCAGCATGTTTGGTGATGCGCGTATGGGCCAAGCCTTGCAGTTTGAGCAGGCCGGCGAGTTGGTTGAGGAAATCTCCGACTCGGTGATGCGCCATCCCAATGCGCTGATCAGCCTGGCGCGGCTAAAAAATGCCGATGAATACACCTACATGCATTCGGTGGCCGTTTGCGCCCTGATGATTGCCCTGGCGCGTAACCTGGGCCTGAACGAGTGGCAGGTGCGCGAGGCTGGGCTGGCGGGCTTGCTTCACGATATCGGCAAGATGGCGATTCCCAATGAGGTGCTAAACAAGCCGGGTAAGCTCACTGACAACGAGTTCGCCACCGTCCGCGACCACCCCATAGCAGGTTCGCGCTTGCTGCTCGACAGCAAGCAGGCCAGCGCGCTGGTGCTGGATGTGTGTTTACACCATCACGAGAAGATGGATGGCAGCGGCTATCCGCATCGCTTGGCCGGTGAGCAGATCAGCCTGTATGCCCGTATGGGCGCGGTGTGTGATGTGTATGACGCGATCACCTCGAATCGGCCTTACAAGTCAGGCTGGGACCCGGCGGAGTCGATTCGCAAAATGGCTGAATGGAAAGGTCACTTTGACCCGCTGGTGTTCCAGGCTTTTGTCAAAACCGTGGGCATCTACCCGGTCGGCTCGCTGGTGCGCCTGGAAAGCGGCCGCATTGGTGTGGTGATGGAGCAGCAAGCCAAATCGCTGCTCGCGCCCAAGGTCAAAGTGTTTTTCTCCGCTAAATCGAAAACCCCGATCCCGCAGGAAATTCTCGACCTGAGCAAGCTGGTGGGGCGCGATAAAATCGTCGGGCGAGAGTCGGTCGAAGAGTGGGGCTTTCAGCACGTTGATGAGCTCTGGAGTGGCATCTCCCGCTAAGCTGCTGCGCCGCAATGCCCATGCTCATGCCCATTCAGGTCGAGAACTGCGCCGCTTGCGCGTACGTCTTGCCCGAGGTCGAACCGTTATGCCGCATATTTTGATCGTCGAAGACGAAGCCGCCATCGCCGACACCTTGATCTTCGCCCTGCAAAGCGAAGGCTTTACCACCACCTGGCTGAGCCTCGCTGAGCAGGCGCTGGCCGAGCAGCAACGCAACCCTGCGGACTTGCTGATTCTTGATGTCGGCCTGCCGGACATCAGCGGCTTCGAGGCCTGTAAGCGCCTGCGGCGCTTCTCCGAGGTCCCGGTGATTTTTCTCACCGCCCGCAGCGAGGAGATCGACCGCGTGGTGGGGCTGGAAATCGGCGCCGACGATTACGTGGTCAAACCCTTCAGCCCACGCGAGGTGGCGGCGCGGGTCAAGGCCATCCTCAAGCGTATGGCGCCGCGTGAGCTTGCCGCAGTGGCGTCACTTGCCGGGCCGTTTCAGGTCGACAGCGAGCGTGTACAGATTCACTACCACGGCCAGCTACTCAGCCTCACTCGCCACGAATTCCGCTTGCTGCACAGCCTGCTGGCGCAGCCGGAGCGTGTGTTCTCCCGCGAGCAATTGCTCGACGGCCTGGGTGTGGCGGCGGATGGTGGCTACGAGCGCACCATCGACAGCCACATCAAAAGCCTGCGCGCCAAGCTGCGCCTGGTGGCCGCTGCGGCAGAGCCGATCCAGACCCATCGCGGCCTGGGTTACAGCTATTCGCCGAGGCACGCCTGATGCCGTTGGGGGTACGCATTTTTCTGGTGTACTTCCTGTTTGTTGGGCTGGCCGGCTGGTTTGTGCTGAGCACGGTGATGGACGAAATCCGCCCCGGTGTGCGCCAGAGCACCGAGGAAACCCTGGTCGACACCGCCAACCTGTTGGCTGAGATTCTGCGTGATGAGGTCAAGGCTGGCCGCCTGCAACAGAGCCGCTTGCCCGCCTTGTTGCAAGCCTACGGCCAGCGCCAGCCGCAGGCGCAGATCTGGGGCGTGGAGAAGACTCAGGTCAACCACCGCATTTATGTCACCGACGCCAAGGGCATTGTGTTGCTCGACTCCACGGGCACAGCGGTGGGCCAGGATTATTCGCGCTGGAACGATGTGCTGCGCACCCTGCGCGGCGAATACGGCGCGCGCTCAACCAAGGAAGACCCAAGCGATCCTGATTCCTCGGTGATGTACGTGGCGGCGCCGATCATGGATGGTGCGAAGATTATCGGCGTGGTCTCGGTGGCCAAACCCAACCGTACTTTGCAGCCCTATATCGAACGCTCCGAGCACCGCCTGGCCTGGCTCGGTGGCGGCCTGATCGTGCTCGGCTTGTTGATTGGCGCGTTGCTGTCCTGGTGGCTCAGCGCCGCGCTGCGCAAGCTGACCCGCTACGCCCAGGCCGTAAGCGCTGGGCAGCGTGCCGAACTGCCCCGCGTGCGCGGCGGTGAGCTGGCGCAACTGGCCGAAGCCATCGAACGCATGCGCACCGAGCTGGAAGGCAAGGCTTATGTCGAGCGCTACGTGCACACCCTGACCCACGAGCTGAAAAGCCCGCTGGCAGCGATTCGTGGCGCGGCTGAACTGCTCGACAGCGAGATGCCGGCACCACAGCGGCAGCGATTTGTCGCCAATATCGAGCAGGAAAGCGCGCGCATGCAGCAGTTGATCGAGTGCCTGTTGCACCTGGCTCAGGTTGAACAGCGCCAGGGCTTGGAAGAGCAGGTGGCGGTGCCAGTAAGGGCGCTGGTCGACTCCCTGCTACAGGCGCAGATGGCGCGTATCGAAGCCGCCGGCCTGCAGATTGAGAACCATATTGGCGCTGAATTAAGCGCGCGCGGTGAGGCCTTTCTGCTGCGTCAGGCGCTGGCCAATCTGCTGGATAACGCGCTGGACTTCACTCCGCCCGGTGGGCTGATCCGCTTTAGCGCAGAGGCCCGTGCCGGGCAGATCGAGCTGTGCCTGTTCAACCAGGGCGAGGCGATTCCCGATTACGCCCTAGCGCGCCTGAGCGAGCGCTTCTACTCCCTGCCGCGCCCCGGCAGCGGGCGCAAGAGCACCGGTTTGGGGCTGAATTTTGTCGAGGAAGTGATGCAACTGCATGGCGGCGCATTGCACATCGGCAATGTCGCGGGCGGGGTAGAGGCGCGGCTGAGTCTGCCGCTGTTTCAGGGACACTAAACGGTGGCCTGGCACTGCCCTTGCTGGTCCGCAATGGTTGCGCTGAACGTGCGCAGGTGCTCTGATCGGGTCATCGGGTTGGCCGGCAATGGTCCGCCTGCGCACTATCCTTTATGCCAATAACAAACAGAGCAGGAGTCGCTGCATGAAAACAGTTGCTGAAATCCTCCGCGCCAAACCGCAGGCCGCCGTATACAGCGTCACGCTCAGCGCCACCGTGCTGGATGCGATGAAAGTGATGGCCGATAAAGGTGTGGGTGCGCTGGTGGTATTGGATGATAAGGGCCGCTTGGCCGGTATCGTTAGTGAACGTGACTACGCGCGCAAAGTGGCACTGTTGGAACGGCCTTCGTTCGGTGTGCCGATCAGCGAAATCATGACAGCAGATGTCTTGACCGTCGGCCTGCGCCACACCTCAAGCGAATGCATGCAACTGATGACCGACCGCCATCTGCGCCATTTGCCGGTATTGGCCGAAGGCGAACTGATCGGTCTGCTGTCGATTGGTGACCTGGTCAAACACACCATCGCCGATCAAGCCAGCCTGATCCAGCAGCTGGAGCAGTACATTCGCGGCGAGTGAGCGTATTGACCCTGCCGCGCAACACTGGCGCGGCAGAGCCGTTTGTTGCCGGTTGGGCTGGGCAGGGATGAGGCCCTTAGTGGCTGCAGGTGAATAGTGCTGTGCGGTTAGGCTGTGGCGCGCATACTGGCGCCTCAATAATCCCTCAGGTAATACCCATGACCCTTGCCCTTACTCCGCTGATTTCGCTGGTCGCCGGTATTCTGATTCTGGTGATGCCGCGCTTGCTGAACTACATCGTGGCGGTTTACCTGATCGTCATCGGTCTGGTCGGTATCTTCGGTACAGGCAATTTCAATCTGCGTTTTTAAGTGGTTTGCCGCACCGCTGCCATCACAGCGTCGGCGTTTTCCAGCAGGCAGGCGTAGTGCGCTTGCCCAGCAGCGCGGCGACACGTAGCGCCAGGCAAGTGTCGATGGAAAAACCAAGCAAGCGAATCGGCTGGCCTGCCGCGCTATCACTGATCTGTTGCGCGAGCTGCTGCAGATAATCCGCGCTGCTGAGTTCGCCCGGCAGATTGCGCTCGACCACCAAGAGCTTGATGCCATGCGCCAATGCGGCCTGATGCAGCATCGCCGCCTCAATCGCCGCGCCCGGCACACCATGTAAATAAAAGAGGGGTGTGCCATCGGGGCAACCGTAGAGCGTTGGGCTCATTGATCACGCCTGTCCCGTATCGGGGTCATGGTCGTTCATCCTTTACTGGCGATCAGCGGCACGCTACGCATTTCCCCTGTGGCTGTCCATGTGTCGACCGGCCGCTGCACAGGCTCTCCACACACTCTCCATCTGCCCTCCATAAAGGCACCACGTACGCCGCCCAGACTCTGCCTACCTAAACCGTATCGGAGAGTTGCACCATGAGCCGCATTCTGGGTTTCAAGCTGGGCGCTATTGCCCTGCTGATTGTGTTGTTGCTGGTCCCGTTGTCGATGATCGGCGGGCTGGTGAGCGAGCGGCAGTATCAGCGCGCCGAGGTGCTGCAGGACATCGCGCGCAGTTCCAGCTACCGCCAGCAGCTCACCGGGCCGATTCTGGTGATGCCTTACACTAAGGTGTGGAACCAGTGGAAAACCCATGCCAAGACCGGCGAGCGTTACCTGGAAGAGCAGAAAAGCCGTGACCGGTTGTACTTCCTGCCGGAGCGCTTTGTGCTCAATGGCCACGTCGCCACCGAGGAGCGGGCGCGCGGCATCTACAAGGCGCTGCTGTACCGCAGCGATAACCAGATCAGTGGCGCCTTCAAGCTGCCGGCGCGCCTGGGGCTGGGCGATGAGCTGGGGCTGTATCAGTTCGAGCAGCCCTTCCTCTCGGTCGGCATCAGCGATATTCGCGGTATCAGCAATGACCTGCAGCTGCGCTTCAACGGCCTGAACCTGAGTTTTGCCCCCGGCAGCGCCGAGGAGCGTTTCGGCGCCGGTGTGCATGCGCCACTGCCGCTGCTGGATACCCAGGGCGGGCAAACTCTGGAGTTCGCCTTCGACCTGAAATTGCAGGGCACCGAGCAACTGAGCATCACCCCGGTAGGTCGCGATAGCCGAGTTGAGCTGACGTCCGGCTGGCCGCATCCGAGCTTTATCGGCGAATACCTGCCGAGCAGCCGTGAAGTAACGGCCAAGGGCTTTAAAGCGCACTGGCAGACCAGTTTCTTCGCCACCAACCTAGAGGAAGCACTGGCCGACTGTGTAAGCGGTGACAGCTGCAATGCGCTGACCGCGCGCAACTTTGGCGTGAGCTTTGTCGACCCGGTGGACCAGTACCTGAAGACTGAGCGCGCGATCAAATACGCGCTGCTATTTATCGGACTGACCTTTGCGGTGTTCTTCCTCTTTGAAGTGCTCAAACGCATGGCCGTGCACCCGGTGCAGTACGCCCTGGTGGGCATGTCGTTGGCGCTGTTCTACCTGTTGCTGCTGTCGCTGTCCGAGCATCTGAGTTTTGTTCTGGCCTACGCCATTGCCGCGACTGCCTGTGTGCTGCTGATCGGCTTCTACGTCAGTTACGTGCTGCACAGCGCCCTGCGCGGCACAGGTTTCGGCACCTTGCTGGCGCTGCTCTACGGCATGTTGTTCGGCCTGCTCGGGGCTGAGGACTACGCCCTGCTGATGGGCTCGGTGCTGGTGTTCGGCGTGCTCGCTGGGGTGATGGTGCTGACCCGCAAACTCGACTGGTACGGCGTCGGCCGTCTGCCGCTGGCCAACCCCGCCAGCAACCTTTGATGGATGGCGGCGCAGGCCGAGCCTGCGTCGCGTGTTGATTGGTGTAGGAGGTGCACATGCTGTGTTTATTGACAGGCTTGGCCGCCGGTTTCTTTTGCCTTAGGTGCGCACGATGAGTGGGCGCGTGGGCTTGCGCGAAGAGTCGCGTGCTGGGCACGTGCTGGCTCAGCGAATTGCTCGGTTGTTTGCATCTGCATCGAGCCAGCAGGTGAGGCCTGTAACCGGTAGGCCTGAAGCGGTGGTTGATGGGCGCGTTCGACCGCGATAACGGCGGGCTGGCCGGCCGCCGTAGGGTGTTACGCGAAGGCGTTGACCGGGTTGCGGCAGTGCGTTGTTCGAGCAGTGCGCTGTCGCAGCACCCAGGTATTTTTATATGTTTATCTAAGTGGTTGTTAAATATAGATAAATATTGAATTTTGGAGCCGCGTCAGGCAGCTAATACCAATGTCTATCTGTCGGCTCTAGTGGCCTGCTGCTAGCTTGAGGGTGCATGAGAATAACAATAACCGGAGGAGTTTATGACTTCTGATCAAGCTAACGCTGCAGCGTACTGGAAGGCGAATGTTCGGCTGATTACCTGGAGCCTGATTGTCTGGGCCTTGGTGTCTTTCGGCTTCGCCCTACTTCTTCGACCCATGCTGGCAGGTATCTCTGTCGGCGGTACCGACCTTGGTTTCTGGTTCGCCCAGCAAGGTTCGATCATTACCTTTATCGTGATCATTTTCTATTACGCCTGGAAAATGAACAGACTCGATAAACAATTCGGTGTCGAGGAATAATCCATGAGCCAGTTTGTAATCAATATGCTGTTTGTGGGCGCTTCCTTCGCGCTCTACTTCGGCATCGCTATTTGGGCACGTGCCGGCTCGACTAAGGAATTCTACGTTGCCGGCGGCGGTGTTCACCCCGTTACCAACGGCATGGCAACTGCAGCCGACTGGATGTCTGCGGCGTCGTTTATTTCCATGGCGGGCCTGATCGCTGCCGGTGGTTATGCCAACTCCACCTTCCTGATGGGCTGGACTGGTGGCTATGTGCTACTGGCCATGCTGTTGGCGCCGTACCTGCGCAAATTCGGCAAGTTCACTGTGCCGGATTTCATCGGTGATCGCTTCTACAGCAACGGTGCACGCCTGGCTGCCGTGGTCTGCCTGATCATCATCTGCGTCACCTACGTGATCGGTCAGATGGCCGGTGCTGGTGTGGCGTTCTCGCGCTTCCTCGAAGTGAGCAACTCCACCGGTATCTGGATCGCAGCTGGCGTAGTGTTCTGCTACGCGGTGTTCGGCGGGATGAAGGGCATTACCTACACCCAGGTGGCGCAGTATGTGGTGTTGATCATCGCCTACACCATTCCTGCGGTGTTCATCTCCCTGCAACTGACCGGCAATCCGATCCCGATGTTCGGCATGTTCAGTGAGCACACCGAGTCAGGTATGCCGCTGCTGCAGAAACTCAATGAAGTGGTAGCTGGGCTGGGCTTTACCGATTACACCGCTGATGTGACCAACAAGCTGAACATGGTGCTGTTCACCATGTCGCTGATGATTGGTACGGCCGGTCTGCCGCACGTCATCATTCGCTTCTTCACCGTGCCGAAAGTGGCTGACGCACGTTGGTCGGCTGGCTGGACCCTGATCTTTATCGCCCTGCTGTACCTCACCGCTCCGGCTGTGGCGTCCATGGCGCGTCTGAACCTGATGACCACCATCTATCCGCAAGGTGTAGAGGCTCCAGCGCTGGCGTATGAAGAGCGTCCGGAGTGGGTGAAAAACTGGGAAAAAACCGGTCTGATCACCTGGGAAGACAAGAACGCTGACGGTCGCATTCAGCTGTACAACGATGCTGCTCCTGCGTTTACTCCAAAGGCTGAAACTCTCGGCTGGAAGGGCAACGAGCTGACGGTTAATAACGACATCCTGGTATTGGCTAATCCGGAAATTGCCAATCTGCCGAGCTGGGTTATTGGCTTGATTGCAGCGGGTGCCATTGCCGCGGCGTTGTCGACGGCTGCCGGTCTGTTGCTGGCCATTTCCTCAGCCGTAAGCCATGACCTGATCAAGACGCTGATAAATCCGAAAATCAGTGAGAAGGGGGAAATGCGCGCTGCGCGGATCTCCATGGCGGTCGCGATCCTGCTGGCCACCTGGCTGGGGCTCAATCCGCCAGGCTTTGCGGCGCAGGTGGTGGCGTTGGCCTTTGGTATCGCCGCGGCCACACTGTTCCCGGCGCTAATGATGGGGATCTTCTCCAAGCGGGTAAACGACAAGGGCGCCATTGCCGGCATGCTGGTAGGCCTGGTGTTTACCGTCGTGTACATCTTCCTGTACCTGGGTTGGTTCTTTATCCCTGGCACGGCGACCTTCGCCAACACCCCGGATAACTGGATGTTCGGCATCTCGCCGCTGTCCATTGGTACCGTGGGTGCGATTATCAACTTCGTTGTCGCCTACGCCGTGTCGCTCGCGACCGTTGCGCCACCGAAGGAGATTCAGGAGTTGGTAGAAAGCGTGCGTACTCCCAAAGGTGCTGGTGGTGCGTTGAGCCACTAAGCATAATCACCCCGGATCATGAGTGATCAGGGTCTTACCAGCGGGCCTCCTTAGGAGGCCCGTTTTATTTCCTGCCAGCGATTGTGGCTGTTCTCGCGCTGTCGCTGCGCAACATTAAAAGCTGCTTAGACAGTTTTTTATTTTCGGGAGTCAGTCAATGCTGTGGACAATACTTGCCATCGTGGTGTCAGGGTTGGGGGCGGCTGGTATTGCCATGTTGCTGCGCAAACTGACGCGCAACCGTTTGCCCAAGTGGATCATTCCGGCGTTTGGCGGTTTGGGCATGCTGAGCTACCAGATTTACTACGAGTACTCCTGGTTCGAACACCAGTTGCAGCGTCAGCCCGCTGAGTCCGTGCTGGTGGCCAGCGAAAACGGCGAGGTGTTCTGGCGGCCCTGGACGTTTTACTGGCCGATGACCAAGGCGTTTACCGTGCTCGACAGCAAAAGCGTGCAGCGCCAGGAAGCGGACGGCACGTCGATAGCCGCCTTTAACCTGTACCGTTTTGAAAAACAGCACATCGATCATGTCAGCCATCAGGCGCATCTGCTCAATTGCACCACAGCGGAACTGCTGCCCTTGGACGCAGGCAAAAAGCCGCTGCTGGATCAGTTAAAGGTCGTAGCCAAAGAGGATGCGCTCTACCGGCACGTCTGCCAGTAGCGCACCGTTAGGACGGCCCTGAACCGCAACTCGGGTTAAGGGCTTTTGCCCTAACCCCTCACACTTCAACCGCCTGCCTCTATTCGTAATAGCAGACGTGGGTATAGATCCAAGTCAATGCATCCGGCCTGCTGGCTCTCTAAAATTCTGTCCCCCTGAATTTTAGAGCCCGCGGTTTATGGCCACCTCCTCGCGTCACCCCGAACTGCTGTCCCCTGCTGGCACCCTAAAGAACATGCGTTACGCCTTCGCCTATGGTGCGGATGCCGTGTACGCCGGGCAGCCGCGTTACAGCCTGCGGGTGCGTAATAACGAGTTCGACCACGACAACCTTGGGGCCGGTATCCGTGAGGCGCATGCCCAGGGCAAGCAGTTCTATGTGGTGGTTAACATCGCGCCGCACAACGCCAAGCTGAAGACCTTTCTCAAAGATCTGACGCCGGTGATCGAGATGGCGCCGGATGCGCTGATCATGTCCGACCCCGGGCTGATTATGCTGGTGCGCGAGCACTTCCCGCAGATGCCGATTCACCTGTCGGTGCAGGCCAATGCGGTTAACTGGGCCAGCGTGAAGTTCTGGCAGCAGCAGGGCTTGAGCCGGGTGATTCTGTCGCGCGAGCTGTCGCTGGAGGAGATCGCTGATATCCGCAGCGAAGTGCCAGGCATGGAGCTGGAGGTGTTTGTTCACGGTGCGCTGTGCATGGCTTACTCGGGGCGCTGCCTGCTCTCGGGCTATATCAACAAGCGCGACCCCAACCAGGGCAGTTGTACCAACGCCTGTCGTTGGCAGTACAAGGCTGAGCAGGCCGGCGAGAACGAACTGGGCGACGTGGTGCAGATTGTTGAACCGACCCTAGGCGTGGGGGCGCCGAGCCAGCAGCTGTTTTTGCTCGAAGATGCCAGCCGTCCCGGCGAGCAAATGGCCGCTTTTGAGGATGAGCACGGCACCTACATCATGAACTCCAAAGACCTGCGCGCGGTGCAGCATGTCGAGCGCCTGGTGCAGATGGGCGTGCATTCGCTGAAGATCGAGGGGCGCACCAAGTCCCATTACTACGTGGCGCGCACCGCTCAGGTGTACCGCAAGGCCATTGATGATGCGGTGGCTGGCAGGCCCTTCGACAAATCCCTGATGAATACCCTGGAGTCTCTGGCTCATCGCGGTTACACCGAGGGCTTTTTACGCCGCCATGTGCACGATGAATACCAGAACTACCAGCGTGGCAGCTCAGTCTCCGAACAGCAGCAGTTTGTCGGCGAACTGACCGGCGAGCGCCGTGGTGAGCTGGCTGAGGTGCGGGTCAAAAACCGCTTTGCCGTCGGCGATGGCCTGGAGTTGATGACACCCCAGGGCAATCTGCGCTTTACCCTTGAGCAGTTGGAAAACCGTCAGGGCCAGGCTGTTGCGGTAGCCCCCGGTGACGGCCATGTGCTGTACCTGCCGGTGCCGCCTGAGGTGCAGTTGGAATATGGTTTGTTGATGCGCGATCTGTAGGGCTTTCGTCGGGTGGATGACGCTTGATCCATCCACAAAGAATGCGGGTCTACCCCGTGGTGGATGAAAAGAGCGTCATCCGCCCTATCAGGCATGCAGGCTTGAAGCCTAAATCGAATGCGCGCGCTGGCGACGGCGGCTGTTGAGCTGTTGCAGCAGTGCCGGTAAGTTGTCCAGGCCCTGTTGGCGCGCCTTGCTGAACAGAATCAGTGCCAGCTCGGCGGTCACCAAGGCGTCGGCGCTGGCGTGATGGCGTTGGTGCACTTGCAGGCCGTAATGCTGCGTCCAGTCGTCGAGGCCGGCGTGCGGCAGTTTGGCTTTGGGTGAGACCAGCGGGGCAATTTCCGCCACATCAAAGAAGGCATGCTGTAAGCGGTAGCCCAGGCTTTGCTTGAGCGCGCGAGCCAGCATGCGCTGGTCGAATTCAGCGTGAAAGGCCAGCAGCGGACTGTCGCCGACAAACTCCATAAAGCTCAACAGGGCCTCAGCCGGGTCCTCGCCATTGGCGATCTCGTTAGGCGCGATGCCGTGGATCAGGGTGCTGGCGCTGGCCTGATGGCCGTCACGCTGCAGGGTGCATTCAAATTGCTGGCTGAGGTCGATGGCGCCATTGTCGATTACCACCGCGCCGATCGACAGCACCTGATCACGGCGCATGTTCAGCCCACTGGTCTCCAAATCAAGAATCACAAAGCGCTGCTGGTGCAGCGGCCGTTCATCCAGAGCGCCGGGCGCGGCCAGTTGGCTGCGCCGCTCCAGTTGCAGTTGGGTCAGCGCCGGGCCGCGCCCGTTAAACCAAGTGAACTTGCTCATAGTTGGTACCTTACCGCGAGGCTGCTCTGGAGCCGCTGCGCCTGGCGGAACGATTCGCGCAGGATGCGTCGGTCGAGGTGGTTGAGATGATCGGGATCGACGCGGTTGGAATAGGGTTGGCCGCTACGCGCCTGCAGTTGGTGCTGCTGCATACGCGCCTGTTGAATGTAGTGATAGGCCTCTTCATAGGCCGCACCATCCTGGGCTTCGATCACGTCTTGCTCAATCAGCGCACGCAGGCGCTCAAGGGTGTTGCAGGCTTCCACGCCATGGGTCAGGGCGAGCAGGCGGGCGCCATCAACAAACGGCGTCAGGCCCTGCACTTTAAGGTCCAGGGTGTCTTTCTCGGCGCCTTTGCGGGCCACCACAAAATCGCGGAACAGGCCAACAGGCGGGCGTTGGCGCAAGGCGTTCTCGGCCATCATGCGTTGGAACAGGCTGTTGTCCGCCACCTGCTTAAGCAGGTTGTAGCGCAGCTGCTCGCACCCCTGCGGGTCGCCCCATACCGCGCGCAGGTCGAAGTAAATGCTGGAGGCCAGCAGGTTCTCAGGGGTCGTTGCATGGATAAAGCCGTGAAAGCGCTTGCCCCACTCCAGGCGCGACAGGCACAGCTCGGGGTTACCGGCCATGATGTTGCCCTTGCACAGGGTGAAACCGCACTGGGCTAGACGCAGGTTGATTTCATGGGCCAACGGCAAGAGCCGGCCGCGAATGGTCGCTGCCTCGGCGCTATCAGCCGCCTCAAAAAGAATGCCGTTGTCCTGGTCGGTATGCAGGGTCTGCTCGCTGCGGCCTTCACTGCCAAACACCAGCCAAGTGAAGGGGATGCCGGGGTCGCCCATGTCTTCTAGGGTCAGCTCAATGACGCGGCACACCGTATGGTCGTTAAGCAGGGTGATCAGTTGAGTAATCTGCGTTGAGCTGGCGCCATGGGCGAGCATGTTGTCGACCAGCTGGCAAACATCGCTGCGCAGCGCCGCCAAGGTTTCCACCCGCCCGGCGTGGCGAATGGTGCGCGCCAGGTGCACCAGATCAACCCGCTGCAGGCTGAACAGGTCACGCTCGGAAATCACCCCGCAAAGCTTGTCGTGATGCACCAGGCAGACGTGAGCGATATGTCGTTCGGTCATGGCCATGGCCGCATCAAAGGCGCTGGCGTCAGGCGGCAAATAGAACGGTGAGGGCGTCATCAAGCTGGCGATGGGTTGTTCCAGCACGCTGCCGTCTGCCACCACGCGGCGCAGGTCACGCAGGGTGAAAATGCCCAGTGGTTTGTGCGCAGGATCGACGATAACGATGCTGCCGACCTGCTGCTCGTGCATCAGTTTGACCGCATCGCGCATGGGCATTTGCGGGGCGCAGCTGATGGGCGTGCGCATGGCCAGCTCGCCGAGGCGGGTGTCCAGGGAATACTGTGCGCCCAGGGTTTCCACTGCGCGCATCTGCACCTGCTGGTTAACCTGGTCAAGCAGGCTGCTAACGCCGCGCAGGGCAAAGTCGCGTAACGGGGTCGACAGGGCGAACAGTTTGATAAAGGCGGGCTTATTCAGCAGCAGGCAAAAGGTGTCTTCACCGGCCAGGTGTTCGGTGCGGGTCGCGCGTTCACCGATCAAGGCCGCGAGGGGAAAGCATTCACCCGTGGTGATTTCGAACGTGGTTTCTGTGCCGCGCCTTGCCGAGTGCGGACGCTCGCCATGCACGCGGCCTTGTTTGACGATATAGAAGTGTTCAACCGGGCCGTCAGTCGGCTTGACGATGGTTTCACCTTCGCCGTAGAAGCGCAGCTGACAATTCTCCACCAGATACGCCAAATGGGCGGATTCCATCTGGTTAAACGGCGGAAACTTTTGCAGGAATGCCATGGTGCCGTGGATATTCTGCAGCACGGCTGTCTTGCCTGCCTGGGCGAATGCGTCCGCTGTGCTCATGGGCGTCTCGACTATTCACTGAAGCGTTATCGTCTGCCGCCGGGCGGCGCCTGCCTATTGGACGTAAGTCTAGACGCGATTAAGGCTGGCCTTGCCAGCCGCACGTGCCTGCGCAACGTCTGTTTTGGGTTATTCGTTAGCCATAAAAAAACCGCCCCGAAAGGCGGTTTTTTCACAGCTACTGCGGGTTACAGGCCGTTAGCGGCTTTGAATTCGCGGCGGCGGCGGTGCAGAACTGGCTCGGTGTAGCCGTTCGGCTGCTTGGCCCCTTCGAGCACCAGTTCCAGGGCAGCCTGGAAGGCGATGTTGCTGTCGAAGTTCGGTGCCAGCGGACGGTACAGCGGGTCGTTGGCGTTCTGACGGTCAACCACCGGCGCCATGCGCTTGAGGCTGGCCACGATCTGCTCTTCGGTGGCGATGCCATGACGCAGCCAGTTGGCCAGCAGCTGGCTGGAGATGCGCAGGGTCGCGCGGTCTTCCATCAAACCCACGTCATTGATGTCTGGCACTTTGGAGCAGCCAACGCCCTGGTCAATCCAGCGCACTACGTAACCGAGGATGCCCTGCGAGTTGTTGTCCAGTTCGTTCTGGATTTCCTCGGCCGACCAGTTAGTGTCCTGTGCCAGCGGAATGCTGAGGATGTCGTCGACGGACGCGCGCTCACGCTTGGCCAGTTCGGCCTGACGGGCGAACACGTCAACCTTGTGGTAGTGCAGGGCGTGCAGGGCGGCGGCAGTTGGCGATGGTACCCAGGCGGTATTAGCGCCGGCCAGTGGGTGAGCGATTTTCTGCTCAAGCATGGCGGCCATCAGGTCGGGCATGGCCCACATACCCTTACCGATCTGTGCACGGCCTTGCAGGCCAGTGGCCAGGCCGACATCAACGTTGTTGTTCTCGTAAGCGCCGATCCACTTCTCGTTTTTCATGGCCGCTTTGCGTACTACAGCGCCGGCTTCCATGGAGGTGTGAATTTCGTCACCGGTGCGGTCGAGGAAGCCGGTGTTGATAAACACCACGCGCTCGCTGGCGGCTTTGATGCACGCTTTGAGGTTGACAGTGGTGCGACGCTCTTCGTCCATGATGCCGACTTTGAGGGTGTTGCGTGTCAGGCCAAGAACGTCTTCAACACGGCCGAAGATCTCGGTGGTGAAGGCGACTTCTTCCGG
Source organism: Pseudomonas sp. TS_SC_3 (assembly GCF_056156225.1). Classification (NCBI taxonomy): domain Bacteria; kingdom Pseudomonadati; phylum Pseudomonadota; class Gammaproteobacteria; order Pseudomonadales; family Pseudomonadaceae; genus Pseudomonas; species Pseudomonas sp. TS_SC_3. The sequence continues at coordinate 3,931,683 of NZ_CM149586.1, forward strand.
GCCGTGCATCTTCGGCTTAACGATGTACATGCTGCCGGTGCGGGTGTTCTTGCGGCTTGTGTTGCCATTCAGGTTGTGGATGGCGATCAGGCTGGTGAACAGCGCGTCCTGAATGCCTTCCGGGATTTCGTTGCCCTGGGCATCGAGAATCGCCGGGTTGGTCATCAGGTGGCCAACGTTACGAATGAACAACAGGCTGCGCCCGTGCAGGGTCAGCTCCGAGCCATCAGTCTGGGTGTAGACGCGGTCCGGGTTCATGGTGCGGGTGAAAGTCTGGCCACCTTTGACCACTTCTTCAGCCAGATCGCCCTTCATCAGGCCGAGCCAGTTGCGGTAGACCACGACTTTGTCGTCCGCATCGACGGCGGCGATGGAGTCTTCACAGTCCATGATGGTGGTCAGCGCAGCTTCCATCAGCACGTCTTTCACACCGGCGGCGTCGGTTTGGCCGACCGGGGTGCTGGCGTCGATCTGAATTTCGAAATGCAGGCCGTTGTGCTTGAGCAGTACGGCGATTGGCGCGTCGGCAGGGCCCTGGAAGCCAATCAGTTGTGCGTCATCACGCAGGCCGCTGTTGCTGCCGCCTTTGAGCGCGACGACCAGTTTGCCATCAACAATCTTGTAGCCAGTGGACTCGACATGCGAGCCCGCTGCTAGCGGCGCCGCGTCATCGAGGAAGGCGCGGGCGAAGGCGATGACCTTGTCACCGCGAACCTTGTTGTAGCCACGGCCTTTTTCAGCGCCGTCTGCTTCGCTGATCGCGTCAGTGCCGTACAGGGCATCGTACAGCGAGCCCCAGCGGGCGTTGGAGGCGTTCAGGGCGAAGCGGGCGTTCATCACCGGCACAACCAACTGTGGTCCGGCCAGGCGCGCGATTTCTTCGTCGACGTTAGCGGTGGTGGCCTGGAAGTCAGCCGGCTCTGGCAACAGGTAGCCGATTTCCTGCAAGAAGGCTTTGTAGGCCACAGCATCGTGGGCCTGGCCTGCGCGGGCTTGATGCCAGGCGTCAATCTGCGCCTGAATCTGGTCGCGCTTGGCGAGTAGCGCACGGTTTTTCGGCGCCAGGTCATTGATGACCGCTTCGGCACCTGCCCAGAACGTCTCGGCAGTCATGCCGGTACCGGGGATGGCTTCGTTGTTCACGAAGTCGAACAGCACTTTGGCAACCTGCAGGCTGCCTACTTGAACGCGTTCAGTCATCACTTGCCTCACTCTGCTCAGCTCTACTTAATAGCCGCGTCGGACGTGGGAAAACGTCTTGTAGTCCGAGGCGCGGCATACTACATCAAGATCTAGGGAAAATCAGTCGGTGCGCGTCGCTCTGCGACTAAGGAGTGCTTTGCAGTCACTACATGCGGCTTTTTGTCACAATAAACTCGCAATATTGTTTCATATAAAACAAAAAACAGTACACAGTTAATTGTGCGTATGTTTCACCTTTTGCCTCGCCGCGGCCTGCCTATACTGCCCTGCACCTTAACCATTGAGTGTGCTGCTTATGCATGTACAACGCGCTACTGCTGCAGATCTGGATGAGCTTGCCGAGTTATTGGGCGCCTACCTGCGGTTTTATGCGGTGGCCAAGCCGCCGGCCGAGGTGCGCGATTTTTTGGCTGCGCGCCTGGCCAACGAGGACTCGACGATTCTGCTGGCGCGCGACGAGCAGGGCACGCCGCTAGGTTTTGTCCAGCTCTATGCGTTTTTTGCCTCACTCGCGCTGCGGCCTGCCTGGTTGCTCAGCGATCTTTACGTCCGCGAGACAGTGCGCCGCCAGGGTGTCGGCGCAGCGCTGATGAACGCTGCCCGCGCGCATGCCGAGGCCACGGGCGCTTGCGGTTTGCAGTTGGAGACGGCGAAAAGCAATCTGCCAGGCCAAACCCTCTATGAACGCTTGGGTTATGTGCGTGATGAGGCGTTTTACACTTACTGGCTGAGTTTGCCCTGAGCAGCCTGCGAACAAGGAGATGCATATGGATCATCTGGTATTGACGGTTATTGCCCCTGATCAGCCCGGCCTGGTCGAACGTATCGCCCAGTGCATCAGTGAGCATGGCGGCAACTGGTTGGAAAGCCGCATGTCGCGCATGGCCGGGCAGTTCGCCGGAATCCTGCGCGTCGATGTACCGCTGGCTGCGCATGCTGGGTTGGTCACTGCGCTGGAGCATTTGCAGGCCCAAGGGATTCGTGTGCAGATCGCCGCCGGCGGCACTGAGCCGGTAACCGTTTGGCAGGCCATTCGCCTGGAGCTGGTGGGCAATGATCGGCCTGGCATCGTGCGCGACATCACCCGCCTACTTAGCAGTCATGGGGTCAATCTGGAAAGCCTGAACACCGAAGTGGTGCCCGCGCCCATGAGTGGCGAGCTACTGTTCCAAGCCCAGGCGTTGCTGGGTGTGCCGCAAAGCCTGAGCCTGGAGCAGTTGCAGGCGCATCTGGAAACCCTGGCCGATGACCTGATGGTTGAGCTAAAGCTGCAGGCCGAGGACTAACCCGCCGTCGAGGCCGCCCTGCGTTGGCCGTGCGTGATTTAACTAGGCTGTGCGGCGGTGTATCGCACAGCCGCTTGAGTACCCAGATTGGCGAGCGCCGTGCGCTGGATTCGCGGCAAGCGCCCGGCGTTTTGCCTGATTCCCCCGTCGACTGTTCAACCAACCGGCAAAGCCTGCCGCTTATCCACGATCCATGTGGATAACTCTGTGGGGGACCTGAGGAGCCACGGCGCCCCGCTTAGTGCCGTGTGGTCTCGGCTTAAGTGCTTAAAAAATAAGCACTTAGTTGATGGTTGTGCACAAAGGCCGGGGATGCTTCTGTGGATAAGCCGGGGGCAAACGGCTGCAGCCCGTGCGGCCCGTGCGCTGCAGTGCGCTGGCTGTTTTTTAACCAGGCTGACGTTTGCGCAGGGTCAGCCAAGCGTCGACGCTGTAGATCGCCAGCCCGGCCCAGATGCAGATAAAGGCGAGCAGTTTGCTCGGGTCAAAATGCTCGCCAAACAAGAAGATCGCCTGCAACAGCACCAGTGTCGGCGCCAGGTACTGCAGAAACCCCAGGGTGGTGTAGGGCAAGTGTCGCGCGGCCGCGTTGAAGCACACCAGTGGCACCAAGGTGATCGGCCCTGCCGCGATCAGCCAGAGGGCTTCCGGCGTACTCCAGAAATCCGCTTGAGTGCTCATGGCGGCGGGGTTCAGCAACAGCCAGCCGATGGCCAGCGGTAGCAGCAGCCAGGTTTCCACGACCAAGCCGGGTAGGGCGGCTACGGGGGCTTGTTTGCGAATCAACCCATAGAAGCTAAAGGTCAGCGCCAGCACCAGCGATACCCAGGGAATGCTGCCCGCCTGCCACAGTTGTTGCATCACCCCCAGCGCGGCTAGGCAAACCGCCAGCCACTGCAGGCGCCGTAGACGCTCCCCCAGAATCAGCATGCCCAGCAGCACGTTGACCAGCGGGTTGATGTAATAACCCAGGCTGGCTTCGAGCATGCGCCCATCATTCACCGCCCACACATACACCAGCCAGTTGCTGGCGATGAGCAGGCCGCTAAGGCCCAGTACGGCGAAGCGCTTGGGGTTGCTCAGCAGTTCGCGTAGCCAGCCGGGGTGCTTCCATACCAGCAGCAGCAACGCGCCAAACACCGCGGACCAGAGGGCCCGGTGCACGATGATTTCCAGCGCCGGTACGCTTTGTATGGCTTTGAAGTAGAGCGGGAACAGGCCCCAGATGATGTAGGCGGTCAGGCCGAGAATGTACCCGCGACGCGGGTTGACGGTGGCCATGCAGGGTCCTTACTTAGGCGGCTAACTAATGAGGTGCGATTCTAGTGGGCGCGGCATGAACTTGTCTGGCCGGACGGGATTTTCTTCGGGCGCATGCGCCACTTGGCTGTAACAAAGACCTTACAGCTGCGGGGCTAACTGTAGTGCTCGTCGCTACAGCCCGGCTGCAAGCCGTGGCCGTCAGCCCCTTATTGCATCTGGCTTGGCGGGGGTGTCAAAACAGTTTTAGCGGTTCCTCATCCAGCGCCGACAGTTGCTCGCGCAGAATCAGAATCTGGTCGCCCCAATAACGCTCGCTGCCGAACCAGGGGAAGCTCATGGGGAAGGCCGGGTCATCCCAACGTCGCGCCAACCAAGCGCTGTAATGCATCAGGCGCAGTGCGCGCAGGCCTTCAATCAACGGCAGCTCGCGGGAGTTGAAGTCATGAAACTCCTGGTAGCCCTCCATCAGTTCAGAGAGCTGGCCGAGGCGTTCATGCCGTTCACCGGCGAGCATCATCCACAGGTCTTGTACTGCGGGGCCCATGCGGCAATCGTCGAGGTCAACCATATGGAAGGTGTCGTCGCGGCACAGCAAGTTGCCGGGGTGACAATCGCCATGCAGGCGAATCGCCTGGACGGGGTGAGCGGCGAACAAGGTATCCAAGCGCTTGAGCAAATCACGGGCGACAGACTCGTAGGCCGGCAACAGGCTACGCGGAATAAAGTTGCCATCGAGCAGGGTGGCCAGCGATGCGTGGCCGAAGTTACTCACCTGCAACGCTTCGCGGTGAGCAAAGGACTTGAGCGAACCGACGGCATGCAGGCGGCCGAGCAATTGGCCCAGGCGATACAGTTGGTCAAGGTTGCCCGGCTCCGGCGCGCGGCCGCCGCGTCGTGGGAACAAGGCAAAGCGAAACCCGGCGTACTCGAACAGGGTTTCCCCATCACGCGCCAGTGGCGCCACCACCGGCACCTCGCACTCGGCCAACTCGAAGGTGAAGCTGTGCTCCTCGCGGATCGCGGCATCGGTCCAGCGGTCCGGTCGGTAGAACTTGGCGATCAACGGCGTTTCGTCTTCGATACCCACCTGGTAAACGCGGTTTTCGTAGCTGTTTAGCGCCAGAACGCGAGCGTCGCTGAGGTAGCCGATGCTCTCCACGGCATCCAGCACCAAGTCGGGTGTGAGTGCGGCAAATGGATGGGACATGGGCGACTCCGGGGTAATTGGCCGCAGAGTGTAGCGCTTCTGTAGCCTTGGGCGAGCGGCGCTTGGGCCGATAGCGCTCCGTAGCCCGGATAAGCGCAACGCAATCCGGGGCGCCCTCGCGGTACGCCAAGGCTTATCCGGTTCCAGAAACGGCTAATCCCCCGGTTTCGGCGTACGCGCCAGGCAATACACATCGACCCGCGTCGCCCCGGCGTTGTGTAGCAAGCGCGCCAGGCTCTCGGCGGTGGCGCCGGTGGTCAGCACATCATCGACCAGTGCCACATGCAGGCCGCTGACGGCGCTGCCCGGTGCCAGGGCAAAGGCTTTGCGTAGGTTGCGCTTGCGCGTGGCGGCATCCAGTTGCTGCTGCGCTGGCGTGTCGATAATCCGCCGCATCCAGTCTTTTTGCAGCGGCAATTGCAGCAGAGGGCTCAACCACTCGCAGAGCAGGCCCGCCTGATTGAAGCCGCGCTGGCGTTGGCGTTTGTCGGCCAGTGGCACAGGCAGCAGCAGGTCAGGTCTGGGCAGCCCTTCATCGAAGGCATGTTGCAGATGATGTGACAAAAGCTCGCCGAGCAGACGTCCCAATGGCCACTTGGCTTGATGCTTGAAACGGGTGATCAAGCTGTCGATGGGGAACGCGTAGCGCCAGGGCACTTCGACTTTGCTAAAGCTCGGCGGCTTCTTCAGGCAGGCTCCGCACACCAGGCCTTGGCTGGGCAGCGGCAGGGCGCACACTTGGCAATGCCCGCCGAGCCAGGGTAACTCGGCTTCGCAGCTGTTGCAGATGGCCAGTTCGGTGCCCGTGGCTTCATCGCAGAGCAAGCAGTTTTGTTTGCTTTTTAACCAGTTGTAAACCTGATGCATTGAGTTGGGTTGACAGCGCATAAGCCTTCCATAAATATGCCGAACATCCGTGTCGTGCTTGCTCAGCGTAGCAAGCCACTGCCCATAACAAGGAATTACCGATGAGCGCCACCACCGCCGCCCACCTGCGTCACGACTGGACTCTGAATGAGGTCAAGGCGCTCTTCGAGCAACCGTTCAATGACCTGCTGTTTCAGGCGCAGACCGTGCACCGCGCGCACTTCGATGCCAATCGCGTGCAAGTATCGACCCTGCTGTCGATCAAAACCGGCGCCTGCCCGGAAGATTGCAAATACTGCCCGCAGTCCGGCCACTACAACACCGGTCTGGAAAAAGAAAAACTGCTGGAAGTGCAGAAGGTGCTGGAGGCAGCCGCCGAGGCCAAGGCCATCGGTTCAACCCGTTTCTGCATGGGCGCGGCCTGGAAGCACCCCACGGCCAAAGACATGCCCTACGTGCTGAAAATGGTTGAAGGTGTTAAAGCTCTGGGCCTGGAAACCTGCATGACCCTGGGCAAACTGGATAAAGAGCAGACCCAGGCCCTGGCCGCTGCTGGCCTGGACTACTACAACCATAATCTGGACACCTCGCCCGAGTTCTACGGCAGCATCATTACCACCCGCACCTACGGTGAGCGCCTGGAAACCCTGGCCTATGTACGTGACTCGGGGATGAAGATTTGCTCCGGTGGCATCCTCGGCATGGGTGAGTCGCTGGACGACCGCGCCGGTTTGCTGATTCAGCTGGCCAACCTGCCAGAGCACCCGGAGTCGGTGCCGATCAACATGCTGGTGAAAGTCAAAGGTACGCCGCTGGCCGATGAGCAGGACGTCGATCCGTTCGACTTTATCCGCATGCTCGCCGTGGCGCGGATCATGATGCCGCAGTCCCATGTGCGGCTGTCCGCCGGCCGCGAGGCGATGAACGAGCAGATGCAAGCCCTGGCGTTTTTCGCCGGCGCCAACTCGATTTTCTACGGCGAAAAACTACTGACCACCGCCAACCCGCAGGCCAACAAAGACATGCAGCTGTTCGCCCGCCTCGGCATCAAGCCGGAAGAGCGCGAAGAACACGCAGACGAAGTGCATCAGGCGGCTATCGAGCAAGCCTTGGTTGAGCAGCGCGATTCCAAGCTGTTCTATAACGCCGCGGTCTGATCGCGATGCGCACCCTCTACCCGCGCGGATAACCGAGAGCGGGAGAGGGGAGTTACAGCCTCATCCGAGATAACCATGCCCTTCGATCTTGCCACTCGCCTCGCCGAGCGCCGTGCCGCCAACCTCTATCGCCAGCGCCCTCTGCTTGAGTCACCGCAGGGGCCGTTGGTTACGGTCGATGGCCGACAGTTGTTGGCCTTCTGTTCCAACGATTACCTCGGCCTGGCCAATCATCCACAGGTGATCGAAGCCTGGCGCGCTGGGGCCAATAAATGGGGCGTCGGCGGCGGCGCATCGCATCTGGTGATCGGCCACAGCACGCCGCACCATGAGCTGGAAGAGGCGCTTGCGGAATTCACTGGTCGGCCGCGCGCACTGCTGTTTTCCACTGGCTACATGGCCAATCTCGGCGCGGTTACTGCGCTGGTTGGTCAGGGCGATAGCGTGTTGGAAGACCGGCTTAACCACGCGTCCCTGCTGGATGCTGGCCTGCTCAGCGGTGCACGCTTCTCACGCTACCTGCACAACGATGCCGTTAGCCTGGCCAATCGCCTGCGCAAAGTCACCGGCAATACCCTGATCGTTACTGATGGCGTATTCAGCATGGACGGCGATCTGGCTGACCTGCCGTCACTGTGTGCGGAAGCGCGCCGCGCCAATGCCTGGGTGATGGTTGATGATGCCCACGGTTTCGGCCCAGTGGGTGCGACCGGCGGCGGCATTGTTGAGCACTTCGGCCTGGGCGTCGACGACGTGCAGGTGCTGGTCGGTACCCTGGGTAAGGCCTTTGGCACCGCCGGCGCTTTTGTCGCCGGCAGCGAGGACTTGATCGAAACTCTGGTGCAATTCGCCCGGCCCTACATTTACACCACCAGCCAACCGCCGGCCCTGGCCTGCGCGACCCTGAAAAGCCTGCAGTTGCTACGCAGCGAACACTGGCGGCGTGAGCACTTGAACGCCTTGATTAAGCGCTTTCGCGAAGGCGCGCAGGCCATCGGCCTTGAACTGATGGACAGCGCCACGCCGATTCAACCAATCCTGATCGGCGACAGCGGCCGCGCCATGCAGCTGTCGCAGATGCTGCGTGAACGCGGCCTGCTGGTCACCGCGATTCGCCCGCCCACCGTGCCGGCTGGCAGTGCCCGTCTGCGCGTGACGCTGTCTGCCGCTCATGGCTTCGAACAGCTTGAATTGTTGCTGGAAGCCCTGGCCGAGTGCTGGCCGCTGCTGACGGGAAAAGGGGCTGAGCATGCGTGATCGGTTGATCCTACTGCCCGGCTGGGGCCTGGGTACTGCGCCGCTGCAACCGCTGGCAGAGGCCTTGCGCGGCCTCGATCCACGTTTGCAGATCGAGCTCGAACCGCTGCCGTTGTTGGACTCCAGTGACCGCGCCGATTGGCTGGATGAGTTGGACGCCAGGTTAGCGCAGGGTACTTGGCTCGGCGGCTGGTCTTTGGGCGGCATGCTGGCGGCTGAGTTGGCGGCGCGTCGTGGTGAACGTTGCCGCGGCGTGCTAACCCTGGCCAGCAACCTGCGTTTTGTTGCTGAGCCAAGCTGGCCGACGGCCATGGCAGACGCAACCTTTGTCGCCTTTCACCAAGGCTGCGCCCGTGATGCGGCGGCGACCTTGAAGCGCTTTGCTCTGCTTTGTGCGCAGGGTGCGGCTGACGCACGCGGTTTGTCGCGCCAATTGTTGGCGGCAGCTCCGCTATCACCACCTTCTGCGCTGTTGGCCGGGCTGGATGTGCTGGCCGCGCTGGATACACGCGCGGCGTTGCAAACTGTTGTTGGCCCCCAGCTGCACCTGTTCGCCGGTGCCGATGCGTTGGTACCGGCAGCGGTCTCTCAGGCCGTGTCAGATCGGCTGGCCGGTGCAGAGGTCGGCGTGATCGAACACGCCAGTCACGCCTTTATCCTTGAGCGCCCCGATGACCTTGCGCTGGCTATTCAGCGTTTTTTGCATGAGGCCGGTGATGACTGATCTAGCCCAAGGCCCATACGGCGGCCTGCCGGATAAGCGCCAAGTAGCGGCCTCATTCTCCCGTGCGGCGCAAAGCTACGACAGCGTTGCCGCCTTGCAGCGCAATGTTGGCCAGCAGCTGCTGGCGCAGTTACCTGCTTCGGTCAGCCCCGCGCGCTGGTTGGATCTGGGCTGCGGCACCGGCTACTTCAGCCGCGCCCTCGGCGAGCGCTTTCCGGCCAGCCAAGGCGTAGCGCTGGATATCGCCGAAGGCATGCTGCAGCACGCCCGGCCATTGGGCGGTGCGCAGCAGTTTATTGCCGGCGATGCCGAGCGCCTGCCGCTGCGCGATCAGTCTTGCGATTTGCTGTTTTCCAGTCTGGCGTTGCAATGGTGTGCGGACTTCTCCGCCGTGCTCGGCGAAGCAGCACGGGTGCTGCGCCCAGGTGGCGTGCTGGCGTTTAGCAGCCTGTGCGTCGGCACCCTGCAGGAGTTGCGCGACAGCTGGCAGGCGGTGGATGGTTTTGTCCACGTTAATCGTTTTCGCCGTTTTGAGGATTACCAGCGCCTGTGTGACGGCAGCGGTTTAGCACTGCTAAGCCTGCAGGTCACACCGCAAACGCTGCACTATGCCGACGTACGCAGCCTGACTCATGAGCTGAAAGCCCTCGGCGCGCACAACCTCAATCCGGGCCGGCCCGGCGGTTTGACCGGGCGCGCCCGTATGCTGGCGCTGCTCAATGCCTACGAGCAGTTTCGTCAACCGCAAGGGCTACCGGCGACTTACCAGGTGGTCTATGGCGTGTTGCGTAAGGAGATTCTTTAGATGAGTGCGGCTTTCTTTGTCACCGGCACCGATACCGAAATCGGCAAAACCACTATCGCCGCCGGTCTCTTGCATGCGGCGCGAAAGGCGGGCCTGACCACTGCAGCAGCCAAGCCGGTGGCGTCTGGCTGTGTGCGTACTGCGGATGGTCTGCGTAATGATGACGCCCTGGCGCTGCTGGGCGAATGCACCCTTGCGCTGCGTTATGAAGAGGTCAATCCGCAGGCTTTCGAACCGGCCATTGCCCCGCATCTGGCTGCACGTGAAGCGGGTGTGTTGCTGGATGTTGCCTCGCTGCAAGGGCCGGTGCAGGCGATTCTGGATAAGCGTGCGGACTTTACTCTGGTTGAGGGCGCTGGCGGGTGGCGCGTACCGCTGGCCGGGGATGCCACGCTGTCGGACCTGGCGATTGCCCTGCAGTTGCCGGTGATTCTGGTGGTTGGCGTGCGCCTAGGCTGCATCAATCAGGCGTTGTTAACGGCTGAGGCCATTCTGCGTGATGGGCTGCCGCTGGCGGGCTGGGTGGCCAATCTGGTTGATCCGCACACCTCGCGGCTCGAGGATAATTTGGCGACGCTTGCCGAGCGGTTACCTGCGCCTTGCTTGGGCTACTTGCCGCGCCTGGCCGAGGCGAGCCCTGCTGCGGTTTCCAGCTACCTCAACCTCGATATTCTGCACCGCCCGCTATAAGCAGGCGAAATGCCATAGCCTTTTGCTTGTACGTTTTTTGCGCAATTTCTGCTTCAATCAATGCTGTTAGTAGTCTGCGACAGCAGGAGGTTAGGTATGGAAATTTCTGGAAGCGCGTTTAACTCGGGTATCAGCACCCTTCAGTCCGGCCAGCGCCGGGTTGATCAGGCGGCGGCGGATATAGCCAGCAATGCGTTGGGTCCGCAACCGCAGCCAACCTCTGCGCCGCCGGCCAATCAGGTCAACCCAACGCCAAGCGCTGCCGAGCAAAATCGCCCCGATCTGGCAGAAAGTCTGGCTGCTTTGCGTCAAGGTCAGAATGAAGCGGAAGCAGGTGCCAAAGTGGTGAAAACCGCTGATGAAGTGCTGGGCACCTTGATCGACACCACGGCCTGAGTCGCCCGCCCCGCAGCGTTCACGCCCAAGCGTGCAACGCGCTGCGGGGGCGAGGTGTGATTTATGCAAATCGGTGGCGCAACGTCTTATCTTGCATCTGCAGCAAGCCTATTGCCGGCCAAATCCCCCTCGGCCAGCGTTTCCCCCGATGTATCCCCCGACATCACGCGCGCCGCCCAGGCGCCGCTGACGGCTGCGCAAGCGCTGGATGATGAGCAATCGGCTTCGGCGCGTGAAGAGGCTGATAAGCCTGCCGACTCCCCGGCAAAAACCGAGAAGTCGCAGCGTAAAGACGGCGAGGGCGACCCTCAGCAGCAGCGTCTTGAACAGCTGGAAATCACCAAGCTGGCCAGCCGTGACCAGGAAGTACGTGCCCATGAGCAGGCTCATGCGGCCATTGGCGGCCGCTATGCCAGTGCGCCGAGCTACACCTATGAGCGCGGCCCGGATGGCAAGCGCTATGCGGTGGCGGGTGAGGTGGGCATCGATACTGGCCCCGTAGCGAATGACCCCGAAGCCACGATGGCCAAGATGGAGGTGGTTATTCGTGCGGCCCTAGCGCCTGCCGAACCGTCAGCACAAGACCGCCAGGTGGCGGCGTTAGCCCAGGCGCAAAAAGCTGAAGCTAGCGTGCAGCTGGCGCAGCAACAGCGTGCGGAGGCGCAGGCCGCCAGCGAAGCGCGCGTGCAGAACAATGAGGAGGATGTAACGGCGGCCGAAGAGGGTGAAGCCGTGGCGCCTGGGCAGCAGAATCGGCCGGCGCCTGGCCTGGATCTGTACAGGCAGATGAGCGGTTTTCAAGAGGCCGTGCCGATCGTTGATTTGGTGGCCTGAGCCGCGACGGGGGTGCTTGACATTAAATAGGCATAAACGTATGTTTCAAACGCTTGTTTGATTGGCCTGGTTGCCCAAAGGCAGCTGAGCTACGGGATAACTCCCGAAACGACCGAATTTCCGGTCACCTACACACTAAGAATCCACCGCAGAGGTCAACCGCTATGCCTGATTACAAGGCCCCCTTGCGTGATATCCGTTTCGTACGCGACGAACTGCTCGGCTATGAAGCGCATTATCAGAGCCTGCCTGGCTGCCAGGACGCTACTCCAGACATGGTCAGCGCCATCCTTGAAGAAGGCGCCAAGTTCTGTGAGCAAGTACTGTCTCCGCTGAACCGTGTAGGTGATACCGAAGGTTGCACCTGGTCCCCGGAAGGCGTGAAAACCCCTACCGGCTTCAAAGAGGCCTATCAGCAGTTTGTTGAAGGCGGCTGGCCGAGCCTGGCACACGACGTTGACCACGGCGGTCAAGGTCTGCCGGAATCGCTGGGTCTGGCGATCAGCGAAATGGTCGGCACCGCTAACTGGTCGTGGGGCATGTACCCTGGCCTGTCGCACGGTTGCATGAACACCATCTCCGAGCACGGCACCGACGAGCACAAGCATACCTACCTGACCAAGCTGGTATCGGGCCAGTGGACAGGCACCATGTGCCTGACCGAGCCGCATTGCGGCACTGACTTGGGCATGCTGCGCACCAAGGCCGAGCCTCAGGCTGATGGCACGTACAAGCTCAGCGGCACCAAGATCTTCATCTCGTCGGGTGACCACGACATGGCCGAGAACATCGTCCATATCGTACTGGCTCGCCTGCCGGACGCCCCGCAAGGCACCAAAGGCATTTCGCTGTTCATCGTGCCGAAGTTCCTGCCCAACGCCGAAGGCGAAGTGGGCCAGCGCAACACCGTCACCTGTGGCTCGATCGAGCACAAGATGGGTATCCACGGTAACGCGACCTGCGTGATGAACTTCGACGGTGCCACTGGCTTCCTGATCGGCCCGCCGAACAAAGGCCTGAACTGCATGTTCACCTTTATGAACACGGCACGTCTGGGTACTGCGCTGCAGGGTCTGGCTCACGCTGAGCTGGGCTTCCAGGGCGGCCTGAAGTACGCCCGTGAGCGTCTGCAGATGCGTTCGTTGACTGGCCCGAAAGCGCCGGAAAAAGCCGCGGACCCGATCATCGTCCACCCGGACGTGCGTCGCATGCTGCTGACCATGAAGGCTTTTGCGGAAGGCAACCGCGCGATGGTGTACTTCACCGCCAAGCAGGTTGATATCGTCAAGTACAGCCAGGACGAGGCTGAGAAGAAAGCTGCAGACGAACTGCTGGCCTTCCTCACGCCGATCGCCAAGGCGTTCATGACTGAAGTGGGCTTTGAAGCGTCCTCCCATGGCATGCAAATCTACGGCGGCCACGGCTTTATCGCCGAGTGGGGCATGGAGCAGAACATGCGCGATTGCCGCATCTCGATGATGTACGAAGGCACCACCGGTATTCAGGCCCTCGACCTGCTGGGTCGTAAGGTTCTGATGACCCAGGGCGGCGCGCTGAAGAACTTCACCAAGATCGTGCACAAGTTCTGCCAAACCAACGAAGCGAACGACGCCATCAAAGGTCTCGTCGAGCCGCTGGCCAAGCTGAACAAGGAGTGGGGCGACATCACCATGAAAGTGGGCATGGCCGCCATGAAGGACCGCGAAGAAGTCGGTGCCGCTTCGGTGGATTACCTGATGTACTCCGGTTATGCCTGCCTGGCTTACTTCTGGGCTGACATGGCTCGCTTGGCTGCCGAGAAGATCGCGGCCGGCGCTGAAGACGAGGCGTTTTACCAAGCCAAGCTGCAGACCGCCAACTTCTACTTCGCCCGCATCCTGCCGCGTACCCGTATGCACGTAGAAGCCATGCTGTCTGGCGCCAACAACCTGATGGACATGGCCGAAGAGAACTTCGCCCTGGGCTACTAAGCTCACATCCTTTACAGGTCAAGAAAACCGCTGCCCCTTGGGTGGCGGTTTTTTTATGCCTGTGGTTTACCCCGATTAACGATGCGCAAAGGCTTAGGTAACGGTCAGGTTGCCCAGCAACTTAGGTGCGAAAGGCCTTGGTTGCAGGCAAAATGCACGCTGTTAACTACTTTTCGCCGCTATATGGGGCTTATCTTGTCGCGTTTCTCTGCTGTGCGCTTCAGCCACTTTCTGCCTTCGTTGCTGCTTTTGCTCGGCGGCATGCTGTTGGCGCGGTTGGCGGTGCTGAGTGAGTTTTTCGCGTCATTGTCCAATGTGTTGCCGACTCTGTTGCTGTTGCTCGGCGGCGCGTTTTGTCTGGTCTATGGTCGTCAGCGTGAAGTCTTCCTGCTGCTGACGCTCTACCTCACCTACTTTCTGCTCGATACTCAGGTCGATCATTTCCGCGCTACGGGGAAGGTGCGCAGCGATGCGGCGCTGATTTTTCACCTCTGCAGCCTGCTGTTGCCGCTGCTCTATAGCCTTTACGCCGCCTGGCAAGAGCGCACTCATCTGCTGCAGGACCTGATTGCTCGAGCCGCCGTCTTGCTCGCAGTCGGTGCCGTGTCAGTGGGCCTGGCGCAGCGCTTTCCTCAGGCCTTGCTGCAGTGGGTGTCGCGGGTGCGCTGGCCTGCCTTGCAGGTTGAATGGCTGACGCTGGTGCAGCTGGCCTACCCTGTGTTTATCCTCGGGCTGATGCTGTTGCTGGTGCAGTACCTGCGCGCCCCGCGGCCTTTACATGCGGCGCAGCTGGTGGGCTTGTGTGGCCTGCTGTGGATGTTGCCAAACACCTTCATCCTGCCCAATGCGCTGAATGTGATGAGCAGCCAGATCATGCTGATACTGCTGGTGGCCGTGGCGCATGAGGCCTATCAGATGGCTTTTCGTGATGAGCTCACGGGCTTGCCGGGACGCCGCGCTTTAAACGAGCGCCTGCTGCGCCTGGGGCGCAGTTATGTGATTGCGATGGCCGATGTTGATCACTTCAAAAAATTCAATGACAGCCACGGCCACGATGTTGGTGATCAGGTGTTGCGTATCGTCGCGGCTCAGCTGCGCAAGATCGGCGGCGGTGGCAAAGCCTATCGCTATGGCGGTGAGGAATTCACCCTGGTGTTTCCCGGGAAAACACTCGAGGAATGCCTGCCGCATCTGGAGGCGATACGCCAGGCCATCGAAAACTACCGTATTCAGTTACGCGACAAGCAGCAGCGCCCCCAGGATGACAAGCAAGGCCGGGCGCGCCGTGCGGGCAGCGCGGCGCAGCAGGTGTCGGTAACTGTCAGCATGGGCGTGGCCGAGCGCGGGCTGGAGCAGCGCAACCCGGAAGAGGTACTCAAGGCTGCCGACCAGGCGCTGTATAACGCCAAAAGCGCCGGGCGTAACTGTGTGCGCAGTTATGGCCAGCGGCGCGGGGCGGTCAAATTGGACGCGGCTCGCGACTCAGCGCGTTAGCTAATGGCGGTGTATTCAGCATTCGCAAGGTGATTGTTGTGGTCAGGCGTGAGGCTTAGCGTAGTGAGCTGACCCACATTCTCGATCACGGAGTAGCCGGCATGCCCGAATACAAAGCCCCCCAGCGCGATATGCAGTTTCTGATCAATGAGGTCTTCGACTTTCAAGCAGGCTACGCCGCGATGGGTGCCAGCGATGCCACCCCGGACATGGTCAGTGCCATCCTGGCCGAGGGTGCGAAATTCTGCGAGCAGGTGCTGGCGCCGCTGAACCGTTCTGGCGATGAGGAAGAATGCCAGATCAACGACGGTGTGGTGACCACGCCGAAGGGCTTCAAGGAGGCTTTTGCTCAATACGTCGAAGGCGGCTGGAATGGTTTGTCCGCTGACCCCGTTTACGGCGGCCAGGGTTTACCGTCCTCGTTGGGGTTAATCATCAGTGAGATGGTCGGCTCCAGTAACTTGTCCTGGGGCATGTACCCCGGCCTCACCCACGGCGCCATGTCGGCGATCCATGCCCACGGCAGCGACGCGCAAAAGCAGATTTACCTGAGCAAGCTCACCGCAGGCAACTGGACCGGCACCATGTGCCTGACCGAAGCCCACTGCGGCACCGACCTGGGCCTGATCAAGACCCGCGCCGTGCCCCAGGCCGACGGCAGCTACGCGGTCACCGGCAGCAAGATTTTTATCTCCGCCGGCGAGCACGACATGAGCGAAAACATCGTTCACTTAGTGCTGGCCAAACTGCCCGACGCGCCGGCTGGCACTCGCGGTATTTCGCTATTTATCGTGCCCAAGTTCCTCCCCGATGCGCAGGGGGATGCTGGCGCGCGCAATGGTGTTAGCTGCGGCTCAATCGAACACAAAATGGGCATCAAAGCGTCGGCCACCTGCGTGATGAACTTCGACAGCGCCACCGGTTACCTGATCGGCGAGGCCAACAAAGGCCTCAACTGCATGTTCACCATGATGAACCATGCCCGTTTGGGCACGGGTATGCAGGGCCTGTGCTTGGGTGAAACCAGCTTCCAGGGCGCACTCAAATACGCCAATGATCGCCTGCAAATGCGCGCGCTGAGCGGGCCCAAAGCTCCGGAAAAAGCCGCTGACCCGATCATCGTGCACCCCGATGTGCGGCGCATGCTGCTGACCATGAAGGCGTTGAATGAGGGCAACCGTGCGCTGGCGTACTTCACCGCCCAGCTGATCGACCAGGCGCACAGCGGTGCAAGCGCCGAGCAGCGCGAGGAGGCTGAAAACCTGCTGGCCTTCCTCACGCCCATCTGCAAAGCCTTTATGACCGAGACGGGCCTGGAGGTGACTAACCACGGCATGCAGGTCTTCGGCGGCCATGGCTTTATCCGTGAATGGGGCATGGAGCAGCTGGTGCGTGACTGCCGGATTGCGCTGATCTACGAAGGCACCAACGGCATCCAGGCCCTCGACCTGCTCGGGCGCAAGGTGCTCGGCAGCCAGGGCAAGCTGCTGCGCGGCTTCACGAAAATTGTGCATAAATTCTGCGAGGCCCAGGCCGAGCATCCTCAGCTCAAGGACTATGTCGCTCAACTGGCCACACTGAATCAGCAGTGGGGCGCCCTGACGCAGAAGATTGGCATGGCAGCGATGAAGAACCCGGACGAAGTCGGCGCGGCTTCGATGGATTACTTGATGTACTCCGGCTACGTCATCCTGGCGTACTTCTGGTTGCGCATGGCCGAGGTGGCTGAGCAGAAGCTGGCGGCGGGTAGTGACGATGCTGCCTTCTACCAAGCCAAGCTGGCCACCTGCGAGTTCTACTTCAAGCGGCTGTTGCCGCGCACCGCCAGCCATATGTCGGGTGCCGAGGCGGGCAGCGAATGCTTGATGCGTTTGCCGGCGGAACACTTCGCCTTCTGACCCGCGGCTGCACGGCTGCCAAAGCCCGCCTTTCGGCGGGCTTTGTGTTGCGGCTGGATAAATGACAATTAGTGACTTGTCAGTCACTACGCGACGCTATGTGTCTAAAAAGTTGTTCGGGTAGACTCCCGCACATCTTTATACCTGCTGGTTCATCCGAGGATTTGCCCCATGGCTGACTACAAAGCTCCCCTGCGCGATATGCGCTTCGTGCTCAATGAAGTGTTTGAAGTGTCCAAGCTGTGGGCCCAGTTGCCGGCTCTGGCTGAAGTGGTCGATGAAGACACCGCCGCAGCCATTCTCGAAGAAGCTGGCAAAGTCACTGGCGGCGTGATTGCTCCGTTGAACCGCAGCGGTGATGAAGAAGGTTGCTCCTGGAGCAACGGCGTGGTGAAAACCCCGGCCGGCTTCCCTGAGGCTTACCAGTCCTACGCCGATGGCGGCTGGGTAGGCGTCGGTGGCGACCCGCTGTTCGGCGGTATGGGCATGCCCAAGGCGATCTCGGCGCAGGTCGAGGAAATGGTCAACTCGGCCAACCTGTCGTTCGGTCTGTACCCGATGCTGACCGCCGGTGCTTGCCTGTCGATCAACGCTCATGCCAGCGAAGAGCTGAAAGAAAAATACCTGCCGAACATGTATTCCGGTGTGTGGGCCGGCTCCATGTGCCTGACCGAGCCGCATGCCGGCACCGACTTAGGGATAATCCGCACCAAAGCCGAACCGCAAGCTGACGGCAGCTTCAAGATCAGCGGCACCAAGATCTTCATTACCGGCGGTGAACACGACCTCACCGAGAACATCATCCACCTGGTACTGGCCAAGCTGCCCGACGCGCCGGCTGGCCCGAAAGGCATCTCGCTGTTCCTAGTGCCGAAAGTCATGGTCAATGCCGACGGTTCGCTGGGTGAGAAAAACGCCCTGTCCTGCGGCTCGATCGAGCACAAAATGGGCATCAAGGCCTCGGCCACCTGCGTGATGAACTTTGACGGCGCCACCGGCTGGATCGTTGATGCACCAAACAAAGGCCTCGCCGCCATGTTCACCATGATGAACTACGAGCGTCTGGGTGTTGGTATCCAGGGCCTCGCGCTCGGTGAGCGCAGCTACCAGAACGCCGTGGAATACGCCCGCGACCGTATCCAGAGCCGCGCACCGACCGGCCCAGTGGCCAAAGATAAAGCCGCTGACCCGATCATCGTGCACCCGGACGTGCGCCGGATGCTGCTGACCATGAAAGCGCTGAACGAAGGCGGCCGTGCCTTCTCCAGCTACGTGGCCATGCAACTCGACACCGCCAAGTACAGTGAAGACGCTACCACCCGCAAGCGCGCCGAAGAACTGGTCGCTCTGCTGACGCCGGTGGCCAAGGCCTTCCTCACCGACATGGCGCTGGAAACCACCGTACACGGCCAGCAGATCTTTGGCGGCCACGGCTTTATCCGTGAGTGGGGCCAAGAGCAGCTGATCCGCGACTGCCGCATCACTCAGATCTACGAAGGCACCAACGGCATTCAGGCGCTCGACCTGGTCGGCCGTAAAGTGGTCGGTAGCGGCGGTGCGTTCTACAAGCACTTCGCTGAAGAGATCAAAGCCTTCACCGACAGCGCCGACGCCTCGCTGGCAGAGTTCGTCAACCCGCTGAAAGATGCCATCGCCAACCTAGAACTGATGACCAGCGACCTGCTGGCGCGCGCCAAGGCCAACCCGAATGAGGTCGGTGCCGCCTCGGTCGAGTACCTGCAAGTGTTCGGTTACACCGCTTACGCCTACATGTGGGCGTTGATGGCCCGTACTGCACTGGCCAAGCAGGATCAGGACGAGTTCTACGTGAGCAAGCTCGGCACCGCACGTTTCTTCTTCGCCCGCCTGTTGCCGCGTATCCACTCGCTGACTGCTTCGGTTAAAGCCGGTAGCGAGTCGCTGTACCTACTCGACGCGGCGCAGTTCTAAGCACGTTTGGCCCTACAAAAAAACCGGCTTAAAAGCCGGTTTTTTTGTGCCTGGGTTCGGAGCGACAGCTGTGTGAGTGGCCACAATCAGTTGTTGATTTGCTGCTCGACCAACTCGGGGTTATCAATAAAGCGATTGCGCGTGCCTTGCAGGTTGGCAATCGTGTCATTGCGCGCCATTTCTTCGGCGTCTGGTGGGTCCATCTGGTGCCACTGCTTGTATACCTGCACCTGGCCAACAATAGGCAGGTCGTATTCAACATGCATATAGAAAATCGCCCGCGCCACGTTGCCCTTGGCTTCGTCACGGGGTTCTACCAGTTGGAAGCTGGTTTTCATGTCGCAGCCGATATCGTCAAATTTACTCGGCACGCTGTCGTCTAAATCACCGAACTGCGCATTGCGCCGCACCAACTCGACGCGAGTCAGGGCCGGGTAGAGGTTATGCAGATCAGACGCCATATAGGCGTAGCGCGGGTTCATGATGCCGCACTGGCGGTCGGTGATGCAGCGCAGAGCGCTTTTCAGCTGTTTGCTGCTGTACACCGGGCTGGCTTTGAGCGGGCCGCTTGCCCCACTAAAAGCCTTGCCGCAATACAGCGTTGTGCCGCCCTGGCCATAGACTTGGCTCCAGAACAGTTGCACGGCGGCTTTGGGGTCGGAAAGCTGGTTTTGCCCATTGGCGGATGCAAGTGGGCTGATGCTGGCTGCCAGGCAGCCAATGGCAAGAAACAATGAGCGCATATGTGGCCCCAGTGACCGCCGTTGACGGGGTCTGTTGTTTTTGTAAGACAAGTTTGAGCTTAACAAAACCCACGTCACAAAATAAAGCCAAGCGCTTGCTTGGTGACCGGTGTTGCAATGTAGGCTTTGGCTTACATCGCGTGCTGCGGATCGCCACTATGCCCGGTGCCGGGCGATGACTAATCTGCTTACCAAGGACGTCGCGCAGGAAGCGCACATTAGCAACAAGGACACGTGGGACAGCTGCCAGGATGGCAAGCGGATCAAGGATGTCAGCAAACAGTCTGCAAAGCCCCGCAATAGCGGGGTTTTCTTTTTTAAGCTCAGCTCATTTATGCGCTTCACCCCTCTGAGCTTGTGCGCAGTAACGCGCCCGACATTTTTGCGTGCTGCATCCATGGCCGCCACCCTCAGCGCCACCGCTGGGCGATGCTAAACAGTGCTTCTGGCCATGTTCTGGCATTCGCCAGCCCGTAACCCCTTCTCGACTTAACGAACCTATTGTGCGTGACGCTGAATGCCGCCTGGCCTCAGATTTGTGCAGCGATAACGTCGCAGGGCATTCGCCTCAGTCAATGTTGCACATCGTATGTGACGCGCAGCTTGCCGTCGCACATTTCCTCCTGCGCTTTTCCGCTACCATCTGCTTCTCTCCCGCATGCGATAAGGATTTCCCCCATGTCCATCTCCACGCTGATTTTCCTGGCGGTCGTCGCCGCGCTGATCTTTTACGTGATTGGCATCTACAACCAGCTGGTGACCCTGCGTAACCGCTTTCAGAATGCCTTTGCGCAGATCGAGGTGCAGCTCAAGCGCCGTTATGACCTGATCCCCAATCTGGTGGAAACCGCCAAGGGCTATATGGCCCATGAGCGCGAGACCCTGGAGGCGGTGATTGCCGCGCGCAATAATGCGGTAACTGGGCTTAAGGCCGCGGCGGCGCAACCTGGCAATGCGCAGAGCATGGCGCAGCTGGGCGGTGCGGAAGGGTTGCTCAATAGCGCCCTGGGCCGCCTGAATGTCACGCTTGAGGCTTACCCGGACCTCAAGGCCTCGGCGAATATGCAGCAGCTCAGTGAAGAGTTGAGCAGCACTGAGAACAAGGTGGCCTTTGCCCGCCAGGCTTTTAACGATGCGGTAATGGCCTACAACACCTACAAGCAGGCGTTCCCGCCGGTATTGCTGGCCGCCAGCTTCGGTCACGCTCAGGACGCCAGCCTGCTGGAGTTCGCCGACAGCGTGGCGATTCAGGAAGCGCCGAAGGTGTCGTTCTAAGTTAAGGGCTCGGCACGATGAATTTCTTCGAGCAACAGGATCGCGCCCGGCGTAACAGCGGGCGTCTGCTGATTCTGATGGCGCTGGCGGTGCTTAGCCTGATCACCCTGACCAGTCTGGCGCTGGGGGCAATCTTGCAGCTGTTCGGCAATGATCAGAGTTCGCTGGGCCTGCTTGAGGGCCCAGGCAGCCTGCTGCCCAGTTGGCCGCTGGTGGGTTGCGTGGCGCTGGCGGTGATCGGTGTGGTGCTGCTGGGCAGTCTGTACAAGCAGCTGCAGCTGAGCCGTGGCGGCCAGGCGATTGCCGAGCGGTTAGGTGGGCGCCTGATCAACCTGTCGCCACAGAACCTCGAAGAGCGTCGGCTGCTCAATGTGGTCGAGGAAATGGCCCTGGCCTCCGGCACTTCCGTGCCGCCGGTGTATGTGCTCGATGATGCCGGGATCAACGCGTTTGCCGCCGGCCTGACGCCGCTGGATGCGGTGATCGGGATTACCCGTGGGGCGATCTGTCAGCTCAGCCGCGATGAATTACAGGGCGTGATTGCCCATGAGTTCAGCCATATCTTCCATGGCGATATGCGCCTCAACACGCGCCTGGTGTCGGTGCTGCACGGCATTCTGCTGCTCGGCCTGATTGGCGGTTTTCTGCTGCGCAGCAACGGGCGCAGTGGCCGTTCCAGCCGTAACAACTCGGTGGCGATCGTGCTCGCCATTGGCGTCACGCTGTGGGTGCTGGGCTATGCCGGGACCTTTTTCGGCAACCTGATCAAGGCCGCTGTGAGCAGGCAGCGAGAGTTTCTCGCTGACGCCTCGGCGGTGCAGTACACCCGCAACCCAGACAGCATCGCCGGAGCCTTGAAGAAGATCGGCGGCAACCTGTATGGCTCGCAACTGCAGGCCGGGCATGCCGCCGAGTTCAGCCATATGTATTTTGCCGCGGGCGTTAGCCAGGCGCTGGACGGCATGCTGGCCACCCATCCGCCCCTGGATCAGCGCATCCGCCGCATCACGCCGGGCTGGGATGGCCGCTATCCGCATGTGGTAGAGCTCAGCGCGGCAACGCCGGGGGCTGCTGCCAGCGATGCGGCCGTCAATGCGTGTGACCTGAGCGCCTTTGTCCCGGGCCTGAGCGCAGCCTCGGCGAGTACGGCGATTGACTCCATTGGCGATCCGCAGGCAACTCATTTGCTGGCTGCGCGTAGCGCCCTGGCGCATCTGGATACCGCCCTGAGTGAGGCTGCGCACAGTTGCAGTGGCGCCCAGGCATTGCTCTACGGCCTGCTGCTCGACCCCGTCGAGACGCAAGCTGTGCAGCAATTACAGCTGCTGCAGCCGCGTATCGCCGCCGAGGTTGCCGCGCAGCTCGAGCAGTTGCGCGTGCCGCTGCGTCAGCTGGCGCCGGGGATGCGTTTGCCACTGCTGGACCTGGCCATGCCCGCACTCAAACAGCTTGCTGCCGATCAGTTCGCCACGCTCAAGGCCAACCTGGCCATGCTGATTCGCGCCGATGGTCGGGTTGCCTTGCTGGAGTGGACCCTGCTACGGATTATCGAGCGCAATGTCGAAGGCGTACGCGCGCAGACCAGCCGCTACCAGCTGCCGGAACTGGCCGCTGAAACCTGTGTGGTGCTATCGCTGCTGGCCCGCGCCGGTGGTGTGGATGAGCCTGCCGCGCAGCTCGCGTTCCAGCATGCCAGCAGCGAACTGCCGTTCCAGCTCGACCAGCTGCTGCCGGCCAGTGCCAGTGACTTAGCGGCGCTTGAACCTGCGCTGCGGCGCCTGAGCCTGCTGTGGCCGTTGCAGAAACCGCAGCTGCTTAAGGCCATGGCGCGCTGCATCGAGCATGACGGCCAGATCAATGCCGCCGAGGCCGAGCTGATGCGCGCGGTGGCGGATATTCTCGATTGCCCGATGCCGCCTTTGCTTGCGGCCCGTAACTGAGTGACCTGCAGTCCAGCGCGTAACTGCGCTGATCCGCAGGAGTATTTGTCTAAACTTTACACCGGGCTCGCGGCACGGAACGCCATCCCACGGCTACTCGGCATTCAGCTCCGATTCACTCCAGGTTGCCGCTGTTGTGCCCGTGCAGTTACTGCGCCTGCAACAGGTAATGGCGCTTCTTGCCCAGGCTTAGCCGCCTTCCCAGTTGCCAGGCCTGCAGCGGTTGGTCCGGGTTGCTCTGCCGTTCGCCATCCAGCAGCAGACCGCCGCCGCTCGCCAGGCGGCGCACTGCGCTGCGTGAGGGCTGTAGCTCATGGCGCAGCAGCAGATCGGTCAGGCTTAAACCGCTCGCCAGGTCTTCCGCGCTCACGCTTAGCTGCGGCAGCTCGGCATCGCTATTCTGCGCCGTAAACAGCGCTTGGGCGGTGGCTTCGGCATCGCGGGCGGCCTGCTCGCCGTGGGCCAGAGCGGTGGCGGCGTTGGCCAGAACGATTTTCGCCTGATTCAGCTCAGCACCTTCAAGGGCGCTCAAACGCGATACCTCATCCAGTGGCAGCTCGCTGAACAGCGCGAGAAAGCGCCCTACGTCGGCGTCGTCGCAATTGCGCCAGAACTGCCAGAATTCGTAAGGCGAGAGCTTGTCGCCATTGAGCCACACCGCGCCGCTGGCGGATTTGCCCATCTTACGCCCGTCACGGGTGGTCAGCAGCGGCATGGTCAGGCCGAACAACGGCTGGCAACCCTGGCGCCGGCCCAGCTCCACGCCGTTGATGATATTCGCCCACTGGTCGGCGCCGCCCAGTTGCAGGGTGCAGTTGTGCCGGCGCGCCAGTTCGGTGAAGTCATGGGCCTGCAGCAGGGTGTAGCCGAACTCCTGAAAGCTCAGCGAGTGCTCACGCTCCAGGCGGTTGCGCACCGCATCGAAGGTCAGTAGGCGGTTGATGGAGAAGTGCCGGCCGACCTGATCGAGAAACTGCAGGTAGCCGATACCGTCCAGCCAGTCGGCGTTGTCCACCACCAGGCCGTCGCTGGGGCCATCACCCAGTTGGATGTAGCGGGCAAAGCAGCCGGTAATCCCGGCGATGTTGTGTTGGATTTGCGCCTCAGTCAGCACCGGTCGGCTGCTGTCGCGAAAGCTCGGGTCACCGATGCGCGTGGTGGCGCCGCCGATCAGCAGGATTGGTTTGTGCCCGGCGCGTTGCAGGTGGCGCATCAGCATCAGCGCCTGCAAATGGCCGACGTGCAGGCTGTCTGCCGTGGCATCAAAGCCGAGGTAGAAGGTGATCGGGCCTTGGTTTAGCGCCAGGCGCAGGCCGTCGAGATCGGTGCTCTGGTGGACAAAGCCACGGGCATCCAGCTGGTCGAGTAGATCAAGGGTGTTACGCGGCATAACTGTCTCCTGGTTAAGGCAAAAACCTGAGGAGACTGGAAGGAGGGTGTGCTATCCGGGCCGCCTCAGGCGGATCGGACATGCAACAACGCATCTACCGCCTGGTGAGAGGGGGCAGGGCGTAATAGAACGCGGAAATTGGGCAAATGTGTGTGTGCATGGGGCGGCACTTTAAGGACTTTGGCGGGCAAGTCAACCGTCCGTGGTCAGCGCCTGCACGCTGCCTGGCTGGCCAAGGCCCTAGCAGTTGAGGCACAGTGAGCCACCAAACCGCTATCCATAAAGCATTGAACTATGTTTTTTCGACCGCGAACCCAGCTCGGCAGTGGCAACAGCGCAGCCGTAGACGACTTGCAGGACGCAGGCCAGCGCTCGCTGATACGTATGATTTTTGCGGCCACCGGGCTGACCCTTGGCGTGTTCTGTGCACTGCAATTTGTGGCCGGTAACTACCTGTTTGCCAGCTTCGAGTTGGTGGGCACGTTGATATTGCTGTGGGGGGCTTGGCGCATTGTCAGGGTGCGCAACCTGCTGCCCTGGATCTACCTCTACCTGCTGCCGACCTTCAGTTTTCTGCTGTACATCATCGTTATCCCCAATGCCTCCAAGACTGCCTTCGTCTGGGTCTACAGCATCCCTGTGCTGTCCTATCTGCTGCTGGGGCGTAAGCGCGGCAGCCTGCTGTCGCTGCCGTTTATCATCGGTGCCTGCCTGCTGTACCTGTATACATATTCGATCCAGATGGATGCCGAAGGGCTGATCGATTTGGGTAATGCGGTGTTCTGCGGGTTGATGATCCTGGTGTTCGTTTATCTCTACGAAGCCCGCCGCGCCGCTGCCTACCAGCAGCTGCAACATATGGCGCGCACAGACGCCCTGACCGGTGTCGCCAGCCGTGGCAGTTTCCAGCAGAGCCTGGAACAGAGCATCCGTGAGGCGCATCGCAGCGAGGCCAAGCTGGTGCTGGCGGTGTTGGATGTAGATCACTTTAAAAGGGTTAATGATCAATATGGTCATGATGCTGGCGATCAGGCCCTGCGGTATATCTGCAACAGCCTTAGCCAGCGCCTGCGCGCCACCGATACCCTCGGCCGTTTAGGGGGGGAAGAGTTCGGTTTGCTGTTGCGCAATACCGATGGTCAGGGCGCTGAACTGCTGGTGGACGCGCTGCGCGAGCAGCTGTGTAGCCAGCCGATGCGTTATGGCGACCAGGAGATTTCGCTGTCCGCAACCTTCGGCCTGGCCGAATGGCCTGTCGATGGCATTACCGCCGAGCAGCTTTACCGCTGCGCCGACCAGCGCCTGTATTGCGGCAAAGAGCTGGGTCGCAA
Organism: Pseudomonas sp. TS_SC_3; assembly: GCF_056156225.1. NCBI lineage: Bacteria > Pseudomonadati > Pseudomonadota > Gammaproteobacteria > Pseudomonadales > Pseudomonadaceae > Pseudomonas > Pseudomonas sp. TS_SC_3. The sequence continues at coordinate 3,957,363 of NZ_CM149586.1, forward strand.
TCGCCTGGTTGGTCGCAGCAGTGTCGTGGATGAGCGCTGCGGCGCGTAAATACGGCCTATGCACCACGCATCGTGTAATCGCACATAAAGCCTTAGCCGCGGCGTCTACACTCAACACGACTGACTGATAAGCCGCAGCGCAGGCATGCACTCGGACGGCTATCTTCGCGAAGCTACAGGCCATTCAGGGACTTTTAATGACCGTCCTTCCAGCCTTTATCAAACAGATCATCAAGCTCTGGCATTCGCCTGATCTGGCGCTGATTGGCCAGCGCCGTGAGCGGCGTATGCGCATGCTCGCCAGCCTGGTATTGCTGCTGGTCGGTAGCTTCTGGGGCATCTTCTTCAGCCTGCGCGGCGAGTGGGGCATCGTCCTCATGGACCTGCTGATGATCCTCTGCGGTCTCGGCGTATTCATCCTCACCCTGCGTAATCGGGTGCGTCTGGCTAACTTGTTGTTGTTCGGCGTGATCATTCTGGTGATTGTTGGCACCACCTTGTTGATGGACCCCCACACAGCCGCCGCACCGCGCGCGACCCACCTGTATCTGCTGCCGATTGCGGTGGCGGCGCTGATAGCCTTCCGCGATGAGCGCCTGTGGCTACGTTACGGTGTTGCGCTGATATGCCTCGCTTTATTTACCGTGCTGGCCTCCTCATCTTGGAGCCCAACCAGCGCCTATCACCTGCCGGATGACGTGCGCACGGCCGGCTCTTGGGTGCAAAGCGTGGCGGCCATGCTGATGCTGTTTGCCCTGCTGCACATTCTGCAAAGTGATGCCGCAGAACGTTCGGTGCTCGACCGCGACCTACACGCTGCGCTGCGTGAGCAACAGTTTGTGCTGCACTACCAACCGCAACTGAACAGCGCCGGCAAGGTTATCGGCGCCGAAGTGCTAATCCGTTGGCAGCACCCACAGCGCGGGCTGGTACCGCCCGCTGAGTTTATTGACCATGCTGAGAAAACCGGGCTGATCATCCCTATTGGTCAATGGGTGCTGGAACAAGCCTTGACCCAGCTGCACGCCTGGAAAGACGACCCGCTTTACCGCGACATCAGCCTGGCGGTAAATATCAGCCAGAAGCAGTTTCGCCAGGCCAGCTTTGTCACCGATATGCTCGGGCTTATCGAAACCCACGCCATCGATGCACGGCAGCTTGAGCTGGAACTGACCGAAACCCTGATCGTCCACGACATCGACGACCTGATGCGCAAAATGGCCGCGCTGGTCGAGCGTGGCGTGCGCTTCTCTTTGGACGACTTCGGCACCGGCTTCTCCTCCCTCAGCCACCTCAAGCGTCTGCCCCTCAATACCCTGAAAATCGACCGCTCGTTTATCAGCGACGTGCTCACCGATGCCAACAGCCAAGCCATCGTGCGCACCGTAATCGCCCTGGCGCAAAGCATGGGCATGACGGTGATTGCTGAAGGCGTGGAAACTCAGGCGCAACAACAGTTTTTGCTAGGCAATGGCTGTACGCAGTTTCAGGGTTACCTGTTCAGTAAACCGCTGCCGCTGGTTGCATTTACTGCATTTGTAGAAAAGCAGAATAGCTGAGAGGCAGGAACGAAAAAGCCGCACAGTGCGCGGCTTTAAAGGTGGTGGGCCCACACGGACTCGAACCGTGGACCAAAGGATTATGAGTTGCCTAGAAACGCTGTAAGCCCAGTGAAATCGGGCGTAGCTTAGCGCAGGTACAGTGAGCTGAAAGTAGCGTCGTAGAGCGGGTTAAGCGTAATTGAGCGGAATCTGTGAAAGCTGGGCACTGTACCGTCAGTGTACTGTTTTTTGTACCGCGAAACGGTCAGGTTTCGCTTCCCGTCAGATGCAGGCTTAACCAAATTCGCTAATCCGCGTGGTATCTGGCACCCGGCTACCGCGTCTTATTCGATCTTCTCAAGAGACAAGTTTTACTTTGCATACCATCAGGCCGTCGCAACTTGAGTCATTTCGTCATAATGCTTCTTGTCTACTTCTTCCATCCACTGAAAAATGTTGCCGATGACGCTATGGCTTTCGCCTGCCAAATTTTCAGACGACTCCTCGGTTATTTCAATTACGTCGCTATGCGAATACTTGTTTATAAAACGGTAGATTTTTTCTTTGAGCTCCGGTGTCGTGATGGTGCAATCTTTGAGTCCAACATCCATTAGCTGGCTGATGTCGTTTCTCCGCTTTGGATATTTGAAGGTAAAGAACGACTCAATTAGCTTGCGGGCTAGATTTGCAGTTAAGAAAGCTTCATCTCTGTTAAGCGTTTTATGCGACCTGTACTCATAGAGCTTCTTGAAGATGTAGTGATACTCAGATCCGTAGTTTTTCAGCGAATCATCGGCGTCAACAAGCAACGAATGGCGGGGCGAGCCAGGTGGTGCATCCAGTCGATAGAAGAAGCAGTTCTCCGGCTTGTCTTTTTTACTCCTGTTTCTGTTCATCCCACTAAACCAGTCTCTCACCAGCTTGAAGTAAGTGAAGTTGTGAGTTAATACAAAAAGCTGTTTTGCGTCTGTGCATTGAGTTCTCAGAAATGAGTAGGCGTGAAACAAATGGTTGGAGTCAAAACTTGAGACCGGGTCATCGACGACGACAATCGTATCTTTTATGTTGTTTCCGTTTTCTTTGAGCTTAGTTATAAAGTAGACAAATGCAATCGCCGTCTTCTCTCCTTCGCTCAAGTTGCCATCATGCTCGCCTAATCCATTTCTTATTATTTCATAGCCCTTTTTCTTTTGGTTGAAATTAAGGCAGAGCTCAGAGCGGCCAATGAAGCGGTGTAAGGTGTCATTGAACTCCTTTGCCCCAACCGTCTCATTTGAGAGCAGCGCCTCTATTGCTGCGACCTCTTGGTCGAGTTTTTCAATTTCCTTGTAGTCAAGCTTTGCCTCAGCCTCAAGATTATTGCAATTTTTCTCACTTCCAGAATAGTCAAACTCTTGTACCTCGGCCGCAGCAAAGTGAAGCTCCAGTTTTACTTTGCTTTTTGAGGTCTCAAACTTAAAGTTTGAAGTCTTATTGTTGTGCTTTTCGACGAGCGCGATGATAGATTTCAGCGTCTCATTAAAGTTTGTGACATCCTCCTCAATTACATCTGAAATCTGGATGTCTGTCTTGGCGGGGTCTGTAATTTTGGCTTTCAGAGCTTCCCGCCATCCTTGCACTTGCTGGTTGATCTTCTCAGCAGCAGATGTGTACTCCTTCTGAAGCTTCTCAAAGTCAGCAGATAGTTCTTTATAAAACGCCGTGGGTGCGGGTATTTGATTGATTGGGGCACCTTGAGACTCAATCCAGGTTGCGGCGTTCTGCAGCCGGTTTTGGAAGTCTGTAAACTCTTTACTGAAGTGAGCAGCAAGTGCTTCGGTACGAAGCTGGGTGAAAGGGGAACCGCAGAATTCGCAGGATTGCGAGTCATGTTGTTTATGGATTTCTAAACCGGTTTGAACCCACTCGCGTATATCGGGATTGTCAGTTAGTCTTTGGATGGCTTGATTGACGGCTGTCGTCCCGATCAAGTTCCTGAGGCGAATTGCCGCTTTCTTAAAATAGTCCGGTTCAATAGCCGTTGAGGCGAAAGTTATGCTTGGAAGCTGGTCGGGCTTGGCTGCATTCGTCAGGTCAATAATTTTGTTATCTGGAAGAACCGACTCTACTTTGAAAATTTCCGCACTGTTTTGCTGAATAAAAGCAGAGAGCTTGCGGCGGTCATAATTTAGGTAGTAGCTATCGCTCGTGTCAACTGCTTGAAGCCCAAGCTTCATTTTCTTTGCTGTATTGGTCAGAAACTTATCCAGTGCTTCACGTTGTTTTTTGACATCGCTTATCTTTTCATCGTAGGACTTCTTTTTTGATTGAAGTTCCCCCTTCAGTCTCTCCAGTTTTTGTAAGTCATCAATCTTCTCTTTTGCAATGAGAAGAATGCTTTTCACAGACTTATCCCAATCAATGTTCTCGTGAATAAAACGTTGATTGAACACATGGATGTTTAGTCGGGACGATGGAAGAGTCGTTTCCGTGATGGTTGAGCCGTCTTCTAAAGCGATTGAGAACTGACCGGCACTGAAACGGGGAACCAGCGAGCGAAGCTCAAAGCACGAAAACAGATTTGACAGGGTTGATTTCCCTGTCCCGTTCCAACCATAGATAAGATTGTACTTGCCGAAATTCTGAATCTTCGTGCCATTGAAATCGTTGAAAATACCGAACTGCTTAAGACTATTAATGCGAACGATCAAGTTTGGACTCCTTTCCTTTAGCTCACGCAAAGGGAGATAACTATTTTCTCCCAGTCATTCCTCATCGAAGTAGTCGCTATCCAGCTTTGGAAGCTTAAGTAGGCGCGACGTTACACCAACCTCGTGATCCATCATCAAGTTGACTAGCCGACTGCCATCAACCAGCACCATGCCTTCTACAGAGCGAGCAAAGTCGATTGCCTGTGCTGTGAAACCTGAGGTGGTGATAAATACGCCGCGCTTCGCTTTCTGCCCGGCGAGTGCGCCGTAGAAGGCTTGTAGCTCTGGGCGGCCAACTGTGCCTTGCCAGCGTTTGGCTTGGACGTAGACCTTTTCTAGTCCGAGCTTATCGAGCGAAATCACCCCGTCGATACCACCATCACCGCTGCCGCCAACACGCTGCAGGTCGTTCCGGCTGGCACCGTAGCCAAGGCTGTGCAGCACATCCAGTACGATAACTTCAAAGCGGTTGGGGCTAACTTGCAGAAGACTATCCAACAGGTCTGCAGCCGTTGCCTCGCGTAGTTCACGCAAAGCCTGCTCCAAACGATCATCAGGGCTGACAGTGGCTGAGCTGGCGGCAGGCGCAGGATGTTCTTGTCCGTCGAGTGAGACAGCATCAGTCGGGGTCTTGAGTTTTACATTCATAAAGCCAATGGCGAGCTGTTCGACCTTGTCCGCAGTCAGAGGGACGGGGTGCTGCACGGCATAGGTAATACCTGCGTCAGTCAGCTTCCAGTACCCACGCTTGGTGCTGCTGGACAGGCCGGCGCGCTTGAGGCGGTCATGGGCCCAGCCTGCACGGTTCTTGTACGTAGCCTGGCCGCTGGCAATCAGCTCTTGGCGCTGTGCTTCCGATAGGTTCAGCGCATCAGCAGCGGCCTCATGGGCGTCACGTGCTGTCGCGCCTTCGGGGGTGGCTGCAAGGTAGCGCAGGATCGGCTCAATAAACTGGTCGTAGGTAGGGACGGACATTGCAGTTCCAGGAGCAAGGTGAATGTGTTGTTAGGGGCGATCCGCAGTCACAGGCTCGGCTCGACCAAACGCCCAAGATCATCGGCGCGTTGCTTAGTCATATCCAGAAAGCACGAGGCGCTGTTAATGCGGTCAATGCTGCCGCCCGTGAGGCTGCCGAGTAGGGTGCAGTCGGTATCGCGGAATTTGATCCACAGCCGCTGCGCGTCGCGCAGTTGTGTTTGCTGGGCGGGTGTTAGCGCTTGCATGGCCGCTTTGTAGTTTTGGTTGAGGCGGGCGTCTTGCTGTTCTGTCTCACTGCCCATGCAATCGAGCATATTCATCGTCACGCCGCCGGACTCATCCATGCAGGCGCTGTAGGAGGAGCTGTAGCTATCATCCGCTGCCTGTGCGCCAGCGCTGAGCGTGGTAACGGCAATCGCCAATAGCCAGTTTTTGCTTGAGTGCATGATGAGCGTCCTGCGTATCAAGGGATGAGTGTTAAAGGCTCTGCATGGTTCGGCACTTGGGGAATGCCGAGCATCCCCAAAACTGCTGCCCCGCTTTCGCCCCTAACTTCACGGTGCGAATCAGTAGCGCGCTGCCGCATTTCGGGCATTGCCGCTCGGCTGTCGGATCGCTACGGCGCTTGAGGTTTTGCACATGCTCGCGGTGGGTGGCGAGGGTCGGCGCGCGGCGGCCGGTTTGCAGGGCGTGCAGCATGGCGTCGACTTCAGCCTCGCTGAATAGCGGCTGCTGGAATGACTTGATATAGCGGATAAATCCAATGCCTTGTGTCACGTTGGCCGGCACTTCGGTTTTGAAGGTGCTGCCGCCGACAAAGGTGATGACCGAGTGCAGGTGCTCGGGGTCAACGCCAAGGGTTGCTTCCAGGGCTTTGAGATGTTTGTAGTTCTGCCGTAGCGGGTTCTGGAATTTGAACGTGCGTTTGTAGAGCTTCTGCGTCCACTGCGCCTGCTTCTCGCTGCCGAAGATCCAGCCGCTCATGTTCTTCGTTTCCAGCACGAAGATGCCGTAGGGCGAGAGGAATACGTGGTCGATCTGCGTAGTGCCGTCTGGCGTGCTGAGAGTGACGTTGTGTAGGCGGCGGTAGGTCTGCTTATCCAGCTGGAAGTGAGCGAACAGACGTACCAGCAGTTCGCCAATATAGCCTTTGGCCCAAGGCGACTTGAGCAGACCGATCAGAAGTGCGGCTGGGATAAACCAAGCCAGCATGCCCCAGACCTGGGCGATGATAGGGGTGAAGTCCATTTCCTGTCCCTGGTAATCCTTAGTTAGGCGGATAGTACCGAAAGTCAGCGTAATTGGACGAACGTAATCAATGACGACATTCGGCTTATTGCGTGAGCCGAATATTCCGGCTATTCGGCTCACTCGCCTCTAAGCACCCGCTCTGGCTTTAGCTTCAGCCGCCGTGTTGGTTTTTGCTAAGGTCATGCAGACGTTACATCTACTTAATCCTGTAACGTAAACATGACATGGACCACGCCCTTACCACTCAGCGTCTCGGCCAGCAGCTTCGGCAGCGCCGCCTCAATCGTGGGCTGACTCAGGCTGCTCTTGCTTCTCTGGCTGGCATCACTCGGCAAAAGGTTATCGCTATTGAGAAGGGCGACCTCTCGGTTGGGATGATGGCCTATGCACGCGTGCTGGCTGCCCTCGACGCTGAGCTCACTGTGGTGTCGGCAGCCATGCCCACGCTGGATGAAATCCACGGAGTGTTTGACTGATGAGGGCCGTGCTGCAGGTTGCAACGCCAGAAGGCGAGAGCGGGAAGATTCTTACCAGCGCAGGAGACTATCTGTTCCGCTACCACGAGGATGCCCAGTTGCGGGCATCGATCAGTTTGCTGATGCAGGTGTGCCTGGATGAATACCGCCATCGGGAACGGCACCTTTTACGATGGCTTCAATGCCTGCGACTTCATTGACCCTGCTTCGGATAATGGGTCGGCAATAACAGCCTACTCTCATCGATCATAATACTGGCGCGATTTGCTTTATGGCCTTGAATGACTTCCCGCATGCGGCGCATACGTGCATCTGCATGATACTCGCGCTGCTGTTGAATGCCTGTACGGCTTCAGGGCTAGAGAAACGTCAAGCTGATGCGGCGTTGCTAGCTATTGACGCGGGCTGGCAGCCCATCACGCTGGATACAGGCGAATTTGTGCTGACGGCCTTTGTTCCACAGGGCTTGCAGCAGGTCGCGACGTTGACCGTGTATATCGAAGGGGATGGCCTGGCATGGCTCAACAGCAGCACGCCCTCGCGCGATCCTACGCCGGTGAATCCGGTAGGCCTGAAACTGGCCATGCGCGACCCTTCGGGTACGGCGGTCTATCTGGCGCGGCCTTGCCAGTATGTCACTGTGAACGACAAGCGCAGCTGTCAGCGCAAGCATTGGACGAATCAACGCTTCTCGCCTGATGTGATCGCCGCCAGCCTCAGTGCAGTCGACCAGCTTAAGCAGCGATTTAACTCTGAGCGACTGACGCTGGTGGGCTATTCCGGTGGGGCGGCAGTCGCCAGCCTGGTGGCGGCGCGGCGTGAGGATGTGGATCAGTTGATTACGGTTGCCGGCAATCTCGACCACCAGCTATGGACCCAGGAAAAGCACTTATCGCCACTGGAGGGCTCGCTGAACCCTTCTGCGGATTGGCGGCATTTGCAAGAGTTGCCACAGACACATTTTGTCGGCGCCCAGGACACCATCATCAGCCCAGCTATTGCGCGCGCTTACGCCGCGCACTTCCCGGCCAGCGCGCCACTGAGGATAAGAAAGGTCGAGGGCTTCGATCATCACTGTTGCTGGGTTGAACAATGGCCTGCCCTGCTAAAGGAGGCCCTACCTGCGCGACCAGCTGATCCGCCACCCTTTAATGACGCACGCAACTGATCAGGGCAGGTACTCCCCATCGGTCGCTAAAACGGTTCAGTGGTGTTTCCCAAGACAATAAAAAACCCCAGCGCACTTAATACGCTGGGGCCTGGATATATGACGTTCGGAAGGACTTAGATATCCCAGCGCAACTTCACTGATGCCGTTTGATTGAGGAAACCCTCGCTGTGCTCGGTGTCGTAGCGTAGAGACACTTCGACACCTTGCTCGGTGCTATGGATCAACCCAAGGCCGCCACGCTGAGACCATGGGCTCGAATCAAGCCCACGGGTGGTGAAGCCTGTACCCGGCTCTGCAGCGAATGCAGAAGTGATACTGGTATTGTTGTTCAAGACGTCATAACCCACACCTAGGTTAGCTACAACGCTGGTGCCTGGCATGAATTCATGACTCAACTTGCCATCCAAACCTACGATCATTTGATCTGTGGTTTGCGAGTCGACTTTGAGGTTGGCGCTGGAGCCTTTCTCGTTGTAGCTCTCGTCTTTGATCCAGGTGTAGTCAGTGCGAACAGACGGGGTGAACGATGTTTTTTCATTCAACTCGAACGTACGCGCCAGGCCAATACCGGCAGTGGCCAGGCGGCTGCTGTAATCAGCCTTGGCGGTTTCGCCGAGGAAGCGAATGTCGCGCTTACCGTCCGTATTGTTTTGGCCAATACCGACCTGAAAGTTCAACTCGGTATTCTGATCCAGGCTATGGCTGCCATAACCGAGCAACTGATAGATATCAACATCGGCGCTATTAGGCGCAACGTCAGAATTACCATCGATATTCGAGTTGGCATAGGCAAACGCTACGCCGACACGCGTGCTGTCAGATACGGTACCGTCAGCACCCAGCACAATGCCGGAGGTATTGGCGTCAAAGCCGGATACGCCGCTGCGGTCATCCTGCTCGGCCCATGAGCCAAACGGCTTCAGCCAAACGTTACGATCACCATAAAACTCGTCGCCTGACGACATACCGCGATTGGATGCAATACGCGACTCAATCACCCGGCTGATACCGCCAAGCGCCGCACGCGAGGCGAGGACGGTATTCGCGGTAAGTAGGGGCGTTGTCTGAGAAACAGCATCAGAGACTTCCTGGCTGGTGCCGAGCTGGCCCAAAGCGTCGATAAGCGTCTGCATGTTGGGGTTAGTGGTGCCACGATCGATAATCGTGTCGAGTGCACCGGCAGCACCACGAGCGCTTGGGTTGTTATTGCTATCGACCGCATCGACGGCGGTTAACGCTTTGACCAATTTGAAATCGATATGACCGTCTTCACCTTCAGTGGCAATGCTCTGGAAGTTGAACAGCGCACTGTTGTCGTCGACCTGGGCAAAGTTACCAGTGAGTTCAAACCCACTGACCACCCGGTTCAGTGTTTGCCCCACGGCCAACGTATTGACCTCTTTAACATCAACGAAGGCCTTGCCGGCGATGCTAGCAGTGCCGCCGACACGCATTTGGCTGTATTCGTCTTCGCCGTCGCCCGAGGCCATAAGGCGCAGCACGCCGGAGTCGGTCTGGGTGAAGTCCCCGGCGACATAAGCTGCCTGAGACAACATCGGTAAATCGATGATCCCGGCGTTGATCACGTTTACCGAGCTGCCACCAATGCTTAACGCGCCGCGCAACACGCCACCGGTCATGTTGTTGATGGCGCCGCCACCCTCGGTGTTTTGAGTCAGGATCGAATATGCCTGCCCCTCAATAGCGCCGGATAAAACGCCCTCGATCGTGCCGTAGTTATTGAGTTCACCGCCCATCACATTGCTTATCTGGACACCAATTGCCTGGCCTACGCCAACACCGGTTACACCAGCAGTGATTGTGCCCCGATTATTCAACGTACCCGAAAAGTTGTTGATGATCACACCCAAAGCCTGGCCACCGACCCCATTCGAAGTGGCGCTGGCGCTGATCAGTCCAGCATTTTTCAGCTCACCGGACAAATCGCGGGTACCCAGACCTACGCCGAATGCCTGAAGCCCTTCAGCGGTAGCTGTGATCTCACCGCCGAGTTGGTTATCGATCAACGCATCCGCAGCGACCGACTGATTGATGTAGACGCCAAAGGCATACGAACTACCCTGCAACATAGTGCTTTTGGCACTGATTGTGCGGCGATTGACCAGCGAGCCTTTCATGTCAGGCGCACCGCGTTCCACGATACCGAAAGCGGCGCTGGAACCACCAGAAGATTGGTTTTCCGAGGTGGCGCTGATCAGGCCGTTGTTAGTCAAGTCGCCCAGCAGCTCACCGTTAATCTGCACGCCTGCAATGGTATTGTTGTCAAAGACAAAACCAAACTCCGAATTAAAGTTGTCCTCGCCCACACCACTTGAAAGGATGCTGCCGTTGTTGGTCAGGCTACCAATAATCAGGTCCTCTCCCTCGGATGAGCCTAGATTACCGAAGTACAGCACAGCAGGTGCTTCGGATGCCCCGACGGTAACGCCCTCCGCAATGGTCACGATTTGTGAGTCATATGGTGTGCACTGCTCCAGGTTAGCAGTGACGGTCGGGCCGCAGCCTGCTTGCACAGCCACCGCTTGACCGACAAATAGGCCGTTGGCGCAGAGGGCAGCAATTGCGCTGTATAAGGCGGTGGTTCGCCACTGTGGGCGAAGCGGCTGACGGTTTGACATAAGGAGTCGCTCTTTATTGATAATTGTTGTGGATGGCAGTGCTGCGGATAGTATCGTTGCGCCAGTACACCCACCATCGTTATTTTGATGGAGGCTGGAAGCGCTCAACTACCGCTGAACTCTAGCCGAGCCAGCGCCATATGCAGCGTAAAATGCACGCCCGGTTAAAGGATTGCCTTAGTGACGCCTGCTGCGGGCGCACGCCCAAGGCTGCTTCTCGTCACACGGTCGTCTGGCAAGCGGCAGCTAGACGCCCCATGCCGTTCCAATCCCCTACAGGCTATCGCTGTGAACTACCTGATTATCGAAAACGCCCTACCAGCCGATCTTCTTCAAACGATTACTGCATCCATCCAGGCAGGCCCGTTCGAGAGCGGCAAGCTCACGGCGCAAGGGATGGCCAAGGCAGCCAAGAGTAATTTGCAACTATCCAGTACTGCCCACGCGCAGTTGCTCGACAGTATTAGGCAGGCGCTCTACGCGCACCCTGCGGTGCAGGCCTTCGCCATACCGAGCATGATCGGCCGCACGCTTATCAATCGGTACGAGGTTGGCATGGAGTACGGCATGCACTCCGATGCGGCCTACATCCAGGATGTACGCACCGATGTGTCGTTCACCCTGTTTCTCGATGACCCCGCCACTTACCAAGGTGGCGAATTGGTCATCGCGACAACGGCGCAAACCTTTACCTTCAAACTACCGGCAGGCAGCATGCTGCTCTACCCCTCGGGCGAACTGCATCGGGTGGCGCCGGTCACTCAGGGCGTGCGTCACGCCGTAGTGGGTTGGCTGCAGAGCCGCATACGCAATGTCCATCAACGTGAACTCATCGCCAAACTTAGCCTCGTGCCCCGCACGCTGCGCCAAGACACCAAGTACGCGGCGCTGGCCACGCAATCCGAGCAGTGCGTCCAAGAGCTGATCCGTATGTGGGGCGACTGAGCGCCTGGCCGTTCAGAACGCTGTTTTCTTAATATTGTTTAACGGATCGATTGTGGCGTATGACTCAGCCTTTTTTCCCCACAGCAGGCTTTTACGGCCGCTTGCGCCAGCCGGAACAGACCCTGCGCCTAAAGTTGAGCCATTGCCCGGCGGCCATTGACTGGACGGCGCTGGATAATTGGCTAAGTAACAAGCTCGGCCTTGCCTTGCAATCCCAGGCGCATAGAGTGCTCCACTCAGATAAAGAGCTAAGCGCTGATGCTGCCGCCGTGTTTTGGCGGATTATCCAAGTAGCCGCCAAGCTTCAGCGGGTTGCACGCCTACCTGTATTCGAGCCGGGGGTAGTACTCACCGTGCAGGCCGACGCGGCGCACCCGGGTAGCTGGCTGGCCGACGCCTGTGTCGCACATATCGATTACGTGCCCGAGCACATCACACGCTTGGTATACGACGCGGCAACGCTGCTGGTAATGAGCTTGGCGGCCGCCCCAGCGAATTTCGTAGAGACTGAACCGCTCTACCAGCAATTAGAACTCAAGGTGCTCCAACCGCTGCGCTCAGTGATGCGGGTGGGGAAGTCGACACTGCCGCTGCTGGCCTGCGCCCATGAACGCCGCATCCCATGGCGTCACTTAGGCGCTGGCGTGTTTCAGTTGGGCTGGGGCGCGCAGAGCATGCGCATGCAAAACAGCAAGGTCGGCTCCGATTCGGCCCTAGGCGTCGCGGTGGCGCAGAACAAATGGGTCGCCGCCGAATGGATGCGCCATGCAGGCCTTCCCGCCCCGCACAATCGCCTGGCCACGAACGAGCAGGAAGCGCTGGCTGCACAAGCCGCCCTGGGCTGGCCGCTGGTGGTAAAACCGGCTGACCGTGACCGCGGTGAAGGTGTGGTGGTGAACATCACCAGCCAGGCACAGCTACTCAACGCCTTTCGACACGCCCTCACGCTCAGCTCGCAGATACTCATAGAACGCCAGGCCGACGGTGTATGCCACCGAGTGCTAGTGGTACGCGGCCAGGTGATCTATGCGGTCAAGCGCTTGCCAATTGCCGTGTGTGGCGATGGCCAACAGACGGTTGCGCAGCTGGTACACAACGCCAACCAACAGCAACAGGCGCTGCCGAGCTGGGCGAGGGCACCGCTTTATCCCAGTGATGAGCTGACCAAAGCTTGCCTGCAACAGGTGGGCCTCAACTTGTCGAGCGTTCTTGCTGCAGGCGCATGGGCGTCGCTCAGACCAATTGAATCGACCGAATGGGGCGGGCTCGACGAAGACTATTCAAGCCGCTTGCACCCTGATAATGCCGCCCTTGCCTGTCGCGCAGCCTGCCTCTTTGGCCTCGATGTAGCCGGTATCGACATCATCTCACCGGACATCACCCAGCCCTGGCATGCCAATGCGGCCATCCTCAACGAGGTGAACTCGTCACCCGTATTGGGTCAGAGTGAAAGCTCGCGACGAACCCTGCCGCAGGTATTGAAGAGTCTGCTACCAGAGCAAGGGCGTATCCGTATCGAGGTCTTTGTAGGCGCAGAGCAGGCCCTGGAAATGGCCCGTGCGCAGCAACAGGCATGGCAGGCACAAGGCATTGCAGGCTACCTGACTAGCCACAACCTGACTCTAACTCCCTCAGGGGCCGCGTTGCACCTGACACAGGACAGCCTGTTCGCACGATGTCTGGCATTGCTCGCGGATACTCAGGTGGAGGCCATAGTGCTGCTGGTACAGACAGACGAACTGCTGCAAACAGGCCTGCCCGTGAACGACCTGCAGCACCTTAGCCACAGCGGTGAGCCCCTGCTTTGTGCTCAGCCAGATGGCTTGCCGACCACAATCGAGCGCACCCACCAGGTCATAGCCTTTCTGCAGACTCTAGCTGCCCGCTAAAAGCCGCAGTAGCCGCCCATCAGGCCACTGTGGTGTGCTTTCCGTAAAATCGATGGGCTTGCTCACATGGGAAATGCTGAGAAGGGGGCTCAATTGACCTAACGGCAGCGTTCTTCGAGTTCCTCCAGTGGCATTGGGCGGCCGAACAAGTAGCCTTGGAAGTTCTTGCCGCCGTTGTCGAGTAGAAACTGGCGTTGTTCAGCCGTTTCCACCCCTTCAGCGATCACCTTAAGTTTTAGCGTTTCTGCCAGGGTAATGATGACTCGGGCGATGTCAGCGTGAGGGCCGTGCTGCAAGTTACACCGCCAGAAGGCGAGAGCGGGAAGATTCTTGTCAGCGCAGGAGACTATCTGTTCCTATACCACGGTTATTTCCCGTTAATCGTGGTCTGTGTCCTATTGCCCGTGATTACTCTTATTCCTTCCCCGTAATGGCTTTTGCTCTCGGGCCATATTCTTCAATCACACGCCCGATCGTAGCCATATCGTTGACGGTGAGCGTTCGCCCTAGCCGCATCAGTTCAGCTCGCTCTTTACGCCATTTTTCGATCTGCTCATGGTCAGGGCTGGCCCCTTTCCTTTCCGTGAAGATGCGTGCGGAAAAATTGCTTACCAGGATTCCAAGGGCATGCTTGGCCAAGTTGTACCCACTCCACTTTTCGTCGTCGCTCATGGCGTATTTCCCTGTGTTTATCACTGTCTATGTTGATAGGTGCTGGTTGAGCCAATCCAGATGTGCCTGACGCAAGGCCAGCTTGAGCTGACGTAGACATCGAAGATCATGCTCAAGCGCTCCCTGACCGCTGCTCGCTGAGGATGTCTTTAACAGTGCGCTGGTGTCCGGCTTTGACCAGCTTCAGATCATAGCCGGCCGCTTCCAGCAGCCGGACCAGCACTGAAACACTCATATCGCCCCTGGCCAGAGTTTCCATACGCGCCACAGTCGTGCGCGAGACGCCTGCACGACTGGCCAGCGCTTCCTGGCTCAGCTTCGCGTCACCACGCGCCTGTTTCAGCATCTCGGAAACATCGTAGAGAGAAGTCATTTGTAGCCTTTGGGCGTCAAAAATAGATGTAATGCCGAGAGATGTAGCCCGTAGGCCACATTCGAACAAGTATCGCTAGTACTAATTTTGTGGCTCATAAGCTACATGGTGCATGGGGCGGCCTGATTTTGTAGCCCAGAGGCTGCAAATCCACAGATTTTACTCAGCATCTGCATCGGTTTTCCGGCTTAAGGTGCTGTTGGCTTTCTGCCGAGCTTGGCCTTGGGGGCGGCGGCGCGTTGGGTTTGGATGCGCTCCAGCAGCAAGCTGGCCGGTTCGTCGTTCGGGTCTTGCGGCACCAATTCGCCTCTGAATGCTTTGGTCAGGATGCTTTGGGTCAGGTGGTCGATATGGCTTTTGGCCGAGGCGACTTTGGCTTCCAGTTGGTCGGCGAAGGCGAAAAGTTGCCCGACGCGGCGGACTATCTCATCTTGTTCAATGCTTGAAGGCACTGGGACAGGGCACTTGGCGAAATCGATGATCGATAGATCTTGGATGGCCATTCCCTGTGCCTTGACCTTCACAAAACGTTGTGTGAATTCGCTATTCGAGAGTAGTTCGAGGTAACGGCGCTTGAAGTCTGACTTTCAGAGAGGGGTGCTTTGTCTTGGCGTCGGCGAGCCAGCTCTTTACGGGTCCACTCAGCCGCCTGTTGCATATCTGCGCGCAGGTCGGCTATTTCTTGCTCTGTAAGACGCCTCACGGGCTCAGTGGTTTTCGACTTATCCATATCGGTAGCTCCAGGAAGGGGGGCGGCAGAGTATTCATGGTCAGGTTCAGCTTTTGCTAATTCAGCGACCCTGGTCACGCCTGGCCTTCACTCTAGCAAGGCTCTGCGCCTACCCAGATGCCATGCACGCGAGCCTGATCAGGTTTGCCGATATAACCCCAGGACTCTGGGTGTCATTTATAAGCCTCTATGAAGGGTTTTAAGCCTTCTTGCTGGTCAGGAGGAAGGTCAGCCAGGATCTCCTCCAGATGGAAGGTTGATACGTGCGTCGGTGGTTCGAAAACGTACCCCGCTGCGACCATCTCAGCCTCGATCTCCTCAGTGATGAACAGGGGCTCCGTTATTTCGTGCGCGTCCATAAGCTATGCTCCTTCTGTGCATGATTTGGCGAATTTAGCGGCTAAATTTCGTTGCCCCAATTTTAGCCGCTAAAGTTTTCAGGTGGCCGAGCCGCGATCACGATTGACGAACTCGGCTATCTCGTCATCCATGTCGTCATCGTCATGCCCCGCCGCTGACAGGGTGTTCCCGTCGAATGAAGGCTCTCCCTGGATGGTCGATGCGAGTTGACCGCCGATAGTCTGGCTGGCTTTCTCCTGAAAGTTGCTGGCGGCCTCGCTGGCCTTTTCTTTGATCAGGCTGCCTGCACCTTTGGCCAATTCCGAAGCCGCTCCCCCTGCCAGGCTGGCAGCCTTTTGCATCATGCCGCCGAATTGGTTGCTGGAGTCGATGCCCATTGCGGCTCGAAGTGGCGAACTTGAATCTGAACCTTTGTCTGATGCACCAGACCCCAGCGATGGCATACCAGAACCTCCATCGGCTGAACCTTGCGCCTTTTGAATTGCGGCCTTGATCGCTGATGCGCCACCAGAGATATTCTGAGCGCCGCTCATAACGGCTGAGCCGGCCATGCTTGCAGCACCCGCAGCTGTGCCTGCTGCCCCAAGGGCTGCTCCTGCAATCGCTCCGGCACCGAAGCCGCCCGCACCTCCGCCGCCACCGCCGCTGATGATGCCAGCTACCATTTTCGGAACCTGCCCGGTAAGGGTCAGCAGCGCTAAGCAGAACACCAGCATCACGCCGAGCTCTTCAAAGTTGAGTGTTGCCTGGTTCATTTTGGCGTAGAAGCTGGTCAGCAGATTGTTACCGACCCCGACCAGCAGGATCATCACCAGCAGCTGAACAGCCAAGCCGAGAACAGTTTTGAAATAGTTGATTGCCATGTCCGATGTCCACCTGGAGCCACCAAAGCCCAGGAAGAAGATGCCGGCGTACATCAAGATCCAGCCAGAGATTAGAAGTAGCAGCATGTTCACGGCGATGGTGGCGAGCGCCAACATGATGCCCGCGCTGAGCACCAAACCGACCAAACTGTCTACAGGGCTCCAACCCGATAGGTTGGAAATGGCCTGCTTCCAGATCATGAAACCAATATCGACTACGCCCGAGGGCGACAGGCCGGCTGTGCCGGCAGCGTTGTCGCCGATCTGGCGCAGGGAATTGATGATGGTTTCCGCAAAGTAAGGGCCGTTCTGTAGCAGCCAATAGAAGAAGCCAAAGAACAGGGTAAAGCGAATAAATTCGCTGAAGAAATCACCGATGTCTGCTTTGCGCAGAGCCAGCATACCCATCGTCCAGGTAAAGCTGATGGTGCCCAGCGTCCAGAATAACCAAGTGGCTGCCGCCATGATTACGCCTTGCCAGGCAGCGGCTCGGCTGACGAACTCCTGGATGACCTGATCGAGAACACCCGTCTGGGTGGCCGGGTCGTGGAATGCCAGTTCGGCCGATGCGCCGGCCGAGTACAGAGAGAAAAACAGGCCCAGCAGCAGAGTGCTTTTAATGATCCTCATGGCATCACCACTTCTTCGGGTTGGCAGGCAGGGTATCGGGGCCGCGTGGCTCCGTTGAGGCGCGATGAGCGCACTCCTGTCTCTGTTGCTGGTTCTGTGGGGCGGTGCAGTCCAGGGTGGCCGGCTCGCAGCCGGTCAGGGTTCCGGCGAACAGCACAACTGCGAGGGGGATGATCTTGGTCATGGCGTTCTCCTCACCACTTCTTCGGATTAGCGGGAAGCGATTCCGGCCCGCGAGCGGCAGTAGATGCCTCATGCGCAGCCAGCTCCTTGGCGGCCTGGTCAGCGTCTGACTGACTACGAACGACCAGGGCATTCTGCTGGGCAAGCATCAGCCCGCGAATCTGTAAAAGCTGGTTCGATTGGTGGCTGGCCAGCTGGTTGGCATATTGAATGGCTTTGACCTGGCCATCTGCCGTGGATGCAGCAGATTGCAGGCGCTCCAGTTGACTTGCGTCCGCTGCCATATTGTCTTGCTGCTGGGCGATGGCTTTGAACAAAGCATCATTGGCCTGCTTCTGCGAGGCAGAGGCCAGGCGGCGATTGGCGGACATCGCTTCGCGATCACTTGGCGTACACCCCACACCACTGAAGCATGGCGAACTGCGGTAGTAGGCAGCGTCCTGGTACTTGGCCAAATAGGCGTCCAGGCTGCCAGCTTTACGCTGGTAGTACGCCAGCATGTCCTGCGCCTCGATCAGCTTATTGATCGTGCGGTTGGCCTGATCCCAGATATAAGCCGCAGGCGCGGCCGTATTCTGTAGCTGATTTTCATACTGCTGCAGTTGGGTCGAATACTGCTCGACCTGCTTGGCGTATTGCTCGACCTGCTTGAGCGTCTGCGCAACGCTCTCAACAGCCGTCAGCACGTTTTGGGTCAGGTTTCCCCCGTCGATCACGGGGATGCCTGCGTAGGCCACTTGACCGCTTAGCGAACAGAGCGCCAACGCGATGAAGCCCATTTTTTTAGCCGCTAAAATTTTCATGTCACTCTCCCTGTACCTTGATTACCAGATCCAGCATTGCTTGCTGCGTCTGCTGTATCCTCGACAAAACAACCTCAATGGTTCTGCGCATCTGCACTGCGTCGAAACCGGCAAAGCGCTCATCGTTGGTCAGCCACATCTTGAGCAAGCCACCCAACCGCCCCTGATCACCGTTGATCTTCGCCAGTTCAAGAATCATCTTGCTGTCGAGAATGCTGGGGGGCTGATGCCCCATACCAAGGCAGCGCAGGAGCGATGACATGCTGTGCCCTGTCTGCTGAGCAAGCGCATCAATCTGTGTCTTCTCATCTGGCGTAACCCATACGTTTATGGGCGTGGTTTCTTTCCTGGTTATCGCTCTCTGCTCAGTCATCAACTGCTCCTGAAGCGGCGGCAGCCGCTTGCCCCGCAGGGCAAGACACCCGTTGAGCGCGTAGCGCGAATAAGGGGGGCAGTGAAGAAACTGTGCCGGCTTGCCGGTACAGGTACTTCACCTGTCTTGCCCGGCATTTCATGCCGATTGAAGGCCTGTAGGAGTAACCAATTAATCGCCTCTCTACCGTTCAACGTTGGGTTAATGCCAAGTGAACGGAAGTTGAACGGTTCAGTTGGTGTTTGAACGCCTGTGTGGGGGTTGATGTTCATGGCAGTAGTCCCTTAGTGGGCTTTGCGCTAAACGCATAGGTGTCTGCAGCGACTTCAAGTGTTTCCCTAGTCGGGTGCTCGCTGCTGCTTGCTGACGCAGGGTTATCGACCAGTTGGCGCGCATACCGGCGGAAGGCCTGATAGGTAAACGATATTCGCCCTTCATCGAATAACGTCTTCCAAATAGCCAGTAGCGACCAGCCGTCTGTGTAGGCCTGCTGAATTTCCTTTCTCAGGGAAAGGAATGTGCTGCGATTGCGTGCGGCTGTACTGGCTGCCGGCTTATTTTGTATGCGCTCGGCTATGCGTTCGGAGAGTGTTCCCATGAGTAATATCTCGATGTGCTTGTAGAGCTAGACCCGCATCTTTTGCAGATCCCTCAAGTGTCAATGAATGCGAAACTTGGACGATGTATTGATCGAGTTTCGAGGCTTTGATGGGGTGCTATTCGGCTATGTGCCTTGTAGTTGATCCTTGAGGGATATAGCTGTTGAGTTGTGTCTGATTTCCGTAGCCCGCAATTTGGCGATGGACAACCCAATTGACGGGGTGAACCGGCCAGCCAAGTAGTGATTGATCAGTCCATGCAGCCAACGTATTGATGTTGTTTTGATGGCCCCGGCCATCATTGAGGCAGTAAGTTCGTCGAGTAGCGCCTGGCGATCGGGTTCTGGGATCTTAGCCAGAGCCATCTTCAGCGCAGGTCTATCCTCTTTTGGAATACTGCGGTGAAAACTCATGGTGAATCCGATCTGCGATTCTTCAGGAACCTTCTGATTTGTTGTTGTAGTTCTTTTATATTTTTTTAGTATTTGTTCTTTATTAGTATTTATTAGTGTTGGATTCTCCGGGTGCGGGATATCCAAGCCCGGAAAATCCGTGTTCGGGTTTTCCGCACACGGTGTATTTTGCTCCAGTTGGCATGGAGTGTCCGATATCTGCCAGATGGAGTGGCTGAATCGTCCTGACTCGTCACTCAGCTGCTCGATAGAAAGATATCCCGCATCTTCTAGCTCCTTAAGTCCTGCCCTGGTTGCATCGCGGCCGCATTTCTTCTGCTTGGTCAGGTATGCAAGACTGAGCCGGAAACTCGGTGGCAACGATAGCAAGAACACAAGTTGGCCTAACGCCTTCCATGAAAGCTTTTTGTCTCGGATCAAGTCATTGGGCAATGTTGTAAAGCAACGAGACACCTTACGGCGGAGGATGATGTTCTCTGTCATGGCCCCTACGCCTCGTCGATCATTCGAGCTATTGAGGCTGTTTTGAAGTAAACCCTGCGGCCAATTTTTATTCTGCATTCATGTAGTTTTCTTGCAAGGTCGTTATCCCCATAGAGAGTTATGCGCAGGCCGCCTTTGCTTCTCAGTAGTATCTCTGCGAGCTGTTCAAGTGATAGGAGTGGGGCGCTGTTGTAACGCTGTAGTAAGAGTTCTTCGGTGGTCATTGTGCTCTCCTAAAACTAAGTTAGTTTGGAGGTATTTTGACTGTAAATTGATGGTCTGTAGTAATTGAGCGAAATTTTGTAATGATTTCTTGATGTTTAGCTAAACTTTATTAGGCAATAGGAAGTTATGTCCTAATTTGTTTTTTAAGTTAGGACATAATGTCCTAATTAATCTTGTTGCGTCGGTACGCCGCTTTTATGGTGGATGCGATTCATCTGTTTTTCTGATGAATCAGTAGGTTGTTGAAGAGTGGGTAAATGGTTGCAGATGGGCTGTTGTTAGGCGTATGTCTAAGAAAAAACCGGCGCTTGACCGGTTTTGGGTGAGGTAATAATCATGGAGTTAGGTTGGACCTGCTGGGTGGTCTGAGGCTCATGATTTTTCTGGAAGCCTGTCCAGTTTTGCCACTAGATCCTCAGCCCGCAGATGCGTATAGCGCTTAAGCATCTGCATCGACTTGTGCCCGCTGATGGCGGATACCTCCTGGTCGGATAGACCGCCCTCGACCAATCGGCTTACCGCCTCATGCCGCAGATCGTGGAAGCGCAGGTCGGGCATGCCGAGCTTGGTCTTCAGCAAGCCCCAGGTCTTGGTGAAGGCATAGGGGCCTCGCTTGCCGGTTTTGCCTGGCTCACCAAAGAACACCAGATCACAGTCAATCGGGCGTATCGGGTTGTTCAACGCTGTTTGGAAGGTTTCTGTAGCCCATTTGCTCAGAGGGACGGTGCGTGCGCTGTCGTTCTTGGTGTCTGAGAGGCGCACTACGCGCTTTTTCATGTCGATCTGATGCCGGCGCAGGGATGTGATCTCTGACGAGCGCATACCTGTTTCTAGGGCGATTCGGACGATCCAGCCGAGCATGGGGTTGCTGTGATTGTTCACGGCGGTCAGCAGGCGGCGTTCTTCTTCTGCGGACAAGCGCCGATCACGGCCTTCGCCGGGGCTGGGTTTGCGGATATTCAACACCGGGTTGAAGCTGAGGCCCAGGCCCCATTCCTGAATCGCCACGGTGAACAGGTGGCTGAGTAGTGCCAGTTCCAGGCGTACGGTGTTATTGCTGGTGGGCTTGCCGCGATTGGTAATCGAAGCGAGGCGGGTGTCGCGGTAGCCGGCGATGATCTCGGCCGAGAGGGCGGCCATGGAGTATTTGCCCAGATGGCCGATCAGTTGTTGTGCCTTGGTGGCTTCGGCGCGTTGGGTGGTCGGCTTCTTGGTCGGGCTGATTTCGCTAAGGTAGCGTTTCAGTGCCATTTCCAAAGTCATGCGTTCGGAGCCGCTGCGCTGGATGTAAACGCCCCTGACCATTTCATCTTCGGTACGGCGTGCCCAGTCTTCGGCGTCGCGCTTGGTGCGGAAGGTTTTGGTATTGGTCGGCCAGCCGGTTTTGCGTACCAAGGCTTTCCATGTGCCGGCTTCCGTTTTGACGATGGTGGCCATCTTTTCCTACTCCAAAAGCGTACCGCTGTACCGGCACTGTACTGAATTTGTACCTTTGGACTATAGGACTGTTCTTTCTGCTTTTCTAGCGGACATGAAAAAGCCGCGCAGTGCGCGGCTTTGGAGTTGGTGGGCCCACACGGACTCGAACCGTGGACCAAAGGATTATGAGTCCTCTGCTCTAACCAACTGAGCTATGGGCCCTCAGAGGCGGGCGGATTATAACGGCGCCTTCTCGTGAGTGCCAACTGAATGGCGCGGATGATGGTTTTTTGTGTGGGGGTATCTGGGTGCGTGGCTGGTGACGAGCGTCAGAGTTAGGGGGGGGAGTTGCTGTATAGGGAGCTATCTTTTTGGCGGTCGCGGTTAGTTACCGGCGGTAATGATGACGACAAGGGGCGCGATGGCGGTGAGTTGTTCGCCTGCATGTGCTGCGTGCGAGCGTCGAAAGCGTCTGTCATATCTGCTGGGTAATCATCCGCTCAGGTAGTGGCTGCTGGCATGCCAGGCGCAGTGGCGTATTGCCCTTAATGCAAAACCCCCGGCGGGGCCGGGGGTTTTGGTGTTACTCGTCGAGGAAGGAGCGTAGGTGCTCGCTTCTCGTCGGGTGGCGCAGTTTACGTAGCGCCTTGGCTTCGATCTGGCGAATCCGCTCGCGAGTTACATCGAACTGCTTGCCGACTTCCTCAAGGGTGTGGTCGGTATTCATGTCGATGCCGAAACGCATACGCAGTACCTTGGCTTCACGGGCAGTGAGGCCGGAGAGTACGTCGCGAGTTGCTTCTTTCAGGCTCTCAACCGTGGCGACATCGATTGGCGACTGCATAGTAGAGTCTTCGATAAAGTCGCCCAAGTGCGAGTCTTCGTCATCGCCGATTGGGGTTTCCATGGAGATCGGCTCTTTAGCGATCTTCAATACCTTGCGGATTTTGTCCTCAGGCATTTCCATGCGCTCGCCCAGTTCTTCCGGCGTCGGTTCACGGCCCATCTCCTGAAGCATCTGGCGAGAGATGCGGTTCAGTTTGTTGATGGTCTCGATCATGTGCACCGGAATACGGATGGTGCGCGCCTGGTCGGCAATAGAGCGGGTAATCGCCTGACGAATCCACCATGTGGCATAGGTCGAGAACTTGTAGCCGCGGCGGTATTCAAACTTGTCCACAGCCTTCATCAGGCCGATGTTGCCTTCCTGGATCAGGTCGAGGAATTGCAGGCCGCGGTTGGTGTACTTCTTGGCAATCGAGATCACCAAGCGCAAGTTCGCTTCAACCATCTCTTTCTTCGCGCGGCGGGCTTTGGCCTCGCCGATCGACATGCGACGGTTGATGTCCTTGATTTCAGCCAGGGTCAGCTCGCATTCGGCCTCGAGTGCAGACAGCTTTTGCTGGCAGCGCAAGATGTCGGCTTGCAGGTTGCCAATGGCTTCGGCGTATTTGGCTTTGCCTTTAGCCAGGCCCGCAGCCCACTCGGCATTGATTTCATTGCCGGGGAACAGCTTCAGGAAATCAACACGCGGCATGCGTGCATCACGCACGCACAGCTGCATGATGGCGCGTTCCTGGGCGCGCAGGCGCTCCAGAGAACTGCGTACACGCACAACCAGTGCGTCGTACTGCTTAGGCACCAGCTTGATCGGCATGAACAGCTCGGCCATTTCTTTCAGCGCGGCGATGCCTTGCTTGCTGTTACGGCCGTGCTTTTTCAGGGCTTTTTTGGCAAGTTCAAGGGCATCACCGATCGCGGTGAAGCGGCGCAGGGCCTCTTCAGGGTCCGGGCCGCCGTCGCCTTCTTCTTCCTCTTCGTCGCTTTCCTCGCTGTCGTCGTCGCTGTCTTTGTCAGCGTCGGCGTCAATTACGGGTGCGGGAGCTGCTGCTTCGGCGGGAACGATGCCATCATCCGGGTCGATATAGCCGTTGAAGACTTCGACTAGGCGCCCACCTTCGGTGCTGACACGGGTGTACTCAGCCAGAATGCTGTCGACAGTGCCGGGGAAATGGGCGATTGCGCCCATGACTTCACGGATGCCTTCCTCGATGCGTTTGGCGATTTCGATCTCGCCTTCGCGGGTCAGCAATTCCACGGTACCCATTTCACGCATGTACATGCGCACGGGGTCCGTTGTACGGCCAATATCCGTTTCAACCGCAGCCAGCGCTGCAGCGGCTTCTTCAGCGGCTGCCTCGTCGGTATCGGCGTCGGCCAGCATAAGAGAATCCTTATCTGGCGCAACCTCGAATACGTTGATCCCCATGTCATTAATCATGCGGATGATGTCTTCCACCTGCTCCGGATCTGAAATATCTTCCGGCAGGTGGTCGTTGACCTCTGCGTAAGTCAGGTAGCCCTGCTCACGACCCAGTGTGATCAACTCTTTGATACGAGACTGTTGTTGCGCTTTTCCGGACATAACACCCTATCCACTGAAGGTCTTGGCGGGCAAAAAACAAGCCGCGGATTATACCCGAGTAACAGCCCTAAGCGCCAGTTGGGCTCGGGATTACTATTGATTCATTGCGCCTCAGCAAGCTGCGCAGTTGATCTTTCTCTTCTGCGCTTAGCTCACTTTGACGGGCTTTGCGCAGCAAATGTTCCAGGCTGCGCTCACGTTGGCGGGCTACAAGGCTAGTTATAGTGTCGAAAAACTGTTGTTCAAGGTTGTCGGCTGAAATTAACCATTCCTTTTCCGCCAGTGCGCGCAATAAGCGGCCCTGTTCGGTGCCGTGCCAGCGGGCGATCAGTTGCAGTGAGCGCAGGTTGGGGTTCTTTTGCAGTGCGCCAAGTAGGGCCACCAGTAGCTGTGCGTAAGTGTCATCTTCTGCGGCGAAATGGCTGACATCTTCAACTTTTTGCGCCAGTTGCGGGTGGTGCAGCAACGTGCGCAGGGCGCTCAGGTGTGGTGATTCGACACTGACTGCCGTGCGTGGTGCGCGCGGTGCGAATTCGCCCTGGCTCTTTTTGCTCCACTTGCCGCCGTCTTTCTTCCAGCTGCCTTTGCCTTTGTTGTTGCGCTCAAATTCGGTTTTGGGGCTGGGGTTTTCGTATTCGTTGCGGCTCGGCTCTACGTCGTAATAGGCGCTGTCGGGGATTTCGGGGTAATCCGGGTAGTCGCTGGGTGGTGCGTTGCTTGGATTCGACTGGCTGCTGCGCGCGGTGGGGGCCATCTGCTGCAGGGCTTCGCCGGATAAGCCGGTGATTTCGCTCAGGCGTTGGCGCATCAGGGCGCGCAGGTTGTTACCTGGGATTTTTTCGATTAGCGGTGCGGCCAGGGTCATCAAGTGCGCCTTGCCTTCCAGTGAGCGCGGGTCGGCTTCTTCACTCAGTTGCTGGAAAAAGTAGTCGGCCAGGGGTTGTGCGTGCTGGTTGATGCGGGCGCGGAAGGCGTCGGTGCCTTCGCTGCGAACCAGGGTGTCCGGGTCTTCGCCGTCGGGCAGGAACAGAAAGCGCGCGCGGCGGCCGTCTTGCAGGCTTGATAGTGTTGCCTCCAGTGCGCGCCAAGCGGCGTTGCGACCGGCGGCGTCGCCATCGAAGCAGAACAATACGCTCGGTACCACGCGAAACAGACGCTTGAGGTGTTCTTCGCTGGTGGCGGTGCCGAGGGTGGCGACGGCGTTGCGCAGGCCTTGCTGGGCCAGGGCGATCACGTCCATATAGCCTTCGACGACCATAATTTCGTCGAGGTCGCGGTTGTGCTTGCGGGCCTCGAACAGGCCGTAGAGTTCCTGACCTTTGTGGAACACCGGGGTTTCCGGGGAGTTCAGGTATTTTGGCTTTTCATCGCCGAGCACGCGGCCGCCGAAAGCGATTACCCGGCCGCGGCTGTCGCGGATGGGGAACATGATGCGGTCGCGAAAACGGTCGTAAACCCGTTTGGTTTCGGCGTTCTCAATCAGTAGGCCGGCGTCAGTCATGGCTTTTTGTTGCAGGCTGTCGCCGCCCAGCTGCTTGAGCAGGTTGTCCCAGCCGGGTGGGGCGAAGCCCATGCCGAAGTCGCGGGCGATTTCGCCGGAAAGGCCGCGTCCCTTGAGGTAGTCAATCGCGGCTTTACGCTGCGGGTGGCCCTTTAGTGCTTGCTTATAGAACTCAGCGGCTGCAGTCAGCAGTGGGTAAAGCGGTGAGTCGGTGGGTTGGCGCGGCTTGTTGCGTGCGCCTTCCTCGCGCGGTACTTCCATGCCGGCGCGCTTGGCCAGGTCCTCGATTGCCTGGGGGAAGTCCAGTTGGTCGTGGTCCATGACAAAGCCCAGGGCATTGCCGCCGGCGCCGCAGCCAAAGCAGTAGTAGAACTGTTTGTCTGGGCTGACGCTAAACGAGGGGGTCTTTTCTTTATGGAAGGGGCAGCAGGCGGTGTAGTTTTTACCGGCTTTTTTCAGCTGGATGCGCGAGGCGACCACGTCGACGATGTCGGTGCGGTTGAGCAGGTCATCGATAAAAGACTGTGGGATCAGGCCGGCCATAGGCGCTCAGAGTACTGTCATGCGCGCGGGCAGAACAGGTGTAGCAAAAACTAAAAGACTCCGTCATCACCCGAGGGTGCGCGGAGTCTAAAAGCAAAACCCTGCCTAGGCGGGGTGTCAGGCGTTGCTTGTACTAATTAGTACAGGCGGACGCTGCGGCGCTGCTCGCGCTGCACTTTCTTAGCGTGACGCTTAACAGCGGCTGCTGCTTTACGCTTACGCTCGGAAGTCGGCTTTTCGTAGAATTCACGGCTGCGAACTTCAGCCAGAACACCGGCTTTTTCGCAGGAGCGCTTGAAACGACGCAGAGCTACGTCGAAGGGTTCGTTCTCTTTAACTTTGACGGCTGGCATCCAGGGCTTACCTTCTTTATTACCGGGGGTAACGTTACTCCTGGCATTTGGCGCTGGAGAACGTAGGTTTTTAAGGGTTGCGGATGTTACCGCCTCATCACGCGGAATGCAAAGCCTCTGATCGAAAAGCGCTGGCCGGTACGCAGCAGCCGCCATTATCATGCGCGCCTTCGAAGTTGCACACACTACTACAAGGCACTGCCCATGCTGGTTCTGGGATTGGAAACCTCTTGCGACGAAACCGGTGTCGCGCTTTACGACAGCGAGCAGGGTCTGCTGGCCGATGCGCTGTTCAGCCAGATCGATTTGCACCGTGTGTATGGCGGTGTGGTGCCGGAGTTGGCCTCGCGTGACCACGTCAAACGCATGCTGCCGCTGATCCGTCAGGTGCTCAGCGAGGCTGGTAAAAGCAACGCCGACATCGACGCCATCGCCTACACCGCAGGTCCAGGCCTGGTGGGCGCGCTGTTAGTGGGCGCTTCCTGTGCCCAGGCGCTGGCTTTTGCCTGGAATATCCCGGCGCTTGGCGTGCATCACATGGAAGGTCACTTGCTGGCACCGATGCTGGAACAGCAGCCGCCAGCCTTTCCGTTCGTCGCGTTGTTGGTTTCCGGTGGTCATACCCAGTTGGTGCGTGTTGACGGTATTGGCCAGTACCAACTGCTCGGCGAGTCGCTGGATGATGCGGCAGGCGAGGCCTTCGACAAGACGGCCAAGCTGATGGGCTTGCAGTACCCCGGTGGCCCAGAGATTGCCAAATTGGCGCTGAGCGGCACGCCTGGGCGCTTTAAATTCCCGCGGCCGATGACCGATCGCCCCGGTTTGGAGTTCAGTTTCAGCGGCCTGAAAACCTTCACCCTGAATACCTGGCAGCAGTGCCAGGCTGTCGGCGACACCGCTGAGCAAACCCGCTGCGACATCGCGTTGGCATTCCAGCAGGCGGTGGTTGATACCCTCACCATCAAGTGCAAGCGCGCGCTCAAACAAACAGGGTTGAATAACCTGGTTATTGCTGGTGGCGTGAGTGCCAACCAGGCGCTGCGCCAGTCGTTAGAGAAGATGCTCGCCGAGCTGAAGGGTGAGGTGTTCTATGCCCGCCCGGCGTTCTGCACGGATAACGGCGCAATGATCGCCTATGCGGGCTGCCAGCGCTTGCTGGCGGGGCAGCATGAGGATTTAAGCATCAAGGTGCAGGCCCGTTGGCCGATGGAGCAACTGCCCGCGCTGTGACTGTAGGGGGTTGGGCTGGCGTGAGCGCTGCTCATCTTGCGTGCTTAGAAATGTCGCTCACGGCCGGCGAACAGATCGCGTAAATTGCTGCGATGGCGCCAAACGATCAGCCCGGTCAGCGTGCAAACAGGCAAGAGTACGGCCGGTTGTTGCCAGGCTAGCAGGGGCAAGGTTAATGGCGTGGCAATTAACGCGGCCAGTGAGCTGGTGCGCGTGAGGATGAACGTCAGTAACCAAGCGCCCAGCGCTAGCAAGGCAGCCGGTGGGTACAGACCGAGCAGCATACCGGCGGCCGTGGCAACGCCTTTACCGCCTCGGAAGTTGAAATACAGCGGGTACAGGTGGCCGATAATGGCTGCTAGGCCGATCCAGGCTTGTTCCTGCAGGCTGAAGTTGCCCAGTTTGGCGAGCAGTACCGGCAGCAAGCCCTTGAGCAGGTCGCCGATCAGCGTCAGCACGGCCAGACGTTTGCCGGCAAGCCGGAACATATTGGTGGCGCCAGGATTACCCGAGCCACTGGCGCGCGGGTCCGGCCCACCGGCGAGGCGGCTGAGCAGGATGGCAAAGGACAACGAGCCGAGCAGGTAGGCGAGGGTCGCTAACAGCCAAAACATGGTATCCATTCCGGGCAAGGGAGCCCTGAGTCTAACTAGGTGCGACAGCCTTGTCGTGCCGCGGAGAGCGAGCTTGGACACAGTTTTTATCGAGGGTCTGGAAGTCGATACGGTAATCGGTGCCTACGACTGGGAGCGGACTATTCGCCAGTGTTTGCGCGTGGACCTGTATCTGGGGTGGGATAATCGTCCGGCTGCGGCCGGTGATGACCTGAACAAAGCGCTGGATTACGCCAAGCTCTCAGAGCGGGTGCAGGTTTTTGCGCGTGAGTCGCAATTTATCCTGGTGGAGACCTTTGCTGAGCGTCTGGTCGAGTTGCTGATGGCTGAGTTTCAGATCCCCTGGGTGCGCCTCAAACTGACCAAACCTGGCGCCGTGCCTGCGGCCAGTGGCGGGGTTGGTGTGGAGATCGAGCGCGGATGTCGCTAACTCGCGTTCTGTTGGGCCTCGGGAGCAATGTTGGGCGCGAGGCGCACTTGGCGGCGGGCCTCGATGCGCTCGCCGGCTTACTCACCGGCATGCACTGCTCGCCGGTGTTTGAAAGCGAGGCGGTCGGTATCAAGAGCGGGCCATTCTTCAATCTGGTGGTGGTGGGTTTCAGTGCGCTGCCGTTGGGTGAGTTGGACCGCCGGTTGAAGCGTATCGAGGCCGACAACGGCCGCTACGCACCCGACCGTAAAGGCCTGCCGCTGGACATCGATGTTTTGCTGTATGGCGATCTGGTCGGTGACTTTGGTGGGTTGACTCTGCCGCGTGCGGAGATCCTCAAGAATGCCTTTGTGCTCTGGCCGCTGGCGCTGCTGGCGCCGGATGTGTTGCATCCGGCGCAGCAGCGCAGCTTTGCTGAGTTATGGCAGGCGGCCCAGATTGCGCAGCACTTGCGGCCCGTAGCGTTCAGCTGGCGCGAGCAAGCCCTGACGCCCACTGAGTTGATCCTGGCGCATCCTGGCGCATAGCGCTGCGGCGTTACGCCGATTGCTCTGCGCGGTGTGCTTTGTATGCGCTAAGCGCTTGCAGGCGCTCGCGGTCTAAGGCTTCGCCGAGCTCCGCACCCTTGAAGCCCTGCGCGAGCAGGGGTTGCACGCTCACGGCGCGAGCCGCGTGCATGGCGCCGCGCAGGTAGTCAGCTTGCGGGTAGGCGCGTTGTTCCAGGCCAAGGCGTCCGCGGGCATCCATTTCGCAAGCGGCAATAAACTCCTCAAAGCGCTGCGGTCGGCGGAATACATCGAAGCCTTGCAACAACTTGAGCAAGGTCGAGGCTTTCAGCTCCAACGCGCGATGGCCGTGGGTGTGGAACTCGCCGACCTGGCGGGCCAGCTCCTGGCAGTCTTTGGGCGCCTTGCAGCGCTGGTTGATCGCGCTGATCAGCTTCACACCTTTGACCTCGTGGGCGATATGCCGCGGCCACTCGGCCTCAGGCGTAAGGCCCTTGCCAACATCATGCAGCAGGCAGGCCCAGCGCACTGTCAGCGGTTGTTGGTGCTCGGCGCATTGGCGCAGCACGCTGAGTACGTGTGCGCCGGTATCGATTTCTGGGTGATGGCTGGGCGGCTGGGGAATGCCGAACAGGCAGTCCACCTCAGGCAATAGCACCTGTAATGCACCGCAGTCGCGCAGCACTTGGATAAATACATCCGGGCGGGGCTCCATCAGGGCGCGGGAGATTTCCTTCCAGCTGCGTTCGGGCGTGAGTGCGGTTAGTTCGCCGGACTCGCTCAATTCACGCATCAGCGCCAAGGTTTCAGGTGCGACGCTGAAGCCGAGGGGCGCGTAACGGGCAGCGAAACGCGCCACCCGCAACACGCGCAGTGGGTCTTCAGCAAAGGCGGGGGATACATGACGCAGCAGCTTGGCTTCGAGGTCACGCTGGCCGCCATAGGGATCAATCAGGTTGCCTTGCTCGTCTTCGGCCATGGCGTTGACGGTCAGGTCGCGGCGGATCAGGTCTTCTTCCAGTGTTACGTCTGGGCTGGCGAAGAAGGTGAAGCCGCCATAGCCGCGTCCGCTTTTACGCTCGGTACGTGCCAGGGCATATTCCTCACCGGTTTGTGGGTGCAGAAACACCGGGAAGTCCGCACCTACCGGGCGGTAGCCCAGCTCAAGCATCTTCTCGGCGCTGGCGCCGACCACTACCCAGTCAATTTCGCTAATGCTTCTGTTTAACAAGCGGTCGCGTACTGCGCCGCCCACTTTATAAATCCGCATGCTTAAGGGCTGTTCCCATCTCGTTCGCGGCCGCACTGGTGGCCTGTTTAAGCGCAAAGCATAACGGCTGGGCAGCGCAGCTGTCTGGTTAGTGCACGTAGTCGAGTCCGCCAAGGCGCCCAGCTAAGCGCCATGAAGGCCCATCAGCAATTAAATGGGGGGGATCATCAGGTCAAGGCGTGCGTAGTCACTGTCGTGCTCAGGCTTGGGCGGCACGTGTTGGCTGCCGATCAGTTGATCGCCCTGGTACATCTCCAGGTGGATAGTGAACCCCCATAGGCGATGCAGGTGCTTGAGTACGTCTTCGGTCGAATTACCCAGTGGCTTACGGTCGTGTTGCTGGTGGCGTAGGGTCAACGAGCGATCACCGCGGCGGTCGATGCTCCAGATCTGCACATTGGGTTCGCGGTTGCCCAGGTTGTATTGCGCCGCGAGGGTTTCGCGAATCTGCTGGTAGCCGGGCTCATCGTGGATCGCTGGGACATACAGCTCGTCTTTCTGGTCGTCATCGAGAATGCTGAACAGCTTAAGGTCGCGGATCACCTTGGGTGACAGGTACTGCAGGATAAAGCTCTCGTCCTTGAAGCTGTTCATGGCGAACTTCAGGGTACTCAGCCAGTCACTGCCGGCAATTTCTGGGAACCAGCGGCGATCTTCTTCCGTCGGCTCTTCACAGATGCGGCGGATGTCGCGGTACATGGCAAAGCCCAGCGCGTAGGGGTTGATGCCGCTGTAGTAGGGGCTGTCGAACGACGGCTGGTAGACCACGCTGGTGTGCGACTGCAGGAATTCCATCATAAAACCTTCGGTCACCAGGCCTTCGTCGTACAGGTCGTTCATCAGGGTGTAGTGCCAGAAGGTCGCCCAGCCTTCGTTCATCACCTGGGTTTGGCGCTGCGGGTAGAAGTACTGAGCGATCTTGCGCACGATGCGGATGATCTCGCGCTGCCAGGGCTCCAGCAGCGGCGCGTGCTTCTCGAGGAAATACAGGATGTTTTCCTGTGGTTCTGCGGGGAAACGCTTGCTGTCCTTGTCGCCGCCTTTGCTGGCGTTTTTCGGGATGGTGCGCCAAAGGTCGTTGATCTGCTTCTGCAGGTGTTCTTCGCGGTCCTTCATGCGCCGCCGTTCTTCCTCGGCGGAAATCGGATAGGGGCGTTTGTAGCGGTCGACGCCGTAGTTCATCAGGGCGTGGCAAGAGTCGAGCAGGTCCTCCACCGCGTCGATGCCGTGGCGTTCTTCGCATTGCATGATGTATTGCTTGGCGAACACCAGGTAGTCGATGATCGAGCTGGCGTCGGTCCAGGTGCGGAACAGGTAGTTGCCCTTGAAGAAGCTGTTATGGCCGTAGCAGGCATGGGCGATCACTAGGGCCTGCATGCAGATGGTGTTCTCTTCCATCAGGTAGGCGATGCAGGGGTCGGAGTTGATCACGATCTCGTAGGCCAGCCCCATCTGCCCGCGTTTGTAGCCTTTCTCGGTGCTGAGGAAGTGCTTGCCGTAAGACCAGTGGTGGTAACCCAGCGGCATACCGACCGATGCGTAGGCGTCCATCATCTGCTCGGCGGTGATCACCTCGATCTGGTTTGGGTAGGTGTCCAGGGCATAACGTTCGGCAAGTCGGCCGATTTCGCGGTCGTACTGGCCGATCAGCTCGAAGGTCCACTCAGAGCCGGTGGAAATGGGCTGGCGTCTTTTGTTTTGAGTCTTGGTCATGTGGCGAGCCTCCGCTGAAACAGGTCGCGGAACACTGGGTAGATATCACCAGCCGATACCAGTTGCTGCTGAGCGAAGGTGTCGGCGAACGCCGCGCTCACCTGCTCGTACTCGAACCACAGCGCCTGGTGTTCGCGTGGGGTGATCTCAACGTAGGTGAAGTACTGCATAAGCGGCATGATCTGATTGATCAACAGGTCCCGGCAAACGGGTGAGTCGTCATTCCAGTTATCGCCATCCGAGGCTTGGGCAGCGTAGATATTCCATTCGTTAATCGGGTAGCGCTCGGTCATGACCTCGTGCATCAACTTGAGCGCACTGGAAACGATGGTGCCGCCGGTTTCGCGCGAATAGAAAAACTCCTCCTCATCGACCTCCTTGGCACTGGTGTGGTGGCGAATAAACACCACGTCGATTTTTTCGTAGTTCCGCTTGAGGAACAGGTACAGCAGGATAAAGAAGCGCTTGGCGATGTCCTTGGTCGACTGGGTCATGGAACCAGAAACGTCCATCAGGCAGAACATCACCGCCTTGGAGCTGGGGTTAGGCTGTTTGACCAACAGGTTGTATTTGAGGTCGAAGGTGTCGAGGAAGGGGATGCGCTTGATCCGCGCACGCAGTTTGCCGACTTCTTCTTCCAACGCTTGGATATCGCCCAGGTTGTCCGGTTGCTCCAGCTTCAGGCGTTCCAGTTCAGCCTGAGCGCTCTTGAGCTTGTTGCGGCTGCTGCCGGACAGGGCAATGCGCCGAGCATGGGCCGAACGCAGGGTGCGCACGATGTTGATGCGCGACGGGTTGCCTTCATTGCTGATGCCGGCACGCACACTTTTGAAGGTGTCGCTGCCGGTCAGGTGGCGTTTGATCAGGTTGGGCAGTTCGAGGTCCTCGAACATAAAGTCGAGGAATTCTTCCTGGGTGATCTGGAAGACGAACTCGTCCATGCCTTCGCCGGAATTGCTCGCCTTGCCGGCACCTTGGCCGCTGCCACCGCCTTGAGGGCGGGCAATTTTCTCGCCGGTGGTGAATTCGCGGTTACCGGGGTGCACCGTAGTCTGGCGGCCGCCACGACCGTGGTGCAGCACAGGTTCGTCGATATCGCGGCCGGGGATGCTGATTTGTTCGCCGTGTTCCATGTCAGTAATGGAGCGGCGGCTGACCGCTTCTTCCACGGCCTTCTTGATATGGTCGCGGTAACGCCGCAGGAAGCGCTGACGGTTTACCGTGCTCTTGTTTTTGCCGTTCAGGCGGCGGTCGATCACATGGCTCATAACTGCCCTCCGTGCACTGCAGACATCAGGCCCAGCCACTACAGGGCGGCGTTTTTTCGCGCGCCCTGCGCTGGCTGGCAGCCTGTCGCGTCAGGCTGCGTTATTGCGATTTACGAACCCGCAGGTACCACTCGGACAGCAGGCGTACCTGCTTGTCGGTGTAACCGCGCTCGACCATGCGAGTGACGAAGTCGTTGTGTTTCTGTTGATCCTCCTTGCTCGCTTTGGCGTTGAAGCTGATGACCGGCAGCAGATCCTCGGTGTTGGAGAACATCTTCTTCTCGATCACCACGCGCAGTTTTTCGTAGCTGAGCCAGGTCGGGTTTTTGCCATTGTTGTTGGCACGGGCGCGCAGCACGAAGTTGACGATCTCGTTGCGGAAATCCTTCGGATTGCTGATGCCGGCCGGTTTCTCGATCTTTTCCAACTCCTCGTTGAGGGCCACGCGGTTGAGGATCTCGCCAGTTTCCGGGTCGCGGTATTCCTGATCCTGAATCCAGAAATCGGCGTACAGCACGTAGCGGTCGAAGATGTTCTGCCCGTATTCGCTGTAGGACTCCAGGTAAGCGGTTTGGATTTCCTTGCCAATAAACTCGATGTAGCGCGGCGCCAGGTATTCCTTGATAAAGCGCAGGTAACGCTCGCGGGTTTCGGCGGGGAATTGCTCCTGCTCGATCTGCTGTTCCAGCACGTACAGCAGGTGCACCGGATTGGCCGCGATCTCGTGCGGATCAAAGTTGAACACCTTGGAGAGGATCTTGAAGGCGAAGCGGGTCGACAGGCCGTTCATGCCTTCATCCACGCCCGCGCTGTCGCGGTACTCCTGAATAGATTTGGCTTTGGGATCGGTGTCCTTGAGATTTTCGCCGTCGTAGACGCGCATCTTCGAGTAAACGTTGGAGTTTTCTGGCTCTTTCAGGCGGCTGAGCACAGTGAACTGCGCGAGCATCTTCAGGGTGTCCGGGGCGCAGTGGGCCTTGGACAGCGAACTGTTGATCAGCAGTTTGTCGTAGATCTTGATTTCGTCAGAAACGCGCAGGCAGTACGGCACTTTGACGATGTAGATACGGTCGATGAACGCCTCGTTGTTCTTGTTGTTGCGGAAGCTGTGCCATTCCGACTCGTTGGAGTGAGCCAGCAAGATGCCGCTGTAGGGGATCGCCCCGAGGCCTTCGGTGCTGTTGTAGTTGCCTTCCTGGGTAGCGGTCAGCAACGGGTGCAGCACCTTGATCGGTGCCTTGAACATCTCAACAAACTCCATCAGGCCCTGGTTGGCCCGGCACAGCGCACCTGAGTAGCTGTAAGCGTCAGCGTCGTTCTGTGGGTATTCCTCGAGCTTGCGAATATCCACCTTACCGACGAGGGCGGAGATGTCCTGGTTGTTTTCATCGCCCGGCTCGGTCTTGGCCACGGCAATCTGGTTGAGGATCGAGGGATAGAGTTTGACCACGCGGAACTGGCTGATGTCGCCGCCAAATTCCTGCAGGCGCTTGGTGGCCCACGGCGACATGATGCTGCCCAGGTAGCGCCGCGAGATACCGTAATCTTCTTCGAGAATGGCGCCGTCTTCTGCGTCGCTGAACAGCCCTAGCGGCGACTCAAACACCGGGGAGCCTTTGATCGCGTAGAACGGTACTTTCTCGATCAGGTGCTTGAGTTTCTCGGCCAGCGATGACTTACCGCCGCCCACCGGACCCAGCAGGTAGAGGATCTGCTTCTTCTCTTCCAAGCCCTGAGCCGCATGGCGGAAGTAGGAGACGATCTGATCGATGCACTCTTCCATGCCGTGGAAGTCGGCAAAGGCGGGGTAGCGGCGGATCACCTTGTTGGAGAAGATGCGCGACAGCCGAGGGTCGGTCGAGGTGTCGAGCAGTTCAGGCTCGCCAATGGCCAGCAGCAGGCGTTCAGCTGCTGAGGCATAGGCGCTGCGATCCTGCTTGCACAGCTCGAGGTACTCCTGGAGGGAGAGTTCCTCCTGGCGAGTCGCTTCGAAACGTTGTTGGAAGTGGCTGAAAATGCTCATGACTTCACCTCGCTCGATGCGCAGAGCCGGTGCGGGATCGGTCAGGTGCTTGGTCGCTCCGGTGCGAATGCAGCCGGTTGAAACCCCCGAACACCTAAAAGTCATACCGATGGCCCGATGCCGTTTGGCCGGCTCTACCTTGTTTTGGATGGCCTGAGCTCAAGGATAGTTCGGATTCGGCGGGGGCAAGGGGCGCGCAACGATAACAGGATATTACCGTTGGTCGGCAGCGGCCGGCAGGCCGCTGCTGGTGCGGCCTGGGCGGTGGAAAAATTATTCTTCGGCGGTGTGCGCTGTTTCTTCAGGGAAGGTCGCGCGCCACAGCTCGAAACCGCCGTCGAGGCTGTAGACATCACTGAAACCCTGGCCGACCAGATAGGCCGCCGCGCTCTGGCTGGAGTTGCCGTGGTAGCAGGCAACGATCAGCGGCGCGTCGAGATCGGCCTGGGTGATGAAGCTGTGCAGCGAGTGGTTGTCGAGGTGCTGGGCACCACTGATATGACCGGCAGCAAAGCTTTGTGGGTCGCGGATGTCGACCACCACTGCGCCTTGTTGGCGCAAGGCCTGAGCCTGCTCGGGGGGGATGCGTTTGAATTCGCTCATGCTTGCTCCTTACAGTCGCAGCTGTATTTCTCGCCGCTATCGATATTCATCAGGGTCATGCTGGCGCCCCACACACAGCCAGTATCCAGGGCTACTACCTCTGGTTCCTGGCATTGCCCTTCAAGCGCCGCCCAGTGGCCGAAAATAATGCGCTGGCCGCGAGTTTTACGCTGCTTGTAGCTGAACCACGGTGCGTAGCCCGGTGGGGCGCTGCCGACGCCTTCTTTGCTTTTCAGGTCGAGGGTGCCATCGGCTTTGCAGAAGCGCATGCGAGTGAAGTAGTTGGTAATGACCCGTAGGCGGGTGACGCCGTGCAGGTCGCCATTCCACTTATCCGGCTCGTTGCCGTACATGCCATCGAGAAACAAGGGCAGGCGCACGTCGTCACGCAGAACCGCCTCGACTTCGGCGGCGCGCTTAAGTGCTTTGCCCATGTTCCACTGCGGTGGAATGCCGGCATGTACCAGGGCGGTTTTACGGGCCTCGTCATAATGCAAAAGCTTTTGTCGACGCAGCCAGTCGAGCAGGTCGGCGGCATCCGGCGCGTCGATGATCTCGCGCAGGGTGTCGCCTTTTTTCAGTCGCCCAATATTGTGTGCTGCAGCCAGCAGGTGCAGATCGTGATTGCCCAGCACGCATACCAACGCCTCGCGGATGCTGTAGAGAAACCGCAGCGTTGCTAAGGATTCGGGGCCGCGATTGACCAAGTCTCCGACCAGCCACAACGTGTCCTGCGCGGGATCAAAAGCCACGCGCTCAAGCAGGCATTGCAGAGGTTTCAGGCACCCTTGCACGTCGCCGACTGCATAAGTGGCCATCAGTGCAGCGAGCCCGGCACCGCAAGGCGGAAGGGCGCGATGACGGCATCAAAACGTTTGCCGTCGTCGGCGAGCATCTGATAACTGCCCTGCATGATGCCGACCCGCGTGCTCATCACTGTGCCACTGCTGTAGGTGTGGCTGGCGCCCACGTCGATCAGTGGTTGTTGGCCGATCACGCCCGCGCCGCGCACTTCCTGCACGCGGCCGTCGCCATCGGTAATCACCCAGTGCCGCGAGAGCAGTTTGGCCGGTAGCTCACCGTTGTTGCTCACCGTGACGGTGTAAGCGAAGGCAAAGCGGCTCTGCTCCGGCTGCGATTGCTCCGGCAGGTAGCGGGCAACGACGCTGACGTCGATGTGGTAGCGCGAATCGCTCATGGGTCATTAACTCGGTGGGCAGAAAACCAGTTTAGCCACGGTTATTCGGCGCTAGGTTGCTCGGCCAGTTTGTCCGCCAGGCGTACAAACGCCGCCAGGTCCAGTTGTTCAGGGCGCAGGCTACCATCCACTCCGGCGGCTTCAATGGCATCAGCGGCCAGTAAATTCTTCAGCGTGTTGCGCAAGGTCTTGCGCCGTTGGTTGAAGGCTTCGCGCACCACACGCTCAAGTAGGTGGTGGTCTTTGGCTGGGTGTGGCAGCACTTCGTGCGGCACCAGGCGAACGATTGCTGAATCGACTTTCGGCGGCGGATTGAACGCGCCGGGGCCGACATTGAACAGATGCTCCACGCGGCAGTGGTACTGCACCATGATCGACAGGCGACCCCAATCGCCACCGCCGGGCACTGCTGCCATGCGCTCAACCACTTCCTTCTGCAGCATAAAGTGCATGTCGCGAATCAGCGCGGCATTGCTCAGCAGGTGGAAGATCAATGGTGTGGAGATGTTGTACGGCAGGTTACCGACCACACGCAGGCTGCGAGGGGCAGCCTGTAATTGGTTGAAGTTGAACTTGAGGGCGTCGCCTTGGTTCAGGCGAAAACGCGGGTTGGCGCCGAACTGATGCTGCAGGATCGGCACTAAATCACGGTCGAGTTCAATAACGTCGAGCTGCGCGCCGCTGTTCAGCAGGCCTTCCGTCAGCGCACCTTGGCCTGGGCCAATTTCCAGCATGTGCTCGCCCTCGCGGGCGTGAATGGCGCGCAAAATACGGTGAATCACCCCCGCATCATGCAGGAAGTTCTGGCCAAAACGCTTGCGCGCGCGGTGTTGGTATTCGGACATGCAGCAGCTCCAGGCTTCAACCCAGAGGCTTGAAGCGAATGTAACGCGGGTAGAAAGCCAGGCAGTTTAACAGCATTGGCCGCGTACGCCGCTGCCGGGCTTAGCGGTCAGCGGCTTTTCACCTGGCTGGCAGCCATGGCATACGCGGTGTGCAGGGCGACCTGCAGGCTACCGCTGTCGATTTTGCCGCTGCCAGCCAGGTCCAGCGCGGTGCCGTGGTCCACCGAGGTGCGGATGATTGGTAAGCCTAGGGTGATGTTCACCGCCGCGCCAAAGCCTTTGTATTTGAGCACTGGCAGGCCCTGGTCGTGGTACATCGCCAGCACCGCGTCGCTTTGCTCAAGGTGCTTGGGGGTAAACAGAGTGTCGGCCGGTAATGGGCCGATCAGATTGATACCTTCGTTGCGCAGCTGTTGCAGGGTGGGTTCGATGATTTCAATTTCTTCGCGACCCAGGTGGCCCCCTTCGCCGGCATGCGGGTTGAGACCACAGACCAGGATGCGCGGGTGAGCGATACCGAATTTCGTGCGCAGGTCATGATCGAGAATGCGCGTGACCCGGCTCAGGCGTTCAGGGGTAATGGCGTCGGCCACTTCTCGCAGGGGGAGGTGGGTGGTTACCAGTGCCACACGTAGGCCGTGGGTCGCCAGCATCATCACCACCTGCTCGGTGTGGGTCAGCTCGGCGAGAAATTCGGTGTGCCCGGAAAAGGCGATCCCGGCTTCGTTGATCACCCCCTTGTGCACCGGTGCGGTAATCATCCCGGCAAAGTGACCGTCGAGGCAGCCCTGGCCCGCGCGGGTGAGCGTTTGCAGTACGTAGTCTGCGTTGCGGGCGTCCAGCCTGCCGGGCTCTACGGGGGCGGCCAGCGGGGTATCCCACACATACAGGCTGCCCGCCGGTGCGGCCTGGCTTGGCCATGATTCTGGCTCGACGCGGATCAGCTGAATGGTTAGCCCAAGCAACTGGGCGCGCTCGGCCAGCAGATCGAGGCTGGCGATGGCGACAAGTGCGTGCGGCTGTGCTTCTTGTGCCAGCAGCAGGCATAGGTCCGGGCCTATACCGGCGGGTTCTCCGGGGGTGAGTGCGAAAAGACGGGCGGCGGTCATCGGCAAGTTCTCGGTTAGGCGCCAACTCGGTTGGTGCGTCAGTTAGAGGTGCAGGCGTTGCTAGTTGAGCATTAAAAAGCCCGGCTATGCGTGTGCATGAGCCGGGCTTAGTATGTTGCGTCCGTCAGTATGGCGTGCGCCTAGTCTGTCAGAGTTTGATCTCGACGTAGGCTTCATCACGGATCTGGCGCAGCCAGGCTTGCAGTTCTTCATCGTACTTGCGGTTACGCAGGACGGCCATCGCCTGCTGCTCGCGGTACTGGGCGCTGCTGTCAGTGGCGCGGCGGCCCATAACTTCCAGCACATGCCAGCCGTAAGGGCTCTTGAACGGTTTGGACAACTCGCCAGCCGGCGTGTTGTTCATCACCTCGCGAAACTCAGGCACCAATACATTCGGGTCGATCCAGCTCAATGTACCGCCATTCAGCGCTGAGCCCGGGTCTTCGGAGAAGTTCTTCGCCAGCTCACTAAAGTCTTCGCCGGCCAGGATGCGCTGGTACAGGCGCTCAACGAGGCGCTTGGTTTCGGCTTCGCTACGGATTTCGCTGGGCTTGATCAGAATGTGACGAACATTGACTTCATCACGCACCTGGCTGTCGCCGCCGCGTTTTTCCAGTAGCTTGATCATGATAAAGCCGCCTGGGGTGCGCATGGGCTCCGTCACCTGGCCAACTGACAATGCGCTAAGCATGGTGTCGAAAGGCGGAGGCAGTTGCCCAGCTTTACGCCAGCCCATTTCGCCGCCTTCCAGCGCAGTTTCACTGGCTGAGTTGGCGATGGCCAGTTGAGCGAAGTCAGCACCTTGTTGCAGCTGCTGATATAGATCGCGAGCCTTGCGGTCTGCAGCCTGAATCTCCTCCGGGGAGGCGCCTTCAGTCACGGGTACGAGGATGTTGGCCAGGCGGAATTCTTCCGAGAGCTGCATCTTGCCCAAGTCCGAGGCGAGGAAATTCTGCACTTCCTGGTCGGTTACCTGGATGCGCTCCGCCACACGGCGCTGACGCACACGGCTGATGATCATCTCGCGGCGCACTTGGTCGCGCGCATCGGTGTACGACAAGCCGTCCGCCGCCAACGCTGCGCGGAACTGCTCAAGGTTCATACCATTGCGCTGGGCAATGGTGCCGATCGCCTGATTCAGCTCTTCGTCAGTAATGCGAATGCCGGAGCGTTCGCCAATCTGCAGCTGGATGTTCTCGATAATCAGGCGTTCCAGCACCTGCTGGCTGAGAACGCTGGCGGGCGGCACCGCCGCGCCGCGCTGAGCGATGGTCTGCTGCACTTCACGCAAACGTGCATCGAGCTGGC
Organism: Pseudomonas sp. TS_SC_3; assembly: GCF_056156225.1. Classification (NCBI taxonomy): domain Bacteria; kingdom Pseudomonadati; phylum Pseudomonadota; class Gammaproteobacteria; order Pseudomonadales; family Pseudomonadaceae; genus Pseudomonas; species Pseudomonas sp. TS_SC_3. The sequence continues at coordinate 3,998,008 of NZ_CM149586.1, forward strand.
TTTGCATCACGACATCGTTATCGACAATCGCTACAACGCGGTTGAGTGGTTGCACTTCAGCATGTGCTGCAGTACCCAGAAACAGCGCGCCCAACAGCAGGGGGCGCACGCAATCAGAAAGCTTGATCTTCACGTTCACGATAACCTTGAATGCCTTGGTCGAGGAAAGACTCAACTTTATTACCGACTACACCGCCCAGACCTTTGAGTACGATCTGCAGGAAGATGCCGCGATCCGCCTGGTCGTTCAGCGACGGGTTCAGGCTGACTTCGTCATAGTCGATCCAATAGCGGTTGATCAGGCGCAGTTTCCAGCAGCAGTTGTCGTACTCGAAGCCGGCAAAGGCTTCCAGGGTGCGGTCACGGCCGTAGTCATACTGCCAGCGTGAAATTACGTTCCACTGCGGCACGACCGGCCAGATAACCGAGAAATCGTGCTGGCTGATCTTGTAGTAGTCCTTGATGTAGTTAGGATTTGCCGAGCCGTTATCCAGTGTTGGGGTGCCATAATCACCGCCGCCTACGACCCAGTTACCGCTGTCTTGGTCGTAGCGGATGGTGTCATTGCGATAGCGATAGCCTGCGTTAACCACCTTGTTCGGGTTGTCTTCAGGCTGGTAGTGGAACATCGCGCTGCCCGAGCGGGTGCTGCTGCTGTCCGGGTCCCAATTGAAGTCCGAGGTAAAGCGCCAGTCGCGGTTAAAGCGATAGAGGTACTCAAGCGCATAAGGCGATACCGCTGCGCTTGCATCACCGCGGGTGCGGTAATCAATGCCGGGCAGTTGTACCTGACGGTCTTCAAAGTAGAAGGCCTGGCCGATGCTGAAGCGCTGACGTTCAAACCCATTGCTTTCAATCAGGCGGCTGGTTACGCCCAGCGACAGTTTGTTTTCGTCACCGATGCGATCCTTGCCGGAGAAGCGGTTTTCACGCCACAGCGAGGAGTAGCTGAAGGTGTTTTCACCCGTGTCGAAAACCGGAATATCGGTTTGGTCTTCTTCCGGCACATAAAGGTAAAAGGCGCGCGGCTCCAGCGTTTGGCGGAACTGAGTGCCGAATAGCTGAGTGTTGCGGTCAAAGTACAGGCCGCTGTCCAGGCTAAACATGCCGACACCACGATTTTGGCTTCCGCCAGTGCTCTGCTGAGCTAAGAAGGTGCCTGCTTCGGCATCGGCGATGTCTTTCTTACCTTGGGCGTCCAGGCTCAGGTCGTAGTTGGTCTGCAAGTACTTGATCTGAGGCGTTACGAAACCCCAGCTCCAGTTCAGCGGCAGACTAATAGCGGGTTCAACGTGCAGACGCTCGCCGTTGGCACGGGCTAGACCGCTGAGGTTCTCGTCATACCAGTCGGCCTTAAAGCCGTTTTCATCGGAAAACTGACCCCTACGCAAGCTGCGGTCAAAACGTACATATTCCGTGCCGTAGCTGAAACTCATCCCGGCGGGGTTGAACGGCAGCACGCCATCCAGGGTCAGCTGCGGCAGACGGTTATACGGGGTGATATCGGTGATGTTGGCCAGTTCGTAGGCGTGTGCATTCAGGCGTGCGGTGTAGCTGTTACCGCGATACGTCAGGGTGCCGCGCTGATCGACATAGCTGGTGGAGCCAATGCCCAGGTCGGTACTCAGGTCCTGGAAGTAGTACGGGTCGCTGATGTCGGTGTAGTCGACTTCAGCCAGCAGGCGATCGTTGAACCCCTGCGTATGCTGCCAGCTGTACATCCAGCGCTGGTCTTTGTACTCCGACTGCTCTTTGCGATCATTGTTGCTGTCATCGAGGTAAGCGCCGCCAACCTGGCCTTCGCTGTTCTTGGTCAGGTAGCGGAATTCGCCCTCCATCAGCAAGCCGCGATCAGTCATATAGGTTGGGTACAACGTGGCGTCGTAGTTCGGCGCCAAGTTGAAGTAGTAAGGCGTTTGCAGGGTCAGGCCGTTGTCACTTGAGCTGCCGATGCTCGGCGGCAGGAAGCCGGACTGGCGACGGTCATCAATCGGGAAGTAGATATAAGGTGTGTAAAACACCGGAATATTCTTCACCCGCAGGGTGACGTTGGTCGCGGTGCCGAAACCGGTAGCGGGGTTGAGGGTGATGTTATTACCCTTCAGGTGCCAGGCGTTGCTGCCCGGTTCGCAGCTGGTGTAGGTGCCGTCTTTCAGGCGAATAATGGCGCTTTCTTCGCGCTTGGCGTAGAGCGCATTACCGCGGATGTGGCTCTTGTGCAGCACGTATTCGGCGTTATCGACTTTGGCTTCGCCGTTGTCCAGTTGCAGCTCGGCGCGGTCACCCACCACCAGCATGCCCTGATCACGCAAACGCACATTGCCAATCAGTTCGCCGCGGTTTTCCGCCTGGCGCAGGTTGGCTTCATCGGCCTCAACTTGCATGCCGGCCTGACGCACGACTACATCACCCGCGAGGGTGGCGACTTGCTCTTCCTGCTCATAGCGCGAGGCTTTGGCCGAAACAAACATCGGCGCTTCAGACATGGGCGTCGTGTCATTCATGCCAGGACGCGTCGGTTCTACGTACGCGCCTGCGCAGTAAGGGCCGGCCTCAGCCAGTTGGGCGGCGCTGAGGTTTTCACGCGGCACCCAGTCCAGATGGCTGTAATCAGTACTGCGTGAGGCTAAACCTTTGCCACGGCTTTCAGTCACCAGGGTCGCTTGCGCGGTTTTCCCCTGTGATGCTTCAGTGGCGCCTTCACCCGCTTTGCTGCTGGCAAGCGAATCACGTTGTACTGGTCGGGCTGGCAGTGCAGCATTGCTGGTTTTCGGGGCACATGCCCAGCCGCCGGTGGCGGAAACCTGGCAATCAAACTGCTCGGCAGCGACGACAAAAGGGACGGCTACAGGTTGCAGCGCCAGAAGGCCGCCAGTAACCAGTAGAGGGAATTTTTTACGAAACGCGGGGTATTTTACTGCCATCTTATTTTATCCGGGCTTCCTGCGCGCCAAGGGCCCTGAGGCCGCACGCCTCTCGATGGGCTTGAAAAGATGCTGGATAATAAAGCATGACCCGCGCAACGGCTAGCGCCGTCGGAGACCTTGTAATGCCTGATGAAGATGTACGCCTGAAACTTCTCGAAAACTGGCTGGATGAGCAGCTGCCTGGGCTGTTTGATAAACACGGCTGGGGCGCTGTGCCTACCGCCACGCTTACTCCTGCGAGCAGTGACGCCAGTTTCCGTCGTTATTTCCGCTGGCAGGGGGCTGGGCGCAGCTTGATTGTGATGGACGCACCGCCGCCGCAAGAAGACTGCGCGCCCTTTGTCAAAGTGGCGTATTTGTTGGCTGAGGCGCAGCTTAATGTGCCGCAGATTCTTGCCGCTGACCTTGAGCGAGGCTTTTTATTGCTCAACGACTTGGGCCGGCAAACCTATCTGGATGTGATCAACGAAGGCAATGCGGACGCGCTGTTTGCCGATGCACTGCATGCGCTGCTGGCATTTCAGCAACTGCCGATGACCACGCCACTGCCCAGTTACGACGATGCGCTGCTGCGCCGCGAGCTGCAGCTCTTCCCTGAGTGGTATGTGCAGCGCCACTTGGGCGTTGAGCTCAGCGAGCCGCAGCAGGCGCTGTGGCAGCGCGCCAGTCAGCTGCTGATTGACAGTGCCCTGGCGCAGCCCAAGGTGCTGGTGCATCGCGACTATATGCCGCGCAACCTGATGCTCAGCGAGCCCAACCCCGGCGTGCTGGATTTTCAGGATGCGGTCTACGGTCCGGTGACCTATGACGTCACCTGCTTGTTCAAGGATGCCTTCCTCAGCTGGCCTGAGGCGCGCGTGCGCAGTTGGCTGGAGCAGTATTGGCAGCAGGCGCGTGAAGCGGGTGTACCAGTCCAGCCGGTGCTGGATGATTTTCTGCGAGCCAGCGACTTGATGGGTGTGCAGCGCCACCTCAAGGTGATCGGCATATTCGCGCGCATTTGCCACCGCGATGGCAAGCCCAAGTACCTGGGGGATGTGCCGCGCTTCTTCTCTTATATAGAGGCGGTTCTGGCGCGTCGGCCGGAGTTGGCTGAATTAGGTGAGCTGCTGGCCAGTCTTAAGCGTGAGCCTGTATGAAAGCGATGATTCTGGCCGCCGGTAAAGGTGAGCGGCTGCGCCCGCTGACCCTGCATACACCCAAGCCATTGGTGCGCGCGGCCGGTGTGCCCCTAATTGAATACCACGTGCGCGCGTTGGCGGCGGCCGGCTTTACCGAGCTGGTGATCAACCATGCCTGGCTGGGACAGCAGATTGAGGATTACCTGGGCGACGGGGCCCGCTTTGGCGTGCGCATTGCCTATTCCGCTGAAGGCGAGCCGTTGGAAACTGGTGGCGGGATCTTTCAGGCGCTGCCGTTGCTGGGCGATCAGCCGTTTGTGCTGATCAATGGCGATATCTTCACCGATTACCCCTTTGCCGAGTTGCGTCGCCCACTGGCGGGGCTGGCTCATCTGGTCTTGGTTAAGAATCCAGGGCATCACGTCAGGGGTGATTTCTGCCTGCAATACGGCCAGGTCAGTGATGCTCAGGCTGCGCAAGACAGCCTGACCTACAGCGGTATGGCGGTGTTATCACCGGCATTGTTTGCGGATTGCCAGCCTGGGGCGTTCAAGCTTGCGCCCCTGCTGCGGTCAGCGATGGCGGATGGGCAGGTCAGTGGCGAGCAATTCTTGGGCTGTTGGGTGGACGTTGGCACCCATGAGCGCCTGGCGGACGTCGAGCGCTTACTTGCGGCGCGTAACTGAAATGCTTTGGCCTGCGACGTTACTGGGTGCGGTTGCCGGGCTTGCGCTCGCGAGTATTCCTGGTGCGCTGCTGGGTGGGTTGCTGGGGCAAGTGCTGGATCGGCGTTTGCGTCTGCACTCTTGGGCGGCGTTGCGTGAGCGTCTGGGTGGTCGGGCGGAGCCAAGTGATGAGTGGCTGGTGTTCGTCATGCTGGGGCGCTTGGCCAAAAGTGGTGGGCGCGTGCTACCGGCGCATATCCAGCAGGCGCAGGCGGAAATGCAGCGAATGACATTGACTGCAGAAGGACAGCGCCAGGCCATTGCGGCCTTTGCCCAAGGTAAAACCGGGCGCGACAGTTTGCGTGGCCCGCTGCGCCGTCAGCAGCCGCGGGCTGAAACCCTGCTGCGCGCGTGCTGGCGCATGGCGTGGGCCGACGGCCAGGTTAGCCAGGCTGAGCGTGAGCTGATCATGTTGTGGGGGAAGTGGTTGCAGGTCTCGTCGGCGGCTCAGGCGCAGTTCAGTGATGCCTACGCGCCGCAACAGGCATCGGTGGCGCCTACGGCCAGCAGTGCCTATCAGCGTGCCCTGAATCTGTTGAATGTCAGTGCCGATGCCGAGCCGGCACACATCAAACAAGCCTACCGGCGGTTACTCAGCCGTCATCACCCCGACAAGTTGGCGGGCAGCAACGCTTCGCCAGAGCGCATACGTGAGGCCACCGAGCGCACGCGCGAGCTGCACCAGGCTTATGCCCTGGTGCGTCAGCGTCATGGGTTTCGCTAGGGGTTATTGAGTCTGCAGCTTGAGCGTGAGCCAACCCCGGATGCGGCGGTAGAGTTGTTCCTGCTCGGCTTCGCGGTTGCCCGGTAGGGCCTTCATGGCGATCTGGGTATAAGTGGGGTGCTTTTGCCGTTTACTGGCTTGCGAGCGTTTGAGCGCAGCCTGCCGGTCAGCAGTGAGGTCCTTGTAATAAAAGTCGCCAGTGGCCAGCTGCAGTTGCGGGATCAGCTCATCCAGTGGCGGGGTATAGCCCGCGGGCAATTGTGCGGCGACCAGTAGCAGATTCTGAATATTGGCTGGCTTGCGTTCGGCCAGGTAGCGCGCGGCCCAGTAAGCGCCACTGCCATGACCGAGGAGGACGATGGTCTTGGCCTGCTGCTGTTCGGCAAAGCCGATGGCAGACTCGATACGTGCCAATACACGCTCGGCATGGGCTTTTTGCTGTTCCTCGATGTTCTTCACTTTATTTGCTGCTGTTTCGGCGCTGTCGAGCTGGCTGGTGCGAGGCTCCGTGGCCGCTGCCGTTTCCGCTGTGGCCGGGCTGTCCTCTGCCGGCGTCTCTGTTTTTTCCGGAGCTTCGGCGGTGTCATCTGCTGTTGTTGTGGCTGTTGTTACGTCAGTGGCGGGTGCGGCGCTGCGCAGGGGCGGTGCGTCGCTGTTGGGATCGGGCAGGGTTAGGCTGAGGCTGTGCCAGCCGCCATTGGGCAATTTGCTGCGCAGAGGGCCAACGCTTTGCGGCCAATCAGCGCTTTCCTCGTCGCCCGGCAGAATAATCACCACGCCGCTGGGCTCGGCAACATTAGCAGCCAGCCAGAGGGCGAGGAATTGTTCATCGCCGGCCTGTAACTGCTGTTGCTCCTTTGGTGCGAGCTGCTGCTCCAGTGCTGTAGCGTCCAGCTCGCTGCGCTCGGCCAACGGCGCCCGGGGTGTTGCCACGGCGGCCTCAGCGCCTGCGTTTTCGCCTTCTTCGGCCTGCAAGGGCTGCACCAGCAGCAATGCCAATAACAGGCTCAGTGTGGTGGGCCGTGGGGGGTTAAAGCAGCGCATGGGGCATTCCTCGTAAAAACAGGCCATTGAAGCCTAATACGTGGGCGTGCCTTTGTCAGAGCTCAATCGCTCTAACACGCTGTTAACGCAACGGCCAGCGTTGGCAATGCGGCGCTAAAGACGGCCTCAAACCGCGCTTTTATGGCCGCTGAATGCCCTTTCTGTCGCTCGTTTTGTCTGCGGCGGCTGCGAGTTTCCCAGTCTGCTCAGCCCAGCAGGACTGGAGTAAGGTAAGGGTCGCCCGGCCTTTGCCAGATCGTCACCCCATGGAGTGTGGTTGTGTTGATGCGCCTGTTGATTGTTCTTTTACTCTGGCCGGCACTGCTGTGCGCCGCTGAAAGTCCCTTGCTGCCCCTGCGTCCAGCGTTTACCGCCGAGCAGCGCGAGTGGCTGAGCGCGCATGACACCTTGCGGGTCGGCCTGGTGATGCAGGCGCCCTGGGCGCAATTTGATCGCCGCCAGCAGCGCTTGTCGGGGGCCAATGTCGAGTTGATGAACCGCTTGCTACAGGGCATGGGCGTGCAGGGGCAGTGGCTGCGCTTTGCCGATCAAGACGCGCTGGAGGCAGCCCTGCAACGTGGCGAAGTTGACCTGGCCCCCGGCCTGCAGCAAACCCCGCAAGGCCTGCGCCGCTGGCGCTTTTCTGACCCCTATTTGCGCGTACCGCATCTAGTGGTTGGGGAGCGGCGCGGCAGCAGTGCGATCGACCTTGACCGCGTGGGGCGCGATGAAAAGGTTGCGGTACGTGCCCCCAGTGCCGTGCAGGAATACCTGCGCGTGACACACAGCAACGTGCAGTTGCAGCCAGTGGCCAATGAGCGCATGGCGCTGGATCTGCTGTTGCGCCAGGAAGTCAGCTACGCGGTGGTGGATGAGGCGCGCCTGAGCCTGTTGTTGCGCGAAACCCAGTTTGCGGGGTTGAGCATCGTCGGTGACATTGGCTTGCCGCAGTTGCTGCGCATTGGCAGCCGTCGTGATATGCCGATGCTCGCCGGGATAGTCCAGCGCACGTTGCAAGCGCTGCCCGGCGGTGAGCTTGAGCAATTACAGGCGCGCTGGTTTCCGCTCACGCCGCGTCAGCTGGGCAACCCGCTGGCGTTTTGGAAAGGCTTGACCCTGTTTCTGGGGATCATCCTGCTGGCGGCGGCGGTTATTACCCGACACTTGTTGCAGCAGCGTCGCAGCCTGGAGCGCCAGTTGCTGGATGCGCGTGCCGTGCTCAGCCAGCGTGAAGCAGCCGAGCAGGCGCTGCGCCTTAGCCAGTTTTCGATTGATAACAGCACCGTGGGCATTCTCTGGGTCAATTGGGACAGCCACGTGCGCTACGCCAACCTGGCGGCTGAACGCATGCTGGGCTATGCCAGCGGTGCACTGGTCGACATGCCGCTGGTGCAGTTGGAGCCTGCGCTGAGCATGGACCGCTGGCTGAGCTTGTGGCGTCAGGCGCGCGGCAGCCTGACGCCCTTGCCCGGCTTCGAAATCGATTGCCAGCGCGCTGACGGCAGCCGTTTGCCGGTGGATGTGTCGTTGAGTTTTCTGCGCTTTGACCAATCTGAATACCTGGTGGTGTTTATCACCGATGTCACCGAGCGCCGCCGTGCTCAGGCTGCCTTGCAAGAAAGTGAAGCGCGCTTGAAGGGCATCGCCGGCAATGTACCGGGGCTGGTTTTCCGCCTGGAGCGGGCCAGTGCCGAGCAGCCAGTGGAATTTGCCTACATCAGCGAGGCCAGCCTGGAGTTGGTCGGCTACCCGGCGGCCGAGCTGCAACGTGAAGACCGTGGCATCCGCAGCCTGGTGCACCCTGACGATCAGGCCCACTATCGGCAAACCCAGGATGCAGCGCTGGAGGGCGACTACGACTGGCAATGGCAAGGGCGCATCCTCACCTGTGACGGCGAACTGCGCTGGGCGGACATCAAAGCCACGGCGCGCAGCCTGGGCGAAGGGCGGGTGGTGTGGGACGGCATCGTCTGGGACATCACGGAAAACAAGCAGGTCGAGCTGGCCTTGGCGGAGTCGCGCGCCCATCTGCGCGAGCTGGCGGCCCACCTGGAAAGCGTCCGCGAGGAAGAAAAAGCCCGGATTGCCCGCGAGGTGCACGATGAGCTCGGGCAGGTGCTGACCGTGCTCAAGCTGGAAACCGCAATGTGTGAGCTGGCCTTTGCTGGTCAGGTCGAGGGGCTGGACGAGCGTCTGACCAGCATGAAGAAACTGATCGCCAATCTGTTCCAGTTGGTGCGCGACGTGGCCACGGCGTTGCGCCCACCGATCCTGGATGCGGGCATTGCCTCGGCCATCGAATGGCAGGTGCGCCGTTTTGAATCGCGCACCCAGATTCCTTGCCTGGTGGAGGTGCCCGATAACCTGCCGCCGCTCAGCGATGCTAAGGCCATTGGCCTGTTCCGCATTCTGCAGGAGGCGCTGACCAACGTAATGCGACACGCCGGTGCGCACAGCGTGCAGGTTTACTTGCGCGTGGAGCAGGGTGAGTTGTGCCTGTGTGTGATTGACGACGGTAAAGGCTTCACGCAGGAGCCACGCAAAGCAGGGCAATCGTTCGGCCTGGTCGGCATGCAGGAGCGGGTATTTATGCTCGGCGGGCGTTTACAGATTGACAGTCAGCCGGGCGAGGGCACTACGCTGCTGGCGCATGTGGCATTGGATGAGGAGGCACTGACGTGATTCGGGTATTGGTGGCAGAAGACCACGCCATCGTGCGTGAAGGGATCAAGCAATTGATTGGTATGGCGCGCGACCTTGAAGTGGTGGGTGAAGCGAGCAATGGCGAGCAACTATTGGAGACCCTGCGCAAGGTGGAGTGCGATGTGGTGCTGCTGGACATTTCCATGCCCGGCGTCAACGGCCTTGAGGCCATTCCACGCATCCGCGCGCTGCTGCGCTCGCCGGCGATTCTGGTGCTGTCCATGCACGATGAAGCGCAAATGGCTGCCCGCGCCCTGAAGATCGGTGCGGCCGGTTACGCCACCAAAGACAGCGCCCCGGCATTATTGATTGCCGCCATTCGCAAAGTGGCCAGTGGCGGCCGTTACATTGACCCTGACTTGGCCGACCGTATGGTGTTTGAGGTGGGCCTGACCGATTCGCGTCCGCCGCATGCGCAATTGTCCGAGCGCGAATTCTCCGTGTTTGAGCGTTTGGTGCGCGGTGAGGGGGTCAACGACATTGCCCTGCACCTAGCGGTCAGCAACAAAACCGTCAGCACCCACAAAGCGCGCCTGATGCAGAAGCTGGGGCTGCATTCTGTGGCTGACCTAGTGCGCTACGCCATGGAGCATAAACTGCTCTAAAACGGTGCTTCGCGTGCTTTTTACGTGACGCCTCAAGCGCTGCGAGGCCCGCATGGTGAGGCTTGCGCACTGTTTCTGTGCGGCTGTTTACGGTGGCATCTTTTGTAGGGCAATCCCTACGCTGCGTTCTCCTTTCGCCTGACATCAAGTTGTCATCCAGCCCGATTATGCCCCCGGCTTAACCCTCCTAGTCTTGTGCCATCAGCGTGCAGACAACAACAAGGGTGTGGCGATGAGCGGGTCTCAGGCAAACGATGTACTGGTGAGCTTTCGTGGTGTGCAAAAGAGCTACGACGGCGAAAACCTGATCGTCAAAGATCTCAATCTGGATATCCGCAAGGGCGAATTTCTCACCCTGTTGGGGCCGTCCGGTTCGGGTAAAACCACCAGCTTGATGATGCTGGCCGGGTTCGAAACGCCCACCGCTGGCGAGATTCTGCTCGACGGCCGTTCCCTCAATCGCCTGCCGCCGCACAAGCGCGACATCGGCATGGTGTTTCAGAACTACGCGCTGTTCCCGCACATGACCGTGGCCGAGAACCTCGCCTTCCCCCTGAGCGTACGCGGCATGTCGCGCACCGACAGCGCGGAGCGGGTGAAAAAGGCGCTGTCCATGGTGCAGCTCGACAGCTTCCGCAATCGTTATCCCGGTCAGCTGTCCGGTGGTCAGCAACAGCGGGTGGCCTTGGCCCGTGCCTTGGTCTTCGAGCCGCAGCTGGTGCTGATGGATGAACCCCTCGGCGCGCTGGATAAACAGCTGCGCGAGCACATGCAGATGGAAATTAAGCACCTGCATCAGCGTCTGGGCGTGACCGTGGTCTATGTCACCCATGATCAAGGCGAAGCGCTGACCATGTCTGACCGCGTGGCGGTGTTCCACCAAGGCGAGATCCAGCAGATTGCCGACCCGCGCACGCTCTATGAGCAGCCGAGCAACACTTTTGTCGCCAACTTTATCGGCGAGAACAACCGCATCAGCGGCCAGCTACTCAGCCAGGACGGCGAGCGTTGTGTGATTGGCCTGACCCGTGGCGAACAGGTCGAAGCGCTGGCCGTCAACGTCGGTGCCGTGGGCGAGCCAGTCACCTTGTCGATCCGCCCGGAGCGTGTGCGCCTCAATGGCCACAGCGAAGCCTGCCGCAACCGTTTCTCCGGCCGTGTGGCCGAATTTATCTACCTCGGCGACCACGTGCGTATCCGCATGGAGGTCTGTGGCAAAGACGATTTTTACGTCAAGCAGCCCGTCGCCGAGTTGGATGCCGAGCTGAGTGTCGGCGACCTGGTGCCGCTCGGCTGGCATGTCGAGCATGCCCGCGCACTCGACCCGCTGCAGCCTGAGTGACTGTTTACAACCTGACCCTATGTGACACAGAGGAGCTAACAATAATGATGAAATCCCTGAAGCTCGCGGCCCTGGCCGTCGGCGTGGCCTGCGCAATGCCGGCCCTGGCGGTGGATCTGACCGCCATCTCGTTCGGTGGCGCTAGCAAGGATGCGCAGGTCAAAGCCTTCTACCAGCCTTTTGAAAAGGCCACCGGCAACAAGATCCTGGCGGGCGAATACAACGGTGAAATGGCCCGCGTCAAAGCCATGGTCGACACCAACAGCGTGAGCTGGAACCTGGTGGAAGTGGAGTCGCCGGAATTGGCCCGTGGTTGTGATGAAGGCCTGTTCGAGACCCTCGATCCGGCCCAGTTCGGCGACCCGAGCAACTTCGTCAAAGGCGCGATTCAGCCGTGCGGCGTGGGCTTCTTTGTCTGGTCCACGGTGCTGGCCTACAACGCTGACAAGCTGGCCAGTGCCCCTACCGGTTGGGCGGATTTCTGGGATGTTAAGCAATTCCCCGGCAAGCGCGGCCTGCGCAAGGGCGCCAAATACACCCTGGAATTTGCCCTGATGGCGGATGGCGTTGCCCCGGCCGAGGTGTACAAGGTGCTGGCCACCCGTGATGGGGTTGACCGGGCCTTCCGCAAGCTCGATGAACTCAAGCCGCATATCCAGTGGTGGGAAGCCGGCGCGCAGCCGCCGCAGTATCTGGTTTCGGGCGACGTGGTGATGAGTTCGGCCTACAACGGTCGCATCGCCGCCGTGCAAGCTGAGAGCAACCTGCAAGTGGTGTGGACGGGCGGCATCTACGACTTCGACTCATGGGCCATCCCGCGTGGGGCGAAGAACCAGGAGCTGGCCAAAGAATTCATCGCCTTCTCGGTACAGCCTGAGGCGCAGAAAGTCTTCTCCGAGAACATCGCCTACGGCCCGGCCAACAAGCAAGCCATTGACCTGCTGCCCCCTGAGCGCCTGACCGTGATGCCCACAACCCCGGAAAACATCAAGGACCAAGTGGCCATCGATGTGGTGTTCTGGGCCGACTACGGCGAGCAACTGGAGCAGCGCTTCAATGCTTGGGCCGCGCGTAACTGAGTCTGTGTGACCTCACGCCAGGTCCGGCGCTATAACCGGCCTGGCGAACTGAATTCTACGTCGCCTTAAGGCGACACCTGTTTGCGGAGTTGTTCATGGCCAGTGTCCTGTCCGCCACCGATACCGATTTGCAAGGGGCCGGCCCCAGCCTCAAACAGAAGCTGGCGCGCGCCGAGCGCTTCAACCGCCTGAAGTCCAAGGCGTTGATTCTGCCGCTGGTGATCTTCCTGCTGCTGACCTTTATCGTGCCCATCGTGGCGCTATTGTGGCGCAGTGTGGACAACCCCGAGGTGGTCAGCACCTTGCCGCAAACCGTGGTGGCGATTGAGGCGTGGGACGGTCGTGGGCTGCCCGATGAAACGGTTTACCGCGCCATGGCCCTCGATATTGCTGAGGCTCGTGAGCAGCGTACCTTGGGTGATCTGTCCAAACGCCTGAACATGGAGCTGGCCGGCTACCGCAGCCTGATCAATAGCACCGCACGCAGGCTGCCATTTGTGGCTGAACCTGACTCTTACAAAGCGGCGCTCGAAGCCCTCGATGAGCGTTGGGGCGACCCGGCGTATTGGCAAGTGGTGCGCCGCAATACCAGCAGCCTGACGCCTTACTACTTGTTGGCGGCGTTGGACCATCGCATTGACGACCTGGGCGAGCTGGCCAGTGCCACTCCGGACCAGTCCATCTACCTGGATATTTTCACCCGCACCTTTTGGATGAGCCTGGTGATTACCGCCATCTGCCTGGTGCTGGCCTATCCACTGGCCTACCTGTTGGCGACGCTGCCGACCCGGCAAAGCAACCTGCTGATGATTTTGGTGCTGCTGCCGTTCTGGACCTCGATTTTGGTGCGGGTCGCGGCGTGGATCGTACTGCTGCAATCGGGCGGGTTGATCAACAGTGCGCTGATGTCGGTCGGCATCATCGATGAGCCCATGCAGTTGGTGTTCAACCGCAGCGGCGTCTACATCGCCATGGTGCACATCATGCTGCCGTTTATGATTTTGCCGATTTACAGCGTGATGAAGGGCATCTCGCCCACCTACATGCGTGCGGCGGTGTCGCTGGGCTGCCACCCGTTCGCCAGCTTCTGGCGTGTGTACTTCCCGCAGACCTTGGCCGGTGTCGGCGCGGGCTGCCTGCTGGTGTTCATCCTGTCGATTGGCTACTACATCACCCCGGCGCTGCTGGGCAGCCCGAACGATCAGATGATCAGCTACTTCGTCGCGTTCTACACCAACAGCTCGATCAACTGGGGCATGGCAACTGCCCTCGGCGGGCTACTGCTGGCCGCCACGCTGGTGCTGTATGTGGTGTACAGCTGGCTGGTCGGTGCCAGCAAGTTACGCCTGGCCTAAGAACAACCGCTACCTGATGCCCCTCTCTCCACGCGGGAGAGGGGTGCCAAACGCTCAAGTGGAGTACGCCTTTTATGCTCAGCCCCTACATGTCGCCCATCGAACGCATCTGGCATTACAGCCTACGCACCCTCTGCGCGCTGGTGCTGCTGTTTCTGATTCTGCCGGTGCTGGTGATCATCCCGCTGTCGTTCAACTCCGGCAGCTTTCTGGTGTACCCGCTGCAGGGATTTTCCCTGCGTTGGTATGAAGACTTTTTCACCTCTGCCGAGTGGATGCGCTCGCTGAAAAACAGCCTGATCATCGCCCCGGCTGCCACGCTGCTGGCGATGGTGTTCGGTACGCTGGCAGCCATCGGCCTGACCCGTGGTGAGTTTCGCGGCAAAGCGCTGGTGATGAGCCTGCTGATTTCGCCCATGGTGGTGCCGGTGGTGATCGTCGGTGTGGCCAGCTACCTGTTCTTCGCGCCGTTGGGTTTGGGCAACAGCTACTTGTCGCTGATTGTGGTGCATGCGGTGCTCGGTGTGCCGTTTGTCATCATCACCGTGTCGGCCACCCTGCAAGGCTTTAACTACAACCTGGTGCGTGCGGCCGCCAGTCTCGGTGCTTCGCCGCTGACTGCGTTTCGCCGGGTCACCTTGCCATTGATCGCGCCGGGGGTGATCAGCGGGGCGCTGTTTGCCTTCGCCACCTCCTTCGATGAAGTGGTGGTAACCCTGTTCCTCGCCGGCCCCGAACAAACCACCCTGCCTCGGCAGATGTTCAGCGGTATTCGCGAAAACCTGTCACCGACCATTGCCGCGGCGGCGACCTTGTTGATCGGTTTCTCCATCCTGCTGCTGCTAACCCTGGAATGGCTGCGCGGCCGTAGCGAGAAGCTGCGCACCCAGCAACCGTCCTGAACCACCCCGAATAAGAGAGCCCCATGAGCCTGCAATTGAATGACCCCAGCCTGCTGCGTCAGCAGGCCTATGTGAACGGCCACTGGTGCGAGGCCGACAGCGGCGCGCGCACCGAGATCCGTAACCCGGCGACCGACGAACTGATCGGCAGCGTGCCGAACATGGGTCGCGCCGAAACCCGCCGCGCCATTGAAGCTGCACAAATCGCGCAACCGGCTTGGCGGGCTCTGACGGCCAAGGAGCGGGCCAATCGTCTGCGGCAGTGGTTCAACCTGATCATGGCCAATCAGGAAGACCTGGCGCGGATCATGACTGCCGAGCAAGGCAAACCCCTGGCCGAAGCCCGTGGCGAGATCGCCTATGCCGCCTCCTTTATTGAATGGTTTGCTGAAGAAGCCAAGCGCGCCTATGGCGATGTCATTCCGGCCCATGCCGGCGACAAGCGCATCTTGGTGCAAAAAGAGCCGGTGGGCGTGACCGCTGCTATTACGCCGTGGAACTTCCCCAGCGCGATGATCACCCGCAAGGCTGGCCCGGCGCTGGCCGTGGGCTGCGCCATGGTGCTTAAACCTGCGCCGCAAACCCCGTTCTCGGCCCTGGCCCTGGCTGCCCTGGCCGAGCGCGCGGGTATTCCTGCGGGGCTGCTCAGCGTGATCCCGGCGGACGTGGACGCCAGCCGTGAAGTGGGTGGCGAGCTTTGCGACAACCCTATCGTGCGCAAGCTGAGCTTTACCGGCTCCACCAGCGTTGGCATCAAACTGATGCAGCAGTGCGCGCCGAGCCTGAAGAAGCTCTCGCTGGAGCTGGGCGGCAATGCGCCGTTTATTGTCTTCGACGACGCCGATCTGGATGCGGCGGTAGAAGGGGCGATCATCTCCAAGTACCGCAATGCCGGACAGACCTGCGTGTGCGCTAATCGCCTGTACATTCAGGACGGCGTGTACGACGCCTTCGCCGCCAAGCTGCAAGCCGCGGTGGCCAAGCTCAAGGTCGGCAATGGCATGGACGAGGGCATCACCACCGGCCCTCTGATCAACGCCGACGCCGTGACCAAGGTGCAACGCCACCTGCACGACGCGCTGGATAAAGGCGCGACCCTGCTGGCGGGCGGTAAAAGTTTGGGCGGCAACTTCTTTGAGCCCACCATTGTCAGCGGCGTGACCGCCGAGATGGCCGTGGCCCGTGAAGAAACCTTTGGCCCGCTGGCACCGCTGTTTCGCTTTAGCGACGAAGCCGAGGTGATTCGTCAGGCCAACGACACCGAGTTCGGCCTGGCCGCCTACTTCTATGCCCGCGACCTGGGCCGTGTATTCCGCGTGGCCGAAGCGCTGGAGTACGGCATGGTCGGTATCAACACCGGGGTGATCTCCACCGAGGTGGCGCCCTTCGGCGGTATGAAGTCCTCCGGCCTGGGCCGTGAAGGCTCCAAGTACGGCCTGGATGAATACCTGGAAATCAAATACCTGTGCCTCGGAATCTAAGCGTGGCCTGAATCCATAAGGCGGAAGACCGCAACGCGTCTTCCACCCCCTGAACAACCTGCACTCCTAACGAGGACCGCATGAGCAAGACCAACGAATCTTTGATGCAACGCCGCACCGCTGCCGTTCCACGCGGCGTGGGCCAGATCCACCCGATCTTTGCCGAGTCGGCTAAGAATGCCACCGTCACCGACGTAGAAGGCCGCGAGTTTATCGACTTTGCCGGCGGTATCGCCGTACTCAACACCGGCCACTTGCACCCCAAGATCATCGCTGCGGTACAAGAGCAGTTGACCAAGCTGACCCACACTTGCTTTCAGGTGCTGGCGTATGAGCCCTATGTGGAGCTGTGTGAAAAAGTTGCCGCGCGTGTGCCGGGTGACTTCGCCAAGAAAACCCTGCTGGTCACCACCGGCTCTGAAGCTGTGGAAAACGCCGTGAAAATCGCCCGCGCAGCCACCGGCCGCGCCGGGGTGATCGCCTTCACCGGCGGTTACCATGGCCGCACGATGATGACCCTGGGCCTGACCGGCAAGGTCGTACCGTACTCGGCTGGCATGGGTTTGATGCCGGGCGGAATCTTCCGCGCCCAGTACCCTTGTGAACTGCACGGCGTCAGCAGCGATGATGCGATCGCCAGCATCGAACGCATCTTCAAGAACGACGCCGAGCCGCGCGACATCGCCGCCATCATCATCGAGCCGGTGCAAGGCGAGGGCGGTTTCTACGTCGCGCCGAAAGACTTCATGCTGCGCCTGCGCGCCCTGTGTGATCAGCACGGCATCCTGCTGATTGCCGACGAAGTGCAAACTGGCGCAGGCCGTACCGGCACCTTCTTCGCCATGGAACAGATGGGCGTATCCGCCGACCTGACCACCTTTGCCAAATCCATCGCCGGCGGTTTCCCGGTGGCGGGCGTGTGCGGCAAGGCTGAATACATGGACGCCATCGCTCCAGGCGGTTTGGGTGGCACCTACGCCGGCAGCCCGCTGGCCTGCGCCGCGGCGTTGGCGGTGATGGATGTGTTCGAGGAAGAGAAACTGCTGGATCGCTGCAAGGTTGTCGGCGAGCGGCTGGTCACTGGCCTCAAAGCCATTCAAGCCAAGCATACCAGCATCGGCGAAGTGCGCGCCCTCGGCGCCATGATTGCCATGGAGCTGTGCGAAGGTGGCGACGTGCACAAACCCAACGCCGCGCTGACCGGGCACATCGTGGCCAAGGCGCGTGACAAGGGTCTGATCCTGCTGTCGTGCGGTACTTACGGCAACGTGCTGCGCGTGCTGGTGCCGTTGACTGCAGAAGATGAACTGCTCGACCGTGGCCTGGCGATCATCGCCGAGTGCTTCGACGAACTGGCCTGATCCCCAGCGCGTTACCCACAAAATCCGCTTCGGCGGGTTTTGTGCATTTCAGCCCGTCTCGGCTAAAGCCCCTCCCACAGAATTCGTACCCGCGCACGACACTAATCCGTGGTAGGCGCTTTAGCGGTGACAGATTGCAAACGCTCGCAGGATAGCGAGGCTGCATAGGCTACGCCTGGGGTTAGCTGGTGTTGTGCTGCCGGCCATCGTTCCCGCGACGCCTGAGAATGGCCTCGGGTACAATGCGCGCCTTTCGTACATGCCACCGAGGTGCGTTATGCAACCCTTCGCCATTGCCCCGTCGATTCTGTCCGCTGATTTCGCCCGTCTGGGTGAAGAAGTCGACAAGGTACTCGCCGCCGGTGCCGACATCGTGCACTTCGATGTAATGGACAACCACTACGTGCCCAACCTCACCATCGGCCCGATGGTCTGCGCTGCACTGCGTAAATACGGCATCACTGCGCCCATCGATGCGCACCTGATGGTCAAGCCGGTGGATCGCATCATCGGCGATTTTATCGAAGCCGGTGCCAGCTACATTACCTTCCACCCGGAAGCCAGCGAGCACATCGACCGCTCGCTGCAGCTGATCCGCGATGGCGGCTGCAAGGCCGGTCTGGTGTTCAACCCGGCCACCCCGCTGGATGTGCTCAAGCACGTCATGGACAAGGTCGACATGATCCTGCTGATGAGCGTTAACCCGGGTTTTGGCGGGCAGAAGTTCATCCCCCACACCCTCGACAAACTGCGTGAAGCCCGCGCGCTGATCGACGCCAGCGGCCGTGAAATCCGTCTGGAGATCGACGGTGGGGTTAATGTGCAAAATATCCGTGAAATCGCTGCCGCCGGTGCGGACACCTTTGTCGCTGGGTCGGCCATCTTCAGCCAGCCCGACTACAAAACCGTGATCGACGCCATGCGCGCCGAACTGGCTCAGGCCCGCGCGTGAGCCTGCTGCGCGAGCTGTTTAACGGCGAGTTGCCGCGCCTGGTGATGTTTGACCTGGACGGCACCTTGGTGGATTCGGTGCCGGATCTGGCCGCTGCCGTCGATAACGCCCTGACTGATCTGGATCGCCCGCCCGTTGGTGTGCAACAGGTGCGCGACTGGGTGGGCAACGGTGCGCGGGTGCTGGTGCGCCGCGCCTTGGCCGGTGGTTTGGAACATGCGCATGTTGATGACGCGCAGGCCGAGCAGGCGCTGGAGCTGTTTATGCAGCACTACGCCGCCAACCACGCGCTGACCCAGGTCTATCCCGGCGTTAAACCGACTCTGGATTGGCTGCGCGAGCAGCAGGTCGAGCTGGCAATTGTCACCAACAAACCCGAGCGTTTTGTCGCACCGTTGCTCGATGAAAAAGGTCTGGGCGGCTATTTCCGTTGGATTGTCGGCGGTGACACGTTGCCCCAGCAGAAGCCCGATCCGGCGGCGCTGCGCCATGTGCTGCAACTGGCTCGCGTGGAGGCGTCGCAGGCGCTGTTTGTCGGTGATTCACGCAATGACGTATTGGCCGCCAAGGCCGCTGGCGTGGCGTGTGTCGCGCTAAGTTATGGTTATAACCACGGTCGACCGATTGCCGAAGAGAACCCCACTTACGTGCTGGATAACCTGCAGGGTTTGCTAAGCTGCGCTGCGCACGCTTCTTTGCCGGGCCTTGCGGGTTGATTCGGTTCTGACCCTGCGCTAGTGTGGCCGAACTTCAATCCCGCCTGAATTAAGAGAGCCTCGTGGTGGTTAACTGCATGCGCTGGTCGGTAAGCACCGACATGAAAATCATCAAGGCCCTGGCCCGTTGGCGCTGGCGCCCCTGATCTGACCTTGGCCGCCTAGGCGGCGCGTTTGCACTCGACCGAATTACCTCAAGCCACGAGGCTGCACATGACCCGCGAAGAATTTCTGCGTTTAGCCGCTGCCGGCTATAACCGCATTCCTGTTGCCTGCGAAACCCTGGTGGATTTCGACACCCCGCTGTCCATTTATTTGAAACTGGCTGACGAAGCCAACACCTACCTGCTCGAATCCGTGCAGGGCGGTGAGAAGTGGGGGCGTTATTCGATTATCGGCCTGCCGGCGCGCACGGTGCTGCGTGCGTACGAGCATGAGGTGACGATCAGCGTGGATGGCGTCGAAGTGGAACGTCACCACTGCGCAGACCCACTGGCCTTTGTCGAGCAGTTCAAAGACCGCTACAAAGTGCCGATCCTACCGGGCTTGCCACGCTTTAACGGCGGTCTGGTCGGCTACTTTGGTTACGACAGCGTGCGCTATGTCGAGCCCAAATTAGCTAAGGGCGTAAACCCCGATGCCCTCGGCACGCCGGATATCCTGCTTATGGTGTCTGACGCCGTGGTGGTGTTCGACAACCTGGCGGGCAAGATGCACGCCATTGTGCTGGTCGATCCAAGCGAAGCCGACGCGCTGGAGCAGGGCCAGGCGCGCCTGCAGGAGATTCTGCATAAGCTGCGTCAGCCAATTACCCCGCGCCTGGGCGTAGACCTGGCCGCGCCGGCCGGTGCCGAGCCGGATTTCATTTCCAGCTTTAAACGCGATGACTACGAGAACGCCGTCAAAGCGATCAAGGAGTACATCCTCGCCGGTGACTGCATGCAGGTGGTGATCTCCCAGCGCATGTCGATCCCGTTCAAGGCTGCGCCGATTGATCTGTACCGGGCGCTGCGTTGCATCAACCCGACGCCTTATATGTACTTCTTCAACTTCGGTGACTTCCATGTAGTCGGCAGCTCGCCGGAAGTGCTGGTGCGTCTGGAGGATGGTCTGGTCACCGTACGCCCGATCGCCGGCACACGCCCGCGCGGCGCGAATGAAGAGGCGGATCGGGCGCTGGAAGAAGACCTGCTGTCCGACGCCAAAGAAGTCGCCGAGCACCTGATGCTGATCGACCTAGGCCGTAACGATGTTGGCCGTGTCGCCAGCACCGGTAGCGTCAAGCTCACCGAGAAGATGGTGATCGAGCGTTATTCCAACGTCATGCACATCGTCTCCAACGTCACTGGCCACCTTAAAGAAGGCCTGACGGCGATGGATGCGCTGCGCGCCATTCTGCCGGCGGGCACCTTGTCCGGCGCACCGAAGATTCGCGCGATGGAAATTATCGATGAGCTGGAGCCGGTCAAGCGTGGCGTCTACGGTGGCGCGGTGGGTTATCTGGCCTGGAATGGCAATATGGACACCGCCATCGCCATTCGCACGGCCGTGATCAAGGATGGCGAACTGCATGTGCAAGCCGGTGCTGGCATCGTCGCCGACTCGGTGCCTGCACTGGAGTGGGAAGAAACCCTGAACAAGCGTCGCGCCATGTTCCGCGCCGTTGCCCTCGCCGAACAGACTGCCGAATAAGGGGTTACGCCATGCTTTTAATGATCGATAACTACGACTCCTTCACCTACAACGTGGTGCAGTACCTGGGCGAGTTGGGTGCTGATGTGCACGTGGTACGCAATGATGAACTGAGCATTGCCGAGATCGAGGCACTTAAGCCCGAGCGCATCGTGGTCTCGCCCGGCCCGTGCACGCCGACCGAAGCCGGGGTGTCGATTGAGGCCATTCTGCACTTTGCGGGCAAGCTGCCGATTCTCGGCGTGTGCCTGGGTCACCAGAGCATCGGCCAGGCTTTTGGTGGTGATGTGGTGCGAGCGCGTCAGGTGATGCACGGCAAAACCAGTCCGGTATTCCACCGTGATCTGGGCGTATTCGCCGGCTTGAATAACCCGCTGACCGTCACCCGCTACCACTCGCTGGTGGTCAAGCGTGAAACCCTGCCAGATTGCTTGGAAATGACCGCCTGGACTCAGCATGAAGACGGCACGGTCGACGAGATCATGGGCCTGCGGCACAAGACCCTGCATATCGAGGGCGTGCAGTTCCACCCGGAGTCGATCCTCACCGAGCAGGGCCATGAACTGTTCGCCAACTTCCTCAAGCAACAAGGCGGTGTGCGCGGATGAACATCAAGGAAGCCCTCAACCGGGTAGTTAGTCAACTCGATCTAAGCACCGAAGAAATGCAGGACGTCATGCGCGAAATCATGACCGGCCAGTGCACCGATGCGCAGATCGGCGCGTTCCTCATGGGCATGCGCATGAAGAGCGAGACCATCGACGAAATCGTCGGCGCCGTCTCGGTGATGCGTGAGCTGGCCAGCCACGTGCACCTGCAAACCCTCGACCATGTAGTCGATGTGGTCGGTACTGGCGGCGATGGCGCGAACATCTTCAACGTATCCACGGCGGCGAGCTTTGTTGTGGCGGCCGCGGGCGGCAAGGTGGCCAAGCACGGCAACCGCGCGGTGTCGGGCAAGAGCGGCAGTGCCGATCTGCTTGAAGCGGCGGGCATTTACCTGAGCCTGACGCCGGAGCAAGTGGCGCGCTGCATCGACAGCGTTGGCGTCGGCTTTATGTTTGCTCAGGTGCATCACTCGGCGATGAAGTACGCCGCTGTGCCGCGCCGTGAACTGGGCCTGCGCACCATCTTTAATATGCTCGGCCCGCTGACTAACCCGGCTGGGGTCAAACATCAGGTGGTCGGCGTGTTCAGCCAGGCGCTGTGCCGACCGCTGGCCGAAGTGCTCAAGCGTTTGGGCAGCCAGCATATCCTGGTGGTGCATTCGCGTGACGGCCTGGATGAGTTCAGCCTGGCCGCTGCGACCTATGTAGCGGAACTGAAAGATGGCCATATCAGCGAATATGAAGTGCTGCCAGAAGACCTCGGGCTGAAAAGCCAAAGCCTAATTGGCTTGGCCGTGGAAAGCCCGGAAGCCTCGCTGGCGTTGATCCGTGATGCCCTGAGCAAGCGTAAAACCGAAGCCGGGCAGAAGGCCGCTGACATGATCGTACTGAATGCCGGCGCGGCATTGTATGCAGCAGACCTGGCGGCGAGCCTGAAAGAAGGTGTAGCGTTGGCGCACGATGCTTTGCACACGGGCTTGGCCTGGGAGAAGTTGCAGGAGTTGGTGTCCTTTACCGCCGTATTCAAAGAGGAGAATGCCGGGTGAGTATTCCAACCGTTCTGGAAAAAATTCTCGCGCGCAAGGCTGAAGAAGTAGCGGCTCGCCGCGCCATCGTTAGCCTCGCTGAAATTGAACAACATGCCCGTCAAGCAGACCCTACGCGCGGCTTTGCTCAGGCCATGCTGGCGCAGGCCAAGCGTAAACAACCGGCGGTTATTGCCGAGATTAAAAAGGCTTCACCGAGCAAGGGCGTGCTGCGCGAGCACTTTGTGCCGGCCGAGATTGCCCTGAGTTATCAGCACGGTGGCGCGACCTGCCTGTCGGTACTGACCGATATCGACTTCTTCCAGGGTGCTGACCGCTACCTGCAGGAAGCCCGTGCAGCGTGCGCGCTGCCGGTGATCCGCAAGGATTTCATGATCGACCCGTATCAAATCGTTGAAGCCCGCGCCTTGGGTGCGGACTGCGTGTTGCTGATCGTCGCGGCACTGGAAGACGGGCAGATGGCCGAGTTGGCTGCCACCGCCAAAGCCTTTGATCTCGATGTGTTGGTGGAAGTGCATGACGGCGATGAGCTGGAGCGGGCGTTGAAAACCCTCGACACGCCGCTGGTGGGCATCAACAACCGCAACCTGCACACCTTTGAGCTCAATCTGGAGACCACCCTCGACCTGCTGCCGCGTATCCCCCGTGATCGTCTGGTGGTCACCGAGAGTGGCATCCTCAATCGCGCCGATGTCGAGCTGATGGAAATCAGCGAGGTGTATGCCTTTCTGGTTGGCGAGGCGTTTATGCGAGCGGACAATCCGGGGGCCGAGCTGGAGCGGCTGTTCTTTCCCGAGCGTAAGCGGGTGATCGCTTCGCCTGATGTGGACTGAAACCACCAGGCAATAAAAAAGCCGACGCATGCGTCGGCTTTTTTATTGCCTGCCATCCATGGCGGCCACCCCTCGGGCCGTCGCTACGCGACGTTAAAAATGGCTCCCGGCCATTTTTTATGCCTGATGTTTTTAGCGCGTGCCGAAGACCACCATGGTCTTGCCTTTAACGTTGACCAGGCCTTGTTCTTCCAGGGCCTTGAGTACGCGGCCAACCATCTCGCGGGAGCAGCCGACGATGCGGCCGATTTCCTGGCGGGTGATTTTGATCTGCATGCCGTCAGGGTGAGTCATAGCATCCGGTTGCTTGCACAAATCGAGCAGGGTACGAGCCACACGGCCGGTGACATCAAGGAAGGCCAAATCACCGACTTTGCGCGTGGTGTTGCGCAGGCGTTCGGCCATCTGGCTGCCCAGAGCGTAGAGGATGTCCGGGTCTTGTTGGGTGAGTTCACGGAACTTGGCGTAGCTCAGCTCCGCCACTTCACACTCGGTTTTGGCGCGCACCCAGGCGCTGCGTTCTTTCTCGGTGCCGTCCTTCTCGAACAGGCCCATTTCGCCAAAAAAGTCGCCAGGGTTAAGGTAGGCGATGATCATTTCTCGACCATCGTCATCTTCGATCAGGATAGTGACCGAACCTTTGACGATGAAGAACAACGTTTCACAGCGATCGCCCGCATAAATAATGGTGCTTTTGGCGGTGTAACGACGACGGTGGCAATGCGCGAGAAGCTTGTCGAGATTTTTTATTTTAGGTGTAAGGGTAATAGCTACCATGCCCGAATCCCGAATTTATAAAGGTGAGCCGTTTAACGGCTAGTTCTAATAATAGTTATCCGTACAAGTGTGCCAGTAATCTTTCGTCAACTTAACCAATCCGACATAACGAGGTCCGGTTTTGCGACCTGGCTAACATTCAGTATGGAACTTTTTACTCATCGAGCGGCAGGGCGGCAAGTAAAAGCGCTGTGGTAAGCTGCTTCCCTTTTTTAAACACGGAGCCCGAGTAATGAAAGCGCGTATTCAGTGGGCTGGCGAAGCCCTGTTTATCGGTGAATCGGGCAGCGGCCACGCAGTAGTAATGGATGGCCCGCCAGAGAGCGGTGGACGTAACCTGGGTGTGCGCCCCATGGAAATGGTGTTGATTGGCCTGGGTGGCTGCAGCAACTTTGATGTGGTCAGCATCCTGAAAAAATCCCGCCAGGCCATTGAGAGCTGTGAAGTCTTTTTGGAGGCTGAGCGCGCCAGCGAAGAACCCAAGGTGTTCACCAAAATTCACCTGCATTTCGTGGTCAAGGGCCGTGGTTTGAAGGAGGCTCAGGTCAAGCGCGCAGTTGAGTTGTCTGCCGAAAAGTACTGTTCGGCGTCGATTATGCTCGGCCGTGGCGGCGTCGAAATCACTCATGATTACGAGATTATCGAGCTGGCTGAGTAAGTGGCAGCACCCTACGGTTAAACGATAAAGGGCACTGCGGTGCCCTTTTTTGTGCCGCCAATTCGGTTCTAGATGCGGTAGGTGCTGCTGGTCATGACTTTGGCCAGCAAGCTCATGCCGAGTTTAATCGGTGCCGGGAAGCGCAGGCCGCCAGCATCCAGCGCATTGCAGGCATGTTGCTCTTCATCGATGCGCATCTGTTCGAGAATCGCGCGGGATTTGTGGTCGTCCTGCGGGATTTGCTGCAGGTGCTCGTCGAGGTGTTTGACCACTTGATCTTCCGTGGCGGCGACAAAGCCCAGGCTGACTTTGTCACTGATCAGACCAGCGGCAGCCCCCACACCAAACGACAAACCATAAAACAGCGGGTTGAGAATGCTCGGCTGGCTGCCGAGTTGGCGGATGCGTTGCTCACACCAGGCCAGGTGGTCGATTTCTTCGTCGGCGGCATGCTCCATCGCCTGACGTACCTGCGGCAGTTTGGCAGTCAATGCCTGACCCTGATACAGCGCCTGGGCGCAGACCTCACCGGTATGGTTGATGCGCATCAGGCCGGCAACATGCTGGGTTTGCTGTTCGTCCAGCTCGGCTTCGGGTTGCACGATGGCCGGTGATGGCCGACCGGGCTGGCCGCTAAAGGGCAGCAAGGTGCGCAGGGCGGCATCGGCTTGCAGTAACAGGCGATCAACAGGTGAGAAGTGACGTTCGCTGGCCATAAGGACCTCCGGCGCTGACTACGGCCGTTAGTTTACTCCAAACTCAAGAAAGGGGATGTTGACGTTTCGTCGCAGGTACGGCGAAACGTCAACAGGCCTTAAAGCCCTAATTAGCTCAGGGCAGCTCACGCAGTACCCGAAAGCCCAGGGCATAGTTCTTGTGTTGCGGCTGCTTCATATCGCGCTGGCTGCTGCGCAGGTAGCTGGTGCCGCTGTTCCAGGCGCCGCCACGTACAGCGCGTGGGCCATTGTCGAGCAGGCTGGCCGCTTGTTGCTCGCTGCCGTCGAAGGGGCTGGCAAAGCGTGAAGCGGTCCATTCCCAGACGTTGCCGGCGGTGTCATGCACGCCGAAAGCGTTGCCGGCAAACTGGCCGATACGTTCGCTTTTGTTCTGGATCAGCCGCGAGGTGGCGCAACCACGGCAATGTGCGCGCGGGCGTGTTTCCGGGCTGTCGAGTTGCTCACCCCACCAGTAATAGCTGGTGCTGCCAGCGCGGGCGGCATATTCCCATTCGGCTTCGGTGGGCAGGCGATAGCGTTGCCCGGTCACGTTTGACAGCCACTGGCTGTAGGCCTGGGCTTGGTGCCAAGACACATGGATCACCGGCCGCTGCGCCGACAAGCCCCAGCCCTCATTGTCGGGCATCGCCGTGGCAGTTGCTTCGGCATAGTGCTGCCAGTCGCTGAAACTCACCTCATAGCGGCCGATGGCGAAGGCATGGTCGATCACGATGGGCGTTAACGGACGCTCGTTGTGATTACCGCGGTCGCTGTGGTCACCCATCAGGTAATTCCCCGCCGGCAGCACAACCAATGACGGCCCTTGCTTACCTGCGGGCAGCGGATCACTGAATACGCGACCGGGCGTTTGCGCGTGTGCGGGGGCGGTACTGAAAAGAGCCAGCAGCAGTAGCGCGGCGAAGGGCTGGCGCTTCAACCCGGTGGCCATGCCAGCTGACGTTGACCCAGCACATGCATATGGATGTGGTACACGGTCTGGCCGCCCAGCTCATTGCAATTCATCACCACACGAAAGCCTTCAGCGCAGCCTTGCTCCTTGGCCAAGCGCTGCGCAGTGACGAGGATATGCCCGGCCAATGCCGTGTCGGCTTCGCCGAGGTCATTGAGGGTGCGGATATGTTTCTTCGGAATGAGCAGAAAATGCACCGGCGCTTGCGGATCAACATCGTGGAAGGCGATTACCTGATCATCTTCATAAAGCTTGCGCGCGGATATTTCACCAGCGACGATCTTGCAAAATAGACAGTCCATGGACAGTCTCCGGGGCTCTAAAAAGAGGCCCGAGTTTAGTGGACAAGGAGTGCGGGTGAAAAACGATATTCACGACTTGGGCTTGGTACTGGATTCCAAGACCAAACTGGTACTGATCGAGTCTTGGGATGAGGCGCGGGTTCTGGAAACCCTGACCAGTCTGGCCGTACGTCGCAGTTTGGGCTTGCAGGTATGGTCGGTGACCGAGGGTCTGCAGCGCGTGGGGTTTTCCATTCAGGAGCCCGTTGACAGCGCTACCCTTGAGCCAGAAACCGCCTTGCGCCTGATCAAGGCCGACCCGCAGCCGACGCTGTATGTGATGTGCGACCTGCATCCGTTTCTTACTGATAATCCCAAGCTGGTGCGCCTGCTCAAGGAAATCGCCATGAGCGAGCTGCCGAGCAAGCCGACGCTGGTGCTGGTGTCCCATGCCTGCCAGTTGCCGCCAGAGGTGCAGCGCTATGCCGCGCGCTTTAGCTTGTCACTGCCCTCTGAGGAGGAATTGCTGGCCATTGTGCGCGACGAGGCCAGCGGCTGGAGTGCGCGTAACCGCAATACCCGGGTGCGCACCGATAACCGCACCCTGCAGCAGGTGGTGAAAAACCTGCGCGGCCTCAGCCATGCCGAGGCCCGGGCGCTGGCGCGTAATGTGATCTGTGATGACGGCGCGATCACTCAGGAAGACCTACCGGAGCTGAACAAGACCAAGTTCAAGCTGCTCGACCTCGACGGGGTACTGAGTTTTGAGTACGACACCGCACGTTTTGCCGAGGTCGGCGGGTTGAGTAACCTCAAGCGCTGGCTGGGCGAGCGGCAGAGCATTTTCCTTGAGGGTAAAGGCGATGATCGACCCAAAGGCGTGCTGCTGGTGGGGGTGCAGGGCGGCGGTAAGAGCCTGGCTGCCAAGGCCATCGCCGGCTTGTGGGGCCTGCCGTTGCTGCGCCTGGACTTTGCGTGCCTGTACAACAAGTTCTTTGGGGAAACCGAACGTAACCTGCGCGAAGCCTTGAGGCTTGCCGAGCAAATGGCCCCTTGCGTGCTGTGGATGGATGAGATCGAAAAGGGCTTGGCCAGTGGCGACCACGATGGTGGTGTCAGCCAACGGGTGCTGGGCACCCTGCTGACCTGGATGGCCGAGCGCAAGGCGCCGGTGTTTATGGTGGCCACCGCCAACGTTATCGAGCGATTGCCGCCGGAGTTGGTGCGCAAGGGGCGTTTTGACGAGCTGTTCTTTGTCGACTTGCCGGACGTAGCGGTGCGTGCCGAAATCTTCCATATTCACTTGGCCCGTCGTGAGCAGGATCTTGCCGGCTTTGATTTGGCGCAACTGGCGGTAACGTCTGACGGTTTTTCCGGGGCTGAGATTGAGCAGGCCGTGGTTAGCGCCTTATATGCGGCGCAAGCCCAGCAGCAGTCAATCAATCAGGCATTGCTGCTGCAGTGCATTCAAGGCACCGCGCCGCTGTCGGTGGTGATGGCCGAGAATCTCGCTGCGCTGAGGGCTTGGGCGGATGGGCGTACGGTTAATGCGGGTTAGACGGCGTTTCAGATGGGCTTACCAAACTGGCGATTGAGTCGCGCGCTGATTCGTCGTACCAGCCAGCGCGGGCCCAGTCGTGGGCTGAGGGCGAGCAAGCGGTTACGCCAGCCGGGGATGATTAGTGCGCGGTTTTTCTCCAATGCCCTGACGGTGATGAGCGCCACTTCTTCGGCACTCATCATCAGCTTACTGCCCTGCAGGGCTTTGGCATCCATCTTGGCTGTGCGGAAAAACGCAGTGCGGGTTGGCCCTGGGCAGAGCACGGAAACTTTGACGCCGTAAGGTTTGAGCTCTTCACGCAGGCCCTCGGAGAAATGCAGCACGTACGCCTTGCTCGCGTAGTAGTTGCTCATGCCTGGGCCTGGTTGAAAGCCGGCGATCGAGGCGACATTGAGAATCTGCCCACTGCCTTGGCCGGCCATGATGCCGCCGATACCGTGACAGAGGCGGGCAAGGGCAAGGATATTCAGCTCAATCAATTGCTGCTCGCGCTGCCAATCTTGCGCTACGTAAGGCCCCGAGGTGCCAACGCCTGCGTTATTCACCAGCAGGTCAATACTGCGCTCACCTTGCTCCAACTCATGCAGCAGGCCGCTGACTTGCAGCGGTTGGCTGAGATCGCAGACGCGGAACAGCACGTCTACAGAGAAGCGCTGGGTCAGTTCGCAGGCGATGCTTTCCAGTGCATCGCGTTGGCGCGCCACCAGCAGTAGATTGCGGCCTCGCCGAGCCAAGGCTTCAGCCAGGGCCAAGCCAACGCCACTGGAGGCTCCGGTGATAAGCGCGTAACGGGTCATGGGGTTCTCCGTGATGGGGCCTTTCGACCCCATGTAGCGCGCAAGGTTGCAAGCGCGAAGGCAGCGCTTACAGGCTGGCGCCCGCGAAGCCCATATAAGCAGGTAGGGCGATGGCGGCAATGATGCCGAGAGCGATCATCGCGACCCAGAGCAGGGCGAGGGTTTTTACTGCGCGGCTGTTGGGCGGCGGCGGTGGGCCAAAACGGTTGGCCTCAGTGCTGCCGGGGATGATGAACATCAGCAGCGAAAACACCCCGCCGACCACGGGTACCAAGGTGACCAGCAGCAGCCAGCCCGACCAGCCGATGTCATGTAGGCGCTGTACACCGAACATAATGCCGGCCACCGCCACGGCGATAGCGAGCAGCACCATCAGCAAGCCGCCGAGAATTTCGGACACGGCGAAAAAACCGGCGGCGACCGCAAACAATGGCAAGCACGCCAGCATCAGCACCATCGACCACGCCAGGTAACGCAAACGGCCGATCCGTCCGTCGGTGGTAAACGGTTTCAACTCGCCAAACTCTGGCAGCACTTCGGCCACGGCTGCTCTGGGTGTGGCGTAAGGGCTGGTCACTGGGCTGGCCACTGCCGGTGGGTTTTCCGCGAGCATGGCTTGGCGGGCGATAAATTTCTCAATAATGATGCCGCACGCCGAGCACTCGATGGCTTTGCTTTGCGAGTGGCCGCATTTGGGGCAGGTCATTGATGCGCCAGTGTCAGCTTTATTGTTCTGTGCCGTGTGGTCATCGGTTTGCACCAGGCTCAGGCTGGCCGCGAGGTCTGGTTCCTTGCGGACTTTGGCGCCGGCGCTTTGCAGGGCCTTGAGGTACTGATCGGCCTCGTTTTCACTGAGGTTGCGTTTGATATCGACATTGCCACTGCTGAACAGCGCGTTGATCCGGGTTTGGTCGCTCTTGAATAAGCGTGCGAGGTTTTCTTTCGCGCTTTCCAGGCTGACATCAGGCATTAACTCGCCGTTGAACACAATCTTAAAGCGGGCTTGGGTCATGTCGGCGTCCTTGTCGATGCCTGGGTGGAAGTGCGCTACAGACTAGCTGGCCGTTAGGCCCCTAAACAAGCCAGCTTGCGCGTAAATACACGCATGGTTAGAGGCTGTTCACGCTCTGCTTATCTACCCGCTACCAAGGAGGCAAGCGCAGCGCAGAAAAGCGAGTGGCTTGAGCTGCTTGCTCCGGCCTGGCGAACGCTGCGGGCGGCGTAACAGCCTGTCATCGGCCTGTCAGTCTGTGCCGGCTGAGCCCATTACGCTGCGCCGCTTGATCGTGCCCAGCGCTGTTGCAGCTGCAGGCTGTGCTTAAGGGCGGCGCGGTATTCGCTGTCGAGACGGGTGATCAGCTGCTCGACGCTGGGCAGGTCGCTGATAGTGCCGACGCCCTGACCGGCCGACCACACGGTTTTCCAGGCCTTTGCTTCTTCGTCCATGGGCTTGAGCTTTTCGCCGTAGTTGACCTCGCCCTTATTCTGCAATTGCTTGAGATCGTAGCCGGCCAGTTCCAGGCTCTGGCGCATAAAGCTTGCGGGCACCCCGGAGACTGCTGGGGTGTGAATGATGTCGGCGGCTTTGGCGTCGAGAATCATCTGCTTATAGGCCGGCGACGCAGCGTTTTCCTGGGTGGCGATCAGGCGGGTACCGAGGTATGCCAGATCGGCGCCAAGCAGTTGCGCGGCCAGTACTTCGTGGCCCTGGTTTAGGCAACCGGCCAGCAGCAGGGTCTTGTCGAAGAACTGGCGGATTTCGGCGATCAGCGCGAACGGGCTCCAGGTGCCGGCATGTCCGCCGGCGCCAGCAGCGACTGCGATCAGGCCGTCGACGCCGGCTTCGGCGGCTTTTTCGGCATGCCGGCGGGTGGTCACGTCGTGGAATACCAGGCCGCCGTAACTGTGTACGGCGTCTACCACTTCTTGGGCTGCGCCAAGGCTGGTGATGACGATGGGCACGCGCTGCTCGACGCAGATGGCCAGGTCCGCCTGCAGGCGTGGGTTGCTGCCATGCACAATCAGGTTGACCGCATAGGGTGCAGCGGCGCTGTCCAGGCCGGCTTCGATTTCTTCCAGCCAGCCCTTAAAGCCGCTGCTGTCACGCTGGTTCAGGGCCGGGAAGCTGCCGACGATTCCGCTGTTGCAGCAGGCCAGAACCAGTTGTGGGTTGGACACCAGAAACATCGGCGCCGCGACGACGGGCAGGCGCAGGCGTTGTTCGAGCAGGGCCGGAAGCGACATGCGGTAATCCTCTTGGAGTATTTAGAAAGGGCGAACCACGACCAGAATGACAATGCCGAGTAAGGCCAGCACGGGCGCTTCATTGAACCAGCGGTAGAACACATGGCCGCGTTGGTTCTCGCCACGGGCAAAGGCCTTGAGCTGGGCGCCGCACATAAACTGGTAGACCACCAGCAGCGCCACCAGGCTTAGCTTGGCGTGCATCCAGCCTTGGCTGAAGTAGTAGCTCGGGTTAAGGCTGAGCAACCACAGACCTAGGCCGACGGTAAGAATCAGCGACGGCCACATGATCCCGCGATAGAGCTTGCGCTCCATGATGCAGAAACGCTCGTGGCTGACCTCGTCGCTGCTCATGGCGTGGTAAACAAACAGGCGCGGCAGGTAAAACAGGCCGGCGAACCAGCAGACCATGGCGATGATGTGAAAAGCCTTGAGCCAGAGATAGAGCATTGTTTGAACTCGTCGTAGAAAGATGACCCCGATAGTAGTGGGCGTAACCATCTGCGTCATCACTGGCGGTGCTCAAGTGTTGGCCCCTGACTGAAGCGGCCGTATCATCGGCAGCTTTCCACTCGTGGTATTGCAAAGGGGCAAGTGATGATCAAGGTCGGAATCGTCGGCGGCACGGGGTATACCGGTGTCGAGCTGTTGCGTTTGTTGGCGCAACACCCGCAAGCGCAGGTCGAGGTGATTACCTCGCGCTCCGAGGCCGGCATGCGTGTCGATGAGATGTACCCGAACCTGCGCGGTCATTACGACAACCTGGCGTTCAGCGTGCCGGACGTCGCTACCCTGGGCGCCTGCGATGTGGTGTTCTTCGCCACACCGCACGGTGTTGCTCATGCTCTGGCCGGTGAGCTGCTGGCTGCCGGAACCAAGGTGATCGATCTGTCAGCCGACTTCCGCCTCCAGGATGCTGACGAATGGGCCAAGTGGTACGGCCAGCCGCATGGCGCGCCTGATTTACTCCCTGAGGCGGTCTACGGCTTGCCTGAAGTCAACCGTGATGCCATCAAGCAGGCGCGGCTGATCGCTGTGCCGGGCTGCTATCCCACTGCTGCGCAGCTGGCGCTGATTCCGCTGCTGGAAGCCGGCCTGGCTGATACCACGCAAGTGATCGCCGATTGCAAATCCGGGGTCAGCGGCGCCGGCCGTGGTGCCAGCGTGGGTTCGCTGTTCAGCGAAGCCGGCGAAAGCATGAAGGCCTACGGGGTCAAAGGCCATCGGCATCTGCCGGAAATTCGCCAGGGCTTGCGCCGGGCGGCGGGCAAGGATGTCGGTCTGACTTTTGTACCTCATCTGACGCCGATGATCCGTGGCATTCACGCCACGCTTTACGCCACGGTGGTCGACCGCTCGGTAGACCTGCAGGCGTTGTTCGAGCAGCGTTATGCCAATGAGCCATTTGTCGATGTAATGCCCGCCGGTAGCCATCCGGAAACCCGCAGCGTACGCGGCGCCAACATGTGCCGGATCGCCATCCATCGGCCGCAAGATGGCGACCTGGTGGTGGTGTTGTCGGTGATCGACAACCTGGTCAAAGGTGCATCGGGTCAGGCTGTGCAGAACATGAATATTCTCTTCGGCCTTGATGAGCGGCTGGGGTTGTCCCACGCGGCCATGTTGCCTTAATGGCAGGTTGGGAGGTTCGGCCAAGCGATCCAGGCCGCGCTCGGCGGCGGCGTGCGCTT
This sequence comes from Pseudomonas sp. TS_SC_3, assembly GCF_056156225.1. Taxonomy (NCBI): domain Bacteria; kingdom Pseudomonadati; phylum Pseudomonadota; class Gammaproteobacteria; order Pseudomonadales; family Pseudomonadaceae; genus Pseudomonas; species Pseudomonas sp. TS_SC_3. The sequence continues at coordinate 4,030,919 of NZ_CM149586.1, forward strand.
GGCCTGCTGCTGGTGCTGTGTATCCCACTGGCCTTCTATGTAGGCGGTTGGTGGCAACAGCAACTGCAGTCCTCGCTGGTTGAGGGGCAAGTTGTAGAGCCTGATCGTGAGGAGTCGCTGCTGCGCGAGGTTGAAGAGTTGCAGCAGCGTATTGCGGTGTTGAGTAGTGCAGAAACCCTCAGTCAGCAGGCCAACGAGCAGAGCCGTCTAACGATCAAGCTGCTGGAAGAGCAGATCTACAAACAGCAGCAAGATCTTGCGTCTTACAAAGGGGTGCTGGCGCCGGGCAGTCGTCGTGAAGGTCTGCGCATCAAGACCTTTGAGCTGCAGGCCACGGACAGGCCTGAGCATTTCCGCTACAAGATACTCCTTAGCCGCGTGGGTAAAGGCGAAACGCCGCTGGAAGGCCAGTTGCAGGTTTCAATCGTCGGCAAGCAGGGGGGGCAGGACGTCACGCTCGAACTGGCGGCGTTGGGCGCAGACTTGCCTGATGCGCTGCCTGAGCAGCCGATAGCCTTCGCCTTCAACCATTTTCAGGCCATTCCCGAGGTGGGGCGATTCGCTGAGCTGAAATTGCCTGAGGGGTTTATTCCGCGCGAAATCAAAGTGCGTGCCGAGGTGCAGGGTGAGAAACCCTTGCTGCGCACATTTAAATGGAACAACGAGGAGTAACGGTCCCGTATGTGGAATAAAGATAAGGCGCGTGCCGATGTGCAGCGTTTCGCCGGCAAGACCAGCCTGATTGCGGTCGGCGCTGAGCTGCATGGCGACCTGCGCTTTCAAGGAGCTGTGCAGGTGGACGGCAAGGTGATGGGCAATTTGCTTGCCAGCGAAGGGATGGTGCGCGTCAGTGTGCAGGGGCGGGTTGAAGGTGAGATTCGGGCGCCCCATATCGTGATTGATGGTGAGGTAGTCGGCGATGTGCACGCCAGTGGCCACCTTGAATTGGGTGTGCGAGCGCGAGTACGCGGCAACCTGTATTACGCCCTGATGGAAATGGCCATGGGCGCGCAAATCGAGGGTCGCCTCTGCCGGTTACAAGAGGAAAACCGACCACTGGAACTGCCAGAGACGTTGGATGCAGCACAATAGTTGACCGCTTTTGTAGGGTAAGCGGATAATGTCAGCCAGAACGCAGTATGGCGCGTAGCGCCGGGAGTTAATCAGCATGAGCGTCGAAACCTTCACCCCTACAGCTTTGCAATTTACGCAAGGCGCGGCGAACAAGGTGAAGAGCCTGGTCGATGAAGAGGGCAACTCGCGCCTGAAACTGCGCGTGTTTGTCACAGGAGGCGGCTGTTCCGGCTTCCAGTATGGCTTTACCTTCGATGAGGAAGTGGCCGAGGACGACACCATTGTTGAGCGCGAAGGCGTAAGCCTGGTGGTTGATCCAATGAGCTTCCAGTACCTGGCGGGTGCTGAGGTCGATTATCAGGAAGGCTTGGAAGGCTCGCGGTTTATTATCAATAACCCGAACGCCACGACAACCTGCGGCTGCGGCTCTTCGTTTTCTATCTGAGTTGCCGGCTGTTCAACATAACGCCGTGCCTTGCGCACGGCGTTGTCGTTTCTAGGTACAGCAGATTTGAAAAGGTGATTAGGCGGGGTAGATCGCGCCGAGCACCCGCAAGCCCTTTGCGCCAGTAACGCTAGGTCGGTTGGCGGGTATGCCCTCGAGGCAGCAATGTGCCAGCCAGGCAAAGGCCATGGCTTCGACCCAATCGGCAGGTACGCCATGCTCATCAGTACTGCTTACCTGGCTTTGAGGTAGTAGCTGCGCCATACGCTGCATTAGCGCTAGGTTGTGCGCACCACCACCGCAGACCAGCAACATTTCGGTGTTTTGCTGAGCGGCTTTCAGCGCCTCGGTGATGCTGACGGCAGTCAACTCCAGCAGGGTTGCCTGCACGTCAACCGGCGCAACCGCCGGCAAATGCTGTAGATGCTGATCTAACCAGGCAAGGTTGAACAATTCGCGCCCGGTGCTTTTCGGGCCATGGGCTTGGAAGAACGGATCGCCCAGCAAGCTTTGTAGCAATGAGGCTTGCACGGCGCCACTGTTGGCCCACTGACCACCTTGGTCGTAGGTCAGGCCTTGGTGGCGTTGAATCCAGGCGTCCAGCAGCACATTGCCCGGGCCGCAATCGAAGCCGTTTACGGAGCGTTCAGGCTCCAGCAGGCTGAGGTTGCTAAACCCGCCAATGTTGAGGATGGCGCGAGTGCTGCCTGCGTGTGCGAACAGTGCATCGTGGAATGCTGGGACCAGCGGCGCACCTTGACCGCCGGCCGCCACATCGCGGCGGCGAAAGTCGCTGACGACGCTGATGCCGGTGAGCTCGGCGAGTAGGGCTGGGTTGCCAATCTGGATGCTGAATCCGCGAGCTGGTTCGTGCCTTACCGTCTGGCCGTGGCTGCCGATGGCGCGAACGTTTTGCGCGGGTATGCCGTGCTGCTTCAACAGCTCATTAATTCCCTGTGCGGCGAGCTCAACCCAGTGTTGTTCGGCAATTGCCGCGCGTGCAAGCTCATCCGGCCCAGATGCACACAGGCTAAGCAAGGCGCTGCGCAGTGTGTCCGGCATTGGTAGATAGCGGGTGCCAAGCAGACGAGTGGTGGTTTCTTGCTCGATCAGCGCAATGTCCAGCCCATCCAGGCTGGTACCGGACATCACGCCGAGGTAAAGGGGCATGGGTTAACGCTGATTGTTGAGGGCGAGCATCGTGGACTTTTCTTTATCCATTTGTGCCATCAACGGTTTGCTCAACTGCATAAAGCGCGCTTTTTCGCTGCTCGCGATAGGGTCGGCCATCGGTAGCTTTTGGCTCAGCGGGTCGACATGCACACCGTTGACTTGGAATTCATAGTGCAGGTGCGGCCCCGTGGACAGTCCTGTGGTGCCAATGTAGCCGATAATCTGGCCCTGTTTAACGTTGCTGCCGTTACGGATGCCTTTGGCAAAGTTATTCATGTGGGCGTACAGCGTCCGGTAGCGCTGGCCGTGCTGAATAATCACCGCATTGCCGTAACCGCCATGACGACCCGCCAAGGTAATGCGGCCGTCACCGGCTGCCTTAATTGGTGTACCACGTGGGGCGGCGTAATCTACGCCTTTGTGCGCGCGAATTTTATTCAGCACCGGATGGCGGCGTCCCGTTGAAAAGCGCGAGCTGATGCGGGCGAAATCGACAGGGGTGCGGATAAAGGCTTTGCGCATACTTTCGCCATTGGCGCTGTAGTAGCTGCTGTTGCCCTGCTTGTTGGTGTAACGCACGGCGGTGTAAGTTTTGCCGCGGTTGGTGAAACGCGCTGAAAGAATGTTGCCAGTGCCGACCTGTTTGCCGTTGACCACTTTCTTTTCGTAGATGACCTCGAATTCGTCGCCCTCACGAATATCCATGGCGAAGTCGATGTCGTAGCCGAATACGTTGGCCAGATCCATGGTCAAGCTGTGCGACAGGCCGGCACGTTTCGCCGAGAGAAACAGCGAGCTGTTGATCACGCCATGGCTATAAGCTGTTTGGACGTCAGGCTTGACCAGTTCACGCTTGAAGCTGAAGCCCTTTTCACTCTTCGTCAGGGCAATACTTTCTAGGTCGCTGAGCTTGCTGTGCAGGCTTTCCAACTGACCATCTTTATTCAGGTTGAACTCGAGTGCTTGGCCTACTCTCAGGCGTGTCAGCTGCTTGGCTTCCTTGCTGCTATTAATCACGTCATGCAGGATGGTTGCACCCAGCCCAACCTTGGCAAACACTGTGGACAGCGTGTCACCGTTGCGCACGGTAATAATGTGCTGCAACGGGTCAACTTTTGCGGGTTCTACTGCCTGTGCTTTGTGTTCGTCGTCTATTGAGGCATCGGAGTTTGCCGCCGTGTTAGCAAAAGGCGACGACACCATCTCTGCTGCAGCTGAATCTTGTTCACTCTGCTGGTCGACGTACGCTGAACCATTGTCCAGTTCAAGGTCGATGTAGGTTTTTTTGGCTTCAACTTCGCGGGTGGGGAATACCAGTAGCGTTAGGCTCAGTAGGGCAGCGACGCCACTGGCCGCTAGGATATGGCTTTTCGGGTACAGGGGCGGCGCTTTAGTTGGAGAGGTCATAGGCTGCTTCTTGACTTAAAAAGATGAAAAGAAATAGATAAACGAAATGATGAATATGCAGTAACTGTATAAAATATAACCAAATCGCTGGATAGGCAACCCCGGTTGTCGCAAGGTCGTCTTAGTGTAGGCGGGTGGTGGGCAGAACTTGTGATTTGTCTGCGATCTTGTATGGTTGGTTCCCTTTTGTTTTGAGTGGTCGTGAGTTCTGTCATGAAGTCGGTTGAAGAGCAGTTGGCGCTGATCAAGCGTGGCGCAGAAGAGGTTCTGGTTGAGGCTGAGCTGGTTGAGAAGCTCAAGCGAGGTCAGCCGCTGCGCATCAAGGCAGGTTTCGATCCGACTGCGCCGGATCTGCACCTCGGGCATACCGTGCTTATTAATAAGCTGCGTCAGTTTCAGGAGCTGGGCCATCAGGTTATTTTTCTGATTGGCGACTTCACCGGGATGATTGGTGATCCCAGCGGCAAGAGCGCCACTCGCCCACCACTGACTCGTGAGCAGGTGCTGGAGAACGCGGAAACCTACAAAACCCAGGTGTTCAAAATTCTCGATCCGGCGAAAACCGAGGTTGCGTTCAACTCCACTTGGATGGACAAAATGGGGCCAGCGGATTTTATCCGTCTGACCTCGCAGTACACCGTGGCGCGTATGCTTGAACGCGATGATTTCAATAAACGGTATTCGACCCAGCAGCCGATTGCTATTCACGAGTTCCTCTACCCGTTAGTACAGGGTTACGACTCGGTTGCTTTGCAGGCGGATGTGGAGCTTGGCGGTACCGATCAGAAATTCAATTTGCTGATGGGGCGTGAGTTGCAGCGCGCCTATGGGCAGTCATCGCAGTGTGTCGTGACCATGCCGTTGCTCGAAGGGTTGGATGGCGTGAAGAAGATGTCCAAGTCGTTGGGTAACTACATTGGTATCCAAGAAGCGCCGGGTGTCATGTACAGCAAGTTGGTGTCCATGCCTGATGCGCTGATGTGGCGTTATTTCGAGCTGCTCAGCTTTCGTTCTATGGATGAGATTATGCAGTTCAAGCGTGATGTCGAGCAGGGGGCTAACCCTCGTGACATCAAGATTAAGCTGGCTGAAGAGATCGTTGCTCGCTTTCATGATGAGGAAGCGGCTCTCAATGCCCATCGCTCTGCGGGTAACCGCATGAAAGAGGGCGAGCTGCCCGAAGATTTGCCAGAGATCGTGGTTGTTTCTGCCGAAGACATGCCAATTGCTGCGCTGCTGAATAAAGCAGGCTTGGTGAAGAATGCCGCAATGGCGCGTGATCTGTTGGGCTCGGGCGGCGTGCGCATAGATGGGGAGGTTGTGGATCGGGCTTACCTATACAAGGTGGGTGCTGTCCACGTCTGCCAGGCGGGTAAGAAGGCATTTGCGCGTATTACGCTTAAAAGCGAATAGCGTTCAGTGTTGCGGATACGTCCCTAGCTTGTGCGAAGTAGGTGCGACA